>NZ_JAQPZJ010000001.1:2062500-3135000 GCF_028920805.1 Methylobacterium sp. 092160098-2 | reverse complement strand
GCGCATGGCGTCGGCGGTTGGGTCAGTAGCCCTTCTTCACCTGGGCGAGCGCCGCGCTGAGACCCTGCGCGATCCGGGCCCGCTCGTCCGGCCCCGCATCCCGGGCCACGAGCGCCTGCTGCCGACGTGAGACCAGGGTCAGGCGCTGAAGCCCGTACTCGTCATCCTCCACCGTCTCGATCTTGGTCCAGAGCGGATTGAACCGCCACTCGCGCCGCTCGCCCCGGTGGCTCACCCGGGCGAGCAGGATCTCGATCTGGGAGATCATGACCTCCTCGAAGGAGCGACCGCGGCGGAAGCTGACTTTCAGGGCCGCGTAGATCGCCAGCATGTCGAGGCCGAAGAACCCTGCCACCGGCCAGAAACCCATGCGCCAGGCCCAGATCGAGACGACGAGCGAGACCGCGCAGCAGCCCGTCATGACCACCCGGAAGCCGAGCCGGCTCAAGGATTGATGGGGCCGGATCGTCGCGGTGAAGACGGGCCGGTCGATCGTGTCCGGATCGAGCCCATAGGGATGGACGGAAGGATTGCCGCTCGCCATGCGATCCATATAACGCGCCGATGTCCGCCAGAAAGACTCCCACTCCCGTGACGGATCGCTCCGGTGGCGATACCGCAATCCGGGCGACGGTGCCGTCCCGGGCCGCGCCAAAGCGCGCATCCAAGGGCGATTCCAGGAAAGCGGATCCGGTCGTCTCGAAGAGCGCGCTGAGGAGCGCGGCCGCGGTCCGCCGCGGCGGTCCGATCGGGACGGCACGCTCGGGGCATGGCGACACCGCCCCCGAGGCGGTCGATGCCGCCACCCTCGCCGAGATCTTCCGCCGCTTCCACGCGGCGGAGCCGGAGCCGAAGGGCGAGCTCCACTACGTCAATCCGTTCACCCTTCTGGTCGCCGTCGTGCTCTCGGCCCAGGCGACGGACCGTGGGGTCAACCTCGCCACAGGGCCGCTCTTCGCGGTCGCCGACACACCCGAGGCCATGCTGGCATTGGGCGAGGACCGGGTCCGCGATTTCGTCCGGACGATCGGGTTGTTCAACACCAAGGCGAAGAACGTCGTCGCGCTCTCGCGCATCCTCGTGGAGCAGCACGGTGGCACGGTGCCGGCGAGCCTGGAGGCCCTGCAGGTGCTGCCCGGCGTCGGCGCCAAGACCGCGAGCGTCGTCCTGAATATCGCCTTCGGGGTTCCGCGGATCGCCGTCGATACCCATATCTTCCGGGTCTCGAACCGGATCCCCCTCTTCGTCGGCTCGACCACCGATAAGGTCCAGGCCGGTCTCGAGGCGCTGGTGCCGGAACCCTACCGCCGGCACGCCCATCACTGGCTGATCCTGCACGGTCGTTACATCTGCAAGGCGCGCAAGCCCGAATGCCCGCGCTGCCTCATCGCGGACCTCTGCCGCTACCCGTCCAAGACGTCCGCCTGACCGGTGGATCCTGGGCGGCGGCGCGACCGCGAACCGCGTTCCGGCTACGTCCGGAGCGCCCTCCGCAATCCCGCCCTGCAGGCTAACGCGTTGTGCTGGAAGCCCGCTTCCGCTAGTTTGGCGGCCGGTCGCCGGGGCCCTTGGGCAGAGGCCGTCCGGCGGCCCGACCTCGCGTCCGGTCGCCGCGCCGCGGATTCCTCCCAATCGTCGCGCATCAGGAGCCTCGGCCCATGGACTTCCTCAAACCACGGTACACGCCTATGAACCGCCGCCGTCGCATTTACGAGGGCAAGGCGAAGGTCCTCTACGAGGGGCCGGAGCCCGGCACGCTCATTCAGCACTTCAAGGATGACGCGACGGCCTTCAACGCGAAGAAGCACGAGGTCATCGACGGCAAGGGCGTCCTGAACAACCGGATCTCCGAGTTCGTCTTCCAGCACCTCAACGACATCGGCGTGCCGACGCATTTCATCCGCCGGCTCAACATGCGCGAGCAGCTGATCCGCGAGGTCGAGATCATCCCCCTCGAGGTCGTGGTGCGCAACGTCGCGGCCGGCTCGCTGGCGACCCGGCTGGGCCTGGAGGAAGGCACCCAGCTGCCGCGCTCGATCATCGAGTTCTATTACAAGAACGACGCGCTGAACGACCCGATGGTCTCCGAGGAGCACATCACGGCCTTCGGTTGGGCGACGCCCCAGGAGATCGACGACATCATGGCGCTGGCGATCCGCGTCAACGACTTCCTGTCGGGCCTCTTCCTCGGCGTCGGCATCAGACTGGTCGACTTCAAGATGGAGACCGGCCGCCTTTGGGAAGGCGACATGATGCGCATCGTGGTCGCTGACGAGATCTCCCCGGATTCCTGCAGGCTCTGGGACATCAAGTCCTCCGACAAGCTCGACAAGGACCGGTTCCGCAAGGATCTCGGCGGCCTGATCGAGGCCTATACCGAAGTCGCCAAGCGGCTTGGGATCATGTCGGAGAACGAGAAGGTCCAGGGCAGCGGCCCGCGGCTCGTCCAGTAAGCGCGTTCAGGCGGGTGGGCGGCGCAGGTGCGTCGGCCCCGCCTCCGGAAAGCCCGGCCGCAGCCGGGCGTGGGTCGAGAGGTCCGGGTCGAAGCCCGGGTGATAATGGGGGTCCTGCACCAGTAGCGGCCCCCATCGCTTCTTCAGCGCCGCGATCTCGCGCTGGTGGCGGGCGCGGGCCTCCGGAGTCCAGCGGCGGCTCGCCGCCTCTCGGTGGTGCAGAACCGCTCCGGGGACCAGCAGCGTGCGATAGCCGGCCGCGTTGAGGCGCAGGCAGAGATCGACATCGTTGAAATCCACCGCGAAGACCGCCTCGTCGAAGCCGCCGACCGCCCGGAACTTGTCCGCTTCGACCGCCAGGCAGGCGGCCGTGACCGCGGAGACCGCGTGCGTCACGCGCAACGCCGCCAGATAGCCGGACGCGTCCCCCGGGAAGTGGCGGTGCCCGTGGGTGACAAGGCCGCCGGTCCCGAGCACGATGCCGCCGTGCTGGATCCGTCCCTTGCCGTCGAGGAGCTTGGCGCCGACGGCGCCGACATCCGGTCGAAGGGCCTCACGGGCCATCCGAGACAGCCAGTCGGGCCGGAACGCCTCGACGTCGTTGTTGACGAAGACCAAGAGCCGGCCGCGGGCGCGGGCCGCGGCCGCGTTGTTCATGGCGGCGAAGTTGAACGGCCCGGGACAGGGCACGACATGCCCCCTCCCCTCCCCTTCGAAAGCGCGCAGAAAGGCGAGAGTCTCCGGCTCGCGACTGTCGTTGTCGCAGACCAGGATCTCGATCGACGGCCAGTCGGTGCAAGACCGCAGGCTTTCGAGACAGGGGCGCAGGAGATCCAGGCGATCGCGGGTCGGCACGATCAGGCTGGCCAGGGGCCGGGTCCCGGGAAGGGGATGTTCGACCTGCACGAGGCTGTCGGGCCCCACCGCGACCCGGACGGCCGACCGCCCCGTTCGGTCCAGGTGATCCCGCACGATCGCATGATGGGACGCGCGCGCCCCCGCGCCTTCCGGCGGCGGGACCGGACGTCCGGCACGCCGCACGGACAGAAGCTCCGGGATATGGCCGATCGCGCCCGGGCCGAAGCGCTCGGCAATCCGGAACGCGGCCTCAGCCGGGCTTCGGGGCGCGGCGGCCGGGTCAAGGGCGCTGCCGCGGCAGGCCAACACGGGCCCGAGATAATCGAATGCCACGAGCCGGTCGGCGTCGAAGACCGGTGGCAGAAGCGGCACCACCACACCGCCGGGCCGCTCCTGCACGAGGGCATCGCCATAGAGGGCTTGAAGGTCGGGCTCCGCGGCGAAGCGGGCGGCGATCCGCTCGGGTGCGCCGGTCACGAGGATGCCGTCACCGATCAGACGGATTGCGTCCCCCGGACCGGCCGGCGCCGGCGGGAAGCGGTCGAGAATCGCGGGCGGCAGCGAAAGCCGGTGGTCGATTCCGATCAAGGCCGCGAGCGCTTGCCGGGCCCGCAGGCGCTTCCCCATCAGGCGCGCCCGCACGATGGCAGCCGCGGCCCGGGGGTGAACGAGGATCTGGCGGGCTGTCCCCAAAAGCGTGCGCCAGGAGCGGCGCGGCGATCCGTGATACGGGCCGCCTTCGCGGCCCGATGCCCCGTCCGACGGCGTCATTCCAAGTCCTCGCCGAAGGTCGTGACCGACAGGGCGGGATGGTAGAACGGATCGTGCCGGATCACGGCGCGCCAGCGCTCGGAGAAGCGGGCCGCCTCCTGCTCGAAGCGCGTGCGCTTGGCACCGACGGAGGGACCGCGGCTGACGGATTCGAGATGGGCCAGGGTCGCGGCCGGCGTCCAGACCGTCTTCCAGCCGGCGGCCCCGAGGCGCAGGCAGAAATCCACGTCGTTGAAATCGACCGGAAAGGACTCGGCGTCGAAGCCCCCCACCGCCAGATACTTGTCGCGCGCGACGGCGAGGCAGGCGGCCGTCACCGCCGAGACCTCGTGCGCCACACGCAGCCGGCCGAGATGGCCCGGCGTGTCACCGGGCCGGCGGCGCAGGATATGGCCCGCCCGACCGCCGAGGCCGACGACGACGCCGGCATGCTGCAGTGTGCCGTCGCCGTAGAGAAGCTTTGCCCCGACGGCGCCGACATCCGGCCGGCAGGCCTGCCGGACCATGGCTTCCAGCCAGCCGGGCTCCAGGACGGCGACATCGTTATTCAGGAGCACGACGATCGCGCCCGACGCCGCGCCGACGCCGGCATTGACCATCGCGGCGAAATTGAAGGGTTGAGGGTCCATGAGGATCCGCACGCGCGGATCGTCGCGCAGGCTTGCGTAGTGATCGAGCACCGCGGGATCGGTGGAACCGTTGTCGACGATGATCAGCTCGATCGCCGCATAGGCGGTCTCGTGGAGCACGCCGCGGCAGACGCGGGTGATCAGGTCCAGGCGGTCGCGCGAGGGAATCACGATGCTCACCAGCGGCGCCGGATCCGGAAGCGGCCATTTCAGGTGAACGGCGCCGTCGTGGATCTCGGCACGGAGCGAAGGCCACCCGGATCGACGCGCGTCGAGGGCTGCCGCCCGGGCGGACGCGTCGAGCCCGTCGCCGACGGTGCGGGCGAGAATCCGCGGGACATGCGCCACCCGCGCGGCGCGGGTCGTCGCGGCGGCCGCGATGGCCAAACCGATCTCCTCCATCGGGCCGACGGGGCGCCCCGGACTTGCGGAGAGCCACGTCTTCGACAGGAGCAGGGGGAAACCCGGATAGCCCGTCGCCAGGGCAAGATCCGGGCTCCAGTCCGGCTTCAGCTGCGGGCGACCGTGGGGGCCGATCGCGTCGCCGTAGGCGATGTCCGCGTCCAAGAGGGTGGGGGCCAGCAGCGCCAGGGCCTCGGGCTCCAGGACGTCGCCGGGGCGTAGCAGGCACAGGGCGTCCGCATCGCGGAGAAGATCGTCGAAGCCGGCAGTATCGTCCCAGGCACGGTGCGACACGGGCCCGTCCTCCGATGGAGGCGGCGCGCCCGACCATGCGACCGAGACCCACTCTGGCCGGTGCGTCTGCGCGGCCAGCGCGTCGCGCGCGGCGCCCAGCACCGCCGCCTCGCCGGGTCGCGCGAGCAGGAGACAGCCGATCCGCAGCGCGGAGGGTGGAAGGCCGGCGGGCCGGGATCGGGCAGCGGCCCAGGACGGGAAGCGGACCATCGGCGTCACCGCGCAGGTGCCGCGCAGGATGTCCCGGTAGCGCCGGTCCGAGCCGCGGGCGCGCTCGTAGAGCGCGGCGAGGCAGCGCCAGGGCCGGCGGAGGAGACATTGTGCGAGCACCCCGGCCTCGTGCCGGGCACCGACCCGCTCCAGACTGAAATCGGCACCGGCCGAGAGGCGGATCTCCCGCGCATCCGAGGGGATCAGCCCCAGCCAGTGGGCGAGTCCCTGAGAGGCGCCCGGCAGGACGAAATCCTGTACGGCATCGTCCGGACCCCGCAGGACGCGGAGGATCGGGCGCCGGGGTGGCGCCGCGGGATCGCCGCTGTAGCTCAGTACGATCCAGCCGACAGGATGATCGGGGAGCACGAGGCGGCGGTCGTATTCGGGATCGGCCACCGATTCGAGGCGAAACCGCGTCGCCCGGCCGAGCCAGATCTCGCCGTGACCGGTCTTCGCAATCAGTCGGTTCGGATCGCCGAAGCGTGCCGCGGCGTCACTGGGCAGCGTCGCCTCCGCCGGCGGGTGCTGCGGCGACCGCCGGTTTCCGGCGGCGCGGCTTCGCAGCGGCCTTCCCGGCCCCCTTGCCAGCGCCGACACCCACCGCGATGTCATACTCGGCCGTCATCGCGGCAGGAACCTGCAGATCATCGGCGACGACCGTGGCGAAGCCCTGGGCCTCACCCGGTCCGACCGTGACGCTGACCCGCTCGGCGCGGCTTGAGACGACCTTGCCGTTGTAGCGGATCTGGAACGTCACTGGCACATCGAACCGGCCCGGCGCGCCGGCCGGCCCGAGCAGCACGTTGACCTCCGCGCCCACCTTGACGGTGATCGAGCCGTCCTGACGCCGCGTGCATTCGCGGGCAAGCCGAGCGAGGGCGTACTGGGTGCGCACCGTATCGCCCGCAAGGGTTCGCGAGGCGGCGGCACCCTCGACGACCTCCACCGGAGGGCAATAGGGTGGATCGAGGGTTTCGGGCTGCGACGGCGGCACCGTCGTGCCTCCGTACTTGAACAGGTTGGAGAAGATGTTCCCCTCCTCGGCCCGACACGGAGCGGCAGCGGCGAGGGACAGGGCAAGCACGAGACCGCCCCGCCGGAGCAGGGCGTTCGGCAGCCGGGAGACGCCCGGGGACCGCGTCGGAGTCCTGTCTTGAAGTCCGATCATCGCACGGCTCCCGAGCGGCACCGTCATTTCAGGCTATCGAACCCGGCCGCGAAGCCCTTCATCGACAGCGGGATCCCGACGCCTTCCTCGGGCGTCTGGAACACGATGAAGGTGGCTTGCGTGCCGTTCTTGAACTGGCGGATCAGACCGTCATCCATCACGACCTCGGCCACGCACCCGGTGGTGAGACAGCGGACGAAGCCCGCGCGGCCGATATCGGTCTGGTCGATCTTGAGGCCGAGGCCGGAAGGCAGGAGGACGCCCAGTGGCGCCACCACCCGCAGGAGGTAGCCGCGGTTGTCGGCCGTCTTCAGGACGATCACCACCAGGGTCAGATTCGGCCGGTCCTCGGCGGCGAGATACTGGACGAGGGCACATTGCTCGGCCTTCGCGCCGGCCGGCGTCTCGCAGCGCAATTGCCAATCCTCGAAGGTCTTGCGCACCATACCCTGGGCCGCGGCCGGCCCGGCGGGCATGAGCGCGGCCGCCACGAGGGCGAGGAAAACCGGCAGCGCGGCGCGCCGGACGGCGCGCCGGAAACGAACGAGCCTCGCGTGAAGCGGCACCACCGATCCCTTCGGAACGCTCCGGCCGAGGACCGGCGGGAGCCGTACAATCGGGCGTGTTCCGACCATGGTCGGGCCCGCGCTGTCAAGCGATGCGGTCGCGGTGTTGCGCGTCGGCGCTACCCGCGCGGGTGTCTGCGGCCTAGATTGTGATCGAACACTCCTCCTGCGCCGGATCCCGCCGTGATGCGCCTGCTCACTCTCTCGGCCGCCTGCTTGATGGCCACCCTCGCGCAGGCGGGGGCCCAGTCCCTGCCGGTCGGGGAGACCACCTACATCGAGCGCTCGCTCAATCACACCGACACGCTGGTGATCGAGCATCCGCCGGTGGCGGCGAACCCGTATGGCCGCCGCAACGGACATGCCGCGATCGCCGGCTATTGCCGGGACGGTGGTCTCATCCGGCGGCGTGACGAGTTCGGCAACCCGGTGATCATCCGCCAGCGGGAGGTGTGCGACAGCGTCGCGCCGCGTACCCTCAGTCCCGGCGAGGTCGATCCCCGCCCGAGCTGGCCGGCCGACGCCGTGGCGCGCCAGCGCGTCCTGCGCGCCAAGGGCTGACGCGGGTCACGCCGTCTTCTCCGGTCGGCGGATCAGCCGTACCGATGCAGGCCGGTGCCGTGGCGCTTGAGCCACGCTTCGGCGGCGTCGGTGTTCGGACAGAGGGCGTGCACGAGAGCCCAGAAGCGTGGGGAATGGTTCATCTCGCGCAGGTGGGCCATTTCGTGAGCGACCAGATAGTCGAGCACCATCGGCGGCGCGAGAATCAGGCGCCATGAGAAGTTCAGCTCGCCGCGGGCCGTGCAGGAGCCCCAGCGGCTGCGGGTGTCGCGCAGGGTGACGCGGACCGGCCTCTGCCCGAGTTGCACCGCATAACGCTCGATCGCCTCGGCGAGGTCGTGCTTCGCCTCACGGGCCAGGAAGTCGCGGATTCGGCGCGCCACATGGGCTGCGTCGCAGGACACCGAGATGGCCGGCTCTCCGGCGACGCACTCGACCCGTACCGGACCGCTGCGAGTGCCGCGCTGGAGGATCCGGTGAGGCTCGCCGCGGAGCGGCAGGCTGGACTCAGGCTCGAAGGCCACGCGAGCCGGCACACGGGCCAGACGCGTTGCGATCCAGCCCGCATGGCTCGCAGCGAAGCGCTGGGCGGTGTTGACGGCGGTGCGGCTCGGAAGGGTGATCACCGCCTCGCCTGTGGCGGCCGAGACCCGGAGGGTGATGCGGCGCGCGGTCTCCCGCCGCCGGAGGGCAACGCGGAAACTGGCCCCCTCGTGCTGGACCTCAAGATGATCGGGATCGGGGCGACGCAGCAGCGCGAAGGGCATGCGCGACTTCTAGCTGGGCCGGACGCGCGGCTCCAGATCCCGCCGGCCCGAAGCGCGGCGGCTTCAGCCAGCGAGGGCCCGGGTCCAGACATCGGTATCGGGCAGGACGAGGAGAGCGGCCGCCGCCAGGGCGATCCCGTACGGGATCCCGGTCTTGGCGTCGTGCAGATGCAGTGCGAACGGCATGCGCGCAATCCGGACGGGCAGCGGATGCGTCCGCGCGAACAGGATCCCCAGCGTCAGGGCACCGCCGAACAGTGACGCCACCAGCAGGTAATCGCCGAGTCCATCGAAGCCGAGCCACAGGGCCGTGGCGGCCGCGAGCTTGGCATCGCCGCCGCCGATGACACCGAAGGCGAAGAGCGCGAAGGTGACGAGCAGAACGACCGCGCCGGCCGCGCAATGGAAGCCGATCTCGGCCCAGCTCATCGGGCCCGTCAGGGCGAGGAGCGCGAACCCCGCCACGAGGCCGAGGGAGATCCGGTTGGGGATCAGCATGGTCAGAAGATCGCTGGCGGCTGCGTACGCCATCAGGAACGGGAAGAGGATCAACAGGCCGAATCCGGCCGGGCCCAGACCTGTCAGGCCGAGGCTTGCCGTCGCTGAACCGACCATCTCGGCGCCCATTTCGTCGAAACCTGTCGCATCACCGGCCAACGATCCGACCCGGCCATCCGTCGGCCGGAATGGATCCGCGCGTTACCAGACGGCCTGTGCCGCCGCGAACGAGAACGATCCCGGCCGGCCGAGCCCCCGGTCTCTCGCCGAGAGCCGGGGTGTCTCGCACCTGCCGCAGATCAGAGCCGTCTCGCTTAGTTCAGGTTGCCGGAGATCTGGCTGAACTTGCTGGTGAGGCTGGTGCCAACGGTCTTCAGCGCGGTGATGATGGCGACGGCGATCAGGGCCGCGATCATGCCGTACTCGATCGCGGTGGCACCGGACTCGTCCGAGGCGAAGCGCGTGAACAGGGTCTTCATGGAGAGCGATCCTTCGATCAACATAGAGCGAGGCAAAACTTGCGCGATGACCGATGAAGATTTTTCTTGTCTCGATCGGCGGCCTGCACAGACTGGCGATTTCGCCTTGAAAATCGGTTAAATCGATCCCGGAGCGTCGTGAAATGCCGTCTCGTTGCGAGATTGGTGAAGGTTGGGTTTCTTCGATACGGCAGTGCGCGGACTCTTGGTCTTGCTTAGCGCTTCCTTCACCCATCCCGCGATAGCCTCGGGCGTCGGGTCGGATCTCGTCCGCTACCCGTCGTCTTGAGGAAACCCGATGCGCCGCACCCTGTCGATTGCGGGCCGAGCCGGCCTCATCGTCCTGATGACGGGCGCCACAGCCGTGGCGGGTCAGCCCGAGCTGCTGCCGGTCGTGACCGTTCTGGTGGACAATGCCAAGGTTCTCCGCCTGCCGGAGAAGACCTCGACCATCATCGTCGGGAATCCGATCATCGCCGAGGTGACGCCGCAGAAGAACGGCGTCCTCGTGCTCACCGGCAAGAGCTTCGGATCGACCAATCTCATCGCCCTCGACAACGGCGGCGCCATGATTGCCGAGACGACCATCCGGGTCGAGGCATCGCGGGACTCGACCATCACGGTCCAGCGCGGTCTCGACCGGGAATCCCTGTCCTGCACGCCGAGTTGCCAACCGTCGGTACAGCTCGGCGACTCGGCGAGCTATTTCGGCACGACCAGCGGGCAGGCCGACGCGCGCCGCAAGCTTGCGACCGGCGGCGGCGCCGGAACAGTTCCGGCGGCCGATCACTGATCGAACCGGATCCGGGAGCGAAGACGCCCGGGTGACGTCGCGGCCGATGTCGCGGGCACCACATCGCCACCCGCCGTCGATGCGGGGGCGCCCCTCAGCGCCGCTCTGGTCGGCGACGGCCTTGCTGACCATCGCCACGCGCTGAGGCTGACCCGGCGACGGGGAGCAGCCCGTCCCGATCATGTACCCTTGCGGAGCGGGACGGCCCGGTGGACGATGGCGCGATGGAATCCGGTCCGCTCACCTATGTCATCGGCGACATCCACGGCTGCGCCGACCTCCTCGATGCGCTGTTGGAGCGGATCGCCGACCATGCCGCCGACCGCGGCCGCCGCCTCGTCTTCCTCGGGGATTATATCGACCGCGGGCCGGACAGCGCCGCGGTTCTCCGCACCGTGAGCCGGCTGAATTGGGCCGAGCCCGAGCATGTCATCTGCCTGATGGGCAATCACGAGCGGATGCTGCTCGATGCGCTGCAGACCCCTCAGGCCGCGGAACACTGGCTCTACAACGGCGGGGAGGCGACGCTCGCCTCCTTCGGCGCCCGGGAGGCGGGCGATCTGCCACGCGACACCCTCGACTGGCTCGAAGGTCTCCCCACCCTGCATGGGGATGACGCCCGCTGGTACGTCCATGCCGGTTTCCGGCCCGGCGCGGCGATCCCGGATCCGGACGATCACAATCGGCTCTGGATCCGCGAGCCGTTCCTGGAGGGCGACCACGATTTCGGCCGCCACGTGGTCCATGGCCATACCCCCCAGCGCAACGGACGGCCCGAAATCCGCCGGTTCCGCACGAACCTCGACACCGCAGCGGTCTACGGGGGAGCCCTCACGGCAGGCGTCTTCTCGGCCGCGCAGGGCCCGGCGCTGCATTTCCTGCAGGTCCGGGCGCCGGCCTAGACGGTTCGACGCGCGGGGACGAGGGCGCACAGGATCCCGACGAGCCAGCCGCCCATCAGGACGACGCCGCCGGTGGGCGCAGCCATCGGAAAGAGCGGGCGCTGGAGCCACGTGCGCACCGAGAGGTCGCCGCAGAACAGGATCAGACCGAGGACCAGGAGCCCCGAAGCGGTCCGGGCAAGCCCGGTCCGGGCAAGGCCGGCGGTGCCGAAGCCGATGAGCGCCAGAATGGCGGGGGCGTGGAACAGCAGGAACTGCGCCGCCGTCTTCAGCGAATCGGCGCCGGGGATGTGCGCGGCGGCGGCGCTCAACGCCACACCGAGCAGGCCGGCGAGGCAGGCGAGCGCCGCGAGCGCACGATCGACACCCGCAACACTCACGCGCCGCGCTCCACGAGGAGCCTGGCGATGGCCGCACGCAGCTCCGGCACGCCGGAATCGTCCCGACTCGAGGTGAGGATCACCTGCGGATAGGCAGCCGGACGCTTGGCAAGCCCGGCCTCGATCCCGGCAATGCGGCTCGCGACCTCGCCCTTCTTGAGGGAATCCCCCTTGGTCAGCACGACCTGATAGCTCACCGCGGCCTTGTCGAGGCCGTCGAGCACATCGGTATCGATCGACTTGAAGCCGTGCCGGGCGTCGATGAGCATGAACACGCGGGCGAGGCTGGCGCGCCCCTTCAGGTAGGAATGGATCAGCCGCGTCCAGGCCTCGACCTTGGCCTTCTCGACCGCGGCGTAGCCGTAGCCGGGCATGTCGACGAGGGATAGGCGCTCGCCGATCCGGAAGAAGTTCAGCTGCTGCGTGCGCCCGGGCGTGTGCGAGGTCCGCGCCAGGGTGTTCCGCCCGGTGAGGGCATTGATCAAGCTCGATTTGCCGACGTTCGACCGTCCCGCGAAGGCGATCTCCACGCCCTCCATGGGCGGCAGCCGATCGAGCGTCTGGGCAGCCGCGTAGAAGTCGGCGGCGCCGGCAAAGAGAAGGCGGCCGGCCTCAAGAAGGTCGGCCGCATCGTCGTTGGTTTCAGTCACGGCACATTGCCTGTCAGCTCTTGGTGGCGGCCGTCTTGGTGCCGTTGCCGCGCCGGAACGTCGATCGCAGGTTGTCCCACAGCTCCACCTTCACGCCGTTGCGGCGCATGATGACGTACTGCTGGATCACCGACAGCGTGTTGTTCCAGGCCCAGTAGATCACGAGGCCGGCGGGGAACGACCCCAGCATGAAGGTGAACACGATCGGCATGAAGGTGAAGATCTGCGCCTGGACCGGGTCCGGCGGCGCGGGGTTCATCTTCATCTGCACGAACATCGTCACGCCCATGATCAGCGGCCAGACGCCCAGGTGGACGAAGTCGGGCGCCGGGAAGGGCAGCAGTCCGAACAGGTTCACGATGCTCGTCGGATCCGGCGCCGCGAGGTCGTGGATCCAGCCGAAGAACGGCGCGTGCCGCATCTCGATGGTGATGAACAGCACCTTGTAGAGCGCGAAGAAGACCGGGATCTGGATCAGCACCGGCCAGCAGCCGGCGACCGGATTGATCTTCTCCTTCTTGTACAGCTCCATCGTGGCCTGCTGCGCCTTCAGGCGGTCATCCTTGTAGCGCTCGCGGATGGCGGCCATCTCCGGCTGCACGGCCTTCATCTTGGCCATCGAGACGTAGGATCGGTTCGCGATCGGCAGGAACAGCAGCTTCAGGCAGAAGGTGACAACCAGGATCGAGACGCCGAAATTGCCGAACAGGTGATAGAAGAAGTCCAGCGCCCGGAACATCGGCTTGGTGATGAAGAAGAACCAGCCCCAATCGATCATCAGATCGAAATGCTTGATGCCCAGGTCCTTCTCGTAGTTGTTGATGACGTTGACTTCCTTGGCGCCCGCGAACAGCCGCTGCGTCGCGGTGACCGAGGTGCCGGCCGCCACGTTCACGGCGTCGCCGCGCACGCTCGCCTGATAGACGTTGGTGGTCCCGTCGGTCCGGTCGGTGAAGGCGCCGGTATACGGCGTGTCCTGATCGGGGATCGCGGCGGCCGCCCAGTACTTGTCGGTGATGCCCACGAAGCCGCCGGTCACGCCGGTCCAGGCCTTGCCCTTGGTGTTGGCGCCGCCGTAGGCGCCCTCCTTGGCGAGCTTGTCGTAGGTGAATTCCTGGAGCCCGTCGTTGCCGAGATAGCCGATCATGCCCTCGTGCAGGACGTAATAGCCCTGGGTGTGCGGCTTACCCCAGCGGGAGACGAGGCTGTAGGGGTAGAGCGTGATCGCGCCCGAGCCCTTGTTCTCGACCTCGTCGCGGATCGTGAACATGTACTTGTCGTCGACCGCGATGATCCGCTTGAAGACGAGGCCGGCGCCGTTGTCCCAGGTCAGGGTCACGGGCATGCCCGGCTGGAGCGTCTTGCCCTCGCTGGTCCAGAGGGTGTCGTTGTTGGGCAGCGGCCCGGCATTGGCGCCGACCCAGCCGAACTCGGCGTAATAGGGCGTCTCGCTGCCGGCCGGCGAGAACAGCACGATCTCGGGGCTCTTGGGGTCGACGGTCTCGTGGTAGTTCTTGAGCGACACGTCGTCGACGCGGCCGCCCTTCAGGGCGATCGAGCCGGATAGCGCCGGGGTCTCGATCCGGATGCGCGGCGAGCGGGCGAGCGCCGCCTCGCGGGAGACCGGGCCGCCCTGCGGCGTGGGCAGCGTGCCGGGCACCGGCGCGGCCGGGCCGCCCTCCTTGGGGGACGGCGAGGGCACGCCGTCCGGGGTCACGCCCGGGGGCTGCTGTTGCTGCGCGGCCTTGTTCTGGGCCTCGATCAGCCGCTGCTGCTCCATGCGCGGGCCGGCCACGAAGTACTGCCACCCGAGCAGCACCAGCAGCGACAGGCCGATGGCCACGAACATGTTCGTCTTGTCATTGCCCATCAGGGACACCGCCGCACGCGTTCGGAGTGGCATCAAGACCGGCGCCGGCCCCGGGGGACCTGCGCGCGCCGGTGATTCGGTGATCTCTGTCGCACCCCTGCGACGGGCCGATGTCGGCGCGGCCGGAGGGCGCGGGCTGCGCGGAGGCGCCCGCTTCCTGCTGGAGAGATGAGGTTTGAGGAGTGGTCTTGGACCGCCGGTTGCCGGATCGGCCGGACGGCCTGTCGCTCCGGGGCGCCGCAGGCCGGGTCACCGTCGGGATCGCACGCCGCAGGTCCTCGGCCAGCGACGCGAAGGGGGCGTCCAGCGCCGGGCGCCGGGCGATCAGTACGATGTCGGCCGGCAGGGTCGCGAGATCGGCCGGCAGATCGGCCGCGACCAGCCCCAACGCGGCGCGGAGACGGCGCCGGATGCGGTTGCGCTCCGTCGCGTGACCCACGCGCTTAGTGATGGTGAAACCGAGACGGAGGCCGGGGCAGGCCTCCGGGTTCCGGAGGCGCCCCTGCGCGGTCATGCGCTCGGTGTGAAAGCGACGCCCCTCGGCCGCAGCCAGGAAGTCGGGTCGTTTGTTGAGCCGCTCGATCGTCGCCATCGATGGTTCGATCCCGGCCGATACCACTTGCCTCACGGCGCGGATGCGCGAAGGCGTCCGCGCCCGAGAGGATCCGGCCTCAGGCCGACAGGCGCTTGCGGCCGTGGGCGCGACGGCGCGCGATCACCTTGCGGCCGCCGGCGGTGGCCATGCGCGCACGGAAACCGTGACGGCGCTTACGGACGAGCTTGCTCGGCTGGTAGGTTCTCTTCATGGCTCAGAGCCTTCAAAGGTCGAGGCGCGCTCGCGGGCGGCTGATGCCGCACCCGACCTTCACGCGTCCTTGGTTGTCTGCAAACACGAAGGGCGCCCATGCGGGGCGCCACGTCGCGAGTGGCGGGCTTATGGCGGATGGGTCCCGCGAAGTCAACGTTCGGCGGGGCTCAATGCCCCTCGAACTGCATGAGGGTCCGCACCTCGACGCCCATGTCGCGCAGGCGCTGGGCCCCGCCGATCTCGGGCAGATCGATGACGAAGCAGGCGGCCACGATCTCGGCGCCGATCTTCTGGAGCAGGTTCACAGCCGCCGTGGCGGTGCCGCCGGTGGCGATCAGATCGTCGACCAGGAGCACCCTGTCGCCGGGCCGGACCGCGTCGACGTGGATCTCGATCTCGTCGGTGCCGTACTCGAGGGCGTAGGCCATCGAAACCGTCGTGTGGGGTAGCTTGCCCTTCTTGCGGATCGGCACGAAGCCGCAGGAGAGCTGATGGGCGATGGCCCCGCCCAGGATGAAGCCCCGGGCCTCGATGCCGGCCACTTGGTGGATCTGCCCGCCCGCATAGGGGTGAACCAGCGCGTCCACCGCCCGCCGGAAGGCGCGCGGGTCGCTGAGCAGCGTGGTGATGTCGCGAAAGATGATCCCGGGCTTCGGGTAATCGGGAATCGAGCGGATCGATTCCTTCAGCGCGACGTGGCGGCGGGCTTCCATGCGTTCGGCCTTCCGTGGAGAACCGCGGGCTTAAAGCAGAAGGTTGCGGTCCTGACCAGTTTCCGGCGGGCAGGCCGGGCGGTTCAGGCCGCGTCCGGTGCGTCGCGGCGCTCCGACGACCGTCTCACGCGGCGCGAGCGGTCCGGTCGCCGCGGGCGCCGCGTGTCACCGAGGAAGCCCGCCCGAGGCGGGCAATCCCTGATCGCCGCGGGCGTCAAGACGGTGCGCTTCGGCGGCCCTCGATGCCGGCCTTCGCCGCACGATCCCGGGATGACGGGCCGCTAGGCCGCCTGGACCTTCTTGAGGATGGCGACGAGTTCCCGGTGCAGCTCCTCGTTGCCGCAGGCCACCGACCGGGGCGCGAGCGGCTCGGCGGCGCCATCCGCGGAGGTCACGAAGCCGCCCGCCTCGCGCACGAGGATCACGCCGGCGGCGAAATCGTAGGTCTGGAGATCGCGCTCCCAATAGGCGTCGAGGCGCCCGCAGGCGACATAGGCCATGTCGAGGGCCGCCGATCCCATCCGGCGGGTGCCGCCGGCCACCGCCATGACGGCGCCCAGCTCGCGCAGGAGTCGCGGATGGCTGCCGCGACCGAGATAGGGCGTTCCGTAACCCACCAGCGCGTCGGCCATGTCCTGACGGCCGGAGACGCGCAGGCGCCGGTTGTTGAGATAGGCCCCCTTCCCGCGCTCGGCGACGAACAGCTCGTCCTTGATCGGGTCGAAGATCACACCGGCGACGATCTGGCCCTCGCGCTCGAGGCCGACCGAGACGGCGAAATGGGGCACGCCGTGCAGGAAGTTCGAGGTGCCGTCGAGGGGGTCGATGTGCCAGGTGTGGCTTTTGTCGGTCCCCTCGATGATCCCGTTCTCCTCTTGCACGAGGCTGTAGCCTGGGCGCGCCTTCATCAGGGCGTCGCGCAGCACCTCCTCGGCCTTGCGGTCGGCCGCGGAGACGAAGTCACCCGGGCCCTTCCGGGAGACCTGCAGGTTCTCGACCTCGCCGAAGTCGCGGCGCAGGCCGCGCGCGGCTTTGCGCACGGCATCGACCATCACGGTCATGAGCGGGGAGGAGATCATGGTCGGACTTTTCGCGGGTGAGGATTGACGCCGTCGTTACAGCCCGGCGCCGGAAAAGACGAGATGGGGGCAGGACATGGGCGCCGTGCGGCGGGCGGCCGGCCCGGACCGGGTCCCACGGATCGTCGTCGCGGCCCGGCCTCTCCCTCGGGCGAGAGGGACGAATGGGGGGCGTGCGGCAGCCGGAGGCGGCGCGACCTGAGCGCGCGTCACCGGCACGCCTGATCCGGAACCTACCCTCCCTCAGCCGGAAGGGTGAGCCGATCGCGCCCTGTGATAGAGGCCACGGCCCCTCGGTGGGGCCAGGCCGTGGCCGGTCGATACGGAGACCCGAGGCCCTACTCGGCGGCCTCGACGAAGACCGTGCCGGCCCGGGGCAGATCCAGCGCCTCCCAGGTCTCGCTGAGGGCCGCGGCGAGGCGCTCGATATGCGCCGCGTCGTGGAACGGCGACGGCGTGATCCGCAGGCGCTCGGTGCCGCGCGGAACGGTCGGATAATTGATCGGCTGGATGTAGATGCCGTGGTGTTCCAGCAGGTGGTCGGCCGCCGCCTTGCACAGTTCGGCATCGCCGACCATCACCGGCACGATATGGGTCTCGGTCTCCAGGATCGGCAGGCCCGCCGCGGCCAGGGCCGCCTTGGTGGCCGTCGCCTGGCTCTGGTGTGCTTCCCGCTCGGCGCTGGAACGCTTGAGGTAGCGCACCGACGCCCGTGCCGCCGCCGCCACGGCCGGCGGCAGCGCGGTGGTGAAGATGAAGCCCGGCGCGAAGCTGCGCACGGCGTCGCAGATCGCCGCCGAGGCGGTGATGTAGCCACCGACGCAGCCGAAGCCCTTGGCCAGCGTCCCCTCGATCACGTCGACCCGGTGCATCACCCCGTCGCGCTCGGCGATGCCGCCGCCGCGCGGACCGTAGAGACCGACCGCGTGGACTTCGTCCAGATAGGTCATCGCGCCGTAGCGGTCGGCGAGGTCGCAGATCCGGCTGATCGGCGCCACGTCGCCATCCATCGAGTAGACCGACTCGAAGACGATCAGCTTCGGCCGGTCGCCGGCCTCCTGGAGCAGCTCCTCCAGATGCTGGAGATCGTTGTGGCGGAAGATCTTCTTCGCGCAGCCTGAATGGCGCACGCCCTCGATCATCGAATTGTGGTTGAAGGCGTCGGACAGGATCAGGCAATCCGGAATCAGCTTGGCGATCGTCGAGATGCCGGCCTGGTTCGACACGTAGCCCGAGGTGAAGACGAGACCCGCCTCCTTGCCGTGCAGGTCGGCGAGTTCGCGCTCCAGGTCGACGAGGGGCGAGTTGTTGCCGGCGATGTTGCGGGTGCCGCCCGCGCCCACGCCGCAGCGGGCGGCGGTCTCGGTCATGGCGGCCACCACCTCCTTGTGCTGGCCCATGCCGAGGTAGTCGTTCGAGCACCACACGGTGATCTCGGTCGTCTTGCCGTCGGGCTGACGCCACTTGGCCGTCGGGAACCGCCCGGAAATGCGTTCGATATCGGCGAAGACACGGTAGCGCCGCTCGCCGTGCAGCTGATCCAACGCGCCGCGGAAGTAGCGCTCGTAGCCGGAACCGGCGCGCGTCGATCCCGTTGGGGCGAGCGTCGTGCTGGGCATCCGGGTCACGGTCATCGAGCGTCCTTCGCGTATTCGGCCACGCGGGCGGCGCCTTTAAGCGCCGGGTCCCGCGATCTGAGGTCTGGCCTCGGTCAGTCCTTCGCGTGAGGACCGGAAGATACGCGCGGATCTGGAACTGGTTCAAGGTAAGGTTCCGACATCGCTGCCTTGCATCCGTTGAGAGGGCGGCACGAACCCGGTAGCGTCCGTCAGGATCTTTCCCTTCGAACTTGGCTCCGGCGCCCTTCCGAATCCCATGTCTCAACCCGCAGATGGCTCCTCCCACCGGAACGCCCGTGTCCCGAGCTTGCGGCGACCAAGGGTCGCGCCATGACCGACGCGAAGACGGACGCGAAGGATGCGCGCACGGAGCGCCTGAAGGCGGCCCTGCGGCAGAATCTGCGGCGCCGCAAGGCACAGGATCGGGGCCGGACCGAAACGAGACCGGCTCCGGACGCGGACCGGTCCTGCACGTCCGAGGCCGCGATCAACGGTCCTGATTCCGACAAATCCGGTCTATAGGGCACGGCCAAGCCTGGGCGCTTCCGCGCCCGCGACAAGCCTGGGCGCTTCCGCGCCCGCGATCAGCACGGCCGGCCGCGCGCCATCGGGGATGCGCCGCCCAAGGACACACGATGGACCGCATCCACATCACCGGCGGCGCGCCGCTCAACGGCGTGATCCCGATCTCGGGCGCCAAGAATGCGGCGCTGCCGCTGATGATCGCCAGCCTGCTCACCGGCGAGACGCTGGAACTGATCAACGTGCCGCGGCTCGCCGACATCGCCGCGCTGACGCGGATCCTGGGCAACCACGGCGTCGACCACATGGTGGTCGGCAAGCGCCCCGGTCAGACCACCGAGACGGGCCAGACCATCCGGCTCACCGCCTCGAACGTCATCGACACCACCGCGCCCTACGACCTCGTCTCGACCATGCGGGCGAGCTTCTGGGTGATCGCGCCGCTGCTCGCCCGGTTCGGCGAGGCCAAGGTGTCGCTGCCCGGCGGCTGCGCCATCGGCACCCGGCCGGTCGACCTGCTGATCATGGCCCTGGAGAAGCTCGGGGCCGAGATCGAGATCGACGCCGGCTACGTGGTCGCCCGCACGAAGAACGGCCTGCGCGGCGCCGAGATCGTCTTCCCCAAGGTCACGGTCGGCGGCACGCATGTGGCGCTGATGGCGGCTGCGCTCGCCTACGGGACCACGGTGATCGAGAACGCCGCCCGCGAGCCGGAGGTCGTCGACCTCGCGGAGTGCCTGAACAAGATGGGCGCGAAGATCCGCGGCGCCGGCACGCCCCATATCGAGATCGAAGGCGTGGCCCGTCTGAACGGCGCCCGCCACGCGGTCCTGCCCGACCGGATCGAGACCGGCACCTACGCCATGGCGGTCGCGATGGCCGGCGGTGACGTCGTCCTGAAGGATACGCGGGCCGATCTGCTGCACGCGGCCCTCGACATCCTGTCGACCACGGGCGCCGAGATCACCCCGGTCGAGGGCGGCATCCGCGTGCGCCGCAACGGCGCCGGCATCGCGGCGGTCGACGTCACCACGGACCCGTTCCCGGGCTTCCCCACGGATTTGCAGGCGCAGTTCATGGCGCTGATGACGCTGGCCAAGGGCCAGTCGCATATCCGCGAGACGATCTTCGAGAACCGGTTCATGCACGTGCAGGAACTGGCCCGGCTCGGCGCGAAGATCCGCCTCGAGGGCGACCTCGCCATCGTCGAGGGCGTGGAGCGGCTGAGGGGGGCACCCGTCATGGCCACCGACCTGCGCGCCTCGGTGTCCCTGGTGATCGCGGGCCTCGCTGCCGAAGGCGAGACCCAGATCAACCGGGTCTACCATCTCGACCGCGGCTTCGAGGCGCTTGAGGCCAAGCTCGGCCGCTGCGGCGCGCAGATCGAGCGCGTCCGGGCCTGAGCGACCCCTGCGATCCGGGACGTCGATGGACGTCGGCGGGCCGCCGATGTCGTCTGAACCCTGACCGCCGATCCGGGGCGCGGGATCCGGTTCTACGGCCGGGCCCAGGGCGGGCGGCCTCTGCTCGATCTGCAGGACGGCGGCGGAGACGAGAACCGGCACGTCTGTGCGGTCGATCGCCGGGACCAACCGGGACCTGACGCCCATTCCGGGCGGCGCGGCCGGGCTCGTCCGGGTCAGCCAGACGAGCCCCCTCACGGGGAGGCGTTCCGCGCGCAGGTGATCCGGGCGATCGGCGATCCGGACACCGCGGCGGGGCTGGACCTGATGCGTGCGCGCTCGCCGGTTCACCGAGCCGGCGGGATCCGGGCGCCCCTCCTGATCGCGCAGGGCGCCACCGCCCCCCGGGTGAAGCAGGCCGAGTCCGACCAGAGGGTCGCAGCCCTCGATGCGAAGCGCCTCACGGTGACCGATCCGCTGTTCCCGGACGAGGGCCACGGCTTCGTGCGGCCCGAGAACCGCCTCGCTCTCTATGCCCGGGCGGAGGCCATCCTGGCCCGGCATCTCGGAGGCCACGCCGAGAGCCTCCGGACGCGGCGGCCGAGGCGGGCCATGCCCCGCAGGTCATGCGCGACAGCGGATGCTCAATCCTCGATCTGCCCGCGCCTGTAGCCGAAGCCGGGTATGTCGCAGCCGCAGGGCGCATTGGGCGGCGCCGGGCGCGTCAGGCATGTGCCGCGGGCGGTCACGCAGACGCTGTCATCCCACGACCGCCCCGGGCCGGTGCGCCATTGAGGCCGGATCCGGTCGGACGCATCGTCGAATGGCGGCGGGGGCGGAGGCCAGCCGTAGCCATCGTCGGCGCGCGGTGGCGGCCGGCGATCTCGGGGCGGCGGGGCGTAGACGTCCCGGTCCGGACCCGGTCGGCCGTAGATGTAGGGCCGCGCGTCGGGACCGACCTGCGCACCCGCGGGACCGGCCGCGTGAATCCCCAGGGCCAGCGCCGCCAGAGTCGCGTGCGTCGTGAACTTGGCCATCCTCGACCCTGCCTCGACCCTGCTTCGATGCGTCCGCCCCGCCTCTAGCCGACGGCGCTGGGTCGAGCCTGTGCCCCGTCCGCACCCGGCATCCTCAGGTCGGGCGTTGCCCGAACGGGGCTGCGCCGCTACCTACGCCCTGCCGCGGGGCCCCTCGCCGACCGGCCCACGCCCCGCGTTCGCCGAGGACCCTCTGCATGGAGCTGCTCAAGCTCGCCGCCCTCGACATCGAGGACTTGACCGTGATCTCAGCCCACCTGCAGGACGCGATCCTCCGGCCGGAGGATCTGACCTATCTCGCCGGTGAGCAGCGCTTCCTCATGGCGGTGCGACGCTTCGACTGGACACCGGACGCCCCGCCCCGGCGGCGCCTCGCCGGCCTGCACATTGAGCGCGTCCGGGGCGTGAAGAGCCGCGGCCTGAAGCCGGGCGACGCCACGCCGATGAGCCTGCTCGCGCTGACCTTCGAACAGACGGATGCGCCGTCGGGTCACATCGATCTCGTCTTCTCGGGCGGTGCGGCCCTTCGGCTGGAGGTCGAGTGCATCGAGGTCCGGATGAAGGATCTCGGCCCGGTCTGGGAATCGGCCACCCGTCCCGGCCACGACATCGACACCGACACGACCGCCGGCCCGGCGGCCTGACGCGAGACAGAGAGCTTTCCGATGGTCCGGCTCGACAGCAGCGATCCGAATTTCGCCACCGCCTTCGCGCATCTCCTGACGGTGAAGCGTGAGATCGCCGAGGACGTGGACGAAGCGGTCCGCGCCATCATCGCCGACGTCGTCGCACGCGGCGACGCGGCCCTGGTCGACTTCACGCGCCGCTTCGACCGGCTCGGCACCGATTTCTCAGCCGAGCACCTGCGGGTCACCGACGCGGAGATCGCCGCGGCGGTCGCCGCCTGTCCGCAGGAGTCCCTCGAGGCCCTGCGCCTCGCCGCCGAGCGGATCGAGAGCTTCCATCGGGCGCAGCGGCCCACGGACCATCGCGCCACCGACGCGCTGGGCGTCACCGCCGGCTGGCGCTGGACGGCGCTCGAATCGGTGGGGCTCTACGTCCCGGGCGGGACGGCGAGCTATCCCTCCTCGGTGCTGATGAACGCGCTCCCCGCCCGCGTCGCCGGCGTGCCGCGGCTCGTCATGGTCGTGCCGACCCCCGACGGCCAGATCAATCCGCTGGTCCTGGCCGCCGCGCAGCTCGCCGGCGTCCACGAGGTCTACCGGGTGGGCGGGGCCCAGGCGGTGGCCGCCCTCGCCTACGGCACCGCCACCATTGCTCCTGTCGCCAAGGTCGTCGGGCCCGGCAATGCCTGGGTCGCCGCGGCCAAGCGCCGGGTCTTCGGCCAGGTCGGGATCGACATGATCGCCGGCCCCTCCGAGGTGCTGATCCTGGCCGACGGCCACGCCAACCCGGACTGGGTCGCCGCCGACCTGCTGGCGCAGGCCGAGCACGACGTCGCCGCCCAGGCGATCCTGATCACCGACAGCGCAGACCTGGCGGACGCCGTCGAGGTGGCCGTCGAGCGCGCCCTCACAACCCTGCCCCGTCAGGAGATCGCCCGGGCGAGCTGGCGCGACTACGGCGCCGTCATCCGGGTCCGGACCTTCGACGAGGCCGTCCCCCTCGTCGACCGCCTCGCCCCCGAGCACCTGGAGATCGAGACGCAGGATGCGGAGGCGGTCGCCGCCAAGGTGCGCAATGCCGGGGCGATCTTCCTCGGCTCGCACACGCCGGAGGCGATCGGCGACTATGTCGGTGGGCCGAACCACGTCCTGCCCACCGCCCGGTCCGCCCGGTTCTCCTCCGGCCTCGGGGTGCTCGACTTCATGAAGCGGACGACGATCCTCGCCTGCACGCCGGAGAGCTTGCGGGCGCTCGGCCCGGCGGCGATAAACCTCGGCCGGTCCGAGGGCCTGGAGGGGCACGCCCGCTCCGTCGCGATCCGGTTGAACCTGTGAGGTTTTGGGGATGGCGGAGAAGCAGCGCGGGCCGAACCGCCTCGCGAAGGTGAGCCTGGACGAGGCGTCCATCGCCCGCGGCAACCCGGATCAGGAGCACGAGCGGGCCATCGCGCTCTTCGACATCCTGGAAGACAATGTCTTCGCGATCCCGGGCCGAGAGGGCCCCTACGCCCTGACGCTGGGCCTCGTCGAGAACAAGCTATCCTTCGCCATCACCACGGTGGAGGGCGAGCCGGTGATGACGCACCTCCTGTCGCTGACGCCATTCCGTCGGGTGATCCGCGACTACGAGATGATCTGCGAGAGCTACTACAACGCGATCCGCACCGCCTCGCCATCGCAGATCGAGGCGATCGACATGGGTCGGCGGGGCCTGCACAACGAGGCGTCCGAGACGCTCAAGCAGCGGCTCGACGGCAAGGTCGACCTCGACCACGACACGGCCCGCCGCCTGTTCACCCTGATCTTCGCGCTGCACTGGAAGGGCTAGGGCGCCCTCCGCGCCGACCGGCGATGGCTGAGCCCGTTCCAGAGCCTCCTCCCGACGCCTCTCCGAAGAAGCGGCGGGTGCAGTCCGTCCTGTTCATGTGCAATTACAACGCCGTGCGCTCCGTCGCGGCGGAAGCGATCGCGCGCGCCTATTTCGGCAAGTCCACCTATGTGCAGTCGGCCGGAGTCCGGTCCGGCGAGCCCACCGATCCGTTCATGATCGCGGCCCTCGACGAGATCGGGATCGATGCCAGCCGACACCGCCCCCGCACCATCGAGGAGTTGGAGGATTGGGAGGGGCTGAACTTCGACCTGATCATCACCCTGGCGCCGGAGGCCCATCACCGGGCGCTGGCCCTGACGCACACGCTCGCGGCCGATGTCGAATACTGGCCGACTCCGGATCCCACGCTGGTGCAGGACGCGTCCCGGGAGCAGCGTCTCGAGGCCTATCGTGAGGTCCGCGACGGGCTCACCCGGCGGATCAAGGCCCGTCTGAAGGCGTAGGCGGGCGGCGTCTCTTCCTGACGATCGCGCATCGCCGAGCGGCGGATCGCCGATGCCGTGCCTGCGGACTGTCGCGCGCGGGGCTCCGCGGGTCCGCCGCGTCAGCCGCGATCGCCCACCAGCCAGGCCCGGATCCGGCCGGCGAGGAGCGGCCTAGCGCGAATGACGTCGTCGCCGTCGAGGAGCGGCGAGTCTGCGAGCGTCGCGAGATAGGCGTCCTCGGCGCTGCGGCAGGCGCGGAAGGCAGCGTCGACGGCCAGATCCCTGTCCGTCAGCGCGGCTTGAATCCCGAAGTTGCGGCTGACGCAGTCGCGCCACGCAGCGTGGCGGAGCTCGGTCTCGCTCGCGGCCCGCGCGGTGCCGCAGGCCGCGGCGACGAGGACGATCGCGAGGAGCGGGGCCGGCATCACGTGGCGGGCTCGCGGCATCGTTCAGGCACTCCGTCACCCGACAGAGTGGCGGCGCAGGGTTATCAATCCGTTAAGATGTGGTGCCCGCGGCGCGGGTTCCACTGCCGGAGGTGGGCCTTGATCAGCGGTTGGCGGTGGTGACCGGGGAGGTGACGCCGCCGAGCGAGACCCAGGCGACGGCGTCCTGGCTCTCGCGCTTGATGAACACGTAGCCGGTCTTGTGCCAGGGCAGGATCGCGTTGGTCTTGTTGTCGAGCACCAGGTCGCCCCGGTCGGTGATCAGGGTGAGCACCGCGTGGCCCTCGCCCTTCTCGTCGATCACCACGGTCATGCGCATCGCCCGCCGCGGCAGGCCGGCCTGGGCCAGCAGATGGCGCTTGAGCAGTTGGAAGTCCTCGCAGTCGCCGATGCCGTCCTCGGCCAGATCCCACCGGTCGGCTACATGCAGGTGGTCCTGATCGGTCATCGGCTCGACCGCCTTGTTGACCCGTCGGTTCACCGACACGATCGTCGCCCAGGTGGCGGGCGTCAGGCTGATCCGGGCCGGCTCGCCCCGGTCGAGCGCGCATTCGGCCGCGTAGGTCTGACAGAAGGTCGTCCAGGCCGCGATCGGCTTGGCGTCGCCCTGCACCCGGGCACCGGCTTCCGTCGGCAGGCTCGCAAGCGTCTGCGCCTGGACACCGGTGGCGAGGCCCGCAATGCCGAAGACCGCGAGGGCGGCGGCGGCGGCGCGGCGGCTCCGGGGCAGCCGACGCGCTGCGGGTGCCTCGACCCGTCTCTGCATCATGGAAACCGCGAACCGCATCGCCGGACCCAACCGTTAAGCTCTCGTTAACGAAAGCTCTCACGCCGGCGGGCCGGCGGCAATGCGCCGATTAACAAAAGGTTAATGCTGTGCGCAACGCGGATAATCGTTCAGTCGTCGTTCCGAGCCGGCACGTCCCTGCGATGCGCGAAAACGTGAAGGCACACCAAGGTCTTCGTGGCCGAGATCCGTCGTTATCCCGGCGTCGCTCCACCGAGAAGAAGCCTGTGGGCGGCAGGAGGACGACTTATGCGGCGCGCAGCAGACAGGATCGCCGGGCTCATTCTGGCCGGACTTGCAGCAGGAACCCTCGGAGCCGTTTCGACATCCGCCGCCCCAGCCGGCGCGGCATCGACCGACCTGAAGAGCGAGGGACCGACGCAGCCGGCGAAGGTCCAGGACGGCCAGTACACCGACAAGAACGGCGATCCGACCTACCACGTCACGGACGGCGGCAAGAAGGTCGACTGGTATACCATGTCCGGCTACGTGCGGTACAATTCCAACTGCATCGTCTGCCACGGCCCCGACGGGATGGGCTCGACCTATGCACCGTCGCTTGTCGATGCCCTCAAGGGCATGGACTACGCGCACTTCGCCGGCATCGTCGTGGGCGGCAAGAAGGACGTGAACGCCTCGCAGGAGCTGGTCATGCCCGCCTTCGGCGATAACAAGAACGTCATGTGCTACCTGCCGGACATATTCACGTATCTCCGCGCCCGTTCGGACGGAGCGCTCGGTCGCAACAGACCGCCGGAGCACGAGCCCAAGCCCGCTGCCTTCGAGAAGGCCGAGGACGCCTGCATGAAGTGAACGCCGCCTCCCGGGCCTCGGACCGAGATTGAACCTGCCCGGGGGGCGACACGCCCCGTTGCACCGCTCGGTTGCGCACGACATACTCTGCACAAGACGCTGAAGAGCAGGCGCCAAGCTTGCCGAGGGGGTCGCAGGGGATGGAACGTGGCTCAAGGATCGGGAGTGCGCCGCCATCTCTGCGGCATCTGGACGGCCTGGACCGATGCGGCCGGGGCCGCCGACGCGGCCGCTGAGGTCGCCCGGGCCGTCGGGGGCTCGGCCCTGTCACAGATCGTCGTGTTCTTCTCGGCGGATTACGACGCTGAGATCCTGGCCCGCGCGCTGGAAACTTGGTTCCCCGGCGTGCCGGTGGCGGGCTGCTCGATGTCGGGAGGCATCGCCCCGGCCGGAGGCCTCGACCGCGGCCTCGTGGCCATCGCGTTCCCGGCGGAGCGCTTCCGCATCGTCTCGACGGTCCTCGACGCCATCGACCACCTCGACGTGGAGCGGACGGCCTCCGCGGTCCGGGCGCTGCGCCGGACCCTCGACCCGCTGGACCGGTGCCGCGAGGTCGACATGGCCGCGTCCGGCCACCGCTTCGCCCTGTCGCTGATCGACGGGCTCGCCAACGCCGAGGAGACGGTCGTCTCGGCCATCGCCTGGGCGCTCGACGGCATCCCGATCGTCGGCGGCTCGGCCGGCGACGACCTGCGCTTCCGCGACGCCGTCCTGCTCCACGGCGGGAAGATCCACCGGAAGGCGGCGGTCCTGGTCCTCGTGGAGACCGACTTCTCGGTGGAGATCTTCAAGAGCGACAATTTCGAGCCGACCCAGACCAAGTTCGTGGTGACGGCCTCCGATGGCGAGCGCCGGACCGTGCACGAGCTGAACGCCGAGCCGGCGGCCCGGGAATACGCGATGGCGATCGGCCTCGACCCCGAGGGCTTGTCGCCGATGAGCTTCGCCGCCTACCCGCTGGCTGTGAAGGTCGGCGGCGAGTATTTCTGCCGCTCGATCCGGCGCATGAACGAGGACGGGTCGCTCAGCTTCTTCTGTGCGGTGGACGAGGGCGTGGTGCTGACCCTCGCCGAACCGCGCGATATCGTCGCCTCGACGCGGGCCGAGCTGGCGCGCCTCGACGCGGTGCTCGGCGGCGTCGACCTGATCATCGGCTTCGAATGCGTGCTGCGACGGCTCGACGCCGAGAGCCGGCAGGTGCGCCACGGCATTGCCGACCTCTATCGCCGCTACAACGTCGTCGGCTTCGAGACCTTCGGCGAGCAGTACAGGGCGATGCACCTGAACCAGACCTTCACGGGCATTGCCATCGGCAAGACCCTCGCCGGCAGTGCCCCGGGGGCGGAAGCCACCCCCGTCGCGTCGTGACCCTGCATCCGAACGGTCTCGAGACCGACGCGTCCCTGCACCGGCGGATCGAGAAGCTCGAGCGCATCAACGCCGCGCTGATGTCCCATGTCGAGCGCTCCATGGATCAGCGGGGCAGCGCCTATTCGCTGTTCCAGACCGCGATCATGCTGGAGGGCCGGGTCCGCACCCGCACCGAGGAGCTGACCGGGCTGATGCACCGGCTGGAGCGCTCCAACGAGGCGCTGGCCGCCGCCAAGGAGGAGGCCGAGACCGCCAACCGCTCCAAGACCCGGTTCCTGGCCGCGGCGAGCCACGACCTGCTTCAGCCGGTCAACGCCGCCCGCCTGTCGATTTCGGCGCTGGCCGATCTCGACGTGCCGCCGGAGGCGCGCATCATCGCGGGCCAGGTGGATCGCGGCCTGCAGACCATCGAGGATCTGATCAAGACGCTGCTCGACATCTCGAAGCTCGATGCCGGGATCGTGCGGCCGCAGATCCAGCCGGTGTTCCTGCCCGACCTGCTGGCGGAGCTGGCCGAGAGTTTCAAGCCGTTCGCGGAGCGCAAGGGCCTGCGGCTGTCGCTGCGCTGCCCCGACGTCACCGTCACCAGCGACGTGATGCTCCTGCAGCGCATCCTCCAGAACCTCGTCTCCAACGCGGTCCGGTACACAAGCGTCGGCGGGATCGTTCTCGCGGCCCGGCGGCGGTCCGGCGGCATCCGGATCGAGGTGACCGATACCGGCTGCGGCATCGCCGCGGAGGAATGCGACCTCGTCTTCGACGAGTTCTTCCGCGGCGGCGCCCGGACCGGCAGCGGCGAGGAGCCGGGCCTCGGCCTCGGCCTGTCGATCGTCCGCCGTATGGCCCAGGCCCTCGACCACCCCCTGCGGCTGCGCTCCCGGATCGGCCACGGCACCCGGGTCGCCCTGACGCTGCCCGTGAGCACGATCCCGGCGGCCGTCGCCCCGCCCGCTCCGGTGGCGACCCGGCTCTCGGGCGCGCACGTGCTCGTCGTGGAGAACGACCCCTCCACGTCCGACGCCCTCGCCCGCCTCCTCCAGAACTGGGATGCCCGGGTCTCGACCTTCCGCGACCTCGCGGGGGTGCGGGCCGCCGTAGAGGCCGGCGCCCCGCGGCCGGACATCCTGGTGCTCGACTACCATCTCGACGACGGCGCCTGCGGCCTCGACGTGGCCAACTACCTCCGGGCCGTGCACGCCGATCCGGTCCCGGTCATCGTCACCACCGCCGACCATTCCGAGGCCGTCGAGGACCGGGTCACGGCCGTCGGGGCGGAACTCGTGCACAAGCCGATCAAGCCGGCGCAGCTCCGCTCCCTGCTCACCTACATGCTCGCCTGAGCGGCCTGCGGCGGTCCGCGCTTCGACCGGCGGCACGCCTCGCGCTGCCTGCGGACAGGCGGACCTTCAGGAAAGCCGATCCCCGGCCGAGCAAGGGATGGGTCGCCCCGCTGCGGAGCACGGGCCCCCGACGCAGCACCCGTCCGACGCGAACAAACCTGCCCGTGCCGTGACATAGGACACACGACACCCCTCGACGTGCCGTGCCGCCTGCGCGACAGGGAACAGCGTCCGCGGCGCGTCCTGCGTCCGGATTTTCCCAGCCATCGACGTCACGGACCCGCCGGGACGCCGCAGGAGCGCGCAGGAATGGCGCAGGTCCCGCTCGGTCCAGCCGGCGGCCGTCACGGACACCCGCAGAGGCACCCGCAGGGGCCTTCGCACGATGGCCTGCCGCCCCGCGAGCGCGTCCTCGCCATGGCGGCGATCGCGCTGGCCATGACCATGGCGGTCCTCGACGGCGCCATCGTCAACGTGGCGCTGCCCGTCATGGCCAAGGATCTGGCGGTCAGGCCGGCCGACGCGATCTTCGTGGTTAACGCCTACCAGATCGCCGTCACGGCCACCCTCCTGCCGTTCGCGGCGCTGGGCGACATCTTCGGCTTCCGACGCGTCTACCTGCCGGGTCTGGCCGTCTTCGTGGCCGCTTCGCTGGCCTGCGCGCTGGCGCCAAGCCTGCCGCTGCTGATCGCCGCCCGGATCGTCCAGGGGCTCGGCGCCGCGGCGATCATGAGCGTGAACATCGGCTTCGTCCGTTTCATCTACCCCCACCGGATGATCGGCCAAGGGGTCGCCAACGTCGCGCTCGTGGTGGCGGTGGCCTCGGCCGCCGGCCCGACCGTGGCGGCCGCGATCCTGTCGGTGGCCACCTGGCCCTGGCTGTTCCTCGTCAACATCCCCGTGGGCCTGCTGGCCCTGGCGGTGGCGTCCCGGACCCTGCCGGCGACGCCGGCGAGCGGCCGCCCCTTCGATCTCGTGAGTGCCGTCCTCAACGCCCTGACCTTCGGCCTGCTGATCATCGGCATCGACGGGCTTGGCGATCCGGAGGCCCGGGGCATCGCCGTCCTCGAACTCGCGGCGGCGATCGCGGTCGGCGCGGTGTTCGTCCGGCACCAGATCCGGCTGGCCGCGCCGCTCCTGCCCGTGGACCTGCTGCGGATCCCCGCCTTCGCCCTGTCGATGGCGACCTCCGTCGCCTCGTTCTGCGCCCAGATGGTCTCCTACGTGGCGCTGCCCTTCTATTTCCAGGACGTGCTGCACCTCTCCAGCACGCAGACCGGCTTCCTGCTCACCCCCTGGCCGATCGCGGTCGCCGCGATGGCGCCGATCTCCGGCCGCCTTGCGGACCGGTATCCGCCCGGGATCCTGGGCGGGATCGGCCTGGCCATGATGGCCGTCGGTCTGGTCTGCGTGACGATCCTGCCGGCCGCTCCGACGACCCTCGATATCGTCTGGCGGCTGACCCTGTGCGGTCTCGGCTTCGGCCTGTTCCAGTCCCCCAACAACAAGGTGATCGTCACGTCGGCGCCGCGCGAACGGGCTGGGGGGGCGAGCGGGATGCAGTCGACGGCGCGGCTCACCGGCCAGTCGCTCGGCGCAGCTCTGGTGGCGGTGATCTTCGGCCTGACCCACGGTCTCGGGGCCGAGCGGGCGGTAACCCTGTCGCTCTCCTGCGCGGTGGCGCTCTCGGTGATCGGCGGCTGCGCCAGCGTCCTGCGGCGGAGTCGGAGCGGCTAACCGGATCGCGTATGCCACCCGGGACGCCGGCTTGCGTTGATGGGGTGTGTCCCGTGCTGGAGCGCCCCATGGATCTCGATCTCACCGGCCGGAAGGCCCTGGTCACCGGGTCGACCGGCGGCATCGGCTACGCCATCGCCAAGGAACTCTGCGACCTCGGTGCGGAGGTCGGCATCAACGGTCGCACGCCCGAGCGGGTCGAGGCCGCCCTCGCGAAGCTGCGGGGCGAGACGCGGGCCGGCCGCGCCTTTGCGGCACCGGGCGATGTCGCCACCGGTGAGGGCGTTTCAGCCCTGGTCAAGGCTGTCCCGGCGGTCGACATTCTGGTCAACAACACCGGGATCTTCGAGCCGAAGCCGTTCTTCGAGATCCCGGATGCCGACTGGCAGCGCTTCTTCGACGTCAACGTGATGAGCGGCGTGCGCCTGTCGCGGGCCTACACGCCCGGCATGGCGGAGCGGGGCTGGGGACGGGTGATCTTCATCTCCAGCGAGTCGGGCATCAACACGCCGACCGAGATGGTCCACTATGGAATGACCAAGACGGCGCAGCTCGCGATTTCCCGCGGTCTGGCGCAGACGGTGGCCGGCAGCGGCGTGACGGTCAACAGTGTCCTGCCCGGCCCGACCCTCTCGGAGGGTGTCGCGGACTTCATGCGGCAGATGGCCGGAGGCGCAGCCGATACCGACCTCGAGGCCATGGGCCGGAAATTCGTCGCGGAGCATCGCCCCTCGTCGCTGATCCAGCGGCTGGCGCGGGTGGACGAGGTGGCCAATCTCGTCGCCTATCTCTGCAGCCCGGCCGCGAGCGCCACCACCGGCGCCGCCCTGAGGGTCGACGGAGGGGTCCTGCAGGGCCTCGCTTGAAGCCGGGATCGGTGGGGGCAACGCCGGCGACCGCCGAAGCGGGGCTCGAACCGTGCGGGTCTGGGACGGAAAAATCCGCGCGGCGGCGCATCGACAAGCCCGCGCTGGCGATACGTCGGGCGCCTCGGGTTCAGGCGGCGCGTTCGCCACGAGGGATCGGACCGGCGGCTCTGGATGCCGGACTCTCGTCCGCGTCATACCAAGCCACACGGCCGGTCTTCCCGTACGACGGGGAACGCCGCAGGGCTCCTAGAGCCGTCGGCCCGGAGAGAATGCCGGACTTGGCTCTAGGGCGAGATCAGGCCTTCAGGTGCGCAGCGAGATGCTTGTTCATCTCGAACATCGTGCACTTGTCCTTACCGAAGACCTTCTTGAGCTTGTCGTCGGCGAGGATCTCACGCTTGTTCTGCGGGTTCTGAAGGTTGTTCTTCTTGATGTAGTCCCAAACCTTGCTGACCACCTCGCCGCGCGGCAGCGGGCTGGTCCCGACGATGGCGCCGAGCTCGGCCGACGGCTTCAGCGGCTGCTGCAGAGCGTTCGGCTTGGCGCCGGCCGACTTCTCGGCGGCGGGCTTCGCAGCCTTGGCCGGGGCGGCCTTCTCCGCAGTCTTGGTGGTCTTGGCCGCCTTGGGCGCAGCCTTCTCGGTCTTTGTGGCCATCAACATCCTCCGGTTCTCGGGCCGCAGGCCGGGGCATGATCGCCCCACGGCCGAGCCAGCATAGCAGCAACTAAGCGGTGCCGCCGCCGTTCCAAGGGGAAATTGCCTTTGGAAACGCCTCATCCACAAGGCAGGCGCAGAAATCCCCTGCGGGATCGCCGGATGGACGCCGCCGCCAAGATTATTCGGCCGACCGCCGGGCGTGAAACCTGCCTTTAACAATCCTGCACGTGAAGTACAGGCATGTTTGCCCCGACCCTCACCCTCGCGCTCCTGCTCGCCACCGGACTGGTCACGAGTCTCGGGCTCCTGGTGCGGGCCGAGCCTTCCGCGCCCGGCATCGCGCCGGGCCGCGGCTTGGTCTGAACGCGCCGGGATTGCAGCGCCCGTCCACCGGGTGCATCAGCCCGACCGCATGACCGATCCGATCACCCTCGCCAGCCCGGAAAGCACCGCCCACGTCGTTCAGGTGGCGCTGAGCCCCGTGTTCCTGCTGTCGGGCATCGCGACGCTGCTCAACGTCTTCGGCGCGCGGCTCGCGCGCGTGGCCGATCAGGCCGACCACGTCTCCGGGCTCCTCGCGGGCGCCGGCGATGCGGAGCGCATCCTCCTCGGACGGCGCCTGGATCGGCTGCACCGGCGCTCCCTGGCCCTGGATGCCGCCGTGTTCCTGGCCGCGCTGGGCGGCGTGGCGACCTGCGGGTCGGTGCTAACCCTGTTCGTCGGAGCCATGCGCGACAGCACGGTCACGACATTGCTGTTCGGCCTGTTCGGCGCGGCGATCCTCTGCACCCTGTGCGCCCTCGTGGCCTTCGGGTTCGAGATGCTGCTGGCCAGCCGATCGGTCCGCGACCGGATCAATCAGCGGCGGAGGAGCGCCGGGATACCACCCGACCTCTGAGAGGCCGGCGCTCGCCCGGCGACCGGCTCAGGAGGCGGAACCCGTCCCGGCCCACGCGCTTAGTGAGCCAGGGACCGCCACGCGGGCACGATCCCGCTCATGGATCGGGAGACATCATGCCGACGGACCTGCCCAACGAACGCGCCTTGAGAAAGCCCGGCACCCTGGAGCTCGATCCCGCCGGCGAGGGCATCGCCATCGACGAGAGCCCCCGGCTGATCGCGTCGAACAAGGTCGAAGGCACCGCCGTGTACGACAGCAGCGGCCGCCACCTGGGCGCCGTCCACAATTTCATGGTGGACAAGGTTTCCGGACAGGTCGCCTACGTGGTGCTGGCCTTCGGGGGATTTCTCGGATTGGGTGAGACCCACCACCCGCTTCCCTGGAAGGCTCTGACCTACAGCACCGAATTCGGCGGCTACGTGATCGACATCGATCCGGCGGTCCTCGCAGGCGCATCGAGCTCCGGCGCCGGCGAAGACGAAGTCGCCGATCCGAGCTATCGCGCCCGGATCTAGGCCTTCGACGGCCCGTACGCGCGCCCCTCCTGAGCGGGCGCGGCGGTCTCGGCCTGACGGCTCAGAATTTCCCGCCGAGGCCGACGCTGCCGCCGGGCGACAGCATCGGACCCATTGCGCCGCTGCTGCCACTGCCACCGACCGCCGCATTGCCGCCGTCGAGATCCTCGCGCCGGATCCGGCGCTCCCCGCTATCGGCGGTGCGGGTCGCCCCGCCGGCGGTCTTCGGGATCGCCAGCTGCTTCGTCGGAGCGGTCTGGAGCGGCTGACCATCGGCATCGACCGCAGCATTGCGCGGCTCGCGGTTCGGCAGAGATCCGCGCAGCGAGGGCGGCAGGCCGACCTCTGTCGCGGGCATCACGCCGCCGCCGCCACCGAGCGCCTGGCAGCCGGCCACGAGGCCGGCCAGGGCAGCGCCGAGCGCAAGGCCGCGCGCTGCGGCGCATCTCGACGTGGGGAGGGTCGACATCGTGTGGTCCTCGACAGTGGCCGCGGTGCCGTCCGCGGCTCGCATGGGCTTATGAGCGGTTGTCTACGCCGGGGATGCGGCGAAAACCAGACAGTGCCGTCGCGCCCCCGGTCATCATCGCCGTATCCTTTGTGGCAGACCGCCGAAGCGCGCGGTTCGCGTCTTGCTGTCTGGCCGCTGCGGTCCATAACTTCGCCCAGGTCCTGCGGCATGACGCCATCCGCAGGCGGGGTCCAGCCGGCGGCGGACCCGGAACCGGCCGATACGGTCGTGGACGCGCCGGCGCGCCGGTGCAGCCCGGCCCTTCCTCAGAGGACGAAGCGTGTTCAGAACCAACCGGATGATCGCGGCCGTGACGCTCGCCCTCTGGGCGTCGGGGGCTGCGGCGCAGGTGAGCGGCAGCGAGGGTGCGGCCGGGCAGGCAGCGCCGCACGCACCGGCCACGCCTCCGTCCGCGACTCCGGCTCCCGCGCCGGCTCCGGCGCCAACTTCGACACCGCCGACTTCTCCGCCCGCGGCGGCGCCGGCCGCACCGCCGGCCGCCGGGACTTCGCCGCCTTCCACGACCCAGGCGCAGCAGCAGGGAACACCGGCCACGGTCCTCGACACGCAGGATTACGAGAGCCTGCTCGGTCGCAGCGTGCGCAGCGCCGGCGGCGACGAACTGGGGCGCGTCATCGACATCATCATCGACAAGGAGGGCCATCCCAGGGCCGCCATCATCGATTTCGGCGGCTTCCTCGGGGTCGGAACCCGCAAGATCGCGGTGGATTGGCGCGCCCTGCGCTTCACGCCGGACGGCGGCAAGGAGCGCAAGCTCTCGGTCGCGCTGACCCGCAACCAGGTCCGCGTGTCACCGGAATACAAGGCCGGGGAGCCGATCGTGGTTCTCGGGCCCGCCAGCCCCGCCGCGCCGGCGGCGGAGGGCGAGCAGGCGACCACGCCGCCGGCCAATCCGGCGCCGGGCTCGGCGGCACCGTCGCAACCGGCCCCCGCCGCGGCGGCTCCGACCTCGCCCGCTCCGGGCAGTGCGGCCTCGGGCGCGGCGGCGCCGGCCGCGACCGCGCCCGCCCGCCCTCCGGAGAAGGCACCGGATAAGTGACGGTGGCCCGGTCGAAGGCCCGAACCGCCGCCACTCCGCGCGAACGTGAGCTGTCCCGTCAGGACATCCGCTCCCGTCCGGGCCGCCTGAAGGATCCGGCGGGCGAAGCCGCGCGCGCGTCGGCGGTTCCTGCCGCACAGGGGGGACGCGTGATCTCGGCAACGAGCCGCTACGGCCTAGATGCCTTCGCGTTCTTCGTGGCCAACCTGCAGACCGGGTTCGGCCCTTTCCTGGCCGTCTACTTCTCCCAGGCGAAATGGACCCAATCCGACATCGGGTTCGCCCTGACCGTGGGGAGCCTCGTGGCGCTGCTGGGCCAGGTCCCGGGCGGCGCCTTCGTCGACGTCGTGCGCTCGAAGCGCTTCGCCGCTGCCGTGGCGGTGATCGGGATCGCCGGCAGCGCCTTCGCGCTGGCGGTCTGGCCGAGCTTCCTGATCGTGCTCCTGGCAATGGCCCTGCACTCGGCCGCGAGCTGCGTGCTCACACCGGCCATCGCGGCGATCAGCATCGGACTCGTCGGGCGTGCCCACGCTGGCGAGCGTCTCGGCCGCAATGCCAGCTTCGCGGCCCTCGGCAACGCCCTCGGCGCGGCCGGGATGGGCGCCATCGGATATTACCTGTCGAACGGCGCCGTCTTCTACCTCACCGCCGCTCTCGGTATCCCGACGGTGATCGCGCTGGCGCGCATCCGCGCCCAAGACATCGATTCCAACGTGTTCAAGGAGCCGGCCACGGCGCAGGCGTCGCCGTCGACCGGCAAGGACAGCATCCGCGCCCTGCTGACCAATCGGAGCCTCCTGTGCTTCGCGGCCTGCATGGTGCTGTTCTTCCTCGCCAACGCCGCGATGCTGCCCCTGGTCGGCAGCGTCCTGACCCTGCGGGCGAGCGAGACCGCCACCGCGCTGGTCGCCGCGTGCATCATGGTCCCGCAGGCGGTGCTGGCGGTCAGCGCCCCTGCGGTCGGCCGGGCCGCCGAGCGCTTCGGCCGCTACCCGGTGCTGCTATTCGGATTCGGCGCCTTGCCGGTCCGGGGCCTGCTGCTCGCCTACACGACCAACCCCTACGGTCTCGTCGCCATCCAGGTGCTGGACGGCATCTCGGCGTCGGTGCTGGGCGTGATGGTGCCGCTGATCGTGTCGGATCTCACCCGTGGCACCGGCCGCTTCAACCTCGCCCTCGGCGCGGTCGGCACGGCCATGGGCATCGGCGCCGCCCTCTCGACCTCGCTTGCCGGCATCATGGCCGACCATCTCGGCAGCCACAGCGCCTTCCTGGGGCTCGCGATCGTGGGGTTCGCGGCTTTCATGCTGGTGGCGCTGATCATGCCGGAGACGCGTCCGACGGAGCACACGGCCTGACCGGCCGCGGCATCGGATTCGCAAGGGTGTTTCCGCGCCGCTCAAGCGACGTTCAGGTTCTGCGGATAAAAGCGCACGGAAGGTGCGGGCCGGTGAAACATATGGCAACGCTCTCGCGTTGCCGCTGCGGGTCAGACTGCGCCCGCTCTGCACGCCGCCTCAGCCCGTAAGCCAAAGCCGCGCGAATACGGAATGGTCACCGCGATGGAAGAGCTGCACCGATACGCCGACAGGCCCTTCGCCTTCGTCGCGCGGTATCTCCGCCGCCGCTGGCTGCCGCACTTGGTCATCCTGATCTCCGTGCTCGGCGCCGTCGGCTTCTCGGTCTCCACCGATTACGCCCTCAAGGGCGTGGTCGACGCGCTGACGAAGGGGCCCGGCCCGGGCAACACGGTCGTCTGGAGCGCGCTCGCGGTCCTGGTCGCCTTCATCGCCGCCGACAACATGCTCTGGCGCGTGGCGGCGCTGACCGGCGCCTTCACCTTCGTGGGGATCACCGGCGACATCCGGCGCGACCTGTTCCGGCACATGACCGGCCATTCCCCGACCTTCTTCTCCGACCGCCAGCCGGGCACCCTGGCGTCGCGCATCACGGCGACCTCGAACGCGATCTTCACGGTCGAGAACATGTTCGTGTTCAACGTGATGCCGCCGACGGTCGCGGCCTTCGGGTCGATCGCCTACATCGCCACCGTCAACCTCACCATGGCGGGCATCCTGGCGGGCGTGTTCGCGGCCGTCGTCGTGCTGATGTTCAAGATGGCCTCGGCCGGCAAGCCGCTGCACCACGACTTCGCCGCCAAGGCCGCCAGCGTCGACGGCGAGATGGTCGATCTCGTCGGCAACATGTCGCTCGTGCGCGCCTTCTCGGCCTTCAAGCGCGAGGGGCAGCGCTTCGAGGGCACCATCGCGACCGAGATGCGGGCGCGGCGCTCGTCGCTCCTCTACCTCGAGAAGCTGCGCATCGTGCACGCGGTGCTGACCGTGCTTGCCGTGTTCGGCCTGCTCTATTGGGCGATCCAGATGTGGGAGGCCGGACAGGCGACGAACGGTCAGGTCGTGCTGGTCTGCACGCTCGGCATCCGCATCCTGGCGGCCACCCGCGACCTCGCGGTCGCGCTGGTCGATGCGACCCAGCACACCGCCCGGCTGGCCGAGGCCCTGCACACCCTGCTTCAGCCCCACGATCTCGTGGATCATCCGGAAGCGCAGCCGCTCACCGGCCAAGGCGCCAAGATCGAGTTCGAGCACGTCGCCTTCAGCTATCCGGACGGGCGCCCCGTCTTCACGGATTTCGACCTCGTCATCGAGCCGGGCCAGCGCGTCGGTCTGGTGGGCCGGTCCGGCGGCGGCAAGTCGACCCTGTTCTCGCTGATTCAGCGCTTCTACGACGTGCAGAGTGGCGCCATCCGCATCAACAGCCAGAACGTCGAGCGGGTCACCCAGGAATCCCTGCGCGAGGCGATCACCGTGGTGCCGCAGGACGTCTCGATGTTCCACCGCAGCTTGCGGGAGAACATCCGCTACGGCCGGCCCGAGGCGACGGACGAGGAGGTCTGGCAGGCCGCCGAGGCCGCGCATTGCACCGACTTCATCAAGGCCCTTCCCGAAGGCTTCGACACGATCGTCGGCGACCGCGGCGTAAAGCTCTCGGGCGGCCAGCGTCAGCGGATCGCCATCGCCCGGGCGATCCTGAAGAACTCGCCGATCCTGCTTCTCGACGAGGCTACCTCGGCGCTGGACGCGGAATCCGAGCAAGCGATCCGTCAGGCCCTCGCGAACCTGATGAAGGGCCGGACCGTCATCGCGATCGCGCACCGCCTCTCGACGCTGCAGGATTTCGACCGGATCGTCGTGCTCGACGGCGGCCGCATCGCGCAGGACGGCTCGCCCGACAAGCTGACCCATCTCGACGGCTTCTTCCGGGAGCTGATGAAGAAGGAATCCATGGCGATGGCCCTCGCCGCCGCCTGACTGCGCCCCCGTGGACCCGTCCCGGCATTGCCGCACCGGGACGGCGGCGCAGTTCCGCCGCTCCGGTTTTCACGCCCGATCGGCACTGGTAGATCATCGGCCCGCCGGACCGGACCTTGCATCGCCTGGACGTCGCGAACCGGCCCGGTTCCGACGCGTCTCGATGCCCGAGCCCCACTGTGCCTGACCTTGCCCTCGTCATCCGGGAAATCTCCGAGGAGATGGCCCAGCGCTCCGATCGGGGGGCGGTCGCGGATTACATTCCCGAACTCGCGCGGGTGGATCCCGGTCAGTTCGGCATGGCGGTGATCGATGCTGCGGGACGCGTCTTCGCCGGGGGCGACAGCGAGACGCCCTTCTCGATCCAGAGCGTGTCGAAGGTCTTCACCCTCACCCTCGCCCTCGGCATGGTCGGCGACCGGCTGTGGAAACGGGTCGGCCGCGAGCCTTCGGGCAACCCGTTCAACTCCATCGTCCAGCTGGAGCGGGAGCGCGGCGTGCCGCGCAATCCGTTCATCAATGCGGGCGCCATCGCGGTCACCGACGTGATCCTCTCGGGCCACGAGCCCCGCGAGGCGCTGGGCGAGATCCTGCGCTTCATGCAGTTCCTGGCCCAGGATTCGAGCATCGCGATCGACGAGACCGTGGCGGCCTCGGAGAAGCGCACGGGTTTCCGCAACACCGCGCTCGCCAACTACATGAAGTCCTTCGGCGTCATCGACAATCCGGTCGACTACACGCTCGGCGTCTACTTCCACCACTGCGCCATCGCGATGAACTGCCGCCAGCTCGCACGCGCCGGCCGGTTCCTGGCACATAACGGCATCAACCCGTCGACCGGCCATTCGGTGGTCTCGGCGGAGCGCGCGCGCCGCATCAACGCGATCATGCTGACCTGCGGCCACTACGACGGGTCGGGCGAGTTCGCCTATCGCGTGGGCCTGCCGGGCAAGAGCGGAGTCGGCGGCAGCATCCTGGCGATCGCACCCGGCAAGGCCTCCATCGCCGTCTGGTCGCCCGGTCTCGACGCGGCGGGCAATTCCCATCTCGGCCGCATCGCCCTGGAGCGGCTGACGCAGCGCATGGGCTGGTCCGTCTTCGGATCCTGAGCGGGTCCCTGCCCCCCTTCCCTGCCCCCCTTCCCCTGCCCCCTTGCGCGGCGCCCACTTCCGCGGCACTGCGCCGCCGGGGCGTTGCGGCGCCGAAGCGAGACTCAGCGGCATGGCGACGAGTGTGGCGGTCCGGGCTGCCGACGACGGTCTGGATCCCGGTGCCATCCTGGCCCGTCTCGACCGGCTTCCGGCCACGCCGACGGTCTGGCGCCTCGTGGCGCTGCTCGGCCTCGGCTTCTTCTTCGAACTCTACGACCTGCTCTTCACCGGTTACGTGGCGCCCGGCCTCGTCAAGGCCGGGATCCTGACGCCGACGACCCCCGGCCTGTTCGGCGCCAGTGGTGTGGCGAGCTTCGTGGCCGCCCTCTTCACGGGCCTGTTCATCGGCACCCTCGTCTGCGGCTGGCTCGCCGACCGGTTCGGGCGCCGGGCGATCTTCACGTGGTCGCTCCTCGCCTACACCGCGGCGAACGTCGTGATGGCCTGCCAGAGCGACGCCTTCGGCCTCAACCTCTGGCGGCTCGTCGCAGGGATCGGCCTCGGCCTGGAGATGGTGACGATCGGCAGCTACCTCTCCGAACTCGTCCCGAAGGCGATCCGCGGCCGGGCTTTCGCCCTGTGCCAGGGCATCGGCTTCACGGCCGTGCCGGTGGTGGCGTTCCTCTCCTACCTGCTGATCCCGATCGCCCCCCTCGGCATCGACGGCTGGCGCTGGGTGGTGCTGATCGGCGCCTCGGCGGCGATCGTGGTCTGGTGGATGCGGGCGGGCCTTCCGGAAAGCCCGCGCTGGCTCGTCGAGCACGGGCGTCTGGCGGAAGCCGACGCGATTCTGCGGCAGCTGGAGGCGCGGATCGCGGCCGAGCATGGCGGCGCGCTGCCCGCGCCGGCCGCGGCGGAGCCGGTGCAGCCGCGCGGCGCCTTCCGCGACCTGTGGGTCCGGCCCTATCGGCGCCGGGCGCTGATGATGGCCGGATTCAACGTCTTCCAGACGGTGGGCTTCTACGGCTTCGCCAACTGGGTGCCGACCCTGCTGGTGGCCCAGGGCATCACGGTGACGTCGAGCCTCGCCTACACGGCCCTGATCGCGCTGGCTGCCCCCGTCGGCCCGCTGATCGGCCTCGCCATCGCCGACCGGTTCGAGCGCAAGCACGTCATCGTGGCCGCCGCCCTCGTCTATATCGGCTGCGGCCTCGCCTTCGCGCAGACGCGGGACGTCCCGATCATCGTGGCGCTCGGCATCGGCCTGACGCTCGCCTCGAACGTGATGTCGTACAGCTTCCACGCCTATCAGGCCGAGCTGTTCCCCACGGGCATCCGCGCCAGGGCGGTGGGCTTTGTCTATTCCTGGAGCCGCTTCTCGGCGATCTTCACGGGCTTCGTCATCGCGTTCGTCCTGCGGGAGGCCGGCACGCCGGGCGTGTTCCTGTTCATCTCGGCCGCGATGCTGGCCGCGGGCCTGCTCGTCGGGCTCCTGGGTCCGCGGACACGGGACGTCGCGCTGGAGAAGATCGCGGGGTGAGGCCCGTCACGGGCTCGGCTCCCAGGAGGCCGAATCCGTGCTAGCCTCGGGCATGGTCGCTCAGCCGAAATCCCGGATGACGGTCGACGAGTTTCTCACCTGGGCCGATGGGCAGCCGGGGCGCTTCGAGCTGGTCGATGGCGAGGTGTTCGCGATGTCGCCGGAGCGCGTTCGGCATGCCGAGGTCAAGGCTGCCACCTATCTGGCGCTCCGGTCCGCACTGAAGCAAGCGAAGAGCGCCTGCTACGCGCTGCCGGATGGCATCAGCGTTCGCGTCGATCAGGATACGGTCTTCGAGCCCGACGCCCTCGTTTACTGCGGAATGCGCGCTGACCCCGATGCGACGGAGATCACCGATCCCGTCATCGTCGTCGAGGTGCAGTCGCCGAGCACACGTTCCGTCGATTCGGGTTTGAAATTGACCCGCTACTTCAGTCTCGAGAGCGTGATCCACTATCTGATCGTGGATCCGGTCAAACGCCTCGTCATCCATCACCGCCGCGCGCAGGGCGGCCTGATCGAGACCCGCATCGCGACCCAGGAGACGCTGGACCTGACGCCGCCCGGCCTGCGCCTGCCCGTCCCGGAGCTGTTCGCCGACCGCGCGTCCGACGACGACGGAGCTTGATCCGATCCGAGGTGGATGCCACAGCGGCGCGAACGCGAATCAGGACGCCCGGATGACTGAACCTCTCGATCTCCTCGTGCTCGGCAACGCGATCGTCGACGTGATCGCACGGACGGACGATGCCTTCCTGGCGGCGCAGGGCGTCACCAAGGGTGCGATGCAGCTCATCGACGAGCCGCGGGCCGAGGCGCTGTTCGAGGCCATGGGCCCGGCCACGATCGTGTCGGGCGGCTCCGGCGCCAACACCGCGGTCGGCGCGGCCCTGCTCGGAGCCAAGACCGGCTTCGTCGGCAAGGTCCGGAACGACGAGCTCGGCGGCCTGTTCAGCCACGATCTCAAGGCGACCGGCGTCGACTTCAGCGTCCCTGCGGCGGCCGAGGGACCGGCCACCGCCCGATGCTTCGTGCTGGTGACGCCGGATGGCGAGCGCACGATGAACACCTATCTGGGCGCCTGCCAGGGACTCTCGCCCGACGATGTCGACAAGGCTCTCGTGCGTTCCGCCCGGGTCGTCTATCTCGAGGGCTACCTCTGGGATCCGCCGGCCGCCAAGGAGGCGTTCCGCAAGGCGTCCGACATCGCCCACCAGGCCGGCAACGCCGTTGCGCTGACCCTCTCGGATGCGTTCTGCGTCGGTCGCTACCGCGATGAATTCCTCGGTCTGATCCGCGACGGCACCATCGACATCCTCTTCGCCAACATCGGCGAGTTGCAGAGCCTCTTCCAGACCGACGATGCCGAGGCCGCGGTGGCGGCCCTGCGGGACGAGCGCAACGCCCGCGGCCGTCACCTGCTCGGCCTCGTGACGCGCTCGGCCGACGGTGCCCTGGTGGTGCAGGGTGGCGAGGTCCGCGCCGTCGAGGCGAGCCCGGTCCACGAGGTGGTCGACACGACGGGGGCGGGGGACCTCTTTGCGGCCGGCTTCCTGGCCGGCCACGCCCGCGGCCTCGACCACGTCACGAGCGCCCGCCTCGGCACGCTCGCGGCGGCCGAGGTCATCCAGCACATCGGCGCCCGCCCGCAGGCGGATCTGGTCGGCTTGGCCAAGGCGCGCGGGCTCCTCTGAGCCGGCGCGTCGGGCGCGCGGTCGGAGGGTTGCGTCCGCTCCGATTCCGCCCGCTCAGGCCGCGCGGACGGTCGCGAGGAAGCGCGTCACCTCGTCCCTGAGATGCCCGGACCGGAGCGACAGCTCCGAGGCTGCCGTGAGAACCTGATCGGCCGCCGCTCCGGTTCCCTTCGCCGCGTCGGCGACGCCCGTGATGGTGCTGGTGACGTCAGCCGCCCCCTGGGCGGCCTGGGAGACGTTGCGGACGATCTCCTGCGTCGCGGCGCCCTGCTGCTCCACGGCGCTGGCGATCCGCGTCGCCACGGCGCTGAGTTCCTGGACTCGGCCGCCGATGCGCCCGATCGCCGAGACGGCGTCGCCGGTGGAGGACTGGATCCGGGCGACGTGGCCGCCGATCTCGTCGGTCGCCCGCGCGGTCTGACCGGCCAGCGCCTTCACCTCTGCGGCCACGACGGCGAAGCCGCGGCCCGCCGCGCCGGCCCGCGCCGCCTCGATCGTGGCGTTCAGCGCCAGGAGATTCGTCTGTTCGGCGATGGTCGAGATCAGGGTCACGACATGACCGATCTGGACCGCCGCCCCGTTCAGATCCCGAACCAAGTGCGCGGTCGCCTCCGCGTCCGCGACCGCCGACTGGGTCAGCGCCGTCGAGCCCGCGACCTGGCGGCTGATCTCCTGGACGGAGACGCCGAGTTCCTCCGCCGCCGCCGCGACGTTGACGGTGCTGGCCGCGAGTTCGGCCGCGCTCGCCACCCGGCCGGAGCGATCGGCGGTGTCGGCGGCCGCCTCATTCATGGCCGAGGCCGTGTCCTGCAGCGCAGCGACGGCGGCCGAGACCGTGCCGATGATGCCGCCGACCGTGCCCTCGAAGGCGTCGGCGATCTGCTGCATGCCGCTCCGCCGCCGCGCCTCGGCCGCGGCGCGGGCCTGTGCCGCTTCGTGCTCGAGCGTGCGCGCGCGGATCAGGCCGTCCTTGAAGACCTGGACGGAGGCCGCCATGACCCCGACCTCGTCCGCTCGCTCGGAGCCGCCGACGGCCACGTCGAGGTTGTTGGCCGCGAGCCGACCCATGATCTCGGCCAGGGACCGGATCGGGCGGGCGACCCGCTGCCAGACCCACCAGACCGCCGCGCCGGTCATGATCGCTCCGATCACGGAGAGCGTGATGGTGACGGACCACGCCGTCCGGAACGCATCCTCGGAGCGCTGGACCGAGACGTTCGTGCCCTCGGCGGTGACCTGGGCGAGATCCGCCAGGGCATCGAAGGCGGCCACCAGAGGCGGGCGGGCGGGCGCGATGGCGTCGCGGGCCGCGTTCCGGTCGCCGCGCCTGAGCGGGGCGAGGATCGCCTCCTGGGCGGTGCGATAGACCTTCCACCGCCCCTCGAATGCGTCCCAGAGCGCGCGCTCCCGGGGCGTCGTCGCGCGCACGCGATAGCTCTGGAAGGCCTCGGGGATGGTCCGATCCATCTCGACGAACTCGGCATCGAGGTCCCGGTTCTCACCGTCGTCGACGGCGACCACCTTGCGGATCGTCGTCGTGTGGTACCGCAGCATCAGGAATCGAATCGTATGGAGATCGTTGTCCTTGCGCACCCAGACGTCGCGGGTCTCCACGGCGGCGGCATTGATGGCCTGTATCTGCATCAAGCCGATGGTCGAGCTTGCGATAAACAGCAAAAAGCCGATTATCGATGGCAGTATCAGCTTCGAAACGATACTTCTTCGAAAGCTCATCTCGGGCACCACAGAGGACGACACCGGCGCATCGTGGCACACGAAGATGAAGGACAGATTTTTCGCAACCTCTACTTCGGAAGTGATCTGCGCCGCAGATCAGCGCGGAACGCATGACGCGTCGCCCGCCAAGGCCGTGCCGCGGGTCGAGCGCCGATCCAGTCGAAGGCGGGCGGCCGCGGCCCGATCAGGGCCGCAGGAGAACCTTGCCTACGGCCGCACGGCGGGTCAGCAGGCCGAAGGCCTCCGGGAAGTCCGCCAGCGGGTAGACGCCGTGGACCTGCGCGGTGAGCTTGCCCTCGGCCACCCAGTCGAGGAGCCGACGCTGGTCGGCCCGATGCGCCTCCGGCTCGCGTTCGAGGAAGGCGCCCCAGTGGACGCCCTGCACGTCGAGTTCCTTCAGGAGCATCAGGTTCAACGGCAGCCGCGGGATCTCCCCGGCGGCGAAGCCGATGACGAGGAACCGGCCGCGCCAGCCGAGCGCCCGCAGGGCCGGCTCCGCGTAGGCATCGCCGACCGCATCGTAGACCACGTCGATCCCGCCCCCGGAGATCCGGCGCAACTCGTCCTTGAGCGTCGCGGGATCGTAGACGAGGCCGGCCTCGGCGCCGTGGGCGCGGGCGACGGCGAGCTTTTCCTCCGAGGAGGCGCAGGCGATCACCCGGGCGCCCATCAGCCGCCCCAGTTCCACGGCGGCGAGACCGACGCCCCCGGAGGCCCCGAGGACCGCCAGCCATTCGCCGGGCTGCAGGCGGGCACGGTTCGCCAGGGCATGGAGCGAGGTGCCGTAGGTGATGGTGAGCCCGGCCGCCTGCTCGTCCGGCACCGCGTCCGGCACCGGCGTGAGCCGGGCGGCGTCGAGGGCGATGAGTTCGGCGCAGCAACCGTGCCCGGCATGGACGATCACCCGGTCGCCCACGGCCACGCCCGAGGCCCCTGGCCCGAGCGCCTCGACCACGCCGACCCCCTCGCCGCCCGGCGAGAACGGCAGGGCCGGCTTCACTTGGTAGCGCCCAGCCACGATCAGCGTGTCGAAGAAGTTGAGCGCCGCGAGCCGCATCCGCACCAGGGCCTGCCCGGGACCCGGAACCGGATCGGAGCGCTCCACGATCTCCAGATGCTCCGGCCCGTCGAGCCTCGTGCACAGCAGCGCCCGCATTCCGTGTCTCCTCCCCGGCGTTTCTCCGCCGATGAGGCCCGAACCGGCCGTGCGGTCAAGCCGTCCCGATCATCTCGCGGATGCGGGCGCCCAGCACCTCCACCACGAACGGCTTGGTGATGACCTGCATCCCGGCATCGAGCTGGCCGTTGCCCAAGACGGCATTCTCCGCGTAGCCGGTGACGAACAGGACCTTGAGCCCCGGTCGCGTCACCCGGCCGGCCTCGGCCATCTGGCGCCCGTTCATGCCGCCCGGCAGACCGATATCGGACACGAGCAGGTCGATGCGCACGTCGGATTGCAGCACCCTGAGGCCGGCCGCGCTGTCGGCGGCCTCGATCGCCGTGTAGCCGAGATCCTCCAGCACCTCGGTGACCAGCATGCGCACGGTCGGCTCGTCGTCGACCACCAGCACGGTCTCGCCCGGCGCGGCCCGCGGCGGCGCGCCGACGGCGGTATGCGCATCCTCCTCCGCGACCGCGCCGCGATGGCGGGGCAGGTAGAGGCAGACCGTGGTGCCCTTGCCGACCTCGGAATGGATCCGCACCTGGCCGCCCGATTGCTGGGCGAAGCCGTAGATCATCGACAGGCCGAGGCCGGTGCCCTGCCCCAGCGGTTTGGTGGTGAAGAACGGCTCGAACACCTTGCCGACGATCTCGGGCGGCATGCCGATGCCGGTATCGGTGACGCAGAGCGAGAGGTACTGGCCGGGCGGCATGTCGTGACGCCGGGCGGCGCGCTCGTCGAGCCAGGCATTGGCGGTCTCGATCGTGATCCGGCCGCCCTCCGGCATGGCGTCACGGGCGTTGATGCACAGGTTGAGCAGGGCGTTCTCGAGCTGCGGCGGGTCGACCAGGGCCGGCCAGAGACCGGGCGCGCCCATGACCTCGACGATCACGGCGGGGCCGACCGTCCGCCGGATCAACTCTTCCATGCCGGCCACGAGCCGGTTCACGTCGGTGGGCTTCGGATCGAGGGTCTGCCGCCGCGAGAAGGCGAGCAGGCGATGGGTCAGGGCCGCGGCCCGCTTGGACGCTCCCTGCGCGGCATTGATGTAGCGGTCCACATCCATGACGCGACCCTGGCCGAGGCGGGTCTGGATCAGCTCCAGGGATCCGGAGATGCCGGCGAGCAGGTTGTTGAAGTCGTGGGCGATCCCGCCGGTGAGCTGGCCGACCGCCTCCATCTTCTGCGATTGCCGCAGGGCCTCTTCGGTGGCGGCCAGGGCGTCGGCGCGCTCGCGCTCCGCGGTGAAATCGCGGCCGACGGCGTTGATCACCCCCTCCCCCGGCCGGGCCGCCCAGCTGATCCAGCGGTATCCGCCGTCCCGGTGGCGGTAGCGGTTGTCGAAGCGCGCGAGGCTCGATCCCGTGGCGAGCTGCTGCGCGCCCTCGACGGTGCGGTCGAAATCGTCCGGATGGACGAAGGCGATGAGCTTGGTTCCGATCAGCTCGTCCGGCCGCCAGCCCAGCACCTCGGTCCAGGCCGGGTTCACCGCGGTGATCGTGCCGTCGAACAGGCAGCGCAGCATCATGTCGGACGAGAGCGTCCACAGGGCGTTGCGATCGGCGGTGCGTTCCTCGACCTGCTGGGCCAGGGTGGCGTTGAGGTCGCGCAGCTCCGCGAGGGCGGATTCCAGGCGGCCCTGGCTCTCCTTGAGGGCGGCGTCGGCGCGCACGCGGGCCGTGGTCTCGTTGGTGAGGATGAACAACCCCGTGACCCGCCCCGCGGCGTCGAGGACCCGCGAGTACGAGAAGGTCCACCACGTCTCCCGGGAGCCCCGGTCGGTGTCGAGCTGCCAGGGCAGATCGATGAAGCGCTCCGGGCTGCCTGCCATGGCCGCGTCGATGATCGGCTTGGCCTGATCCCAGGCATCGGCCCAGACCACGTCGAACCGCTCGCCCATGGCCCAGGCCAGACGGGGCCCGAGCAGCGGGAAGTAGGTGTCGTTGAAGAAGAAGTGGAGATCGGGCCCCCAGGCCAGGATCATCGATTCCGGCGAGTTGAGAACGAGCGAAAGGGCCGCGCGGAATTCCGCCGGCCAGGTCCCCGGGGGGCCGAGGGGATGGCCGGTCCAGTCGCGTGCGCGGATCATCCGCGCGGCCTCGCCGCCGCCGGATAGGAAGGAGAGGGGATCGATCACAAGTTCTGAGCGATACAGGTCATGGACTTACCGCGTATGACCGTCTTCGACGCCATCTCCAAGCCAGGGCGGCCCTGTGGATGCCTGTAGTCGGAGACCAGCCCGAGGTCACAGCCCGACGTCACAGCCCCGTCATTCCGGGACTGCGAAGCAGGATCCAGACCTCGACCGCGTGCCGGCATGGCTGGCGGCGGCTCTGGGTTCCGGGCTCGCCCGGGGGTGCCCGGGAATGAATGGGATTGCCGGACTGCAGGGCCTGGATCGCGGCGATCCGTTGACCTGATCTCTCCGCGCAGGCCTCCAACACAGCCCTCTGGACCGGCGACAGTCCGTGCGGCCGAAATACGTTGACCCGGGCACGGGCAAGAGCGTGGGCCAGGGCAGACGGCACAACCGGCGGCCGGCATTTCAGTCGACAGCGACGCAGCCCACGCCGGAGCCGAACGGCTGTTCGCGTTCGTCAGCGACCTTCTGCAGACGAGCCTGCCCGTCCCGGCGGGCATCCTGCATGTTGGAGCGACAGCGATACTCGGGTGCCTGACCGAGGGCGATCTCGCCGTGCCCGGAACGCGGGATCGAGCTGAACTGACGAATTCTCGTCCTCCACGGAGGCGCACCGAACAGCGCATCTCGGTGTCCAATGGACCGCCGGAGGCGGCTGCCTCGACCGGTTGCACCCTTTCGTCGAAACCCTGCGGGCCGGCCCGGTGCTGTGCGGCGCGACGACGCCCCCCAAGCGGGCGCACGCGACCAAGCCGATGGCGCTCTACCGGACGCGCGAGGACGACGCCATCGCCCCTGTCCTGAACCCGCGCCCACCGGATCGATGAGCGTCGTGCCGGCCCGCTCCGCTCCGGTCGCGAGGATGGACAGGTTCAGCCGCCATCCGCGCTAATGCGCCTCCTGCCAGTTCCCCGCCGCGTTGGCCTCCACCACCAGCGGCACCCGCAGCGTCAGGGCCGGCGCCGGGGCTTCCTCCATCACGCCGCGGATGATCGGGATCGCCCGCTCCACCTCGTCCTCGCCAGCCTCGAAGACCAGCTCGTCGTGGACCTGCAGGAGCATGCGCACCCCGAGCTTCTCGTCGGCCAAAGCCCCTTCCATCCGGGTCATGGCCCGGCGGATGATGTCGGCGGCCGAGCCCTGGATCGGCGCGTTGATCGCCTGCCGCTCGACGCTGGCGCGCTCGGACGGGTTGTTGGAGCGGATCTGCGGATAGTGGCACACCCGGCCGAACAGGGTGGTGACGTAGCCCTTGTCCCGGCAGCTCTTCTTGGTCGCATCGATGTAGTCGCGGATCCCGGGGAACTGCTCGAAATACTGCTTGATGAACGCGGAAGCCTCCTCGCGGCCGATGCCGAGCCGGTCGGCGAGCCCGAAGGCCGAGATGCCGTAGATGATGCCGAAATTAATGGTCTTCGCCCGGCGCCGCAGGTCGGGCGTCATGTCCTTGAGCGGCACGCCGAACATCGCCGAGGCGGTGGCCGCGTGGATGTCGATCCCGTCCGCGAACGCCTTCCGGAGTTCCGGGATATCGGCCATGTGGGCCAGGAGACGCAGCTCGATCTGAGAATAATCCGCCGAGATCAGCCGGTTGCCGGGCGCGGCCACGAAGGCGCGGCGGATGCGCCGGCCCTCCTCGGTGCGGATCGGGATGTTCTGCAGGTTCGGCTCGGAGGAGGACAGCCGACCCGTAGTGGTCGCCGCCAGCGAGAACGAGGTGTGGACCCGCGCGGTCTCGCGATCCGCATGGGTCTGGAGCGAGTCAGTATAGGTGGATTTCAGCTTCGAGAGCTGGCGCCACTCCAGGATCTTTTTGGGCAGTTCGTGCCCGGCCTGGGCCAGTTCTTCGAGGAGCGTGGCCGGTGTGGCCCATTGGCCGGAGGGCGTCTTCTTGGCGCCCGGCAGGCCCATCTTCCCGAACAGGATGTCGCCGATCTGCTTCGGCGAGCCCACCGAGAATTTCTCGCCGGCATCCTCCTGGATTTCCTCCTCCAGGCGCACGAGGATCTGCGAGAAATCCCCCGAGAGGCGGCTCAGCATGTCCCGGTCGACCCGGATGCCGCGCTGCTCCATCCGGGCGATGACCGGCAGGAGCGGGCGCTCCAGGGTCTCGTAGACCGCGACCCGGTGCTCGGCGACGAGGCGCGGCTTCATCATCCGCCACAGGCGGAGCGTCACGTCCGCATCCTCGGCCGCGTAGGCGGTGGCCTTGTCGATCGCGACCCGGTCGAAGCTCACCTTGTTGCGGCCGGTGCCGGCGACATCCGAGAACGTGATCGGCTGGTGGCCGAGATGGCGGCGGGCCAGCTCGTCCATGCCGTGGCCGCCCTTCCCGGCATCGAGAACGTAGGAGATCAGCATCGTGTCGTCGAAGGGCGCCACCTCGACGCCGTAGCGGGCGAGCACGACCCAATCGTATTTGAGGTTCTGGCCGACCTTCAGGACGCCGGGATTCTCCAGAAGCGGCTTCAGTCGGGCGACGGCATCCTTCAGGGGGATCTGGCCCGGGACCGGCTCGACCACGTCGGAGGGCGCGGCCCCTTCGCCGAACAGGTCGGTGGCGTCGGCCTGCACCTTGGCGGCCTGCACGTGCGCCAGCGGGATGTAGCAGGCCCGTCCCGTGGACACCGCCAGCGAGACGCCGACCAGGCCGGCCTTGTGGGCGTCGAGCGCGTCCGTCTCGGTGTCGACCGCGATCACACCGGCCTCCTCGGCCTCGGCGATCCAGGCGTCGAGCTGCTCCAGAGACGTGACGGTCTCGTAGGCGGCGGTGTCGAAGGGGGCCACGGCCTCCGCGGCCCGGGCCGCCACGACGTTGCCGGGCGTCGCCTCGACGGGGGCCCGGGGCTTGGCGGGCGCGTCCGGCAGGTCGAGATCCGCGAAGGGGTCCACCGCGCCGCCCTCGGGCGGTGCGGCGCCCGGCGGGCGCTCGGCCCCGGCCGCCGCGGTCTCGGGATCCGGCGGCACGGAATCGCCGAAGAATGGCACCGCGTCGCTGCCGCCGGCCCCGTTGCCGTAGCCGTGCGGCCGGGCGCCGGGCAGGAGCCGCGGATCGGGCTTCACCGCCTCGGGGTCGACGTGCAGCATCTGGGCGATGCGGCGCGTCAGGGTGTTGAACTCCATCGCCTTCAGGAAGCCGACGAGCTTCTCCGGGTCGGGCTTCGGCACGCCGAGTTCGTCGAGCGGCACCGGGACCGGCACATCCTCCATCAGCGCCACGAGTTTTCGAGACAGCTTAGCCTGATCGACGTTGGCGAGCAGGGTTTCCCGGCGCTTGGGTTGCTTGATCTCGCCCGCCCGCTCCAGCAGCGCCTCGAGGCTGCCGAACTCCTTGATCAGCGCCGCGGCGGTCTTCAAGCCGATGCCGGGGACGCCCGGTACGTTGTCGGAGGTGTCGCCGATCAGCGCCAGCGCGTCGCCGATCTGGTTGGGTTGAAGCCCCTCCCACTTGGCGATGATCGCCTCGACATCGAGGTTGCGCTCGGGCCGGTAGCCCGGCTTGCCCTTCGCACCGGATTCGAAATCGTAGAACCGCACCTGCGGTCCCACGAGCTGCATCAGATCCTTGTCGGAGGAGACGATGATGACGCCCGCGCCCCGTGCCTCGGCCTGGCGGGTATAGGTCGCGATGAGGTCGTCGGCCTCGTAGCGTTCCAGTTCCACCGCGTGCAGGCCGAAGGCCCGCACCGCGTCGCGCATCAGGGGCATCTGCCGCTTGAGGTCGTCGGGCGCGTCCGGGCGGTGGCCCTTGTAGTCTGGGAACATCTCCTTGCGGAACGAGCCTTCTGACTTGTCGAAGACGATGCCGAGATGCGTCGGCATCGTGCCGGCGGCGCCGTCCTGCAGGAACTGCGCGATCTTCGTGCAGAACAGCCGCACGGCGCCGGTGGGCAGCCCGTCGGAGGGGCGCGAATTGTACTTCTGGTCCTGATTGATCGACTGGAAATAGGCCCGGAAGATGAACGACGAGCCGTCGACCAGGATCACCTGATCGCCGGGGCCCACGGACTTAATTTCGGGCTTCGCGTCGGTCATGGGCTCAGGCGGCTCGGGGCGATCAGGAATCGGGCGCGCGGGCGAGTTCGGCGCGGCAGGCCGCGACGAGAACGGGCAACTCGTGGTGGACGGTGAGCCAGACGATGTCCAGCGTCACCCGGTGATAGCTGTGGCGATAGACGCTGCCCGCATCCGCGATCTGTCGCCACGGCACGTCCGCATACCGGTCCTTCGTCTCGGCGCTCAATCGGCGGCTCGCCTCCGAGACGATCTCAAGGCAACGCATGACTGCGAAGTGCGTGCGCTCGTCCGCCCCGAAAGTCTCGAGCGTGAACCCCGCCACAAAGTGAGCGGCACGCTCGGCGTTGGCGATGATGTCGGCGCAGGCGGTCCGCTCGCGCTCAGAAAGCGAAAACGGCATCGCGCTCTGCGTGCTTTCGGACCCGATCCTTGAGGGCCGCCCGGTCCGCCACGTCGACCCGGATCGGAAACAGATCATCGATGAAATGGCACAACCCGACATAGCCGAAGAGACCGCCGACGACGGGCGCATCGATGTCGATCAGCACGTCGAGGTCGCTATCGTCCCCGGCGTCCCCACGGGCGACCGAACCGAACAGCGCCGCATGCAGCACCCCGCGGCGGCGCAGTTCCGCTTCGTTCGTGCGGAGGATGTCGAGGGCGAGCTGCTTGTCCATGGCGGCGGGATCGGAGGGAATCGGCGGCCATCAGCATAGCAGAACCGCGGGGTTGGAGGATCAGGCCGCGAGCTCTTGCCCCAGAGCCTCCACCCGGCGCAGGTCGTCCACGAACGCCGCGTAGGCCTCTTCCTTCGCCTCGTCGGGCAGGCGCAGCAGGTAGGAGGGGTGGACCGTGATGAAGCCCTGGAAGCGGTTGTCGAACCGGTCGAACCGGAACGGGCCCCGCGCCCGGGTGATCGGGACGGCCTTGCCGGTCAGCGCCAGCACCGCGGTCGCGCCGAGGGCGACCACGAGCTTCGGAGCCACGAAGTCCAATTCCCGGTCCAGCCACCAGCGGTAATGGCTGACCTCGCCCGCCGTCGGCTTCTGGTGGATGCGGCGCTTACCGCGTTCCTCGAACTTGAAGTGCTTGACCGCATTCGTGAGGTAGCTCGCCCCACGGTCGATCCCGGCCTCCGCCATGGCGCGGGAGAGCAGTTGCCCCGCCGGTCCGACGAAGGGTCGGCCCTGCCGATCCTCCTGATCGCCGGGCTGCTCGCCCACGAAGGCGATCGTTGCGCCCACGGGCCCCTCGCCGAGCACGGCCTGGGTGGCGCCCGCGACCAGCGGCTCGGTCCGTCGGATGATCGCGTTCAGCTCCTCCAGGGTCTTCGGGTCCTGATCGGCCATGGCGGCGACGGCGCGGGCCGGGTCGCGGCGTGTGGGCATGGTCGGCTCCCTCTCGATCATCGCTTCGGTGCGCCCGGCCGCCGCGCGGACGAGGGCGGGGATGGCGGCCGTCTCGGGCATGTTGTGCCAGTACTTCTTGGGCATCTCGGCCCGCATGGCCTTCAGGTTGGTACGGGCCGGGTTGAACGTGCTCTCGTAGTAGGTCTGCCAGCCGGCCTCGAACCCGTCGCCCTCCGGCAGCTGCGCGCGGTCGCCCGGCGGTCCGAAGGTCAAGGCCTCCGTATCCCAATGCGCCGATCCGTCCGGCGTCAGGATCGACCAGCGCATCCCGCGGAAGCGATTGACGAAGAACGGCGCCGCGGCCTCGAGAATGTGGTGATCCGGCTCGAACCACGCGATGTAGCGCTCCCCACCCGGCCCCTCAGCCCGGCGGAAGCGCAGGAAGGCGTGCATCTTGTGGAGGTCGCGCCCGATCGCCTTGGCCAGACGGTGCAGGCGGTGGACCAGCGGATCGCTGCCGACCTCCATCAAATGCCGCTCGCCGTGGCAGACGCGCCAGATCAGCGCGTAGAGCAGCCCATAGCGTTCCGGATCGCGGTGCGGGATCACCTGCGGGATCAGAGCGGCGACGGGCTTCGGCAGGGCTAGCGGCGGGCTGAGGGCATGCGCCGCGCCGGTGCCGAACAGGCCGGGGGAGTCCGCCTCCGACCATGTCACCCCCTCGGGTGGGACACCCTCCGCGACGAGGCTCCGGACGGCGGTGCGGAAGCCGTCGAGATCGGCGCCCGGGCGCAGGAGCATGGCGCGCGGCGCGCCGGCATTCCCGTGTCCGCTCGCAGGGGAACGGAGCATCGCGTCTGCGACCTTTCTCAAAACAGGCTCAGTTGCGCCGCCGGCTCGACCAGTCGCGCCCGCAGGTCGAGCCTGTCGGTGAGCCCCACCGGACGATGATCGGCGGCGACGAGGAACGGCCGGGCCCGCTTCAAGCCCGAGGTCAGGCGGGCAACGTCGTCGAGGCGCAGGGTCGCGTGCCGGCGCGCCTTCACGATCTTGTCCACGGCCCGGGCGCCGAGCCCCGGCACCCGCAGAAGCCATTCCCGATCGGCCTTGTTCACGTCCACGGGGAACTTGTCCCGGTGCTTCAGCGCCCAGGCGAGCTTCGGGTCGATGTCGAGGGCGAGCATCCCGCCCTCCGAGGCGTCGGCCACCTCGTCGGGGGTGAATGCGTAATACCGCAGCAGCCAGTCGGCCTGGTACAGCCTGTGCTCGCGCTGGAGCGGTGGCGGCTTGGGCGGCAGGATCGCGGACCCGTCCGGGATCGGGCTGAACGCCGAGTAATAGACCCGCTTCAGGCCGACGCTGCCGTAGAGCAGCGCGCTCTTGCGGATCAGCGCCTCGTCGGTGGTGGCGTCCGCCCCGACGATCACCTGCGTCGAGTGGCCGGCCGGCGAGAAGCGGCGCTTCTCGGCCTTGGCCTGCACGATGCGCTCGCCGATCTGGGCCATTGCTCCCTGGATCGCGGCGCCGTCCTTCTCCGGGGCGAGGCGTTCCAGGCTCGCCTCGGTGGGCAGCTCGACGTTGATCGAGAGCCGGTCGGCGTAGAGACCGGCCTCCTCGATCAGCCAGGGGCTCGCCTCCGGGATCGACTTCAGGTGAATGTAGCCGGCAAAGCCGTGATCGCGCCGCAGCGACTTCGCCACCCGGGTCAGCAGCTCCATGGTGTGGTCCGGCGACTTGATGATGCCCGACGAGAGGAACAGGCCCTCGATGTAGTTGCGCCGGTAGAAGTTCAGGGTGAGGTTCACGACCTCCTCGACGGAGAACTTGGCCCGCGGCACGTTCGAGGAGCGCCGGTTGATGCAGTAGGCGCAATCGAACAGGCACCAGTTGGTCAGCAAGATCTTCAGCAGCGAGACGCAGCGCCCGTCCGGCGTATAGGCGTGGCAGATCCCCGCCCCGGTGGTCGACCCGAGCCCGTCCTTGCCGGCCGCGCGCTTCGGCGCGGCCGAGGAGGCGCAGGAGGCGTCGTACTTGGCGGCATCCGCGAGGATGCGCAGCTTCTTGGCCAGGGTCTCGTCCATCGAACAGACAATGAACAACCCGGCCAAAGGTGCAAGGCCGCCCCGCCTTTCACCCCGGGCCGCGATGCCGCACCCATCACACCATGTCGTCGGGCTCCAGATCGACCACCCGGCGGGCGAGGTCGTAGTCGAAGCCGGCCCGGGCCAGGGCGGCGAGGTCCCGGTCGCGGTGCGCCGCCCGCTGATCCGGGCGGCGATACGGCCCGAGGCGCCGCCGCTTGGCGTAGGCCCGCGCGGCCTGGTCCTCGATCGCCTCCGCCTCACCGTCCGGCAGGGCGTCGCGCTCCGCCAGCATGGCGGCCTCGACGACATCGCGCGGAACACCCTTGGCGGCGAGCTTGGCCGAGACGCCGCGGCTCGACGTGCCGCGGCGGCGCAGGGTGGCGAGGCGGGTGTCGGCGAAGCGCGCGTCGTCCACGAGGCCGGCCGACACCGCCCGCGCGACGGTCGCCGTCACGAGGTCGGTGAAGAGCGCGGGATCCTCGCCCCGGGCGCGGGCCCGCTTCTGGACGCGGCGCGCAAGGGTCCGGCGCAGCATCTCGGTCGAGGCGCTGTAGCGCTCCAGATAATGGAGCGCCGCCCGCTCCAGCCACGCCGGGCTCACGGGGCCGGGCGGCTCGATCTCGCGGTCGCGACCTTCTGGCGCGGATCCTGCAACGAATGGAGATTTCACCGGTTCTTCACGATCTCGACAGGTTTGCGTTCCATGACTCGGGCATGGAACGCGCGCAACGCGACAGGCTCGGCCATGGCCCGAACCACCGTTCTTCGTCAGGCGATCCGCAGGGTCGACGGAACCGTCGGCTGCCACGTGCGGCAGCTATCCTGATGCGGCGTGAATGGCTCCTGGTCCTCGTTGCCCTGGGGCTCGCTGCGGCCGCGGCCGCAATCGTCTATCTGTCGCGCCCGAATACCCTGACGGTGGCGGTCGGCCCGCAGGACGGCCCCGAGGCCGCGCTGATCGAAGCCTATGCCAGCGCCCTCGACCGGGCACGCGAGGATGTCCGGCTCAAGGTCGTGCGCTACGGCGACGTGCGCGACAGCGCCCTCGCGCTTCAGCGGAACAAGGCCGACCTCGCCGTGGTCCGGCCGGACGTGTTCCTGCCCGAGAACGGGTTGACCCTCGCGATCCTGCACGACGAGGCCCTGGTCATCGCGGCGCCGGAGGCGGCCGATATCGACGACATCCCCGCGCTCGCGCGCAAGCGGCTCGGCATCGTGGTCCGGCACAGCGCCGACCTGTCCTTCCTGACGAACCTGCTCTCCTTCTACGACCTCGTGCCGGACAATGCGGGCGCGGACGCGCCGGAGGCCAGCCCTGCCGCCGAGGCGGAGCCCGGTCATGTCACCGTGGTGCCGCTCAAGATCGGCGAGGTGACCGCCGCCCTCGCCGACAAACGCGTCGATGCGGTGGCGGTGATCGCGAGCCCCGCCTCCAAGCCCGCGGCTTCCGTGGTCCGTGCCGTCGAGCTGGGCTCGCCGGAGCGGAAGGTCGGCTTCGTCTCGATCCCGGACGGCGACGCGATCCTGCAGCGCTTCCCCGAATTGCAAGCGGTCACGATTCCGGCCGGCACCTTCGGCGGCCGGCCGAAGCGCCCCGACGAGGAGATCAAGACCGTCGGCGCCTCCTACCGCCTGATGGCGCGGGGCACGGTCAGCCGGGTCGCGGTCGCCTCGGCGACGCAGCACCTGTTCGAGTGGCGCTCGCGTCTGGCCTCGGCGGCGCCGGTGGCCAAGCTGATGAAGGCGCCGGACTTCGACACCACCGTGGCGGCGACCTCGGCGCGCCTGCCGAACCACCCCGGCGCCGTCGACTATTTCGAGCGCGAGCAGCAGACCTTCCTCGATCGCTACGAGGATTACATCTACCTGTTCGCCTTCTTCGGCGGCACGATCGGGTCCGGCATCGCCTGGATCGGCCAGCGCCTCGCCCGCAAGCGCCGGGAGCGCGTGGACTTCGTCCTCGACCGGCTCCTCGACATCATGCGCGAGGTGCGGGCGGCGACCAGCGCCGCCGAACTCGATGCGATCGCGATCGAGACCGACGGGCTGGTGGCGGACGTCGTCTGTTACGCCCGTGAACGCAGCATCGATGCGCGGACAGTCAGCGCGCTGATCCTGGCGGTGGACGGCGTCCATGCGGCGATCGCGGACGCGCGGCGGCAGGCGAGCGAGGCGGAGCCCCGGGCGGCGACCCGCACCCGCACGGCGCGGCTGCTCGCCCTCGACCTGCCGGCTGCGGAATAGCGGCGGGGCCGCGTGGCTGGCGGTGTCGGGATATCATGCTAACGGGAGCCATGTTCGATCCCGTCGCAGCCCTCAACACGGTTCTGGAGAACCTCGACCGCGAGGCCCGTGAGCCCACGAAGCTCCGGGCCGCGCTCGTGCCGCAACTGCGCCGGGTCATCGAAGAGGGCCACCGCGCCGCCGAGGCGCAGCTCCTCGAGGACCGCAACGGGCTGCGCTGCGCGCAGACCTTGTCGAACCTCACCGATGCGGTGGTCCGGGCGATTCACGATGCCGTGGTCTGGCGCCTCTATCCCAACGACAATCCGTCGACCGGTGAGCAGCTCGCGGTGGTCGCCACCGGCGGCTACGGCCGGGGCACGATGGCGCCGGGCTCGGACATCGATCTGCTGTTCCTGCTTCCCTACAAGCAGACGGCGTGGTCGGAGAGCGTCGTCGAGGGGATGCTCTACGTCCTGTGGGACCTGAAGCTGAAGGTCGGCCACGCCACCCGGTCGGTGGAGGAATGCCTGCGCGAGGCGCGGGCCGACATGACGATCCGCACCGCCCTCCTGGAAGCGCGATACCTGTTCGGCACCCGGATCCTCTACGAGGAGCTCGTGACCCGCTTCGACGCCGAGCTGGTGGTCGGATCCGCCGCCGAGTTCGTGGAGGCGAAGCTGCGCGAGCGCGACATGCGCGTCTCCAAGGCCGGCACCTCCCGATATCTCGTCGAGCCCAACGTCAAGGACGGCAAGGGCGGCCTGCGCGACCTGAACACCCTGTTCTGGATCGCCAAATACACCTACCGGGTCCGCGACCAGCTGGAACTCGTGAGCGCCGGGCTGTTCACCCCGGAGGAATACGCGCTGTTCGAGCGCTGCGACGAGTTTCTGTGGCGGGTGCGCTGCCACATGCACTTCGTGACGAAGCGCGCGGAGGAGCGCCTGTCCTTCGGCCTGCAGCCGCGGATCGCCGAGCGCTTCGGCTACGAGCCCCGGGGCGGCCTCTCCGGCGTCGAGCGCTTCATGAAGGCCTATTTCCGCATCGCCAAGGACGTGGGCGACCTCACCGCCATCGTCTGCGCGGAGCTGGAGGCGCGCCATGCCAAGCGCACCCCGGTGCTCGACCGCTGGATCGGCCGGTTCCGCGACCGGTTCCGGGCAACCGCCATGGAGGCGGAGGATTTCTGGATCGACCACGGCCGGGTGAACCTGCGTGCGGAGGACGCCTTCGAGCGCGACCCCGTGAACCTGATCCGGCTGTTCTGGCTCGCCGACCGGCACAACCTCGCGATCCATCCGGACGCCAAGCGGCTGGCCAACCGGTCCCTGCGCCTGGTGAACCCGTCGCTGCGCGTGGACCCCGAGGCGAATCGCCTGTTCGTCGAGATCCTCACCTCGCGGAACGCCCCGGAGGAGGCGCTGCGCGAGATGAACGAGGCGGGCGTGCTCGGCCGCTTCATCCCGGATTTCGGCCGCATCGTCGCGATGATGCAGTTCAACATGTACCACCACTTCACGGTGGACGAGCATCTGCTGCGCACGGTCGGCGTCCTGGCCGACATCGAATCGGGCCGGGTCCAGGAGACCTATCCGCTGGTCTCGCGCCTCGTGCATACGATCCACAACCGCATGGCGCTCTACGTGGCGATCCTGCTGCACGACATCGCCAAGGGCCGGCCTGAGGACCACTCGATCGCCGGCGCCGCCATCGCCGAGAAGCTCTGCCCGCGCTTCGGCCTGAACCAGGCCGAGACCGAGACCGTGCGCTGGCTCGTGGAACACCATCTGCTGATGTCCATGACGGCGCAGAGCCGCGACCTCTCGGACGCCAAGACGATCGAGCGGTTCGCCGCGAGCGTGCAGAGCCTGGAGCGGCTGAAACTCCTGACCATCCTGACGGTGGCCGACATCACCGCCGTCGGGCCGGGGGTCTGGACCGCCTGGAAGGGCACTTTGATCCGCACGCTGTACGACGAGACTGAAGTCTACCTGTCAGGCGGCCATTCCGAGATCGCCCGCACCGACCGGGTGCGCCTCGTGCAGATGGGCCTGCGCGAGCAGCTGCCGGGCTGGGCCTCGGAGGAGTTCGATGCCTACGCGGCGCGGCACAGCCAGGCCTACTGGCTGAAGGTCGACGGCACGCGCCAGCTGAAGAACGCGATCTTCCTGCGCGATGTGGTGCGCGACGGACGGACCAGCGCCACCGACGTGGCCCTCGATCCGGTTCGGGGCGTGACCGAGATCACCATCTACTCGCCGGATCATCCCCGCCTGCTCGCCATCGTCACCGGCGCCTGCGCGGCGGCGGGGAGCAACATCGTCGACGCGCAGATCTTCACCACCACGGACGGGTTTGCCCTCGACACGATCTTCATCTCCCGCGCCTTCGAGCGCGACGAGGACGAGCTGCGCCGGACCAAGCGCATCACGGCGGCGATCGAGCGCGCGCTGAAGGGCGAGATCCGCATCGCCGACCTCGTCGCCGACAAGCACCCGACGGCGAGCACCCGCGCCAAGACCTTCCCGGTGCCGCCGGACGTGATCATCGACAACGCGCTGTCGAGCCGGGAGACCGTCGTGGAGATCACCGGCCTCGACCGGCCGGGCCTGCTCTACGAGCTCACCACCGCCTTCAGCCGGCTGTCGCTCAACATCACGTCGGCGCATGTGGCGACCTTTGGCGAACGCGCCGTGGACGTCTTCTACGTCACCGACCTCACCGGCACCCGGGTGACGCAGCCCGACCGGCAGGCCGCAATCCGCAGCGCCGTGATGGACGTGTTCGCGCACGACGTCGCCACGCTGAAGGCCGAGGGTCTGGAGGCGCTGGTGGCGGCCCCGCCGCCGCGCGAGGCGTGAGCGGACGGGTTGATTTCGCGACCCCTTGGCCAGATATCAGCGCCGATTCCACGATCCCTCACCGATTCCCGCCCACGACTGAAACGTGATGACGAGCAACGACATGCCTCAGGATGACCAGCGCCAGACCACGGTCGAAGCCGGTGCCGGCGCGGCCCAGGATTCCGCGCCCGCGGGTCAGGGCGGCGAGTCGGCCTCCGTCGATCCCGTCGCGGAGGCCCTGGCTCTGCTGACCGCCGAGCGCGACGAGCTCAAGGACCGGACGCTGCGCACCCTCGCCGAGATGGAGAACCTGCGCCGCCGGACGGAGCGCGAAGTCGCCGACGCGCGCGCCTACGCGGTGACCAACTTCGCCCGGGACGTTCTCAACGTCGCCGACAACATCCGCCGCGCCCTCGACAGCGTGCCGGACGATGCGAAGTCCACGGCCGACGGCGCCCTGAAGGGTCTGATCGACGGGATCGAACTCACCGAGCGCGACCTCGCCAAGACCCTTGAGCGCCACGGCGTGAAGATCGTCGAGCCCCAGGGCCAGAAGTTCGACCCGAACCGCCATCAGGCCATGTTCGAGGTGCCGAACGCGGAGGTTCCGGCCGGTACCGTCGTGCAGGTCGTGCAGGCGGGCTACGTCATCGGTGATCGCGTCCTGCGCCCGGCCCTGGTGGGCGTCGCCAAGGGCGGCCCGAAGGCGGCGGCCAGCCCGGCGGACGCCGCCTGACCGACACTGCCGCTCGTCCCCGCGGCGCGGCCTATTGGCAGGGCAGCGCCGCGGAGAAATCCGAGATGAATCGCGCCGCCTCTCGGGTGTGAGCGGGCGCGCGCGGATCCCGGGCGACCGCACCGGCCTCGACCGTGAGGCGCCGGTTGCACGTGCAGCTCGTAAGCGTGCCCGACATCGGATCGGCCGAGCAGATGTCGTGACGGGCGCAGGCACGGTCCAGCGCGTCGATCGGCCGGAATCCGGGACCCCGGTTACCCGGCCCGCAGAAGTTTCCGTAGATCAGGATGGCACCGCGCCCGGTGGGTCCGGGCGGGATGATCTCCTGGGCCCGTACCGTTACGGCGCAGGCCGCGAGCCCGAAGGCGAGCAACGCTGTCGTGAGGGTGGTCGGTTTGGGGATGCTCACGGCCGATCCTGTCGGAGAAGACCCTTGATCCCGCACGGCAACGCCCGCGCGACATTCGGAATCGCCGCCCTGCACCGGCCATGACCTCGTTCGCGCGGCCGACGGATTCGCGAAGCCGAACGTCGCGTATGGCGTCCCAGCCCACGGAAAGCGTCAAGATCTCCGACAGCGAATATTTGTTAGAATCTATAATTCACGCCGGCCCTGACCAAGGCGAAACCAGATTCCTGTTTGCCGGCACCATAATATGCCGGAACGCTGGCGTTGTAGTACGTAGCAGCGGACGATCCGCGACCGAGATGGAGGTAGAGGGCCTCCACCTTGGCGGAGAGCTTCTCGGTGAAGGCGTATTCGATGCCGCCGCCGGCCGCATAGCCGGTCCGATCGGTCGCCGGCAGGGTGTAGGGATAGGATCCCGCATAGGTCGAGCGCGTGCCGCCGCCATACGCGAAGCCGCCGGTCCCGTAGATGAGGACGCGGTCGATGGCGTAGCCGAGCCGGCCGCGGACCGTCCCGAAATAGTCGAGGCTCGGCCGAACGCTGTAGTACGGCGTGGTGCCGAGATAGGCTGCATCCGCCTTGGCGAAGGCGGTGCCCTGGAGATCGGTCTCGAAGCCGACCACGAAGCCGGAGCCGGGCGTGAACTGATAATTGTAGCCGATCTGGCCGCCACCGGCGAAGCCGCCGCCCCGGCCGCCGCCCGTGACCGCGCCGTAGGTCGGATCGGTGAAGCCGCTGCTTCCGGTGCGGAAGGCGTATCCCGCATTCACGCCGGCGTAGAAGCCGGTCCAGGTGAAGACCGGCAGCGACGGCGGCAGCGGTGGGGGCGGCGCACGGCGCGGCAGATCGGCCGCCTGAGCGGCGAACGCGAAGCAGCAGGCCGCGGCTCCCGTAAGGGCTGCGTGGATCTTGAGCGTCATGGACATCTCGTCGTGGAAGGCGGCGGAGCCGCAGGATCACAGGGTCAAGAGGAGCAGGCCGACGACGGTCACCGCCAGAATCAGGCAGAGTGCGAGATCGAGGATGGCTGCTCCGCCGCAGGTCGGCGCCGGATGCGCGGTGCGAAGGCTGGACAGGGTGGTCATGACCGGTCCTCCCGGTATCCGGGCGTCTGCATCGCGGTCCTCATGGTCCGGAGGGCGCGTTTGGGCACGCCGAGAGCGGCAGGTGCCGCCGCCCCGCCTGAGGGGATGACGGGAGCGGCGGCCTGCGGCGCCTTCGGTGCAGCGGCGCGGTGGACCGTTTCCGCGACAGCCACACCGAGGACGGGCAGCGTGAGCGCGGCGGCGACGCAGACGATGCGCCGGAGCCGCGGAAGGGGGTCGTTCTGCCGCGGGCGGAACCCGGAGGCCGGAGGCAGGGTGAGGGGCGGTAGCGTCTCCAGGACCAGTCGGCGTGTCGGAACGGTCATGGTCCTGTGCTCCTCCTTTGACGTGGGAAATTTGACCACGCCGTCGATGTACGTGTGCAAAAATCCCACGTCAATTCGAAATCAGCGGATCGAGGTGCGCCGCCGCACGCAGTGGGATTGTATCCCACGGCACGAACCGCCACCATGCGATCATGTCTGAAACTGCCGATACTCCGCGGGACGGCGCGAGCCTGCACGCGCCGCTGGCGCGGCTGCTGCGCCCCCTCGTGCGCCTGCTGGTGGCCCGTGGAATCACCTTCCCTGCGCTGACCGACCTGTTGCGCGAGCTCTACGTGAACGTCGCCGAGTACGATTTCGCCCTCACCGGCAAGGAGCAGACCGACAGCCGCGTCTCGCTGCTCACCGGCATCCACCGCAAGGAGGTGCGGCGCCTGCGCGGGGCCGGCGCCCCGGTGAGTGCCGTGCCGGCGGTCGTCTCGCGCACCAGCCGGATCATCGCCCGTTGGATCGCCGATCCGGCCTTCACCGACCCGCAGGGTCATCCCCTGCCGCTGCCGCGGACCGCCGACGGCAACGCCCCCTCCTTCGAGACCCTGGTCTCGGGCGTGACCCGCGATCTGCGGCCACGGGCAGTCCTGGACGAGTGGCTCGACCGGGGCCTCGCCTTCACGGATCCACAGGACCGGATCGTTCTCGCCGAGGCGGCCTACGTACCGCGGGGCGACGGCGCCGAGGGGCCGCAGCTCTACTATTTCGGCCGCAACCTGCACGACCACATCGCGGCCGCCGTCGCCAACATCGTCGGCGACGCGCCGCGCTTCCTGGAGCGGGCGGTCCATTACGACGGCCTGTCCAAGGACCTCGCGATCAAGCTCGAAGCGCGCGCCCGCGAGATCGCCATGGAGGCGCTGCAGCAGGCCAACCGGGAAGCGCACGCCGCCTGCCAGACCGATCCCGGCGGCACGCATCGGTGGAATTTCGGTCTCTACGTCTACACGGAAGCGGCGCCCTCAGCGCACCCCAAGGACGAGCGGTGAGAGGCCGGCCGGTGCGCGCCTTGCCCAACCGCCGGTTCGTCCTGCGCCTGCTCGCGGGCGCCGCGACCTTTCTGCCGGGCCCCGTCCGGCCGCAGGAGGCGCCGCGCGACCAGGGCATCGGCGGCACCGGCATGATGCGGACCGACGAGCCCCGCAACGGGCCCCTCGGCGAGGGCGACCGCGGGATCGGCGGCACCGGCGTGATCGGCACGATCCGCCGCTTCGGCTCGATCATCGTCAACGACCTGCGCATCGCCTATCCGCCGGACGTCGAGGTGCGCATCGACGGCACGGCGGCGAAGTCGGCCGACCTTAAGATCGGGCAGGTGGTCCACGTGATGGCCCGGCCGGAGGGCGCCGGGCTCGCCACGGGGCGGATCGACGTGACCAGCGAGGTGGTCGGGCCGGTGGAATCGGTCGCGCCGGGGCGGTTGGTGGTCCTCGGCCAGCGGGTCTCGACGGCGGGTCTCACCGGCGCCTGGAAGCCGGGGGCGCGGGTCGCGGTGAGCGGGCTGCGGCGGCCCGACGGCGTGATCGTGGCGAGCCTGATCGAGGCGCGGGATTCCGGGCCCGACCGCGTCGCCGGGCCGGTGCAGCGGATCGCGGGCGGCCTCGGGATCGGCGGCCTGCGCATTGCGGGGGCCGACACACTCCCGACGGGCCGTCGCGCTCTGGTGACGGGCACGGCGGCGAACGGCGTCCTCACCGTGACCAACGCCGCGCAGGTCGGCCTGCCATTCCCGCCGGGGCTGAAGCAGGTCTCAATCGAGGCCTATATCGGCCGGTCCGGCAGCGGCTTCGATGTCGGCGCGGGCTATGCCGTTGCGGGGCGCCCGGGCGCGCGCGTTCCCCGCGCCGGAAGCGTGAAGGCGGTGCTGACCGCAGCCATCGCGCGGGACGGCGACCTGACGGTGGAGCGGCTGCGGATCGAGAACCGCATCGCGCCCGAGCCGCAACAGCCGGATGCCCCGCGGTTCGAGCGGGAACGCGACCGGCTCGACCTGCGCAATCTCCCCGATGAGCTGCCCGGTCGCTTCGGAGCCGAGCCCGGCGGCCGGCAGGGCGGCATCGGCGGCCCTGGCGGCATCGGCGAGCCGCGCGGCCCCGCGATCGACACCCGGCCGGGGGGCACGGTCGTCCCCGGGGCGGAGGGTCCCGGCGGATTCGGGGCGCCCCGCGGCGGATTCGGCGGCGCACCGCCGGCCGCTCCGGGGGCGTTCCCCGGCGGCCCCGGGGGATTCGGCGGTCCCCCCGGGGGTCCAGGTCCGGGCCCCGGTGGAGGCGGCTTTGGCGGCGGGTTCGGCGGCCCGGGGGGCGGCCGGCGCTAGGCCGACCATCGTCTTCGCGCGCGATGCCGGGCTTCAGCCCTCCGCCTCCCGGTCGAGCAGCGCGCGCTTGCGCGCGACGCCCCAGCGATAGCCCGACAGGGCGCCGTCCGAGCGCACGACCCGGTGGCAGGGGATGGCGACCGCCACCGGATTCGCCCCGCAGGCCTGCGCGACCGCGCGCATCGCCGTCGGCAGACCGATCGCCCGGGCGATCTCCGCGTAGGTCGCCGTGGACCCGACCGGGATCTTCCGCAGCGCTGCCCAGACCCGCTGCTGGAAGGCCGTGCCGCGGATGTCGAGCGGCAGGTCGAGGCCGCTGCCCGGCGCCTCCACGAGACCGATGACCTGCGCCATCCAGCTCTCGAAGGCCGGGTCGCCGCCCTCGATCTCCGCGGCGGGAAAGCGGCTCTGAAGATCGTGCAGGAGCGGCTCGGGCGCGTCGCCGAGGAGGATGGCGCAGACGCCCGCCTCCGTGGCGGCGACGAGGATCGCGCCGAGCGTGCAGGCGCCGATGCCGAACCGGATGCGCAGACCGGCGCCCCCCGTCCGATAGGCCGCCGGCGCCATGCCGAGGCGTGGCGCGCCCCCCGCATAGAAGCGGCTCGCCGCACCGTAGCCGGCTTCGTACAGCGTCTCCGTCACCGAGGCGGCGCCGGGCAGCCGCCGGGCCACCACGGCGGCGCGGTGGGCGGCGGCATAGGCCTTGGGCGTCACGCCGGTGGCAGCCTTGAACACCCGGTGGAAGTGGTAGGCGCTCAGGCCGGCGGTACGGGCGAGTTCGGCGAGCGACGGCATCGTCTCGGCCGACTCGATCAGGCGGCAGGCGCGGACGACCGCCTCGGCCCGGCGCGCGGCGAGGCCGGGCTCGTCGGGGCGGCAGCGCCGGCACGGGCGGAAACCGGCAGCCTCGGCCTCCGCGCAGGTTCGATGGAAGCTGACATTCTCGGGCCGCGCTGCCCGCGCGGCACAGCTCGGGCGGCAATACACACCCGTGGTGCGGACCGCGTACACGAAGGTGCCGTCGGCCCGCGCGTCGCGGGCGGCGAGGGCCGCCCAGCGCTCGGCGTCGCGGAGGTCTGACCTTGGACCGTGGTTCATGGCGGCGGCACTATGCGGCTTGGCGTGGGCGTTGGGGAGGGGCATGAGGGGGCCTACCGGGCGGTGGAGGACGCGCGCAGCACTCTGTCCGTCCGCCGCCGTGCCGGCATCCCGCTCCTTGCTGCCGAATCCGCTGTCCCGGGCGGCCGTTCGAGCGGGGGGCCATTTCACGAGTGCGCCATGGCTCCGAGCACGCCCGACCACATCCATGTCGGCCAGGATGGATGGCTGTTCCTGAAGACCGGGCGCAACGACGTGCTGGGCCAGTACGAGCGGCCGGAGGAGACCACGGAGCTGATCTGGCAGTGGCGCAGCCTCGTGACGATGCGGGAGCGGCGCCTGCGCGCCCAGGGAATCCTGTACCGCCACGTCGTCGCCCCGGAGAAGCTGATGATCTACGATCACCGGCTCGACGGGCTGACCATCCGGCCGAGCGCCTCGCCGGCCTATCGGCTCCTGCACAACGAGCCCCCGCCGGGTCGCTTCCGCGGGCCCTTCGGCCTCTATGCGGCCTGGCGCCGACGGACGCGCTGGCGCCAGACCTGCATCGATCTGGTGACGCCGATGCGGGCGCAGCGCGATACGGCCGATCTCTACTGCCGGACCGACACCCACTGGTCCGCAGACGGCTGCTATCTCGCCTACGCGGAGATCTGCCGGGCTTTGGGCGCCGAGCCCCGGCCGGATCTGCGGGAGCGGCCGTCCTTCGAGAACGACCACGACGGCGATCTGGGCAGCGCCTTCGACCCGCCCCGGCGGGCGCGCTCACGCACCGTCCTGATGCAGCAGGACGCGGTCCGGACCTATGGCAGCCCGATCGTCGAAGCCCGGGAGAAGGCCGGCCTGCTGCACACGCTGCATGTCGGCGCGCACGTGATCTACGGGAACGCCAAGGCCACCGATCCGCGCCGGCTGGCGCTGTTCGGCGATTCTTTCTCGCACGTCATGCCGTACATGCTGACGATCATGCTGGCCGAGACGTTCCGCGAGGTGCACTTCATCTGGAGCACCTCCCTGGACTGGCCGTATATCGAGCGCGTCCGGCCCGACATCGTGCTGACCGAGGTGGCCGAGCGCTTCATGGTCCAGCTGCCCGACGACACCTTCTCGGTGGAGCGCTACGCGCAGGACCGCTTCGGAGCGGAACTGGCAGCCGCAGGCGCCTGAGCGGCGCCCGCGGCTTGGCCCCGCTCAGGCCTGCAGCTTGGCCACCAGCGCGTCCGACAGGGCGAAGTTGACGTAGACGTGCTGGACGTCGTCCTGATCCTCGATCACCTCGACGAGGCGGATGAGCTTCTCGCCGGTCTCGTCGTCGACGTCGATCGTGTTCTGCGCCTTCCAGATCAGCCCGGTGCGGCTCGGCTCGCCGAAGCGCGCCTCGAGGGCCTTGGTGACCTCGCCGTAGGAATCCTGGGCGCAGACGACCTCGTGGCCGTCCTCGCCGGAGCTGACGTCGTCGGCGCCGGCCTCGATGGCGGCCTCCAGCATCGTGTCGGCATCGGCCACGGAAGCCGGGTAGGCGATCACGCCGACGCGGTCGAACATGAAGGCGACGGCGCCGGTCTCGGCGAGGCTGCCGCCGGACTTGGTGAAGGCCGAGCGGACGTCCGAGGCGGTGCGGTTGCGGTTGTCGGTCTGCGCCTCGACGATCAGGGCGGCGCCGCCGGGCCCGTAGCCCTCGTAGCGGATATCCTCGTAGTTCTCGCCGTCAGCACCGGCGGCCTTCTTGATGGCGCGCTCGATATTGTCCTTGGGCATGTTCTCGGCGCGGGCCGCCAGGATCGCGGCGCGCAGGCGCGGGTTCATCGCCGGGTCGGGCGTGCCGAGCTTGGCCGCCACGGTGATCTCGCGGGCGAGCTTGCCGAACACCTTCGAGCGGACTGCGTCCACCCGGCCCTTCCGGTGCATGATGTTCTTGAACTGCGAATGGCCTGCCATGACGGTTCAGACTTTTGTTCGTTGGCGAGGGCGGGCGTCCGGGACCCCGCCGTCGCGGCTGTGAGGTCGCGCCGTATATAGGCCGCCGCCTTCGGACGAAGCAACGCGGCCGCCGCCGCTCGGCACCGCGCAGGGGGACAGGGGCGCGCAGGCTTCGCAATCCCGTGATCGCGGAAAGAATGCCCGCCTCGGGCGTTGGCGCTGCACTTCTCCCTGAGCTGGAAGCCCGATGTCGAGCCGGAACGGACGCAGCACGGTCATGGTCACGGGCGCGAGCGCCGGCGTCGGCTGCGCCGTGGCGCATGAATTCGCCCGGCACGGCTGGAATGTCGGTCTGATCGCCCGGGGCGAGGCCGGGCTGAGGGGCACGATCCGCGATGTCGAACGGGCGGGCGGCCGGGCGCTGGCGTTTGCGGCCGACGTCGCCGACGCGGAGGCCGTCGCCCAGGCCGCCGACGCGCTGGCCGAGGCGTTCGGCGGCATCGACGTCTGGGTCAACAACGCGATGGTGACGGTCTACGCGCCCGTGCAGGAGACGGACCCCGAGGAGTTCCGACGCGCCACCGAAGTCACCTATCTCGGGCAGGTGCACGGGACCCTGGCGGCGCTCCGCCACATGGTGCCGCGCGACCGGGGCACGATCGTGCATATCGGCTCGGCGCTCGCCTATCGGTCGATCCCGCTGCAGGCGAGCTACTGTGCCGCCAAGGCCGCCGTGCGCGGATTCGTGGATTCGCTGCGCAGCGAATTGCTCCACGACGGCAGTCGGGTGCGGCTGACGATGGTCCAGCTCCCGGCGGTCAACACGCCCCAGTTCGACTGGGCGCGGTCGCGGATGCCGCGCAAGCTCGAACCGGTGCCGCCGATCTATCAGCCGGAGGCGATCGCCCGGCACGTGTTCCGGGCGGCGCACGACGCGCCGCGGGAATTGTGGATCGGGGCTTCGGCCTGGAAGGCGATCATCGGAAACATGCTGATCCCGGGCTGGATCGACGGCTACCTCGCCCGGCACGGCTATCGTGGGGAGATGACCAGCGTGCAGGCGCAGACGAACCGCCCCGACAACCTCTACGACCCGGTGGACACCGATCCCGGCGCCCATGGCCGCTTCGATGCCCGGGCGACCGGCCACGTCGCCGCGGCAGACCCGCGCTGGCTCAAGTTCGGGATCGCGGCGGCGCTCGGCATCGTGGCCGGGACGATGCTGTTCGCCACCGAGGCGCATGGGCGGGCGGAAGCGCGCGCCGACCGCCGGCTGGGCAGACGCTAGGATACCGGTTTAGGCAGGCCCATCGCGCAGCCTCGGGGCTGCGCAAACCTTGCGGAACGCGCTGTGTGGCGCCCCAGGCGGCACCGGGCTTTAGGGAGGATCCGATGCCGGCAACGAACCGCCGCGACCTCGTACGGGGTGCGCTCGCCGGAGGGGCCGTCCTGGGTCTCGGCGGCGGCGCCCGCGCCGCGGCGCCCTTCGGCGGATCGCAGGCGCCGGGCTTCTACCGGACCCGCGTCGGCAGCTGCGAGGTCACGATCCTCAACGACGGGGCGCGCAGCTTCCCGATGCCGGACCGCTTCGTGCGCAATGTTCCCCGGGACGCGGCACTCGGCGCCGCGCAGGCGGCCTACATGCCGCCCGGCCAGGTGACGGTGCCGTTCAACCCGACGCTGATCAACACCGGCGCGAAGCTCATCCTGATCGATACCGGCAACGGTCCGGTGCCGGGCGCGCCCGTCGGCCGGCTCGCGGCGAACCTCGCGGCGGCTGGGATCAGACCCGAGGAGATCGACCTCGTGCTGCTCTCGCATCTCCATCCCGACCACACGAACGGCCTCAAGAGGGCGGACGGGAGCCTCGCCTTCCCGAACGCCGAGATCCGGGCCGCCGCGCCCGACTGGGCATTCTGGATGAGCGACGCCCACATGGCCCAGGCCGCCGACCCGGTGACGCAAGGCTACTTCGCCAACACCCGCCGGGTGCTCGGCGACCTGAAGGACCGGATCGGCACCTTCGCGTGGGACGAGGAGGTCGCACCCGGGATCACCGCCCTCGCCGCGCCCGGCCACACGCCCGGCCACACGGCCTTCGCGATCGCTTCGGGGGCGGACCGGCTGCTGATCCAGTCCGACGTGACCAACATTCCGGCCTTCTTCCTGCAGCACCCGGACTGGCACGTGATGTACGATTACGATGCCGATCAGGCGCAGGCGACGCGCCACCGCTTCTACGACATGGCCGCGTCCGAGAAGGCCCTCGTGGTCGGCTACCACTTCCCCTTCCCGTCCCTCGGCCATGTGGAGCGGAACGGGCCGGGCTACCGGCTGGTGCCCATCGCCTGGAACGGCGCGCTCTGATCGTCCAGGGTCGCGTGCACCCGGATCAGGTTCGCCAGGTCCACGACCCCGCCCGGCCATTCGACGCCCGCGATGTGCCGGTGCGGCCGTTCCGGCTCGCCGAGATCCGAGACCGCCGAGAAGGCACCGTCGAGCGGGTGGCTCTCGGTGTAGCGGCTCCGTGTCGCCAGGACCGGCAGTCCCGCGGCCCGGGCCGAGCTGATGCCGGCGGCCGAATCCTCGAAGGCCACCGCCTCGGAGGCCGGGATGTCCAGGCCGGCGAGCGCCAGGAGGAATACGTCGGGGGCGGGCTTCTTGCGGTTCGCCTCGTCGCCGGCCGCGATCACGTCGAAGGGTGCCGCGTCCGGCGGGAAGTTGGCGGCCAGGAGCCGGTCGACATTCGGCCGGCTCGTGGTGGTGGCCACGGCGAGCCGCAGGCCCGCCGCCCGGGCCTCGGCAATCAGCCGGGCGATCCCGGGGCGCAGCGGCAGGCCGCTCGCTGCCACCAGTTCGCCGTAGGCGCGCGTCTTGCGGGCGTGGATCTCGGGGGCCAGCGCGTGGAGCGCCTCGGCTTCGGCTGCGTGCCGGGTGTCGATGTAATGGGCGAGCCGCTCCTTGCCCCCCATCACGGTCAGCAGGTCGGCGTAGAGCGCCTCGTCCCAGCGCCAGGGCAGGCCGAGTTCCGCGAAGGCGCGGTTGAACGCCTGCCGGTGCAGATCCTCCGTCTCGGCGAGGGTCCCGTCGACGTCGAAGATCAGCGCCCTCAGCACGACAGGTCGCGACCGGAGGCGCCCTCCGCGCCCGCGCGGATCGCCGCGATGCGCTCGGCATAGGCGCCCGGACCGCCGCCGAAGACCGCGTTGCCGGCGACGAACGTGTCGGCCCCGGCGCGGCTCGCCGCCTTGACGGTCTCGGGGTCGATCCCGCCGTCGACCTGGATGCGGATGTCCCGGCCCGCCACCATGGCGCGCACCCGCGCCACCGATTCCATCGTGCTCTTGATGAAGCTCTGGCCGCCGAAGCCGGGATTGACCGTCATCACCAGCACGAGGTCCACGAGGTCGAGCACCGGCTCGACCAGGGCGGCCGGCGTGCCCGGATTGATCGCCACGCCGGCGCGCTTGCCGAGGTCGCGGATGGTCTGGAGCGAGCGGTGGATGTGCGGCCCGGCCTCGGCATGGACGGTGATGCCGTCGGCCCCGGCCTGCGCGAAGGCCGCGAGGTACGGGTCGGCGGGCGCGATCATCAGGTGGACGTCGAAGTACTTCTGCGTATGCGGGCGCAGAGCCTTCACCACCGGCGGCCCGAAGGTGATGTTGGGCACGAAGTGCCCGTCCATGACGTCGAGATGGATCCAGTCGGCGCCGGCCGCGTCCACGGCGCGGGTCTCCTCGGCGAGCTTCGAGAAGTCGGCGGACAGGATCGAGGGGGCGATGACGGGTGGGAGCATGGGAGGCTTTCGGGATTGTTCAGGCCAGCCTGCGACGGCGCTCGACGAGCTGCATGATCATCGGCGTCAGGATCAGCTGCATGGCCAGATCCAGCTTCCCGCCGGGAATCACGATGGAATTGGCCCGGCTCATGAAACTGTCGTGGATCATGGAGACGAGATACGAGAAGTCGATCCCCTTCGGATCCTTGAAGCGGATGACCACCATCGATTCGTCGGCGGTGGGGATCCAGCGGGCGATGAACGGGTTCGAGGTGTCGACCGTGGGCACCCGCTGGAAGTTGATGTCGGTGAAGGAGAATTGCGGGCAGATGGTCTGCACGTAATCGGGCATGCGCCGCAGGATCACGTCGGTCACCGCCTCGGTGGAGTAGCCGCGGAACGAGCGGTCCCGGTGCAGCTTCTGGATCCATTCGAGGTTGATCACCGGCACGACGCCGATCTTCAGGTCGGCGTAGCGGGCGATGTCGACATCCTGATCCGCCACGCAGCCGTGCAGGCCCTCGTAGAACAGCAGGTCCGAATCCGGCGGGAACGACTCCCAGTCCGAGAAGCTGCCCTCCGGGATGCCGAAGGCCTGCGCGTCGTGGGCATCGTGGGCGTAGTGGCGGGTGCGGCCGGTCCCGGATTCGGCGTAGCTGCGGAAGACCGCCTCCAGCTCGGGCAGGAGGTTGGCGCGCGGCGCGAAGTGGGACAGCGTCGGTTCGTTCGCCATCATCGCCCGCATCGTGTCGCGGTCGAACGCATGGAAGCCGTCGCCCTCGATGAAGACCGCCCGCACGTCCTCGCGGCGGAAGATCTGCTCGAAGGTGTTGCGCACCGAGGTGGTCCCGGCCCCGGAGGAGCCGGTCACCGAGATGATGGGGTGTCGCGCCGACATTACCGTCCGGACTTCGTGCTGTGCCTCACGACCGCATCAGACCGCGCTGCCCGAACAGCGGCGAGCGGCCGGCATCGGGCTTGCCGCCCGCGTAATAGGTCGCGACGCAGGCCACCTCCTCGGTGGAGCCGCAGACCAGGGGCGCCCGCTCGTGGATGCCGGTGGCCACCAGGTCGAGGATCCGCGTCTGGCCGTCGGTGGCCGTGCCGCCGGCCTGCTCGACCAGCATCGCCACGGGGGCGACCTCGTAGAGCAGCCGCAGGCGGCCGCGGGCGTAGTTCTTCCGGGCGTCGCCCGGGTAGAGGAAAACGCCGCCGCGGGTCAGGACGCGCTGGATGTCGGCCACCAGGGAGGCGAGCCAGCGCATGTTGTAGTCCTTGTCGCGCGGGCCCTCGGTGCCGCGCTGGCAATCCTCGATATAGGCCTTCACCGGGGCATCCCAGTGCCGGGCGTTCGAGGCGTTGATGGCGAATTCCTTGGTGGAGGCCGGCACCGACATGGCCGGGCTCGTCAGCTTGAACGTACCCTCGGCGCGGTCGAGCACGTAGGACTGGGTGCCCTCCCCCAGCGTCAGGATCAGCGCGGTGGCCGGGCCGTAGGTCACGAAGCCCGCGGCGATCTGCGTCGAGCCGGGGGTCGTGAACGAGGCGAGCGGATTCGCCGGATCCTTGATCGACGGCCGGATGCCGAAGATCAGGCCCACGGCCATGTTCACGCCGATGTTGGACGAGCCGTCGAGGGGGTCGATGGCGACGGCGAGCGGCGCGTCCGGGTTCAGCCGCATCACCTCCTCGGCCTCCTCGGACGCGACCTCGGCGACCGGGGCACCGCGCAGGGCTGCGGTGACGCTCTCGTGCGCGATGACGTCGAGGGCCTTCTGGACGTCGCCGTCGCTGTTGTGCTCGCCGGCCGCCGCGAGGTCGCCGCCGAGCGCACCACGCCCGATCCGCTCGCTGATCTCCACCGCCGAGCGCGCCACGGCCGCGATCACCGCGGCGGTGTCCTTCAGCGCCGGATTGGCGTCCACGGCCTGCGCAAGACAGGTCTCGAGGGGCGTCCCGATCGCCGCTGAAATTGCCATCGGCCTACTCCTCCTGCTCGGATCCCGTCCGTCGGGATCGCGCCTTCCGCGCCGGCTCTGTAGCGGCCGCTTGGCCGCCAAGATAGCGGTCTGTGTCTCCGGATCGACAGGAACCCGCGGCGCGGCCTTCAAGATTTCTGTGCGATCTTGTGTCATAGGACGAAAAAAACGAGATGTCCGCCATGCGCAATCTCTCCCTCAAGCAGCTTCAGGCGGTCGCTGCCGTGGCCCGACTCGGCACCATGACCCGGGCGGCGCAGGAGCTGAACGTCACCTCGGCCGCCCTCTACGCGCGCATCCGCCAGCTGGAGGAGGAGGCCGGGCTGCTGCTGTTCGACCGGACGCCGGGCGGCCTCAAGCCGACCGATGCCGGCCGCGAGATGCTCTGGGCGATCGACAGCATCAACACCGTGCTGGAGACCTGCACCGACCGCCTGCGCACCCTGCGGGGCGCCGAGGGCGGGCGCGTGGCGCTGGGCGTCGTCTCCACCGCCAAGTACTTCGCCCCGCAGGTGATCGCGGGCTTCGTCAAGAAGCATCCCGGGGTCGAGATCAGCCTGTCGGTGCGCAACCGCGGCCAGACCGTGGAGGCTTTGCGCGGTTACGAGATAGACTTCGCCCTGATGGGCCGCCCGCCCCGGGACTTCCCGATCGAGGCGGCGACCTTCGGACCGCACCCGATCGTGCTGATCGCCCCGCCAAGCCATCCCCTCGCGGGCAAGACCGGGCTGAACCGCGAGGATCTCGCCGACCAGCCGTTCTTCCTGCGAGAGGAGGGCTCGGGCACGCGCATGGTCTTCGAGGAGTTCATGAGCGGCGTCCTGGTCAAGCGGGCGCCGCTGGACATCGACACCGGCTCGAACGAGACCATCAAGCAGGCGGTGATGGCCGGGCTCGGGATCGCGCTGCTCTCGGTGCACTCGGTGGCGGCCGAGCTGGAGAGCGGCCGCCTCGTCCTCCTGAACGTCAAGGGACTGCCGATCCGGCGCGACTGGTACGCGGTCCGGCGCGCCGACAAGGTGCTGGGTCCGGCCGCTTCCGCGGTCTGGTCCTATCTGATGTCGGAGGGTGCGCGCAGCCTGCCGGGCGTCGCGCAGAGCGGTCTCGTGCCGGCGGGAGCCAAGGCGTGAGTCCAGTCGGAATCGTCGTTGCGGGCGCCGGCCAGGCCGGCTTCCAACTCGCCGCCTCCCTGCGCGAGGGTGGGTTCAGGGATCCGATCACCCTGGTGGGCGACGAGGCCGCCCTTCCCTACCAGCGTCCGCCCCTGTCGAAGGCCTACCTCGCCGGCAAGACAGACCAGGAAGGCCTGTTCCTGCGCCCCCCCGGCTTCTTCGCCGAGCACGCCATCGCGCACCGGCCGGGGCTCCGCGCCGTCGCGATCGACCGGGCAACACGTCTTCTGCAGCTGTCGGACGGCGAGCACCTGCCCTACGCCCACCTCGTGATCGCCACCGGCGCCCGCAACCGGCCCCTGCCCGTGCCCGGAGCCGAGCTCGACGGCGTGCGCCAGCTGCGCGGCCTCGCGGATGCCGACGCGCTCCGGGCGCAGATCGAGGCGGCCCGGGCGATCGTCGTGGTGGGCGCGGGCTTCATCGGGCTCGAATTCGCCGCCGTCGCGGCCGGGCGCGGCCTCTCCGTGACGGTGATCGAGGCGGCCGAGCGGCCTATGGCCCGGGCGGTCTCGGCCGAGATGGGCGCGTTCTTCGGCGGTGCACAGGAGGCGATGGGCGTGCGCTTCGCCTTCGGGGCCGGCGTGACGGCGATCCTCGGGCGGGACGGCCGTGCCGTCGGCGTGGCCCTCGCGGACGGCCGGGAACTGCCCGCCGACCTCGTCCTGGTCGGCATCGGGGTGCTGCCGAACCGGGAGCTCGCCTTGGAAGCGGGCCTGCCGGCCGAGGATGGGGTGCGGGTCGACGCGTTTCTGTCGACACCCGATCCGGCCATCTCGGCGATCGGCGATTGCGCCCGGTTTCCCAGTCCCTTCGCTCACGGGCTCACGCCGGACGGCACCGTGCGGATCGAGTCCGTGCAGAACGCCATCGACCAGGGGCGCTGCCTGGCGGCGCGGCTCACCGGCAAGCCGGCGGCCTACGGCGCGCTGCCCTGGTTCTGGAGCGACCAGGGCCGGCACAAGCTGCAGATCGCCGGATTGGCGGGCCCCACGGATGCCAGCGTGGTCCGCGGCTCCGGCTCCGCCTTCTCGGTCTTCCGATTCCGCGACGGACGCCTGAGCGCCGTCGAATCCGTCGACCGGGCGGGCGACCACATGATAGCCCGGCGGCTGCTCACGGCCGGAACGCCGCTGAGCCCGGATCAGGCGGCGGATCCGGGCTTCGACCTCAAGGCGCTGGCGCTGCAGCGGCCCTGAGGGTGCTCAGCCCGGGAACGCCACCGGGGCCGGCTTCTGCCGCAGGGCGATGGCGGTGCCGATCCCGAGCGCCAGGATCGTGACGGCGCATCCCAGGAGCGCGCCGAGCTGGCCGAACCGGAGCAGCGCCTGCCCGATCACCGCGACGCCGAGCGCCTGCCCGCAGAAGAACGAGAAGGCGTGGAGCGCCACCGCGGAGGCGCGGGCCTTGGGCGCCACCTCGGTGACCTGCGTCTGGTAGGTGTTGTGCAGCATGTAGAAGCCGAGCCCCATGGCGGTGAGCGCGGCGCAATCGACCTGCCACGTGCCGGCGAGCCCGACGACGGTGAGGGACGCACTACAGATCAGGCCGCCGCCGATGAGCATGCGCGGCAGGCCGAGCAGCCGCACCAGCAGCCCGACCAGGGCCGAGTAGAGCAGGCCGCCGACCGCGAACCCCGCCAGGACGAGGCCGGCCTCGCGCGGTCCCCCCTCCCCGCGGGCCTCGATCAGCGGGGCGAGGTGCGGAAACACGCCGAAGATCGCGATGGCCTCGATGAACACCGCCGAGAACAGCACCCGCGCCCGGGGATTGCGCAGGATCGTCCGGTAGCGGGTCACCGCCTCACCGAAGGCCGGACGGCGCGCGGCGGGCCGGCCGGTCCGGTCGAACCCGAACACGGTCGCCGCGCAGGCGATGGCCGCCACCGCCGCGGTGACCGCGAAGACACCGCGCCAGCCGATCGCCGCCTCGATCAGGCCCGCGAAGGTCGAGCCGGAAAGCTGGCCGAGGATCACCGCCACCAGGAACCGGCCGATCGCCACCTGACGGCCCTCCATCGGCACCCGGTCACCCAGCAGCGCCAGGGACAGCGGAATGCAGCCCCCCGCCGCCGCCCCCGCCAGCATGCGCAGGCCGAACAGGCTGCCGATATCGGGGGCGATGCTGCACAGGGTCAGGGCGACGGCGAGCACCGCGAGGCAGGTGCTCATCACCCGCTCCTTGCCGAGCGCGTCGCCGATCGGGCCGAGCACCGGCTGGATGAAGGCGTAAGGCAGCGCGAAGGCGGTGGAGAGGAGCGCCACCGTGTGGGCGTCGCTCGCGAGATCCCGGGCGAGCACGCCGACGAGAGGCTCGACCGAGCGGAGCGCGAAGGTGCTGCCGAACCCCGCACAGGCCAGGACGACGATGAGACGCGGGATCGACGTCGGCGGCGACTTCTGCAACGTCGCGGCGGGGACGAGAGCCGGCTCTGTGCTGTCGGTCATGAGGGACGCTGCGCGACGCGGGCCAAACCAGACTCGCGACATCGCATCTCCCCCGCCGGAGCGGAACCCCGTTGCGCGACAGATCCGTGCGCGTCGAACGCCGGATCCGGTGCGGGGGATCGCCGCCGCCCGAGCCCGGCGGCGCTCAGGCCGAGGCGGCCGCCTGATGCGCCTCCGCGAGCTGCGCATCCTCCGCCGCGACCTTCCGGGCGGCCGGACGGGACTGGATGCGCTCGACATAGGCCGTCAGGACGGGCGCGGGCTCCACGAGGCCGAAGCCCGTCGTCCAGCCGAGGGCGCCGCCCCACAGGATGTCGGCGGCGCTGAAGCGCTCGCCGAGCAGGTACGGCCCCGGAGTCAGTGCCTCCTTCACCCGGGCGATCACGCTGTCGTAATCGGCATAGGCCGACATGGCGCGTGGGCCCGGCTCCCGCTTTAGGTGCCGGTCGATCACCGCGGGCTCGAAGCAGGAGCCGTAGAACACCATCCAGCGCAGATAGGTGGCCCGGTCGGGCTCGGTGGGCGCCGGGGCGAGCCCGGCCTCGGGGAACAGGTCGGCGAGGTAGAGGTAGATGGCCGCCTGCTCGGTCACCACGGCCTCGCCGTGGCGGATCGCCGGCACCTTCGCCATCGGATTGACGGCACGGTAGGCCCCTTCGAGGTGCTCGCCGGCGCGCATGTTGAGCACGTGCAGCCGGTACGGGACACCGAGTTCCTCGAGCAGGACGCGCACCCCTGACGAGCGGGTATTGGGCGAATGAAAGAACTCGATGTCAGGCATATTGGTGGCTCCGCCCCCTCAGAGGATTGTCGATTCGCCGAAGCACACGCTCATACCGGCCGGAGGACGGGTCAACCTCGCACCGAAGCGGCCCTTCTCCAGGGACCGGAATCGGGGCAGGAACGTTGGGCGATTGTGCGATGCCGCGCGTTGAGCTGCCGTCCGGCACGACGCGAGCCGGGGGTATGAGTTCTGATGGCGAAGATTCTGCTGGTCGAGGACCACGAAGAGATCTGGGACTTCCTGTCCCGCCGCCTCAAGCGGCGCGGGTATGAGGTGATCCTCGCGCATGACGGCGAGGCCGGGGTCCGACAAGCCCGCTCGGGTCAGCCCGACGTGATCCTGCTCGACATGAACCTGCCGGTCCTGGACGGCTGGTCGGTCGCCCGGACGCTGAAGTCGGGCACCGACACGCGGGCGATCCCGATCATCGCGCTCACCGCCCACGCCATGTCGGGCGACCGCGACAAGGCGATCCAGGCCGGCTGCGACGACTACCACCCGAAGCCGGTCGATTTCTCGAAGCTTCTCAGCCAGATCAGCACCGCCCTGGGCGAGACCGCCCCGGCGAGCTGACCCGACCGCGGACGCGCGAATTGCGATCCCGAGACCTGATGTGAGTGGAGCGTGTCCGTGAGCGAGGATCCCGTCACTGCCCAGCGCCTGCGGCAGGGCCTGCCGGTCTTCGTGGCCTTGGCCTCGATCCTTCTCGTGGTCGCCACGCTGGCGGCCCTGTATCTCGGGCGCGAGATCCTCGTTCCGGTGACGCTGGCGATCCTCCTCAGCTTCGTGCTGGTGCCGGCCGTCCGGGTCCTGCGGCGGCTGCGCGTGCCGCGTGCGCCGGCGGTCCTCCTCGTGGTGGTGATCGTCTTCGGCGCCCTGTTCGGGATCGGCAGCCTGATCGCCAGCGAGGCGTCCCAGCTCGCCTCGGACCTGCCGCGCTACACGCAGGTGATGCGCACCAAGATCAAGGATCTGCGCGGGGCGACGGCCGGGACCGGCACCCTGTCGCGGATCGTCGACATGGTGCAGGACCTCAGCGCCACCCTGCAGCCGCCCCCGGCCGCGGAAGTCCGCGGCGAGCCGGGATCGCGCACGCATCCCCTCACCGTGGAACTCACGCCCGCCCGCGCCAGCGTGGTCGACACGCTTCAGACCTTCGCGGGCCCGATCCTGCACCCGCTGGCCACGACGGGCCTGATCCTGATCTTCACGATCTTCATCCTGCTCCAGCGGGAGGATCTGCGAAACCGGGCTATCCGGCTCGCCGGCGGCTCGGGCGACCTGCGCCGCACCACGGCGGCGATCGACGATGCCACGAGCCGGCTCAGCCGCTTCTTCCTGGCCCAGCTCGCCCTCAACATCGCCTTCGGCCTCGTCATCGGCTTCGGACTCTGGATGATCGGCGTCCCGAGCCCGACCCTGTTCGGTGTCCTCGCGGCGATCCTGCGGTTCGTGCCCTATATCGGCGCGGCGATCAGCGCCCTTCTGCCGCTGATCCTCGCCGCCGCCGTCGATCCCGGCTGGGGCATGGTGATCGCCACCGCGGTCCTGTTCCTGGTGGTGGAGCCGATCTGCGGCCACGTGGTCGAGCCGCTCCTCTACGGCCACTCCACCGGCCTCTCGCCGGTCGCCGTCATCCTCGCGGCGACGATCTGGACGTTCCTGTGGGGGCCGATCGGCCTCGTCCTGGCCACGCCGCTCACCGTGTGCCTCGTGGTCCTTGGCCGGCACGTGGAGCGCCTCTGGTACCTCGACGTCCTGCTGGGCGATCAGCCAGCCTTGTCGCCGCCCGAGATCTTCTACCAGCGCATGCTGGCCGGCGATCCGGTCGAGGCGATCGACCAGGGCTGGCAGTTCCTCAAGGAGCGCGCCCTCGTCACCTACTACGACGAGGTCGCCCTCGCCGGCCTGCTGCTCGCGCAGGAGGATCTCTCGCGCGGCACCCTGGACCGCGAGCGGCAGGCGGAGGTCGGGGCGGCGATCCGCACGGTCGTCGACCGCCTCGGGACCGCTCCGATGACCCGGCGAAGCCGTCGAGGCTCCGGGCGCGGGCCCGATACCGAGACTGCGGCGGCGCTGGCCGCCATCGGGCCCGACCGGCAAGTGGCCGGCATCGTCCTCGAGCGCGAGGATCTCGCCCCCAACTGGCGCAGCGAGACGCCGGTGCTGTGCGTGTCGAGCCGCGGCCCCTTCGACGAGGCGGCGACGCTGATGCTGAGCCAGATCCTCGCCCGCCACGGGCTGGCCTCGCAGATTCTCTCGATGGCCGCGATCCGCGCCGGCGAGCGTCCCGACAATCCGGAGGGGCTCGCGCTGATCTGCTTCTCGTATCTCGAGCCGGTGAGCCTCTCGCAGATCCGCTTCACCGTCCGGCAGGCCCGTGCGGCGGTGCCGGGCGTGCGCATCCTCGTGGGCTTCTGGCGCGAGCGCGATCCGGCGACCCTGGAACGGCTGCGCCGGGCAACCTCGGCAGACTTCCTCGTGACATCGCTGAACGAGGCGCTCTCGGCTGTGCTCGGCGCCTGTCAGGAATCCGCACCCACCCGGCTCGTCCCGGCACCCGTGACTGCGCGTTCCGGTTCGGCGCAGCCGGCAGTGGCATGACGCGCCGTGCGACACCACCTCTGAGGACGGGCCGTCGACATCGCGCTCTCGACCGCTAGTGTTCCGTCCGCTTTTCGTGATCGGGCGCGCGCAAAATGCTTTTACGTCCCGGAGGCTGAACATCACCGCGCATGTCTGAGACCCCAGAAACACCGCCCTCCGGGCCGAGCCCTCCGATCAGGGACAGCGCGCCGAGTGACCTGACCGACCGCCGCAGCGATATCTTCTTCGCGGCGGTCGAGACGACGCGCATGCCGATGATCGTCACCGATCCGCGCCAGCCCGACAACCCGATCATCTTCGCCAATCGGGCGTTCCTGGCGATGACGGGCTACACGCCGGAAGAGCTGATCGGGCGCAATTGCCGCTTCCTTCAGGGCCCCGAAACCGACCGCGAGAGCGTCGCGCAGGTCCGGGCCGCGATCGCCGAGAAGCGCGAGTTCGCCACCGAGATCCTGAACTACCGCAAGAACGGCTCGACCTTCTGGAATGCCCTGTTCGTCTCGCCGGTCTACAATGCCGACGGCGAGCTCGTGTACTATTTCGGTTCTCAGCTCGACGTCTCGCGTCGCCGCGACGCCGAGGAGGCGCTGGGTCAGGCTCAGAAGATGGAGGCGCTGGGCCAGCTCACGGGCGGCATCGCGCACGACTTCAACAATCTCCTCCAGGTGATCGTCGGCTACGTCGACATCCTGGCGGCCGGGCTGGAGAAGCCCGATGCCGACCGCGCCCGGCTCGGCCGCGCCACCGAGAACATCCGCCAGGCTGCGGAGCGCGCGACGACGCTGACGCAGCAATTGTTGGCCTTCGCCCGCAAGCAGCGGCTGGACGGGCGCGCCGTCAATCTCAACACCCTGATCGAGGGGATGGGCGAGATGGTCGCCCGCTCCGTCGGCGAGGCCGTGAAGGTCGAACTCGATCTTGCGGAGGACCTCTGGAACTGCCGGGTCGATCCGACCCAGGCCGAGGTCGCGATCCTGAACGTCCTGATAAACGCCCGCGACGCGATGCCGGAGGGCGGCACCGTCCGGATCTCCACGGAGAACAGCGAGGTCGCCGCCCGCGGCCGGGAGCTCGGTCCGCTGCGCGACGGGCGCTATGTCAGCATCGCCATCAAGGACACGGGTACCGGCATCCCGCCGGCCGTGCTCGCCCGGGTGATGGACCCGTTCTTCACCACCAAGGAGGAGGGCAAGGGGACGGGGCTCGGCCTGTCGATGGTCTACGGCTTCGCCAAGCAGTCGGGCGGCGCGGCGCAGATCGAGTCGGCGGTGGGTGCGGGCACGACGGTGCGCCTGTCGTTCCCCGCGACCGACGGCGACGTCAATGCCCCTGCCAAGGTTTCGCTGCGGTCCGTTGATCGGCAGGGCTCCGAGACGATCCTCATCGTCGACGACCGCGAGGACGTGGCCGAACTCGCCCGCACCATCCTGCGGGACTTCGGCTACACGACGCTGGTGGCGAGCAATGCCCGCGAGGCCCTGGAGATCCTGGATTCGAGCGAGCGCATCGATCTGCTCTTCACCGACCTGATCATGCCCGGCGGCATGAACGGCGTGCTGCTGGCCCGCGAGGCCCGCCGCCGCCAGCCCAAGCTCAAGGTGCTGCTCGCCACAGGCTACGCGGAGGCGAGCCTGGAGCGAACCGATATCGGCGGCTCGGAGTTTGATCTCCTGAACAAGCCCTACCGGCGCACGGAGCTGGTCCGCCGCGTGCGCGCCATCCTCGACGGTCCGACCGGGGTGGGCTGAGCTTCGGGAGACGGCCCATGTCCCAGGGCGACAAATCGAAGTACACCGACAAGCAGAAGCGCAAGGCCGAGCACATCGCCGAGTCCTACGAGGCCCGCGGAGTGCCGGAGAAGGAGGCGGAGGCCCGGGCCTGGGCCACCGTCAACAAGGACGACGGCGGCGGCAAGAAGCCGGGCGGCTCGGGCCGCGGCAAGGCCACCGGACATCCGGCCGCCCACAAGGGCGGCGAATCCGGCGGCAAGGCCTCGGCCGGGCGGACGGCCGCGGAACGCTCCGCCTCCGCCAGGAAGGCCGCCGCGACCCGCAAGGCCAACGCCGCCGCACGGGCGTAGCCGGTCCAGTGCGCACCGGGCTGCGTCGCTGCGCTCGGGGTGACGGTCCGGGCGCCGGAGAGCAACGTCAGTCCTTCTGCTCGGCGAGCTTGACCAGCGTGTGCAGCAACCGGTTCGCCGGTGTCGGAATGCCGAGCGCCGCGCCCTTGCGCACGACGAAGCCGTTGAGGTGGTCGATCTCGCTGGCCCGGCCGCGGGCGAGGTCCTGGGCGGTGGACGAACGCTGCCCGGCCATGGTGACACCGAGATCCAGCACGGTGTCGAGGATGTCGGGGGCCACCGACACCCCGTCGGCTTCGGCGACGGCGACGCATTCCCGAACCACGTCCGTGATCGCTGCGACGACGCCCTCGCCCTGGAGCAGGCGACCGTAGGGACGCTGCGTCAGGGCCGAGAGGGCGTTGTAGGCGCAGTTCGTGATCAGTTTCGCCCAGAGCGCGTCGACCGCGCGCGCCGAGACCGTGGTGGGGATGCCGGCTGCCGTGAAAGCGGCGGCGATACGGTCGCTCGTCTCCGAGGCGCCGAGGATCAGGTCGCCGCGCCCGTTGTGCCGGACATGGCCGGGGCCGGCCATCGCGGTGGCGACGTAGACCGCCACCGGCACGACCGGCCGGCCCAGCACGGCGGCGAGCCGCTCCGCGTTGTCGACGCCGTTCTGGAGGCTGAGGATCGTCGCGGCAGGATCGAGATGGCCTGCGATCATCGCACCCGCCGCTTCGGTATCGCCGGACTTCACGCAGACCAGCACGAGGTCGGCGCCGGACACGCCGTCGCCGGCCTCGGTCGCCCGCACGGGGACCGAGGCCGTCCCGGCCGCGCGCTCCAGCACCAGCCCGGCCGCCCCCACGGCCTCGACCAGGGCGGGGCGTCCGATCAGCGTCACCGCGTGGCCGGCCTGCGCCAGGAGAAACCCGTAATAGCAGCCGACAGCGCCGGCCCCGACGACAGCGACGTTCATGGCAGATCTCATGGCGCCGCAGCCGCGGCGCGGGCGGGATGGAAGGCCGCAGCGCCGCCGGCATCCGCACGGACATGCTCGAGGAGCGCCTGGGCCGGGTGTCGCAGCCGCACGCCGTCGACCAGCGTGGCCTGGGACCGGCAGGAATATCCGTCCGCCAGCAGGGTGCAGCCGGGCGCCTCGGCCACGTGGCGGGCCCAGCTCAGGCCGTAGATCGCCTCGGAGGTGGCGCGCTGGCGCGCCTCGTGCCCGTAGGTCCCCGCCATGCCGCAGCAGCCGGCGGCCGGCACTTCGAGCCGCAGGCCGAGATGGGCGAACACGGCCTGCCAGTCCCGCACCGCGCCCGGAGCGTTGGTGCGCTCGGTGCAATGGGGCAGCAGCCGCATCGTGCGGCCGCCTTGGCCCGGCGCGATCCGGTCGAGCCGGGCGGCCAGCCATTCCTGGAGGAGATGGACCTTCGGGAGATCGTCGCCCAGCGCCTGCGCGTATTCGGACCGGTAGGTCAGCGTCATCGACGGATCGATCCCGACCAGGGGCACGCCGTGCCTGGCGAGATCGCGCAGCATCGCGGCATTGGACCGGGCGACGGCGGCAAACCGCGCCAGGAAGCCGTGCACGTGCAGCGGCTTGCCGTTCGGCCGGTAGGGCACGAGCCAGGGCCGGAAGCCGAGGGCGATGAGGAGTGCGCAGCTATCGGCCACGACGTCCGCGTCGAAATGAGTGGTGAAGGCGTCCTGCACCACCAGCACGGCCCGCGCCCGCTCCTGCGCATCCAGCCGGGCCAGGGCGTCCGGCGTCGCGACGGCGACCCCGAGATCCGCCAGTCGCTCCGTGAGAGCGACGGGCGACAGGGCCGGGATCGCCACCAGCCCGGCCCGGGCCAGAAGCAGCCGGGCCACCGGATTGGTCAGGACGACGTTGCTCAGGCGCGGCATCCGGGCTGCCAGCGCCAGCAGCGGCTCCAACGCCGCCACGAGGTGATCCTTCAGCGGCCGGGCGTAGCGCGTGTGATAGAGCGCCAGGAACTTGGCCCGGAAGGTCGGCACATCGACCTTGATCGGGCAGGACCCCGTGCAGGATTTGCAGGCGAGGCAGCCATCCATCGCCTCCTTGACGGCGTGGGAGAAATCGTCGGCCTCCGACCGGCGGCGGATACCGCTCCGCAAGGTCGCCGCCACGTCGTGCAGCCACCCGGCGCGCTGCCGCGCCAGCTCGGCGGCCGGGTCGATCCCCGCCTCCGCCGCACGGCGCAGCCACTCGCGCATCAGCGAGGCGCGACCCTTGGGCGAATGCCGACGTTCCCGCGTCGCCTTCCAGGACGGGCACATGGCCTCGTCGGCATCGAACGAGAAGCAGGCGCCGTTGCCGTTGCAATGGAGCGCCTCGTCGAACCCCCGCCGGACCGTTGCCGGGATGGTGCGGTCCTGCTCGCCCCGGCGCGGCACGCCGTCGATCCGGGTCAGCCCCTCCCCCTTGGCCGAGGCGATCTTGCCCGGGTTCATCCGGTCGCCCGGATCGAAGGCGCGCTTGACCGCCTCCAGCGCCGGCATCAGCGGCCCGAAGGTCGCGGGCACGAACTCCGACCGGAAGCCCTTGCCGTGCTCGCCCCAGAGCAGGCCGCCATACTTGGCGGTGAGCGCGACCACGCCTTCCGTGACCTCGCGGATCAGGCCGTTCTGGTCCGGATCCTTCAGGTCGATGGCCGGCCGGACATGCAGCACGCCGGCATCGACGTGGCCGAACATGCCGTAGCGCAGCCCCTTGCCGTCGAGGAGCGCCCGGAACTCCGCGATGAAATCGGCGAGCCGTTCCGGCGGGACGGCCGTATCCTCCACGAAGGGGATCGGGCGGGCATCGCCCTGGGCGGCGCCGAGGAGGCCCACCGCCTTCTTGCGCATGGTCCAGAGCCGCTCGATGGCGTCGCCCCGGGCGATGGTGAAGCCGAGGCGCTTCGTGTCGGTGCCGCGCTCGGCCTCCAGCAGGCCGGTGAGCCGCGCCAGGGCGGCCTCCACGGAGGCCGCGTCGTCGCCGACGAATTCCAGGAGATTGATACCGTCCACCGGCCGTCCGGCCGGATCGTCGGGAAAGAAGGCCCGCACCTCGGCCCAGATCGGATCCTTGCGGGCGAGCGCCAGCACCGTGGAGTCGATGGTCTCCACCGAGGCGGCACCGAAGGGCAGCAGCGCCTGCGCGTCGCGGAGCGCCGCATCGAAATCGACGTAGGACAGCGCGACCAGCACCGCGGCCTTCGGGATCGGCAGCACGTTGAGCCGCGCCTCGGCGATCAGCGCCAGGGTTCCTTCGGAGCCGCAGATCACGCTCTTGAGGTCGAACCGCCCCGCCGGATCGCGCAGATGGGCGAGGTCGTAGCCGGTGAGGCAGCGGTTGAGCTTGGGAAAGCGCTCCGCGATGAGTGCCGCATTCGCGGTGACGACGGCATCGATGGTGCGGTGGATCGCCCCGACCCGGTCGTTGCGCCCCTTGGCGGCTTCGAGGCCTTCCGCGTCGAGGGGCTCGGCGGTCCAGACCGTGCCGTCGGTGAGCACGCAGGTCAGCGCCAGGACGTGGTCCCGGGTCTTGCCGTAGAGGCACGAGCCCTGCCCGCAGGCATCGGTGGAGATCATGCCGCCGATCGTGGCGCGGTTCGAGGTGGAGAGTTCCGGGGCGAAGAACAGGCCGTGCTTGGCGAGCTCCCGGTTGAGCTGGTCCTTCACAACCCCCGGCTCGACCCGGACGAAGCGGTTCGCGACGTCGATCTCCAGGATGCGGTTCATATGCCGCGAGGTGTCGACCACGAGGCCGTGGCCCAGCGACTGGCCGTTGGTACCGGTCGCCCCGCCCCGGGGCCGGATCACGATCTCGGAAAAGCGCGGATCCTCGAGGAGCTTGGCGATGCGCACGAGATCGTCGCGGCTGCGGGGAAAGGCCACGGCCCCCGGCGCCACTTGGTAGATCGAGTTGTCGGTGGAGAAGACCGTGCGGTCGGCGTCCGACAGCGTCAGATCGCCCTCGAAGCCGCGCAGGCGCAACTCGGCGCAGGCGGCAACATAGAGCGGCACGGCCTCAGTGTGGCGGGTCAGGACCGGGATCATCCGCGCCTTCTACACCCGGCGGAGCGCGGGAGACCATCGGCGACGGGATGACGCGCGCGCTGGCATCCGGCTTGCCACGCACCCGCGATCTTCGGGACGGATACCCATGAACGCGAGCGTCGAACGAGTCAGGGATGCCCTGGCCGAGCTGATCAAGGCCGCCCTTCTCTCCGACGACGGCCTGAGCCGCGCGTGCCGCGATGCGGGTCGCGCCAAGCTCAGGGCCCTCGCGGACGATCCCCCCGAGCCGGAGAGCCTGCGGATGGACGGCGCCTGGACGCTCGCCATCCGGAAGGCCGAGACGCCGGAGCTGGCGCCGCAGGAAGGACGGGTGAACCTGACCCTGCCGCGCGCCTGTCCCTTCACCCTGGACGAGTTGCTCGCACCCGGTCTCGACATGGACCAAGCCGTGGCACGCATCCGGACGAGCGCCTCGACCGGCTGATCGCGCCTGTTGAGGAAAGCCGGGGCGGCGTTGCCGCGGGCGGGCGGGGCCCCCATGTTAGTCCTACAGGACCGACGCCTCGGTCCCGCGCCCGCACGCGGGTCCCGTCTACCGTAGAACCGTTCGGCATCCCCCTTTTGGCACGACGCACCACCGCCCCCGCGGCCGAGCCCGATGCTCCTCCGCCCCTCCCCACCCGCGAGCAGATCCTCGCCTTCGTGGCCGAGTCGAAGGAACGCGTCGGCAAGCGGGAGATCGCCCAGGCCTTCGGCATCAAGGGGGCCGCCAAGATCGACCTGAAGCGCATCCTCAAGGAGATCGAGGCGGAGGGCGCCCTCGACCGTGGCCGCGGCGGCCTCGCCCCGGCGGGCCATCTGCCGCCGGTCGTGCTGGCCGACATCCGCTCCCGCGACCGCCACGGCGATTTCCTGGCGATACCGGTGGAATGGACCGGCACGGGCAAGCCGCCGGCCATCGTGCTGACGCAGCCGCGCGGCCCCCGCAAGGGCAGCCGGCCGGCCCCGGGCATCGGCGACCGCGCCCTGATCCGCGTCGAGCGCGACGCCGAGGGCGGCTACACCGGCCGGGTCGTCAAGGTCATCGGGAAGAACAAGGCCGAGATCATCGGCGTCTACCGGGCCGGCGCGCAAGGCGGCCGGATCGTGCCCGTCGAGAAGCGCTCGCAGGGGCGCGAGATCCTGATCCCGCCCGGCGAAGAAGGGCAGGCCCGCGACGGCGACCTCGTCAGCGTCTCCCTGGAGCGCGAGACCCGCTTCGGCCTGCCGCGGGGCCGGGTCCGCGAGCGGCTCGGCTCACTCGGGTCCGAGAAGGCCGTCAGCCTGATCGCGCTGCACCTTCACAACATCCCGCACGTCTTCGCCGACACGACCCTGGCCGAGGCGGATGCCGCCGAGCCCGCCACGCTGAAGGGCCGCGAGGATTGGCGCGACCGCCCGCTCCTCACCATCGACCCGCCGGACGCCAAGGACCACGACGACGCCGTCATGGCCGAGGCCGATCCGGATCCGGCCAATCCCGGCGGCTTCATCCTCACCGTCGCCATCGCGGACGTGGCGGCCTATGTCCGCCCCGGCTCCAGCCTCGACCGCGAGGCGCTGGAGCGGGGCAACTCGGTCTATTTCCCCGACCGGGTCGTGCCGATGCTGCCCGAGCGGATCTCGAACGATCTCTGTTCCCTGCGCGAGGGCGAGGACCGGCCGGCGCTCGCCGTGCGCATGGTCATCGCCGCCGACGGCGAGATGCGCCGCCACGGCTTCCACCGGGTGATGATGCGCTCCCGGGCCAAGCTCGCCTACGCGCAGGCGCAACGAGCCATCGACGGGCAGCTGGATGACACGACCGGGCCGCTGCTGGAGACGGCGCTCCGCCCCCTCTGGGCGGCCTATGCGGCCCTGCGCGCGGCCCGTGACCGCCGGGGCCCGCTCGCCCTCGACCTGCCCGAGCGCAAGGTTCTCCTGAGCCCCGAGGGCGCGGTCGACCGGGTGATCGTGCCGGAGCGCCTCGACGCCCATCGGCTGATCGAGGAGTTCATGATCCAGGCGAACGTCGCCGCCGCCGAGACCCTGGAGCACGCCCGCCAGCCGCTGATCTACCGCGTCCACGACGAGCCCGCCCTGGAGAAGATGCGGGCGCTGGGCGAGGTCCTGGCCTCTGTGGGCATCAAGCTGCCCAAGGAAGGGGCGCTGCGCCCCGCCCTGTTCAACCGGATCCTCGCCACGGCGGCCGAGACCGAGCACGGGGTCTTCCTCAACGAGGTGATCCTGCGCAGCCAGGCCCAGGCCGTCTACGCCCCCGAGAATCTCGGGCATTTCGGCCTGAACCTGCGCCGCTACGCGCACTTCACCTCGCCGATCCGGCGCTACGCCGACCTGATCGTGCACCGGGCGCTGATCACCGCCTGCCGGCTCGGCTCGGACGGGCTCGCGGGCGACGTCTCCCTCGGCGAGCTGGCGCAGATCGGCGAGCAGATCTCGGCTGCGGAGCGCCGCGCCATGGCGGCCGAGCGCGAGACCATCGACCGGCTGATCGCCCATCACCTCGCCGATCAGGTCGGGGCGACCTTCGCGGGCCAGATCGCCGGCGTGACCCGGGCCGGCCTGTTCATCAAGCTCGACCAGACCGGCGCCGACGGCTTCGTGCCGGTGTCGCAGCTCGGCGCCGACTATTTCCGCCACGAGGAGGGCCGCCACGCCCTGGTGGGGGAGCGGACCGGAGAGACGTTCCGCCTGGGCGATCGTGTCGAGGTCCGGCTCGTCGAGGCCGCGCCCGTGGCCGGGGCTCTGCGCTTCGAGCTGCTCAGCGAGGGTCGGACCCGCTCCGGCGCCCGGAACGCCGGGCCCGGCAAGAAATCCGGCGGCCGGCCCTTCAAGCCCGCGCCGCCCGGCCGCCCCCCCGGCATCCGCAACACCGGGTCGCGCCACCGCGGCTCGCGCCGCTGACCCGGCCGATGTACACCGATTCCATGACCGCCGATGCGATCCCGGCCCGCACCCGCCTGATCCCCGCGCTGGCCCGGGGCTTCGTCGGACGCTGCCCGCATTGCGGCCAGGGCCGGATCTTCGGCCGCTTCCTCAAGGTGCGGCCGGAATGCGACGTGTGCGGCCTGGAGCTGCACCACCACAGGGCCGACGACCTGCCGCCCTACGTGGTGATCTTCATCGTCGCCCACATCGTCGGCTACCTGATCCTGGAGACCGAGAGCGCCTACGACGTGCCTCTCTGGGTGGAGATGGGGGTCTGGCCGATCTTCACGCTCCTGTTCGCGCTGGTTTTGCTCCAGCCGGTGAAGGGCGCCGTCGTCGGACTGCAATACGCCCTTGGCATGCACGGCTTCGCCACGCTACCGCGGAGCCGCCCCGCCCCGGGGCCGGAGGAGACGCACCTTGCCGCTGCCGCAGCAGGAGCCCGAGATCGCCACAGCTCCTGAGGGCAAGCCGGCCGCTGCGCGCCTGCGGCCGCGGGACGCCGCGACCATGATCGTCATCGACCGGCGCGGAAAGGGCGGCCCGAAGGTCCTGATGGGCCGTCGCAACCCGAACCTCGCCTTCATGCCGGGGAAGTTCGTCTTCCCGGGCGGCCGGATCGAACTCGGCGACCGCCACATGCCGGTGGCCGGGGCGCTTCCCGATTACGCGGAGGCGGCGCTGACCCGGCAGGTCTCCCGGCCGCCGCACCATCTCGGCCGGGCCCTGGCGCTCGCCGCGATCCGCGAGACCTACGAAGAGACCGGCCTGCTGCTCGGCACGACCGAGCACGGCGCTCCCGAGGATCCCCCGGCGGGCTGGGAGGGCTTCGGCCGCCACGGCGTCCTCCCCGATCTCGAAGCGCTCCATCTCGTGGCCCGCGCGATCACCCCGCCGAAGCGCGTGCGCCGGTTCGACACGCGCTTCTTCGCGATCGACCGCCGCGGGGTGGCGGCCGAGGAGCCGGGACGGATTCAGGCCGACGCCGAGTTCACCGAACTGGCCTGGGTCCGGCTCGACGCCGCCCGCAAGCTCGACCTGCCGTACATAACCCGCGCGATCCTGGACGACCTGGAGGCCCAGATCGCTGCCGATTTCGTGCCCCACCGGATGATTCCCTTCCACTACGAGCGCTACGGGCGGCGCGAGCGGGTGGCCTTGTGAGCCGTCCAGACGGCTTGCAGCAGAACCAGCCGCGCGGGATCAGGTCGGAGGAGGTGGCGGCGATCGCGGCGGCCGTGACCTGCGTCACCGTCGTCGGCATCGGCCTGAGCCTGTCGATCCCGCTCCTCTCGATCGAGATGGAGCGGCGCGGTGCGTCGAGCACGCTGATCGGGCTCAACACCGCGGTGGCGGGCATCGCCAGCATCTGCACCGTGCCGTTCGTCCCGCGGCTCGCAGCACGCATCGGCGTCGCGCCTCTGCTCGGACTGGCGCTCGTCGTCGGAGCGGTCAGCCTCGCCCTGTTCCCGCTCCTGCCGGGCCTCGCCCTGTGGTTCCCCCTGCGCTTCGTCTTCTCGATGACGCTCGGCGCGCTGTTCGTCCTCTCCGAGTACTGGATCAACGCCGCCGCCCCGCCGGAGCGCCGCGGCCTCGTGATGGGCATCTACGCCACCGTCCTGGCGGCGGGCTTCGCGGTCGGGCCGCTCCTGCTGGCGCTGGTCGGGACCGAGGGACCGGCGCCCTACGCGACGGGAGCCGTCCTCATGCTGGCCGGCGGGTTGCCGATCCTTCTGGCCCGGGGGCTGTCGCCGACGATCGAGACGGGCTCCGGCCGCGGCATCCTCGGATACGTCCGGCTCGCCCCCGGCGCCCTGGCGGCGGCCCTCGCCTACGGCGCGGTGGAGACCGGCATCTTCGCCATCCTGCCCCTGTACGGCCTGCGCCTCGGCTACGACGCGCAAGGAGCGGCCGGCCTCGTCAGCCTGATCGCGCTGGGCAACGTGCTGTTCCAGATCCCGTTCGGCTGGCTCGCGGACCGTCTCGACCGCGGCGCGGTGCTGCTCGGCGCGGGCCTCGCGGGCGCCGCGGGGTCGGCCCTGATCCCATTCGCGGCCGGCAACCCGGTGGCGTTCGGCCTGCTCCTTCTCGTCTGGGGCGGGATTGCCGGCACCCTCTACACGGTCGGCCTCGCGATGCTCGGCGACCGCACCCCCGCGAACGATCTCGCGGGGGCCAACGCGGCCTTCGTGGTGCTCTACAATGTCGGTCTGATGCTGGGTCCGCCGGTGATCGGCGGCGGGCTCGACCTCGTGCCGCCGCACGGCTTCGCCCTGGCGCTGCTCGCCCTGTTCCTGGCCTTCGCCGGCTGGCTCGCCGCGACGGAGCGATCGGGCCCACGCTCTTGACCTGCCGGGCCCGATCGGGCATTCACCCGCCCGTATTCGGCCGGGCTCTCCCGGCCATTTGCGTTTCGCTCACGCGGAATGCCGCACCCTGCAGGAGCGCCGCGCCATGGCCAAGGCCGTCACCGTCAAGATCAAGCTCGTCTCCACCGCCGACACGGGCTATTTCTACGTCACCAAGAAGAACTCCCGCACGCAGACCGAGAAGCTGACGATGCGCAAGTACGACCCGGTCGCGCGCAAGCACGTCGATTTCAAGGAAACCAAGATCAAGTAAGGTCGCTGGCTGCATCGCAGCCTGACCGCCGACGGGAAGCCGCTCCGGAAACGGGGCGGCTTTTTCTGTTCGGCACCGCCTCGCGCGACGATGGCGCGCGTTCCCGGCAGCTGTCCGGCCGCCGCCCGAGCGGCCGACAGCCTGGCGCCAGCACGACTCGTTAACCCTCACTCGTCCCGGACGCTGCGCGATTCGCCGGCCGATTTCCGGCCCGCGGTTTCGGCCAGCCCGGCTGGCGGAGGGCGGGTTCGATGCAGCGGATCCTGCTGGCGATCCTCATCACCGGGGCGGTACTGGCGATCTGGCTTGTCCTGACGCTGCCGGTGCATGCCCTCGGCGCGGCCCGCCGATGGCTCCTGGAACGCCCCGCCCCGGTCCGCGCACGGAGCCGACCGCTCAGGCGGTCCCCGACGCGGCCAGATCCGGATCGAGCGTCCGCGCCAGGGACCGCGCGATAGCTACGAGGGCCGTCACCATCGGTGTGGACGGCTCGCGCCGCGGAGCGACCAGGCCGATCGTGTGCTCCAGGTCCGGGGCGGTGATCGGTATGGTGCGCACGCCCTCCATGGGCCCCAGCGCATCGACCAGGATCTCCGGCATGATCGAGGCCCAGCGCAGGGTGCGGACATGGGTCAAAAGCACGATCATCGAGTTCGATTCGAGCGTTGCGGCGGGGTCAACACCCGCCTCCCGGATCTGATGATCGATGATCCGCCGGTTCTGCATGTTCGGCGTGAGCAGGCAGAGGGGCAGGCTGCCGGTCTCGGCCCAGGTGACGCTGGACCGGCCGTCGAAGGGGCCGCCGATCGCCGTGACGAGGCGGTAGCGCTCCCGGTAGAGCGGCACGGAGACCACCCGCCCCAGGGGCTCGTTGTCGAGGTAGGTCAGGCCGGCATCCGCCTCCAGGTTCTCGATCAGCGAGAAGATGTCGGTCGAGGTGGCGGACTCGACCGTCAGCCGCACGTCCGGGTGGCGCTCGCGGTAGGGCGTTGTGAGATTGACGATCATCGGCAACGCCGTGGGGATGGCGGCGATGCGCAGGTGTCCGGTGAGGCCCCGGCGCAGGCCGGTGACCTCCTCGTGCATGGCCCGGGCATCGGCCACGATGCGCCGTGCCCATTCCAGCACCCGCTCGCCCTCGGGCGTGAAGCCCTGGAAGCGGGAGCCGCGCAGCACGAGCTGCACGCCGAAGCGGTTCTCCAGCTGCTTCACGCCGGCCGAGAGGGTCTGCTGGGTCACGCCGCAGGATTCGGCGGCGTGCCCGAAATGCTGCTCGCGGGCGAGCGCGAGCAGGAAGTCCAACTTGTCGATCACGACGAAGGCATCCCGGCACGGCGAGGCGCCGGAAACCTAGCGACCCGCCGTGCCTGCCACAACCGAGCGATCGGGTTCAGCGGAACAGGATGAACGCCTTGGACAGGGTGATGCCGATGCCCCAGACGATCGGGATGCCGACCACCGCCCAGGCCAGGCCGGCGCCGGGGCTGAAGCCGCCGCGGCCGATGCCGAAGGAGCCCGACGGCCCGGAGGCCGTGGCGCCCGAGCGGACATCCAGGGAGGCCCGCTCGGAATCGGACATAAACCACCTTTGCGCCAGCGGCCGGACCAGCAGGTTGCAGAGGAACCCGACCGCCAGGAAGCTCGCGAGCACGTACATGGTGCGGCCGTAGAGGTCCGCCCCCTGCACGCCGGCCGCGACCTGCGCCTCGCGGATCTTGGTGATGACGAAGGGCCCGACGATGCCCGCCATCGACCACGCGGTGAGCAGGCGCCCGTGGATGGCGCCCACGAACTGCGTGCCGAACACGTCGGCGAGGTAGGCCGGGACCGTCGCGAAGCCGCCGCCATACATGGACAGGATCACGCAGAAGATCGCGACGAACAGCGCCTGCGAGCCGATGCCGGCGGCCCAGGGCGCGGCCGCATACAGGAGGCCACCCAGGGCGAAAAAGATCGCGTAGGTGCCCTTCCGGCCGATCCGGTCCGACATCGAGGCCCAGAAGAACCGGCCCAGGATGTTGAACAGGGAGAGCAGGCCGACGAAACCCGCCGCGATGGCGGCGACCTGCGCCTTCTGGCCGGCGTCGAGGGCGGAGAAGCCGGTGCCCGGCAGGCCGATCAGCTCGCCGCCAAAGATCTCCTGGAGCATCGGCGAGGCCAGCGCCAGCACGCCGATGCCGGCGGACACGTTGAGGAACAGGACGAGCCAGATCATCCAGAACTGGAAGGTCTTGTGCGCGTCGCGCAGATGGACGTGGCCCGAGGCGATCATGGCGTTCTTGGCGGTCGGGTTGGTCCAGCCGTCCGGGCGCCAGCCGGCCGGGGGCACCCGGTAGCCGAAGGCGCCACCCAGCATGAACAGGATGTACCCGACACCCATCACGGCGAGCGTCTGCCAGACACCGGCCGAATCCGCGGTCCGGAAGCTCTTGATCAGGCTGTCCGCCAGGGGCGAGCCGATCATCGCGCCGCCGCCGAAGCCCATGATCGCCATGCCGGTGGCCATGCCGCGGCGATCCGGGAACCATTTGATCAACGTGGACACCGGCGAGATGTAGCCGAGGCCCAGCCCGATGCCGCCGATCAGGCCCATGCCGAGCCAGACCAGCCAGAGCTGGTGGACGTAGACGCCGAAGGCGCCGATCAGGAAGCCGCCGCCCCAGCAGAGGGCCGCCGCGATGCCGGCCTTGCGCGGGCCGGCCCGTTCCAGCCAGCCACCGAACAGGGCGGCCGAGAGGCCGAGCACGACGATGCCGATGGAAAACACGGTGACGAGGTCGCTCACCCGCCAGTCGCAGGTGGTCGTGAACAGGGCCGTCATCACGCCCATGTCGGGGCAGGCGGCAGGAGCCGGCTGACCCACGGAGAGCGCCCGGGTCAGCGGCAGCCAGAACACCGACAGGCCGTAGGCCATCCCGATACAGAGATGGATCGCCAGCGCCGCCGGCGGGACCAACCATCGGTTGAAGCCCGGCTTGGCGACGATCCGCTCGCGCGACAACAGATTCGGGATTCTCTCAGGCGCGATCGCGCCCGCCACTCCAGCGCCCATCTTGGATTCCTCCGCCGCAGCCTCGTTGACGGGCCGCTCGGCGGCGGAAGATGCGCGATTTGTGTGCACGGCACCAGCGCGTGGCACGCTGAGGAAGCAATTTTAATCCGTTCCCGCGCCGTTTGTATGGGCCTTCCCGGCGAATGGACTTTCGCCCCGCGCGTCGAGGCCGGACCGATTGACCGCCTCCCGGCGGGCCGAAGGCCTCCGCGACGCGGCTGCTAGGCGAAGATCGAACGTCGCCCCCAGGCCCTTGATCGGCCCGCGCGACGGAGTGCGTCGGGCGGGCCGTCCGGCCTTACATGGGCGGGGTCAGGCCGTCCTTGCCGACCGCGATGAGCTTGCCGTCGGCCTTGGCGCCATCCTTGGCGACCACGGCGAAGACCTTGGAGCCGGGCGTCAGGATCGCCTTGTCGGCGGGCTCGAACGCGACGATCGGCGCCGAGGAGGGCACCACGATCTCCTTGGAGCCGTCCTTGCCGTAGCTCACCGTCAGGGTGCGCTCGCCGCCGGAGGCCGCCTTGTCGGCCTTCACGGTGCCGTTGGTCATGGCGCTCTTCACCTTGGGCGCGCCCGACGTCTCGGCCTTCACGGTGCCGTTGGTCATGGCGCTCTTCACCTTGGCGCCGGCGCCGGCGGTCTGATCGGTGATCGCGTCCCAGCCATAATGGCCCTCGCCGGTGCCGCGCATCGACTCGGGGAAGAGCACGACCTCCAGGGCGGTCATCGGGTTCTCGCCCTTGGTGGCGGTGCCGATGAAGACGCCGTCCTTGATCTGGTCAAGGCTCGACGGGACCACCCAGGCGAACTTGGCGCCCGCGACATCCACCGTCTCGGTCTTGCCGTCGTCGGTCTTGATCGTGAGCGTGCTGCCGTCGGCTTTGTCGACGGTACCGCGGACGCGCTCGACCTGCGCGGCGAAGGCCGCACTCGACAGGAGGGCGGTCAGGCCGGCGGCGGCGAGGGTCTTGCTGAGGTGCTTCATCGGGGTCCCATCCTGGATGCGGAAGCCCGGTTATGGGGCGACACGCGCGCGAAACAAGGTTGTGCGCAAGCGAAATGATCGCCCTGAGAAACAAATAAGGCGGCGCCCGGGGGACGCCGCCTCATCGGTCGCGGGGGCGGCCCGAGGACCGCCCGGTGCATGGTCAGGCCGCGAGCGAGCGCAGCACGTAGGGCAGGATGCCGCCGTTGCGGAAGTATTCCAGCTCGTCGAGGGTATCGATCCGGCAGGTCAGCGGGACCTGCTTCACCGAACCGTCGGCGGACTTGATCTCCGCGGTGAGCGTCTGGCGGGGCTTCAATTCGCCGGCGAGGCCCTTGATGGTGACGGTCTCGTCACCCTTCAGGCCCAGCGACTGCCAGCTCGTGTCGCCCTGGAAGACCAGCGGCACCACGCCCATGCCGACGAGGTTCGAGCGGTGGATGCGCTCGAAGCTCTCGGCCACCACGGCGCGGACGCCCAGCAGCTTCGTGCCCTTCGCCGCCCAGTCGCGCGACGAGCCGGTGCCGTATTCCTTGCCGGCGAAGATGACGAGCGGCGTGCCCTGCTCGGCGTATTTCATCGCCGCGTCGTAGATGAACATCTTCTCGCCGGAGGGCTGGAAGTGCGTCCACCCGCCCTCGACCACGCCGCCGGAGGCGTCCTTCACCATCTGGTTCTTGATGCGGATGTTGGCGAAGGTGCCCCGCATCATCACCTCGTGGTTGCCGCGCCGCGTGCCGTACTGGTTGAAGTCCTGCACGCGCACCTGATGCGACTGCAGGTACTCGCCGGCCGGCGAGGCCGCGCGGATGTTGCCCGCCGGCGAGATGTGATCGGTGGTGATCGAGTCGAGGAACAGGCCGAGGATCCGGGCATCCGCGATGTCCTCGACCGGCTTCGGGGTCTTCTCCATGCCGACGAAGTAGGGCGGGTTCTGCACGTAGGTGGAGCCCGGGTTCCACGCGAAGGTCTCGGCCTCGGTGACCTCGACGTCCTTCCAGTTCTGGTCGCCGCCGAACACGTCCGCGTAGCGAGACTTGAACAGCGCCGAGGTGATGTTCTCCTCGATGAACTGCTGCACCTCGGCCGAGGACGGCCAGATGTCCTTGAGGTAGACCGGCTTGCCGTCCGAGCCCAGGCCGAGCGGCTCGGTGGTGATGTCGATCTGCATCGAGCCGGCCAGCGCGTAGGCGACCACGAGGGGCGGCGAAGCGAGGTAGTTCGCCCGCACGTCGGGGTTCACGCGGCCCTCGAAGTTGCGGTTGCCCGAGAGCACCGCCGCGGCCACGATGTCATTGTCGTTGATGGCCTTGGAGATCGCCTCCGGCAGCGGGCCGGAATTGCCGATGCAGGTCGTGCAGCCGAAGCCCACGAGGTTGAAGCCGAGCGCGTCGAGGGGGTCCTGCAGGCCGGATTTTTCGAGATATTCACCGACCACCTGCGATCCGGGCGCGAGCGAGGTCTTCACCCACGGCTTGGAGCGCAGGCCCTTGGCCACCGCATTGCGAGCCAGAAGCCCGGCGCCGATCATCACCGAGGGATTCGACGTGTTGGTGCAGCTTGTGATCGCCGCGATCACCACGTCGCCGTGCCCGAGGTCGAAGTTCGTGCCCTCGACGGGGTAGCGGCGCGCGATGTCGGCGGCCTTCTTGAACTCGGTCTCCATCGAGCCGGCGAAGCCCGGCTTGGCGCCGTCGAGGAGCACCCGGTCCTGCGGGCGCTTCGGGCCGGCGAGCGAGGGCCGGACCTCGCCCATGTCGAGCTCCAGCGTGTCGGTGAAGACCGGATCGGGGGTCTGGGCGTCGCGCCACATGCCCTGCGCCTTGGCGTAGGCCTCCACCAGGGCGATCCGGTCGTCGGAGCGGCCGGTGACCTTCAGGAAGTCGATGGTCTTCTGGTCGATCGGGAAGAAGCCGCAGGTGGCGCCGTATTCCGGGGCCATGTTGGAGATCGTGGCCCGGTCGGCGACCGCCATGTCGTCGAGGCCGGGGCCGTAGAACTCCACGAACTTGCCGACCACGCCCTTCTTGCGCAGCATCTGGGTGACGGTGAGCACGAGGTCGGTGGCGGTGGTGCCCTCGGGCAGCTTGCCCGACAGCTTGAAGCCCACCACCTCGGGGATCAGCATCGACAGCGGCTGGCCGAGCATGGCCGCCTCGGCCTCGATGCCGCCGACGCCCCAGCCCAGCACGGCCATGCCGTTGACCATGGTGGTGTGCGAATCGGTGCCGACCAGCGAATCGGGATAGGCCACCTCGGACCCGTCCTCGGACTTCGTCCAGACGGTCTGGGCGAGGTATTCCAGGTTCACCTGGTGGCAGATGCCGGTGCCCGGCGGGACCACGGAGAAGTTGTCGAAGGCCGACTGGCCCCACTTCAGGAAGGTGTAGCGCTCGCCGTTGCGCGAGTATTCCAGGGCAACGTTGTCGGCCAGCGCCTTCGGGGTGCCGAACTCGTCGACGATCACCGAGTGGTCGATGACGAGATCCACCGGCACCAGCGGGTTGATCTTCTGCGGGTCGCCGCCCAGCGCCACCATGGCGTCGCGCATGGCGGCGAGGTCGACCACCGCCGGCACGCCGGTGAAGTCCTGCATCAGCACGCGGGCGGGGCGGAACGCGATCTCGACCTCGGCCTTGCCCTTCTGGTCGAGCCAGCCGACGGCGGCCGCGATGTCGGCCTTCTTGACCGAGCGGTCGTCCTCGCAGCGCAGCAGGTTCTCCAGGATCACCTTCATGGAGAAGGGCAGCGCGGTGGCCGAGGCGAGGCCGTTCTTCTCGGCCTCGGGGATGGAATAGTAGGTGTAGGTCTTGCCGCCGGCTTCGAGCGTCTGGCGGGCCTTGAAGCTGTCGAGTGAGGGCACGGCTGGTTCTATCCTCGCTGCGGGTTGTCGAACACGCGCAGGCAAGACCTGCGCTACGAGATCCGTGTTCGGCCTGTGTAGCGCCCGACGGGCGCGCGCCGCCCCGGGAGTGCCCGGGCAGGACGATGCGCGGGGGCGATTTGGACGCCCGTGATGCCGCGCGGCGCAGCCGGGGAGGGATATAGAACTTTTCGAATCTGGCCGCTACCGGGTCGTCGTGACAGGTGCGTTTTCCTGTCGGGCACGGTGCGGAGCGGGCACGAGGGCGGTGAGCGGGTGCGTGCGCCGTCCCGTTCCGCGCATGGGGTCAGGCGACCTCTGCGTCGGGTGCATCGTCGGTCGCGAACACTGAGGGCGGGCCCGGACCGGCGGGGTGACCGGCCGCCACGGGTTTCGGCGCAGATCGGACCGAAGTATCAGGCCGATGGGCCGTCGCGTCACCCCTGGCCCGGCGCCCCCAGGCCGGACAGCGACTTGGGCCGATTGGGCTGGGCCGCGAGCCGGCGCAGGGAAGCGACGTTCGTGGCCGCCTCCTCGGGGCTCATGTCGCGGCGCAGGACCGCCTCGGCATCGGCGAAGCGGCCTTTGAGGCCCAGGACCATGGCGAGATTCGCCCGCACCCGCGCGTCGGCGCCGGGCTGGTCGGCGGCCTGCCGGAGGGTCTGCTCCGCGAGATCGAGATTGCGCGACAGCGCGTAGGACAGGCCGAGATTGGACAGGAGCGAGGGCTCGTTCGGCCGGATCTTGAGGGCGGCCTCGTAGAAGCTCTGCGCACGCTCCTGCTCGCCGAGCTGGGCGGAGGCCGAGCCCTGTGCCGACAGGATGCGCCAGTCGGGATTGGCGGGCGTATGCGCGTTGGCGAGCACGTCGATCGCCTCGCGGAATCGACCCGCCTCGACCAGCGACTTGCCGTAGGCGCCGAGGAGGACCCGGTCGCGCGGGTTGCGCAGGGCCGCCTGCTGCAGCACCGCCGAGGCCTGGCTGATCTGATCGGTGGCCCGCAGGGCGCGGGCATAGGCGATCGCCGTGCGGCCGTCGGTGGGATCGGCGTTGAACCGCTCGGCCAGCCGGTCGATGTCCTGTCGCGCGGGCACCGCGGCGGCGGCCGGTGTGCCCTCGAGCGAGCCGATCGAGCCGGTCGTTTCCGGAGAGCGGGTGTTGCAGCCGGCAAGCCCCAGCGCGACGACGGCCGCCACCAGAGCGGCGCGGCCACCGGCATTGGCCTGGGATCGTGTGACCCGGATCAGGGCCGTCATCATGGTACGCTCCGCCGGCATTTGGCCTGGACGCGATGGCACGCGCTTCACGCTCCCGGCCGGCCGGTGATAGAGCGTTAACCCTAACCACCGGTTAAGCCGCCTATCCGGACGGCATGCGAGAGGCACATGACCCAGGCCGAGATTCCGGCGACGACCCTCGGGCTCCTGCCCGGCGACACGCAGGCCGTGCCGGTGAGCCTGGTCACGACCGGGAGCTGGGCAAAGGTCGAAGCCGGCCTGGAACCGACCCAGCGGAGCTTCGCCCGGGCCATCGGCTTCAAGCCCAAGGCGGGCGGCCTCGCACTGCTGCCCGGCCCCGACGGCAGCCTCGCGCGGGTTCTGTTCGGCCTCGGCGATCCGGAGGCGGCGACCCACGACCGGCTGCTCGTCGGCAAGCTGCCGGGGCTGCTGCCGGAGGGCGTGTTCCGGCTGGACGACGCGCCCGAGCCCGCCGAGGCGGCGCTCGCCTGGCTGATGGGGAGCTACCGCTTCGGCCGCTACCGCTCCGGCGGCGGGAGCCAAGCCCGGCTCGTGGCGCCGGCCGGCATCGACGCGGCCGAGGTGGAGCGGATCGCCGCCGCGGTGGCGATGGGCCGCGATCTCGTCAACACGCCGGCCAACGATCTCGGCCCCGCCGAGATCGAGGCGGCGGCCCGGACGCTCGGCGCGCGCCACGGCGCCTCCGTCACCGTCACGCAGGGCGGGGCGCTCGCCACGGAGTATCCCCTGATCCACGCGGTGGGCGCCGCCTCGCCCCGGGCACCACGGCTCATCGACCTGACCTGGGGGCCGGCGGATGCGCCGCGCGTGACCCTGGTCGGCAAGGGGGTGGCCTTCGACACCGGCGGCCTCGACATCAAGCCGTCGGCCGCGATGCTGCTGATGAAGAAGGACATGGGCGGCGCCGCCGCAGCGCTGGCCGCCGCCGACATGGTCATGGGCGCGCGCCTGCGCCTGCGCCTGCGCCTGCTGATCCCCGCGGTGGAGAACGCCGTATCGGGCAGCGCCTTCCGCCCCGGCGACGTGCTGCCGAGCCGGGCCGGGCTCAGCGTCGAGATCGGCAACACCGATGCGGAAGGCCGGCTGATCCTGGCCGACGCGCTCGCCCTCGCGGACGCGGACTCCCCCGACCTGATCCTCGACTTCTCGACCCTCACCGGCGCCGCCCGGGTGGCCCTCGGGCCGGACCTGCCCGCCTTCTTCACGGAGGACGATGCGCTGGCCGAAGCGGTGGCACAGGCCGGCCGGGCGGCGATCGATCCGGTCTGGCGCATGCCGCTGCACGCGCCCTACGCGAGCCTCCTCGACTCCAAGGTGGCCGACCTCAACAACGTGTCCGGCGGGCCGTTCGCGGGGGCGATCACCGCGGCCCTGTTCCTGCGCCGCTTCGCACCGAACACCAAGGCGCACGGCCATTTCGATCTCTACGGCTGGAACCCCTCCACCAAGCCCGGGCGGCCCGAGGGCGGCGAGGTTCAGACCGCGCGGCTGACCTACACGCTGCTCAAGACGCGCTACGGGGGCTGATCCGGCCTCCGCGAGGGTCGGGACGGCGGGGAGCCCGCTCAGGCGGTGAGCGGCAAGCCGGTCTCGATCAGGCGCGCCCACAGCGAAGCCCCGTACGGCGCAGCCGCGTCGTTGAAATCGTAATGCGGGTGATGGAGCGAGGCGCTGTCGCCGTTGCCGATGAACATGTAGGCGCCGGGGCGGCGGCCGAGCATGTAGGAGAAATCCTCCGCGGTCATCATCGGCGCCACCGCGCGATCGACGTTCTCTCGCCCCACCAGGGCCTCGGCGACATCGGCCATGAAGTCGGTCTCGGCGGGATGGTTCTCGGTGACCGGATAGCTCGATCCGTACTCGACCCGGCCGCGGGCGCCGAAGCCGCCGGCGATGTCGGCCACGAGGGTCTCGATCCGTCCCTTGATCTGGCTGCGCACCGCCTGGGACAGCGTGCGCATGGTGCCGCGCATGGTCACGGTCTGCGGCAGGACGTTGAAGGCTTCGCCGGCCTCGAGCGCACAGACCGAGACCACCGCCTGCTGCACCGGGTCGAGGTTGCGCGACACGATGCTCTGCAGGGCGATGATCACGTGGCTCGACACGAGCACGCTGTCGATGGCGTTCTGCGGGAGCGCCGCGTGCCCGCCCCGCCCCTCGATGGTCACGGTGAAGCGGTCGGTGGAGGCCATGATCGGCCCCGGGCGGATCGCGAAGGTGCCGATCGCCATGCCGGGGATGTTGTGCATCCCGTAGACCGACTCGACGCCGAACCGCTCCATCAGGCCGTCCTCGACCATGGCCTCGCCGCCGCCCCCGCCCTCCTCGGCGGGCTGGAAGATCAGCACGGCCGCCCCGTCGAAGTCCCGGGTCTCAGAGAGGTACTTGGCGGCGCCGAGGAGCATGGTCGTGTGCCCGTCATGGCCGCAGGCGTGCATCTTGCCCGGCACGGTGGAGCGGTAGGGCAGGTCGCGCACCTCCTGGATCGGCAGGGCATCCATGTCGGCGCGCAGGCCGATGGCGCGGTTGGAGGCGCAGCCCTTGCCCCGGATCACGCCGACCACCCCGGTGCGGCCGATGCCGGTGACCACCTCGTCGCAGCCGAAGGACCGCAGCGTCTCGGCCACGAAGCCGGCGGTGCGGGTGACATCGTAGAGCAGCTCGGGATGGGCGTGCAGGTCGTGCCGCCACGCCGTCATCGTGTCGGCGAAGTCGCGGATCCGTTCGAGGACGGGCATCGGGTCGGGGCTTTCGTGGCCTTTGGGGTGGGCCGGACCAGCAAAGCCGGGGCCAGCGCCGCCGTCAACGGCCGCGCTTGGCGCATGCGCGGCGCCCAGGGCCCGATCCGGACGACGCGCAGAGCCCGGCCGTCCGGATCACCCACCCGAACCGGGAGCGCCGCGCACCGACCTCGCAGGGGGATTCAACGGATCGCCCCGTTTTGTGAGGGAGGCGAGCCGGGATCGTCGCGCGCCACCGAGCCTCCGCCGGCGGCCCAGTGCGCCTTCTGGTCCGCTCAGGCCGACCCCCGCGCCGGTCCCCGCCCCGCCAGCCCGCGGCTGCGCCGCCGTGGTTCGGGCGGATGGTCGTCCGCGGCGAGATCGTCGAGGATCGGGCAATCCGGCCTCTCGTCGCCGCAGCAGGCCTCCGCCAGATGCTCCAGCGTCCGCGCCATACCCTCCATCTCGGCGATGCGGCGGCGCAGATCGGCGATCTGCTCCTGCGCGATCGCCTTCACCCCCGCGCTCGGCCGGGCGCGGTCGCGCCAGAGCGCCAGCAGATCCGCGATCGCGTCGACGCTGAAGCCGAGGTCGCGGGCGCGGCGGATGAAGCGGAGCGTGTGGAGGTCGGCGTCGCCGTAATGGCGGTAGCCGGATTCTGACCGCGCGGCCGGCGGCAGCAGGCCGGTCGCCTCGTACCAGCGGATCATCTTGGCCGAGACGCCGGTGCGGCGCGCCGCCTCGCCGATCGTCAGACTCGCCGCGCTCATGCCGCCCTCGCGTTGAGCGCGGGCGCCGCGCCGGCCCGGCGCAGCCGCAGGGCATTGCCGAGGACGAACACGCTGGAAAACGCCATGGCGCCCGCGGCCAGGATCGGCGACAGGGCCGGGCCGCCGAACGGCACCAGCACGCCGGCCGCCACCGGGATCAAGGCGGCGTTGTAGGCGAAGGCCCAGAACAGGTTCTGGCGGATGTTGGCCATCACCGCCCGCGACAGCGCCAGGGCCTCGACCAGGGCCTCGAGGTCGCCCGACATCAGCACCACGTCGGCGCTTTCGACCGCGATGTCGGTGCCGGTGCCGATGGCCAGCCCGACATCGGCCTCCGCCAGTGCCGGCGCGTCGTTGATGCCGTCGCCCACGAAGGCCACCGGCCCGTGCTCGGCCCGGAACCGCTGGACGGCCTCGACCTTCCCGCCGGGCAATACCCCGGCGGCCACCGCGTCGATGCCGAGGCTCCGCGCCACGCCGGCGGCGGTGACGGGATCGTCGCCCGTGACCATCGCCACCACGAGGCCGCGCGCCTTCAGGGCCGCCACGGCCGCACGGGCCCCCGCCTTCACGGGATCGGCCACCGCCAGGATCGCGGCATGGCGGCCGTCGAGGACGAGGTGAACCGGGCTGCGGCCCTGGCTGGCCAGCGTCTCGGCGCGGGCGGCGAGATCCGGGTTCAGGGCGACGTCGAGCCGTTCCAGGTAGCGCGGGGCGCCGACAGCCACGGCCCGGCCCGCGACCCGTCCGGAGATTCCGAAGCCCGCCACTGCCTCGAAGCGGTCCGGCTCGGGCATGGCGAGGCCGCGGTCGCGGGCGGCCGCCACCACGGCGCCGGCCAGCGGGTGCTCGGAGCGGGTCTCCAGCGCGGCCGCGAGGGCCAGGGCCTCGGCCTCGGCGATGCCCGGAGCCGGCACAATCTCGGTGAGCCGGGGGCGGCCCTCGGTCAGGGTACCGGTCTTGTCGAGGGCCACGACCCGCACGTCGCGCAGGCCCTGGAGCGCGGCGCCGTCGCGGAACAGCACGCCGCGCGCCGCCGCGCGTCCGGTGCCGACCATGATGGCGGTGGGCGTCGCCAGACCCATGGCGCAGGGGCAGGCGATGATCAGCACCGCCACGGCGTTGACCAGGGCCGGCCCCAGCGAAGGGGCCGGCGCCAGGAGCAGCCACGCCAGGAAGGTCGCCGCGGCGATCCCGATCACCGCCGGCACGAACCGTCCCGTGACGCGGTCGACCAGGGCCTGGATCGGCAGCTTGCCGCTCTGGGCGCGCTCCACCATGGCGGCGATCTGCGCGACCACGGTGGCGCCGCCCACGGCCTCGACCCGCAGGTCGAGGCTGCCGCGGCCGTTGAGGGTGCCGCCGACCACGGAATCGCCCGGCCCCTTGCGCACCGGCGCGGGCTCGCCGGTCACCATGCTCTCGTCGACATGGCTGGTCCCGGAGACGACGGCGCCGTCCGCCGCCACCCGCTCGCCCGGACGCACCCGGACGACGTCGCCGAGGCGCAGGGCGTCGAGGGGTACCTCGGTCTCGGCGCCGTCGCGGACGATCCGGGCGGCCTTCGGGGTCAGGTCCATCAGCCGGGCGATCGCCTGGCCGGTGCGCCCCTTGGCCCGGGCCTCCAGGGTCCGGCCGAGCAGGATCAACGTGACGATCAGAACGCTCGCCTCGAAGTAGAGGTGCGCGGCCCCCGCCGGCAGGAGGTCGGGCGCCAGGGTCGAGACCAGCGAGTACAGGTAGGCGGCCCCGGCCCCGAGGGCGACCAGGGCGTTCATGTCGGGATGGCCGCGCAGCAGGCCCGGGACGCCGCGCAGGAAGAAGCGCCGCCCCGGCCCTGCGAGGACCAGGGTGGCGAGGATCGCCTGGACCAGGGCCGTCACCGGGCCGCCATGCAGCCCGGGAAGAAGGTGGCCGCCCATGTCGAGGACGACGACGGGCGCCGAGAGCACGGCGGCCGCGATCAGGTCGCGGCGCAGGGCGCGGCCCTCCTCCGCCTGACGGGCCGACGGGTCGGCCGGCTGGCCGGCCTCGACCGGGCGGGCGTCGTAGCCGGCCGCCGCCACGGCCGTCACCAGATCGTCCATCGACACGACGCCCTCGGGATGCCGGATCGCGGCCCGTCCGGCGGCGAGGTTGACGCTGGCTCCGGTCACCCCCGGCACGGCGGCCAGCGCCCGCTCGACCCGGCCCACGCAGCTCGCGCAGGACATCCCGTCCACGGCCAGCAGGCTCTGCGTCTCGGGGACGGGGTAGCCGGCCTCCGCCAGCGCCGTCGCGACCTCCTCCAGGCTCGTGCCCCCATCGAGGACGAGGCTGGCGCGCTGGGTGGCGAGGTTCACCGCCACGTCCCGGGTGCCGGGCAGCGCCGCGAGGGCGCGCTCCACGCGACCGACGCAGGAGGCGCAGGACATGCCCGTGACGGGCAGGGTCAGGGCGACGGATTTCGACATGGCGGTGATCCGGTTCGAAGCATCCATGCCGGGTCAGATGGGGCTTCCCATCATGGGAAGGTCAAGGGCGCGCGGGCCGGATATCGGACAGATCCGGGCGATGGCGAGCCGCTTCGCCCGTTGTCGAATCGCTCGCGCCCGGCCAAGCTTCCCGCATGCCGGAGCGACGAGGGCGCGGATGAGCGAACCGCTGACGATCTATGGCGACCCGGGCTCCGGGAACTGCCTCAAGGTCAAGTGGGTCGCGGCCCATCTCGGCATCCCGGCGGTCTGGCGCGACGTGGATGTCCCGGGCGGCGGGACCCGCACGCCCGAATTCCTGGCCCTGAACCCCGCCGGGCGGGTGCCGATCGTCGTCCTGCCCGACGGCGCCGTGCTGTCGGAGTCGAACGCGATCATCGTCTATCTCGCGGAGGGCTCCGCGCTGATCCCTGAAGCGGCCCTGCCCCGTGCCCGGATGCTGCAGTGGATGTTCTGGGAGCAGTACAGCCACGAGCCCTACATCGCAGTCCGCCGCTACCAGCTCCATTACCTCAGGCGGGCGCCGGAGGATCTCGACCCGAAGCTCGCCGAGCGGGGCGCCGACGCCCTGCGGCTGATGGAGCGGACGCTGGCCTGTTCCGCCTTCCTGGCGGGCGAGGCCCTGACCCTCGCCGATGTGGCGCTCGTCGCCTACACCCGCATGGCCCATGAGGGCGGCTTCGACCTCGCGGGCTTTGGGGCCATCCGCGCCTGGATCGGGCGCGTCGAGGACGGCCTCGGGATCGGCCCCTATGCCGGGCCGGCCTGATCGGCCGGGGGCGGCAGCGCGGCGGTGCCGTATTCCGGCAGGCTGACCCGCACGGTGGTCCCCTCCCCCACCGCGCTCTCGATGGCGATGCGTCCGCGGTGGCGGTTGAGGCTGTGCTTGACGATGGCGAGCCCCAGGCCCGTGCCCCCGCGGGCGCGGCTCGACGCGACGTCGACCCGGTAGAAGCGCTCCGTGAGCCGCGGGATGTGCTCGGGCGGGATGCCCGGCCCATCATCGACCACGGACAGGACGATCCGGGGCCCGAGCCGCGGATCGTCCTCGCGGGCGAGCCCGACGCTGATCCGGCCGCCGCCGTATTTGACGGCATTCTCGATCAGGTTCTCGATCACCCGGGCGAGCTCGTCGGAATCGCCGGGGACCGCGAAGGGGCCGGCGCCCTCCTCCAGGCGGATCGTGGCGCCCCGCGCCTCGGCGGGCGGGCCCTGGGCGTCGACCATCTGGCGGGCCAGCGCCGCGAGATCGACCACGGCGGTGGGGGCCACGTGCTCCCGCAGCTCGATCCGCGACAGCGACAGCAAATCGTCGATCAGCCGCGTCATGCGCAGGGCCTGGACGCGCATGATCTCCAGGAAGCGCTCCCGGGCCTGCGCGTCATCGCGGGCGGGGCCCTGCAGGGTCTCGATGAAGCCGATCAGGGTGGCCAGCGGCGTGCGCAGCTCGTGGCTCGCATTGGCGACGAAGTCGACCCGCATGGCCTCCAGACGCCGGGCCGAGGTGAGGTCGCGCAGGAACAGCAGCGCGCTGACGCCGGATCCGTCGGGCATCGGAAGGGCGCCGATCTGGACCTCGAAGGTCCGCTCCAGGGGCACCCGGGTCGACAGCGCGACGCGGCGCGGCAGGCCGGAACTCAGCACCGCCTCGACGCCGTCGAGGACCTCCGGGTCGCGGAGCGCAAAGGACAGGGGCCGGGCGTGGTGCAGGGCCGGCAGGAGGGCCCGGGCGGCGGGGTTCGCCTCCACCACCAGGGTGCGCCGGTCCACCAGGATCACCGGATCCGGCACGTGGGCCAGGAGCGCCTCGGCGACGGCGTGGCGCTGCGTGGTTGCAGCCGGACGCGGCACCGGGGCCTCGCGGCCGCGGCCGCCGAGCCAGCCGCCCAGGCAGACGGCCACGAGCCCGGTCAGGATCAGCGGGAGATCGAGCCGCCCGGCCAGCGCGGTGGCGAGCCCGAGCAGGCCCGCGGCGATCGCGGCGCCGGTCCAGGCGGGGGAGCTGCGCAGGCGACCGGACATGGCAGGCGCGGCGGATCAGCGGGTTTCGGACTCGTCGCGCCACGCCCGGCCGGACGGGCCGGCCGTGCCCTCCGGAGGCCCCGGATCGCGCGCGCCGCCCGCCCGCTTGACGATCTCGTACAGGCCGAGCATCGCCAGGGCGGTCACGAACGGGACGACGTAGTAGCAGCCCCGGAACAGCAGCAGCGAGGTCAGCACCTCGTTGCGCGGCAGGCTCGACAGGGCGAGCAGGACCGTCGCCTCGAACACCCCGATGCCGCCGGGGGCATTCGACGCGATGCCCAGCATGGCGGCGAGCACGTAGATCGCCAGGAAGGTGGTGAAGCCGAGCGTCGTCTCCTGCGGCAGCAGAACGTAGAGCACGGCCGCCGCCGCGCAGACGTCGCCGATCCCGACGATCATCTGGCCGATGGAGACGGAGGCCCCGGGCAGTTCCAGGCGCCAGTGCTTGACGGTGATGCTGCGCTTCTTGGCCGAGACCCAGGCGAGGTAGCCGAGCACGAGGGCGAGCGCCGCGAGGCCGACGCCCTGGTTGATCCGGATCGACGTGAAGGCGAGCCCGGCGAGCTGGCCCGCCTCGATGATCAGGCTCAGACCCAGCACCACGCCCATGCCGAGCCAGAAGGTGAAGCCGGCGATCACGGTCAGAGCCGCGATCTTGGCGGTGGACAGGCCCTGCCGGGCATAGATCCAGTAGCGGATCGTGCCGGCGGTGAGCAGCGGGAAACCGAGGGTGAAGCTCACCGCATAGCTCGTGAACGAGGCGAGCGCGGTGATCCGGTACGGCACCTTGATCTTGAGCTGGCGCAGGGCCAGCGCGTCGTAGCCGGTGAGGAACACGTAGCTGACGCCGACGAACAGGAAGGCGAGCCCGAGCTGCTCGGCGGTCGCGGCCGCGATGGCGCTGCGCACCTCCGCCCAGCTCACGCTCTGGACGAGCTTCCACAGGACGCCGAGGGAGACCGCGAACAGCACGATGCTGGCGCCCGTGCCGATCCAGGCATAGCGGCTGCGCCGGACCTTCCGCTTCGCGTCCGCGGCGGCATCGTGCTCAACCGGCTCGACCGGCTCGGCCGGGCTCCGGTGCTGTCCCTGAAAATTCATGCCGATCGGCGTCCGCCCTTCCGGCTGCGCGGCCCGGCCGAAGGCCGTCAGCCCGAGCCGGAAACTCCCGGACCGCGGCCCGTTGCCCCGCATGTAGGCCGAACCGGCGCCCAAGACCAGGGAAGCGGCCGCCGGGACAGGCGTTCTATCCTCAGCTGGGCATCCGCCCGAGCCGCGCCGCCGCCTCGGCGAGGCCCCGCCGGATCCGGGCCGGCACCTCCGGCGCGGTGCAGACATAGGTCGGACTCGGATGCGGCACCCGGATGACCGGCAGGTCGGGGCGGAGCACCGCGAGCGCCGGCCGCCTCGCCGGCGAAGCGGCCGGCCAGCACCGCCACGGCGAGGCGCGGCAGGAGGTCGAGGAGCGGGGCCAGATAGGGCGCGGCGGCCGCGACCTCCGCGCGGCGGGGCGCGCGGTTGCGTGCGCCCTCCTGGTGGATCAGCCAGGGGACGGCGTTCCAGATCAGCGTGTCGGCGCGGGCGATGCCGGCCTCGGCGAGGAAGCGGAACAGGTTCGCGGCGGTGCCGTTCGCGCTGTCGCGGGTCACGAAGCCGGTGCGCAGCACCGCCGGGCCCGGCGTCTCGAGGAGGAGCAGCATCCGGGCGTCGACGCCGCCATCCAGGGGGTCGGGCGCCGGGACCGGGGCGCCACGCTCGGCCGCAATGCGCGCGGCGAGGGCCCGGATCGGGGCGATGTGGGGGCTGCCGATCAGGGCGCGGCGTGCCGCGAGGGCGTCCGGATCGGCCAGGGCCCTCGGCGCCTGCGGCTCAGCCGGCATCGAGCCCGGGGACGGTCACGCCGAGCGGGCCGGACAGGCGGAAGCGCTCGAGGCCCTCCTCCCGGGCGAGGCGCGCGTCGAGGCCGGCCAGGCCGCCGAACTGGAAACCGATCTGGCTGGCATAGGCCGCGCAGGCGGCGCGCTTGCGGGCTTGCGCCTCCGGATCGAGGCGCATCACCGGCTCGGGAAGCCCCGCGAACAGCGCGGCCAGCGGCGCCTTCGGCGCGGCCTCCCGCACCGTGTAGGGAAAATCGCGCCACCACAGGATCGGTGACGGCACGGCGAGCCCGCGCAGCGCCCGGACCGCCTGGACGTGATCGACATGGCCGCCGATCGCCTGGGGGGCGAGGATCAGGTCGGGCCGCTCGGCGGCGATCAGATCCGCCAGGGCGGGGGCGAGGTCGCCCGCGATGCCGTCGTCGGCGCGGGTCTCGGAGAAGAGCTCCGGCGGCGCGCCGTAGCCCCGGTGCGGCGCCTCCCGGAACGGCAGGTGGACGGGCGGCGCGATGCCGAGCGCGGCGGCGGCGCGGACATCCTCGGCCCGGCGCAGGGCCATGTAGTCGACCTCCGGCGCCAGGCCTTTGTCGAGCTGGCAGGCGAGGGCGAAGCCCGTCGGGTCGGCGACGCTGCCGGTGAACAGGGTCGCCATCACCACGCGCCAGCCGTCCTGCGCCAGGCCCGCCAGGAGGCCGCCGCAGGAGAAGGCCGCATCATCGAGATGGGGGGACAGGGCGAGGGCGATCGGCATGGTTCAGAGCCTGTCGGCTGGGGGGATGCTCCAATCCCGAGCCTCATCCCGAGGTGCCGGAGCGCAGTGCCGGCGCGAGGGCGCCTTTGCGGCCTGCGCGTCGCGGGCGCATTTCAGGACGAGACCCCGGATGGGACGGCCCAAGTGCGAAGTCCCGTCAGAGCAGGTGTGGCTCGGCGCGGAACCGGCAGCTGGGATCGTCGGGCAGGTCCGTCGCAAAGTCGGTGGCCGGCGTCTCGGAACGCACCCGCGCGTAGACCTCCATGATCTGCCGCCCGACCGCGTGCCAGGAATAGACCCGCCGGCACTCCTCGAGGCCGGCGCTCGCGATGCGGCGGCGGAGCGCCGCGTCCGTGATGATCCGGGTGAGCGCGGCGGCCTGCGCCGGCACGTCGCCCGGATTCACCAGCAGCCCGTTCTCCCCGTCGCGCAGGCAGTCCGACACGCCGACCGCGTGGCACGAGACGGTGGCGAGCCCGGCCGCCAGCGCCTCCAGGATCGTGTTCGAGAACCCCTCCGCGTAGGTCGGCGAGACGAACACGTCGGCGCGGCGGTAGAGGTCGGGCACGGAGCCGTACTCGGCATAGCCCGTGAAGGCGATCTCGCGCTCGGAGAAGGCGTGCTCCGCGGCAAGCGCCTTGGCCGGGTCCACGTCGGGCCCGATCCCGGAGATCGTGGCCGCGAAGGGCGTGCCCTGCCGGCGCAGGATCGCCAGGGCCTCGATGAAATCGAGCACGCCTTTCCGGCGGTCGACCCGGCCATGGTAGAACAGCCGCACCGGCCCGCCATGGGGCGCCGGCAGCCCGTCGGGCGTCCCCTGCGCGAAGCGCTCAGTGTCGACCGCGCCGGGCACGATCGTGAAGCGGGCGGGGTCCGAGCCCAGGCGCTCGCAGACCTCGTCCACGAAGGAGGCGCCGCCGATCAGCAGGGCGTTGGCGTGAGCCAGCACCTCGCACATGGCGACCCGGTGGGTCTCGCAGCAGGAGCCGACCCAGTGGCCGTCGCCGCCCTGGATCGAGACGACGCTTGGCACCCCGAGCTTGCGGGCGGCCAGCAGCACCGCCCAGCCGGTCGGGTAGCCGTACTGCGCGTGCAGGATGTCGAAGGGGTTCTGGGCGTGCTCTTGGGCGATCGCGTCCACCATGGTGGCGATGTCGCGCTCGAAATCGCCCGACGTCTGCTCGCCGAGCTGCTCCAGGCCGATCACCCGCACACCCGGCACCGGCGGCGGCGGCCCGCCGCCGTAAACGCGGGTGCCGAAGGCGTCGCCCCGGTACTGCGAGATCATCGTCACGTCGTGGCCGGCGCCGACCAACTCGCGCAGCAGGTTCTGCGCGTAGACGCTCATGCCCGATATGGCGGGAAAGTAGCGGCGGCTGAGGAAGAGGATTCTCATCGTGCCGCCCCTTCGCGCAAACCGGGAGAGGCGCCGCGTGGCCCCCTCTCCCGCGCCGGCGTCCCGTCTCGCCCCGGCTCGTCTCTCACTGCCATTGCCGCCGCGTCTCCTGCTCGCCGGCCAGAACCGGACCGGGGCGCCGGCAGCCGCGGAGGTAGTCGAGCGCCTGCGGGATCATCACGTCGGCCCGGTGGCTCTCGCGGGACAGCTCGACGCAGATCAGCTTGCCGAAGTTGATCGCCTCCAGCGCCTCCAGGACGCCCGGCACGTCCATGTCGCCCTCGCCGAAGGGCAGGTGGATATGGCTGCCGCGCTTCATGTCCTCGATCGCCACGGTGCCGATCCGGTCGGCGAATTCACGCACGGCCGCCGCCGGCTCGCGCTCGCCCGTGACGAGGCAGTGGCCGGTATCGAGGGCGAGCTTCAGCCCCGGCACGTCGAGGGCCGCGTAATCGTCGAGGGTCTCGATCAGCATGCCGGGCTCCGGCTCCAGGCAGGGGACGACCCCCGCCTCCGTGGCGAAGGCCGCGACTTCGTGCAGCCCCTCGGCCAGCCAGCGCCGGGCCTCGCCGGGATCGACGCCGGGCTTCGGCACGCCGGCCCAGAACGAGACCGCCTCGGCGCTCAGCATGCCGCCGATCTCGATGGCCCGCTTGAGGAAGCCGACCCGCCGGGCGCGGCCCGCGGCATCCGCCGTCACGAGCGTCGGCTCGTGCTTGGCGGTGGGGTCGAGGAGGAAGCGGGCGCCCGTCTCGATGACGCAGCTCAGCTCCAGCTTCTCCAGCAGGCTCGCCACCCGGCCGGCCTCCGCCGCCCAGGTTTCGGAGAACGGATCGAGGTGGTGGATGTCCAGCGTCAGGGCCACGCCGTCGTAGCCCGCGGCCTTGATCAGGTGGATCGCGTCGTCGAGGCGATGGTTGGCCGCGCCGTTGGTGTTGTAGGCGAACCGGAGCGTCATGCCGCCCTCCCCTGACGCTGGGCGAGGCGGAACGGCGCGTGGTGCGATTCCGGCTCGCGATAGAGCGGATAGTGCCGCCCGACGATCCGCTCGGCCAGGGCGACGTCGAACAGCGGCTGCCCCCCGAAACGCTCCAGGGCCTCCGGCGTCAGGCGGACCGGCCGCAGGGTCTCGCTCTCGGTGCCGAACTTGATCAGCGGGTGGTCGCGGTCGATGAGCTTCTTCGTGTTGCGCTCGCCGATCCGGTAGTAGCTCATGGTCTCGACCTCGAGCCCCGGCACGATCGCCTTGACCACGCCGACCCCGCCGCCCGGGGGCGTGCAGTCGACGTAGAGGACGTCGAACCCGGCCTCCGTAAGCCGGTCGCAGGCGATCTTGCCCCTGGCATGCCCGTCCGCGGCCGGGGTCGAGGGCAGGTCCGCGAAGCGCTTGGTGCTCCGCTCCGAATAGACGGTGTCGGCCAGCACGCCGCGCAGGTCGGCGGCGGGCATCTCGATCCATTCGAGCATCGCCTGCAGGGCGCGGCTCTCCTCGAGATCGAGGCTCGGAAGCGCCTTCTGGATGAAGGCGTCGATGTAGCCCGGCGGAGTCACCGTGGCGGCCATGTCGAGGGGGCCGTGGCCGAAGGTCTTGCGCACCCGCGCGGCCTGGAACTCGAGCAGCGCCTTGCGGAGGGCCCGCTCCCGGTCCGGATCGCAGGCCTCGCCGCAGGCCGACAGGGCGATCGGTGCCGGGGTGCGCGCCGGATCCGCGTCGTAGCCGACGACGTAGAGGTTGGTGAGGCCGAACTGGTCGGTGGCGAATTTCGGCAGCGCGTGGATGCCAAGCTCCTTGAGCCGGGCCAGCATCGCGGCATTCTCCGGGCCGATGCCGTCGAGGTCGAGCATCACGCCCTGGTCGAGAGCCCGGAACAGCAGGCCGTTGCCGTCCCGCTGGAGCAGCTCAAGGACGCCGTGGCCCAGCGCAAAGGGCACGTCGGGCCCCGCGCCGAGACCGTTGGTGATCAGGTTGGTGAAGGGTTTGTAGCCCTCGGACAGCTCGAAATAGTCGGTGGCGGCGACGTCGAGCGGCATGAGCACGATCTCGCCCGTGGCGTGCCGGACGCTGGGCGTCCATTCGAGCACCGTGTCCCGGCCCACCGGGGAGCCGGCGGGCAGGCAGAGGGTCAGCGGGTCGGCGACGGATTTGGCGCCGTAGACGCGGGCGAGGTCGGTGTAGCTCGCCCGTTCCTTGGCCCGGGGCAGCACCGCGAGCGAGGGCATCAGGTTCTCGGCAATCTCGGCGACCGCGCCGATCAGCGCCTCGTCGTCGGTGGCGCCGTAGCCGATGCCCGACGGCATCGCGCCCACGAAGAACGGGTCGTCGAGGAACAGGGCCACGAACCAGACCGGGATGCCGGTGCGGTCGAGGGGCGCCAGCGGGAAGCCGACGATGCGCCCTTCCGGCAGGACGTCGAGATAGGCGCGCACGGGATCCGGCAGGGTCTCGGGCAGCCCCTCGATCGGCCGCTTGGCGCCGAAGCGATAGGGGCGCGGCGCCTTGATCCGCGCGTGCCGGGCGCGGTCGTCCTGGTCGTGGAAGCCGTCTGCGTTGCTCACGTCGTGTTCCCGTGTTCCTCGGACCGCCTGCTCACCTTCGTCCTGCCCATCCCCTCATCCTGAGCTGCCGGAGCGTAGCGAAGGCCTCGAAGGAGGGCTCTGGACGGCACAGCGCTTCCTGGAGCCCTCCCACGAGGCCCGCTGGCGCGGGCACCTCAGGATGAGGGTGCGGCTTGGATTGGATAGGTAGCTGTCCGGTGTCTGCTCATCCTGTCCTGCGGTCGCTACCCCTGCCCATAGGCGCGGGCGACGAGTCGCATCGTGTGGAGATCGCGTGCGGCCGAGTACGCCCCCCGCTCCTCGGGCCGGCGCAGGGCCGAGCCGAAGGCGCGCACCTGCTCGGTGAAGGGGGAGCTGTCGGCGTCGAAGACGAGCGGTTCGACGCGCCCGCTGGCGCCGTCGATGAAGGACAGCGATCCGCCGGCCGTCTGGCCCATGGTGTTCTCGGCGATCAGCATCCCCTTCGTACCGACCACCTCCAGGCGGCGGCGGGGCAGCGCGTCGGGGCAATTGTAGGCGACGTGCAGGCTCGCCAGCGCGCCGCCCGCGGTCCGCCCGATCAGCAGGGCGCCGTCATCGACGGAATAGTCCTGGGCCCGGCTCTGGGTCAGGGCCGCGAGGTCGGCGATCGGCTCGTCGAGCAGGAAATCCACGAGGTCGAGCCCGTGCGGGGCGAGGTCCATCAAGGCGCCGCCGCCGGCCTGGGCGGCATCGATCCGCCAGTTGGGCTGGCCGGCCTCCGACCAGTCGCGCCCGAGCCAGCAGGCGTAGACGATCCGCACCGTGGTGACGGTGCCGAGCCGCCCGGCCGCGACCTGGGCGCGGATCGTCCGATGGGCCGGGTGGTGACGCTGATCGAAGGCCGTGCCGTAGAAGATTTCTTGCGATTCGACCGCACGCGCGATGGCTTCCGCGTCCGCGAGCGTCGCCGCCATGGGCTTCTCGCAGAGCACCGCCTTGCCGGCGGCGGCGAGCGCCTCGACGGCGCCGCGGTGGAGATGGTTCGGCGTCGCCACGTAGACCGCCTCGACCCCGGGCTCGGCGATGAGACCGGCGAGATCGGCATGGCTGCGGGCGCCCGCCCGCTCGGCCGCGGCGCGGCATTCCGGGTTCGGATCGCAGACCGCCACCAGCCGGTGCCCGGCGGCGCGGATGCCCGGCTCCATGTAGTCGCGCGCGACCCAGCCGTAGCCGACGATGCCCCAGCCGACCGCGTCCATCACCACCGCTCCGGCAGGTCGACGAATTCGCGCACCCGGATACGCTGCGTCTCCGGGCTATCGAGCGTGCCGTCGAAGGTCAGATGCTCGGGGCCGGGCGAGCGCAGCGGGTAGGTGGCCCGGGAGGCGTATTCCGCCTCGTAGCGCTCCGAGGGCCAGCGGATGACGTAGCCGTCCCCCTCGGGCGCATAGAGCGGGTTGAGCCGCAGCACCGTGCCGGGCTTCGGCAGGGTCAGCCCGTCGACCAGAGCGCGCGGCGCCGGGCGCATGCCGGGGCCGCATACCACCGAGAACGCCTCGCAGGTTCGCAAGGCCCCAGGCTCCTGCGGGCCAGGCGCCCGCGCCTCCACCAGCGCCCGCGTGAGCTCCGCGTCGTCGTAGACCAGGGCGTCGGGGAAATACTCGGCGATCTCCTCGGCGGTCACCGCCCGGCCGGCCGAGAAGCCCGGGCAGTCGCGGTTGTGGATGTGGCTCAGCGCCAGCCAGCCGTCGTCGCCGGCATTCTGGCGGAGGTTCTCCAGCAGGGCCGCCTTGTCGTCGAGGAAGTAGAAGGCGTCGTTGCACACGACGAGGTCGACCGGCGCGCCCGGGATGGGCCAGTGCGGCGAGCCGGCGTCGAAGCAGACGAGCTGCGCCTTCTCGTCAACCACCCAGTGGCGCGCGACCCAGAGCTTGGCGAAGACCACGTCGGCGCCGGCGACCTTGCAGCCGCGCCGCTGCAATTCCCGCAGGTAATGGCCGATGCCGCAGGCGAATTCGAAGACGCAGATGGGCTCGTTCCAGTGCGCCTCCAGAAGCGACAGGCCGGCCAGGAAGGTCGGATCGCTCCAGCGATGCAGGAAATAGTCGCCGACGCGGCCCCAGCCGAGACCCTGGACCGCGTCACGCAGCGTCGCGGTGCGGCGCTCCTTGATGAGGCGGATGACCCCGGCGGGATCGGCCGGGGGCCCGTTCCACCAATCGTCCTGATCGACGAGCAGCGCGGCCAGCGCCTCGTCGGGCTCGCCGGCGTCGAGATGGGCCAGAACCCGCTCGACCAGGGCCTCACGGTTGATCCGCAGGTACGGGATGCCGTCGATCACGGGCCAGCGGGCGCCGGTCTCCGCATCGCGCAAGGCGTGCGGGCCGTCGGCCTTCAGCGGGTTGCCGGTGTCCGGCGAATGGAGTTCGAACGGGATCATGGTTCTCGGAGCCGCCCGGGCAGATGGGCGGCGGGGTCCGGCGATCAAGGGATGCGCATGTCGGCGAGGACACGATCATGGAAGCCCTTCACCGGGCCGGCATGGACCAGCTCCCACTCGTCGAGCACCATCCCCATCGTGGTCGAGGCCCCGCGCAGATGCTGGGCAATCTGGAGGACACGGTCGATGCAATCCGCCGCGTGGAAGGCGCGGCCCTCCGCGGTGGCGTCGTCGGGCAGCACCGCGCGGGCCCGCTCCACCTGACCCCGCAGGGGCTCGGCGAGCTCGGCCAGCGCCCAGGCGGTGGTGGTCGCCATGATCGGCCCGAGATGGTCGCCGAGCAGCATCTCGCCGGTGAAGCCGGCATCGGGCATCGCGGCGTTGTGGAAATGGTGCGCCATCGCGGCCAGGAACACGGTGCCGGGGTCGGCCCGGTAGAACGGGCTGAGGCAGACCCCGTAGACCGCCACGATGAGGCAGTGCTCGGCGTGGTTCTCCGGCGGCTCCAGCAGGATCCGGGCGCGGCCGGGACAGGTGACGCCCGCCCGCGGCTGCTGCGCCAGGGCGGCGACGAAGCCCGGCAGCGGTCCGGGCCTGCCGGCCGGTCGCGGCGCGAGCCGCCCGCGCAGGCGCTCGCGCAGAGCCGGGTCGAGCTCCCCGGTGACGGCGTCGAAGCCAGCCACCAGCACCGCCGAGGCCGCCTCCTCCGACAGCCCGGCCGCGGTCAGGAAGGCCGCGTCGAGATCGCAGAGGCGCGTCGCCGCGAGGGTGACGGCGGTGATGTCGAGGGCGACGTCATCGGGCGCGGCGCCCCCGGTGAGGAGGCCCCATCCCTGCGCGAACAGCCGCTCGGCGATCGACCCCTCGCGCCCCGCCGAGCGGACGCGCTTGAGGTCGTTCATCTCGATCAGGAGGTCGCGCAGCGCCTCGGGGGCAGCGCCGGAGGGAGGCGGCTGGTTCTCGCTTGGCATCGTCTCGCTCCGGAAGCCGCCCCTTGGTCGCGACGAGGCCTAGTGCACGCCCAGCCAGTCGCGGAGCATCTGCTCCTGCTTGCCGAAGGCGTGCTCCGGCCCATGGCCGTTCTTGACCATCGGGGCCTTGAAGAAGGTCGAGAGCTGCTCCTGCACGCCGCCGTCGCCGCGCGTGCGGGCGAGGTCGAGGACGCGGGCGATCTCGATGACCAGGGGCGCGGCCAGGATCGAGTCCTTGCAGAGGAAGTTCACCTTCACCTGCATCCGCTGGCCCATAAAGCCGGTGACGTCGATGTTGTCCCAGGCTTCCTTGTCGTCGCCGCGCGGGCGGTAATAGTGGATGTGCACGAGGTGGTCCTCGACCGGGTAGCCGAGGATCGAGTCGAGCACCGTGCCCTTGGTGTTGAGCTTCGACTGGAGGGAGTTCGGATCGTTCAGGGCGAGTCCGTCGCGGTTGCCCAGGATGTTGGTCGAGAACCAGCCGTCGACGTGGAGCGCCCGCGCCTTGAAGGCCGGGGCCAGCACCGTCTTCATCATGGTCTGGCCGGTCTTGCCGTCCTTGCCGGCCACCGGGACGTTCAGCTCCTTGGCGAGGTCCAGGAGGGCCGGGACGTCGGCCGCCACGCTCGGGGTGAAGTTGGCGTAGGGGATGCCGCTCTTGATCGCCGCGTAGGCGTAGAGCATCGCGGGCGAGATCGCCTCGTCGCTCGAATCGAGCCCCTTCTCGAAGGCGGCCGTGGAGTTCAGGGCCGGGTCGTTCAGGTCCGGCCAGCGCTCGGTGGAGGCGAGGTTCACCACGACGACGTCGTCGAGGTTGCTCTCCTTCTGGAAGCGGCGGAGGTCGTTGGCGATCACCGAGACCGCCTCGCGGTGGTCCTTGGCGACGATGCGGTTCTGGCCGTCGATGTTCTTGCAGAACTTGGCGCTGCCCACCGCCGGCCAGGGGGTGATGCCCTTCAGGGCCTGCGCGCCGCTCTCGATGTCGTCCTTGGAGAGCACGCCGTGGCCGCTCGCAGCGGACGCGAGGTCGTCGCCGTTGAGATCCCAGCCGCCGAAGACGAGATCCTTGTAGTCGGCCATGCCGGCCACGGAGAGACCGGCGAGCGGCAGCCCGTCGAGGCGATTGGAGCCGGATTTGATCATTTCGATGCCGGCGATGGCAGTGGTGGCGACGGCGCCTCCCATGCCAACGAACGCGACACCGATGCGGCGACCGGACTGCATGCTCATCGGAAAATGATGTCCTTGTGCGGACGCGGGTGGCGTCTTGGGACGGAAAGTTCGACCCCCCCGGGGCCGTATCTAACTGGCTCGACGGTGCCGCGTTCCAACCCGAATGCGACAACATTGCCCCTCCGTCGTCCGAAGCGTGGCCGGTTGACGGTGTTAACGCCCCCCTAAGCGGCAGGGTTAACCCTTCGTTGACCGTGCCACGCTTGGATCACGGGGCCGTCCCATTCTGGTCACGGCCGGCGTCGATAGGGCCGCCGCTTCCGAAAAAACCCGGCCGTCAGAGCCGGGCGGACGCAAGGACCGATCTGAAGAGGACCAATGATGGGGGTTTTCCCGGAGCCGGCGCGTTGCGCCGACGACGTGAGCCGACTCGTGCCGCCGACCCTGAACGGCACGGGCCATATCGAGGATGAAGCCGTGGCATGGCTGCCGCGGGCCGGACGCGGGACAGGGCGCCGGTCACTTCGCCGCACCGGCCTCGGCCGGATTTCCGGGACGCTGGCCCTGGGGCTCGTCGCCGGGCTCGGCCTGCCGCAGGCCGCCTTCGCGCCGGCGTATTTCGCCCCGGCCGCCCAGGCCCACGACCGGATCGACACCAGCCCGCGCGCCGCTCAGGTGCTCGCGCAGACGGCTTCCCAGCCCGCGGCCCCGACCGTCGCGCCGGACGAGCCTGTCCAGAACACCTGGAACGGCCTGCCGGTTCCCGAGCAGGAGCCCGCCACCACGGCGCTGATCCAGGAAGACCTCGCGGCCCTGCCGCGGGTGACGCAGGAGCAGGGTCAGGACGCGGTCAAGTTCGGCGAGCGCAGCGTGCCGCGCAAGGTGGTCGACACGATCGTCAAGGCCTCCGACGAGGCTGGCGTCGACCCCGTCTACATGATGGCGCTGGCCGACAAGGAATCGAGCTTCGACACGGACGCGAAGGCGGCGACCTCCTCGGCGGCGGGCCTGTTCCAGTTCGTGGCCCGCACCTGGCTGGAGATGATCCGTGATTACGGCGCCCGCTACGGGCTCGCCGAGGAGGCCGCCGCCGTGAAGGGCCGGGGCGCCGCGATCACCGTCACGGGCAGCATGCGCGGCCGGGTGCTCGGCCTGCGCAACGACCCGCGCGTCGCCGCCCTGATGGCGGCCGAGCTGATCAAGCGCGACCGTGAGCGGATCGAGGCCCGGGTCGGGCGTGCGCTGACCACGACCGAGCTGTACCTCGCCCATTTCCTCGGGACTGCGAGCGCCGGGCGCTTCCTGTCGCTCTCCTCAGAGAAGCCCGACGAGGTCGCAGGGCGCGAGTTCCGCACCGCGGCGCGGGCCAATCGCAGCCTGTTCACCGCGAAGACGGGCGGCAAGCGCCGGAGCCTGACCGTCGCGGAACTGCACGGACGGATCGACGACATGATCGACCGGCGGCTGACCCGCTACCAGGGCGTCGCGGCGGTCGCCGAGGCGCTCGACAAGGGCCAGTCCCAGAACGAGATCGTCAGCGCCGAGGAAACGGCGCCGGTGGCCGGCAACCGCCGCGTCGAGGTGACGGAGGCGTTGCCGCCGGACGGCGTGTGAGGATCGCGCAGGGGAAGCGGATCCTGTTGAGGCGCTCGATCGTCTCAATCGGGGCGCGGGGGGCTTCCAACGCGCCTCCCGCTCCCTTCAGGTCAGGGGACCCGAACCCGAACCCGAATCCGGGGCTCCGGCGCCGGAGCCACCGGATGATTTCCGCCAATCCGGGTGGGCGGGCGCGGCGCCTCGGGATGACGTCCAGCCAAGCCGATCCGCCTCAATGGCCCCCGGCCGGCGCCCCGCCGCCGAGCTTGACGCTCTTCAGGCTCAGCGCCAGCGGGACCGCGCAGGCGGCGACGAGGCCGAGCACCCAGAACACGTCGATATAGGCCCAGTACGCCACCTGCGTGCTGAGCACGCTCCCGATCCACGCGGTCGCCTGGCTCTGGGCCTCGACGCCGGCATAGCCGTGCTCAGAGAAGTACTGCGTCGCCTGCCGCATGGTCTCCTGATAGGCCGGCGCGGTCGGGTTGACGCTCTCCACCAGGCGGCTCTGATGGAACTGGCTCCGGTAGGCCAGGATGTTCTGGGCCAGCGAGACGCCCATCGACCCGCCGACATTGCGGGCGACGTTGATCAGCGCCGAGGCCTGATCGGTCTGGTCCTTGCGGATCCCCTCGTACGAGGCCGAGGTGATCGACAGGAACACCATCGGCAGGCCGATCCCGATATAGACCCGCGACCACGCGAAGAACGAGAACGTCGTGGAGCCGTCGAGCCGCGTCAGGTCGACCATGCCCAAAGCCACGATGGTCATGCCGGCGGCGATCAGCCATTTCGGCTGCACGTAGGCGGAGACGCGGCCGGTGAGGAACATCATCACCACCGTGACGATGCCCCCCGGACCGAGCACGAGCCCCGACAGCGTGGCGGTGTAGCCGTAATATTCCTGCGTGATCTGCGGGATGAACTGCGTGGTGGCGATCAGGATCGCCCCGGTGAACATCATCACCAGGAAGCAGGAGCCGAACTGGCGGTTGCCGATGAGGCGGAGATCGACGGCCGGGTTCTTCTTGGTCAGGAGCCAGGGGATCATGGCCACGAACGACACGACCATCAGCACGCCGGAGACGTTCATCAGCGTCGAGGTCCCGAACCAGTCCTTCCGCTGGCCCTCGTCGAGGATCACCTCCAGCGAGCCGAGGAACAGGGCGACCAGCACGAAGCCGACGATGTCGAAGCGGATCCCCTTCCGGACCAGCGCACGGCGCTCCTTCTTGGCCGCCGCGCTGTCCTCGATGAGCCAGTACATCAGCCCGAGGGCGATGACCCCCACCGGACCGTTGATCAGGAAGCACCAGTGCCAGGAGGCGTTGTCGGAGAGCCAGCCGCCGAGGGTCGGGCCGATCACCGGGGCCACCACGATGGCGACGCCGTAGAGCGCGAAGGCCTGGCCGCGCTTCTCGGGCGGGAAGGAATCCGCCAGGATCGACTGGGCGAGCGGCGCCATGCCGCCGCCGCCGAGCCCCTGCAGCACCCGGAACAGCAGAAGGGATTCCAGGCTCCAGGCGAAGCCGCACAGGATCGACGAGACGGTGAACAGGGCCACCGACCACATGAAGAACGCCTTGCGGCCGTAGCGCTTGGCCAGGAAGCTCGACGCCGTGAGCGTGATCGCGTTGGCCACGAGGTAACTCGTCACCACCCAGGCGGCCTCGTCGGGGCCGACCGCGAGGCCGCCCGAGATGTAGCGCAGCGCCACGTTGGCGATGGTGGTGTCGAGCACCTCCATGAAGGTCGCCAGCGCCACCACGCCGGCGATCAGCCACGGATTGTGGCCACCCGGCGCCTTCGCGGATGCCGTGCCGCCTTGCGCCTTGCTTCCTTGCGTCTTGCCTCCTTGCGCCTTGCCCGTGTTCGGCTTGCGTCCGGACGCGGCCGCACCGGTCCCGCCGGCCATGGCGCTCACCGCACCGTAACGGTCGGGACGATCGACATACCCGGGCCGATCGACACGTCCGTCGGCCAGTTCTTGACAACGATCTTGACCGGGATGCGCTGGGTCACCTTCACGTAATTGCCGGTGGCATTCTGCGCCGGCAGCAGGCTGAAGGCCGTACCCGAGCCCGGCTGCACCGAAGCCACCGTCCCCTGGATCTTGCGGCCCGGATAGGCGTCGATCTCGATGTCGACCGGCTGGTCCGGCCGCATGTCGGTGATCTGGGTCTCCTTGAAGTTCGCCGTGACCCAGATGTCGTCGGGCACGAACATCGCCAGGCTTTGGCCGGCCTGGGCGAGCTGGCCGATGCCGCCGGTCAGCCGCACGACGCGGCCGGCCTGCACGGCGCGGACCGTCGTGTAGCCGAGGTTCAGTTCGGCCTGCTCCACCTGTGCCCGGTCGCGGGCGAGCTGCGCCTGGGTCGAGGCCTTCTGCGCCTGGAGGGCGCCGATCTGCTTCTGGGCCGCCACCACGCTCGCCTGGGCGCTCTGCAGGGAGGCCTGTCGCTGCTGCAGCGTCGAGGTCGCCGATTGCGATTGCTGGATCGAGCCGGAGCCGCGCTCGGCGAGGTCCTTGTAGCGGGCCGCATCCTCCTGGGCGAACTTCAGCGCCGCCTCGGCGGTGGCGACCTGCGCCTTGGACACGTCGATGTTGGCGTATTGCGCCTGGATCTGCGCATCGATGTTCTTGATGCCGGCCTCGTCGGCCTCGATCTGCGCCTTCGCCTGATCGAGGGCGATCTGATAGTCGCGCTGGAAGATCTGGAACAGGATCTGGCCGGCCTCGACGTGCTGATTGTCGGTGACCGGCACATCGACGAGGTAGCCACCGACCTTCGGCTGGATCGCAATGCTGCGCGCGTCGACGAAGGCATCGTCGGTGCTCTCGTAGGGGTGCATGTACAGCAACCAGTAAAAGAACACGCCGACGCACAGCGCGACGACCGCGAGGCCGCCGAGCAGGAATGCGAACGGGTGGCGCCGCAGGACGTTCGGGCGCCGGGCGTCGTACTCGCCGTCGTCGGCATCTTCCGCGGCGTCGTCGGATTGGCCGTCCTGAGCCTCTGCGTCGTCGGCCGCATCCTCCGTGCCCGGCTTGCGGCCGGTCTCCTGGGCGGCGCCAACGTCCCCGGCGGGCTTGGCCCGGCCGAGATCCAGCACGTCCCGTTCGCGCGCGGCCGGACGGCCGTCGGCGGGATGCGGGCGCGCCTCACCCTCGGAGGAAGGCCGCTGATCGTCAAACATGGGAAGTCGCCGCCCGATGGCCGGTCACCGCACGGTGACCGGGCTTGTCGCATCGCCCGCCTCAGGCAGCAAAAGCCGGCCGCAGGCTCAAGGTTCCATGCGCGGAGCGGGCCACCGGAACGCAGGCGGCCCTGCGGCGTTCTGCGCCCGGAACCTTTGCCGTTCTCGGGCACCGAGCCCAGGAGTACGCCATGACGCACAGCCCATCCCCGACCCCGCAGAGCCCCGGCTCCGGCTCGCCGACTTCGCCCACCGGCATCCCGCTCGTCGGCGTCGCCCGCCTCGACGCCATGAGCGCGGCGCTGGCGCGGAACTGGTGGCTCGTGGCGCTGCGCGGCGTCATCGCGATCCTGTTCGGTGTCATCGCGTTCGTCGCCCCGGGCGCCTTCGTGCTCTCCCTGGTGCTGTTCTTCGCCGCCTACATGCTTGCCGACGGCATCATCGCCATCGTGGGCGCGGTCCGCGCGGCGCAGCGTCACGAGCGCTGGGGCTTCCTGCTGCTCGAGGGCGTCGTCGACATCGTCGTCGGCGTCGCCGCGGCGCTGGTGCCGGCCGCGGCCGTCTGGGCCTTCGTGCTGCTGCTCGCCGTGTGGGCGCTGGTGACCGGCGGCCTGATGATCGCGGCCGCCTTCCGCCTGCACCTGCATTACGGCCGGTGGTGGCTCGTCCTCGGCGGGGTCGTGTCGATCCTGTTCGGCCTCGCGCTGCTCATCAACCCGGGCATGTCGGCCCTGGTGCTGACGTGGTGGATCGGCTCCTACACCTTCGCCTTCGGCATCCTGCTGCTGATCCTGGCCTTCCAGCTGCGCAGCCGGCACGGGGCGGCCGCGGGGCCGGGAACGCCGCTCGGCCGGTGAGCCGGTCCCGAACCGGATCGGGCCCCGTGGCCCGATCCACACGGTCGCGGTGCGATCGACGCGCCGGCCGCCCTGCGTCCCCGCACGCGCGGGACACGGGATCGGATGCGGCCTAGAAGGCTCCCTCGACCGGATCGATCGGTCCCGGAACCCGAACCACGATGACGCCCGACGCGCCGGAACGCGCCCCGGCCGACGGGCCGAACCCGCCGAAGCCGGCTCCAGCCGCCGAGTCCCCGGACCCGCGCCTCGCCGCCCGCGAGGCCGGGCGCGCCGCGCGCGACCTGGCCCGGCATCTCCGGACCCTGGTGACCGCGGCCGGCCTTGGCCTCGCGCGCGGTGGCCGGGCCATTTCCGCCCGCGCGGCGGCGCGGGCGCACGCGGTCGGCTTCGGTCGAGAGGCAGGCCGACACCGCCGTCCCGGAGGTCGATGGGCGCGTCGAGCGGCGGGGCGCCCGGACGATCCTCGGCCGCCGGCACCCGGCCCTGCTCGCCGCCGGCCTGGTGATCCTGCTGCCGGTCCTGGCGCTGGCGGTCTACCTGTTCGCCGCCCTGGTGACCCTGCCGCCGCTCGGGGGCGCCGTGGTCGAGACCGGCCAGCGGGCGATCACCGTGGAGGCCGACGACGGCCGGGTCTTCGCCACCCGCGGCAGCTTCCGCGGCCAGAAGCTCACGGCGGCCGACCTGCCGCCGCACCTCGCCCAGGCGATCGTGGCGATCGAGGACCGCCGCTTCTACAGCCACTGGGGCATCGACCTGCGCGGCCTCGCCCGGGCGGCGTGGCGCAATCTCCGCGGCGGCGGCGTGCGCGAGGGCGGCTCGACCATCACCCAGCAATATGTCCGCCTGACCTCCCTCAACCAGGAGAAGACGCTCTGGCGGAAGGTGCAGGAAGCCTTCCTGGCGCTGCGGGTCGAATCGACGATGAGCAAGGACGCGATCCTGCTCGGCTATCTCGATTCCGCCTATTTCGGCGCCGGCGCCTACGGGGCGGACGCGGCGGCGCGGCGCTATTTCGGCAAGCCCGCCAAGGCCCTGAACCTGCCGGAATCGGCGATGCTGGCCGGGCTGGTGCGTGCGCCCTCGCAGCTCGCCCCGACCCGCAACCTCGGCGGCGCCAAGGAGCGGGCCGACGTGGTGCTTCAGGCCATGGTCGAGACCGGCGCGATCACGCAAGCAGAGGCCGACGCCGCGCGCAAGCAGAGCGTGACCCTGAAATCGCCCCCTGAGGCGCCGCCCGGCACCAACTACTTCCTCGACATGATCGCGGGCGACGTGAAGCGCCTCGCCGGCACCGACGGCGACATGACGGTGCGCTCGACCCTCAACCTCGACCTGCAGAGTCTCGCCGAGGGCGTCGTCGCCCGCCGGCTCGACAAGGACGGCGCCCGCCGCAAGGTCGGCCAGGCCGCCATGGTGGTGCTGTCGAAGGAGGGCGCGATCCTCGCCATGGTCGGCGGCCGCGACTACGAGGACAGCCAGTTCAACCGCGCCGTCCAGGCCAAGCGCCAGCCCGGCTCCCTGTTCAAGCTCCTCGTCTACCTGACGGCCTACGAGAAGGGCTACACGCCGGAATCCGTGATGGTCGACCGTCCGGTCCAGATCGGCGACTGGGACCCGGAGAACGACGACGGGCGCTACCGCGGGCCGGTGCCGCTGCGGACCGCCTTCGCGCTCTCGATCAACACCGTAGCGGCCCAGCTCGGGCAGGATGTCGGCATCCCGGCGGTGATCGCCACCGCGCGCAAGCTCGGGATCCAGTCGGACCTGCCGAACGTGCCGAGCCTCGTTCTCGGCTCGGGCGCGGTGAGCCTCCTGGAGATGGCCCGCGCCTACGGCTCGGTCCTGTCCGGGCGCACGCCGCTCCAGGCCTACGGCATCCAGGCGATCCGCGGGGCCGCGCCGCAGCCGCTCTACGTCCGTGCCGACGCGGCCCCGGGCCAGACGTTGGCGCAGGGGCCGCGCACCATGATGCTCGACTCGCTCCAGGCGGTGGTGGAATCCGGCACCGGCCGCGCCGCGCGGGTGCCGGGGCAGATCATCGGCGGCAAGACGGGCACGAGCCAGGACTTCCGCGATGCGTGGTTCGTCGGGATGACCCCCGACCTCGTGGTCGGGATCTGGGTCGGCAACGACGACGACAGCCCGATGAACCGCATGTTCGGCGGCGAGATGCCGGCCGGGATCTTCCACGACTTCATCCAGCGCGCCTCCGAGAAGCTCGCCAAGGGCAAGCCCCGCCCCTCGGCGGAGCGGGCCGAGCCGCCCCGGGCGCCGGCGCCCACGGTCGAGCCGGCCGCGGCCGGCGAGGTCCGCGGCGTGCCGGAGGTGATCGACACCGGCACCCTCAACCTGCGCGGACGGGTCGTGCGCCTCCTCGGCGTCGTCGGCGAGCGCGGCCATCTCGCCCGCCAGCTCGCCAGCTACCTGCGCCGCCGCGAGGTGGTCTGCTCCGGCCTCTCCGACGGGGCCACGGCCCGCTGCCGCATCGAGGGCGACGACCTCGCCGGGCTGATCCTGGCGGCGGGCGGCGCACGGGCCACGGAGGACGCGCCCCCGGACCTCCTGGGCGCGGAGGAGCAGGCCCGCGCCGAGCGGGTCGGCCTGTGGGGCCGGTGAGGGCTTAGGCCACCTGGAGCTTCGCCAGCGTCCGCGGGTCGGGGACGCCGTCGAAGTAGCGCGCCAGCGCCGCGGCGAAGAGCGGCTCCTCGGGCGCGGCGCGGGCGAACAGCGTCATGCTGGAGCGGAACTTCAGATCGTCGGGCGACCCGAAGATCGCGTGGGCCGAGCGCCCGTCGACGGCGTTGACGGCGGCCGTGCAGGCGCGCAGGCGCGCGCCCAGCACCGGATGCGCCGCATAGGCCTCGGCCTCCGACAGGGATCCGATCGCGTAGCGCTGCGCCATCGGGCTCGCCCCGAGCCCGGCGATCTGCGGGAAGACGAACCACATCCAGTGGCTGCGCTTCGCACCGGCCCGCAATTCCGCCAGCGCGCATTCGTAGATCTCCTCCTGCGCGTCGACGAAGCGGCCGAGTTGGTGGCTGTCGGTCATGGCGCTGCTCCGGTGCTCGGTCCCGCTCCGTCAACGACGTTGCGCCGGTCCCGGATGCAGGCTGCGGAGACGGGCGGCCCCGATGGGTGTAAGGGCGGCCCATGCTCGGAACGCTTGTCGCCTTCATGGTCGCGAACCCCGCGATGAGCCACGCCCTGACGGCCACCCTCGAGACTGCCGGCCTGGCGGCCGCGCTGATCCTGCTGCGCAGTCCCCGCCCCGAAGGCATCGCGGCGCTGGTGGTCTCGACCTATTACTATGGCCGCGAGGCCGGGCAGCGGGAACACGACCTCAAGCATGCCGGCTGGGATGCCGTGCAGGCGCATCTCGGCGCCGAGTTCCTGTACGGGTGGTCGCTGCCGAACCTGCAGCAATGGGTGGCGCCGACCTGCGCCGCCTGGGTGGTGGCGGGGGCGATCTACCTGATCCGGTCACGGATGGCGCGCGCGGCGCCCCTTCAGCCGCCGCGCCGCGGGCGCTTCTGACGAGCCGCCTGGCCATCCGTCGCGCGATCAGGCGCGGCGCCGGGCGCCGCGTTCAGGCGTGGGTGAACGGACCATCCGACGGCCCGATCTCGCTGCGGTCGCCGAGAAGCCGCCGGCCCGAGGCGATGATCTGGACCGTCTCGCGGCTGCCGCATTGCCGCCGTGCCAGGGCTTCCAGGTCGCGCAGGTAGTCGATCACCGGACCCCGCTGCCGGTCGCCCCGGCCGATCACCGGCTCGACCTTGGCGGTCACAAGCCCGGCCACCGTGTCCCAGAACTCCGCCGGTCGGATCGCGGCATCGCCAGTCGAAGGGTCGTGCATCGCTCGTCTCCTCCTGCCTCGCGGCGCTCGTTGTCGGACGTTTCCCCCGCCGGTGCATTGACCCATGTTGAAGGCGGCACCCCGATCCGTGCCGGCGCCGGGGGGCTCGCGGCATCGTCATCCGCGCCCGGGCGGATCCGGTGGGCCGCGTCCGGTGTGACGCCCATAACGGATCGTGCCGCCGCGCAATTGTTTCGCATGGACAACAGGGAGACCGTATCCCGCGGAGGCTGTGCCAGCTTATGACCCCCCCGCCGCCGCGCCCGCGGCGCAGACCGGCTCGTCCGCCCCCGTGACGCCCCCGCGCCGGCACAGGCCCCCGCGCGCGTCGGCGCCGACATCGCGCCGGCGTGACATCTGCGAAGACCTCGCGCGAAGGCCCTCGCGAAGACCTTGGACGGAGACAACCGCATGCCGCAGATCACAGTCGGAGGGATCGGGTTCCACTACCTCCTCGAGGGGCCGGAAGGCGCTCCCGCCGTCGCATTCTCGAACTCGCTGGGTGCGACCCTGGAGATGTGGGACGCGCTGGTGCCGGCCCTGACCGGGCGCTACCGCACCTTGCGCTACGACACGCGCGGCCACGGCGGCTCGGAAACCCGGGATCAGCCCATCACGGTGACGGATCTGGCCGGTGACCTCGCGGGGCTGCTCGACGCCCTCGGAATCGGCAGGGCCCATCTGGTGGGCCTCTCCCTCGGCGGCATGACCGTGCAGGCCCTCGCGAGCGCCGAGCCCGAACGCGCGCTCAGCGCCACCCTGATGGCGACGGCGGCCCACATGCCGAGCCCGCAGAGCTGGGAGGAGCGCGCCGCGACCGTTCGCACCCAGGGACTGGCGGCCGTGGTCGAGGCGACGCTCGGGCGCTGGTTCACGCCCGGCTTCGCGCAGCGCGATCCTGCGGCGATCCAGGCGATCCGTGAACGCTTCGTCGCCTGCGATCCGGCGGGCTACGCGGTGTGCTGCGGGGCGATCGGGTGCATGGATCTCCGGCCGGCGCTCTCCGCGATCACCGCGCCGACCCTGGTGATCGCCGGGCGCGACGACCCTTCGACACCCCCGGCCATGGCCGAGGAGATCTGCGCCGGCATCGCCCAGGCCGAACTCCTCGTCCTGCCCCACGCCGCCCATCTGCTGGCCGTCGAGCGCGCCGAGGCCGTCGGAGGCTATCTGCGGGCCTTCCTCGACCGCGCGTCGCGGGACGCCTAGGCGGCCCTCAGGGCCGCTCCGGTCGATGATGGCGGGCAGCGCCGCATCGACCGGTTGCCGCGGGAATCCCGGTTCAGTGACAGGATAGGCCGGCTTCCGCGGGCGACATCCCCCGCGCCAGCCGACGCCCGGTGTGCAGCAGGGCCTGTCGGATGAGGGTCACGGTCGTCGGATCGCCGTCCTGAACCGCCAGACGATAGGCGACGATCAGCGTGTCGCCGATCTCGCCGAGCAGGTCCGCGGCGCCCGCATCGGCGGCCTGCCCGTCCCCTTCGGCGCCCAGGGCGGGCGCATCCTCCGCCGATGGCCGTGCGGCGTCCCCGTGCGGCGCCTCCGCGATGGCGCACAGATCCGCGAGCCCGAACCTGTTCGCTCCGTCTTCCGGTGGGTCGTTGCGCATCGTCTTGGCCCCTCAACCATCGTGAGGTTGCACTCACAGGTTGAGAAGCGTCAACCGCCCTCCGGGCCGTCGATGAGCGGTCGAGCGTCGCAGCCCGATTGCGCCGCGCGGCTATCGGGCAGGCCCGTCCGGAACCTGGCGGCAGGGCGGGGACAGGGGACGGGGGATAGAGGATTTTCGGGCCGCAGCCGAACCGGGTTGAGGATGGATCTGCGAATTTACCCGCGGTCAACCACAACTTTTACGTGCAGGCTCGGTCCTGCAGAGCCCCGCGCGAAGGTGAAGGCCCTGTCGAACGCAGAAGGGCTCCCGCGGCCATCTCCGCGGGAGCCCTTCTCATCGGTGCTCCACTGGGAGCGACCGGCCCGTTTTACTTGATGAGGGCGATGAGAGCCTTGCCGGCCTTGGAGTTCAGCTCCTTGGCATCGAGGGTGCCGTCATTGTCCGGATCGGCCATCTTGAAGCGCTCGCCGACCGCCGCGAGGTACTCCTTCTTGTCGAGGGTGCCGTCGCTGTCCGGATCGGCCCGCTTCACGCCGGCCTGGCTGAGGCGGCCCTTCAGCTCGCGGGCGTCGAGGGTCCCGTCGGCGTCCTTCTCGAGACGATCGAAGGTCGCGGAGGCCACCGCCTCCACTTCCTTCATGTCGACGGTGCCGTCGTTGTCGGTGTCGATCATCTTGACGGCGCTCGCTCCGCCCATCGGCTTCGCCAGCGCGGCCGGAGCAGAGAGGCCGCACACCGCGAGGGTCACTGCCGCGAAGCCACTGATGAAACGAAGGGTCATTGCCAGATGCTCCCGAAAAATTATGCCCGATCTTCCTAGTCGCCGACTCCTCATGCTGCAAGTGCGAAATTGCGCCCCGGGGGCAGATCGGCGCGGCTCGGAGGGCACGGACATAGAGAAAGGGGCCGGCTGCAGCCGACCCCTGAAGAGAGCGCATAGTCGCCGGACGGCGCGCGGCGGCGCGTTTCAGTATCCGTCGCCGGGCCGAATCATCGGACAGTTACCGAATCACGGCCGGCGGGCCGGGCGATCCGCGAGAGAGGCGCCGGCGAGATGGATCCCGAAAGCCCTAACCGGCCGCGGGACCGCCGCCCGGCACAATTCCCACCGCACGTCCGGTCAGGCGAGGGTCGCGAGATCCTGGAACCAGTGCTGCGCCTGGATGTAGTTCTTCACCCGCGGCGAAAGCGCGTGCGGATTGGTGTCGTGGACCACCCAGACCTGCACGGCATCGTTGACGACGATCTCGTGGATGCGCGCCAGCAGCCTGTTCTGCTCAGCCACATCGAGGCTCGCCTTGACCTTGTCGCAGAGGGCGTCGACCTCGGGATTGCGGTAATGGCTCCAGTTCACCCCGTTCGGGGCGATCTGCCGCGAATCGTAGAAGCGCAGGATCGCGTAGAACGGGTCCGAGGTGACGTAGGCGATGTTGCCGGCGCTCACGCCCTTGAGGCTCGGATCCGCGGCGCCCTGGCGCCACGCGGTGTAGGCCACCTCCAGCTCGACGGTCTTGAACTCCACCTGGATGCCGACCTCCGCCCAGCTCTGCTGGACGAACTCGTTGATCGGCAGCGACAGCATCTGCCCCGTCCCCCCGGTCGGGATCAGCACCGTGGCCTTCACGGGGTTCTTGACCGAGTAGCCGGCCTCCTCGACGAGTTTGCGGGCCTGATCCACGTCGGTCTTGATCTTGAAGCTCGGCTTGCCGAACCACGGGCTCGATTCCTGCACCTGCCCGACGGCCGGCTGGGCGAGACCGCCCATCAGTTCGACGACGCCCGCGCGGTCGATGGCGAGGTTGGCGGCCCTGCGCAGGCGCAGGTCGCGCCACGGGGAGCCCTCCAGCATCGACAGGTGGTAGTTCCAGACATGGGGCGTCTCGTTGCCCACCACCCGCATGCCGGCGGCCTTCAGGCGCGGCACCGCGTCGGGCGCGGGCGATTCGATCAGGTCGACGCTGCCCGACAGGAGCGCGTTCACCCGGGCGAGATCCTCGGGCACGCAGGTGAGGGTCAGCTTCGCGAGCTTCGGGACCCGCTTCGGGTTCCAGTAGCCGACGTTCGGCAGCAACTCGAGGCGCACCCGCGGCACCAGCTGCCCCAGCCGGAACGGCCCGGTTCCCGAGGGGTCGAAGGCGAACTTCGCCCAGTCCTTCCCGACCTTCTCGTACTGCGCCGGCGATGAGATCAGGAACCAGAGCATCTGGTAGGGGAACAGGCTGTCGGGCGTCTTCGTGACGACCTGGACGGTCTTCGCGTCGAGCTTCCGGTAGCTCGCGACCCCGGGCAGGCGCGGCCGGACCTGGGCGGCCTGCCGCTGGTCGAAATGCGGCGCCTCCTTGTTCAGCACCTTGTCGAAGTTCCAGATCACCGCGTCGGCATCGAAGGTCGAGCCGTCGTGGAAGGCCACGCCCTCCCGCAGGTGGAAGGTCCAGACCTTGGGATCGGCCGGATCGGCCTCCCAGGCGGTGGCGAGCCCGGGCACCATCCGGCCCGGCCGGTCCGCGACGTCGAGTTCCCAGGCGACCAGGGGATCGTAGAGGGTCAGGCCGGTGAACTGGTAGCCGCCGGCCCCCCGGTCGGGCTGGCCGGTGGTGAGCGGCAGGTCGGTCATCGAGATGCCGTAGGTCAGGGTGCCGGGGGCCGCGCCCTGCGCGCCGGCCCGGCCCGCCGCCCCGAGCGCGGCGAGGGCGACGCCCCCGACCATCAGGGATCGGCGTGTCGGCTTGATCGGGTCCATCGTGTCTCTCGGCTGAAGGCGCGGGCGTCGCAGGGCGCGGCACACGCCTTCAGGCGCTCGGCGGCGCTGTCCGGACCGTGCCCCCATGCGGCACACCGAATGATGCATGCATCATGCCCGACGGGCCGGGCCCCGGGTCCGCTCCGGTCAGACCTCCCAGACCTGGCCGGGTCTGAGGGCGAGGAACCGCCCGGGCGCGATGCCGGCCCCGCCGAGGGCGGCCGTCAGCGCCTCCGCGGGCCGCTCGACGCCCTCGTCGGTGAGTTGGAACGTGCCCCAGTGGTGGCCGAGGGCCTGCTCGGCGCCGAGCAGCGCGAAGGCCCTCACCGCCTCGGCCGGATCGACGTGCTGGGCCTGCATGAACCAGCGCGGCTCGTAGGCCCCGATCGGCAGCGTCGCGAGGCGGGGCGGCCCGAAGCGGGCCCGGATGTCGGAAAAGAGCGATCCGTCGCCGAAGCCGGTATCGCCGACGTGGTAATGCACGCCGCGGGGCGAGGTGATCACAAAGGCGCACCACAGCGCCATCCGCCGGTCGTTCACGCCCCGGGCCGACCAGTGGTTGGCGGGCACGAGATGGACCTGCAGGCCGTCGCCGAGATCGACCGACTGCCCCCAGTCGCGGGTCTCGACATGCATCGTGTCGTCGTAGCCGCGCAGGATCGTATCGTTGCCCAGCGGCGCCACGATCAGCGGCTGGTGCGCCTGCCAGATCCGGGCGAGGCTCGGCCCATCGAGATGGTCGTAGTGATTGTGGGTGACCAGCACCGCATCGATGGGCGGCAGGTCGGCGAAGGCGATGCCCGGCGGGTTGACGCGCTTCGGCCCGGCGAATCGGACCGGGCTCGCACGCTTGGCGAAGACCGGATCGATCAGGATGTTCCGGCCGGCGACCTGCACGAGGTAGCTCGCATGGCCGATCAGCACGACCCGCAGGCCCGCCACGCGCTCGGGCGGCCGGTCGGCGGGATAGGGGCTGGGAAAACTCTTCGGCCACGGCTCGCGCTGCCGCTTGGCCTGCCAGCGCAGCACGTCGGACAGCGCCTTGTCGGTGGCCTGCTCCGGCAGGAAGAACCGCAGACCGTCGAAATGGTCGGAGGTCGGGCCGCGGTAATAGGGGTTCCGGCCGCGCCGGTGCGCGGCATAGCCGACACCGCCGAGCGTCATGACCGTGGCCGCACTCGCGACCGTGAGCAGGCTGCGCCGTTTCATGGATCCGAGATGGCCGGATCCGGGGGCCGGTCAAGCACCCGGGCGGCGCGACGGGGAGCCTCAGGCGCCTGCGGGACGCCGCCGGCTCACTCCACCATCTCGGCGGCGAGCGACAGGCGTGCCCGGTAGACGATCTTGCCGACGCCGTCGCGGACACAGGCGACGTAGTCCTGACGCTCGACATCCGGCAGCATGTCGCGGGCGATCGCCGACATGATGCGGGTCACCTTGGCGCGGGCGGCGGGGAGGTCCGGCAGGTCGAAGCCGACCTCGTCATGGATCGGCTGCGAGCCGTCGTGCAGGTCGATGAAGAAGCGGGGCATCGGCTCGAAGCGTCTCAAAGAGAAGTCGTTCGCCGAGAAGATTGGTCTTGCTATGGTTAATGATGCCTTAAATTTCAGGTTTTGAGGCCGCTCGGTCGCTCGGCCGACGCCGCCGCTGCGACGGCCGGAGGGTGCGCATCGGGCAGTCCGGCGAAGGGCCCGTCCGGTGGATTGCGCCCGTCCTGGGCCTCAGACCGACGAGCTTTTTTCGGGATGAAGGGCGGACTGGAGATCCGCCGCCGCAGCGCCGATGGGCAGCGCGTTGGCCCGGGTTGGGCCCGTTCCGAGGGCCGGCTCGGCGCACGAGAGAACCGCGAGAGAGATTCGCGGGAGAAAACTAACGGAGCCGCGTCCGGCGCGGACGTCCCGGCCCGGACGAGCGAGGGCACGGGCTGCCTCGATCGGGCGACGACCGTTCGACAGGCCGCGCCCGACCCTTCAGCCGGGATCGTCGGCGGGCTTCTCGCCCGGGGGCGCGAACAGATCCTCCGGCGCCGCCACGGTGACGCGGCGCTGCGCCATGTCGAGCACCGGCACGAAGGCCTTGGTGAAGGGCAGGAGCGCCGTGGCGCCGCCGTTCGGAGGGCGCAGCTCCAGAAGATCGCCGCCACCGTAGTTCGGCACGGCCACGATCGTCCCGACGAGTGTCCCGGCCTCGTCCACCGCCGTGGCGCCGATCAGGTCGGCCGTATAGACCTCGTCGTCGTCCTCGGGGGCCGTCAGGCGGTCGCGGGGGATGAACAGGGCGACGCGGTTGAGCGCCTCGGCGGCGCTGCGGCCGGAGACGCCCTTCACCCGGGCGATCAGCATGTCGGGTGATGAACCGGGGGCGAGACGCACGTCGGCGAGCGTCAACGACCGTCCGTCCGCGGTTAGCAGGGCGCCGTAGCCGGCGATCGCCCGCGGATCGCCGGTGTAGGATTTGAGCCTCACCTCGCCGTTGATGCCGTGCGCCCGCCCGAATTCGCCTAGCAGGACGAGGTTCGGATCGGGCGGCACGGGGAGCGGCGCCGGCTTGGGGGCCGGCGCCTTGGGCGAGGTCGCCGCATCGGGGGCGATCTTGCCGATCGCCGAGCTCGTGCGGCCGCGGCGGCCGCCGTCGCGGGGCGTGGAACCTGCGGGGCGGCGCGCCATGATCGGGCGCCTTACGCGGCGGCGTCCTCGGCGGGCGCCGCGGCCTTCTCGGCGCGCTTGGCGGCGCGCTCCTTGGCCTTCTCGCCCGGCTCGGCCTTCTGCGGGTTGTTGCGGGTCGGGCGCTTGGCGAGACCGGCCTGGTCGAGGAAGCGCAGGACGCGGTCGGTCGGCTGCGCGCCCTTGGCGAGCCAGCTCTGGATCTTCTCGTTGTCGAGCACGATGCGGGCCGGATCGTCCTTGGCCTTCATCGGGTCGTAGGCGCCGACCTTGTCGATGAAGCGGCCGTCGCGGGGGGCGCGGGCGTCGGCGACGACGATGCGGTAGTACGGGCGCTTCTTGGCGCCACCGCGGGTGAGACGGATCTTGAGGGCCATGGTCTGACTACTTTCGCTGTTGCTCGATCTGGGACTCGTGGTCCGCCTTGATCGACTGGTGGTGCCGAATGACTTCCTTGACCACGAAGGCCAGAAATTTCTCGGCGAAGTCGGGGTCGAGCTTGGCCTCGACCGCGAGCTTGCGGAGCCGGGCGACCTGACGGGCCTCCCGGTCCGGATCGGAAGGGGGGATCCCCTTTCGGGCCTTGAGCTCGCCGACCCGCTGCGTGCAGCGGAAGCGCTCGGCGAGGAGATGGATCAGCGCCGCATCGAAATTGTCGATGCTCTCCCGCAGACGCGCGAGTTCGGGATCGACGGCTTGAGCGGAGAGGATGCTCATTTCTTCTTCCCCGGCATGAACCCACCGAGACCCGGCAGCTTCGGACCGCCCAGGCCCGGAAGTCCGGGAAGCTTGGGCATTCCGCCCCCGCCCAAGCCCGGCGGCATCGGCGGCAGCTTGCCGCCGAACTGCTTCTCAAGCTGCGCGATCTGCTCCGGCGTCGGCTCCGGCATGCCGGGGGGCAAGCCGGGCATGCCACCGCCCATCCCACCGCCGCCGAGGCCGAACATCGAGCCGAGCGCCTGCCCGATCCCGCGCTTGCCCTGGCCCATCGCCTTCATCATGTCGGCCATGGTCCGGTGCATCTTGAGCAGCTTGTTGATCTCCGAGACATCGACCCCCGAGCCCGCCGCGATGCGCTTCTTGCGGCTGTTCTTGAGGAGGTCGGGGTTCTTCCGCTCCTGCGGGGTCATCGACGAGATGATCGCCCGCTGGCGCTTGAACATCTTCTCGTCGAGGTTGGCGCCCTCGACCTGCTTCTTGATCGCGCCCATGCCGGGCAGCATGCCCATCAGGCCGCCGATGCCGCCCATCTTTTCCATCTGGGCGAGCTGCATCGACAAGTCCTCGAGATCGAACTTGCCCTTGCGCATCTTCTCCGCGGTGCGGAGCGCCTGCTCGTGGTCGATGGTCTCGGCCGCCTTCTCGACCAGCGAGACGATGTCGCCCATGCCGAGGATGCGGTTGGCGACGCGGGCCGGATGGAACTCCTCCAGGGCGTCGACCTTCTCGCCGACGCCGACGAGCTTGATCGGCTTGCCGGTGACCGCGCGCATGGAGAGCGCCGCGCCGCCGCGGGAATCGCCGTCCATACGGGTCAGCACGATGCCGGTGACGCCGAGCCGCTCGTCGAAGGCGCGGGCGGTGTTGACCGCGTCCTGGCCGGTGAGCGCGTCGGCGACCAGCAGCACCTCGTGCGGCCGGGTCGCGGCCTTCACCTCGGCGGCCTCGGCCATGAGGCCCTCGTCCACCGTGGTGCGGCCGGCGGTGTCGAGCATCACCACGTCGAAGCCGCCGAGGCGGGCGGCGTCCATGGCGCGCTTGGCGATCTGCACCGCCGACTGGCCGGCGATGATCGGCAGGGATTCGACGCCGACCTGCTTGGCCAGCACCGCGAGCTGCTCCATGGCGGCCGGGCGGCGCGTGTCGAGGGAGGCGAGCAGCACCTTGCGCTTCTCGCGGTCGGAGAGGCGGCGGGCGATCTTGGCGGTGGTGGTGGTCTTGCCCGAGCCCTGCAGGCCGACCATCAGGATCGGCACCGGCGCGGGGGCGTTGAGGTCCACGGTCTCGGCATCGGTGCCGAGCATCGCCACGAGCTCGTCGTTGACGATCTTCACGACCATCTGGCCGGGCGTCACCGACTTCAGCACAACGGCGCCGACGGCCTTCTCCTTCACCCGGTCGGTGAAGCCGCGGACCACCTCCAGGGCGACGTCGGCCTCCAGCAGGGCGCGCCGCACCTCGCGCATGGCGGCGGTGACGTCGGCCTCGGTGAGCGCGCCGCGGCGCGTCAGCCCCGAGAGGATGCCGGAGAGGCGGTCGGACAGGCCTTCGAACATGATCCTAGAGCCCCGCCGTCACTGTTCGAGCCCGGCGCGCTCGACGCGGCGGGCCTGCAGGGCCGCCTCGAAGCCGCGCACCGCGCTCGCGAACTTGTCCCGGCACTCCGGGTTGCAGAAGCCGACCACGGCCCCGTTGTAGAGGGTCAGCGAATCCGCCGAGATCGGCTTGCCCGACCACGGGCAGGTCTCGTTGATCGCGTCCTCGATGTTCAACGCTTCTTGATCGCGCGTCATGGGATGCCTCGGCCGGCGGATCCCGTCGCCGCGAATCGGCCAACACCCATCGCGCCCGAGGGCGCGGACGCGCTGTCGGGCGTTGACCTCCGGTCTCATGGGACCGGTCGGCTTGGCATCGGTCGATCTGCAACGGATCGGGAGGGCGGGGCGTAGCGGTACACGGCCGGAAAGTCAATTTTCCGGCCCCGCCGCCGGCGGCGGCGTGCCGGAATGGGCGGCCGATCGAAGTGCGGCTTTACCGAACGTTAAGCATGTTCGGATTGTCTTCGTGCCATATTCGCTCAGGACGCCCTCCGATGTCGGAACCCGCCCGCTCCCTCTCGCCGACCGAGTCCGGCAGCTTCCCCGCCACCGGCCCGCTCCGCGACTGGCTGGCGGCGATGAAGGCTCACGCGCCGACGGAGACGCACGGCGACGCGCGGCCGGCCGAGGCCCAGCCGGAACCGAAGCGGGTCCGCGGCGGCGAGGCGGCGTGGTCGCCCCGGGTCGTGCCGGCCCCCGACGCGCCGCGGTCGGCGACCGAGGATCCCGACATCGCCGAGCTGATGGCCGAGAACCTGATGCTCAAGGCCAAGCTCCGCGTGGAGGCCGGGCGCCAGGACGAGTTGCAGGCGATCCTGGCCGAGGAGATCCGGACCCTGCGCGAGCACATCCGCGACGAGATCGGCTCGCTGGAGGATCTGCGGGCCGAGCAGGAAGAGATCCGCATCGAGCGCGAGGAGTTCCGCGGGGAGCGGGAACGCTTCCGGATCGAGCGCGAGGAGATGCGCGCCGAGCGCGACCGGGCGCTTGCGGATCGCGACGCCCTGCGGTCCGAGCGGCTGACCCTGGTCGGCGAGCGCGATGCCCTGCGCGAGGAGCGCGACCTGTGGCGCGCCCGGACCGAGGCGCTGGCCCAGCCGCTGTTCCAATCCCAGCGGCGCTGACGCGGCATCCGACCCCCGAAACGACGAAGGGCCACCCGCGAGGGTGGCCCTTCCATTGCCGAACCGTGCTGTCCGGCGGAACTGTCCCGAGATCGGGTCTCTGACGCGTCTTAGAGCGACGCGCCGGAGGCGACGGTCCAGGTCCGATGAGCCGAGACACACGGCTGATGACAATGAGACACTGGATCACCTCCTTTCGTTGGTTGCGGGTGACGCGAAGGTAAGTGGCCGCGCCCGGCTTGTGAAGCCCCGCGCCTGCGCCCGTTTGTCCTCTCCCGGCCCGCGCTTCCCCGCATCTCCGGCGGGGCGTATGACGGGTGCCCCGAGGTCAGCCCGTACCGCCTTGAACGCGCCCTTCGCCAATCCGCCGCGTCCCGCCGACGAGGCCGCGCTCGATCCCGACGCGATGCGCCAGCCTCTGGGCAATGCGTGGTACTGCGTCGGGCAGGCCCGGAGCCTCGGCACGGCAGGCAGCCGGACGGGCCTGCGGGCCGTGGAACTCAACGGCGAGCAGATCGTGCTGGGCCGCGCCCCCGACGGCACGCCCTTCGCGCTGCGCGACCGCTGCCCCCATCGCGGCATGGCCCTGTCGAAGGGCCGCTTCGACGGCGATACCCTGATGTGCCCGTTCCACGGCTGGCGCTTCGGCACGGACGGGCGCTGCCGCGACGTCCCGACCCTGTCGGAGCACGACGCGGCCGACTTCTCCCGCATCCAGGTGCAGCGCTTCCCCATCCGCGAGAGCGCCGGCTTCCTCTGGGTCAACCCGCATATCGGTCCCGCCACCGGGGCTGTGCCGGAGATGCCCACACTGGATTTCGCGCCGGCCGGCTCCCTCGTGGTCGAACTCGTGGTCGAGGCCTCCTTCGACCTCACCACCCTGAGCCTCGTCGATCCCGGGCACGTCGCCTTCGTCCACGATTCGTGGTGGTTCCGGCCCTCGAAGCAGCTCCGCGAGAAGGTGAAGACCTTCCAGCCGGTGCCCCACGGCTTCGTGATGACGAGCCACGCCACCACGACGAGCTCGCCGGTCTACCGCCTGCTCGGCGGCGTCCCCGAGGTGGAGATCGAGTTCCGCCTGCCCGGCGTGCGGCTGGAGCGCATCCGCGCGGGTGAGAAGCGGGTGGCGAACTACACCTTCGCGACGCCGCTGACGCCGGACCGGACGCTGCTCACCAACGCCCTCTACTGGAGCATGCCGGCTCTGAACCTGTTCAAGCCGGTGGCGCGCCCGCTGATGCGGCAGTTCCTCACCCAGGACCAGCAGGTGCTTCAGCACGCGCAGGACGGGCTCGACCGCAAGCCCACCATGGTCCTGTTCGGCCAGGGCGATCTGCCCTCGCAATGGTATTTCCGGCTGAAGCGCGAGGCCCTGGAATCGGCCCGCGACGGGCGCCCGTTCGTCAACCCGCTGGAGCGCCGCGAGCTGCGCTGGCGCTCCTGAGGCACGTCTACCGCGCCGTCGCGTCGTCCCGGCAGGGACGGATCGCCTCCGGCTTCGGGCGCGCCTCCGGCGCGGGCGCCGCGAAGACCGCCAGATAGGCCCCGTCGGTCAGCGGCTGGAAGCCGGTCTCCCGGTAGCCGGCGGCGGCGAGTTCGCAGCGCAGGAGCGCCGGCGGGGTGCCGTGCCGCGAGGGGATCGCGTCGGCATCCACGATCCCGACGCGGCCGCCCGGACGCATCGCCGCAGCGAGATTGTGGAGCAGGCCGAAGGGCTGGGTGATCTCGTGGTACATGTGCACGAGGATCGCCGCATCCACCGAGGCCGGCGGCAGGCGCGGATCGTGGGGTTCGCCCCGCACCACCGTGACGTTTTTCAGCGCCTTCACCCGCGTCTCCAGGGCCGACAGGTAGGCGGGCGTCACGTCCTCGGCGAGCACGCGGCCCGCCGACCCGACCCGGGGGCTCAGCCGCACCACGTAGTAGCCGCTGCCGGCGCCGATGTCCGCCACGGTCTCGCCGGGGGCGATGCCCATCCCCTTGGCGACCTGCTCGAACTCGCCGGCTTTGTCCCGCTCGGCCTCCGAGGACCAGCGCGGCGCGACGATCTCGGCCACCGGCCGGTCGGGCCTGGGAAAGGCGCCCGCAGGCGCACCCGGGGGGGCCAGCGGCTCGGCGGCGAGGGCCGGGCCGGCCAGGGCGACGGAGAGGACAGCGAGGGCACGGATCATGGCCGACAACCCGCGGGGGGCCCCGACGGTGCCGGGTCCGTTGACCGTGCCGCACCCGGCACGCCATCAAGCGCCATGACACGCGCGGACACGCCCTGGCGGGCCACGATCCTCACCCTCTATCCGGAGATGTTCCCGGGCCCGCTGGGCGTCTCCCTGTCGGGCGATGCCCTGGCGCGGGGCGACTGGACCCTGGAGGCCCGCAACATCCGCGCGCACGGCCTCGGCCGCCACCGCTCCGTGGACGACACGCCGGCCGGCGGCGGCGCCGGGATGGTGCTGCGCTGCGACGTGCTCGGCGCCGCCATCGACGCCGCGACCGGGGCGGAGGATCCGCGCCCGCGCCTGCTGATGTCGCCGCGCGGCCGGCCGCTCACCCAGGCCCGCGTCCGCGACCTCGCGGCGGGACCGGGCGCGCTGATCGTCTGCGGCCGCTTCGAGGGCGTCGACGAGCGCGTGATCGCCGGACGCGGCCTGGAGGAAGTCTCGATCGGCGACTACGTCCTGTCCGGCGGCGAGATCGCCGCCCTGGTGGTGCTCGACGCCTGCGTGCGGCTCCTGCCGGGCGTGATGGGCAAGATGGAATCCGGCGTCGAGGAGAGCTTCGAGGGCGGCCTTCTGGAATATCCGCACTACACGCGGCCCCGCGCGTGGGAGGGACGCGCGATCCCGGACGTCCTCTCCGGCGGCAACCATGCCGCCATCGCCCGCTGGCGTCGGGCGGAAGCCGAGCGGATCACCGCCGAGCGGCGCCCGGACCTGCGCGCCGGGGGCGACCCCGGTCAGGCCGGCTCGAGGTCGATCACCGGGCCGTCGCGGTCGTAATCCAAGGGATCGAGCTGCAGCGGCTGCGGCACGAGCCGCGGCGTCCGGCTCGCCAGCACGACGCGGGGTATTAAGGCCCCAATAACCAAGAGAAGAACTGACCAAATCGCCAATATCGCGGCGCTGTGGAAAGACATCGGCGCACCTCAAACGCAACGCGGCACCGCATTAAGGCTAACGGGCCTGGATTAATCGACTGTTCCCCGCGTCTCGACGCATTGTCCCGGGCAGGGGCATCGACGCGAAGACTGCTGACGGAACAAGCGCTTGCAAGCCGGCGGGTTTCGGCGCATGCGCGAGCCGGGACACGTCTCCCCGCGGAGGAGCGTCCCTCTGCAAGGATGGATCCGTCATGACTAGCCGCCCCACGCAGCGCCCGCGCGTGCCTCATTTCTCCTCCGGCCCCTGCGCCAAGCGGCCCGGCTGGTCCCCGGCCGCCCTGGCCGACGCCGCGCTGGGCCGGTCGCACCGCTCGCCCCTCGGCAAGGCCAAGCTCGCCCGGGCCATCGACCTGACGCGGTCCGTCCTGCAGGTGCCCGCCGGGTACCGGATCGGCATCGTGCCGGCCTCCGACACCGGCGCCGTCGAGATGGCGATGTGGACGATGCTCGGGCCGAAGCCCGTCGAGGTCGCCGCCTGGGAGGCGTTCGGCAAGGAATGGGTCACCGACGCGCTGAAGCAGCTCAAGATCGCGCCCCGCATCCACCAGACGCCCTACGGGATCCTGCCGGACCTCGCGGCGATCGACACCCAGCGGAGCGACGTGGTCTTCACCTGGAACGGCACCGCAGCCGGGGTGAAGGTGCCGGACGGCGCCTGGATCGCGGCGGACCGCGAGGGCCTGACGATCTGCGACGCGACCTCGGCGGCCTTCGCCCAACCCCTGCCCTGGGACAAGCTCGATGTCGTGACCTTCTCCTGGCAGAAGGTGATGGGCGGCGAGGCGGCGCACGGCATGCTGATCCTCTCGCCCCGCGCCGTGGCGCGGCTGGAGAGCCACACGCCGTCCTGGCCGCTGCCGAAGATCTTCCGCCTCACCAAGGACGGCAAGCTGATCGAGGGCATCTTCAAGGGCGACACGATCAACACGCCCTCGATGCTGGCGGTGGAGGACTACCTCGACACCCTGGACTGGGCCGAGCGGATCGGCGGACTGCCGGCGCTGCACGCGCGGGCCGACGCCAACGCCCGGGCGATCTACGACTGGGTCGCCCGGGCGCCCTGGATCGCGCCGCTGGCCGTCGATCCCGCCACCTACTCCAACACCGGCGTCTGCCTCGTGATCGCCGATCCGGACGTGCTCGCCCGGGGCGATGCGGCGGTCTCGGCCTTCGCGGCGGGGATCGTGGAGCGCCTCGACCGCGAGGGCGTCGCCCTCGACATCGGCGCCTATCGCGACGCCCCGGCGGGCCTGCGGATCTGGTGCGGCGCCACCGTGGAGACCGCCGATCTGGAGGCGCTCACGCCCTGGCTCGACTGGGCCTTCGCGGAGGAGAAGGCGGCGCTGACGCGGGCGGCGTAAAAGCGTCGGGGTCGATGCCCGGTCGCAGCCCCGCATCGTCATCGCGAGCGCGGCGCAGCGAAGCGATGACGGCCTGACGTAAAAAACCCCGGCCCTTTCGGAGCCGGGGTTTTCGTTTGCCTGGACGCGGCCCCGCAGGGCCGCGCCGTCCCGTCTCAGTAATTGTAGGCGCGCTCGCCGTGATCGGCGATGTCGAGGCCCTCGCGCTCCTCTTCCTGCGTGACACGCAGGCCGATCGTCACGTCGACGAGCTTGTAGAGGATCGCCGAGCCGAGGCCCGACCACAGGAGCGTCAGGCCGACCGCCTCCGCCTGGATGATGACCTGGCTCACCATGTCGTAGGCACCGACCGCCAGCTCGCCCGGCTTCGAGGTGTAGTCGGGGATGCCGACGCCGCCGAGGTTCGGATCGACCAGGATGCCGGTCGCGAGCGCGCCCAGGATGCCGCCGACGCAGTGGACGCCGAAGACGTCCAGGGAGTCGTCGTAGCCCAGCGCGTTCTTCACGGTGGAGCACATCACGAAGCAGACCACGCCGGCGACGAGGCCGAGCACGATCGAGCCCATCGGGCCGGCGAAGCCGGAGGCCGGGGTGACGGCCACGAGGCCGGCGACCGCGCCCGACAGCATGCCGAGCAGCGACGGCTTGCCCTTGAGCGCCCACTCGGCGAACAGCCACGCCACCGCGGCGCCGCAGGTCGCCACGAAGGTGTTGAGCATCGCCAGCGCGGCGGTGCCGTTGGACTCGAGGTTCGAGCCGGCATTGAAGCCGAACCAGCCGACCCACAGCAGCGAGGCGCCGATCATGGTCATGGTCAGCGAGTGCGGGGCGAGGAGGTCGCGGCCGTAACCGATGCGCTTGCCCATGATCAGGCAGCCGACGAAGCCCGCGATGCCCGCGTTGATGTGGACCACGGTGCCGCCGGCGAAGTCGAGGGCGCCCTTCTGGAAGAGGAAGCCGGCATCCTTGTTGACCGCGTCGAGGGCCGCCTGGGCGGTCGCCTTCGAGGCGTCGTCGGTGGCCGCGGCCAGCGCCTTGGCGGCGTTGCCGACGGCGTCCGGGCCGGCCCAGTACCAGACCATGTGGGCCATCGGGAAATAGATGATCGTGACCCAGAGGATCGTGAACACCACCAGCGCGGAGAACTTCATCCGCTCGGCGAAGGCGCCGACGATCAGCGCGGGCGTGATCATGGCGAACGTCATCTGGAAGCACAGATAGGCGTATTCCGGGATCACGACGCCGTTCGAGAAGGTCGCCACCGTCGAGTTCGCGTCGATGCCCTTCAGGAAGGCCTTCGAGAGACCGCCGACGAAGTCGTTGAGGCCGCCGCCGTTGGTGAAGGCGAGGCTGTAGCCGTAGAACACCCAGAGCAGGCCGACGATCGACACGATCGCGAACACCTGGGTCAGCACCGACAGCATGTTCTTGGTGCGCACGAGGCCGCCGTAGAACAGCGCGAGGCCGGGGATGCTCATCATCAGCACCAGGGCCGAGGAGATCATCATCCAGGCCGTGTCGCCCTTGTTGGGGATCGGCGACGGCGGCGGCGAAGCGGCTTCCGGGGTCGGCGTCTGTGCGAGGGAGGGCTCGATCAGGAGGGCGGCGATGGCCGCCCCTCCCAAGCCGAGCATGAGGGCATGACGAAGTTTCATGGGCACGTGGCTCCCGGTCTTAAATCTGTGTTGTGTCAGAAGGTCTCGACATCGGCGGGCCCGGACGCGCCGGGCCGCGGATCAGAGGGCGTCGGCGTCGGTCTCGCCGGTCCGGATGCGCACCGCCTTCTCCAGCGGCATCACGAAGATCTTGCCGTCGCCGATCTGGCCGGTGCGGGCAGCCCCGGCGATGGCGTCGATCACGCTGGACGTCAGGTCGGAGGCGACGGCGACCTCGATCTTCAGCTTGGGCAGGAAGCTCACCGCGTATTCCGCGCCGCGGTAGATCTCGGTGTGGCCCTTCTGGCGGCCATAGCCCTTCACTTCCGTCACCGTCAGGCCGTGGACGCCGATTCCGGTGAGCGCGTCGCGCACCTCCTCGAGCTTGAACGGCTTGATGATGGCCATCACGATTTTCATGGGCGACGCCCCCTTCGAAGTCATTGGGAACCGTTGCCGTCACCCGACTGCGGGATGGCCCGGCCCGGACCATCCGCAAGCTCGGGATGACCCGCGGTCGCAAGCCGCTATTCAAGGACTATGCCAGTCGCGCTTGGCTGGGAACATTTTCGCGGATCGTCATTCTGCCCATCGATTAGCCCGGATCGATCACATCCCGGGCAGACCCGGCGCAGGAGCCGCACAACGATCAGGCAAACTGCACGATTCCGTGCACACAGCGATGTTGCGGATCGGCAACGCACGCGCCGGATCGCGTTTTAATCCCGGATCGGGCGGATCAAACCCTCCTGGGCGACCGAGGCCACGAGGTTGCCGGCCCGGTCGAAGATCTGGCCCCGCGCGAAGCCGCGGGCGCCGCCCGCGACCGGGCTGTCCTGCGCGTAGAGGAGCCAGTCGTCGATCCGGACGGGCCGGTGGAACCAGAGCGCGTGGTCGAGGCTCGCGGCCTGGATCGCCGGATCGAACACCGAGCGGGCGTGCGGGATTAGCGAGACGTCGAGCAGGGTCATGTCGGAGGCGTAGGCCAGCACGGCCCGGTGGAGCGCCGGATCGTCCGGCAGCGCCGAGGCCGCGCGCAGCCAGACATTGAAGATCGGGTCGGGGGCCCGGCCGCCCGCGCCCGCGGGCAGGTAGCGGTTCAGGTCGACCGGCCGCAGGGCGATCGGCCGCTCGCGACCGAAATAGGCCGCGATCGCCTCCGGCATCCCGGTGCCGCCGGCGGCCGCCAGGGCCTTGCCGTCGAGGAGACCCTCCGGTCCGGCCACCGCGGGCATCGCCGGCTGGTGCGTCAGGCCCTCTTCCACGACCTGATAGGAGACGGTCGTGGCGAAGATCGCCCGCCCGTGCTGGATCGCCTTGACCCGGCGGGTCGTGAAGCTCCGTCCGTCCCGGATGCGCTCGACCTCGTAGACGATCGGCGTCCGGGGGTCCCCGGGCAGGAGGAAGTAGGCGTGGAGGGAATGGGCCGGGCGGTCGTCCGGCACCGTCCGCGTCGCGGCGACCAGCGCCTGCGCCACCACCTGTCCGCCGAAGACCCGCCGCCAGCCCGTCTTGGGGTTCTGGCCTCGGAACAGGTCGACCTCCAGCCGCTCCAGATCGAGGATGGCGATCAGCTCGGCGACGGCATCCGTCATCGCGTCGGTGTTGGCGTCGGTCATGACCCGCGGGGTTTCCGTTCGTTGTCCGCGTGCGACATAGGCTTTTCGAATGCACCAATCCACGCGTCCCGCATGCGCGACCCAAGGAGATCCGCCACGATGACGGCCGAGACGCCCCGACCCGGCAGCCGCCGCCTCCTGATCGCCGGCGGCGGCCTGCCCAGCCTCGCCCTGGCCCTGGCGCTCAAGCAGGCGCATGGACCGGCGCTCGCCGTGACGGTGATCGATCCGGGCCGCGCCGATCCCGGGCGGCATCGCGGCCGCGCCTACGCCCTCGCGGCGGGCGGCCGGCGGATGCTGGACCGCCTCGGCCTGTGGCCCCGCGTCGCGGAGGCGGCCGAGCCGATCACCGAGATGGTCATCAGCGACAGCCGCCTCGCCGACCCGGTGCGGCCCGTCTTCCTGACCTTCGGCCGCGAGGCGGAGGATGACCGCGACCCCGGCGAACCCTTCGCCCACATGATCGAGGCGGAACCGCTGGCCGAAGCCCTGGCGGAGGCCTGCCGGGGGGCGGGGGTGTCGATCGTCGCCGCGGGGGTCGTGCGCGCGGTGCCGGAGGGTGCGGCGATCGGTGCGGTGCTGACGACCGGCGAGACCCTGCGGGGCGATCTGCTGGTGGCCGCCGACGGGGCGCGCTCGCGGCTGCGCGAGGCGGCGCGGATCGGCTGGGTCGGCTGGTCCTACCCGCAGGTCGGCATCGTGGCGACCATCGGCCATGCCCGGCCGCACGGGGGACGCGCCGTCGAGCATTTCCTGCCCGCAGGCCCGTTCGCCATCCTGCCACTGCGGGACGGCGGCCCCCTGGGGCACCGCTCCTCCATCGTCTGGACCGAGCGTTCGGACGACGCCGAAGCCCTGCTGTCCGGCGGGCCCGACGAGGTGCTGGCCGAGATCGAGCGGCGGTTCACCCTGGATCTCGGGACCCTCGCGCTGGAGCACGGCCCGAGCCGGCATCCCCTGGCCTTCGGCATCGCCCGCGCCTTCCGGGCCGAGCGCCTCGCCCTGCTGGGCGATGCCGCCCACGTGATCCATCCGATCGCCGGCCAGGGCCTCAATCTCGGGCTCGCGGATGCCGCGGCTTTGGCCGAGGCCGTGACCGAGGCGCTGCGTCTCGGGCTCGATCCCGGCGGACCCGACGTGCTGCGCGCCTACGAACGCGCCCGGCGCTTCGACAGCTTCGCCATGGCGGCGGCCACCGACGGGTTGAACCGTCTGTTCTCGAACGACGCCCTGCCGCTGCGCCTCGCCCGCGACCTCGGCCTCGGGATCGTGGACCGGCTGCCGGGGCTCAAGCGCTTCTTCATCGGCGAGGCCGCGGCCGCGCGCGGATCGCGGCCGCGTCTGATGCGGGGCGAAGCGCTCTGAGCGGGCGTCAGGCCCGCTCCGGAGCGGGACCGGACCCGGAGACGAGCGGGCGGTCGGCCTCCGGGGCCCGCCTCCCCCCGAGAGCCCGCGCGGCACAGATCGCCAGGGCGGCGACGACCAGTCCGGCGATCACGTCGACGAAGTAGTGGCCCCCGTCGATCGGCGTGGCGGCGATGAGAAGGGCGTTGACGAGGAGGGCCGGGAACCGCGCCGCGCGCACGCTCCAGAAGGCCCAGATGTAGAGGCCGCCCAAAGCCGCGTGGAAGCTCGGAAAGGTGATGATGCCCTCGACACGATCGAGGGAGATCGTCCGGAGCGTGCCGTCGCGCAGGCCGGTCAGATCCGCGACATGGACGTCGGCTGCGGCCGGCTCCAGCTGGGGGAAGTCTGCCGGAGACAGTCCCAGGAACTCGAAGTTCGCCATAGCTGGCGTCAGCGCCGAGATGAGGACCGTCACGGTCCCGGCGATGGCGAAGGCGAGGACGAAGTCCTGCAGGGCCCGCAACCGGCCGCTGAAGCCCAGCAAGATGACCGCCAGCATGGTCTGCAGGATCAGGCTGCGATAGGCGAGCGAGAGCACCAGCCCGAGCCGCGGATGGCCGTCCACGAAGGCCAGGTAGGCGCGCCAGTCCAGACCGAGCCGCTGGTCCCAGGCGTAAAAGGTCGCGTCCCAGAGCGGCCCGCCGGTGCTCGCCACGGCGTAGGACAGGGCGGCCGCGCAGGCGCTGAAGGCGATGACCTGCGCCAGGCCGTCGAGCGTGGCCGCGATGCGCGGTTCGGGACGGCGCGTGCGATAGATCAGCGCCAGGGCTTCGAGGCCCAGGCAGGCGCCGAGGGTGACGAGCGCGCTGTCCCAGGCGAAGCGCAGCCCGGCGATCGCCATCCAGACGCCGGTCGCGACCAGCATGGCGGCGATCAGAGGCCAGCTGCCGACGCGGCCTCGGGGGCGCTCAGCGAACATCGGGGCCGATCGCGTGTGGCGCTGTCATCGAAGGTCTTGAGGCCGGACTGGCCGGGGATGGTCCCGCACAAGTCTTAAGGATCCGCATCGGAAAAGCCCGGCATCGCCGCGTCGACCCGGGCGCGTCGATCCGAGCCCGCAGGCGCCATCGGCCGGCCAGCCCGTCGACCACGCCCTCGGCGCCCCTGCGGACGGCCCGGATCGGCCCTCGCAGCGACAGGGCTACCAGCAGGTGCAGCGGCAGACCGACGGCGGCCAGCAGCACCAGAAGACCCCACCTGTCCCAGTCCGGACGATACGGCGCCAGGAGCAGGAAGGCGCCGCTGACGATGTAGAGATCGAAGCTCGTCCGCCCCAGGAAGGCCGCCACCGCGCGCGGCGGACCGCGCAGCCGGCCCGCGACCGCCAGCATGAACCCGCAGCCCGCCACGGCCGTGACCGCGAAGAGCGCCGGGTTGCCGTACTGCCCCGTCGCGACATGGACGAAGTTCCGCGGCGCGCAGAGGAGGAGCACGGCCAGACCGCAGACGCCGAGCAGCGCGGACGCGTCGAACGCGCGCCGGCCGAGCCGCCGGCCCGCGACGTAGAACGGCAGGGCGCCGAGGAGCGCGTGGATCTGCCAGAACGGGAAGGCCTGCGCGCTGCAGATCCAGGACACGGCGAGGGCGCCGCCCAGAACGACCCAATAGGCATGGGGAAAGGTCAGGGCGAGCGCGGCGGCGTAGACCACCCGCACCAGCCCCAGGGCGACCAGGAACCAGAGCACGCTCAGGCTGAGGTCACGGGCGCGCAGCATGTCGAGGAGTGCGCTCCCCAGCGAAACGGTGCCGTCGAGAAGCGGCGGGATCAACGCGAGGGTGCTGAACGCCAGCGCCGTGAGGACGAGCTTCAGGGCGGAGAGGCTCGCCGCGGCGATATCCTCATCCCCCCTGACCCGGTCGACCATGCCGCAGAGCAGGAAGAAGAACGGCATGTGGAAGGCGTAGATGACCCGCCAGACCGCGAGGGCGGGCCCCGGGTTGGGCCCCGACGGGCCGTAGAAGACGGGCTGCAGGAGGTGGCCGAAGAGGACCAGCAGCACGGCGAGGCCGCGCGCGGCGTCGAGCTGCGTGTCGCGGTGTCGGGCCATGAGATCGGTTCGCGGCATCGGGAACCGGATGATGCCGCGACATGCTTTAGCAAGCCGTATCACCCGCTTGCGGAATCCACCCTCGACGGCGCCCGCGCAGCGCCGCGCGTCGGGACGCACCGGCGGGCCGCGCCTTGATCTCAGCCGGTGACGAGGGCGCGGGCCCGGCGCAGCCAGCGCAGAGACGCCTCGATCAGGGTGGGGCTGCGATGCTTGAGGATGGCCGATTTCAGCAGCGTCCGGGGCACCTCCCAGAGCTGGACGGATCCCACGGGGAAATGCGCCACGTCGCCCGGCGTCAGGTGATGGCGCCGGCCATCCGCGTCGGTGATGAAGACCTCGCCGTCGAGGATGGTGACGATCTCGTCGGCGTGGTGGGTCCAGCGGAACGTGCTGGCCGTGGTGCGCCACAGGTAGACCTGCGCGCTCCCGTCATGGGTCTGCGCGACTTCCGCGACCTCGGTGACCGGATCGCCCGCGACGACCCAGTGCGCCGGGATCGGCGCCGGGGCAAAGGCGGCCCCGCCGGGCCGGATCGCCGTGCTGGCGACGGGACGCCCCTGCTCGTGCAGCCGGATCTCGGCGAAGGCGCCGGCGCCGACCAGAACCGGCAGGATGGCGGCGGCGACGAGAAACTTCTTCACGGTCAGCTCCGCACCTCGGCGCGCGGCCCGCTTTCAGGCGAAGACAAGACTATCCGCGCATTGCCCGCGCAGGGGTAGCGGCTCGGGCGACCCTGTTCCAGCACAATCCCAAGATCTTCTTGGGTCGTCCTTAATGCGCCCGCGCCGGAGCGGACGCGGCCCGGGCCGCCCGTGCGATCCGGCTCAGGCCGCGTCGGCCCGGCGCTCCGTGATCCAGCGCGTCGCGTCGGCCCGCGGGGCGACGACATCGGTGTCGATGCGCAGTTGCGGGCTGTAGGCCGGATCCTCCGCGATGACGTCGCCCCAGCGGCGCAGGAAGCGCGCGATCTGCGAGCCCGGCGCGAAGCTGGTCTGCCGCGAGGCGCTCTCGTGATGCGCCATCTCGGCGAACGGCGTGTAGACGATGCGGTAGCCGAGCTGCCGCATCTTCAGGCACAGGTCGACGTCGTTGAAGTCGAGGGCGAAGGCCTCGTCGAAGCCGTTCACGGCCTCCAGCACCGCCTTGCGGGTGGCGAAGAGCGCGCCGGTCACCGCCGAGCAGTCGCGCTGCGTCAGGGCCCAGTCGCCGTAGGTCGGCTCGGCCGCGTCCCGGTTGTACCAGGGGTGGGCGAACACGTCGAAGATGCCGCCGGTCATGCCGGCATGCTGGATCTTGCCCGTGGGAAACAGCAGCCGGCCGCCGACCCCGCCGACGCCGCGGTCCAGCGCGAAGGCCAGGAGCGCCTCGATCCAGCCGGGCCGGCGCACGACGAGATCGTCGTTCATCAGGATGACGAGATCCGTCTCGGCCGCGCGCCAGAGCGTGTTCATCTTGGCCGCGTAGTTGAACCGCTCCCCCGGAGCCCGGGTGGTCAGCAGGCGGGTCACGGCGAACCGGTCGGAGCGCCCGCGATAGATCGCGTCGTCGGCCACGTCGTCGCCGATCAGCACGCGGATCCTGTCGGCCGGGTAGGTGCTGCGGCCGAGGCTGTCGAGCAGGTTGATCACATGCGGCTTGGCGCCCTCCACGACGCGGCCCTGATCGTCCTTCGGGCGGCTCTGGTTGGTCGGCACCACCAGGGTCACGCCGGGCCGCGCGTCGAAGGTCCGGCGGATCTCCAGCGTGTCCGCCGTCAGCCCGGGGGCGGCGCGCAGGGGCATGCCGGACGCGTCGAACCACCGGTCGAGGGCGTGGGCGCGGGCCGTACGCGTCGCCTTCGGGCGTTGCAGCGGCGAGGCGATCAGCGTTTGGGGGATCCGGTCGATGCCGATCCCGGCGGAGATCGCGCCGAGCAGGACGCGGAACCACGCGGCGCTGCCGTGGCGCTTCCCGAAATCCGGGCTCAGACCGGCCAGGGCCGAGACCCGGATGAGGAGCGGGAAGCCGATATAATCGTCGGCCATGAGGAGGGCCGGGTTGAAGGTCGGCTTGCAATGGACGCTGCGGACCTGACCCGCGCCGTCCACCACGGCGTCATCGCCGTAGAAGATGCCGATATCGGGCCGCTCGGCCATCGCGCGCGTGAGATGCGCCACGAGGTCGGGGCACAGCTCGGAGGCTGCGGGAGCCACGAACACGGCCCGGCAGGCGGGCATCTGACCGGCCGCGATCTGGCCGAGCCGGCGCTCGTCGAGGGGACGGACCTGCGCGTCGAGGGGCAGCGGCAGGATCGCGTCCGGCCACGGGAGCGTGCCCCACGAGGCCGACGGGGCCGGAACCGGCTTCTTCTTCAACACGGGTCGCGTCTCCGGGGAATCAGGACCGTTCGGCGGCGAGCAGGCGGGTCAGGCTCGCCTCCATAGCGGTCGCCACCGCGCCGATGGACAGCCGCTCGCGGATGCGCGCCCTTGCGGCGGCGCCGATCCGGGCCGCGTCGCCGCCGGTCACCGCCCGGGCCGCGTCGTTGAGGGCCCGGGTGAGGTCCGCCTCGTCCACCTGGCCCCACTCGGCGCCGCGCAGATACGGGCCGTAGGTCTGGTCGAGGGCCGTGACCTCCGCCTTCACGGGGAAGCCGCAGGTGGCGTCGAGGAAGTCGCGGCAGCCGCCGTAATCGGTGGCGACCACGACCTTGCCCATCTCCATCGCCTCGGCGATCGTGAGGCCGAAGCCCTCCGAGGAGTGCGACGAGGCGTAGACCGCGCAGAGGTCGAACAGTGCGCCGAGCTCGTTCTGGGAGAGCGGCTGGTCGATCACAACCACGTCGCCCGACGTTCCGACGAGGTCGAGGAGCTTCTTGCCCTCCTCGGGCAGGTCGAAGACGTGCTTGGTCTTCAGCACCAGTTGCCAGCCCGCCTGCCCGAGCCCGGCCGCCCGGAAGGCCCGGATCAGGGCGTGCGGGTTCTTGCGGGCGAGATAGCTCGAGCCGTCGAAGGCGTAGAGGATCACCCGCTTGGACGGGTCGATGGCGAAGGCCTTGCGCAGGTTCGCCTTGGCGGCGGCGTTCGCCGGCTCGCCGGCCTCGTTCTCGACCACGTAGGGCACGACGTCGACCGGGATGTCGGTGATCTGCCGGAAGATCGCCGCACAGAACTCCGTGGGCGCCCAGATCGCGTCGAGGCCGTCGACGGTGGGCAGCCAGCCGCCGGGCACGTGGGAGGTCTCCCAGACGAACAGCCCGATCTTCAACCGCGCCGCCGCGGCGATCGCCCGCTGCCGGTCGCTCATCAGCGAGTGCCAGCTGTCGCCGTTGAAGTGCACCAGCGCGACGTCCGCGGGCCCCGAGAAAGTCCGGGCCTGCCACGCGGGCGCCACCCGGGCATGGACGTGGAACGGCCGCTCCATCGGGTGGACGTTCAGCGCGAAGGGCGCGCGGTGCAGGGCGCGGGCGTAGCTGCGGGCCGCGACGCCGAGCCCGTTGGCGTAGTTCATCGGCGAGACGAAGGCGACGCGCAGCGGCCGCTCCGGCGCCTGGGGCTTGCGCAGGTCCGCCCAGACCCTGCCGCCCGGATACGTGTAGGTCACGTCGAGCCGGTCGAGGTCGAAGCCGCGCTCGGCGATCGCCTCCCGCACCGCCGCCCCGCCGATCGCGGCGTGCTCGCCCAGCAGCGAGCGCTTCACGAACGGGAAGCCCTGGGCCAGCATGTTCTCCCAGTCGAACAGGGTGCGGTTGTTGCGCGGGTCGTTGACCAGCGACATGTGCTTGTTCTGGGCCGAGAACAGGCTGCGCATACCGAGGCCGGCGGCGCGCATCCGTCCCGAGAAGGTCAGCTCGCACTCGGTGATCACCGCGTTCTTGTCCGGCCAGTTCGCCACGGCCTGGAGGAACTGGCTGAACGCGTAGGAGGACAGGCAGCGCTTCTTCAGGGCCAGGAAGAAGCTCTGGAGGTGGTGGCTGTAGTAGAAATTGTCGGCGAGCCCGATCACCGCCTCCGGGAAGGCGTCGATCTTGGTGAGCAGGCCGGCGAAGTCGGCGCGGTCGAGGGGCCCGACGAGGCTGTCGTTGGCGAGGTAGAGCGTCTCGGAATCGAGGAGATCGGTGTCCTCCAGGAGGACATGCGCCCAGGCGGCGAAGTCGAAGCCGCGGTTCTCGCGGAGATAGACGGAGGCGCAGAGATCCAGGATCGCCTGGGGCACGGCGTTCTTGTGCTGGTCGGCGGCGATGATCAGGACGAGGTCGGTCCCGTTCTCCGCGAAGGCCCTCAAGTAGGGCTCGACATGGCCGCGGATCCGCCCCTCGGGGCAGTGGGTGATGAACAGGGCCGTGCGGCCGTGCCGGCGGGCCGTGCGCTTCAGGCAGGAGAGGCGCGCGTCGGAGGCTTCCGGCACAGCGGCGCCGGGGACGCGGCGGGTCAGGCGGCCGGCCTCCAGGCCGGTGGTGACGTAGTCGACCAGCGGGTTGAGGCCCAGCGCGGCGACCTTCGGGTAGCGGGCGCGGTACCAGGGCGCGTCGAAGCGCGGCGACGGGCTCGTCGTGCGCCCGCCATCGGCGAGGAAATGCGCCAGCGGGTTCTGCCCGGCCGCGTCGTCGGCCGCGCGGGTCGCCAAGTAGGTCTCGGCGTACCAGCGCGTGTCGAACCAGGGCCCGGGATCGAGCCCCTCGGCGGCGCCGTGCTCCAGGTAGTGGACCAGGGGGTTGAGGCTGTCGGCCCGGACCGCGGCGGATTGCGCCGCGTACCAGTCGGGATCGAACAGCGGATGGGGCGCGTAGCGGCGGTAGCCGCCGGCCATCACGTAGTGCTCCAGCGGCTCGAGCCCGCTGGTCTCCGCCTCGGGGCAGCGCGCCCGGTAGAACGCCGCGTCGAACAGGCCCGACCGGCGGATCAGGTCGACATGCCGGGACAGGCCGGCGAATTCCTCCGGGTTGCGCAGGTAGCCCTGCTTCCGGCCGGTCTCAAAGAAGTGGCTGAGGGCGTTGCCGCCGGCCGCGCGGGCATCCGGGTAGCGGGACAGGTACCAGGCGGTGTCGAACAGCGGCGACGGGTCGGTGTCGGACCGGGACAGGAAATCGGAGAACGCCCGGGCGCGGTGCTCGGCGCCGCCGAGATAGCGCTCCGCGTACCAGTCCGGATCGAACAGGGGGTTGGGCCGGAGACCCGCCGCGGCGCCGCGGTCGATATAGTGGAGCAGCGGGTTGATGCCCTCGGCCCGGAGGCCAGGAACGGAATCGAGGTAGAGATCGCCGTGGAACAACGGGTGCGGCCAGCGGCCCTCGCGGCCGCCATGGACCGCGTAGTGGAGCGCGGGATCGAGTCCCTCGCCGACGACGTCGGGATAGCGCCGCGCGTACCAGGCCGGATCGAACAGGCCGGATTCCTTGACGGCGCGGACGAGGTCCGCCTGACGGGGCTCGCTGCGGCGGCGGCGCTTCAGGCGCCGGGTCAGCGGGCGCGCGAGGGATTGCGCCGCACCGGCGAGGCCGGCCTTCTCCGACGATCCGACGACGAACACATCTCGAAGGCGCATGGTCAGGTCCGGATACGCGGGAAGCCCGCAAAGCTGCCCACGCCGCGATCCGCGAGAGACATCAGAGGGTTCGGCCGGCCCGGCGGTCGCGGGTGAGGACCGCCCCGGCTTGGGCGTCTTCCTAAAGGTCCCGGTCGCCGACGCCAAGACCTGCGCCCGGGGAGGCGGTTTCGCTTCGGGTTGTGGTGTCGGGTCCACGCTGCGATAGCGGCGCCGCGGACCGAAGCATCCGGGCAAAATCGTGCGACGATGGCGTGCGGCGATCCCGACCTTGCCAGCCCGGCACCAGAAGCCCCACACTTGTCGGAATGGCCAGAGGGGTCCCGCGGGGCTCCGGACAGGAGATGGATAGCGGCATGACGCAGGGGATCAGCCCGGCCACGACCCTCGACGACGGCATCGTGGCGACCGCGGAGAGCTGCCTCGCTGCCGTCGGCGCGGCCCGCGAGGCGATCCACGGGGTGATCTTCGGCCAGGAGAAGGTCGTCGATCTCGCCCTCGTGACCATCCTGGCCGGCGGCCACGGGCTGCTGGTGGGCCTGCCGGGATTGGCCAAGACCAAGCTCGTGGAGACGCTCGGCACCGTGCTGGGCCTCGACGCGCGGCGCGTGCAGTTCACCCCGGACCTGATGCCCTCCGATATCCTCGGCACCGAGATCCTGGAGGAGGATGCCGAACGTCGCCGCGCCTTCCGGTTCGTGCAGGGGCCGGTCTTCACGCAGCTCCTGATGGCCGACGAGATCAACCGGGCGAGCCCGCGTACGCAGTCGGCCCTGCTCCAGGCCATGCAGGAGGGCCACGTCTCGGTGGCGGGCGCCCGCCACGACCTGCCGCGGCCGTTCCACGTGCTGGCGACGCAGAACCCGATCGAGCAGGAGGGCACCTACCCCCTGCCCGAGGCGCAGCTCGACCGCTTCCTTCTGGAGATCGACGTCGGCTATCCCGACCGCGCCGCCGAGCGGCGGATCCTGATCGAGACCACCGGCGTCGACGAGGCGCGGCCGCGCGCGGTGATGTCCACCGAGCAGCTGCTCACCGCCCAGCGCCTCGTGCGCCGGCTGCCGGTGGGGGAGGCCGTGGTCGAGGCGATCCTCGACCTCGTCCGCGCGGCCCGGCCGGATAGCGGCGACGCCCTGGTGAAGGACAAGCTCCTCTGGGGGCCGGGCCCCCGCGCCAGCCAGGCCCTGACGCTCGCCGCCCGCGCCCGGGCCCTGATCGAGGGCCGGGTCGCGCCCTCCGTGGCCGACGTGAAGGCGCTGGCCGAGCCGGTGCTCAAGCACCGCATGGCGCTGAGCTACACCGCCCGCGCCGACGGCGAGACCATCGAGGGCCTGATCGCCAAGCTTGCGGAGAAGCTCTGAGCCTTCGGCAGTATCGAGTGAGGCGGATGCCGGCGAACGTGAAGAACATGCGTGGTCCAAAGCCGTCGTCAGCGCGGAACCCAGCCGAAGGACTGCGCTGACGATGGTGGCGACGAACGCCCTCGACGCGGGCAGGCGCAGCCCCGGCCGGCGCGAGAGCGAGGGCGCGGCCGCCCTCTCCGACAAGATGCCCCGCCTCGTCCTGGAGGCGCGGCGCGTGTCGAGCCTGCTCGCCCACGGCCTCCACGGCCGCCGCCGGGCCGGGCCGGGCGAAAGCTTCTGGCAGTTCCGCCCCTTCGTCACCGGCGAGGCCGCCGCCCGGGTCGACTGGCGCCGCTCGGCCCGGGACGACCGGCTCTACGTGCGCGAACGGGAATGGGAGGCCGCCCACAACATCTGGCTGTGGATCGACCGCTCGGCCTCGATGGGCTTCGTTTCGGATCTCGCGTCGGCGTCCAAGATCGAGCGGGCTCTGGTCCTCGGTCTGGCCCTGGCGGACGCCTTCGTCGAAGGCGGCGAGCGGGTGGGCCTCCTCGGGTTGACCCGTGCAAGCGCGTCGCGGGGGATCGTCGAGCGTCTCGCCCAGGCGCTGGTGGCCGACCCTGCGGGCCTCACCCAGGACCTGCCGCCTCGGGCCAATCCCGCCCGCTTCGACGAGGTGGTGCTCATCGGCGACTTTCTGACCGCGCCGGACCGGATCGCCGCGGCCGTGCAGAACCTCGCCGGCCGCGGCAGCCGCGGCCATCTCCTGATGGTGGTGGACCCGATCGAGGAGACCTTCCCCTTCACCGGGCAGGCGGTCCTGCACGATCTGGAGGGCGGCCTCAGCCTCGATATCGGCGACGCCGATGCCTGGGGGGCGCGTTACCGCGCCCGGATCGCCGAGCACCGGGCCGCCCTTGCGGCGATCACCCGCGGCCAGGGCTGGACGCTGACGATCCATCGGACGGACCGGCCGGCGAGCGAGGCGGCCCTGCGGCTCGCCACGCTGATCGCCGCCCGCGGCACGGAGTGAGGCCGCCATGCTGGGTCTGACCTTCGCCGCCCCGCTGGCGCTCGCCGCCCTGATCGGCCTGCCGGCCCTGTGGTTCCTGCTGCGGGTGACCCCGCCGCGCCCGCGGCGGATCAATTTCCCGCCGCTGAAGCTCGTCGCGGACCTGATGCCGCAGCGGCAGACCCCGGCGCGGACGCCGCCCTGGCTGCTGATCCTCCGGCTTCTGATCGCCGCCGCCCTGATCCTGGCGGTGGCCGGCCCGGTCTGGAATGCCGGGGGCATCGGGGCCGGTGGCGGCCGCAGCGCCCTCCTCGTGCTCCTCGACAACGGCTTCCCCGCCGCCCACGACTGGCGCGACCGGCTGCGCGTCGCCACCGACGCCGTGGAGGGCGCGGCCCGTGACGGCCGTCCGGTGGCGGTGATCGGGCTCGCCGACGCGCCATCGGCCTTCGAGGCGAAGACGCCGGCCGCCGCCCTGGAGCGTCTGCGCGCCCTGGCGCCGCGCCCGATCCTCCCCGCCCGCGACGCGCATCTCGCCACGATCGAGACGTTCCTGGACAAGAACCGGGGTGCCGCCCTCGTCTGGATCAGCGACGGCGTCGCCGGCGCGAACGATACGCGCTTCGCGAAGGGTCTCGCCGATCTCGTCGGCGACAAGGGCGCCGCCCTCACGGTGCTGCGCGCCGACAGGCCGCCGGCCCTGGCCCTCACCGCCACCGAGAACGCCGGCAAGCTCGTCACGCACGCCCTGCGGGCCGCGCCGAACGGGCGCGATACCGGTTTGATCCGGGCGCTCGACCAGAAGGGCCTGCCGCTCGCCGAGCGCGACTTCGCCTTCGCGGCCGACGCCACCGAGGCGGACGCGACCTTCGAGCTGCCGGTGGAGCTGCGCAACAGCATCAGCCGGCTTGAGATCGCGGGCGAGCGCTCGGCCGGCGCGGTGGTGCTGCAGGACGAGCGCGGCAAGCGGCGCCGGGTCGGCCTCGTCTTCGGCGGCACCCTCGACCAAGCACAGCCCCTGCTGGCGCCGACCTACTACCTGTCCCGGGCGCTCCAGCCCTTCGCGGACGTTCAGGAGCCGCGGGGCGCCAAGGGGATCGCGGAGTCGATCAACCAGCTCCTCGACAATCAGGTCTCGGTCCTCGTTCTGGCCGATGTCGGCGCGCTGGACGAGAAGACCACCGCCCGGATCGAGAGCTTCGTGAAGGAGGGCGGGATGCTGCTGCGCTTCGCCGGTCCGCGGCTCGCTGCCGGCAACGATCCGCTGGTGCCGGTGCGGTTGCGCCGGGGCGGCCGGACGCTCGGCGGCACCCTCTCGTGGGATAGCCCCAAGACCTTGGCGCCGTTCCCGCCCGAGAGCCCCTTCGCGGGCCTGACGCCGCCGGCCGATATCGGCGTGCGCCGCCAGATCCTGGCCGAGCCGGACGGCGACCTGCCGAATCGGACCTGGGCCTCCCTCCAGGACGGCACCCCGATCGTCACCGCGCAGAAGCGCGGCCAGGGCACGATCGTGCTGTTCCACGTCACCGCCGACACGACGTGGTCGAACCTTCCGCTCTCGGGCCTGTTCATCGACATGCTCCGACGCGTCGTGGCGTTGGCTGGCGCCTCGGCACCGGTGCAGGGGGATCCTTCCCGGGCCACCGCGCCGGTGCTCGCCCCGCGGGTGACCCTCGACGGGTTCGGCGCATTGGGCTCGCCGCCGGCCTCGGCCACCGCGGTGTCGGCCGACTACGCCGACCGGGCGACCCTTGAGCATCCGCCGGGCTTCTACGGCCCGCCGGACGGAGGCATCAGCGTGAACGCCCTGAAACCGGATGATCGGTTGAAGCCCCTCGACGCCGCAGCCCTCGACGGCGCCCGGTTCGGATCCCTGGCGGGCGCCGAGACCCTGGACCTGCGACCGAGCCTGTTCACCCTGGCGCTGCTTCTGCTGGCCCTCGACACCCTGGCGGGCCTGTGGCTCGGCGGCTTCCTGCGTCGCGGCGGCCTGGCGGCTCGCCTCCGCGGGCGGCCGGCCGCTCTGGCTCTCGGTGCCCTGCTCCTGCTCGCCGCCCTGCCGGTGCGCCCTGCCCAGGCCGAGGAGCCGCCGGCCAACCGGCCGAACGGCGTCGAATCGGCACTGGTCACGCGCCTCGCCTACGTGATCACGGGCGACGCCGCCGTCGACGAGGCGAGCCGGACCGGCCTCACCGGGCTGACCCAGATGCTCGCCGCGCGCTCTGCCCTGGAGCCGGGTGAGCCCGCCGGCATCGATCCGGCCAAGGACGAGTTGGCCTTCTACCCGCTGATCTACTGGCCGATCGCCCCGAACCGGCCGCAGCCCTCGGACGTGGCGATCCGCAAGATCGACGCGTTCATGCGCAACGGCGGGACCGTCCTATTCGACACCCGGGACGGACTCACCGCCCGTCCTGGCGGTCCGCCCACCCCGGAGGCCGCGTATCTACGCAAGATGCTGGCGACGCTCGAGGTCCCGGAGCTGGAGCCGGTGCCCCTCGACCACGTGCTGACCAAGGCGTTCTACCTGGTGGACAGCTTTCCGGGTCGCTACGCCACCGGCCAGACCTGGGTGGAGGCTCTGCCACCGGCCGCCGATGGCGTCGAACGCCGTCCCGCCCGGGCCGGTGACGGCGTGAGCCCGATCATCATCACGAGCAACGACCTCGCCGCCGCCTGGGCGGTGGGGCGTCGGGGCGAGCCGCTCTATCCCGTCGTGGGCGGTGACCAGCGCCAGCGCGAGATGGCGTTCCGGGGCGGCGTGAACATCGTGATGTACACGCTCACCGGTAACTACAAGGCCGACCAGGTCCACGTGCCCGCGCTGCTGGAGCGGTTGGGGCAGTGACGACCGTCGCGACGTTCCCAAGGCCGCGCGTGCTCCCATCCATCGTCCTCGTCCTGAGGTGCGGCCGCGCAGCGGGCGCCTCGAAGGAGCCCTCCAGAGGTCTCGGCGATCCCTGGAGCCCTCCTTCGGGGCCGCCGACGCGGCGTCTCAGGATGAGGGGATTTGATCGGTCGACCGCCTCGTCCCGCATACGCATCCCGGAGGCCGGACCATCATGCTGAGCCTCAGCTTCACCCCCCTCCTGCCCTGGCCGGCGATCGCCGTCCTGGGCGTCATCGTCGTCGTCCTGGCGGTGTTCGCCGTCCTGGCCCGGGGCCGGACCGCTCTGCTGCGCATGCTCGTCCTCGCTCTCGTTCTGGCAGCGCTCACCAACCCGGCGCTGGTGCGCGAGGACCGGGAGCCCGTGAAGGACGTCGCCGCCATCGTGGTCGACCGGTCCGGATCCCAGGCCCTGGGCGACCGGCCGCAGATGACCGACGCGGTCCGTGCCGAGCTGCAGCGCCGGTTCGGTGCGCTCACCGACATCGAGCCCCGCTTCATCGACGTGCCGGATTCCAAGGACGGCGATGACGGCACCAAGCTGTTCACGGCCCTGAGCCAGGCCCTCGCCGACGTGCCGCCGGAACGCCTGGCCGGGATCGTGATGCTCACCGACGGCGTGGTGCACGACATCCCCGCCTCCCTGGCGCAGCTCGGCATCAAGGCGCCGCTCCACGTCCTCGTCACCGGTCATCCGGACGAGCGCGACCGGCAGATCAAGCTCCTGGAGGCGCCCCGCTTCGGCATCGTCGGCAAGGATCTGACGATCCGCGCCGAGGTCATGGAGCGCGGCGGGACCGGCCACGCCGTCGTCACCGTGCGCCGCGACGGCGAGGAGATCGGCCGGCGGGACGTCGCCACCGACAAGCCGTTCTCCCTCAACCTGCGCATCGAGCATGGCGGCCCGAACGTCGTCGAGATCGAGGTCGAGCCGCTGTCGGGCGAGCTGACCACGGTGAACAACCGCGCGGTCCTGCCCATCGAGGGGATCCGCGAGAAGCTCAGGGTGCTCCTCGTCTCCGGCGAGCCGCACCAGGGCGAGCGCACATGGCGCAACCTTCTGAAGTCGGACGCCAATGTCGACCTCGTCCACTTCACCATCCTGCGCCCTCCGGAGAAGCAGGACGGCACGCCGATCTCGGAACTCTCCCTGATCGCCTTCCCGACGCGCGAGCTGTTCGTCCAGAAGATCAAGGACTTCGACCTGATCATCTTCGACCGCTACGCCAATCAGAGCGTGCTGCCGCAGGCCTATTTCGACAACATCGTCCGCTACGTCCGCGAGGGCGGCGCACTCCTCATCGCGGCCGGGCCCGAATTCGCCGGACCGGCGAGCCTGGCGCGCACCCGGCTGGCCGGGATCCTGCCGGGCGACCCGGACGGGCGCGTGGTCGAGAAGCCCTACAAGGCGACGCCGACGCAGGTCGGCCAGCGCCACCCGGTGACCCGGGCCCTGCCGGGCTCGGATGCGAACCCGCCCGCCTGGGGCGATTGGCTGCGCATCGTGGAGGCGCGCACCCGCCCCGGCATCCAGCCGATCCTGTCGGGGGCCGAGGGGCTGCCGCTGCTCGCCCTCTCGCGCGAGGACAAGGGCCGGGTCGCCCTGCTCCTGTCCGACCACGCCTGGCTGTGGGCCCGGGGCTACCAGGAGGGCGGGCCGTACCTGGATCTGCTGCGCCGCCTCGGCCACTGGCTCATGAAGGAGCCGGCCCTGGAGGAGGAGGCGCTGCGCGCGCAGACCACCGGACGCGGCCGCGAGGTCCGGGTGGAGCGCCAGACCATGGCGGATCAGGCCGAGCCGGTCACCGTCACCGGTCCCACGGGCAAGGTGACGACCCTCACCTTGAAGCCCGGTGAACCGGGTCTGTTCACGGCGACCTTCGATGCGGAAACACTGGGGCTGCACACGCTGCGCTCGGGAAACCTCGTGGCCTTCGTCAGCGTCGGCCCGGCCAATCCGCGCGAACTCGCCGACGTGTTCAGCGACACCGAGCGCCTGAAGGCCGTGGCCGACGGATCGAGCGGCTCGGTGCGCCGGGTCGCCGAGGCCGGCGGCGGCATCCAGGTCCCGCGCCTCGCCCTGGTGCGCGGCGGTCGCCTCGCGGGCAGCGACTGGATCGGCTTCCGGCCGAGCGACAGCGCCAATATCCGCGGCGTCGAGGTCTATCCCCTGGCACTCGGCCTCGCGGCGCTGGCCGCCCTGGCGGCCGCCCTGCTCGCCATGTGGCTGGTCGAGGGCAGACGGGGCCGGGCGGCGTGACAGGCCTTCGGATGGGGAATGGCGTCGCTCGCGCCGGACGGCGTGCGGCCCCGCATGGTCGACGGATGGCGGCCCGCGTCCTATGACCCCCTGATATTTTCGAGTTGTCCGCGCCCGCGCGGGCCCGATGCAACGGAGACAGCCTGCCCGTGACAGCGCAGACCGTGACTGGACGCCTCCTCGCCGCGACGCTCCTCCTCGCCTGCCTCCAGCTCGGTCCGGCCCACGCGCAGGAACCGGTCGCGATGCCGTCGACGCCGGCCACCCTGCCGGCCGCCAACGGCCAGTGGACCCACGCGATCACGCTGATGGGCCAGCCGAAATATGGCCCCGACTTCAAGCATTTCGACTATGCCGACCCGGCCGCGCCCAAGGGCGGGATGGTCCGGTTCGGGGCCCAGGGCGGCTTCGACAATTTCAACATCGTCGTCGCCGGCCTGAAGGGCGACCTCGAGAACGGCATCCAGCAGATCTACGATTCGCTGATGACCGAGTCCTCGGACGAGCCGTTCACCTCCTACGGCCTGCTCGCCGAGGCTGTGCGGATCGCCCCCGATCTCGGCTCGGTCTCGTACCGGCTGCGCGAAAACGCCCGCTGGCACGACGGCAAGCCGATCACCCCCGAGGACGTGGTCTGGTCCTTCGACGTGCTGAAGGCCAACAGCCCGTTCTACGCCGCCTATTACCAGACCGTGGCCAAGGCCGCGGTGACCGGGCCGCGCGAGGTGACCTTCACCTTCACGGAGACCGGCAACCGCGAGCTGCCGCAGGTGATCGGGCAGCTGCGCGTCCTGCCCAAGCACTGGTGGACCGCCCAGGACGCCAACGGCAAGCCGCGCAGCGTCACCGAGACCACCCTGGAGCCGCCGCTCGGCTCGGGCCCCTACCGGCTCGCGAAGTTCGAGCCGGGCCGCACCACGACCTACACCCGCGTCCCCGACTACTGGGGCAAGGACCTGCCGGTGAATGCCGGGCGCTACAACTTCGACACCGAGCGCTACGAGTATTTCCGCGACGGCACCGTGCTGGTTGAGGCGCTGAAAGGCGATCTCTACGATTTCCGCGTGGAGAACATCGCCCGGAACTGGGCGACCGCCTATGAGGATTTCCCGGCCGTGAAGGAGGGGCGGCTGATCAAGGAGGCCTTCCCCGAGCGCGGCATGGGCATCATGCAGGCCTTCGCGTTCAACACCCGCCGGGACAAGTTCAAGGACCCGCGCGTCCGCCGGGCCTTCAACCTCGCGATGAACTACGAGGAGATGAACAAGGCCCTGTTCTACGGCCTGTACAAGCGCATCAACTCCTACTTCTTCGGCTCGGAACTCGCCTCATCGGGCCTGCCGGAGGGCGAGGAGAAGGCGATCCTCGAGAGCGTCCGGGACAAGGTCCCGCCTGCCGTCTTCACCACGCCCTACGCCAACCCAATCAACGACGGCCCGGAGGCGGTGCGCAAGAACCTGCGCGAGGCCGTCGGCCTGCTGCGCGAGGCCGGCTTCGAGCTGCGCGGCGGCAAGATGGTCAGCAAGGCGACCGGCGAGCCGCTGACCGTCGAGTTCCTCGAGTTCCAGAACACGTTCGAGCGCGTGATCCTGCCGTTCTCGGCGCAGCTGAAGCTGATCGGCATCGACGCCACCCTCCGGGTAATCGATCAGGCCCAATACCAGAACCGCATCCGCAACTTCGATTTCGATGTCACCACGACGTCGTGGGGCGAGTCGCTCTCGCCGGGCAACGAGCAGCGCGAGTACTGGGGCTCGGCGGCGGCCGACAAGCCCGGTTCGCGCAACCTGATCGGGATCAAGGATCCCGGCATCGACGCCCTGATCGAGAAGGTGATCTTCGCCAAGGACCGGCACACCGTGATCGCGGCGACGCGGGCCCTCGACCGCGTGCTCCTGGCGCACGATTACGTCGTCCCGCAATGGTCCTCCGACCAGCAGCGGACGCTGCGCTGGAACCGGTTCGGCCACCCGGCGATCCTGCCGCTCTATGCCAGCTCCGGCTTCCCGACGACGTGGTGGTACGACGAGAAGCTTGCGGCCAAGACCGGGGCACCCCGTTGACGGGCGGTCCCGGGTTGCCGACCCGGCGCGGGCTGGTCCTCGGGGCCGGCGCCCTGGCGGCGATGCCGCCGTGGCGCCGCGCCAAGGCGGCCGACGCCGCCGAGCGCCACGGCCTGTCCAGCTTCGGCGAGCTGAAATACGGACCCGACTTCGCGCATTTCGACTACGTGAACCCGATGGCACCGCGCGGCGGGCGCTTCTCGGCGCAGCTCGCCGCGACGACCGGCAACCAGTCGCTCAACACCTTCAACACGCTCAACATCTACGTGCTGCGCGGCGACGGGGCCGCCGGCATGCCCCTGACCTTCGACAGCCTGATGGTCCGGGCCCTCGACGAGCCGGATGCCCTCTACGGGCTGGTGGCGCGCGCCGTCACGGTCAGTCCGGACGGCCTGACCTACACGTTCGCGCTGCGCCCGCAGGCGCGGTTCCATGACGGCTCGCCGCTGACCGCGCGGGACGCGGCCTTCAGCCTCAAGCTCCTGCGCGACAAGGGCCACCCCGAGATTGCCGAGGTGATCCGGCCCATGACCGATGCCCGGGCCGAGGGCGACGGGCGGCTGGTGGTGACCTTCGAGCCGGGCCGCGCCCGGGACCTGCCGCTGTTCGTCGCGCAGCTGCCGCTCTTCTCCGCCGCCTACTACGCCGGCCGGGACTTCGAGGCCTCGACCCTGGACGCGCCCCTCGGCTCCGGGCCCTACCGGGTCGGCACGGTCGATCCGGGCCGGTCCATCGGCCTGGAGCGCGTGCCTGATTACTGGGCCGCCGAGCTGCCGGTGAATGTCGGCCAGAACAATTTCGACGCGATCCGCTACGAGTATTTCCGCGACCGCACCGTGGCGTTCGAGGCGTTCAAGAGCGGCGCCTTCACGTTCCGCGAGGAGTTCACCGCCCGGGTCTGGGCGACCGGATACGATTTCCCGGCGATGACCGAGGGTCGCGTGGTCCGCGAGATGGTGCCGGATGCCCGGCCGAGCGGCACCCAGGGCTGGTGGATCAACACCCGCCGCGCGGCGTTCCGCGACCCGCGGGTGCGCGAGGCGATCGGCCTGTGCTTCGATTTCGAATGGTCGAACCGCAACCTGATGTACGGCGCCTACACGCGCACGGCCTCGTTCTTCGAGAATTCCGACCTCAAGGCGACCGGCAAGCCCTCGGCCGAGGAACTCGCCCTGCTGGAGCCGTTCAAGGACCTGCCGCCGGAGGTATTCGGCGAGGCCTGGACGCCGCCGGTCTCCGACGGGTCCGGCCAGGACCGGGCGCTGCTCAAGCGCGCCGACGCGCTCCTGCGGGAGGCCGGCTGCACCCGCCAGGGTGGCAGCCTCATGCTGCCCGGCGGCCAGCCCCTGACCCTCGAGTTCCTCTATGAGGATCCGGTCTTCCAGGCGGTCACGCAGCCGTTCATCCGCAACCTGGGACTGCTCGGCATCAAGGCGAGCCTGCGCACGGTCGACCCGTCCCAGTACCAGGCGCGGCTTAAGGATTTCGACTTCGACGTCACGCCGCGCCGCTACAGCAGCGGGCTCACCCCCGGCGCGGAGCTGCGCGAGACCTACGGCTCCCGGTCCGCCGGGACCGCGGGCTCCAACAACCTCTCGGGGATCGCGAACCCGGTGATCGACGCGCTGCTCACCGCCGTCGCCGACGCGACGTCGCGGGCGGACCTGACCACGGCCTGCCGGGCCCTGGACCGGGTCCTGCGGGCCGGGCGCTACTGGGTGCCGATGTGGTACGCCTCGACCCACCGTCTCGCCCTGTGGGACGTGTTCGGCCGCCCCGCCACGCCGCCGAAATACGATCTCGGCGCCCCCGGGACGTGGTGGTTCGACGCCGACAAGGCCAAGCGGATCGGCCGGGACTGACGCCATGCTCGCCTACATCCTGCGCCGCATCGGTCTGATGATCCCGACCCTGTTCGGGATCATGCTGATCACCTTCACGATCGTGCAGTTCGCCCCAGGCGGCCCGGTGGAGCGGGTTCTGTCGCAGCTCCAGGGCCAGCGCGACGGAGCCATGTCCCGCGTCACCGGCGGATCGGGCGACCTCGGCGGCGCCAGCCGGCCGTCGGGCGGTGGCGGCGACGCCAGCTCCCGCTATCGCGGCGCTCAAGGATTGAGCCCGGAATTCATCGCCAAGCTCGAGAAGCAGTTCGGCTTCGACAAGCCTGCACCCGAGCGCTTCGCCAAGATGCTCTGGGACTATGTCCGGTTCGATTTCGGACGCAGCTACTTCCGCGATGTCACCGTCATCCAGCTGATCAAGGAGCGGCTGCCGGTCTCGATCTCGCTCGGCCTGTGGATGACGCTCCTGTCCTACGCGATCTCGATCCCGCTGGGCATCCGCAAGGCGGTGGCGGACGGCACGCAATTCGACCGCGCGACCTCCTTCGTGGTGATCATCGGCTACGCGATCCCGGGCTTCATGTTCGGACTGATGCTCATCATCCTCTTCGCCGGCGGATCGTTCTACCAATGGTTCCCGCTGCGCGGGCTGACCAGCGAAGGCTGGGAGAGCTTCTCGACCTGGCACAAGGTGACCGACTACGCGTGGCACATGGTGTTGCCGCTCACAGCCCTGGTGATCGGCGCCTTCGCAACCTCGACCCTGCTCACGAAGAACTCGTTCCTCGACGAGATCCGCAAGCAATACGTGCTCACCGCACGGATGAAGGGGCTCTCCGAGCGGCGCGTGCTCTACGGCCACGTGTTCCGCAACGCCATGCTGATCGTGATCGCGGGCTTCCCCGGGGCCTTCATCTCGGCCTTCTTCACCGGCTCGCTACTGATCGAGACGATCTTCTCCCTCGACGGCCTGGGCGAGCTGTCGTTCCGGGCGATCGTCGGGCGCGACTATCCGGTGGTGTTCGCCACCCTCTACATCTTCTCGCTGCTTGGTCTCGCGGTGAACCTGCTCTCCGACCTGATCTACGTCTGGATCGACCCGCGGATCGACTTCTCCGCGCGGGCGACGTGAAGATTTTCCAGGGCGCCCACACCATACGAAAGGATACGGATCGCTGAAATTTCTTCCGCATCCCGCGGGACAGAAAAGATTCACCCCGACCCAGACCCCTTCAACACGCATACGCCGGCTGACACAGACCGCCTTTGCTGGCAATGTCAGGGCAGGATCGATCCTGATCCGCGACTTTAGGCAGACGGGTCGTGGCATTGTCTTCTGGCGCAGGCTCGTCGTCGATGTCGGACCAGCACGAAAGCTTGGAAGCCGGGCCGCACCCCGCTCCCATTGCCGTCATCGGGGCAGGCTTCAGCGGCACGATGGCGGCGATACAGCTGCTCGCCCGCTTGCCGCCGCACCAGTCGGTTCTGTTGTGTGAACGGGCGGAGCGCTTCGGGAGCGGTCGCGCCTACGCCACCGGGAACCCCGACCACCTGCTCAACGTGCGCGCCGCCAACATGAGCGCCTATCCCGACCGGCCCTCCCATTTCGAAGACTGGCTTTCGAAGATCGCCGCGGGTGAGGCGGGCACCGGTGCCGGCAACCCCGCGATCGGGCACGGACATGTGGGCATCTGGCGGACCCCGGCCGGGACCTTCGCGGCACGCGGGCTATACGGAGATTATCTGGCGGCGCTTCTGACCGAAGCGGTGACAGGCGGTTCGACGCCGCGGCTGCACCTGATCAACGACATGATCATCGACCTCGTGCCGGACGAGGACCGTCTGGTCATGGTTGCCGAGGGCGGCCGACGCGTCGACGTCGCGGGTGCGGTGCTGGCGATGGGCAACCTCGCCCTGCCCCAGGAACCGGAAAGCCGCTTCCGGGGCGATCCGTGGAATCCGGCGCATGACGCGCGGCTGCATCCGGATCATCCGGTTCTCATCATCGGGACCGGTCTCAGCATGGTCGATGCGGTGATCAGTCTTCGGCGCCATGGCTTTCGCGGGCAGATCATCGCGCTCTCGCGGCGGGGGCGGATCCCGGCCGTGCACGTACGCGCCGCCCCCTGGCCGCGTCCGGACTTCACGGCCGCCGAGACCCGTTCGATCACCCGGCTTCTGGGCCGGATCCGCCGGGAGGTCGCCTCCGCGGCGGAGGCTCGCATCGCCTGGCACGGGGTGATCGACGCTCTGCGGCCGGTTACGGACGCCCTCTGGCTCGGCTTGCCGCCAGCCGACCAGGCGCGCTTCCTGCGCCATCTCCGCCCGTTCTGGGACACGCATCGGCACCGCTCCGCACCGCCCACGGGCGCGGCCATCGCCGACGAGATCGAAGCCGGCTCGCTTCAGGTGCTCGCCGGAAAGCTGGTGGCGATCGAGGATCAGACCGGTGAAGCGCGCGTCACGTACCGGCCGCGGGGGGCATCCGAACCCAGAACCCTCGGCGTGCAGCGCATCTTCGATGTTCGCGGCGTCGGACGGGTCGCGGATACGACCGACCCGCTTCTGCGCAATCTGATCGGTCGCGGCCTTGTCCGAGCCGGTCCGTTCGGCCTCGGTCTTGCCGTGCGCCCCGATCTGACGGTCCTGGGTGCATCCGATACAGCGGCGCGCCTCTGGACTCTGGGCCCGTTGCTCCGCGGCGCATACTGGGAATGCACGGCCGTGCCGGACATCCGCAACCAAGCCGTCGACCTGGCTCGGTCCGTCGCGGCGGCGCAGGAACCGTCCGCATCGCTTGAGCCCTCTGCACAGGCTTGAGAGTCGGTCCCGATCAGGTTGCCGAGCGGGGAGGGTGAGCGTCGAGCACCCGCGCCACCGTCAGTCGTAGTGTCTGGACACTTCGATACCCCACCGCCGCCGCCACAACCCGGGGCGGGCGTCCTTCGGCCGCGAGCGCCAGCGCACGGATCACCCGGGCCCGGGCCCGCCAATCACCGAAACTCAGGCCCGTCTCGGCGCGGAACCCCCGGGTCAGCGTGCGCCGGCTCGCCCCGGCCCGGTCGGCCCAGGCATCGAGGTCGTCCTCCGAGGCCGGATTCTCGATCAGCTCCAGGCAGACCCGGCGCAGGCGTGCGTCGCGCGGCAGTGGCAGGGCGAGCGGCGTGGCGGGGGCCCGGCCGATCTCGTCGAGGACCAGAGCGGCGAGATGGCCGCCGCGGCCATCCTCTGCGTAGAGCACAGGCTCCTCGGCCAGCGCCGTAAGCGCGGAGGCGAGGAGCCGCGACACCGCGATCACCCGGCAACTCGCCGGGAAGGACCGAACCGCGGCGGGATCCAGATAGGCCGAGCACATCGAGACGGCGCCGTGGGTCGCGACCGCGTGCGGCAGCCGCGGCGGGATCCAGAGCGCGTGCCCCTCGGGAACCACCCAGGTGCCGTCCTCCGCGAACGCCATCATCAGCCCGGTCGTGGCGTAGAGCAGCTGCGCGCGGGGATGGAAGTGCCGGGCGAGATGCATCCCGGCCGCGTAGGTCTTGGGCATCACTGCGACCGGGCGCGGGACGTCCTGATAGTCGGCCGCCTCGGTCGACCGCTTCGCGGCGACAGGTGCCTCCGTCAACATTGGCCCGTTCGCATACATATCCGGCCCAACACCACCATCGGGTCAGGCTATCAGCGCGCAGTCCCGGAGGATACGCCGCGATGGATTCCGATACGCTGTCCCGCCGCACCCTGCGCTTCGTCAACGTCGCGCATGCCCTCGACCATTTCGTACTGCTGATCTACCCGACCGCCGTCATCGCCATCGCGGCCCAGACGGGGCTCGGCTACGGCGAGCTGATCGGGCTCGCCACCGGCGCCTTCGTGGCCTTCGGCCTGTGCTCCCTCCCGATGGGTTCGCTCGCCGACCGGTTCGGGCGGCGCAACATGCTGGCGGTGTTCTTCTTCGGTTACGGCCTGTCCTGCCTCGGCGTGGCGAGCGCCTCGACGCCGCTGGCCTTCGCCCTCTGGCTCTGCGTGCTCGGGCTCGCCTCGGCGATCTACCACCCGGTCGGCTCGGCCATGCTGGTGACCCATGCCCGCCGGCTCGGGCGCGATCTCGGCATCAACGGCGTCTGGGGCAATTTCGGCGCGGCCTCGGCTTCCGGACTCACGGCGCTGCTCGCCGCCGCCGTCAGTTGGCGCGCGGCCTTCGTGGTCCCGGGCCTCGTCTGCCTCGCCTGCGGGGCCGCCTTCCTGGCCCTGGTGCCGGGCGACGGGGACGCCTCGGGCCAGAAGGCCGGCGGCGCGGCGGTGATCCCGGTGACCCGGCCCTGGGCGCTGCTGGCGATGTTCGCCCTGTCGATCTTCGCGGGCGGCCTGACCTTCAACCTGACGACGATCAGCCTGCCGAAGGTGATCGACGAGGGCGTCGGGCAGGCGCTGCCGCTGGCGCTCACCGGCTCCCTCGCCACCGGCGTGTTCCTGTTCGGCGCGCTGATGCAGTTGGCCATGGGCCGCCTCATCGACCGCTACAGCCTGCCGTCCCTGTTCGTGGCGCTCTCGGTGCTGCAGCCGGTGGGGCTCGGGATCGCCGCCCTCTCCACCGGCCTGCCGCTGCTCGCCGGGCTCGTGCTGGCCATGACGGCGATCTACGGGCAGGTGGTGATCAACGACGCGATGATCGCCCGCTACGTCCCGCCCGTCTACCGGGCCCGGGCCTACAGCCTGCGCTACTTCGTGGGCTTCACGGCGAGCGGCTTCGTGGTGCCGGCGATCGCCCTCCTGCATGACCGCGGCGGCTTCGCGCTGGTTCTCGGCGTCGCCTCCGCCTGCGGCGCGGTGATCTGGCTCTCGGCCCTCGGCTTCCTGCGGCTGACCCAGGGCGGCGGACAGTCCGCTCTGGCGGCCGCCGAGTAGCGCGGCGGTTTGCGGGTCCGGCCCGGCGCTGCTACGCGGCGCCGGTCCGAGCCGCGAGCAACCCGTGACCGATCTGTCCCTCGTCATCCGACCCGAGCGGCCGGAGGATGCCCCCGCCATCGAGCGGCTCCATGCCCGGGCCTTCGGCCCCGGCCGCTTCGCCCGTACCGCCTACCGCCTCCGCGAGGGCGCGGCCGAGCGGATCGATCTCGGCATCACCGCCTCGGTGGGCAGCTTCCTCGTCGGCTCGGTCCGGATGGGGCCGGTGCGGACCGGGGCGACATCCTTCGTGATGCTCGGTCCGCTGGCCGTCGATCCGAGCTTCGCGGGCCGCGGCATCGGCGGTACCCTGACCCGCGCGGCGATCGAGGGGGCGCGGCAGGCGGGCGAGGGTCTCGTGATCCTCGTCGGCGACGCGCCCTACTACGCCCGCTTCGGCTTCACGCCGGTCCCGCCCGGGCGCCTGAGCCTGCCGGGACCGGTCGACCACGCGCGCCTGCTGTGGCTGGAACTGGCCGACGGCTTCAGCGCAGGCGCGTCCGGCCTCGTCGAGGCCCGCGGCGCGTCGCTTTAAGGGACACCGCCGCGCGCCTCCGGCAGCGCGCGGGGGCCATGGCGACGGAAACTGACGCCGTCGGCGAGCGCGAGCCCGTCAGGCCCGCCGGAGCGCCAGCGCGGCGATCAGCCCGGCGGAGAGGAGCGCCAGCGCCACCGGCGTCGCCGAGGTCGCGGGCCAGGCGGAGGCGGCCGCCGTGAACAGCGCCCCGAAGGTCATCTGCGTGAAGCCGTAGAGGCTGGAGGCTGAGCCGGCCGCGTGCGGATCGACGTTCATGAGCCCCGCCACCGCATTGGGGCTGAGCAGGCCGACGCCCACCGCGTAGGCGAAGAGCGGCACGATCAGGCTGACGACGCCGAGCATCCCGGTGCGGTCCACGATCAGCAGCGTCAGCGCCGCGGCGATGCAGAGGAGATTGCCGCTCCGCGCCGCCTTTCGGATCGGCACCCTGGCGGCGAGCCGGCTCGCCAGGACGGCCCCGCCGACCATGCCGAACACGACGATCAGGCAGTCGAATCCCACCTCCTGAGAGGAGCGCCCGAGCCGGTCCACGAGGAGGAACGGCGCCACGGCCAGGAAGGCGTAGAGGCTGGTCCCGCCGCAGGCCCCCGCCACCAGATAGGCGCGGAACACGGGGATCCGCACGAGCCGGAGGTACCCGGACAGAACCGCGACGAATCCCGGCAGCGCCACCTTGTGGCGGTTGGTCTCGGGCAGGGTGAAGACCACGAGCGCGCCCAGCAGGGCGACGAGGCCGGCCAGCACCACGAACACGGCGCGCCAGCCGAAGGCCTCGGTCACGACGCCGCCGATCGCCGGCGCCAGGGCGGGCGTGAGCGTCATCGCGGTGGTGAGGATCGCGAGCTTCCGGGCGGCGTCCTCGCGGGTGGAGACGTCGCGCACCATCGCCCGGCCGATCACCAGGGAGCCGCAGGCGCCGAGCGATTGCAGGACCCGGGCGACGAGCAGGACGCCGATGTTCGGCGCCGGGATCGCGAGCAGCAATCCGGCGAGATAGAGGCCGAGGCCGCCGATCAGGACCGGCCGCCGGCCGTACCGGTCCGAGAGCGGGCCGTAGAGCAGCTGACCGCCCGCAAGCCCGATCAGGTAGACGGTGATCGTCAGTTGCGCGCCGGCGGCGTTGGTGCCGAGGTCCACGGCCGCCGCCGCCAGCGCCGGCACGAAGATGTGCAGCGCCACCGTCCCGGTCATGGTCACGGCAACGAGCAGCGGGAGGGGCGCCCGGCGCTCCTCCCCAACGGAACTTCGGTCAGCCAAGGGGTCCTACGCGGTTTTCAATCCGGCACGATGCCGGGGCGCGGCCGCCTTAGAGCAAGGGGCGCGCCCGGAGCCATGCCGGCGGAACGCGCCTGACACGCGAGGGGCGGGACCGTCCGGAGCCCCGCACCCGGTCCGTGCCTCTACTCCTTCGGAAGCGGCTGCGGGGTCGGCAGCGGCGCGTTCAGGTCCTTGGTCGGGCCGCCGACCTCGAGATCCTTCGCCCGGTCGACCGCCTCGGGATTGGCCTGCGCGGGCGGCTCCTTGGCGGCCGGCGCCGTCGGCGCGGTCGGCTCGGCGGGGATCAGGCTCGAAGGCTGACCCTGCTGGTCGCTGTCATGGGCGCCGGCCGGCGGAGCCGGGGCGTTGCGGTCGCTCGATTCACCGGTCGTCCGCGGGCTGCCGGGCGACTTCGCCTCGACCGGCTTGGCGGTGCCGGTCTCGGCGGGCTTGGCCGGGCTGTCCTTGCCTTCGGACGCCTTGCCGGCGGCGGGCTTGTCGGCGGACGGCTTCTCGGCGGGCGCAGCCGCGGGCTTGTCGTCAGGCTTGGCCGCCGCAGGCGCAGCCGACGGGGCCTCGTCCTTCTCGACGGCGGGGAGCGGCTTCGGCGTCTCGGCCAGGGTTCGCAGATAGGCGATGACGTTGGCCCGCTCCTGCGGCGAAGCGATGCCGGCGTAGGCCATCTTCGTGCCCTTCACGTAGCCCTTCGGGTTGGTGAGGAACCCGTCGAGGTCGGCATAGGTCCACGTGCCGCCCTTCTCCTTCAGGGCCGCCGAATAGTCGAAGCCTGGATGTGAGGCCTTCGGCCGCTCCACGACCCCGTACAGGTCGGGCCCGACCTTGTTCGGGCCGCCCTTCTCGAAATTGTGGCAGGCATGGCAGGCCTTGGTGCCGGCCTCGCCCTTCTCGACATTGGCGCTGGCGAGGCGGACGGCGATCGGCTCGACCTTGGCCTCGGGCGCCGCGGCGGCGGCCTCGGGCTGCGGCTCGGGGAGGTCGTAGCCGGCGTTGCCCGCCGGCTTCGGGTGGTAGATCAATTCGGCGACGAAACCCGATCCGGCCGCGAACAGAAGGGCGCCGAGGACCGCACCCAGGACCTTGTTCACCTCGAACGAGTTCATGCTCTTCTCGCAACTCGGCCGTGCCGATCGCGCGCCTGACACGGGCGAGCGGGCTCGGACACCGGACATTGGAAGATTTCGAGGTTGCCTTAGCGGTTCCGGGCGGCTCCTGACAATGCCACCAGAGGGCTCCGCGTCGCTCCAGCGCAGGATTGTTCCACTGAATTGCCCAGCTTGTCACCGAGTGGCACATTTTCTCCACTGCGCTCCGGCCCGTCTCCGGGGGGACGACAATCGGGGGCCGGCCTGTTAAGCAGCCGGCCGCCTGCCGCCGCGGCCCCGATCCGCGCATCCGGATCCGAATCTCGATGTCCGATCCCCTGGTCCTGATCCCGGCCCGCCTCGCCGCGACCCGCCTGCCGAACAAGCCGCTGGCCGACATCGCCGGCGAGGCCATGATCGTCCATGTCTGGCGCCGGGCCATGGAGGCCGGCATCGGCCCCGTGGTGGTGGCCACCGACACGGCGGAGATCGCCCGGACGGTCGAGGCCGCGGGCGGCCTCGCGGTGATGACCCGGGCCGATCACCCATCGGGCTCCGACCGCCTCGCCGAGGCGCTCGACATCGTCGATCCGGAGGGTCGCCACGACGTGGTCGTCAACGTCCAGGGCGACCTGCCGACCATCGACCCGGCGATCATCGGCGCCTCCATCGTGCCGCTGGCCGACCGCACCGTCGACATCGTCACCCTCTGTGCGCCGATCACCGACCCCCACGAGGCCGACAACCCGAACGTGGTCAAGCTCGTCGGCCACATGGTCGGTCCCGGGCGCCTGCGCGCCCTGTACTTCACCCGCGCCCGGGCTCCCTGGGGCGACGGGCCGCTCTGGCACCATATCGGCCTGTACGCCTACCGGCGCAGGGCGCTCAGCCGATTCGTGGCCTTGCCGCCCGGCGAGCTGGAGATGCGCGAGAAGCTGGAGCAGCTGCGGGCGCTCGAAGCCGGCATGCGCATCGACGCTGCCATCGTCGACGACCTGCCGCTGGGCGTCGACACCCCCGCCGACCTGGAGCGCGCCCGCGCCCTGCTCCAGAGCCGGCGCCTGAACTGACCCGACGAACGAATCCAGACCGCCATGACAGACCGCACCATCGCCTATCAGGGGGAGCCCGGGGCGAACTCGCACATCATCTGCGCGGAGGCGTATCCGGACTGGACGCCGCTGCCCTGCCCGACCTTCGAGGACGCTTTCGCGGCGGTGACAGAGGGACGCGCCCAGCGGGCGATGATCCCGATCGAGAACTCGATCGCGGGCCGCGTCGCCGACATCCACCACCTGATCCCGATCTCGCCGCTGCACATCGTGGCCGAGCACTTCCTGCCGATCCACTTCCAGCTGATGGTCCTGCCGGGCACGCAGCGCGAGGCTTTGAAGAGCGTCCACAGCCACGTCCATGCCCTGGGCCAGTGCCGCCGGATCATCCGCCGGCTCGGCCTGAAGGCCGTGGTCGCCGGCGACACCGCCGGGGCCGCCCGCGAGATCGCCGAGATCGGCGACCCGAGCCGGGCGGCTCTGGCGCCCGCACTCGCCGCCGGAGTCTACGGCCTCGACATCCTGGAGCGCGACGTCGAGGACGAGGCGCACAACACCACCCGGTTCGTGGTGTTCTCCCCGGAGCCCCAGCCGGTGGAACAGGGCACCGTGCCCTGTGTGACGAGCTTCGTGTTCCGCGTGCGCAACATCCCGGCCGCGCTCTACAAGGCGCTCGGCGGATTCGCGACCAACGGCGTCAACATGTCGAAGCTCGAGAGCTACATGGTCGACGGCGAATTCACCGCCACGCAGTTCTACGCCGAGGTCGACGGCCATCCGGACGATCCGGGCCTCAGCCGGGCGCTGGACGAACTCGGCTACTTCTCGCGCGAATTGCGGGTGATCGGCACCTACCCGGCCCACCCCTTCCGCGAGATGGCGCGGCCGGCGGCGGAGTGATCCTCACTCCCGCCGGAGCACCCGGTCCACCGCCAGATCCGACCAGAAGCCCGGCCGGAAATCGCGCTTGAGCGCCTCGGGGTCGTAGACGGTCTCGACCCAGGTCAGGAAGTCGAGCCCCCTCGCCTCGCCCTCGAGGCGATACCGGGCGAAGAACGCGTCGAGGATGCCGGTCTTGGCGAAACGGAGATGGCCGTAGCGGGCGGAGAGCTGCCGGGCGGCCTCGGCCACCGGGCGCCCCTCGTGCAGGATCAGGTAGAGGGCCGAGGCGAGGCCGGCCCGGTCGGCGCCGGACTTGCAGTGCATCACCGCCGGGTACTCGATGCCGGCGAAGAAGGCCTTGGCGCCGAGGATGGTGGCCCGGTCCGGCGCTTCCCGCGAGCGGAGCACGAACTCGACCAGCTTGAGCCCGTGGCGCTCGCAGGCCTCGCGCTGCAGCGGCCAGGATCCGTGCTCGCGCCCGCCGCGCAGGGAGATGATCGTCCGCACGCCCTCGGCCCGGAAGCGGGCGAGCTGATGGGGGCCGGGCTGGGCCGAGCGCCAGAGGGCGCCGGAGCCGACGCGGTGCCGGTTGAGATAGGCGAGGCGGAAGACGCCGTGGTCGATCAGCAGCATGCTGGCCCAGGCCATGAGCCGGTCGCCGGGGCCGGCTATCGGCCGCTCGAAGCGGGCGATCCGGGCCATGCGGCGCGCGTAGCGCCTCTCGGGCTTGAGGAAGCGGTTGAACAAGGCCGTGCTGCCGGGGGAACCGAGCCCGGGCTCTATCAGCCGCCCGCCGGCCCGGCAATTCGCGGGCCGGCGGGCCGGCACCGGCATCACGCGACGTCACGCAGGCCGACGCGACGCGGCGCCATTCTTGCCTTCACTCCGCCTGGATCGGCATCGAACCTGCGCGGGCCGCGCGGGTTATCCGCCGGTCGGACGACGGGAGGCCCGAAGCCCATGAGCACGCGCACCACGAGCATCCGCCGGGCCCGCGAGGCCGATCTCGGCGGCTTGTCCAAGGTGTTCGATGCCTCGTGGCGCGAGGCCTATCGCGGCATCATCCCGGGCGTCGCCCTGGAGCGGGTGATCTCGACCCGGGACCGGGCCTGGTGGCAGAGCGCCCTGCGCCGCGGCCGGCCGATCGCGGTGGTGGAGACGGGCGAACTCGTCGTCGGCTACGCGGCCTACGGACGGACGCGCAGCCGGGCGCTCGGCACCGAGGCCGAGATCGACGAACTCTACCTGTTGCCGGAGTATCAGGGCGTCGGCCTCGGCCGGCGCCTGTTCCGGGCGGTGCGCAACGACCTCGCGGATCACGGCCTCACGCGGCTGGGCGTGTGGAGCCTGGAGGACAATGTCCGCGCCGGCGCCTTCTACGAGGGGCTCGGCGGCGTCGCCGGCCCGCGGGCGCTGGACCGCGTGGCGGGCATCCCGCTCCCCAAGGTGGGCTTCCTGTTCGGCTAACGTTTTCCAGCGCTCGTTGCCGGGCCGCACCATCGGCCGATTTGCTTTGCCAAGCGGCGCCACTAAGAGATCCGGGAAGCGGACGAGACCGCATTCCGGAAGCGACACGCCATGAAGATCGACGCCATCCCGCTCGGCAAGAAGCCGCCGCACGACGTCAACGTGATCGTCGAGGTGCCGCTCGGCGGCGAACCGATCAAGTACGAGATGGACAAGGAATCCGGCGCGCTGGTCGTCGACCGGTTCCTCTACACCCCGATGTTCTATCCGGGGAATTACGGCTTCATCCCTCACACCCTGTCGGGCGACGGCGATCCCTGCGACGTGCTGGTGGCCAACACCCGCGCCGTGCTGCCGGGCGCGATCATCAGCGCGCGTCCCGTGGGCGTGATGGTGATGCAGGACGAGGGCGGCGAAGACGAGAAGATCATCGCGGTGCCCTCGCGCCACCTGACCAAGCGGTACGACCGGGTCGAGAACTACACCGACCTGCCCGAGATCACGATCCAGCAGATCCAGCACTTCTTCGAGCACTACAAGGATCTGGAACCCGGCAAGTGGGTCAAGTTCGTCCGCTGGGGCGACAAGGAAGAGGCCCACCGGCTGATCGAGGAAGCGATCGAGCGCGCCAAGGCCAAGAAGTAAGCGGGGCGGCCGCTCCCGCCCGGGAGCGGCCCATGTCCCTCAGCCGTCGATGCGGCGCAGCCCGACCTTGTAGCGCCGGGCATTCTCCACGTAGCGCAGGGCGGCCTGCCGCAGCCCCTCGACCGCGGCCTCGTCGAGGGTGCGCACGGCCTTGGCCGGCGCCCCGACGATCAGGCTGTGATCCGGGAATTCCTTGCCCTCGGTGACCAGCGCGTTGGCGCCGATGAGGCAGCCGCGGCCGATCCGGGCGCCGTTCAGGACCGTCGCCCCCATGCCGACGAGGCTGCCGTCGCCGATGGTGCAGCCGTGCACGATCGCGCCGTGGCCGACCGTGACGTCGCTGCCGATGACGAGGGGAAACCCGGGATCGACGTGCATGATCACGCCCTCCTGGACATTGGTGCGATCGCCGATGCGGATCGGCTCGTTGTCGCCGCGCAGAGCCGCGCCGAACCAGATGCCGACATCGAGGCCGAGATGCACGCGGCCGACCACCTGCGCGTCGGGCGCGATCCAGACCCGGGCGGGGTCGGCGAGGTCGGGGACGTGATCGTCGAGGGCGTAGAGCGGCATGGCGGCCTTTCGTGGGGATCGGGCTTAACGGCCGCGCGATGCGGCCGGGATCGCGACGCTGACGCGCATCGCCTGTCGCGGGAATGGTACGGCGCGTCCAGGCTGCCAATGCTAGGCTGGTTCCGCAAGCAGCCTCGACCTGGACGGGAAACAGAGATGGCGCGATTCCCGGCTCTGATCGGTCTGACGGTGATCCTGCTGACGCAGGGGGCGGGGGCGGCGGACCTGCGGGAGCGGTCGCCCCTGGGCCGGTTCCGGGCGACCTGCGAGGATCTCGCGACCTTCTGCTTCGCCGATGCCTGCGGCGGCGACCAGATCGCCGCGGCCCAGGGCTGCCGGGCGCGCTGCCCGAGCGCGTCGATCATCGATGTCGTGCCGAGCGTCTGCCGGCCGCCCGACGTCCAACCGGCGATGGGTCTCCGGCGCCGGGGCTGAGTTTCCGTCGCGTCCGGTCTCCGGGAGAAAATTCCGCCCGCTGCGGCAACGAAACGCGGAGCGCGGCATTGACCGGTCTCGGACAGTTGAACAACGGGGACGCGCACAGATGCTCGTGAACGCGCGCGAGGCCCGCCGTCGCACTCTGCTGACAAGCAATCTTCATCCGCCCGAGGGCGGCCTGAACGCCGATCCAATTCTATATGGTGTCGCCGCGGGCTTGGCCTCGCTGTTTCCGCCCGTAACGGCGCAAGCGCAGGATCGTTCCGAGCCGCGCGGACATGCCGAGGGCGACCGGCCCCGGGACGCGACGGCGTCCCGGTAAGACGCCGCCAGCGCTGCCCGTCAGGAAGCCAGCCGCGCGAGAAGGAGAAGCGTCGCCACAGCCGGCACGGCGGTGGCGAGCCATAGGGCGCCGGGATGAAACCCCTCGGGCCCCGTGAAACGGAGGCTCCGCGTCACCGCGGGACGCGAGGGGTCCCCGCGTCCGATCCCGATTCCGACTGGCATCCGTGGCCTCCTCGATACACGAGGAATGAGCCCCGGCGCCCCTCAAGGCCGTCTGAATCGGCGGCCGCCATCATGCGGCGTGGTGAACCGCTCCTTAAAGGGCGCGGTCGAACTTCAGCTCGCCGTTCGGGCTCTTGAGCACGAGCTGCGAGCCGACCAAGTCCCACACCGCCGAGGTGCGCAAGGCGATGAAGAACGCCTGCTCGGCGGCGGCGAGGCCCTTGTCGCAGCTCTTCTTGGTGAGTGCGAGCGGGCCCACGGCGATGTGCTGCTCCTTGAGCGGGAATGCGGTCGCCGCGAAGGTGTTGCAACCGCCGTAGCCGCGGGCGCGATACTGCTTGTCGATGATGAAGCTCGGCCGGTCGCCACCCGTGAAGGGCTTTCCGTTGAGGCTCACGGCGGTCCAGGTCGAATCGAGCGGGAAGATCTTCTCGCTGGCCTTGGTCCCCGGCACGTACTGGGGCTTCTTCTCCTCTTCGCCGCCGGGGCGGCGATTGCCCCGGCCGAAGCCCGTCGGCGAACCGCCCATCTGGGCCTGCGCCTGCGTCACCGCGGATAGGTCCATGGCCAGTACGGCACAGGCCAAGCTCGCGATCAGCACCCCTCTCATCGTCCAGTCCCCATGTCGCGCGCACCGCGCGCAGGTTGTCCCGGTCCGGAGGCGCCACGCCGGCCGCGCAGCACGGCCCCGCGAGAGACCGCTCCGAATCCTTGCGCCTTGGCGGATGCGACAGGATTTCAGCACAATTATGGTCGCGCTCCGACCGGATGTGCCCGGAAACGATCCGCGACCGCAATCGTTGTTGATGATACCCGAGGAGGAGAGTGAGCGTGGCAGGATCGGACGAGGGCGCACAGAGCGGAACGCAGGCGCCCATCATGAGCCCCGCGCAGTCGCGGGCGGCCCGTGGGCTGCTCGGCTGGTCGCAGGCCGATCTCGCGGGCAAAGTCGGCCTGGACGAGCACTTCGTGCGAGATTTCGAGGGCGGCTACAGCGACCCGCCGAGCGGGCAGATCGAGGCCCTGCGGAGCGCCCTCAGCGCAGCCGGCGCGGTGTTCACCGACGCTCCGACCCTCGGCGTCCATCTGGCGGCCGGACCGGGCGTCGACGAGGGCACCCGCGCCGACGCGCTCACCACCGAGAACGATCGGTAACGCGCGCCGGAATTCCGGAACGCGCCGCTCATGGCGTGTTCAGGCGCAGAATCCGAGAACCAGGGACGCCCGAACCCGCGCACCGTCCTTGGAGCGTCCCGTGATCGATCTCGTCAGCAGCCCGTCGCCGCGCGACCGGCGTCCTGTCTTCGAACGGACCGGAGGCCAGTGATGCGCGCCGACGCCTTTCTGGCCGCCGCCGACGCGTTGCCCCTGGCGAGCCTCGATGCCCTCCTGGGGAGCCGGGGGCTGGTGGTCGTCGCGCCCCACCCCGATGACGAGAGCCTCGGATGCGGCGGCCTGATCGCAGCCGCCCGGGCGTCCGGGCGGCCCGTTCACCTCGTCGTGGTCAGCGACGGATGCGGCTCGCACACGCAGTCCCGCCTCTATCCGCCGGAGAAGCTGCGCGCCCTGCGCGAGGCGGAGACGCAGCGGGCCGGAGCGGTGCTCGGCCTCGGATCCGGGGACGTGACCTTCCTGCGCCTGCCCGACGCCCATGTCCCGAGCGACGGGCCGGAGGCCGACGCGGCTGCGGCGGCCGTGGCCCGCGCGGCCGCGGCGATCGGGGCCGGCGCGGTCTTCGTCACGTGGCGCCACGATCCCCATTGCGATCACAAGGCGGCCGCCGCGATCGTCGCCCGCGCCCGACCGCAGATGCCGGGAGTCCGGGTCTATGAGTATCCCGTCTGGGGCTGGACCCTACCGCCCGAGACCGAGGTCGGCCCAAGCCCGACCGGCCTGCGCCTCGACGTCTCCGCCTATCGCGAGACCAAGGCGCGGGCCGTGGCGGCGCACGAATCGCAGACCACCGACCTCATCGCGGACGATCCCCAGGGCTTCCGGCTCGAGCCCGCCATGATCGACCGGCTCTGCGGTCCCTACGAGCGCTTCGTCGCGATCCCCGCATGACCCGGCGGACCCAGACCCTGCCGGAGGATTACTTCCGCGGCATCTACGCCAGCGACCCGGATCCCTGGCGCTTCACCTCCTCGCCCTACGAACGCGAGAAATACGCGGCGACGCTCGCGGCCCTTCCCCAGCCGCGCTACCGGTCCGCCTTCGAGCCGGCCTGCTCGATCGGCGTCTTCACCCGCGCCCTCTCGGAACGCTGCGCCCGGCTCCTCGCCACCGATCTCGTCCCGGCCGCCGCGGAGGCCGCCCGGGCGCGATGCGCGGATCGTCCCCATGTCGAGATCCGGCAGGGGACCATGCCGGCGGACTGGCCGACCGGGCCCTTCGACCTGATCGTCCTCTCCGAGTTCCTGTACTTCCTGGCCCCGCCGGATTTCGCCGAGCTCGTGCGCCGGGCCGGCGAGACGATCGCGCCCGGCGGGGACATCGTTCTGGTGCACTGGCTGGGCGAGACCGATTACCCGCTTTCGGGCGATGGTGCCGCCGATGGCTTCATCCGCCTCTCCACCGCCTTCGCCCAGGTCCTGAGTCAGTCGCGGACCCCCGATTATCGGATCGATGTCCTGCGCGCCGGAGCCGCCTCGTGAGCATCGCGGTCATCACGCTCAACAAAGGTCGGCGCGCACACCTGACCCGCCTGCTCGACGGTCTCGGTCGCGGCGATCCACCCGATCGCTGCGTCGTCGTCGAGATCGGCGGCGATGAGGCGCCCTATCCGGCTCTGCCCTTCCCGGTGGAGCGCGTCGCGTTCCCGCATGCCGGCCTGCCCCTCGCGGCGGCGCGCAATGCCGGGCGCCGGGCGGCCCGGGCCGAGACGCTGATCTTCCTCGACGTCGATTGCATCCCCTCGGCGGGGCTCGTCGCGGGCCTGTCGCGGGCGGTGGCCGAGCAGGACGGCCTGATCTGCTGCGAGATCGGCTACCTGCCGGCCGGCGCGGTGGCGGATGGATGGTGCGCGGCGGATCTGGAGCGGTTCGGCCAGCCGCACCCGGTGCGGGCCTTCCCGTCCGCAGGCGTGGTGGCGCCGGCACCGCAGGCCGGGCTGTTCTGGTCGCTCGCCTTCGCGGTGCGCGCCGAGACCTATGACCGCCTCGGCGGGTTCGACGAAACCTTTTCCGGCTACGGCGCGGAGGACACCGATCTGGCGTCCCGGGCGGAGAAGGCGGGGGTGCCGATCCTGTTCCTGGGAGGCCCCCGGGCCTACCACCAGCATCATCCGGGCTACGACCCGCCCCTGCAGCATTTCCGCGACATCGTCGCCAACGCGGCCCGCTTTCACGACCGGCACGGAATCTGGCCGATGGACGGCTGGCTCGACGGGTTCGCCCGGCTGGGGCTGATCGCGGCGGATCGGTCGAACGGGATCGTCATCCATCGCGACCCGACGCCGGACGAGATGGCTGCGGCGCGGCTGCCGGACGATCGGCCGTTCTAGGGCCGTCGCGGCCGCCGCGCCGCAGAGTTTGTCCCTTCTCCCGAAGAGACTGGTGAGGGGTGAACCCGCTCCGGGGCCTTCTCCAACCCTCATCCGAACCTGTCACGCGGTCACGGGCTTGCCCGCGATCCGCTCTGATCTGCCCCGGGGCCCGGCAAGCCCGGCCCCGGTCATGCAGCTGCTTGGCGCGCCGTTCGGGCGGCCTCAGCCCTTCATGGCGTTCGCCTTCTCGATCAGCGCCTCGGCCATGCGGATCGAGGCGATGTCGATGAGGCGTCCGTCCAGGGACACGGCGCCGCGGCCGGCCTTGGCGGCCTCTTCCATGGCCTCGAGAATGCGGCGGGCCTTGGTGACCTCGGCTTCCGAGGGGGTGAACACCTCGTTGGCGAGATCGATCTGCGACGGGTGGATCGCCCACTTCCCTTCGAAGCCGAGGGCGGCGCAGCGGCGGGCCGCCGAGCGGTAGCCGTCCGGATCCGAGAAATCGCCGAAGGGGCCGTCGATCGGGCGCAGGCCGTAGGCGCGGCAGGCCACCAGCATGCGGTTCTGAGCGAACAGCCACGGATCCTGCCAGTGGGTCTGGCGATTGCCGGCCTCGTCCTTGTCGGTGAGCACCGAGAAGTCGGGGTTCACGCCGCCGATCACCGTCGAGCGGGCGCGGGTCGAGGCGGCGTAATCGGCCACGCCGAAGGACATCGCCTCCAGGCGCTTCGACGACTGGGCGATCGCCTCGACATTGGCCATGCCGAGCGCGGTCTCGATCAGCACCTCGAAGCCGATCTGCTTGTCACGCTTCTTGGCCTGCTCGATCTGGGTGACCAGCACGTCGATGGCGTAGACGTCGGCCGGCACGCCGACCTTCGGGATCAGCACCATGTCGAGGCGCGGGCAGGCTTCGACGATGTCGACCACATCGCGGTACATGTAGTGGGTGTCGAGACCGTTGATGCGGATCATCATGGTCTTGTTGCCCCAATCCAGGTCGTTGAGCGCCTGGATGATGTTGGTGCGGGCCTTCTCCTTGTCGTCGGGGGCGACCGCGTCCTCGAGGTCGAGGAAGATCACGTCGGCGGCCGACTGCGCCGACTTCTCCATGAAGGTCGGGTTGGAGCCGGGGACCGCGAGTTCGGACCGGTGCAGGCGCGGCTTGGCCTGCTGGATCAGGGTGAAGCTCATCTTGGATTCTCTCTCCTGGTGACGGTTCTGATGCCGTTGCGGGGCTGGACCCCGTTCACCGGCGGCAAATGGCGCGCACTGGGCTGCCTGACAGGGCGCGCAGGCGCGTTTCGATCCGATCCCTCAACGTGCGAGGCCCGCACCGCCTCACCCGGTCGCCCCGAAGCCGACCGCGATGCAGTTGATGGACAGGAGCAGGGCCGACTTCACCGCCTCGCGCCGGTCCTCGTCGGTCTCGGCGCGGTAGCGGGCGAGCAGTTCCACCTGCTCGCGGCTGACCTGGTTGATGGTCGGAAGCCGCCCCTTCAGGCGGTCCCGGAACAGGGGGAAGCGCTCGGCGAGATCCGCGCCGCCGCTCACCCGCAGCACCATCTCCCGGGTCAGTGCGTATTCGGCCTCGATCATCGAGAAGATCCGGTCCCGGATCACCGCATCCGGGACGAGGCCCGCATAGGCGCGGGCGATGTCGAGATCGACCATCATCAGCGTCTTCTCGACCTCGTCGAGGACGAGGCGGAGGATGCGGGATTCGTTGAACAGCCGCTTGAGGGTCGCCTCGCCGTCGCGGCCGCGCACGTCGATGAAGCTCGCGAGCCCGGACCCGACCCCGTACCAGCCGGTGATCACGTGCCGGTTCTGCGACCACGCGAACACCCAGGGGATCGCCCGCAGGTCCGAGAGCGAGCGGGCGCCGAACCGGCGGGCCGGCCGCGAGCCGATGTTGAGGAGCGCGATCTCGTCCAGCGGGCTCGCCGCCTGGAAGTAATCGACGAGGCCGTCGGTCTGGAGCAGCTGGACGTAGGCCGCCCGGGACGCGCCGGCCAGCGCCTCCAGGGCGTCGTCGTGGCCGGGGCCCGCTCGCTCGCCGTCGCCGGCGAGCGCGTGCTCGAACACCGAGGCGGCGAGCAGCTCCATCTGGTAGGCGGCGGTGCCGCGGTTGGCGTACTTGAACGAGACGACCTCGCCCTGCTCGGTGGTGCGGAACCGGCCGCGGATTGAGCCCGGCGGCTGGGCCATGATTCCGCGATGGGTCGGCACGCCGCCGCGGCTCACTGAGCCGCCGCGCCCGTGAAAGAAGGCGATGCCGACACCGAGTTCCTCGCCGAGCCGGGTCAGCTTGCTCTGCGCCTTGTAGAGCTCCCAGTTGGCGGCGACGAAGCCGCCGTCCTTGTTGGAGTCGGAATAGCCGATCATGACCTCCTGCACCCCGCCCTGCCAGCGGGTGGAGCGGCGCACCACCGGCACGCCGAGCAGCGCCCGCATGATCGCCGGGGCGGCACGCAGGTCGTCGATGGTCTCGAACAGGGGCACGATCGGCAGCGGGCAGATCTCCGTCCCGGCCGCGTCGAGGAACACCCCCGCCTCCTTGGCCAGCAGGTAGGCGCCGAGGACGTCCTCCACCGAGCGGGTCATCGACAGCACGAAGGCGCCGAACGCCTCCCGGTCGAGGGCCTCGCGCATCTCGGCGACGAGGGCGAAGGTGGCGAGGGTCTCCCGGGCGGCGTCGGGCAGGTCCTCGAAGGACCGCTCGGGATCACGGGGCCGGGCGAGTTCGGTATCGAGCCACTGGCGCCACGCGGTCGAACCGAGGGCCGGCGGCTCGCCGTCGCCGTTGCGCTGGCGCCAGAGGGCATGGAGCGTGTCGGTGGTCCGCGTGGTGTTCTCGCGCAGGTCGAGCCGGACCGTCGAGAAGCGGAAGATCTCCACCATGCGCCGGACAGGGCGGACGAGATCCCGCGCCAGCGCCCCGCACTTGGCCTCCGTCAGGCCGCGCTCCAGGGTGCGCAGATCCTCGATCAAGCCGTCGGCGCTGGCGTAGTCGGGACCGGACGGGTGCTCACCTTCGTTGCGGGCGATCGTCGCCTCGATCTTGCGCAGGACGCAGGAGAGATACTGGCGATAAGGCTCGCCCGGGTTGCGCCGGGTGATGGCGCGGGCCTGGCCGCTCTCGGCGAGCTGCCGTTCGAGTTCCGCGTGAAAGCTTTCGGGCAGCGGCAGCGAGCGCTCGGTGAGCGAGAGGGTCCGGCCCAGTTCGCGCACGCCGTCGCGGTAGCGGGTGAGCGAGGCCAGGGCGTTGCGGTGCAGGGTCTGCCGGGTGACCGCGGCCGTGACGTAGGGGTTGCCGTCCCGGTCGCCGCCGATCCAGGAGCCGAACTGGAAGAACGGCGGCACCTTGAAGTCCGTGCCCGGATAGGTCTCGGCGAGGGCCTCGTGCAGGGTCTCCAGGGTCTCGGGCAGCATCTCGAACAGGGTCTCGTCGAAGAAGTGCAGCCCCCAGGCCACTTCCCGCTCGACCGTCGCCTTCTCCAGGTGCAGCTCGCCCGTCATCCAGACCAGCTCGATCTGGTCGCGGAGCTCGTTCATGAGACCGTTGCGCTCACGATCGGTCCAGCGCGGCATCTCCAGCTCGCGCAGCACGAGGTAGATCCGGCGGAACTTCTCCAGCACCGTCACGCGCTTGCCCTCGGTGGGGTGCGCGGTGAGCGTCGGGCGGATGCGCAGGTCGCTGAGCAGCGCCTGGATCTTCTCCGGGGGCACGCCCTGCCGGCGGGCATCCGCGAAGACCTTGGCGAAGGAGCCGCTGAGCGCGGCACGGCCTTCCGTGCGCTCCACGTGCCGGCGGCGGCGCATCGCGGCGTTCTGCTCGGCGATGGAGATCAGCTGGAACCAGATGCCCTGCACCTGCAGCGCGCGCGCCAGCATCTGCGGCGAGAAGCGCGAGATGTCGGCCGTGCCGTGCAGGACCGCCTCGAGGTCGGGATCGTGCCGGCGGGCGACATCGAGCAGCGCCTGGAACAGGATGTCCAGCGCCTGCTCGGCCGAGGTGCCGACGATCACCGGCGGCGCGAAGGCTGTCGCGTCGACGAGACCTGGATGTGCGTGAAGGGTGCGGGTCATGAGGCCACCTCGTGGCGCGCGGTTTTCTTGGATGATGTTCAGCGCGAAGCGTCGTCACCGCCGGCTCGGGAGGTACGCGCATCGGCCGGTGCCCAGCGCGACGAGCCCCCTCTCCCGTGCGGGAGAGGGTCGGGGTGAGGGACGCGATGGTTCAGGATCGAGCGCGCCGCCGGTACGCCGATGGACCGCGCCTTCTCCGGAAGGATCCGATCCCTCACCCTGTCCCTCTCCCGCACGGGAGGGGGGACCCACGCCGCATTCTGAGACTGTGCGGCAGGCTGGCTGCGGCTACGCCGCCCGGGCCAGCACGTCGGCCACGGTCTGCCCGAACGAGCCCGGATCCGGCGCCACGGTGAGGCCGTAGGAGCGCATGATCTCGGCCTTCTCGGCGGCGCTGTCGCCGGCAGCCGAGATGATCGCCCCCGCATGGCCCATGCGGCGGCCCTTCGGCGCCGTGAGCCCCGCCACGAAGCCGATCACCGGCTTCGACATGTTCTCGCGGATCCAGGCCGACGCCTCGGCCTCCTGCGGGCCGCCGATCTCGCCGATCATCAGCACCGCGTCGGTGTCCGGATCGGTCTCGAACAGGGCGAGGTGGTCGAGGAAGGACGAGCCGTTGATCGGATCGCCGCCGATCCCCACCGAGGTGGAGATGCCGAGGCCGAGCTCCTTGAGCTGCGAGGCCGCCTCGTAGCCGAGCGTCCCCGACCGGGAGATCACCCCGACATTGCCGGGGAGATAGATGTGACCGGGCATGATGCCGAGCATCGCCTTGCCGGGGGAGATGATGCCGGCACAGTTCGGGCCGACCACCATCGTGCGGCGATCCCGCGGATAGCGCATCAGGTAGCGCTTCACCCGCATCATGTCCTGGGCCGGGATGCCGTCCGTGATCGAGCAGACCAGCCGCAGGCCGGCATCGGCCGCCTCCATGATCGCGTCGGCCGCGAAGGGGGGCGCCACGAAGGTGATGGACGTGGTGGCGCCGGTCGCCGCCACCGCCTCCTTGACGGTGTTGAACACCGGCAGGCCGAGATGGGTGCGGCCGCCCTTGCCCGGGGTGACGCCGCCGACGACGTTCGTGCCGTAATCCAGCATCTCCTTGGCGTGGAAGGTGCCCTTGTCGCCCGTGATGCCCTGGACGATGATCGGGGTGGTCTCGTCGATGAGGATGCTCATGGCGCGGTCTCCCCTTCAGTGCTGCGTCTTGGCGGTGGCGCAGGCGTCGACCGCCTTCTTGGCCGCCTCCGACAGGGTGTCGGCGGTGATCAGGTCGAGGCCGCTCTCGGCCAGGATCTTCTTGCCCGCCTCCACATTCGTACCGGCGAGCCGGACCACCAGCGGCACGTCGATCTTCACTTCGCGCGCCGCCTGGACGACACCCTCGGCGACCCAGTCGCAGCGGTTGATGCCGGCGAAGATGTTGACGAGGATCGCCTTCACGTTGCGGTCCGACAGGACCAGCCGGAAGGCCGTGGCCACCCGCTCGGGCGAGGCGCCGCCGCCGACATCCAAGAAGTTCGCCGGCTCGCCGCCCGCGTGCTTGATCATGTCCATGGTGGCCATGGCCAGCCCGGCACCGTTGACGATGCAGCCGATCTCGCCCTCGAGGCCGATGTAGCTGAGGTTGTGCTCGGCGGCCTGCGCCTCGCGGGGATCGCCCTGCGAGGGGTCGTGCATGTCGGCGATGCCCGGCCGGCGGAACATCGCGTTGTCGTCGAAGGACATTTTGGCATCGAGCGCGAGCACCCGGTCGTCCTTGGTGACGACCAGCGGATTGATCTCCAGCATCGTGCCGTCGCAGTCGCGGAACGCCCGATAGGCGTTCATGATCGTCTTCACCGCGGCCGAGACCTGCTTGATGTTGAGACCGAGCTGGAAGGCGATCTCCCGGGCCTGGAACTGCTGCAGGCCCACCGCCGGCTCGACCACCACCTGGATCAGGGCGTCGGGCTCGTTCGCGGCGATCTCCTCGATGTCCATGCCACCGCGCTGGCTGGCGATGACGCGGACCCGCTCGGCCTTCCGGTCCAGCACGTAGCCGAGGTAGAGCTCACGCTCGAACGGGTCGGCGGTCTCGACGTAGACCCGCTGGACCGGCTTACCCTCGGGGCCGGTCTGGTGGGTGACGAGGCGCTTGCCGAGGAGATCCTTGGCGGCGTCGCGGACCTCGTTATAGGTCCGGCAGAGCTTGATGCCGCCGGCCTTTCCGCGGGCACCCGCGTGGATCTGCGCCTTCACGGCCCAGAAGGATCCGCCCAATTCCGTAGCCGCGTAAACCGCCTGATCCGGGCTGAACGCGATCGCGCCCTTCGGGACGGCCACGCCGAAGCTCGCAAGCAGCTCCTTGGCCTGATACTCGTGGACGTCCATTCGGCGCCTCCTCCGCGGTTCGTTGCCGCCGTTGATGCCCTTCACTTTAGTTGAGTCGAAGGAATAAGCCCGTCAAATTTTTTGATCTCGGGCTTGACGACGACTTTTTCGCGGTCGCAGCACGGATCGTATTCGATGTTGCGCTGCGGCATACTCAAAAACAACGAGGCCGGGGCATGATGCACCCGGCCTCGACTGTCGATGGTTTGCCGGCGCCAGGATCAAGCGCCGCGAGCGTCAGTTCACTTTGGTCTTCACCACCTCGTAGACCTTCTCGGTCAAGGCCCCGGCCCCGGCCAGAAGGTCTTCGAGTTCCTTCAGCCGCTCGTCGGCGAAGTCCCGGTCCTCGAGACCCTTCGCGTTCACGTAGACGTTGAGCGCTGCGCTGCGCAGTCCGGCATAGGCGGAGAGCACGGCCACGCCGGCATCCGACACGACGTTGAGGTTGCCCTTGTCGGCGGTGATCGCCGCGAGGTCGATCACCGCGCGGCAAGCCCGGCAGCAGGCGAGCGGCACGTCGCAGGCCGTCTTGAGGGCCGCCTGGATTTTCTCCGCGCGGGCCGCCTTCTCGTCGTCGGTGGCCTTGGGCAGGCCGTAGGCCCCCATCACGGCGTCGAAGGCCTGGACGTCCTCCCCGATCATGCCGGTGAGCACGACCCGCAGGCCCTCGGACTTGGCCAGGACTTCCTTCAGCTCGGCCTCGACCTCGACATACTTCTTCTTGCCGATGGTGAGGTTGCAGACCATCGACACCAGAGCCGCGCCCATGGCGCCGGAGATCGCCGCCGCGCCGCCACCGCCGGGGGTCGGGGCGGCGCTGGCGAGTTCCGTCAGGAAGGTCTGGATGGACGCGTTTTCCGGCGCCTGCTGCGTGTCCGACATGGGCGTCCCTCCCGTCAGGCCATCGACTTGGCGAGCGAATAAATCTCCTCGGCGTCGAGCACCTTGTCGGTGCTCTCGAAGAGCTGGCCCACGCAGGCCCGGTGCAGCTTGAGCTTCAACCCGCCGATGCCCAGCGCGCCGAAGGCCTGCTTGCCGTTGCGCTCCTTACCCTTGTCCATCACGTCGATGCCGCCGATGCCCGTCGGGGGCTGGGCGTTGTAGTCGGCGACGAACTCGATGGACGATTCCTGCGCCCAGGCGGATTCGGGGAGCAGCTCGACGCCGATGGCGCCGGCCGTGAACACGAGGTTCGTGCCCTTCACGAGGGCCACGCGGGACGCCTCGTCGGGGGTGGCGGCGGCCTTCACGTTGACCTTGAAGCGCTTGTTGATCTGGTCCGCGGCAGCCTGGGTCTTGTCGAGGGCGCGGCCCGCGATGGTGACCTCGGCGCCCTCGCCGGCGAGCAGCGCGGCCGAGCGCATGCCGACCGGGCCGGTGCCGGCCAGCACGACGGCCTTCTTGCCCTGGAGCGAGCCTGCGGCCTTCGCCACCAGCGCGACGCCCGCGGCGGCCGTGGTGTTGGAGCCGTTGGAATCGAGCATGACCGAGACGCGGAACGGGCCGAAGAACCGCTTCTTGACCGCGGTGAACAGCTCCTCGCCGGCCGCCATGCTGCCGCCGCCGACGAAGATCGCCGTCGACTTCTTTTCGGAACCGCCACGGGTGTAGATCGTGCCGTCGACCAGAGCGCCGACATTGTCGGGGTTCACGCCACCGTAGCCGGCGATGTGGTCGGCGCCGCCGTCGTAGCCGACGACCGTGTCGAACACGTTCGGCACGGCATCGGTGTCGAACAGGAACAGCAGCTTCTTCGTCACGATTCAGACCTTTCTGTCGCGCCCTGCGGCGCTATCGTCTTGTTTTCAAAGGGCGGTCGCAGCGCGCGACCCATCCGCGTCATCGTGCGCCCGAGCTTTCAGATGGCATAGCGGGCGAGGCGCGGGCCCCCTCTCCCGTGCGGGAGAGGGACAGGGTGAGGGGCGTGCCTCATCCGGAGAATTGTCCTCCCTCACCCCAACCCTCTCCCGCACGGGAGAGGGGGCCTGTCGCGCCTACTCGACCACGTTCTGCGGCTTACCCGCCACGAAGGCCTCGACGTTGTCGACGAGCTGGTCGGCCAGGATTTGCATCGCCTCCTTGCTGGCCCAGGCGACGTGCGGCGTGACGATCAGGTTCGGCAGGTCGGCCTCGCACAGGATGTTGCCGTCCTTGGGCGGCTCCTGCGCCACCACGTCGAAGCCGGCGCCCGCGATGGTGCCGTCCTTGAGCGCTTCGAGCAGGGCCGCCTCGTCCACGAGCCCGCCCCGGGCCGTGTTGATGAGGATGGCGCTCTTCTTCATCTTCTTGAATTCGGCCGCGCCGATCATCCCCTTGGTCTCGGGGGTCAGCGGCACGTGCAGCGTGATCACGTCGGACTGCGTCAGGATCGTCTCGAAATCGACCAGCCCGTCCTGCGGGAACACGTCGTAGGCGATGACCGTCATGCCGAGCGCCTCGGCGCGCTTGGCGATCGACTTGCCGAGCGCCCCGTAGCCGACGATGCCCAGCGTCGAGCCGGCGATGTCGTAGATCGGGTAGTCGAAGTAGCAGAACTGCTTGGACTTCGCCCAGTCGCCCCGCTTCACCGAGTTCGCGTAGGGCACGATCGCCCGGCGCAGGGCGAACATCAGCCCGACCACATGCTCCGGCACGGTGTTGAAGGCGTAGTTGCGGATGTTGACGACGGTGATGCCCTGCGCCTTGGCCGCGGCCTTGTCGACCACGTCGGTGCCGGTGGCGGCGACGGCGATCAGCTTCAGGTCGGGGAGCTGCTTCAGCGTCTCGGCCCGCATCGGGACCTTGTTGATCAGCGCGATCTCCGCCCCCTGGAGGCGGGAGACGATCTCTCCCGGCGTCCAGGTCGAGTCGTGCTCGACGTATTCGTGCGGGAAGTTGAACGGTCGGACCCTGGCATCGAGGGATTCACGATCCAGGAACACGATCTTCTTGGTCATAGGACCCCTCTCGTACGACGGGCAGTTTCCTCGATAGTCTTGTTCTTACTTGCGCGTCGGGGCGGGCCCGGCAACCCGGCCCCGCCCCGATCGCGTGCGCCGATTACGCCTTATGCAGCGGATTCTCGCGCAGATAGCTGGAGGCGGCGGCGACGCCCGAGCCCGGCGTGACCTTGATGCCGCAATCGATCATGGCCATCTCGGCGCCCGCGATGGCGCCCAGCAGCGAGAGCTCGTTCAGGTCGCCCAGGTGGCCGATGCGGAACACCTTGCCGGCGACTTTCGAGAGGCCGGCCCCGAGCGACAGGTTGTAGCGCTCGTAGGCGTGGATGATCACCTTGGCGGCGTCGGCGCCCTCCGGCACCACGATCGCCGTGACCGTGTCGGAGTTCCACTTCGGCTCCTTGGCGCAGGGCTTGAGGCCCCAGGCCGCCACGGCCTGACGGGTCGCCTCGGCGAGCACGTGATGGCGGTGGTAGACGTTCTCCAGCCCCTCCTCCTTCACGATCGCCAGGGCCTCGCGCAGGCCGTAGAGCAGCGGCAGGACGGGGGTGTAGGGGAAGTAGCCGGTGGCGTTGGCGGCCAGCTGGTCCTTCCAGGCGAAGTAGGCATGGCCGAGCCGGTCGTTGCGGCCGGTGCCGCCCTCGGCGATCTTGAGCGCCTTCGGGCTGATGCAGATCAGGCCGAGGCCGGCCGGCAGCATGAAGCCCTTCTGGGAGCCCGCGATGGCGCAGTCGACCTTCCAGTCGTCCATGTAGAACGGCAGCGAGCCGATCGACGAGATGCCGTCCACGAACAGCAGGGCCGGGTGGCCGGCGGCGTCGATCGCCTTGCGCACCGCGCCGATGTCGCTGGTGACGCCCGTGGCGGTCTCGTTGTGGACGACCATGACGGCCTTGATCTTATGGTCCTTGTCGGCGCGCAGGGCCTCCTCGATCTTCTGCGGATCGGCGCCGGTGCCCCACTCCTCCTCCTGGACGACCACGTCGAGGCCGAGGCGCTGAGCCATGTCGACCCAGAGGTGGCTGAACTGGCCGTAGCGCGAGGTCAGCACCGTGTCGCCGCGGCAGAGGGTGTTGGACAGGGCCGATTCCCAGATGCCGGTGCCCGAGGACGGGAACAGGATGACCGTCCCGGCGGTCGAGCCGAACACCATCTTGGAGTCCTGGAGCAGCGGCTTCACCAGCTCGGGGAAGCTCGGCGAGCGGTGATCCTCAGACGGCACGTGCATGGCGCGCAGGACGCGCTCCGGGATGTTCGTAGGGCCGGGAATGAAGAGGTGGTTGCGACCGGGGCGCCGGGTTGCGGCCATGATGTTTCCTCCGAAAAATCCATTGTGCGCGGGCGTGAACCCGCGCCGGGTTGTCCAAGCGTCCTCAGGGAGTCGGTCCGGCGCCGTCGAAAGCGGCTCGCGCCGCGCCCCCTCGAACGCCATCCTCTGCCGTGATCGGGGGGCCTCCGCGGAGCGGCAGGCGGCCTCACGCCGCTCGCGTCGCGGCACGCCCCCGCGCGCCGGTCGCCTCCGAAATGCCGTCCCGTCCAACGGCCTCAGGGCCGTCCTCGCCGCCTTCCTGTCAAGGTCCGGCCGAACTCGTGCCGAGCCGCCGGTTCCTGGTATTATGAGCGGGCGAAGCTCGAAAGGAAAACCGGAAAAACTTCCAGAACTTGGCAAAAAAATTTTTTGTGCGGCGCAACGAAGCCGAGGTCCGGTTGAGATGCTTTGCGGCGCCGCAACGCGGACGGGTGGCCCCGCCGGGACTCCGCGTCATCAAACTGAGATGGGATCGCGCTCTGGATCCCGGCACCGTTCAGCCGCCGGGAGAGGGTTGCCGTGGCCGAGGTTGAGGAGATGCCGGTCCGCGTGCGGACGCTGTTCCTGTCCGACCTGCATCTCGGAACGCGCGGCTGCCAAGCCGGTCTGCTTCTGTCGTTCCTGAAGGATTACGACGCCGACACGATCTATCTCGTCGGCGACATCGTGGACGGGTGGCAGTTGCGCTCGGGCTGGTACTGGCCGCAGGAGCACAACGACGTGGTGCAGAAGCTCCTGCGCAAGGTCCGCAAGGGCGCGCGGATCGTCTACCTGCCCGGGAACCACGACGAGTTCCTGCGCGACTATGTGGGCACGAGCTTCGGCGGCATCGAGCTGGCCGAGACCGCGATCCACGAGGCGGCGGACGGCAAGCGCTACCTCGTGATCCACGGCGACCAGTTCGACATGGTCGTGCGGCACTCGCGCTGGCTCGCCCATCTCGGCGACGGCGCCTACACCCTGGCCCTGTCCCTCAACACCCTGATCAACAAGGTGCGGCGGCGCCTCGGCCTGTCCTACTGGTCGCTCTCCGCCTGGGCGAAGCTGCGCGTGAAGAACGCCGTGAGCTTCATCGGCCGCTTCGAGACGATCCTGGCCGAGGAGGCGCGCCGCCAGGGTGCCGACGGGGTGATCTGCGGCCACATCCACCATGCGGCGGACCGGCCGATCGGCGACCTGCGCTACCTCAACACCGGCGACTGGGTGGAATCCTGCACCGGTCTCGTGGAGCATTACGACGGCCGGATCGAGGTTCTGCACTATCCGAGCCTCCTGCGGGCGCAGGCGGCCGAGGCCGTGCCGCATCCCCTGGCGGGCCGGCGCGCGGTGGCTTGAGGGCACCGCCGTGAAGCTTCTGATCGCCAGCGACGCGTGGCATCCCCAGGTGAACGGCGTCGTCCGCTCCCTGGAGCAGATGGTCCGCCGCGCCCCGGAACACGGCTTCGCGACGGCCCTGCTCTCCGTGGCGGATTTCCGGTCGCTGCCGCTCCCGGGCTATCCCGAGATCCGCCTCGCCTATGCCAGCCGGGAGCGGGTGGCGGCGCGCTGGACGGCGGAACGGCCGACCCACGTGCATATCGCCACGGAGGGGCCCGTGGGGTTGGCCGTGCGGCGCCATTGCCTGGCGCACAACCTGCCGTTCACGACGAGCTACCACACCCGCTTCCCGGAATATCTCGCGGCCCGCGCGCCGGTGCCGGAAGCGTGGTCCTACGCCTATCTGCGCCGGTTCCACGGCGCGGCGCGGGGAACGATGGTCAGCACCGCCTCGCTCCAGGGTGAACTGGCGGCGCGGGGATTCGGCCGGCTGATGCGCTGGACCCGGGGCGTAGACACGGAACGGTTCCGGCCCGCCGGACCGGGGACGCCCGTGCCGGCGGAACTCGCGGACCTGCCCGGGCCGCTGTTCCTCTATGTCGGGCGGCTGGCGGTGGAGAAGAACGTCGCCGCCTTCCTCGCCCTCGACCTGCCCGGCACCAAGGTCGTGGTGGGCGACGGGCCGGACCGCGCGCGGCTGCAGGGTCTCGCGCCGGGGGCGCGCTTCCTCGGCACCCGCACCGGCGCGGACCTCGCGGCGGTCTACGCCGCCTGCGACGTCTTCGTGTTCCCGAGCCTCACCGACACGTTCGGCATCGTGCTCCTCGAGGCCCTGGCCAGCGGCCTTCCGGTGGCGGCCTTCCCGGTGCCGGGCCCCAACGACGTGGTCGGCGGCCGTCGCGTCGGGGTTCTCGATCAGGATCTCCGGGCTGCCGCGCTGGCGGCCCTGCGGCTGTCGCGGGCCGAGTGCCGGGCCGAGGCCCTGCGCTGCGGCTGGGACGTGAGCGCGCGGCAGTTCTTCGGCAATATCATCGAGGCGCATGGCGGCGCGCGCGGCACCCGGGACGCCGCCTGACCCGTGACGGCGCCCGCGCGGGATGGCAGGACGGCGTCATGCCGCCCGCCAAGCCGTCCGCCCCGCCCATCGCCAAATCGACTGCCAAGTCGACTGTTAAGTCGGTCGGCAAGTCGGTCGCCGCCACGTCGCCGACCAAACCGATGGCGGGCCGGCCGCCCTTCGATCCCAACCGGGCCGCAGCCTACCCGGCGGTGATCGGCTGCGACGAGGTCGGTCGCGGCGCACTCTGTGGGCCGGTCGTGGTGGCCGCGGTCTGGTTCGATCCGGCGGCGATCCCCGCCGACCTGCTGGGCGCCCTCGACGACAGCAAGCGCGTCCCGGAGCCGGCCCGGGAACGTCTGGCCCCCATGATCCACACCCATGCCCGGGTCGCGATGGCGGCGGGCTCCCGGGCGCTGATCGACCAGATCAACATCCGCGGCGCAACCCTCGACGCGATGGCGCGGGCGGTCGCTCGGCTCGGCCTCGCCGCGCCCGTGCTGGTCGACGGGCGCGACGCCCTGCCGGGCCTTCCGGGTCGCGCCGTGGTCGGCGGCGACCGGCTGGTGCCGCAGATCGCCGCCGCATCGATCGTCGCCAAGGTGTTCCGCGACCGGCTGATGCGGCGCCTGGCTCAGCGCCATCCCGGCTACGGCTGGGAGCGCAACGTCGGCTACGGCACGGCCGTCCACCGCGCCGGCCTGACGCAACTCGGCCGCAGCCCGCATCACCGGCTCAGCTTCACCCGGGCCTTCGACTGATCCCGACCCCCAGGGGTCACGCAGCCCGGACGCCGGCCAGGAAGCGACCGACCTCGACGGCGAGCTGCTCCGACTGACGCGTGAGCGCGGTCGCGGCCGTCAGGACGTGGTCGGCCGCGCGCCCCGTCTGGTCGGCTGCCTGCGCAACCCCGGCGATGGTGCCGGTCACCTCCTGCGTCCCCGTAGAGACCTGCGTGATGTTGCGGACAATCTCCTGCGTGGCCACCCCCTGCTGCTCCACCGCCGCCGCGATCGCGGCGGCCACCGCACTGATCTCCCCGATCCGGCCCGTGATCGTCCCGATCGCCTCCACCGCCTGACCGGTGACGGTCTGGATGTCGCCGATCTGCCGCCCGATCTCCTCGGTGGCGCGGCCTGTCTGGGCTGCGAGGTCCTTCACCTCGGTGGCGACCACCGCGAAGCCCCGCCCCGCCTCGCCGGCCCGCGCCGCCTCGATGGTGGCGTTGAGCGCCAGCAGATTCGTCTGTGCGGCGATGCCGGCGATCAGCTCGACCACCGCGTCGACCCGGGCGGCCGCCGTGTTGAGCGCGGCCACCAGCACGGCGGTCCGGTCGGCCTCGCCGACGGCGGCCCGCGCCAGTTCGGACGAGCCCTGGACCTGGCGCGCAATCTCTTGGACGGAGGTGCCGAGTTCCTCCACGGCGGCGGCCACGGTATCGGACTGGCTGGCGGTCTGCTGGGCGGTCGTGGTCATCTGCCAGGCCGTGGTCTGCAATTCGGCCGCGGCGGCGGAGACCTGACCGACGATGCCGGCCACCGCCGACTCGAAACCCTGCGCCATCGTGAGCGTCATGCTCCGACGCTGCGCCTCCGCGGCCAGCGCCGCCTCGGCCGCCTCGGCCTCCAGGGCGCGGGTGCGGACGAGGTTGTCCCGGAAGACCTGCACGGCCGCCGCCATCGCGCCGATCTCGTCCCGCCGCTCTCGGGCCGGGATCGGCACGTCGGCGTCTCCTCCCGCGAGCGCCTGCATGGCCTGGGTCATGGCCCGCAACGGCCGGAGCACCCAACGGAACACGATGACGATACCGCCGACCGCCAGCAGGACCGCTGCGGTCAGGAACAGCACGGCCCCGAAAAGCGCGCGCTGCGACTCGGCGGCGAGGAGCTGGGCCCGGTCGATCATCGCGTCGAGACCCGCGTGGGCCAGATCGAGAAGCGCCCTCCCGTCGGCGATGTCGCGCGCGCGCAACGCATCGGCCTCGATGCCGGGCGCCCTGCCCCGGCTGAGCGCGTCCGTGATCGCGACGCGCCGCCGCGCCGACTCGCCCTCGAAGTTGCTGGCCTGCGCCTTCTGGAAGGCGGCACGCAGGGCGACCGGGACGTCTTCCGTGAACAGGTCGACGACTTTACCCCAGTCCGCCATCAGGCGACCCCGCTCCTCGGCCGCCGCGATGATCTCCTCCTGCGACCAAGACGCCTTGGCGGCCACCGAGGTTTCCATACGGCGCCAGGAATTGCCGAGTGCGACCCGCGTCGCCCAGCTGGCACGCTTGATGTCGAGGGCCTGCGCGACCGCCGTGTCCCGGCGCGGGATGGCCGCGTCCACCGCGGCGTTGGTTGCCGCGAAGGCGTTGAGGAGGCTCGTGACGGCTGTGTCGAAGGTCTGTCTGAACGCCGCATCGCGGCGTTCCCTCGGGAGCGCGACGACCGCGTCGATCTGTGGCCTCAGCGCCGCCAAGGTCGCCTGCGCGCTCCGAAGCGGCTCCAGCGTCGCCTGGACCGACGGCACGGCGAGGTCGCGCACAAGGGTCCAGAATTCCGTCTCCGCGTCCATCAGGGCCTGCCGCTCGGACAGCTGATCCGCCCTATCGGCCACCGAGATCGGACCCTCGACGGCCAGGACCTTCTGAACGATGCCCCGCGCCATGCGGGTCGCGATCACCGACCGGAGCAGCGTGCGGCTGACCCGCGTGAGCGTGACGACGCGCTGCCCCTCTCGCGCGTGCTCCACAGCGCTCAGGAGCGTGTCTGTACGCACGGCAAGCAGCATTACTCCCATACTCAGCAATACTAATCCGATAATTGATCCTATTGAAAATCTGGAATATCGAGACAAAGCGTAAGTCCTTCTCAATGAAAACCCAGAAAACGACTTCATAGATGACAAAAGATCTTTGCTGTCAACCTCGAATTCAAGACTAAATCGAAATATGTATTTTGGCAATTAAGATTAAACCTAGAGTCAACAAGCCGAGTATTCGCGCAATCGAAGTCCCGATTGACGCGACGAGTGCGGTACGTCGCCATTTCCAGCGGAATTGGAGATGGATGATCGATAAGCTGCTGCACCGACGGCGGATTCATCTGGCCCGGCAGGCGCTCCGCTCATACGATCCTGGCCAGCCGGGCTCGACGCCGCGCCGTCTCAGAACAGCGACAACTGTGCCCCCGGTCTGCGGAAGAACTCCCGGTTCAGCGCCATCCGCCCGAAGGCGAAGCCGAGTCGCGTGCCGGCGAGCCGGACCCGCTGGCCGATCATCGCCGCGTAGGCCCCCTCCCCGCGGAAGCGGTGGCCGAAGCGCGGGTCGTTCTCGCGCCCGCCCCGGGCTTCCCGCAGGAGCGCGAAGGCCCGCGCCCTGCGCTCCGGATAGTGCTCGGCGAACCAGTCGGCCACGAGGTCGGCGACTTCGCCGGGGAGGCGCAGCAGCGCGTGGCCGATGCGACTCGCCCCGTGCGCACGCGCCTCGGCCAGGATCGATTCGATCTCGTGATCGGTCAGGCCGGGAATGATCGGCGAGACGTTGACCATGACGGGCACCCCCGCCGCGCTCAGCGCGCGCATCGCCGCGAGCCGCTTGTCCGGCCGCGGCGCCCGCGGGTCGAGGCGGCGGGCGAGGTCCGGATCCAGCGTCGGCAACGAGATCGCCGCCAGCACGAGATTGTCCGCCGCCATCGCCGCCAGGATATCGAGGTCGCGCAGCACGAGGTCCGACTTGGTGGTGATGCTGACGGGATGTCGGGCGTCCCGCAGCACCTCCAGCACCGCGCGGGTGATCCGGTGCGCGCGCTCGACGGGCTGGTAGGGATCCGTGGCGGTGCCGAGGGCGATCGTCTCGGGCCGGTAGCCCGGCGCGGCCATCTCGCGGGCCAGCAGCCTTGCGGCGTCTGGCTTGGTGAAGATCCGCGACTCGAAGTCGAGCCCCGGCGACAGGCCGAGCCAGGCATGGGTGGGGCGCGCGTAGCAGTAGATGCAGCCGTGCTCGCAGCCCCGATAAGGGTTGATCGACCGGTCGAAGGGGATGTCGGGCGAGCTGTTGCGGGCGATGATCCGCGTGGAGCGCTCCGGGGTGACCTGCGTGCGCAGGGGCGCCGGCGCGTCCGCCATCCCGGTCTCCTCGTGGAACGTCTCCCGCCGGGCCGGCTCGTGGCGGCCGGTGGGATTGGCCGTGGCACCACGCCCGCGCCGAGCATCCCGCGGCACGCTGCTCGGGCCGAGTCGCTGGGCGGGCCGGCCCGAGACGTCATCGGGTATCGACACCATGGCGACTCGTCTCCTGCCCGATCCCGCTCGGAACATAAAGCGAACATCCGTCGGCCGAACGCCTCTTTTTCAGGCAGACCCAGCTTTGTCGCCTGTCCGGACAGCGACACGGCCGCCCGACGGCGGCCGGGCGGTTTACGGCGGCGCAGAATCGTCTATGCGCGCGCTCATGCTCTCCGCCGTGACCTATCTGGCCGACCCGGCCGATCCGGACGCGATCGATCGCCTGGCCGACACGCTCAGCGTGCTGGTCTCCGGCGTGGCCGGCGGCCTCATCGGCGACGCGGTGATCGTTTCGGGCAGCGAGAGTGAAGCCGTGGCGGCCGTCGCGGAGGCCACGGGCGCGACGCTCGTGCTGCACCGGGGCGGCAATCCCTACGCCGCGGGCGCTGCCGCGGCCCGCCGGGACTGGATCCTGTGCCTTGAGGCCGGGGACGTTCCGGCCGAGGGCTGGATCCGCACCCTCGACCGCTTCGTCGGGACGGCGCGGCCGGAGACGGCCCTCGGCCGCCTGCACCGTACGGCCGCGGGCTGGCTCGAACGGCTCGTGGGCCGGTTGGAGAGCGTGATGGGCGCCCGGCAGGCCCGGGCCGGGGACGTCGTCCGGCGCGAGGCCCTGCGGAGCGGCGGCCCGTTCGCGGCGCGCCTCAAGGTCCGGCCCTTGATCGCCCGGATCGAACGCGCCTGACCGGCAGAATCTTGCGCCGGCCCTCGTTGTTGTCGGTCAGTCCGCCTCTACAACACTTGAAGCGCGGCAGAAATTTCGCCGACTCTACATCTGTGGAAGCGGGCTGACCCGGCTCGATCTGGAAGGATGGTGCAATGGAATCGTCGGGCCTGATGGGGCGCAAATCGGTCGACGACATCGTCGAGAGCGGCGAGGGCGAGCAGCAGCTCTCGAAGTCGCTCGGCGCCCTCTCGATCACCGCGATGGGCATCGGGGCGATCATCGGCGCCGGCATCTTCGTTCTCACCGGCACGGCGGCGGCCCAGTATGCCGGACCGGGGATCATGCTGTCCTTCGTGCTCGGCGGCATCGCCTGCGCCTTCGTCGGCCTGTGCTATTCCGAGATGGCCGCGCTGATCCCGGTGGCGGGGTCGAGCTACACCTACACCTACGCGACGCTGGGCGAGTTCTTCGCGTGGCTCATCGGCTGGGACCTGATCCTCGAATACGCCATGGGTGCCGCCACCGTAGCGGTGGGCTGGTCGGGCTACGTCATCAGCATCCTGAAGACCGTCGGGATCGTGATCCCGGCCCAGTTCGCGAACGCGCCCGGCACGCCGATCGACGGCGGCGGGACGGCTCTGTTCAACCTGCCGGCGGTGCTGATCGTGGCGCTGATCACGATTTTGCTGATGCGCGGGACCAAGGAATCGGCGCGCTTCAACAACATCATGGTCGCGGTGAAGCTCACCGTGGTGGTGGCCTTCATCGCACTGGGCTGGGGCCACGTCGACACCGCGAACTGGAGCCCGCTGATCCCCGACAACGACGGCACCTTCGGGCATTTCGGCGCCAGCGGCATCCTGCGCGGCGCCGGCGTGGTGTTCTTCGCCTTCATCGGCTTCGACGCGGTCTCCACCGCCGCCCAGGAGGCGCGCAAGCCCCAGAAGGACATGCCCATCGGCATCCTGGGCTCGCTGGCGGTCTGCACGATCCTGTACGTGCTCGTCGCCGCCGTGCTCACCGGCCTCGTCCCCTACAAGGAGCTGAACGTCCCCGACCCGATCGCCAAGGGCGTCGACGTGATCGGCATCGGCTGGTTCGCCCTCCTGATCAAGCTCGGGGCGCTGACCGGGCTCACGACGGTGATCCTCGTCCTGCTCTACGGCCAGAGCCGGATCTTCTTCACCATGGCCCAGGACGGCCTGCTGCCGAAGATGTTCTCCCACGTCCATCCGACCTATCAGACGCCGTATCGCAGCCAGGCGCTGATCGGGGCCGTGGTCGCCGTGGTGGCGGCCCTGGTGCCGATCCACATCCTCGGGGAGATGGTGAGCATCGGCACGCTCGCCGCCTTCATCCTCGTCTGCGGCTCGGTGCTCTACCTGCGGCGGACCGAGCGCCACATGAAGCGGCCGTTCCGGGCCCCCGCCGTGCCGGTCGTGCCGATCCTCGGCATCCTGTTCTGCCTGCTCCTGATGATCGGCCTGCCCCTCGACACGTGGCTGCGGCTGGTGATCTGGATGGCGATCGGCCTCGTCGTGTACTTCTTCTACGGCCGCAAGCACTCGGTCCTGCGCCGGAAGGAGGGGAACGCGGCGTAGGGCAGACGGACCGGCCCCTCACGATCCCCCATGACGATCCCGTCATTCCGGGCCGCCGCGGGCGGGCCCGGACTGAGGCTCATGCTCACACCGCGATGCTGGCCCCGCGCCGCAGGTGCTCGTCGAGACGCGGCATGATCTCCACGAAGTTGCAGGGCCGGTGCCGGTAGTCGAGCTGCTGGGCCAGGATCCCGTCCCAGGCGTCCCGGCAGGCGCCCGGTGAGCCCGGCAGCACGAACACGTAGGTCGCGTGCGCGACCCCCGCGGTGGCGCGGGATTGCAGGGTCGAGGTGCCGATCTTGTCGTACGAGATCCGGTGGAACACGGCCGAGAAGCCGTCCATCCGTTTCTCGAACAGCGGCTCCAGCGCCTCGGGGGTGACGTCGCGGCCGGTGAAGCCGGTCCCGCCGGTGGTGATCACCACGTCGACGCCGGGATCGCGCAGCCACGCCTCCACCTGGCCGCGGATCGCCGGGACCTCGTCCGGCACGATCGACCGGGCCGCAAGACGATGCCCCGCCTCGGTGAGGCGCTGCGTCAGGGTGTCCCCCGAGCGGTCGTCCTCCGGGCGGCGCGTGTCGGAGACGGTCAGGACCGCGATGTTCAGGGGGATGAAGCGGCGGGCGTCGGTCTGATCGGCCATCGTGCGGGCTCTCCGGGACGGAAGACCGATATGGGCCGGCCGAAGCCGCTTGTCGCCCCCGGGCGGCCGCGTCCACGTCCCACTTGCGGTGCACGGCAAACTCGGCTGTGCTCTTCCGATCCCGTCGGAGATCGCTCCCCATGCACATGTACGGCAACTGGCGCTCGGCTGCGGCCTTCCGGGTGCGGATCGCCCTGAAGCTGAAGGGCATCGCCTACGAGGAGACCTTCATCGATCTCGACGCGGGCGATCAGCACAAGCCGGAGTTCCGGAGGATCAACCCGCAGGGCGCGGTACCGGCCCTGTTCGACGGCGACGGGCCGCCGCTCACCCAGTCGCTCGCGATCCTCGATTACCTGGAGGAGACGCGGGGCGGCGTGCGCCTCCTGCCGGAGGAGCCGCGGGCGCGGGCCCGGGCCCGCTCGCTGGCACAGGTGGTCGCGTGCGACACCCACCCGCTCTACGTGCCCCGGGTGCGCACCTTCCTGATGGAGCATTACGGTCTGCCCCGGGAGCGGATGCTGGATTTCCTGCGCAACGCCTTCACGACCGGCCTCGTGACCCTGGAGACGCGGCTGTCCACCGAGGCGGGCACGGGACGCTTCTGCCAGGGCGATTCGGTGAGCCATGCCGATCTCTGCCTCGTCAGCCTCTGGGTCGGGACCGGCATCTTCGGCATCGACACGGCGGCCTACCCGACGGTCGCGCGAATCGCCGAGGCCTGCCTCGCCCTGCCCGCGGTCGCGGAGGCACACCCGTTGCGTCAGCCGGGTGCCCCGTCGGCGTGATCGCACGCCATGCGTGCGCGTGAATCCGCGCTGGTGACCTGGGGCCGCGACAAGCGGTTGTGGAATTCGGCGGCCCAGGCCGTGTAAGGAGGCCGGCGATTAATCCCGGTCCGGGGAAAGAAAGAGTGTCGATGGCATCCGTCGAGAACGAGTCCGGCCTGCATCGTGTCGTGGTGGTCGGCGGCGGCGCCGCCGGCCTCCAGCTGGTGACGAAGCTCGGCGACAAGCTCGGGCGCGGCAAGCGCGCGCACATCACCCTCGTGGACCGCGCCCGGACGCATATCTGGAAGCCGCTGCTTCACGAGGTGGCGGCCGGCAGCCTCGATGTGGGCCACCACGCGGTGGATTACCTGCATCACGCCCACATGCACGGCTTCCGCTACCGGATCGGGCGCATGACCGGCCTCGACCGCGACGCGCGCACGGTCCAGCTCGCGGCGAGCCACGACGCGGAAGGGCGCGAGGTCACGCCCGAGCGCGCCGTCCCCTACGACACGCTGGTGATGGCGGTGGGCTCCACCACGAACGATTTCGGCACGACGGGCGTCGCCGAGCATGCCATCGCCCTCGACACCCAGGAGCAGGCGGTGCGCTTCCACCAGCGCCTCGTGAACGCCTCGCTGCGGGCCCACACCCAGGTCGGCCCGGTCCGGCCCGGCCAGCTCCACGTCACGGTGATCGGCGCGGGCGCCACCGGAACCGAACTCGCCGCCGAGTTGCACCGGACGCTGCGCCACGTCGTCTCCACCGGGCTCGACAAGATCGACCCGGGCAAGGACATCCGCATCACCCTGGTGGAGGCCGCGGACCGGATCCTGCCGGCGGTGCCGCAGCGCCTCTCGGCCGAGGTGATGCAGCTCCTCAACAAGATCGGCGTCGACGTGCGCGTGAAGGCCCGGGTGACCGAGGTGCGCGCCGACGGCGTCCAGCTCGCCGACGGGACCTTCATCCCGTCCGAGCTGGTCGTGTGGGCGGCGGGGGTGAAGGCGCCACCCTTCCTGCAGGGTATCGGCGGCCTGGAGACCACGCGGACCAATCAGCTGGTGGTGACCCCGACGCTGCAGACGACCCGCGACCCGGATATCTTCGCCATCGGCGACTGCGCCTATCTGGTGGAGGCCGGCTCCGACACGCCGGTGCCGCCCCGCGCCCAGGCGGCCCACCAGCAGGCGAGCCACCTCATCAGCCAGATCCCGGCCAAGATCGCCGGGAAGCCGCTGAAGCCGTTCCGGTACAAGGATTTCGGCTCGCTGGTCTCGCTCGGCGAGTACTCGACCGTGGGCAGCCTGATGGGGTTCGTCCGCGGCAAGAACATGCTCATCGCCGGCCTGTTCGCCCGCATGATGTACCGCTCGCTCTACAAGATGCACGAGCGGGCGCTCCACGGCACGGCCAAGACGGTCCTCGACACCCTGGCGCGCGCGCTGACCCGGCGCACCGAGCCGCGAGTGAAGCTGCACTGACCGTCGCCCCACGAACCGAGGACGGGCGCCCGGGCGGACCGGGCGTGACACAGAAAGGAAGCCCCATGATCCTGGTAAGCGTGATGTATCCGGCCGGCCCGAGCTTCGACATGGGCTACTATCTCGGCCATCACATGCCGCTGGTGCGCGAGCGCTGGTCGTCCCTCGGCCTGCACGAGGCCAAGGTGGTCAAGGGCGCCGGCACGCCGGACGGCGGCACCGCCCCGTTCCAGGTGATGGCGCTGCTGACCTTCGCGTCGGTCGACGCCTTCCAGAAAGCCGTCGCCGCCCATGGCGAGGAGATCTTCGCGGACATCCCGAACTTCACGTCGGCGCAGGCCCAGGTTCAAATCAACGACTTCGCGGAAAGCCCGTGATCGACATCGTCAAGGCTGTTCAGGAGGCCGATCCGAGCCTCGGCACCTACGTGGTCGTGCTGCGCACCGACGCCCGGGCCCTCGACGGCCCGGAACGCTTTACGCCGGACGCGCAGGCCTGGATCGCCGACAAGGCGCCCAGCGGCCGGCTGGCGCGGGTGCGGATCCTGCTCGCGCCCTATCCGGGCGCGGAACCGGCGGAGCGGGAGGTCACCGTGGCGGCCTTCACCGACGCCCGGGAGCTCGCCGCCTTCGCGACGACCTGGACCGGCGACCCGCTGCCCGAGACCGACGAGGCATAGGGCCCAACCGCGCGGGGCGGCCCCTGTCGGGGCGCCGGCCCGCGCCTCAGCCGCGTCGCATCAGGCCGCGCGCAGCTGCCGGATGGCGCGCAGCGCCGTCGCCCGCTGGATTTCCAGGCGCCGAATCAGCGGCATCAGGTCGGCCCCCGCATGGGCGGCGGCCTCGACCTCGCGGCACAGGCTCGACAGGCCGACGAAGCCCAGGAGCCCCGCCGCCGCCACCAGGGCGTGCGCGTCGTGAGCGATCTGAAGACGGTCGGTCTCGCTCGGCCGGAACCGCTCGGACAGCTCGTTGGCCAGGAGATCGAGCAGCGCCCCCACCCGGTCGGAGCCGAAGCTCGCCGTCATTTCGGTGAGGACCGCGGCATCGAGGACGGCGGAATCGATGTCGGGTACGGTGCGCGGCTCCTCGGCCCGCGCCGGGCGGCGGGCGCCCGGGGCCGTCCAGCGGCTGATCGTGGCGAAGAGATCGGCCCGCCGGAACGGCTTGCCGACATAATCGTCCATCCCAGCCTCGCGCAGTTCCTCGATCTGCGACGGCAGGACGTTCGCCGTCATGGCCACGATCGGGATGTCGCAGGCGGGCGGCGCCAGGGCGCGGATGCGCCGGGTGGCCGTGAGCCCGTCGACCCGGGGCATCTGGACGTCCATGAGCACGAGATCGTAGGCGCGCCCCGCCGCGACGGACGATCCGACCGCCGTGATCGCCTCGGCCCCGTCGCCGGCGACATCCACCGTGTAGCCCTGGGATTCGAGCACCGCGCAGGCCAGTTCCTGGTTGAGCGGGACGTCCTCGACCAGGAGCAGCCGGATCGGGGAGGCTGGCACGGCGCCGGCCGCCGGGGCGGCCACGGACTGCGACCGCAGCAGCGCCGGATCCGCCTCGATCCGGTCCTCCGCCGCGTCGGCGCCCTGCTCGCCCCGCGGCAGCACCAGGCGGAACCAGAAGGTCGAGCCCTCCCCCTCGCGGCTCTCGACGCCGATCTCGCCGCCCATCAGGGTCACGAGGTGCCGGGAGATCGCGAGACCGAGGCCGGTACCGCCGAACCGCCGGCTGATAGAGCCGTCGACCTGACTGAACCGCTTGAACAGCCTGTCCTGCTGCGCCGGCGCGATGCCGATGCCGGTATCGATCACGGAAAACCGCACCGCGTCGCCGGGGCGACCGTCGGCGGCGCGATCATCGCCTTCCCGCTCCACGGTCACCGTGACGGAACCCTCGGGCGTGAACTTCACGGCGTTGTTCAGGAGGTTGAGCAGCACCTGACGCAAGCGTCCCGCGTCACCGATCACGAAGGTCGGAAGGGCCGGGTCGATCCAGGCCTCGATGGCGAGGCCGCTGCGCAGCGCACTGCCGCGCACGATCGAGACCGTCCCGTCCACGATCGAGACCAGCGGGAAGGGGACCGGATCGAGGGTCAGCTCGCCCGCCTCGATCTTCGAGAAGTCGAGGATGTCGTTGACGACCGTGAGCAAGGCCGCTCCGGAACTCTGGATCAGCTCCAGGCGCCGCCGGTCCTCGCTCTGGATCGCATCGCCGTCGAGGAGCAGCTCGGCATAGCCGAGGATGCCGTTGAGCGGCGTGCGGATCTCGTGGCTCATCGCGGCGAGGAACTCGCTCTTGGCCGCGCTCGCGCGCTCCGCCTCGGTGCGCGCCGCCTCGGCATCCCGCGTGGCGGTGCGCAGGGCCGCCTCGACCGCCTTGCGCTCGGTGATGTCGAGATGGAGGCCGACCATGCTCTGAGGGTGCCCCTCGGCGCCGCAGAGCGTCCGCCCGCGCGCGTAGAGCCAGCGCCCGCCGGCCCGGAATTCGGCCGCATAGGAGGTCCCGGACTCGACCGCCCGTCGGATCTCGATCCAGACATCGGCGACGTCGTCGGGATGAATCAACGCGGTCCATTCGGACGCCGACAGCGTGTGTGCGGCGCCGTTATCCCGCAGACCGTGCATCCGGGCGCTTTCCGGGCTCAGCGTGACGAGCCCCGTGCGCATGTCCCAGTCCCAGGTGCCGGCCTCGGCCGCGTCCAAAGCGATGCCCAGCAGGCCGCGGGCCTCCTCGACGGCGAGCCGCGCCGTGATGATGTCGTCGACATCGAGTGCGGTCCCGAGCCACTCCGCCACAGCGCCGTCCGCCGGATCGAGGCGGATCGGAATCAGCGAGATCTTGTGCCACCGGTAGAGGCCGTCGTGGCGGCGGATCCGCCACTGGCCGCTATAGCCCGTCCCGGTCTCGACCGCCCGGGTCCAGGCCGCCTCCATAGCGGGCGCATCCTCCGGGTGGTTCCGGATCAGGCGCTCCGCGCGCTCGGGCCCGATCGGCCCGTAATAGGACTGGAACTGGGCGTTGGCGTAAGTGGACTGTCCGTCCCCGACCCGCATGGTCCAGACCAGCAGCGGCAGCGCCTCGGCGAGGCCGCGATAGCGCAGCTCGCTCCGGCGCACCTCGTCTTCGGCGCGCCGGCGCTCGGTCACGTCGATGAGAACGCCGACGAGGCCGGCATTGGGGTCCTCCCCCCGGCACATGCCGCGGACGACCACGTCGCGGAGCTCGCCGTCCGGACGGATCAGCCGCGCCTCGAAATCGAATCGCGTTCTGCGGGCGACCGCGTCGGCGACGATCGCCTCGAGCCGGGCGCGGTCGTCGGGATGGTAGATCTGCGAGAAGGCGTCGAGACGCGGCGGCGGTGTCGCGGGGTCGCGACCGGCGATGGCGTAGAGGCTGGCCGACCAGACCGGCTGACCGTCCGAGAGGTCCACGCGCCAGTTTCCGACGCTGGCGAGTTGCTCGGCCATCAGGAGCTGGTGGTTCGCCGCCTCCTGAGTGCGGGACCGGGCATGGATCTCGCGATGCTGCTCGCGGATCACCGCCTCGCGGATCGCGGCCTGCGCGATCTCGCGTTCGCGCTTGGCATTGGCCTCCGTCAGCCTCAGATGGGCCACGACGATCGCGGCGAGGTCGCGGAAGGCGGCGGCGTCCGCCGGCGAGAGACCGGCTCGGGGTTCCGGGTCGGCGAGGCAGAAGGTGCCGATCCGCAGGCCGGGCTCGAGGCTCAGCGGGATACCGGCATAGAACCGGATCCCGTCCGGCGCAGCGACGGCGGGCAGGTCACGGAAGCGCGCGTCGAGACGGGTGTCGGGTACGACGAGCAGGGCATCGCTGCGAATCGTGTGCTGGCACAGGCTCTGATCCCGCCGCATCGTGGTCGGCAAGGCCTGGCAGGGCGTCTTGAGCCACTGCTGCGTGTCACCGAGGAAGGCCACGAACGCGTGGCGCACGCCGAACAGGCGGCAGGCTGTCCGGCAGACGGCCTCGAAATGCGGCTCGGGCGGCGTGCCCACGATCCCGAGGGCCTCAAGGGCGGCGAGCCGATCGCCCTCGTTGTCCGGCTGTGTGTTCACGTACCGTCTCCGGGTGCGGATTGGCAGCTCGGCCGGAGCCGAGCGATGCCGCGCCTAGCGCCGCGTTTCAAGCGCACCCGCCTGCGGCGCGCCCGCGCGCAGCCGCGCCGCCTCCAGCGCCCAGACCATGCCCAGCATCATGTAGACGTGGCGCCACTTCTCGATATCGATCTGGACCGCCTGCAGGAAGAACATCAGCAGCGCCGGCCAGACGATCTGCGCGTGCGCCCGGACGGGCGACGGCCGTGCCAGGAGCCGGAACCCGACGATGCCGGTGATCACCACGAGGCCGATGAACACCGTGCCCCCGAGCCAGCCCCCGTTGGCGAAGGAGCCGATATACGAATTGTGCGGTTCGAGCCCGAAGATCAGCCGCCAGTGCATCGGCCCCATGCCGAACGGCCGCTCCAGCAGCATCGCGAAGCCGCGGATCTGGTTGCCGAAGCGGCCGGTCTCGCCCTGGTCGTAGTCCTGGGTCAGGGCCGCGCGGGTTTCGAACATCTTGTGGACGTGGTCGACCGAGAGCAGCCCGATCACCGCGACGGTGCCGAGGACGACCGTGGCGAGGGTCAGGAGCACGATGCGGCGGCGCAGGCGCGGGGCGGTGCTGCCGGCATAGACCGATCCCACCATCAGGAGCACCGCGACGACGCTCCCGCCCCAGGAGCCCCGCGAGAACGACAGGAAGATGCCGGCGACGATGATCAGCAGGCCGACGAGCGAGACCAGCGGTCGCCGGGTCGAGCCGGTGAGCAGGCCGTGCATCAGGTAGAGGGCGCCGAGCGTCAGGAAGGAGCCGAACACGTTCGGGTCCTGGAAGGTGCCCGAGGCCCGGTCGTATTTGTAGAACAGGTCCTCGATCCCGAGCCACTGGAGATAGCCGACGATGCCGAGCACCGCCGAGAACACGCAGCTCGCCGTGTAGGCCTTGAGCGCCAGCTCCATCCGGGCGTGGGTGTCGTCCGCGAAGAACATCGCGAAGAAGATGCAGGTGATCGCGAGGTAGATCAGCTGCACCGTCCAGGTGACCGGGAACTCCTCGTTCAGGTAGGGCAGCAGTGCGGAGACGATGGCCGCGAGGTAGAGCAGGAGAAGTGCGACCAGGGGCACCGCCCCGCGGTGCAGCCGCACGCCGAGGCAGAGCCAGAGCAGGATCGTGGGGATCGCCACCGCGTCGTACGGGGAGGTCTCCGAGAAGGCGAAGCAGGCGAAGAAGATGAACGCCGCAAACAGCGCCTTGGCCAGCCCCTCGACGGCCACGATGAGCGGGAGTCCGCCCGCGATCCCGGACGGGACCGGGCCTGCAGGCGCTGCGGTGTGGGCCATGGCTACGCGGGCTCCACGGGCCGGTTACGCTGGCCCGCTCGTGCCGTGATGCCATCCAATCGTTGAGAATCGCCTTCGGGCGGCGCTCAGGGCCCGGCCGCCCCGTGGGAGGCGGCCGGTCGGCTCACGCGCGGCAGGCCTCGAAGCCCTCCGTGATCGCCGCCGGATCGAGGTTGCGCCCGATGAACACCACCCGCGAGACCCGCTTTTCGTCCTTCCCCCAGTCGCCCTGCACGTCGCCGTCGAGGATCATGTGCACGCCCTGGAAGACGAAGCGCTTCGGCTCGTTCGGGAAGGCCACGATCCCCTTGCACCGGAGGATGTCCGGACCCTGCGACTGGGTCAGGTTCGAGATCCACGGCATGAACTTGTCCGGATCGACCTCACCATCGATCTTGGCCGAGACCGAGCGAATGTCGGAATCGTGATGGTGGTGGTGTCCCGCCTCCAGGAAGTCGGGCTCGACGTCGAGGATGCGGTCGAGGTCGAAGGCGTTGCGCTCCAGCACGGCCTCGAGGGGCACCGCGCAGTTCTGCGTGCGGTGGAGCTTGGCCAGGGGGTTGATCGTGCGGATCTCGGCCTCGACCCGGTCAAGGTCGGCCGGGGAGACGAGATCGCTCTTGTTGAGCAGGATCACGTCCGCGAAGGCGATCTGGTTCTTCGCCTCGGGGGCGTCCTTCAGGCGGTCGGACAACCACTTGGCGTCGGCCACCGTCACCACCGCATCGAGGCGGGCGGCCTCGCCCACGTCCTGGTCGACGAAGAAGGTCTGCGCCACGGGGGCCGGATCGGCGAGGCCGGTGGTCTCGACGATGATCGCGTCGAACTTGCCTCGGCGCTTGACCAGCCCATCCATGATCCGGATCAGGTCGCCGCGCACCGTGCAGCAGACGCAGCCGTTGTTCATCTCGAACACTTCCTCGTCCGCGCCGACGACGAGGTCGTTGTCGATGCCGATCTCGCCGAACTCGTTGACGATCACGGCGTAGCGCTTACCGTGATTCTCGGTGAGGATCCGGTTGAGGAGCGTGGTCTTGCCAGCGCCGAGATAGCCGGTGAGCACGGTGACCGGGATCTTGCCGGCGGCTGAGCCGGATGCGGCCGGGGCGGGAGCGTTGCTCGTTTCGGACATGACGGGTTCTTCGGTGACGGAATCGGGATCGGGCGGGTCAGGCCCCGCGAGCGTTGTCATATTGTAACAAATCCCGTCAAAGGAAGACGGGGCCACACGGTTTCGCGACTGGGGCGCCAGATCGATTGCCTGTCTGACAAGCTTTGCTCTAGGCACGCGTTGCTGCCGGGAACCATCCCGCGGAGCGCCATAGAAAAGCACCAGCGATCGCATTGATCTCGGCGTCGTCCTGGCACGAATCGTACCCTCGTCAATCAGCCCGGTCCCATGGCCCGGACCTAGAAGATCATCCGCATGGACGCCCGAAATCCGCTGGACCAGGACGAGGCCGTCACCGTGCCCCCGCGCAACCGTCGGTGGTCCGGCCTCCTGGTCGTCGCCGTCCTGCTCGCGGCCGCTGCGGGCCTGGCCTTCGCGTTCTCCGACCGGACCCGCGAGACGGCCTCGAACCTCGTCGCCGCGCTGACGGGGCTGTTCGCACCAGCCAACCCTGACCCGGGCATCGATGTGGAGAAGGCCGGCCCGGTGGAACGGGTGTTCCGGCCCTCCAAGGAGCAGCGTGCCGCCTTCGAGATCCTGCCGGTCGCCAACCTGGTGTTCCGGCCCGAGGGCACCGCCGAGGGACGGATCGCCCTCAACGAGGACGACAACGTCCCGGTCGTCTCGCCCTATGCCGGCCGCGTGACGAAGGTCCTGGCCCGCGCCGGCGACGACGTGAAGGCCGGCGACGTTCTGCTGACGCTCGAGGCCACCGACATGGTCCAGGCGCAGAACGACTATCAGGCCGCCGTGAACAACCTCCAGAAGCAGCAGGCGCTTCTGAAGCTCGACCAGACCATCGCGCAGCGGCAGCAGGAGCTGTTCCAGGCCCACGCGACGGCCCTGAAGGACTACCAATCGGCCCAGAACGACGTCATCGCCGCCCAGAGCGACCTGAAGACCGCCGAGGGCGCCCTCGACGCGGTGAAGAACCGTCTGCGGATGCTGGGCAAGACCGACGCCGAGATGGCCGCCTTCGAGAAGAAGGGCACGATGAGCGCCGAGACGCAGATCCGGGCACCGATCGCCGGCACGATCGTCCAGCGCAAGGTCGGCACCGGCCAGTACCTCTCCGCCTCCAGCGACCCGGTCTTCGTGATCGGTGACCTGTCGACGGTGTGGCTCGTCGCCAACGTCCGCGAGAGCGAGATCCCGAAGATCCGCATCGGCCAGGAGGTCGAGGCGAAGGTGGCGGGCTTCGGCGCCCGGGTGTTCAAGGCCCGGGTGAACTACATGGCCTCCAGCCTCGACCCGGCGACGCGGCGGCTGGCCGTGCGCAGCGAGGTCGACAACCCGGACCGGGTGCTGCGCCCGGAGATGTTTGCCACCTACACGATCATCACCGGCAAGGGCGAGCCGAGCCCGAGCGTGCCGGTGGCCGCCATCGTGTACGAGGGCGACCGCACCCATGTCTGGGTGGCGCGGCCCGACGGAGCCGTGGAGGCGCGCGACGTCAAGCTCGGCCTGATCAACGGCGACAATGCCCAGGTCGTCCAGGGCCTGCGCGCGGGCGAGCAGGTGGTCACCCGGGGGGCCCTGTTCATCGATCGGGCGGCCACCGGCGACAAGGCGTCCTGAGCGGGGATCCGGTCCGATGAACGCCCTGATCACCTTCTCGCTGCGCCAGCGCGTGCTGGTGGTGCTGCTGTTCGTCGTGATGCTCGGCGTCGGCTACGGCGCCTACACGCAGCTCAACATCGAGGCCTATCCCGACCCGGTCCCGCCGCTGGTCGACGTGATCACCCAGAACCCGGGCCAGTCCGCCGACGAGATCGAGCGCTACATCACCATCCCCCTGGAGGTGGCGCTCGCCGGCATCCCCAACGCCCAGGTCGTGCGGACGATCTCGCTGTTCGGCCTCTCGGACGTGAAGGTCCAGTTCAACTACGAATACACGTACGAGCAGGCGCTGCAGCGGGTGCTCAACCGCCTGTCGCAGGCGCCGACGCTGCCCAACGGAGCGACGCCGCAGATCTCGCCGACGAGCCCGGTGGGCGAGATCATGCGCTACAAGCTCGTCGGCCCGGCGGGCTACTCGCCCATGGACATGAAGACCCTGCAGGACTGGGTTCTGCAGCGCCGGTTCAAGGCGATCCCCGGCGTCGTGGACGTCACGGCCTTCGGCGGCAAGGCCAAGGAATACGAGGTCGCGGTCGACCTGAACCGCCTCCAGGCCCAGGGCCTGACCCTGGTGCAGCTGACCAACGCGCTGAACAACGCCTCGATCAACGTCGGCGGCCAGACGCTGAACGTCGGCCAGCAATCGGCGGTGGTGCGCGGCATCGGCCTGATCCGCGACATGGACGACATCAAGGACACGATGATCAGCCTCGTCAACGGCACCCCGGTGCTGGTGCGGGACGTGGCGGAGGTGCGCGTGTCGAACGCCCCGCGCCTCGGCATCGTCGGCCACGACAACCAGCCCGACATCGTCGAGGGCATCGTGCTCATGACCCGCGGCGGCAAGAGCCTGCCGACGCTGGAACGGGTCGAGGCCGAGATCGACAAGATCAATAGCTCCACGATCCTGCCGCCCGACGTGAAGATCGAGCGGATCTACGACCGCTCGGGCCTGATCCACACCACCACCCACACGGTGATGCACAACCTCGTCTTCGGCGTGGTGCTGGTCTTCGTCGTGCAGTGGCTGTTCCTGGGCTCGCTCACCAGCGCGATCATCGTGGCGGCGACGATCCCGTTCGCCCTCGGCTTCGCGATCCTGATCCTGGTGGTGCGCGGCGATTCGGCGAACCTCCTGTCGCTGGGCGCCATCGATTTCGGTCTGATCGTCGACGCCACCGTGATCATGGTGGAGAACGTCTTCCGCCACATCGCCGAGCCCGACCACGTGAAGGGCGAGACGCCGCCCGACGGCCTGACGGGCCGGCTCGGTACCATCGCGGTCGCCGGGCGCGAGGTGAACCGGGCGATCTTCTTCTCGGCGACGATCATCATCGTCGGCTTCCTGCCGCTGTTCACGATGACCGGCGTCGAGGGCCACATCTTCGGCCCGATGGCCAAGACCTACGCGTACGCGCTGCTCGGCGGCCTGCTCGCCACCTTCACGGTCTCGCCTGCGCTCTCGGCCCTGATGCTGCCGAAGAAGCTCGAGGAGCGCGATACGCTGATCGTGCGGGTGCTGCGCGTCGGCCACGAACGCGCGCTGGCCTTCGGCCTGCGCAACCGCGTCCTGGCGCTTGCCGTGATGCTGGCGGTCCTGCTGGTCTCGGGGCTCACGGCCCGCAATCTCGGCCTCGAATTCCTGCCGCGGCTCGAGGAGGGCAATCTCTACGTGCGCGGGACGATGCCGGCCTCGATCTCGCTGGAGGCCGGCAACGCCTACGTCCAGCGCATGCGCAAGATCTTCCAGGAGGTCCCGGAGGTCACCACCGTCCTGTCGCACCAGGGCCGCCCGAACGACGGGACCGACGCCACGGGCTTCTTCAACGTCGAGATCCTGGCGCCGCTCAAGCCCATCGACCAGTGGCGCAAGGGCCTCGACAAGGAGACGCTGATCCAGGACCTGAGCAAGAAGCTGGAGGCGGAGTTTCCCGGCATCGAGTTCAACTTCTCGCAGTATATCGAGGACAACGTGCAGGAGGCCGCCTCGGGCGTGAAGGGCGAGAACTCGGTCAAGATCTACGGCAACGACCTCACCCAGCTCACCAAGACCGCCAATGCCGTGAAGGCAGCCCTCGCCAGCGTCCCGGGCGTCACCGACCTGTCGGTCTTCGAATCCCTCGGCCAGCCGACGGTGCGGATCGATGTCGACCGCCACAAGGCCGCCCGCTACGGCCTCTCGATCAGCGACGTGAACACCACCATCCAGGCGGCGATCGGCGGCCAGACCGCGGGCGACCTCTACGAGTACGGCTCGGACCGTCACTTCCCGATGCGCGTGCGGCTCGCCAAGGAGTACCGCTCGTCGCTGGCCGGCATCCGCAACATCGCGGTCGGTGCCCAGAACCCCAACGGCGGCGTCATCCAGGTGCCGCTCTCCGAGATCGCCGATGTCGATCTCGTCTCGGGGGCCTCGTTCATCTACCGCGAGGACCAGGAGCGCTACATCCCGGTGAAGTTCTCGGTGCGCGGCCGCGACCTCGGCAGCGCGGTGATCGAGGCGCAGCGCAAGGTCGCCGACGCGGTGGACCTGCCGCCGGGCTACCGGCTGGAATGGGTCGGGCAGTTCACCAACCTGAAGGAGGCGGCCACCCGGCTCAGCCTCGTGGTGCCGATCACGCTGCTGCTGATCGCGCTGCTCCTCTACATCAACTTCTCGTCGGTGGCCGACATGCTGCTGACCCTGTCGGTGATCCCGATGGCGATGATCGGCGGCATCTTCGCCCTGGCGCTGACCGGCACGCCGTTCTCGATCTCGGCGGCGATCGGCTTCATCGCGCTGTTCGGGATCTCGACCATGGAGGGCGTGATCCTGCTCGCCTACTACAACCAGCTGCTCGACGAAGGCTGGAAGCGGCAGGAGGCGGTCTGGCACGCCGCCGTGGTGCGCATGCGCCCGGTGATGATGACCTGCGTGGCGGCCTGCGTCGGCCTGCTGCCGGCGGCGGTCTCCACCGGCATCGGCTCGCAGGTGCAGAAGCCGCTGGCGCTCGTGGTGGTGGGCGGCATCATCCTGGCGCCGAACCTGATCCTCGTGGTCGTGCCGGTGCTGATCTCCCTGTTCTCCCGACGGCACCCGAACCCGGACGCACAGGCCCGGTCCGCGCATCGGGCCGCCGCGTGAGCCGGTTCACGACCGCACGGGCGGGGGCTCTGCCCGTTGCAGGGGCGCCACAACGGCATCCCCGCGGGCGCCAACAGGGGACAGTTGCATTGACTTGGATGCGGTCCGCGCCGCTCTACCGAGGTGGGGTTTTCGGGGGCGGGATGGTGGACTTTGCGCCGGGACGGTGCAGACGGGCAGCCGCTGTGCTGGCGGCCTCCCTGTGCCTGTCGGCCTGCGCGGTCGGCCCGAACTTCGTGCCGCCCGAGGATCCGCCGGTCGGCCGCTACACCAAGGAACCGCTGCAGAATCCCTCCGCGGCCGACAAGATCCGGACCCGGCAGGGCGGCTCGGCCGACCAGAGCTTCGTCTCCGGCGCCGATATCCCCGGCCAGTGGTGGACCCTGTTCCACTCGAAGGCGCTGAACCGCCTCGTGGAGCAGGCCCTCGCCAACAACCCGACGCTGGAGGCCGCGCAGGCCTCCCTGCGGGTGGCGCAGCAGAACGTGCTGGCCCAGAAGGGCACGCTCTATCCGAGCCTGACCGCGACCCCGCAGATCCAGGGCGCCCAGGCGCCCGGCCTCGACCTGCAATCGCCCCTCAACAACCAGAACCAGTATCTCTACAGCCTCTCCACGCCGCAGGCGGTGGTCTCGTACAATCCGGATGTGTTCGGCGGGAACCGCCGGCAGATCGAGTCCCTGGAGGCCACCACCGAGAACCAGCGCTTTCAGCTGGAGGCGGCCTATCTGAGCCTGACCGCCAACGTGGTCGCCGCCGCGATCCAGGAGGCGTCCCTGCGGGCGCAGATCGACGCGACCCGCAAGGTGATCCAGGCGCAGACCGAGGTGCTGCAGCTCTACAACAAGCAGCTCTCCCTGGGGCAGATTGCCGGGGCCGACGTGGTGCAGCAGCAGGCGGCGCTGGCGCTGTCGCAGCAGCTGCTGCCTCCGCTGGAGAAGGCGCTCGCGCAGCAGCGCAACCTGCTCACCGCGCTGGCCGGGCGCCTGCCCTCGGACGAGGTCTCCGAGACCTTCGACCTCGCCGCCCTGCGCCTGCCGACGCGGCTCCCGGTGAGCCTGCCCTCGCGGCTCGTGCAGCAGCGGCCCGACGTGAAGGCGGCGGAGGCCCTGGTGCAGCAGGCGAGCGCCACGGTGGGCGTCGCGGTGGCGAACCGCCTGCCGCAATTCAGCCTGACCGCCACGGGCGGCTCCAGCGCCACCCGGATCGCTCAGGTCACAAGTCCAGGGGCGGCGTTCTTCACGATCATCGGGCAGGCGACGGCGCCGATCTTCGATGCCGGGACCCTGTTCCGGCGGCAGCGCGCCGCCGAGGAATCGCTGACGGTGGCGCAGGCGCAGTACAAGGCGACGGTGATCACCGCCTTCCAGAACGTCGCCGACGCGCTGCGGGCGCTCCAGGCCGACGCGAAGGCCGTGGCCGCCGCCGACGCGGCGGTGAGCGCCACGAACCAGAGCCTCGGGCTGATCCGCAAGCAGTACACGGCGGGGGCGATCACCTCCTCGCAGGTGCTGATCGCCCAGCAGGGTTACCTCTCGGCGCTGGTCACCTCGGCCGCGGCGCGCGCCACGCAGTACGCCGACACCGCCGCCCTGTTCGTGGCCCTGGGCGGCGGCTGGTGGAACCGCGCCGACGTGGCGCCGCCCCCGCCCGAGAAGGACCCGCTGAAGTTCCTGTGACCGGTTGCCCCGTGTCGTGACCGACCGCATCCTGACATTCGCCCCCGTCCCGGGGGCCACCCTGATCCTGGACGACCGCTCGGGCCGCCCCGCTACCGCGTCAGGTGTACATCGCGATGGCGTCCTGCAGCATCTGGTCGGTGGTGCTCATGACCTTGGTGTTGGCGGTATAGGCCTGCTGGGTCTCGATCATCTTCGAGAACTGATCCGAGATGCTGGCGTTCGACTGCTCCACGGAGCCGGCGGCGATGGTCGCGCCGTTGAGGCCGTAGCTCGGCGTGCCCGACTGACCCGTCGCCACGTAGGTCCCCCCGTCGAGGGAAGCGAGATTGTCCTGCAGTCCGAACTGCGCCAGCTGCAGCGAGCCGAGCGCCACGGAGCTGCCATCCGCGGCCGTGCCGGTGAGCGTGCCGGCCGGCGAGACCGTGAGGCTCGACAGGGTATTGGCGCCGGTGGGGACTTGGACGGGCGCGGTCGCCGACGGGCCGGCGAACAGGTAGTAGCCCGCACCGTTGCTGAGATAGCCGCTGGCGTCCGGTGCGAAGTCGCCGCGTCGCGTGTAGCCGGTATCCCCGGTGAAGCTCGGGCTCTGGGTCGTCCCGGTGTTCTTCCGGACGATGAAATAGCCGTTGCCCGAGATGGCGAGATTGGTCGATACGCCGGTCGACTGCACCGTACCCTGGATGTTCAGGCTGTTGCGCGTGCCCGGCGACACCCCGCCGGCCAGCTGTGTGCTGCGATCGGTCTCGGCCAGCATGTCGGCGAAGCTCGTCTCGGTGGACTTGAACCCCGCCGTCTGGGTGTTGGCGATGTTCCCCGAGATGTTGTTCAGGGCTAGCGACTGCGCCGAGGCGCCGGAAATCGAATTCGAGAGCGCGGTGAAAAGGCCCATCGGGGTCTCCATTCGCCGGAGCGGCACGGCTCCCGACCCGACGACGACCCATAGGCGTGCACTATGGTTAACCGACGGTGTGTTTACACATGTTGCTGAGCCGGCCCGGGGGCGTCGGGGGTAGCGGGGCGCCGCAATCCCGCCGCGCCGAGCCCGATCCGGTCGCACTGGCCCGGGTCGCTTCGCTCCACCTGCGGCGACCGTGGAGGCGTCAGGCCCCGAGGGCGCTCAGCACGATCTCCCGCCGATGCGGCCGGTCGCGGTGCTCGATCAGGTAGATCCCCTGCCACGTGCCGAGCGCCAGCGTTCCATCGACCAGCGGGATGGTGAGGGCCGAATCGGTGACCAGGGTGCGGATATGGGCCGGCATGTCGTCCGGTCCCTCGGCGCCGTGGACGTAGCCGGCCTGCCGCGGCGCGAACCCGTCCAGCGCGGTCATCAGGTCGGTCTGGACGTCGGGGTCGGCATTCTCCTGGATGGTGAGCGAGGCCGAGGTGTGCCGGCAGAACACCGTGACGAGACCGTCCCGGATGCCGCTGCCGCGCACGAAGGCCACCACCGCGGCGGTGAAATCCGTGAAGCCCGGCCCCGCGGTTGTGATGGTGAGGCGCCCGCTCGCTTGGCGCTCCACGGCGCCGGAGGCCAGCGCCTCGACCGGACCGATCGTGCCGGCCCTGGTGTTTCCCCGTCTCATCCGGTCTCCTCCATCAGGGCCGCCCCCGGCGCGATCTCGCGCTCGCCGCGAGCGAGGATCCGTTCCAGCACGTCGATCCGGTCGGCCTCGGCGGGTGGCTTGTCCCAGCGGATGCGGCTGACCCGGGGGAAGCGCATCGCCACCCCCGATTTGTGCCGGGTCGAACGCTGGACGCCCTCGAAGGCGATCTCCAGCACCAGCCCGGCGTCGCGTCCATGGGCGACCTCGCGCACCGGGCCGAAGCGTTTGGTGGTGTTGTTGCGGACGTAGCGGTCGAGCTTGGCGAGTTCCGCCTCGGTGAAGCCGTGATAGGCCTTGCCCACCGGCACCAGCTCGTCGCCGCCCTCGGGCGCCGCCCGCCAGACCCCGAACGTGTAGTCCGAATAGAAGGACGAGCGCTTCCCGTGCCCGCGCTGGGCGTACATCATCACGGCGTCGACGATGTGCGGCTCGCGCTTCCACTTCCACCACGGTCCCTTGGGACGGCCCGGCAGGTAGGGGCTGTTCCGGCGCTTGAGCATCACGCCCTCGATGGCGTCGGCATCCTCGCCCGCCCCCACCGAGGCCGGATCCGCCCGGGCGGCTGCCAGCGCCGCCCAATCCGCGAAGGGCACACGGGGCGAGATATCGATCCGCGCGTGGTCGAGGCGGGTGACCAGCGCCTCCAGCTTCTCTCGACGGGCCTCGAAGGGTTCGGCCCGCAGGTCCTCGCCCGCGAGGGTGAGGAGGTCGTAGGCCCGGACATGGGCGGGAAACTCCTCCAGGAGCTTGGCCGTCACCGCCTTCCGGTTCAGGCGCTGCTGGAGGACATTGAAGCTCTGCACGCGCCGCTCGCGCAGGATCAGCAATTCGCCGTCGATCGCCCCCGTAAAGGTGATGGCCTCGGCGAGATCCGGGAACGCCCCGGTGATGTCCTCGCCGGTGCGGGAATAGACCTTTCCGACTTGCTGACCCGCCCGGTCGAGGCCGCCGACGAGCTGGACGCGGATGCCGTCCCACTTCCACTCGGCCGAGAAGGCCTCGGGCTCCAGCTTCTCGAGGTCGGCCTCCTCCTCGATCGGGTGCGACAGCATCGGCGGCCGGAACGGGGCGGGATTCAGGGTCTCGGGCCGCTCGGCCCGGCCCTCGACCCAGGCGAACAGGGTCGCGAAGGGCGGGGTCAGCCCGTGCCAGACCTCCTCCACGGCATCGGCCTCGTGGCCGCCCAAGGCGCCGACGGCCGTCTTGGCGAGCCGCGCCGAGACGCCGACCCGCAGGTTGCCGGTGACGAGCTTCAGGAGCGCCCAGCGCCCGGTCTCGTCGAGGGCATCGAGCCAGCCGGCGAGGTGACGGGAGAGCTCGCGCTTGGGGATCGTGCTGAGCGTCTCGACGACTTCGGCCAAGCTCGGTGGCGGCGGGTTGTTGTGGCCGATCCCGGCGGCCCCATCCCCTCCCCCCTCTGCGCGGGGAGAGAGAGAAGGGACGGGCCAGATCAGCGCCGTCGTCTCGGCGAGATCCCCGACGTAGTTGTGCGACAGCCGGAACAGGACCGGGTCGATCCGCTCCTCGACGAGTCCGCGGATCAGCGCCGGCTTGGCCTCGCGGAAGCTCAGCGTGCCGGTCATGGCGCCGAGCGCGTAGCCGCGTTCAGGATCGGGGGTGCGCGAAAAGTAGTCCTGCAGCATCCGCAACTTGGCGTTGCGGCGCGGCTCGTAGGCGAGGCGGTCGAGGAGGTGGGCGAATGCGTTCACGCCGCCGCCTCCGTCCCGGAGCCGGCCTCGACGGAGCCCGGCTCGGCCTCGCCGTCATCGCCGTAGCCGAGCAGGTGGAGGGGCTTGGCCTTGATACCCTGCGTCCCGCACCAATGGACCAGCGCATCCTCCTGACCGTGCGTGACCCAGACCTCGCCGGCACCGGTGTCGCGGATGGTGCGGCACAGGTCCGGCCAGTCGGAATGGTCGGAGATCACCAGCGGCAGCTCGACGCCCTTCTGGCGGGCGCGGGCGCGCACCCGCATCCAGCCCGAGGCGAAGCAGGTCACGGGATCGGGGAACTTCCGGGACCACAGATCCTGGATCGACGAGGGTGGGCAGATCACGATCGCCCCCTGCAGGTCCTTGCGCTCGGCAGCCACGACCTTGGGCGTGTCGCCCAGCGGCACCCCCTCCTCCTTGTACAGCGTCGTCAATTTCTCCATGGCGCCGTGCAGGTGGATCGGGCGGTCCCAGCCCTCCTCCCGGAGAAGCGCCATCACCCGCTGCGCCTTGCCGAGCGCGTAGGCGCCGACGATGTGGGCGCGTTCGGGGAACAGCCGCGCCGAGTCGAGGAGCTTGCGGACCTCGCCCCGCGTGTCGGGATGCGTGAAGACCGGCAAGCCGAAGGTCGCCTCGGTGATGAACACGTCGCAGGGCACCACCTCGAAGGGCAGGCAGGTCGGATCCGGCGCCCGCTTGTAGTCGCCCGAGACCACGACCCGGACCCCGTCCCGTTCGATGGCGATCTGCGCCGAGCCGAGCACGTGGCCCGCCGGCGCGAAGCGCACGGTGACGTCGCCGACGCGGAGCGCCGCACCGAGCGGCGCCTCCTGCCGCTGGCGGCAGAACTCCGCGCCGTAGCGCACCGCCATGATCCGCAGGGTCTCGGGCGTCGCCAGAACCTGTCCGTGGCCGGCGCGGGCATGGTCGGCGTGCCCGTGGGTGATCAGCGCGCGCTCCACCGGCCAGGTCGGATCGACGTGGAAGCGCCCGAGCGGGCAATAGAGACCCTCGCGGGTCAGGGTGAGGAGATCGCTGGCGCGTATCGGCATCGGGTCCGTGCAGCCGGTGGAGTCCGCCGGTGGCCCCGATATATAGGCGCCCCCGACCCGGCAGACGCATGGCCTCGCAGCTCAGTTCCGGCGACCTCCTCGCCGATCGCCGCTATCGCTACGCGGAGGCCTGCTTGGCCGACGGCGACCATGCGGGCGCCGCCGACCTCGCCGAGCAGGTCCTGGACCTTGCTCCGCGCTACGCGCCCGCCTGGCTCCTGCTGGGCCGGGCGCGGGAGGGTCTGGCGGCCTCCGGCGCCGATCCGGCCCTGCGTGCCGCGGCGGCACGCGCCTATGCCAGCGCCCTCGAGATCGATCCGGAGGACAGGCTGGGCGTGTGCACGCATCTCGTCCGCCTGGGTGTCGGCGACGGCCTCCCGGTCCTGTCGCCCGCCTATGTCCGGGCTCTGTTCGACGACTACGCGCCGCGTTTCGAGCACCACCTCGTGGAGGGCCTGGGCTATGTCGGCCCGCAACGCGTCCGCGACGCCCTGCCGGGCGTCCCGGAGCGCTTCCCGGTCGCGCTCGATCTCGGCTGCGGCACGGGGCTGATGGGCACCGTTCTGCGCGACCGGCTCGATCATCTCACCGGGATCGACCTCTCCCCCGGGATGCTGGCAATGGCGCGGGCCAAGACGTGGCGGGATCGGCCGCTCTACGACCGCCTGATCGAAGGCGACCTCTCCGCCGCCCTGGCGGACCTGCCGGAGGCCTGCGCCGATCTCTGCCTCGCCGCGGACGTCCTGATCTACGTGGCGGACCTCGCCGCGTTCCTGACGGGGATCGGCCGAGTCCTGCGACCGGGCGGGCTCGGCGCCGTCACGGTGCAATCCTACGACGGTGCCGGCTCGGTCCTGGGCAAGGACGGACGCTATGCCCATGCCGATGCCCACATCGCGGCGACGGCCATCGGCGCCGGACTGGAGATCCTGACTCTGCGTCCCGCCCACATCCGGCGCGAGGGTGGGCGGCCGGTGCCGGGGCGCGTCGTTGTGCTGCGCCGCACATCGGCATGAAACCGCTTGGCTCTTCGTCCATTGTTTGTCGGCCGCGAATGGGCGCGGCCGCTCGATCGGGGGATCAGCATGGCGGATTACGGAAACAGGACAGGCCGCGCGACACCGGAGCGGAAGCCAGAACCGCCGGCCGACAAGTCCTTTCCGGCCGATCCGCGGACCCGCATCCCGTTCGCGATCGCCCTGGCCGCGCTCGCGGGTTGCGCCGATTCCATCGGCTTCCTGGAATTCTCGCAGCTGTTCATGTCGTTCATGTCGGGCAACACCACCCGCTTCGGCGTGGCGGTGGCCAATGGCGACTGGGAGAACGTCACCCGCGTCGCCAGCACCATCTGCATGTTCTGCTTCGGCGCCTTCCTGGGGACCCTGATCGCCGCCTGGGTCGGGCGCTGGCGCCTCGCCGTGCTGCTGACGCTCCAGGCCCTGCTGCTCGCCGGCGGCCTGCTGATGCCGTGGGGCACCTTCGCCTATCCGCTGCACGCCTATCCCATCGTCCTGGCGCTGGGCCTTCAGAACGCGACGCTGCAGGACGAGGGCGGCCGCTCCCTGGCGCTCACCTACGTCACCGGCGCCGTGGTGCGTTTCGGCACCGGCTGCGCGAACCTGCTGCTCGGCACGGTGGCGCCCTCCTTCTGGATCCAGGCGCCGCTCTGGGCCGGTCTCAGCACCGGCGCGGTGGTGGGCGGCCTGCTCGACATCCGCTACGGCGAATCGGCCTTCCTGTTCCCGGCGGCGCTCGCCGCCATCCTGGCGCTGATCGCGATCGTGCTGACCATCGCCAAGCCGGGCAGCACGCTGGTGGCGGGCTCCTCTCCGGCGCCCGACGCCAGCCCGAAGGCCGAGGTCATCGACGCCATCCACTGAGATCCCACCGGGGCGGGCGCGGGATCAGCCGTCGGAATCCCGGTAGCTGCCCCGGCCCTGCTTGATCACGGCACGGCTCTTCTTGGCGACGATCCGCCGTTCCTTGGAGCCCTTCGTGGGCTTCGTCGCCCGGCGGATCGGGGGCGGCGGCTTGGCGGCCTCGGCCACGAGGTCGACGAGGCGCTGCAGGATCTCGGCCCTGTTGCGCTCCTGCGTCCGGTGCCGCTGCCCGATGAGGACCAGGACGCCGTCCTTGGTCATGCGCCGCCCCGCGAGCCGCACCACGTTCGCCTTCACGCGGTCATCCACGGAGGGCGAATCCAAGACCGGCCAGCGGAGCTGGACCGCCGTCTCGACCTTGTTGACGTTCTGGCCGCCCGCGCCCGAAGCACGCATGAAGGACAAGGTGATCTCGTCCTCCGCGATGGCGATGCGCGGCGTCACCCGCAGGGACATGGCGGCCTCTCCGACAGGATCGTCAACGGCCGCCGCGCCCGCGTATCGGGCGCGGGGCGGAGGATGCAGAGGGGTATCCCCATAACCACATTCCCCTCAATCCGCTGCCCCGCCCACGCCACCGCCCCGCGCGGACCGAGGGCTGCCCGCGGGCGGCCGCGCGGCCGGGTCAGGCGGCCTCGGCCGGCGTGCGGGCGCGCACGGCGAGGGCGTGAAGACCGCGCTTGAACGCATCGTCCAGGACTGCGTTCACCAAGCGGTGCCGCTCCACGCGGCTCTTGCCCTCGAACGCCGACGCGACGATGTCGAGCCGGTAGTGGGTCTCGCCCCCCGGCCGTGCCCCCGCATGACCGGCATGCAGATGCGACTCGTCGATCACGTCGAGGCGCGCCGGCGCGAGTTGCTCCCGCAGCCGCGTCTCCATCCAGTCCCGCAGGGTGCCCCTCGCGCCCGCACCATCCGTCATCCTGCCCTCGCGTCGCGTTCGTGGGCTGCCGTCAAGCCCGATCCCGCGCATGCGTCATCAGGCCCGGTGCCCTTGTGTCTCAGGTCTGCCCCCTCATAATCGGCCCGTCATGGATCTCAACTCGCGCCTGTTCGACAGCATCCGGATCAAACCGTCCTGCGACGAGCCGAAAGCCGCGGCCGAGGGCGTCTGCGAGAGTCCGGGCTGCACCCATCCGGGTCTGTACCGGGCGCCCAAGGGCCGGAAGGCGGAGGGCCAGTACTGGCGCTTCTGCATGGACCACGTCCGCGCCTACAACGCGACCTACAACTACTTCGACGGCATGAACGATGCCGCCGTCCAGGCCTACCAGAAGGACGCGATCATCGGGCATCGCCCGACCTGGGCGATGGGCGTGAACCGGACCGGCCAGGCGAAACCGGCGGACGAGCCGGCCCGCGACTGGGCCTATGTCGATCCGCTGGGCATCCTGCGCGGCGAGGGCGTCGGCGATGCCCGCCGGCGCGCGCGTCAGCCCGAGGAGCCGCGCAAGCCCCGCCACTCGGCCACGGTCCGCCGGGCCCTCGACGTGATGGGCCTTGAGGAAGGCGCGGATTCGGCCGCCATCAAGGCGCAGTACAAGATCCTGGTGAAGCGCTTCCACCCCGACGCCAACGGCGGCGACCGGTCGTTCGAGGAGCGGCTGCGCGACATCATCCGGGCTCACGACGTGCTGCGTGGAGCCGGACTCTGCTGACCGGCACGAACCCTGCACGCCGGTTCGCATCCGGGATAGGGCAATCCGCACGGCGCGACCCTATATGGGGTCGATGCCGGTCGGTGGCGCCCGGGCGCGTCGCCGTCTAAGGATGGCTTCGCCCCGCCGCGGAGGCCCGGCTCGACGTCCTTTCGCGCGGATGGTCCACTGCTAGGGAGTGGAGCGACCGCGCCTCACGAGGTTCCGAATGCTCTCTGACGATACGCCCGCCGCGCTGCCCGACCGCACCGTCTCCGTCCGCGATGTCTTCGGCATCGACCTCGACCTCAAGGTCCCGGCCTATGCCGAGCCCGAGGAGCACGTGCCGGATCTCGATCCGGACTACATCTTCGACCGGGAGACGACGCTCGCGATCCTGGCGGGCTTCGCGCGCAACCGCCGCGTGATGGTCACCGGCTATCACGGCACCGGCAAGTCGACCCATATCGAGCAGGTGGCCGCCCGGCTGAACTGGCCGTGCATCCGCATCAACCTCGACAGCCACGTCTCGCGCATCGACCTCGTCGGCAAGGACGCCATCGTCCTGAAGGACGGCAAGCAGGTCACCGCCTTTCAGGACGGCATCCTGCCCTGGGCGCTGCAGAACAACGTGGCCCTCGTATTCGACGAGTACGATGCCGGCCGCCCGGACGTGATGTTCGTGATCCAGCGCGTGCTGGAACTCTCGGGCCGCCTGACGCTCCTCGATCAGAAGCGCGTGATCCGCCCGCACCCGGCCTTCCGGCTGTTCGCCACGGCCAACACCGTAGGACTGGGCGACACCTCGGGCCTCTATCACGGCACCCAGCAGATCAACCAGGGTCAGATGGACCGCTGGTCGATCGTCACGACGCTGAACTATCTGCCCCACGACCGCGAGGTCGACATCGTGCTCTCGAAGGCCACGCATTACCGGAGCGACCAGGGCCGCGACATCGTCAACCGGATGGTGCGGGTGGCGGATCTCACGCGCAACGCCTTCATGAACGGCGATCTGTCCACCGTCATGAGCCCGCGCACGGTGATCACCTGGGCCGAGAACGCCGACATCTTCAAGGATATCGGCTTCGCCTTCCGGGTGACCTTCCTGAACAAGTGCGACGAGCTGGAGCGGACGCTGGTGGCCGAGTTCTACCAGCGCGCCTTCGGCAAGGAGCTGCCCGAGAGCGCGGTGAACGTCGCGCTGAGCTGATCTGCATGGAGGACGCGATGGCGCATCCGGCCCCGACCCGCGAGGACGCTCCGGCGGCTCCGCATGCCGAGGGGCGGACGCGCTACGCGGATGATCTCTACAGCTGGGTTCAGGAGCAGGTGGCGTTGCTCCGCGCCGGCCGGGTGGACGCCCTCGACCTCGACAACATCGCCGAGGAGCTGAGCGACGTGGGCTTGAGCGAATATCACCGGCTCACCAGCGCTGTGGAGATCGTCCTGCTCCACATGCTGGAATGGGATCATCAGCCGGAACGCCGCAGCTGGACGATCAGCATCGCCGAGCACCGTGAGCGCATCCTGATCCCGCTGCGGAAGAGCCCCGGGTTGAGATCCAGCCTGGACGAGGTGCAGCGCGACGGGTTCCGCCTCGGTCGCCTCGGGGCGGCCCGGCAGATGAGGCGCTCGCCCAAAACCCTGCCCACGGAGTGTCCCTACAGCTGGGACGACATCCTGAATCGCCCCTTCGAAGTCGACGTCGACCGGTAGCCCGCATGTCCATCTCCAACCGCAAGCCCGGCGAGCGCCGCGAACCCGTGGCCGAGCCCCTGAAGCGCTCGGTAGCCGGCTGCCTGCGCGCCATCGCCCGGCGCTCCGAGGTCGAGGTCACCTACGCCACCGACCGGCCAGCGCTCACCGGCGACAAGGCCCGGCTGCCCGAGCCGCCGCGCAAGCTCTCGGCGCAGGACGTCGCGGTGCTGCGCGGCAATGCCGACGCCATGGCGCTGCGGCTCGGCTGCCACGACGTCGCCGTCCATCGCCGCCTCGCCCCCGAGAACGCCGCTGCCCGGGCGGTCTACGACGCGGTCGAGCAGGCCCGGGTCGAGGCGATCGGCTCGCGCCGGATGGCGGGCGTCGCCAGCAACATCTCGGCGATGCTGGAGGACCGCTACCACCGCGGCGGCAAGTACGAGACCATCACCGACCGGGCCGACGCCCCCATGGAGGACGCGGTCGCCCTGATGGTGCGCGAGCGCCTGACCGGCCAGAAGCCGCCCGAGGCTGCCACCAAGATCGTCGAACTGTGGCGCGAGCATATCGAGTCCAAGGCCGGCCCGAATCTCGACGGGCTGATCGGCTCGATCGAGGACCAGCGCAAGTTCGCCCGCTCGGTGCGCGATCTCCTCACCTCCCTCGACATGTCGGACGAGACGCCGTTCGACGCCGAGGATGACGAGAACGACGACGAGAACGACGCCCAGGACGAGGAGCAGAACCCGAGCGAGGGCGATTCGGAGGAGAAGAGCCAGGGCGAGCGCGCCGAGATCGAGACCTCCGAGGAAGCCTCCGACGAGATCGAGGACGGCGCCCAGGAATCCGCCGATGCGCCCTCGGGCGAGCTGCCCGAGGAGGCGGAGGATGCGGAATCCGAGGAGGCCTCGGAGGCCTCGCGGCCGCCCCAGCGGCAGGGCAACGAGGCGCGCGGCCCCGAATACCGGGTGTTCAACCCCCGGTTCGACGAGGTCATCCACGCCGAGGAGCTGTGCGACGCCGACGAGCTGGCGCGCCTGCGCTCCTACCTCGACAAGCAGCTCTCCCATCTGCAGGGGGTGGTCGGCCGCCTCGCCAACCGGCTTCAGCGCCGCCTCCTCGCCCAGCAGAACCGCGCCTGGGACTTCGACCTGGAAGAAGGTCAGCTCGACCCGGCGCGGCTCGTGCGCGTGGTCATCGACCCCTACCAGCCCCTCTCCTTCAAGCAGGAGAAGGATACGAACTTCCGCGACACGGTCGTCACGCTGCTCCTCGACAATTCCGGCTCGATGCGCGGCCGGCCGATCACCGTGGCGGCGACCTGCGCCGACATCCTGGCGCGGACACTGGAGCGCTGCGGCGTGAAGGTGGAGATCCTGGGCTTCACCACCCGGGCCTGGAAGGGCGGCCAGAGCCGCGAGGCGTGGCTTGCCGCCGGCAAGCCGCCGAATCCCGGCCGCCTGAACGACCTGCGCCACATCGTCTACAAATCGGCCGACGCCCCCTGGCGGCGGGCGCGCAAGAACCTCGGCCTGATGATGCGCGAAGGTCTTCTCAAGGAAAATATCGACGGCGAGGCGCTGGATTGGGCGCACAAGCGCCTGCTCGGCCGGCCGGAACAGCGCAAGATCCTGATGGTGATCTCGGACGGCGCGCCGGTGGACGATTCGACCCTGTCGGTCAATGCCGGCAACTATCTCGAACGGCACCTGCGCTGGATGATCGAGGAGATCGAGACGCGCTCGCCGGTGGAATTGCTCGCCATCGGCATCGGCCACGACGTGACGCGGTACTACCGCCGCGCCGTGACGATCATCGACGCCGAGGAACTCGGCGGGGCAATGACCGAGAAGCTCGCGGAGCTGTTCGAAGAGAACGGCACGCCGGCACCGACCGGCCGGATGCTGCGCGCGGCGGGCGGGCGGCGCTGACCGTCCGCGGGCCTTCTCCGACCTCGAGGCCCGTCCGCTCCGGCCTCTCACCCTGAGATGCCGGAGCGCCGCGGAGGCCGCGAAGGAAACCTCCGTCAGGCCGCCCGATCCCTGGAGCCCTCCTTGGCGGCCCGCTGACGCGGGCCCCTCAGGATGCGGTCGTGAACGGGATCTTCCGGATCACTGTGCCTGTTGCGCGCAAGCGGAAACCGCCGCGGCCTCGGGGGCCACGGCGGTTCGAACCGTCCGATGAAGGATGGCGTGAAGCCCGGAGACTCAGGCCGCGACGGCCGGGGCCTCGGCGAGCTTCTTGTGGATCTCGCGCTTCAGGAGGCGGGCGGTCTGCGACAGGTCGCCCTCGCCAGCCTTGATCAGGAAGGCGTCGAGCCCACCGCGGTGCTCCACGGAGCGCAGGGCGTGCGCGGTGACCCGCAGACGGACGCGCTTGCCGAGCGCGTCGGACTGGAGGGTGACGTTGCACAGGTTCGGCAGGAACCGGCACTTGGTCTTGCGGTTCGAGTGGCTCACGAGGTGGCCGACCTGAACGGCCTTGCCGGTGAGTTCGCAGCGGCGCGCCATGATAAAAAACGATCCCGTCTCGTTCCGCCCGAATAGACCCGATCGCGACCGGCGCGATCATCGTCGCAGCAGGCGGCGCCCATTGCGTGTTCCAGGTCCGGCGGAGTCCTGTTGAAGGCGCGAGCCTATAGGCGACGAAGGCGCGCCGCGTCAAGGTGCCCGCCGACCGCAGAGCCGCCCGGGCCGCCCCGGCCGCCCAACGGTCTGTTAACCACGATGCCGGGATATAGCCTTCTTCCACCTGCAGGAAGGTGCCTCTCCCGGCTCCGGGCCTCGAGAGGCGTCCGACGCGCGGGGGTGTTCGAGAGGGTGTGCCCGAGCGCGTGTCTTGGGCCGCCCGCCCTGGGATGCGATCCGGATCATGAGCGCCACGCCAATCCGTCGGATGATCAAGCCTGTGACAAAGCACGCTGCCGGGCGCCTCGCGGGCAGCCTCCTCGCCCTCGCCGCCCTCATGGCTCCGGCCGATGCCGCCTCGCGGGCGTCGCGCGCGAAGCGGGCCGCGGGGGCTGCCGCGACCGTGGCGGTCGATTACGGCATCAACCTCGCCGGCCTGCCGATCGGCACGGCGCGGCTGGCCGGTTCGTTCGACCGCGACCGCTACCTCATGGACGTGTCGGCGGTGCTCACGGGCCTCGTCGGCGCGATCACCGGCGGCAAGGGCTCGGCCCGGGCCTCCGGAAGCTTCGCGGCGGCACCGCAGCCCGGCGCCTTCGCCATCGCGACCCAGACGGCCAGTTCCGGCATCGCGGTGCGCATGGCCCTGGCGCACGGCAACGTGGTCCAGGCCGAGATCACGCCGCCCCTCGTCGACATGCAGGACCGCGTCCCGGTCACAGCCTCCAACAAGCGCGGCATCATCGACCCGGTCAGCGCCCTGCTGATGCCGACTCAGGGACGCGGCGAGCCCCTCGATCCGGAAAACTGCAACCGCACCCTGCCGGTCTTCGATGGCGCCACCCGCTTCAACGTGGTGCTGAGCTACGCCGAGACGCGCCCGGTTCAGAAGCCCGGCTATGCCGGCCCGGTGCTCGTCTGCAACGCCCGCTACCAGGCGGTGGCCGGCCACCGTCCGGACCGGCCGGGGGTGAAGTTCATGGAGGAGAACCGCGAGATGTCGGTCTGGCTCGCCCCCGTCGAGGGGACGCGGGTCCTGATCCCGCTGCGCATCTCGGTGCTCACCACGATCGGCACCAACATCATCGAGGCGACGCGCTGGAGCCAGGGCGGCAATGCGGGCACGACCGGGACGGCCGGCGCCGCCGGTACCAGCGTCGCACAGGCGAGCCTGCCCGGGCAGTAGCGGCGGTTTGACCGCCCGCGGCTTTCCCGGCACGTCCGCGCGGCGCGACAGCCGCGCCAGGGAGGTCAGCCAATGCCCAAGGGCTACATCATCGTCCGGATGACGGTCACCGATCCGGAGACCTACAAGGACTACGCCGCCCTGGCCTCCGAGGCCATGCGCAAGTACGGCTGCACGCCGCTGGTGCGCGGCGGCCGCTGCGAGGCGCTGGAGGGCGAGGCCCGTCCGCGCAACGTCGTGCTGGAATTCGAGTCCTACGAGGCGGCGCGCGCCTACTATTTCTCGCCCGAGTACCAGGCCGCCGTCGCCAAGCGCCGGCCGGCGGGGATCGGCGAGGTGGTCCTCGTCGAAGGCGTCGACTGATCCGCCTGGCGTTCGGAGCCCGCGGTCGATGCAGCCCGCGCCGCCCTCAGCCCGGAGCGCCGCGCCTTCGGGCAGCGCGAGGCCTGAAACCGTGGCGCTCTCCCTCAGGTGCCTGCGGGCCCAGAGGAGGCGGCTCCGGAGCGCGCGGCCGGCGGTGGAGGAAATCTTCACGTTCCCGGCGATAATCGGCGGATGCGCCCGCTTGCTCTCCGAATCGCCCTCGCCTTGGCCGTCGTCACCGGCCCGGCGGCCGCGCAGCCCCTGAGCGCCGGCACCGCCGATCCGGGCTGCGGCGGCGACGCCTTCTCGTCGGCCGAAGTCGTCGAGCACCGGCCGCCGCGGCGCGGCCCCCTCGTGGCGGTGCCCGACACGCTCTGCGCCGACGTGGCACCGCAGCCGGGCACGCCGACGACGCAGATCGACATCTTCCCGATGATCACGCCTCAGATTGGACCTGGCGGGGGCGGCATCCCATATGAGGGCGGACCGTCCCGGCCCTACCGTCCCTGAGACGCGGCCGGACGGTCGAACCCGCCTCCCCGCCCGCGCCGCGACGGCGCCGCGACGGCCTTCCCGTTCGAAGGAACCGCCGACCATCGACGCGCTGCTCCGCCCCTCGCCCAGCCGCTCGCTGTCCCGCGATGCCCGCGCCCGCGGCGTCACCGCGGTCCTCGGGCCGACCAACACCGGCAAGACGCATCTCGCCATCGAGCGGATGCTCGCGCACCCGACCGGGATGATCGGGTTGCCCCTGCGGCTTCTCGCCCGGGAGGTCTACCTGCGCGTCGTCGCCAAGGTCGGCCCCGAGAAGGTCGCGCTGGTCACCGGCGAGGAGAAGATCAAGCCGGACCGGCCGCGCTACTGGATCTGCACCATCGAGGCGATGCCCCGCGACCTCGACGTGGCCTTCGTGGCCATCGACGAGATCCAGCTCGCCGCCGACATGGACCGCGGCCACGTCTTCACCGACCGCCTGCTCTACGTCCGCGGCCGGGAGGAGACCCTCCTGATCGGCTCCTCGACCATGCTGCCTTTGGTTCAGGACCTGATCCCCAACGTCCACACCACGACCCGGCCGCGGCTGTCGCAACTGACCTTCGCGGGGGAGAAGCGGTTGTCGCGCCTGCCCCGGCGCACCGCGATCGTCGCGTTCTCGGCCGAGGAGGTCTACGCCATTGCCGAGCTGATCCGGCGTCAGCGCGGGGGCGCCGCAGTGGTGCTCGGCGCGCTCTCCCCCCGGACCCGCAACGCCCAGGTCGAGATGTACCAGGCGGGCGACGTGGACTACCTCGTCGCCACCGATGCCGTCGGGATGGGCCTCAACCTCGACGTCGACCACGTCGCCTTCGCGGCGAACTGGAAGTACGACGGCACCCGCTTCCGCAAGCTCACCCCCGCCGAGATGGGCCAGATCGCCGGCCGCGCCGGACGCCACCTCGCCGACGGCACCTTCGGCTCCACCGGGCGCTGCCCGACCTTCGAGGCCGAGCTGGTGGAGCGGCTCGAGAGCCACGACTTCGATCCCCTCCGCATCCTGCAATGGCGCAATCCGGACCTGCGCTTCGGCAGCCTGGAGGGCTTGCAGGCGAGCCTCGACGAGCACCCGCGCGAATCGGGGCTGACCCGCGCCCCCATGGGCGAGGATCAGCAGGCGCTCGAGATCCTCATGAAGGAGGACGACATCCGCGACATGGCGCGCAGCGCCGCCACGGTGAGGCGGCTCTGGGACGTCTGCGGCGTGCCGGACTACCGCAAGGTCCATCCGCAGGTGCACGCCGATCTGGTGGCCCAGCTCTACCGATTCCTCATGAAGGGGATGGCCGGCCGCATCCCCGACACGTGGTTCGCCGAGCAGGTGGCCATGATCGATCGGACCGACGGCGACATCGACACGCTGTCCCGTCGGATCGCCCAGGGACGCACCTGGACCTTCGTCGCCAACAGACCCGACTGGCTGCGCGACCCGGAACATTGGCAGGGCGAGACACGTCGGGTAGAGGACAGACTGTCCGACGCCCTGCACGAACGCCTCGCGAGCCGCTTCGTCGACCGGCGCACCAGCGTCCTGATGCGGCGCCTGAGAGAGAACACGATGCTCGAAGCCCAGATCACCGCCGACGGTGACGTCACCGTCGAGGGTCAGCATGTCGGCCACCTTCACGGATTCCTGTTCGTTCCCGATGCCAGCGCCGAAGGGCACGAGGCCAAGACCCTGAGGAGCGCCGCCGATAAGGCGCTCGCGGGCGAGATCGAGGCGCGGGCCGAACGATTCGCCGCGACCGCCGATTCGACCCTCGTGCTCTCGCATGACGGCACGATCCGGTGGACCGGCGCGCCGGTGGCCAAGCTCACCCCCGGCGAGAAGCTGTTCGCCCCGCAGATCCGTCTGCTGGCGGACGACAGCCTGACCGGCGCGCACCGCGAGAAGGTGGAGGCCCGCCTGGATGCGTGGCTGAAAGCCTACATCGTGCGCCTGCTCGGCCCTCTGATGGAGATCGAGACCGCGGCGGACCTCACGGGTCTCGCCAAGGGCATCGGCTACCAGGTCGTCGAGGCGCTGGGCGTGCTGGAACGCTCGAAGGTGGCGCACGAGATGCGCAGCCTCGATCAGGACGGCCGCGGGGCGCTGCGCCGCCACGGCGTCCGCTTCGGCGCCTACCACATCTTCCTGCCGGCCCTGCTCAAGCCGGCGCCCCGGACGCTCGCGGCGCAGCTCTGGGCCCTGCGTAACGGCGGCCTCGACCAGCGCGGCCTCGACGAGATCGCGCATCTGGCCGGCTCCGGCCGCACCTCGATCAAGGTGGACCGCGAGATCGCCAAGGGGCTGTACCGCGCGGCCGGCTTCCGGGTCAGCGGCGAGCGCGCGGTGCGCGTCGACATCCTGGAGCGGCTCGCCGACTTGATCCGCCCGGCCATCGCCTATCGCCCCGGCACCACCCCGGGCGCCCCGCCGGACGGAACGGCCGACGGCGACGGCTTCGTGGCCACCGTCGGCATGACCTCCCTGGTCGGCTGCTCGGGCGAGGATTTCGCCTCGATCCTGAAGTCCCTGGGCTACAACGTGGAGACGCGTCCGGGCCCCGCCATCACGGTGCCGCTCGTCCCCGCCGCGGCCACGGCGCCGGCCGCACAGGCAGCCCCGGCCGAGGCGTCTTCCGACGAGGCCATTGCCGCGCAGGCGGACGCCGCGGAGCCGGCTGGCGACGAGGCTCCGGCCGCGGAGGACGGCGAGACCGCCGCGGAACACGCCTCCCCGGGGGATGAGGTCCCGGCCGTCGAGGCCGAGGCGTCCCCGACCGAGGATCAGGCGCCGGACCTCGCAGCCGATGCGACCGCCGGAGAGCAGGCCGAGGAGCCCGCGGGCGATGCGCCGCACGCGGAGGCGACCGGCGCCGGATCGGAGCAACCGGACCAGGCTCCCCAGGAGGCTGCGCCGGCCGCCGAGCCGGTCTCCGCCACCGAGCAGGCCGCGCCCGGCTCGGCCGAGGCGGAGCCCGATGCGGCCGATGCGGCCGAAGGCACGGCCGCGGAGGGCGAACCCGCCGCGGAGGTTCTGCAGATCGACGTCTGGCGCCTGCAGCGGCATCAGCGCCCGGCGCACCAGCGTCCGCAGAATCGCCCCCGCGGCGCGGGACGCGGCCGGGATGCGGGACAGCCGGGCCAGAACCCGGGCCAGGGACGCGCGGATGGCGGCCGGCCGGAGCAGCGCCGCGCCGAGGGTGGCGACGGCGGCCCGCGGCCCGGACGGGATCGCGGTCCACGCCGCGACCGGTTCGAGGGCGGTCGGCCGGAACGCCGCGACGATCAGCGCAATGCGGAGCAGCGCCATGCCGGCCCGCGGCCCGACCAGCGGCCGCCCCGGCGCGAGCGGGCGCCCGATCCGGATTCGCCCTTCGCCAAGCTCGCCGCGCTGAAGGCGCAGCTCGAGGCCGGCGACGGCGGGAAGCGCTGACCTTCACCGCGGATGCGGGAGGACCGGCAGCGCCTCGACAAATGGCTGTGGTTCGCGCGCTTCGCGCGGACCCGGTCCCTGGCAGCGCGGCTGGCCTCCGACGGGTTCGTCCGGGTGAACGGCAGCCGGGCCGAGAACCCGGCGCGGGCGATCGGCATCGGTGACGTGGTGACGGTGGCCGCGCCGCACGCGACCCTGGCTGTAAGGGTCCTCGGCCTCGGCGTACGGCGCGGCCCCGCCCCGGAAGCGCGGCTGCTGTACGACGATCTGTCCGGCGGCGGGCCGCCGGTCGAGACGCACGAGTGATGAGGCTGTGCCACAGCCCCCGCGCGAGCGGGCCGTCGCGGACCGCATGCGGCGCACACGCGCTTGTCAGCCCGGGAGGCAGGGTCTAGAGCCGTTGGCCTCCGAAGCCCGGCTCCGCGCCGGGCCTCACCGGCGTTCCCCTCGCAGCGCCCGCTGGCGCGCGCAGGCCGTCCCCAGGCTCTGCCCGGGCCAAGTCGAGTTTTAGGACGAAGACATCCGATGACCTACGTCGTCACCGACAATTGCATCAAGTGCAAATACACGGACTGCGTCGAGGTCTGTCCGGTGGATTGTTTCTATGAGGGCGAGAACATGCTCGTCATTCATCCGGATGAGTGCATCGATTGCGGCGTGTGCGAGCCGGAATGCCCGGCCGAAGCGATCAAGCCCGACACGGAGTCGAATCTGGACACGTGGCTGAAGCTGAACGCCGACTACGCCAAAACCTGGCCGAACATCACGCAGAAGAAGGAAGCTCCGGCCGACGCCAAGGAGTGGGATGGAAAGGCCGGAAAGCTGGAGGCGCATTTCTCGCCGAATCCTGGATCTGGCGACTGAGCTTGGGACGAATTCACAGGATCTGACGCGCATGCGCCCGCGGCTTTCCAGTGGGCGCGAAGTTTTTTCAGCCCCGCCGCTTCGCTGAAGGCCTCCTCGGGGCTGCGTCATACGAAGCCCAGATACGCGGCCAGGTCATTCCTGTCCCATGGCACCAGTGTAAAACTCTTTGACGCCGCGCTTGGTCCGCGCGTGCGTCTTCAGGGATGCTTTGATCTGCGCGCCGGATTGTGGTAGACAATCCGCCTGCCGTCGCTTGCGCCTGACGTGCTCCCTCCGGCTGAAACGCCTTCGATTTTCGGTTGTTAGGAGTAGTACGCGATCGGCCGCCGAAGGAGACTTCGGCGGACGCGCCAGGTGCTTGCACGGCCGCGCCGGGGAATGACCGGGATCGTCGCGCTGGGCGCGGGGGTTTCGGGAGCGGCGAGGCAGACCGGGTGTCCCGCCCGGAAGAACACGGTTTCGCGCGGCGCCGAACGCTGCGCGCCAGTGGAGGCCCTTCTCGCATGACCACAGCCAAGAAGACGACGACCACAGGCCGGCAGGGCTTCAAGACCGGCGAGGCTGTCGTGTATCCGGCCCACGGCGTCGGTCGCATCACCGCGATCGAGGAGCAGGAAATCGCGGGCTACAAGCTTGAGCTGTTCGTGGTCTCGTTCGAGAAGGACAAGATGGTCCTGCGCGTCCCCACAGCGAAGGCCAACAGCGTCGGCATGCGCAAGCTCGCCGAGCCGGAACTGGTGAAGAAGGCTCTCGACCTTTTGACCGGCCGCGCCCGGATCAAGCGCACCATGTGGTCGCGCCGCGCGCAGGAATACGAGGCCAAGATCAACTCGGGTGATCTGCTCTCCGTCACCGAGGTCGTGCGCGACCTGTTCCGCTCCGAGGCCCAGCCCGAGCAATCCTATTCCGAGCGCCAATTGTACGAGGCGGCTCTGGACCGGATCGTGCGCGAGATCTCTTCGGTCAACCGCATCACCGAGACCGAGGCGCTGAAGCTGATCGAGCAGAGCCTCGCCAAGTCGCCCCGCCGGGCGAAGAACGAGGCCGAGCCCGAAGCCGAGGCCGAGGGGGACAGCGAGGGCGACGACCTTCAGGAGGAAGCCGCCTGAGGCGCGCATCGCATCGCGACAACGACATTCAACCCGGCCCTGGTGGCCGGGTTTTTTCTTGCGTCCGCGCGGCCGGCTCCCCCCGACGGCCCTGACCGTTCGCGAAGGCCTGGGCTGGACGGCGCGGGGCCGGATCCCATGTCTTCCCGACGGAACACGAATTCGTGGCCGCTGCGTTGTCGCATTGTGGGGCATCGGGACGGAACTTTCCCGTTTTGCCTTCCGTTGTCGGTTGCCTGGCGTCACCCCCCGGTGGCGCCTGCGCGTCGGGTCCTTGGGTCCGACGCCGCAACAGCACTCGGCAACAAGAGGCAGGCGGATGGCTGAGATCGCGGGAATTCGACGGCAGTTCATACGGACTGCCATGGAGGCGCCCTTCCTGGCCCGGGAAGAAGAGCGGGGCCTCGCCGTCCGATGGAAGGACGAGCGCGACGAGCGGGCTCTCCACCGTCTGATCTCGGCCCATATGCGCCTCGTCATCGCCCTGGCGGGGCGTTTTCGTCACTACGGCCTGCCCATGGCCGACCTCGTCCAGGAAGGGCATGTCGGCCTGATGGAGGCCGCGGCCCGGTTCGAGCCGGAGCGGGACGTCCGCTTCTCCACCTATGCGACGTGGTGGATCCGCGCCTCGATCCAGGATTACATCCTGCGCAACTGGTCGATCGTGCGCGGCGGGACCTCCTCGGCGCAGAAGGCCCTGTTCTTCAATCTGCGCCGGCTGCGCGCCCGGTTGATGCAATCCACCGAGGAACATGTCGGCGACGAGATCCATCGCCGCATCGCCAGCGCGATCGGGGTGTCCCGTGACGACGTCGCCCTGATGGATGCACGCCTGTCCGGCCCCGACATGTCCCTCAACGCCCCCGTGGGCGAGGACAGCGACGCGTCCTCGGAACGGATGGATTTCCTGGTCGACGGGGCCGACCTGCCGGACGAGACCGTGAGCGCCACGGTCGACGGCGAGCGCCGCCTCAGCTGGCTGCAGCAGGCTCTGACCGTCCTGTCCGAGCGTGAGCTGCGCATCCTGCGCGAGCGCCGCCTCGCCGAGGATCAGGCGACCCTCGAAGCCCTGGGCCAGCGGCTCGGCATCTCCAAGGAGCGGGTCCGCCAGATCGAGAACCGGGCCCTGGAAAAGCTGCGCCGTGCGCTCGCCGACCGCTTTCCCGCCGCCACGGGCAGCCCCCATATCGGCTGAGCGGCACGCAGCGGCATCGTCACGAAGCCCGGCCCGGCGGCCGGGCTTTCGTGTTTCAGAAGGGTCGCCCATGCGACGGGCCGCCGTGGTCGGGCCGGCTGCCCGACATTTCCGGCGCAGCGGGTGTGCCTGCGGATATACCTGCCTGCGCGTGCGATGACGGGGGCCGGTGCCGTGGTCGCGAGCGGGATACCGCCGCGCGCCCGTTACGCCTCCTGAACGACGGGGCTGCGCCGCTCCCGCCGGCGCCGGCGGCGGCCGGCCTCAGGGGTGGCGTCGAGCCAGATCACGAGCGCCAGGGCGACGAGCGCCGGCACGCCGAGGGCCAGGAAGGCACCGGTCCAGCCGAACAGCCCGTATGACAGGCCGCCGTACCAACTCGAGAGCGCGCCGCCCACGCCCTGCACCGCGTTGACGCTGCCGAGCGCCGTCTGGGTTCGGCCCGATCCCCAGGTCAGGTCCGCCACCACCACGGGCACCGCCACCCCGACGATGCCGGAGGCCACGCCGTCCAGCACCTCGGCGGCGATCAGCCACACCGGATCGTCGATCAATCCGGACATGAGCGCGCGCACCGGCAGCACGGCGAAGGCCACCATCAGCAATTGACGGCGTCCGCGCCTGTCGGCCAGCGAACCGGCAAACAGAGCCACGGGCACCATGACGAGTTGCGCCACCATGACGTAGCGCGCCGTCCACGTGGTGGCGTCGGCCGCGGTCGCCACGAGCTTCTGCCCGAGCAGCGAGAGCATGCCGCCGTTCCCCAGGTTGAACAGGGTCAGCGCCACGGTCAGCACCAGCAGACGGCGGTTGCCGAGAACCTGACGCAGGCCGCTGCGCTCGGGTTCGTCCGCGTCGTCCTCCTTCCAACCGACGGCGCGGCGCCGGTTCCAGGCGCCGGCGGGCGTCGTCAGCGTGGCGCCGATCGCCGCCACAGCCATGCCGCCGAGGACCCAGAAGGCGATCGCAGGCCCGAAATAGCCGGTGCCGAGGCTGATGCCCCCCGCCGCGACCAGGATGCCGATGTGGTTGAAGGCCTGGTTGCGGCCCTGCTGGGCGGGGAAGCGGTCCTTCCCGACGATGCCCAGGGTCAGCGACGCGACCGCCGGCAACAGCAGGGTGCCGCCGGCCGCGGCGAGCAGCTGCGCGCACAGGACCGCCGGAAAGCTGCGCGCCGGGAGGAGCAGCAGCGTGCCCGCGAGGATCGCCCCGCAGGCCAGGGCGATCAGCAGGCGTGGCCGGGGGAACCGATCCACCAGGGCACCGAACGGGCCGCTCAGGAACAGCGTGCCGAACCCCACCAGCGTGACGACGAAGCCGACCCGGGCGGGGCTCCACGAGGCGGATTCCGCCAGCCAGGTTCCCAGAAAGGGGCCGAGGCCGCCCTGGATGTCCCCGATGAACAGGTTGATCAAGGCGAGGTTTGTGGTGGGGGCCATGCGATCCTGGAGCCGTTTCGGGCCCCGGACGTGAACGGGGACCCCGGAACGGTCAAGCCCGGAACGCAGCCTCCGTCGCGGAGCAGGGCGGCGACACCCTCATGCGGGGCGACGTGCGGCGTCTTCGGCGAGAGAGCGGGCGAAACCCTGCACGGTCCGCGGCGCGGCCGCCCTGACCGGGACCGGGGTCCTCGTCGGCGGCGGCGATGGGCAGGCTCGCGGTGGCAGCCCTGGCGCCCAGCACGGCACCCGAAGGCGCCGGGAAGGTCAGCGGCCGGTTCGGGGGCTGCCCGACCTGCCGGGCAGCTTCGTCGCACTGAGCGCCGCGCTCCTGAGCGGACGCCCTGTGCGCGCGGGCGGCGGCCTCTCGGGGTCCCGGCGGCCGCCGCGCGGCCGCCGGTCGTCACCTCAGGAGGCGAGCGGGCCCTGGGCGCCCTGCTGCTCCATCACCTTCTGCCGGTAGAGGCCGACGAAATCGATCGGGTCGATGTACAGGGGCGGGAAGCCGCCGTTGCGCACCGCCTCGGCCACGATCTGGCGGGCGAAGGGGAAGAGCAGGCGCGGGCACTCGATCATCACCGCCGGATGGATCTGGTCGGCCGGGATGTTGAGCAGCCGGAACACGCCGGCATAGGTCACCTCGAAGGCGAACAGCACTTCGTTCTGGATCTTGGCGTCGCCCTCGAGCTTCAGCTCGACCTCGAAATCGGTCTCGGAGAGCTGCTGCGCGTTGACGTTCACCTGGATGTTGATCTGCGGCCCCTGGCCCTCCTTGGGCTGAAGGGAGCGCGGGGCGTTCGGATTCTCGAAGGAGAGATCCTTCGTGTACTGCGCCAGGGCATTGATGGTCGGCACATCGCCCTGCGGCATGCCGCCGCCGTTGCCGTTCGCTGCCGGGGAATCGGCCATGCGGATCATCCTTCTCGATCGACCGGCGGGGCCGGCGCGGGTTGTTGTCGCGGCGGGAGCCGCTGGATCACGCCGCGGAACTACCCAAACGGCAGGGCCGCTAACACGCGCGCCGGGCCTGGACAAGCGAAGTGACAGGCGAGGTGACGGGGCGCTGGCGCCGGCGGCACCGGCAACCCATATCGCGATTGCGTGCGGGACCAGTTGACCCCGACGATACAACCGGCTCGCTCCCGGCGCGTTGGTCGGATATGAGTCGGCCAGACCTATGCGCGCTTAGCCGGCGCCGCACCGGGCATGACCTGAGCAAGGGGCACAGGGTCTCGCCGCGGCCACCATCGGATCGGTGATGCAGGACAGTTTCGACGTAACGACGATCATCTTCCTGGCGCTGGCCGTCTTCGTGATCTGGCGTCTGCGCTCCGTGCTCGGTCAGAAGACAGGCGCCGAACGCTCGCCGTTCAAGCCGGTCGACCGCAGCCGCACCGAACCGCAGGCGCGTTCCGACGGCGACAACGTCGTCCGGCTGCCGGGTGCCGACCGGGTGCAGGCCGCGCCGCCGACCGCCGCCGCGCCGCGGGACTGGCGGGGGATCGCCGAGCCGGGATCCGAGGTCGCCCGCGGCCTCGAGGCCTGCGTCCAGGCGGAGCCCGGGTTCGACCCGCGCGCCTTCGTCGAGGGCGCGAAATCCGCCTACGAAGCCATCATGATCGCCTTCGCCAAGGGCGATCGGAAGACCCTGCGCGGCCTGCTGTCCAAGGAGGTCGGCGAGGCTTTCGAACGCGCGATCGCCGAGCGGGAGCGCAACCGGCAGACCCTGGAAACCACCTTCGTCTCCATCGACAAGGCTGAGATCGTGGCCGTCGAGGTGCGCAACCGGGTGGCTCACGTCACCGTGCGTTTCCTGTCGAACCTCATCACCGCCACCCGCAACGCGGACGGCAAGGTGGTGGACGGCAGTGCCGAGACGGTGGTCGAGGTTCCGGATGTCTGGACCTTCTCCCGCACCCTCGGCTCGCGGGACCCGAACTGGCAGCTCGTGGCCACCGAGGCCGGCGCCTGAGCCCGTGACAGGCGTGCCGTGACGATCTTGCCGTGCCGATTCCCCATGCCCGGTCCGGAGCAGTCCCGGCCGCCCTCCTCGCGTTCCTGCTGAGTCCATCCGTGTCCGCCGCGCCGACGGCGGTCGGCGGTGCGGTCCTGAGCCCCGTCGCCCCGGCGGACCTGCCGGGCTTTCCCGGTGCGCAGGCGGAGGCGGCGCTCGACGCCTTCCGGCGGGTCTGCGCGGGCACCGGCGCCCGCCCAGCCCCAGCCGGACGGCGTCGCGGGCGATCCGGCCGCCCTCGCCGAGGCCTGCACGGCTGCGGCCGGCCCCGTGCCGGACGCCGGCCGCGTTCTTCCGCGAGCGGTTCGACGCCTTCCGCATCAATCGGCCCGGCGCGGATCGGCCCGGCTTCCTGACCGGCTATTTCGAGCCGGAGCTCACGGGCTCCCTCGCGCCCGGGCCGGATTTTCCGACGCCGGTGCTCGCCCGTCCCGACGACCTGATCTCCCTCGCCCCCGGCGAAACCCGTCCGGGGCTCGATCCGACCCTGCGCGCCGCGCGGGCCACCGCGGACGGATTTGCCCCCTATCCCGACCGCGCCGCCATCGACGACGGAGCCCTCGGGGCGCATGCGAAGCCGATCCTGTGGCTGCGCGACGCGGTCGATCTGCTGGTCCTGCAGGTCCAGGGCTCCGGGCGCGTCCGGCTACCGGACGGTCGCGCGGTGCGGGTGCTGTACGACGGCCGCAACGGACGCCCCTATACGGCGGTGGCCAAGCTCATCGTCCAAGAGGGGCATCTGCCGCTCGAGGGCCTGACGCTCGCCCGCTGGACCGGCTGGCTGCGCGCGCATCCCGAGATCGCCAAGCGCCTGATCCGCACCAACGCCTCCTACATCTTCTTCCGCCTCGCCCCGGTCGCGGATCCGGCTCTCGGGCCGCCCGGCGCCGCGAACGCGCCGCTCAGCCCGGGCCGCAGCCTGGCGGTCGATTCGACCCTCTGGCGGTACGGCCTGCCGTTCTGGCTCGCAGGGCCGCTGCCCGGCGCGGCGCAGGACGGAGCCCCGGACGCCACCGGGCGCCTCGTCATCGCCGCCGATACCGGATCGGCGATCGTCGGCCCTGCCCGCGGCGACCTCTTCGTCGGCACCGGTCCTGCGGCCGGCGTGGTCGCCGGAAACCTCCGCGACGCCATCGGATTCGTGGTCCTGCTGCCGCGCCGCGCCGCTGCGCCCGGAGCCGCGCCGTGAGGCCCCCGCGCCGCGGGCGCCGCCTGACCGCGGGCGAGGCCCGCCTCTGGGACGCGATCGCCAAGCTGGTGACGCCGTTGCCGGGCCGCGCGTCCCCGACCCCCGAACTTCCCCGACCGCCGGCGCCCCCGACCGCCGCCATGCCGCCCCTGTCGGCCCCGATCCTGAAGCCCAGCGCGCCGCCAACCGCCAAGAGGCCGCGGGCGAAGCATCCGCCGAAACCGGCACCGGAGCCGCCGCGTCCGGCAACCGCCGCGCCGTATCAGCCGCCGCCGCAGCGCCACAGCCCGAGCACCAGCTTGGAGCGGACCGCCAAGGTCGGCCTGCGCCGCGGACGACTGGCGATCGAGGCGCGGATCGACCTGCACGGGATGGTGCAGACGGAGGCCCATGCCGCGCTGACGGGCTTCCTGCTCCGGGCGCGGGCCGCCGGGCATTCCTACGTGCTGGTCGTCACCGGCAAGGGCGGACCGGATTACGCGGAGGCCTTCGCCGAGCGCGGGGTGCTCCGCCGCAGCGTGCCGCACTGGCTGCGGGGGCCGGAACTGCGCGGCATCGTCCTCGGCTTCGAGGAGGCCGCCCGCCACCATGGCGGCGGCGGCGCGCTCTACGTCCGTCTGCGGCGCCGATAGGGGTCCGGAACCCGGCGCGCACGGCGCGCAGCGGCCTGTTCACCGGTGTCCGCAGCCTGCGCGGCAAACCGCGCCGGAGCCGCGCGGTTGCGGCCCGGACCGATCCCGCCGATATCCGGAGCCGGCGCATGAGGCGCCACGCACGCAAAGTCGCGAGAGAGATGCCGGAGCTTCCCGAAGTCGAGACGGTGCGGCGGGGCCTGGCGCCCGCCCTGGTCGGAGCCCGCTTCAGCCGTGTCACCCTGCGCCGGGCCAACCTGCGCTTCCCCTTCCCGGATCGCTTCGCCGCCCGGCTGGAAGGGCGGACCGTCACGGACCTCGCGCGCCGGGCGAAATACCTCACCGCCGCGCTCGACTCGGGCGAGACCCTGGTCATGCATCTCGGCATGAGTGGCCGGTTCGACGTGGCCCTGCCGGACGGCAGCAACCTGTCGCCGGGGGATTTCTACCTCGAAGGGGCCCAGGGCACGCCCAAGCACGACCATGTGGTCATGGCGATGAGCACCGGCGCCACGGTGACCTACAACGACGCCCGCCGCTTCGGCTTCATGGATCTGGTCCCGAGCGCGGATCTCGCCGGCTGCCGCCACTTCGCCAGGATGGGCATCGAGCCCCTCGATGGTCTGACGGGGGCGGTGATCGCGCAGCTCTTCCGCCACAAGATCGCGCCGCTGAAGGCCGCCCTGCTCGACCAGCGCCTGATCGCGGGCCTCGGCAACATCTACGTGTGCGAGGCGCTGCACCGGGCGCGCCTGCACCCCGAGGCCCCGGCCGGGAGCCTCGTCCGGCCCGACGGGCGCCCGACGCCCAAGGCCAACGCCCTCGCCAAGGCGATCGTGAAGGTCCTGCAGGAGGCCGTGGAGGCCGGCGGCTCGACCCTGCGCGACTACGCCCACACGGATGGCAGCGCGGGGGCGTTCCAGCACGCCTTCCGGGTTTACGATCGGGTCGGATTGTCCTGCAGCCGGCCGGGATGCGGCGGTTCCATCACCCGCATCGTCCAGGCGAACCGCTCGACCTTCTTCTGCGCGACCTGCCAGCCCCCGAACTGACCGCAACGAACCGTGCGTCACTGCGCCGCGAAACGGCAATTTCGCCACAAACCCGGCTAGGGTCTAGCGCCTCGACGTGCGCACCCGGTTGCGGGCAGCCGATCCCGGCCCGCAACGCGTGACGGGTCGCGCGGGCCCAGACAGGATCCCGATGTTCTTCCGCCGCTCAAAGACGCCCGCGCCCGAAACCACCGCGCAGGATCCGACGGGCGAGCCCGCCCTGCCGCAGCGGCTCTCGCCGCGCTCCCCCGGCGAGGCGATCAAACCGACGGTCGCGCCCCCGCCCCCGGAGAAGCCCGAGCGCGAGCGGAGCGGCCTCGTGGGCCTCATCAGCGGAGCCCTGACCTTCGCGGTCGTCATCGCCATCGCGGCGATGATCGGGATCACGCTGTTCCAGCGGCAGGTGCGCGAGCCGGGGCCGCTCGCGGCCGACAAGGTCGTTGTGATCCCGACCCACAGCGGAACGGCGGAGATCGCCGAGACCCTGAAGCGCGAGGGCGTGATTGACCATACCGGCCTGTTCGAGTTCGCCGCCCGCTTCGGCGGCCGGCCGGCGCTCCGGGCCGGGGAATACGTGTTCAAGGCGCATGCGAGCATCTCAGACGCCCTCGACACCATCGCCACCGGCCGGCAGGTCCAGCACGCCATCACCTTCCCGGAGGGCCTGACCTCCGAGCAGATCGTCAGCCGCCTCAACGACAATGACGTGCTCACCGGCGAGATCAACGAGATCCCCCCGGAAGGTTCGCTCCTGCCCGACACCTACAAGTTCGAGCGCGGGGCCACCCGTCAGCAGATCGTCAACCTGATGAAGGCCAAGCAGCGCGAGGTTCTGAACCAGATCTGGCTGCGGCGCAGCGCCGACGTGCCGGTGCGGACCCCGGCCGAGATGGTCACCCTCGCCTCCATCGTGGAGAAGGAGACCGGCCGCGCCGACGAGCGGCCCCGGGTGGCCGGCGTCTTCATCAACCGCCTGAACAAGCGGATGAAGCTGCAATCCGACCCGACGATCGTCTACGGCCTCGTGGGGGGCCGCGGCACCCTCGGGCGCGGCATCCTCCGGTCGGAGATCGACCGGCCGACGCCCTACAACACCTACGTCATCGAGGGCCTGCCGCCGGGGCCGATCGCCAATCCCGGCCGGGCCGCCCTGGAGGCGGTGGCCAACCCCTCCCGGACGAAGGACCTCTACTTCGTGGCGGACGGCACCGGCGGCCACGCCTTCGCCGACTCTCTCGAGGCGCATCAGCGCAACGTCGCCCGCTGGCGGGCGGTGGAGAAGAGCCGGCAGGCGCCGCCGGACGCCGTCGACAAGGTCGAGCCGGGTCCGGACCCGGCGACGCCGGGCCGCGCCTCGGCCTACGCGCCGGGCGGTGCGCCTGCGGCCAACGGGATCAACACCAACGCGGCCTTCGCCGCGGATACGGGCACGCCGGGTTCGCGGGCCTTCGACGCCTCCGAGGGCACGCGCCTCGATCCCCTGAAGAACCGCAGCTACGACCTGGGCTCGCCCAAGACGGTGCCGGCCCTGAGCGAACCGGCCCCGGCGCCCCGGGGCCGGCGCTAGGGACCAGCTCCGGCCGGATTGCTGCGACGCGTCGTCAGACGTGACGCAGCCGCGCCGGGCTCACGCAGGGCTCAATGCGCCTTCGGGTTTCGCGGGCGCCGCTGCCCGTCCGGAGGAGGGCCCGACAGGGACGCCGCGATCTGGCGTCCCAGCTCATACAGCAGGGCCTCCAGCAGCGGCTGCACCCGCTTCGCCTCATCGAGCCCGAGATCGCCGAGGCGCTCCCACATACGCATCGCGCCATCCGCCATCTGCTCGACGACGGAGCCCTGCTCGGCCGGCGCCCCGAGAAAGCCCGCCGGGGGCTCGAACGGCCCCTCGGTCCGGCTGTCGGTGATGTCGATCACGATCCCACGCCCATAGACCAGCCCGTCCGCGCGGCGCTCGAACCGGCCGCGGGCCAGCACCCAGCGTACGAGCCCGGGGGCAGGCACGATGCGATGCTCCCACGCGAAGAGGCCGCCCTCGTCGCGGACACGGCGGCGCTGAATCTGATCCCGGGCGAGGTCCTCCGGATGGAAGAGCGCGGAGAGCTGCTCCCAGCTCACGCCCTGCGCCGCCTCGGCCTCGGTCAGCCCGAAGATCCGGGCCATCGTCGCATCCCCGCGCACGCGTCCCAGATGCGGCACGTCCTCCCACATGCCGACGCCCAGCGCGGACATGCCGAACGGCGTGAGCGCGGACCTGGTCAACACTGATCGTGGCATGCGCCATCCGGGTTCTTGTGAAAACGACCCGGACCTACGAACACAACTTGATCTTGAAATGCAATGTTGGCGGCGTCGTACGAAAGTCGATCCGTGACGTCCTCGGTGGCGCGGGGGCGACGGGACCCGCGCGCGGGCCGGGATGGGTCCGTCGCAGGGACCGGCCTCTTCCCCGTGGAGAGATCCGTGCTACAGGCCCCGATCTTCACGGGGACGGGGGTCGGCGTGGCCCAGATCACGAGCATGACCGGTTTCGCCCGGGCGGCCGGCAGTACCGGACCGGTCCACTGGGTCTGGGAGGTCCGCAGCGTCAACGGGCGCAGCCTCGACGTGCGCACCCGTGTGCCGGCCGGCTATGACGGGCTCGGCGAGACCGCCCGCACCGCCCTGCAGAAGACCCTGACCCGCGGCCAGTGCCAGCTGACCCTGACGCTCACCAAGCCGGAGACCACCGCGCGGGTGCGGATCAACGAGACGCTGCTGGCGAGTCTCGCCCAGGCGGTGGCCCGGGTGCCGGTCCCCGAGGGTGTGGCCCCCGCCACGATGGACGGGCTGCTCGGCGTCCGCGGCGTGATCGAGGTCGAGGACGAGGCGGCGGACACCGACGCCCTCGCCCGGGATCTGGCCGCAGGCGTGGTCCAGCTGGTCGCGGATCTCGTCGAGGCCCGCCGCGCGGAGGGGCGGCAGCTCGAACAGGTCGTCATCGGCCAGGTCGACCGGATCGCCGCGCTGACCGAGGCCGCGGAGGCGAATCCCGCGCGTCAGCCCGAGGCCGTGCGGGCGCGTCTGGAGGCGGCCGTCGCGGCGCTGGGCGGCAGCGGCCTCGATCCGGACCGTCTGCATCAGGAGGCGATGCTGCTCGCCGGCAAGGCGGACGTGCGCGAGGAACTGGACCGGCTTCGGGCCCATGTGACGAGCGCCCGGGAGCTGCTGGCGGCCGGCGGCGCGATCGGCCGGCGCCTGGACTTCATCGCCCAGGAGTTCGGCCGCGAGTCCAACACGCTGTGCGCCAAGGCCAACGACATCAGCCTGTCGCGGATCGGCCTGGACCTGAAGGCCGTGGTCGAGCAGTTCCGCGAGCAGGTCCAGAACATCGAATGATGCCGGATCAGGATGTGAGAATACGGATGCGAAACGTCGGGGAGCCACGCGCATGACCGAGCAGGGTGGGAGCGTCTCCGATTCCATCGCGCGGCGGGGGTTGATCCTGATCCTCTCCTCGCCCTCCGGGGCGGGGAAGACGACCCTGACGCGGGCGATCGCCCAGGATCCGAGCTGGGCGCTGGACCTGTCGATCTCCGTGACCACGCGGGGGCGCCGCCCCTCCGAGATCGACGGGCGGCACTACCACTTCATCGATCGCGAGGCCTTCGACGACCTGCGCAACCGGGACGACCTGCTCGAATGGGCGGAGGTCCATGGCAATTTCTACGGCACGCCCCGGCGGCCGGTGGAAAAGGTGCTCGGCTCCGGCCGGGACATGATCTTCGACATCGACTACCAGGGCACGCGGCAGGTGCGCTCCAAGCTCGCCCAGGACGTGGTGACGGTCTTCATCCTGCCGCCCAGCATGGCCGAGCTGCGCCAGCGCCTGGAGCGCCGGGCAGAGGATTCGGCCGAGACGATCGAGAAGCGTCTCGCCAATGCCCGGACTGAGATCCAACGCTGGGTCGAGTACGACTACGTCATCGTCAACGACGACCTGCAGAACGCCTTCCGGGCCCTCCAGGGCATCCTGGCGGCGGAGCGGCTCCGGCGGACGCGGCGCACCGGCCTCACCACCTTCGTCGAGGGGTTGCTGGCGGAGACGCCGTGACGCGGACCCGGCTCTACCGGCGGATCAGCACGACGCCGCCGATCAGGAGCGCGACCCCGAAGAGGCGGGGCAGATCGACGGGCCGTTGCGCCAGGCCGAGCAGACCAACCTGATCGAACAGCACCGAGGCGAGCATCTGGCCGGTGACCAGAAGGGCGAAGAAGGTCGCGGCGCCGAGCTTCGGGACGAGCAGGATGGCGAGCCCGATGAACAGCGCGCCGAACAGGCCGCCGCTCCAAGTCCACCACGGGATCCGCCCGGCCACGCTTACGGCCGGGGCGGGATCGCGCAGGGCTACGGCGAGCAGAGCCATGCAGGCGAGACCGACGGCGTAACTGGAGACGCCAGCCCAGGACGCCGAGTCGAGGCCCGCGCGCAGGTTGGCGTTCAGGATCTGCTGCAGGACGAGTCCGGCGCCCGCCAGGACGGCGAGCAGGGCGGAGAGTGCGAAGGCGAGCATCGAGAACGGGCCTCTCGGGTCAGGGTGCCGGGCCTCATTGACAACCGGCACGGTCGATGCCGTCAAATGCCGCCAAGACCCGATTCCATGCACGTTCGGCATGATCAACCCCGCGCATCTCGACCTCTTCCGCGCCGTGATGCGTCACGGCGGCATGACGCGTGCCGCCGAGGTCCTGGGGATCGGTCAACCCCACATCAGTCGTGCCATCGCACAGCTCGAGGCGACACTCGGCTTCACGCTGTTCGTGCGCGGCCACGGCAGCGCCCTCCCGACCCCGGAAGGCGAGGCCTTCGCCCACGAGGTTGCGCAGACGTTCGCCGGGCTGGATCACCTGCGACAAGCCGCGTGCCGCATCCGCGAGCGCGGCACCGGCGGTCTCCGCGTTGCCTGTCAGCCTTCCCTGGCCGCCGGGCTGCTGCCCCGCGCGATCCGGCGGCTCGACGCGGAATGCCCCGGTCTCCGCATTTCCGTCCACGTCCCGAGCCCGGACACGATCTGGTCCTGGGCCGCCTCGGGCCAATGCGATCTCGGACTGGCCCGGCCGCGGTCCGGCCATGCGGGCGTGATCGCCGAGACATTCCTGCGGGTCGCCGCCGTGTGCGTGCTGCCTCGCGGGCACGCCCTGGCCCGCCGACGGGCCATCACGGCGGCGGATCTCGCCGATGTGCCGCTGATCGCGGCCGGATCGAGTCCCGTGCAGGCGGCGACGGAGGCGGCCTTCGCGCAGGCCGGCGTGACCCCGCATTTCGCCTTGATGGCCGAGTACACCGCGGCGCGCTGCGGCCTCGTGGCCGAGGGTCTCGGAGCCGCCATCGTCGATCCGGTCCCGGCCCGGGCTCTCGGCGGATGGCCCATCGTGCTGCGGCCGTTCCGGCCCGAGATCCCCATCGAGACCGTGCTGGTGCGGCCGGCGGGACGGCCGCCGGGGCGCCTCGGCGAGCGGCTGATGGTCCATCTGGCGGCGGAGCGTGACGCCCTCGGCGTACGCTGATCGGCTCAGGCGGCGACCGGAGTCTCCGGACCGGGACCGAGCCACGCGCCCATCGCCGAGAAGGTCGACACGGCCGCGCCGGTGAGCGCGGCCTCCGCGGCCGGGTCCTCGCCGAAGATCTCCAGGCGCGTCCGGAAGGCTGCCCACATCGCCCCCGCGGCGGGCCCGTGCGCCCGGTAATAGGCGAGGCCGTCGCCGGAGAAGCCGTGCAGGCCGGCGATGTGGCGGCCGATCAGCTGGCCGCCCAATGTCGAGCCTTCCAGCACGTAGAGCGCGCCCATGGCGGCGGCCGGTCCGTCGAAGACCAGGGAAGTCGGTCGCGGGAGCGCCGCGACCGCGGAGGGCGTCAGGCCGAGATGGTCGAGATCGGCGGCGAGGCGCGTGAGGCGGCGGCGCGGCGCCAGGAAAACCTCGTCGGCGAGCCCGGACCCGATGGCGGATTCCCAGACCGCGTGGAACCCGTAGAGACGCCCCAGCAAGTTGCGGTAGCCGCTCAGGGTCGCGACCCGCGCCTGCCAGTCCAGGGACGCCTCCAGCGCCCGGTGAGCCGGATCGGTCGCGGCACGCAGCCGCGCATGCAGGCCGTCGCGGGTTCTCACGCGGTGATCGTGAAGCAGGCGCCGGGATTGTTGGCGACGGTGAGCTTGGCGTTGATCTGATCGAGCATCGCCCGGATCAGCTTCATGCCCAGTCCCGAGCCCTTGCTCCGCGCCTTGGCGTCCGCCCAGTCGTCGGGCAGGCCCGATCCGTCGTCGCAGACCCGCAACTGGACCTCGCCGGGGCCCGATGCCGAGACGCTGACCTCGACACGGCCGCCGCCTGTCGGGTTGGCCGCATACTTGAAGGCGTTGGTGACGAGTTCCGTCGCGATCAGCGAGAGCGCCACCGCCTTGCGATAGGGCACCATCAGGCCCGGCTCCGCCGAGAGATCGACGGCATGCCCGTCGCCTGCCAGCCCCGCGAGGTCGTTGCACAGGCTCTCGATGGTCTGGCCGAGATCCACCTCGTCGAACCGGTCGGCCTGGTACAGGCTGTCATGCACCCGCGCGACGCTCATCACCCGCGCGGAGGTGTCGGCGAAGGCCTGCCGCGCCTCGCCGTCGGCGATCTGGCGCCGCTGCATCTGCAGGAAGGCCGAGACGATCTGCAGGGAGTTCTTCACCCGGTGGTCGATCTCCCGGGTGAGCAGATCCTTCTGCTCAAGGAGGCGCTCCTTCTCGGCGAGCAGGCCGGTGAGCTCGTCGATCTTGCGGCGTTGGCGCAGCACCACGCCTTCGACAGCCTCCGCCAGGGAGCCGGCGAGGTGGACCTGCCATTCCGCCCAGGGCGCGGCGAAGCCGGTGCGCTCCTCGACCCAGCGCTCGAAGGAGCGGCGGGGCAGCACCGCCACCGGGCCGCTGCCGGCGAGGACGGGCTTGCGCGGGTCGCCACCCCAGGTCACCGTGCTGGGCACCTCCGGCCGGAACCACAGCAGCAGGTTCTCGCGCGAGGCATCGACGAAGACGGCGAGCAGGCCGCTGGCGATCTCCCGATGCGGGCCCGCCTCCGGATAATCCGCGGTGAAGCTGTCGCTGCTGTAGGCGACCTCGCCCGCCGGCACGCCCGCCCGCAGCCAGCCCGCGATCGCCGCCACCATGTCGACCGGCGGCGTCCGCCCGATCCCCGTGACCCGGTCGCCGGAAACGATGCCGGCGCCGGTGGCGCCGAACAGGTCGAGCAGCGTCGTCGTGCCGCCGGTCAGGGCTGCCACGAAATCGTCGGATCGGGTCAGGCCGCGCACGAGACGCCCCTCGACGTCGAGATGGGCCTGCCGCTCGGCCCAGAGCCGGCGCGATTCGATCTCCTGCACCCGCATGGCGAAGGCGTCGGTCAGCACCGTGGCGGCCGCACGGGTCTCCGGCGTGACGTAGTGCGGGCGGCGATGATGCCCGATCATCAGGCCCCAGAGCCGCCCCTCGACCATGATCGAGATCGACATGGAGCCGTTCACGCCGAGATTGCGCTGGTACTCCAGGTGGATCGGCGACAGCGTGCGGTGCTGAGCGAAGGTCAGGTCGATCGGGCCGTTGCCGGCGCCGGGCGCCGAGACCAGCCCGACGGGCACGCTGTCGCGATCGATGACGAAGCGGCTCTTGGCCTTGGTGTAGAGGGCCCGGGCCTGGGCGGGGATGTCGGAGGCGGGGAAGCGCAGGCCCAGCAGGCTGCGCGACCAGTCGGGCACCTTGTCCTCGGCCACGGCCTCGCCGTTCCAGTCCGTGTCGAAGCGGTAGACCAAGACCGCCTCGAAGCCGGTGAGCGCCCGGATCTCAAGGGCTGCGATCCGGGCGATATCCGCCAGGGTCCCGGCCTCGCGCAGGCGGCCAACGGCGAGTTCGGTATCGGCCTGACTGGCGGTGGCGAAATCGTCGGCCGAATCGGGCTCCAGCTCCATCTCCACGATGAGGCGGCCGGCATGGGCATGGGCGACGGCGTGATAGGCGGTCCCGCGGCCCGGGAATGCCAGGGTCCGGCGCAGGGACGCGCCGTCATGGAGGGTCCCGCGCGCCAGACGGGCGCGGATCGCTGCCACGAAATCCGCCGGCAGCACGTCCGCGAGGGGGCGCCCCGCCAGAGGCGGCTCGATCGGATCGACGATCTCGCCGACATTGGCCGAATAGGCGACCACCAGGAGCGTCCCGGCGTCGGCGGCGAGCATCACGGCATTGGGCTGGATCGAGCCCGGGATGTGGATGGGCTCACGCTCGCACAGGCTGGCATCCACCGGCTCGGCGCGCACCCGCCGACCGATCGCCGCCATGACGGCCTCGCGCGAGTGGTCGGCCCCGAGGCTCTCCACCGGATCGATGGTCAGCCATGTCACCGGGCTGCCCCCGGCGATCTGGCCATGGCGCATATGGATCCGGGCCCGCAAAGGCTGCGGCAGCCGGCCGAAGACGTAGTCGAAGGTCTCGTCCAGCGTCCCGCGGCGGGCCCCTGCCAGAAACCGGCCCCGGAAATTCGGCACGTTGGTGCCCGGCATCACGTCGCGGAAATAGTCCCGCCCCAGCACGGCCTCGCGCGACAGGCCCGAGATGGCGCTCGCGCCCTCGCTGAAGGCCACGACGGTGCCAGCCGAATCGAGCCCGATCACGCCCTGGTCCAGGCGGTCGAGCGCGTCCGGCGCGATGGCGTCGAGATCGACGTCGGTATTGGGGGCCTGGCTGGGCGGCATCAGGAGCGAAACCGGCTCATTCAACTGGGTATGGCGACGGGATGGGCCGAGCGCAATGCTTGTGATGTCAGCAAGATCAAAACCTCAAGTGCTCTGTACGATCTTAGACATCGCCCTGAACAGCCCTTCCTCAACCGTAGGGTGGTACACTGGCTGATCGTGCAGGGTCTGGGCGGTCTGCTTGTGCGCGACTGCGTAGGTGAGCAGGTGCGCGAGGTGCTCTACGGACGGTCCGAGCATCTCGCCGCCGAGGAGGTGCCCCGACCGGTCGGCCCAGAGCCGGATGCCGCCGCGATTCGTCCCCTCGACGCGGGCGCGGCCCTGATCCGAGAAGTCCATCGTGCCGACGACCCGTCCCGCATTCTCCGGATCGTAGGGGGCGCCGATCACCGCCGCCTGAGGATGGGTGAAAACCATGGCGAGGCGGGTCCAGGGGGCGGGGGCCGCGACCGGGCGGCCCGCGGCCAGGGCGGCAGCGCTGCCCCCCGCGATCCGGCCCTGGCGGCTGGCCTCGTGCAGGACAGGGCGCCAGCCGTCGGCATCGCCCGCGATCAGGATCGGCGCGCCCGCGCAGACGAGGCTGTGCCGGTCGAATTCCGGCACTCCGTCTTCGTCGCGGCGGAGGCCCGCCGCCTCAAGCCGCAAGGCATCCAAGTTGGGGGCCCGGCCGGTGGCGGCCAGCACCCGCGACGCCCGGGTGACCTGTTCGCGCCCGTCACGGTCGATCCAGTGCAGGCATACGCCGTCGCCGTCCGGCGCTGCCGTCCGAACCTCGGCACCGAGGTGAAGATCCAGGTCCGCGCCGAAGATCGCGGCGGCCTGCCGGGCGAGTTCCGGCTCGCTCAAGCCGGCGACGGTGTCACCCGCATCGATCACCGTGACGGCGACACCGAGCCGCGCCATCGCCTGGGCGATCTCGATCCCCACGGGCCCGGCCCCGAGAATGGCCAGCGAATCCGGGAGATCGGGGATTTCGAAGAGGGTATCGGTGGTCAGGAGGCGCGCGCCGAGACCCTGCAGGGCTTCCGGCACGATCGGGCTCGACCCGGTGGCGATGACCGCCGCCCGGAAGCGGATCCGGATGGCGTCTCCGATCACCAGCGTGCGATCGCTCTCGAATCGGGCGGTGCCGCCGAGGCGTTCGTCCTCGGGGAGATCCGCGAGACCGTCGACGACGCTGGCGACGAACCGGTCGCGCTCCGACCGGAGACGCCGCAGCACCGCAGGCCCGTCCACCGTGACGCCGGAGACCCGGATGCCGAACAGCGCGGTGGTGCGGGCCGCGTGGGCGGCAGCGCCCGCGGCGATCAGGAGCTTCGACGGCATGCAGCCGACGCGCGCGCAGGTCGTCCCGCCGGGCCCGCGCTCGATCAGGACCGACCGCGCCCCCGCGGCCGAAGCGGCGCGATGGGCGGCGATGCCGGCTGTGCCGGCACCGATCACCGCCACGTCGTAGTCGAGTTCGCGCATGAGCATCCCGGACCGTTCGCCGGAGCCAAAGCGGTACGGCCGAGGTTCGTTCCGCCTGCGCGATCACGTCTCAGGGCGGCACGGACCGGGCGGGGCTCCGCACGCGCCGGACGGGGCGGTGCGGAGCCGGCGTTTCAGGCGCTGCGGCCAGGAGCCGTGCCGCCGAGGTGGAACACCCGGTGCGGGATCAGTTCGCCGCGCTCCACATCGCCGACGGCGACCAGGATGCCAGCACAGGTTGCGAAGGCCTTGCCCTCGACGGGGGCGTCCCGGCCCCGCAGGATCACCGGCTGGCCCCGCATCAGGCGCAGGCCCAGATCACGGGAGACCGCGACTTCCGGGATGGCGTCGAGGGCCGTCTCCACCGGACGCAGATAGGCGAGCGCCGCCTCCGGGCTGCCGTCGGTCAGGGCCGAGACCGGGCAGGCCTCGGCCTCGGAGAAGGGACCGACACGGGTCCGGCGCAGGGCCGCCACGTGGCCGTAGCAGCCGAGCATCCGGCCGAGGTCGCGGGCCAGCGCCCGCACGTAGGTGCCCTTGCCGCACTCCGCCTCGATCACGGTGCGCTCGCCGTCATGCTCGACAACCGCGAGCCGGTCGATCTGCACCGGCCGGGCCACGAGTTCCACCACCTCGCCCTCGCGGGCGAGGTCGTAGGCGCGCTCGCCCTGGATCTTGATCGCCGAGTAGCGCGGCGGCACCTGCTCGATGGCGCCCACGAAGGCCGGGAGCGCGGCCTCGACCGCCGCACGGTCCGGGCGGGTCTCGCTGGTGGCCACGGGACGCCCCTCGGCATCGTCGGTATCGGTCTCGATGCCCCACTGCACGGTGAACCGATAGGCCTTCCGGCCGTCCATCACGAACGGGACGGTCTTGGTCGCCTCGCCGAGGGCGATCGGCAGGATGCCGGAGGCCAGCGGATCGAGGGTGCCGGCATGGCCCGCCTTCTTGGCGTTGAAGGCGCGCTTCACCACCGCGACCGCATGGGTCGAGGTCATGCCGACATGCTTGTCGAGGATCACCCAGCCCGAGACGTCCCGGCGCTTCGGGCGGTCGGGACGCGGCCCGCGCTGCGGACGGCGGCCCTCCGGGCCACGACGCTCAGCGCCCGGCACGGGAGCCTGGTGCTCGGCCGGCGGAAGATCTTCCATGGAAACCGTCATGTCCGCGTTGTCCCCCGGGGTCGATGCCCCGTCCCTTTCTGTTGGGTATCGGGACTCAATGCCCCGTCCCGGTCTCCGGTTCGTCGTCCTCGTGCCCGGTCTCAAGGTCGCGCTGGACCCGCTCGTCCCGCAGCAGCTTGTCGATGCGGGCCGCCTCGTCGAAGGTCTCGTCCCGTCGGAACCGCAGCTCCGGGGCGAATTTCAGGTTCACCCGCCGCGCCACCTCCTGGCGCAGCACCTTCCGGTGACGCTCCAGGGCGGCGATCACCGGCGCCTCGTCGAGACCGCCGAGCGGCATCACGTAGGCGGTGGCGAGCTTCAGGTCGGGCGACATCCGCACCTCCGGGACGGTCACGACATGCGTGCCGAGCACCGGATCCTGTATGTCGCCGCGCTGGAGCACCTCGGCGAGCGCGTGGCGCACGAGTTCGGCCACGCGCTGCTGGCGCTGCGAGGGGCCGGTGGAAGTCGGTTTCTGGGCCATTCTGTCTCGGGCCTTTCCGCCGGAGCGGACGGCTCACGTCCTGAAAACGAAAAGACGGCCGCGGCAGGTGCCGCGGCCGCCCTGTCCGGATGAGTCCGGCGTGTCAGAGGGTGCGGCGGATCTCCTCGACCCGGTAGCACTCGATCACGTCGCCGGCGCGCATGTTCTCGAAGTTCTCGAAGGCCATGCCGCACTCCTGGCCGGAGGTGACTTCCTTCGCATCGTCCTTGAAGCGCTTGAGGGTCTTCAGCTTGCCCTCGTGGATCACGACGCTGTCGCGGATCAGGCGGACATGGGCGCCGCGCTCGACGATGCCGTCCTGGACGCGGCAACCCGCGACCTTGCCGACCTTCGAGACCTCGAAGACCTCCTGGATGACGGCCTCGCCCAGGCGCTCCTCGCGGAGCGTCGGCGGCAGCATCCCCGACAGCGTGGCTTTGATGTCGTCCACGAGGTCGTAGATGATGTTGTAGTACCGGATCTCGATGCCGGCCCGCTCGGCGGCCTCGCGGGCCTCCTTGAGGGCGCGCACGTTGAAGCCGATAACCACCGCCTTGGAGGCCTGCGCCAGGGTGATGTCCGACTCGGTGATGCCGCCGACACCCGCCAGAAGAATGCGGGCCGCGACCTCGTCGTTGCCGAGCTTCTCCAGCGCGCCCGAGATCGCCTCGACCGAGCCCTGCACGTCGCCCTTGATGACGACCGGCAGTTCCTTCCGGCCGGCGCCTTCCTTGAGGTCGCGCATCATATCGACGAGCGACCGGTTGGCGCCGCCGGTCCGGGCGTTCTGACGCTCGCGCTTCTGGCGGGCGCGGTACTCGGTGACCTCGCGGGCGCGGGCCTCGCTCGGCACCACGGTCACGCGGTCGCCGGCGTCCGGCGTGCCGTTGAAGCCCAGCACCTCCACGGGGACCGAAGGCCCGGCGTACTGGACGTTCTCGCCGAGGTCGTCGATCAGGGCGCGCACGCGGCCCCACTCGGCGCCCGCCACGACGATGTCGCCGGTGAACAGGGTACCGCGCTGGACCAGGACCGTGGCCACGGGGCCGCGACCGCGGTCGAGCTGCGCCTCGATGACCGTACCCTCGCCGTCGCGCTTCTCGTTGGCGCGCAGGTTCATGATCTCGGCCTGGATCTGGATACCCTCCAGAAGCTCCGGCAGTCCTTCGCCGGTCTTGGCCGAGACCTCGAACTCGAGGGTCTCACCGCCCATCGACTCGACCTGGATGTCGTGCTGCAGCAGCTCCGTGCGGACCCGCTCCGGCTTGGCATCCGGCTTGTCGATCTTGTTGACCGCGATGATCAGCGGGACACCGGCCGCCTTGGCGTGCTGGATGGCCTCGATGGTCTGGGGCATGACGCCGTCATCGGCCGCGACCACGACCACGACGATGTCGGTGACCTTGGCGCCGCGGGCGCGCATCGACGTGAACGCCGCGTGGCCCGGGGTGTCGATGAAGGTGATCATGTCGCCGGACGGCGACGCGACCTGATAGGCGCCGATGTGCTGGGTGATGCCGCCGGCCTCGCCCTCGACCACGTTCGCCTTGCGGATCGCGTCGAGCAGCGACGTCTTGCCGTGATCGACGTGGCCCATGATGGTGACCACCGGCGGACGGGGATCGAGATCCTCCTCCAGATCCGGCTCGTCGGACGACAGGCCCTCCTCGACGTCGGATTCGGCGACGCGACGGACCGTGTGACCGAGCTCCTCGGCGATGAGCTGGGCGGTGTCCGAATCGATCACGTCGGTGATCTTGTGGATCTGGCCCTGCTTCATCAGCATGCGGATCACGTCGACGGCCCGCTCCGACATGCGGTTGGCGAGTTCCTGGATCGTGATCGTCTCGGGGATCGTCACCTCGCGGGACAGCTTCTCCTTCTGCTCCACCTGACCGCGGCCGCTCATGCGCTGCTGACGGCGGCGGAACGAGGCGACCGAGCGTGTCCGCTCGTCCTCGCCCGAGGTGGCGTTGGCGATGGTCAGGCGACCGCGGTTGCGGTCACCGCCCGGCGACTTCGGCGTCTTGGGCGGCGTGATGATCTTGAGCGGCATGCCGGGACGGCGGATGACCCGCTTGGTCTCGGACTCGTCGTCGTTGGTCTGGGCACCGCGACCGGCCGGCCGCGCCGCGGCACCGGCACCGGCGGGACGGGCGGCGGTCGCCGGCGTCGCGCTCTTCTCGGGCTCGGGAGCCGGAGCGGGCTTGGCCATGAAGTTGAGATCGCGCGGCTTGCGCGAATCGGCCGTGATCGTCTTGCGCGGCTCGCCCGTGGAGGGTCAGGGCGTCAGCGGGGGCGCGGCGCGGCCGGAGCCGCGGCGGGCGCAGCCGGACGCGCGGCGGCCGGACGGGCCGGCGCAGCGGCCGGGCGCGCGGGCGCAGCCGCGGCCGGACGGGCAGCGGCCGGCGGCGCGGCAGGCGCTTCGGCCGGACGGGCAGGTGCAGCAGCGGCAGGCGCAGCGGCGGTGGGGGCGGGAGCGGGCGCGGGAGCGGCCGCCTGGGCTCGGCTGCCTTTTCAGCAGCCTTGGCGGCCTCAGCCGCAGCAGCGGCGGCTGCCGCAGCCGCGGCCTTGCGCTCCTCCTCCTCGCGGCGGCGGGCCTCGGCGGCCTCGCGTTCGCGGCGGGCCTGCTCCTCGGCTTCGCGGCGGCGCGCCTCGGCCTCGGCCTCGGCCTTGCGGCGGGCCTCGGCCTCACGGCGCTGCGCGTCGGCGAGGGCTGACCGCGCGGGCGGCGCTCTCCTGTTCGCTCAGCGTGCGCAGGACCACACCCGAGGCCGGCCGCTGGGCCGGACGGGGCCGCGGCCGCGGGCGCGGCCGGTGCCGGACGCGGTGCGGGTGCAGGCTCACGGGCAGGAGCGGCCGGAGCCGCGCCGATCACGCGGCGCTTCACCGTCTCGACCACGACCTGCTTGGAGCGGCCATGGGAGAAGCTCTGACGCACGGTGCCTGCCTCGATCGGCCGCTTGAGGGAAAGCGGCTTCGGGGAAGTCCGATTCAGAGTCTTGTCGCCCGGGTTATTCGTATCGCTCATTCAGCCTGAACCCTGAGGGTTTCCATCGTCCCGTGAACCGACGCCCGGTGGCGCCGGCCAAATCCGTCCTGCGTCGTCAACGTGAGGCTTCATCGATCCCGCCGATTCGGGCTGGATCGGGCTCCCCGGTCGCCGCGGCGGCGCCCTCGAAGGAGCGTAGCCGACGCCAACGCGACAGGCAGCCGGCGGCTCCGGCTCCTGCGACGAGCGCAGCGTGTATCACATGACCCCGACCTAAAGCCATGTCCAATTCGTCTTCGAACAGGTCATCGATGATCGGGATCCTTGACATGGCCTCGCCATGGCGCCTGTGCAAGGCCGACGCGATCTTCCGCCGGCCATCCGGGCTCGCCTCGGCGGCGTGGATCACCGCGATGGCACCGGGCTGGCCGCCGATCGCCGCCTCGACCTTCGAGAAGCCCGCGACGATGCAGCCCGCCTTGTTGGCGAGCGCGATGGCCTGCCGCAGATCCTCCCGGAGCCCCGCGGCGATCCGGTCCGGCAGATCGGGCGCGGCCGGGGTCGGCCCCTTGAAGGCCCGCGAGAAAAGATTCTTGCGCACGGCGGTGGCGACCGCCTCGCGCCGGGCGCTGATCCAGGCGCCGCGCCCCGGGAGCTTGGCGCGCAGGTCGGGGACGACGCTGCCGTCCGGCCCGCGCACGAACCGGATCATCGCCTCCGGCGCCTGGGCGACGCGCGTGACGAGGCAGGTCCGCTCGGGCGCGCGGCGGCCGGGGCCGGCATCGAGCCCCCCGGCAGCCAGCCCGTCCTCGGGCAGGGTCGTGTCGTCCGCGACCATCGCGTTTCCGCCGCCGGCCTTCGGCTCAGCCCTCGGCCCGGGCGGCTTCTTCGCCCTCGGCCGCCTCGGCCCCTTCCTCGGCCCCTTCCTCGGCACCGTCTTCGCCTTCCGGCTCCGGCAGCGCCTCGATCCAGCCGGCCTTGAGGCGGGCGGCCATGATCAGAGCTTCCGCCTCGGCGCGGGACAGGTCGAAGCCGTCGAGGTAGCCCGCATGACGCACCGCTTCGGGGCCGCGGCCTTCCGTGTAGCCGACGAGGTCGTCGGTGGCGCAGCCCGCCAGATCCTCGACGCTCTTCACGTCGTTCTCGCCGAGGGCGACCATCATGGGCGTGGTGATGCCCTCGATCTCGCGGAGCTCGTCGGCGACGCCGAGCTCGGTGCGGCGGGCGTCGTGAGCCTGCTCGATCCGGGCGAGGTGGTCCTGGGCGCGGGCCTGGATCTCGGTGCCGGTCTCCTCGTCGAGACCCTGGATGCCGGAGAGCTCCTGGATGTCGACGTAGGCGATCTCCTCGACGTTGCGGAAGCCTTCCGCCGCGAGCAGCTGGCCGACGGTCTCGTCGACGTCCAGCGCCTCCATGAACACCTGGGTCCGCTCGGCGAACTCCTTCTGGCGGCGCTCCGACTCCTCGGCCTCGGTGAGGATGTCGATGTCCCAGCCGGTGAGCTGGGAGGCGAGACGCACGTTCTGGCCGCGGCGGCCGATGGCCAGCGACAGCTGGTCGTCCGGCACCACCACCTCGATGCGGTCGGCCTCCTCGTCGAGCACCACCTTCACCACCTCGGCGGGCTGGAGGGCGTTGACGATGAAGGTCGCCTCGTCCTCGGACCACGGGATGATGTCGATCTTCTCGCCCTGCAGCTCGCCGACCACGGCCTGCACGCGCGAGCCGCGCATGCCGACGCAGGCGCCCACCGGGTCGATGCTGCCGTCACGGGAGATCACCGCGATCTTGGCGCGGGAGCCCGGGTCGCGGGCCACCGCCTTCACCTCGACGATGCCGTCGTAGATCTCGGGCACTTCCTGGCCGAACAGCTTGGCCATGAACTGCGGGTGCGAGCGCGACAGGAAAATCTGCGGCCCGCGCACTTCCGAGCGCACGTCGAACAGGTAGGAGCGGATGCGGTCGCCCGGCCGGAAGGTCTCGCGCGGGATCATCTCGTCCCGGCGCACGATGCCCTCGCCGCGGCCCAGATCCACGATGACGTTGCCGTACTCGACCCGCTTCACGATGCCGTTGAGGATCTCGCCGATGCGGTCCTTGTACTCGTCGAACTGGCGGGCGCGCTCGGCGTCGCGCACCTTCTGGACGATGACCTGCTTGGCCGACTGGGCGGCGACGCGGCCGAAATCGAAGGGCGGCAGGGTGTCGGAGATGACGTCGCCGACGAGGGCCCCCGGGTTGTAGCGGCGGGCCTGGTCCAGGGTGATCTCGCGGGCGTCGTTCTCCACCTGATCGACGACCAGGAGGTGGCGCGAGAGGCGCAAAGCCCCGGTCTTCGGGTCGATCTCGGCGTGAACGTCGGTCTCGGCGCCGTAGCGGGAGCGCGCGGCCTTGGCGATCGCCTCCTCCATCGCGTCGATGACGATGGAGCGGTCGATCACCTTCTCGCGGGCGACCGCATCGGCGATCTGGAGGAGTTCGAGCCTGTTGGCGCTGACGACGGCCATCGGTGTCGGTCCTTCTCTTCCGTCAAATCTTCGAGCCGGCCGCCGGGCGGCCGACATTGGGGTCTCAATGCAGCGAATCGCGGTCCTTCAGCCGGGACGCCTTGGTCACGACCGGCTTCTTCGGACCGGTCCGCGCCGGCTTCTGGAGCTTGGCCGCGGGGCTGGCCTTCCGGGGCCCCTTCGGCTGGAAGGGGCTGCGCGCCGGCGGAGCCGCGCGCTCCTCGGCGGGCTCCGCGTCGTCCGTCTCCTCGGCCTCGTCCGCGGGGGGCGGTCCGCCGCGGCGGAGCGATTCGCGGATCAAGTCGTCGGTGAGGACGAGATGGGCCTCGGCGAGGTCCTTGAGCGGCAGGTCGATGCGGCTCGGCAGCCCTTCCTTCACGTCGGGCAGGTCGATCGGGACCGTCTGCCTGTCCAGATCCGGCGCGCCGAGGATGCCGCGGAAGCGCTTGCGCCCGTCGAGCGGCGGGCTCAGCTCGACCTTGGCCTCGTAGCCGACCCAGCGGGCGAAGTCCGAGATCCGCACCAGCGGCCGGTCGATCCCCGGCGAGGACACTTCCAGGTTGTAGGCGCCGCCCACCGGATCGTCGACGTCGAGGATCGGCGAGATCGCGCGGCTCACCGCCTCGCAATCGTCGATGGTGAAGGAGCCGTCCGGCCGCTCCGCCATGATCTGCACGGTGCAGCCGTTGATGTTGGACATCTTCACCCGGACCAGCCGGAAGCCGAGGCCCTGGAGCGGCCCCTCGATCGCCTGCGCGACGCGCGCGGCGACACCGGCCTCGCGGACAAGGCGCTTTTCGGACAGATCCGCTTCGATCTCGGACGACATGGGTTTGAGCGCGCAACCTTCGCGGCGTTCTGCGTGGCCCGCCCGCGGCGTGCGGCCTTGTGCGGCGAGAGGCTCTGCGGCGAAAAAAAAGAGCGGACCCGGTGGGGCCCACTCCCGAACCGCAGCCTCTCGACTGCCATCAGAACTGTTGAGAGCTAGATAGCGACCCTCAGCCGGGAGCGCAAGACGGATCAGGCGCACGACGCAGCCCTGTTCGTCCCGATCTCGGCCTCATCCTGAGGTGCCGGAGCGTCGCGGCGGCCTCGAAGGCGGTCTCCAGGGATCGCGCGCTGTCCGGAGGGCTCCTTCGAGGCGCATGCACCTCAGGATGAGGGGGTGGGGGATCGGCTGCCTTTCAGCCGCCCCGCGGCACCCGCCCCTCCAGCGGATAGGCGGGATCGTTGTAGCCCGGCGTGGTCGGATGGCCCGCGGCCACGAACCCGTCCACCAGCGCCTCGTCCTCCGGGGTGAAGGCGTAGTCGAGGGCGCCGAGATATTCCTGCCACTGCGCCTCGGTGCGCGGCCCGGCGATGACGCCGGTGACGAGGCGGTTGTTCAGCACCCAGGCGGTGGCGAACTGGCCGGCCGTGATGCCCCGCGCCTCGGCATGCGCCTTCAGGGTCCGGGCGATGCGCAGGGATTCCGGGCGCCACTCGGTCTGCATCATCCGGGTGTCCTGGCGGCCGGCGCGGGATTCGGCCGGCGGCGGGGCATCCGGGTCGTACTTGCCGGTGAGCACGCCGCGGGCGAGCGGCGAGTACGGCACGACGCCGAGCCCGTAATGGGCGCAGGCCGGCAGGTGCTCGGTCTCGGGCATGCGGTTGAAGGCGTTGTAGTAGGGCTGGCTCACCACCGGCCGGTCGATCCCCAGCTCGTCGCAGAGCCGGCAGATCTCGGCGACCCGCCAGGAGCGGTGGTTCGAGACGCCGAAATGGCGGATCTTGCCCGCCCGCACGAGGTCGGCCATCGCCCGCACCGTCTCGGTGAGCGGCGTATCGTGGTCTTCCTTGTGCAGGTAGTAGATGTCGATGACATCGGTGCCGAGGCGGCGCAGGCTGTCCTCGGCGGCCTTCATCACGTGGACCCGCGACAGGCCGCGGTCGTTGACGCCCTCGCCCGTCGGGTTGGCGACCTTGGTGGCCAGGATCCAGGCGGCGCGGTCGCCCTTGATCGCCCGGCCGGTGATCTCCTCCGAGCGGCCCTCCGTGTAGACGTTGGCCGTGTCGATGAAGTTGATCCCCGCCTCCCGGGCGCTGCCGACGATGCGGCCGGCGGTGGCCTCGTCGGTGGGGCCGCCGAACATCATCGTGCCGAGGCAGATCGGCGAGACCTTGAGGCCGGAGCGGCCGAGTTTGCGGTACTGCATGGGATCCATCCGGTGTCCGTCGCCCCGCTATCTCGCCGCGGCGCGGCCGAGGTCAACCGTGCCGGGCGACAGGCCCGCGTAACCTGCGCCCGGCCGCGGCGAACCGACCCGTGCCGGCACCGGAGCCCGGGGGCGGCCGTTCTCGCCGTGGCGCATGTCGCTGGCGGGTCGCCGCCGTCCCTCACCGAAAAAGAGCCTGTCCGAGACCCATGATCGACCGCTCGGCCGTTCTCCCCGCCATCCCCCGCCCCTGGCTCGACCGGGCCGGCCGCCTCTCCTGGCTGAAGCTCGCGGTCTTCCTGGCCTGCATCGCCCCGGCCCTGTACCTCGCGGCCGCCTACCGGCTCGACGCGCTGGGCGCGAAGCCGATCACCGCGCTGATCCACGCCACCGGCGAATGGGCGGTGCGCTTCCTGCTGTTTTCCCTGGCGATCTCGCCGCTCCGCCGCATCGCCGACTGGGCGAAGGTCATCGCGGTGCGGCGGATGCTCGGCATCACCGTGATGGCCTACGCGGTGGCCCATCTCACCCTCTACGCCGTCGACCAGAACCTGATCCTCACCAAGGTCGTCTCGGAGATCGCCCTGCGGCTCTACCTGACGATCGGCTTCGTGGCGCTGATCGGCCTGATCGCCCTCGGCCTGACCTCCACGGATGCGGCGATCCGGAACCTCGGCCCGAACTGGAACCGGCTGCACCGCCTCGTCTACACGATCGCCGTCCTGGCCCTCGTCCATTACTTCCTGCAGTCCAAGATCGACGTCACCGATCCGGTCTTCTCGGCCGGCCTGTTCCTGCTGCTGATGGGCTGGCGGGTGATGCGGCGGTTCAAATGGCCGGAGCGGCCCTGGTCGCTCCTGCTGCTCGCGATCCTCGCCGGCCTCGCCACCGCGGGTCTCGAAGCCGCCTGGTACGGGCTCGCCAGCGGCGTCCCGGCCAGCCTCGTGCTCGCCGCCAACCTGGACTTCTCCGGGCCGATCCGGCCGGCCTGGTGGGTGCTGGCGGTCGGCCTGTCGCTGCCGCTCCTGGCGCTGGTGCGCGGTCCGAAGGCGCGCGCTGCCGGCCCGGCGCCGACCAGGCGGCCGGCCGCCACGCTCCGCCGGGATCCGGTCCGGGAGCCCTTGTCGCCGCGGGCCTGATGCCGCAGAACCCGCTCCCGGTCCTCCGCCGCCGGCGGCCCCGGGCCCAGCGGAGCTTTCAAGACGCCATGCGCGGCACGCTTCTCCTGATCGCGGGCTTGCTCGCGCCGACGGTCGCCCTCGCGACACCGCCCGCACCCGCGAAGCCGGCCGCCAAGGCGGCTCCCGCCGCGCCGCCCCCGGCGGCCGCGGCACAGGCCGTCGCAGCCTGCACGGCGCCCGAGCCGCCGCCGGCCTCGGCCCGCCCGACCAAGCCGGCGCTGCCGCAGAAGCCCGCCTGCCTCGACGCCAAGGAGGGCTGCCCGGGCTGGGAGGGCTACAGCTACAACGACGCGATCAAGGCCTATAACCTGCAGGCGCAGGCCTTCCGGCCGATCGCCGAGGCCTACCTGCAGAAGCTCAACGCCTACGTGAAGGCAAGCGCGGACTACGCCCAGTGCGAAGTCAACGCGATGCAGAAATAGCCGGCTGAACGGCAACCGACAGCACCACACGGGGAGGGTTCAGGCGCATTGGCGCTAGCTCCGGTGATGATGGCCGCGATCCCCGCGCGCCCGATCACGCCGAGGCCCCCGTGCCCGCTCGTCGTTCCCTCGTCCGCACAGCTTTCTGCGCCCTGCTCCTCGCCACGGGCCCGGCGCTGGCCGCCGATTTCGACGGTCCCTACGCGCCTCCTCATGGCTATGGCGATCCCGCTCAGGAGGAGGAGCCGGAGCGCCGACCGCCGCCGCCGCCACGTCCCGAGGCCGCGTTCCGCGGCCCACGCTTCACGGCGGCGCCCCCCGAAGCGTGCCGGGAATTCGTGCGGCGTCGGTTCGATCCGGATGGCGCGCCGGTTTTGCGCCGGGTGCGGGTCTGCGACGAGCCGGTCGTCGACCGCGGGCCGCCCCCGCCGCCTCCGCCGCCCGAGGACATTCCGCCCCGTCGCTGGGGCGGACCGCGCTGGTAGCGTCGCGCCGGCTCAGATGCGGGCCGGCGCCTTCTTGAGGGCGGCCGCGAAGGCCTTGAGCTGGCGGTTCAGATCCGCCAGCTCGTTCAGCGCGATGGTCTTATGGCCGTCGCGGACCGCGCGCTCGATATCCTCGACCTGCAGGTCGACGAGGCGGCGGATGGCGGTGGCGACTTGTTGTCGGGTCATCGATTCGAGCGTCTCGTCCGAGCGTCCTGGCGGGCCTCAACGGACGGCCGATACGCGGCCGTCGACACGTTCCGGTGATAGGCCGGTAGGCTTAACCGTTGGTGTCCGCACCCCGTCGGTTCACAGGGGATCCGGCCCTAGCGGCGCTCGCGCATCTCGGCGCGGCGCATCGGCATCGCGTCGATCGTGGCGAACAGCGCCTGCGGGGCGATCGGCTCCTCGGCGGTGAGCTTGGCGCCGCCGTCCTTGCCGATCAGAACAGCGCGGAAGCTGTCCGCGGGCAGGCCGAGCCGGGTGCGCAGGGCCTGCGCCTGCGCCCCGGACCCGACCGCTTCCAGCACCACGAGGTCGCGGTCGGCGAGACCGGTGCGGGCCGAACCCAGGGCCGCCCGCTGCGCCCGGAGATCCGCGTCCCCGGCCGCGGGCGCCGACAGGACCAGCACCCGCGCGCGGTCCCGATAGGCGTCCAGGGGACCGGCCAGGGCGGCCCCCGTCGCCATCGCCGCCAGCCCGAATCCCAGTGCCGTTCCCCGCATGCCGCCGCTCCGCGCTCCCGAGACGGGACAACGCGCGAGCCGTCCGGGAGATCACAGCCGCGCCTTTGCCTCCACGGTCCGGCGCCCCAGATCGGAGGCGACAGGCAATAACCGGGAGTTCGCCATGACCACCGCCATGAACCGACGCATCGTCCTGGCCTCGCGCCCGCACGGTGAGCCGCGGCCCGAGAACTTCCGCCTGGAGGAGGTGCCGGTGCCGCAGCCCGGACCCGGCCAGGTCCTCCTGCGCACCCGCTGGCTGTCCCTGGATCCCTATATGCGCGGCCGGATGAGCGACGCGAAATCCTACGCGGCGCCCGTCGAGATCGGCGCGCCGATCACCGCCGAGACGGTGGGCGAGGTGGTCGCCTCGAACCACCCGGACTATGCCGTGGGCGAGATGCTGACCGCCTTCGCGGGCTGGCAGGACTATTTCGTCACCGACGGCAAGGGCTCGCGCAAGGTCGATCCCGCCGCCGCCCCGCCCTCGACGGCGCTGGGCGTGCTCGGGATGCCGGGCATGACCGCCTATACCGGCCTCCTCAACATCGGCCGGCCGAAATTCGGCGAGACCGTCGTGGTGGCCGCCGCCGCCGGCCCGGTGGGCTCCCTGGTCGGGCAGATCGCCAAGATCCACGGCGCCCGCGCCGTCGGGATCGCGGGCGGCCCCGAGAAGTGCCGCTACCTCACGGAGGAACTCGGCTTCGACGCCGCCGTCGATCATCGCGGACCCGACCTGCCCGGCGCGCTGGCCGCCGCCTGTCCGAAAGGCATCGACGTCTACTTCGAGAATGTCGGCGGCGCGGTCTTCGCCGCCGTGATGCCCTTGCTCAACCCCTTCGCGCGGATCCCGGTCTGCGGCCTCGTCTCGGCCTACAACGCCACCGAGGTGCCCCCCGGCCCGGACCGCCTGCCCGGCCTGATGCGTGCGGTCCTGACCAACCGGCTGCACATCCAGGGCTTCATCGTCTGGGACTTCGCCGAGCAGGCCGAGACGTTCCGCAAGGAGGTCGCCGGCTGGATCCAGGACGGACGCGTCCGCTATCGCGAGGACGTGGTCGAAGGCCTGGAGAACGCCCCGGAGGCGTTCATGGGCCTGTTGAAGGGCCGGAATTTCGGCAAGCTCGTCGTCCGCGTGTCCTGAAGGCTTCTTGCCGCCGATCTGGAACGGATATAGAACAAACAGACCCGGCGGCGCTGCGGAAAGCGGGCACAAGCCCGCCCCGCAGGTTGCCGCTCCGGAGGCCCGGGCGCATGGTTCGCACGCCGCCGGGCAAGTGCCCAGTGAGATCCGTACGACTAGGAGAGAGCGATGGCGGGCAGCGTCAACAAGGTGATTCTGGTGGGCAATCTCGGGCGCGATCCCGAGATGCGCCGCCTCGGGTCGGGCGACCCGGTCTGCAACCTGCGGCTCGCGACGTCGGAGTCGTGGAAGGACAAGGCGACCGGCGAGCGCAAGGAGAAGACCGAGTGGCACTCGGTCGTCATCTACAACGACAACCTCGCCCGGGTGGCCGAGCAGTACCTGCGCAAGGGCTCGAAGGTCTATATCGAGGGCCAGCTTCAGACCCGGAAGTGGACCGACAATTCCGGCGTCGAGAAGTACACGACCGAGGTGGTGCTCCAGCGCTTCCGCGGCGAGATGACGATCCTCGACGGGCGCGGCGGCGGCGGCGACTTCGCCGGCGAGGAAGAGGGCGGCGGCCAGATCAGCCGCGGCGGGGATTTCGGGGGCGGCCGGGGCGGTGACCGCGGCGGCGATTTCGGGGGCGGCCGCGCCCAGGGCGGCGAGCGGCGTCCGGCTCCGGCCTCCTCGGGCGGTGGCGGCAACGGCGGCGGCGGCGGCGGCGGAAGCCGCGGCGGCTACGACCTCGACGACGACATCCCGTTCTGAACCCTAGTCAGTTTTCGATCGTCCACTGGTACCAAAATCGTCAACAAAGCCAGCAGCTTACTGCTGGCTTTGTTTTTTCATGACACCGCTAATTTTCCATCGTGAACCCCAGCTCCCAATCGGACGTCCACAAAAGTGAGATTCACATCCTTGTTCAGGGTGTTAGGCTAGATACCAGCCCGCCAATCGTCCACTGACGGACGCGGGCTCTTCCAGAACAGCTCCAGAAAGCGGCCGCGGCCCAAACCCGCGTCACCGCAAGATCGTCCACTGATCGTAGTAAGCGGCTGATACGACGACGAAAATCGCCTCGGAAGGTCAATTTCCATCATCCGTCGTTCTGGCGATCCCGCTCGAATCCGCCACGCCTACGTTTCGTCCACTATTTCGCAATAAACCATATAAGTCAGTATCTTAGATCGAAATACGCTCGGCGCCCCGTCCACTATCCGCAGGACTTGTGTCCTTAACCCTTGAGATCCAGTCTGGCGGGCGATCTCGGGAACCGCCGGCGTGACAAGACCCTATCCCGCTCCAGGCCCATGGCGCCTGAAGAGCCACGACATGCTCCCTGGCGAACGGACCGTCACGGTCGTGGACCGGAACGGGATGCCCGTGTGGTGGCCCAACATCTTCCACGCAAACGAACTGCGGGATGCAGGCCACAGCTATTCCCACCAGAAGCGGACGATGTCGGCCGTGGTCACGGCCTTCAACTGGACCTTCGAACGGGGCATCGACCTCGAAGCCCGCATTGCGGGCTTCGAGTATCTTTCCGACGGAGACGCCAAGAGCCTGCAGCGCGTCCTGCGGCGCAACCAGGACGTCGCCGCCGACGATGGCGGTTCAGTCATGGTCGGGCCCGGCTACTGGGATGCCCGTTGCCGCGCCGTCGTGCGGTATGTCCGATGGCGCGCCGGCGCCGCGATGCACAAGCTCGTACGCACTGAGGCGGAAGGCCCTCCCGCATACCTCTACACCATGGCCGAACGACAGCTGGAGAAGTTCGCCGACGGGATGCTGTCGGGCATCCCGAAGCCGGACGAGGTCGAAACGCTCGGCCTCGACGAACGCCAGCTGGCCATCCTGCGAGACGCCATCGAACCTGGGAGCGCGACCAACCCCTTCGAGAAGAAGCACCAGTTCCGCAACTTCGCGCTGATCCTCACCCTCTACGAACTCGGAACCCGCAAGGGTGAAGCGCTCGGTCTGATGAAGCAGGATCTATCACTGCACGGGCCCGAGCCGACGATCGACATCCACAGGCGCCAGAACAATCCCGACGATCCTCGCGCAAGGCCGCCCGCAGCCAAGACGAGGGCGCGGCGTCTCCCAATCTCGCTCGCGCTCGCGCATGTGCTGGACGTCTGGCTGACGGAGCACAACAACGACGACGAGCGCTATCCGGGAGCGAAGCGGCACGGATACGTCTTTGTATCCGAACTCGGACGCCCCATCGCCGAGAGCACTGTCGAGGCGATCTTCGTCACCCTTCGCACAAAGGTCGAAGGCCTGCCGCCCTGGACCACCGCGCACAGGCTTCGGCACAGCTTCAACGACCGCCTGTCCGAGGCGATCGACGACCAGCCGGACCACGTGCTCCGCGAAGGCGTCGAGCAGCGGATGCGCAACTTCCTCAACGGCTGGAGCAAGACCTCGGAGCAGGGCGAGCACTACCGGCAGCGCTTCATCAAGGAAAAGGCCGGCTCGCTTCTGCTGCGCCTCCAGAAGCTCAGCGCGGAAGGAAACTCCCGGTCATGAATGTGCCCTTCCAGGGACCTCCCGGGATCGATCACCCCATCCTGGTCCCGCATCTCCGCGAAGCCGTGTTCGACTCATACCACGAGAGGGTGCAGCTGGACGGCCCGGTCTGGCACTTGAACGATCCCGGCCACAACTTCCGGCTCGACTGGACCGCGCTCGAATTCACCCACCGCGGAATGGTGGAAGCCACCGCCGACTACCTCGTCGACCTGATCACCTCGAGTTCGGCGAGCCACGTCCAGAACGCCTTCCAGGCGCTCAAGAGGCTCAAGACCCTCGGCGCGTTCCGACGCTGGTCGCATCCGACGATCCGCTTGGGAAACCGTCCCGACCTGCTGCAGACCTTCTTCTACGAGGCCCGCGAAGCCGCCAAACTGTCGGTCGGCGAGCTCCACCACCTCCAACATTGGTTCCGCTTCCTGTCGAAGCGCGAAGGGTCTGGGGTCAACCCGACCAGCGCCTCCATCGTCAACGCAATCACGGTCGGCGGCAACCCGAAGGGAGTCGCCGTCCTCACCCGGGATCCCACGGGTGGCCCGCTCGACGATGCCGAGACCACGGCGCTGCTGCAGGCGCTGCGTGCCTCCCAGGAGACCAATTCGGTTCCGATCGACCGTCTCGCCCTGGTCTGGCTCTGCGTCATCCTCGGGCCGAACCCCCGCATGATCTCGTTGATGCGCGACGAGGACTTTGAGGACGAGAACGGCCATGCCCAGATCGCCGTGCCGCGCATCAAAGGCAAGGACAGGCTCGTCCGAACCAAGTTCAAGATCCGAAAGCTCGATGCCCATTCCGCCGGCATCATGAAGCGCCTCGTCGCCACCAACAGAGCTGCGAGGCAGGCCGTGCCGTGGGAGGACGAAGCCTTCGGACACGCCCTGTTCCACCGCACTACGCCTGACCCCGCCAAGGTCGGTCGTCCGCGGCACGCCTATGCGATGCACCGGACACCCAAGGAGATCGGACGGCTCATCACGCAGACCGTCCTGGCCCTGAAGGTCGTTTCGCCGCGGACGGGCAAGGTCCTCAGGGCCGGCCCGCGCCGGTTCCGCTACACCTTCGCGACCCGGCTGCTGCGCGAAGGTGCATCGAAGAGGGTCGTCGCCGAACTCCTCGATCACAGGGACGAGCAGACGGTCCGAGCATACGTGAACCTGCGCGGAGACGTCGTCGAGAAGCTCGATGCCGCCACGGCCCGCGAGCTCGCGCCTATGGCGCAGGCCTTCCTCGGCACCCTGGTCGGATCGGAGGCGGAGGCCTTGCGGGGCGGCACGCGCGCGAGCCGCATCTTCGGTTCCAGTACCGCGCCCGAAAGCGGCGTCGGCACCTGCGGCAGCTTCGCCTTCTGCGGCCTCGCCGCGCCGACCGCCTGCTACACCTGCGTGCGCTTCCAACCGTGGCTGGATGGTCCGCACGAACGCATTCTCGACACGCTCCTGAAGGGCCGCGAAGAGCGGCGCGCCCGTCGCCTCGACGGCCGCATGATCACCATGCTCGACAACACCATTCTCGCCGTAGCGGACGTCGTCATGCGCTGCGAGGAGGTGAAACGGGCCCGCTCCGAACGGAAGGACGACGCGGCATGATCCGTCCCGGTCGCCGTCATCGCACCTCGCGCGTCCGGAGCAGCGTCATGGCCACGCTCGGAGCCACGCCCAGGCAGAACCTCGAGATCTTCATCGAGTCCGGACGCCTTGCGCCGGCCTTCGGCGACAGCCCGTTCGACGACCGCATCTGGATCGTGCCCACCCGTTCGAACAAGCCGGGCGGGACCGGCAAGGGCGAACTCGCCTTCACGGTCCGATCGACCAGCGAGGATCCCGACGGGCCCGCGATGGCCAAGGACTTCGGAGATTTCCTCAAGGCGGTGGTGCGCCTCGACGACGTGAGGAAGCCGTCGCAGATCAACCGGTATCGCCGCATGGTCGCGGTCGCCCGGATGCTATACGGCGCCTCGAAGGACGTCGGCCACGACCCCTGCCGCCTCACGGGCGCGACGTTCAAGCGAGCATTGAGGTTCGCGGAATCGATCGGTGCTGGAACTTCCAGTCCCTACGAAGCCGGCACCGTCCTCGCGAAAATCGCCAAGATCCTGAACGACGCCGGCATCACGATGTCGCCGATCCAGTTCACGAACACGGCGAAGCGGCCGCTCGACCGGCATCACGTCATGGTCGAAGGCAGCGACGAAGACCAGGAGGACTCCCGCATGCCGGATGAGGGCGCGCTGGACGCACTCGCCCGCGCCTCACAGCTGGTGTCGTCGCCGCCTGACATCCTGCGCATGCGCATCGTCGAACTCCTGCCCTGCGCACCTTGGCGGATCAACGACATCCTCAGGCTGCCCTACGACTGCGAGGTCGAGGAACCCGTCACCCGCAACGGCAAACCCATCCTCGACGCCGACGGCCGCCCCGTCGTGCGCTACGGCATCGGGTACCGCGGCTCCAAGGGTTTCTTGGCCGACATCAAGTGGATCCCGACCGCCATGGTCGACGTCGCCCGCCGTGCCATCAGGCAGATCAAGGAACTCACCGCCGAAGCACGCGCGATCGCGGCATTCATGGAGGAAAACCCCGGGCGGGCCTGGTTGACGGATCGCTGGCGGCTCTCTTCGCCCGACCGGATCCTGACGGGGGAGGAGATGCGCGAGGCCGTCGGCATCCAGGGCTTCCAGAACATCGTCGTGTTCGTCCGCTCCTACCGCATCCCGCGTACCCCATGCTCGACGCAGAAGAAGTGGCGCTACCGGCTCGGAGACATCGAGAAGGCTCTGCTCGACGCCATCCGCCCGATCGGCGGCGACCACGTCATGAAGCGGTCGGAATACCTCATGATCGCCACACGCAACTTCTTCGGATCGCGCCGGGGCCTCGTTCCCGCCATCGTCGACAACGTTTCGTACGACGTCGTCAAGGACTTCCTGCAGAGCAGGCCCGGCTCGATGTCGGTGTTCGAGCGGTTCGATCTGAAGGATGCGAACGGCGAGTTCTTCGTCCTCAAGACCCATCAGGTCCGGCACTTCCTGAACACCATCGCCGCCGAAGGCGGACTCGGAGAGGTCGACCTCGCACGCTGGTCGGGCCGCGAGGACGTGCGGTCGAACCAAGCCTACGATCACGAGCCCGGATACCAGCTCGCGCGGAAGGCCCGGAAGCTGCTCGAGCAGGGCAAGATGAAAGGGCCGATCGCTGCGACGTGGTCGCGCAAGCCGCCCGTCGAACGGAAGAACTTCTCGCTGGTGCAACTTGCGACGGTCCATACGACCGACATCGGATTGTGCCTCCACGACTGGGGCACCGCACCCTGCCCGCATCACGGCGCCTGCGCCGATTGTCTCGATTGCGCGGTCGTCAAAGGGGATCCCGTACATCGCGCCCGCATCGAGCTGCTGCTGGCGGACGTCGACCTCGCGCTCGCGCGATCGCTGGAGGAAGTCGAGGACGGGACCTACGGCGCTTCGAACTACGTCGAGCATCACCGCCGCATGGCCGTCGGGTATCGTCGCATGCTGGCGGCCCACGATGATCCCGACATCGAAGATGGTACGATCGTACAGATGCGGCCCGACGTCCTGCGTCAGGGGCCGCTCGATGGGATCGGGCTCGCCACCTGAACGTCCCGGCCGCTCCTCACCGGAATGTTGAAGCCGCTGGACGGATGGCACCGCCGGGATTGCGAATCGCTCTTACCACAAATAATATCACTCCGGATTTTATCTGGGTGATGGGATGGGCGGTTCGGATCTCTTCGACGAGGATGAAGAGGAAGCTCTCGAAAAGCTCGAGCGACTCTGGATCGCCTTCGAGGAGGCCTCGGACACGGCCGCGCGCTACGCCGGCAGCATCGGCTGGAAGACGAATGGCGGCGTCGAGTACCTCACGCACACTGTGAACCTGCGGTACGAGGGCAACCGTCAGCGTACCCGCTCACTGGGCCCCAGGTCCCCGGATACCGAGCGCCGCAAGGCAGCCTTCGAAGCCGGACGCGAGCAGGCCAAGGTGGAGCTCGATCGCATCCAGGGACGCCTCGATATCCATGCGAAGGTTCTGAAAGCCCTCCGGATCGGACGTGTCCAGGCCGTGACGGCACGTTTCCTTCGCGAACTTCGGAGCGAGGGGTTCGGAGCCGCCCACTTCACGATCGGAGGCAATGCCGCCCTGGCGGCGTACGAGGTCCGGGCCCGCAGGCGGATGCCGTTCTCCGCCGGCGTTTCCCAGGACCTGGACCTGATGCCGACCGAACTATTCGTGGGGGACCGCGGCCTCTTCGATGCGATCGCTGCCCGCAAGATCTTCGGCCCGGTCGAGGAGCGACGCGACAGCCTCGTGTTCGGTCGCGGCATCGTCCTTCGGCTGCTGTCCGGCGACGTCATCGAGGCATGGAGGCGCAGGATGCTCCGCGCCGATGCCCCGGACGAGGAGATCGATGCTCTGAACTGGGCCTTCGAAGGGCCGGAAGCGATCCCGCTTCTCGCCGTCGGCCTGGACGGAACGCCGACGCCGCTTCCGGCGCTGGATCCGAGGGCTTTCGCGATCCTCTCGTCTCTCGAAGGCCGCTATCTCGTCGATCCGTCGCGTGCCGAGCGCCTTCCGGCACTCGCGGCGGCCTGCGCGGCCGTTGCGAGCACCATAGTAGCCGAACCGTTCGAGCGCGGACATCTCGCGCTCTTCCCAGAGATCGCCGACGCCATCGACGAAGGAGGCGGCCATGCCGACGACCGGATCGTGATGCGTCTGTAGCGGACGCGGACAACCCATCTCCGAAGCCTTCGTTCGAAGGAGCGACGCCGTGCAGACGCAGGAGGCGAAGGAACGGTCGTGTCCGCATGCACCGTTTCGAAAGAAGGAATGGCGGAAGCTGATCCCCTATCCCGGGAGCACGCCTCACATGCGTCGGACATTGGCGGGCACCTCGATCAAGAAGGTGCAGCCTCGACAACGTCTGGCGCTCGGCCCCAAAATCCGTGAATGGTTCGTTGCGGAGATCTCGGCATGGCCGAGCGATGCGAAGCAGCCGCTGACCTGGGATGCGGTCATCGCGAAGGGGCTCGTCATCCATCGATGGAAGTGGAGTAGGAGCGGCCTGTGCCGCTTTCCCGAGATCTCCGAAGCCTTCGCGAAGAGGACGGACGAGATCCGCGCCGGCCGAAGGAAGATCCCCCGTACGGGCCCGCGTGCCGACGAGGCGAAGTCCCGTGCCCGCCTCTTGGCGATGATCGACAATCTGCGCGAGGAGAACGAAGAGCTGACCCGCCGTATCCGCACTTGGCAGAGGAACGCCCGCGCTCTGAACATCACCGAGGCGCAGCTCGACGAGGGGTGGGACGAAGTCGATCGGGGGCAGACGGACCTGGATCTGCGGAAGGAGAAGGGGTTGTCGCTTCCGCAGCACGCTCGGCGCAAGGCGAAGAGGAAATGACCGGCGTCTCCGGGCGCGAGATCGGCGAGCGCAACGTCGCCACGCTTCGCGCCTATCTGGACCGCCTGCAAGCCGCCGGCGAGCTGCTGCCGGAGAGGAGCGGGAAGCCGAACCTGTCGGCCATCGCTATCGCCTGCGGCTTCGACCGGCAGACGCTCTACAAGAACCCGACCGCCAAGGCACTCCTCGATGAGGCTGTCAGGCGGCTGGGAACGGCGCCGCCGGCGGACGATGCATCCGACGAGCTTGACGCGAAGCCGAAAGCCGACCGCCGCGATCGACGCATCCTGCAGCTCGAGCAGCACAACGCAGCCCTGAGAGCCGAGGTGCGCGGTCTGCGGGAGCAGCTCGCCCGATACAGGCACGTCGAGGAGGCTATGATCACGGGGCGCGGAGTTCGGGGCGTATGACGGCGGCGACGACCGCTCCCCTGAACACGTCGCGCGAAAATGTAGTCCGATGACGGAGCCTCGGCGATAGGGTAGGATATGATCCTCTCCGAACCTTCGGATGTCCGAGACATGGCCGGAACCGTTCAGCTGGAAATCAACGCCGACGTCTACGAAGCCGCGCGCCGCGTCGCGAAGCTGGACAATGTAGACGTGTCGACGCTCGTCGAAGACCTCGTTCGCCGCCACTCCGAATACGTAGCGACCCTCGGCGATCTCGATCCGGCGATGCCGGCATTCGATCTCGACCACTACGAGATGCAGCGCGATCCGGATGAAACCGACGCCGATTACGAGACTCGGCTGAGCCTCTTCCGTTGACCGGACCCATACCGTTTCGATCAGGTGACTTCGTCTGGACGCGGTTTCCCTTCGAGAACGAACCGGATGAGCCCGGCTTGGTTCGACACGCGGCCTGCGTCATCGCTGCCTTCACGCAGCAGCAGGCCGGTGCGGCGACCTCTGCGGATGTCCCAGCCCGTGGATTGGTCGTGGGCGTCTACACATCCTCGAAGGTTGGAAAATTCGGCGACGCATTGCCGATCGGCGTGATCCAGGTCGGACGGGAACAGGCATCCCGTCTCGGCGGTCAGGTCGCATTCTTCATCGACGTCCGTAAGCGCGCCTTTCTGCCCTACACTCGTAAATTCTTCCCCGACATCGACGAACCCGGCTGCGGCCTCATCGCCCCCGCAAGCCGGGCCCTGTTCGACGAGGTGAAGAGGCAATACCTCCTGGTGAACCAGCGTCACCAGGACCTCATCGTCAACGTAGGCCCGTTGAGACCGCCGGGTACCTGACGGCGCCGCCGCTCCGCGCGAAGTCGTCCTCCTGGTGGTGCAAATCCGACACTTGGCATCCGCCGCCAAGAGCCGCTACCGACCCAACCCAGCCGCCGGGACCGCCGTTTGCGTTTCTCCAAAGCGGTCGTTCGTTGGCCACGCCGCAAGTTCGGCTCGGGGTGGAGAGCGGCCTTTGGCTCTTCGGCCTAAAGCGGACGTTCCGCAACCGACCCTTCTACCGTCGTCCTCGGGTTGCCGCTGCAATCCCGAACGCGGACACCGACGACGGGGGATAGTTCTGCTTGGCGTGTCGGCATCGCTCTCGCTGAAGGAAAGGCAAGGCACCTCGTCGTCGCTTGCGTCTTGAAGGCCGATACCGAAGCTCGGTTCCCTGGCGCAGTGTTCGACGAACCTCTGCGATGCCGGCGCACCCTTCCCTTCTAATTGGAAAAATCCGCATCGCCCTAAATACGATCTTGACTGACTGGTCGCTCTTTTATAGCATCTCGCTATGGCAAGACCGAAAAGCAACTCGAAGCGCAACGAGATCATGGAGGCGGCGATCCGGATCGTTGCCGAGCAGGGACTGCGCGCGTCGACAGCGTCGATCGCAAAGGCCGCGGGCGTCTCCAACGGAGCCTTGTTCATCTATTTTGAGACCAAGGCCGACTTGCTGAACGAGCTCTACGTTGAGCTGAAGTTGCGGATGGCCGCCGCGACCACTGACGGCATCCCGGAGGATGTCGAGTCTCGCGAGCAGTTGCGGCATGTCTGGTATGGAATGCTGAGCTGGGCGCGGGAGAAACCGCTGGAGCGCTTGGCGCTGGCGCAGCTCGGCGTTTCGAACGATCTGACGCCTGCCACGCGCGACATCGCGAGCCGACCTTACGCCCGGGTCGTCGCGCTCCTCGATCGCTGCCGCGCCGACGGGGCGATGCGGGACGCCTCCCCGATGTTTGTTGCCTCGCTGGTGATGGCCATCACGGAGGCCACCATCGACGGCGTCGCGGCTGACCCGGCCGCCGCCGAACGCCATTCGGCGATCGGGTTCGACGCTCTATGGCGTTCGATCAGCTGAACCGAGAACAAGGATCGGAGACTTCATGTGCAGCGCCGAAATCCAACCCGGCTCGCGTCGAGAGGTGGCCGTCGTCACCGGAGCGTCGAGCGGCATCGGCGCGGCGACAGCGCGCGAGCTCGCTGAGCGGGGCTATCATGTCCTGGCGGGCGTCCGCCGAGAGGTGGACGGCGACGCACTGCGCACTGCGAACATCGAGCCTATCATTCTCGACATCACGCACGAGGCCGGGATCGCCGCGCTCTCGCAGCGCATCAGGAACGATCCCGAGTGTCGACGGCTCGGCGTGCTGGTCAACAATGCAGGCGTGGGGATCAATGCTCCTGTGGAGACCTACGCGCTGCCGGACTGGCGCCGCCTGTTCGAGGTCAACCTGTTCGGCCATGTCGCGGTCATCCAGGCCCTGCTTCCCGCCTTGATCGAAAGCGGCGGGACGATCGTCAACGTATCGTCGGTGGGTGGCCGGGTGGCGATGGCGGCCTACGGTCCCTACGCATGCACCAAGTTCGCGCTGGAAGCGCTCAGCGACTCACTGCGCCGCGAAGTCGGTCCGCTCGGGGTGAGGGTCGTCGTGATCGAGCCGGGGGCTGTCAGGACAGAGATGCTCGGACAGGTCGGCGCCCGGGCCGAGAGGGTCATCGACGCCATGACCGCCGTGCAGCGGGGGCGCTACGCGGCGCTGTTGCGGGCGGTGGTGGCGCAGGCCGAAGCCTCGGAAGTAGGCGGGGCCTCGCCCGAGGATGCAGGTCGCACCATCGCGGATGCGATCACCAACGCGGGCCCCCGAACCCGGTACACCGTCGGCCGCTGGAGCGGGGTCTTCGTCGGCTTGACCCGCCTTCTGTCGGACCGGGTACTCGACCGGCTCCTCGCCGCGGGCCTGAAGCCGCACCTCACCAAATCGGCGCACGCCATTAGGGGGGCTGAGCGGCACGAGCGTCAGGCATGACCACGATCCTTATCGCCGGTGCTACCGGTCTCGTCGGTGGCCTTGCGCTGGGATTAGCGCTCGCTGACAGCCGGATCGACCACGTGGTCGCCCTGACCCGCCGCCCGGTCGAACCCCATACCAAGCTGCGAAACGTTGTCATCGACTTTTCGGACCTCCCCGCCGATGCCGAATGGTGGAACGTGGACGGCGTCATCAGCGCCCTGGGCACAACGCGCGCCCGCACCCCATCGCCGGACCAGTATCTGGCGATCGACCTGAACTATCCGCTCGCCATCGCGCGCCTTACGCGCAGCCAAGGCGCGACCCGGTTTGCGCTGGTCTCGTCGCTTGGCGCCGATCCCCACTCGCGCTTCGCCTATACGCGCAGGAAGGGCGAACTAGAGAGCGAGCTCGCGGCGCTGGCTTTCCCGTCGTTGACAATCGTGCGTCCGAGCGCCCTCGACGGGCAGCGCGAAAGCGCGCGGCTCGACGAGCGATTGGCCGTCGCAATCCTGAAGTCCCTCGCACCCGTCTTGCCGTCTCCCTGGAGGCCGAGCTCGGCGACCGCGATGGCCGAGCTCCTGGTCGAAGGTGCCGTTGCGGCTCGGCCGGGCATCGCCGTCAAGACGAACGCCGACGTGGGATCGTGCTCGACCTGACGATCTCGCGAAGGCATTTGGTATTAGCTGTTTGAGCCCGGACCCGCTCGAAAGCGGGCGGTCAGGAAACCACCCAACTCGGCCGCTGGCCTCCGCCCCCAACAGCCTGGGAGCGGACCTTCCCAGGGCCCGCAATGGGTCGTGAGCGGGCACGGGACCGATGTCCGCTTCCATCGATTACCTCCCGAAAGCGGACCGGCGGAAAACCACCCGTTGCGGACGCCGCGACCGGGTATCAAGCATCAGATCTGGTCCACTAGATTGCCGGCCCCTCGGAGCATGCCGCGGCCGGATCAATTCTGCGCCGAGGTCGACATCGGTCTGAAGCAGTCCCTTGGTGGGATCGGAAAGAGACCGTCCCTCGGAGCCGACCTGGGCCCCGAAGACCACCGCGCGCAGTGGAGGTGAAGGGGTCGCGAAGCGACGCTTGCGCTTGCCCCTTCGCCGGAACGAGCACGGTGGTATCGTGGCGCGGTCGGATCGGGGGCTCGTCCTCGGTATGCCGAATTGTGCAGCACCCTGCTGCACGGTCTCGAGGTGGAGATCGTGGGTGGATCCGAGGCGCGATAATACGGCTCTCGTTCGCCACCTCGCGGAGGATCCAGCTTTCGTAGGGATCGGCTACGCGACCGCCGGCAAGCTCCAGGCTGCTCTCGGCGACGATCTGGGCCGCGCACTGGCCGACGGCGACCTCGTCGCCCTTGAGCCGATCCTCGGGATCGAGCGGGCGCACGACCTAGTAGCGATGTGGCGCGATCGGCAAGCCGAAGGCGACGTCGTCGTCTGGCTCGGGGAGAACGGCTTCGACGGACGCCTCGCCCGCAAGATCGTCGCCCTTTGGGGCGTCGAGGCTCCGCTCCGCCTCCGGGAGAACCCGTGGCTTATGATGGCCGTGGCCGACTTCGAGAAGGTCGACGCCGTGGCCCATCGGCTCGGCCTGCCGCTCGACGCCGACGATCGGAGCATCGCGGCCGTGGAGGCGGCCCTCTACCGGCGGCTCGACGAGCATCACACCTGGATCCGCGACGCCGAGGTCGTGCGCCTGGTCGCTCGACTCCTGCGATGTTCGGCGTCGCGCGCCTCCGAGGCCGTATCCAAGGCGGTAGCCCTTGGCGTCGCCGTTCGGATGGGCGAAGGCCTGCAGCCGGCCGGCGCGGCCATGATGGAGGCCTACGTCGCCGGCGCGATCGCCCGGATGATCGAGGGGCAGGCGAGCGAGGATTTGATCGCCCGTGAGGTCCCCGCTCCGGAACTCGACGTTTGGCTGGACGAGGCGGCAGGCACCATCGGCGTCGATCTGGGCGGCGAGCAACGGAATGCCGTCCACCTCGCTCTGAGAAGCCGTTTCGGCCTCGTCGTCGGTAGCGCCGGCGTCGGCAAGACGACCGTGCTCAAGGCGATCGTCGCCGCCTCCGAGCGGTTCGGGCGAGCAATTCACATGATGGCGCTCGCCGGCCGGGCCGCCGTCCGGATGACGGAGGCGACGGGGAGGAAGGCCTCGACGATCGCCGCCTTCCTGAAGGCCGTCGAGGCCAAGCAGGTCGCCGTCGGGCCCGAAGCCTTGGTCGTGATCGACGAAAGCTCGATGCTCGACCTGCCGACGTTCTACCGGATCCTGCGGGTCATGCCGCCGAGCGGCCGTCTCCTGCTGGTCGGAGACGAGGCACAGTTGGCGCCGATCGGGTTCGGCCTGACGCTGCATGCGCTCGTCGGCATCCCGGAGATCCCGAAGGTCGAACTACGGACCATTCGGCGGCAGACCGCCGCCTCCGGCATCCCTGCCGTCGCGGCTGCCATACGCGACGGACGGCTCCCTTGGCTTCAGCCTTTCTCCCCTGACGTCGGCGGCGTCACGCTGCTCGAATGTGAGCCCCACGCAATTGCGGACCACGTGAAGGACGCCCTCGCCGAGCTCGGCGGGGTCGAAGGGGCCACGATACTCTCGGCTCTCAAAACCGGTGCGAGCGGAACGGTCGCTCTTAATGCTGAGCTCCACCATCTGGTGGCCCTCGGATGCCCACCTGGGGAGCGCGGCCGGTTCATTGTGGGAGAGCCAGTGCTGTTCTTGCGGAACGACTACCGTCGGGACCTACGCAACGGCAGCCTGGGCACCGTGACGGAAATCGACGATGATGGGGTGGCCGTGAACTTCGACGGCAACGAGCAGCGGTTGGCCGGACGCGACCTCGACGATCTTGATCACGCCTATGCGGTCACGGTCCACAAGGCGCAGGGCACGGCCTTCGAGAACGTCGTGATCCCGATTGTCTCGTCTCGCCTGCTGGACCGCTCGTTGATCTACACCGCCGTCACGCGCGCGATCGGGCAGGTCGTCCTAGTCGGGAGCCGTGAAACGCTACGCTTAGCTGTGGAAAAGCAGCCGATTTCTGCCGATCGGGAAGTCGGGCTCGGCCTCGCCCTTGCCATGCCGAACCAGTCGGAGTGACCTGTTTACGCCTCAATGGACGCGTAGCATGTCTCGAACCCGATTCAATGAGCGTTTGCAGGGCGCTAACACACACAGTGTCAGGGTATGCAAGGGTTTCAGCTACTAGGCACCGTCGGTCCGGTCGGGACAGCGCCGCCGGCGCCGGTCGTGGCGCCGGCGGCGTCTCTGCGGGCTCGGATGCTTCCCCATCTCGGGCCGCTGCATGCGCGCCTCCCCTCGCGGTGAGGAACCGAAGGTGGGGGCGACGCCGGATCGCGCGATCCGGTGCCCTCTCCACCAATCCCAACCCGGCCCCCCTCCCCGCCAGAATGAGGGGGCCGGTCGCATCGCTTCGACCGTCGGGGCCTGTCTTGTCGGGCGCCAAGTCCGAGCGGGATCGGGATCCGCTCGGGCCGCGGCCGCGAAGCGGCTCAGCCCTTGAGCTGCTTGTTGCAGGCCGAATAGTAGCCGCCGCCCTTCTCGATCCACTTCATGCCGCCCAACGTGCCGGCGGCCTTGGCCGCGTTGTAGCTGTCGAGACAGGTGTGCATGCGGGCCTTTCCGGCCGATTCCTTGGCGTATTTCGGATCGATGGCGCGGGGGAAGGCGGCCGATCCGGCGGCGGCGGCCGGTGTCGTTCCGGCGCGCGAACCGGCCGCCGGCGGGGCCGCGGGCGCGGTGGTCGTCGCGGTCGGCGACACCGGGTTGGGGGCGGTCGTCGGGGCGGTATCGGCCGCCGCGCCGCACTCGGCCTTGCGGAAGTCGTTCCACTTCTGCCCGTTGAGCGTCCCCGCCTGCTTGGCGGCCTGATACTTTGCCGAACATTCCTTGGTCGACAGGGCAGCGGCCGGCGAGGCACCGGCCGCCACGCCGACAATCATCAGGGATGCAAATACATAGCGGCGCATAACGAAAAATCTCCGGGACACTATGTGTCGTCCCGGAAGAGACTAATACGGCTCTATCCCGTCGTGAATATGCGGGTGTCCGTTCCGGCGGGACAAGTCGGCAACCAAGTCCGGATCCGGTCCGATCCGGATCCGGGGTATGGTCCCGAGCCGGCCGCGCGGGCTACCAGCCGCCGTGGAACCGGCGCGGGCCGTCATAGCCGCCATAGCCGCGCTCGTAGCCGCCGTAGCCCGGCCGCCCGTAGGGCCCGCGGGGACCGCCCCAGCCCCAGCCGCGCTCGTTGGGCCGGCAATGGCCCCAGGGATTGGGGTGGAAGCCGGGACCGCAGCCGCCGGCCACGCGCTCGATCACGACCCCGGCATCGGGGGGGCCATAGCCGAACGGTGCCGCGTTCGCCGCCGTGGCGGTGGCGAGCCCCGCCGTGACCACCGCGACCAGGCCGAGCATCTTGGAGCGCATCATGACACGATCTCCTGAACCAGCGGGCCGGACGCACCGGACCGATGGCAGGAGGATGCGCCGGCCGCCGTGAACCGGGACAGGTCCGGCCATTCATCAACCCGACGGGATCGGCCGGACGGGCCCACGCGCAACGGATCGGTCAGGCGGCCTGAAGCCGGACCGGGGTCGGCGCGGCGGCCCGTGAGCGCGCGTAGAGGTCGGCGCCGACGGCTTGGCCCGCCGCCTTGACGAGCGTGGCCTCGTCGCAGGACCGCGCCACCTTCAGGCCGAGCGCCGCGAGCCGCGCGTTGTCGGCGCAATAGGCCGCGATCCGGGCTCGCCCATAGGCCGGCATCGGGGCGAGCAGCCGGTCGCGCTCCGCGTCGTCGGCGCGGAACAGCGCCGAGATCAGCTCGATCGGAACCGGGTAGCGCGCCAGGGCGCTGGGATGGGGGCGGTTTCCGTCGCGCGTCATGGATGCCTCTCCGCTTCGCTGTGCGGTGGAAGGTTCGGCAACCATAGTTAACGATCAGTTGTGATTGTCGCCGGCCCGAGGCGGATGTCTCAGCGGCGCGGCGGGTTCACCCAGGCGCCGCCGTCGGCGTGGTGCGGCCGATCCGTGTCCGCGGCCGGGATCAGGAGCTGCGCGTCCGCCCAGCGAGACGCCGCGCCCGGCGCCGCCGGTGTGATCGCCCCCGTCGTGACCGGGTCGATCCAGGCAGGCGGGCCTTCGGCGAGTGACGCGCCCGGATCCGGCAGATTGCGCTCGTAGCCGGCGACGACCGCCGTGAGGGCGATCGCGGCCAGGAGGAACGCTAGACCGTCGAGGATCATGGAGCCGAGTCTCGGCATGGCACCCGCGCCTGTTGACCAAGCTTCGGGGCTACGGCGGCAGGGTTAACGAACCCTGTCCGAAACCGGGAGATCCGGCCCTGCGTCGGGCTCAGGCGTTCCGTCCGCCGCGCAGGGTTTTCAGGCCGATGCCCGTCGCCTCGAAACCGCCGTCGACGGCGAGCTGCTGGCCGGTGATGTAGGAGGCGCGCTCCGAGCAGAGGAAGACGATCGCCTCCGCGAGTTCCGTCTCCAGCCCGTAGCGGCCGAGCGGGACGGTGTCGTGATAATCCGCCCGGATCTCGGGGCTGTGGACCGCCTTGGCCATCGCGGTATCCACCGGGCCGGGGGCGACGGCGTTCACGCGGATGCCCCAGCGCGCCAACTCGACGGCCTGCTGCTGGGTGAGCTGCGCCAGCGCCGCCTTGCTGGTGCCGTAGGCCGTCCGCAGGGTCGAGGCGCGCAGGCCCGAGATCGAGGTGACGTTCACGATCGCCCCGCCGCGCTCGGACAGGAGCGGCACGGCGGCCTGCGTGCACAGGAACGGACCGGACAGGTTGACCGCGAGCACCCGCGACCAGTCCGCAAAGGTGGTCTCCATCAGCGGCTTGAAGATCGCGATGCCGGCATTGTTGACCAGGGCGTCGAGCCGCCCGAACCGGTCGCCGACCTGCCGGATCGCCGCCGCGACCGCCTCGGGCTCGGAGACGTCGGCCGTCACCGCCAGCGCGGCCTCCGGACGGCCGAGCCGCTCCGTCGCCGCGGCCACGCCCGGACCGTCGATATCGAGCAGGGCGACGTTCCAGCCATCCGCGAGGAAGCGGGTCGCGGTGGCGAGCCCGATGCCGCGGGCAGCCCCCGTCACCAATGCGGTCCGGGTCTGGGCATCGCTCATCGTCGTCTCCGTCGGGGGCGGCCGCACCCGGATGGCGCGACGCGGCGTTCGGGTCCGCAGCGGTGCGACCGCCGCAGGCCAAGCCCGGGACACCTACAGGTCCCTCCCGCCGTTGAAAACCGATCCGCCGTCGATGTCCGATGCATCGCGCGGGCGCCGTCGCGCCTGTCGGCCGCCGGCCGGTCCGCGGCGGCCGACAGGCGCGCCGACACGACCGAGGCGGCTTCCCCCTCTCGGGATGCGAAGATAGGCTCGAGCCTCCGCGCGGACCCGGCGCTCAGAGCATCGGGATGCCGCCGGTGACCGGCACCAGCGCCCCGGACATGTAGCTGCCCTCGCGGGAGGCGAGCAGCACGTAGGCCGGAGCGAGTTCCGCGGGCTGGCCGGCGCGGCCGAGCGGGGTCTGCGCGCCGAGCTGCTCGATCTGCTCCGGACTCTTCACGATCGGCTGGATCGGCGTCCAGACCGGCCCCGGGGCGACGCAGTTCACCCGGATCCCCTTCGGCGCCAGCAGGTTCGACAAGCCGATGGTCAGACTCGCGATCGCGCCCTTGGTGGCGGCGTAGATCAGCATGCTGGGATCGGCGACCTTGGCCTGCACGCTCGTGCTGTTCACGATCGCCCCCCCGGGCTTCATGTGCGGCACCGCGGCCTGGGCGAGGTGGTACATGGCGAAGACGTTGGCGCGGAACGAGCCCTCGATGTCGGGAGCCTTCACGTCGTCGAGGCTGTCGTTCACCACCTGGGCGGCGGCGTTGTTCACGAGGACGTCGAGGCGCCCGAACGCCGCCACGGTCCTCGCCACGAGGTCGCGACAATGGTCCTCGTCGCGGATGTCGCCGGGAAGGAGCAGGCAGCGCCGGCCGGCCTTCTCGACCCAGGCCTTCGTGTCCTCGGCATCCTCCTGCTCGACGTCGAGATAGGAGATCGCCACGTCGGCGCCTTCGCGGGCATACGCGATGGCCACAGCCCGGCCTATGCCGGAATCGCCGCCGGTGATCAGCGCCGCGTGGCCCGTGAGGAGCCCCTTGCCGACATAGCTGTCCTCGCCGTGGTCGGGCCGCGGCGTCATCTTGGAGGTCAGGCCCGGCCGGGGCTGCTGCTGGTCGCCGGGAAAGGGCGGCTGCGGCCCGGCCTGGCGCGGATCGTCGGTCATCGGGGAGGCTCCGGGTCGTGGGCGATCCACGGGATCTAGGGCCGCCTCCAGGGCCGCCGCCTGCGCCCGGCCGTCACAGGCCGGGCGAGGGTACCGAACCGTCTCAGAAGGCGCGGGTGCGCCCGGAATGCGGGCCGCCGTAGCGGCGACGCAGGAAGGAGACGACCTTGGGGAGGAGGAAGGCGATCAGGATCTTGCGCATCGGGGCTCGCTCACGTCACGGGTTCGTGAGCGGGCAATGCTCGGACCGCACCCCGGTTCCGTGCGGGCGCCGGATCAGAGTTCGAGGGTCAGGGTGACCGGCGCGTGGTCGGAGGGACGCTCCCAGGCGCGGGCCTCGCGCAGCACCTCCACCTTGCGGACCGTCCCGGCGAGGTCCGGGGACACCCAGGCGTGGTCCAGGCGCCGCCCCTTGTTGGCCGCCGACCAGTCGGGGGAGCGGTAGCTCCACCACGTGTAGATCTTCTCGGGCTCCGGGGTGAGGTGGCGCGCCGCGTCGATCCAGCCCGCCTCCCCGCGCAGGACCTCCAGCGCCTCCGTCTCGACGGGCGTGTGGCTGACCACGTCGAGGAGCTGCTTGTGCGACCAGACGTCGTGCTCCAGGGGCGCGACGTTGAGGTCGCCCACGAGGATCGCCGGCCCGGAGACGCGCTTGCCACCCCAGGCGCGCAGTTCGGACAGGAAGTCGAGCTTGTGGGCGAATTTCGGGTTGAGGTCGCGGTCCGGCACGTCGCCGCCGGCCGGGACGTAGAAATCGTGCAGCACGATGCCGGCGGCGGCCCCCGCTTCCGGCCCCAGCACCGCCGAGATGTGGCGGGCATCCTGGCGCTCGCAGAACCCCATCACGGCGCGGGTGTGCAGGGGGAAGCGGGAGAGGATCGCGACGCCGTTGTAGCCCTTCTGCCCGGCGAACATCACGTGCTCGTAGCCCGAGCCGCGCAGGGCCTTCAGCGGGAAGGCGTCGTCCGGGCATTTGGTCTCCTGGAGGCAGAGCACGTCCGGCTTGTGCTCGGCCAGGAAGCGCAGCACGAGGTCGATGCGCAGGCGCACCGAGTTGATGTTCCAGGTGGTGACGGTGAGCTGCACGGGCGGCGCCGGGGTTCGGTCGGAGGTGCGCTCCGATAGCCGATTTCGCGGGCCGCGACAGTCCGCTCGACGCCGGCGGCGCGAAATGCCGTGCGTCGGTGCCCGGCAGGCGCTATGCCCGTGCCCTGCCCTGTCCCGGGCCCCTCGTCGAGGCGCCGCCATGGCACATGCCCGCTCGCTCCTGTTCGCCGCCTACTGGGCCGCCTGGACCACCCTGTTCCTCGCGCCGCTCGCGGTCTTCCTCCTGTCGGGGTCCCCCGAGCGGCCGATCCGACGGGCGACGCGCCTCTGGGCACGCGGCATCCTGGCCGGGCTCCGGCACATCGTCGGCCTGCGCTACGTGGAGGAGGGCCGCCAGCACCTGCCGGCCAAGCCCTGCCTGATCGTCGCCAACCACCAGTCGACCTGGGAGACCCTCGCCTTCCTGGTGCTGGTGCCGGACGTGGCGATCGTCGCCAAGCGGGAGCTGCTGGCGATCCCGGTGGTCGGCTGGTTCCTGCGACGCTCGCCGATGATCGTCATCGACCGCGGCAACGGCACGCAGGCCTTGCGCACCATGATCGACGAGGGCCGCGCCGCTGTCGCGGCGGGCCGGTCGGTGCTGATCTTTCCGGAAGGCACCCGCGGCGGCATCGACGCGCCGCTGCGCTTCAAGCGCGGCGTCGAGCTGCTCTACGGACGGCTCGGCCTGCCGGTGGTGCCGGTGGCGCTGAATTCCGGGCTGTTCTGGCCGGGGGGCATGGCGACCCGGGCCGGGACCGTGGTGGTGAGCTACCTCACGGCCGTCGCGCCGGGCCTGACGGCCGCGGAGTTCCTGCGCGGCACCGAGGGGGCGATCGACCGGGAGCTCGACCGCTGGCGCCCCATCGGCCTCGACGGCCTCGGCGCGAAGGCGGCCTGAGGGCGCCCCCTAGGGCTGCGCTTGCTGGATCTGCTGCTGCACGGCCTTGTCCTCGGCACGCCCGTAATTGATGAAGAACAGGTTGCCGTCGACGCTCTTGCCCTTCTGGAGGTTCGAGAGCGTCACCGTCGTGATGTAGCCCTGCGGATCGGTGATCCGCCACTGCGAGAGGGTCTTCACGTCGGCATCGAAGAACAGCTGGATCTTCGAGGTGCCGCCGAGGGTGGCGCGGTCCTCCAGGCTGATGCGGACGCCGCCCGGATCGTTGGCCACGTCGGTGACGGTGAGGTCGCGGGCGAGGTCGATCTTCTCGCGCAGCAGGAATTTCAGCGGCGTCTGGGCGATAAAGTAGAGGTCCTGCGTGTTGAGCTTGCGGTCGCGCACCGCCACCGAGGTGCCGTCGGCGATCACCTCGAGCGGCGAGGGCTGGTCGTAGTCGAAGCGCAGGCGGCCGGGCTTGGCCAGCGTCAGCTTGCCGCCGATCCGGCGCCCATCGGCGCCGATCTGCATGAAGTTGCCCGTCAGGGTGTTGATCCCGTTGAAGTAGGCGTTGGCCTGGGCGAGCAGCGTCGCGGCATCCGCGGGCTCGCCGGGGGCGATCGCCGTCGGCGCGCCCACCGCCGCGACCTTGGGCTCGGCGGCCTTGTGCTCGGCCTTGCCGGACTTGGCATTGGCCGCCTTCGTGTCCTTGCCCGAGTCCTTGCCGGAATCCTTGCTCGCCTCCTTGGCCTTGGGCGCGGGCTTCTTGGCCGGCGCGGGGGCCGGCGGGGCAGCCTCGGGCTGCGGCGCGGGCTCCTCCTTGTGGCCGAACAGGCTGTCGATGAAGGCGCCCACCTGCGCCTCGGCCGGGTTGGCGGTCGCGAGCCACAGCCCGGCGGCGATCAGGGAGCCGGCTGTGCGGATGCGGCGGCCGATCATCGGCAGAGTCTCCTGGGGAACCACGGCGTGGGCTCCGGCGGCAAAGGGAAAGCGGAACGTGACGTCAGCGAGCGGGTGAAGACGTCGCGCCCCCCGTCGTCTGCGCGAGCGGCGCGCGGCAACCCAGGAGCTCCACGGTGCCGGACGGCGCGCTGCCCTGGGCTGCTTCGCTCCGCTCTCACGGACGGGACGGGTTTCGCAGCGGCCCGTTAGAACCCCGCCCTGTGGCGAAGATGCGACGTCCGGGCCGCCCCCATGGGGGAGCGGCCCGGGGCGCGGCGTCTCACTCGTCGTCGTACACGCCGCTCGACATGTGGGCTGCGCCGGCGACCAGGATCTCGCGCTTGCCGGCATGGTTGGCCGGGCCGACGATCCCCTCGATCTCCATCCGCTCCATGATCGAGGCGGCGCGGTTGTAGCCGATCTGCAGACGGCGCTGGATGTAGCTCGTCGACGCCTTCTGGTCGCGCAGCACCACCTCGATCGCCTGCTTGTACAGGTCGTCGGACTCGCCGCCGGTCGCCGCCGCGAAAGCGCCGATGTCGAAGACGGGGGCCTCCTCCTCGGGCTCGTCGCCGCGCTCGGCCTTGTCGGCCGCGGCGGCCTTGCCCCGGCCCGACCGGCCGCCCTCCTTGGCGGGCTCCTCGGGCGAATCGTCGGCCGTGACGGCGTCGAGGTAGCTGGGACGGCCCTGGCGCTTGAGGTGCGCCACGACGGTCTCGACCTCGCTGTCCGAGCAGAACGGCCCGTGCACCCGGGTCGTGCGCCCGCCGCCGGCCATGAACAGCATGTCGCCCTGGCCCAGAAGCTGCTCCGCGCCCATCTCCCCCAGGATCGTGCGCGAGTCGATCTTGCTCGTCACCTGGAAGCTGATCCGGGTCGGGAAGTTCGCCTTGATCGTCCCGGTGATCACGTCCACCGAAGGCCGCTGCGTCGCCATGATCAGGTGGATGCCCGCCGCCCGCGCCATCTGCGCCAGACGCTGGATCGCCCCCTCGATGTCCTTGCCGGCCACCATCATCAGGTCGGCCATCTCGTCGACCACGATCACGATGTACGGCAGCGGCGCCAGGTCCATCGCCTCCTCTTCGAACACGGCCTCGCCGGTGTGGCGGTCGAAGCCTGTCTGGATCGTGCGCGTGATGGTCTCGCCCTTGTCGCGGGCCTCCTTCATGCGGGCGTTGTAGCCGTCGATGTTGCGCACCGCGATCTTGGCCATCTTCTTGTAGCGCTCCTCCATCTCGCGCACGGCCCACTTGAGGGCGATGACCGCCTTCTTGGGGTCGATGACCACGGGGGAGAGCAGGTGCGGGATGCCGTCGTAGACTGACAGCTCCAGCATCTTCGGATCGACCATGATCAGCCGGCACTCCTCCGGCTTCAGCCGGTACAGCAGGCTGAGGATCATGGTGTTGATCGCCACCGACTTGCCCGAGCCGGTGGTGCCGGCCACCAGCAGGTGCGGCATGCGCGCGAGGTCGGCGATGATCGGCTCGCCGCCGATGTTCTTGCCCAGGCACAGGGCCAGCTTGTGCTTGCTCTCGGCGAAGTCGGCCGACGAGAGGGCTCCCGCAGGTAGACGGTCTCGCGGGTCTCGTTCGGCAGCTCGATGCCGATGACGTTCCGGCCGGGCACCACCGCGACGCGGGCCGAGACCGCCGACATCGACCGGGCGATGTCGTCCGACAGGCCGATCACGCGGCTGGACTTGGTGCCCGGTGCCGGCTCCAGCTCATAGAGGGTGACGACCGGGCCCGGCCGCACCGCCAGGATGTCGCCGCGCACGCCGAAATCCTGGACCGTCTGCTGCAGGTTGAGGGCGTTCTGCTCCAGCACGTCGGCATCGACCTCCTCGCTGCCGCCCGGCGCCGGCAGGGCGAGCAGTTCGAGGGACGGCAGCTCGTAATCGGCGTTCTCGATCGGCGCGATCTCGAGATGGCGGCCGGCCGGGATCAGGTGGGCGCGGGGCGCGACGAGCGGGACCGCAACCGGCGCGGGGGCCGGCAGGGCGGCGACCGGCTCGGACGGTTCGTCCGCGACGGGCTCGGCCTCGCTCTCCACCTCGGCTTCGACCGGCTCGGGCTGCGGCGCCAGCTTGCCCCGGAGCAGGACCGGGCGCGGGGTCATCGGGATCACCACGCGCTCGGCTTCGGCGCGCGCGGCCGGCGCGGCCGCAGCCGGGGCCACAACCTGGGCCGGGACGGCTTCGGGCTGGGCCGGGGGCGCCGGCGGGAGGGTGCTCGGCTGGCCGGCCGCGCGGATCGCCGCCCGGGCCGCCATGGCGCTGAGCGCCGGGACCCGGCGCGGAGCCTCGGAGACCGGCGCGGTCGGAGGCTCGGCCGCGGCGCTGCCGGGACCGAAGACCAGCGACAGGCCGGAGGCCGGGGTCGCGGCGGGGGGCAGGAAGGCGCTCCGGATCGCGGCGGCCTCCTCGGTCCGCGGGCCGGAATCCGTGCCGTTATCCTGCCCGTCGGCGGGGCGCGGCGGCTGGTCGAACCGCACGAGCCGGTCGAGCACGTAGACCGGCCGCGGCGGCAGCGAGCGCAGGTGCGAGATGTCGAGGGGCATCGAGACGAAGCGCTCGTCGGACGCCGCCGGCGCGGCGACGGCCTCCGGGGCCGGGGGCGCCTCGGCGGACTGCGCCTCCAGGGCCGACCAGGCCTCGACGGACGACCAGTCGCCGCCGTCGAACCAGGGCTGGACCTCGGACCAGTCGGGCAGGTCGGACCAGTCGCGGGCCGGGGCCTCAGCGACGGTTTCGACGCTCTCGGCGACGAAAGGCGCCGCCGCGACGGGGCGATCACCGCCGTGGACGCGGCCAGCTCGACGGCGGGCCGGACCGGGCGGCGATCCGGCGTGCGGAAGAAGCGGACGCCCGGCGGGGCGACGAAGGGCTGGCGCCACAGGGGCACCGGCTCCGCGTCCGGCGCGGCGGCTTCGGGCGGGACCGGCATGACGGCGACGCGCTCCGCCGCCTCGGCGGCGGTCTGCTCGTGCGCGATGCGCTCCCGCTCGGCCTCCTCGCGGGCGGCCCGCTCGGTCTCCAGGGCGAGGGCGGCCGCCTGCGCCTCGGCGCGGGCGCGCTCCAGGGCGACGCGCTCGGCCTCAAGGGCGCGCTGGCGGCGCTCCTGCAGGACCGAATCGGGGGTGCGGGTGTAGCGCACGGCCGAGGGCGGCGGCCTGGACCGGCGCGGCGACCGGCGCACCGGCCGGCACGCCCTCGGGGGCGATGGCGGCGGGGCGACGCGGCTGGCGCACCAGCACGCCCGGCGAGGACGCGCTGCGGTCGATCCGGCTCTCGAAGGCCGGCGCATCCAGGGCGTCGAGGCTCGCCCGGTCGTCGAAGACCTGGTCCGGCCAGTGCGGTTCGGGCGCGGCCGCGCGCGGGGCGCGCTCGGCGGCCTCGCGGCCGACCATCGCGCCCGGCGGCGTGAGCCAGCTCGGCTCCGCCCGGCGCCCGGGGGCACCGTAGGACGGGCGGGCGGGGAGTCCGGCCGGGGAGCCGGACAGGCGGCGGGTGAGGCTCGCGCGGAGCGCCATCAGCCGGTGCGCCAGGGCTCCCAGGGAGAGGCCCGAGCGGTCGCCGCCGCGGACGGGGCGGGCGGGGTCACGGTGGGAGTACGGAGGCCGTCCCGATGCGCGCATGGGTTCTCAGACGATACTCGAAACAGGGATCCGCCGACGCGCGGCGGCTGTTCCTGAGTTAGGCCATTCGTCGTTAATGGAGGCTTGCCACGGGCCGCGCTGCGGAAACCATGCCGGGAACAGAGCGGTTCGTGCGCCGTGCAGCCAACCCGCCGCGGGCGCCGACCGCGTCCGATCGCCCGTGCCGGGCCGCATGCCATATGATACCCGCAGCCATTCCTCATCCGGACAGGTGCCCGTGTCTCCAGCCACCTCCGAATCGCCGGCGCGCTTCCGCTCCCTCTACCGCCACGGCTTCGCCCGGGTTGCGGCCTGCACAGGCCGGAGCCACCCGGCCGAGCCCGAGCGCAACGCCGACGCGATCCTCGACCTCGCCCGGAGGTGCCACGATTCGGGGGCCGCGCTGGCGGTCTTCACCGAACTCGGCCTCTCAGCGTACGCGATCGAGGACCTGCTGCTCCAGCAGACCCTGCTGGACGCGGTCGAGGCCGCCGCCGCCCGGGTGATCGCCGAATCGGCCAATCTCCGGCCGCTGCTGCTGGTCGGCGCGCCGCTCCGCTGGCGCCACCGCGTCTACAATACCGCGCTCGCCATCCAGGGCGGCCGCCTGCTCGGCGTCGTGCCGAAGACCTTCCTGCCGAACTACCGGGAGTTCTACGAGAAGCGCCACTTCGCCTCCGGCGCCGGGATCACCGGCGAGACCATCCGGGTCGCCGGCCACGTGGCGCCGTTCGGCACCGACCTGCTGTTCCCGGCCGAGGACCTGCCGGGCCTCGTGGTCGGGGTGGAGATCTGCGAGGATCTGTGGGTTCCGGAGCCCCCGGGCATGCGCGCGGCCCTCGCCGGCGCCACGGTGCTGGCCAACCTCTCGGGCAGCCCGATCACCGTCGGCCGGGCCGAGTCGCGGGCGCTCCTCTCGCGGGCGGCCGCGATGCGCGGCGCCTGCGCGTATGTCTATGCCGCCGCCGGCCAGGGCGAATCGACCACCGACCTGTCCTGGGACGGCCAGACCAGCATCGACGAGCTGGGCGTGCGGCTGGCGGAGGGCGAGCGCTTCCCCGCAGGCCCGGTGACGACGCTCGGCGACATCGACCTCGACCTGATCGCCCAGGAGCGCCTCCAAGCCGGCAGCTTCGACGACGACGCCCGGCGCCATACCCTGCCCTATCGCCGGGTCCCGTTCCGGCTCGACCCGCCGGAGGCCGATCTTGGGCTGATCCGGCGGATCGAGCGCTTTCCCTTCGTGCCCGCCGACCCGACGCGCCTCGCCCAGGATTGCTACGAGGCCTACAACATCCAGGTCGCCGGCCTCGCCCAGCGCCTGGAGGCCACCGGCACCCGCCGGGCCGTGATCGGCGTCTCGGGCGGCCTCGATTCGACCCACGCGCTCATCGTGATCGCCAAGGCCTTCGACCGCCTCGGTTATCCGCGCTCGGACATCCTGGCCTACACGCTGCCGGGCTTCGCCACCTCGAACGCCACCAAGACCAATGCCCACGCCCTCATGAAGGCCCTGGGCTGCACGGCCGCCGAGATCGATATCCGCCCGGCCGCCCGGCAGATGCTCGCCGACATGAACCACCCCTTCGCCAGGGGCGAGGCGGTCTACGACGTGACCTTCGAAAACGTGCAGGCGGGCCTGCGCACCGATTACCTGTTCCGGCTGGCCAACCAGGCGGGCGGCATCGTGGTCGGCACCGGCGACCTCTCGGAGCTGGCGCTCGGCTGGTGCACCTATGGCGTCGGCGACCAGATGAGCCACTACGCGGTCAATGCCGGCGTGCCGAAGACGCTGATCCAGCACCTGATCCGCTGGGTGATCGGCCACGGCGAGGTCGGGCCGGACGAGGCGCGCACCCTCCAGGCGGTCCTCGACACCGAGATCTCCCCCGAGCTTGTGCCGGTGGACCAGGATGACAGCCCGCAGAGCACGGAGGCCACGATCGGCCCCTATGCGCTGCAGGACTTCAACCTGTTCTACACGCTGCGCTACGGGTTCCGACCCTCGAAGATCGCCTTCCTGGCGCTCCACGCCTGGGGCGACAGGGACAGCGGCTTCTGGGCGCCGGACTTCCCCGAGGCCAAGCGGGTCGCCTACGACCTGCCCGAGATCCGCCGCTGGCTCGGCGTGTTCCTCACCCGCTTTTTCGGCTTCAGCCAGTTCAAGCGCTCGGCGCTCCCCAACGGGCCGAAGGTCTCGGCCGGCGGCTCCCTCTCGCCCCGGGGCGACTGGCGCGCGCCCTCCGACGGGTCGGCGCGCATCTGGATCGCGGAGTTGAACCGAAACGTCCCCGAAACTTGACCGACACAAACTCGACCGATTGTGCCATTATGAGCACGGTCAAGCCGATTCTTCGCAATGCAAAATACCGTATTGGGAAAATTTGGCTTTGAGGGCGGCCAGGCGGAGGACTTCGGATGCGAAGCTACAACCTGTTCCAGCTCAAGAGCGTCGAGGGTCTCTGCTGCGCGGTGCCTGAGGCGAGCACCGTCCCGCCTTTCATCGGCGCCGGCCGCTGGACCTTCGGCGGCAAGCTCTGCGACGGCAGCCGGCAACCCCTCGACTTCGACGACCGAGCCGCCGACACCGCCGTGCGCTTCAACGGATTCTACCTGTTCCAGACGGTGGACCGGCGCTTCATCGCGTGAGCGGGGGCATCGGGAAGGACTGAGCGCGCCCATGCGGCGCGCGGGCCGAGCCGCCGGCCGGCGTTCCGCAACGCAGCACGAAGAACGCCGTCCGCCCGGCGGCGCCAGCCGCGCCGGCTTGAAACCGGATCGCCCCGCGCGCCGAGCCGGGACCTGGCGATGGGACCCGGCGATGGGACCCCCGTCGGCAGGGATCCCGCCGCGCGGCGGGCCCCGACTCTGCGATCGCAACGAAGATTCCTTAAGGGCTGGCGTGCAGGACTGGCGGCATCGTCAGCTTCGGAGCCGGCCGCATGTCGGAGCATCGCAGAGAGGCGCGCCAGAGGGTCTTCCTCAAGGGTCGCATCGTCTTCAACAACGGCTCGTCGAGCTTCGATTGCCTCGTGCGCGACATGTCCTCCGCCGGTGCGCGGCTCGTCATGAGCGACGCCACCACGCTCCCGGAGGCCTTCGATCTCTACATTCCGCAGAAGGATCGGACCTACCGGGCCATCCTGCGCTGGCGCCGGGAGGACGGCATCGGCGTGACCTTCGAGCAGCCGGCCAGCGCCGCGCCCGCGGCGCCCGTTGCGGCCGCGACGGACGCCTCCGTGACCCTGCTGCTGAAGCGCGTCAGCGAACTCGAGACCGAGAACGCCGCCCTGCGCCGCCTGCTCGCCAGCATGGCCCAGTCGGCCGATCCGGCGAGCGCGGCCTGATTCTCAGCCCTGCCCCTCCAGGGCCGCGCGGATGCGTGCGGCATGCTCGGCCAGGACCGCGTTGTCGGCCATCCCGCCCTCGTGGCGCTTGAGCGGCACGCCCTCACGCCGCGGGATGATGTGGACGTGCAGGTGGAAGACGGTCTGGCCCCCGGCCGGCTCGTTGAACTGGAAGAGGGTCAACCCCTCGGCCCGGAACGCCGCCTTCACGGCGCGGGCGACCTTCTGGACGCGCGCCATCAGGACGCCGAGCGACTCCGGATCGGCATCGAGCAGGCCCCGCGCCGGCGCCTTCGGGATCACCAGGGTGTGGCCTTCCCCCTGGGGCATCACGTCCATGAAGGCCAGCGTATGGTCGTCCTCGTAGACGCGGTGGCAGGGGATCTCGCCCCGCAGGATCTTGGCGAAGATGTTGTCGGGATCGTAGGGGGCGTCGGCCATGCTGCCTCCGGGTCTCCGTGAGCGGTCGTCGAGCGGTTGCAGGTTGCACGGGCCACCCACCCGCGTCCACACGGGAACAAGCGGCCTGCCGCAACGCTTGCCTCGCCGCGGCCGCAGCGCCGTGCCGGGCTTCGTCGGTCCGGCTTCCAACGAGGCGCGCAGGTCGGCACGCGGCGCGCGCAAGGAGTTCCGGATGGCGCACGAGAGCACGGGGGCGATCTACGCGGCCGCGGGGGCCAATCTCGCCATCGCGGCGGCGAAGTTCGTGGGCGGTGCGCTGACCGGCTCGACGGCGATGCTCGCCGAGGGCGTGCACTCGGTGGTCGACACGGCCAATCAGGTGCTGCTGCTCGTCGGCATGAAGCGGGCCGGGCGCCCGGCCGATGCCCGCCACCCGTTCGGCTACGGGCGCGAGATCTACTTCTACGCCTTCGTGGTGGCGCTGATGATCTTCCTCGGCGGCGGCCTCTTCGCGATCTACGAGGGGATCGAGCGGATCCGCCATCCCGAGCCGGACGTCGATGCCGAGCTGTTCGGTTATCGGCTGCCGGGCCTCTGGGTGAATGTCGGGATCCTCGGCTTCGCCATCGCGGCGGAGGGCACCTCCTTCTTCGTGGCGATGCGCCAGTTCTGGGCCGAGAAGGGCCAGCATTCGGCCGTGCGGGCGATCCGGCGCAGCAAGGATCCGACCCTGTTCACGGTGCTCGCCGAGGACACCGCCGCCCTGATCGGCCTCGTCATCGCGCTCGCGGGCGTGGCCCTGTCGCATATCCTGGAGATGCCGAGCCTCGATGGCTGGGCATCGGTGGGCATCGGCCTCGTGCTCGTCGGCATGGCGGTGTTCCTCATGGTCGAGACCCACGGCCTTCTGATCGGCGAGGCGGCCGATCCCGAGATCGTCGCGGCGATCACGGAGCTGGCCCGGGCCGAGCCAGGCGTGCTCCACATCAACGAGGTGCTGACCCAGCACCTCGGCCCCTCCGACATCCTGGTCAATCTCAGCATCGACATGGCCGACGACCTCAGCGCCGGGGATGTCGAGAGCCTCGTCACCCGCCTCGACCGGGCGCTGAAGGCGCGCAGCCCCGACGTGACCCGGGTGTTCATCGAGATCCAGCACCACGGCGACCACACGGTGCGGCGGGCGGCCTGAACGGGACTCGCTGGGCCCCCGGCCCGCAGGTCTCGCATCTGAAGCGGCGAAGCCGGATCGCGGCGTCGATCCCGCGTCCTCACGCGGGGACGCATCAGACGGCGGCCGGTCGAGCAACCGGGCGAGGAGGGTCGGCCCCTCGCCGGGACGGCCATGACAACGTGCGGTGCCCCCGATCTCGTGGCGGAGATCGCCGCGCTTGCGAGCACCCACGTCATCGCCCGCGGGGCGCTGCGTCCCTTGTGCCCTCTCGGGCGAGGGTCAGTATCGCCCGGCTCGTCCCGATGACGGCCTGTTCCACGTCTGCGCGGCTGCCCCCTTCGAGGGACGCGGCGTCTGCGAGACAGACCTGAGTTCGGCCATCTCCTGCATCGCGACGAGAGCGGCGTCGCGACATTGGCTCAGTCTTTCGGAACGGCAATTCTATCGTTCGGCCGTCCGCCAGGGCCGGTGACTGAAGCGGCCGGCAGAAAATGGCGATGCGATAACCCCCCGGATGACTGGGGCGCCCTAGATCATTCTCCGCGTGACCTCATGAGATACGGACAATGATCAAGCGAACGATGCTCGCACTCGTCCTTGCCCTCGGCGCAAGCGCGCCCGTCACCGCCATGGCCGATCAGCCGGGGCCGGACTGGATGCCGGTGGAACAGGTCAAAGCCAAGCTTCTGTCGTCGGGCTACACGTCGATCACGAAAATCGAGGCCGACGATGGGCATTGGGACGGCGAAGGGATCAAAAACGGACAGAAAATGAAGTTCGAGCTTGATCCCAAGACGGGGGAAATCCTCGGCGAGGCCCCCCATTAGGGAGGCCGAGGGCGGACCATGCGTTGCGGGTGTGCCGCCGGATCGTCGGTCGCTCGTGCTTCGACCTGACGCGTTTTCGGCTTGCCGGGCTCAACGCCGATGAAGGTCTCGTCCGCGTCCACGAGACCAGTGCTGCCAGCCGGCGCGTCCATCGGGACGGGCGCGCCGTTCAGTCGCTCCGGCCGACCTGCTGGAGGCTGAGAGCCCAGAGCCGTTCCTGCACCGCCTCGTCGCGGCTCTCGGCCGAGGAGACCTTCGGCTGCCCGTGCGAGAAGTAGCGGCCGGTGACGCCGTCGAGGTCAGGGGCGCTGGCCACGCGGAGGGAGGTCCGGGCGCCCTTCTCGGGCGTGATCAGGAACGGCCGCATCAGGGCCCAGGCCGCGCCGAACAGGCCGCCGGTGTTCTTGGCGAAGCCGGTGTTGACCACCCCCGGATGGACGGCGTTCACCGTGATTCCGCTGTCGCGCAGCCGGCGGGCCAGGGCATAGGTGAACAGCACGTTGCCGAGCTTGGCCTGGGCATACGCCCCCATCGCCCGGTAGCGCCGGGCGCCCTCGATGTCGTCGAAGTCGATATGCCCCCGGTAATGGGCCGCCGAGGCGACGTTGACGATCCGCGGCCTTCCGCCGGCCGCCACCGCTTGCCTCAGGGGATCGAGGAGTTCGAGGGTCAGGAGCACGTAGCCCAGATGGTCGAGCGCCCAGGTGCGCTCGATGCCGTCGGCGGTCAGCGTGCGCCGGTCGAAGATCGCGCCGGCATTGTTCACCAGCACGTCGAGGCGCGGATAGGCGGCCCGCAGGGTCTCGGCGAGCCGGCGGATCTCGGCCTGCGCGGACAGGTCCGCGCAGTGCGGCTCCACGGCGGCACCGGGCACCGCGGCGCGCATCCGGTCGGCGCAGGCCTGCAGCTTCCCGGCGTCCCGGCCGACGATCGCGACCCGCGCGCCGAGGCGCGCGAGCCCGAGGGCCGTCTCGTAGCCGATGCCGCCGGTCGCCCCGGTGACGAGGCAGACCGTGCCGCGCACGGCGCCGGCCTCAGAAGACCGCCTGACCGACCGCGAAGGCGATGACCACGATCACGATGGCGATGACGAGGAACAGCCCGAACAGGATGCGGGCCAGCGAGCCGGCTCCCGATGCGATGCCGGTGAAGCCGAGACCGCCGGCGATCAGCGAGATCACGAAGCAGATGAGGGCCCATTTCAGAAGGGTCATGACGTCACTCCGGCTGCGGCCCGGCGCGGGGCCTGTCGCTTCTGCCTCAACCGACGCCAAGCGAGACCGTTCCGCGGATTCCGGCCCGCGCCGCTTATAGTCTTACGTGAGGTCAACCGGTCTTCGCCACGGGCTGCGCCGGCACGTCGGCGCGCTCCAGCATGATCTCCGCCAGGGTGTGGTAGAGCCCGCCCCGGCAGACCGCCTTGGAGGCGGCGTCGGCCAGGAGGGCCGCGACCATCAGCGGGATCACCATCGCGTGGTTCTGGGTCATCTCGGTGACGATGACGAAGCTGGTGATCGGCGCCTGCAGCACGCCGGTCAGGTAGGCCACCATCCCGATCAGCACCACGGCGCCCACGGGCATGTCCGGCAGGAGGCCGTGGACCGTGCCGCCGAGGCCGGCGCCGACCGCCAGGGACGGCGCGAACAGGCCGCCGGGGATGCCGCTGATCGAGCTCAGCACGGTGGCGCCGAATTTCAGGGGCGCGTAGGTCCAGCCGGCCGCCGCATCCCCGTGGAGGATGGCCCGGGCCTCCTCGTAGCCGGTCCCGTAGGCCGCGCCCCCGGAGGCGAGGCCGCAGAGGGCGACGCACAGCCCGCAGCCCGCGGCGAACACGACGGGCCGCCGCCGGATCAGCCGCCCGGCCGCCCCGGGCAGGCCGCGGGCGAACAGGATCACGACGCGGCTGAACAGCCCGCCCGCGAGGCCGCCGACCACGGCGACGAGCGGCACGATCCAGGCCGCCGCCAGCGGCAGGGCGGCATCGGTCGTCCCGAAATAGGTGTAATTGCCCAGAAGCCCGAGGGAGGTCAGGCCCGCCGCGACGATCCCGGCGACGATCAGGCCCGAGGAGCGCGCCTCGTAGGCGCGGCCCAGTTCCTCGATGCCGAACACGATGCCGGCCAGCGGCGTGTTGAAGGCCGCCGCGACGCCGGCCGCGCCGCCCGCGAGCAGCAGCCCGGGCAGGCGCTCTGGCGTCAGGCGCCCGAAGGCCGCCATGATCGCCGCGCCCACCTGCACGGTGGGCCCCTCGCGGCCCGCCGAGGCGCCGCAGAGCAGGCCCAGGAACAGGACCAGCACCTTGCCCACCGCCACCCGCGGCGAGATCAGGGAGAAGCGGAAGCGCGCGTCCCGGGCATGCCGGGCGGCGATCACCTGCGGGATGCCCGACCCTTGCGAATTCGGGAAGACCGTGCGGGCCAGGAGCGCCGCGAGGGCGAAGCCCGCCGGCGTCAGCACCAGGGCGATCAGCGGCGAGGGCGCGGTGAGGCGCCGGAACCCGTCCTGCGCGAGGTCGGCGCCCTTGGCCATCAGCACGGCGGCGAGACCCACGCCGATGCCGCCGACCAGGAAGAGCAGGCGACCGCGCCAGAGGGGAAAGGCCTCCATCGAGGCCGACCGCAGGCGCATGATCGAGCGGCGGTAGCGCGAGCGTTGCGGCGGCGGGGCATCCTTGGTGTCCCCAACGTCGTCCCGCATCTCGACCATGAAAGAGCACCTCGTCCGCGCAGCCGGAGCGGACGCTATAGCGCAACGGTCGAGGAAAGACCCGTTTCAAGGGAGGCCGGCACGCGCGTGCCGGCCCCACCGCTCACCAGCGGTAATGCCACGCGGCCCGGCGCCAGCCCCCATAATGGTGCCAGCCCCAGGGGCGGTGCCAGCCGACCCGGCGCCAAGCCCAGGGACGGTGCCAGCCGTAGACCACCGGCCGGGCGTAGTAGACCGGGCGGTAGGCGTAGGGCCGCCAGTTCGGCTTGCACCAGCCGGACCAGCCCCGGTGGAAGCCCGGGCCGCAGCCCTGGGCGGCGTCCGCCGTGGCGACCGTGGCGGTCAAGGTTCCGAGCGCGAGGAGTGCTGCGCCTGCAAGCTTCATTCGCATCGTCGTCCTCCTTTCAGTCGCAAGCTATAGCGATGATCCGGCCTCGGTCGGACCGAGATGTCACCGGATGATGTCCGGCCGTTTGCGAGGAGCCGGAAGTGCGCTCGAAACACCCGGAGCCGGGGCAGCGTTTCTTCACAAACCTGTGTGCTGCAGAGACCCGGGATCCGGCCGGAGAAAGCGTTGCAATACGGTGGGGGACCGCACGGACCGGGCGCGCCGTCGCGCGATGATTGCGACGATGCTCCTGCGCCCGGAAAACGCCGGACGGGCGGCGCGCCCCCTCACCCCTCGGCCGCGCAGAGCGTCTCCACGGCCCGCACATAGGCCTTGGCGTCGAACTTCTTGAGCGAGTTCTCGCTCTGATACCGCACGGTGCCGAAGATCTTGCGCTTCTGCCAGGGCCGGTCGTGCAGGCCGTACACCCAGGCGACGTTGGTGAAGGAGTTCGGATCGCGCCCGTCGAGGAAGTAGCGGTTGTTCAGCCGCAGCGTCCGGGCGAAGCCTTCCTTCGGCGACGGGGACCATTCGAGGATCTTCTTGCCCCAGTACATCCGCAGCTGATTGTGCATGTAGCCGGTCTCGCGCATCTCGCGCATCGCGGCGTTCCAGTAGCGGTCGTGGGTCTCGCCGGCGGCGAGCTGCTTCTCCGAGTAGGCGTGCGGGCGCGCGTCCGTCGCGTGCTCGGCCAGGGTCTTGCGCGCCCAGTCCGGGACGGCCTTGTCGTAGTCGTCGTAGCCCTCCGTGTAGAAGACGTGGTTCATGGCGAGCTCGCGCCGGACGATCAGCTCCTCCAGATAGGCACCGCGGTCGTCGGAATCGCCGATCCCGGCCTCCCGGACCGCCAGGGCGATCTCGACCGGCGAGATCTGCCCGAAATGCAGGTACGGACTCATGTGCGAGGCGGCCGCCGCCTCCGGCCTGTTGCGCCCCGCGCCGTAGCCGGCAAACCCGTCCTTCAGGAACGCCTTCAGGCGCTTGCGGGCCTGCGTCTCGCCGCCGGTGAACCGCTTCACCGGCCCGACCGCCCGGTCGAGGCTCATCCCGGCGAGCACCGCCTCCGGATCGGAGACGTCGACCGCGCTCTTCAGCTTCAGGCGATCGGCCTTGTGCTTCACCGTGCGGGGCTTCAGCGCCGCGATGAACGGGTCCCACAGCCGGTTCAGCTTCGGCCGCAGCGTCCGGGCGGCGTATTCGTGCTTTCCCGAGGCCGTCTCGACCGGCACGACGACGTCGCCCTCGACCTGGACGATCCGCGTCGTCACCGCCTCGGCGATCTCCCGGTACCAGCCCTTCTGGATGGCGAGATAGCCGCGGTCGAGGACGAGGAGCGCCGCGTCCGCGGCGAGGTCGATGGCGATTTGCGCGGGCGAGACCTTGCGCATGACGAAGCCGATCCCGCGCTTCTCCAGGCCCGCCTTCGCATCCGCGAGACCCTGCAGCAGGAAGGCGTAGTGCCGGGCATTGGCTTCGGGAAAGCCGCTGGCGCCGTCGAGCAGGCCGAAGCAGGCGACCACCGGCAGGCCGAGGCGGTTCGCCTCCTCGATGGCGAGTTCGAGGGCCGGGTTGAACGTCGCCCGGTTGGCCTGCTGCAACAGGTACAGGACGTAGGCGCCGTCTCCGCGGGGCTCGACATCGTTGAGGATCCGGATCCGCTCACCCTGGATCGCCATGCTGACCTGCCCCTTGCTTGGCGCGCCGCGCCGGAAACTTGGCTGGAGAAGGTAGAGCGTTCGGGCAATTCGTCCGTCCGGACGGCGCGGATGAAAAGCCGCAGTCGAACCCTCGGGCCGGGCCCGGGTTCGATCCTGCAAAATCGCGATTCATCAGCGGCTTGCGCAATGATCGATCGGATTCCGTGGACACAAAGCAGGTTTCGACCGGGCCGGCCGATCTGCGACATTTTCAACACAGGCCTGCGGCGATGCGTGCGCGGGCACACAAAGGACAGCCCTGCTGTCCTGAATGCCCTTGAATTTTCCGTCCAGGGGCGCAGATTGTGCAGCGCGGGAAGGCGATGGCGTCGCCCTCTCGCAGCCCTTCTTGGGCGTTTCCTCCCTAGACTTCGGGCCGCTCCTTCGGGAGTGGCCTTTTTTCTGTCCGGATGGTGGTCGGGCAGCCTCTGTCACCGAAGCGCGTGCGTCCCGCTGGATCCCGCCGGACCCGGCCGCCATGCTGGCGGTGAGCGCCGGGACAGGCGCCGGAGGACACGCCATGAGAATCGTCACCGCCCTGCCGGCGCTCGCCTGCCTGCTCGCCCTCGCGGGCCCTGCGACCGCGGAGCCGCCGCGGTTCCAGGTCGACCCGTCCTGGCCGAAGCCGCTGCCGAACGACTGGATCATGGGTCAGGCGGCCGGCGTCGCCGTCGACGCCCAGGATCATGTCTGGGTGGTCCAGCGGCCGCGGACGCTCACCGACGACGAGAAGGCGGCCAGCCTCGATCCGCCGCGCACGAAGTGCTGCAGGCCCGCCCCGCCGGTTCTGGAATTCGCCCAGGACGGGACGCTGCTGCGGAGCTGGGGCGGCCCCGGCACCGGCTACGACTGGCCGTCCAACGAGCACGGGATCTAGATCGACGGCCAGGGCTTCGTCTGGATCGCCGGCAACGGCGAGCAGGACGGCCAGCTCCTGAAATTCACCCCCGAGGGCAAGTTCGTCCTGCAGATCGGCAAGTCCGGTCCGCAGACCGACAGCCAGGACACGACCCGCCTGGGCAAGCCCGCCAACGTCGATTTCGACATGGCGGCCAACGAGGTCTACGTCGCGGACGGCTACTTCAATCACCGCATCATCGTCTTCGACCGGGACACGGGCGCGTTCAAGCGGATGTGGGGCGCCTACGGCAAGCCGCCGACCGACGACAAGCTCGGCCCCTACGATCCGGCGGCGGCCCCGTCCCGGCAATTCGCCAACCCGGTCCATTGCGTGCGGATCGCCCGGGACGGGCTGGTCTATGTCTGCGACCGGACCAACGACCGCATCCAGGTCTTCAAAAAGGACGGGACCTTCGTGAAGGAGATCCTTGTCGAGAAGAATACCCGGGCCAACGGCTCGGTCTGGGAACTGGCCCTCTGGCCGGACGCCGACGAGACCTACCTGCTCAATGCCGACGGGGCCAACAACGAGGTGCGCACGCTCGCGCGGGATACGGGTGAGGTGGTCGGCGCCTTCGGCCGGAACGGGCGCATGGCGGGCCAGTTCCACTGGGTCCACAACCTCGCGATCGACTCGCAGGGCAACGTGTTCACCACCGAGGTCGACACGGGCAAGCGGGCGCAGAAGTTCCTGGCCCTGGGACAGTTCGTCCTGCGCAAGCGGACGCCGTAAGCGGCGGCGCCGGGATCCGCGGCGGCGCCCTCGGCCCTGTCCCGACGGCGCCGGCCGCGCCGGCGTGCCGTCGTTCCGGTCGGGGTGGAGGGAGCGGTCGAGACCGCCGGCCCCTCAGCGCGTCGCGCTGGTCCCCGCCCGTTGCGCCGCCAGCGCGGCGGCCTTGCCGGCCGCCGTGTAGAGGTCGAGGCGGGCGTAGACGCCGAATTCCGAGCCGTCGTCGAGGAAGCCGCCGCCCGGTCCCTGCGTCTCGGTGAGGATGGCGTTGGCCTCGTCCAGCGTCAGCGCCGGGAAGGCCGCGGTAAGCAGGTGCCCGGCCTCCGGGGCAATCTTGGCGACATCCTCCTGCCGGCCGGCGGTCTCCGGGTGCACCACCGGCAGGCCGTAGGTCTGGGTCGCCGCGTAGAAGGCCGCGTTGGCGGCCGGGTCCTTGAAGCGGCCCGTATCCTTTGCGGCACAGGCCGCCACCGTATCGCCGCAGCCGGCCTTCAGCGCCTCGGCCATCGCCGCGCGGGCCTCGGCCAGGAGCGCCCGGTAATCGGTCACGCCCACCGTCCTGTCGGCCTCGGCGGTCGCCTGATCGAGGACGGCCGGATTCTTCCGGATCTGGCCGACATAGACCGGATCGTTGGCGAGCAGATGGGCCAGGGCGTGCAGCGAGGTCGCCCGGCCGCCCAGCACGTCCATGGCGTAATGCGCCCCGACGATGATCCGGTCGTTGCCGTACTCGGCGGCGCGGGCGACCATCTGCTGGTAGCGCTCGGGGACGAGGAGCGCGAGCACCATGGACTCGGTGTAGCCGTAGGTGGTGTGGCCGCTCGGATAGGACGGGCTGTTGACGAGATCCTGCGCGGGGCCGCGCAACCAGTCGAGGCTGTGGGACGGAGCGCCGAAGTAATCCTGGCCGCGATAGGCCCGCAGGCGCGGCAGGGTCTGGAACGGGCGCGAATTGCCGTAGCGGTCGGCGCCGGGGCTGCCGGCGGGCCGGTCATAGGCCTTGCCGAACACGTCGGTCACGGCGCCGTCCGCCAGGATCGCGGCAGCCGCGTCGGAGACCGGAGTCTTGCCGTTGGTGGTGGCGTTGGCGAAGAAGTATTTGCCGGAATTCGAATCCGACTTGGTGACGTTGTTGGTGTAGCCGATCAGGTTGGCCACCGCCGGCGCGATGCTCGTGAAGGTCTTGTAGTCGCTGTAGGTCGCCTTGGCCTGGTAGGCCTGCGCGAGGGTCGTGCCCAGACCGTCCGCGAGGCCGGCGGCGTTGCCGTCGGTGATGAAGCAGTCCCGCAGGGCGAGCTGCTGCTGCTCCGGGAACGGCAGGAGCGTCGGCTGCTTGAGGTCGCCGGTCTGGATGTCGCCGGTGACCTGCAGGTTCGCGTCGAGCGCCGCCTTGCCCGCGGGCGAGGCCTGCAACCGCGCCACCGGGACCAGCCCGCGCAGGGCCGTCAGGTTGGCGGCCGATTGTGCGACGGCCTGAAGGGGCAAGGCCGCCCCGAGCAGCGCCAATCCGACCCGCAGCGTCCCGAACATGCAGCCGTCTCCCTCGCCGAAGCCGTGCCGGACGCTAGAGCCGGCCGCCCTCGCGTTGCAATCGCGCGCGGCCCCGGCATCCCCATCTTTGACGGGGCCCCCGAGGCCGGAGCCGGATCCCCTGCGGCGGCGCGCGCTTCAGCCCCGCGCCCGGGCGCGGATCATGAAGTTGTCGTAGGTGTATTCCGCCACCTGGAACCAGAGGTACTCCTCGTTGCGGAAGGTGCGCATCGCCTCGTAGACGCGACGGAAATCGGCGTTCTTGGCGGCGATCTCGGCGTAGACGTCGTTGGCGTTCTTCAGGGCGGCTTCCATGACGTCCTGGGGGAAGGGCCTCAGCTGCGCACCCCCGGCCACCAGCCGGCGCAGGGCCTGCGGGTTGCGGGCGTCGTACTTGGCCTGCACGTCGGCGCCGACCTCGGCGGCGGCGGCCCGGAGGATCGCCTGGTAGGATTTCGGCAGCGCCTTCCACGCCTCGGCGTTGAACCAGAAGTGCAGCATGGCGCCGCCCTCCCAGAAGCCGGGATAGTGGTAGATCGGCGCGACCTTCTGCAGGCCGAGCCGCTCGTCGTCGTAGGGGCCGATCCACTCGGCGGCGTCGAGCTTCTTGCTCTCCAGCGCCGCGTAGATCTCGGGTCCCGGCACCGCCTGCGGCTGGACGCCGAACTTGGTCAGCACCTGGCCGCCCATGCCGCTGATCCGGAACTTGAGGCCCTGAAGGTCCGCGAGACTCTTGATCTCCCGGCGGAACCAGCCGCCCATCTGCGCGCCGGTATTGCCGCCCGGCAGGCAGACCAGCCCGGCCTTGGCGAAGATCTCGCCGAACAGCTCGGCCGCGCCCCCGGCCAGCCACCACGCGGCGGCGCCCCGGGCGTTCAGGCCGAACGGCACCGCGGTGGCCAGCGCGAAGGTCGGATCCTTGGCCATGCCGAGAGTCGCGGGCCCATGGCCCATCTCGACGGTGCCGGCGGCCACGGCGTCGAGCAGCCCGTCGGCCGGCACCGGCTCGCCGGGGCCCTGAACCTGGATCTGGAAGCGCCCGTCGGTGGCCTCGGCGACGATCCGGCTGAGCGCCTCGGGGGCGCCGTACAGGATGTCGAGCGTCTTGGCGTAGGCGGAGGACAGGCGCCAGCGCAATTCCGGGGCACTCTGGGCCCGGGCCGGGGCGGCGAGCGGCCCGGTGAGCGCCGCGGCCGCGCCGAGGCCGGCGGTCAGCACGCTCCGGCGCCGGGTCCCGGCCGAGGGGGATCGCGCGAGGTGAGGTTCGTCCAACGGCATCTCGTCCGAGCAGGTCCGGTCCGACCGGGGCCGGATCGGAGGTCGCAGGTAGCACGTCCGTGCCGGTACTCGAAAGCCGCGGGCGCCGGGGCGGTTCCGTCGCGCCTCGAAACCGGCCTCCGCCCGTGCTAGGCGCCGGGGATGCGAACCGAGCCCGCCGTCACCCTGCACACCGTCTGCGGCCTTGAGGAGCTGGCCGGCCACGGCGCCCGCGGCGTCAGCCACGTCCTGTCGCTGCTCGATCCCGGAACGCCGGAGCCCGAGGCCTTCACCGCCTACGGCGCCCATGCCCGCACGACCCTCCGGTTCCACGATTGCCTCGCCCCGGGCGAAGGCCTCACCCCGCCGGAGCCCGAGCATGTCGGGGCGATCCTCGATTTCGGGCGGCACCTCGACGGCGCCGGCCATCTCCTGGTCCATTGCCATTACGGCCTGTCGCGCTCCACCGCGGCGCTGCTGATGTTGTTCGCGCAGGCCGAGCCCGCCACCCCCGCCGCCGCTCTGGTCGAGCGTCTCCACGCCCTGCGCGAGCCCGCTTGGCCGAATGCGCGCATGATCGGCTTCGCCGACACGATGCTGAATCGGGAGGGACAGCTCAGCGCGGCGGTGCGGCGGCTGCACGCTCTGCAACTGCAGGTCCGCCCGCATCTCGCCGAGCTGCTGCGCGGTCTCGGCCGCGGCGCCGAGGTCGAGGCCGCGCAGGCGCTGTGAGCGGCGGGGCTCTCACTTCCCGGCCGGCGTGAAGCTTCCGTCCTTCCAGACATAGAGCACGTAGCCCTGCGCGGTGACGTCGCCCTTGGCGTCGAAGCCGACCGTGCCGAGCACGAGATCGAACCGCTCCGTATGCAACGCCTGCGCGATGGGGCGCGCCTCGGTTGAATGGGCGAAGTTGCCGGCCGCAACCAGGGCCTGCATCGCCGCATACCCGTAGATCGTCGAGCCGGTGGGATCGACGCCCTCGGCCTTGAAGGCCTTCACGACGGCCGCGGCGGCGGGCTGCCGGCTCGGGTCGAGGTAGAAGGTCATCAGCACGCCGTTGCTCGCCGATCCGGCGGTCTTGGCGAAATCCGGCGTGGCGATGGCCGAGGTGCCGAACCATTGCGGCCGGTAGCCCCGGTCCGCGGCGATCTTCACCAAGCGGCCCATCTCGGCGGCGTCGCCGCCATAATAGACGACCTCGATCCCCGCGCCCTTGAGGCGGTCGGCCAGGGCGGAATCGTCGGCGTCGCTGGGCGAGAACGACAGGAACAGCGCCTCGTTCACGCCGATGCGGTTGAGATTGTCCTTCGTGGCGGCGGCGAGGCTGCGGGCGGCGGGCGTCTGGTCCTGGATGAGAGCGATCTTCCGGTCGCGGAACCGCTCGGCCAGAACGGCGGCGGACAGGCGGGCCTGATCGTCGTCGCGCCCGCACACCCGGAAGATCGTCGGCAGCCCCCTGTCGGTGAGCCGCGCCGCCACCGAGGCCGCGGAGATCATCACCACGCCGTTCTGGGCGTAGATGTCGGAGGCGGCGATCGAGGCGTTGGAGCAGACATGGCCGACCACGAGCCGGACGTTGCCGCGCACGAAATGGTTGGCCACCGCCGTGGCGGTGTTGGAATCGCAGGCATCGTCCTGCACGTCGAGGGTGACGGGCTGGCCGTCGAGCCCCCCCATGGCGTTGGCGTCCCGGGCCGCAGCCTCGACCCCCCGTAGCACCTGCTCGCCGACCGCCACGTAGGGCCCCGACCGCGGGACGGCCACGCCGATCACCACGTCGGCCGCCGCAGGAGTGGCCGGCAGGAACGCGAGACACAGGCTCAGGGCGATCAGTGCGGGCCGGAGCGGCCCGTGGGCGGGGACGAAACGTCCGATCTTCATCGGGCTCTTCTGGGCATCCTTGCGCGGCGGGTCAGCGCGACGGCGGATGCGGCTCCGTAGCCCCGATCCCGCCCCGCACCCTGTGCCCATACGCGAGGACGCGGAGAAACGCGATTTTTTTCCGCCGCTGTCCCGTATGCGGACCGCCTCCTACTTGGCGTAGGAGTAGGCCAAGGCGGCGGAGGAGACCGGTCCGGTGATGCCGCTGAAGACGGTGAGCACCTTCTGGACCTCGGTGAACGGCGCGTTCGACACGTAGACCAGATCGCGGTTGCGCATGCGGAACGCCTGGGAGACGAACAGGCTGTTGGGATCGCGCATGTCGATCCGGTAGACCACCGGCACCAGCGGCGTGCCAAGCAGCCGCGAGCTGGGGCTGAGGCGCCGCACGACGCTGGCCGGCTCGAACCGGAAGATGAACGTCCCAGCCGGGTCGGCGGCGAAGTCCGACAGGCCGCGCGCCTTGGCCAGCGCCTGGGCCAGGGTGATGCCGTCGGCCTGGAACGGTAGCTCGGTGCTGTTGCCCAGCGCGCCCACCGCGATGAAGGTCTGCGGGTCGCGCACCAGGGTGAGCACGTCGTTGGGCCGCAGGTAGATGTTCTCCTTGGGGTTCGACACCACCGTGGTCAGCGGCACGGTCGCGGTCACCGGGCCGCGCGAGAGCCGCACGAAGGTCTCGTTGACCGGCGCGCGGTTGCCGCCGGCGGCGGCGATGACGTCGAGGATGCGGTCGCCGTGGCCCGAGAGCGGCAGGCGGGCGCCGGCGGCGCCCTCGCCGGTGACGGTCACCGCCTGGCTGATCGGCCGGGTGACCGAGACCAGCACCTGCGGCTGGATGGCCTTGCCGGCGAGTTCGTTCTCGATGAGCGCCTGGACGTCCTGGGTGCGGCGGCCGGCGACCTTGATGCGGCCGGCATAGGGGACCGAGATGGCGCCGTCGCGCCCGACGGGCTGCTCGGGGATGAGGGCGGACTTGGAGCCCGCCGAGAAGCGGTCGGCCACCAGCGGCCCGGAGAACAGGCCGCCCGACCCGGCTTCCCAGATCGAGACCGAGACCATGTCGCCGACGCCGATCACCGGCTCCGAGGAGGGACGATGGTCGCCGAAGGAGGCGAGCAGACTGTCCAGCGGCCGGCCGCGCAGGGCCTCGACCACCGAGGGCGTGACGTCGATGATCTCGTAGCGGGCGATCAGGCCGCCGTCGGCGGTGGCCACCTCCGCCCCCGCCTGGATCGCGCTCGCCGTCGGACCCGCCGCAGGCAGGTACGTGCAGCCCGACATCGCCGTGACGGCGAGCAGGACAAGGGGAAGTTTGCGCATCCAGATGTTGCCCATCGGTATTGCCGAGCCCGTGCCTAGCCCATGGCGGCCCAGGTGTCCGTAGCGGGTGAGCCACACTCCGGCCGGCACGGCCAAGACTGCGAAGTCATCCTCGTTAAGCACAGCTTTTTCGGGGCATAGAGACGACGAATGCCGGGCGTTCGCCCGCGGTCGCACTATCGAGATACAAATCGGGACGTCATCAGCGGCCGCACATTGGTCGCTCCAGCCCAATGGCCAAAAATCCCGCGACCGATCGGCTCAATTTCCCTGCGTGACTGCCGCGGTGATGTCGCCGTAGACGACGCTGACGCGGGACACGTAGTACCGGATGCTGCCGACGGCGACGAGGAAGATCATGCCGCCGAGCAGGGCGTATTCCATTGCCGTGGATCCGTGGACGTCGCGGACGAACCGTACGGCCTCGGCACGAATCCGATCCGTCAAGCCGAACGCCGTCGGAATCCGCACCGCACGCCGTCCTGCTTCGCCGCCGCCCGGCTCATCCATGGTCGAACGTGCCTTCTTAGTCCCGCTGCCCGCGCGGCCTCACGCGCTGAATGGGGCATAACCTCTCGCCATTGCCGCCGGCTTAACGAGGTGTTCGAAACAGGCCACCTTGTCCATTCCGGCCGGGATACGCCGCCCGGACGTACACGGCGACGGGCGCGCCCCGGGCAAGCGCGCCCGGGGGAAACGCGCCCGGCTTGGCTCAGGCGTGGCCGGCCTTGTGGCGAAGATCGTCGATCCGCTTCGAGGCTTCGGCCTTGTCGAGGTCAGGATCGAACGCCGCCGGCTCCTTGGCCTCTTCCGAGAGCGTCTTCAGATAGGAGGCCTGCGCGCCGGTCATCGGCTCGCCGCCAGTCGTCCACTGATCCGGATCCTTGATCTGGTTCGACACGTCCTTCGGGTCGGTCTTGGGGTTCTCCGTAGCGTCCTGATGCGATCCGGTACCCCGGCCGGCCTTCGGTGTTGCCTTCGCGGTTGTGCTAGCCATGCGACTCATGTTCCCTAAATGTTCGGCGTCTGCGGGGTGAACGCGCCCGGCCGCGCCGCGGTTCCTGCGGGCGCCGCAGCCCGTTTGCATCCCCGGCGATCTTCCCTTCTGGAAACCCGCTCCTATTGATGTGAAGGGCAGCGCCCCGACGCGCCTCGGAGCCAGGGTGGTCCGGATGACGTCCCAATCGGAGCCGGCGCCGGATGCCGGAACGGCCGCCGCCGGTCAGGTGCTCGTTGTCATGGGCGTCTCGGGTTCCGGGAAGAGCACCGTGGCGGCGCTGATCGCCGAGACGCTTGGCTGGATCTTCGTGGACGGCGACAGCTTTCACACGCCGGAGCACGTGGCGAAGATGCATGCGGGCCTCGCCCTCGACGATGCGGATCGCGCGCCCTGGCTGGCCCGGATTGCGACTTGGATCCAGCAGCGCCTCGACGCTGGCGAGTCGGGCGTGGTGGCCTGTTCGGCCCTCCGCCGCGCGTACCGGGACGTTCTCACCCGCGGGAGCCAGCGGGTTCGCCTCGTCTATCTGGACGGCGACCGGACCCTGATCGCGCAGCGCCTCGCCGAGCGGCAGGGCCATTTCATGCCGCCGCGTCTCTTGGACAGCCAGTTCGCGGCCCTGGAGATTCCGGGGGCCGATGAACACCCGATCACGGTCGGCATCCGCGAATCGCCCGAGGCCATTGCCGACCGGGTGGTCGCGGAACTCGCGGCCGAAATGCGCCGGGATACCGTTGGGAAGTGAGCGGATGATTGCAGGATCCGGCAAGGCTTCGGGCATCGCCCTGGTGATCTCGGACGTCGATGGAACCCTGGTGACCGGCGACAAGCGCCTGACCGAGGCGACGGTCACGGCCGTCCGGCGGCTGAGAGCGGCCGGCATCGGCTTCAGCATCGCCTCGGCCCGGCCGCCGATCGGGCTGCGGAATCTGGTCGCCGAACTCGAGCTCGACCTGCCGATGGGGGCGTTCAACGGCGCGAGCGTCGTGCGGCCGGACCTCTCGACCATCGAGGAACGAACCATCCCCGAGGCGGCGGCCCGGTCGGCCCTCGACCGGCTGTTGGCCGAGGGACTGGACGTCTGGGTCTTCGCCGAGGGGGCGTGGTGGCTGCACGACCCGGAGGGTCCCTATACCGACCTCGAACGCCGCACGATCGGCGCGGAGCCCCGCGTCGTCGCCGATCTCGGCCCACTCATGGGGAGCGCAGCCAAGATCGTCGGCGTCAGCCGCGACCACGCCCATCTGGCAGCCTGCGAAGCCCGGATCGGTTCGGCCCTGGCCGGTCAAGCCACCATCCACCGTTCGCAGAAATACTACCTCGACGTGACGCCACCCCATCTCGACAAGGGGCGATTCGTCACCTGGATGAGCGCGCATCTCGCCATCCCGCCGGAGCGGATCGCCACCTTCGGCGACGCCGGCAACGACCGTCCGATGTTCGCGCACAGCGGATTCTCCGTGGCGATGGGCAATGCCGAAGCGGCGGTGAAGGCGGCTGCGCGCGCGGTCACCGACAGCAACGACGCGGACGGCTTCGCCCATGCGGTCGAGCGCTTCCTCCTTCCCTGACCGCCCGGCCGCCGCCCCGGGCATCCCTTTGGATCGCCGCGCCGCCGCGTGACGCGTCGCTGTGGCCCGCGGATCACAAACGCTCCCGACACCCCGGCCGCCCACAGGCTGCCGAACCGGGGCCGCTTTCCGGCCTCATTTCCCCGTGACCTAGCTTGACCACAGAACAAGCAGCACCGGGTCTCGGAATGCATCGCCTCATCCTGGCCGCCGTCCTCGCGGTCGTGCCCGCAGCCGCCTTCGGGCAGAGCGCGCACGACAATATCGACGCGTTGATCGAGCAGCAGGCCAAGGCGAACGGCGTGCCGGCAAGCTTCGTTCACGCCGTCGTCAAGCGCGAGAGCAACTACAATCCGCGGGCCAAGGGCGGCAGCGCCCTCGGCCTGATGCAGATCAAGCACGCGACTGCCCGCAGCCTCGGCTACACCGGCGATGCGGCCGGCCTGTACGATCCCGAAACCAACCTTCGCTACGGCGTAGCCTATCTTGCCGGCGCCTATCGGACCGCCAAGGGCAATCTCGGCCAAGCGTATCAATACTATAACCGCGGCTACTACTACGCAGCCAAGCGCCAGGGCATTTCCACGGAAGTCGCCGCGGTGGTGGCGCCCGTCGCGGCCTCGGCCAGCGCCCTGGCGAGCCTGTTCAGCGGCGGCGCCGCCGAGACCCGGAACACCGCGGCGGCCTCAGCCCTGGCCTACGCGCCCACCGCGGCCGCAGTGGCGGAGGTCCCGACCGAGGCCGTCGAGGTGCCGCTGCCGCCGCGTCGGCCGGCCGCCCTGGCCGGCACCACGATCGAGCTCGCCAGCCTGTCCCTAGATCCCGCCGCGGCTTCAGCCACGAATTCTGCGGCGACCCCGGCCGCCGCGCAGGCGGCGGCGGTTCCGTCCGTGGAGGTGCCGCTGCCGCCGCGTCGACCCGCGGGTCTCGGGAGCGCCCTGGCGGCGACGCAGGCCGCGCCGGCGCAGATCGCGGAACTCCGGCTCTCGCCACAGGCCGCGGCGGCATCCGCTCCGATGTCCCCGGCCGCCGCTTCGGCATCGGCCAACGAGGCGGCGGTCGAAGCGATCGAGGTGCCGCTGCCGCCGCGTCGCCCGTCCCTGCAGATGCTCGCCGCCGCCGCGCCGCGCCGCGCCCCGGCCGCGGCTCCCGTGCGCGAGGCCACCGCTCTCCCGGTCGAGTAGCTCCGCCATTCCGGAGCGGCCGCGCGTCGGGGAACCCGGTGCGGATCGGCCCTCTGCCCACACAAGGATCATGCCCAAGGCTTGACCATCGCACCGTTCCGCAACACATAGGCGCCACGCCAGCAACGTGGTTGGATCGGCACGGACCGAAGCCGCAAAACAGCGGCCGTGCGCGCATGGCGCGCGACGGATCTCAGGGCAGGAACGCCGGTTCAGGCGCGCGAGGTCGGGCATTCTATCGCCCGACGGTACGGTAGGGCGCGATCGATCTCGAAGCGGCAGGCATGCAGGGCACCGACCCTGCTCTCAAGCTGGCAGGAAAGCGAACGGCGCCATGAGCGGCGTGGTGGAACAGGAATCACTTTTTCTCACAGACCTCGGGCGACGCGTCAGGCACGCGCGCACCGTGCGCGGCCTGTCGCGCAAGGTTCTGTCACAGACCTCCGGCCTGTCCGAGCGCTACATCGCGCAGCTGGAAGGCGGCCAGGGCAACGTCTCCATCATCCTGCTCCGGCGGGTGGCCAACGCCATGGGCGTGCGACTGGACGACCTGATCACCGGCAATGACGGGCTGCCCGATTGGCCGGTGGTGCGCGACCTGCTCGCCCAGGCCAGCCCGGCCCAGATCGCCGCCGCCAAGGACGCCCTGTCCGGCGGTAGCCGACCGGAATCGAGCAACCGCCCGCGGGTAGCGCTGATCGGCCTGCGCGGCGCCGGCAAATCGACCCTTGGCAAGCTCGCGGCCGAGCGCCTGGGCTGGACCTTCGTGGAACTCAATGCCGAGATCGAACGGGAGAACGCCCTCTCGGTCCAGGAGATCTTCGCGATCTACGGCCAGGAGGGCTACCGCCGGCTGGAGCAGGCGGCCCTGCGTCGCCTCACCGAGCATCCCGGGCCTCTGATTCTGGCCACGAGCGGCGGGATCGTTGCGGAGCCGTTGACCTACGACCTTCTGCTGCAAGCCTTCTACACGATCTGGCTGCGCGCGCGGCCGGAGGAGCACATGAGCCGGGTCCGCGAACAGGGGCACCTCGCCACGACGGGCGACCATGCCTCTGCGATGCAGGAGCTGCGGGCCGTCCTGGCGAGCCGCGAGCCGCTCTACGCCCGGGCACCCGCCACGGTGGACACCTCCAACATCCCGGTCCAGACGATGCTGGACCGCCTGACGGCAGCCATCGAGGCGCGGTTCGGCCAAGCTGCGCCGCTGGCGGACTGACCGTCGCTCGTTCGCTGACAGCCATGCGGCCAATGCGGCTTTCGGGTCGCGCCGGCCCTTGATCGCGGCGGTGCAGCGCACCACGCTAGGTCCGAACACGCGGCCCAGCGATGGCCCGGCCCGTTTCCGCCCCGGACAGCGCCCCCTTCCGCTCGATCGGGCGACGGGTCCGCCGCCGCAGGCATGACCGACAGCGAATCCGAAGTTCCGGACATGAGCATCCGCCTATGAGCGCCAGTCCTGCCTTCACGCACCAGTCGCACGACCTCACGCACCTCGACCCGGTCTGGTCGCGGCTGCGCGCCGAGGCGGAGGATGTCCTGCGCACCGAGCCGCAGCTCGCCTCCTTCATCGTGGCGACGATCCTGAACCACACCACGCTGGAGGGCGCGGTCTCCCACCGGGTCGCCGCCCGGCTGGGGCATCCGTCGCTGCCGGCGGAACTCGTCGCCCACGCCTTCCATGAGGCGATCACGGTGGATCCGGACATCGGGCAGGCCTTCCGCGCCGATATCGGCGCGGTGATCGACCGGGATCCGGCGACACTCCGGGCGCTGGAACCGGTCCTCTACTTCAAGGGGTTCCACGCGCTCCAGGCTTACCGCCTCGCCCATCATGTCTGGAACCGCGGCCGGCGCGACCTCGCTCTCTACCTCCAGAGCCGGGTCTCGGAGGTGTTCCAGTGCGACATCCATCCGGCGGCGCGGATCGGGCGGGGCGTCTTCCTCGACCACGCCACGGGGCTTGTGGTCGGCTCGACCGCGGTGATCGAGGACGACGTGTCGATCCTCCACGCCGTGACGCTGGGCGGCACCGGCAAGCAGCGCGGCGACCGCCACCCCAAGATCCGCCGCGGCGTGATGATCGGCGCCGGCGCCAAGATCCTGGGCAATATCGAGGTCGGCGCCTGCGCCCGGGTGGCGGCCGGCTCGGTCGTGCTGCGACCGGTACCGCCCAACACCACGGTGGTCGGCGTGCCGGCGCGGGTGGTCGGCACCGCAGGCTGCGACGATCCCGCCCGGGCGATGGACCAGTTCGTCGCCTTGGACCAGTTCATCCACTTGGGCGACGGGATCTGAACCGCAACGCCGTCGCGCTTGCCGCTCCGCCCGAGGCGTGGCAAGCCCTCGGCCCATCCGCGGCGCCAGCGCCGCCAGGGGAGATCGATCAGCGTGACCAAAGCCGAGACCGCGAAGCTTCAGGACTATCTGCGCCGCAAGTTCGCGAACAACAACATCCGCCTCACGGCGATGAAGACCGGCGACTCCGCCGAGGTATTCATCGGCGAGGAATCGATCGGCGTGATCGCCGACGACAAGGAGGATGGCGACGATTCCTTCGTCTTCCGGATGGCAATCCTCGACATCGATCTCGAGGAAGAGGCCTAGCCGACGACGCGGCTGACCCCGCATCCCCGGTGGGGCTGCGCCGGCCCACACCTGTGCACGGATTAACGCTACCCAAGACTCGTGCTTAACAAGCGGTAAACGGCATGAGTACAGTGCGCGCAACCTGTATCAGGAGCGCGAATAATGGTCCTCACGCCCGCCGCCATCGAGTCGATCCGGACCCTGTGCATCGGACTGGCACTGTCCGGCTTGATCGCCAGCGCCTTCGAGCTGTTCGCAGCACGGCGGGCGAGCTTCAGCCTGCTGGAGCGGGGCGGCCTCCCGGCAGTGGCCGCCCTGCCGATGCTGGCCTTTTCGGCGCCGTTCATCATCCTGCGCAACACGGTGCGCGGCCGGCGGATCGAGGGCCGGCCGATGCCGTTCGTGATGCTGGCGACCATCGTCGCGTGCGGCTGGAGCCTGCTCTCGGGCCGGGTCGCCCTTGACCTCGCCGCGATGCTGGTCGGCGTCTGACCAGATTCAGGGCTCGGCGGTGGCCACCTGTGCGGTGCCGTCCTTGCCCTCGAGGGAGACCCAGGCCGGCCCGTCCTGTCCGGCCTGCTTGATGAAGCTGTAGCCGGTACGCCGCCAGGAGCGGATCGCGTCGGTCTTGTTGTCGAGAATGAAGTCGCCGCGATCGGTGCGAACCGTGAGCACCGCGTGGCCTTCGTTGGTCTCATCGATGACCACGGTCATCAGCAGGGCACGCCGCGGCAGGCCGCGCTCCACCAGCATCCGCCGTTTCAGCAACTGATAATCCTCGCAGTCACCGAAGCCGTCATCGGGAAAATCCCAGCGATCCACGACGCCCCAATGGGCCTGATCGGTGATGGGCTTGATGCGGGCGTTCACCCGACGGTTGACGCTCTGCAGGGTCCGCCACACCGCCATGGTGAGCGGGATCGCGTTGGGCTCGGCAATGTCGACCACGCATTCCTGGGGCGTCCGCGCGCAGAAATCCGTCCAGCCCGCGATGGCGCGCACCGACCCAGCCTGTTCGACGGCGGTCACCTGATCCGGAAGAACGAGCCGGGCATGGGCATGGGTCGTCGCGCCGCCCATCGTGAGGATCGCGCCCACCAGCGCGAAGCTCGCGGCTTGGCGCGCCCGGCGCACCGCATGAGCCCAGCCCCGCCATTGCAGGGCGCCGAACACCTGACACGAGATTCCGCCATCCGCGTGCCGCATGGCCCAAGCCCCCGCCGCCCGATGATGACGGAAGGGTGACACGACCACGTGCGACGCACAATGGGTCAGGGCGAGATGGATAACGCGCGTCGAGCCCTATCGGTTCCGATTTAAGAGATGTTTTCATCCGCAGAGCTGACCCGAAACACATGCACGGAGCGAATAGCCGCTCTGCGCCCCCTCCGAGGGTCTTGATTCAGGTCAGTTTTGCCGGCTTCTCAGGGCTGCTCACGCGCAGGATTCGCGGCGGGCCCGATCGAATTGCAAGAAGCCAGCCAGCCCGTCGCGGACGGGACTGCGCCTCAGGAAAGGACCCGCAATGCAGCCCGCCATCCAGCAGGTGATCAGAGCGCTCGCCGAGGATGGTCGGGCCGGCGCGATCAATATCGCGGAGCACGCGGTGGATTCCTATCTCGCCGATGCGCCGAGCGAGGGCGACAGGGCGCTGTCGCGGGACATCCTGGTGCGGGATCTCGCCAGCCTTCGCGGCGTCGCCCCCCATCTCGCTGCCTTCATCGGCCGGGTCGAGGCCTATGTGGCGAGCCTTGCCCAGCCGTCGCTGAGCCGGGCGGCCTGAGACGGATCAGCGGTTGGCGGTGGTGACCGGGGAGGTGACGCCGCCGAGCGAGACCCAGGCGACGGCGTCCTGGCTCTCGCGCTTGATGAACACGTAGCCGGTCTTGTGCCAGGGCAGGATCGCGTTGGTCTTGTTGTCGAGCACCAGGTCGCCCCGGTCGGTGATCAGGGTGAGCACCGCGTGGCCCTCGCCCTTCTCGTCGATCACCACGGTCATGCGCATCGCCCGCCGCGGCAGGCCGGCCTGGGCCAGCAGATGGCGCTTGAGCAGCTGGAAGTCCTCGCAGTCGCCGATGCCGTCCTCGGCCAGATCCCACCGGTCGGCCACGTGCAGGTGGTCCTGATCGGTCATCGGCTCGACCGCCTTGTTGACCCGCCGGTTCACCGACACGATCGTCGCCCAGGTCGCGGGCGTCAGGCTGATCCGGGCCGGTTCGCCCCGGTCGAGCGCGCATTCGGCCGCGTAGGTCTGGCAGAAGGTCACCCAGGCCGCGATCGGCTTGGCGTCGCCCAGCACCCGGGCATTGTCTTCCGTCGGCAGGCTCGCAAGCGTCTGCGCCTGGGCCGTGGCGGCGAGGCCGAGCAGCGTCGCTGCTCCGACCAGCATCCCCCGAACCGTCTTGAGAAGCCCCGCGCCCATCGAACCCGTCCCCGTTGTTGAGAACAGGATTGCGCCGCAGAGCCTCCGCGCCGCTGAAGCGGATGCGCGCAATTTTATCGATCGGCCGGCGCGGGCCGGCTGACATGCGGCAGCGTCGACGGGAGACTTGAGAAGCCTTGTAAATCGCGGGCTTCGGATTGGGGAAACGGAAACCTTGAGGGTTTGTCACCCGCCAACATGAAGTCTTGGCGGGGCGCCATCGTCGTGCGAGCGGAGCCCGGCAATCCCCTGGCGCCCCATCGGCCGGCGTCGCGCTGCCCCGGATCGCTTCGCTGGCGTGCGACGACGGCGTGGACGCGGTCAGCCCGCGGTCTGGTCGAGCTTGCGCTCCGCCTCACCCTTCAGTTCCGGGAAGTCCGCCTGCGTGTAGGCCCGGCCCCGGTGCGGATCCTCGGTGATGCCCTCGTGCTCCAGGCGGCGCAGTTGCACCCGCCGGATCTTGCCCGAGATCGTCTTGGGCAGGTCGGTGACGAATTCGAGGCCGCGCAGGCGCTTGAACGTCGCGAGCCGGGCATTGGTGAAGCGGAAGATGTCGAGCGCCGTCTCCGGCCCAGGCGTGGACCCCGCCACCAGGGACACGTAGGCCTTCGGGATGGTGTGGCGCATCGGATCGGGCACCGGCACCACCGCCGCCTCGGCCACGGCCGGATGCTCGATCAGCACGCTCTCGAGTTCGAAGGGGCTGATCCGGTAGCCCGACGACTTGAACACGTCGTCGGCACGTCCCACGAAGGTGTAACAGCCCTGATCGTCCACGAAGGCGACATCGCCGGTATGGTAGAGATCGCCGTCGGCTCCCGACAGATGGCCCTGGCCGTCGTCGTAACCCTGCATCAGGCCCGCGGGCCGGTACGCGCCGAGTTCCAGGCAGACCTCGCCCTCTGAGGCCGGATGTCCGTCGAGGTCGAGGACGCGCACCCGGTAGCCCGGCAGGGGCCGACCCAGGGCGCCCGGCACCACCGGCTGTCCCGGGGTGTTGGCCATGAGCGCCGTGGTCTCGGTCTGGCCGTAGCCGTCGCGGATCGTGAGGCCCCAGGCGCTCTTCACCCGCTCGATCACTTCGGGATTCAGGGGCTCGCCCGCCGCGCAGACCTCGCGCAGGGCGAGCCGCTTCCCGGTCAGATCCTCCTGGATGATCATCCGCCACACGGTCGGCGGCGCGCACAGCGTGGTGGCACCGGTGCGTTCCAGCTGCGCCAGCAGGGCGGCGGCGTTGAACGGCGCTTGATTGATCACCAGGATCGTCGCGCCGGCATTCCAGGGCGCGAAGAACGAGGACCAGGCGTGCTTCGCCCAGCCCGGCGAGGAGACGTTGCAATGCACGTCGCCGGGCTGGAGCCCGAGCCAGTACATCGTCGAGAGCGCTCCCACCGGGTAGGAACGGTGGCTGTGACGCACCAGCTTCGGCTTCGCTGTCGTGCCGGAGGTGAAGTAGAGGAGCATCGGGTCGTCGGCCCCGGTTGGCCCGTCCGGCGCGAAGGTCTCCGGGGCTCCGAACGCGTCGTCGTAGGCCGCCCAGCCCTCCGTCGCAGCCCCGGTGACGAGGCGGATGGCGCCGCCCGTGTCGAGGCCGGCGAACCGCGCGATCTGCTCCGGCCCGGCCACGATCGCCCGCGGGCGCCCGCGGGCGAGGCGGTCGGCCAGTTCGTCGGCGGTGAGCAGCGTGGTCGCCGGGATGACAACGGCGCCGAGCTTCATCGCCGCCAGCATGGTCTCCCACAGGGCCGGCACGTTGCCCAGCAGCAGGAGCAGGTGGTCGCCGCGCTTCAGGCCGAGCTGCCGCAGGTGGTTGGCCACCTGGTTGGAGCGGCGGGCGATCTCCCCGAAGGTGAGGCTCTGCTCGGCCCCGCTGCCGGCCTCGACGATCCGCAGGGCGGCCCGGTCGCGGCTCTCGGGACCGGCGAGGACGGCGTCGAACCAGTCGAGCGCCCAGTTGAACGGCACCGGATCCGGCCACGCGAAAGCCGAGACGGCAGCGCCATAATCGGTGCGATGGGCCAGCAGAAGGTCGCGGGCCTCCCGGAAGCTCGGCATGGTCGTTCCCCTCCCCGTCTTGTGGTCTTGGCGCCCCGACCCCATCGGCCGGGGCGGGCTGCGCTCAGGTATTCTCGAACCGAGGCGGCCGCTTCTCCACGAAGGCGGCCATGCCCTCCTTCTGGTCCTTGGTGGCGAACATGGCATGGAAGACCCGCCGCTCGAAGCGGATGCCCTCGGTCAGCGTGGTCTCGTAGGCGCGGTTGACCGCCTCCTTGGTCATCATGGCGATCGGCAGCGACATCGCCGCGATGGTCGCGGCCGCCGTCATGGCCTCGTCGAGGAGCCGGTCGGCGGCGATCACCCGCGAGACGAGGCCCGAACGCTCCGCCTCGGCGGCATCCATCATCCGGCCGGTCAGGCACATCTCCATGGCCTTGGCCTTGCCGACGAAGCGGGTGAGCCGCTGGCTGCCGCCGATTCCCGGCATCACCCCGAGCTTGATCTCGGGCTGACCGAACTGTGCGGTGTCGGCGGCCAGGATGATGTCGCACATCATGGCGAGCTCGCAGCCACCGCCCAGCGCGTACCCCGCCACCGCGGCGATGATCGGCGTGCGCACGGCGATGAAGCGGTCCCAGTCGGCGAACCGGTCGCCCGCGTACATCTCCGCGTAGGTGGCGTGCTGCATCTCCTTGATGTCGGCCCCGGCCGCGAAGGCCTTGGCCGAACCGGTGATGACGATGCAGCCGATATTCGGATCCGCATCGGCCTCGGTGGCCGCCCGGATCACCTCGCCGGTGAGCTGTGCGTTGATGGCGTTCAGCGCCTTCGGCCGGTTGAGGGTGATCAGAAGGACGCGCCCGCGCGTCTCCGTCAGGATCGTCTCGTACGCGTCGCTCACGACTCACCTCCCTGCCCGCGGAGCATATTGATGATCGCGGAAAAGTCCTCTCCCCCGTGACCGGCGCCCTCGAACAATCCGTAGACCTGCGCGGCCTCTGCGCCGAGGGGTGTCGCGGCGCCCGAGGCCAGGGCGGCGGCCTGGGCGAGCCGGAGATCCTTGAGCATCAGCGCCGCCGCGAAGCCCGGTTTGTAGCCGTTGTTGGCCGGCGAGGTCGGCACCGGGCCCGGAACCGGACAGTAGGTGGTCAGCGACCAGCACTGGCCCGACGAAACCGAGGCCACGTCGTAGAGCGCCTGGTGCGACAGGCCGAGCTTCTCGCCGAGCGCGAAGGCCTCGCTGACGCCGATCATCGAGATGCCGAGGATCATGTTGTTGCAGATCTTGGCCGCCTGCCCGGCGCCGGCCGCGCCGCAATGGAACACGTTCTTGCCCATCGCCTTCAGCAGCGGCTCGGCCTTCGCGAAGGCGGCCTCGGCGCCGCCGGCCATGAAAGTCAGCGTCCCGGCCTTGGCGCCGCCGGTCCCGCCGGAGACCGGCGCGTCCACCGACAGGCAGCCCTGCGCCTCCGCGAGGGCGTGGGCCTTGCGGGCGCTCTCGACGTCGACGGTGGAGGAATCGATCAGCAGCGTGCCGGCCGGCAGCGCTGCGGCGAGCTGCGTCCAGACCTCGACCACGTGCCGTCCGGCGGGCAGCATGGTGATGACCACGTCCGCGCCCTCGGCCGCCGCCAGGGCCGAGCCCGCAACGGTAATCCCCTCGGCGCGGGCGGCCTCGAGCGAGGCCGGGACAAGATCGAAGCCGCGCACCGTATGGCCCGCCTTCACGAGGTTGGCCGCCATGGGTCCGCCCATGTTGCCGAGACCGATGAACCCGATGGTCTGTGCCATCCCGTCCTCCCTGAGTTGTTTATCGCCTGTCCCACCCTCGCCCTCATCCTGAGGTGCCCGCGTCAGCGGGCCTCGAAGGAGGGCTCCAGAACACGCCGCAATCCCTGGAGCCCTTCTTCGAGGCCTCCGCTGCGCTCCGGCGCCTCAGGATGAGGGGATGAGTGGGAGAAGACGAAGCTTCATCACACCGCCCCAGTGCGCGATTCTGGAAAGACCGGCGCCGCCCGCTTCTCCAGCCAGCGGGCGATCCGGGCCGGATCGACCGCGTCGAGGCTCGGCGGGTTCCAGCGCGGGGTCTTGTCCTTGTCGATCACGGCGGCGCGGATGCCCTCGCGGAAATCGCCCTCGTCCAGCACCGCCAGGGACGCGTGGAACTCGCGTTCCAGGCAGGCCTCCAGGCTCGGCGCGCCGCGCCCGAGGCGCAGCAGGCAGAGCGTCAGGACGAGGCTCGACGGCGACTTCGTCAGCAGGATGTCGCGGGTCGCCGCCGCGAAATCCGAGCCGTCGGCCGCCAGCGCCGCCAGGATCTCGTCGACCATGTCGAAGGCGAAGCAGCGGTCGATCATGCTCCGGTGTGCGGCCAGGGGCGCCGGATCCGGTTCCCGGGCGAGACGCCCGATCAGGTCCCGCACGCCCGCGTCGCCGGCATCCGGCGCCAGGGCCGAGAGCGCGTCGAGGAGATCGGGAAGGGCCCGGGACGGCACCATCGCGTCGGCCAACCCGCACAGGATCGCGTCGGCGGCACCGACCGGCTCGCCGGTCAGGCCGAGATAGGTGCCGAGCTCGCCGGGCGCGCGGGGCAGGAGCCACGTGCCGCCGACATCCGGCAGATAGCCGATCCCGGTCTCCGGCATGGCGATGCGCGAGCGCTCGGTGACGATCCGGTGGGCGGCATGACCCGACAGGCCGACCCCGCCGCCCATGGTGATGCCGTCCATCACCGCCACGAAGGGCTTCTCGTACTGGGCGATGCGGGCGTCGAGGCGGTACTCGTCCCGCCAGAAGGATTCGGCGAAGGGCGTGCCGTCGCTCTCGTAGAGGCCGCGCAGGTCGCCGCCGGCGCACAGCCCCCGCTCCCCCTCCCCGGTGAGCAGCACCGCCGCGATGCCGGGATCGGCGGAGAACTCATCGAGGGCCCGATCGATCGTGCCGACCATGCCGTGGGTCAGGGCGTTCAGGGCCTTCGGGCGGTCGAGGCGCAGGCGCCCCAGGGCGCCGACCCGCTCGACGATCACGTCGGTCATCGGCGGTCTCCGGTCAGCGCGCGGGCGATGATCACCCGCATGATCTCGTTGGTGCCTTCGAGGATCTGGTGCACGCGCAGATCCCGGACGATCTTCTCCACCCCGTACTCGGCGAGGTAGCCGTAGCCGCCGTGGAGCTGGAGCGCGTCGTTCGCCACCGCGAAGGCCGCGTCGGTGACGTGGCGCTTGGCCATGGCGCAGAGCTGGGTGGCGGCGGGATCCTTGGCGTCGAGGGCGGAGGCCGCATGGCGCAGGAAGGTGCGCGAGACCTCCAGGCTGGTCGCCATGTCGGCAAGCCGGAACTGCAGGGCCTGGAAATCGGTGAGCTTCGCCCCGAAGGCGCGCCGGTCGCCCATATAGGCGAGCGCCTTGTCGAGGGCCGCCTGGGCGCCCCCGAGGGAGCAGGCGGCGATGTTGAGCCGCCCGCCGTCGAGGCCGCTCATGGCGATGCGGAACCCCTGGCCCTCGGCGCCCAGGCGGTTGGCCACCGGCACGCGGCAGCAGTCGAAGCGTACGGCGCGGGTCGGCTGGGCGTTCCAGCCCATCTTGCGCTCGTCGGCGCCGAAGGAGAGGCCGGGCGTCCCCTTCTCCACCACGATGGCCGAGATGCCCGAAGGGCCGGCCTCGCCGGTGCGGACCATGCAGACGTAGAGGTCGCTGGCACCGGCCCCCGAGATGAACTGCTTCTCGCCGGTGAGGACGTAATGGTCGCCGTCGCGCTCGGCGCGGGTGCGGAGCGCCGCCGCGTCGGAGCCCGAGCCCGGCTCGGTGAGGCAGTAGCTGGCGATCCGCTCCATCCCCATCAGGGATGGGATCCAGCGCCGGCGCTGGTCGTCGTCGCCGTAGGCGTCGATCATCCAGGCGCACATGTTGTGGATCGACAGGAACGCCGCCACGGTCGGGCAGCCGGTGCTGAGCGCCTCGAAGATCAGGGTCGCGTCGAAGCGGGAGAGGCCGGAGCCGCCGAGATCCTCGCTGACGTAGATTCCCGCCATGCCGAGGGCGGCGGCCGCCCGCAGCGTCTCGACCGGGAAGGTCTTGTCGCGGTCCCAGTCGAGGGCGTGGGGGGCGATGTGCTCGGCTGCGAAGCCCTGCGCCATCTCGCGGATCGCGATCCGGTCCTCGTCGAGCCCGAAACTCATTGGGCACTTCCTCTCGTTCGCCACCCAACTGCACGGGGCTCGCACATCCGCTGCCACGATGCGCGACGTGCCCCCTCTCCCGTGCGGGAGAGGGTTGGAGTGAGGGATCAGGTCTTTCCGGAGAGTCCCCGCCCCTCACCCTGTCCCTCTCCCGCACGGGAGAGGGACCCGCGCCCCATCCTTGGACCGTCGCGGCCTACCGCATCGTCGGGATCGAGAATTCCGCCCCGCTCTTGATGCCGCTCGGCCAGCGCTGCGTCACGGTCTTGGTCTTCGTATAGAAGCGGATCGAGTCCGGCCCGTGCTGGTTCAGGTCGCCGAAGCCCGAGCGCTTCCAGCCGCCGAAGGTGTGGTAGGCGATCGGGACCGGGATCGGCACGTTGACGCCGACCATGCCGACATTGACCCGGGCGGTGAAGTCCCGGGCCGCGTCGCCGTCCTGGGTGAAGATCGCGACGCCGTTGCCGTACTGGTGGGTCGAGGGCAGCGCCAGCGCCTCCTCGTAATCCTTCGCCCGAACCACCGAGAGCACCGGGCCGAAGATCTCTTCCTTGTAGATGGTCATGTCGGGGGTCACGCGGTCGAACAGCGAGCCGCCCATGTAGAAGCCGTTCTCGTAGCCCTGGAGCTTGAAGCCGCGGCCGTCGACCACGAGCTCGGCGCCCTCGGAGACGCCCTGGTCGATGTAGCCCGCGACCTTCCGGACCGCCTCGGCGGTGACCAGCGGGCCGTAATCGGCCGAGCCGTCATGCGACGGGCCGATCTTGAGCGACTCGACCCGCGGGATCAGCTTCTCCATCAGCCGGTCGGCAGTCTTCTCGCCCACCGGCACCGCCACCGAGATCGCCATGCAGCGCTCGCCGGCCGAGCCGTAGCCGGCGCCGATCAGCGCGTCGACCGCCTGGCCCATGTCGGCGTCCGGCATGATGATCATGTGGTTCTTGGCGCCGCCGAAGCACTGCGCACGCTTCCCCGTCTCGGCGGCGCGCACGTAGATGTACTCGGCGATGTGCGACGAGCCGACGAAGCCCACCGCCTTGATGTCCTCATCATCCAAAATCGCGTCGACCGCTTCCTTGTCGCCGTTGACGACGTTGAGGATGCCGGGCGGCAGGCCCGCCTCCAGGAAGATCTCGGCGATGCGGATCGGCACGCTCGGGTCGCGCTCGGACGGCTTCAGGATGAAGGCGTTGCCGCAGGCGATGGCCGGGGCGCATTTCCACAGCGGGATCATGGCCGGGAAGTTGAACGGCGTGATGCCGGCGACGACGCCCAGCGGCTGGCGCAGGGAGTAGACGTCGATGCCGGGCCCGGCGCCCTCCGTGTACTCGCCCTTGAGCAGGTGCGGGATGCCGCAGGCGAACTCCACCACCTCGACGCCGCGCTGGATGTCGCCCTTGGCGTCCGGCACGGTCTTGCCGTGCTCGGAGGCGAGAAGCTCAGCCAGGGAATCGTTCTCGGCGCGGATCAGCTCCAGGAAGCGCATCATCACCCGGGCGCGCTTCTGCGGGTTGGTGGCCGCCCAGGCCGGCTGGGCCGCCGCCGCGTTCTCGACGGCGGCGCGCATCTCGGCCTTGCTGGCCAGCGCCACCTTGGCCTGGACCTCGCCGGTCGAGGGATGGAACACGTCGGCGAACCGCCCGCTCTCGCCGTCGACAGCCCGGCCGCCGATGAAGTGCCCGATCGTGCGCATGCGCGCCTCCCTGTGATGATGCGTTTGATTTTGATGCACCCTAACAGGATCCCTTGAGCGATAAAGCCGGATGCGCTTACAGCCGTCGTGCATCGATGCACAGCGGGAGTGCGGCCATGGCCAGGACGGGGCCCAACTGGGACGACCTGCGCTTCTTCCTCGCGGTGGCGCGGACCGGGACCCTGAGCGCCGCCGGAGCACGCACCGGCACCGAGCACACCACGGTCGGCCGGCGGATCCGCGCCCTGGAGGAGGGTCTCGGCGCCCGCCTGTTCCATCGCAGCAATCTCGGCTACGCGCTCACCGAGGACGGGGCGAACCTGCTGGGCGTCGCCGAGGCCATGGAGAGCGCGTTCCTGTCGGCGAGCGCCGCCACGGGGGCGGCCCAGGCGGTCTCCGGCACGGTGCGGATCGGCGCGCCGGACGGCTTCGGCAGCGTGTTCCTCGCCCCCCGGATGCACCGGCTCACCGCCCGCCATCCGGGGCTGGAGGTGGAGATCATGGCCACCGCCCGGATCTTCAGCCTGTCCAAGCGCGAGGCCGACATCGTGATCAGCCTCTCCGGCCCGCAGCAGGCCCGGGTGGTGGCACGCCGGCTCACCGATTACCGGCTGTTCGTCTACGCGGCCGAATCCTACCGCGCGGCCGCGCCGCCGATCGCCGAACTCGCGGACCTGCCGGCCCATCCGTTCGTCGGCTACATCGAAGACATGCTGTTCACCCGCGAGTTGAACTACCTCGGGGCGCTCGGCCCCGCGGTCTCGGCGCGGCTGCGCTCGACCAACCTCCTGGCCCAGGTCCACGCGACGCTCGGCGGAGCCGGCCTGTGCATCCTGCCTGCCTTCATCGCGGCGGCGCATCCCGGCCTCGTGCCGGTGCTGCCGGAGGCGGTCTCGCTGACGCGCTCGTTCCACATGCACATCCACGAGGACCACCGGAAGGCGGCCCATATCCGCGCCGTGGCGGGGTTCATCGCCGGAGAGGTGAAGGCCGCGGGGGCGCTGTTCGCCGGGCCGGCGGTGTAAGCCGGGACGGTTTCGCGGAATCCGCCGGCGCCGTAAGATCGGCCGGCTCCGGCAGGTCAGGTCACGCGCCGGGTGGAAGGATCAAGAGATGGTCGCCTCGATCGCCCTGCCCCGGCTGATGCGCGTCGGCGCCGGCGCCTCGCGGCTCCTGCCGGAGGTGCTCGGCCAGCTCGGCCTGTCGCGGCCCTTCGTGGTCACCGACCCCTACCTCGCTGGCAGCGGACGCACCGACACGCTGCTGGAACGGCTGACCAGGGCGGGCGCCAAGGCGACGATCTTCTCCGAGACCGTGCCGGACCCGACCGTCGCCTCCGTGGAGGCGGCGCTCGCCGCCCTGCAGGCGGGCGACTTCGACTGCGTGGTCGGCTTCGGCGGCGGCAGCCCGATGGACACCGCCAAGGCGGTGGCGGTGCTCGCCCGCCACGGCGGCCACATGCGCGACTACAAGGCGCCCCGTCAGCAGGACGAGCCCGGCCTGCCGATCGTGGCGATCCCCACCACCGCGGGCACCGGCTCGGAGGCCACCCGCTTCACCATCGTGACCGACGAGGCCTCCGACGAGAAGATGCTGTGCATCGGACTCGCCTACCTGCCGGTGGCGGCGCTGGTGGATTACGAGCTGACGCTCACCAAGCCCAAGCGGCTCACGGCGGATACCGGCATCGACGCGCTGACCCATGCCATCGAGGCCTACGTCTCGCGCAAGGCGAACATGTTCTCGGACGGGCTGGCACTTCAGGCGATGGGCCTGATCGCCCCGAACCTGCGGCGGGTCTGGACCGATCCGGGCGATCGGGCGGCCCGGGAGGCGATGATGCTCGGGGCCACCCAGGCGGGCATCGCCTTCTCGAACGCCTCGGTGGCGCTGGTCCACGGCATGAGCCGGCCGATCGGGGCACATTTCCACGTGGCCCACGGGCTCTCGAACGCGATGCTGCTGCCGGCGGTCACGGCCTTCTCGGCCCCGGCCGCCATCGACCGCTACGCGGCCTGCGCCCGCGCCATGAAGATCGCCGGGCCGGACACCGACGACCGGTCCGCGGTCTCGGCCCTGGTGTCGGAACTGGAGGCGCTCAACGACGACCTCGACGTGCCGGGGCCGCAGGAATACGGGATCGACCCGGCCCGCTGGGAGGCGCTGCTTCCCACCATGGCGGCCCAGGCGCTGGCCTCCGGCTCCCCGGCCAACAACCCGCTGGAGCCCAGCGCCGACGAGATCGTGGCGCTGTACCGGCGCGTCTGGGCGGGGTGAGAGGGTTCGTTGCGAGCGCCAAGGCGGCGCGAGGCCGGTGATCCGAGCGCCGCCTTGGCGCTCGGATCGGCTCGCACAGCGCGGTGTTCGACGAGTCCTAAACCCTACTTCGCCGCCGTCAGCGGGCAGCCGCTCTCGGCCGGGGACGCGAAGGCCTCCTTGCCGGGGATCGTGGCGAGCTGCCGGTAGAGATCCCACGGGCCCTTCGACTCGGCCGGCTTCTTGACCTCGAACAGGTACATGTCGTGCACCATGCGGCCGTTCGGTTGGACGATCCCGCCATGGGCGAAGACGTCGTCCACCGGCAGCGCCTTGAGCTTGGCGTTGACCGCATCCGTCTCGTCGGTGCCGGCCGCCTTGACGGCCTTCAGGTAGGACAGGACCGCCGAGTAGGTGCCGGCCTGGATCATGTTGGGCATCCGGCCGGTGCGCTTCATGTAGCGCTGGCCGAAGGCCCGGGTCTCGTCGTTGGCGTCCCAGTACCAGCCCTCGGTGAGCGTCAGGCCCTGCGCGACCTTCAGGCCGAGCCCGTGCACCTCCGAGAGGGTGAACAGCAGGGCCGCGAGCTTCTGGCCGCCTTCGACGATGCCGTATTCCGCGGCCTGCTTGATCGCGTTCGAGGTGTCGAGCCCCGCATTGGCGAGCCCGATCACCTTGGCCTTCGAGCCCTGCGCCTGGAGCAGGAAGGACGAGAAGTCCTGGTTCGAGAGCGGGTGCCGGACGCTGCCCAGCACCTTGCCGCCGTTGGCGAGCACCACCTTGCTGGTGTCGGCCTCCAGCGCCGAGCCGAAGGCGTAGTCGGCGGTGAGGAAGAACCACGTGTCGCCGCCCGCCCGGGTCAGCGCGCCGCCGGTGCCCACCGCCAGCGCCCGCGTGTCGAAGGCCCAGTGATAGCCGTAGGGCGTGCAGGCCTTGCCGGTGAGGTCGCTGGTGGCCGCTCCGGTGGTGATGGTGATCTTCTTCTTTTCCCTGGACAGGCCCTGGACCGCCAGCGCCACCGAGGACGTGGTCAGCTCCATGATCGCGTCGACATTGTCGCGGTCGTACCATTGCCGGGCGATCGCCGAGGCGATGTCGGGCTTGTTCTGGTGGTCGGACGAGAGGATCTCGATCGGCACGCTGCCGATCTTGCCGCCCATGTCCTCCACCGCCATGCGGGCGGCCTCGACCGAGCCCTGACCGCCATACTCGGCGTAGAGGCCGGATTGATCGTTGAGGATGCCGATCCGGACCGCATTGTCCGAGAAGGTCCCCTGCGCGGCCGCCGGTACGGAGCCGAGTGCGGTCCCCGCGAGGGCAGCCGCCAAAACCGCGCTGCCGAATGTCCTGATCATGTTTCCCCCCGGTTCGCCCGAGCGCCCGCTTCTGAGGCGGTTCCGGTGGCACGATAGGTCACGAAGCGGTGATGCACCACGGCCGAGTTCGGGCGGATGCTGAAGGATCCTGCGGATTGTGACGCGCTTCTCGGGCGCCCCGTTTCCGGACCGGCGACAACGCCAGAGGTTATAATACCTTAACCATAATTACACGAATCCCCGCGCAGGTTCGGGTCATGGACGGCAATTCGGCCGTCTCCGGCGCGTGGCGATGCGATGAACCCAGCCCGTTTCGCCGTCCTCGGTATCGCCCTCGCGGCGGGAACCGGGGCGGCTTTCCTGATGAGCGGCGGCGATCCGCCACCGCCGCCTCCGCCGCCGAAGGCCGAGGCGCCGCCGCAACCGATGACCGACGTGCTCGTGGCCGCCATCGACATGCCCATGGGTCAGGTTCTCCGGGCGGCGGATCTGCGCTGGCAACCCTGGCCGGACAGCGCCGTGACGGCAGGCTACGTGACCCGCAAGATCAACCCCAAGGCCCTCGAGGAGACCGTGGGCGCCTCGGTGCGCGCAGGCTTCCTGGCGGGCGAGCCGATCCGCGCGCAGAAGCTCGTGCGCCCGGAGAGCGGATTCATGGCGGCGATCCTGCCGGCCGGCATGCGCGCCGTCGCCATCGTCACCGACAGCCGCGGCACCAACTCGGCCGGCGGCTTCATCCTCCCGAACGACCGCGTCGACGTGATCCGCACGTTCCGCGACGAGTCCAATTCGCGGGCCAACAACAGCGACGTGCAGCTCTCCCAGACGATCCTGACCGACATCCGCGTCCTCGCGATCGGGCAGCTGGTCCAGGAGAAGAACGGCACCAACGTGGTGACCGGCGAGACCGCGACGCTGGCCGTCACGCCCGCGCAGGCCGAGACCCTGGCGCTGGCCCAGAAGGTCGGCGCCCTCACCCTTTCGCTGCGCAGCCTCGCCGATGCCGGGCGGCCGCCCGAAGCCACGCCGCTGGCCGATGCGTCCGTGGCGCAGATGCCCGAACCCGCCTTGACCGTGGTGCGCTTCGGCGTCGCGCGGCAGCAGACGCCGTGATCGCCATGACCGCTCCGTCCCCCCACCCGCGCCCGATGGGCCGCCCCGCCGGCCGCGCGGCTGGCGCCCTCGCCCTGCTGACCGTCCTGTCCGGACCGGCCCCCGCGCAGGACCGCCAGACCTTCGGTCCCGCGCCGATCCTGACGGTCGGCGCCGCGGAATCCGCCTCGACCCGGCGTGTCGAGCTGACCGCCGGCCGCTCCGTGATCGTCGACCTGCCGCGGGACGCCAAGGAGGTGTTCGTGGCCAACCCCGCCGTGGCCAACGCCGTGGTTCGCTCGACCCGCAAGGTCTTCGTGATCGGCATGGCCGACGGCGCGACCTCGATCTTCATCATGGATGCCGAGGGCCGCCAGATCGCCGCCCTCGACGTGTCGGTGGCGCGGGATCTCAACCTCGGGACCCTGCGCGAGTTGCTCGGCCAGAGCATCCCGGGCGGGCGCTTCGACGTGCGCTCCTCGGGGGCCTCGGTGCTGCTCTCGGGGTCGGTGAATTCCTCCGCGGACGCGCAGCAGGCGATCGACATCGCCAATGCGTTCGTGGGGCTGGGCGGCGGGGGCGCGGCGGGGGCCGCGGGGGCACCGAGCGGCGGTGTCACCGCGGGCGCGCGCGGCGCCGTGATCAACAACCTCACGATCCGCAACAAGGACCAGGTGATGCTCCGCGTCACCGTTGTGGAGGTGTCGCGCAACGTCCTGAAGCAGTTCGGGATCAACATGACCGGCAACTGGTCGGCGCTGAACCCGCTCGGTTCCGCGACGTCACCGGCGCTGATCAACAACCTGCCGTTCCCGATCAACCCATCGGCTCCGAGCGGCAACCAGATCCAGGCCTCGATCCAGTCGGGCGGTTTCTCGCTCCAGGCGACCCTGAAGGCCTTCGAGCAGGCGGGCGTCTCGCGGATCCTGGCCGAGCCGACGCTCACCGCCATCTCCGGGGAGGCCGCGAAGTTTCTGGCCGGCGGCGAGTTCCCGGTGCCATCCTCGGCTGCCTGCACGGTGGGCGGCGTGTGCACCCCCGGCATCACCTACAAGCCCTACGGCGTCGCCCTGTCGTTCACGCCGGTGGTGCTCGCCGACAACCGCATCTCGATCCGCGTCGCAACGGACGTGACCGAGATCGATCCACAGCAGAACTTCACCTACGTCGTCGGGAACAACTCGGTCGCGGTGCCGGGCACCCGGGTGCGGCGCTCCGAGACCACCGTCGAGCTGCCCTCGGGCGGCGTGATGATGACCGCCGGCCTGATCCAGCAGGTGAACAAGCAGGCGATCTCCGGCCTGCCCGGCCTGATCAATCTTCCGATCCTCGGCGCGCTGTTCCGCTCCCGCGACTACCAGCGCCAGGAGACGGAGCTGATGATCATGTGCACCCCCTACATCGCCCGGACGATGGAACCGAAGCAGGTGAGCCGGCCGGACGACAACTTCGTCGATTCCACCGACGGCCAGGCGGTGCTGCTCGGCCAGATCAACCGGCTCTACGGCAAGGTCGCCTCCCCCGGGGCGGCCGCCGCGCCGCCGCTCGGACGCACCTATCGCGGCCGCGTCGGCTTCATCGTCGAGTAGCGCCCCGCGTCACCGCCGCGCCCCAGGATCGGAACCATGACCGGACGTCCCCCGCCCACCCTGCCGCGCCGCGCCGCGAGCCTGCTCGCCGCCTGCGCGCTGGGCGCCCTCGCGGCGGCCTGCAAGAGCGATCCCGCCACCACCGGCGGGATCGACGTGACGGATTACCGCGCACGCCACCCGATCGTCCTGACGGACGGGGCCCGCAACCTCGACGTGTTCCCCACCGGCGTGGGGCATCTGGATCCGCGCCAGGCGGCCGATGTCGATGCCTTCATGCTCGAATACCGCCGGTACGGCCGCGGCGCCCTGCTGATGGAGGTTCCGCAGGGCGTCCCGCCCAACCAAGTGGCCGCCGTCCAGCGGACCGCCTCGGTGCTCGGCCGGTTCGGGACGCAGAACGGCATCGGCGTCCGCGAGATCACCGTCACCGGCTACGTGGTCACCGCCCCGACCCTCGCCGCGCCGATCCGGCTGAGCTTCCAGCGCATGCAGGCCAAGGTATCCGACGCCTGCGGCCTCTGGCCTCAGGATCTCGGGACCCGAAGCTTCGCCTACGATTACAGCAACCAGCCGAGCTGGAACCTGGGCTGCGCCACGCAGTCTAACGTCGCCGCCCAGGTCGCAGATCCGGTCGACCTCGTGCGCGGCCGCCCCGAGGGTCGGATCGATACGGTCAAGCGCGTCCGGGACATCGGGCAATTGCGGGACGGCAAGGATCCGTCAACCACATGGCGGCAAGATGGGCAGACCGCCGTGAAGTCCCAAGTCACCAACTGAGACAGCCGGCGTTGGGACGGGCAGCCCCGCCGCTCCCCGACGCCGCGCCCCGAACGCGAACCCGAAAGCGCCGTCATGGCAGACCTGTCCGAGACGAGCGAGCGCACGATCGCCCCGGTGCCCCGGATCACCATCCAGGCATTCTGCGAGACCGGCGAGACCGCCGCGATGATCGAGGGCGCAGCCCTCGACCGGCGCATGCAGAAGGCGCAGGTCAAGGTCCGGATGGGCGGCGGCGCCGCCGCGATCGAGGCCTATCGGCACGCGCCGACGCCCAACGTCATCATCATCGAGATCCAAGGCGCGCGCTCCAAGCCGATCGAGTGCCTCGATGCCCTCGCCGAGGTCTGCGACGAGGGCACCCGCGTCGTGGTGATCGGCCACCTCAACGACGTGATGCTCTACCGGCAGTTGATCCAGCGCGGGGTGTCCGACTACCTCATGGTGCCGGTCGAGCCCCTGACGCTGATCGCGGCGATCTCCGACCTGTTCACCGCTCCGGGCGTCAAGCCGGTGGGGCGGACCGTGGCGGTCTACGGCGTGAAAGGCGGCATCGGCGCCTCCACGGTGGCGCACAATTTCGCGTGGTCGGTTGCCCGGAACCAAGGCGTCCAGACGGTGATCGCCGATCTCGACATCGCCTTCGGCACCGCCTCGCTGAACTTCAACCAAGATCCGCCGCAGGGCATCGCCGAAGCGGTCTTCGCCCCCGAGCGGCTGGATTCCGCCCTGGTGGAGCGGCTGCTGTCCAAGTGCAGCGACAACCTGAGCCTGCTCTCGGCGCCGGCGAGCCTCGACCGGACCATCGACCTGTCCGAGCCGGCCTTCGACGCGCTGATCGAGCACATGCGGGCGAGCGTACCCTGCGTGGTCCTGGACATCCCGCATCAGTGGAACGCGTGGTCGAAGCGCATCCTGACCGCGGCCGACGAGATCCTGATCGTGGCCGGTCCCGATCTCGCCTGCCTGCGCAACGCCAAGAACCTTCTCGGCGCGCTGAAGCACGGGCGCCCGAACGACCAGCCGCCCCGCGTCCTGCTGAACGGCGTCGGCGTACCGAAGCGGCCCGAGATCGGCACAGCCGAGTTCGCCAAGGCCCTGGAGACCCCGGTCGCCCTGTCGATCCCGTTCGAGCCGACGCTGTTCGGCACCGCCGCCAATAACGGCCAGATGATCGCCGAGATCCAGGCCGGATCGAAGGTGGCGGAGCTGTTCAACGATCTGGCCGCCATGACCCTCGGGCGTCCGGAGAGCCGGCGGGGACGTCCGAGCCTGCTCGAGCCGCTGCTCGCCAAGCTCGCCGGCCGCAAGGCATCCTGATGCGGATACGATCCTTCGTCCCACGGGCTCCGCAGGTCAGCGTCGGAGGGCTGACCCATGTTCGGTAGGCGACACGCCGGCGGCACGTCGGTGGCCCCCCCGCCGATACCGCAGGCCCGGACCCCGGCGCCGGCCACGCCGGTCCTGCGCGATGCGGCGGCTCCGGTCGCGCGTCCGGCACCGGTGGCGCCGGTCGTCGTCGAGACCGCGCGGTCCGAGGATTATTACCGCACGAAGAGTCTGATCTTCGGCGCCCTGATCGAGGCGATCGACCTGACGCAGCTCTCGCGCCTCGATGCCGAGACGGCGCGCGAGGAGATCCGCGACATCGTCACGGAGATCATCGGGCTCAAGAACATCGTCCTGTCGATCTCCGAGCAGGAGGAGCTGCTCGACGACATCTGCAACGACGTCCTCGGCTACGGCCCGCTGGAACCGCTGCTCGCCCGCGACGACATCGCCGACATCATGGTCAACGGCGCCCACCGGACCTTCATCGAGGTCGGCGGCAAGATCCAGCTGACCAGCGTCCGGTTCCGCGACAACCAGCAGTTGATGAACATCTGCCAGCGGATCGTCAGCCAGGTGGGCCGGCGCGTCGACGACGCCTCGCCGATCTGCGACGCGCGCCTGCCGGACGGGTCCCGCGTCAACGTCATCGCGCCGCCGCTGGCCATCGACGGCCCGGCGCTCACCATCCGCAAGTTCAAGAAGGACAAGCTGACCCTGGAGCAGCTCGTCCGCTTCGGGGCGATCTCGCCCGAGGGCGCCGAAGTTCTCAAGATCATCGGCCAGTCGCGCTGCAACGTGGTCATCTCGGGCGGCACGGGCTCGGGCAAGACCACGCTGCTGAACTGCCTGACCGCCTTCATCGAGCACGACGAGCGGGTGATCACCTGCGAGGACGCGGCCGAGCTGCAGCTCCAGCAGCCCCATGTGGTCCGCCTGGAGACGCGGCCGCCCAACATGGAGGGCCAGGGCCAGGTCACCATGCGCGATCTCGTCAAGAACTGCCTGCGCATGCGGCCGGAGCGGATCATCGTCGGCGAGGTGCGCGGACCGGAAGCCTTCGACCTGCTCCAGGCGATGAACACCGGTCACGACGGCTCGATGGGCACGCTCCACGCCAACAGCCCGCGCGAATGCCTGTCGCGTATCGAGTCGATGATCTCGATGGGCGGGTTCACCCTGCCGTCGCGGACCCTGCGCGAGATGATCTGCGGCTCGATCGACGTGGTGATCCAGGCCATGCGCCTGCGCGACGGCTCGCGGCGCATCACCCACATCACCGAGGTGCTCGGGATGGAGGGCGACGTCATCACCACGCAGGACGTCTTCCTCTACGACATCGTCGGGGAGGACGCGAACGGCAAGCTGATCGGGCGCCACCGCTCCACCGGCGTCGGCCGGCCGAAATTCTGGGAGCGGGCCCGCTACTACGGCCTGGAACAGCGGCTCGGCGAGGCGCTCGACGCCGCCGAGATCATCGACAGGAGCTGAGCGCATGCCGGACCTGCCCGCCGCGGCCGCCGGCGCCTCCAACCTGCCGCTCGCCGCGGGCCTCATCGGCATCGCGGTCGCGGCGGTCGCCTACGTGGCTGTCCTGCCCCTGCTCGGCGGCGAGCGCCGGGCGAACAAGCGTCTGAAGTCGATCAGCGTCTCCGCCTCCGGCGCGGCGACCCGGGGCGTCGCGGTCAACCGGCGCGAGCAGGTCGCCAAGACGCTGAGCGAGATCGAGGCGAAGGCCAAGGGCGCCTCGAAGGCCAGCGTGGAGCTGAAGCTCGCCCGCGCCGGCCTCGGATGGACGAAGCGGACCTTCTATACGATCTCGGCCGCCAGCGGCGGCGTCCTCGGGTTGCTGATCTTCGTCATCACCGACAATGCCCTCGCGGCGCTCGGGGCCGCTTTCGCGGGGGGCTTCGGCCTGCCGGCGTGGCTGCTGCGCCACCTGCGGCTCAAGCGCATCGCGAAGTTCAACAAGGAGCTGCCCAACGCCGTGGACGTGGTGGTCCGCGGCATCCGAACCGGCATCCCGGTGGGCGACTGCTTCCGCATGGTCTCGCGCGAGGCCGAGGAGCCGGTGCGCAGCGAGTTCCGGACCGTCGTGGAGACCCAGGCCATGGGCCTGTCGCTCGGCGAGGCGTGCACGCGGCTGTTCGAGCGGGTGCCCACCGCCGAGGTGAACTTCTTCGCCATCGTGATCAACATCCAGCAGCAGTCGGGCGGCAACCTGTCGGAGGCGCTGAACAACCTGTCCACGGTGCTGCGCGACCGCGCCAAGATGCGCGGCAAGGTCCAGGCGATGAGCATGGAGGCCAAGGCCTCCGCCTCGATCATCGCCTGCCTGCCCTTCGCGGTGGCGGGCATCACCGCCCTGACGAGCCCCGACTACATCTCGCTGCTCTGGACGACCGATACCGGTAAGGTCGCCCTGGTCGGCGCGGCGATCTGGATGTCCATCGGCATCTTCACGATCAAGAAGATGATCGCGTTCGAGTTCTAGGCGCGGTGCGCCCTCTGCCGGATACCGCCCGATGATCGAAGACATTGCCGAGAAGCTGTTCGATCCCCGCTTCATGGGCACGCTCCTGACCGCGGTCGCGGCGGCGGCGACCGCCTACGCGGTGGCGCAGCCCTTCCTGGAAACCGACAAGCTCAGCAAGCGGATGAAGCTCGTCAGCGACGAGCGCGAGCAGATCCGGCGGCGCGAGCGGGTGAAGGCGGACGGGCCGGCGACCCGGGCCACGCTGCGCGTGGAGCCGAAGGCCTACATGAAGTCCATCGTCGAGCGGTACCGGCTGCGCCGCTGGCTCGGCACCGACACGGCCAAGCGCATGCTGATGCAGGCAGGCTATCGCGGCCCGGGGTCGGAGACGGCGTTCCTGTTCTTCCGGTTCGTCGTGCCGCTCGCCTCGGTGATCGCGGCCCTGTTCTACCTGTTCGTGCTCGAGGTTCTGGATTCGTCCTACCTCGTGCGGTTCGGGCTGGTGGTCGGCGCGGCCTATGCCGGCATCAAGGCGCCGGAGCTGTTCCTGGTCAACGCCGCCAAGAAGCGCCAGACCGAGATCCGAAAGGCGTGGCCGGACGCCCTCGATCTCACGCTGATCTGCGTGGAATCCGGCATGGCGATCGAGAACGCCTTCCGGAAGGTCAGCACCGAGATCGCCACCTCCTCGGTCGTGCTGGCCGAGGAACTCGCCCTGATGACCGCCGAGATGTCGTTTCTGCCCGACCGGCGGCAGGCCTACGAGAATCTCGTGCTGCGCACCGGCCTCGAGCCGGTGAAATCCGTCGCCACCGCGCTGATCCAGGCGGAGCGCTACGGCACGCCGGTGGGACAGGCGCTGCGGGTGCTGAGCCAGGAGAGTCGCGACCTGCGCATGAACGAGGCCGAGAAAAAGGCGGCCGCCTTGCCGCCCAAACTCACCGTGCCGATGATCTTGTTCTTCCTGCCCGTGCTGTTCGTGGTCATCATCACCCCCGCCGTCATCCAGGTCATGCGGACACAGTGACGGCCGGGACGAAGAGACGCTTCGCTCAGCGGATGCGGCCGGGCCGGGTCGGCTCGAACACGATGCGGCGGTGATAGGCGCACCAGCTCTTGCCGTCGGACACGGGTGCCCCGCAACAGACGGCTCGGTCGTTCGGCTCACCGATAATGTACTTGCACACGAAGGCTCCGGACTGCGCGAAGGGCACGCGCAGGTCGGCCGACGGCTCCTCGACGGTCTCGGCGTCGCCAATCTGGGACATACGGACGAGTTGATTCATGGCGTTGATCGGCTCAATAAGTATCCTGCTCGGTGGATCATGCACCCCGGCAGACAAGGGAAGTTTGAACGCGTCTCGTTCAGGCGACGGACCCGGCGCGCATCCGCAAGCGGGGCGCCCGGGTCGGCCAACACGATGCCGGCCGGACGACCGACGCGATTGGCGTCATTATGTTGTCGTAACTGGGGTTACGGCTCTTTAAAACAAGACCAGCCTGCGTCGGGTGCATCGGACCACGGTGCGGGATGCGTAGCTCGGCGCATTCGCGCATCGCTTCGATTGGCATTGGCCGGGCCTGACGAATCCGCCGGACGCTCGCCTCCGAGCCTGTCCCGGGCGTGCAACGCGGTGCGACCTGTGGTTCTGTGAGCCTGCAACGCGAACAGAGCCGGATCCGCTGACCATGGCCCACGCGCCCCTCGTGTCACCCGAATGGCTGCACGACCGCCTTCAAGCTCCCGACATCGTGGTCCTGGACGCCTCTTGGTACCTGCCGGCCGCAGGCCGGGACCCCGAGGCCGAATATCGCGCGGCCCACATTCCCGGCGCCCGCCGCTTCGATCTCGACGCCATGAGCGACACCGAGTCGAGCCTGCCGCACATGCTGCCGCGGCCCGAGGTGTTCGCCGCCCGGATGCGCGCCCTCGGCGTCGGCGACGGCATGCAGATCGTGGTCTATGACGGTCAGGGCCTGTTCTCGGCTCCGCGCGTCTGGTGGATGCTCAAGGCCTTCGGCGTGCGGGACGCCCTGGTGCTGGACGGCGGCCTGCCGGCCTGGATCGCGGCAGGCTACCCCACCGAGGAAGGCGAGCCGCACCCACACGAGCGTCGCCACTTCTCGGCCCGCCTCGATCACGGCGCGGTGGCGGATGCGGACGACGTGGCGCGGGCGCTGGAAACCGGGTCGGCTCAGGTGGTCGATGCCCGTTCAGCGACACGCTTCCGCGGCGAGGAGCCCGAACCCCGGCCCGGCGTCCGACCGGGGCATATGCCGGGCGCCTGCAATCTGCATTACGCGGCACTCCAGCGTGACGGCCGGATGAAGACCCCGGAGGAATTGAAGTCGGTCTTCGCCGAGAACGGCGTCGATCCGGACCGGCCGATCGTGACCACCTGCGGCTCCGGCGTGACCGCGGCGATCATCGCGCTCGCTCTCGAGACCATGGGCCGCCCGGCGCGAAGCCTCTACGATGGCTCCTGGTCGGAATGGGGCGCCGATCCGGCCCGCGCGGTCGCGACGGGCGCCTGAGGAAAACGGGCGCCTGAGAAGCGGGCGGGCCGCCAGAAACCTGCCCTCGGACATGGCGGGCTGCCGCCGTGTCCGGACCGATCTGATCGTGTCCTTGAAACCTTCGTGGCAGATTTCGATATATCGAATGCGCCTGCGGTTGGGCGCTCCACGGAGAAAATCATGCCGCTTCACGACACGACCGCCCTCTCGGGCACCATCCGGCACGTCTTCGCCCATCGTTTCACCCTCGAGGCGGGCGGCGAGACACATCTGGCCGATCTCGGCCCGAAGGGCGTGGACGCGTTTCCGATCACGAGCGGGCTGCACGTGACCCTGGAGGGCGAGCGCCGTCCCTCGGAGATCAAGGTCACACGGATTTCGGCCGCGGGCCGGGATCCGGTGGAGATCCATCACAAGAAGCCCCACCACGCCCCCGGCTCCAAGCGGGCGGATGGCCCCGCCGATCCCGCGCATGCCCTCGCGGCGGCGGCCTCGGCGGGTTGGATGGTCGTAGACGCGCCGCGCCGCAAGCCGAAGCATTTCGAGGTGCTGGCGCGCCGGCGCGAGGGGGCCGACACGGAACTGCACATCGATTTCGGCGGCACGATCTACAGGGAGAAGCCGGCCGATCGCGCGAAATGGGCTGCCCCGGCCTGAGGGCCGCAGCCCGATCCCCCTCCGCCGCATCGCCGATCGGTGCGGCGGAGCCGGTCGCCTCGCGTCGAGGACACACAGCCGGGCGATCCTTGGCCCGGGACGCCCGCACCCCGCGCCGGATCTGCCCCAACCGGGTCAGCCGGCCAGCGCACAGTCTCCGCACATCACGCTGTCCGACGGTCCGGCGGCCCTGCGGTCGGACGGCGTTCTACGCCGCCCGCACCGCGCGGCGCTGGTCGGCGGCGCTCCATTGCATCAGGCCGATCATCACCGCGATGGTGGCGATGTAGACCAGACCCTGCAGGGCGGTCGGGCGGTCCGTGTAGCCGACCAGGGCGTGCAGGACGCGGCCGGGCCAGGAATTCTCGGCGATCAAACCGGAGCTGTTCCACAGGGTGTGGCCGAGGACGTCCACCACGCCGGCATTGCTCAGAAACTGCGCGGCCTGCGCGGCCAAGCCGGCCGCGAGGAAGATGATCAGCACGCTGGTCACCGAGAAGACGTAGCGGCTCGGAATCGAGGCGAGGCCGAGATAGGTGACCGCCGAGAGGAGCACGCCCGCACCGATGCCGGCGACGGCGCCGAACTGGATGTCGGCCCCCGAGGTGCCCGAGGCCACGAGGCCATACAGGAACAGCACCAGCTCGGCGCCCTCGCGCAGGATCGCGGCGCCGATCACGATCGATAGGGCCGCCGCCTCCCGCTCCCCCGATCGCACCGCCGCGCCGGCGGCGCGCAGCTCGCCCGCCAGTTCCTTGCCGTGCTTGCTCATCCAGGTGTTGTGCCAGACGAGCAGCAGCACGGCGACGATCAGGACCGCAGCGTTCAGGATATCCTGCCCGCTGCCCTCGAAGGCATCGGAGATCTTCTCGGCGAACAGTGCCACCAGGGCGGCACCCGCGAGGCCGCCGGCAACGCCGAGCAGGACCCAGCGCATCCGGCCCGGGATACCCCGGGTGGCCGCCAGCACGATGGAGATGATGAGGCCTGCCTCGATGACTTCGCGGAAGGCGATGACGAAGGCGCCGATCATGGCGGTCTCCAGGGGTTATGCGAGAGCGTGAAGCACCGCGCGCGGACCGCGCGCTACCAGATCCAGAACAGGAGCACCCAATTGGCCACCGACAGGGCGGCCGCCCCGGCGATGCAGGCTGCGGCCGCCACCCGGCGGACCCCACCGACGGCAAGCCCCGCCACCTGCCAGGCGAGCCACACGCTCCACAGGCTCGCGCCGGCGAGCAGGGCCGTGCGGATCTCCGCCACGTAGGGGATCACGATGCCGTCCCCGCGGAGGAACGTGACGGTCAGCGCCGACAGGCCCAGGAAGACGCCGCAGCCCGCCACGGGGATCAGCGTCTGGGTCAGGTGGTGGAAGCGGCGCAGGGACCAGCCCCCGAGGGACAGGGTCGCGAGCGCCACGATCCCCGACAGGGCAAGCCCGAGGACGATCGTCGCGGCGCCGATGTAGGCCAGCAGCAACCCGCCGTCGAGGAGGGTCATGACGTCGTTGCGGTCGGGGTAGTTCGTCAGCACGAACCAGGGCGCCGAATGCTCCAGGGGCCACGTGGTCCCGCGTTCGATGAGCCATGTGGCGGCCCATTGCTTGGCGTCGACGTACCAGGGACTCGACGACCATTGGAAGGCGCCCACCGCCAGCGCCAGCATGCCGAACAGGATCAGCATGGTCTGGTCGAGGCTGGGCTCCTCGCCCGCAACGCGGACGATCTCGTGATTGGGGGAGCGCAGGGCGAGTCGCACGGCGCCGCGATGGCCGCTGCAGCGCCCGCACATATGGCAGGCGCCCGCGCCGCGCATGGTCTTTACCGGCACGAGGGGCGCGCAGTTGAAGCTCTCGGTGCCCCCGACGGGCTTGGGCGAGACCGCCCAGGCGGCGCTGTCGACCTGGAAGCTGACCGGCGCCAGCTTCGACAGCACCGCGAAGACGCCGTTGACCGGGCAGAGGTAGCGGCACCAGACGCGCTTGTTGCGCCCGTAGAGCAGGCCGACCACGATCGCCGCCAGCGTCGAGCCCCCCAGGACCGCGAGGACCGGCTTGGGATAGCCGTAGACGCTGGTCATCTGCCCGTAGACGGTGGTGCCGGCAAAGGCCACGAAGGGCCAGCCCTGCCAGGTGATCCAGCGCGGCACGGCATAGCCGCGGCTCCAGCGGCTTGCAAATTCGCTGAGCGCGCCCTCGGGGCAGAGCACGCCGCACCATGCACGGCCGACCAGGACCATGCTCACCAGCACGAACGGCCACCAGATCCCCCAGAACGCGAACTGAGCGGCGAGCGTCAGGTTGGTCCAGATATGGGCGGCGTTGTCGGGGAGCGGCAGCAGCGCCGGGACGATCACCAGAACCGCGTAGACGGCAACGATCAGCCATTGCACGGCCCGGATGATCCAACCGTACCGGCGCAGCCCGTCGCCGAACCGGGCCAGCGCACCGTCGATGACGGATCGACGCGGCGGAACACGGCTCAGGGCAAGGGAGGCTGGCGCTGTCGTCGACGCGCTCATTTGGCCACCAAAGTCGCCTTCGCCTCCGGGTGGAAGTCGTCGAACACCTGGTAGGTGCCGGCATCGAGGGTGCGGAACACGATCGCCGAGGTCGAGCCCGCGGCCAGCGCCTTCTCGCGCTTGAGTTCCGTGCTCTCGAACTCAACCGGGCTCTGGCCGGTATTCGAGATCTCCAGCTTGAACCGGGTGTTGGCCGGCACCTCGATCACCGCCGGAAGGATCACCCCATCGCGCATCTCGACCTTGATGACCGGCATGTCGTCGGCCCGCGCGGACGCGACGGCGACCAGCAGCACGGCGGCAGGGGCGAGGAAGCGCGACAGGCGGGACACGGACAGCTCCGGCAAATTCAGTAGGCGCCCTTCTTGCCGACACCGGCGAAGGTGAAATCCTGCGTAACCGCGAAGGGCTCGAACCACGGACCGACCCCTGTCTCCTTGTCCACGTGGCGACCGAAATGGCTGTCCTTGCCCGGGGGCGCGACCATTACTTTGAGACGATAGCGGCCGGGGCCGAACAGCTTGACGTTATCGCCGTAATGCGGCCCGTCATTGGCGACCATCGGCATCAGCACCCCCGACACCGTCTGGTCGGTGGGCTTGTCGCCATCAAGCTTCACCGCCTCGAACCGGACGTCGAGGGCCGGCACCCAATCCCCCTCGGCGAAGCCGTTGCGGTTGTCCTTGGCGGCGCGGATATCGGTTTCGAGGTGGATGTCCGACTTGGCGGCCTCGCGCATCATGCCGGGAGGATCCATCTCGATCGGCTGGAGATAGACGGCGGCGACCTCCAGGCCGTTCTGCGTCACATGCGGACCGATGGGCACTTCCTTGGCCGTCGCGGGGCCCGCGAAGGCGAGGAGCGAGGCCGCGGCGAGGCCGCGGAGAAGCGGAGTGATGGGCGACGCATGCATGCGGTCGCACATAATCCACCCCGCTCGAAGTTCAAACTGGAATCGCATCGATCTCAAATAATAACAATTCTAATCTGAGACCACCTTGGGGAGCCATGATCGTATTCGCATGTCTTTCCGGCACCGTGACGCGGTCATTGCAAAAGCTCACGGAGATGTTCGCTATACGATGACCCTCTGCATCTTGACCGAGACGGCGGGACCGGGATTGTCATTCCACTGCCATGCCGAGCGTCGAGGATGGCGGGCGGAACGGAGATGACTTGCGAGGCGGCCTGTGGCGAGAAGGCGCACCCTGGCTTGCGCGATGCCAAAGACCGTTTTAGCAAGTGCTATACTTTTTTGTGAGTCGGATGAGAACCCGTTCCGTGCCCCTGGTCCGCACCGCAGCCCTCATTCTGACGACGCCCCTTCTCGTCCCGGTTGCCGCGCGGGCGGCCGACTTCGCCGCGCCGCGCCCCGACGCCACCCGGCCGACCTACACCGACTGGTCGGGCGGCTATGTCGGCCTCGAGGGCAGCGCCGGCGGATCCTACGGGGCCTACAATTTCGGTCCGACGACGATCGGCGGCCGGCCGATCCCGGCTTTCAAGAGCGGCGATTCCACGGGCCGCAGTGACCAGGGGCGCAACGCCACCACGGCCGTGGGCGGCGTGTTCGGCGGCTGGACCTGGCAGGCCGGGCCGTGGGTCTACGGCATCGAAGCGAATCTCGACCTGGCGAATCTGAAGCGTCCGGTCCCCGCGACCGTCGCGGGATTCGGCTACGCGGATGCGGATCCGGCCTTCAACGTCGTGCGCGCCAAGACGAATCTCTACGGCGCCCTGCGTGCCCGACTCGGCTACAGCTTCGATCGCTATCTGATCTACGGCACCTTCGGGCTCACCGGTGCGAACGCCCGGTTTCTCGCCAGCTATCCGGATCTCGACACGGGCGCCCAGACCACCGCGCAGCGGGAATTGGGCTATGTCGGCTTCACCCTGGGCGCGGGCGTGCAATACGCCATCACCGACAGCCTCGCCCTGGGCATCGACTACCGCTACATCGATCTCGGCGGCAGCCGGCGCTTCCCGCTGGGCGTGGTGCCCGGCGACACGGGTGGACCGGTCACGACCCGGGCGAGCTTCACCTCCAACCAGCTGTTCGCACGGCTGATGTGGTTCCCGGGCGGCTTGAAGGTGCCGCCGGACCCGGACGAGACCGCTCCGCACGACCCCGACAACGGCGATACCGGCCGCTTCTCGCTGCACGGGCAGACGACCCTGATCGCGCAGGCCGTGCCCGGCTTCCGCTCGCCCTACGAGGGCGCGCAGAGCCTGATCCCCCATCAGGCCCGGCAGACCACCACGGCGACGATCTTCCTCGGCCTCAAGCTCACCGACAGCACCGAGATCTACTACAACCCCGAATTCAGCCAGGGCTTCGGCCTGTCGCGGACGCTGGGCGTCGCCGGCTTCGTCAACGGCGAGGCGCAGAAGGCGGGCGCCCCGTTCCCGAAGCTGCGCTCGAACCGCTACTACGTGAAGCAGACCTTCGGGCTGGGCGGCGAGACCGTGGATGTTCCGGACGGTCCGAACCAAGTGGCCACCCGTTACGATGCCGAGCGGATCACGCTGATCGCCGGCAAGTTCGCGCTGGGCGACTTCTTCGACGGCAACATCTACGCGCACGACCCGCGCGTGGACTTCTTCAACTGGTCGCTCTGGGGCGCCTCGGCCTGGGACTTCCCGGCGAACCTCCCGGGCTTCACGCAAGGCGTCTACGCCGAGTACAACCGGCCGGAATTCGCCATCCGCGCAGCCTACACGCAGGTGCCCAAGGAGCCGTCGAGCGACGTGCTCGACCCGCGGGTGTTCCGGCGTGCGGGGCTGAACGTCGAGTTCGAGGAGCGCCACGTCCTCCCGTGGCTGGAGCAGCCCGGCAAGATCCGAATCGGCCTGTTCTCGAATGTCGGTGTCTCGGCCAACAACCGCGACGTGGTCACCCTGACGCAGCTCGGCCTGTTCGACGACATCAACGACGCCGTCGCGGCGACAAGGCGCCCCCGCCGCAAGACCGGCGGCTACATCAACCTGGAGCAGGGGCTGACGCCGGAACTCGGGCTGTTCGCCCGGGCGAGCCTGAACGACGGGCGCACCGAGAACATCTCCTTCACCGACATCGACCGGAGCTTCTCCGGAGGCCTGTCGCTGAAGGGCAAGGCCTGGGACCGGCCCGACGACACGATCGGCATCGGCGCCGCGATGAACGGGCTCTCACCCTCACACCGGGCCGCCTTCGCGGCCGGCTACCTCGGCCTGCTGATCGGCGACGGGCGGCTGAATTACGGCACCGAGCGCGCGCTGGAGACCTACTACGCCCTGAACCTCACGAAGTTCGTCACCCTGACCTTCGACTACCAGTTCATCGACAATCCCGGATACAATCGCGACCGCGGCCCCGCGCATTTCTTCGCCTCGCGGTTGCACGCGGATTTCTGATCGGCGCGGCCGGAGGCATCGGCGGCATGCCCGATCAGTCCGCAGCCTCGGTCACGGTGGCCCCGAAGAACGCCTCGAAGGCGGCGCGGAGCTGCATGTCGACCTCCGGCAGGCTCACGGGCAGGCCGAGATCGACGAGGCTCGTCACCCCGTGCTCCCGGACGCCGCACGGCACGATCCCGTCGAAATGCGCGAGATCGGGCTCGACGTTCAGGCTGATGCCGTGGAAGCTGACCCAGCGGCGCACCCGGATCCCGATCGCCGCGATCTTGTCCTCGACGCGAGGCCCCTTCTCGGGCCGGCGTACCCAGACGCCGACCCGATCCTCCCGGCGCTCGGCGCGGACATTGAAGGCGGCGAGCGTCTCGATCAGCCACGCCTCCAGGCTCGCCACATAGGCGCGCAGGTCGCGGCTGCGCCGGTCGAGGTCGAGCATCACGTAGGCGACCCGCTGGCCGGGGCCGTGATAGGTGTATTGCCCGCCCCGGCCCGTGGCGTGGACCGGGAAGCGGTCCGGTGCCACCAGATCCTCCGGTCGGGCCGAGGTCCCGGCCGTGTAGAGCGGCGGGTGCTCCAGCAGCCAGACGCATTCGGGCGCCGCGCCGCGGGCGATCGCCTCCACACGCGCCTCCATCCAGGCGAGGGCGGCCGCGTAGCCCACGGGCGCGTCGCTCACGCGCCAGCCCACCGGGCCGGCGACCGGATCTGCGCCGGGCCGCTTCGGGAAGGCGTGCGGGCGGACCGTGAGGCGGGGCTCGTTTACCAAGAGTTCATCATCCTGCGTCGATGGTCGCAGCCTTCAACATTCGCGGCCGGCGCTGGCAAGGACCGGCCGTGAGACAGGATGGCGGCTGGTGGCGATCTTCGAGACCCTGAAGGTCGATCTGACAGTGGTGCTGGGCCGCGCCCGCATGCCGCTGCACATGCTGCTGCGCATGGGCCGTGGCGCCGTGATCGAGCTGGAAGCCAGCGACAGCGACATGGTCGAGATCCTGGCCAACGACCACCCGATCGCCCGCGGGCAGATCGTGGTGACCGGCGACCGCATCTCCGTCGAGGTGACTGAGCTGATCCGCAAGGCGGCCTCGATCGTGGAGCCCGGCATCAGCATCGGCGACGGCGCGGCGCCTTTCCTGGAGGGCGGCTACGATTCCCCGTGAGCGAGGCGCTTGTCGGCGGCGGAACGATCTGTTATCCGCTGCGCCGCGCGACACGAAAGCGGCCCCGGGTTCTCCCGCGGCGCGCGACGGTCGGGCAAACGGACCGATCTTCGCGTCCGATGCGGCCATGGCGGAATTGGTAGACGCGCTAGCTTGAGGTGCTAGTCCCGAGAGGGGTGGAGGTTCGAGTCCTCTTGGCCGCACCACATTGTTTCGGTTGCCCCGGATCTGCGGCAGCCCGGATGTGGTGCAAGACAGGGCGGTGCGCCGCCGATTGCGACACAACATCAGAGTAAGCCGATCCGCTCTGCGGAACCGCGGCCCGGTCCCGATCGACCGAAAGCTCGGGCGCCCTGGCGCTGCGGGAGGCGGAGAGCCATGCCCGGAACGCCGGCCGTGTTCGCGGGCTCGACGGAGCACTGGTACCGGTCCGCGTGGCCCTCGGCCTGATCGCGCCGCAACCCGGCCCTGCATTGACTTCGCAGTCGCACAGCCGCATATCGGCGCTGCAGCGTCAGCGGCCGTCATGGCCCGCTTGAGGGGGCTGCGTGACGGATCGGGCGCCTTCCCGGCGTGATCCGGCCCCCCTCTTCATAACGTGCATGCACCCGGGCCGCCCCATCACGCGGGCTGCCCCCTGCCAACGGACCGGCCCCAACACGGCATCGATCGCGTGCGACGCGAGGCGCCCGGCCGGCCCTGCTGCATCGGATACATCCTTGACCCAATTCACCGATTTCGGCCTCGCCCAGCCCGTGCTGCGGGCGCTCAGCGAGGCCGGCTACGTCGCGCCGACCCCGATCCAGGCCCAGGCGATCCCGCCCGCCATGGAAGGCCGCGACCTCTGCGGCATCGCCCAGACCGGCACCGGCAAGACCGCGGCCTTCGCGCTGCCGATCCTGCACCGCCTCTCGCTCTCGGACCGCCGCGCGCCGCGCCGCGGCTGCCGGGTGCTGGTGCTCTCGCCCACCCGCGAGCTCGCCAACCAGATCGCCGAATCCTTCTCGGATTACGGCCGTCACCTGTCCTTCACCAACACGGTGGTGTTCGGCGGCGTCACCATCAGCCGGCAGGAGCGCGCCCTGGCGCCGGGCGTCGACATCCTCGTCGCCACCCCCGGCCGGCTGATCGACCTGATCGAGCGTCGCTCACTGATCCTCGACGGCGTGGAGATCCTCGTCCTCGACGAAGCCGATCAGATGCTCGACCTCGGCTTCATCCACGCCCTCAAGCGCATCGTGAAGATGCTGCCCGAGAAGCGCCAGAGCCTGTTCTTCTCGGCGACCATGCCGAAGAATATCGCCGGCCTCGCGGCGCAGTATCTCACCGATCCGGTCCAGGTCGCGGTGACGCCCGTCGCCACCACGGCGGAGCGGGTCGACCAGCAGGTGATCTTCGTCCACACCGGCGCCAAGCAGGCGCTGCTCGGCCACATCCTGCGCGATCCGGCGATCGAACGCGTCCTGGTCTTCACCCGCACCAAGCACGGCGCCGACCGCGTCGTCCGCGGGCTCGACAAGGTCGGCATCGCGGCGGCGGCCATCCACGGCAACAAGAGCCAGCCGCAGCGCGAGCGGGCGCTGGCGTCCTTCAAGGACGGCTCCTGCCGGGTTCTGGTCGCCACCGACATCGCGGCCCGCGGCATCGACGTCGAGGGCGTGAGCCACGTGGTCAATTTCGACCTGCCGAACGTGCCGGAGAGCTACGTCCACCGGATCGGCCGCACCGCCCGGGCCGGCGCGGACGGGCTCGCCATCTCGTTCTGCAACGACGAGGAGAAGGCCTACCTGCGCGACATCGAGCGGGTGACCCGGCAGAAGGTGCCGGTGGCGGGCTTCCCCGAGGGCTTCACCCCGCCGTCCCGCCAGGAGGCGGCCGAGATCGCCCGCGAGGAGGAGCGCCGGCCCGAACGGCAGCAGCAGCGTCCCGGCGGCGGCCGCCAGGGTCAGCGGCCCCGGCAGTCGCAGGGCCGTCCCCAGCAGGGTCGGCCGGAGGGTGGCCGCGGCTTCGGCGGTCCCGGCCAGGGTGCGCCCCGGCAGGGCCGGCCCCAGGAAGGCCGGGCCGACGCCCGCGGCGACGGGCGGGGTCATGCCCCGCAGGGTCGCGACGTCCGCGCCGACCGGCCGGCACCACCGCAGGGCGAGCGCCCCAACCAGGGCCGTCCGAACCGCGACGCCCGGCCCCAGCGGGCCGATGCCCGGCCGCGCAGCGGCGGGGGAGGCGGCGAGGGTCGCAGCATCGGCTGGCTGGAGCGGGCGCCCCGCTCCTGAGCGTCACATTCGAGCCGCCCGGGACGGATCCGTCCCGGGCGGCTTTCCATTTCAGCGCAGGCCGCGGCCGCGAAGCCGCGCCGCGCGGCGATCAGTTCCCCCTGACGCCCGTGACCATGCCTCGGGCCCTTGCGGCCCCGCACGCGGCGAGGGCGCCGCCGGCCGGATGGCGGGCGGGGACGCCCCGCGACCCCGTCGCCCCATGAGGGCTCCGCTGTCCCCGCGCGCGCAGCGACGCACGCCAGCCGGCACCACATCCCCGGCTGTGACGCTGCCCCGGCTCCCGTCGCTGCGCGCGGTTCCCATCACAGGACTCGGTCAGTTCGCCCGCGAGACCTCGACGAGGTTGTCGGAGAACGAGGGGGCGTGGCCCATATCGGTGAAGGCCGCCGACGAGATGCTGTTGACTGTCCCCTCGTTGAGCTGGCGCCAGTAGCCGAGGGTCGCCACCACGATTCCGTGCGTGACGTCGTCGGTGACGCGCGCGACGCCCTTGAAGGCGCCCCGGGCATTGGCGACCTGGACGCGGTCGCCGTCGACGATGCCCCGGGACTCGGCATCGGCCGGGCTGATCATCACGAACTGCTCGCCCTGGCCCTTCTGCTTGTCCGCCATGTTGGCGTAGCAGGAATTCAGGAAGTAGTGGCTCTTGGGCGAGACGATGTTGAGCGGGTAGCGCTTGGCCAGCTCCGGATCGTTCGCGTGCGATTCCCGCGCACCGACATAGTCGGGCAGCGGGTCGAGGGGTTCGCCGGGCTGGAAGCCCTCGTACATCTGCCGGAACGGCGGCGCGACGAAGTTCGTGGCGCCCTCGATCTTGAGCATGCACTTGCCGGTATCGGTCGGGAAGTTGCCCTCCCGGTGCGGGGCGCGGTCGTCCGGCGTGCCCACCTTCAGGCGGGCGAAGCCATGCGCGCGCATGTAGGCGAGGTCGATCCCCGCGCAGGCGGGCGAAGCCCAGTCGACGTAGTGCTCCAGGCACTCCGCGTCCGACCATTTGAAGTTCTCTTCCTCGAAACCGAACCGGGCGGCGAGCCTGCGGAAGATCTCGTTGTTGGGGATCGCCTCGCCGGGCGCCTCCGCGCACTTGGTGTTGTAGGTCAGGTAGAGGTGGCCCCAGGAGAGGATCATGTCCTCCATCTCGGCGCCCATCGCGGCCGGAAGCAGGATGTCGGCGTAGGCGGCCGTGTCCGAGATGAAGTGCTCGGCCGAGACCATGAACAGGTCCTCCCGCATCAGGCCCGCGACGATCTTGTCGGTCTCGGGGGCCTGCGTCACCGGGTTCGAGTTCCAGCACATCATCGACATGATCGGCGGGTCGAGCTTCAGCTCCCCGGTGAGCGCGCGGCCGATCTGCAGGTTCGAGACGACCCGGGTGCCCTCCGGGATCAGGTCGGGCCGGCACATGACGTCGAACTTGTAGGGATGCTCCCAGACCGGGAACTGCGTGACGCCGCCGCCGACATGGCGCCACGCACCGGTGAGCGCCGGGATGCAGGTGACCGCCCGGATGGTCTGGCCGCCGCCGAAATGCCGCTCCAGCGCCACGCCCATGCGGATGCCCACCGGCTGGGCCGTCGCCATCTCGTGGGCGAGCCTGCGGATGTCGGCCGCCGGGACGCCCGTGATGGATTCCGCCCATTCCGGCGTACGCGGGGCGGCCCGCTCCTTCAGATCGGCGAAGCCGATCGTGTGGGTGTCGACGTAGTCCTGGTCGACGAGGCCCTGCGCGATGATCGAGTTGATCAGCGCCATGGCGAGGGCGCCGTCGGTGCCGGGCTTCGGGGCGATGTGCCAGTCGGCGGCCTTGGCGGTGCGCGACGCGTAGGCGTCGATGACGACGACCTTCGCGCCCTTCTTCTGCGCGTCCTTCACGATCGCCCAGTGGTGGAGATTCGTGCTGACCGAGTTGCAGGCCCAGATGACGATGTACTTGGAGTGGATGTAGCTCTCCGGATCGAGGCCGGCGGTCGGCCCGACGGTGAGGAGCCAGGCCGTGCACGAGCCCTCGCCGCAGAAGGTCCGCTCGGTCACGGTGGCGCCCAGGCGGTTGAAGAAGGCGTCGCCGCCGTTCAGCCCGTGCACGAGGCCCTGGTTGCCGAGATAGCTGTAGGGGGCGATGGCCTGCGGCCCGTACTGGTCGATGATCGCCGTCCAGCGGCTGACGATCTCGTCGAGCGCCTCGTCCCAGGTGATGCGCGCGAATTGCTTGGAGCCCTTCGGGCCGACGCGCTTCATCGGGTAGAGCACCCGGTCCGGATGATAGTGGCGCTTCTCGTAATCCTTCAGCTTCACGCAGAGGCCGCCCCGGGTCATCGGGTGGTCCGGGTTGCCGCGCACGCTCAGAAGCTCGCCGCCCTTCACCTCGAACAGCATGGAGCAGGTGTCGGGACAATCATGCGGACAGGCGCCGTAGAAGACCTCTGAGACGGCCTCGGCCTGGACGATCTCGTTCATCGTTTCCTCCCTGACCGGCCGCAGGCGTCTCGTTATTATGCGTGTTTCTCGGCGCGGGTCGGGGCCAGCCTATATCGGGAAGAAGAAAAATTCTAATTCGAGCGCGGTGCCCGGTCCGTGCCGGGCGGACGCGCGGGGTCAGCCCTCCGGCAGTCCAGCGCGGCGCAGGCCCTCGTAGATGCGTGCCCGCTGGGCCAGGAAGGTCGGATCGGTGGAGGTCAGGCTTCGGTAGCGGGCGAGGGTGTAGCCGGGGCGCAGCCTGAGGAACTCGGCGAGGGAGGCCCGCGCCTCCACATCCCGGCCGAGCCGCGCGAAGGCGCAGGCGAGATAGAGGTGGGGGAAGTCGAAGAGCGGGTTCACCGCCGCCGCGCGGCGCAGCGGCTCGATCGCCTCCTGATCCTGCCCGAGATGGAGCTTGGCCAAGCCGTCCCGGGCGAGCCACGCCCCGAGCAGGGGATCCTTGGGGCTGAGGCGGATGGCGGCGGCGATGTCGCGCTCCGTCTCCTCGGCCCGTCCGAGGAAGATCTGGATGAGGCCGCGATAGGCGTAGGCCCGGGCGAAGCTGGGATTCAGGGTGAGCACCCGGTCGAACGCCGCGAGGGCCTCCGCGTAGCGCGATCGGGCGCGCAGGGTCTCCCCGCGCAGGTAATGCGCGAAGGGATGTGTCGGGTCGCCCTGGAGGACCGATGCGATCGCCTGCTCGGCCGTGTCGAGATCCGCCGTCCGCTCGGTCGTCCAGCCGTTCAGCACCCCGTCGACGAGCACCTCGGCGAGCCCCAGGCGCGCATCGACATTGGCCGGATCGAGGCCGAGCGCGCGCTCAAACAGCGGGCGGGCCTGGGCGTGGTTGTCGCGGGCGAAGGGCCGGTTGAGCAGCGCCTGTCCGCGCATGACCAAATCCACTGCATCCGCCGGCTGGCCCGACCGGGCCTGCGTGGCGGCTTCGAGAAGACGCACGCCGAGGGCGCGGCCGACCTGGGCGACGAGGACGTCTTGCGCGGCGCCGACGGCGGTCCGCGGTCCGTCGTAGCGGTCGGCCCAGAGGGCGGCGCCGGTCTCGGCATCCGTCAGTTGCACGGCGAAGCGCACCTGCTCGCCGCTCTGCCGAAGGCTTCCCTGCACGACGTAGCGGACGCCGAGTTCGCGGCCGACGGCGCGCGGCTCGAGAGGCCGCCCCCTGTAGGCCTGGGCCGTGCCGTGCGCGATGACGAAGGTCCCCGGGGCGCGGGCGAGATCGGCGGAGAGATCCTCGGCGAGTTGCTCGGCGAGATAATCCTGGTCTGCTTCGCCGCTCTGGTTCGCCAGGGGCAGGACCACCAGGGACAGCCTCGGGCGCAGAGGCTCGCCCGGCCCATCCGTGCGCTCGGATCCGACGAGACGGGGCCAGGTCAGAGCCAGCCCCGCGGCGGCGAGGACCGCGACGGCGCCGAGCGTCGGCCGGAGGGCGGCGCGGGCGCGGCCCGCCCGGATGGCGCGCGACGTCCGCTGGTCCGGCGGGGGCACGGCGTACACGCGCACGGGGCGTGCGATGTTCTTGAGGCGCTGCGGGCCGAGATCGATGAACGGGATTTCCGAGAGACCACGAACCTGCAGGTAGGCGGCTTCCGAAAGCCTCAGGGCGCCGGGCTCGGCGGCGCTCTGCAGACGCGCGGCGATGTTGACGCCGTCGCCGAAGAGATCGCCGTCATGCACCATGATGTCGCCGAGATGGATCCCGATGCGGAGACGGAACTGCGCGGCCTCCCCCTCGGCCTCGGCGAGGGCTCGCTGGATCGCCACCGCACAGCAGACGGCATCCATGACCGAGGCGAACTCGGCCAGCACGCTGTCCCCGGCCGTGTTGGCGATCCGTCCGTGACGGGCCGCGATCATCCGGTCGACGATCCGCCGCGTGGCCTGGAGGGCGCGCATGGCGCCGCTCTCGTCGGCATGCATCGCCTTCGAATAGCCGGCGATGTCGGCGGCGAAGATCGCGGCCAGCCGGCGTTCCGGAACCGACCATTCCGATGCGCTGGACAGTGCCCTGTTCTCGCTCATCGCGATCCGTTCACGCCACGGCGACCCGGCAAGCCCGACCGTGGCCGCGTGATTCGCCACCCGCAGCGATGCAGCCGAATACTGCTTTGATCCAATGATGTCGAGCGAGCACAGGCATTCGTGCGCGTAAAACAAGGAATCAAACCGGATCCGAGTCCGTCGCCGGGACTTCTCGAGCCCCCAGCAGCGGATGGCCCTTCCGCGACCGTCGCCCGACCGGACGGCCGCTCCGGCGCGGGCAGATCCTTTTATTGGCCGCGCCGTGCCCCCATTTCTGCCGACGGACGAATGGGGGCCTGCATCATGCGGTTCGAACTCTATCGGGACGCCAAGGGTGAATGGCGCTGGCGCCTCCGGGCGCGCAACGGCGAGGTGATCGCCGAATCCGGCGAAGGCTATAGCCGCCGCGAGGATTGCGAGCACGGCATCGCCCTCGTGCGCCAAAGCGCCGAGGCCCGCATCGAGGACATGACGACGAAGATCGCCTGACCCGTCGGGTCTCAACCCGCGATCAACCCTGTCCGAAACGTCGCAGCGGTTATGCTGCAACGCTTCCGCTCGCCTACGCGTTGCAGCGTTTCGGACCGGGCGGAGGGCCCTCGCTTCCCGTGCGGTTCGTCGACCAGGACGTAACCACACGAAGGGAGTCGAGACCGTGCTGAGGAAATTCCTGCTCGCGGCCCTGCTGGTGCTGGGCTTCGCGGCTGCGGCGCCGGAGGGCGCGGCCGCCGCGCCCATCGGTCCGGGGCTGGCCCTGCCCGCCGAAGCCGCGCCGGCAGTAGCCGAGAAGGCCCAGTACTACTACCGCCGCCGCTTCTACGGCCCGCGGCCCTACTGGCGCCGCCCCTATTACCGTCGCCGGTTCTACTACGGCCCGCGGCCGTTCTACCGCCGTCCCTATTACGGCCGCCGGTTCTACTACTGAGCGGTTCTCCGACCTGACCGGCCCGGCGGCTCCCTCGAGCCGCCGGGCTTTTTCATGCGCCGATTCGGGGTGCGCGCGGGCGGCCCTTGCTTTATCGTGCCGGGAACGGGACCGCCGACGGCAGATCGGTGCGCCCGAGAGGAAGCCCGATGAACGATATTGCGCAACGCGCCGAGCCTGCGGCGGCGACGCCGGACCTCTGGCAATCCATCCCGCTCGAATGCATCCTGAGTGCGGTCGCCGTGCTGCTGGCGGCGGGTCTCAAGCTCGCCGGCCTGATGTCCTGACGGCGCAGACGGGGCGGATGGACGGCATGCAGCACGTCACACTCTCACCGGCCGGAAGCGCGACACCGCCCGTGGAGGTCGATCTGCCCAAGGGCGACCTCACGGTGCGCACCATCGCCATGCCGGCCGACACCAATGCCAACGGCGACATCTTCGGCGGCTGGGTGCTCTCGCAGATGGACCAAGCCGGTGGCATCGCGGGGGTGGACCGGGCGCAGGGCCGCGTGGTCACCGTGGCGCTCGAATCCATGACCTTCATCCGGCCGGTCCGGGTCGGCGACGTGCTGTGCGTCTATACCCGGGTGGCGCATGTCGGCCGGACCTCGATGAAGATCGAAGTCGAGGCCTGGGCGCGGCGCTTCTGCACCCAGGTTCGCGAGCGGGTCACGCAGGCCACGTTCACCTTCGTGGCCATCGACGAGGCCGGCCGCCCGCGGCCGATCCCGCCGGCGGTGCCCTCGCCCTCCGCGACTACTTGATCACCCCGCAGGCGATCCGGTCGCCGGCGCCGCCGATCGGCTGGCTGGTGTGGTCGTCCTCGTTGGCGTGAATGATCAGCGCTGCGCCGTCACCATCCTTGAGGCCGCCCTCGCCGTTCAGCGGCGTCTCGCTCGAGACCTCGGCATTGGCCGAGCCGTCCTGCGCGGCGTAGAGGTTCGGCAGGTCGCCCTCGTCGGGCCCCTCGGCGTTGAGCAGCCCGTGCTTGCTCTGGTCGTGGTTCACGTGGGCCTTCGAGTTCATGAACTTCGGATCCGAGCAGTCGCCCACGGCATGGAAATGCATCCCGTGCCAGCCGGGCGGCAGACCACCGGGCTGGATCGTCACGCGCAGGACCAGGGCATTGGCCCCGTCGCGGATCGACAAGGCGCCGATCGCGTCGCCCTTGGCGTTCTTGATCGGCGCCGTGTAGGTCTCTGCCGGTTTGGCGACCTCCTTCGGAGGCTCCTGCGCCAGGGCGGCGCCGGCGGCGACGGTCCCGAGCAATGCGAGCAGCGGCAGGGTGCGGGTCATACGGTGGCTCTCCTCTCCGGCCCGGTCTAGTTAGGGAGCGCGCCGGCCTTCGACAGGGCGGCGGCCCGAAACCTCCGTCGCAGATCTGCCGGGACCGCACGAAGCCCTGATGACCCGAGACCGGCCTATCCCGGACCGCGCGCCGCCCACGGACGATCCGTCCCCGCGTCGCGCCGACCTGTTCCTCGTGGCGCACGGCCATTTCGAGAGCCGGGCCCGGGCCCAGGCTGCGATCCGCGCCGGGCTCGTGCGGGTCGACGGGCACCCGCTCGCCCGCCCCTCGGACACGATCGCCCCGGGGGCACGGGTCGAGGCGGAATCCGAGCATCCCTACGCCTCCCGCGGCGGCATGAAGCTCGCCGCCGCCCTGGATGCGTTCGGCCTCGACCCGGCCGGCCGTACCGGCCTCGACGTCGGCGCCTCGACGGGCGGCTTTACCGACGTGCTGCTGGCCCGCGGCGCCCACCACGTCCACGCGCTGGATGTGGGCCGGGGGCAATTGCATCCGCGCCTCGCCGGGGATCCGCGGGTGACCAACCGGGAGGGGACCGACATCCGCGCCCTCGACCCGGACGCCCTCGTCCCGCGCCCCGATCTCGCCAGCGTGGACGTGAGCTTCATCGGTCTGCGCCTCGTCCTGCCGGTCCTGCCGCCGCTGCTCGCCCCGGGAGCGGAGGTCGTCGCGCTGATCAAGCCGCAATTCGAGGCCGGGCGGGGGCGGGTCGGCCGCGGCGGCCTCGTGCGCGATCCGGCGGTCCACGCAGAAGTCTGCGCGGCCATCCGCAAAACCCTGGAGGCGCTCGGCGCCGAAATCCTGGGCCTCATCGACTCGCCGGTGCCGGGCGGCGACGGCAATGCCGAGTTCCTGATCGGTGCGAGGTTGCCGTGAGCGAGACAGCCGACATCGAGACAGTCACGATCCGCGACCTCGGCGCCCGCGGCGACGGGATCGCCGAGGATGGGATCCTCGTGCCCTACACCTTGCCCGGGGAACGCGCGGAAATCCGCCGGGAGGCGCGGCGCGGCGACCTCATCGCCGTCACGCTGGCCTCCCCCGACCGGGTCGCGCCGTTCTGCCCGTACTACATGCGCTGCGGCGGCTGCCGCACCCAGCACCTCGCGCGGCCCGCGGAACTCGCCTGGAAGCGCGGCCTCGTTGCGCAGGCCCTGTCCCAGGCCCGCCTCGACGTGGCCCCTGCCCCGATCATCGACGCGCACGGGACCGGGCGTCGCCGCCTCACCCTGCACGTGCGGGAGATCGACGGCCGTGCCGAGGCCGGGCTGATGGCGGCGCGCAGCCACGCGCTGGTCCCGATCGACCATTGCCCAATCACCGTGCCGGCGCTGCACGCGGCCCCCGCGGTGGCGCGCCGCCTCGCCGCCCCCCTGGGCCATGGGCGCAAGCCCCTCGACGTGGCCGTCACCGCCACCGACCAGGGCCTGGACGTCGATCTGCGCGGCCACGGCCCGGTGAGCGCCGGCGTGGGCACCGCGCTGGTGCGGATCGCCGGCGAACTCGGTCTCGCCCGCCTCTCCCTCCACGGCGAGCGGCTCATGGAGGCCGAGCCGGTCTCGGTCACCGCCGACGCGATCCGCCTCTACCCGGCGCCCGGCGGATTCCTGCAGGCGACCGCCGCCGGACAGGCGACGCTCTGCGATCTCACCCTGACGGCCCTCGGCCCCCGTGTCCGACGTGTCGCCGACCTGTTCGCGGGCTGCGGGCCGTTGAGCCTGGCGATCGCCCGGACGGCCGCCGTTCACGCCGTCGAGTCCGACGCCGCCGCCCTGGCCGGGCTCGAACGATCCACGCGCATGGCCTCGGGCCTGCGCAGGATCACCACCGAGCGCCGCGACCTGTTCCGGCGGCCCCTGCTCCCCCTCGAACTCGAGGCCTTCGATGCGGTGGTGTTCGACCCGCCCCGGGCCGGCGCGGAGGCCCAGGCCCGCCAGCTCGCCGCCGCGCGCGTGCCCCTCGTGATCGGCGTCGCCTGCGACGCCGGCACCTTCGCCCGGGATGCGGCGACGCTGGTTGCCGGCGGCTACCGGCTGGAGGCCGTCACGCCGGTGGACCAGTTCCGCCATTCGGGCCATGTTGAGATGGTTGGCGTGTTCCGACGCGAGCCGGCGCGGCGCCGATGAGGCAAGCAACCCGCAGTGAAGTTCGGCGTTCTCTCGAAGACTGGAGAGGTTCCATGAGCCGAGGATATTTTCGTCTCGCAGGTCTGGTCGCGCTGAGTCTCACCCTCTCGGCTCCCCTCGCGGCACAGACGGTCGCGCCCGATCAGACGGGCACCGGCGGCGGCCCGGCCTCGACGATCACGGCGCCGAACACCAACAGCCTCGGCGTCACCAAGCCGCCGGGCACGTCGCTCGGGGCCGCCGAAGTGCCGTCCCGCACGGAGGAGCGGCGCGAGCGCGCCCTGACCGATCGGATCGAACGCAGCATCTGCGACGGCTGCAACTGAGCCTGGGTCCGGGGCACTCGCTCGCGGTCGGCGGACCTTGCCGCCGCAGGGTCGTCCTGGGCCGGGCGGCAGGCGACCATGGCCGCCAGGGTGAGCCCGGCTCGCCGGACGCGGGGACGATGCCACCCGGACCGAGCAGGCGCCTCTCCGGGCGGCGATGGCCGAATTCGGCGGGATCGCCCAGACGACGGTCGGCTGACGGCGCCCAGGCCGGAGCGACCGGTCGCGCCCGCGGCGGTCCATGAGACGATCCATGAGACGGCGCGCGACCGCTCCGTCACTCCTATTCAGCGCCCTTTCGACGCCAAGGCCCTCGGCGAGGCGGCGACCGGCCCCGCAGCGACCGACCCCGAGCTGTTCCGAGGGATTGGGCCGCGATGTCACGGAAGCGTCAGAAAACAGCGCCACATCCCCGGCACAGCTTGCATCGATCGTCGCGGTGCCGGATGCGGGCTGCGGCCCTGCGCTGTCCCGTGACCGATCCGTATCCGAGACCTGCTCGTGATCTTCATCCACCAGCCCGCCATCGGCGCCGGAGCCACGCTGCTTGAACGCCGCGTCATCGATCTCCAGGACACGATCCCCGAAGACACCGTCTGGCTCGACCTGATCCGCCCGAGCCGCGAGGAGGAGCTGAAGGTCGAGGCCTTCGCCGGCATCGAGGTGCCGACCCGCGAGGAGATGAAGGACATCGAGCCCTCGGAGCTGCTCTACGTGGAAGACGGCGCCCGCTACATGACCGGGCGCGTGCTCTCGAAGGTCAGCGATGCCGAGGAGCCGGGGCTCGCCGGCATCACCTTCATCCTGCGCGGCAACCGGCTCGTCACCGTGCGCCACGAGGAGCCGCAGGCCTTCCGCATGTACACGCAGCGCGCCGGGCGCTCGATGGGCAACGGCAGCGCGTCGGCCACCTCGGGCGAGACCATCCTGGCCGGGCTGATCGAGGCGGTGATCGACCGGGCCGCCGACGTGCTCCAGCTCCAGGGCGAACGCATCGACCGCCTGTCGGGCAAGATCTTCGAAGTGCAGGAGGATCCGTCCGCCCGCAACACCGCCCTCCAGGACACGTTACGCGCCCTCGGCCGGCACGGCGATCTCATCTCCAAGCAGCGGGAGAGCCTCGTCTCCATGGAGCGTATTCTGCTCTCGCTGTCGGCGACCTACCGGACCAACAAGGCCCCGCGCGATCTGCGCGAGGATGTCCGTTCCACCCTGCGGGATCTGCAATCCCTCGAGGAGCACGCCACCTTCCTGTCCACGAAAATTCAATTTTTGCTCGACGCAACACTCGGTCTTGTCAATCTTGAACAGAACAACATCATCAAGCTGTTCTCGGTCATGGCGGTCGTCTTCATGCCGCCGACGCTGATCGCGTCGATCTATGGCATGAATTTTAAAGCCATACCCGAACTAGATTTCTCATTCGGATACCCGATGGCGCTGGTCATGATGGTTGTCGCAGCGGTATTCCCTTACTTTTTCTTTCGCTGGAAGAAGTGGCTTTAACGGCAAAGTCTGCTCCAGGACCGGAAAAATATTAAGGTCTCTGCGGGAGCATGGTGAGACCTGCAGGCGCGGCATGGCCGCGATGACGGAACCTCCCATGCGTTTCTCCCTGAAAACGGTTCTCGCCGGTGCGATCGGCCTGCTTGCCCTCGCCGCCGTCGGCCAGGGAATCGCCAGTGTCGTGAGCCTGTCGGAGATCGAGCGCAACGCCGCGGCGATCTCCCAGCAGGCCCTGCCCACGCAGAACCAGGCCGAGGCCATCGGGACGGCCGTGCGGGACGCCCGCCTGCGGCTCTACCGGCTGGTGGTGGCCTCGCCCGACGCGGCAGCCCTGGACAAGAACCAGACCGCGCTCACCGACACCCTCGGCGAGCTTTCCGGCCTCCGTCAGGCTTACCAGGAGCGCCTGACGGGTTCCCAGGACCGGGAGATCTACGAGCGCTTCACCACCGCCTGGAACGCCTACCAGAACGTGCAGCTACAGGTGGTCGAGCTGATGATCGCAGGCGATCAGCCGGGCGCGCTCGCGCTGGTGCTGGACCCCGCGACGGGTGCGCAGAACGATGCCGCGGTGGCGAGCCTGACCGAGTCCATCGCCTCTGCCCGGGCACAGACCGCGGCCAATGTCGCCGTGACCGTGCAGGCGGCGACGCGCGCCAAGCTGATCGCGATGGCCGCCACCGTGGTGGGCCTCGTGGTCGCCGCCGCCGCGATGCTGTTCGCCCTGTTCGGGATCGCGCGCCCGATCGAGCGCATGACCGGGGCGATGGGCCGCCTCGCCCAGGGCGACGAGAGCGTGCTGGTCCCGCACACCGGGCGCCGCGACGAGATCGGCGCGATGGCGGCGGCCGTACAGGTCTTCAAGGACAACCTGATCCACACCCGCGCCCTGGAGCGGGAGACGGCCCAGGCCCGGGAGGGCGCCGAGGCGCAGCGCCGGCGGGCCGTTCACGCCCTGGCCGAGTCCTTCGAGGCCGCGGTCGGCGGCGTGCTGACGCGGGTGGCGGACGCCGCCCTCGGCCTGCGGGCCGAAGCCGAGGCGATGACCAGCACGGCCACGCACACGGCCGAGCGCTCGGCCACGGTGGCGGGGGCCGCGCAGGAGGCCGCCCAGCATGTCGGCACCGTCGCGGCGGCCGCGGAGGAACTCGGCGCCTCGGTGCAGGAGATCGGCCGCCAGGTGGACGGGTCTGCCGAACTCGCCCGGAGCGCGGTGGTCCAGGCCGGCGCCACCGCCGGCCTCGTGCAGGACTTGAGCACGGCGGCGGGCCGGATCGGCGATGTCGTGCGCCTCATCACCGACATTGCAGGCCAGACGAACCTGCTGGCGCTCAACGCCACGATCGAGGCGGCCCGCGCCGGCGATGCGGGACGCGGCTTCGCGGTGGTCGCCAGCGAGGTGAAGCAGCTCGCCGCCCAGACCGCCAAGGCCACCGAGGAGATTGCCGGTCAGGTCGGTCGGATCCAGGGCGCCACCGGACAGACCGTGGACGCCATCGACGGCATCGCATCCCGCATCCGCGAGATCGACGGCGTGGCGACCTCGATCGCGGCCGCCGTCGAGCAGCAGGGCGCGGCGACCCGGGAGATCGCCCGGAACGTCGCCGAGGCCGCATCCGGAACCAGCGCGGTCACCGGGACGATCGACGCAGTGGCGCGGGCGGCCGACGACACGGGCTCGGCCGCCACACGGATGCTCGCCTCGGCGACAAGCCTCTCGGAAGAGACCGCCGAGCTGCGGCGGGAGATCGACGGCTTCCTGCACACCGTGCGCGCGGCCTGACGCTCAGCCGGGGCTCGACAGCTTCATCAGGACGAGCCCGGATCCGATCAGGCCGGCCGCGAGGATCCGGCTGGCGCTCGCCTGCTCGCCGAGCACGGCGATGCCGACCAGGAAGGCGCCGACCGCGCCGATGCCGGTCCAGATCGTGTAGGCGGTTCCCAGGGGCAACGTGCGCATCGCCAGCGCCAGGAAGCCGACACTGCCGGCCATCGACACGGCCATGATCGCGGTCGGCCACAAGCGCGTGAAGCCGTCCGACTGCTTCATCGCGTAGGCCCATACGACCTCGAGGACGCCCGCGATGACGAGAGAGATCCAGGCCATGGCGGCCCTCCTGAAAGGGCCGGGCCGTCCCGGACTTGTGCCCCGTAAACCGGAGGGAGGACGTGGCCTCGCGCGGGATCAGCTAAGGTTTACGGGGGACGGCGGCAAGGGCGCCGCACGGGCCCGATCCGCGGACCTTATCCTGAGGTGACCGCGAAGCGGGCCTGGAAGGCGGGCTCCCGGAAGCGCGCCGCCCGGTGGCGGTCTCGTTCGAGACCAAAGCTGCGCTCCGGCACCTCGGGACGAGGGCGCGGGTCGGATGAACCGAACCGACGCCCCGTCACGCCACCGCAGCCAGGTGCTTCACCTCGGCCCGCGCCACAACCTTACCCACGGGCGGCGCCTTGCAGGTCTCAGCCTCGGGGGCCAGGACCGGCGGCTGCACCCAGCGGCCGGCGTCGAGGTCCGCGATCCGGCTGTTGATCTCGCGGATGACGTAGCGAGAGAACGGGTAGACGTGCAGGTAGATCACCATGTTGGTGACCACCGCCTCCAGGGCGGCCGGATTGCGCCGGGCGGTCTCCAGGAACACGCTCCAGAAGTGCTTGGCGAGTTCGGGACGGCGCACGGTCATCCGCCAGCACACGCGCAGCAGCGAATAGAGATCGTGGGCGATGTGGCGCCAGTTCAGCTTCTGGGCGGCGAATTTCGGCCGCTTCACCTGCCGCGCGACCACCCGGACCCGGTCGAAGAAGTTCGGCGGGTCGTAGATCTCCTGGAGGACGTCGCGGTAATCGGCCAGCACGTCGCGCTGCGGGCGCAGGGTCACGAAGTTGATGCCCTGCGTGCACTGGTCGCCCTGGTCGGCCGTGGTCGCCGCGTAGTTCTCGTAGAGGCGGCCCTCCTTGCGCAGGCGGCGCGAGAGCTGCGTGTTCGGCAGCGCGAAGAGCAGGCCGACCATGGCGATCGGGATGCCGGTCTGGCTGATGCACAGCGACATCGCCTTGCTGATGCTGTCCTTCTCGGTGTCGAAGCCGACGATGAAGCCGGCCGTGACGAACATGCCGTGCTCGTAGAGCTTGTGCACGCTGTCGGCGATCGAACGCTTGGTGTTCTGCTTCTTCTGCGTCTGGATCAGCGTCGCCTCGTCGGGCGTCTCGATCCCGGTGAACAGGGCGAAGAAGTTCGCGTCCCGCATCATCCCGAGCAGCTCGTCGTCGTCCGCGAGGTTCAGCGAGGCCTCGGTGGAGAACTTGAACGGGTAGCCGTGATCCTCCTGCCACTTGATCAGGTGCGGCAGGAACAGCTTGATGGCCTTCTTGTTGCCGATCAGGTTGTCGTCGACGAAATCGACATGGCCGCGGTAGCCGAGGCCGTAGAGCCGGTCGAGCTCCGCCAGCATCTGCGGCGTGGTCTTGGTCCGCGGGGCGCGGCCGTAGAGCTCGATGATGTCGCAGAACTCGCAGGTGAACGGGCAGCCGCGGGAGAACTGGACGCCGATGTAGAGGTAGTGGCTGAAGGTCAGCAGGTCGAAGCGCGGGATCGGGCTCGTGGTGACGTCGGCCTTGAACTTCTCGGCCGTGAGCCGGCCGCGGCGCTCGCCGGCCTCCCAGGCGGCCACGAACTTGTCGAGGATGCCCTCGGCCTCGCCCAGCACCAGGAAGTCGGCCTTGTCGTAGACCTCGGGCGTCGAGGTCGGCGCGGGGCCGCCCACGCAGACCGGGGTGCCGAGCGCCACGCAGCGGTCGATGACCACGAGGCAATCCGGCTCCTGGGGGAGCATGCCGCCGGTCATCACGAGGTCGGCGGCGCGGATCTGCTCGTCGGTCAGCTCCTCGCAATTGCGATTGACGAGCGACACCTGCCAGGCCGGCGGCAGCATCGCGGCCAGCGTGATGAGGCCGAGCGGCGGCGCGGGCGCGCGGGCGCCCTGCAGCTCCATGGCCTCTTTGAAGTTCCACATGGAGTTTTCGTAGAACTTCGGGAACACCATCAGCACGCGCGGGGCCGTGTTCGCTTCCGACATGCCAGTTTCCCTCGTCCACACATACCCGGCCCCGCCGGCTCCAGACGGAACCGGGTGCAGGATCGCCCTCTGACCTGCGGGTCAATTAAGGCCGTTTTTCGCTCCCGCAGCAATCGGCACCGCCAATCCCGACAGGACGCCGGACCGAACGCCGAAAATCGCCCCGCCGGGGAGCGTTGAGGCTCGTTTGGCCCGTCTGTCCGGAGCGTGCGCCGGTTCCACGACACGCCCGACAAGGGCCCGTCACGGCCCGACCCGGAACCGCTCCGGCTGCGTTCCGTCGGCGTCCGTGAAGCCGTAGATCCGGGCGAGGTCGCCGGCATGCAGCACCGCACCGGCCCGGGCGGCGATATCCGGATCTGCCGCCAGCGCCGCCAGCGCCCGGCCGGCATAGAGCGGGCTCTCGGTGGCGTGCACCTCCTGGCCGAGATCGCGCGCCCGCTCGGTGGCGACGAAGCCCGGTGAGAGGCCGAGGGCGGTGACGCCGTGGGGCGCGAGTTCGCGGGCGAAGGCCAGGGTCAGCCGGTTGGTGGCGGCCTTGGCGGAATCGTAGAACACGTCACCGAGGTAATCCTCGGTCCCGAAGGAGACGAGCGCCAGAAGCCCGGTCCGCGCCGCCACCAGGGCGGGGGCGACCGCGCGGGCGAGCAGCAGGGCCGGCAGCGGCCCGGCTTCGAGCAGCCCGAGATACGGCTCGGCCGAGCGGCGCCAGAACGGCGTGCCCCATCCGGCCCCGTCCGGGTAGCGCTCGCCGTCATAGCCCTCGTTGCCGCTCCACACGCTGCAGGCCACGACGTCGATCCGACCGAACCGGCGCAGGGTCCAGTGGACCAGCGCGTCGGTGGCGCGCTCGGAGCGGTGGTCGCAGAGGTAATGGTGACCCCGCCCGCCGGCCGCGTCGACCATGCGGGCGGTGTCCTCGATCGCCTCCGGGCGCATCTCGGTGCGCGGGCCGGTCTCGCTGGAGCGCGCCGTGACGATCACCGTGGCCCCGGCCTCTCCCAGCGCGCGGGCGAGCCCCCGGCCGACGCCCCGCGACGCACCCGCCACGAGGCAGATCTTCCGGGAGAGGTCGGGCGGGCTCACGCCGAGACGGGCTTGGTGCGGTTGAGGAAGGCGGCGAGCCGCTCCTGGGATTCGGGCGAGCGCAGCTGCGCGTCGAAGGCCTTGGCCTCCGCTTCGAGGGCGGCCTCGACCTGCGCCTGATCACCCCGGATCAGTGCCCGGGTTGCCGCCAGCGCCCCGCGGGGCAGGGCGGCGAGGCGCGCCGCCTGCGCGACCGCCTGCTCCACCAGCATGTCGGCCGGCAGCACCGCGTTGACGAGGCCGAGCGCCTGCGCCTCGTCGGCCTCGAGCGGCCGGGACAGGAGCAGCAGCTCGGTCGCCCGGAGGCGCCCGACCCGCAGGGGCAGCAGGTAGCTCGAGGCCGCCTCCGGCACGAGGCCAAGTTCGACGAAGGGCATGCGCAGCCGCGCCGCCGGGCTCGCATAGACGAGGTCGCAATGCAGGCAGAGCGTCGCGCCGATGCCCACCGCGATCCCGTCGACCGCCGCCACCATCGGGGTTCGGGTGCGGGCGAGCTGGCGGATGAAGGCCAGCGCCGGCGAGGCGCTGAACCCGTCCCCGGCACGATCCCCGGAGGACTGGCCCATGAAGTCGGCGAGATCGTTGCCGGCGCTGAACATGCCGGGCTGCCCGGCGAAGACCACGGCGCCGATCCGGTCCGAGGCGTCGGCCTCGACCAGAGCTGCACGCATCGCGTCGTGCATGGCGCCGGTGAGCGCGTTCTTCTTCTCCGGGCGGTTCAGGGTGATCAGGCGGACGCCGCCCGAGAGGTCGTCGATCGCGACGGGTTCGGCCATAATCCGCTCCTCAAACCGCCAGCGCCAGGGTGGCGTCGTCCGTGAAGGCGCCGCCCGCCACGACGGTCTGCTCCAGGCCGCCGGCCGCGGTGAGCAGGTTCTCGGCGTAGAACCGGGCGAGCGCGATGCGGGCGGCCTGCGCCGGATCGGTCTCGCCGGCCTTCAGGGCGGCGCTGGCGGCGAGCGCGCTGCGGGCGAGGCAGGCGCCCCCGAGCGCCAGGCCGAACAGGCGCAGATACGGCGTCGCGCCCGCCAGCGCCGCCTCGGGGCGGTTGGAGCTCAGCGCGGCGAGCTGGTGGCTCGTGGCCCGGTCGAGGCTGCCGATCCCGTCGCGCAGCCGTGCCGCCATGTGGCCGAAGGCGGGATCGCCGGCCTTGAGCAGGCCCTCGGCCGCCCGGCGCATCCAGGCGATCTGCGACCGGGCCGTGGCGCCGCCGTTCAGCGGCAGCTTGCGGGCGGTGAGGTCGATCGCCTGGATGCCGTTGGTGCCCTCGTAGATGCCGAGGATGCGGGCGTCGCGCATGAGCTGCGCCGCCCCGGTCTCCTCGACGAAGCCCATGCCGCCATGGACCTGCACGCCGAGCGAGGTCACCTCGTTGGCGAGGTCCGTCGCGAAGGCCTTCGCCACCGGCGTCAGAAGCGAGGCGCGGTCCAGGGCGGGTTGCCCCTCGGGGCCCTTCGACGCGTCGAGGGCGGCGGCGGTGAGGTAGCAGATGGCGCGTGCCGCGGCCGTGTACGCCTTCATGGTCAGCAGCATCCGCTGCACGTCCGGATGCGCCACGATCGGGCTCGTCGCCTCGTCGGCCCCGATGGCCTTACCCTGGCGCCGCTCTTGCGCGTAGGCGAGCGCCCGCTGGGTCGCGGCCTCGGCCACGCCGACGCCCTGCAGGCCGACGTTGAGCCGCGCCGCGTTCATCATCGTGAACATGCAGGCGAGGCCCTTGTTCTCCTGGCCGATCAGCCAGCCGGTGGCGCCGCCATCGTCGCCGAAGGCCATGGAGCAGGTCGGCGAGGCGTGGATGCCGAGCTTGTGCTCGATGCCGGAGCAGCGCAGGTCGTTGCGGGTCCCGTCCGGCAGCACCTTCGGCACCAGGAACAGGGAGATGCCCCGCGTGCCGGCGGGCGCGTCGGGCAGCCGGGCCAGGACGAGGTGGACGATGTTGTCGGCGAGATCGTGCTCGCCGTAGGTGATGTAGATCTTGGACCCGGTGATCCGGTAGGTGCCGTCGCCCGCAGGTTCGGCCCGGGTGCGCAGCAGGGCGAGGTCGGAGCCCGCCTGCGGCTCGGTCAGGTTCATCGTGGCGGGCCATTCGCCCGAGACCAGCTTCTCGAGGTAGCGCGCCTTCAGGTCGTCCGAGCCGTGGGCCGCGAGCGCCTCGATGCCGCCCTGGGTCAGGAGCGGGCAGAGGCCGAAGGCGAGGTTGGCGCCGTTCCACATCTCGGTGCAGGCGGCCTCGATCAGCTTCGGAAGGCCCTGGCCGCCATGGTCGGCCTCGGCCGAGAGCCCGTTCCAGCCGCCCTCCGTGAAGGTGCGGTAGGCCTCGCGCCAGCCGGGCGGCGTGGTGACCCGCCCCTCCGCGAAGGGGGTGCCGTGCCGGTCGCCGACCCGGTTGAGCGGCGCGATCACGCCGGCGGCGATCCGCCCGGCCTCGCTCAGGATCGCCTCGGCGTCGTCCGGATCGACGGAATCGAGCCCGGCCACGTGCCGGAGGGTGAAGAGCATCTCGGGGACCGGGGCGCGGTAACTCATACGATCCTCCCGTGTTGCGGCCCGCCCGCTCGTTCGATCCGGGGCGGGTTTGACCGCGCCCGCGCACCGGCGCTAGGGCGGGGCGAGGATAGGCGCGCGGGGCTCGCATCGCCATGACCTCGGAGACGGCTTCCCGCATGAATGATCCCGGGTCAACGGGTCCGACCGCGACCCGCCGGCTTCCCCCCGACGCGGCCGGCATCGCGGAGGCCGCCGCGCTCCTGCGGGCGGGGCGCCTCGTCGCCTTCCCCACCGAGACGGTCTACGGGCTCGGGGCGGACGCCACCGATGCCGCCGCGGTGGCGGGCATTTTCGCCGCCAAGGATCGGCCGCGCTTCAACCCGCTGATCTCGCATCTGGCTGATGCGGACGCGGCCCTGGCGGAGGGGGTCTTCGACGCGCAGGCCCGCCGCCTCGCCGCGTCCTTCTGGCCGGGTCCCCTGACCCTGGTCGTCCCGGCTCATCCGAGCACGCGGGTCTGCGACCTCGCCCGCGCCGGCCTGCCGAGCCTCGCCCTGCGGGTGCCGGCGCACCCGCTCGCCCAGGCGCTCCTCGCGGAAGTCGGCCGTCCGGTGGCGGCGCCCTCGGCCAACCGCTCCGGGCGCGTGAGCCCGACCCGGGCCGCCCATGTCCTCGACGATCTCGCTGGCCGGATCGCCGCGGTGCTCGACGGTGGCGACACGATGGTGGGCGTCGAGTCGACGGTGGTGGCTTGCCTCGGCGGCGCGCCGCGGCTGCTGCGGCCGGGCGGCATCACGCGGGCGGCGCTCCGGGACGTGCTCGGCCTCGATCCGGCATCTCCGGAGGCGGCCGACGCCGACCGGCCGGCGGGCCCCGGCATGCTCGCCTCGCATTACGCGCCCCGGGCGCGGGTCCGCCTGGATGCGGTGCGGATCGAGCCCGGCGAGGCGGTGCTGCTGTTCGGCGCCGGGCGCCCGGCCGGTCACGAAACCGCGCGGGCCAGCCTCAACCTGAGCCCGTCGGGCGATCCCGCGGAGGCCGCGGCCCGCCTGTTCGGCGCCCTGCGCGACCTCGATGCCTCAGGGGCCGGCACCATCGCGGTGGTGCCGATTCCGGAAGACGGCCTCGGCGAGGCGATCCGCGACCGCCTCGCCCGGGCCGCCGCGCCCCGCTGACTGCGCAGAAATTTTTGCCGGCAGCGGAACAGATGTCGGCCTGATCCGTTTATTGATCACGAAGGCCTTCTCAGCCCCCAATGGCCTTTTTCCTTTCAGGCTCGGAGCAATCCGAGCCTTTTTTCTTGCCTTCTCAGTCTCGGGCCAGCTTGGCGGCAATGCCGGCAACATGGCGACCCTGGAAGCGGGCCCCCTCCAGTTCCACGGCGCTCGGCTGGCGGGATCCGTCACCATCCGCGATCGTGCTGGCCCCGTAGGGTGTTCCGCCCTTGACCGCCTCGACACCGCCCTGGCCCTGGAAGCTGTAGGGCAGGCCGACCACCACCATGCCGTGGTGGAACAGCACCGTGTGGAAGCTCGTCAGCGTCGTCTCCTGGCCGCCATGCTGCGAGGCCGTCGATGTGAAGACGGAGCCGACCTTGCCGACCAGCGCGCCCTTCATCCAGAGACCGCCGGTTTGGTCGATGAACTGCTTCATCTGCGACGCCATGTTGCCGTAGCGGGTCGGCGTGCCGAAGATGATGGCGTCGTACTGCGCCAGTTCGTCCACGGTGGCGATCGGGGCCGCCTGATCGAGCTTGAAATGGCTCTGCCGGGCGACCTCCTCCGGGACCAGCTCCGGCACGCGCTTCACGACGACCTCGGCCCCGGTCTCGCGGGCCCCCTCGGCGACCGCGTAGGCCATCTGCTCGACGTGACCGTAGGTCGAGTAGTACAGCACCAGAACCTTGGCCATGGACGGGTCTCTCCTGTGTGTCGGGCGGCCGAATCGTCGGCCAGCGTCGTGCCCCTCCATCGCGCATTTGGCGCCTTGCAAGAATGCCCCACCATGCAAGAGTGATCTTGCGCAGACGCAAGGACCCGGGTGTGGCGCTCGACTGGGACGAGTTTCGGTTCGCAAAGGCCGTGGCCGACCGCGGCGGCCTGACCGCGGCGGCGGCGGACCTCGGCATCAACCACTCGACGGCGTTTCGACGCCTCGCGGCCCTGGAGGCGAAGCTCGATACGCGCCTGTTCGAGCGGCTGCGCACGGGCTACGTGCCGACCCCTGCCGGACAGGCGATGATCGCGGCGGCCGCGCGGATCGAGGCGGACGTGGCGCGGTTCACCCGCGTGGTCGCCGGACAGGGCGAAACCCCGTCCGGCGAATTGCGGGTGACCGCACCGGCCGGCTTCGCCGCAGAGCTGCTGATGCCGATGCTCGCGAGCTTCACGGAGCGGTACCCCGACATCCGGATCGAGTTGATCCTCGCCGAGGCGACGCTCAACCTGTCGCGCCGGGATGCCGACGTCGCGATCCGGATCAGCCGCGAGCCGAGCGAGACTCTGGTCGGGCGGCGTCTCGCAGTCACGGCGTGGGGGGTCTACGGCCGGGCCGACCGCGCCTATGGCGATCTCGCCCGGGAGGCGTGGATCAGTCCGGGACCGCTGGTGGCAGGGGGCTCGTTCATGCGCTTCGTGGAGGCGCGTGTGCCGCCCGACCACATCCGCCTCCGGCTCAACGCGGTGATCGGCCTGGAGGCGGCCGTGCAGGCCGGCCTGGGGATCGGCCCGCTCCCCTGCTTCACCGCCGACGTCAATCCGGCACTGCAACGCCTGTCCGGGCCGCATCCGGAGCTGGGGGCGGATCTCTGGATCCTGACGCATCCGGACCTGCGCCACGCGGCACGGGTCCGGGTCTTCATGGAACATATCGCCGAGGCGCTGTTGCCCCTGCGACCGCGCTTCGAAGGCCGCTGAACCGGCTCAGCGGATCTCCGCCACCTCGACCTCGTTGCCGTTCACCTCGACCACGTCACCGATCGTCTTGCCGGTGATCGCCCGGGCGAGCGGCGCCACGTAGGAGATCGAACCCTTGTGCGGATCGGCTTCGTCCTCGCCGACGATCCGGAACGTCTGGCGGGTCTCCTTGCCGGACTCGTCCTCCCGGATCACCGTGACGGTGGAGCCGAACTGAACCGTGTCGCCGGCCTTGGGCTCGACGAGCTGCGCGGTGTTCTTCCGGGCCGCCCAGTAGCGAAGATCGCGCCCGATGCGGGAATCCTCCGCCTTGTCGGCAGGGTCCAGCGAGGCGACTTCCTTCTCCAGGCGGGCGACTTCGGCCTCGATCTGCGCGAGGCCTTCCGGCGTCACGAAATTCGTGTGCGGCGAGATCGGCCGATCCGGCAGATTCTCGAACGCTTCTCCACCCTCGGGCTCTTTGACGAATGCAACGCTCATGAAAACATCAACACGCGATGCACGGCAAAGGTTCCGGGGCCGCGGCAAAATTCCGGTCCAGCCCGGTGCCGGGACGGATTGGCCGAAACCCCCGAGGATCAGCGAGGACCGCCCGCCCGATCCACCTCCACCACGATCCGCCCGCGCACCTTCCCGGCCAGGATCTCAGCGCCGAGCCGGCCGACTTCCTCCAGGGGAACACGGCTCGTCATGGCGGCGAGCTTGCCCAGATCGAGATCCCGGGCGAGCCGCGCCCAGGCCTCGCGACGCTTCGGCTGTGGGGTGGTGACGCTGTTGATGCCGAGCAGCGAGACGCCGCGGAGGATGAACGGCGCCACCGAGGTCGGCAGATCCATGCCCTGCGCCAACCCGCAGGCGGCGACGGCGCCGTCCGCCTTAGTCATGGCCAGCACGTTGGCGAGCGTCGTGGAGCCGACCGCATCGACCCCCGCGGCCCAGCGCTCCTTGCCGAGCGGCTTGCCGGGCTTCGACAACTCGGCCCGGTCGAGGATCTCCGCAGCGCCGAGGCCCTTCAGGTAGTCGGATTCGCCGTCCCGGCCCGTGGAGGCGACGACGTGCCAGCCCGCCCGCGCGAGGAGGGCCACGGCGACCGAGCCGACGCCCCCGGAGGCGCCGGTGACGATGACCGGGCCGTGCTCCGGCGTCACGCCGTGGGCCTCGAGGGCCATGCAGCACAGCATCGCCGTGTAGCCGGCGGTGCCCACCGCCATGGCCTGCTCGGGCGTGAGCCCCTGGGGTAGCGGCACCAGCCAGTCGCCCTTCACCCGGGCGCGCTGGGCGTAGGCGCCGAGATGCGTCTCGCCGACGCCCCAGCCGGTGAGCACCACCGCGTCGCCCGGCTTGTATTCGGGATGGTCCGACGTCTCGACGATCCCCGAGAAATCGATGCCGGGGATCATCGGGAAGCGGCGCACCACCGGCGACGTGCCGGTGAGGGCGAGGCCATCCTTGTAGTTCAGGGTCGAGTGCGTCACCCGCACGGTGACGTCGCCGTCCATCAGGTCGGCGTCGTCGAAGTCCTTGAAGGCGAGGCTCTGGCCGGCCTCGTTCTTCTCGACCACCCAGGCCTTGAACGTCCCCATCGTCACCTCCCGTGTTGCGCGGTGAGGTGTCGCCGGGACGTCCGGAATCAAGCCTTCGCGGCCGGATCAGTACCCCTCGTACCGGCTGCCCGTGTAGAAGCCGAGCCCGACGCCGATATCCGAAGAACTGGCCCCCGTGATGCCGACGGCGTCCGGGATCGAGCCGACCAGCGGGCCACCGTAAGAGGCCGGCCGGTAACCGTAGCCGCCGCCGACCGGCACCCAGCCGGCCCGGGCGGGCGCCACGAGAACCCGGCGGCTGACGCTGGCGTATTCCGGCGGGATCGTCTCGGGGATCGATTGCGCCGGACGGACCAGCACGGTCCGCGTGCGCACGGCGAAGCGCGGCGGCGTGGTGACCCAGCAGCCAATCAGCTCACCGCCGGGACCGCGGCTCGTCTGCCAGTAGCGGCCACCCGGCGAGACCATCACGCGCTCGGACACCGTATCGTAGACCGGCGGCGTGGTCCGGTAGACCGTGCGGGGCGGACGGACCAGCACGTTCTCCTGCACGGTGTCGTAGACCGGCGGCGTGACGACGTGGCGGTAGCATTCGGAGCCGTAACAGCCGCCGGCCTGGGCGGGTGCGGCAAGGAGAACGCCGCCGAGGGCGGCGGCCAGGAGAGCAGTGCGAGCGACCGGCGCGGTCATGGAAGTCCTCTGATACGCATTACAACGAGAAGCGGCGCGCAAGCGGCGCTCGTCTCGACGTACCAGAGGCCAGACTCGTTGCCCGGCGCGCAAGCATTATCGGGAACGAAGGTAAAATTAACCCTTGGTTTCGACTGCTTAGTCGTCGCCTACCTAGGTAGCATTGTTCGAATTTTCCACAGTCTCTCTTACGAAGTCAGGCCAGAGCCGCCTCAGGTCTGACCCGCCCGGAGCTGGTAGAAGATGTGCCGGCCGATCACGTCCATCTTGCGCAGGCGGCGCGCCCAGCCCGGACGGACGTAGTCGGCGTGGTAGTGGGTCGCGGCGCCGACCTCGGCAAGGTAGGTCCGGCCCTCGATCACCGAGCGGGCGATGCGGGTCGCCGATTCCCAGGCGCCCGCATCGGTGATGCGCAGGGACTTGCCCTCGCAGGCGAAGGAGAACTGGCAGCCCATGTAGTGGTGCCGGTTCTGGTAGACGACGCCGCAGACGCTCGCCGGGTAGAGGCCGCTCTTCACGCGGTTGAGCACCACCTGGGCGACGGCGGCCTGGCCGGCCTCCGGCTCGCTCCGGGCCTCGAAATAGACCGCCTCGGAGAGGCAGCGCTGCTCCTTGTCGAGGGCGTTCGGGTCGATCAGGTCGGCGTAGCGCCGGCGCGCATCCTCGGGCACCGGCTGGGCGCTGTCCGGGCGCTCCGTGCGGATCGCGAAATCGGGGAGCGCGAGACTCGCCGCGGCGATCTCCACGGGGATGGCGTCCGCGGGCGCCGGCGTGGTGGACGAGAGGGCGATGGCACGGGGCACCGGCGGGGTCGAGCCGTCGAAGCGCTCGGGCCCGCCATCCGCGGTGAGGTCGGCCGTGCCTTCGCCCGTGGAGGCGGCCGTGCCGGCGCCGGTGGTCAGGCCGAGATCGGGCACGGGGACGAAACCGGCCTCCGGCTCGGAATCCGGATCCCAGACCGCAGCCCCCTGCGTCAGCACGCCGGTGACGCTGCCGGTGACGTCGCCGAACACCAGGGCGCCGCCGGGCTCCCGCAGGTTGGCGGCCCGGCGGGCGAAGCTCTCGGCCGGCGGCCGGGCGGGGTTGCCCTTGCCGCCCCGCTGCACAACCGGGAAGACGTGCGCACCGGTCTTGAACACCGTCTGGGGCGGCTCGTCACCGAGGCGGCGTAGGGCGGATCCGATCAGCAGGGTGCCGGGCGGCAGGGGCGGAACGGTCTCGGCATCGATCACCCCGAGCCGGCTCGCCCCGATGGCGTTCTCCGTGCCGGCATCGGCCGTGAACGACACCAGCAAGCCGAGCCCGACCATCCAGGGCGTCATCGCCGCCGAGAGCCAGCGCAGGCTCGATTCCCGTCCTCGTCTCGTGCCCACGACGCCAGACCCGCACTCACGCACCCGAACCGGCCCGATCCTCCCCGTTTCCAGGGTGTTTCTGGGGCCGCTCAGGATTTATCGCGCGGCATGGTTGAGCCTCGGTTAAGTCGGCCACCGTGCAGGCGTCCCGGTTTGGAGAGCAACCACGAAAAAGGGCGGCCCGAAGGCCGCCCTTGTCTCTCTCAATCCTGCCTGTCGCCTTATTCGGCGGCGGGCGGAAGCTCCTCGACCGGCATCGCGCCGCTCTCGGTCTGCTTCTGCTGGAGGATCATCGCGTCGCGGCGGCGGGCGATGGAGCGGATGTCCGCCACCATCGACCCGGTGCCGGCCGGGATCAGCGATCCGACGATCACGTTCTCCTTCAGGCCTTCCAGGGTGTCGACCTTGCCGTTGACCGCCGCCTCGGTGAGGACGCGGGTGGTCTCCTGGAACGAGGCCGCCGAGATGAACGACTTCGTCTGCAGCGACGCCTTGGTGATGCCGAGCAGGACCGGAACGCCCTGGATCGGCTTCTTGCCTTCGGCGAGCAGCTTCTCGTTGAACTCGGTCAGCTCCGTCCGGTCGATCTGGTCGCCCGAGAGGATGTCCGAGTCGCCGCCATCGGTCACCTCGACCTTCTGCAGCATCTGACGGACGATCACCTCGATGTGCTTGTCGTTGATCGACACGCCCTGCAGCCGGTAGACCTCCTGGATCTCGTTGACGAGGTAGGCGGCGAGTTCCTCGACGCCCTTGATCGCCAGGATGTCGTGCGGAGCCGGGTTTCCGTCGACGATGTAGTCGCCGAGCTCCACCACGTCCCCGTCCTGCAGGTGGATGTGCTTGCCCTTCGGGATCAGGTACTCGACCGCCTCCGAGCCGTCATGCGGCGTCAGCGTGAGCCGACGCTTGTTCTTGTAGTCGCGGCCGAACGCGATGGTGCCCGACTTCTCGGCGATGATCGCCGCGTCCTTCGGGCGCCGTGCCTCGAACAGCTCCGCCACCCGCGGCAGACCGCCGGTGATGTCGCGGGTCTTGGCCGAGTCGGTCGAGACGCGGGCCAGGATGTCGCCGGCCTTGACCGTCGCGCCCGGATCGAAGCCGATGATGGCATCGACCGGCAGGAAGTAGCGGGCGTCCGAGCCGCGCGGCAGCTTGAGCGCCTTGCCCTCCCGATCGACCACGACCATCGCGGGCTTCAGGTCCGAGGTCCGGGCCGAGCCGCGCCAGTCGACGACGACGCGCTTGGCGATGCCGGTCGACTCGTCGGTGGTCTCGGTCATGGACTGGCCGTCGACCAGATCCTCGTAGGCCACGAGGCCGTCGACCTCGGTGAGGATCGGACGGGTGTAGGGATCCCACTCGGCGATCCGCTGCCCGCGCTTGATCTTGTCACCCTCGTCGACCCGGAGCTTGGCGCCGTATTGCAGGCGGTGGACCGCCCGCTCGACGCCGTCCGACCCCACGATCACGACCGCCACGTTGCGGCCGGTGGCGATCAGGTCCCCGTCCGTGTTCTTGGCGACGGCGCGGTTGCGGATCTTGATCGTGCCTTCGAAGCTCGACTCGATGAAGGACGAGTCGGCGATCTGGGCCGCACCGCCGATGTGGAAGGTGCGCATCGTGAGCTGCGTGCCCGGCTCGCCGATCGACTGCGCCGCGATGACGCCGACGGCCTCGCCCATGTTGACGGGCGTGCCGCGGGCGAGGTCGCGCCCGTAGCAGGTGGCGCAGACGCCGCTCTTGGTGGCGCAGACGAGCACCGAGCGGATCTTCACCTCCTGGATGCCGGCGGCGTTGATCGCCGGCAGGTGCCGCTCCTCGATGGTCTCGCCGGTCTTGACGATCACCGTGCCGTCCGCGGCCACGAGATCCTCGGCCGTGGCGCGGCCCAGGATGCGGGTGGCGAGCGTCGCCACGACCTGACCGGCATCCACGATGGCGCGCATCTTGATGCCGTTGGTCGTGCCGCAATCCACCTCGCGGATGACGGCGTCCTGCGCCACGTCGACGAGGCGGCGGGTCAGGTAGCCGGAGTTGGCGGTCTTCAGGGCGGTGTCGGCCAGGCCCTTACGGGCACCGTGCGTGGAGTTGAAGTACTCCAGAACGTCCAGGCCTTCCTTGAAGTTCGAGATGATCGGGGTCTCGATGATCTCGCCCGACGGCTTGGCCATGAGGCCGCGCATCGCCGCGAGCTGCTTCATCTGGGCGGGCGAACCACGGGCGCCGGAGTGGCTCATCATGTAGATCGAGTTGATCTGCTTGTCGGCGCCGTGCTCGTCCTTCTGGACCGCGGAGATGCGGCCCATCATCTCGGCGGCCAGCTTGTCCGAGCACTTGGCCCAGGCATCCACCACCTTGTTGTACTTCTCGCCCTGCGTGATCAGGCCGTCGTTGTACTGCTGCTCGTAATCCTTCACGAGCGCGCGGGTCGTGTCGACGATCGACCACTTGTTCTCCGGCACGACCATGTCGTCCTTGCCGAACGAGATGCCGGCCTTGAACGCGTGGTTGAAGCCGAGCGCCATGATCCGGTCACAGAAGATCACCGACTCCTTCTGACCGCAGTGGCGGTAGACGGTGTCGATCATCGCCGAGATCTCCTTCTTGGTCATCAACTTGTTGACGACCTCGAAGGGCACCTTGGCGTGCTTCGGCAGGGCACCGGACAGGATCACCCGGCCAGGCGTGGTCTCGTAGGTCTTGGTCAGGGGCTGATTGTCCGGGCCGATGCCGGTCCAGCGCCACTTGATCTTGGTGTGCAGCGACACGGCCTTGGCGGCCAGGGCGTGCTCCAGCTCGCCCATGTCGCCGTAGACGCCCTGCATCGGGTTCTTGGCGTTGTCCGCCTTGAACTCGCCCGGCATGCCCTCGGCCACGATCGACAGGTAGTAGAGGCCGAGCACGATGTCCTGCGACGGCACGATGATCGGCTGACCGTTGGCCGGGTGCAGGATGTTGTTGGTCGACATCATGAGGACGCGCGCTTCCAGCTGCGCCTCGAGCGACAGCGGGACGTGCACGGCCATCTGGTCGCCGTCGAAGTCGGCGTTGAACGCGGCGCAGACCAGCGGGTGCAGCTGGATCGCCTTGCCCTCGATCAGCTTCGGCTCGAAGGCCTGGATGCCGAGGCGGTGCAGCGTCGGCGCGCGGTTCAGCATCACCGGGTGCTCGCGGATCACCTCATCGAGGATGTCCCAGACCTCCGGCTTCTCCTTTTCGACCAGCTTCTTGGCCTGCTTGACGGTGGCCGAGAAGCCCTTGGCGTCGAGGCGCGCGTAGATGAACGGCTTGAACAGCTCCAGCGCCATCTTCTTGGGCAGGCCGCACTGGTGCAGCTTCAGCTCCGGGCCGACCACGATGACCGAGCGGCCCGAATAATCGACGCGCTTGCCGAGCAGGTTCTGGCGGAACCGGCCCTGCTTGCCCTTCAGCATATCGGCGAGCGACTTCAGCGGACGCTTGTTGGCGCCCGTGATGACGCGGCCGCGGCGGCCGTTGTCGAACAGGGCGTCGACCGCCTCCTGCAGCATCCGCTTCTCGTTGCGGATGATGATGTCGGGCGCGCGCAGCTCGATCAGCCGCTTCAGGCGGTTGTTGCGGTTGATGACGCGGCGGTACAGGTCGTTGAGGTCGGAGGTCGCGAAGCGGCCGCCGTCCAGCGGGACCAGCGGGCGCAGGTCCGGCGGGATCACCGGGACGACCGTGAGGATCATCCATTCCGGCTTGTTGCCGGACATCTGGAAGGCCTCGATGATCTTGAGCCGCTTCAGGAGCTTCTTGGGCTTCAGCTCCGACGTCGTGACCGCGATCTCCTCGCGCAGATCGTTGGCGATCTTGTCGAGGTCGAGTTCCTGCAGGATGCGCCGGATGGCCTCGGCGCCGATCATGGCGGTGAACGAGTCCTCGCCGTACTCCTCCTGGGCGCGCAGGTACTCCTCCTCCGACAGGAGCTGACGCTCCTTCAGGGGGGTGAGGCCCGGCTCGATGACGCAGTAGGACTCGAAGTACAGGATCCGCTCGAGGTCCTTAAGGGCCATGTCGAGCAGCAGGCCGATGCGCGAGGGCAGCGACTTCAGGAACCAGATATGCGCGACGGGGGCGGCCAGCTCGATATGGCCCATGCGGTCGCGCCGGACGCGCGCGAGGGTGACCTCGACGCCGCACTTCTCACAGATGACGCCCTTGTACTTCATGCGCTTGTACTTGCCGCACAAGCACTCGTAGTCCTTGATCGGCCCGAAGATGCGCGCGCAGAACAGGCCGTCGCGCTCGGGCTTGAAGGTCCGGTAGTTGATGGTCTCGGGCTTCTTGATCTCGCCGTACGACCAGGAGAGGATCTTCTCCGGGGACGAGATCGAGATCTTGATCTGATCGAAGCTGACCGGCGTGGCCTGCTGGTTGAAAAGGTTCATGACCTCTTGGTTCATGATCCGCTCCTTGTTGACGCCGGCAGCCCCGCGCCGGGCCACCGCGTCCTGAAAAAGATCCGGCGCCGCACCCCGCACGGGCGCTGCTCACCGTCGTCGAACCCGGAAGGCCCCTCCCCTCCCCGCTCGACCGTGGCGGCGGGATCCGCCGCCACGGGAGGTGTTTGTGACTGGCTCTACTCGGCCGCGTCGGCCGGCGGCTCCAGCTGATCGTTCGCGGCCTTCTTCGAAGACGTCAGCTCGACGTTGAGGCCGAGCGAGCGCATCTCCTTGACGAGCACGTTGAAGCTCTCGGGGATGCCGGCCTCGAAGGTGTCGTCGCCGCGGACGATCGCCTCGTAGACCTTGGTGCGGCCGGCCACGTCGTCCGACTTCACCGTGAGCATCTCCTGCAGCGTGTAGGCCGCGCCGTAGGCCTCCAGCGCCCAGACCTCCATCTCACCGAAGCGCTGGCCGCCGAACTGCGCCTTGCCGCCCAGCGGCTGCTGGGTGACGAGCGAGTACGGGCCGATCGAGCGCGCGTGGATCTTGTCGTCCACGAGGTGGTGGAGCTTCAGCATGTAGATGTAGCCCATCGTGACCTTGCGGTCGAAGGGCTCGCCGGTCCGCCCGTCGTAGAGCGTCGACTGCGCCGAGCGGTCCAGCCCGGCCATCTCCAGCATCTGCTCGATGTCGGCTTCCTTGGCGCCGTTGAACACCGGCGTGGCCATCGGCACGCCACGGCGGACGTTGTTGCCGGCCTCGGCCAGCTCCTCGTCCGTCAGCCCGTCGAGCTCGCCCGGGGAGTAGATCGCCTTCATCTCCTCCCGCAGCGGCGCGATGTCCTGCGACTTCAGATAGGCATCCACCGCCTTCGACACCTTGCGACCCAGGCCCGCAGCCGCCCAGCCCAGGTGCGTCTCCAGGATCTGGCCGACGTTCATGCGCGAGGGCACGCCCAGCGGGTTGAGCACGATGTCGGCATGCGTCCCGTCCTCCAGGAACGGCATGTCCTCGATCGGCACGATCCGCGACACGACACCCTTGTTGCCGTGACGGCCGGCCATCTTGTCGCCCGGCTGGATCTTGCGCTTCACCGCCACGAAGACCTTGACCATCTTCATGACGCCGGGGGGCAGCTCGTCGCCGCGCTGCAGCTTCTCGACCTTGTCGAGGAAGCGCTGCTCGAGGCGCTTCTTCGACTCGTCGTACTGCTTCTGCATCGCCTCCATCTCGGTCATGAGACGGTCTTCGATGACGGCGAACTGCCACCATTGCGAGCGCGGGTAGTCGTTGATCAGCTCGCGGGTGAGCGTGGTGTCCTTCCGGAAGCCCTTCGGGCCGGCCACCGGCGCCTGACCGATCAGCACGTCCGCGAGGCGCGCGTAGGTGTTGCGGTCGAGGATCGCCTGCTCGTCGTCGCGGTCCTTGGCGAGCCGCTCGATCTCCTCGCGCTCGATCGCCTGGGCGCGCTCGTCCTTGTCGACGCCATGCCGGTTGAACACGCGGACCTCGACGATCGTGCCGGTGACGCCCGGCGGCACCCGCAGCGAGGTGTCGCGCACGTCCGAGGCCTTCTCGCCGAAGATGGCGCGGAGGAGCTTCTCCTCCGGCGTCATCGGGCTCTCGCCCTTCGGGGTAATCTTGCCGACGAGGATGTCGCCCGCATTCACCTCGGCGCCGATATAGACGATGCCGGCCTCGTCGAGGTTCTTGAGCGCCTCCTCGGAGACGTTCGGGATGTCGCGGGTGATCTCCTCCGGCCCGAGCTTGGTGTCGCGGGCCATCACCTCGAACTCCTCGATGTGGATCGAGGTGAACACGTCATCCTTCACGATCCGCTCGGAAAGCAGGATCGAGTCCTCGAAGTTGTAGCCGTTCCACGGCATGAACGCGACGAGCACGTTCCGGCCGAGCGCCAGCTCGCCGAACTCGGTCGAGGGACCGTCGGCGATGATCTCGCCCTTCTTCACGAACTCGCCGACGCGGACCAGCGGCTTCTGCGTGATGCAGGTCGACTGGTTGGAGCGCTGGAACTTCTGCAAGCGGTAGATGTCGACGCCGGGCTTGTTGGCGTCGGCCTCCTCGGTGGCGCGGATGACGATACGGGTGGCGTCCACCTGATCGATGATGCCGGCCCGGCGGGCCGCGATGGCGGCGCCGGAATCCCGGGCGACCACCGCCTCCATGCCGGTGCCCACGAACGGGGCGTCGGCGCGGACGAGCGGCACCGCCTGGCGCTGCATGTTCGAGCCCATGAGGGCGCGGTTGGCGTCGTCGTTCTCAAGGAACGGGATCAGCGCCGCGGCGACCGAGACGAGCTGCTTCGGCGACACGTCCATGAGATCGACGCGCTCGGGCCCCACGACGATCACCTCGCCGGCCCGACGGCAGACCACGAGGTCCTCCGTGAGCTTGCGGGCCTCGTCCATCTGGGCGTTGGCCTGAGCGACGTAGTACTTCGCCTCCTCCATGGCCGAGAGGTAGGCGACCTCGTCGGTGACCACGCCGTCGCGGACGCGGCGGAACGGGGTCTCGATGAAGCCGTACTTGTTCACCCGCGCGAAGGTGGCGAGCGAGTTGATCAGGCCGATGTTCGGGCCTTCCGGCGTCTCGATCGGGCAGATGCGGCCGTAATGGGTCGGGTGCACGTCGCGCACCTCGAAGCCGGCGCGCTCGCGGGTCAGACCGCCCGGGCCGAGCGCCGACAGGCGGCGCTTGTGCGTCACCTCGGAGAGCGGGTTGGTCTGGTCCATGAACTGCGAGAGCTGCGACGAGCCGAAGAACTCGCGCACGGCCGCGGCGGCGGGCTTCGCGTTGATGAGATCCTGCGGCATGACCGTGTCGATATCGACCTGGCTCATGCGCTCGCGGATCGCGCGCTCCATGCGCAGGAGGCCCAGGCGGTACTGGTTCTCCATGAGCTCGCCCACCGAGCGGACGCGGCGGTTGCCGAGGTGGTCGATGTCGTCGACCTCGCCCTTGCCGTCGCGCAGCTCCACGAGCGCCTTCACCACCGCGAGCATGTCCTCCTTGCGGAGGGTGCGCACGGTGTCGGCGGCGTCGAGGTCGAGGCGCATGTTCATCTTCACGCGGCCGACGGCCGAGAGATCGTACCGCTCGGAGTCGAAGAACAGCGAGTGGAACATCGCCTCGGCGGTCTCGAGGGTCGGCGGCTCGCCCGGGCGCATGACCCGGTAGATGTCGAACAGCGCGCCCTCGCGGTTGGAGTTCTTGTCCACCGCCAGCGTGTTGCGAATGTAGGGGCCGACATTGACGTGGTCGATGTCGAGCACCGGGAGCTCGGTGATGCCGACATCATCCAGGCTCTTCAGGAGCTTGTCGGTGATCTCCTCGCCGGCCTCGGCCCAGATCTCGCCGGTCTGCGCGTTGACGAGATCCTCGGCCACGTACTGGCCGACGAGATCCTCGTCGGTGGCCTTGAGGAACTTGGTGCCCTTGTCGGTGATCTGACGGGCGTTGCGGGCGTTGAGCTTCTTGCCGGCCTCGAGCACGACCTCGCCGGAATCGGCGTCGATCAGGTCGACGGTGGCCTTCATGCCCTTCATGCGCTCGGCGTCGAACGGCACGCGCCAGTCGGCGCCGTCGCGGTCATAGACGACCTTGTTGTAGAAGGTCGACAGGATCTCCTCGCCGTCGAGGCCGAGGGCATAGAGCAGCGACGTCGCCGGCAGCTTGCGCTTCCGGTCGATGCGGACGTGGACGATGTCCTTGGCGTCGAACTCGACGTCGAGCCAGGAGCCCCGGTACGGGATGATGCGTGCGGCGAACAGGAGCTTGCCCGAGGAATGGGTCTTGCCCTTGTCGTGGTCGAAGAACACGCCCGGCGAGCGGTGCATCTGCGAGACGATCACGCGCTCGGTGCCGTTGACGATGAAGGTGCCGTTCTCCGTCATCAGGGGCATGTCGCCCATGTAGACGTCCTGCTCCTTGATGTCCTTGACCGACTTCGCCTGCGTGTCGGGATCGACATCGAACACGATGAGGCGCAGCGTGACCTTCAGCGGGGCCGCGAAGGTGATGCCGCGCTGGCGGCACTCGTCGACATCGTACTTGGGCGCCTCGAAGGTGTAGCGCACGAACTCGAGCAGGGCCGTGGAGGCGAAGTCGGAAATCGGGAACACCGACTTGAACACGCTCTGCAGCCCCTCGTCGGCGCGCCCACCCTCGGGCTCGTCGACCATCAGGAACTGGTCGTAGGACGCCTTCTGAACCTCGATGAGGTTCGGCATCTCGGCAACTTCCTTGATCTTGCCGAAGAACTTCCGAATGCGCTTGCGACCGACCAGCGTGTTGGCCATGTGACCTCGCTCCTACCCGCGTACCTCTCGCCCGGGGAAGCGTTCCCGAAAGGGACCTCCCGCACCGGGCCGCGACGCGCGCCCCGCCGGGCAGCGCCACCGAACCGAAACTTCTCGCCGGTCCCTTCCGGGACCATCCGCCGAAGCGGCCTAAAGCCCGCGGGTGTTGCACCCGCGGGCTCCGGTCACGACAGGCCCGAAGCGGACCTCCGTGGGGTGATGGGCCGGGACCGGCCCATCGTCGACTTACTTGAGCTCGATCTTGGCGCCGGCCTTCTCGAGCTGAGCCTTGAGCTTCTCGGCCTCGTCCTTGGCAACGCCTTCCTTGACCGGCTTCGGCGCGCCCTCGACGAGGTCCTTGGCTTCCTTAAGGCCGAGGCCGGTGATCGCGCGGACCTCCTTGATGACCTCGATCTTCTTGTCGCCGGCGGAGGCCAGGACGACCGTGAACTCGGTCTGCTCCTCGACGGCGGCGGCGGCGCCACCGGCAGCCGGGCCGGCGGCAACGGCGACGGCAGCGGCGGCCGAGACGCCCCACTTCTCTTCGAGCATCTTGGCCAGGTCAGCGGCCTCGAGCACGGTCAGCGAGGACAGGTCGTCGACGAGCTTGGCGAGATCAGCCATTTTGAATTCCTCTCAATATCGGTTCGAACGGATGGTTTTTGAAGGGCCTCAGGCGGCCTCGTCCTTCTTGGCATAAGCCCCGAACACGCGGGCGAGCTTGGCCGCCGGCGCGTTGACGACCTGAGCGATCTTCGTCGCGGGAGCCTGCACGAGGCCCACGATCTTGGCGCGCAGTTCGTCGAGGGACGGGAGCGAGGCGAGGGCCTTCACGCCGTCCGGGTTCAGGGCGGTCTTCCCCATCGCGCCGCCGAGGATCACGAGCTTGTCGTTGGCCTTGGCGAAATCGACCGCGACCTTCGCGGCTGCGACCGGGTCGCCGGAATAGGCGAGCAGGGTCGGGCCCTTCAGGAGCGGCTTGATGGAGGCGACGTCCGTGCCATCGAGTGCGATGCCGGCGAGGCTGTTCTTGGCGACCTTCACGGTGGCGCCAGCCTGCTTCATCTGCGAACGCAGCTTCTGCATGTCGGCGACCGTGAGGCCCTTGTAGTGGGCCACGACGACAACGGCGCTCTCACTGAACACGCCGTTGAGCGTCGAGACGAGATCAGCTTTAGCTGTCCGGTCCACTGGGCTCTCTCCGGTTGGCGGAACCCGATCTCGGGTCCGCCGGTTGCACATGCCGCCCGGACGTCATCTCGGCCAAGAGACCGGGAACGTCCGAACGACGCTTCGCGGCCCTGTCCCCGCGCGTGCCCCTGGAGGCCGCCTCGGGCGAGTTGGTTCAAACCGACACCCCTCCGCGGCCGAGGCCTGGGCGAGGCTTTTCGAATTCGGTCTTCCCCGTCTGTGCAGGCTTGGGGATTAAGCCGGCGAGCCGGCACCTGCAGTCTCGGACAGGACATGGCCGGACAAGGCTCCGCGGGGCTCGTCGCCCCTGGGATCCGTCCGGCCTTTGCCACCCGGTTGCCCGGGCGACATTTCGAGCGGAAACCGGCCGATCGGCCGTCTCCTTCCGTGAGGATGAAATGCGTGAGGCGCGGTGTATAGAGCCTAGCAAGCCGCCTGCCAAGGGCTGAAGCGCGACTTTTCCGCCGCAGGCAAGGACTTGCTGCGGAATCTCCGGGCCTGACCGGCAACCCGCCTCACGCGGCCTCGCGTTCCGGCGCCAGCCTGCGCCGGGCCGATTCCCACCAGCTCCGGTCGCGGGCCGCCTTCGCCTCCGCGGCCTTGGCGGCGTAGAAGGAGGCGTTGTGCTCGCCGCGCAGGGCCTCGCGGGTGAAGCGGATCAGGTGGTGGGCCACGAAGCCCATGTTGAACACCGCCTCGATCTGCCCGCGCTTCAGCGCGTAGCCGGCCGCACTCCAGAACGGCTTGCGGTAATCGGAAAAGATCCCGACCCGGGTGATGATGTTGAACCCCAGGATCAGGCCCCGCCGGAGATTGGTGAAGGTCAGCTTGCCGGCGGTCGGCGTGGTGATGCGGTTCGGGTAGGTCACCGCGCATTGGTGCTTGAAGCGCTCGAAGATCTTCTCCGGCGTATAGGCGTGCGCGATGGCCCGGCGCCAGCTGCCCACCACGGTGTCGTGCGGGCGCTTGAACAGCACGTTCGATTCCAATGCCGCATCGTGGACGAGCCGGCCCTCGCGTTCCAGCCGGTCCCAGAGCGGGGTCTTGGGCAGGGCCTGGAGCAGGTTGATGGTCAGCACGGGAATGGCCGAGCGGTCGATGAAGTCGATCAGGTTCTGCTCGGATTTGTCGGTGTCGGAATCGAGGCCCAGGATAATGCCCGAGGTCACCTCCAGCCCGTAGGAATTGAGGGTCTCGATCGCCTCGTACATCGGGACGGCGGCGTTGTGGGTCTTGTCGATGCCCTTGAGGGCCTCGGCCTCCGGGGTCTCGATGCCGACGAACACCGTCATGAAGTTCGCCTGCCGCATCAGCTCGAGGATCTCGGGCTGCTTGGCCATGTTCAGCGTCGCCTCGCAGGCGAACTGGAGCGGGTAGTTGTTCTTCTTCTGCCACGCCACGAGGTGCGGCAGCATCTCGCGGGTCGCCTTGCGGTTGGCGATGAAATTGTCGTCGACGAAGTACACGACGGCCGGATGGCCGGGCTGGCTGATGATGGCGTCGAGCTCGGCGCACATCTGCTCGGGGCTCTTGAGCCGCGGCTGGCGGCCATAGAGCTGCGGGATGTCGCAGAACTCGCAGCGATAGGGGCAGCCCGAGGAGAATTGCAGCGAGCCGATCAGATAGCGCTTGAGCGGTGCGTGGTCGTAGGCCGGGGCCGGGAAGTCGGCGAGCGCGAGCCGGTCCTTCGTCTCCAGAACCACCTGGGCGGGCGGGGGCGCGACATCGGCGTCGAGGCGCGCGACGAGCTGGTCGGTGGCGTCGCCGATCTCGCCGACATGGAGATAGTCGAAGTCGCCATATTTCTCCGGCGCGCCCGAGACCGAGGGACCGCCCAGAACCGTGACCTTGCCGGCGGCCCGGGCACGGTCGCGGATGTCGTGGATCTGCGGTTCCTGGATGTGCATGCCAGAAACGAACACCGCGTCGGCCCAGGCGAACTCGGCCGGGCTCGCGCGGCGGATATTCTCATCGATGAATCTGCATTCCCACGCCTCCGGCATGTAGGCCGCGATCAGCAGCAGCCCCTGCGGCGGCATGAACGCCTTCACCCCGCCCATCAGCGGGTAGGCGTGGGAGAACGTCCCGAAGGACGGCGTGTAGGCGGGAAAGACGCACAGGATGCGTCGCTTGGAGGTGACCGTCAGGGTGCATCGCATGTCGGCCTATCTAGCACAGCCGCGCGCGTTGGCGCCCCCTCTGCCGTTAAGAATGGCGTGAAGGAGAACGGCGCCGCTGTCGCGGCCTGTCGCGTGCCGGGTTCCGGATAGGATCCGCTTCACCCGTCCGGAAAAGGGGTACGGGTTTATTTCTCACCGGCCCTTCCCGGGCACAGGGCGCGTCAGCGATATGCGACCCGGGATCCAGCACGAGAATCGCCGCGATTCGGCCCCGCCGATCAGATCCGCCGACGGGCCTCGGACGGGACCAGCATGGTCACGCCGTAATCCGGGGCGTTTCCCGGCAAGGTACCCACGCGATGCGCCGGATCGGTCGCCGAGCCCGCGTCGAGCGTGCCGTCCGGCGGCTCGCCAGACTGTCGCGGCGGGACGGCGGCTCGGTCCGCATGCCCGCAACGGAAAACGCCCGGCCGTTTCCGGCCGGGCGCTCCGCAGCGTAGACGCTATGCCTTGCCTCAGGCGGTCAGAACCGTGTTCGGCTCGACCTTCACGCCCGGGCCCATCGTCGAGGTGACGGCGATGCGCTGGACGTAGGTGCCCTTGGCGCCCGCGGGCTTCGCCTTGGCGACGGCGTCCGCGAAGGCCTTGATGTTCTCGACGAGCTTGTCGGCATCGAACGAGACCTTGCCGACGCCGGCATGGACGATGCCGGCCTTCTCGACGCGGAACTCCACCGAGCCGCCCTTGGCGCCGGCGACGGCGCCCTTCACGTCCATGGTGACGGTGCCGACCTTCGGGTTCGGCATCAGGCCGCGCGGGCCCAGCACCTTACCGAGACGGCCGACCAGCGGCATCATGTCCGGGGTCGCGATGCAGCGATCGAACTCGATCTTGCCGCTCTGCACGATCTCCAGCAGGTCCTCGGCGCCGACGATGTCGGCACCGGCGGCCTTGGCGTCGTCCGCCTTGGCGCCGCGGGCGAAGACCGCCACCCGCACCGTCCGGCCGGAACCATTCGGGAGGTTGCAGACGCCGCGGACCATCTGGTCGGCGTGGCGGGGATCGACGCCGAGGTTCATGGAGACCTCGACGGTCTCGTCGAACTTCGCGGTCGCCCGCTCCTTCACCAGCTTGATCGCCTCGTCGAGGGGATAGAGCTTGGTGACCTCGATGCCCTCGCGGGCGGCGCGGATGCGCTTGCCTTCCTTAGCCATGCTGTCCTCCCTCAGGCCGTCACTTCGAGGCCCATGGCCCGGGCGGAGCCGCGGATCATGGCAACGGCCGACTCGATCGAGTCGCAGTTGAGGTCGGGCATCTTCTTCTCGGCGATCTCGCGCAGCTGCGCCTCGGAGATCTTGCCGACGGTCGGGCCCTTGCCCGGGGTCTTCGAGCCGGAGGCCGGCTTCTTGCCGATCTTCAGGCCGACGGCCTTCTTCAGGAAGAAGGTGACCGGGGGCTGCTTCATCTCGAAGGTGAAGGAGCGATCCTGATACGCGGTGATGATCACCGGAATCGGGGTGCCCTTCTCCATCTGCGCGGTCTTCGCGTTGAAGGCCTTGCAGAATTCCATGATGTTGAGGCCGCGCTGACCGAGCGCGGGACCGATCGGCGGCGACGGGTTGGCGGCGCCGGCCGGGACCTGAAGCTTCACGTAGCCCGTGATCTTCTTCGCCATGGGACTGCTCCCAATGAGAATCCGCCCCCACGCGGCCTGAAGCGCGGCGGGTCGGACGGTTGCAGGTCGCGGTGCGAGCCGTGGATCCCGGAGGCGAGGCCGGGCGGATCTCCCGCGGATGATGCCCCAGCCTCAGGAGGATGGGGCAAGTTCGCGGCCGCCGCACAGCGACGGCCGGAAGGACGCGGCGGCCTCAGGGCCGCCGAAATCAGGAGGCTCAGGCCTTCTCGACCTGGGCGTATTCGAGCTCCACCGGCGTCGCGCGGCCGAAGATCGACACGGCCACCTTGAGGCGGGAGCGGGCGTCGTCGATCTCCTCGACGGTGCCGTTGAAGCTGGCGAACGGACCGTCGGCGACCCGGACGGTCTCGCCGATCTCGAAGGAGATCGAGGGCTTCGGCCGGTCGACACCCTCGGCGACCTGGCCCTTGATCCGCTCGGCCTCGGCGTCGGGGATCGGAACCGGCTTCGACTTGTCGGCGCCTAGGAAGCCCGTGACCTTCGGGGTGTTCTTGATGAGGTGGTAGACCTCGTCGGTGAGGTCGCACTTCACCAGCACGTAGCCGGGGAAGAACTTACGCTCGGCATCGACCTTCCGGCCGCGGCGGACCTCCACGACCTTCTCGGTCGGGACCATCACCTCGTCGAACAGCTCGGTCAGCCCGCGCTGAGCCGCCTGATCCTTGATGGACTGGGCGACCTTGTTCTCGAAGTTCGAGTAGGCGTGGACGATGTACCAGCGCTTCGACACGGTTCCGTTCAACTCCGACAAGTCCGCGGGGTCTCCCCCGATCGGCGGCGAGCCGCCCTCGTACGCCTCCGCCTCAGACGCCCAAAATCAGGCCGACCAGGAAGCGCAAGGCCTGATCCACGACCGTGAAGAACAGGCTCGCGGCCACGACCATCACGAAGACCATGATCGTCGTGATCGTGGTCTCCCGGCGGGTCGGCCACGTGACCTTGCGGGCCTCGTCGCGAACCTGCGCGATGAACTCGCCCGGCGTGGCACGCTTCTGCGGCGCCCGGTTCGGCGTCGCCGGCCGGGCCGGCGGCGGATTCGCGGGACCGCGGGCTGCGCCGCGCACCAGGTCCACCTTCTTGGTCGCTTCGTTCGATGCCATGGCGCCAGTATCTGTGCGTGTTCGGCCCCGAGGCAGAGACCGCATCCGGGAATGCGAATGTCGGCGCCGAGGACCCGGATGGGCCCGCACCGACGGTCGCTTCAGATCTCGGATTGCGCCCGCTCTAGCGCAACTCCCCCGGCTTGTCGACCGGGCCACCGCGCGGGATCGGGCTGAATGTCTGGCAGGAGTGGAGGGACTCGAACCCGCAACCTCCGGTTTTGGAGACCGGCGCTCTGACCAGTTGAGCTACACTCCTAGCGCACCGCCCAATGCCTCATCGCGGCGCGGCTTGCAAGAGGTTCGCCGCCGATCGCCGCGCATCACCGACCGTGATCCGCCCGCTCGGCGGCGGTCAGGGGCCGGAGTCCGCCCCGGTCGAAGCGGAACAGCTCGTCGCTGCGGCCGTAGGGGCCGGCGCGCATCTGCGTGGTGGCCTCTGCGGCCAGCTCGCGCCGCGCAGGGCTGTCGGCGGGCCACGCCATGAGCAGATTGCGGGTCGGCCCGGTCAGCGTGATGCCGTCGGCCTTCAGCGCCTTGCGGATCTCCTCGAGCCAGTCCGGCACGAGCAAACGCGCGAGGGCGTAATTGTCGTCCTCCCTGGCGAGGGCGGCGACGGGCGTGCGGTCCGCGACGACGAGCTGGAACGGCACATCCTTGGAGGCCCCCGCGAGGTTCCGCACCGCCGTGGCTTCCACCACGGCAGGATCGACATGCCAGCCGGCGATCATCTCGCGGGTGACGTACTGGTAGCGCCTGGACTCGTCGAGCACGTAGACGACGTGCAGCGTCTCGGAAAACCGGCGATGCGCGAGCTGCGGGTTCTGCTGGAGGATCTCATCCGGCACCAGCTGCACGCGCAGGCGGCCCTTGATCGCCGCGAAATCCGCCGGCTCCGGCACAGGGCCGGCCTTGGCGAAGGCGAGGCCGAGGAATTCGTCGACCTCCCGCCGGCGCTCGGCCTCGGTGAGGCCGCGGACATGCTGGTGGAGGTTGGTGAGATCGAGCGTCTGGGTGCCGATGCCGAGCTGCGCCGGATCGGCATTGAGGTCGATCGCCACGTCCGGTCGACGGATCCGGATCTGCTTGATCACCGCGTCGCGAAAGCGGCCGTCGCTCAGGTCGTCTGCCCGCGCGCCGACCGGCAGGAACACGGAGCCGGCACAGATCAGGGCCAGCAATCGCGCGGCCCACCGAGCGGAATCTCCGAACATCCGAGTCTCCCCCAAGACAAGGCGGAGACAAGACAAAACAACGCCGGCACCCCGTCAAGATGGAGGCCGGCGCGAGTCACGTCGAAGTCGATGGCCAGAGCCCTGACGCACCCCCGTGGTCTAGAGATGACCACGGACCATCCGCCGGATGACGGCGCGGGACCGGCGCATCGTCTGTCGCGACGCGCCGGCCCTGCTCGAGCTCAATCGTTGATGGCGGCGACGACGCCGGCACCGACGGTGCGGCCGCCCTCGCGGATGGCGAAGCGCAGCTTCTCTTCCATGGCCACCGGCACGATCAGCGCCACGTCCATGGTCACGTTGTCGCCCGGCATCACCATCTCGGTGCCCTCGGGCAGCGTCACGATCCCGGTCACGTCGGTGGTGCGGAAGTAGAACTGCGGCCGGTAGTTGGTGAAGAACGGCGTGTGGCGGCCGCCCTCTTCCTTGGTCAGGATGTAGGCCTCGGCCTTGAACTTGGCGTGCGGCTTCACCGAACCCGGCTTGCACACGACCTGGCCGCGCTCCACGTCCTCGCGCTTCGTGCCGCGCAGCAGCACGCCGACGTTGTCGCCCGCCTGGCCCTGGTCGAGCAGCTTGCGGAACATCTCCACGCCCGTGACCGTCGTGGTCTGCGTGTCGCGGATGCCGACGATCTCCACCGTCTCGCCGACCTTGACGATGCCGCGCTCGACGCGACCCGTCACCACCGTGCCGCGGCCCGAGATCGAGAACACGTCCTCGATCGGCATCAGGAACGGCAGGTCGATCGGACGCTCCGGCTGCGGGATGTAGGCATCCACCGTCGCCATCAGCGCCAGCACCGCCTCCTTGCCGATCTTCGGCTCCTTGTCCTCAAGCGCCATCAGCGCCGAGCCCTTGGTGATCGGGATGTCGTCGCCGGGGAAGTCGTACTTCGACAGGAGCTCGCGCACCTCCAGCTCGACCAGCTCCAGGAGCTCCTCGTCGTCGACCATGTCGACCTTGTTGAGGAACACCACCAGCGCCGGAACGCCGACCTGGCGCGCCAGAAGGATGTGCTCGCGGGTCTGCGGCATCGGGCCGTCGGCCGCCGAAACCACCAGGATCGCGCCGTCCATCTGCGCCGCGCCCGTGATCATGTTCTTCACGTAGTCGGCGTGCCCGGGGCAATCCACGTGCGCGTAGTGACGGTTCTGCGTCTCGTACTCCACGTGCGCCGTCGAGATCGTGATCCCGCGCGCCTTCTCCTCCGGAGCCTTGTCGATCTGGTCGTAGGCCGTGAACGTCGCCCCGCCCGTCTCCGCCAGAACCTTCGTGATCGCCGCCGTCAACGACGTCTTGCCGTGGTCAACGTGACCAATCGTGCCAATGTTGCAGTGCGGCTTGGTGCGGGAGAACTTTTCCTTGCCCATGATTCCCATTCCTGCGGCGGGGACCACACAAGGGCCCCGAATCCTGGTCAGCCGCCCCGAAGCTCGGACAGGGGCGAAAAACGCGGTCCGCTTAGAGGGTCGGCCGCCAGGGATCAAGCTCCGCGGCGCGCGGGCGCCCGACGACCGGCTCTGCTGTCAAGCCGCGGCCATGAGTCTTGAACGCCGAAACATCAATCACAGGCAGTATCCACGCCGCTTTCACGCCACAGTGTGGCTTCGCGGGCATAGCGGGATCCGTGCGGCCGAGCTTAAGTGGGGACAACAACGCATCACCTCGGACCCCCCGCCATGATGAAGAAGTTCCTCCTCGCCACCGCCGCGACGGCGCTGGTCACGACGGCCGCTTCGGCCGCCGACCTGCCGCGCCGGGCCGCGCCGCCGCCGGTCTTCACGCCGGTGCCGGTCTTCACCTGGACGGGCTTCTACGCCGGTCTCGAGTCCGCCTACACCTTCACGGATCGTGAGCGCATCACCACGGTCGGCGTCCAGCCGGGCAACGCCACCAATGTGGCCCTCGGCCGCCGTCCCTTCCTGACCTCGACCACGCAGGACGGCTTCGCCAACATCGGCGGCACCGCCGGCTACAACTACCAGTTCACGCCGGGCTCCGGCATCGTCGTCGGTCTCGCCAACAGCATCGACTGGACCGACATCACCAAGAACCGCGTCGTCCTCGGCACCGGCAACGTCGCCGGCGGCCCGCCGAACATCAGCCAGTTCCGCCAGAGCCTCGACTGGCTCGGCACCCTCACGGGCCGCGTCGGCTACGCCTTCGACCGCGTTCTGGTCTACGGGATGGGCGGCCTCGCCTACGGCAACGTGTTCCACGACGCCAACTTCTACACCCCGGGCGGCCGCCTGCAGTTCGCCGGCCGCTACGACGACTTCAAGGTCGGCTACGCCTACGGCGGCGGCATCGAGTTCGCCCTGCCCACCGACAGCTTCCTGAACACCTTCGCGCTCGGCCGCTACATCGGCATCAAGTACGACGCCATCACGGTGAAGGCCGAGTACCTGCACTACGACCTCGGCAGCCAGAACGTGCTCGTCGGCGCGGTCCCGGGTGTCGGCAACGGCGCGTACATCTCGCGCTTCCGCACCGAGGGCAGCATCGTTCGCGCCGGCTTCAACTACAAGTTCGGCGGCCTCTGAGACCGACGGCGCCGGGGCTTCCCCGGCCGAGACCAACAAGGGCGGGTGCCGATATCGGCACCCGCCCTTTTTCGTTGCTCCGGCGCGATCGGTGCATCGGCCGCCGCGACCCGGCAGTCGCACCCGGCGTGGGACGAAGATGTCCCGTCAGCAGGCGCGCAGATGCGCGACGAGTTGCGACGCGGCGTCGCCCGGGGAGCCGGTGTTGAGGATCGTCAGATCCGCGACGACGTCGCCCTCCCGAGCGAGACGCGCGGCGAGGTCGCCGTCCTGCGGCCGGCCCCGGGCGGCGATACGCTGCGCCAGGATCTCGGGCGGCGCGGTGACTTCGACGACGCTCACCCGCGGGCAGGTCCTCCGCGCCTCCGCGACGATGCGGCGCGAGACGTTGCAGATCACCACCTGACCGTCGGCGGCGCGCCTTCCGGCCTCCGCCGGGAGGGCGTAGCCGAGGCCATGGGCGCGCCAGCTCAAGGTGAAGCGGCCGGCCGCGCAGCCATCCGCGAAGGCAGCCTCGTCGATCTCGTCGTTGTCCTCGTCCGCCGAGGGTGGCCGGGTCACGAGACGCCGCGGGAAGACGTAGCGCGGATCGTCCGCGAGGGCCGCCCGGGCCAGCCGGATCAGCGTGTCCTTGCCGGCGCCGCTCGGGCCGACCACGAGGACGAGGCAGCCCGGCATCAGGCGACCCGCCGGCCGGTGCGCCAGACCTCGCGGACGACCGGCACGCCCTCGGCCCGCTGCACGCGCACGAGATCGGCCCGCAGCCCGGGCGCCAGGGCGCCCCGGTCGGTGAGCCCGGTGGCGCGGGCGGGATTCGCCGTGACGGTGGCCAGCGCCTCAGGCAGCGTGATCGACGGTGCCTGCTCGGGCAGCAGGAAGGCCGCCATCAAGAGGCTCGCCGGCACGTAGTCCGACGAGAGGATGTCGAGGTGCCCGGCCTCGGCCAGCGCCAGGGCGGCGACGTTGCCGGAATGCGAGCCGCCGCGGATCAGGTTCGGCGCGCCCATCATCACGGTGATGCCCTGGCGGTGCGCGGCCTCGGCCGCCTCCAGGGTGGTGGGAAACTCGGCCAGCCGCACGCCTTCGCCGACCGCGAGGTCGACATCCGCCAGGGTGGTGTCGTCGTGGCTCGCCAGCGGGATCCCCATCTCGCGGGCGAACTGGACCAGGGCCGGCCGGTTCTTCGCATTCAGCGACCGACCGTCGCGGATCTTGCGCTCGGTGTTGGCGCGGATCTCCTCCATGGGACGGCCGCCGCGCGTGGCGTAGGTGTAGTACTTCTCCATGTCGCGGAACTGCCGCTGGCCGGGGGTGTGGTCCATCAGCGAGATCAGCCCCACCGGGTAGCGGGCGGTGAAGGTCGCCACCGTGTCGAGCACATCCGTGGAGGGCAATTCGCAGCGCAGATGCGTGAAGTGCTCGGCTCGGAACAGGTCGCCGGCCCGCGCGGCGGCGATGGCGCCGGCGAGCTGCTCCAGCTCGGAGCCGAGGCCGCTGCCGTCCGGGTCGCTGCCGGCGCGGAGCGAATCGAACACCGTGGTGATGCCCGAGGCGGTGATCTGCGCGTCGTAGGCGAGCACCGCGCCGAGCGGATGCCAGCGGACCTTGGGGCGCGGCGCGTAGTGGCTCTCCAGATGGTCGGTGTGCAGCTCGATCAGCCCGGGGATCAGGTAATCGCCGCCGCAATCGAGGCCGCGCGCGGGCGCCCGGCCCTCGCCGATCTCGATGATCGCCCCGTCGGAGACGGCGAGCCAGCCGCGCTGCACCCGGTCGGGCAGGACCAGGGTCGCGTTCTCGAGGATGAAGTCGTCCATCGTGAATTCCTCAGGCTGCCCGGGCTTGCGGCGCGAAGCGGGTGACATCGACCACCCGGGTCGCCACAGCCTCGCGCATCTCGCTGTCGTGGAAGATGCCGAGCACGCCGGCGCCGGCCTTCAGCTTCTCGCGCACGAGGTCGGCCACCACGGCGCGGTTCTGCGCGTCCAGGGAGGCGGTCGGCTCGTCGAGGAGCAGGAGCGGCCGGTCGGCGATCAGGCCCCGGGCGATGTTGACCCGCTGCTGCTCGCCTCCCGAGAAGGTCGCGGGCGGCAGGCCCCAGAGCCGCTCGGGCAGGTTGAGCCGGGCGAGGAGGTCCTTGGCCCTGGCGCGGGCGGCCTCTTCGGACAACCCGCCCTCGCGGCCGGCGGCCTCGACCACGTCGAGGGCCGGGACCCGCGGGATCACCCGCAGGAACTGCGACACGTAGGCGATGACCCGCGCCCGCAGCGCCAGGACCACTCGCGGATCGGCCCGGACGACGTCCACCATGGCCTCGCCGTCGCGGACCCGGATGGCGCCGGCATCGCAGCGGTAATTGCCGTAGGCCATCTTCAGGAGCGAGGACTTGCCCGCCCCCGAGGGGCCGCCGAGCACCACGCACTCGCCGGGCTCGACCACGAGGCTCACGCCGCCCACCACCGGCAGGACGATCCCGCCGCGCAGGTGCAGGGTGAAGCTCTTGGCGACGTCCTGGAAGGTCAGAAGCGCAGTCATGCGGCGAGCACCGAGGCGACGAGGAGCTGGGTGTAGGCGTGCTCGGGATCGTCGAGCACCCGGTCGGTGAGGCCGGTCTCGATCACCCGGCCGGCCCGCATCACGGCGATCCGGTGCGAGAGCAGCCGCGCCACCGCGAGGTCGTGGGTCACGATGATCACCGCGAGGCCGAGCTCGGCCGAGAGCCGCCGGATCAGGTCGAGGAGCCGGGCCTGGACCGAGACGTCGAGGCCGGAGGTCGGCTCATCCATCAGCACGAGGCGCGGCCCGGTGACGAGGTTGCGGGCGATCTGGAGGCGCTGGCGCATGCCGCCGGAGAACTGGCTGGGCGGGTCGTCCACCCGGCCGGCCTCGATCTCGACCCGGCCGAGCCAGTCCAGCGCCTGGCCGCGGATCCGGCCGTAATGGCGCTCGCCCATGCCCATCAGCCGCTCGCCGACATTGCCGCCGGCCGAGACCGCCATGCGCAGGCCCTGGCGGGCGTCCTGCCGGACGAAGCCCCAGTCGGTGCGCATCAGCCGGCGCAGCGCGGCGGGTCCGAGATCGGCGAGGCTGCGGGTCTGCCCGTCGCGCATCCGGTAGCGGACCTCACCCGAATCGGGCGCCAGCTCGCCGGCGAGCAGCGACAGGAGCGTCGACTTGCCCGAGCCGGACTCGCCCACGATGGCCAGCACCTCGCCCTCCGTGATGTCGAGGTCGATGCCCGCGCAGGCGAGCCGGTTGCCGTAGGTCTTGGTCAGGCCGTGGGCGGAGAGAAGCGGCGCGCTCATCGGGCCGCCTCCGCGACACGGGTCTCGCAGATGTCGGTGTCGGAGCAGATGAACATCCGGCCTCCGGAATCGTCGGTGACCACCTCGTCGAGGTAGTGGCCGCTGGCGCCGCACAGGGCGCAGGGCTGCGTGAATTCCTGCACGCGGAACGGGTGATCCTCGAAATCGAGGCTGCGCACCCGCGTGTAGGGGGGCACCGCGTAGATCCGCCGCTCGCGGCCCGCGCCGAAGAGCTGGAGCGCGGGGCAGTCGTCCATCTTGGGATTGTCGAATTTCGGCGTCGGCGACGGGTCCATCACGTAGCGGCCGGCGACCTCCACCGGGTACGCGTAGGTGGTGGCGATGTGCCCGTGCCGGCTGATGTCCTCGTAGAGCTTGACGTGCATGGCGCCGTACTCGGCCAGCGCGTGGAGCTGGCGCGTCTCGGTCTCGCGCGGTTCGAGGAAGCGCAGGGGCTCGGGGATCGGCACCTGATAGACCAGAATCTGCCCCTCGGTGAGCGGCGTCTCGGGGATGCGGTGGCGGGTCTGGATCACCGTCGCCTCCGTCGTGCGGGTGGTGGTGGCCACCCCGGAGGTCTTGGCGAAGAAGCGGCGGATCGAGACCGCGTTGGTGGTGTCGTCGGCCCCCTGGTCGATGACCTTGAGCACGTCCGATTGCCCGAGGATCGCCGCCGTGACCTGCACGCCGCCGGTGCCCCAGCCGTAGGGCATCGGCATCTCGCGGGAGGCGAAGGGTACCTGGTATCCCGGCACCGCGATGGCCTTGAGGATGGCGCGGCGGATCATCCGCTTCGTGCCCTCGTCGAGATAGGCGAAGTTGTAGCCGGAGCCGCGCGTGCTTGCTGCCGCGTCGAGGACTGACGCGACGAGCCCACTCTCCCGTTCGGGAGAGGGAACCTGCGCGTCATCCGGCGCGCGGCCCGGAAGCTCCCGAGAAGCGGAGCCACCAAGGAAGGGGGACATCCCTGTCGCACTCATTCGGCGGCCTCCTGCATCTCGACGGTCTCGGTCTTGCGCTCGAACTCGGCGCGCAGGCGCCGGACCAGCTCCAGCTCGGCCTGGAAGTCGACGTAGTGGGGGAGCTTCAGGTGCTCGACGAAGCCCGTCGCCTGGAGGCTGTCGCAATGGGCCAGCACGAATTCCTGGTCCTGGGCGGGGCTCGCCACCGGCTCGCCGAGCTCCTCCGCGCGCAGCGCCCGGTCCACCAGGGCCATCGCCATGGCCTTGCGCTCGCTCTGCCCGAAGCTCAGCCCGTAGCCGCGGGTGAACTGGGGCGCGGCCGCGCCCGAGCCCTTGAACTGGTTGACCATCTGGCACTCGGTGAGCCGCACCCGGCCGAGCGGGACCGCGAAGCCCAGCTCCTCGGGCACGAACTCCACCGCCACCGCGCCGACCCGGATCTCGCCGACGAACGGGTGGGTGCGGCCGTAGCCGCGCTGCGTCGAGTAGGCGAGGCCGAGCACGAAGCCCTCGTCGCCCCGGGCGAGCGCCTGGAGGCGCAGAGCCCGGTCGGCGGGGTAATCCACGGGCTCGCGGGTGAGGTCGCCCACGGGGGCGCCGTCGTCCGGCGGCGAGGCCTCGATCAGCCCGTCCTGGGCCAGCAGGTCGGTGACCCGCGGGCAGGTTCCGGCATCGGCGCGCGGCTCGGCCTCGGCGGCGGGCTCGGAGGCGGTATCCGCCGCGAGCGCGAAGTCGACGAGCCGGTGGGTGTAGTCGAAGGTCGGCCCGAGCACCTGCCCGCCGGGCAGGTCCTTGAAGGTCGCGGAGACCCGGCGCTCGACCGCCATGGTGCCGGTGTCGACCGGCGCGGAGGCACCGAAGCGGGGCAGCGTGGTCCGGTAGGCGCGGACCAGGAACACCGCCTCGACCACGTCGCCGCGCGCCTGCTTGAGCGCCAGGGCCGCGAGGTCCGGATCGTAGAGCGAGCCCTCGGTCATCACCCGGTCGACGAGCAGCGCCATCTGCTCGCGGATCTGCGCCACGGAGAGTTCCGGAACGGCGGGGTCGCCCCGGCGGGCCTCGGCGAGGAGCCGATGGGCGTTGTCGATGGCGGCCTCGCCGCCCTTCACGGCCACGTACATGGGTCAGGCCTCCGTGACCGTCGTGGAGCGCGGCAGACCGGCCACGCGGCCGGGCGCGGTGAGGATCAGGTCGACGCCCAGCGGAAAGTCGGCGCGGTTCTCGGCGAGCTGCGCCGCGAAGCCGTCCGGCAGAGGTCCCGGCGCGACCCGGACCGTGCCCCGGACGCCCGGGCCGGAGAGGCTCAGCCCCTGCCCGTCCGTGATCGTGTCGAGGGCGAGCACCAGGGTGGTGGAGGTGTCGGGGTAGGCCGGCGTGCCGAGGGCGAACCGGCCCAGCGGCGGGCAGCGTCGAGACTCGCGGACCAGCGCGAAGGCGGCCCGGGCCGGGTCGTCGGTGAGCGGCGCGCCGGTGTGAAAGCGCAGGTAAGCCGCGACGTCCGCGGCTTCGGCGAGGGCCGGATCCAGCCAGACCGGCGTGTCGGCGTCGGTGAGCGCCAGTGCGACGGCGGCCAGTTCCGGCGTGAGCGGCGCGGGCGGCGCGAGGAACGGGGCGAGCGGCCGGACGAGCCCGGGGCGGGCGAGGGCGTCCATCACGGCGCGGAAGGTGCCCTGCGCGTCGTGGACCGGATCGGCGAAGCCGGGGGCGAGCATGCTCAATCGTCTCCGCGGGCGAGGGTCAGGAAGTCGACCCGGGTGGCCGCCGTGCGCCGGGCCGCCTGTTGCCGGTCCGCCGCGAGCCGCCGGGCGGCGGGCGCCAGGGCGGCCTCGACCCGGGCGCGCCGGTCCGGGTCCTGCCAGAGGGCGTCGAGGATCGCGGCGAGCCGCGCCTTCGTGCGGTCGCGGCCGAGATGGTAGGCGAAGCCGGCCGGACCGTCCGCGAGGCGGATGGCGGCCCGGGTCACGCTGACCTCGCCGAGGTTGAACGGGCGCCCGTCGCCGCCGATCCGGCCTGAGGCCATCACGAGCCCCGTCTCCGGCGGCCGGAGATCCGCGGCGGCGGGGGTGTCGAGGACCGACAGGGCCGCCTCCAGGTCCGTGCGGCTCGCCTCGGCACAGAGCGCCATCACGGCCTGGCGCGCCCCGATCTCCCCCTCGGATGCCGGATGTCTCGGGCTCGTCGTCATCGCGAATCCCTCCGTCGCTCAGTTGTATAGGTGTATAGACAACTGGCGTGCGCCGCACAAATGAAGTTTGGATGACAGGATGGATGCGCAGGAGCAGGCACCCGGCCTCGTCCGGGGCGAGGGTCTGACGGCGTGGCGGCAGATCGCCGACGCGCTGACGGCCGAGATCGCGGCGGGGCGCTATCCGCCGGGACAGCAGCTGCCCGCCGAGGCCGCCCTGGCGGCGCGCTTCGCCGTGAACCGGCACACCGTGCGACGTGCGCTCGCGGCGCTCGCCGAGGGCGGGCTCGTGCGCGCCAGCCAGGGCCGGGGCACCTTCGTGGAGGAGGCACCCCTCGCCTACCCGATCGGGCCGCGCACGCGGTTCTCCGAGATCGTCGCCGGGGCCGGACGCGAGGCCTGGGGCGACCTCGTCGCCTCGACCACGGTCCCGGCCGGGCCCGAGCAGGCGGCAGCCCTGGCCCTCGCCCCCGGCGCGCCGATCCTGGAGCTGCTGACGGTCCACCGGGCGGACGACGCTCCGCTCTCGACGGCGCTGACCTGGCTGCCGCTGCCGCGCTTCGCGGGCTTCGCCGAGGCCTATGCCGAGCGCGGCTCGATCACCCGGGCTTTCGCGGCCTGCGGCCTGCACGACTATACCCGGCTCTCGACGCGCATCCGCGCCCGGCCGGCCGATTCCGCGGAGGCGCAGCGCCTCGACATCGCCCCGGGGCGGGTCGTTCTGGTGGTGTCGAGCGTCAACATCGATCCCGCCGGCGTTCCGATCCAGGCGAACCGCACCCTGTTCGCCGCCGACCGGGTGGAGCTGGTGATCGGCGGGTGATCGGCGGTTTATCGGGCCGGCGACTCAGCGCGCCGCCGGCCCGATGATCGCCCGGCGCAGGCGGGTCGAGACCCAGTCGATCGCCGCCACGGTGACGAGGATCATCAGCACCAGGAAGGCGACCTGCTGCAGCTCCAGCACGCGGATCAGCTCGGTGAGGTACTGACCGATGCCCCCGGCGCCGACGATGCCGATGATCGTCGCCGACCGGGTGTTCGACTCGAAGAAGTACAGGACCTGGCTCGCCAGCACCGGCAGGACCCCGGGGATCAGCCCGAAGCGGATGCGGTGCAGGCGCGAGCCGCCCGAGGCGACGACGCCCTCGCCGGCACGCTTGTCGCAGGTCTCGATCGCTTCGGAGAACAGCTTTCCGAGCGCCCCGAAATCCGAGCACGCGATGGCGAGCGCCCCCGCGAAGGGGCCCAGGCCCACGACGTTGATCCAGATCAGCGCCCAGATCAGCACGTCCACCGAGCGCATGACGTCGAGGCCGCGGCGGACGGCGAACCGCGCGAAGGGGTTGGGCACGACGTTCCGGGCCGCCAGGAACGCCACCGGGAAGGCGAAGACCGCCGCCGTCAGCGTGCCCAGGAAGGCGATGCCCAGGGTCTCGCCCAGCGCGTGCAGGAAGGTCCAGAACTGGCCCTCCGGGGACGGAGGCAGCATCAGCACCGCGAAGGTACCGAGCCGCCCGAGCCCGTGGAGGATCCGCGCCATCGAGAAGTCGAGGCGCCAGTAGCCGAACGCCGCGAGCCCGATCAGGACGGCGAGCAGGGCGGCGAGCCGCGCCCGCCCCGGCCAGTCGGTGCGGAACTGCGCGGGGTAGCGCGCGCGCAGGCGGGCGAGGTCGGCCCGGGCCGCCGCCCGCAGGGCCTCGGGACGCGGGCTCATCGGGCCTGCTCCGCGCCGATCAGGCGGTGACGGACCCGCTCGGTGGCGAGGTCGATGCAGAACACGGTCAGGATGATCAGCACGAGGATCGCGCTCACGTCCGCGTAGTAGAAATTTCGGATCGCCACGAGGAATTCCTGGCCGATGCCGCCGGCGCCGACGAAGCCCATCACCCCGGCCCCGCGCACGTTGATCTCGAAGCGCAGCAGCGCGTAGGAGGCGAAGTTCGACAGCACCTGCGGCAGCACCGCGAAGCGTACCGTCTGGACCCAGGTGGCGCCCGAGGCCGACAGGCCCTCGACGGGCCGCATGTCGATGTTCTCGACCACCTCGGAGAACAGCTTGCCGAGCGCCCCCGTGGTGTGGATCGCGATGGCGAGCACGCCCACCATCGGGCCGAGCCCGAAGGCGATCACGAAGATCAGGGCGAACACCACCTCGGGGACGGTGCGGCACAATTCCAGGAGGCGCTTGGCGCCGACGCGCAGCAGGCGCGACCGCACGAGGTTGGCGGCGGCCACGAAGCTGAGGGCGAAGCCCGCGAGCCCCCCGAGCAGCGTCCCGAGATAGGCCATGAGCAGGGTCTCGCCCAGCAGGCCCAGCCATTTGGGCAGGCCCCAGTACCAGCTGCGGACGTCCTCGAGCGGATGCTCGAGGCTGATCGGCGGCAGGATCTGCTGGATGTAGGCGGTGAACTTGCCGATGTTCTCGGCGAAGACCAGCGGCCGCACCTCGGCGACCAAGCCGGCGACCAGGGCGAGCGCCGCCACAAGGGCGAAGCCCGCCAGCGTGCGGCGGCGCGCAGCGCCGGTCGCCGCCGCGTAGAGACCGGAGAGGGCGGCTTCCCGCTCCGGCGACAGGGGTGTCAGACCGCGCAAGGCGGGCGGGCCCGGATCAGGACTTCCGGCGCTGCTCGTCGTTGAACCGCAGCATGTCGATGATCGGCTGATAATCCTTGAGGGTCACCGGCGTCAGATCCTGATCCTTGCCGTCGGAGAGACGGTCGAAGGCGGCCTTGTCGGCCTTCGGCAGGGCCACGAAGGCGTCGCGGATCCTGGCCTTCAGGTCGTCCGGCAGGCTCGTCAGCATGGCGAAGGGCCCCTCCGGCAGGAAGTCGGACTTGAACACGACCCGGAAGTCCGATTGCTGCATCGGCGTGCCGTCGGGCTTCTTGAGCATGCCCTTGGCGGCCATGCGGGTGACCATCGTGTCGGTCTCGGAATTCCACAGGTTGGCGGCGGCGTCGGCCGTGCCCTGGGTGAGCGCCAGCACGGCGTTCTCGTGGCTGCCCGCGTAGAAGGTCTTGCCGAAGAACTTCTCCACGTCGTAGCCGGCCCGCTTCAGGAAGAAGCGCGGCGCCTGGTTGCCGGAGGTCGAGTTCGGATCGACCAGGGCGAGGTTCTTGCCCTTGAGATCCTCGACGGTCTTGTAGGGGCTGGAGGCCAGAACGTAGACCACCGAATAGTAGCCCGAGGCGCCGGTCTCGTGCTTTTGGTTGACGATCGGCTCGATCTTCACGCCGGTCATCACGGCCCGCGCGAAGGAGGCCGGTCCGTACCACGCGATCTGGATGTTGCCGGCCCGCTGGCCCTCGATGACGGCGGCGTAGTCGCTCGCCACCCGCAGCTTCACCGGCACGCCGAGCGTCTTGGTCAGGTAGGCGGTGAGCGGCGCCCAGCGGTCGGCGGTGCCCGAGGCGTTCTCGGCCGGGATCACGCCGAGCGTCAGCTCCGGATACTGGGCCTTCCAGTCATGGGCGGCGGCCGGCAGGCCGAGGAGGGCGAGAGCCGCGGCGGCGCCGGCGAGAGTGCGTCGGGTGATCATCGTGTCGTCCTTCGTGACGGCGTAGGGCAGGAAGTTCGGCCGGCCGGAGGCCGGTCGGGCGTTTCCCGAATGGTTGTTGGGGCTTGGAGGGCCCGGATCAGGCGCCGAGGGCGGCCTCGCGGACCGGCCGCGCCGGCACGAGACCGGGCCGGCCGGGCATCGCGGCCCGCTGCTCCGCCTCGCGCTGCGCGGAATCGTCCAGCACCTCGCCGGCCTCCAGGCCGTAGAGCCGGCGCGCCACGTCCTCGGTGAGGTCGAACGGTCCGCCCTCGAACACGACCCGCCCGGCCGCGAGTCCCACGAGGCGGTCGCAATAGGCGCGCGCGAGGTCGAGGGAATGCAGGTTGCACAGCACCGTGATGCCGTAGCGCCGGTTCACCTCGGCCAGCGCGTCCATCACGAGCCGGGTGTTGCGCGGGTCGAGGGAGGCCACCGGCTCGTCGGCGAGCAGGATCTCGGGCTCCTGCACGAGGGCGCGGGCGATAGCGACCCGCTGCTGCTGCCCGCCCGACAGGCCGTCGGCGCGCTGGCCGGCGAACTCGCCCATGTCGAAGCTCTCCAGGGCGGCGAGCGCCATGGCTCGGTCTTCGGCGGACCATTGCCGCAGCAGGGAACGGTAGCTCGGCACGTGGCTGAGCCGCCCCATCAGCACGTTGGTCATCACGTCGAGGCGGCCGACGAGGTTGAACTGCTGGAAGATCATGGCGCAGCGGGTCCGCCATTCGCGCAGGTCGCGGCCCCGCAGGGTGGTGACCTCACGGCCGTCGTGGAGAATGCGCCCCGAACTCGGGTCCGCCAGCCGGTTGATCAGGCGCAGCAGCGTCGACTTGCCGGCGCCCGACCGGCCGATCACGCCGACGAAGCTGCCGGGCTCGATCCGGAGCGACACGCCGTCGACGGCGCGCCGGTCGCCGTACTGGCGCGTGAGATCCTCGATAACCAGCATGCCACCATCCGCCGGGGAATGGCCGCAGGTAAACGCCGATTTCACGACGATTGGATGACGAATACAGATCGGTTATGTTTGCCGGCGCAATTCTTACATTTTGATAGCCGGCTTAAACTTCATAGCGCTCGAGGAATGCTTCGATGGGCAGGCCGCGGAAATCCGGAAGCGCCCGGCGCAGCCGTTCGTGATCCCAGTCCCACCATGCCAGGCGCATCAGACGTTCGGCGACGGCCTCGGGGAAGCGGCGCCGGACCGGTTTGGCGGGATTGCCGACAACGATCGTGTAGGGTTCGACGTCGCGGGTGACGATGGCGCCCGCGCCGACCACGGCGCCGGTGCCGATGGTGCGGCCGGGCAGGACAACGACGCCGTGGCCGATCCAGACATCGTGGCCGATCGCCACCGGGCTCGCCCGGCGCCGGTCGAAGAAGGCGGGCTCGTCGGACTCCTCCGGCCAGTAGGCTCGTGCCCGGTAGGTGAAATGCGCCTGCGACGCGCGCTCCATCGGGTGGTTGCCGGGATTGATCCGCACGCTGGCGGCGATCGAGCAGAACTTGCCGATGGTCGTGTAGATCACCTCGCAATCCTGACCGATGTAGGAATAATCGTCGAGGATCGTCTCGGTGAGGCGGGTTCGCGCGCCGACCTCCGTGTAGTGACCGAGGCGGCAATCCACGACCCGGGCGCTGGGATCGCGTGCGGGTTCGAGTCCGAGGGGACGGTCAACCACGGGGCTCTCCGAAGGGCAGGCGCGCCAGGAGCCGGAACGGGCCGGACCCGTCCTGGGTCAGGAGGCACACGGCGTCGATCACAAGGGGCTCCGGCCCCGCGGCGGCGTAGGCCTCGGACAGGCGCCGGTGCCAGGCTTCGCGCTCCGCCTCCGGCAGGGCGTCGGTCAGGGTCATGTGGAAGCGGAAGGCCTCGAACACGTACGGGTAGCCCCAGCGCGCCAGCAGCGCCCGCCCGCGCGGGTCGAGGCGCTCCGGGCGGCGCTTGGCGCGCTCGGCCTCGGTGAGCGGCGCACGGAACGGGTCGAGGGCGGCGACGCACTCGGCGGCGAAGAGCCCCAGCTCCGGCGGGGGAGCTTCCGGCACGAGGGCGAGGAACGGCCCGAGGGTGGCGACCCGGAGCGGGCCCACCGCCACCGGCGGGTGCGCGGCCGCGAGGTCACGGGTGGCGGCGACGAGATCCGCCTCCGTGGTGCCCGCCGCGAGGCGCAGCGGCGCCTTGAGGGTGGCGTGGAACCCGTAGATCCGGGCCCCCGCCGTGACGGCGGCGAGGTCGCTCAAGCCCTCCGGGTGCGGGACCGCCGCCCCCGAGACGGGGTCGGTGCCGAGGACGGACCGGCCGAAGGCCTCCAGCCGGGAACCCGGGGCGGGCAGGCAGTAGAGAGCGTAGCGGCGCGACACCTTTCGGCCTCCGATCGTCGGCCGCCGTCAGGCCGTCGGCGCGTAGGGACGCGCCTCGGCGGCCCGCCGGGGGCGCACGTCCATGGCGTTGCCCCGCCACACGATGGCGCTCTGCATCCAGGCGCCGAGCCAGATCGCCGGGATCAGGGCGTCGCGCACCAGGAAGGCCGCCAGCAGGCGGGGCGAACGGTGCCAGCCCGCGCGGATCGCGAGCCGGTGCTCGGCGGCATAGCACAGGCCGGCGAGGCCGGCAGCGCCGACGAGGCCCGTGAAGCTGCCGGCCCAGAGGGCGATGAGAAGCGCCGGCAACAGGACACCGCTGCCGATCTCGGGAGCGAAGAACAGCGGGAAGGTCACGCGGCGCAGGCGCGCCCAGCGCAGCTGTCGCGCCCAGACCTCCTGGAAGCCGCGCGGCCCGAGCGGCTGCTCGAACGGGCTCGCCACGAGGTGGACCCGCTTGCCGGCGGCCCGGACGAGCTTGGTGGCGGCCGCGTCCTCGGCGATCTCGGCCGCGAGCGCCTGCAGGCCGCCCTGCGCCTCAAGAAAGGGCTTGTGCCACAGCATGCTCTTGCCCTGCGCGAAGCCCAGCCCGAACGCCTCGGCGGCGTATTGCCAGCGAGCCTGCAGGGTGTTCAGGAAGGCGCATTCCACCTCGGCCATGAAGCTGCCCGGGCGCGCCCCGGCGGGGGTCGAGCAGACGAGGCCGGTATCGTCCCGCCACGCCGCCTGGAGCCGCTGGAGGTAGTCCGGCGGCATGGCCACGTTGGAATCGGCGAGCACCACCCAGTCGTAAGCGGCGGCCCGCCAGCCCCGCAGGCAATTGTTGAGCTTCGGGTTCTCGCAGAGGCGCTCGTCGCCGAGGATCAGGCGGGCGGGCACGCGCGGATGGGCCGCGATCAGCCGCCGGACCATCGGCACGATCGGGTCCCCGGGGTCGGCCACGCAGAAGATCAGCTCGTAGGACGGGTAGTCGAGGCGGAAGCTCCGGGTGAGCATCTCCTCGCTGTAAGCCTCGATCCCGTGAAGCGGACGGACCACGGAGACGGGCGCGCCGTCCGGAAACCGCGACGGCCCGTGGCTCCGGCCGAGGCGCCGGCCCGCGACGCCGATGCTGACGATCTGGACGAGGGCCAGAAGCGCGCCGAGGGACAGGGCCGGCACCGTGGCGTCAAGCATGCGGATCCCTCGATCGATGAAGCGAGTGGTCCGGTCCGCTAGCGGCCGGACCGCGTCAGGCGTGTGACAGAGGCGACGTCGTCCGGCGTGTTCAGAACCGGAGGGTGAAGGTGCCCTTCACGGCCTGATCCTGGGCGCGGGCGCCGGTCTGGCCGGTGTAGGCCACGCCCAGGCTCGCGTTCGGCGCCACCGCCAGATCGAGCCCGACCTGCGCCACCAGCGCGTCCCGGTCGATCGGCACGCCCGCGCTCAGGAAGGCCGGGCCCGTGCCGAACCGCAGCAGGGCCGTCGGCACCACGTCGCCGAACGCCCGCCGGTAGCCGACCAGACCCCGCAGCGTCACCGGAAGACCCAGCCCCAGCTCCAGGCCCGTCTGCGCCCGCACCCCCACGGTCGCCGCGCCCAGATCGTAGTCCCGCGCGACGCTCGCCAGCGCCGCCGCGCCCCCGGTCTCCGCGAAGGCGTCCCGCCGGATGCCGACATACGCCCCGCCGACGAACGGCTCGACGTAGGAGGCCGCCGGCGGCACCGGCACCGCGACGCCGTCCCTCGACACCAGAGCCGCCGGAGCCGGCTGGCCGAGCGCGATCCTCCAGCCGATCTCGCCGAAACCCTGCACCGTATAGCCGCCGCCATGGCCGCTCAGCGTGTCCGACAGCCCGTACAGCACCGCCCGCCGGGTGCGCGTGTCGGTCCCGGCGTAGAGCGCTCCCAGCCGCACCGACAACGGCCCGACCTCATAGCCGCCATACAGGCCGCCGAAGCCGCTCTTGAGCGTGGCGCTCTCCGCCCGGCTCGTGCCGCCCGTCCGGCCGGCGCTGTCGAGATACGCCTCCGTGTAGCCGCCGACCACGCCGACGCGCAGCCCGTTCGACACGCGGACATCCGCGCCCGCCGCGAAGCCGGCGATCTGCCGGTCGAGGTTGAACGCGTTGCCGCCGCCCTCGGCCGTGCCGAAGGCGCCGAAGCCCTGGCCCCAGAGCCCGAACACCTGCGGGTCGAGGGTCCGCACCGGCACGCCCGCCACCACCGGCTGGCGCCCCGGCAGGTCGGCCGCGTAGGCGGCCGGCAGGGTGCCGTAATCGAGGCCGGTGCCGGGGCTGCCCCAGCGCAGGCGGTCGAGCACCGCCTCGCGCACGAAGAACGCGGTCTCGTAGGCGGTGGACACGGTGCCGGCATGGATGTCGCCCGCCAGCGCCCGGAAGGCGTTGCCGGCCTCGGTGGTGGTGAAGGCGACCGCCGCGTCGAAGAGCCGGCCCGGGCCGGCCGCCTGGACGGCGTTGGCCGCCGCCATGCCGTTGCGGCTGGTGGCTGACGCGGCGAACGGCACGTCGTTGCGGGTGAGGGTCAGGTCGACCGCGTCGGTCCGGTAGCGCAGGCCCGGGCTGAGGAAGGCGAGGTTCGCGGTCACGCCGGCGAACTGGCCCGAGACGCCGCCGGCGGCGGAGAGGATCGTGTAGGTGGTGCGCGGGTTGTAGGCGCCCGAGGCGGCCAGCACCTGGACGGTGCCGCCCGACAGGGTGGCGCTGCCGGTGGCGGCGATGCGGTCGGCCTGTCCGGCGGCGTTGGCCTCGACCCGGTAGGTCGAGCCGGCCGCGAAGGCGGCATTGCCGGCGACGGTGAGCGTGCCGATGGAGTTGCCCGGCGCCACCGTGCCCCCCGAGAGCGCGCCGATCCCGCCCACCGTGCCGGAGCCGCCGAGCAGGCCGCCGGCGCCCACGAAGACAGTCCCCGCGATGGTGCCGTTGGCGTAGAGCGCGCCGCCCTGTCCGATGCCGACATCGATGCCGAGGCGGTCGGTGGCGTCCATGCGCAGGGTGCCGGTGACGTTCCCGAAATACCCGGCGGCCGCATAGAGGTCGAGGCGGCTCCAGTAGCTGAGGGGGCTGCCGTAGAAGGCGGCCAGCGCGTTGGTCTCGGTGTTGACCAGGATCTGGTTGATCGTGCTGGTGGCGAGCTGGCCGTAGAGGCCGCCGGTGGGCGCGAGGGTCCGCGCGGCGGCGGTCGATCCGCCGTAGAGCGGCGCGAGCAGGATCGAGGCGTCCGGCCCGCCGGCGGGAGCCGCCTCGCGGGGCGCCTGGGCGAAGCTGAGGGTCGGCAGGCCGTAGGTGAGGCGTTGCTGGTAGGCAGCCTGGTTACCGGCCGACGGCACGTAGGGATTCCCGGCCGCGTTGGCGGCGCTGCCCGCGCAGGCGGCGACGGTGTTGCCGCACTGGGCGGCGAGGTAGGCCTGCAGCTGGCTCTGGGCCGCCACGAACTGGGCGGGCAGGTTGATCGCCGTGCCAGTCACCGCGGCGTTGTTGATATAGGCCGGGTTGGTGAAGGCCTGGGCGAGGTCGTAGGTGGCGAGCGCCCGTCCGCCGATGATGTCCAGGGGGTAGTGCACGCCCAGGACGATGCGGCTGTTGGCGTAGTCGGCCGCCCGGGCTAGCATGCTCTGGTATTGCTGCGGCACCAGCATCGCGAGCAGGATGCCGTCGGTGAACGCGTAGGTGGTGTGCCCGCTCGGAAAGGACGGGTTCGTGGCGATGCCGTTGAGCGCGGTCGGGTCGAAGGTGTTGAACCGGGCCGGCGCCGCCTGGACGGGCCGCGAGGAACCGTAGACATCCTGGCCGGCTTGCGTGTTGGTCACGCCGTAGGCGAGGTCGTAGACGCTGTTGGTCGTGTTCGGCAGCCCGTTGGCGGTGGGCAGGCTGTAGCCCGCCGGCGCCACGGCCGGCACCGCCACGTAGTTGGCCGGGGTCACGCTCGGATTGTTGGCCGCGCCGTTGGCATAGTAGTTCTTGGCGACGCCCAGGTTGTTGCCTGTGAAACCGTAGGCACCGGCCAGCAGATTGACCACGCTGCCCAGGGGTCCGCTCGCGCCCTGCTCGACCCCGCGCTGGTAGATCGGGCCGAGTTGGGCACCCAGGCCGCCGACGAGCTGTTGCGGAACGATGCCGTTGATCGGCGTCTGGGCCGGCAGGCCGCCCGCGAGATTTGCAGCCACGCCGTATGTCCCGAGCCCGGCCGAGGACAGGTCGTTGCGCGCCGAGCCCAGCAGGTTCTTGTCGCTGATCGCGAGCTGCTGCTGGGCGAGCCCCGCGGCGGTGTTGATCGCGATCGACTGCGCCAGGTTGAGCTGCAGCGTCTGCTGACCGGTCGCCGTCGTGTTGAGCGTCAGGTACGGCGCCAGCAGATTGAGGACATTGACGTCCGAAGCGGTCGTGTTGGCCGTCTGTGCCTGCGCGCCCGGTCCGAAGGCAGCGACCGCCAACGCCACGATCGAGACGCCATATCGAAATGTCATGCCAACCCCCAAAGCGCGCGGCGATTCAGCCTGCGAGCCGGAGATTTAGCGAACTCTACGCGCTCGCCTTCGTCATAATCCAGTCACAAATCTAAAAGCTTACATTTGTATCCTGCCAGCAACAGGATCAAAACTTTGCCGGCGCAAATCATATCATGACTCATCTTCGTCTTAACCTTGCAGCGCGTGCCGTCATGACATGAGGATCGGGGCGATGGCCGTCCGTCATCGCAACGGGCCCGGCACAGACCGCCCATCCTCGGCGGCCCGAACACTGGGACGGCCCGGACACTGGGGACGGGACGAAATCCCGCAAATCGCTTCGGCCGGATGCCGTTGCGCGAGGCTGGACGCGGGATCGACGTCACCCGACCGTCACGGGCACATTTTAATCCCGGCTCACCATCACGAATGATTCCGCGCGAGGGTTCATGTCCGATTCCGCCGTGGCGCCGTCGGGGGCGGTCGCAGGCCGGCAGGTAGGGGGCCCGCGCCTCGACCACGGACTGCATCTCGGCGGGGTGGTCGCCTTCCTCCTCGTGCTGGTGGCGGGCCTCGGCTACGCGGTGGTGAGCCTGATCGCGGACATGAACGCCGTCGGCGAGGCGCCCCTCGCCTACGGCGCCTTCGCGCTGCTCGGCCTCGCCTTGCTGATCGCCCTCGCCTTCGAGTTCGTGAACGGCTTCCACGACACCGCCAATGCGGTCGCCACGGTGATCTACACCCACTCGATGCCGCCGCTCGTCGCTGTGATCTGGTCGGGCGTCTTCAACTTCCTCGGCGTGATGCTCTCCTCGGGCGCCGTGGCCTACGCCATCGTGACGCTGCTGCCGGTGGAGCTGATCCTCAATGTCGGCTCGCATGCGGGCTACGCGATGATCTTCGCGCTGCTGCTGGCGGCGATCCTCTGGAACCTCGGAACCTGGGCGTTCGGGCTGCCCAATTCCTCGTCCCACGCGCTGATCGGCTCGGTGCTCGGCGTCGGCCTCGCCAACCAGCTGATGAACGGCGGCGACGGCACCGCGGGCGTCGACTGGAGCCAGGCCCTCAACGTCTTCAAGGCGCTGCTGTTCTCGCCGGTCTGCGGCTTCGTGCTGGCGGCGCTGCTGCTGCTCGCCCTGAAATTCGCGGTGCGCCGCAAGGATCTCTACGCGGCGCCGAAGGGCGAAGCGCCGCCGCCCCTGTGGATCCGCGGCCTGCTCATCCTCACCTGCACGCTGGTCTCGTTCTTCCACGGTGGCAACGACGGGCAGAAGGGCATGGGCCTGATCATGCTGATCCTGATCGGCGCCGCCCCCACCGCCTACGCGCTCAACCGCACCATGGCGGACGACACGACGCCCGCCTTCGTGCAGGCTTCGACGGCGGCGGGCGCGGTGTTCTCCGCCCGGGCGCCCGGCGCGGAGGTGCCGGACGCCGCCGCCGCGCGCCGGACCGTGACGGAAGCGCTGAAGACGAAGGACCTGAACGCGCCGCCCGTCTACGCCGCGCTGGCGGCGCTCGCGAACGACATTGCCGCCAGCGTGAAGAATTACGGCGCGATCCGCACGGTGCCGGCCGCCCAGACCCAGAACCTGCGCAGCGACATGTACCTCGCCGCCGACGCGGTGCGCGTGCTGCCGGGCTCCGGGGCCGATCTCTCGGAGGCCGACAAGGCGACCCTCAAGCGCTACGCGGGCCTGCTCAACGACGGCACGCGCTACATCCCGGGCTGGGTCAAGGTCTGCGTCGCCCTCGCCCTCGGCCTCGGCACCATGGTCGGCTGGAAACGCATCGTCGTCACGGTGGGCGAGAAGATCGGCAAGACCCACCTGACCTACGCGCAGGGTGCCTCGGCGGAGATCGTCGCGGCCGGCACGATCGGGCTGGCCGAACTCTACGGCCTGCCGGTCTCGACCACCCACATCCTGTCATCCGGTGTCGCCGGGACGATGGCGGCCAACGGCTCGGGCCTGCAGATGGCCACCGTGCGCAACATGGCACTCGCCTGGATCCTGACCCTGCCGGCGGCGATCACCCTCGCGGCCGTGCTGTTCTACCTCCTGCGCCACATGTTCTGATCCGGCGTCTGGCCGGCTGGCCGGAGACCGGGCGTCATCCCATGGGGAGCAGCCCGGTCTCCGGCTTCCGTCGGCCCCCTCAGGAACCCGCCATCGCCCGCACGAAGGCCAGGCAGGTCCGGCGCGCGGCCGGATTCTCGATCGCCACGAACGCCGAGACGAGGTCGGCCGCCTGGGCGATGGCCGTATCGGGCCGGTCGGCATCCGGGAAGAAGCTCGCCACCGGCACGTCGAGAATCCCGGCGATGCGGTACAGCGCATCCTTCGAGGCCGCCCCGGGGGGAGGCTTGTGGGTCCGGGCGGGACCCGGGGACGAGGCGGGCACCATCACTCACCCCGCCTTGTGGCCGAGCTGGATCGCCCGGGCGATCTCGGAACGCCGAGCCGCATAGCCCGGGGCGACCATCGGGTAATCGGCCGGCAGGCCGTACTTGGCCCTGTAGCGCTCGGGCGTGAGGCCGTGGGCGGTCAGGTGGCGCTTCAGGGTCTGGTAGGCGCGGCCGTCGATGAAGCTGATCAGGCCCGCTTCCTGGATCGAGGCGTCGACCTGCTCCTGGCTCAGGCCGCCTGCCCCCGAACCCGACGGGTCGCGGCGGAGGACTGCGATCGCCGAATGCACTTGGTCGATGAGAGCCGGCAGGGCCCCGACGTCGATCGCGTTGCGCGAGACGTAGGCGGCGACGATGGCGCCGACCTTCTCCAACATGAACGTTGAACGGGCTGCGCTGAGGTTATCCATAGGAGACATCACCATTGAAAGGCCCGGCACCATGCGCCTGATCCACGACTGCCGGTCGGGGTGAACCGGGACCGCAGGCGTTGATCAGGGTGCCGGATGGAAGGCCGGAGAATCGCTACCTCAAGTTGATATCGCGCCAATTCTTGAGGTTGCAGATAATATACAATATGAGCGGGCCGGGGTTTGTCCGTGCGCGCGAGGTTTTTTGATCCGTCGCGCAGGGCGACCGATCCTCGAATTGGTTACCGCGGCATTCACTGTTTTCGGCCGCGAAGATCGGCATCCGAACTCATTTTCGGCGTCGGCGGCCGCCTGTCGGGCTCCAGCCCGGGACGGTTCACCGGTGCCGTCTGCCGGGTCCGGGCACGGCCGTGCGGGATCTGCTCCGCCCGACGACGTCCCGCAGCCGACCGCTCTCTTCCCCCATCCCGGCGTCGCGGGGATCGATCCGTGCTGACTCTGTTCTCAACCGTCGGTCTTCCACCGCAGGACAGCGTCCGACGGTGGCGGGAGATCATCTCCGCCCCCCTCATGACGGTCGAGCTTCGGACGCTCCGAGCAGAGCCCTTTGCGGCCAAGCGGGAACGCGCGGAGGTCGGTTCCCTCGTCGTGGTCGACCGTCAGCCGCTGGTGGTGATGACGGAGACGGACAGTCGCCGGATCCTGGATGTGCCGCGCGACCGTCTGGAGCGCGGCTCGGACCGGCCCGGCTCTACACGGCCCTGACCGTCGGCACCGATCGCGCATCCGAAAGCCTGGCAATGAGCGTCTTCAGCGAGCTGATCCGTATCCGCGACTGGCTCGGGGCAGCCGCAGCCGCGCGCATGACGGAGATCGGCATCGACTTGATCATCGCCGGTCTCTCGGAGCGGCTGGCCCGGGAGGTGCCCCAGCCCGTCAACGGCAGCGTCGTGGTCCAGCGCGCCGAGGCCCATCTGGAAGCCGCCGCCCGGCGGCTGGCCGATCCGGCCTGCGCGCACCTGTCGATCGGCCTGCTCGCCTGCGGCTGCGGCTTCGCCGGCCAAGCCCACTTCGCCCGCCGCTTCAGGGAGCGCCCACGGGCAGCGCCCCGCGCGTATCGGCAGGCGGCCCTGGTGGGCGTCCCGTAGCCCGTCGGCCCGGGACGCCCGATGCGGCCGGATCAGGCCGCCCTGTCGCTCCGGCGCAGGCTCGCCGGCATGGCGAAGAGCGCGAGCCCGGCGGCGACGAGGCAGAGCACCCCGATGCCGTACAGGGCCGGCGTCGTCGAGCCGGTCAGATCCTTCACCCAGCCGACCATCACCGGGCTGACGATGCCGCCGAACTGGCCCAGCGTGTTGATCAGCGCGATCCCGCCCGCCGCGCCGACGCCGGTGACGAGCTTGGCCGGCAGCGTCCAGAAGGTCGGGATCGAGGCGACGATGCCGGCGCCCAGCAGGGCCAGGGCGAACATCAGCGGCACGATGTGCTTGTCGAACAGGCCGGCGCCGAAGAAGCCGAGCGCCGCCGTGATGGCGAGGCCCGCGACGAATTTCGGCCGCTCGCCAGAGGCGTCGGAGAGACGCCCGATCACGACCATGCTGATCGCGCCGCAGATGTAGGGAATCGCCGTGAGGAAGCCCACCGAGGCCGCCTGGCCGCCGCTCGCGGTCTTGATCAGGTCCGGCCCCCAGAAGTTGAGGCCATACGAGCCGATCTGGAGCAGGAAGTAGATCAGCGCGATCATCAGGAAGCCCGGCTGCCGGATCGCCCCGAGGAGCGAATGGTCGCCGATCTCGCGGTTGTGGTGGGCGATGCGGCTGGACAGGAGCGCCTTCTCGGGCTCCGAGAGCCAGCGGGCGTCGGCGATCCGGTCGTCGAGGCGCGTCAGCACGAGCAGGCCGAGGACGAGGCAGGGCAGGCCGCCCGCCAAGAACAGCCATTGCCAGCCGGCGAGGCCGCCGACGCCGTTGAGACCACCGAGGATGAGGCCCGCCACCGGCGCGCCGAAGATGCCCGAGAAGGCCGAGGCCACGAACATGAAGCTGGTGATCCGCCCGCGATGCGAGGCCGGGAACCACAGGGTGAGGTAGTAGAGGATGCCCGGCGCGAAACCCGCCTCCATGGCGCCGATCACGAAGCGCAGGGCGTAGAAGTGCCACTCGCTGCGGATAAAGATCATCAGCGCGGTGGCGATGCCCCAGGAGATCATGATCCGGGCGATCCAGCGGCGCGCCCCGACCCGGTACAGCATCAGGTTCGAGGGCACCTCGAAGATCACGTAGCCGACGACGAACATGCTCGCGCCGAGCCCGTAGGCGACGTTGCTGAAGCCGAGGTCGCTCTGGAGCTGGAACTTGGCGAAGCTGATGTTGATGCGGTCGAAGAACGCGAACATGTAGCAGATCATGATCAGCGGCATGAGCCGCCACGCGACCTTGCGGACGACGCTCGTCTCCGTCACCGCACCGGCCTCGACGGCGGCCGGCGAACCCGACAGGGCTGCGGTCATGGTTTCCTCCGTGTTGTTGTTTTCGGACACGTGGTGGGGGGCGCCGCCTTCGGACGGGCGGCTTGCCCCGGGTGAGCTCAGAGCCTGTTCGACTGGGCGCCTCCAACCCGCGCCCTCATCCTGAGGTGCGGCGAAGCCGTCTCGAAGGAGCCCTCCAGTCCGAAGCGCGATGCCTGGAGACCTCCTTCGAGGCCTCCGCTGTGCTCCGGCACCTCAGGATGAGGGCGCGACCAGGATCTCCCTCGCGTGGCGCGGGATCGCGGCCGCAGGGTCAACGCACTCTCAAGCGGCCTTGGCCGGCGCCGGGTGGAGATCGCAGGGGCGTCCGGCCTTGGCGACCTGGCCGGGCACGTCGTGGCCGACGAGGCGGGGCAGATCCCGCGACAGGCCGATCAGCGCCGGAAGGTCGAGGCCCGTCGGCACGCCCATCTCGTGGGCCATGCTGACGAGGTCCTCGGTGCAGATGTTGCCGGTGGCGCCGGGCGCGAACGGGCAGCCGCCGAGGCCCCCGAGCGCCGCGTCGAAGCGGCGGGCGCCCGCGTCGTAGGCGGCCAGCACGTTGGCGAGGCCGAGGCCGCGGGTGTTGTGGAAATGGAGCGTCAGGCGCCCGGGGCCGACCAGCGGCAGGACCCGCGCGACGAGGCGGCCCACCTGCCGGGGATTGGCCATGCCGGTGGTGTCGGCCAGCGTCACCCCGTCGATGCCGAGGGACAGGTAGCGCTCCACTTGCGCGACGACCTTGTCGACCGGCTGGTCGCCCTCGAACGGGCAGCCGAAGGCGGTCGCCACCGTGGCGTTGGTGCTGACCGGGGCGCCGCGCACCGAATCCATGATCCGGGCGAAGCCGGCGATCGAGTCGGCCGGGCTCATGCCCATGTTGGCGCGGTTGTGGGTCTCGCTCACGGAGGCGACGAGGTTGATCTCGTCGACCTTGGCGGCGAGCGCCCGCTCGGCGCCCTTCGGGTTCGGCACCAGGGCGACGTAGACGGTCCCGGGCCGGCGCCGAATCCCGGAAAAGACCTCGGCTGCGTCGGCAAGCGCCGGCACGGCCTTCGGCGAGACGAAGGAGGAGACCTCGATCCGGCTGAAGCCGGCCGCCGCCAGGGCGTCGATCAGGCGGATCTTCTCCGCCGTCGGCACGAAGACCGGCTCGATCTGGAAGCCGTCGCGGGTGGCGACCTCCTGGACGATCAGCGTGTCGCCGCTCATGCCACGGCTCCCTTCTCGCGCAGCGCGGCGATGCGCGCCGAGTCGAGACCGAGCTCGGCGAGCACGGAATCGGTGTGGGCGCCCAGCGCCGGCCCCTGCCAGCGGACCTCGCCGGGCGTGTCGGAGAGCTTCGGCACGATGCCGGGCATCTTCACCGCGGTCCCGCCGGGCAGTTCCGCCTGCAGGATCATGTCGCGCGCCTGGTAGTGCGGATCGGCCACGATGTCGGCCACCGAGTAGATCCGGCCGGCCGGCACGTCGGCGGCGTCGAGGACGACGAGCGCCTCCTCGACGGTCTTGGTCTTCGACCAGTCGGCGATGGTGCCGTCGAGCATCGCGGATTGCTGCGAGCGGCCCTCGTTGTTGCGCAGTGCCGGGTCGTCGGCGAGGTCGGGCCGGCCGATCGCCGTCATCAGGCGGCGGAAGATCGGGTCGCTGTTGCCGGCGATGACCACGTAGCCGCCGTCCCGCGTCGGATAGGTGTTCGACGGGGTGATGCCCGGCAGGGCGCCGCCGGTGCGGGTGCGGACCTCGCCCAGCAGGTCGTATTCGGGAACGAGGCTCTCCATCACGTTGAACACGCTCTCGACGAGCGAGACGTCGATGACCTGGCCCGCGCCCTGTCCGGTCTTGACCCGCAGCAGGGCCATCAGCGCGCCGATGACGCCGTGGAGCGAGGCCAGGGTGTCGCCGATGCTGACGCCGACCCGGGCCGGCGGGGCCTCCGGGCTGCCGGTGGTGAAGCGGATGCCGCCCATCGACTCGCCGATGGCGCCGAAGCCGGGCCGGTCGCGGTAGGGCCCGGTCTGGCCGTAGCCCGAGATGCGGACCATCACGAGGTTGGGGTTGAGCGCCGAGAGCACGTCCCAGCCCAGCCCGAGCTTCTCCAGACCGCCGGGCCGAAAGTTCTCGACCACGACATCGGCGCTCTTGGCGAGCTGCTTGACGATGTCGAGGCCGTCCGGAGACTTCAGATTGACCGCGATCGACTTCTTGTTGCGCGACTGCAGGTACCACCAGAGCGAGGTGCCCTCGTGCATCTTGCGCCACTTCCGGAGGGGATCACCCTCACCCGGGGGTTCGACCTTGATGACCTCCGCGCCGAATTCGGCCATCAGCCGCGTGGCGAAGGGCGCGGCGATCAGCTGACCAAGCTCGAGAACGCGGATACCGCTGAGCGGACCGGACACGGCTTTCCTCCATCTTTGGTTGCCTGGAAAATACGGCCGTTCCCGCCGCGAAGTCCAAACGCCATGCATCATCGTGCGTTCGCGAGCGGAGAACGCAGACTCAGCGCCCGGCGGCCCGGAGATGGTCCAAGAGGAGCGCCGCCGCCGGGGATACCGGTCCGGGCCGGACCACGAGGCGCAGCGTGCGCGCCGCCCAGGGATCGGTGAGCGGCACCGCGGCGAGCCGCATCGGCGGTCCGAGCAGAGCGTAGACATGTTCCGGGACGGTCCCGAGACCCAGGCCGACCTGCGCCATCCGGCAGATGGCGTCGAAGCTCGGGACGTGCATGCGCAGACGCAGGGGCCGGCCGAGGCGCCGGGCCTCGTCGCGCAGGGCGGCGTAGATCGAACTCTCCGCGTGCAGCCCGACATGGTCGTAGTCGAGGGTATCGGCCAGGGCGACGGCGCCGCGGCGGCTCAACGGATGCCCGACGGGCATCACCAGGACGAGGCGGTCGCTCCGGTACGGGTAGGCGGTGAGGCTGCGGGTGTCGGTGTTGTCGGCACAGAGGCCGAGATCGGCGAGTCCCTCCTCGACGCCGGCCACGACGCCGCCGCTCGGGCGCTCCTCGAGGTCGACCCGGATCCCGGCCTGCGCCGCCAGGAAGGCCTGCAGGTCCTCGGGCAGGAATTCCACGATGGCCGAGAGGTTGGCGAGCACCCGCACGAAGCCGCGCACGCCCCGGGCGTGCTCGGCGAGTTCCAGGGCGATCTGCTCGGCGCTCGCCAGCATCCGGCGGGTGTGGTGCAGCAGGGTCTCGCCCGCCGGCGTGAGCCGCATGCCGCGCGGCTCGCGGGTGAGCAGGGTGCAGCCCAGCGCGTGCTCCAGCTCGGCGAGGCGCTTGCTCACCGCCGAGGGCGCGATCGCCGCCCGGCGGGCCGCGCCGTTCAGCGTCCCCTCTGCGCAGATGGCCGCGAACAGCCGGAGGGTCTTCAGGTCGAGGCGGCTGAGGGTTGCGGCCGCGGGCAGGTCGGCGGACATCCGGTGACGGCTCGGTCAGGCGTGCCGTCAGTCGCGGGATCCGACCGGCTGGCCGTAGGTGCCGAGACCGGCCTTGGCCCCCTCCCGGTTGACGAGACCGAGCCGCAGCACCGCCTGTTCCAGGTAGTCGATCGCATCGACGAGATGGGCGCGCGCCTCGGCGATGCTCTCCTCGCCCTCCTCGACCGGCGTCTCGGCAAGCTTCACCGCGGCGATCAGGACCCGGTCGCGTTCGTCCTCGATCCGCGGGTCGCGGGCGAGGTGGCCGCGGACCCGGGCGTCGAACGCTTCGATGATCGACCAGGGCAGCGCGTCCTTGCCGGAGGGCGGCCGGTACGCCAGGGCGTGGCGCCGCGCGGCGGCGCTGGCGGCCCGGACGTGATCGGCGAGTGCTGCATCCATTCCCGGTCTCCGCGGCGCCGCGCCGATGGGTCCACCCGATGATCGACCCAATGATCGACCCGAGGGTCCGAACGTGCGCCGACCCGGTCCGTTGCCGACGCCCTTACCGGGCAACACCACAATCCTACAAGGCCGAGGACGCGGGGACCTTACCTTGGCGGTTCCGGCGCTTATCTCTCGTGTTCGTGATCAAGCGGCCGAATCTCGGCCGGCAGATGGGGGACGATATGGGAACGACGCTGACGGCCGGTGCGGGGCGCCGGACATCGCCTGCGGCGCGCCTTTTCGGCGTGCTCTCGGTGATCCTGGTGGCCGCGGGCCTCTCCGGCTGCGGGGCGGTCAACCGGGTGCCGACGCTGCAGGAGCAGGCCAAATCCGCCTGGAGCGAGGTGCAGAACCAGTACCAGCGCCGGGCCGACCTGATCCCCAACCTCGTCGAGACCGTAAAGGGCTACGCCCAGCAGGAGAAGGACGTGCTGATCGGGGTCACCGAGGCCCGCGCCAAGGCCTCCAGCGTGAAGGTCGACGCCTCCACGGTCAGCGATCCGCAGAAGTTCAAGGAGTATCAGGACGCCCAGAACCAGCTCTCTGGGGCGCTCGGCCGCCTGCTGGTGACGGTGGAGAAGTATCCCGACCTTAAGTCGAACCAGAACTTCCTCGCCCTGCAATCCCAGCTCGAGGGCACGGAGAACCGCATCGCGGTGGCGCGGCGCGACTACATCACCGCCGTCCAGGCCTACAACACCGAGGTGCGCACGATCCCGGGCCGCTGGATCGCGGCGATCCTGTATCCCGACGCCAAGCCGATGGAGACGTTCACGGCGACGCCGAACGCCGACCGGCCGCCGAACGTGAAGTTCTAGGGTGCGGCACCGGGGGCGGACCATGGGTCGGACCATGCCCGTCCGGGCGCGCCTCGCCCTGTCGCTCGCCGTCCTGGCAGCCTGCCTGACGGTCTCCGCGATCGGGGCGCTGGCGGCCGAGCTGACCTTCCCGGCGCTGACCGGCCGCGTGGTCGACGCGGCCGGCATCCTCACCCCGGAGCAGCGCGGCACGCTCGACGCCAAGCTGAAGGCGCACGAGGACAAGACCTCGGACCAAGTGGTCGTTGCAACGGTTCCGAACCTGCAGAGCACGACCGTCGAGGATTACGCCAACCGCCTGTTCCGGGACTGGAAGCTCGGGCAGGCCAAGACCAACAACGGCGTCCTGCTGCTCGTGGCGCCGAGCGAGCGGAAGGTCCGGATCGAGGTCGGCTACGGCCTGGAGGGGGCGCTGACCGACGCCCTGTCCAAGGTCATCATCGCCAGCGCGATCACCCCGCGCTTCAAGACCGGCGATTATTTCGGCGGCCTCAATGCCGGCGTCGACGGCATCGTGTCGATCCTGTCGGGCGACGCGCAGGAATGGCAACGCAAGCCGCAGGTGCGGGCCGACGAGGTCGATCCCGCCCAGGTCGCGGTCTTCATCGCCCTGTTCCTGATCGTGCTCTTCGTCGCTTGGCGCATGAGCCGGGGCGGAAGGACGGGGCGGGGCGGCGGCCTCGTCATCCTGCCGGGCCCCGGCTCGGGCGGATGGGGCGGCGGCTTCTCGGACAGCGGATCGTCGGGGGGCTTCGACGGTGGTTTTTCCGGCGGCGGCGGCTCGTCGGGCGGCGGAGGAGCCTCCGGTGACTGGTAGACGCGCGGATGTTCTGACGTCGGAGGCGCGGGCGCGACTCGCCCGCGCGGTGGCCCGGGCGGAAGCCGGGACATCCGGCGAGATCGTCGTGATGGTCAGCCGGCGCGCCGGCGCCTATCGCTCCGTGATCCTGCTCGCGACCCTGGCGGCGGCGCTGCTCCTGCCCTGGCCGCTGATCGCCCTGACGGCCTGGAGCGCCGCGTCGATCCTGCTGGCGCAGGCGGCCCTCGTGGCCGCGATCCTCGTCGCAAGCCAGAACGAGCGGCTGCGCATGGCCCTCGTGCCGCGCCAGCTGCGCCGGGCCCGCGCCCGGGAGGCCGCCCGCCGGGCCTTCTGGTCCCGGGGCCTGAGCCTGACGCGCCGCCGCACCGGCGTACTGCTCTACCTGTCGCTCGCCGAGCGGCACGCGGAGATCGTCACCGATCTCGGCGTCCTCCGGGAGATCCCGCCCACCGCCTGGGACGGGATCCTCGCCGAGCTGGTCCCGGCCCTCGGTCGCGGCGCCGTCGAGGATGGTCTGACGGCGGCGGTCGAGCGTGTCGGCGCCTGCCTGGCGGAACATCTCCCCGCGGAGCCCGGCGACCCGGACGAGTTGCCGAACCGGGTGGTCGTGGTCGACTGACGGCTTTCCGGTCCGCTGCCGAGGACGGCCGCCACGGCCGGTGCGCCCCTGCCTTGGACAGGCCGCGCGCGCCTCGTGGCATCCGACATTCGGATCTTGCGCGGTTGTTCGGCCGGGTGCGATGGTGCGGTGCCGCACGAAGCACCCTCCGGTTGTGTAACTGCGCAGGCCCGGCTGCGATTCCCCCTGTGAGTCCGGCGCGCCGGGGGCCACGGGGCCGCTGCGCATGAAGGCGCCGGCACCCTGATCCGAAGCGCCGCCGGCTCGACCGGCTGCGCTCGAAGAGGCCGCGATGAAGATCCTGATCGCCGCGACGCCGCTCACCGGCCACGTGAACCCGCTCCTCGCCATCGGGCGGACGGCTGCCGCCCGGGGGGACGACGTCCTCGTTCTCACCGACCCGGCCTTCCGGCCGAAGGTGGAGGCGGCGGGTCTGCGGTTCACGCCGTACGCGGACCATGATGCGGCCGCGTACCGCGAGACCGAACTGCCCGCCGGCCCGGAGCGCTACCGCCGGGAATTCAAGCGCCGCTTCGTGGATCCCATGCCGGTCCAGGCCGCCGCCCTGCGGGCGCTGATCGCCGCCGAGGCCCCCGACGTGATCCTGGCCGGCAGCATGTTCCTCGGGGTGCTGCCGCTGCTCCTCGATACCGCGCCGCGGCCGCCCATCGTGACCGTCAACGTCAGCTTCCTGTTCCTCGACCGGCCCGACCACGCGCCCGTGGGCCTCGGCCTGCCCCCGGCCCGCGACCGGGACGACCTGGTCCGCTATGCCAGCCTCAAGGCCGGCATGGACGCGGCCTTCGTCAACCCGGTGCGGGCCTATACCGACGCGACGCTCGCGCGGCTCGGCCTGCCGCCGCTGCCGGCCTCGCTGCCGCATTCCATCGTGATCCTGCCGGACCTGTTCCTGCAGCCGACCGTGCCGGGCTTCGAGTACGATTACGGCACCCTGCCCTCCGGCCTCCGCTTCATCGGCCTGCTCCAGCCGCCGACGCCGCCCGCGCCGCTTCCGGACTGGTGGCCCGAGCTGGAACAGGCGAACGCGGCGGGCCGGCCCGTCGTGCTGGTCACCCAGGGAACGCTGGCCAACGCGGATTTCGGCGAGCTGGTCGAGCCGACCCTCGCGGCCCTGGCCGACCGGGACGATCTGCTGGTCCTGGCCACCACCGGCGGCCGTCCCGTGGACGCGCTGACGGGTCCGGTCCCGGCCAATGCCCGGGTGTCGTGCTTCCTGCCGTTCCGGGACTTGCTGCCGCGGGTGAGCGTGCTCGTCACCAACGGCGGCTATGGGAGCGTCTCGCAGGCCCTCGCCGCCGGCGTGCCGATCGTGTCGGCCGGCCTGACCGAGGACAAGGCCGAGGTGAACGCGCGCATCGGCTGGTCCGGCGTCGGGATCAACCTCGGGACCAACGCACCGAGCCCGGAGGCCATCGGCGCCGCGGTGGGGCGCGTGCTCGACGAGCCCGGCTTCCGGACGCGCGCCGGGGCGCTGCGGGACGCCTTCGCGGCCCGGGACGCCATGGCCTCCATCCTGACGGCGGTGGACGACCTCGCACGGTCAGGTGCCGGCGGCGCAGGCCGTCTCGCGAGGTCGGCATGAAGCCGGCCGCCGGCGCCGGGGCGCTCCGGGTCGTCGTCGACCTCAACCGCTGCCAGGGCTACGCCCAGTGCTGCTACGCCGCACCGGAGGCCTTCGCCATCCGCGGCCATGAGATACTGTTCTACGATCCTGCGCCGCCGGCCGACCGGCGCGGCGCCGTCGAGCGGGCCGTCGAGGCCTGCCCGGTCCGCGCCATCAGCCTCCAGGCCGGCCCGGATGACGGAGACGCCCCGTGACCCCCGAACCCGCCGGCATCGTCGTGGTCGGGGCATCCCTCGCCGGCCTGCGCGGCGCCGAGGCGCTGCGGCGGGGCGGCTATGACGGCCCGCTCACCCTGGTCGGCGCCGAGCCGCACCGCCCCTACGACCGCCCGCCCCTGTCGAAGCACGTGCTCGCCGGGGAACTCGCCGCCGACGCCACCCGGCTGCCGGAACTGACCGACCTCCACGCCCGCTGGCGCCTCGGAAGCCCGGCCGTTTCCCTCGATCGGGCGGCCCGCACCCTTCGGCTCGCCGACGGGTCGGTCCTGGCCTACGAGGCCCTCCTCATCGCCACCGGCGCCCAGGCCCGGCCCTGGCCGGCCGAGACCGGCGGCGGGCTCGCCGGTCTCTTCACCCTGCGCGGGCGCGACGATGCCGCGGCTCTCCGGGAGGCCCTGGTTTCGCGCCCGCGCCAGGTGCTCATCGTGGGCGGCGGCTTGATCGGCTGCGAGGCGGCGTCGTGCCTGCGCGATCTCGGCCTGCCCGTGACCCTCGTGGATCCGAATCCGGCGCCCCTGGCTCGAGGCCTGGGAAGCTTCGTCGGCGGGGTGATCGCGTCGTGCCTGCGCGACGCCGGCGCGGCGTTCCGGCCCAACACGATGGTGCACGCCTTCGAGGGCGATGCGGCGGGGCATGTGGCACGGGCCCGACTGGCCAACGGCAGCACGATCGAGACCAACCTCGTCATCGCGGCCCTGGGGGCGACCCGGGCGACAGGCTGGCTGCGGGGCGCGGGCCTGAAGGCGGATGCCGGCGGGGTGACCTGCGACGCGGCCTGCCGGGTCCTCGACGCCGACGGGGCGCCCTGCCCGGACATCTACGCCGCCGGCGACGTCGCCCGGTGGCCGATCCCGCTCTACGGCGATCGCCTGATCGCGGTGGAGCACTGGGGCAACGCCGTCGAGCAGGCGGCCCACGCCGCGCGCAACATGCTGGCCGGACCCGGCGACCAGCGCCCCTACGCGCACCTGCCGGCCTTCTGGTCGAGCCAGTTCGGGATCAACATCAAGGTGATCGGGCTTCCCGAGGGCGCCGATTCCGTCGCGGTGGTGCAGGGGTCTAGGTCCTCCCGGCGCTTTCTCGCCGTGTACGGCCGGGCCGGGCGCAGCATCGCGGCCGTCTCGTTCGATCAGGCCCGCTGGCTGCCCGCCTACGCGGAGACGATCACGGCCGGCGCCGCCTTCCCGCCGATCATCGACGCCACCGACCAGCCGCGCGTTCAGACCGCCGCCCCGGGCTTCCCGTCTCCGCGCCAAGCCGCCCCGGCGCGCCCATCCACCGAGACCGTCGATGTCTGACGACGCATTGTTCGCCGCCGTGATGGATCCGGCAAACCGAGCCGATCCGTACCCGCTCTATGCCCGGTTGCGGCAGCGGCCGGTCTCCCGCCAACGCGACGGCAGCTACGTCGTCTCCACGCACGCGGCGATCCGCGGATTGCTGTTCGATCCGCGGCTCAGTTCCGAGGATCTGCCGCCGCCCCGGCGTCCGCGCACCGGCAACCCGCTCAAGGACCTGATCCTCAATCCGATCAAGAACCGCATCAGCGCCACGCACCGACCGTTCATCTTCCGCGACCCGCCGGACCATGACCGGCTGCGCAGCCTCGTCATGCGGGAATTCTCGATCGCGCGCGTGCAGGCCCTGCGGCCACGGATCGCCCGCGAGGTGGACGCCCTGATCGATACATGTCGGGGACGCCGGGAGGTCTGCCTCGTCAGCGATCTCTCCTATCCCCTGCCGGTGACGGTGATCTGCGAATTGCTCGGCGTTCCGCGCGAGGACGAGCCGCGGTTCCAGGCCTGGGCGACGCAGCTCGCCACCGCGGTGGAGCCGGACGCGCGCCACGACGACACGACCCGCCGCAAGATCGTCGGGGCCTTCGACGAGATCGCCGCCTATATGCGCGACCTCATCCGCGAGAAGCGGCGGCGCCCGACCGACGACATGCTGAGCGGTCTGGCCGCGCCCGGTCCGGACGGCCGCAAGCAGCTGAGCGATTTCGATCTCCTGTCGACGGCGGTCCTTCTGCTGGTGGCAGGCCACGAAACCACCGTGAACCTCATCACCAACGCCATGCTGACCCTGCTCCGGCATCCCGAGCAGCTGGAGCGGCTCCGCGCCGATCCCGAACGTGCCCCCCGCCTGATCGAGGAGGTTCTGCGCTACGAACCGCCGGTGCATTTCCGGACCCGCAAGGCCCTCGGCGCGATCACGGTGGCGGGCGAGACGATCCCGAAGGGCGCGCCCGTGATCCTGCTCTTCGCCGCCGCGAACCGCGATCCGGCCCGGTTCGACGCCCCCGACCGCTTCGATCCGGACCGGTCCGATATCGAGCATTTCGGCTTCGGCGGCGGCCTGCATTATTGCGTCGGCGCGCCTCTGGCGCGGATCGAGGCGGAGATCGCCCTGGTGGCGCTGAGCCGCCGCCTGATCGCCCCGCGTCTGCCGCAGGATCCGCCCCCCTATCGCCCGGGCGCGTCCCTGCGCGGTCCGGAGCAGCTCCCCATCGGCATCGACGGGATCGCCTGAGACAGGCAGACCTGGCCCCGTCTCGGACCGTAAAAGGGCGGTGAACACCGCTGTTTCACGTGAAACATTTGTAAACCTCTCGTCCTGAGCCGGTCCAGCAGCCCCGCCCAGCCTGAGATCGACGGCCCTGAACCTGTCATGGCCACAACGCTGCGGCTGGCGGCCCGAAGGTTCGGCTGTCGGCGAGGCGATTCCCAAACGCGATCCCGGGGAACTTGGCCGTACCGCCGACGGCTTTACCCGGAAGGCGGCCGAGCCGGCCGCATTCCCGAAAGTCTCCGGAGATCCTCGCGATGAAGGCACTGTGCTGGCACGGCCGCAACGACATCCGCTGCGACACGGTCCCGGACCCGGTCATCGAGGATTCCCGCGACGTGATCATCAAGGTCACGAGCTGCGCGATCTGCGGCTCGGACCTGCACCTGATGGACGGCCAGATGCCGACCATGAAGAGCGGCGACGTCCTCGGCCACGAATTCATGGGCGAGGTCGTGGAGGTCGGGAGCGGCTTCACCAAGTTCAAAAAGGGCGACCGGATCGTCGTGCCCTTCAACATCAACTGCGGCGCATGCCGCCAGTGCAGGCTCGGCAATTACTCGGTCTGCGAGCGCTCCAACCGCAACGCCGAGATGGCGGCCGCGCAGTTCGGCTACACGACGGCCGGCCTGTTCGGATACTCGCACCTGACCGGCGGCTATGCCGGTGGCCAGGCCGAGTATGTCCGTGTGCCGATGGCCGACGTCGCGCCCATGAAGGTGCCGGAGGGCATGGACGACGAATCCGTCCTGTTCCTCACCGACATCCTGCCCACCGGCTGGCAGGGCGCGGAGCATTGCGAGATCCAGGGCGGCGAGACGATCGCGGTCTGGGGCGCCGGCCCGGTCGGCATCTTCGCGATCCAGTCGGCGAAGATCATGGGGGCCGAGCGGATCATCGCCATCGAGACCGTGCCCGAGCGCATCGCCCTCGCCCGGAAGGCCGGCGCCACCGACATCATCGACTTCATGAACGAGGACGTGTTCGAGCGAATCAAGGAGATCACCAAGGGCCAGGGTGCCGACGGCGTGATCGACTGCGTCGGCATGGAGGCGAGTGCCGGCCATGGCGGCCTCACCGGCGTGCTCTCCGCCGTCCAGGAGAAGCTGACCGCCACCGAGCGGCCCTACGCGCTGGCCGAAGCCATCAAGGCGGTCCGGCCCTGTGGGATCGTCTCGGTGCCCGGCGTCTATGGCGGACCGATCCCGGTCAACATGGGCTCGATCGTCCAGAAGGGCCTGACCCTCAAGAGCGGCCAGACCCATGTGAAGCGCTATCTCGAGCCGCTGACCAAGCTGATCCAAGAGGGCAAGATCGACATGACCTCCCTGATCACCCACCGCTCGCACGACCTCGCGGACGGGCCGGACCTCTACAGGGCCTTCCGCGACAAGAAGGACGGCTGCGTGAAGGTGGTGTTCCACCTGAACTGAGGCGGCGCGCTCCGGCCGCCGATCGGCTGGGGCGTATCCCCGTAGGCCCGGCTGGGCGCGGCATCCCGGAAGCGTGTAGAGCCGGCGCCGTGCCCACCAACCGTCCGGGACGCCCATGTGCAACCTCTACAGCCTGCGGACCGGCCCCGCGGATCTGCGCCGGGCCTTCGCGATCGCGGAGGACCGCACCGGAAACCTTCCGCCGTTGCCGGCTATCTTTCCCGACCAGCTGGCGCCGGTGGTCCTGAACGGCACCGCCGGACGGGACCTCGCGATGATGCGCTGGGGCATGCCGGGGCCGAAGGCGTTCGGCGAGCATCCGATTACCAACGTGCGCAACGTCGCGAGCCCGCACTGGCGACCCTGGCTCGGGGTCGCCCATCGCTGCCTCGTGCCGGTCACCGCCTTCAGCGAGTACGCCGACACCAAGCCGCGCAAGACGCCGGTCTGGTTCGCCCTCGACGAGGATCGGCCGCTCTTCGCCTTCGCGGGGATCTGGCGGCCCTGGACGGGCGTACGGGGGACGAAGCGCGAGAACCCGGACCGGGTCGCCGCGGAGCACCGGCTGTTCGCCTTCCTGACCACGGAGGCGAACGGCGTCGTCGGGCCGGTCCATCCCAAGGCGATGCCGGTGCTGCTCACGCAACCGGAGGAATGGGCGACCTGGCTCGAGGCGCCCACCGCGGAGGCGCTCCGGCTCCAGCGCCCGTTGCCGGATGCCGCCATGCGCGAGGTCGCCCGGGGGGCGCGGTCGGACGGGGCCGAGGACTGATCCGCCCTACCCGCCCGCCGGCTCGCCGGAGGGATGGCCTGTGGGGGCGGCCGTCACGCCGCGGGCCCGCCAGCGCGCCAGCACAGCGGCGTTGAGCCGGGCGATCCGCGCGCGGTGCGCCTCCCAGAACGAGAGCGGCGGCGTCGGCTCGGCGACCACGCGTGTCCGGTGGACGGGTCGCGTCTGCTTGTCGGCGAGGCGGAACGGGACGGCTGGGCGGGCGCTCGCCCGGACGAGGCGCGCTTCGGGATCGGCCAGGATCGCCTGGGCGCGGGCGCAGTAGAGCTGCGACAGGGGCGAGATCACCTCCGACCCGTGTCCCGCCCGGTACTTCATAAGGACGCGGCAGAGGTCGCCGTCGGCCCGGCGCCAGGCTTCGGCGAGATAGCGTACGCCGTAGCGAACGTTGATCTCCGGGGCCGCCAGCTCGGCGACGGTGCCCCGGAAGCCGAGCATCGCCGCGGTGGTGGGCCGGACCTGCATCAGACCGACCTCGCCGACGCTGCCGACCACGGTGGGATCGTAGCCGCTCTCGATCCGCGCGACGGCGTCGGCGACCGCGAGCGGCAGGCCGGTGCCGGCGGCCTCGCGGGCGATGAGCGGCAGGAAGCGGGCTCGCGCATCGGCGACGGCCGGCGCCGGCGCGGCAACCGGGGGAACCGGCGGCAGGGACGCCATGCCGAGCGCATGCACCGCCACAAAGGTCGCGGGCCGGGCCTGCGCGGGGGCCGCGCAGGTCAGCAGCAGGAGAAGCAACGGAGCGCGCATCGGCCGCCACGGAGAGGGTCCGGGACCTGTCTATCCCGGCCGCCTCAACGAAGCCTTTCGCCGCCCCGGCGACGGGCCGAAGCTACTGCACCGGCCCGCGCTCGCGCGCCTGCAGCAGCCGCAGGGCCTCGCCCAGGACCGTGTGAAGGTCGGCCACGCCCTGGGGGCTGAGCGGCAGGCCGACCCGCTGCCCGTGGATCGTGCTGAGGACCAGCATGGCGAGATCCTCGCCGATCAGCAGGTTGGATCCCGGCAGGCAGAGCGGCAGGACGAAATCACCCTCGACCTCACCGAGGACATCGACCGCATCCGCGGGCCGAAAGGGCGGCTTCCGATCGGTCATCGCTCCCCTCCTCGCTATCCGCGCGGCGCCGATGGGCCGCCCGGAGACTCATACCGTGCCTCAACCCGGATCCCGGTCGGGCATCCGCAGAGACCGCACCGTGAGCGTGTCGATCTCCAGCGCGCCGATCTCCAGGGAGCCGACCCGGGCCCGCCCCACCGAAAGGCGTCCGATCACGAAGGCGCCCACCGCGACGACGCCGAGCGCCGCGGCCCCGAGGGCCAGCGCACCCAGCGCTGACGCCCCGACCGTCCCGGCGCCGATGGCCCCCGCGCCCAGAAGCGCCGTGTCGCGGGGGTCGGCCGACGCCGTCCCGACCGTCCCGATCTCGGCCTCCGGAACCCTCGAATGCGGCATGCGGGATCCTCTCCGGCCGGTCCACTCCGACGACAGCTATACGCGACATTAACCGCGTTTTCACGCCGCGCGCTGACGATGGTCCTCGGTCCCCGCACCCCGGACAGTCCGTCTGCAGCCAGAGAGGACGTCGCCCGTGCAGCATCTGCTCCCGGCCTTCGCGATCTTCGCATCCGGCTGCCTGCTGATCCATGTCGGCCGTGCCTATGCCCGGGCAACCACGATGCTGCTCTCGGGCACCGCCCTGATGCTGAGCGTGACCCTCGGCACAATGGCCTGCCAGCGGATCGGCCAGCCGGTGCGCTCCGTCGCATCCGACGCACGAGCCCTCGGCCAATCCGGTCAGTAGAGCCGCGTCCGGTAGGCGTCGGCGATGGTGGCCTCGGCCTCCGCCACGTCGGCGGCCGCGGTCTGATCGGACAGGATGCGTCCCAGGCTCGGGAAGGTGTCGCGCGCGACATGGCGCGCCGGATCCCAGAGCCCGGAGCGGATCATCGCCTTGCCGCAATGGAAGAACGCCTCGCGCACCTGCACGACGAGCCCCGCGGCCGGCACCTTGCCCTGGGCGCGCATGGGCTCGAGCAGCGCGGCGTCCTGCGTCAGCGCGGCGGTGCCGTTCACCCGGAAGGTCTCGTCGATCCCCGGCACGAGGAAGATCAGCCCGACGCCCGGGCTCTCGAGCAGATTGAGGAACGTGTCGATGCGGTTGTTGCCGCGCCGGTCCGGGATCACCAGGGTCCGGGAATCCGCAACGGCGACGAAGCCCGGCGCATCGCCCCGGGGACTGGCGTCGACATGGCCGGCCTTGTCCGCGCTCGCCACCACTAGGAACGGCGCGAGAGCGATGAAGCGGCGGCCGTAATCGTCGATGTGGTCGAGCACCTTGCGGGCGGCGAGCGGTCCGACGGGCCCGAACTGCCCGCGCAGCGCGGCGGCATCGCGAATCGGCGTATCGGCTTGCGCGTCCATGCGAACCTCTCAGGCCCTGAGTGGCGCGGCGGCCGCATCCCGGTCAAGCGCGATCAGGGCCAGACGTGGATCGCCACCGGGCGGCGCAGCAGGTCCCGGTCGGAGGTGATCGTGCAGCCCTCCGTGCGCAGGCGCGCGTAAGTGAGCAGCGCCCGGTCTCCGACATCGTCGAAATTGCGCCCCCGCGCGTCCGGATCGAGCAGCGACGGATACGCGATGAGCGGCGCCGTGGCCGCGCACGGGTCGTCGTAGAGGGTTGCGCCCGCGAGGAGCAGGCGCGGGCTGTCCCAGGTGATCAGGTCGCGGGAGGTGGTCCAGTAGAAGCCGGATTGCGGGTAACCCTCGGCCGCCTTGGCCATGAACACGGCGATCCAGGCGCCCGAGCCGCGGTGCCGGACGACGGCCCCGACCGGGCCCGGGAACGGCCCGACCGGCCGGCAGGTCGCCGTGTTCGGGCGGGCGGCGCGGTAGGGGTCCGGGAAGGCGGCGGTGAAACCGGTGCCGGTCCAGGCGCGCCAGCGGGTCGGATCGGCCGGATCGTCGCTGCGGAACAGGCAGATCCCGGATTCCTGGTCGCTGCCGGGCCGGGTCCAACCGGTGGTCGAGGCGAGGAAGTACCGCCATCTCCCGTCCGCGACGATGTTCGACGGATTGAAGAAGCCGCGGTGGCGGCCCTGGTCGCTCTCCTGCCGGAACGGGGCTCCGGCGACCACCACGGGCGGACTCTGCCGCTTGAAGCTGCGGCCGCCATCCGTCGAGGCGGCGGCCGTGATCGTGTTGTACCAGCAGGCCATGTAGGTGGCCGCCGGACAGCGGCCCGGATGCTCGTTGGCTTGGTACTCGTGGTGGAGGAGTGCGGCCACGCGGGCGCCGTCGTCCGTCCAGGTGGCGGTGATCCAGGACCTGTCGTCGTAGGCCGCAGGATCGGGTTTCTCGCCCGAGTCGAGCACCACCGCGCAGTCGAGCTTGAGATGGTCGAGGTCGGGGCCGCGCAGCGCCCGGTTGCGGTAATGCATCCCGTAGAGCGCCACCGCGCCCGCGGCGTCGCGGAAGGCGCGGGCCGGCGCGTCGGGGACGTCGGCGCCGTCGCAGGCATCGCGGCCGGCCTTGAAGATCTCCGTCGGCGGCCCGACCAGGGTCAGGGCCGAGAGCGGGGGATCGGCGGAGGCGGGGGTTGCGAAGGGGATCAGGACCAGCAGCGCCACGCGGCCAAGGCGCACCGCCCTCCCACACCCCTCTGCGGGGGAGGGTTTTCTGCGAAGCGGGCGGGGAGCGCGGCGGCGCGACGGTGCAGGCTTCAGCGCAGGTGGCGGTCCCTCCGGAAACGGGGCTCCCCTCGCCCGACCCGGGCTGACGGCCGTGCCGCCCTCCCCCGCAGAGGAGGGAGGGAGACTGCGCGGCGCCGGCTGCTCAAACCCGCGCGATCGCAGCGTGGCACCGCCGCGTCGCATCCCGGACACCCGATCCGCCCAGCCCATGGTCGCCATCCGGCTGCGTCCCGGCCGCGCCTGGACAAACAGGCGGAGATTCGCTTGAGAACCATTACAGAGTGCTTGCCGCCGGCCGTGCGGCCCGACTGAAAGTCTCCTATGGTTCTCCTGATCCTCGGGCTGGTGCTGTTTCTCGGCACGCATGCCTTCTCGATGGCCCGCACCCGGCGCGCCGCGATCGTCGACCGGATCGGCGAGGGCCGCTACAAGCTCGGCTACATCGCCCTGTCGCTGCTCGGGCTGGTGCTGATCGGCATCGGCTTCCACGATTACCGGCTCGCCGGCTACATCCCGGTCTGGGATCCGCCGGTCTGGACGCGCCACCTCGCCCTGACGCTGGTCTGGCTCGCCTTCGTGTGCCTGGCCGCCGCCTACCTGCCGGGCCATATCCGCGCCAAGGCCAAGCACCCGATGCTGCTCGCCGTGAAGATCTGGGCCACCGCGCATCTCCTGGCCAACGGCGATCTCGGCTCTATGCTGCTGTTCGGCGGCTTCCTCGCCTGGGCGGTGGCGGCGCGGATCAGCGCCAAGCGCCGGGCTCTCGCCCCGGGGGCGGTCGCGGCTCAGCATGGCGGGCCGGCGGTGGCCCCGCAGGGCTGGCGCAACGACATCCTGGCTCTGGTGATCGGGACGGCCGCGTGGTTCGTTTTCGCCCGCTATTTGCACTATCCGGTGATCGGCGTGCCGGTCTGGCCGGGCACCGCCTGAGACACTGCCTGTCGCCAACCCCGCGCCCGTGTGTTAGGCGCGGGGCCCGAACGAGACGAGGTGGTCCGCTGAAATCATGCGGGCCGGGATAGAATGGCCGAGAACAACGAGTTCCTTCGCGAGGTCGACGAGGATTACCGCCGCGACCGGATCCTTCAGATCTGGAAGCGCTACAGCGGCGTGATCATCGCGCTCGCCGTGCTCGTGGTGGCGGGCGTCGCGGGCTGGCGCTACTGGCAGGCCCAGCAGCGCGCGGCGGCCGAGGTGGCCTCGGTGCAGTTCGACGACGCCAACCGCCTCGCCAAGGACGGCAAGGTCGCGGAGGCCGACAAGGCCTTCGACGCCCTGGAAGCGCAGGGCCCGGCGGGCTACCGCCTGCTCGCCCGGTTCCGGGCGGCGGCCGAGACCGGCAAGCGCGACGCCGCGGCAGGCGCCGCGGAGTTCGACAAGCTCGCCGACGATACCGGCCTGGGCGACGGCCTGCGCGACCTCGCGCGCCTGCGCGCGGCCCTGCTGCGCCTCGACGGGCCGAACCCGGATCCGGCGCTGGCCAACCTCCAGGGCCTGGCCGCCGGCACCCCGTTCCGCCACACCGCCCGGGAGATGCTGGGCCTCGCCGCCTTGAAGAAGGGCGATTACGAGGAGGCCGGACGCTGGTTTGACCAGATCGTGGCCGATCCTGATACCCCGCGGAACCTGCGGGATCGGATCGAGGTCTACGCGGCGATCGTCGCGGGCGGCCCCGTGACGGTGACCGAGGCCAAGCCCGAGCCCGCTGCCCCGCCCCCGCCGATCACGCGCTGATTTCTGTTCGGACTGTTTCGAGAACCACCATGGATATGCCGACCGTCGCGATCGTCGGGAGGCCGAACGTCGGCAAGTCGACCCTGTTCAACCGCCTCGTGGGCAAGAAGCTCGCGCTGGTCGACGACCGCCCGGGCGTCACCCGCGACCGGCGCGAGGGCGACGTCACCTTCGGCGGCCTCCAGTTCCGGGTGATCGACACCGCCGGACTGGAGGAGGCCGACGCCGCGACCCTCACGGGCCGGATGCGGATGCAGACCGAGGCGGCGATCCTCGCCGCCGACGTGGTGCTGTTCGTGATCGACGCCCGCGCCGGCGTGCTGCCGGCCGACCAGCCCTTCGCCGAACTGGTGCGCCGGGCCGGCTGCCCGGTGATCCTGATCGCCAACAAGGCCGAGGGCGGGGCGGGCCTCGCCGGGGCCTACGAGGCCTTCACCCTCGGGCTCGGCGACCCGATCCCGTTCTCCGCCGAGCATGGCGAGGGACTGGGCGAGCTGCACGAGGCGCTCAAGGGCGCCCTGCCCCAGCGCGACGAGGACGAGGACGAGGAGGACGACGCGGACGCCCCTGGCGGCCGGTCTCTCAAGGTCGCCATTGTCGGTCGCCCGAATGCCGGCAAGTCGACGCTGATCAACCGCATGCTCGGCGAGGACCGGCTGCTCGTCGGCCCCGAGGCCGGCATCACCCGCGACTCGATCTCCCTCGATTGGGAATGGCGCGGGCGGCGGATCAAGCTGCACGACACCGCCGGGATGCGCCGCCGCGCCCGGATCGACGACAAGCTGGAGAAGCTCGCGGTCTCGGACGGCTTGCGCGCCGTGCGCTTCGCCGAGGTGGTGGTGGTGCTCCTCGATGCCACGATCCCCTTCGAGAAGCAGGATCTGACCATCGTCGACCTCGTCGAGAGCGAGGGCCGCGCCCTGGTGATCGGCCTCAACAAATGGGACCTCGTGGCCGACCAGCCGGGCCTGCTGAAGCAGCTGCGCGAGGATTGCACCCGGCTGCTGCCGCAGGTGCGCGGCGTCGCGGTCGTGCCGCTCTCGGGGCTGGCCGGCGACGGCGTCGACAAGCTGATGCAGGCGGTGGTGCAGGCCTCCGAGGTCTGGGACCGGCGGATCTCGACCTCGCGCATCAACGACTGGCTGAACGAGGCGACGTCCCGCAACCCGCCGCCGGCGGTGTCGGGCCGGCGGATCAAGATCCGCTACGCCACGCAGGTGAAGAGCCGGCCGCCGCATTTCGCGCTGTTCGGCAACCAGCTCAACGCCCTGCCGAAATCCTACACGCGCTACCTCGTGAACGGCCTGCGCGAGGCCTTCGACCTGCCGGGCACACCGATCCGCCTGAGCTTGCGGACCTCGCAGAATCCGTTCGACAAGGGCTGACCCAGCCGCGGCCGGGCGGGGGTCCCCGTCGAGGCCTGCGTTGCATTCCCGCACCTCAGGATGCGGCGGGCGGACGGGGCCCGCTCTACCGCGCCGCGTCGGCGATCCAGTCCACCGCCGCCGCCAGCGCGGCGCGCTCGTCCTTGCCCTCGGACAGCGCGGCCTCGAAAGCCGCGATCTGCCCGTCCGCGCTGGTCCCCTCGGCCACGATCGACCGGGCCCGGGCCACGTCCGCTGCACAGCCGAGGGCGTCCGCATCCTCGGCCACGAGGGCGAGCACCGCCTCCAGCGCCTCCGGGAACGGGACGGCGTCGCCCCGCGCCTCGTCGATCAGCGCCGCGGCCACGCCGCTGTGCTGGGCGCGCCAGAGGTTCTCGGAGGCCAGCGCCCGCGAGACGCCGTCGAGATCGGCATGGAGGTCGGGCCGGCGCACGCACAGGCGCACGAGGCAGCGGAACAGGGCGGCGACGCACAGCGAATCGTCGAGCCGCGTGCAGGCATCGGCGATGCGCAATTCCAGCGTCGGGAACTTGATCGAGGGGCGCAGCGACCACCACAGGAAGCTCGCATCGGCGATGGCGCCCGAGCGGGTCATGATGGCGACGAACCGCGCATGGGCGGCGGCATCGGAAAAAAGCTCCGGCAGGCCGGTGCGGGGCAGCTCGCCGAAGACGCTGAGCCGGTACGCCTTGAGCCCCGTCGCCTCGCCCTGCCAGAACGGCGAGGAGGCCGAGAGGGCGAGCAGCAGCGGCTGGAACGGCAGCAGCCGGTTCATGAGATCGATGCGGGCCTCCGGGTCCGGCACCTCGACATGGACATGCATCCCGCAGATCAGGGCCCGCCGGGCGGCGATGCCGACATCCGACAGGATGCCCTTGTAGCGTTCGCCGTCCGTGGCGGTCTGGCGCGACCAGCGCGCGAGGGGATGCGTGCCGCAGGCGAGGAGCGCCAGCCCATTCTCCGCGGCGATGCCGGCGAGCCGGGCCCGCTGGCCGCCGAGATTCGCCCGGGCGGCGCTGGCGTCGGTGAGCGGCGGGGTGCAGACCTCGACCTGCGCGGCGACCAATTCGCGTCCCGTCTCGGGGAGTTCCGCCTTCACCCGCGCGTGGAAGGCGGCGAGGTCGCCGCGCGGTGTCCCACGGGTCTCGGCATCGGCCAGGAAGTATTCCTCCTCGATGCCGAAGCGGTAGCTGTGGGCGCTCATCGTGGCCTCCGGAAACGCGACGCGTGCGCGGCCAACGCGCCGGCTCACGGGAAGGTGCCGTTCAAGCCGCGCGCAGCGGTCCGCCCACCAGCCAGGCGGGATCGAACCAGCGGTCGGCCTCGCCGTCGTAGGGCAGGCGAGTGATGTCCCAGTTCTGGATGTACTTGGCGTAGACGTTCCACACCGCGATCCCGCCGCCGACGAAGATCCGCCGGCCGGGATAGCGCTTGAGCACCGCCTCCGGATCCTCGTGGCTGCGGATCACGTCGATGGTGCGGTCCTTGAAGGCGAATTCGGGCACCGAGGCCACCGTCTTCGGCCCGGCGATCAGGACATGGCCCATGGTCAGCGCGAAGAAACGCGTCACGTCCTCCACGAACAGCGGATCGGTGTTGCCCTCCCAGGGCAGCTGGCCGTTGAGGCCGAGCTGGCCGCGCAGGCCGATCGCACAGATGCAGCGGACGTCGATCATGGGAAGCAACTCAGACAGGAAGATCAGGCCTGCCCCATCCCCCCCTCATCCTGAGGTGCCCGCGCGAGCGGGCCTCGAAGGCGGGGTCCAGGGATCGCGCGACCTGTGGAGCCCGCCTTCGAGGCCTCCGCTGCGCTCCGGGACCTCAGGATGAGGGAGGCGGTGGGGTGCGTGTTCGAATAACAGGGTACCGGCTCATTCAGGTGCGCGGAAACTCAGCACCCGGTCGGTGGGGAAATCGTAGAGCTTGCCGGTCTCGGCCCAGTCCGGCGCGGCGAGCCGCACGAAATGGGGGGCGAGGTCCTCGGGCGTCTTGAGGGTCTCGGGGTCCTCCCCGGGCATGGCCGAGCGGCGCATGCCGGTCCGCAGGGGTCCGGGATTGAGCAGCATGGCCCGGATGGCCGTGCTCTCGTTCTCGGCCGCGTAGGTGCGCACCAGGGCCTCCAGGGCCGCCTTGGAGACCGAATAAGGCCCCCAGTAGGGCCGGCACTTGGAGGCGGCCCCCGACGAGACGAAGATCGCCCGCCCGGCATCCGACATGCGCAGCAGCGGGTCGAGGGAGCGGATCAGGCGCCAGTTGGCGGTGACGTTCACGTCCATCACCTGCCCCCAGATTTTCGGGGTGATGTGGCCGATCGGCATGAGCGCGCCGAGGATGCCGGCATTGGCGATCAGGATGTCGAGGCGCTTCCAGCGCTCGTTGATCGCCGCGCCGAGGCGGTCGATCGCGTCGTAATCGGCGAGGTCGAACGGCACGAGGGTGGCGCTGGAGCCGGCCGCCCGCACGGCGTCGTCCAGCTCTTCCAGGGCGCCGACGGTGCGCGCCACCGCAATCACGTGGGCGCCGGCGCCGGCGAGCGCCAGGGCGGCAGCGCGCCCGATGCCGCGGGACGCGCCGGTGACGACCGCGACGCGGCCTTCCAGGGGTTTCTGAGACTCAGCCATGGAGAGGACCTAGCGCATTTCCGCCCGCGAGGGATGCCCGTCCGCGCACGGAATCCGCAGATCCGTCAATCCGCCTCGGCCAGCATGGCGAAGCGCTTCGGGCCGGCGATGGAGAGGTCCGTGAGGCCGGTCGGGTAGTCGCCCGTGAAGCAATGGTCGGTGTATTGCGGGCAGGCGGCGTTCCGGGCCTCCTCGCCCATTGCCCGGTACAGGCCGGGGATCGACAGGAAGGCGAGCGAATCCGCGCCGATATACTTGCGCATCGCCTCGAGATCGTGGGTCGCGGCGAGCAGCTTCTCCCGCTCGGGCGTGTCGATCCCGTAGAAATCCGGGTAGGTGATCGGCGGCGAGGCGATCCGGAAATGCACCTCGGCGGCCCCGGCCTCGCGCATCATCCGGACGATCTTCACCGAGGTCGTGCCGCGCACGAGGCTGTCGTCCACGAGGACGATGCTCTTGCCCTCGATCGCCGCGCGGTTGGCCGAGTGCTTCATCCGCACGCCGAGTTCGCGCACCGACTGGGTCGGCTGGATGAAGGTCCGCCCGACATAATGGTTGCGGATGATCCCCATCTCGAAGGGAATCCCGGTCTCCTGCGAGAAGCCAAGTGCCGCCGGGACGCCGGAATCCGGCACCGGCACGACGATGTCGGCCGTGACGGCGGCTTCGCGGGCCAGTTCCCGGCCGATCGCCTTGCGCACTCCGTAGACGCTCTTGCCGTTCACCACCGAGTCCGGCCGGGCGAAGTAGATGTATTCGAAGATGCAGGGCCGCATCGGCACAGCGTCGGCGAAGCGGATCGACTCGATCCCCTCCTCGGAGATGACCACGATCTCGCCGTTCTCGATGTCGCGGACGAACCGGGCGCCGATGATGTCCAATGCGCAGGTCTCGGAGGCCAGCATGTAGCGGCCGTCCAGCTCGCCCAGCACCAGCGGGCGGATGCCCAGCGGGTCGCGGGCACCGATCAGCTTCTTGTTGGTGAGCGCCACGATCGCGTAGGCGCCCTGGATCGCCTGCAGGGCGTCGATGAAGCGTTCGATGATCCGCGGCTTCCGGGAGCGGGCCGCGAGGTGGAGGATCACCTCGGTGTCGGAGGTCGACTGGGTGATCGCACCGTCGCGGACGAGGTCGCGTCGGATCGACAGGGCGTTGGTGAGATTGCCGTTATGGGCGACTGCCAGCCCGCCGCTGGCGAGCTCCGCGAAGAGCGGCTGGACGTTGCGCAGGATCGTCCCGCCGGTGGTCGAGTAGCGCACGTGCCCGATGGCAGCGCGGCCCTTCAGGCGGGCGATGGTGTCGCCGTCCGAGAAGGAATCACCCACGAGTCCGGGGCGCCGCTCGGAGTGAAACACCGAGCCGTCGAAGGAGACGATGCCGGCCGCCTCCTGGCCGCGGTGCTGAAGGGCGTGCAGCCCCAGCGCGACGATGGCCGAGGCCTCCGGATGGCCGAAGATGCCGAAGACGCCGCACTCCTCCCGGAGCGTGTCGCCATCGAGATCGAAATTGAAAGCGTCGGTGGAGGCGGCGGCGTGTGACATGAGGCGGTCGATCACTCACAGATCCCGGCGGCGAAGGGCCGACGCGCCGGTCGTCGCGGAAGCAATCCGTGCACCACAGGAACCGCTATCTAGGCGTTCCGCACGACGAGTCCTACGGCGAATACCGCAGATCAGCGTCGCGTCGGGGTCGGCGCGGTCTCGGTCCGGCGCTGGGGCGCCGCGTCGGTCTCGGCCGGGGCGTCGGCCGCCTCATTGGGCGGCGTGGCGACCTTCGGCTTCTTGAACTGCTTGAGGAAGCCTTCCGGATTCTCGGGCAGCTGCGCCACGAGGGCGTCGCCGGACTTCTCCAGCATCGGGCGCGTGCGGGCCTGGGCGGCCCAGTCCGGCACCTTGCCCTGGACCAGCCAGGACAGGAACACCCAGCCGATCACGCAGATCAGGAAGCCGCGGGCCGCGCCGAACAGGAAGCCGAGGGAACGGTCGACGGCGCCGATCCGCGAATCGAGCACCACGTCGGAAATCTTGACCGTGATGATCGACACGATGATCAGGGTGCCGAGGAAGATCGCCGCGATCGAGGCGACCAGCGCGACGGTGTCGCTGTTCACGTGCTGCTTCACGGTCGGCAGCAGCATCGGATGGAGCGTCCAGGCGACCGCGGCGGCGGCAACCCAGGCGACGATCGCCAGCACCTCGCGGGTGACGCCGCGCACGGCCGCGAGCAGCGCGGAAACCGCGACGATGCCGAGCACGGCGAGATCCAGGACGGTAAACGGCATCGTTAAACTTTTTGGTACCCGCGGGGATGCCGTGTCCGACCTGCGGCTCCCCCGGACCGCGGTGGATTTATACCAAGCCGGATCTCGGCCGTCACCCTCGCGAGCCCGCCTGATCGCGCGCTGTGCCGTCCTTGCATCAGCCGCGCCGTTCACCAGGGCGCGAGCCGCCGCGCCGAGAGCCCGGCTCCACCCGGGCGCCGTACCGGTGCTATGGGTCCGGCCTGGGGTCCGGTCTGTGCTTCCGGAGCCCCGGTGGCGAATGGATGGAGGCGGTCTGCGTGGCCGAGGCCGGACCTGTGACGGAGATCGGCGCCCACGGCGCCCGGCTCACGATCGACCTCGGGGCGATCGTGGCCAACTGGCGGATCCTGGCGGCCCGCGGCGCGGGCGCCGACTGCGCCGCCGTGGTGAAGGCCGACGCCTACGGCTGCGGCATCGGTCGCGTCGGGCCGGCCCTGTGGGCCGCCGGCTGCCGGACCTTCTTCGTCGCCCATCTGTCGGAAGGGGTCGCGGCCCGTGCCGCCCTGCCCGAGGCGGCGATCTACATCCTGAACGGTCTGCCACCGGGCGCCGCGGAAGCCTTCGCGGCGCACGAGCTGCGCCCGGTGCTGGGCAGCATCGCGGAGTTGTCGGACTGGGCGGCGCTCTCGTCCGGCCGCCTATCGGCGGCACTCCACGTCGATACCGGCATGAACCGTCTGGGCCTGCCCGTGCCGGAGGCGCTCGATCTCGCGGGCGATGGGCGGATCACCGCGGCCGGGATCGACCTGCTCCTCAGCCACTTCGTCAGCGCCGAGAAGCCGGAGGATCCGGTCAACGCCCGGCAGATCGCCGATTTCGCCCGCGTCCGGGCGGCGTATCCGCAACTCCGGGCCTCGCTGGCGAACTCGTCGGGCGTCTTCCTCGACGGGGCCCGGCACGATCTCCTGCGGCCGGGCTACGCCCTGTTCGGCGGCAACCCGATTCCGGGGGGCGCCAACCCGATGCGCCCGGTGGTGCGGCTGGAGGCGCTGATCGCACAGGTACGCGACGTCGCAGTCGGAGCGACCGCGGGCTATAACGGCCGCTGGACCGCGCCCCGGCCGAGCCGGCTCGCGACGCTCTCCCTCGGCTACGCCGACGGGTTCCCGCGGGCGATCAGCGGGCGCGGGCAGGCGCTGGTCGGCGGCGTGCCCTGCCCGATCCTCGGCCTCGTCTCGATGGATCTCATCATCCTCGACGTCACTGCGGCGCCCGCCGCGACGCGCGGCGCAACCGCGGTGCTGATCGGAGACGGCCTCGACATCGACGCGGTCGGGCGCTCTGCCGGCACGATCGGCTACGAGATCCTGACCGGGCTGGGTTCTCGTTATGTTCGAGATTATGTAGGCTGACGCACCTCCCCGCTGATCCGCCGGACCGACGGCGCCCCGGATTCGAATGGCCAAGATCCATCAGACCTTCGTCTGCCAGTCCTGCGGGGCGGTCTACAACCGCTGGCGCGGGCGCTGCGAGGCCTGCAACGGCTGGAACACGATCGTCGAGGAGGCGCCTTCGGCTCCCGGGCAGTCCGGACCGGCGGCGACAAGGCCGTCGCGCAACCGCGGCCGGGTCTTCCCGCTGGAGGGGCTGACCGGCGAGGCCAAGGAGGCGCCGCGCATCCCCTCGGGGATCGGCGAGCTCGACCGGGTCACCGGTGGCGGCTTCGTGCGCGGCTCGGTGATCCTGCTCGGCGGCGATCCCGGCATCGGCAAGTCGACCCTGCTGATGCAGGCCTCCGCCGCCATGGCGGGGACGGGCGAGCGGGTCGCCTACATCTCGGGCGAGGAGGCGGTGGGACAGGTGCGCCTGCGGGCGGAGCGGCTGGGGCTCAGCGCGCTCCCCGTGCAGCTCGCCGCCGAGACCAATGTCGAGGACATCGTCGAGACCCTGAGCCAGGGCCGGCCGCCGGCCCTGGCGATCATCGACTCGATCCAGACCATGTGGACCGAGACGGTGGAATCGGCCCCCGGCACGGTGACCCAGGTGCGCTCCTCGGCCCAGGCGCTGATCCGCTTCGCCAAGACCACCGGCACGGCGGTGATTCTCGTGGGCCACGTCACCAAGGACGGGCAGATCGCCGGCCCCCGGGTGGTGGAGCACATGGTCGACGCAGTCGCCTCCTTCGAGGGCGACCAGGGCCACCATTTCCGCATCCTGCGCGCCGTGAAGAACCGGTTCGGGCCCACCGACGAGATCGGCGTGTTCGAGATGACCGATGCGGGCCTCAGCGAGGTGCCGAACCCGTCCGCCCTGTTCCTCGCGGGCCGCGACCATCAGGCGGCCGGCACCGCGGTCTTCGCCGGGATGGAAGGCACCCGGCCGCTGCTGGTGGAGATCCAGGCGCTGGTGGCACCATCGTCACTCGGCATGCCCCGGCGCGCCGTGGTCGGCTGGGATCCGAACCGGCTGTCGATGGTGCTCGCAGTGCTGGAGGCCCATGGCGGCATCCGGCTCGGGAGCCACGACGTCTACCTGAACGTGGCGGGGGGCCTGCGCATCACCGAGCCGGCGGCGGATCTGGCGGTGGCGGCCGCCCTGGTCTCCTCCCTGTCGGGGGCGGTGCTGCCGCCGGAGACCGTGTATTTCGGCGAGATCGGCCTGTCGGGGGCGATCCGGCCGGTGGCCCAGGCCGGATCCCGGCTCAAGGAGGCCCAGAAGCTCGGCTTCGCCAAGGCCTTGATCCCGCAGGGCCGGGGCGAGGGCGAGAAGGCGCTGTCGGTGGAGACGCTGCGCCACATCGCCGATCTGGTGGCGGGGATCAGCGCGGGCGCGCCGCGGAAGGGCTCCGGGCAGCGCGGGCGGCAACAGGCGCGCTACGCCGACGAGGAAATGTGAGGTCGTCGAACGACGGCCTGCGCCGGCAGGCTCCACACCGTTCGAGGGACGAGCGCGGGTTCCCTGTCCCACACGGGAGAGGGCGCGCGTGGTGCCGGGGCTGGTCTGTCAGCCGCCCGTCACGCTCATGTGCCGCGGCACGGCGGCCGGGCGCTGGCGCTCGATGACGAAGTCGTGGCCCTTGGGCTTGCGGGTGATCGCCTCGACCACGGCCGCGGCCAGCACCGCGTCGTCCTGGGAGGCGCGCAGCACCGCCCGCAGATCGGCCGAATCCTCCTGACCGAGGCACATGTAGAGCTGGCCGGTGCAGGTCAGGCGCACCCGGTTGCAGCTCTCGCAGAAATTATGGGTCAGCGGCGTGATGAAGCCGAGCTTCCCGCCGGTCTCCTCGACGCGCACGTAACGCGCCGGGCCGCCGGTGCGGTCGGGCAGCGGCGTGAGGGTGTAGCGGGTCTCCAGGCGCTGCCGGGCCACCGACAGGGGGAGGAACTGGTCGGTCCGGTCCGCCTCGATCTCGCCGAGCGGCATGACCTCGATCAGCGTCATGTCCATGCCGAGGCCGTGCGCCCAGGCGATCATGTCGGGGATCTCGTCGGCGTTGACGTCGCGCAGCGCCACCGCGTTGATCTTGACCTTCATCCCGGCGGCCCGCGCCGCCGCGATGCCGTCGAGCACCACCGCGAGATCGCCCCGGCGGGTGATCTCCCGGAACTTGTCGGGGTCGAGGGTGTCCAGCGAGACGTTGATCCGGCGCACGCCGAGGCTCGCCAGCTCGTCCGCGTAGCGCGTGAGCTGCGTGCCGTTGGTGGTCAGCGTCAGCTCCTCCAGCGCGCCGGAATCGAGGTGGCGCGAGAGGCGGCGGAACAGGTGCATGATGTCGCGCCGCACCAGCGGCTCGCCGCCGGTGATCCGGAGCTTGCGGACGCCCCGGGCGATGAACACGCCGCAGAGCCGGTCCAGCTCCTCCAGGGTCAGCAGATCGCGCTTGGGCAGGAACTGCATGTGCTCGGACATGCAGTAGGCGCAGCGCAGATCGCAGCGATCCGTCACCGAGATGCGCAGATACGAGATCGCCCGCTGGAACGGGTCGATCAGCGGGGCGGGCCCGGCGGGCACGCCGACCGCGGACGTCTGCGGCGTCAGGGAGCTGTCATCGAGCATCGTCCGGCATATGATGTCCCGGACGGTCGCGGGCAAGCAGGTCCCGCGCCGCAGCCCCAGATTGCGTGAGGAGTGTGACCCGTGAGCGAGGATCTGTGGCCGACCGAGATCCGCCTGTCGGCCGATCGGCGGGTGCTCAACGTCGCCTTCGAGGACGGGGCGCGCTTCGCCCTGCCGGCCGAGTACCTGCGCGTGTCGAGCCCCTCGGCCGAGGTGCAGGGCCACTCGCCGCTGGAGCGCAAGGTGATCGGCGGCAAGCGGTCCGTGGCGATCCTGGCGGTGGAGCCGATCGGCAACTACGCGGTCAAGCTCGGCTTCGACGACATGCACGACACCGGCATCTACGGCTGGGGCTACCTTCACACCCTCGGCCGCGAGTACGAGACGCGCTGGACAACCTATCTCGGCGAACTCGCCGAGCGCGGCCTCGACCGCGACACGGCGCGGCAGGCTTCGGTCAAGTCCGGCGGGGGCTGCGGCTCGGGTTCGTGCGGGTGCCATTGAGGGCCGCGGCGGACGCTTCCCGCCGCACCGGTTCCGGCGCGGCTCGGCGGCTGAAGCCGCGCCACCCTGGGGGCGTCGCGCCGCGTTCGCGAGGACGGCGTGGGTCACTGCGCCGCCCGGTAGGCCGAAGCCTTGCATCGCCATGACGGCACACCGACCGCTTCCCTTGGAGCCGCCATGGCCTTCGCCTGCACCATCCCCGCCGTCCCGACCGTCCAGCAGGACGACGCCACCGTGCGCATCACCCGCTGGGACTTCCCGCCGGGCGCCGTGACCGGCTGGCACGAGCACGGCTGGCCCTACTTCGTGGTGATGCTGATGGATGGGATCCTGCGCGTCCACGACGGCACGGCGGTCAGCGAGACGGCGCTCGCGGCCGGCCAATCCTACATGCGCCCGGCCGGCATCCGGCACGACGTGATGAACGGCTCGAACCACCCGATCGCCTTCGTGGAGATCGAGGTGAAGCGCCCGGACGCGCTGGTGACCCTGCCGGGCGCCTGAACGCGAAAAGGCCGACCTGTGACGGCCGGCCCCTCCCAAAGGTCCGAACGCCTCAGCGCTGGACGATGACCTTCGTGCCGACCTTGGCGCGGGTGTAGAGGTCCGTCACGTCGTCGTTGGTCATGCGGATGCAGCCCGACGAGACGGCGGTGCCGATGGTCTCCGGCTCATTGGAGCCGTGGATCCGGTAGATCGAGCCGCCGAGATACATGGCGCGGGCGCCCAGCGGGTTCTCGAGGCCGCCCTTCATGTAGCGCGGCAGGTCGGGCCGGCGCTTCAGCATGGTCGACGGCGGGCGCCAATCCGGCCACTCGCGCTTCATCGTGATGGTCTGCACGCCACCCCAGGTGAAGCCCGGCCGGCCGACGCCGACGCCGTAGCGCAGGGCCTGACCGCCGCCCAGCACGTAGTAGAGCCGCCGCTCGGCGGTGGAGACGACGATCGTGCCGGCGCCGTAGGGGCCGTTATAGGCCACCGTCTCGCGCGGGATCGCCGACATCTGCGGGACCGCGGCGTCGGCGTTCAGCGGGTCGGCGGGGTTGAGCGAGGCGTTCGCCACCGGCACCGCAACCGTCTCGACGGCCTGCGGGCGCACGCGCACGGTGAGCGCGTCGTTCAGGGGCTGGCGGGTCAGCGGGTCGATCTCGTAGGCCAGAACCGGCGCGGCGGAGGCGGCCACGCCGAAAAGCCCGATCAGGGCGGGGAGAAAACGACGCATCAAAGCCTCTCGGGGCAGGCGCGGACTATGGCGGGAACGCGGCGAATACCGGGGCACGATGCCGTGCCGATCCTCGCCAAGGGGTAAACGCTCGCGCCTCGAATCCAAGCCTGAAACCGCCCCGCCCGGGCGGTTCCGCCCGCCCGTGACTCGATGGCAACACTGTGGCAGCTTGGCCGTAGTCCCGGGATGAATGCCGACGGTCCCGGCGTCCGGTGCCTTCGCCCCGCCGGCGAAGGCCTGCTCGCATCCCGCCTCCGGTCGATGGCGCCGGCACCACCGTCGTTGCGCGCCGAGAGAAGCAATCTCGTGCGCGTGGCAGGTCCTGCTGTCCCACGCTCCTGGGGCGCTTCGCTGCGCGCGACGACGGCGAGGGCCGGCTCGACCGACGGCCCGCGACCGGCGCCCCGATCAGGCCTCGTCGGCGGCGAGCCAGATGGCCGGCTCGCGGGGGACCGTCCGGAGCGGAGCCGGTGCGGAGGGCAGGCCGCGGAGCTGGGCGAGTTCGGCGAGCTCCGGCGCCTGCGCGGTGTCGTCGGCGTTCAGGAACAGGCCGCGCGCCCGGGCGGCGCGGCCGAGATCGGCCCGGCTCGTCCAGACGCTCTGGGCCGGGCTCGTGAGGAGCGCCAGGGCCAGCGGCGCCATCCAGAGGGCGAGCCACGCGTTCCCGACGAGGAGCAGCGCGAAGACCATCAGCCCGCCGACCACCACGGCGTCCGCCTGGAGCCGGAAGGCCTCCGCCCAGGACAGTTGCCGATCGTCGCGATCCTGCGTCTCCCAGCGCACCACCCGGCCGAAGAAGGTCGAGACCACGGCCCCGGCGGTGAACAGGGTCAGGACCGGCCACAGGAACACCCACGCCGCCTGCTCCAGGGCGGCGCTCGCGAGCAGCGCCCGGGTGCCGCCGAAGACCGCCCGGCGCTCCGGCGATGCCAGAACATGGACGAGGCTGAGGAGCTTCGGCAGGGCCAGGATTGCGAGGCTGAGGGCGGCCAGGGCGTGGGCGGCCGCGCCCTGCCCGGTCAGCCCGTAGGCCAGGAGGCCGAGATCGCCGGTCCGGGCGGCCTGCCACGCGGCGAGGCCGAGGAAGGCGATCCAGAGCGGCAGCATCCCGTAGGAGAGGATCCCGACCAGGAGATGCCAGCGGCTCGCCGCGTGCAGGCCCGCCCAGGGCAGCACGCGCAGGTGCTGGAGATTGCCCTGGCACCAGCGGCGCTCGCGGCCGAGCAGGTCGATGAGGTTGGTGGGCATCTCCTCCCAGGTGCCGCCCATCTCGGGCAGGAGCCGCACCTCCCAACCGGCGCGGACCATCAGCGCGCCCTCGACGATGTCGTGGCACAGGATCTCGCCGCCCAGCGGCTCCCGGCCCGGGAGCTTCGGGAGCTGCGCATTCTCCGCGAAGGCCTCGATCCGCAGGATCGCGTTGTGGCCCCAGTAGCTGCCCTCCGGCCCCTGCCAGGTCTCCAGGCAGCGCAAGGCCAGCGGCGCGTAGAGGCGGACGGCGAATTGCTGGATGCGGGCGAAGAGCGTGTCGCGACCGGCCGCGTAGGAGACGGTCTGGATCAGGCCGGTGCGGGGGCTCGCCTGCATCAGCCCGACGAGCCGGGTCATGGCCGCGCCGGTCATCAGGCTGTCGGCATCCAGCACGATCATGAAGGCGTATTCGCCACCGTAGCTGCGGCAGAACTCGCCGATGTTGCCGGCCTTGCGGCCGAGATTCTCCGTCCGGCGCCGGTAGCGGATCCGCGGCAGGGCCGGATCCTGTGCCGCCCAGGCCTGGATGCGCGCGAATTCGTGCTCCTCCACGGCGGCGATCGCCCCGTCCCGCGTGTCGGAGAGGACGAAGATGTCGATGCCCTGCGCGTCGGTACGGGCCAGCGAGCGGGCCATCACCCGCAGGCGGGCGAACACCGCGACCGCGTCCTCGGCGTGGATCGCCACCACGGCGGCGGTGCGTCCGGTCCCGGCCGGCCCGGCCCCCGCCGCTTCGGAGCGGCGCTCCAGCGCGGATTTCGCCCGGTCGCCCAGGAGGGAAGCGACGAACCCGTAGACGTACTGGCAGGCGACGAAGGCCTGCCAGCCCATCACGAGGCCGAACAGAACCAACACCGCCCAGGCAAGCGGGCTGACGCTCGCCGGATAGGCGAGCGCGGCGAGCCACACGAGACCGCCGGCGGTGCCGAGGCTCGGGACGGCCAGGGCCAGGCGCCGGGCGCGCAGGGTGCCGCGGCGCGCGCCGGTCCAGACCTCGCGACAGGATGCGGCGTCCGAGGGATCGGGTATGGCGGGATCCGCGTTCCGGTGCGACCGCTCGGCGGAGGAGGTGACGCGTGAGGACATGGCGCGAGGAACTCGACCGTGGAAGGCTGCCGGCCGCCCGGCCGTCGGAGGCCGGGAACCGATGACCGTGGATACCGATGTGCGGGGTGAGGACACGGAGCCGACCCGGCAGCACAGACCGCCGGAAGCCGAACGGATCAATCCCCCCTCCCGACGCCGCGTTCTTCGAACAGCTCTGGCCGCGGCTGCCGGCACGGTTCTACCTAGCGCGGCTGATCTGAATGGGTCCAGAACGTGGGCCGGGCCGGCGCTTCCGCCGCAGGGGGGCGCAATGACCTTCGAAACCCTGTCGGCGGAGGCGGCACGCCTCGCCGCGGCCCCCTATGCCGCCCCGCCCGAGGATCTTCCGCCGGCGCTCGCCGCCCTCGACTACGACGGCTACCGCGCCATCACCTTCCGTCCGGCCGAGAGCCTGCACCTCGGCGACCATTTCAGCGCCCAGCTGTTCCACCGCGGCTTCCTGCAGCGCAAGCGCGTGGCGCTCTACCTCCAGCCGCGGCGCGGGCCGGCGCGCCCGATCCCCTACGAGACCCGCCTGTTCGATCTTGGCCGGCGGCTCGCCGGCCAGAGCTTCGCGCCGGATCTCGGCTTCGCGGGCTTCCGCCTGCACTACGCCTTCCCGGACACGCCGGCGTGGCGACCGAAGGGCTTCCAGGAAGAGTTTCTCGTCTTCCTGGGGGCCTCCTATTTCCGCCTGCGCGCGGCCCATCAGGAATACGGGCTCTCGGCCCGGGGGCTCGCCATCGGCACGGGCGCGCCGGAGGGCGAGGAATTTCCCGACTTCGTCGCCCACTGGATCTGCGAACCGGAACCGGAAGCCCGCACCCTGACGGTGCTCTCGCTGCTCGACAGCCCGAGCGTGGCCGGCGCCTTCCGGTTCGCCATCAGCCCCGGAGACCCGGCGCGGATCGCCGTCACCGCGGCGCTCCATCCACGCCGGTCGATCGCGAAGCTCGGGCTGGCCCCCCTCACCAGCATGTTCCTGTACGGGCAGAACGGGCCCGGGGCGCGGGGGGCCAAGCCGTTCGACGACTTCCGGCCGCAGGTCCACGATTCCGACGGCCTCTGCGTCGCGGCCGGGGCCGACCCGGCGCGGGTCGACCGGATCTGGCGGCCCCTGGTCAACGGGCGCAAGCAGCCACAGATCTCCGCCTTCGCGGCCCGGCCGCTCGCCGGCTTCGGGCTGCTGCAGCGGGAGCGGACCTTCGCGGCCTATCTCGACGTCGAGGCGCGTCACGAGGCGCGGCCGGGCCTGTGGGTGGCCCCGGATCCCGCCGGGGGCGCCTTCGCGAACGGCGCCGTGCAGCTCTTCGAGATCCCGTCGGGCGAAGAGTACATGGACAACATCGTGGCGGCCTTCGTGCCCGCGGCGCCGGCGCAGCCCGGCGCGCCGCTGCATCTCGCCTACGGCCTGACCACGGTGGGGGCGGAGCCCGTGCCGGCGATCCCGGACGCCGCCCTCGCCCGGGTGACCTCGACGCGATTCGGGTCCGCGGAACGCCTGCGCCCCATCACCCCGCCGAGCCCGCAGCGGCGGCTCTGCGTGATCGATTTCGAGGGTCCGGGCCTGCCGAAATCTGCCGACGAGGCGGTCACCGCCGAGGTCTCGGCCAGTGCCGGCACGATGCACGAGCCGGTGGCCAACTTCGTGCCGCAGACCGGCGGCTGGCGGATCTATGTCGAGTGGCGCCCGCCGGAACCGATGCCGGCGGGCGACGTCGTGCTGCGCGCCCGGCTGGTCCGCGGGACGACGCCCCTCAGCGAGACCTGGGACGCCGCCCTGTAACCCCGTGATCGCGCGCGACGCGAAGCGACCCGGGGCAGCGCGACGTCGGGTCTCGCCGCTCCGACCGGAGCGCGGCGCGACGGTTCGGGCGGCGAACGCTCAGGCGGTCCGGCGCTCCTGCTCCAGGCGGCGGGCCAGGCGGGTGGCGCCGTAGACCTCGCTCAGGCGGCGACGGGCGGCGGAGACCGGCGGGGCCTGCCGCTCGACATGGGCGGCGGCGATGACGCGCAGGGCGGCGGCGACCGAACGCTCCAGGCGACGCTCGGCCTGAGCGGCCGCGTCGTGATGATTGTCCAGCATTGATGATCCCTCGTGCCGCGCCGTATCCGCCCTCTCGCGGGGCGGTATCCGACGGCGCAGACAGATTTCACATCTGGCTTGACCGTATCAAGGCAGCTTGGCCGTAAGCCGAAGACCGTCGTTACCGCAGTTCCTCGTGCCAGGTCCGGCCGTCGCGCTCGATCAGCGCGATGGCGGCGGTCGGCCCCCAGCTCCCAGCCGGGTAGGGCCGCGGCGCCTCCGGCCGGTCGGCCCAGGCCTTGAGCACGCCGTCCGCCCAGGCCCAGGCGGCCTCGACCTCGTCGCGGCGCATGAACAGGGTGGCGTTGCCGCGGACCACGTCCATCAGCAGGCGCTCGTAGGCGTCGGGATAGCGCTGCTTGAAGGTCTCCTCGAAGGAGATGTCGAGATCGGTGGGACGCAGGCGCAGGCCGCCGGGGCCCGGATCCTTGGTCATGACTTCGAGCTTCATGCCCTCCTGCGGCTGCAGGCGGATCACGAGGCGGTTCGGCTCGCGGCCGAAGGCCTCCTCGGGGAAGATCGAGAACGGCGAGGCGCGGAACTGCACCACGATCTCCGAGAGCTTCCGGGGCAGGCGCTTGCCGGTGCGCAGGTAGAACGGCACGCCGGCCCAGCGGCCGGACTGGATCTCGACCTTCATGGCGACGAAGGTCTCGGTCCGGCTCTCGTGGCCGAGCTCGGAGAGGTAGCCCTCGACGGGCTTGCCGTCGACGGCGCCCGCCACGTACTGGCCGCGCACCGTCACGCTCTGGATATCGTGCGTGGTGATCGGCTTGAGGGCGCGGAGCACCTTCAATTTCTCGTCACGGACCGAGTTCGCCTCGAGGTTGAGCGGGCTCTCCATGGCGGTGAGGCACAGGAGCTGCAGGATGTGGTTCTGCAGCATGTCGCGCATCGCGCCCGACGTGTCGTAGTAGCCGGCCCGGCCCTCGACCCCCACCGTCTCGGCGACCGTGATCTGGACGTGGTCGATCACGTCCGAGGTCCAAAGCCGCTCGAAGATCGTGTTGGCGAAGCGGAGCGAGAGCAGGTTCTGGACCGTCTCCTTGCCGAGATAGTGGTCGATCCGGAAGATCTGCGATTCGGGGAAGACCTCGCCGACCGCGTCGTTGATCGCCCGGGCCGATTTCAGGTCCTTGCCGATCGGCTTCTCTAGCACGACGCGGGACTTCTCGCCGACGAGCCCGTGGGCGGCGAGGTTGCGGCAGATCGAGCCGTAGAGGTCGGGCGAGGTGGCGAGGTAGTAGGGCCGGACCTGGTCGGGCCGCTCGTCGAGCTTGGCCACGAGGTCCGTCCAGCCGCTGTCGCCGGCGCCGTCGACCGCGACGTAGTCGACGTGGTCGAGGAAGCGATGGAGCATGTCTTCCGACAGGTCGGCGGCGGGGACGAAACGCTTCAGGGCGTCGCGGGCATGCTCGCGGAAGGCGTCGAGGGACAATTCCGAGCGCGAGGCACCGATGATCCGGCTCGTCTCCGGGATCTGCCCGTCCCGGAAGCGGTAGAACAGGGCCGGCAGAAGCTTTCGCGCGGTCAGATCGCCGGTCGCGCCGAACACGACGCAGTCGAAGGAGGCGACGGGAATGATCGTGGCCAAGTGCGGCTCCCGGTTGTCGTGCGCTGGTCTCGTGCGGCGGCTGCGTCGCACTGACCTAGCCCGTGTGCAAGGGCTTCGCCAGACTCGGGGCGCGGACCAGCGCTGCCCGGGCCGGGGCGCAGCCGCGACAGCTTTGGGCAACCCGATGACGTCACGCTCCGTCTTTGCGAGCACGGCGAAGCAACCCAGGGCCGCGCGCCGACGCCGAAAGGCAGCACGATGCGTGAGCCGGCCGTCTACATCATGGCGAGCCGCCGCAACGGGACGCTCTACACCGGCGTGACATCCAACCTCGCCCGGCGGGGTCTACGAGCATTGCGAGGCGCTGCTCCAGGGCTTCACCAGCCGCTACGATTGCAAGCGCCTCGTCTGGTATGAGCGCTATCCCACGATGAATGAGGCCATCACGCGCGAGAAGCAGATCAAGGCGGGCTCACGGAAGAAAAAGCTCGCGCTGATCGAGGCGATGAATCCGGATTGGAACGACCTGTATCCAGATCTCGCGTGAACAGGTCCGGCGTCGCGGCTCCCTGGATTGCTTCGCTGCGCTCGCAAGGACGGTGAACGCGGCAACCCGCGCGCAGCCAGGCGACGAGTCTCGCTCCCCCGTCTTTGCGAGCGAAGCGAAGTGACCCAGGGCCGAGCGAGGCCGTATGGGTCACCCCTCCATGTACCGCTTGAAGCCTTCGGAAAAATCCGGGTGCCAGCGCGACAGGGCGGGCCGGTTCTCGATGATGTCGCCCGCCGCCCAGGCGATCCGCTTCGCGTCCTGCGCCCGGGTGGTCTCGTTGTCGGGGCAGAGGATGTAGAAGTCGCCGGCGGCGAGCCGCTCCAGCATGAAGGCCACGGTCTCGTCGGGCGTCCAGGCTCCCGCGGGCTTCTCGGCGACGCCCCGGGCCTTGGTGAGGCCCGTATAGACGAAGCCCGGGATCAGCAGGTGGGCGGTGGTCCGGCATCCTTCGCGGTTGCGCAGCTCGTGGGCGAGCGCCTCGGTGACCGCCTTCACCCCCGCCTTCGAGACGTTGTAGGGCGCGTTGCCCGGCGGCGTGGTGATGCCCTGCTTCGAGCCGGTGACGATGATCGCCCCAGGCTTGCCGCCCGCGATCATGCCGGGCGCGAAGGCGTGGATGCCGTTGACCACGCCGCCGAGATTGGTGCCCAGGATCCGCGTCCAGGTGTCGGGGTCGGAGAACAGTTTCCCACCGGCCTCGATGCCGGCATTCAGCATCACCAGGGCCGGCGGCCCGGCCTTGGCGACGGCAGCCGCCAGGGCTTCCACCGCCCCGCGATCCGACACGTCGGTGGGTATGGCCCGGACCTCGACGGCGGCGAGTTCGGCCACGGCGGCGCGGGCCGCGTCCAGGGCCGGCCCCGGCAGGTCGGCGAGCCAGACGTTCATGCCGGCCCGCGCGAAGGCCTGCGCGGCGGCGAGCCCGATGCCGCTCGCAGCGCCGGTGACGACCGCGCTGCGGCCGGGGCTGATCGCGGGGTTCTGGCTCATGACGGATCCTCGGAGGCGTGGCGCCCTTCAGATGGGGCGAGCCGGACGGAAGGCGAGTTCGAGCCGGATCCCGCGACCCGGCAGAACCCGCGGATCGCCGCGGCGGCGGCTTCTGCTAGGGTGATCGGACACCCTTCGGAACGAAGCACCCGGATGCCCCCTCCCCCGAGCCGCCGGTCGATCCTCGCCGGTGCGGCCTCCCTCGGCCTCGCCCATGCGGCGCGTGCGGCCGGCCCGGCGGGGTTCGGTCCCCTCGGCCGTCCGTCCTGGTCGGGCGACAGCCTCCAGGCCGCGGCGGCCGCCAAGGGCCTGCTCTACGGCTGCGAGGTCCCGTTCCACCGCTTCGATTCGACGCCCGCCTACCGGCAGGCGGTGGCGCGGGAATGCGGCATCCTCGTCTGCGGCACCGAGATGAAGATGGAGGAGGTCCTGCCCGCGCCCGGCAAGACCGACTTCGCCCGCGGCGACGCAATCCTGCGCTTCGCGCGGGGAAACGGCCAGCGCATGCGCGGCCACACGCTCGTCTGGCATGCGGCGCTGCCGCCCTGGGTCGGCCCGCTGCTCGGCCGGGCGAGCGCCGTCCAGGCCGAGGATTTCATGCGGCGCTGGATCGAGACGGTGGCCGGCCACTACCGGGGCCAGATCGTCGCCTGGGACGTGGTCAACGAGATCTTCGGCAACGAGGCCGATCCCGACCGCGGCGGGGGCCTGCGCGACTCGCCCTGGCTCGCCGCGATCGGCCCCGGCTACGTCGATCTCGCGTTCCGGATCCTGCACGAGACCGACCCGGCGGCCGCCGGCACCTGGAACGAGGACGCGGTGGAGCAGGGCGTGCCCTGGATGGAGGCCAAGCGCACCAAGGTCCTGCGCCGCCTGGAGGCGATGCGGTCCCGCGGCGTGCCGATCCGGCGCTTCGGGCTTCAGTCGCACCTCACCAGCACGATCCCGATCGACCAGGGCCAGCTGCGGCGCTTCCTCCGGGAGATCGGCCAAATGGGGCTCGGCATCGCGATCACCGAACTCGACATCGACGACCGCGCCTTCCCGTCCGACGTGGCGACCCGCGACCGGAAGGTGGCCGATTACGCCCGGCGCTACCTCGACGTGGTGCTGGACGAGCCCGCCTGCCTCGACGTCCTGACCTGGGACATCTACGACCCCGACACGTGGCTGAACGACCATCCCTACCGCAAGCGGCCCGACGGCCTGCCGCAGCGGGCCCTCCCCCTCGACGCGCAGTTCCGGCGCAAGCCCCTGTGGCACGCCATGAAGGCGGCCTTCGAGGCCGCGCCGGATCACAAAGCCGCCCGCGAGACGCTCAGGCGGGCGTGACGCCGGCCCGGCGCCCGTCCTCGGCCAGGCTCGGCTCGGGCGGCCGGTCCGCGAGGAGCCGGCGACGAAGGCGCGCGCAGGGGCGCTCGACGACCGCGTACATCCCCCAGCACCACAGCAGCGTCACCGGGAAGGCCGCCAGCATCAGCCCGACGCCGTGCAGCCCGGGCCTCACGTGCAGCACCAGCGCCACCACGGTCATGTGTGCGAGGTAGAAGCTGTAGGACCACAGCCCGAGCTGGCGCATCGGCCGGCTGGCGAGCAGCCGGACCATAGGCCCCCCGCCGTGCAGCAGGTACGCGAAGGGCACGAACAGGGCGGCGCTCTGGAGCGTGTAGCGCAGGCTCTCCCGGAAGGCGGGCTCGCGGACCGCCAGGGTTCCGAGGATCACCGCGAGGCTGGCCGCGACGTGCCAGGCCGTGGGGCGCCACGCCCGGTCGGCCGGGACCACCGGGTTGTTCCACAACCCGAGGCAGCAGCCGAACAGGATCGCGTCGATCCGCGTGTGGGTCCAGCTGTAGTTCAGGCTGTAATCCGGCAGCCGCCAGACGTTCTCGCACCGGATCGCCAGCACCACCGCGCAGAGCCCCAGGCAGGCCAGAGCCGCACGGCGCGGCCGGAGGCGCCCGAGCCAGAGCACGAAGGCCAGCGGGAAGACGAGGTAGAAGTGCTCCTCGATGGCGAGGCTCCACAGCGGCACCGGCAGCACCGCTTCGGTGCCGAACAGGCCGGGATAGTTGGTCAGGAACGTCGCCTGTCCGAGGATCGCCGCCGGTTCGACGTGCATCCAGTCCAGCCATCCCGCCCCGTAGAGGGCGCCGGAGGCGAGCAGGGTCAGGTACATCGGGGGCAGGATGCGCAGGCTGCGCCGGAGGTAGAAGGCCGGGAGCGACACCGCGCCCGTCTGCGCCCGCTCGATCCGCAGGAGCGTGGTGATCAGGTAGCCGCTGAGGAAGAAGAAGACGGTGACGCCGAAGCCGCCCGGCACCACGTGGCTGTAGCCGCAATGGGCCGCGAACACGATCAGGATGGCGAGTGCCCGCACCCCGTCGAGCTGAGGCAGGTAGGGCATCGTCTTCGGGACCAGAAACCCGGAATCCGGCATGGCGGAGGTCGATCTCCTGTCGCGTCAGGGGCCCAGCATAAGCGCCCTTTCCGTGCGGACGGACATCCGCACGGCACGCTGAGCGGCTGGACCAGTGTCCGGATGGTGAATCCGGGACTCAAGGCCCCGGCAACACCGGAGGAGATTGGTAACCACGGCCGTCCATGATCCTGCCCGACCGCCCTGTCTCGGGCGCCGTCGGGAGTGTTGCGTATGGTCCCGGTCCCGCCCCGCCGTCACGCCCGCCCGCACGCCGCCCTGGGCGCGGGCCTGTCGCTGCTGGCGCTCTTCGGCGCACCAGCCGTGGCCCTGGCGCAGGGCGCCGGCGCGGTGCAGGGCAGCCCGGTGCCGCCGCTCGCCGTGCCGGTCGCGGTGCCGCCCGCCGCCACAGGGAGGCCGCAAGGGCCAGGAGCCCCGGACCCAGGAGGCGAAGGGTGAGGCGAAGGGTGAGGCGAAGGGTGAGGCGAAGGGCACGGCCGGCAAGGCGGCGGATGCCAAGCGCCCTGAAACCAAGCCGGCCGAGGCCGCGCCGGAGCCTGTCCCGGCGCAGGGGAAGGCGCAGGATGCCAAGGCCCAGGATGCCAAATCCCCGGACAACAAGGCTCAGGACACCAAGTCGTCGGACATCAAAACCCAGCAGGCCAAGCCTCAGGAGGCGGCCAAGAAATCCCGCGAGCCGGCCCCGCTGGTCTACGCCAAGGTCTCCACCGACCCGAACCCGACGCTGACCCCCGGACGTTCCTCGACACCCTCCGGGCGGCCGAGCGCTACGCGGCCTTCGCGGAGGCCGGCGGCTGGGAGCGGCTGCCCGAGGACCTCGCGCGCCTCAAGCCCGGCGAACGCAATCCGGCGATCCCCGCCCTGCGCCACCATCTGACTCTGACCGGCGACCTGCCGGCGGATGCCCCGCCGAACGACCGCCTCGACCCGCCCCTGGTGGCGGCGATCGCGGCGTTCCAGGCGCGCCACGGCCTCCCCGACAGCGGCATACTTGGCCGGCTCACCATCAATGCGCTCAACGTGCCGGCTGCGGTGCGCCAGCGCCAGCTCGCCGCCTCCGCGGCCCGGCTGATGGGCTCGAAATTCCCGTTCGGCGACCGCTACGTCGTGGTCAACATCCCGTCTGCCGCCGTGGAGGCGGTGGAGAACGGCGCCGTTGCGCGCCGCTACGTCGCGGTGGTCGGCTCCCCGACAAGGCCACGCCGCCGGTCGAGACGCGGATCACCGACATCAACTTCAATCCGACCTGGACCGTCCCGGCCTCGGTGGTGAAGAACGAGATCATCCCGCAGATGCGCAAGAATCCGGGCTATCTCGCCAAGAACCACATCCGGATCCTCGGCCCCTCGGGCGAGGTCGATCCGACCCGGATCGACTGGGCCGGCGAGAAGGCGGTCAATTACACGTTGCGGCAGGATTCCGGCTTCGACAATTCGCTGGGTCAGGTGCGGATCGACATGCCGAACCGCTTTGCCGTCTACATGCACGATACGCCGGCAAAATCGCTCTTCGCCGCCAGCGTGCGGTTCCACAGCCACGGCTGCGTCCGGGTGGGCCAGGTGAAGGAACTCGTCGGCTGGCTGCTCCAGGGCACGGACGGGCCCAACGGGCCGGGCACCAACTGGGGCCCGATCGAGATCGAAACCGGGATCGCCGATGGCGAGCGCCGCGACATCAAGCTCGCCAAGCCGGTCCCGGTCGTCTTCGTGTATCTCACCGGCTTCGCCACGCCGGACGGGAAGGCGCATTTCCGCGACGACATCTACGCCCTCGACACGCCGGCTCCGGAACCGGCCGCTACCGGCGCGATCCCCGCAGCACCCCCGGGTGCGGACGCGGCCTCCGCGAAGCCGGCCTCCGCCGGTGCCGCGCCGACCGCGCCCCGGCCCCGGCCCGGCGCCGCCCACGACGCGAAGCCGGCCCCGGCGCGGGCCGCTGCGACCAAGCCCGCCGCAGTCAAACCGACCCCCGTGAAGCCCGCGGTGGGCCGCTCGGCCGCCGAGCGCCATAGTTTGGAATCTGTCGAACCTATCCGCTAAGCCCAACCCAGCCATGCGATTCTCGGTCCACCGGAACCTCCCGGCAGGCCCGTCATTGGCTCAGGGAACGCGCATCGGCCCGTTTTCAGCGAGACGGGGCGACGCGCCGAGCCACGGAATCAGACTGGAGACCACCATGGCCAAGGCCAAGCCGAGCAGCCGCATCGAGAGCGCGCGGCTGAACACCCCGACCGACCTTGATCCGAACGACGTGCGGACGATCGCCGAGGGCCTGACGATCCTGAGTTCGGACCTGTTCGCCCTCTACATCAAGACCAAGAACTTTCACTGGCACATGAGCGGACCCCACTTCCGCGATTACCACCTCCTGTTGGATGAGCAGGCCGCTCAGATCTTCGAGATCATCGACGCCGTGAATGAGCGCGCCCGCAAGATCGGCGGCACGGTGCTGCGCTCGCTCGGCCAGGCCAAGAGCCTGACCCGCGTGGCCGACAACGATGCCGAGTATGTCTCGCCCCTCGACATGCTCAAGGAGCTGCGCGACGACAACAAGGCTCTCACCGCCAACATGCGCACGCTCCACGGCGTGACCGATGAGGCAGGCGACGTGGCGACGACCTCGCAGCTGGAGGAATGGATCGACCAGTCCGAGGAGCGCACGTGGTTCCTCTACGAGACCACCCGCAACGCCACCGACAGCGGCCACTGAGCCGCGCCTCCCGGCATCGGCACGGCCGATGTCGGGTCCGGCCTCGTCGCGCCGCCGCTAACTGCCGGCGAGATCAAGGTGCACCTTCACGAGTCCCGGGTCGTCGGGATCCCGCCCCTGCGTGAACCCGAGGCGGCGGCACACCGCCAGCATCGGCCGGTTCTCGGCGAGCACCGTGCCCTCGACCCGCCCGATGCCCTCGGACTGCGCCCAATCGATCATGAGGCGCATCAACGCGAAGGCGAGGCCGGTCCCCCGGGCATCGCGGCCGACCGCGATCGCGTACTCGCCGCTCTCATGGTTGGCGTCGGCATGCAGCCGGACTGCGCCGAGCATGCGCTCGCCGCCGCCCGGTTCGATCTCCGTGGCCACGAAGGCGATGGCGCGGGCGTAGTCGAGCTGCGTCAGACGCGCCAGGAAGGCGTGGCTGAACTCGCGTACCGGGCCGAAGAACCGCAGCCGCAGATCCTCCGGGTCGAGTCCCTTGAAGAAGGTCAGGAACAGGCCCTCGTCCTCCGGGCGCACCGGCCGCACCCGCACCGTCCGGTCCTTGAGGTTGAGCGTCCGGACCCATTCGGCCGGGTAGGGCCGGATCGCGAATCGCGGATGGCCGCGTCCGTCGGCTCCGCGCTCGGCGCGCCCGATCCGGACCCGCGCGTCGAGGGCGAGCACGCCGGTCTCGTCGGCCAGAAGCGGGTTGATGTCGAGTTCGCGCACCTGCGGCAGGTCGGCGGCGAGCTGGGACAGCTTCACCAGCGTCAGCGCGATCGCCCCGAGATCGGCGGCGGGCACGTCGCGGTAGGCTTCGAGGCGCCGCGCGACCCGGGTGCGGGCGATGAGGTCGCGCGCGAGGGTCAGGTCCAGCGGCGGCAGGCCGAGGGCGCGGTCATCGATCACCTCCACGGCGGTGCCGCCCCGGCCGAAGACCACGACCGGGCCGAACACCGCGTCCTCGGCGAGCCCGGCGATCAGCTCGCGGCGCTGGCCGCGGCGGACCATCGGCTGCACGGCAAAACCGGTCACCCGGGCATCCGGCCGCTCCCGGCGCGCCCGGGCCAGGATGCTGCGGGCCGCGTCCGCCACGTCGGCCTCGCTGGTCAGGTCGAGATGGACGCCGCCGATGTCGGATTTGTGCACCACGTCCGGCGAGACGACCTTCAGCGCCACCGTTCCGCCCGCCGCGATGATCGGCCACGCGGCCGCCGCCGCCGCGTCCTTGTCGGGCGCCAGCGTGATCGGCACGGTCGGAATCCCGTAGGCCTCCAAGAGGCCGTTGACCGCCACCGGGTCGAGCCAGGCAGCCCCCTGCTGCAGCGCCCCGGCGACGATCGAGCGGGCCCGCGCCGTGTCGGGGGAGAAGTCCCGCGGCAGCGAGTCCGGCGTGCGCATCAGATCGTCCTGCGCCTCGCGGTAGCGCACCAGGTGCAGGAAGCCCTCGATCGCCTCGGAATCGGTGGTGAAGTGCGGGATCCCGGCCTGCGCGAAGGTCTCGCGCCCCGCCTCCGCGTCGCCCAGCGAGACCGCGAAGACGGGCTTCTTGCGGGATTGGCCGGCCCGGGCGGTCTCGACCGTCTCGGCGATGGCACGCGCCACCGCGCCCGCCTCCGAACGAATCGTGGGCACATGGATCGCCAGCACGGCGTCGCTCGTCCGATCGGTCAGCAGGGGTGCCAGCGCAGCGGAGAAGGCCGGCCCGGCGGCATCGATGCCGAGATCGAGAGGGTTGCCCGGCGCGCGGCCGTCCGCCTCGGCGGGCGCCGCCAGGGTCCCGGCCCGCTCGATCAACCGATCCGCGGCAAGCAGCCCGATGCCGCGGCCGTTCGACACGATCGCCAACCGGTGGCCCGGGAAGGGCCGCTGGCGCCCCAGGGTCTCCACAGCGGAGAACATCGCGTCGAGGTCCGGCACGGCCAGCAGGCCCGCCCGCCGGAACGCCGCCGCGTAGACCGCATCCGGACGGGCCAGGGCGCCGGTATGGGTGGCGGCGGCGCGCGTGTCCGGGCGGTGCCGGCCGGCCCGAAGCACCACGACGGGCTTGGCCCGCGCGGCGGCCCGGGCGGCCGACATGAAGCGGCGGGCATCCGCGACCCTGTCGAGGCAGAGCAGGATCGCGCGGGTGTGATAATCGGCAGCGAAGTGGTCGAGGCAATCGGCCACGCCGATATCGAGGACGCTGCCGAGCGACAGAACCGCCGAGAAGCCGGTCCCGTGGCGGGCACCCCAGGCGACGATGGCGGCCGCGACCGTGCCGGATTGCGAGACGAGGGCGAGGTCGCCGGACGCGGGGGCATGGGCGAACAGGCTGGCGTTGAGCTTGGCACCCGGCACCGCGAGGCCGGCGCTGTCGGGACCGAGCAGGCGCAGGCCGTGGGCGCGGGCGATCCGGTGGGCGACCGGGCCGGGATCGTCCGGCTCGGACCCGAGCCGGGCGGTGAGGATCACCGCCGCCCCGGCGCCGATCGCGGCGGCCTGCGCGACGACCTCGGGCACGCGCGGCGGCGGCACCGCGATCAGAACGAGATCGGGGGCGACGGGGAGATCCGCGACCCTGGGCACGCAGGGCAGCCCCTCGACCGTCGCCTGATCGGGCTGGACCGGCAGGATCGCGCCGGGAAAGCCCGCGGCGCGCAGGCTGTCGAACACGCTGCGCCCCAGTGAGCCCACGCGGGCGACCGCACCCACCAGGGCGACCGACCGGGGCGCCAGCAGTTTGTCGAACCGGTATGTGCTCATGACCGGCGGCTCACGGCGCCGCCGTCACGGGATGAGCTTCCGCAGGCCGTTCGTGCCGGCACGCATCTGGTCCCCCGCTTCGTCCGATCGGGCACGGCTCATGGAACGCCCGCCGCTCCCTCAGATGGCGCGATCCGGCGCGCCTGCAACGCCCGAGCGGCACGCGACATGGGGACACCGAACGATCGCCCCGACGGCATCGTTGGCGACGTCCTTTTGTCCAATATCCAGCGCGCTTTATCCACTCCAAGACGGCAGTTGTGGGCGTGTGTAGATTGGTCTTGCTATTAAATTCCCACCACCATAGTAACTGCTGCTTAACTACCCTGTATCGGGTTGAGCAGAGACAGATTCCGGCCGGCACCTCGGGTTGGCGGCGAGCCGGGATCGACAGGAGGTTATGGGATGGACGCCACGGGTGAAGGGCAACCGGACTATCTCGCGCTGTCCGTCGACATCGTGTCGGCCTTCGTGAGCAACAATCCGGTGCCTGCGCCGGAGCTGCCCGGGCTCATCGCGGCCATCCACGCGACGCTGCACGGTCTCGGCGAGCCGGCCATCACGCCGACGGAGGAGTTGAGGCCGGCCGTGCCGGTCCGGCGCTCGGTCCAGCCCGACTTCATCGTGTGTCTGGAGGACGGCAAGAAGTTCAAGTCGCTCAAGCGCCATCTGCGCACGCACTACAACCTCACGCCCGAGGAATACCGGACGAAATGGGGCCTTCCGCCCGATTATCCGATGGTGGCGCCGAACTACGCCGCGGCGCGCTCCAGTCTCGCCAAGAGCATGGGCCTCGGCCACCAGCGGCGGAAGGGCTGAGGGCGCGCCGAGCGCGTCCACAGCTTTCGGATCCGGGTTAGGCATCGGGCAAGCCAAGCTTGCGAGGGTCAGGGGCCCGTCAGCGCCTCAGAGACCCGATGCCCGGCAAGCCCAATCCCGTTGCCCGCCTGTTCTGGACGGCCGTGATCGGCCTTCCGTTCGGGCTCTGGTACGGCCGGCCGGCCCTGGCCGCGACGGGCCTGGCCCTCGTCCTGGTCCTGATCCGGCATCTCGGGCGCAAGCGCCGCTTCCGTGCCCGGGTGCGGCGGATCGCCCGGGCGCATGCCGACACGCTGGCGCTGCGGCGGCGTCAGGAGAGCTACTGCGATCCTTACGGCAACTGGATCGAGGACGGCTGGCTGCGCGAGCGGGACTACTTTCTCGAGCGGACCGTCCTGCCGCAGCTCGGCCCCCGCTTCGCCGACCTCGCCGAGGTGGAGCACGCGCGGATGCTGGCGATCATCGAGGCCGAGGCGGCGGCCGTCGCCCTCCCGGAGGAGGACGAGGCGCCGGGGGACGGGCTGGACTACGAGCGCTACTGCGCCGAGCGCCTGACCCGGGCGGGCTGGCGGACGCACCGGACGCCGGCGAGCGGCGACCAGGGCGCCGACATCGTCGCGGTGCAGGACGGCCTGCGCCTCGTGGTGCAATGCAAGCGGCTGAGCAAGCCCGTCGGCAACGCCGCCGTGCAGGAAGCGGCTGCGGCGCTGCGCTACTGGGACGGGGACCGGGCCGCCGTGGTCTCCAATGCCGGCTTCACCCCGGCCGCGCGCCGGCTCGCCACGGCGACCGGCGTGCTCCTGATGCATCACGAGGCGCTGGACACCCTCGACGCGCACGACCTCGCGGAGGCGTGACGGTCGTCAGGCAAGCGGCCCGGGGATGGCGGTCTCCGCCTCGCTGAGCAGCCGCGCCTCGTGCCGACGCACGAACAGCCAGAGGGCCAGGCCTCCGAACACCACGAGCGCCAGCAGGGTCAGGCCGACCGGGCCGACGATGTGCTCGATCTGGCGCCCGCAATAGTAGGAGCCGATCCCCATGCTGCCGGCCCAGACGACGCCGCCGAGGGCGTTGAAGGCGAAGAAGCGCCGGGCATCCAGACGGTTGACCCCGGCGAGCACGGCCGCGTAGGCGCGCAGCATCGCGGTGAAGCGGCCGAAGAACACGATCTTGCCGCCGTGCCGGCGGAACAGATACTGGCCGAGCTTGAGCCGCCCGTGATCGAGGGCGATGAGGTGACCGTAGCGCAGGAGCAGCGGCATGCCCCAGCGCCGCCCCGCCCAATAGCCGACATTGTCGCCCAGGATCGCCGCCGCCGCGGCCGCGGCGATGACCAGGCCGATATTCAAATTGCCGGTGCTGCCCGCATAGACGGCGGCCGAGATCAGCACCGTCTCGCCGGGGCATGGCACGCCGGCGCTCTCGAGGGTGATGATCACGAAGATCGCGATGTAACCGTAATTCGCGATCAGCTCGGCGATGGGCAGATCGTTCAGGAAGGCCATGCGGTCCTCGGGGCCGGTCTCCGGGCAAAGCCCGGCGACACAAGCGGATGGATCGTGGCCTTAAAAGGGCCGATCCGCGGAGCGCGGCGCGGTCAGAGGACCTTCAGCAGGGCCTCGGCGCCCGAGGCCTCCGCCTTCGAGGGCGTCTCCTCGACGTTGAGGATCCGGACGACGCCGTCCTCGACCAGCATCGAGTAGCGCTTCGAGCGCATCCCGAGGCCGAAACCCGTGCCGTCCATCTCGAGGCCGATGGCCTTGGCGAAATCGGCGTTGCCGTCGGCCAGGAATTCCAGCCCTTCCGCGCCGCTCGCCTTCGACCACGCGTCGAGCACGAACACGTCGTTGACGCTCGTCACCGCAATGGCATCGACGCCGCGTCCGAGGATCTCGTCCTTGTGGGTGACGAAGCCCGGCAGGTGGTTGCGGTGGCAGCTGGGGGTGAACGCGCCCGGCACGCCGATCAGGACCACGCGCCGGCCCTTGAACACGTCGTCGGTGGTGCGCGCGATCGGGCCCTCGGGGCCGATCACCCGGAAGGTGGCCTGGGGCAGGTGGTCGCCGACCTGGATCATCGCGGGTCCCTCGTTGTCGCGCGCTGGGATGGCACGCGTGAGCAGCGCGCCTGACCTAGCGTGGCAGGGGATGCCTGTCGAGGATGCGGCCTAGTCCGGCTCGAACCACACGCACGGGCCGAGGCGCTTGATGCCGAGGCGCTTGATCTTGTGAGACCGCTCGATCCGCGCCCTCTGCTCCCCAACGTCGAGAGCGGGAGAGGGGGCGACATCCGCCGTGACCATCGGGCCGCGGCCGCAACCGCGCCGGCCGCGACCCGGACCGTCCTCGGCATTGCGGGACACGGATTGCGACGCGCACAAGCTTGGGGGAGGCTTGCTGCGTCCCTATTGCCCGCTGGACAACCAGGAGACGGGGCGTAGCATGGACGCATGGCGCACCCTCCGCACCGCAGGCCCGATCCCCCGTCGGCAGCATCTTCGCTGGCCGGCAAGGCCGCGTCGCCGCTTCAGACGGAGCTGTCGGGTCCGAACTTCCTCGACGGGCAATTCCTCGTGGCCATGCCCGGCATGGCCGACGAGCGCTTCGCCCGTTCGGTGATCTATGTCTGCGCCCATTCCGCCGACGGGGCGATGGGCATCATCGTCAACAAGGCGGCGAGCGACATCAGCATGCCGGACCTCCTGGTCCAGCTCGACGTGGCGCCCGAGGCGGACGCGATTCGCCTGCGCGAGCGGGTCGGCCACATGCCGGTCCTGATGGGCGGTCCGGTGGAGGGACGGCGCGGCTTCGTGCTCCACAGCGACGATTTCCACATCCAGCAATCGACGCTGATCATCGACGACGGAATCTGCCTGACCGCGACCGTGGAGATACTCCGCGCCATCGCCAGCGGCGAGGGGCCGGCGAGCGCCGTGCTGGCGTTGGGCTATGCCGGCTGGCAGGCGGGGCAGCTGGAGAGCGAGATCATGGCCAATGGCTGGCTCAACTGCCCGGCCGACCCGGCCCTGATCTTCAACGCCGACCTCGACGCCAAGTACGACCTCGCCCTGCGGGCCAACGGCATCGACCCGGCGATGCTGTCGATGACCGCCGGCCGGGCCTGATCGACATCGACCTCAGAGATTTGCGGCGCCCCGGTGCTTGCGAGCGGGGCAATCCCGCCAGCCCAGGCTGTCCGGTCCCAGGCTGTCCGGCCTCCTGCCGCCCTGGGCCGCGGCCCTGCGCTCGCGATGACGCGGGCGTCAGAGCGCCGGGCCGACGGACCCGGAAAGCCGAGCCTCCACCTATTCCGGAAGCACGTCGCCGCCGCCGGCCGCGTCCGGGTTCATGCCTTCGACGGCGGGCTTGGGACGCGGCCTGCGCGGCGCGACGGCGGCCGTGGGCGTCGCCGTGTTGGCGCCGAGCCGGGTCGCCAGGGCCAGGGCGCGGTTCTCCGTCACCCGCAGGTGGCAGAACCCGTGCGTGCCCTCCCGCGCATAGGTGCGGCAGAGCTGCTCCCGGTCCGACGAGAAGGCCGCCTGCTCGCTGACGATCGGCCGCACGTCCTCGCGCCGGGCGCGCTGGGTCATCAGCTTGTAATTGTCCCGAACGGCCTTGTCGGCGACGCCCCGGGCGGTGTCGAACTCGCCGGCCCGCGGGATCAGGGTGGCGGCGGCCGGCCCCCAGAGGCCCACCGGCGTCGTGGCGCAATCCGCCGCCGAGAAGGTACAGATCGGGCCCGCACCGAGGCTCGAGACCAGGACGCCGCCCTCGGTCACGTCGAAGCGCAGCGGGCACTCGGCCCCGGCCGCCTCGAAGCGCGGCACGCCCTCGGGCTTGCCCTCGGCGCTGAGCGTCACCGGGTTGCCGCCGGCGAGGGGAACCGTGCAGGATTCCGCCGGCTGCGAGATCTTGGTCCCCGGCAGCTTGATCCGTGCCGTGACGGCGGTGCCGGACCGTTCCAGCTTCAGGGTTCCGGACAGGCCGTTGAGCTGCAGATCCTGGCCGATCACGCCGTCCTCGGAGGGCGTCTTCAGAACGATCGGGCGGGCCGGCGCAGGGGCGGGCCGGGGCGCCTCAGGGGCCGCGGACGGGCCCGGCTCGCCCGGCGCGGCCGGAGCCGGCGGCGCCTCCGGGAGGCCGCGGGGCGGCACCGGCGGCCGCTCCGGCTTGATGCCGAACAGGCGCTCGAAGAAATTCTGGGCCTGCGCCGGAGGGGCGGCGAGCATCCCGGGCGCCGCGACGGCGACCGCCAGGATCGGAAGCAGGAGACTGCGGATCGGGCGCATCGGACTCTACGACGGGGACACGAAGTGGCGGGGCCACGCGCAACCCCTTGTCGAAGCGTTAACACGGCGTCGATGGCGCCGACGTGGCAGCGGAGCAACAAAATGCAGTCACGCCGCCGGGCAGAGGGCGGCCCTGCGGCGAGATCCTGCCGGAATGACAAGGATATGGCGCGCCTGTGCGGGATGAATGCCGCCGCGCAGGCTTCGCCTTGCGAGCCCGGAACGGGGTTCTTATATCGCCCTCGACGCGGGATTGCGCGCTGGGTTTCAGCCGTTCACGGCCCTTGATCCGGCCCGGGTCCCATACTCACATCACCTCCGTACACCGCCATGGGCCGAGCTGCTTCGGGGCTCGGCGGTCTGCTTGAACGCGACGAAAAGAGGGATCCCGCCATGGGTAAAGTTATCGGCATCGACCTGGGCACCACCAATTCCTGCGTGGCCGTGATGGATGGCACGCAGCCCAAGGTCATCGAGAATTCGGAAGGCGCGCGCACCACGCCGTCAATCGTCGCCTTCACGGATGACGGCGAGCGGCTCGTCGGCCAGCCGGCCAAGCGCCAGGCGGTCACGAACCCAGAGCGCACGTTCTTCGCCATCAAGCGGCTGATCGGCCGCACCTACGACGATCCGCTGACCCAGAAGGACAAGGGCCTCGTCCCCTACAAGATCGCCCGCGGCGACAACGGCGACGCCTGGGTCGAGGCGGACGGCAAGAAGTATTCGCCGTCGCAGATCTCCGCCTTCACGCTGCAGAAGATGAAGGAGACCGCGGAGGCCCATCTCGGCCAGCCGGTGACGCAGGCGGTCATCACCGTCCCCGCCTACTTCAACGACGCCCAGCGCCAAGCCACCAAGGATGCCGGCAAGATCGCGGGCCTTGAGGTTCTGCGCATCATCAACGAGCCGACCGCGGCGGCGCTCGCCTACGGCCTCGACAAGAAGAAGGCCGGTACGATCGCGGTCTACGACCTCGGCGGCGGCACCTTCGACGTGTCGATCCTCGAGATCGGCGACGGCGTGTTCGAGGTGAAGTCCACCAACGGCGACACCTTCCTGGGCGGCGAGGACTTCGACAACCGGATCGTCGAATACCTGACCTCCGAGTTCAAGAAGGAGCAGGGCATCGACCTGACCAAGGACAAGCTCGCCCTCCAGCGCCTCAAGGAGGCGGCAGAGAAGGCCAAGATCGAGCTGTCCTCGGCCACCCAGACCGAGATCAACCTGCCCTACATCACCGCCGACAACACCGGCCCGAAGCACCTCGCGCTGAAGCTCAGCCGGGCGAAGTTCGAGTCGCTGGTCGACGATCTGGTGCAGCGGACGATCGAGCCCTGCCGCAAGGCGCTCAAGGATGCCGGCGTCTCGGCCTCCGAGATCGACGAGGTGGTGCTGGTCGGCGGCATGATCCGCATGCCGAAGATCCAAGAGGTGGTGAAGTCCTTCTTCGGCAAGGAGCCCCACAAGGGCGTCAACCCGGATGAGGTCGTGGCCATCGGCGCCGCCGTGCAGGCCGGCGTTCTCCAGGGCGACGTCAAGGACGTGCTGCTCCTTGACGTGACCCCGCTGTCGCTGGGCATCGAGACGCTGGGCGGCGTGTTCACCCGGCTCATCGACCGCAACACCACGATCCCGACCAAGAAGTCCCAGACCTTCTCGACGGCGGAGGACAACCAGAACGCCGTCACGATCCGGGTCTTCCAGGGCGAGCGCGAGATGGCGGCCGACAACAAGCTGCTCGGCCAGTTCGACCTCGTCGGCATCCCGCCGGCGCCCCGCGGCATGCCGCAGATCGAGGTGACCTTCGACATCGACGCCAACGGCATCGTCAACGTGACGGCCAAGGACAAGGCGACCAATAAGGAGCACCAGATCCGCATCCAGGCCTCGGGCGGCCTGTCGGACGCCGACATCGACCGGATGGTGAAGGACGCCGAGGCGAATGCCGAGGCCGACAAGAAGCGCCGCGAGTTGGTCGAGGTGAAGAACCAGGGCGAGAGCCTGATCCACGCCACCGAGAAGTCGGTGACCGAGTACGGCGACAAGGTCCCGGCCGCCGACAAGGGCGCCATCGAGACCGCGATGACCGCGCTCAAGACCGCCCTCGAGGGTGAGGACGTCGAGGCGATCAAGGCCCGCACCACGGACCTGATGCAGGCCTCGATGAAGCTCGGCGAGGCCATGTACGCCGCCAATCAGGCGGCCGGCCCCGACGCCGGTGCCGAGGCGGCCTCCGAGAAGAAGGACGACGTCATCGACGCCGACTTCCAGGAGGTCGACGAGAAGGACCAGAAGAAGCGCGCCTGAGGCGCGGGTCGGAGACGACCGTGCGGGGCCGGAGCGATCCGGCCCCGCCTTTGCTTGACACGCGCTGTTGCGCAGGCGCCGCAGGACGCGGGATATCGCCCGGATCGGAGCCGCGGGCTGCCGGCCCGTGCTAGAGCGCGAATCGCGACGTGCATCGGTCCGCACATCCTGCGCAAACCCGCGTCCCGAAGCCCCGCCGCGGCGGGCGTCGGCGCGGCGGGGTCCAGGGATCACGGCGCCGTCTGGACGCCTCCTGCGAGGCGGCCGCGCCGCGCCCCGAAACAGGGCGCGGATGGATTGTCCGGAGACGGGTTGGGATGTCGAAGCGGGACTATTACGAGATCCTGGGGGTCACCAAGACCGCCACGGAAAGCGAGATGAAGGTCGCCTTCCGCAAGCTCGCGATGACCTTTCATCCCGACCGCAATCCCGGCGACAAGGACGCCGAGATCAAGTTCAAGGAGATCAACGAGGCCTATCAGTGCCTCTCCGACGGCCAGAAGCGTGCCGCCTACGACCGGTTCGGCCACGCGGCCTTCAGCCAGGGCGGGGGCGGCGGTCCCGGATTCGGCAACGAGTTCGGCGACTTCATGTCGGATATCTTCGACAATTTCTTCGGTGACGGCCGCGGCGGCGGCGGCGCGCGCGGGCGCGGCGGCACACCGGGCCGCGAGCGCGGGGCGGATCTGCGCTACAACCTCGAGATCACCCTGGAGGAGGCCTTCACCGGCAAGGCCGAGACCATCCGGATCCCGACCTCGGTGACCTGTGAGGCCTGTGACGGCTCGGGCGCCAAGCCAGGCTCGAAGCCCCGGACCTGCCCGACCTGCGCGGGCTACGGCCGCGTCCGGGCCGCCCAGGGCTTCTTCGCCATCGAGCGTACCTGTCCGAACTGCCACGGCCGCGGCGAGATCGTCGACGATCCCTGCACGTCCTGCCAAGGCGCGGGCCGCGTCAACCGCGAGCGCACTCTCTCCATCAACGTGCCCGCGGGGGTCGATGACGGCCTGCGCATCCGGCTCGCCGGCGAGGGCGAGAGCGGCCTGCGCGGCGGGCCGGCCGGCGACCTCTATGTCTTCCTGTCGATCAAGCAGCACGAATTCTTCCAGCGCGACGGGGCCGACCTGTTCTGCCGGGTGCCGATCTCGATGGTGACGGCCGCCCTCTCGGGCGAGATCACCGTGCCGGTGATCGACGGCTCGCAGACGCAGGTGCGCATCCCTGCGGGCACGCAGACCGCCAAGCAGTTCCGCATCAAGGGCAAGGGCATGCCGGTGCTCCGCTCGCGGGAGGTCGGCGATCTCTACATCCAGGTCTTCGTCGAGACCCCGCAGAACCTGACCAAGCGCCAGCGCGAGCTGCTCCAGGAGTTCGATCAGTCGGCCTCGCCGGAGAATCATCCCGAATCCGCCGGCTTCTTCTCGAAGGTCCGGGACTTCTTCGGGGGCGCGGTCCGGCCGTGAGCCGGATCCGAATCCTGGGAAGACCCGTTATGCAAGCGGCCGGCGTGGCTTGGGTCCCCTAGGCGACGCGCCGCCTTGACTGTAAGACAACGCCGTTCTTCAGCCTTTCATTCTCATTCGGCATCAAGGAATCCAGGACTTGCCGCCGCTCCGCCGTCCCAACGCGAAGGCTCCTGTCGGCAGGAGCGCGATTTTCGGGCCGCGGCGCGACCCCCTGGAGGACGAGGCCCGGTTCCTGCGTTCGTGGCTCGAGCGGCCCCTCGTCACGGGTGCGGTGACGCCGTCGGGCAAGATGCTCGCGCGCACCATGGCCGCCTATGTCGACCCGCGCCTGGAAGGACCGGTGGTCGAACTCGGCCCCGGCACCGGTCCCGTGACCGAAGCGCTGATCCGGCGCGGCGTTGCGCCGGAGCGCCTGATCCTCGTGGAATTCAATCCTGATTTCTGCCGCCTCCTGACCCACCGCTTCCCCGGTGTGCGGGTCATTCAGGGCGATGCCTACAACATGCGGGCGAGCCTTCAGGACGTGCTGACGCAGCCCGCGGCGGCCACGATCTCGAGCCTGCCGCTGTTCACCAAGCCGTTGGAGCAGCGGCTGGACCTGCTCAACACCGCCCACGACCTGATGCGGCCGGGGGCTCCGTTCGTGCAGTTCACCTACGCGGTCGTGCCGCCGATCCCGGCCCGTTGCGAAGCCGGCAGCTATACCGCCGACCGTTCCAACCGGGTGTGGCTGAACCTGCCCCCGGCCCGGGTCTGGGTCTATCGCCGACCCTGACATGAACACGGCCTGAGCGAACAGGTCACGTTTGCGTCAACTTGAAAGGCGCATACCTGAGACACGGCCGGACGCGCCAACGCGGCCGGCGTGGAACAGGAAAGCGCCGATGTTCACCAAGACTGCACGGACCCGCTTTGCAGCCGCCCTTGCCTTCGGCGGGCTGGCCTTTGCGGCCCCGGCCATGGCCGCTCCGCTGAGCCTCGACGCCGGGCTTCAGGCTGACAGCGGGGACATCCACACCGTCCAGTATGGCTACGGCTACGGTCCCCGTCACGGCGGCTGGGGCCACCATGGCTTCGGTCCGCGCCATCATCATCATGGCGGCTGGGGACGGGGACGCCATTACGGCTGGCGCAACCATGGCTTCGGCCCGCGTCACCACCATCACGGCGGCTGGGGCCATCGCCACGGCTACGGCCGCTGGTAAGCACTGACGGCGTGCGTCTCGCTCAGGCGGGGCGCGCGCCGGCCCTCACGCCGGCCCTCATGCCGCCCTCACCCGTTCGATGACGGGCGGCCGCTCCGACGGCGCGTCGCCGATCCGGTAGGCGGCGCGCAAGGCAGCCTCCGCGCGATCCGCCGAGGCCTCATCGGCGGCGTGGACGACCCCCAGCAGGCTACCGGACGCACCGGGGCCGGCGAGATCCGTGAAGCCCACACGCGGATCGATGGAGTCCCCCGGCTGCGTCCGCCCGCCACCGAGCCCGATCACCGCCAGGCCCAAAGCCCGTGTGGCGACCGCCGCAACGGTCCCTTCCTGGTGGACCGGCCGCCGCACCGGCGCCGCGGGCAGATAGGTTGCCGGCCTCTCCAGAAGATCACCGGGCCCGCCGAGAGCCGTGACCATGCGGGCGAAGCAATCGGCCGCCCGGCCCGACGCGAGCGCCTGCTCCAGTCGCTCGGCGGCGCTGTCGCGGTCCGGCGCCAGACCGCCGACGACCAGCATCTCGGCTCCCAGTGCCAGCGTGACCGCGTGGAAGCGCGGCTCGCGGCGGTCGCCTGTCAGATACGCGATCGCGTAGGCGACCTCGACGGCGTTGCCGGCCGCACTGGCCAGCGGCGCATCCATGTCGGTGATCAGCGCGGCGGTGCGCAGGCCGGCGCCCTCCGCCACCGTGACGATGCTCTCGGCCAGGGCCCGCGCCTCCGGCAGCGTCGCCATGAAGGCCCCGCCCCCCTGCTTGACGTCCATCACCAGCCCGTCGAGCCCGGCGGCGAGCTTCTTCGACAGGATCGAGGCGGTGATCAGGTCGAGGGACTCGACCGTGCCGGTCACGTCGCGGATCGCGTAGAGGCGCCGGTCGGCCGGGGCGAGGTCGGCGGTCTGGCCGATGATCGCGCAGCCGACGTCCCGGACGACCCTGCGGAACGCGTCCAATCCGGGCGTCGCGTCATAGCCCGGAATACTGCCGAGCTTGTCCAGCGTCCCGCCTGTATGGCCGAGGCCGCGCCCCGAGATCATCGGCACGTAGCCGCCGCAGGCCGCGACCATCGGCGCCAGCGGCAGGCTCACCGCGTCGCCGACGCCGCCGGTCGAGTGCTTGTCGAGGACCGGCCCCGGGAGATCCCAGGCGAGGACGCGGCCCGACTCGGCCATCGCGCGGGTCAGGGCCACCCGCTCCGGAAGGGAAAGCCCGCGGAAGAACACCGCCATGGCGAAAGCCGCCGCCTGCCCCTCCCCCACCGTGCCGTCGGTGAGGCCACGGACGAAGGCGTCGATCGCCTCCGGGTCGAGGGGAAGGCCGTCGCGCTTGGCCCGGATCGTCTCCTGAGGCAGCCGCACGTTCACGACTCCCGGGCCTGGATCAAGGCCGCGAACAGGCTGCTCGCCCCGAGCCGGAAGGTCTTGGGATTCACCCAGGCGGGACCCATGAGGCGGTCGGCAAGAGCCAGGTAGGTGGCTGCGTCGGCAATGCTGCGCAGGCCGCCGGAGACCTTGAGGCCGGCGGGCCGGCCGCTCGCCCGGATCTCATCCAGCATCGCCTCGGCAGCCTCCGGCGTCGCCGAGACCGCGCTCTTGCCCGTGGAGGTCTTCAGGAAGTCGGCGCCCGCCTCCAGGGCGATCCGGCTGGCCTCCCGGATCCGATCGGGATCGGCGAGCTCGCCCGTCTCCAGGATCACCTTGAGGATCGCGGATCCGCAGGTGTCGCGCACCGCCTCCACCATGTCGCGGGCGATCGCCGCCTCGCCCCGCAACAGGGCGCGGTAGGGCAGGACGAGGTCGATCTCGTCCGCCCCGTCGCGCAGGGCCTCGGCGGTGTCGTCGGTGGCGCGGGCGCAATCCTCGCCACCGTCTGGGAAGTTGATCACCGTGGCGATCCGGATGCCGGTGCCCGCGAGCGCCCGCGCGCCCTGCTCGATGAAGCGCGGCCAGACGCAGATCGCCGCGACGCCGCCGCGCTTCGCGTCCCGGCAGAGGGCGTCGATCCTGGGTTCGGTGCAGGTCTCGCCGAGATCGGTGAGGTCGAGGAGCGGCAGGGCCCGGCGGGCGACCGCGCCGGCTTCGGACTCAGTCATCGGCGGTCTCTCCATCGGGCAGATGGGCCACGAAGGCCCGGATCAGGCGGCCGAGATCCTCCGCGGCCCGCGCCGCCACCGCCTTCGTCTCCGCGTGGTGCGGCGCGCCCCCGGCGATCCCGGCCGCGAGGTTCGTCACCACCGAGACCGCCGCCACCGGCAGGTCGAGGAATCGGGCGAGGATCACCTCGGGCACCGTGGACATGCCCACGAGGTCGGCCCCCAGGATGCCGGCCATCCGGACCTCCGCGGGCGTCTCGAAGCTCGGGCCGGAGAACCACGCGTAGATCCCCTCCCCGAGGGGCAGGCCGCAGGCCGCCGCCGCCGCGCGCAGCCGCGTCCGCAGATCCGGATCGTAGGCCGCGGTCATCGGCACGAACCGGGCGTCGCTGGCCTCGCCGATCAGCGGGTTCAGGCCGGACAGGTTGATGTGGTCGGCGAGCAGCACGAGGCTGCCCGGCCCCGTCCCAGGCCGCAGCGATCCGGAGGCGTTGGTGAGCAGCAGACGCCGGGCGCCGAGGTGCCGGGCGCAAGCGAGGGGCACCCGCATCACCGCCGGATCGCCGCGCTCGTAGGCGTGGGCCCGCCCCTCGAAGATCAGGACCGGCCGCCCCGCGAGGCGACCGCGGTGCAGCCGGCCGCCGTGACCGCTGACGCCCGGCCCCGGAAAACCGGGAATCGCCGCGTAGTCGAGGACGATGGCATCCGTGAGGGCGGCGGCGATGCCGCCGAGGCCGGTGCCGGTGACCACCGCGCAGGCGTAGGGTCCTGCGAAACCGGCGTCGCGCAGGGCGTCGCAGGCAGCCGCCTCACTCACCCAGCGTCTCCGGGCCGAAGGATTCCGGCAGCAGCTCCGCCAAGGTGAAGCTGCGGGCGACGCCGCCCGGTCCGGCGGCATGAATCGGCGTGTCCGGTCCGGCGAACTCGCGGATCCGCTGGCGGCAGGCACCGCAGGGCGTCACCAGGCCGACGCCGTCGCCGCAGACCAGGATCGCCGCGATGCGCCGGCCTCCGGCCGCCACCATGGCGGCGATCGCTCCGGCCTCCGCGCAGGTCCCGACCGGGTAGGCGGCGTTCTCCACGTTGCAGCCGGCATGAATGACGCCGCGCTCGTCGCGGAGCGCCGCACCGACCGGGAAGCGGGAATAGGGCGCATGCGCCCGGTCACGCACCGTCCGGGCGGCCTCGAACAGGGCGGCGAGCCCGTCATCGTCCCGTGCTGAATCCGCGGCCTGCATGGCCGATCTTTGGCACCCGCCGGGGCGCCCTGTCGAGGGGGCCTGTCGAGGGGGCCGGGGCGGGGTCAGCGCCCTCCGGCCGGGTGCCGCCGGGACGCCGTCAGCGGATCGCCGCGCCGAGGAGGCGCGCCGCCTGCCGGAGATCCGTGTCGTCCCGCGGGCCGCTCAGGGCGTAGGCCGTGTCGCCGGCATTCCACGACACGACGTCGCCGTCATCCGAGCCGGTGAGTGTCGTCGGACCGCCGCGGATGCCACGGGTTGCGAACAGCGACGCCTCGCCGAACCGACCGGCCTCCAGGGCGACCTCGATCCCGGTGCCGTGCCGGGCGGGGAAGACCTGGATGTCGCGGACGCGCCAGCCATCCGGCAGGGCCGGGAGATCGATACCCGTCGCCGAGCGCAGGCGCGGCCGGTCGTAGACCGGATCGTCGGCTTGGCCGCCCATGCTCTTGCGCAGCTGCGCAACGACCCGGGCCTGGCGCGCATCCGCGATCAGGGCCGGGTCCGGCGTCGCCGCCTGGGTGTCGGGAACGCCGAAGCGGCCGATCTCGTCATGGGCGAGCCAGCCCGCCCCCACGAGCACCGCGATGGCCGCGGCCCGCTTCAGGCGCGAGGCGACCCGGCGCCAGCGCAAATTCCGGTCGAAGCGACGCGCCAGAACGACGTTCCGGTCCGGCCCGGGCCCGGGAACGCGCTCGAAACAGGCCCGCAGGGCGTCGCGATCGTGCATCTCGGCCATCACCCGGGCCGCGGCCTCGGGGTTGGCCGCGAGATGGGCCTCGACGTCGAGACGGCGCATCGGGTCGATCTGCCCGTCGACGAAGGCGATGAGATCGTCGTCTGTGATCGGATCGATCATCGTGAAAGTCCTCGAATCCAGCGTGCCCGGAGGCGATCCGCCGGTCGCAATCGTTCAATCGGCACCGGCGCCCGCGGGCGCCGGACCTGTGTCGGCGCGGTCCTCAGCTCTCGCCGACGGCGCGTCGGAGGTGCCAGTGGGACCCGCTTTTCGGCTCGTCGGACACGACGAGCCGGAGGGTTGAGGGTGGCCCGCGACGCGTCTCGGGTGCCCGGGACGGCTCCCCTTCGCCGGAGGCCCGGTCGGCCCGCGTCCCCTCTTCGAAGGCCCGCAGGGCCGCCCGGCCGCGGCCGAGACGGGACATCAATGTGCCGATCGGAATGCCCAGCACGGCGGCCGCATCGGCGTAGGCCATGCCTTCCAGCGTGACGAGATGGAGCGCGGCGCGCTGCTCCTCCGGCAGCTTGAGGAACGCCTGCCGAATCTGGGCGAGGCGCACCTGGCCCTCCTGGGCCGGCGGGGCCATGTCCTCGGTCATCCGCACCAGCGTGTCGGCGTGACGGGCCTCGACCTGCCGGCGGCGCTGCTCGTCGATGAAGGCGTTGTGCAGCACCGTCATCATCCAGGTGCGCAGATTGGTGTTGGGCCGGAGCGTGCCCTGCATTTCCAGCGCCCGCACCAGGGTATCGTGCACGAGATCGTCGGCCCGCAGCGCGTCGCGGGTCAGCGAACGCGCGTAGCGCCGCAGGGGCACCATCAGGTCGAGGAGGTCCGGGCGCGTGTTCTTGTCCGATGCCATGGGATGTGAACGCGAGGCAGCGGCCTTTTAATCCCGCCTGTCGGCCGGGTCTCGGATGTCAGGCCTGATCGAGGGCTGCCGCGATGCCCGAGATCACCCGCGGATCCGTCGGCTCGACCTGCGTGGCGAAGGCCGCCGCCAGGGTGCCGTCCCGGGCGATCAAGTACTTGTGAAAATTCCAGCGCGGCGTCTCGGCCGGGCGCTCGGCCGCTGCCCAGCGGTAGAACGGGTGGGCGCCCGGCATCTTCACCCGGGTCTTGGCGGTGAGCGGAAAGGTGACGCCGTGATTCTTCCGGGCGGCCTCCGCGATGGCCGGGCCGTCCAGCGGCTCCTGATTGCCGAAATCCGGCGAGGGCACGCCCAGGACCGTGAGCCCCCGGTCGCCGAACCGCGTCCAGAGCGTCTGGAGCCCGGAGAGTTGCCCGGCATAGCCGCAGGCCGTGGCGGTGTTGACCACCAGGATCGGCTTTCCCGCATAGGCCGAGAGCGGCATCGGCGCGCCCTCGGGCGTCTCGAAGGCGAAGTCCTTGGCCCGCATGGCCTCGGCGGCGCGGGCGGTGCCGGCAAGGCCGGCACCGATCAGGATGAGAGCCTCGCGGCGCAGCAGCGTCATGGCAGGTCTCCGGCTCGGACGTCCCGCGGCCGCAACGGGCCAGGTCGGACGGGGGATCACCTCATTGATATGCCTGCTGCAGGTCGACCGTACAGTCTCGGCCCACTGCGTCATAATTCTCCGCGAGCCAGGCTTGCGCGGCGGCGCGGCCCTTGTCGCGCAGGCGCTTGAAGACGGTCCAGCGGGCGTCGAGCTTGGAGGCGGCGTTGTAGTCCTCCAAAGCGTCGGTCCCGTCGATGCGGTGCACCAGGACCCGGCGATACTGGCCCTGGCCGAGAACGCCTTCCTCGATCAGCCCGTCGAGGAAGTCGATCGCCCGCAATTCCCGCATCAGGTTGGCGTTGAAGGTGATCTCGTTCAGCCGGTCGCGGATCTCGGCCTCCGTGCGCGGGGTCTCCCGCCGCTCCACGGGGTTGATCTGCACGAGCACGATGTCGCGGGTCTGGGCGCCGCGATGCAGGGGGTAGAGCGGCGGATTGCCGAGATAGCCGCCGTCCCAATAAGGCACGCCATCGATCTCCACCGCCTGGAAGACGGTGGGCAGGCAGGCCGAAGCCATCAGGTGATCGACGGTCAGCCGCTCACGCTCGAAGACCGCGAGCTTGCCCGTCCACACATTGGTGGCCGAGACGAACAGGCCCGCCGTGTCGGCCTCGCGCAGGCGGTCGAAATCGACCTGCTCGGCCAGCGCCTTGCGCAGCGGGTTGATGTTGAGCGGGTTCGACACGTAGGGGCTCGGCGCCAGCATCTTGGCCCAGAACTCGGCCACCGGATTGCCCTTCCACAGGCTGAACAGGCCGCTGACGAAGTTGCGCTGGGCCGGGCCCAGGTCGCCGTCGAGGCTGACCTCGCGCCAGAACCGCTCCAGACCCTCGCGGGCTCCGTCCGGGCCGCCCTTGAGCCAGCCATCCACGAGGACGACGGCATTCATCGCTCCCGCGCTCGCCCCCGTGACCGCCTCGAAGCCCAGACGCCCATCTTCGATCAGCGCATCGAGGACGCCCCAGGTGAAGGCGCCGTGCGCACCGCCGCCCTGCAGCGCCAGGGCCACCGGCTTCTCCGCCTTGGGCCCGGCCAGCACGTGGCCCGACCCCTGGGCGGACTGCGCCTCGATCACGTCCGAGACGGGTGACTCGGGGACGGCGGTGGCCGGATTGTGCGGCTCGCCGCCGGATTGCTCGCTCATGTCGGCCTCCTGGTCCGGCCGCTTAGATGGGATGCTGCATTGCAGCATCAACCGTCGGCCGTGCCTGCGGCCCGCGGCCCGCGCCCCCGCCGACCCGAGCGAATCGGCAACAGAGGCGGACGAAATCCCGATGGCGCCGAAGGCAAACGCCGCGCGGACGTGCAGCAAACTCGACATCCGCGCCCGGATACGACATGACAGCCGCGATGCTGTCATGCGCGATGCTGTCCTGCGTGGCGCCGGCTTGACGCGGCGCCGGGTCGTCCGCAGCTAACCCGCGACAGCCCCGAAGTTCCGGCGAAGCGTGTCCCGGGACAGACCCGGCAGCCCTCAGGCTCCGGCGTCCCGTGAGGCGCGCCCGCGAAGGTCCACGATGGAAGTCATGGAAGCCACCCGTTCCGAAAGCCCTGCCGCCGACAACCCGCTGGCCGGTGGCGGCCCGGAAATCGCCGGCCCCGCGCCGCGCCACCGCACCGTCGGCGTGACGGTCGGCGAGGGCGAAGGCGCGGTCACGGTCGGCGGCGGCGCGCCGATCGTCGTCCAGTCGATGACCAACACCGACACGGCCGACATCGACGCCACGGTGGCGCAGGTCGCCCAGCTCGCCCGGGTCGGCTCGGAGCTGGTGCGCATCACGGTCGACCGGGACGAGGCGGCGGCGGCGGTGCCGAAGATCCGCGAGCGCCTCGACCGGATCGGCGTCCACGTCCCGCTGGTGGGCGACTTCCACTACATCGGCCACAAGCTGCTCGCCGACCACCCGGCCTGCGCCGAGGCGCTCGCCAAGTACCGGATCAATCCCGGGAACGTCGGCTTCAAGGACAAGAAGGACACCCAGTTCTCGGCGATCATCGAGCAGGCGATCAAGCACAACAAGACCGTGCGGATCGGCGCCAACTGGGGCTCGCTCGACGGCGAGCTGCTCACCCACCTGATGGACGAGAACGCCAAGGCGCCGCGGCCGATCGATGCCCGCGCGGTGATGCGCGAGGCGATGGTCCGCTCGGCGATCAGCTCAGCCGACCGCGCCGTGGAACTCGGCCTGCCGCAGAACAAGATCATCCTCTCGGCCAAGGTCTCGGCCGTGCAGGACCTGATCGCCGTCTACCGCGAGGTGGCGCGCCGTTCGGATTACGCGATCCATCTCGGCCTCACCGAGGCCGGCATGGGCTCGAAGGGTCTCGTGGCCGCCTCCGCCGCCATCGGCGTGCTCCTCCAGGAGGGCATCGGCGACACGATCCGCTACTCGCTCACCCCAGAGCCCGGCGGCGACCGGACCGTCGAGGTCAAGGCCAGCCAGGAACTCCTGCAGACGATGGGGTTCCGCACCTTCGTGCCGATGGTGGCGGCCTGCCCGGGCTGCGGTCGCACGACCTCGACCACCTTCCAGGAACTCGCCCGGGACATCCAGAACTGGATCGTCACCTCCATGCCGGAGTGGAAGAAGTCCTATCCGGGCGTCGAGGGGCTGAACGTCGCCGTGATGGGCTGCATCGTGAACGGCCCGGGCGAATCGAAGCATGCCGATATCGGCATCTCGCTGCCCGGCACCGGCGAGACCCCGACCGCGCCGGTCTTCATCGACGGCAAGAAGGCCATGACCCTGCGCGGCCCGACGCTGGCCAAGGATTTCGAGACGATCGTGATCGACTACATCCAGCGCCGATTCGGTCAGCAGGGCGGGACGCGCACCGCCGCCGAGTGAGGCGCGGTGCGGGGGTAAACACCCCCGGCCCGCTCCCGTCGCGGCTCGGTGAAGTCTGTCCTCGCCCGAGAGGACACCTCCCGCCGCACCGGCATTCCGGGGCTCCATGGGCGGGCCCGGAAACAAGAACCCGCGTCGGTTCAGGCGCTTGATCCGGAGGCGCATCGGGCCGGCGCGCGAGCGTGTCGCGCCTCCGGCGCATCGCATTCGGACCTGAATCGCACCGAGACCCAGCTCCGCGATCTTCGCAGAGGCACACGGTTTCCGGCCGCACGAGGGCATGATAGCAAGGCCACACGATCCCGCGAGCGGTCGGCCCGGTGGCCGGCCCGCACGGTTCGGCGGAGTGTTCGCGTGTTCTGCCCGGCCCCGACTGGCCCCTGAGCCGAACCGCGAAGCGCCGGCCACGCCCGAGCTTCCGACATCCCCATGAGCCACAACTTCGCACCCGGCGTAGCAGCCCAGCCCGCGCCCGCAGCGCCCGACGCCGCGCGGGAGGCCGCCGCGGCGTCTGACGAGACGGCCGGCCAGACGCCCATGCACGGGCCGGCGACCTCCGGCACCCTCGATGCCCCCGAGAAGGCGGAGACGCGCCACGGCCATGCCGGCTTCTGGACGCTCCTCGTCGGCTCCGTCGGCGTCGTCTACGGGGATATCGGCACCAGCCCGCTCTACGCCTTCCGCGAGGCGCTGGTCCCCGCCCGCACCGACGGCATCCTGCTGCCCGAGGAGGTGATCGGCACCGTCTCGCTGATCCTCTGGGCGCTGTTCATGATCGTGACCGTGAAATACGTCGCGATCCTGCTGCGCATGGACAACAACGGCGAGGGCGGCATCCTCTCGCTGATGGCGCTCGCCCGGAAGGCGCTGGGCGGCTCGCGCATCGTGTTCATGCTGGGATTGATGGGCGCCTCGCTGTTCTACGGCGACGCGGTGATCACCCCGGCGATCTCGGTGCTCTCGGCGGTGGAGGGCCTGAAGCTCGTCACCCCCGCCCTCGACGATTACGTGCTGCCGATCACCGTGGTGATCATCGTCGCGCTGTTCCTCGTGCAGAACCGCGGGACCGGCAAGGTCGCGGCCTTCTTCGGGCCGGTGACCATCGTGTGGTTCCTCGCCATGGCGCTGGCGGCACTGCCGCATATCGGCCTGCACCCGGAGGTGTTCCGCGCCGTCAATCCCTGGCACGCCGTGAACTACCTGCTCGGCCATGGCACCGGGGCGCTGGTGGCCTTGGGCGCGGTGTTCCTGGCGGTGACCGGGGCCGAGGCGCTGTTTGCCGATCTCGGCCATTTCGGCCGCAAGCCGATCCAGCTGGCCTGGATCGGCCTCGTCTTCCCGGCGCTCGCCCTCAACTATCTCGGGCAGGCGGCCCTGGTGCTGGAGAAGCCCGACACCGCCGACCCGTTCTTCCAGCTGGTGCCGGCCTGGGGCCTGCTGCCGATGGTGATCCTCGCCACGATCGCCACCGTGGTGGCGAGCCAGGCGGTGATCACCGGCGCCTTCTCGTTATCCCGGCAGGCGATCCAGCTCGGCCTGCTGCCGCGACTGGAGATCCGCCATACCTCCGAGTCGCATGCCGGGCAGATCTACCTGCCGCAGATCAACGGGCTGCTGATGGTGGGCGTCGTCCTGCTGGCGGTGCTGTTCAAGACCTCCTCGTCGCTGGCCTCGGCCTACGGCATCGCGGTGACCGGTACGATGCTGCTCACCGCCTCGCTGACCTTCCTGGTGATGTGGCGCATGTGGAAATGGTCGCCGGTGGCGGCGGCCGCCGTGATGCTGCCCTTCATCGTCCTGGAGTTCCTGTTCCTGCTGTCAAACCTGATCAAGGTGGTGGAAGGAGGCTACGTGCCGCTGCTGCTCGCCGGCGGCCTCATCATCCTGATGTGGACCTGGGTGCGGGGCGTCACGATCCTGTTCAACAAGACCCGCAAGACCGACGTGCCGCTCGTGGAACTGGTCGGCATGCTGGAGAAGAGCCCGCCCCACCACGTGCGCGGCACCGCGGTGTTCCTGACGAGCGATCCCGAGATCGCCCCGGCCGCGCTCCTGCACAACCTCAAGCACAACAAGGTGCTGCACGAGAAGAACGTGATCCTCACCGTCGAGACGGTGGACACGCCCCGCTCCAACGAGGCCGACAAGGTGCGGATCGAGCCGGTTGGCCCGCATTTCTACCAGGTCGTGATGAAGTTCGGCTACATGGAGACGCCGAACATCCCGAAGACGCTGGTGCTGCTGCGCCGCCAGGGCTTCAAGTTCGACATCATGGCGACGTCGTTCTTCCTGTCGCGCCGCTCGATCCGGCCGGCGGCGCATTCGGGCATGCCGCTCTGGCAGGACCGGATCTTCATCACCCTCGCCAAGAACGCGAACGACGCCACGGACTTCTTCCAGATCCCCACCGGGCGGGTCGTGGAGGTCGGCACGCAGGTCACGGTGTGAGGACCACGCCGCCATGGTCATCGGCACGCGCGTCCTGACGATCCGTGGGCCGGTGGCGGACATTCCCGGCGCGGGTCCGGCTCGAGCGCCGGAAGACACGGACGGGCACGGGATCTGCCGCTTCACGATCGGTCGGCCCGAAGAGCCGTGCGAGAGTCTCGGGGCCGGCATCGATGCGCTGCGGGCCGTCCACTTAGCGATGCAGAGGACCGGCATCGACCTCAAGGTCAGCGCGGCCCACGAGACCGGCACCCGGGTGGGGAAAAGCCCGGGTATGGGCCGGCCCTCCTATTCCGTAGAACGGCCAAGTGCGTCCGATCGGCGCGGACAAGGTCTCGAGGAGCGAGGGCCCTGCGCTCCCTGTGCGAGCGGAGCGAAGCCACCCGGCACGCCACGCGCACCGGGTGCGCGCGGTCGTGGATCACGTCGTGCCCCGCGTGAGGCATGCTGCCTATGATCGCATGCCCTGACGATGTGCGCCGCCGCACGCGGCATGTCCTGAGCGCAACCACTCGCGGATGACCGGCCCCGTCCCTGCGTTGCGCCCGGCCCGAGGCCTGATTTAGAATACTTATTATTCTGAGCTTGAGCGTTAGCCCGGCGGCCCGGCCGCATCGGTGAACGTTAGCTGGCAAATCCGGCCTTGGCCTCCGGCCCGGCTCAGACCCGACTGATCGCCGCTCCGGCGCCGCCAGACAGGACGCAACGATGATCAAACTCACCGTGAACGGGGCTGCGCGCAGCTTCGACGGCGACCCCGACATGCCGCTGCTGTGGTACCTGCGGGACGAACTCGGGCTCACCGGCACGAAATTCGGCTGTGGCGTCTCGCTCTGCGGGGCCTGCACCATCCATCTCGGCGGGACGGCGACCCGTGCCTGCATCACCCCGGTCTCGGCCGCCGCCGGCCAGGAGGTCGTCACCATCGAGGGGCTGTCGCCGGACGGCAACCACCCGGTGCAGGTGGCGTGGCGCGACCAGAACGTCGCCCAGTGCGGCTTCTGCCAGTGCGGCCAGATCATGCAGGCCGCCGCGCTCCTGAAGGACACGCCGAAGCCGTCCGATCAGGACATCGACGACACGATGAGCGGCAACATCTGCCGCTGCGGCACCTACCCGCGCATCCGCGCCGCGATCCATCAGGCTGCCGGCCAGCCGGCGCCCGCCACCAAGGGAGAGCGCCTGTGATCCACGACGCGAAGATGAGCGCCCAGCTCGCCGCCGGCACCAAGCCGGCCCTCGACAATGTCAGCCGCCGCGGGATCCTCGGTGGCGCCGGCGCTCTCGTTCTGGCCCTCTCGCTGCGTCCGGCGCGAGCCGACGAGACCCAGACCGCCGAGCAGAAGGCCCAAAAATTCGGCGCCGACGGCATGCCGCACGGCTGGCGCGACGATCCGAAGGTCTTCGTCGCGATCGCGCCGGACGGCACCGTCACGGTGACCAACCATCGCTCCGACATGGGCCAGGGCATCCGCACCTCGGTGGCCTTCACGGTCGCCGACGAGCTGGAGGCCGACTGGTCGAAGGTGAAGGTGGTCCAGGCCTGGGGCGACGAGACCCGCTTCGGAAACCAGGACACGGACGGCTCGCGCTCGACCCGCCACTTCTTCCAGCATTTCCGCCACGCCGGCGCCGCCGCTCGGCTGATGCTGATCCAGGCCGCCGCCAAGCAGTGGGGCGTGCCGGCTTCCGAGGTGACGGCCGTCAACCACACGCTGAGCCACGCCAAGTCGGGCCGCACCCTCGGCTACGGCGCGGTGGCTCAGGCCGCCGCCGAGCTTCCGGTTCCGACCGACGTCAAGCTGAAGGACCCCAAGGACTTCCGCTACATCGGCACCGGCAAGGTCGGGCTGATCGACAACTTCGACATCACCACCGGCAAGGCGATCTACGGCCTCGACACCAAGCTCGACGGGATGCTGTACGCGGTCGTCGCGCGCCCGCCGGTCTACGGCGGCAAGGTGAAGTCGGTCGACGACAGCGAGGCCAAGAAGGTCGCGGGCGTCGTGAAGATCTTCAAGATCGACGGCGGCGAGATCCCGTCCGAGTTCATGCCGCTCGGCGGCGTGGCGGTGGTGGCCAAGAACACGTGGTCGGCCATGAAGGCGCGGGACGCCCTCAAGATCACCTGGGACGACGGCCCGAACGCCGGCTACGACACCGACGCGTTCCGCAAGGAGCTTGAGGCCGCCGCCCGCAAGCCCGGCAAGGTCGTGCGCACGCAGGGCGACGTCGACGGCGCCCTGGCCAAGGCCAAGACGCGCGTCCAGGCCGAGTACTTCGTGCCCCACCTCGCGCAGGCCCCGATGGAGCCCCCGGCGGCGGTCGCCCGCGTGAAGGACGGGTTCTGCGAGGCCTGGGCCTGCGTGCAGGGTCCGCAGGCGGCCAACGACCGCCTGATGAAGGCGCTCAAGCTGCCCGACGACAAGGTCAAGGTGAACGTGACGCTGCTCGGCGGCGGGTTCGGACGCAAGTCCAAGCCCGATTACGTGGTCGAGGCGGCGCTCTGCTCGCAGGCTGTCGGCGGCGCGCCGGTGAAGCTCGCCTGGACCCGCGAGGACGACCTCCATCACGGCTTCTATCACACGATCTCGGTGGAGCACCTGGAGGCCGGCCTCGACGAGAAGGGCATGCCGGTGGCCTGGCTGCACCGCTCGGTGGCACCGACGATCGGCTCGATCTTCGCGCCCGATCCGAAGCACGAGCTGCCGTTCGAGCTCGGGATGGGGCTGGTCAACACGCCGCTCAACATCCCGAACATGCGGCTGGAGAACCCCGAGGCCGCCGCCCATGTCCGGATCGGCTGGTTCCGCTCGGTGTCGAACATCCCGCACGCCTTCGCGATCCAGTCCTTCGTGTCGGAGCTGGCGCACGCCGCCGGCCGCGAGCCGAAGGAGTACCTGCTCGACCTCATCGGACCCGATCGCAAGATCAGCCCGACCGAGATCGGCGACGTCTGGAACTACGGCGAGGATCCCAAGCGCTACCCGATCGAGACCGGCCGCCTGCGCGGCGTGATCGAGGCGGCCGCCAAGGGCGCGGGTTGGGGGCGGCAGATGCCCAAGGGCAGCGGCCTCGGCGTCGCCGGCCACTACAGCTTCGTCACCTACACGGCGGTGGCGGCCGAGGTGGAGGTCGACGACAAGGGCCAGGTGAAGGTGAAGGCGATCGACATCGCGGTCGATTGCGGGCCGCAGGTGAACCCGGAGCGCATCCGTTCGCAGATGGAGGGTGCGGTGGTCATGGGGATGGGGCTGGCGCTCACCTCCGAGATCACCTTCAAGCAGGGCCGCGCGGTGCAGAACAACTTCGACGGTTACGAGGTCCTCCGGATCGACGCCGCCCCGAAGGTGGTCCGCGTGCACCTCGTGCCGACCGGTTCCTATGACGGGCCGCTCGGCGGCGTCGGCGAGCCCGGCGTGCCGCCGGTGGCGCCGGCGATCGCCAACGCGATCTTCGCGGCCACCGGCCGCCGGGTCCGGCAGCTGCCGATCCGCGATCAGCTGAGCGCCTGAACCGTCACCCGTCGCGAGACGTTGGGGCCGTGGGGGAACCCGCGGCCCCTTCTTTTTGGAAAGTACCCGACCCGATGATGCGTCCCGCCTTGACGGCCTGCCTGACCCTGATCCTGACGGCGGCCCCCGCCCTCGCCTCGCCCTGCGGCGACCGGATCGACAGCGTGTCGAAGCGCGTCCAGTCCGAGGTGAGCCAGTCGATCTCGGCCAACACCAGCGGCCAGGGCAACGCCGCCAAGCGCGGCGGCGAGGGGCTCACCGGGACGGAGGGACAGCGGGCGAACGAGTCGCCGCAGGCGCCGCCGGAGAAGTCGGCCCAGGCCGGCCAGGGCGCGGACGCCGCCCAGCAGGCGCAGGTCGCCCTCGAAGAGGCGCGCACGGCCGATTCGAAGGGTGACGCCAAGGGCTGCGAGGCGGCCCTGTCCCGCGTCGAGCAGCAGTTGAAGAAGACACCCTGAGGCACTTCATAAAACGGGCTGACGGGTTCGATGCGCGAGGCTGGCCGCTCCCGCATCGATCCAATCCACCTCTCTCATCCTGAGGCCCGCTGCGCGGTCACCTGAGGATGAGGGGAAGGGTTCGACGTGAGCCCTGGCTGGCTTTGCCGCCTCACCGGCCCAGCGCGCTGATCTCGATCACGAACTTCCGCCGCAACGCCCGCGAGAAATCGCCGTAACCGGCGGCCGCCAGCAGGAACGCCCCCGGGCCGCCGATGACGTGGGCGCGGTACCATTGCTCCAGGCTCGTGCGTTCCTGCGGCAGCGGGGTCGGGAGCAGGCCGTAGCCCGGCGCCCGATAGGCCCCGGCCCCGACGACGTCGTTCTCGCCCGGCACAAGGATCGGCAGGCCGTTGACCGTCGCGCCGGTGGCGAGCAGCGCCGCATGCGCCTCCGCGAGGCTGTCGGCGTCGGTGCAATTGTCGATCCCGTCGCCGGAGACGTCGACCACCACGCGCTCGGCCGGGATCGGGAGCGTCGGGAGCACGGCGTCGGTCACCGTGCGGAACATCTGGCCGAGGCAGGTGAACTCGCCGGCCTGCCGGGGCGTGGCCCGGACGAGGGCGGCGGTCGCCGCAGCATCGACGCGGTTGGCGATCCGCCGCCAGCCGACCGCGAGGTTCGCCCGGTCCGCCCAGGTCACCATCGCGAACAGGATCCCGCCCGGATTGCCGGTGATCGCGCCGATCACCGACGGATCCTCCAAGGCCTCCGCGATGCCCTCCATCTGGAGCCGGAAGCGGGATTCGTCGACGGATTGCGACACGTCCACCGAGACGACCAGCGCGGTGGCGACGCTCTCGGGTGCGGCCTTGGCGGGCGCCAGCCCGAGGAGCAGGAGGCCGGCGCCCCGCAGCGCGCCGCGGCGGATCCATCCCGAACCCGTCCGCATCATCGGCCTCGGCGCTCCCGGAAGGCGCGGCCCTGCGGCCGTCGCGCATCCGTTAGGCCACGTTTCGACGGGACGCGAAACCGGCCTTTCGGGGGGGCCGCCGCGCGGCCCCGCCCGTCGGACCGACGCGCTGCGGGCAGGCCCGGATGCGCGTCGGCAGGGTGTCGTGCGGGCGCGAAGCCCGGCCCCGGTGAGGAGGATTCGCTCCGGCGGCGGTAGCCCGCTCATCTCGGAGGTGGCCCGTCCTCCGGCCCCATCCCTGGGCCGGCCGCGGGGTCGTCGAGGACGGCCTCGGCCGCCCCGGAAGGTGCTTAGGCCGCCGCCGCGGCGGCGAGGGCGTGCCGGTTGCCGTTCAGGCCGGCGCAGAGATCGTCGATCTCGGCGAGGTCCAGCGCCTCGCCGGCCCGGCCGGCGATGGTGTCGATCAGGTGATCCTGGCGGGGATCGAACGGATGACCCTGCATCCGGTAGAACTGGTAATAGCGCAGCGCCGCCAGGACGGTGTCACGCTCGCGGTCGGTTACGGTGAAGTGCTGCATGGGTAGTTGCTTCCCCTTGTGGCTTCAACGAACGCCCGGGTAGGCCGCGACGCCGATCCCGAGCTTGACTGTTGTAACCCGTGGGCAACTGCCCGACCAGTTCTTGACAGCTCGCGCCGATGTGATTCGCGTCATTTAAGATTTTGATCCTGGCCGGATCCGGGCGATCACGGATCGAAAAATCCTGTTGTCACAACATCTTGGCAAACCGGCTCGCGAATGCCGCGCGGTCGGACCCGGCCGTCGCCCGTCCCGAGTCCCCGCAAGAACCCTCATGGACCCTCATGGACCCGCGCCGCCGCCCCCGGGCCCGCCTAGAGGCCGAGTTCGGCCAGATAGCGCGGCAGCGCGGCGCTCGCCGGCCCGTACCGGGCCTCGTCGAAGGCGTCGGCGTTGTCGGACGGCTCCAGATTGACCTCGCAGGTCGGGATGCCGAGCGCCCGGGCCTGCCGGACGTAGCCCGCCGCCGGGTAGACCGCCCCCGACGTGCCCACGGCCACGAACAGGTCCGCCCCGGCCAGCGCCGCCTCGATCGCGTCGAGGTGCATCGGCATCTCGCCGAACCAGACCACGTCCGGCCGCATCCGGCCCGACGCGCCGCAGGCGGGGCAGTGATCGGCCCGGCTCAGGTCGGCGCGCCACGGCGTGACCGCACCGCAGGCGCAGCAGCGCGCCTTGAGCAATTCGCCGTGCATGTGGGTGACCGCCTGCGAGCCGGCCCGCTCGTGCAGGTCGTCGACGTTCTGCGTGCACAGGAACAGCCGCCCGCCCCGCGCGGCGAGCCGCGCCTCGGCCTGCGCCAGAGCGACATGCGCGGCGTTCGGCTCGGCCGCGACCGCGCCGCGGCGGCGATGGTCGTAAAAGTCGAGCACCGTGTCGGGGTCGGCCGCGTAGGCCTCCGGGGTGGCGAGCCGCATCGGGTCGAACCGCGCCCAGATCCCGCCGCGGTCCCGGAACGTGCCGAGCCCGCTCTCGGCCGAGACGCCGGCCCCGGTCAGCACGAAGATCGTCCTGGGATGGTCCGTCATGCGGTGCTCCTGCTCGCCGGAGATTGGCCGGATATGTCCGCTGGCTGGCAGCGCGGTTTCTTTCGCCCAGGGTCAAGCCGAGGAATCCTGCGGCTCGCTTCACCGAGCGGGAGACACGAAATGTCCGATGTTGCGCTGCTGGTCATCGATGTCCAGGAATCCTTCCGGCACAGGCCCTTCTGGAACGACGCCGATGTCGCGCCCTTCACCGAGCGCCTGCAGACGCTCATCGACGGTGCCGCGGCGCGCCGGATTCCGATCCTGCAGATCTTCCACCTCGCCGAGAGCGGTCCCTTCGCCGCCGCCTCCGGCCATGTCCGCACCCTGGAGCCGATCGTGATCGCGCCGACGGCGATCTTCCACAAGCGTCGGCACAGTGCCCTGGTCGATAGCGGCCTGCCCGGCTGGCTGACGCAGCAGGGCATACGGCGCCTGATCGTGTCCGGCATCCGCACCGAGCAATGCTGCGAGACCACCACCCGCCACGCCTCCGACAGCGGCTGGCAGGTGAATTACGTCACCGAGGCGACGCTGACCTTCGCGATGACCCATCCGTCCGGACGCCGGTTCACGGCGGACGACATCAAGGCCCGCACCGAGCTGGTGCTGATGGACCGCTTCGCCCGCATCGCCACGGTGGAGCAGGCGCTCGCCGGTCGGGACTTGCCGGTCGCGGCATGAGCGGGACGGCGCGGCGCATCCCGGTCCTCGTGGTCTTGCCGCCGCGCACCCTGCTGCTCGACCTCGCGGGACCGGTCGAGGTCCTGCGCATCGCCGGGGCGGCTCAGGAGCGGGTCGCGTTCTCGGTGCGCTACGTGGCGCCGCAGGCGCGCACCCGCTGCTCGATCGGTCTGGATCTCGGCGGCACCGAGCCGCTGCCGGAGGCGATCGCGCCGGGCACCGTGGTGCTCGTGCCGGGCGCGTCGGCCCGGGTGCTCGGCGGCGAGGCCGATCCGGACGAGGGCGCCGCCGAAGCGCGGATCGTCGACTGGCTGCGCGGCGCGGTCCGGCCGGGCCACACCCTGGTGACGGTCTGCGACGGTACGCTGCTGGCGGCTCGGGCCGGCCTGTTCGACGGCTATGCCTGCACCACCCATCACGCGAGCTGCGCCCGGCTCGCCGCCCTGGCGCCGCAGGCGCGGGTGCTGGAGAACAGGCTGTTCGTGCAGGACCGGGACCGGTTCAGCAGCGCCGGCGTGACCGCGGGCGTGGACCTGATGCTCCATCTCGTCGCCGAATGGGCCGGCCCGGCCGCGGCGCTGGCGGCGGCCCGGACCCTGGTGGTCTACATGCGGCGCGGCCCCGACGACCCGCAGCTCTCACCCTGGCTCGAAGGCCGCAGCCACCTGCACCCGGTGGTGCACCGCGCCCAGGACGCGATCACCGCCGAACCCGCCCGCGCCTGGTCCCCCGAGATCCTCGGCCGCCTCGCCGGGGCGAGCCCGCGCAACCTCGCCCGGCTGTTCCGGGTCCATGCCGGGATGACGGTGACCGATGCGGTCAACCGCGCCCGGATCGCGCTGGCCCGGGACCTGATCGCCCAGACCGACCTTGCCCTGGAGCAGGTCGCCGACCGCGCGGGCTTCGGCTCGGCCCGCCACATGCGGCGGGTCTGGCGTCAGTTCCACGACGCCGCGCCCTCGAATCTCCGAACCCAAATCTTGGTTTCGAAAGGTCCGTGACCTTTTGCGGGTCCAGGGCGGAGCCCTGGGGCCTCAGAGGCACCGCCCCCGAACCCCTGCCAAAGGGGTGAGCCCTTTGGGATCCCCCTGACCACGCTCTGGACCCCGCCGGACGGCTGTGCCCTCCTCGCATCGTCCGAATCGGCGCGGACGATGCATCCGCCCGTCCCGACAGGCGCCCGCGGGCGCGGAGGAGAGCGCATCATGCCCGAATTCGACCTGGCGATCCGCGGAGGGACCGTGGTCACGGCGAGCGACACGGTGCGGGCGGATGTCGGCGTGCGCGGCGGCCGGATCGTGGCTGTGGCCGAGGGCATCGCCGACGCCGCCCGGGTGATCGACGCCTCCGGCCTGCTGGTCCTGCCCGGCGGCATCGACAGTCATGTCCACATCGCCCAGGATTCGGGCCCCGGCATCGTCATGGCCGACGACTTCGCCAGCGCCACCCGGGCGGCGGCGGCCGGCGGCAACACCTGCGTGATGCCCTTCGCGCTCCAGCCCCGGGGCGCCTCCCTGCGCGGGGCGGTCGACGCCTACCGGGCCAGGGCCGAGGGCCAGTGCCACGTCGACGTGGCGATCCACATGATCATCTCGGACCCGACCGAGGCGGTGCTCGGCCAGGAGCTGCCGGCCTTGGTCGCCGACGGCTACACCTCGTTCAAGGTCTTCATGACCTACGACGACCTCGTGCTGAACGACCGCCAGCTCCTCGACGTGTTCCACGTCGCGCGGCGGCAGGGCGCCCGGGTCATGGTCCACGCGGAGGGCTACGACGCGATCCGCTACCTCAGCGAGCGTCTGGAGCGGGCGGGCGAGACCAGGCCCTATGGCCACGCCCTGTCGCGCCCCGAGATCGTCGAGCGGGAGGCGGCCCACCGGGCCATCAGCCACGCCGAGCTGATCGACCTGCCCATCGTGATCGTCCACGTCTCGGGCCGCGAGGCCACCGAGCAGATCGCCTGGGCTCAGGGACGGGGCCTGAAGATCCGGGCCGAGACCTGCCCGCAATACCTGACCCTGACGGCCGAAGACATGAAGGGGCTCGGCCAGGACGATCCCATGGCGGGGTCGAAATACGTCTGCTCGCCGCCGACGCGGGACGTCGAGAGCCAGGAGGCGGTGTGGTCGGGGATCCGGCGCGGGATCTTCGACGTGGTCTCGTCCGACCATTGCCCGTTCCGCTACGACGACCCGCAGGGCAAGCTGAATCCGCGGGGTAAGACCTCCTTCCGCTGGATCCCGAACGGCATCCCCGGCATCGAGACGCGGCTGCCGGTGTTCTTCTCCGAGGGCGTCTCGAAGGGGCGCATCAGCCTCAACCAGTTCGCCGCGCTCACCGCCACGAACCACGCGAAGCTCTACGGACTCTACCCGCGCAAGGGCTCGATCGCCCCGGGCTTCGACGCCGACCTGACCCTCTGGGACCCGAACCGGCGCGAGACCATCCGCCAGGCGAATCTGCACCACGGCTCCGACTACACGCCCTGGGAGGGGTTCGAGGTCACCGGCTGGCCGGTGATGACCATCGCGGGCGGGCAGGTCATCGCCGAGGACGGCCGGGTCCTGTCCGAGCCGGGCCGCGGGCGGGTGCTGGACCGGGCGGTCGATCCGGCCGAGCGGCGGGAGGCGTAGCCTTGGCCCGCCGCTTGCTCTCCGGTGTCGGATGGCGGGCGACACAGGGGGAATCGATGTTGCGGACGCGGCGTCGACCGGATCGAGCGCGGGTCCCCTCTCCCGTGCGGGAGAGGGACAGGGTGAGAGGCGTGCGGCGTCCGGATAGGGCGCGCACGGCAAGGGTGTGCCCCGTCCTGAACGTTCTCGTCCCTCACCCCTACCCTCTCCCGCACGGGAGAGGGGGCGTGTCGCGGCCTTCAAGAGTGATCGTGCCACTCTTGTATCTTGCACATCGCCGGAAGCAGGCGAGCCTCACATGAATGTCGAGCTGATCGGCCTGACCAAGCGCTACGGCGCGGCGACCGCGGTCGATGCCATCGACCTGAAGGTGCCGTCCGGGGCCTATTGCTGCCTGCTCGGCCCCTCCGGCTGCGGCAAGACCACGACGCTCCGGATGATCGGCGGCCACGAGCGCGCCAGCGCGGGCGACGTGGTGATCGGCCCGAAGGCGGTGGGCGACGCGGCGCCGTCCGAGCGCGGCACCGCCATGATGTTCCAGAGCTACGCCCTGTTCCCGCATCTCGATGCGCGGGACAACGTCGCCTTCAGCCTGCGGATGCGCGGAATCGGCAAGGCGGAGCGCCGGGCCAAGGCCATGGCGATGCTCGACCTCGTGCAGATGGGCCACCTCGCCGGGCGCCTGCCGGCCCAGCTCTCCGGCGGCCAGCAGCAGCGCGTCGCGCTCGCCCGCGCCCTCGTCACCGGCCCGAAGGTGCTGCTGCTCGACGAGCCGCTCTCGGCGCTCGACCCGTTCCTGCGGGTCCGGATGCGGGTCGAGCTGAAGCGGATCCAGACCGAGCTGGGCCTCACCTTCATCCACGTCACCCACAGCCAGGAGGAGGCGATGGCGCTCTCCGACCTCGTGGTGGTGATGAATGCCGGGCGGATCGAGCAGGCCGCCGACCCGCGCACCGTGTTCGAGCGGCCGGCCACCGCCTTCGTGGCCCGGTTCATCGGCGGCCACAACGTGATCCGCCTGCCCGACGGGCTCATCGCCGTGCGGGCGGACCGGATGCGCCTCGGCGCCGAGGCCGGCCCCGCCGCGCGGCCGGCCCGGGTGGTGGCTGTCGAGTACCAGGGCACCAGCGTCCATGTCGGCCTCGACGCAGAGGGGCTGGAGCGCGCGCCTGAGAGCCCCGCCGCCCTCACGGCGATCCTCAGCGACGCGGATTTCGCGGCCCGCCCGCTGCGCCCGGGCGACACGATTCCGGTCGGCTGGGACGCGGCCGCCGCCCACCGCCTCGACGCGTAACCGGTACGGAGACGACGATGGATGCTTTCTCGAAGCCGAGCCGGCGCACGCTCCTGAAGGGGGCCGCCGCGCTGGCCGCGACGCCTGTCACCGGCTTCCCGGCGGTGCACGCCGCCGAGCCGGTGACCCTGCGCTACCTCGGCACCGCGGTGAACCAGTCCGCCGACATCGCCAGGAAGGTGAAGGAGGATCTGGGCCTCACCATCGAGTACATACCGGTGGTGACCGACGAGGTGACCAAGCGCGTCGTCACCCAGCCGAATTCCTTCGACCTGGTCGACACCGAGTATTTCAGCCTCAAGAAGATCCTGCCCTCCGGCAACCTCCAGGGCATGGACGCCAAACGGATCAAACTGGCCGACAAGATCTCGTCGATCTTCACCAAGGGCGAGGTGGGGGGCCGGAAGATCGGCGACCAGGGCACGGCCCCCCGGAAGGTCTTCTATCTGGAGGGCCAGGATTCGAAAAAATTTGCCGGCGAACAGACCGAGTGGATCTCGCTGATCCCCACCGTCTACAACGCCGACACGCTGGGCATCCGGCCGGACCTGATCAAGATCCCGGTGACGAGCTGGAAGGAGCTCCTGAACCCGGCCTTCAAGGGCAAGGCCTCGATCCTCAACATCCCGTCCATCGGCATCATGGACGCCGCGATGGTGGTGGAGGCGACCGGCGACTACACCTACGGCGACAAGGGCAACATGACGCGCCCTGAGATCGACCGCACCATCAAGGTGCTGATCGAGGCCAAGCGCGCCGGCCAGTTCCGCGCCTTCTGGCAGGATTTCAACGAATCCGTGAACCTGATGGCCTCGGGCGAGACGGTGATCCAGTCGATGTGGTCGCCCGCCGTCACGAAGGTGCGCGCGCAGGGGGTGCCCTGCACCTATCAGCCGTTGAAGGAAGGCTACCGGGCCTGGGCCTCGGGCTTCGGCATCCCCAAGACCCTGAGCGGCAAGAAGCTCGATGCCGCCTACGATTTCATCAACTGGTTCCTGTCCGGCTGGGCCGGGGCCTACCTGAACCGGCAGGGCTACTACTCGGCGGTGCTGGAGACCGCACAGGCGAACATGCAGCCCTACGAATGGGCCTTCTGGATGGAGGGCAAGCCCGCCGAGAAGGACATCCTCGGTCCCGACGGCACCCTGATCGAGAAGGCCGGCGCCACCCGCGACGGCGGCTCCTTCGACGCGCGGATGGGCGCGGTCGCCTGCTGGAACGCCGTGATGGACGAGAACACCTACATGGTGCGCAAGTGGAACGAGTTCATCGCGGCGTGAGGGCGGTGGGCGCCCCCTCCCCGTCCTTCTCCCTCCGCGGGCCCTCGGAGACGCCCGTCCTGCGCGGCCACGCGGCTGCCGGATGGAAGGCGGGCCCCCTCTCCCGTGCGGGAGAGGGGGCGCGGTGCGCCTCGCGGAAGCCGATGTGTGAACATCGGAGCCCGCAGAGGGGGAGGGAAGCGGCGGCGCGCGTGGGGCGAATCCGATGACCGATCTCGCCCTGCCCGCCGCCGAGACCGCCGCGCGGACCGCAGCCCCCACCGTTGCGGGCCGCCCGCGCCGGCGCACCCTCGCCTATCTCCAGGCCGCGCCGCTGGCCCTCGTCTTCCTCGCCTTCCTGGTGGTGCCGCTGGTGCTCACCGGGATCGTCTCGCTGTGGGAGTACAACGAGTACGAGATCATCCCGGCGCTGACCCTGCAGAACTACGCCGACGTCTTCGACGGCTGCCTGTCCGCCGACCTCTGCACCACGCTGCGCACCTATCTCTCGACGGTGAAGTTCGTCGCGCTGACGCTGGCGATCACCCTGCCGCTGGGCTTCGCCATCGCCTACTTCCTGGCCTTCTATATCCGCTCCGGCACGGTGCGGATGGGGCTGTTCCTGCTCTGCACGATCCCGTTCTGGACCTCGAACGTGATCCGCATGATCTCGTGGATCCCGCTGCTCGGCCGCAACGGCCTCGTCAACGACACGCTCCGTGCCCTCGGGCTGATCCGCGCGCCGATCGAGGGCCTGCTCTACTCCGACTTCGCGGTTGTCCTGGCCTTCGTGCACCTCGACACGGTGTTCATGATCGTGCCGATCTTCAACAGTCTCGCGCGGATCGACCGGCGCCTGATTGAGGCGGCGCGGGATTGCGGCGCGTCCGGCGCACAGATCCTCTGGACCGTGATCCTGCCGCTGGCCAAGCCCGGCATCGCCATCGGGACGATCTTCGTGACGACCCTGGTGATGGGCGACTTCGTCACCGTCGGCGTCATGGGCGGCCAGCAGATCGCCAGCGTCGGCAAGGTGATCCAGGTGCAGATGGCCTACCTGCAATTCCCGGCGGCCGCGGCCAACGCCATGGTGCTCTTGGCTGCCGTGCTGCTGATGATCCTGGGACTCACCCGGATGATCGACCTCCGGCGGGAGCTGTAGCGATGGACCGGCCCCGCGGCCTCGCCTTCTATCTCCTGGCCGGCGTCTTCGCCCTCTACGTCCTGTTCCTCTACGGGCCGACGCTGACCATCCTGGCCCTGAGCTTCCAGGGGCCCTCCGGCGGCCTGACCTTCCCGATGAACGGCGTGTCGACCCATTGGTTCGCCAAGCTGTGGGAGGGCGTCGGCGTGGTCGACATCTGGGCGGCTCTGCGGCGCTCCCTGGCGCTCGGCCTCGTGGTGATGGCACTCACCGTGACGATCGCCTTCTATGCCGGCCTCGCCTTCCGGAAGGGGTTTCGGGGGGCCGGCCTCGTCTTCGCCCTGGCGGTGTCGAGCCTGATCGTGCCCTCGATCGTGGTCTCGCTGGGCATCGGCCTCGAGTTCCGGCTCCTCGACGATGCGATCAAGGCGCTCGCCGCCGCCACCGGCTGGGGGTTCCTGGAGGATCACGGCACGCTGATGGGCCTCTACACCTCGGCGCTGGGGGCGCACCTGACCTGGACGCTGCCCTTCGGCCTGCTGATCATGTTCGCGGTCTTCAACCGGTTCGACCCGGCCTACGAGGAGGCCGCCCGCGACCTCGGCGCCAGCGGTCCGCAGACGCTGCGCCACGTAGTGGTGCCGATCCTTGCGCCCGCGCTCGTCGGCGTCGCGCTGTTCGGCTTCACCCTGTCGTTCGACGAACTCGCCCGCACCAGCTAGGCGATCGGCGGCCGCAACACCCTGCCGCTGGAATTGCAGGGCCTGACCACCACGGTGACGACGCCGGAGATCTATGCGCTGGGCACGATGACCACCGCCGTCTCGGCCCTGGTGATCGGGACGGCGCTCGGCCTGACCCTGTGGCTGCAGAAGCGCCGGGCGCGGCGGGCCATGGCGGGGTTGCGGTAGGGCGCTTACCCGCTCACCCTGGAGGCCGTCGAGTCGACGAGGTTCGCGGGTGTGGCCAGCTGGTTCCGTTGCGATCGCGATCCTCGCTTACGGCCGCGGCAATACGGTTCTGATCGAAATCGAGACGCCTGCCGGACGGCTGGAGGCTGTCGGCGAACTGGAGCAGATCGGCCGAACCTTGTATTTTCGTCGCGCCCACATCCAGGGGCTGCACAAGGGTGCCCTTGGGCGAGCGGGGCTGAACGCGATCGGCGCGGAGATCCTGAGAGAGGCTGAAGTCGATGCGGTCGTCATTGAAGGAGGCGCTCGAACGACAGGAGCGGGACCGAAACGGGGGCGCCGGCCACCACCCTTCCGGTATCCCCGTTGAACTCGTGCTTCAGATTTCGGCCTCGAACGATCAGCCCGTCGACCTCGTGAAGGCCCTGATGGCATTCGGCCTGGACTTGCACGAGGCGCACGACATCGTCGATCGCTTGGCGAGCGGAGAAAAGGTCGCGACCACCCTATACCTGACCGCCGAGGGTGAATCGCCTTTCGCATTGAGCCGCTTCGGTGTGAGGGTTGGCGCCCCCCAGCCGGTCGACGCGGCTTCCATCCCTGTGGATGTGCTGAACGCGATCGATGCGTGGCGCCTGTCCGAGCCGGAGCGTCCCACCCGGGATGAGGCGATCGGCATCATCCTCCGCCGCGGCCTCGCGGCCGCGTAGGGGCTCCACCGCAACGTTGCCAACCCACCCCCATCCGTGTATGCGCAGCCCGCGCCCCCGAGACACCCTTGGAGGCAGGGGCGCGTCGGGAAGGGCTTGGCCGTCCGCACAGGGCGGCCTTTTCGCGTTCCGGCTCCAGCAATTCGTAAGGATCACGCCATGAGCGCAGTCAAGACGCTTGAGGCCGTGGCACGCGACCGGGTCGGCAAGGGGGCCGCCCGGGCCGTTCGTCGCCAGGGCCAGATTCCCGCCGTCATCTACGGCGGTGGCCAGCCGCCGCAATCCATCGCGGTCGATCTCATCCGCACCCGCACCCTGATCTACGCGGGCGGCTTCAAGACGACGCTGTTCGAGATCAACGCTGGCGGCAAGAAGATCCGCGCGATCCCGCGCGACTTCCAGCTCGACCCGGTCTCCGGCGTGCCGCTGCACGTCGACTTCCTGCGCGTCGTCTCGGGCCAGACCGTCACCGTCGAGGTGCCGGTGCACTTCGTCAACGAGGACGCGGCCCCCGGCATCAAGAAGCTCGGCGGCACCCTCAACATCGTGGCCCACACGCTCGCCCTCGACGTCGCCCCGGATCAGATCCCGGACGCGATCGAGGTCGACCTGACCGGCCGCGCGATCGGCGACGTGATCCACGTCTCCGACATCAAGATCCCGGCCGGCACCTACACCGGTGAGGCGACCGATCCGGTGGCCAACATCGTGCCGCCGACCGTGCTGGGCGCCGAGGTGGAGGCCGAGGAGGCCGCCATCGCCGAGGCGCAGTCGGCCGAGGCCGCCGAGGAGAAGGCCGAAGCCGAGGCCGAGACCTCCGAGGACGAGAAGAAGGACGGCGAGGAGGCCTGAGCCTCGTCGCACTGCTCCGCACTCTCGAGAGCCCCGGCCCTGCCGGGGCTCTCTTCGTTCGGGCGGGCGGTCAGGGATAGAGCCGCGCGCGGCTCCAGCCATCGCCGGCCCGGGTGAAGCGGACCCGGTCGTGCAGGCGGAAATCGCCGTTCTGCCAGAATTCGAGGGTGACCGGCGCAATGCGGAAGCCGGTCCAGTGCTCCGGCCGGGGGATCGGCCCTTCGCCGTAGCGCTCGGAGAGGTCCGCCACGGCGCTCATCAGCGTGGCGCGATCGGCGAGCGGGCGTGATTGCTGGCTGGCGATGGCGCCGAGCCGGCTCTCGCGGCGGCGGCTCTGGAAATAGGCATCCGCCTCCTCGGCCGTCACCGGCGTGATCGGGCCCCGGGCCCGCACCTGCCGACGCAGGCTCTTCCAGTGCAGCACCAGGGCGGCTTGCGGGTTCTGGGCCAGCTCCTCCCCCTTGGTGGATTGCGTGTTGGTGTAGAAGACGAAGCCGCGGGCGTCGAAGCCCTTCAGCAGCACCATCCGCACGTCCGGCAGCCCGTCCGACCCGGCGGTGGCGAGCGCCATCGCGTTCGGGTCCTCGGGTTCGGCCGCCTCCGCGTCCTTCATCCAGGAAGCGAACAGCCCGAAGGGGTCGTCGCTCAGTGTGAAGTCCGCGCTCTTCGGGTCATCGGTCCTTAACTGATCCACGCCAAGACTCCTGCCTGCCGCGTCAAGGGCCTGAGGGGGCACCGACATCGGCATGTTCGGTCGAGCGGAAAGCCCGTCGTGAGTCAGGTGTAATGCGGCGATGCGCGTGTAAAGGGCCAAGCCGGCGGGCGCGCATCTGCGCGTCCGTGTCGGTCGTGTCGGTGGCGATGGCCCTGTGCGGCTGCAGCCAGCCTCTGCTGATCTTCCGGGGCGATCCCCCGGCGGCGCCGCGCGTGGTCGAGGAGCCCACCGTCACCGGCAGCATCGAGAAGCGGCCTGTGAGCTTCGGGGACGACCTCGCCGAGGAGGATTGGCGCCGAGCGCGTGCCGCCCTGGGCGTCGCCCTGGATCCGCAGGGCAACGGGCGGCCCGTGAAATGGGACAATCCGGAGACCGGGCTTCACGGGTCGGTCAACCCGACCGGCCTGCCCTATGTCTCGGACGACCTGATCTGCCGCAACTTCCTGGCCTCGGTGATCGGACCGGCCCGCAGCCGCTTCGTCCGCGGCACCGGCTGCAAGCTCTCGGGCGGCCCATGGACGCTGAAGCGCGTCCGGAGCGCGAGCGGCGCCGGCCGCTCCTGAACGAGGCCGCCGCGCCCGGCGGCCTCAGCCAAGTCTTTCAGCGGGCGAGGTTTCTCAGTAGGGGTGGCCGTAATACGGCCGCACGCGCAACCGCGGCTGCGCCGCCGGCGGGGCGGCGTAGCGGGCCGCGGCCTCCGGATCGTAGGTCCGGATGTAGGGGTCGAGGGCTGGGTCGCGGTAATTGCCGTTGTTGACCCCGGCCGAACGATCGTTGCCGCTCAGCGCCGCGTAGGGCGAGAGGCCGCTGCCGCTGTCGCCGCCACCACCGCCGCCGCCGCCGCCCCAGGCAAAGGCCATCCCCGGAGTGGCGGCGAGGAGCATCGCCGCGAGGGGCACCGTCAGCGTCTTGCGCGTCATGTCCTGTCTCCGCACCATGTCATTGCCAAGCGAACGGTCCAGCTGAAAGCGCGGTTCCCTCAAAGGCGGACTCTGGCGCGAACCGCCGCGGCTTCACGGCATTGTATCACCGTCTGCCAACACCCGCCTATTCGACGCCCTGAATTTCGATTTTTTCGGTTCACCGCCCAGAAATCGTCTCCGCTGTTAAGATTGAACCGGTAGACATCGATCCGGCCGTGCTTGATCGTGGCGCGGCGTAACAGAATTCGAGCCTGCGCGACGACCGTATCGGCGGTCACCGCCGGGCGCATACCGGGTCTGGCTGCCGTGAACGTCGATACGAAAGCCGACACGCGGGGCATGAGGCCGACCGGCTGATGGAGCGGGCGACCGGAGGCATGGACCGGCCATCGGCGGCCGGCGGCCGGGCTCCCGCCCGGGCCGAGCCTTCGCCCTCGCGGACGCTCCCCCGCTGCCGGACCGTCACCGTTCGACTGGACCGCCGGGCGCTGCGCGGCTGGCATATCCGCCTTCTCGACCAGCTCGGGCAGCGGCCCGACCACCGGATCCGCGTCGCATGGGTCGACCACGCGGGGGGGCTGCCGCCGAACGCTGAACTCCTGTTCCGGCTGGAGGCCACCATCCACGGCCTGCCCCGGCCGGGCCTGGCCACGGCGGCCGAGCCGGTGGCGCTCGCGTCCTACGAGGCGAGCCCCGCGGGCGAGGAGCTCCGCAGCAGCGGCGCCCAGGATCTCGTCCTCGATCTCTCGAGCGCGCCTGCGGAACCGGGATCGGCACCGGCGTGGCGGCTCGACTATGACGGGATGCCGGGCGAAGCCGGCCTGCTCGCGGCCCTGTTCGCCCATGGTGCCCCGGTGGCGGCCCTGCGTGGAGCGGACGGCAAGCCGGTGGCCTTGGGGCGCCTGGGCGCGGAATCGCATACGGTGATGCTCGCGGCCTTCGAGGGCTACCTCGCGCGGACCATCACGCTGATCCTCGCCGCCCTCGACGGCGCCGCCTCGACGGAGCTTCCCGACGGCGCCGGGGCGCCCCTGCAGCCCGCGACCGCCTACGACCTCGGCGGCCTGGGCGCCCGGCGGCGGGCCGCCGGGGGGCTCGCCCGGCAGATCGCCCGCAGGCTCTACGCCCTCTGCTTCCACGGCCCGCACTGGCGGGTGGGCTGGCGCCGGATCGTCGGCCCCGACCTGATCGATCTGCGCCGGCATCCCGAGGGCGGCTGGCAGGTCCTTCCCGACGACGGCCGGCGCTTCTACGCCGACCCCTTCGCGATCGCCCGGGACGGCGCCGTAACCCTGTTCGTGGAGGAGTTCGACTATCGCCGCGGCAAGGGCGTGATCGCCGCGGTGGGCTTCGGGGAGACCGGACCCCGCGGCCGTCCGGAGCCGGTGCTCGAACTCGAGACCCATCTCTCCTACCCGTTCGTGTTCGAGGCGGACGGACAGGTCTGGATGATCCCGGAATCCCACGCCTCCGGCACGATCGACCTCTACCGGGCCACCGACTTCCCGCGCGGATGGGTCCACGAGGCGGTGCTCCTCGACGGGGTCGTGGCCGGGGATGCGACCCTGCTGCAGCAGAACGGCCGCTGGTGGATGTTCGCCACGGTCCGGGCCGGCGGGGGCAGCTATTCCGACACCCTGCATCTCTGGCACGCGCCGCATTTCCGCGGGCCCTGGACCCCGCACCGGCACAACCCGGTGTTGATCGACATCGGCTCGGCCCGGGCCGCGGGCCCGATCGTGGCGCGCGACGGCGGCCTGATCCGGCCCGTCCAGGATTGCCGCGAAGGCTACGGCGCGGCGCTCGGCCTCGCCCGGATCCTGCGCCTCGACGAGGAGGCCTACGCGCAGCGGGTCGAGACGCGCCTGCGGCCCGGGGCGGCCTGGCCGGGCACGCGCCTGCACATGCTGAGCGCCGCCGGCGGCTTCGAGTTCATCGACGGCTCGCACCGGGCCCGCACGCGACTCCTGGGCTGATCCCGGCCCGCGCCGCGCCCGGCGCGGACCCGTCGGTGCCGAACGGCACCCGCGGACGGCTCGCATCCCGGCCCCGCGCACGCTAAGCGGGGGGCTCCACCCGCGCCGATCAAGCAGAACCGCCGGGACGATCACCATGGCGAGCCCCGTCGAACATGCGAGCTTCCTGCCGCCGGTCCTGACCTTCCTCACGGCGGCGGTGATCGGCGTGCCGATCTTCCGGCTGATCGGCCAGAGCGCCGTGCTGGGCTACCTCGTGGCCGGGGTGCTGATCGGGCCCTCGGGCCTGTCGCTGATCGCCGAGCCCGAGACGGCGGCGAGCGTCGCCGAGATCGGCGTGGTGCTGCTGCTCTTCATCGTCGGCCTGGAACTGCACCTGTCGCAGCTCGTCTCGATGCGGCGCGACATCTTCGGCCTCGGGACCGCGCAGCTCGTCCTCTGCGCGCTGGTGCTCGGCGGCGCCGGAATCGTGGCGGGCCTCAGCTTGGGCGCCGCCGCGGTGATCGGCCTCGCGCTGGCGCTCTCGGCCACCGCGGTGGCCCTGCAGCTCCTGGAGGAGCGGGGCGATCTCTCCAGCGCCTATGGCGGCCGCGCCTTCGCGGTCCTGCTGTTCCAGGACCTCTCGGTGGTCGGCATCCTGGCGCTGATGCCCCTGCTGGCCTCGGCGGGGGAGGCGACCGACGTCTCCTGGCTCGGGGAAGCGGCCCTCTCCACCGGCAAGGCGCTCGCGGCGATCCTGGCGGTGGTGCTGGTCGGCCGCTACGGCCTGAACCCCTTCTTCCGGCTGCTCGCCGCGAGCGGCGCCCGCGAGGTGATGACCGCCGCCGCGCTCCTGGTGGTGCTCGGCACCGCGCTCCTCATGGAGCAGGTCGGCCTGTCGATGGCGATGGGCGCGTTCCTCGCCGGCATCCTGCTGGCCGAGTCGAACTTCCGCCACCAGCTGGAGGCCGATATCGAGCCGTTCCGCGGCATGCTGCTCGGCCTGTTCTTTATGAGCGTCGGCATGTCGATCGACGGCAACCTCGTGCGGGAGGTCTGGCCCGCCCTGTTCGGCGCCACCCTGGCGGCGATCCTGGTCAAGGTCGCCATCGTGGCCGGCCTGTTCCGGCTGTTCGGCTCGGACACGCTGGGGGCCCTGCGGGGGGCGGCGGTGCTGGCGCCCGCGGGCGAGTTCGCCTTCGTGCTGCTGCCCCAGGCCCAGGATCTCGGCCTCACCGGCGTCACGGCGACGCGCTTCGCGGTGGCGCTCGCCGCGCTGACCATGCTGATCGGGCCGATTGCCGCCAAGGGGCTCGACAAGCTGATCGAGCGGCGCACCGCGCGCAGCACCCGCGCGCTGGAGGCGCCCTCCACCGAGCTGACCGAGAGCGGCGACGCCAGGGTGCTGGTGATCGGCTTCGGCCGCTTCGGGCAGGTGCTGACGCAGGTGCTGATGGCCGAGGGCATCCCCGTCACGGTGATCGACAAGGACGTGGAGCAGCTCCGCGCGGCCTCGCGCTTCGGCTTCCGCATCTATTACGGCGACGGCACCCGGCTCGACGTGCTCCGCGCCGCCGGGATCGGCCGGGTTGAGCTGGTCTGCATCTGCGTCGACGACCGGGAGGGCGCCCTCAAGATCGTCGACATCGTCCACGAGGAGTTCTCCAGCGTGCGCACCTTCGTGCGCGCCTACGACCGCCTGCACGCGGTGGAGCTGATGAACCGGGACGTCGACTACCAGATCCGCGAGACCGCCGAATCCGCCCTCGCCTTCGGACGGTCGGCGCTGGAGGGGCTCGGCCTGTCGCCGGAGGCCGCCTCGGCCCGGGCCGACGACGTGCGCAAGCGCGACATCGCCCGCCTCGTCCTGCAGCAGGCCGGGGCCCTGCCGGACGGCGCCGGCTGGATGCGCGGCGCCGCGGCGGGTCTGAAGCCCGAGCCGCTGACCATTCCGGTCCGGCCGGCGCGGGCGCTCAGCACCGAGACCCGCGACCTCGTGGGCAGCGACCGGCGCGAGGCGGCCGAGCGGCTGCTGGAGAAGCCCGCACTGGCGCCGCAGGAGACGGACGCCGCCGAGGGGGAGGCCGATTCGGAGGCGGAGCTGGAAGCGGAAGGCAGCGCCCGGGATGCGTGACCGGCCGGATGTCTGACATGTCCGACGGGCCGCCCCCGGCGGAGGCGGGCCGCTTCGTCACCGGCTCGATCCTCCGGCACGTGGTGGTGATGGCCGCCACCGGATCGGTGGGGCTGATGGCGATCTTCGTCGTCGACCTCTTGTCGCTGCTCTACGTGTCGACGCTCGGCGACCCGAACCTCACCGCGGCGGTCGGCTTCGCCGGCATCGTGCAGTTCTTCGCCACGGCGGTGAATATCGGCCTGATGATCGCCGCCGGGGCCCTGGTCGGGAAGGCCATCGGCGCGCGCGACCGCGCGGCGGCGCGGCGCCTCGCGACCTCCGCGCTGGTCCTCGGCAGCCTCGTGGCCGCCCTCATCGCGGTGCTGATCGCGCTGCTCGCCGACCCGCTCCTGGCCCTGATCGGCGCGAAGGGCGAGGCGCTGCGGGTGGCGATCCTGTTCCTCCACATCACCCTTCCCTCGAACCTGCTGCTCGCCGCCGGCATGCTGTTCACCGGCCTGCTGCGCGCGGTGGGCGAAGCCAGGCAGGCGATGTCGGTCACCCTGGCCGGAGCGGTGGTCACCGCACTGCTCGATCCGCTGCTGATCTTCGGGGCCGGCCTCGGCGTCACGGGCGCGGCGATCACCGTCTGCGTCGCGCGCGCGACCTTCGTGGCGGTGGGCGTCCGCGGCGTCGCCCGGCACGGCCTCCTCCGCCGGCCGCACCTGTCCGACCTGCCGGCCGACGCCGCCGCCCTGGCCGGCGTCGCGGGACCGGCCGTGCTCACGAATCTCGCCCCCTCGGTGGCGAGCGCGTTCCTGGCACGGCTGTTCGCCGGCTACGGGGCCGATGCGGTCGCCGCCGCGTCGGTGATCGACCGCCTGACGCCGGTGGCCTTCGGCGGCCTGTTCGCCCTGTCGGGGGCGATCGGCCCGATCCTGGCGCAGAATTGGGGCGCGGGCCTTTTCGACCGGATGCGCGGCGTGCTGCGCGCGGCGGTCCGGGTGACGCTGGCCTATGTCGCCGTGGTCTGGCTCGTCCTGGCGCTGACCCGGGGATGGCTCGCCAGCCTGTTCGGCCTGCACGGGGTCGCGGCCGAGCTCTTCGGCTTCTTCTGCCTCGTCGGCGGCGCGATCTGGTTCTTCAACGGGCTGCTGTTCCTCGGCAACGCCGCCTTCAACAATCTCGGCTTCCCCCTGCGCTCGACGCTGCTGAACTGGGGGCGCGCGACCCTCGGCACTGTCCCCCCGGCGATGCTCGGGGCGGCGCTCTACGGCCCCCGCGGCGTGGTCGCCGGGATGGGCGTGGGATCCCTGGTCTTCGGCGCCCTCGGCATCCTGCTGGCCCGCCGCACGGTGGACCGCCTGGAAGGGAGCGGCCGGCGCGGGCGTGAGCCCGAGGCTGCGGCGGCGGTACTGGAGAGGCCGGCGCCGCTGCCGCCGGGCCATGCCCATCCCGAGCCGTTGCACTGAGACGGCAGAGAAGGCGCAAGTTCCGCGGGGAAGAACTGGTATTTCCCCGCGTGACGGGTCACCATACCCTGTCTCGGCCTGTCCCGGCCGGGGCAGGATCGAGGCGTCATGTTCAACCCGCTCGAGATGTTCCAGGCCCAGGGCGAGGCCGGCCTTCAGGCCATGGCCCAGCAATTCGGCCTGACGACTGAGCAGACGGCCCGCGCCTTCGAGGCGCTGATGCCGGCCCTGACCCTGGGGCTCCAGCGCAGCGTCGGCGTGGACCCGACCGGCTTCGCCCGGATGTTCGGGCTGGAAGCCGCCAAGCCTGCGCCGCCGCAGGGCTTCGAGGCCCTCAGCCAGATGTTCGGCTCGGCCCAGCTGATGCAGGCCGTGCTGCGGCAGGCCTCGGCCACGAGCGGCGTCGGCGCGCAGGTGCTGCGCCAGATGCTGCCGATGATGGCGGGGGCCGTGGTGGCGAGCATCGTCCATGTCATGCTGAACCAGCCGCAGGCCGAGCCCGCGCAGGCGCGGTCGAGCCCGCCGCCGCCCGTTCCGTTCCCGTTCGGGCCGGCCTGGGCCGAGATGGCCAAGGCGATGATGCCCGCGGTCCAGCCGCCGGCGCCGCCGCCGAAGCCGGCCGCCAAGCCGACCGCGAAGCCGTCGCAGGGAACTACAGGCGAAGCCGGCTCGGATGTGTTCCAGCAGATGATGCGCACCGGGGCCGAGGTTCAGGGCAACAACATCCGGGCGATGCAGGAGCTGTTCGAGACCTTCTGGCCTGCCTCCGGGGGCGCGACGCCCCAGTCCCCGGACGGCACCCCGGCACGTCCCGATCCGGCGCCCGCCGATCCGGCGGCGGGCAAGGGCCGGCGCGGTCGCCCGTCCGGCGGGACCGGTTGACGCAGGGACAGGGCCCGGGCGGACGTTGACCCCGCGGATCGAAGCGGCAACCTTTCGCCGAGGAGATCCGCCGATGAGCGACCATTTGACCGCCTGGGACGATCGCACGGAGAGCGTCGCCGGTAACGGCGTCGCCAAGCGCGCGATCCCGGGTGCGGGTGCCAGCCTCGTGCGCGTGGTGGTGCCGGCGGGCATCTCGGCGCCGGCCCACAGCCACGACCACGAGCAGTTCGTGCAGGTGCTCGCGGGCTCCGGGGTCCTGGAGACCGAGCAGGGTCGCAAGCCGTTCTCGGCCGGCAGCGTGTTCCACTTCCCGGCCGGGGCGTGGCACGCGGCCGAATTCGAGACCGAGACGGTCTTGATCGAGACGAACCTCGCGGTGCAGGTCTGACATAGGTCCGGCGGGCGTGGCTGGTTCGGCCGGGACTCCTCGGCCGGCTGAGGCTCGGCGCTGAGGAGGAGGACGGATCATTCCGGTCCGGGGCCGAGTTGCCGTTCCAGTTCCTCAGCCGCGGGCACCGTCTCGCGCGCGTACCGGACGGCCTGATCGGCGGTCAGCAAGCGACCGTCCTCGGGAAAGAAGGCGAGCCCCCCCGACGGATGTCACGCAGGCCGTGATCGCCATCAGGGCGCCGATGGATTCCGCGATGGTGCCGAACCAGAACGCGTACACGCATGGCCAGGAGCCGGCGAAGTCGGTCTCCGGATAGGTTTCCTTCAATTCCGAGAACGGCACGATCGAGCACTCGAAGCCCGAGGCCCGGCCGCGCCGCACGGCCGGCAGATGCCCCGACGAGGCCGGCGGAATCGTCGTTCCACGAAGCTGCAGATCGAAACCGAGCGCGTCCAGGCCGGCCTGCCAATCCGATACGCCGGCGAGTGGTCTCGGACCCAGGGCGTACGCTTCCATACTCATGCGAGCACGACTCCGCGTGTGACGGTGACAGAGATGCGGCTCTTGACGGAGATGCCGCGGAGCAGATGGATCTCGATGACCGGGACGCTGTCGTCGACACCTGCGCCGGCCCGCAGGGCACGGATGCGGCGCGGCGACAGACCCGTTTCGCCGGTCTTGATGTCCCAGATCGCCCGGACCGGCGCTGCGCTGGTCCGGCCATCCCGGAGAAGAACATGCGTGCGTCTGCTGCCGGACAGGCCGTGGCGGACGATGTCGCCGGCGACGAAGCTCTGCTCGACACCGTGCCTGCCGATCCCGGGGAGATCCAGCGCGCGCAAGCGGGCCGCCAGGCTGGCGTGGATGTGGAACCCGTAGAGGAACCCCTCTCCCGGCTCGGTGCTCGCGACGACGTCCTTCAGGACATCGAGGATCTCATCGGTCTTCGCATCGATCCGAGGATCACCCGTTCGATCCTTGCGAACGACGGAGGGCGACCCGCCCTCTCCGCACCACCGACCATCGCGGCCCCGTGGCTGATCCGGTCTGAATCCAGCTTTGATGTCCAGAAGTTCAAGGGCAACGAAGACTCGGCTCAAGCGAAGCTCCGCGAGGGAATACGCCCAGAGCACATCGGGATCATGATCTCGCATCGCGCCAGAACCCGCCGTCCTTGTTCCTGTTTTATTCCATGATTATTTTCCTTCCATCAAGCGACTTCAGGTTTAATTAGGAAAACATTTCGGCCCCATCCGGCTGAGCAGGCGCCTGGCCTGCGGCAAATTATTCTTGGCGCGCGAGCAAAATGCCTGCGCTTGGCCTGAGCCGTCGGCGCGTGTAGGAATCCCACCTTGAACGCCCGCCCGTGCACGCCGACGAAAGGCCGGGCATCGCCCCTACCAGAACAGAGGCAGACCATGAGCGCCGGTACCGCCGCCGACAAGCACTTCTCCAACAGCTTCTTCGCCGCCCCCCTCACGGAGACCGATCCCGAGATCGCCGAGGCGGTGGCCAAGGAGCTCGGCCGTCAGCAGCACGAGATCGAGCTGATCGCCTCGGAGAACATCGTCTCCCGCGCCGTGCTGGAGGCGCAGGGCTCGGTGCTGACCAACAAGTACGCGGAGGGCTATCCGGGCCGGCGCTACTACGGCGGCTGCCAGTTCGTGGACATCGCCGAGGATCTCGCCATCGAGCGCGCCAAGCGCCTGTTCGATTGCGGCTTCGCCAACGTGCAGCCGAACTCGGGCTCCCAGGCCAACCAGGGCGTGTTCCTGGCCCTGATGCAGCCCGGCGACACATTCCTGGGCCTCGACCTCGCCGCGGGCGGCCACCTGACGCACGGCGCCCCGCCGAACGTCTCGGGCAAGTGGTTCAAGCCGGTCTCCTACACGGTGCGCCGCGAGGACCAGCGGATCGACATGGAGCAGGTCGCCCAGCTCGCGCAGGAGCATAAGCCGAAGGTGATCATCGCCGGCGGCTCGGGCTACCCGCGCCACTGGGACTTCGCCAAGTTCCGCGAGATCGCCGACTCGGTGGGCGCCTACTTCATGGTCGACATGGCCCATTTCGCGGGCCTCGTTGCGGCCGGCGTCCATCCGTCGCCGTTCCCGCACGCCCATGTCGCCACCACGACGACCCACAAGACGCTCCGCGGCCCGCGCGGCGGCATGATCCTGACGAACGACGAGGCGCTGGCCAAGAAGTTCAACTCGGCGATCTTCCCGGGCATCCAGGGCGGCCCGCTGATGCACGTCATCGCCGGCAAGGCCGTGGCCTTCGGCGAGGCGCTGAAGCCCGAGTTCAAGATCTACGCCCGCCAGGTGGTGGAGAACGCCAAGGCGCTCGCCGACACGCTGATCTCGGGCGGCTACGACATCACCTCGGGCGGCACCGACAACCACCTGATGCTGGTCGACCTGCAGCGGAAGGGCCTCACCGGCAAGGCGGCGGAAGCCGCGCTGTCGCGGGCGCACATCACCTGCAACAAGAACGGCGTGCCCTTCGACACGCAGAAGCCGACCATCACCTCGGGCATCCGGCTCGGCACCCCCGCCGGCACGTCCCGCGGCTTCGGCGTCGCCGAGTTCAAGCAGATCGGCGGCTTCATCGTCGAGGTGCTGGACGGGCTCGCCGCCAAGGGCGAGGCTGGCGACAGCGCGGTCGAGGCCGATGTCAAGACCCGCGTCCATGCCCTCACGGACCGGTTCCCGATCTACGGCTGAGGCGTGAGCGGGGCCGGTCTTTCGGGCCGCCCTTCGGTGGATTAGGAAACGGCCGCGGATCCGACCGGTCCGCGGCCGTTTCCATGCCCGAGTATCCCATCCATGCGGTGTCCCTATTGCGGCGGCTCCGAGACCCAGGTGAAGGACTCGCGGCCCTCCGAGGACGGGGCCGCGATCCGGCGGCGCCGGGTCTGCCCCGACTGCGCCGGCCGCTTCACCACCTTCGAACGGGTGCAGCTGCGCGAGGTCGTGGTGCTCAAGCGCTCGGGCAAGCGCGTGCCCTTCGACCGGGACAAGCTTCAGCGTTCCATCGACGTGGCGCTCCGCAAGCGCGCCGTCGATCCGGAGCGGATCGAGCGGCTGGTCAGCGGCATCACCCGGCAGCTCGAGAGCGCCGGGGAGCCCGAGGTGACCTCCGAGGCGATCGGCGAACTGGTGATGGCGGGGCTCAAGGGTCTCGACGACGTCGCCTACGTGCGCTTCGCCTCCGTCTACAAGAACTTCCGCGAGGCGAAGGACTTCGAGGACCTGCTCGGCACGCTGAGCGACGGTAGCCCGGTGCCGGCGGCCGTGCCGGGGCCGGACGCCGAGCTGGAGCCCGAGGCACCGGGGCGGCGCCGCGCCGGCCGCCCATGAGTGACGATACCCACTTCATGCGCCTCGCCTTAGCGCTGGGCCGCCGCGGTCTCGGCACCACGTGGCCGAACCCGTCGGTCGGCGCCGTGGTGGTCGAGCCCGGAACCGGGCGCATCCTCGGGACGGCGGCGACGGCGCGGGGGGGACGCCCGCACGGGGAGCCTGTGGCGCTGGCCGCCGCGGGGGACGCCGCCCGCGGCGCGACCCTCTACGTGACCCTTGAGCCGTGCTCACATCACGGCCGCACGCCGCCCTGCACCGACGCCATCCTGGCCTCCGGGATCGCCCGGGTGGTCAGTGCCCTGGAGGATCCCGACCCGCGGGTGGCGGGGCGGGGCCACGATCTCCTGAGACAGGGCGGCGTCGCGGTCGAGACCGGGCTGATGCGGGATGCGGCGGCGCGCGACCATGTCGGCCACATCACCCGGGTGACACGCGGCCGCCCGGCCCTGCACCTCAAGCTCGCCCGCACCCGCGACGGCTTCTGCGCCGCCGCCGGTCCGGAGCGCCTGCGCATCACCGGCCCGGTGGCGGACGGGGCGGTCCATCTCTGGCGCGCCCATGCCGACGCGATCCTGATCGGCATCGGCACCGCCCGGGCGGACGACCCGTCGCTGACCGTCCGGCTGCCGGGCCTGGACGGGCGCTCGCCCCTGCGGGTCGTGCTCGACACGCATCTGCGGCTCTCGCCCGCCAGCGTCCTGGCGCGGACCGCCCGCGACACGCCGACCCTGGTGCTCACCACCCGCTCGGCCCCGGCCCATGCGCGGCGCGCCCTGGAGGCGCTCGGCGTCGAGGTCGCGCCCGTCCCGGCGGACGCGGCCGGCGGGATCGATCTCCCGGCGGCCCTGGCGCAGCTGGGCGAGCGCGGCCTGACCCGCCTGTGCAGCGAGGGCGGCCCCCGCCTTGCGGAGGCGCTCGCACGGGCCGATCTGATCGATACCTGCACGCTGGTCACCGGTCCGGTGGAACTGGGACCGGCGGGCGGTCTTCCGGCGCTGGGGCCCGCCCTGGCGGAGGCCCTGGCGGGCGACCGGTTCCGCGAGGCCGAGCGGCTCACGTTCGGACCCGACGAGGCCGTGACCTACGAGCGCAACAGGACGTAAGCGATGTTCACGGGGTTGGTCAGCGACGTCGGCACGGTCGTCTCGGTCTCGGGCGAAGGTGATCTGCGCCGGATCGCGATCCGCGCCTCCTACGACCCGGCGACGATCGCGCTCGGCGCCTCGATCGCCTGCGCGGGCCCCTGCCTCACGGCGGTATCGGTCGAGCCGGCCGAGGGCGGCTGCGTCTTCGCGGTGGACGCGGCCGCCGAGACCCTGGCGCGCACCACCGTAGGTTCCTGGGCGGCGGGCACGCGGATCAACCTCGAACGCTCCCTCAAGATCGGCGATGAACTCGGCGGCCACTTGGTCACGGGCCACGTCGACGGTCTCGCCGAGATTGTGGAGCGCGAGAGCGTCACGGCGGGCGCCTGGGGGCCGAGCGAGCGGTTCACGCTCCGGGCGCCGGCGGCCCTGGCGAAGTTCATCGCCGAGAAGGGGTCGGTCTGCCTCGACGGCACCTCGCTCACGGTGAATTCGGTCCAGGGCGACCTGTTCTCGGTGCTGCTGATCCCCCACACGCTCCAGGTCACCACCTGGGGTGAGCGGCGCCAGGGCGACCGCCTGAACCTGGAGGTCGACCTGATCGCTCGCTACGCCGCCCGGCTCGCGGAGGCGCGGGCCTGAGCGTCCTCAGCGCGGCGGGATCGAGTAGGTGCCGGTGGCGTGGCAGACGAGATCCGGGCTGCCGACAGCGGTGATCGCCACCTCGCCGACGGCGAGCCGCCGCCCGAGCTTGAGCAGCCGGCATTCGGCCACGAGATCCCCCGTGGCGGGCTTGCGCAGGAAGTTGAAATTCAGGCTCGTGGTCACCGCGAGCGCCACCGGCCCGATATTGGCGAGGATTGCCGCGTAGAGGGCATAGTCGGCGAGCGCCATCATGGCCGGCCCCGACACCGTCGCGCCCGGGCGCAGGAAGCGCTCGTGGGCCTCCAGCCGCATCCGCGCCGAGAGCGGTCCCACGGCCTCGAGGTGGTAGGCCCGCCCGCCCGCCTGCATCTGCGGGAACTCGCGGTCGAGGAAGTCGCGGGTCTCGGCGAGGGTCAGGATCGTGGCGGTCATGGGCCCTTGCAGCACGGGCGCTCCCGGGAGGCAATCCGAAGCCCGCCTCCCGTCCATCCCCCCGGATCCTGCGGTGTCCGGATGGAATCAACCGTCGCGCGGCTCCGATCAGAAGAAGATCGGCCGTGCGCTGGCGGTGATCTCGCCCAGCACCGTGCCGGTGGCCGGCTCGATCTCCTTGAGCACCACGTCGTAGCCCCAGAGGTCGGCGAGGTGCTGCAGGACCCGCTTGGCGTCGTCCTTCTGCAGGGTGATCTTGTTGATCGCCTTGTGGTGCAGGATCAGGCGCCGGTCGCCCTCGAGATCCACATCCACCACCTCGATGTCGGGATCGAGCCACGCGACGTCATACTGACGCGCGAAGGCGCGGCGCAGCTTGCGGTAGCCGCGCTCGTCGTGGATCGCCTCGACCCGCAGCTCCGGCTCCTCCGGATCGTCCACGACGTGGAACAGGCGCAGGTCGCGCATCAGCTTGGGTGACAGGAACTGCTGGATGAAGCTCTCGTCGCGGTAATTCTCCCAGCAGTCGCGCAGGACCGCCATGGCGTCGCCGGTGCCGGCGATGTCGGGGAACCACGCCCGGTCCTCGTCGGTCGGCTGCTCGGCGATGCGGGCGATGTCCTGCATCATGGCGAAGCCGATCGCGTAGGGGTTGTGGCCGCCGTAGGAGCGGTCGTCGTAGTTCGGCTGTCGGATGACGTTGGTGTGCGATTGCAGGAATTCGAGGTAGGCCGCCTCGGTGATCTGCCCGGATTCCGACAGGGCGTTCATGATCCGGTAATGGCAGTACGTGGCGCAGCCCTCGTTCATCACCTTGGTCTGGCGCTGCGGGTAGAAGTACTGGGCCACCAAGCGGACGATGCGCAGGATCTCGCGCTGCCAGGGGCGCAGGCGGGGTGCGACCTTCTCCAGGAAATAAAGAATGTTCTCCTGGGGCAGCTCCAGCAGCGCCTTGCGCCGCTCGGCGGCCATGTCGGAGCGGACGGCGCCGACCTTCTGCGGCAGGGTCCGCCAGAGATCGTTGTAGATCTGCTCCCCGTGCTCGATCCGCTCGCGCTCGCGCCGCTGCTCGGAGGCGAGGTCCGGCCGCTTCTTGCGCGGATAGCGGTGGACCCCCTGGCTCATCAGCGCATGGGCGGCGTCCAGCACCTGCTCCACCGCCTGGTGGCCGTAGCGCTCCTCGCAGCGGGCGATGAAGCCCTTGGCGAAGTCGAGATAGTCCAGGATGCCTTCGGCGTCGGTCCACTGCCGGAACAGATAGTTGTTCTTGAAGAAGTGGTTATGCCCGAAGGCGGCATGCGCGATGACGAGCGTCTGCATCGTCGCCGTATTCTCCTCCATGACGTAGGAGATGCACGGGTCGGAGTTGATGACGATCTCGTAGGCGAGGCCCATGAGGCCGCGGCGGTACCCGGACTCGTGCTGGGCGAAGTGCTTGCCGAAGGACCAGTGCTTGTAGAACAACGGCATGCCGATCGACGCGTAGGCGTCGAGCATCTGCTCGGCCGTGATGATCTCGATCTGGTTCGGGTACCAGGACAGGCCCAGCTGCGGTCCGGCCACCGCCTCGCAGGCGTCGTGGATCCGTCGGATCGTGTCGAAATCCCAGTCGTTACCGGTGAACAGGGGTTTCTGGCCCCCGGAGATGGTCTGGGGCGTCCGTGCCTTGACGAGCGTCATGCGGCCTCCCGTTCGATTGCTTGGATCCGGCCAACTCCGCGTCTCGCCCTCCCCCGCAGAGGCGGGAGGGACGCGTCGCGCCACTCCGTGTCACGCCTCCGCCTCGGCGCGGCCTTCCTTGCGGCCGAACAGCTCGCGGAAGACCGGGTAGATCTCCCGGCGATGGTTGACCTTGCGCATGGCGATCGGACCGCCGGCCTTGGCGATCGCCTCGTAGGTCCGCCACAGGGTGGTGCGGTGCTCCACGAAGCCGGCGCGGGGGCCGTTCTCGTCCCCCACCTCGAGATAGGCGAAGTGCTGGCAGGCCGGCAGGATGTGCGACCGGAGGAGTTCCGTCGAGGTCGGCCCGTCGGAGGAGACGTTGTCGCCGTCCGAGGCCTGGGCCGCGTAGATGTTCCAGTCGTTCGGGTCGTAGCGCTCGGCGATGATGCGCTTCATCTCCACGAGCGCCGAGGAGACCAGGGTGCCGCCGGTCTCCCGGGAGCCGAAGAAGGTCTCCTCGTCCACCTCGGTCGCCCGGTCGGTATGGCGGATGAAGACGATCTCCACGTGCCGGTAGCGGCGCGTCAGGAAGATGTGCAGCAGGATGTAGAACCGCTTGGCGAGGTCCTTCATGTGCTCGGTCATCGAGCCCGACACATCCATCAGGCAGAACATCACCGCCTGGGCGATCGGCCGCGGATAGGGCTCGAACCGGCGGAAGCGCAGGTCGATCGGATCGACGTAAGGGATCCGCTTCGACCGCTCGCGCAGCCTGAACAGGGCCTGCTCCAGTTCCGAACGCTCTGGATCGCCCTCCGCCAGGGCCTGGATCTGCGCCTCCAGGGCCGCGACTTCCTCGGGCTTCGGCCGCTTGAGGGCGATCCGCCGGGACATCGAGTTGCGCAGGGTGCGGGTGAGCGCGAGATTCGCCGGCGAGCCGGTGACCGTGTAGCCGGCCCGGCGCAGCCCCTCGGTTTCCACCACGGCCAGCCGCCGCTTGGCGAGGTCCGGAAGCTCCAGGTCCTCGAGGAAGAGCTCCAGAAACTCCTCGCGGGTGAGGACGAAGCGGAACGCGTCCTCGCTGTTCTCGCCGCCCTCCCCGCCTTCACCGGCACCACGGCCGCCGCCGCTGCCCGGGGGCCGCTCGATCGTGTCGCCCTCGACGTAGGTCTTGTTGCCGGGCAGGATGTGGTCCTGCAGGCCCGTGCCGGGCTGGCGCGAGAAGCGGGGCTCCCGGACGCCGTCCGCCGGCACGGTGACGCGGCCGTCCTTGCCGAGATCCTTGATGTCCTTCTCGCGGGCGGATTCCCGCACCGCGCGCTGGGCCACGTCCTTCACGCGCCGCAGGAAGCGCTGGCGGTTCGGGAGGCTCTTGCCGCCCGGGTTCAAACGTCGGTCGACGATATGCATCCGCTGCGAAAACCCTCGTCCGCGTGTTCCGGCCGGGTCCGGACCCTTGTCGTACCATGCCGTTACCGGAGGGATGGATCCCTCTTTTGCAGCAGGGCCGAGATCTTCACTGGCCGGTCGTCCGAAACTGTGGCGGCAAAGGGTCGGATCTCAGGGTCGAACCCTGTGCCGGCCGGATTGGACCCGGCCGGACACCCCGCGCCTCAGCCGGCCTGCTTCACCCGCATGTACCATTCCACCAGACGGCGAACCTGCCGCTCGGTGTAGCCGCGCGCGACCATGCGCTCGACGAACTCGCCGTGCTTCTTCTCGGTCTCGCCATCCTTCTTGGAACCGAAGGAGATCACCGGCAGCAGTTCCTCCACCTGGGAGAACATCCGCCGCTCGATCACCTCGCGCAGCTTCTCGTAGGAGGTCCAGCTCGGGTTGCGGCCGCCATGCTGGGCGCGGGAGCGCAGGGCGAACTTGACCACCTCGTTGCGGAAGTCCTTCGGGTTGGCGATCCCGGCGGGCTTCTCGATCTTGGTGAGCTCCTGGTTCAGCAGCTCCCGGTTCATGAGCTGCCCGGTCTCGGCATCCTTGAAGTCCTGGTCCTCGATCCAGGCGTCGGCATAGTCGATATACCGGTCGAACAGGTTCTGCCCGTAATCGTGGTACGATTCGAGATAGGCCTTCTGGATCTCGTGCCCGATGAACTCCGCATAGCGCGGGGCCAGCTCGGTCTTGATGAATTCCAGGTACTTCTTCTCGGTCTCGGGCGGCAGCTGCTCGCGCTTGAGCGACTGCTCCAGCACGTACATCAGGTGCACCGGATCGGCCGAGACCTCGGTGGTGTCGTGGTTGAAGGTCGCGGCCAGGACCTTGAAGGCGAAGCGGGTGGAGATTCCGTCCATGCCCTCGTCGACGCCGGCCGTATCCTTGTATTCCTGCATCGAGCGGGCGCGGGGATCGACCTCGCGCAGGGACTCGCCGTCGTAGACCCGCATCTTCGAGAAGACGTTGGAATTGGCGTGCTCGCGCAAGCGGGACAGGACCGAGAAGCGCGCCAGCATCTCCAGCGTGCCGGGGGCGCAGGCGGCGTCCGAGAGTTCCGAGCTGGAGATCAGCTTCTCGTAGATCCGCTGCTCCTCGGTGACGCGCAGGCAGTACGGGACCTTGATCACGTAGATCCGGTCGATGAAGGCCTCGTTGTTCTTGTTGGTCTTGAAGGTCTGCCACTCGGCCTCGTTCGAGTGGGCCAGGATCACGCCGGTGAACGGGATCGCGCCGATATTCTCGGTGCCGACGTAGTTGCCCTCCTGCGTCGCCGTGAGCAGCGGGTGCAGCATCTTGATCGGCGCCTTGAACATCTCGACGAACTCGAGGATGCCCTGGTTCGCGCGGTTCAGGCCGCCCGAATACGAGTAGGCGTCGGGATCCGCCTGCGACAGGGTCTCCAGGCGCCGGATGTCGACCTTGCCGACCAGCGAGGAGATGTCCTGGTTGTTCTCGTCCCCCGGCTCGGTCTTGGCGATGGCGATCTGGCGCAGCCGGGAAGGCCGGACCTTGATCACCTTGAAGCGCGAGATGTCGCCGTTGAACTCGTCGAGGCGCTTGAGCGCCCAGGGGCTCATCAGGCCGGTGAGCCGCCGGCGCGGGATGCCGTAACGGCGCTGGATCTCCTCGCCCATCGTCTCGGGATCGAACAGGCCCAGCGGGCTCTCGAAGACCGGCGAGACCTCGTCCCCGGCCTTGAGGACGTAGACGGGGTGAACCTCCATCAGGAGCTTCAGCCGCTCGGCCAGCGACGACTTACCGCCGCCCACCGGGCCCAGCAGGTAGAGGATCTGCTTGCGTTCCTCCAACCCCTGCGCGGCGTGGCGGAAGAACGAGACGATCCGCTCGATCGTCTCCTCCATGCCGTAGAACTCCCGGAAGGCCGGGTAGGTCCGGATCGTCCGGTTCATGAAGATCCGGCCGAGGCGCGAATCCTTGGCGGTGTCCACGAATTCGGGCTCGCCGATCGCCGCGAGGATGCGCTCTGCGGCCGAGGCGTACATCAGGGGCTCGTCGCGACAGGCCTCCAGGTACTCGGAGAGCGTCATCTCCGTGTCGCGGCGGGCCTCGTACCCTCGGGCGAAGCTCTGGAAAAGGTCGTTCGTCGCATGCATGGGCATTCGATAACCCTCTCAGACCGTGACAGCTTCATCCTGTCTCGGCTTGGATGCAACCGACAGGCCCGCTTTTGTCGCAGTGCGGCGAGCGTGGCGCCCGGCATGTCGATTGCTTGCAACACTCCCGAGCGCTGAAGGCCGCACAGATGAGACTCCGTGCGGCCCCCGAACGGCTGCACGAGCCGCTGAACTGGGCAGATACCGCCTAAGCGGGCCCAGGCTCACAAATCCGTGCCCTCTTTCTTGCCATCGTCTCCCGATTTGGCACCGGACGCCGCGACCGTAATCTTGACGGTCTGCGTCTGCACTTGACCGTCGGAGCTCTTGACCTCGAACGTCACTTCGTCGGTTCCGGTGAAACCGGAGTTGGGCTGGTAGAACAGCGCCTGGACGGCCGCCTCCTTGTTGGGACAGCGATAGCTCGCCGGTGTCTTCAGCTTGCCGACCTTGGTGATCACCGAGCCGTTCTTGGGCGGCCCGGAGACCTTGAACTCGGGCATCGGCCCAGGAGAACAATCCTTCTTGAGGTTCGGCGCGATCTCGATGCGCACGGTCTTGCCGGGCGCCACGGTCTTGGTTCGGCTGGCGGGCGCCTGGGCCAGCGCCGGGCCGGCGAGGGCCATGCTCCCGACGAGCAGCGCGGCGAGCGGACGAAGGGCAATCATGGAAGCGTCTCTCCAGTGCCGAGCCGGGACCTGTCTCCGGACGCGCGTCCGGATGCCCCGTTCCTCGGTGGAGACCATGTGGGGACGCCGCGCACGGGCGTCGAGGGCCCGGACGGGCCCTTAATTCTGGAGCGCCGCCGCGACGATACCGGTGATGCGGGCGATCTGCGCGGCATCGAATTCGCCGGCCAGGGCGGCGGCGAGCCGCCCTTCGACCCGCGCGCGCTCCCCGGCATCGGCAAGCGGAGCGGGGGGAATCTCATCCTCGGCCAGACGGCAGACCCGGCGAATCGTCTCGGCGGCCGCGAGGAGTTTCTCCCGGTCGGTGGGACCCATCTCCCAGAGCGGATTGCGCAGGCGGCTGATCACGCGCTTGGCGTCGCGGTACTCGCGGTCGACGCCGGTGGCCGCCTCGATCTGGCTGACGAGGAACATCAGTTCCAGGACTTCGGAAGCCGCCTCCGGGCATGTGCGGACGATCCGCATGATGCGGGCCATCAGTTCCTGGCTGGGCGTCAACTTGGGTTTGGGCGCGGCCATGCGGGCGACAACGCAGGTTGTCGCCGGAAAGTTCGCTGGCCGCGTGTCGGAACGCGCGGTCGTGCCGACACGGTCAGGCTGGGCCGGTCAGGCCTCCAGGTCAGGCCTCCAGGTCGGGCATCTCGCGCAGGCCATCGAGCAGGGCGCGGCAGGCCCGCAATTCCTCCAGGGCTTCGGCCAGGGACGCCCGGTCGGAGGCTCCGAGAGTGCCGGACCGGGCGCCCGCCTCCGTCTCGACCTCCTGAATCAGGGGTTCGGCCGCCACGGCCTCGCCGCGGCCGACCGCCTGCACGAAGCGGACGCCGTTCTCCTTGAGGACCCGCTGCGCCCCCGCGATGGTGTAGCGCTGCACGTGCAGGAGATGCCGGATGCCCGCCACCAGCTCGACATCCTGGGGCCGATAATAGCGCCGTCCACCCGCCCGCTTCACGGGACGGATCTGGCCAAAGCGGGTCTCCCAAAACCGCAATACGTGCTGGGGCACGTCGAGTTCCTCGGCCACCTCGCTGATCGTCCGGAACGCATGGGCGCTCTTCTCGCCGATCCCGGTCGGCGGTTCGTCGGTCTGTGCGGCGGCGAGGGCTGGCGGCATGGGCGTCTTGCGAATGGGCTCGGAACGCCCCGATCTTGACCGGTCGCAGGGTCGCACTCAAGCCTGAGAGGCTGAGGAATCCGGCGGCGTTTGGAGCGGGTGCCGCTTGTGCGGTGCGTCGTGTGCCGGGCTCCCGTTCACCGTCCGCGACCTTGCGGGCATCCGGGACAAGGGCGGGGCAGGATGAACGCAGCCCGTTCCGGGGCGCAGGCCGCGCAGGAGGCGGCCCCGCACGCGGCCCCGCTCAATCGTCGTCGTGAACGCCCGTGCCGTTCAGGCCGTTGATCTTGGCCTTGAGCACGTTGGACGGCTTGAACACCATCACCTGCCGCGGCTCGATCGCGACCTCGACCCCGGTCTTGGGGTTGCGGCCGACGCGCTTGCCCTTGCTGCGCACCACGAAGGAGCCGAACGAGGACAGCTTCACCGTCTCGCCGCTCGCCAGGCAGCTGCAGATCTCCGACAGCACGGTCTCGACGAGGGCGGCCGACTCGGTCCGCGACAGGCCCACCTGATGGTAGACGGCCTCGCTCAAGTCGGCGCGCGTCACCGTCTTGCCTGCCATGCCGTGTCCCCTCGCCCGCATCGTTCGCCCCATGACGCATGGTGCGGCACGCGCGGCCACACCAAACGCTGAAGGCGTATCCCTATGATCCGGCACGCTAATCGGCGCTCCGCCCCCGGTCAACCGCAGCGGGGCCGCGAATCGTTTCAGGCGCCCGCCCGAAGCCTCACCAGCGGATCAGCGCCGCACCCCAGCTGAACCCGCCGCCGATCGCCTCGATCATCACGAGGTCGCCCGCCTGGATGCGACCGTCCCGCCGCGCCACGTCGAGGGCCAGGGGAATCGAGGCCGCCGACGTGTTGCCGTGGCGGTCCACCGTCAGCACGATCTTCTCCCGGGCGATTCCGATCTTGTCGGCCGAGGCCTCGATGATCCGGCGATTGGCCTGATGCGGCACGAACCAGTCGAGCTCCTCCGCGGTGACGCCCGCCTGCGCGAAAGCCTCGACGATCACGTCGGTGACCTGCCCCACGGCGAACCGGAACACGTCGCGGCCCTCCATGCGCAGGTGGCCGGTCGTGCCGGTGGAACCCGGACCGCCGTCGACATAGAGCTTTTCCCGGTGGCGCCCGTCCGACCGCAGGCTCGCGCTGAGCACGCCGCGGTCCCCGGCCTCGTCCTGCGCCTCCAGCACGATGGCGCCGGCCCCGTCGCCGAACAGCACGCAGGTGGTGCGGTCCTCCCAGTCGACGATCCGCGAGAAGGTCTCGGCGCCGACCACCAGTGCACGGCGGGCCGCGCCCGTGGTCAGGAACTTGTCGGCGGTCGAGACCGCGAAGACGAAGCCGGCGCAGACCGCCTGCAGGTCGAAGGCCGCGCCCTGATGGATGCCCAGCGCCGCCTGGATCTGGGTCGCGGTCGCCGGAAAGGTGTGGTCCGGCGTCGAGGTGGCGCAGATCACGAGGTCGATGTCGTCGGCGGTCAGGCCGGCATCCTCCAGGGCGGCCCGGGCCGCGCGCGCGCCGAGGACCGAGGTGGTCTCGTCGGCGGCCGCGATGTGCCGCTGGCGGATCCCGGTCCGCTGGACGATCCACGCGTCGGAGGTGTCCATCTGCTCGGCCAGATCGGCATTCGTCACCACCCGTGCGGGCAGGCTCGATCCGGTCCCCACCACCACCGAGCGCAGAGGGGGCGCGCGCCGGTGCGGCTCGGGGTCAGTGCGGAGGGTTGCCATCATTGTCCTTCCCGGACGACGCCAGATTCACAATTTCCAGTTGTGAAGCCGCAGCCGTCCGATTTCCATCCCATCCGTCGACGGGGCTCAGTCCGGCACCGGCGTCACGCCGGCGCCAGCGCCGCGGTCTGGTCGAGCATCTCGCGGATCGTGCGGATCATGTCATGGCGCGCCATGTCGTGCGCCAGATCGATCGCCGCGGCGAAGCCCTGCGCATTCTCCGAACCGTGGCTCTTGATGACGATGCCTTCGAGGCCGAGGAACACCCCGCCATTGGCCCGGCTCGGGTTCATCTTGTCCTTGAGGGCCTTGAAGGCCTGCCGGGCGAACAGGGCGCCGATCTTGGCGGCCAGCGTCCGGGTCATGGCGGCGCGGAGATACGTGCCGATCTGCTTGGCGGTGCCCTCGGCGGTCTTGAGGGCGATGTTGCCGGTGAACCCCTCGGTCACCACCACGTCGACGGTGCCGCGCCCGAGATCGGTGCCTTCGACGAAGCCGTGATAGGTGAGGCCGGGGCTCTCCATCTCGCGCAGGATCCGGGCGGCCTCCTTGACCGCCTCGTTGCCCTTCATCTCCTCGGTGCCGACATTGAGCAGGCCGACGGTGGGCCGGTCGAGGTCGAACACGATCCGGGCCATGGCGGAGCCCATCACGGCCATCTCGACGAGGTGCTCGGCATCCGTGCCGATGGTGGCGCCGACGTCGAGCACGACGCTCTCGCCGCGCACGGTCGGCCACAGGCAGGCGATGGCCGGACGCTCGATGCCCGACATGGTCTTCAGGCAGATCTTCGACATCGCCATCAGGGCGCCGGTGTTGCCGGCCGACACGCAGGCATCGGCCTGCCCGTCGCGCACCGCCTGGATCGCCTGCCACATGGACGATTTGCCCCGGCCCTGGCGCACCGCCTGGCTGGGCTTGTCGTCCATGGCCACGGCCACGCTGGTGTGGCGGATCTCGACGCAATCCTTGAGCCGGGGCTCCTTGGCGACCAGCGGCGCGATCACGGCCTCGTCGCCGAACATCAGGAAGGTGGTGCCGGGATGACGCTCCCGGGCCAGGGCCGCGCCGGGCACGACCGTGGTGGGCCCGTGGTCGCCACCCATGGCGTCGAGCGAGATGCACACGCGTTGGGACATGTCGGTAGCGGGTCGCGGGTCTCGGCGGGAAAGGGTTCAGACGTCGGCGGGACGGGGCCCGCCGGGCGCGGCGGACCATAGCGATACCGGCCCGGCGGGCAAATGAAATCGGGCGGCGCGGGCTTCCGGGCGGTCGCCGACGGCCTCAGGCCCCGCCGTCGCGGAGCTTGCGCAGGCCGTCGAGGGGCCCCGCATCGTCGCCCGCCACCACCGGCTCGAAGGTGATGCCGGGCTTGCGCGGATAGGGATCGAGGCCGAGCGCCAGGAACTCGGCGGTGAGCGCACCGAAATCGATGCGGCCGCCGACCAGCGGGTCGGGGATGTCGGCCTCCTCGGCCTCGGTGCCGGCGAGCCGGTCGGTATCGGTGAACACCACTTCGACCGGTTCATGGACCGGCGCCTCGAAGGGTTCGAGGCTCACGGTGCAGACCTGCGTCACCAGGGCTTCCACCGCGCCGGTCACGGTGAGACGGCTGGTCGGCCCCTCGATGGCGAAGCGCCCGACCAGATCGCGGATCCCGGGGATGCCGAAATCGGCGGCGAGCGCCGCGCATTCGGCCGGGCTCGCCTCCACGGTGACGGCGCCGCGCCCCCGGGGCAGGCGCTCGACATTGACCCAGCGCGCGAGGGGAAAGCCCTCCTGGCCGGCGTGGCGGGTCATGAATTTCCTCCATCTCCAGCGTGGACCGATGCCGGCGCGAAGCCGTCCGGCTCCGGGAAGGGCGGCCCGGCCCCGAGCAGCCCGTCCAGATCGGCGCCGGCGAGGGCGGCGTCGGCGGACTGCACGTAGGCGGCAAGACCGCGCCCGTCACCCTCGCCGCCCAGCACGTTGCGGACGAGAACGGCGCGCAGCGCCGCCGCGTCGCCGGCCTCCAGGGCGGCATCGTAGCCCTCGGCCCGGCCGTAAAAGGCGGCGCCGAGCTTCTTCATCCGCTTGGACACGCCCATGTCGCCGACACCGAGTTCGCGCAGCGAGGCGTCGAGCTGGGTGAAGACCGAATTCACGAGATCCTGGGCCACCTCGGACGCCGGCGCCGGCAGCCGGTTCAGCCGGCGCAGGACCAGGATCGCGTGCAGGCAGAGGGCCTCGAACCGGCCCTCCACGGTATCGGGCACGCCGAGGCGCGTGTAGAGGCCCGGCCGGCGCGCGGCCATGCTCAAGGCCACGTGCAGTCCCTCGACGGCGCGGCGCCGCGCGCTCGCGCGCCGGAACAACCCGGCGATCATCGGTGCCGAACCCCGGCCATCTGTGGCCAAGCTTGCCTTGTCAAAGCCATAACCCCGCGGTACGGCAACCCACGCCCAGGGCGCAAGCGCCGTCGGAGCCCCGTGTCGGCGACGACGGTTGCGCCCCGTCCGTCAACACGCTCTCTGGGGGCCCGATGCGGCGCCGTCTCGTCCAGTCCTTCGCGCGCCTCGCCCTGCTCGGCCTTGCGGGAACCGGCCTGTCCGGCTGCATCGGCGAGGAGCTGCGTCACGGCTATCAGGTCGACCAGGCGGCACTCGCCACGATCAAGCCCGGCATGAGCCCCGAGCAGGTCCTGCAGATCCTCGGCACGCCGTCGACGGTGTCCACCGTGGGCAACAAGTCCTGGTACTACATCTCGCAGAACACCCGCCGGACGATCATGTTCCTGGGTGAGCAGGTCGAGGACCAGAAGGTGACGGCGGTCTATTTCTCGCCCGCCTTCAAGGTCGAGCGGGTGGCGCTCTACGGCCTCCAGGACGGTCGGATCTTCGACTTCATCGAACGCACGACGCCGACGAGCGGCGCCGACCGCGCCTTCCTCAGCCAGCTGTTCCGCGGCCTGACCCGCTACGAGCCGTTCGGCAGCGGCAGCGGCACCAGCGTCGTGCCGGGCGCCAATCGCGGCATGTGATCGGCCTCGCCCGCCACGAGGCGGGCGATCTCCGGCGGCTCCGAGAACAGGTGCTCGGGGCCGAGGGCCGCGAGAGCCCGGGAATCGGTATAGCCCCAGGCCACGGCGCCGAAGGGACAGCCCAGGGCGCGCGCCGCCTCAAGGTCGCGGATCTCGTCGCCGATGCAGAGAGCCCGGTCGGGCGCCACGCCGGTCCGTGTGAGCAGCGTCCGCAGCCGACGCGCCTTCCCGAAGACCGAGGCCCCGCAGGCATAGGTGCCGATGCGGTCGGCATTGTCCGGTCCGAGCACCCGCCGCACCGTGTCTGCGCGGTTCGACGACAGGATCGCCAGCGGCACGCCCGCCTCCGCGACCGCGGCCAGCATCGCCGGAACGCCGGGAAACAGGGCGATCTGGCCGGCGTCGCGCGCGGCCAGCCTGTGCATGTGGCGGGCGATGAGCGGCAGCTTCCAGCGCGGGATGCCGAGATGGGCCATGATCGCCCGGGCGCCCAGGAGCCGCAGACCCTCGACCTCGTGGGCCTCGACCCGGCGGAAGCGGTAGCGGTCGGCTACCCCGTTCAGAACCGAACAGAACCACGGGAAGCTATCGGCCAGGGTGCCGTCGAAATCGAGGACGACGAGACGCAGCCGTGGAGCGGCCGGCGGCCGGGTCATGTCAGGTCCGCAGGTTCTCGAGCGGGACACAGAGCCGCATCAGGAGACCGCCCGGCGCCCAGTCGTGCTCCAGCACGCCGTCGAGCTGGCCGGCGACGCTGCGCTCGGCCAGAACGGTGCCGAACCCCTTCCGGAGCGGCGCGCCGGCAACCTGGGGGCCGCCCTCCTCGCGCCATGTCAGCGTATAGCGGCCTGCCTCCCGGGCCCCGCTCAGCGAGACGCCGCCCTCCCGCGTCGAGAGCCCTCCGTACTTGACCGCGTTGGTCGCCTGCTCGTGCATGATCAGGGCGAGGGCGGTGGCGGTGCGCTCGCCGATCTCGGCATCGTCCCCGGTGATCACCACGCGCGCGCGTCCGTTCTCCTCGTAGGCGGCCATGATCAGGCGCATCAGCCCAAGCACCGTCTGACCGGCCACCGGCGGGGCGCTGTCGGGGGAATGGGGGCGAACATATTCGTGGGCCCGGGCCAGGGCGCCCAGTCGCTCGCGGAACGCCGCCACGAACGGCTTGGCCGCAGGATCGCTCCGGGCGGTCAGCGCGGCAAGGCCGCCGACCACCGCGAAGATGTTCTTGATCCGGTGCGACAGCTCGCGGATCAGAAGGTCCCGCGCCTCCTCGGCGCGCTTCGCCTCGCGCAGGTCGCGGGTGACGGTGGCGTATCCCACCTCGGTCCCCATAGGATCGCGCACCGGGAAGATGTTGTAGAGCACCGCCAACGGCTCGCCGGTGACGAAGTGCCGGAAGGCCAGCTCGCCCTCCCAGAATCCGTCCCGGCGCACCGCCGGCATGACGGTCTCGGCCAGGATCCGGCGGCTGTCGTCGGTGAAGAAGTCGGACACCGTGCACGCCCGGGCGGCGGCGAGGTCGGGCAGGCCGACCAGGGCCAGGGCGGCCTCGTTGAGATGGGTGATCTCGCCCTCGAGGGTGCAGAGCCCGATGAAGTCCTTGGAGGTCTCGACGATCACGGCGAGCTTGCGGGCTTCGGCCTCGGCACGCTTCAGGTCGTCGATATCGGTACAGGTCCCGAACCAGCGCTCGATCCGCCCCTCGGCGTCCCGGATCGGCATGGCGCGCCCGAGCGTCCAGCGGTAATCGCCGTTGTGGTGGCGCAGGCGGTACTCGATCTCGTAGGGCTCGCCCGTCCTGAGGCAGTGGCGCCACCGCGCCCAGGCCCGCTCTTGGTCCTCGGGGTGGAACACCCCGTTCCAGCCCTCGCCGTCGGTGGAGCCGTAGGGCACGCCGGTGAACTCGTACCAGCGGTCGTTGTAATAATCGTGGAACCCGTCCGGCCGGGTGGTCCAGACCATCTGGGGCATGGCGGAGGTCATCACGCGGAAGCGGCGTTCGCTCGCGGCGATCTCCGCCTCGCGGGCGGCCACCCGCGCCAGCGTCCGGCGATGCTCCAGCAGGCTCGAGATCTGACGTGCCAACGCCAGCAGGGTCGCGGTCTGCTCGGAATCGAGGCCGTCCGGCCGCGGGGCCCGGTCCAGCACGCACAGGGCCCCGATCGGAATGCCATGATTGCCGCGGATCACCGCGCCCGCATAGAAGCGGAAGGCCGGCGCCCCGGTCACGAGGGGGTTCTCAGTGGTCCGCGGGTCGGTGGTCAGATCCGGGATGACGAGAAGATCGCCCGCCTCGATCGTATGGGCACAGACCGAGCAGTTGATCGGCAGTTCGCGCTTGCCGAGGCCCACCTCCGACTTGAACCACTGCCGCTCGGCATCCACCAGGCTGACGAGGGCGACCGGCGCGCGGCAGACATAGGCTGCGACCCGCACGAGATCGTCGTAGAGCGGCTCCGGCTCCGAATCGAGGATCGCGAGATCACGAAGTTCCGCGATCCGATCCGCGGCGCTCCAGCGTCCATCGGTCGGTCCGGCTTCCGCGAGCGCGTGAGGTGCAGGCACATCCATGGTCCTGCCCTCACATAGGCGCGCAGCGGCGCCCTGCCTAGGGACCGCCGCGCTTTCCTGCCGTGCCCGCCGGGGCCCGGCAGACGATGCTGGCCGGGGCGCGTCAGGCGGCCCGGGACTTCGTCAGGGTCGGGTAGTCGATGTAGCCCTCGGGCCCCTGGCTGTACCACGTCGCGGCGTCGTCCTTGTTGAGCGGCGCCTTCTGGGCGATCCGCTCGACGAGGTCCGGATTGGCGATGAAGGTCCGGCCGAACGCGATGGCGTCGGCCTCGCCGGCATCCAGAACCTTCTGGCCGCTGATGCCGTCGTAATCGGCGTTCAGGATCATGGGGTTGCGGAACACGCGCCGCATCGCCGGGGCGATCGGCGGGTGGTCGGCCTTGCCGAAGGTACCGTTCGGCCCCGGCTCGCGCATCTCCAGGAAAGCGATCCCGACATCGGCGAGCGCCTGGGCGGCGGCCACGAACAGCGGCTCCGGATCGGAATCGTTGCAGCCCTGGATCGCGCCGTTGGGCGAGAGCCGCACGCCGGTGCGCTCCGGCCCGGCCACCTTCGCCACAGCCTCGGTCACCTCGCGCAGCAGCCGCACGCGGTTCTCGATGGAGCCGCCGTACTGGTCGGTGCGGTGGTTGGTGCCGTCACGGAGGAATTCGTCGATCAGGTAGCCGTTCGCGGCGTGGATCTGCACGCCGTCGAAGCCGGCCGCCAGGGCATTGGCGGTGGCCCGCTCGTAATCGGCGAGCAGGCGCGGCACTTCCGAGACCTCCAGCGGGCGCGCCTCGGCATAGGGCTTCTTGCCGGAATACGTGTGCGCCTGGTCGGGCGCCGTCGTGGCAGAGGCCGAGATCGGCTTCTCGCCGCCCAGGAAGTCCGGGTGGACCAGCCGCCCCATATGCCAAATCTGGCAGACGATCTTGCCGCCCTTGTCGTGAACGGCCTTCACGATCGGCCGCCACGCGTCGACCTGAGCGTCGGACCAGATACCCGGCGCGTAGGGCCAGCCGAGCCCCTCCTGGCTGATGCCGGTGGCCTCGGTGAGGATCAGGCCGGCGCCGGCGCGCTGGGCGTAATACTCGGCCATGATCGGGGTCGGCACGTGCTCGCGGGTGCCGCGGCCGCGCGTCAGGGGCGCCATGAAGATCCGGTTCTTCGCCTCGATGGCGCCGATACGGATCGGGTCGAGCAGGGACGGCATGAGGTACCTCGTTGTGGTGCGGCGCAGGCCGCGTCCGGTTTTATTCCCGCGCCGAGGTGGCGCTGCGCCGCCGCGATGCCAAGGTGCAGCGCAGCAGGGCTGACAGGCGCGTGCGGGGGCGCACACGGTGGATGGTGAACAGCCGGGCTCGCTCGGAACCCGGCCCTGTCGACTGATCCGCACCGTGCGGTCCGCGGTCACCGTTCGGGCCGGTCGACGAGAAGGCGCTCACCGATGCCGCCGTCGGTCGCCGGGTCGGCGCCGATGCGCCCGTGTCGTCGCCGCGCGTCTCCGGATATCCGGAGTCGACGCCGGCCATGCGGCTTCGGGTCGTCCGGTCCGGCCTGGGTGTCGGTCTCCATGCCGGGCCGCGCGGCCGATGCCGGAGAGGCAGGATCCGGCTCGGACGATCGCCCCGACGTCCGGTCAGGCTGCGAGTTCGCGCATCGCCGCGGCGACCTCGTCGCGGCGGTAGGGCTTCTCGAAGAAACGCCCGCGCTCTGGCAGATCCCCGGGTTCGGGCTGAATCTTCCCCGAGGTCATGATGATCTCGACCGGCGGCCAACGGTCCCGGATCGCATGGGCGAGGTCCAGACCCGCCATGCCGATGCCGAGGTCGATGTCGGAGAAGACGAGGACGATGTCGGGCCGCGCCTCCATAAGGCGCACCGCTTCCTCGGCGTCGAACGCTTCCAGGGCCTCGAACCCCGCCTCCTCGACGAGGTCGACAGCCATGAGGCGCATGACCGGCTCATCCTCGATGACGAGGATGGCATTCCGCCTCGCAGTCCCTGCAGCCACGGCTCGCTCCCTATCCATGCTGCAATTGGACGAGCAGCGCACGCAGCGTCGCTTCGAAGCCAGAGGAAGGGTAACGAAGGTCGACGCCGCCGGATCCGGCCAATCCCAAACGAATGAGGCGCGAGCCGAACCCGGCGCGCTTGGAGTGCGCGGGGGCCACAGGTGGCGGGCCGCCCCGCTCGACCCAGTCGAGCACGACCTCACGCTCCCCGATGCCGTCATCCAGGCGCCACGTCACGGCGACCCGCCCGTCGGGGACCGACAAGGCCCCGTATTTGGCGGCATTGGTCGCCAGTTCGTGCAGCAGGAGCGAGACCGAGAGCGTCGCGCGCGGCCCGAGATCGAAATCGGGGCCCGTGACCGTGATGCGGTCGCCATGCCCCGCGGCGCCGAGGACCGCATGGACGACCTCGCGGACCGGGGCGCTCGTCCATGTCTTGTGGAGGAGCACGTTGTGGGCGGTCGACAGCGCGTGGATGCGCCGCTCGAAGGCCTCCACAGGAGCGCGGTCGGGGACACCGCGAAGGGTCTGCGTGGCGATCGACAGCACCATCGCGAGCATGTTCTTCAGGCGATGCGAGATCTCCTCGTTGAGGATGCGCTGCTGCTCCTCGGCCTCGAGCCGGGCAACGCCCGACTCCAGACGCTCGGCGACGTTGCGCACGAAGGCCAGGGTTTCCGGCGACCATCGGCGGGGCTTGTCGTCCTGCACGATGAACACCGCCACCGTGCGTCCCCGCTCGCGAACCGGCATGTTCACGAGCGCGCCGATGCCGACGTCGAGCATCAGCCGGGGATCCGAGGACGTTCTCGGATCGGTTCGCACGTCCTCGATGACCAGCGGCTCGCCGCGCCGAAGGTGCTCGCGGATGTCGCCGAAATCGGCGTAGCGGTGCCGCCCGGCGATGCTGGCGACGCCCGGTGCGGTCCAGCCCTCCTCGATGTCGACGAATTCAACGTCGCCGTCGATATGGCCATAGCCGGCCCGCGTGACGCCGAGGGTCGTGCCGACGATCTCGGCGGCGGCCTGGATCATCTCCGGGGCCTCCGTCAGGTCGCGGAACCGGTCGCCGAGGCTCAGCAGGGCCGTACGCCGCGCCTCGGCCTGGACCCGGTCGGTGACTTCGAGGAAGGTGACGGCGAAGCGGTCGGCGCCGATGGCGAAGGCGCGGCCCTCGTACCAGCGGTCGAGCGTCCCGACCCGCCGCAGGAACTCGCGCGGTTCCGCGCTCTCCACCACCTGTGCGAACTCATTGACCCAGGCGTCCTCGATACCGGGGAAGACCTCGCGGATGGTCCGGCCGGCAACCTGGTTCACGTCGATGCCGACGAGGTCGCCCCAGGCACGGTTGACCTCGACGTAGCGCCAGTCGGTCACCTGTCCGGCCTCGCGGATGACCTCGCCGACGATGAAGCCCTCGCACAGCCGCTCGAACAGGCTGCGCCAGTAGGCCCGGCTCTCGGCGAGGGCGTCCTCGCCGTCGAGGCGCTCGTGGACCGCCGCCATCAGGCGGGCGAGCGTCTCGAAGAACGCCACGGTCTCGCGGTCGAAGGCGGCCACCCGCGTCGAGGCGAAGGCGATGACCGCGCAGAGTTCGCCCCGGCTGACGATGGGGAACCCGGCATAGGCGTCGAGGCCGTTGCCGCGGGCCGCCTCCCATCGCGGATCGAGACTGGCCTGCAACCCGCTGAGGATCAGGGGCTGGCGGGTCTCCGCGACGATGCCGCAGAGCGGAGTCCCGAACGGCAGGCGCTTCAGGCGCTCGCGCCCGTCCGGAGAGATGTTGACCGCGTGGGTCAGGCGCAGGTGCTGCCGGTCCGGCGTTACGTCGTAGAGGCAGGCCCGGTCGAACCCGAGGGCGTCGGCCCCGTCCCTCAGAATGGGTTCGAGGACCGCGGAGGGGTCGTCGGCGGTGAGCAGGGCCGTGGAGGCGGTGGCGATGACGTCGAGCCGGTGCGCCCGCCGCAGCTCGGCGGCCTGGAACGCAAGGACCTGATCGCGTTCGTCCACGGCCCGGCGCATCTGCAGCTGGGTGACGACCTGGGCCGCCAGGATGCGCAGGTCCTCCTGCTGCTCCGGGGTCAGCCCCTGGGGCCGGGGCACCGTGTCGATGACGCAGAGCGAGCCGAGCACCTGCCCGTCGGGCGCGCGCAGGGGCGCCCCGGCGTAGAACCGGATGAACGGCTCCCCAGTGACGAGGGGGTTGTCGGCCGTGCGCGGGTCGGCCGCGAGGTCGGGCACGATCAGCAGGTCCGGCTCGGCCAGCGCGTACTTGCAGACCGAGCGCTCGAGGTCGGTCTCGCACGAAGGAAAACCGATCCGTGCCTTGAACCACTGGCGGTCGGCGGCCACGAAGCTGACGAGGGCGACCGGGGTCAGGCACAGCCGGGTCGCCAGCCGCACGATGCCGTCGAAGGCGGCCTCGGGCGGGGTGTCGAGGATGCCGTAGGCCTTGAGCGCGGCGAGACGCAGGTCGGCGGCGATGAGATGCTCGACGCCTTCCATGTCGATCACGGTCATGCGGAAATGGCCCCGTGCGTCGCCAGGGGATCGGGCGCGCCGTCGGGGTCGAGCGCGACGAGGGTTCCGGCCGGCGTGAAGGTCGCGCCGAGGACGAGGGCGAAGTGCTCCTGCACCCGGCGATGGCATTCGCAGGACGCCGCCTGCAGAGCCGGCCGGTCGCGGACCGTGATCCTGGCCCGGCCCATCTCGATAAGCCCCTGGGCCTGGAGCCGGTTGAGGATGCCGCTGAGATAGGTCCGGCGCACCCCGAGCATCTCCGCCAGCATGTCCTGGGTGACCGGCAGGACATCGGTGGCGAGCCGGTCGTGCAGGGCGAGCACCCAGCGCGCGCACCGCTGTTCGATGGGATGGGCGGCATTGCAGGCGACGGACTGGACCACCTGCGCGAGGAGGCAGTCGGCGTAGCGCACGAGGGCGTTGCGGATCGGCAGCGAGGTGCGCTTGGCCGCCTGCATCCGCGCCGCGTCCAGCCGCACCGCTGCCCCGCCCATCTGAACGACGGCGCGGTTGAAGGCCGGGAGGTAGCCCTGGCTCACAACGCCGCCGAGCGCCCCCTCCCGACCGACGGTCGCGGTCTCGATGGTGCGGCCCTCCTCCAGCGGCACGATCAGGGAGACCACCGTCCCGTCGAGCGGGAAGATCATCGCGGTGACCTCGTCCCCCGGCTCGAACAGGACGTCGCCGCGCACCAGTGTGACCACCTCCGCATGGGGGAGAAGCCTCGACCGTTCGACGGGTGGCAGCGAGCGGAGCAGGAGGTTCCGCTCCAGCGGGGACGGTGAGTTCGGCGGCATCGGTCGCGGCAGGCTGGCGCTACGAGCCGGCATAGCCCAGCTTGGCCGCCGCGTCCGTTCAAGAGTGAACACTTCCCGCTAAAATGATGGCCGGCGGACGCGAGGTCTCGACATGACGGATTGCCGCGGTCGTTCACGGTCGGCGCAGCGTCCTGCAGGTGGCCGCGCCGACCGCGACGGTCCGAGGGTTGAACCCCGGCACCGCCCGATCGGGTGCCCGTGCCCCTCGCCCTGTCGGATCAGCAATGAGGCATCCGCAGGATCCGCCCGGCTCCGTGCGGGCCGGAAGCGGATCGGCCGCGGATCGGCCGCCCGGATCCGGTGCGGCCGGCGATCCCTCAGATGGCCCGCAAGCGGAACCGAGAGGTCGGAAAGCCGACCTTCGGTTCGGCCATCCATCGATCAGCTGTGTGCCAGCACCGCGAGCAGCAGCAGGGCGATGATGTTGGTGATCTTGATCGCCGGGTTCACCGCCGGACCGGCGGTGTCCTTGTAGGGGTCGCCCACCGTGTCGCCGGTCACCGCCGCCTTGTGGGCCTCGGAGCCCTTGCCGCCGTGGTGGCCGTCCTCGATGTACTTCTTGGCGTTGTCCCAGGCGCCGCCGCCCGACGTCATCGAGATCGCCACGTAGAGTCCGGTGAGGATCACGCCGAGCAGGCTCGCCCCCACCGTGGCGAAGGCCTGGCTCTTTCCGGCGATCAGCTGGATCACGAAGAACAGCACAACCGGCGACAGCACCGGCAGGAGCGAGGGGACGATCATCTCCTTGATCGCCGCGCGGGTCAGCATGTCCACCGCCCGTCCGTAATCCGGCCGGTCGGTGCCCTGCATGATCCCGGGCTTCTCCCGGAACTGGCGCCGGACCTCCTCCACCACCGCGCCCGCGGCGCGCCCGACCGCCGTCATGGCGATGCCGGCGAACAGGAACGGGATCAGGCCGCCGAGCAGCAGGCCGACCACGACGTAGGGGTTGGACAGGGAGAAATCGACGCTGACGCCCTGGAAGAAGCGGTACTGCGTCGGGCTCGCATTGGCGATGAAGTAGTTCAGGTCCGACGTGTAGGCGGCAAACAGAACCAGCGCGCCGAGGCCCGCCGAGCCGATGGCGTAGCCCTTGGTCACCGCCTTGGTGGTGTTGCCGACCGCGTCGAGGGCGTCCGTGGACTTGCGCACCTCCGCGGGCAGGCCCGCCATCTCGGCGATGCCGCCGGCATTGTCGGTGACCGGCCCGAAGGCGTCGAGCGCCACGATGAAGCCCGCCAGCGCCAGCATGGCGGTGACCGCGATGGCGATGCCGAACAGGCCGGCGAGCGCGTAGGTGCTGATGATGCCGGCCACGATCACGATGGCCGGCAGCGCGGTCGATTCCAGCGAGATCGCCAGCCCCTGGATCACGTTGGTGCCGTGGCCGGTCACCGACGCGTCGGCGATCGACTTCACCGGGCGGAAGTTGGTGCCCGTGTAGTACTCGGTGATCACCACGATCAGCGCCGTGATGGCGAGCCCGATCACCGCGCATCCGAACAGGCCGCCCGACGTGAAGGTGACGCCCGTGGAGGTGGTGAAGGTCGTCGAGAAGCCCCCGAGCAGGGTCATGTTGACCGCCGCGATCGCCCCGATCGACAGAACGCCCGCGGCGATCAGGCCCTTGTAAAGGGCACCCATGATCGACTGGTTGGCCCCGAGCCGCACCGCGTAGGTGCCGGCGATGGAGGTGAGGATGCAGGCCGAGCCGATGGCCAGCGGGTACAGCATCATCGGCTCGAGGACGTCGCGGCCGCTTCCCGTGGGACCGGAGAAGAAGATCGCGGCCAGCACCATCGTGGCGACGACCGTCACCGCGTAGGTCTCGAACAGGTCGGCCGCCATGCCGGCGCAGTCGCCGACATTGTCGCCGACATTGTCGGCGATGGTGGCGGGGTTGCGCGGATCGTCCTCCGGGATGCCGGCCTCGACCTTGCCGACGAGGTCGCCGCCGACATCGGCGCCCTTGGTGAAGATGCCGCCGCCCAGCCGGGCGAAGATCGAGATCAGCGAGGCGCCGAAGCCCAGGGCGACGAGCGCGTCGATCACCTCGCGGCTCGACGGGTCGAGATGGGCGCCGCGGGTGAGGAACAGGTAGTAGAGGGCGACGCCAAGGAGCGCGAGGCCCGCCACCAGCATGCCGGTCACCGCCCCCGACTTGAAGGCGACGTCGAGGCCGCCGCCCAGCGAGGTGGAGGCGGCCTGGGCCGTGCGGACATTGGCCCGGACCGAGACGTTCATGCCGATGAAGCCCGCCGCCCCCGACAGCACGGCGCCGATCAGGAAGCCGACCGCGACCTTGATCCCGAGGAAGACGGCGAGGAGGACGAACAGGACGACGCCGACGAGGCCGATCGTCGTGTATTGCCGCCGGAGATAGGCCTGCGCGCCCTCGGCGATGGCGGCGGCGATCTCCTGCATGCGCTGCGTGCCGGCATCGCGCCGCATCACGTCGAGGATCGTGACGATGCCGTAGGCGACGGCGCAGAGCCCGCCCACGATGATCAGAACCAAGGGAATCATGCGACCGTCCTTGTCATTATCGTGCCTGGCGTGGGCTTGTGATTGTCGAGCTTGACCGCCGGACGACGGCCATGGGACGCGGTGCTCGGATTCGGGGCTTTCCTTCCCAGAACAATACCTTGATTGCCAAACTTCGCCGGTGAGCGCAAACGCCGCGCGGGAGAATACGCTCAGGCCTCGGATCTCATGCGCCCGCGCGCGCGGTCCTCGCAGGCCCACGATTTCGCATTATTTTGCATTGCCCGGCGGCATGGGGGCGATGGCAACCGGGCATCGCCGCAGCCGCGGGCTGAGCCGGCGGTCGATTAACGTTCTTTTAACCCTCCGGTATTCTATTTTTAGTTGTACTCTGACGGGGCTCGCGATGAGCAGTGACCACGCCGCCAAGCTGGCGGCCACGCTTGAGGTGTTGCGCGGTGCAGTCGGCTTCCTGATCGCCGAACGGGTCGCGGCGCAACCGGTGGCGATCCAGGATGACCTGATCTCCGCGCTGCAGGACGCCCTCTCCCAGACGCCCGGCATGGGCCGGGATCCGGTGAGCCTTTGGATTCCGGTCGTCGCGGCGGACATGATCGACGAGGCCCGTCGTCAGATCGGGCATCCGGCCGGAGCCGCGGCCAGCCGCGGCGCCGCACGATCGGGGCCGGCTCAGATCTCAGAAGTGGCTGAAGGACCCAGCCGCGAATACGCGCTCGGCGCCATCGCGCATTTCGAAGCGCGGCGGGCCGTCGCCTGATGTGACGGTGCCGATGGCCGAGACGGTGAGACCGGCGGCCGCCGCCTCGGCCTGGAAGGCCGCGACATTCTCCGGCGCAACGGTACAGAGGATCTCGTAATCGTCGCCACCGGTCAGGACCGCGTCGATCAGCGCGGGCTCGGCCGCGCAGGCGCGCCGGGCGGCATCCGAGAGCGGCAGGGCGGCGGCCGCGACCCGGGCGCCGCGACCCGCGCCCAGCATCTTGGCGAGATCGCCCGCGAGGCCGTCGGACACGTCCATGGCCGCCGAGGCGTAGCGGCGGACCGCCGGCGCAGCGGCGAGCCGCGGGCGCGGATGCAGGTAGCGGTCGGCGAGTTCGGCCTGGAGCGCCGGGTCCAGCCCGGCGACCCAGGGCGCCGTGGGCTCCAGGCGGAGCCGCAGGCCGAGGGCGGCGTCGCCGATCGTGCCGGTGACGCAGATCCGGTCGCCGACCCGCGCGGTGGTGCGGCGGACGATGGTGCCGGTCGGCACCTCGCCGAACAGGCTCACCGAGATCAGCGCCGGGCCACCGGAGCGCACCGTGTCGCCGCCGAGGAGCGGACAGCCGGCCTCCGCCGCCGCCGCGCCGAGCCCCGCCGCGAAGCCGTCGAGCCAAGCCTCCGTCCAGTCATCGGGGAGCGCCAGGGTGAGCAGGAAGCCGCGCGGGACCGCGCCCTTGGCGGCGATGTCGGAGAGGTTCACGCCGAGGGCCTTCCGGGCGATCGAAGCCGGCGGATCCTCCGCGAAGTAGTGGATCCCCGCCACCACGGCATCGGTGGTGAGGACGAGGTCGTGGCCCGGCGTGGGCGTCAGCGTGGCGGCGTCGTCCCGCAGCCCGTGGGCGCCCGGCCCCGCGAGGGGGGCGAAGTAGCGGGCGATCAGCCCCTCCTCGGAAGCACGGGCCGACCCGGCCAAGGCTCAGGCCTTCCCGGCGGGCGGCTTTCCGGCGGATGGCTTTCCGGAGGACGGTTTGCCGACGGACGATTTACCGGGAAGCGGCTTCGACGAGCCCGGCTTGCCGGACGCCTTCTGAGCCCCGACCTCCCCCGGCCGGACCTCCCGGGCGAGCCGGTCGAGCACGGCATTGACGAGGCCGGGCTCGTCGGCCGTGTAGAAGCTGTGGGCCACGTCGACATATTCCGAGATCGCCGCGGCCGCCGGCACGTCGCGGCGGAACATCAGCTCGTAGGCGCCCGCCCGCAGGATCGCCCGGAGCACGATCTCGATGCGCCGCAGCGGCCAGCCCTGGGCGAGGGCCTGATCGAGCTTCGGGTCGATGGCCCGCTGCTCCTCGACCGTGCCGCGCAGGAGGTCGCGGAAGAAGGCGGTCTCGGCCGGGGGATGGACGATCCCGTCGACCTCCTGGCCGATCCAGAAGGCCTCGAACTCGGCGAGCGCGTCGAGGACGCCCTTGCCGGAGATGTCCATCTCGTAGAGCGCCTGCACCACGGCGAGGCGGGCGCCGCTGCGCAGGCTGATCTTGGCGGGCTTGCCGGCGGGCTCGGCGCCCGTCTCCGGCTGAGTGTCGGTGGTCCCGGTCATGGGGGTATCCGTCATCGGGTGCGCGCGGCTTCGGCGGCGCGCTTCAAAGCGAGCACGCCGAGGGCAGCCTCGGCGGCACCGCCGCCCTTGTTCATCTCGGCGACCCGGGCACGGGCGAGGGCCTGCGCCTCGGTCTCGACCGTGAGGATGCCGTTGCCGAGGGGCACGCGGCGCTGCACCGACAGGTCCATGAGCGCCCGGGCGCTCTCGCCGGCGACGATGTCGTAGTGGCCGGTCTCGCCGCGGATGACGCAGCCCAGCGCCACCACCGCGTCGTAGGGCTCGGCGTCGAGCAGGATCGCCACGGCGGCGGGGATCTCCAGGGCGCCCGGAACGGTCACCACGATCGCCTGCGCGGAGGCGGCCGCGATGGCCGCGCGGGCCCCGGCGAGGAGTTCGTCGGCGATCGCGTCGTAGTAGCGCGCCTCGACAACGAGGATCCGGGCGCCGGCGAGGGCCGGGTCGGTGGGCTTGGGCGCCGAGTCGGCGCGGGTATGGGCGACCATGGCTCTCGTCCGGCCGGGTTTTCGGGAATGGGCGGGCGGCACGTCGGGCGCCCGCACGGGGAGGACGGTTAGACCGAAGCGGCCGGCGCCACAAGCGGTGCGGGATCTTGGCTCAGGCCTGGTCGCGCGGGCGGCGCCGAAGCCGGCCCCACCAGCGGCGGCAGCGGAGGCGCCGCGGGCCCGCCCGCCGGCAGGGCCGTGCGCGCGACGTTCATCGTCATGGCGAGGAGCGCGTAGTAGCCGTTGATGCCGGTGAGGTCGATCGCCCCCTGCTCGCCGAAGCGCGCCACCAGGGCCGCGTAGGTCGCGTCGCTCACCGCGCGGTTGCGCATCAGCTCGGTCGAGAACGCGTAGGCCAGCGCCTCGTCGGCGCTCATCGTGTCGGGGCGGCGTCCTTCGGCGAGCGCCTGCGCGGTCTCGGGGGCGACCCCGGCCTTCAGGGCGATGGGGTGGTGGATGGCCCACTCCACCGGCTGGCTCCATTCCCGCGCGACCACCAGGATTGCGAACTCGCTGACCCGGAGCGGCAGGACGCTGCCGTAGCGCAGGTACTGGCCCATCCGGCTCGCGCACAGCATCAGTTCGGGGCTGCGCAGGAGCGGCACGAACGGCCCGAAGACCGGGACGCCGCGCTCGGCCTGGAACGCGGCCGCGGCCGCTGCCTGCACCGGGGACAGGCTGTCGGCCGGGATCTCCGGCATGCGCTCCGCGCTGGTCTGCCCGCTGGCCATGCGTTTCTCTCCCCTGCCTCGACCCCGACCCGCGGCGCGCTCTGGATTTCCGGCCCCCGTGCGCCTAGACCATTGAGGCTCACCGGCACGCACCGCGCCCGACCGGGCCGCGACCCCTGAACGCCAGCGAGGCTTACGGCTTTGGCCCTCCCCGTCAACGAACGCCGGCGCATCATGCTGCTCACGGGCGCGAGCCGGGGCATCGGTCACGCCACCGTCAAGCGCTTCTCGGCCGCGGGCTGGCGGGTGATCACCTGCTCGCGCCACGCCTTCCCGGAGAACTGCCCCTGGGAGATGGGGCCCGAGGACCACCTGCAGGTCGACCTTTCCGACGCGCAGGACACGGCCCGCGCCGTCGAGGAGGTGCGGGGCCGGCTCGCCGCCGAGGGCGGGGTTCTGCACGCGCTGGTCAACAATGCCGGCATCTCGCCGAAGGGGCCGGAGGGCGAGCGCCTCGGCGCCCTGGCCACCGAGTTCGACACGTGGCAGCGGGTGTTCCAGGTCAACCTGTTCGCCACGATCCTGCTGGCCCGGGGCCTGCGCGAGGAACTCGCCCGGGCCAAGGGCTCGGTCGTCAACGTGACGTCGATCGCAGGCTCGCGCGTCCATCCCTTCGCGGGGGCGGCCTACGGCACATCCAAGGCGGCGCTCGCCGGCCTGACCCGCGAGATGGCCGCCGATTTCGGGCCGCTCGGCGTGCGGGTGAACGCGATCTCGCCGGGCGAGATCGACACGTCGATCCTGTCGCCCGGCACCGAGAAGCTCGTCGAGCAGATCCCGCAGCGCCGGCTGGGCACGCCGGACGAGGTCGCCAAGGCGATCTACTTCCTGTGCACCGAGGCCTCGTCCTACGTGAACGGCGCCGAACTCCACATCAACGGCGGCCAGCACGTTTGACCAGATCGGGCGCTTCCTCTGGCGCATCCTCGGGCACGACGGCCGCGCGCCGGCACCCGGCGCCGGGCCGCGGGCTGCGCGCCGTCGTCCTGGGCCTCATCGTGGGCGTCGCGCCCGTCGCGGGGGCGCGGGCCGAGCCCGGGATCCGGATCCTCGAACTGCCCTTCAAGGTGCGGGCGCTGCGCGGCTCGCGCAGCGAGGCGGCGGTCTCGGTGGCGACCTCCGGACTCCTGCCGATCACCGGCGCCAAGACCGGTCCGCAGACCGGCGGCCAACAGGCCGGCGACGAGGAGAGCGCGCCGATCGCCGTGGTCTGGGGCGACGAGGGCGGCGCCGTGCTCGCCCTCGCCGAGGGCCGCGTCACCGTGCGGCCGATCGGCAAGGAAGCCGTCGAGGGGCTGACCGCCGCCGAGACGCCGCGCGGGGCCCTGCCGGGCTCGCGCCGGATGCTCTCGGGACCCCTGAGCGCCTATCTCACCGGGCGCACCCGCGCCCCCGACGGCGGCCCGGCCGCCGCGGTCCTGACGATCCGCGAGCGCCAGCCGATGGCGGTCAGCACCGATCCGAAGCCCGTGCCCGTGGCCACCGTGACGGTGCCGGCGGGGGGCGAGGCGGTGTTCGCGCCCCTGCGGCCGCGCCTGCTGCGCCTCGGGGCCGGCCGGCGCTCCTGGCGGCGACGCTGTCGGGCGCGGATGCCGGGGGCTCGCGCTGATCGACCGGCCCGCCGGCGATCCGGGCGCGGCCTGGGCCGTCACCGCCCGCACGCCCGCCCAGCCGGGGCCACCGCTGAAGATCGTCGGCATCGCCGATTTCTCCGGGTCCGGCGAAAGCCAGGCCGCGACGGTCAGCGCCAAGGGCAGGCTCCAGCTCTGGACGCTCCGTCCCGACCGGATCGAGGCGGCCGGCGAGGCCGAGGGCTACGCGGCGGGCGACGGCGATTCGGATCTCGCCGTCACCACCCCGGCCGGCGGCGGCCCCGAACTCGTCCTGCCGGTGGCGGGCCGCCCGGAGATCGCCTTCGTGGCAGCCAAGGGCGGCCTGCGCGAGCGGGCGCGCGTGGCCCTGCCGGTTCCCGCCGAGACCGGCATCGTCGTCCTCGGCGAGGGCGCCGCGGCGCGGCTGCTCGTCGGCCTCGCCGACGGCCGGGTGGCCGTCGTGGCACCCGATGGAGGCACGCCGTGAGTGCGGGCGCACCGGATTCCGACAGCCGCCTGTTCCCGGCGCGGCCCTTCGTGGGCGCGTCGATCGCGGTGATCCGCGGCGACCGCGCCCTTCTGGCGGCGCGGGCCAACGAGCCGATGCGCGGCGTCTGGACCCTGCCGGGCGGTCTCGTGGAAGCGGGGGAATCCCTGGCCGAGGCGGCCCTGCGCGAATTGTCCGAGGAGGTCGGCCTGCCCGCGGAGATTGTCGGCGTGCTCGCGCCCACCGAGATCATTCTCCGGGACGAAGCCGGCCGCGCCCGACATCACTACGTCGTCCACCCGCACGCCGCCCTGTGGCGCGGCGGCGAACCCGTGGCCGGCCCCGAGGCGCTGGGGACCCGGTGGGCGACGCTCGCGGAGGTCGCGACCCTTCCGACCACCCCGGGACTGGTCGACACCCTGCGCGAGGCCTTCGCGCGCGTGGATGCACATGTGGATGCACATCCTGCGCGGACGGGCGGCGGGGAGGCGACGGCGTGAGGCGGCCGACGACGATCCTGTGCCTGCTGGCGCTCCTCACCGGCCTGGTCTCCGGGCCGGCGCTGGCCCAGCAGCGTTCCGGCCGAGGGGCCGCGCCCGCCAAGGAAACCGCCCGGGAAGCCGCGAAGGAGGCCCCCAAGGAGGCGAACGCCCCCGCGGACGTGCCCGCCCCCTACGACCGGGACCTGCTGCGCATGTCCGAGATCATCGGGGCCCTGGCCTTCCTGCGCAACCTCTGCGGAGCGCCGGATGCGTCCGACTGGCCGGCCCGCATGAAAGCCCTGATCGAGTCCGAGGGCGTGACCCCGGTCCGCCGCGACCGCCTGGCCGGCGCCTATAACCGCGGCTACCGCGGCTATGCGCTCACCTACCGGGTCTGCACGCCGGCGGCCCACGAGGCCGCCGCCCGGTACGTCGCCGAGGGCGACCGGCTGTCGCATGCCCTGGCCGGCCGTTTCGGAGGGTGATGCAGGCGCAACACACGCACCGGCGATGCCGGCGAAACATCGGATTTGAGCGCCCGTGTTAACCGATCCGAAATTCTCGGCTGGCCGAGCCGCCGGGACCCGCCTATCATCCATTGTGTCCGCCGGGCCCCGTGTCCGGCGCAATGGAAGTATCCGGCTATGCAGCACAGCTCTCACACCGCCCCCATCGAGGTCGATGTCGAGGAGAAACGCGTCGCGCTGAGTTACGTCTCGGAAGCGTTCGCGGAAGGCTGCCTCGATGGTCTCGACGGTGACTGCATGGCCCAGGCCGCCCTGTTCGCGGCGTTTCAGGAACTGGTGACCACGTACGGCGAGGAAGCCACCGCCCGGTACGCCGAAGGATTCCCGGAGCGCATCCGCGGGGGCGCCTTCACAACCACCCTGCAGCATTGAGCGTGTGAGCGCGGACGGTTGAGGCACGGGCGGTCAGCGACTACGTCCCGGGTCTGCGGTTCGGCGCGTCGGACCGCCCGCCGCCCGAGGAGCCGCCGCCCATGCCCGTTGCCCTGTTGCCGGACCGCGTCCTGGTCACCGTCGTGGGACCGGACGCCACGACGCTGCTCCAGGGCGTCCTGACCTGCAATGTCGAGACGCTCCAGCCCGGTGAGGCGCGCCTCGGCGCCCTGCTGACGCCGCAGGGCAAGATCCTGTTCGACTTCCTGGTCTCGCGGATTCCGGACGGCTTCCGGCTCGACGTGCAGGCCGACAAGGCTGCAGACCTCGCCAAGCGTCTGACGCTCTACCGTCTGCGCGCGCAGGCGACGATCGCCGCCGACCCGACCGTCGCGGTGGCGGCCGTCTGGGCCGGCGCCGTCCCGCCCGCGGCCGAGGCGGTAGCGGATTCCCGCGCGGCCGATCTCGGCGCCCGCCTCTACGCCGCCGCGGGCGCCTTCTCGGCGGACGCGACGGAGGCCGATTACCACGCGCACCGGATCGCCCTCGGCGTGCCCGAAGGCGGACGCGACTACAACTTCGGCGACGCCTTCCCGCACGAGGCGCTGATGGACCAGCTCGGCGGCGTCGACTTCCGCAAGGGCTGCTATGTCGGCCAGGAGGTGGTCTCGCGGATGCAGCACCGGGGCACGGCCCGGACCCGCATCCTGGCCGCAGCCTATCCCGACACCGCGCCCCAGCCCGGCACCGAGATCACGGCGGGCGGCAAGGGGCTCGGCACCACGGGCAGCGCCGCCGGAACCCGCGGCCTCGCCCTGGTCCGCATCGACCGCCTGGGCGACGCGCTGGCGGCCGGCGAGACCCCGCGGGCGGGCGAACGCCCCGTGACGCTGGAGCGCCCGGCCTACGCGACCTTCGCGATGCCGGATGTTGCGACGAGCGCGGCGGGCTGAGGCCGGATCGCATTCCGCGGGCGCCGCATACTCCGGGACAGGGGCCCCGCGTTACCGATCGCAGCCCGATCCCGGGCATTCGCATCGGAGCACGATCAGCTGGCGCGTGGGGTGGCTTCTCGCGACCCCGGGGCGGCATGCTGGCGATCGTTAGAGGTTCCCAGGAGCCGTCATCCTTCGGCCGGCATCCCAGGCCGGCCCGGGGTCGATCGGGAGCCGTCCCCGACCTTCTGCCCTGAAGCGGATACTCGCCTCCGGGCCGCAGCGACGGCCAGATCGGTCGCATAGGCGGGGACATCGAGGAGGACGACCATGACCTTCCAGGACGAGATCGCAGCGTTCTTCGCCAGCTACATCGAGGCGTTCGCGCGCCGCGACGCCGATGCGTTGAGCGAGCTGTGGGAGCCGGTCGGACTGTTCCCGTCTCCGACCGGCAACTTCGCGTTGCCGAGAGAGGCATTTCGCGACCATTGCGTGACGCTCATGGACTTCTATCGCAAGCAGGGGGTCGTCCAGCCCCTGGGCGAACTCCGGTCGGCGGTGGAACTCTTCCCGAACGTCGCTCAGGCTCGGATGACCTATCGGATGCGGGGCGAGGGAGACGCACTCGTCGCCGAGTGGGACCACGTCTACATTCTGCGCCGCTCCGACCGCTGGCGCGTATCGCTGACGATCGCTGACGGTGAAATGGCGGCATGGGCCGCGCGAGGGGCGCAACTCTGATTTGCGAATGTCGGGCGCTCGACGCCACACAGGACGCCTGTTGCTCAGGCGCCTCGCGAGAAAGCGGAAGCGCTGACAATCTCGGAAGGGTCGCGAGCAGGCACGACGGCGATGTCCATTCCGGTGCGTTTGCCGCTCTGGAGCGGAGCCTCGCACATCCACCCCTCGCCGACATACGCGCCTTTGCACCCGCGGCCGTCGTCGACATCATTTCGGAGGTTGCCGCCATAACGGATCTGATATGAGGTGCGCCCCTCGAAAGCTCGACATCGACGGGATTGCGACCACAAATGACTCAGAATCGGATCACCGTGGAAGCAACGGCTCCCGCACCCCCCGATGTCGCCTGGAAGGCCTATACATCGCCCGACCAGATCATGCAGTGGAACTTTGCCTCCGACGACTGGCATTGCCCAGCCGCAAGCGTCGATCTGAAGGAAGGTGGCAAGTTCACGTCCCGCATGGAGGCGAGGGACGGAAGCATGGGCTTCGATTTCGAGGGCACTTACACAAAGATTATTCCGAACACGCGAATCGAATATGCGTTTGGTGATCGCAATGCGGTGGTCGAGTTCACACCATCGGGCGAGCAAACGCACGTAAAGATTGCGTTCGATCCCGACGAACACGTCCCCATCGATCACCAGCGCGACGGCTGGGCGGCGATTCTTGGAAACTTCTGCCAGCATGTCGGGAGGCGTTGAAGCCCGCCCAACGAGAACGACGACCGAGACCGCTGTCCGGCCGGAGCGGGCGTTTCCCTCCCGCCCCGACAACGCCAGTCCTGTGCCTTCCCTCTCATCCCTCGAGCGGACAGCCTGCAAGCGTTGAGGAGACCCTCCAGACGACCAGGAGAGGATGCTCGAAATCGAAGAGGACGATCTGTCTCGCGAGCAGACACGCGCATTGCTGGCGCTCCATCGTGCAGGCCCGCACGCGTCCTCGCCGCCCGGTCACGTGTTCGCGTTCGATCTCTTAGGCTTGCACTCACCGGGCGTGACCGGGTTGACGTCGTAGAAGGCGCGCGCCGGCCCTGCGACCGGATCACTCCCGCATGCGTGAAGCCGGAGCGGAGCGCGCCGCGACAGCCGATGCGCGTTCCCCATTCCGACGATGGCGTTCCGCTCCTGTTCTCGTTAACGTGGCCGGATGTCCGAGACTGGCCTGATCGACCATTCCGACGGCTGCCCCCGCTGCTGGTGGGCCGGCCTCGACCCGCTCTATGTCGCCTATCACGACACCGAATGGGGCGTGCCCGAGTATGACGGCCGGGCCCTCTACGAGAAGCTGATCCTCGACGGCTTCCAGGCCGGCCTGTCCTGGATCACCATCCTGCGCCGCCGGGACGGGTTTCGCGACGCCTTCGCGGGTTTCGATCCGGAGCGGATCGCCCGCTTCACCGAGGACGATGTCGCGCGGCTGATGGCCGACACCCGCATCATTCGCAACCGCGCCAAGATCCAGGGCACCATCGCGGGCGCCCGGGCTTGGCTGCGGATCGAGGACCAGGGCCCCGGCTTCTCGCGCTTCCTCTGGGATTTCGTCGACGGCCGGCCGATCCAGGGCAAAGCCCGGACCCGTGCGGGGATCGCCACCGAGACGCCGGCCTCCCGGGCGATCGGGAAGGCCCTGAAGGCGGAAGGCTTCTCCTTCTGCGGGCCGACCATCGTGCACGCCTTCATGCAGGCGGTGGGCATGGTCAACGACCACCTCGTCGGCTGCCACCGGCACGGACCCTGCGCCGAACTGGGCCGGCCCCGATGAGCGAGCCGGCGCGCGCCTGGCAGCGCATGCTCTCCGGCCGGCGCCTCGACCTCCTCGATCCGGCGCCCGGGGACATCGAGATCGCCGACATCGCCCACGGCCTCGCCCGGGTCGCCCGCTGGAACGGCCAGACCCATGGGCCGCACGTCTTCTCGGTGGCCCAGCACAGCCTGCTGGTCGAGGCGGTGGGCCGCCATCTCGACGCCGCTTGTACCGATCCGGACGGGCTGGAACTCCTGCTGCACGACGCACCGGAATATGTCGTGGGCGACATCATCTCGCCCCTGAAGGCCGCCCTCGGCGACGCCTATCGCGGCATCGAGCTGCGTCTGCTCGCCGCGGTGCGCCGCCGCTTCGGCCTGACCGCCCCGGTGCCGGCGCTCGCCCGTTTGGTGAAGCAGGCCGACCGGATCGCAGCCCATGTCGAGGCGGTGCGCCTCGCCGGTTTCGCCCGGGACGAGGCCGAACGCTATTTCGGCCCCGCCAGGGCGCTGCCCGAACCGGTGCTGGTCCTGGCCGAGCCGTGGCCGACCGCCGAGGCCGAGGCGCGGTTTCTCGCGCGATTCCACGCTCTGTGTCCGACCTGACGAATCTCCGCCCTCGATCCGTCACGATCGCAGGTCACTGGCGCCAGACCATGCCGACCCTCCACGTCTGTCCCCTCTCGCGTCTGCCCGAGACGGTCGCCGCCACCGATGCGAGCCACGTGCTCACGCTGATCAATGTCGGCACGCCGCTGGAGCGGCCGGCCGCGATTGCGGCGGAGAACCACGTCGTCATCGGGGTCAGCGACATCGCCGCGTCGCGCGACGGGCACGTTTTGCCGGCTGAAGAACATGTGGCCCGGGTGCTCGACTTCATTCGGGCCTGGCCGCGGGAGAAGCCGCTCGTCATCCACTGCTATGCCGGGATCAGCCGGTCGACAGCCGCCGCCTATATCGCAGCCTGCGCGCTGGCGCCGGAGCGCGACGAGGCGGCGATCGCCGAGGCCCTGCGCGCAGCTTCGCCTTCGGCGACGCCCAACCCCCTGTTCGTGGCCATCGCCGACCGCATGCTCGGCCGCGACGGCCGCATGGTCGCGGCGATCGCGCGCATCGGTCGCGGCGCCGACGCCTTCGAGGGCACGCCGTTCAGCCTGGCGCTGGCGTGAGCCGAAGTGTGGCGCAAACGCCGCCGCGTGGCTCCAAAACGGTGCGGATCCGGCCAGCGGATTGGCCCCCTGGGTTGTGGGCACCGGGTTTCGCGCCGTACAACCACCCCCAAAGGAAGTATCTGGGATGAGTGCGAGCAGACCCGAGGGGGCCCCCGCCGCCGGCGACCTGCCCTTCGAGAAGGCGCTGGAACAGCTGGAGGAAATCGTTCGCCGGCTTGAGCGGGGCGACGTGCCCCTCGACGAATCGGTGGCGATCTATGAGCGCGGCGAGGTGCTGAAGAAGCATTGCGAGGCGCTGCTGAAGCGGGCCGAGGCCCGGATTCAGCGGATCACGCTGGGCTCCGATGGGCGGCCCGAGGGCGTTGCCCCACTCGACATGTCCTGAGGCTCGGCGGTCAAACCGATCCCATCCGTTAGAGGTTGATGCCGTGGCAATTACCCCCGAGCAGAGTGCGCTTCTCGATCGTGTCCCGAATCCTGCGGCGCTGCGGCGTCTTCCGGAATCGGATCTTCCGGCTGTTGCGGAGGCGGTGCGCGCCGAGATGATCGACGCGGTGTCGATCACCGGCGGCCATCTGGGCTCGGGGCTCGGCGTGGTCGAGCTGACGGTGGCGCTGCACCACGTGTTCGACACCCCCGACGACCGCATCGTCTGGGACGTCGGCCACCAGTGCTACCCGCACAAGATCCTGACCGAACGCCGCGACCGCATCCGGACCCTGCGCCAGGGCGGGGGGCTGTCGGGCTTCACCAAGCGCAGCGAGAGCGTCTACGACCCGTTCGGCGCCGCCCATTCCTCGACCTCGATCTCGGCGGCGCTGGGCATGGCGGTCGCGCGCGACCTCGACAACGCCACCGCCAAGGTGAAGGGCCGCCCGCAGAAGCGCCGCAACGCCATCGCGGTGATCGGCGACGGCTCGATGTCGGCCGGCATGGCCTACGAGGCGCTCAACAATGCCGGCGCCCTGCACTCGCGCCTGATCGTCATCCTCAACGACAACGACATGTCGATCGCCCCGCCGGTGGGCGCCATGTCGGCCTATCTGGCGCGGCTGGCCTCGGGGGGCGCCTACCAGTCCCTGCGCGAGACCGCCAAGCAGCTCGGCAAGCTGCTGCCGAAGGCGCTCTACCAGCGCGCCGCGGCGGCCGAGGAATACGCCCGCTCGCTGGTGGTCGGCGGCGGCACCATGTTCGAGGAGATGGGCTTCCACTATGTCGGCCCGGTGGACGGGCACAATCTCGACCACCTGCTGCCGGTGCTCAAGAACGTCCGCGACGCCGAGCACGGCCCGATCCTGCTGCACGTCGTCACCCAGAAGGGCAAGGGCTACGCGCCGGCCGAGGCGAGCGCCGACCGCTACCACGGCGTGGTCAAGTTCGACGTGATCTCGGGCGTGCAGGCCAAGGCCAAGCCGAACGCGCCGGCCTACACGCGGGTGTTCGGCGAGAGCCTGATCAAGGCGGCGGATGCCGACGACAAGGTGGTGGCGATCACCGCGGCGATGCCGGGCGGCACCGGCATCGACCTGTTCGGCAAGGCGCATCCGGACAAGACCTTCGACGTGGGCATCGCCGAGCAGCACGCGGTGACGTTCGCGGGCGGGCTGGCCACCGAGGGCTACCGGCCGTTCGTGGCGATCTACTCGACGTTCCTGCAGCGGGCCTACGACCAGGTGGTGCACGACGTGGCGCTGCAGAACCTGCCGGTGCGGTTCTGCCTGGACCGGGCGGGTCTGGTGGGCGCGGACGGGGCGACGCATGCCGGCGCGTTCGACCTGGCGTATCTGTGCTGCCTGCCGAACATGACCGTGATGGCGGCCTCCGACGAGGCCGAGCTGGTGCACATGGTGGCCACCGCCCACGCGCATGATTCGGGGCCGATCGCCCTGCGCTACCCGCGCGGCGAGGGCGTGGGGGTCGAGCTGCCGGAGCGGGGCGCGGTCCTGACGATCGGCAAGGGCCGGGTGGTGCGCCGGGACGCGGAGGCGCGGGTGGCGATCCTCAGCCTGGGCACGCGGCTGGCCGAGGCCTCGAAGGCGGCGGACACGCTGTCCGAGCAGGGCGTGGCGGTGACGGTGGCGGATGCGCGGTTCGCCAAGCCGCTGGACGAGGCGCTGATCCTGGATCTGGCGCGGGACCACGAGGTCCTGCTGACGATCGAGGAGGGCTCGCGGGGCGGGTTCGGCGCGATGGTGCTGCACCTGCTGTCGGAGACGGGGGCGCTGGACGCGGGCGGGGTCCGGGTGCGGACGCTGACGCTGCCGGACACCTACCAAGACCACGACAGCCCCGAGAAGATGTACGCCGAGGCCGGCCTCGACGCCAAAGCCATCGTCAAGGCGGTCCTCGATGCCCTGCCGGCGGCGTCCGGCAAGGCGGAGCCGGCCAGCAACGTGGTGAGCGTGCGCCGCCGTCCCCGCTGATCGCGCGTTTCGCGACGGCGCTCCGACCCGCGCACCTCGTCCTGAGGGGCCGGAGCGGAGCGCAGGCCCCGAAGGCGCCTTCCGGAGGTCGCGCGATCTCCGGAAGGCGCCTGCGAGGCGGCTCCGCCGCACCCCGGGATGAGGGTGCGGCAGGGCGAACCCGCCTCCCTAGCCCAGCGTCTGCGCCACCGCCTTGCCGCAGGCCTGCGTGTCGGCGTTGCCGCCGAGGTCGCGGGTGCGCAGGGTCCGCTCGGACAGCACCCGCTCGATCCCGCTGACGATCTCCCGGGCGGCTTCGTGCTCGCCGAGATGCTCCAGCATCATCGCCCCCGACCAGATCTGACCGATCGGGTTGGCGATCCCCTGGCCGGCGATGTCCGGCGCCGAGCCGTGGACCGGCTCGAACACGGACGGGTGCACCCGCTCCGGGTTGATGTTGCCCGACGGCGCGATGCCGATCGTGCCCGTGCAGGCGGGCCCCAGATCCGACAGGATGTCTCCGAACAGGTTGGAGGCCACCACCACGTCGAACCGGTCCGGGTTCAGGACGAAATGCGCGGTCAGGATGTCGATGTGGTACTGGTCCCACCGGACGTTCGGATAGGACTCGGCCACCGCCTTCACCCGCTCGTCCCAGTACGGCATGGTGATCGAGATGCCGTTCGACTTCGTGGCCGAGGTCAGGTGCTTCTTCGGGCGCTTCTGGGCCAGCTCGAAGGCGAATTTCAGGATCCGGTCGGTCCCGTGACGGGTCATGATCGTCTCCTGCAGGGCGAATTCCCGGTCGGTGCCGGCGAACATCCGGCCGCCCGCGTTCGAGTACTCGCCCTCGGTGTTCTCGCGGACCACCCAGAAGTCGATATCGCCCGGCTTGCGGTCGGCGAGCGGGCACTTCACCCCCGGCATCAGCCGCACCGGGCGCAGGTTGGCGTACTGGTCGAATTCCCGCCGGAACAGGATCAGGGAGCCCCAGAGCGAGATGTGGTCGGGCACCCGCTCGGGCATGCCGACGGCGCCGAAATAGATCGCGTCGTGGGTCTCGATCTGCGCCTTCCAATCCTCCGGCATCATCCGGCCGTGCTGCTCGTAGTAGTCGCAGCTCGCGAAATCGAACCAGTCGAGCTGGAGCGAGAAGCCGTGGTGCTTGGCCGCCTGCTCCAGCACGCGCACGCCCTCCGGCACCACCTCCTTGCCGATACCGTCGCCGGGAATGACGGCGATGCGGTAGCGGCGGGACGGGCTGTTCGGGTGGCCGGGTTTTTCTGGACCGGGTTTTTCTTGGCCGGGTTTTTCTTGGCCGGGCATGTGTCCTCCACGCATGTCGGAGATCGGGCTTTTGCGGAGCCCGGGTCGGAGACGTCAGGGTGATTGTTGCACCCGAGCGTGCGGTCAACACGCCGGCCTGACAATCAGTCGGTTTCGCCCGCCATCGCCCGGCGCTGGCGGTCGAGTTCCTCGCTGTAGCGCTTCAGCGTGTGGCTCTCGGTGAGCAGGCCCAGCACCTTCCGGCTCTCGGCACTCTCGACGACTGCGAGCGCCTCGCTCTCCGTGCGGTCGAAGGCTGCGGCGGCGTCCTTGGCGTTCATGCCCGGCGTGAGGAAATCGTCCCCATGGAGGAGCAGGTCGGCGAGCACGGGCTGCGCGTCGGCGCCGGAATCCCGGGACGCCGCGTGCGCCTCGGGCACGTTCACGATGCCGGCATAGCGCCCGCCCCCGTCCACGGCGATCACCCGAGAGGGCGAGCCGAGGGGATGGGCACGCAGGAAGGTGGGCAGCGGCGTATCCACCGCCACGGTCCCGGGATTGCGGCGCATCAGGCGGCCGACGGTGAGCGAGCGGATCCAGCCGACATCGTGGGGGCTGCGGATGCTCTCGCCGCGCAGGTGGAAGCGCCAGGTGGCGAAGGAATAGCCGAAGGTCTTGCGCACGGTGAGCGAGGACGCGATCACCGCCGCCAGCACGACGCCGGTGATCGGCAGGCTGCCGGTGACCTCCAGCGCCAGGAACGTCATGGTCAGCGGGCCGCCGATGATCGCCACGGCCAGGGCGCTCATGCCGATCACCGCGTAGGCCAGGGGCGTGAGGCCGAAATCCGCGAGCGGCGGCACCAGCACGGGGGCGAGGGCGGCGAACAGCTTGCCGGCGATGGCGCCCAGGAACAGGGACGCGAAGAACAGACCGCCCCGGAACCCCGAGCCGATCGAGATCGCCGACGCCACCGCCTTGGCGGCGAACAGCCCGGCCAGGGCCGCGATGCCGTGTCCCTGCCCCTCGGCGGCGAAATGCATGTGCAGGGCGCCGTGACCGCCCGAGAGCACCTGCGGCGTCGCCAGCAGCGCCAGCGCGCCGACGCACAGCCCCCCGAAGGCGGGCGCCGCCACCCGCGGGACGCCCGAGGCCTGGACGAGGCGCTCGACCAGGGTGACCCCGCGCATGATCAGGATGCCGAGGCCCGCACAGACCAGCCCGAGGGCGAGGCTCGGCAGGATCTCCAGGCTGGTGACGTGCGAGGTCGTGACCGCCTGCATGTCTCCGAGATCGACGAGCGGCTGGGCCTCGATCAGCGACCGGGAGATCAGGTTGCCGCACAGGGCCGCGACGATCACGGGCGTCAGGGTGGCGATGGAGTAGGTGCCGATGATCAGCTCGAAGGCGTAGAAGGCGCCGGCGAGCGGCGCGCCGAAGCCGGCCGCGATGGCCCCGGCCGCACCGCAGCCCACCAGGGTGCGCAGGTCGCTGCGCCGCACCTCGAAGGCGATGCCGAGCCGCGAGGCGAGGCCGGAGGCGATCTGTGTGTAGCCGGCTTCGAGCCCCACCGAGGCGCCGGACCCGTTCGAGATGACGTTCTGGAGTGCGAGGTAGAGGCTGTCGCGCAGGGACATCCGGCCGCCATGCAGGGCGTTCGCCTCGATCGGGTCGATGGCGGGGCGCTTGCGCGGGCCGCGGACGTAGTTGGCGGCGACGATGAGCAGGCCGAGCACGCCGCCGCCCAGGCAGGGCCCCACGAGGAGGAGCACCGGCGACACGGCATCGACGGCGCTGAGGCGCGCCCCCGCGGGCAGCTGGTAGAGCCCCTCGCGCAGGGTCTGGGTGATCCAGGTCATGGCGGAGACCGCCACGCCGGCGACGCAGCCCACCAGGGTCGCCAGGACGACGAGGCCGCCCTCGCTCCGGCGAACGAGGCTGCGCAGCCGTCCGGGGGCCTGGATGAGGCCGATCCCGGCCCAGCGGCGACGGGTCCGCCGGCTCGGCCGGACGGCCGATCGGGCCGGGACATCGGCCGATCCCTCGCCGGGCGCCCTGCCCCCGCCGGCGCCCGCTGGCTGTCGCGCGCTCACGGTCCGCCTCTTCGCCTCCGGTCGGTTCGATCGGCGGGGTCGACGCCTCGACTCCGCCGTCGCAGTTACAGCCGGGGTCGATCCCGTTGCAAACGGGCGCGTGCCGCAGGGGCGCTGCCGGCCCGGCGCGGGGGAGCCGGACGGCGCTATCCACGGAGTCGAAATCCCGTGCACACATCGCCTTGAAAACTGCCGCGGCCCACGATACACCCCGCGCCAGTGCCGCCGTAGCTCAGTTGGTTAGAGCACCAGATTGTGGATCTGGGGGTCCCCCGTTCGAGCCGGGGCGGTGGTACCATTCATTCAGCTCGACAGCGCAAGGGGTTGGCGGATCGCCGGCCCCTTTTGCTTGGGGGGATGCGTCCGGCGCCTCCCGGATCCGGCGTTCTCGCCGGACGAGCGTCTCGGGACGACCGCACAGCTTGGGCGATCCCGACGGTCTCAGGCGTGGTTGGGCGCGGCGTGCGGGAGATCGTCCACCGTTCACCGCGGATGGCCTAGCGCGACGGCGGATGCGGGGCGAGCCGGCCCGGGATGGACGCCATGGTGCAGCGGCAGCAGCCCGGCCTCGCATCACCCTTGAGGCGCCCCAGGCCGTCGGGAGAGTGGGGGCGCGCCCCGCCCTCCGGCCGGCAGCGGTGGCGACCACAGCCCGCGTCGGATATCGCACGTCCGATCGGCCTCGCGGGCACGCCTGCCGGATCGGACGGGTGCCGGGTCGCGCGGTCGCCGGCCCCGGTGAGCGGACGGCCGAGGGTCCGGCATGCCCAATCCGGCAGGCAGGCAGCCGCAGCACCACATGAGCGGACCGGACGTCCGACCGAACCCGTTCCAGCGTGCGCGCCCCATGCGAGATCCGAACCGATGCCCCTGATCGATCCCGCTCGCTCGCTTCTCCTGATCATCGACGTTCAGGTCCGGCTGATGCCGGTGATCGCCGACGGAGCCGGAATCCTGGCCAATACGGGCCGCCTCGCCGCCGCCGCGCATCGCCTCGACGTCCCGATCCTGGTCACCGAGCAGAATGCCGGTGGCCTCGGCCCCACCGTGCCGGAACTGGCGCCCGAGCCCGGGACGGCCTTCCCCAAGATGAGCTTCAGTGCCACCCGGGCGCCGGGCTTCCTCGAGCGGCTGCCCGCGGATCGGGACCTCGTGGTCACCGGCTGCGAGGCGCATATCTGCGTGCTGCAGACCGTTCTCGGGCTTCTCGAGGCCGGGCGCCGCGCCTGCGTGGTGTGCGATGCCGTGGGTTCGCGGCGGACGGAGAGCCGGGCGGTCGCGCTCACCCGGATGGCCGCCCACGGGGCCGAGATCGTCACCACCGAGATGGTGGTGTTCGAGTGGCTCGGCACGGCGCGCCACCCGCGGTTCCGCGAGATCATGACGCTCATCAAGTAGGCGCCGGCGCGGCTCCCGGCCCGCCGAGCCGGCATCCCCTTCGACGGTAAGCGGCCTAGGGACCGTCCAGGGCCGCACGGGTCTGCGCGTCGGGACCGATATCATCGGCGCCGTTCATGCCCAGAACCTCGATCAGGCGCATCCGGGCGCGGCTGACCCGGCTCTTGATCGTGCCGACGGCGACGCCGCAGATCGCCGCGGCCTCCTCGTAGGTGAAGCTCTGGGCGCCGACCAGGACCAGCGCCTCGCGCTGAGCCGGCGGCAGACGGTTCAGGGCGCTCTGGAACTGCGCCATCTCCATCCGGATCTCCTGCTCCGGGAGGGCGCTGAGCCGCCCGGCATGCACGCCGTCGGCATCCTCAACCTCGCGCTTGCGCTTGCGCTGCTCGGAATAGAACAGGTTCCGCAGGATCGTGAACAGCCACGCGGTCAGGTTGGTCCCGCGGCGGAAGCTGGCGGCGTTGATCCACGCGCGCACCAGCGTGTCCTGCACGAGATCGTCCGAGCGGTCGAGGTCGTAGGTCAGCGAGAACGCGAAGGCCCGCAGGGCCGGGATCGCGCCCAGAAGGAGGTCGCGCATCTCGGCATCGGCCCCTACGGGCGCCGGACCGGATCCGCTCCCCGCGGGGGCGGCTTGCAGCATCAGGGTCATTGCGAGGCCTCCGTGTCGGAGCAGGCGGCGAGGTCGTCGAGCAGCATCCGGAGCCGGTCCGGAATCGGCAGCGCCAGCACCCCGGCGTAGTGCAGGCGCAGGCCGCGCCCGATCCGGTCCCGCGCCGCGCCGTCGATCGAACGACCGGGCGCACCGGCCCGCCGCGCCGGGCGCGGCCCGACCGCGGCGCATCCCTCGGTCGCATCCGGCGCTCCGGCGGAGCCCGCCCTCGCCCGATCGTCCTCGTTCCCTGACATGGTCGCGCCCCCTGCCGTGCCCGATGCGGCCCCGGAGGCCCGGCCTCCGCCGGACCGGTCTCGGCGCGGCGGAGACGCATCTCATCGCTGTCCGGCACGGCTGGTAGGCGCGACGGATTTAATCGGCTCTGAACTGCGCATTCATCTAATTTTAATTATCAAATGGCCCAGCTTGGGCCGAATTTTCAGGATATATACTCAGTTACAATTCAGAAATACTTATTTTCAGCTTGGCTGTACCGAGGATGCGCGGAGGCACCTGAACGGACGCTGACCGCGCTCCGGGCCGCCTGTCCGACCGGGCGCGGTCTCGCTCCTCCCGAAGCCGAACGTGCCGCGACCAGACCCGTCCTGGCGCGCGCCGCGCGCGGGTGCGTCGACGGCAGACCCGGTCCCGGGATTCTTCCAGGGGGAGGCGATTCGAAGGGGCGATGTCCCGACCGCTGCCTGAGGAGAGCGGTCGCCGCGCTCCGGGAGCAGGCCCAACCCACTCTGATCGTGCGGAAAACGTCTGGTGCCGGTGGAGAGGATCGAACTCCCGACCTTCGGTTTACAAAACCGCTGCACTACCGCTGTGCTACACCGGCTCGCGAGACGCTTGCTACCAGCCGCCGTGCCGCCGCTCAACCCGAGGGGCGCGAAGAATTGCGGCGGCCCGCCTCATTGGCCCGAGCGGCGGATCAGGCGCTTGAAGCGCTGGTCCGCGGTATCGAGGCGGTCGGCGATGCCGCGGCGGATGCACTTCCCAACGGAATCGCCGGCGTAGAAGCCGACCGTCTGGTCCTGGTATCGGCAGGCCTGGATCGGCGGCCAGGCCACCACCCCCGCGACGACGAGGAGCACGACCAGGCTGTCGACGACGAGCCAGCCCTTCCAGCCGAGCCGGAGGCGGCGCCCCCGTTCGGGTGCCCGGCTCCCGCGGGGGGGACGGTTCGCCGCTTCGGGGCCGACCCGTGCCATGCGGGCGCGGAACTTCGCCTCCTCGAGGGCATCGGACGCACCTTCGGACGCGGCGGGAAGAAGCGGGCGGCTGGACATGGCGGACTCACGGGGAGCGGAGCAGAGCGCGGCGGCACGACACGCCGAAGGTTCAGTTGATGAGCCGCTTCAGGAGGGCGAGGTTGTCCTGGATCGAGAGGACGTTGCCGAGCATCTCGTTGCGGGCGCAGGCACCGGCCCCGACGAGGCCGAGCCAGCCCGCCGCCGGACGGCCGCTGCAATCGGCGAAGCTGCCGTACAGGAACAGCGCCGCCGGCACCGCAAGCACGGAAATCTTGATCAGCGAAGACAGCCGCCCGAAAAAGCCCTTGCGTGCCCGCTGCGGCTCGTCCCGATCCGCCCGCCAGGTCGCATCGTCCGGCTCCCAGGCATAGCGGTCCGCTTGATAGGCTGCCGCGTCGATGTCCCGGTCCCGGCGATACATGGCGAGGGCGCACTCGGTCTGATCCAGTCGGGAGCAGATTGGCACGCCTTCGTGAAGCTCAACCTAAGGGAAATGTTTAAGTTCGTCTGAACGGGTGGACTGTCCCGCCGGGCCGGTCGCCTCAGGCCGCCAGCGCCCGCTTCACCGTGGCGCGCAGATCCGCCAGGGAGAAGGGCTTGGTCAGGACATCGGTGACGATGGCATCGAGCCCCCGCGCGCGCTCGCGCTGATCGGCGAAGCCGGTCATCAGCAGGATGGTCAGGTCGGGGAAATCGCGCTTGGCCGCCAGGGCCAGCGCGATGCCGTCCATGAGCGGCATGCGGATATCGGTGAGCATCAGATCGAAGCCGCCGTCGGCCTCGTTGAGGCGATCGAGCCCGTCACTGCCATCGCTGGCCGTGACGACCGCATGGCCGTCGATCTCCAGCCCCCGCTTGAGGAAGCCCCGGACGGTCTCTTCGTCATCCACCAGGAGGATGCGCGCCATGTGGTCCCGTGATCGTCCCCGAAGCCCGCGAGCGCCCCGTCGCGATGATGCGGACGCCCAAACGTCGACAGACACAGGCGAATTTGCCGCCTGTCAAGACGTCGCACGTCGAATCGTCAATCCTGCCGTGCAGCGCGGCGAAAATGCCGCGCCGCGGCGTCTCGGTCAGGCATCGAACAGATCCGGGCCGCCATCCCCGTAATCGACCACGCCCACGAAGGGCAACTGCCGGAAGGCGTGCGCGGCATCCATGCCGTAGCCGACGACGAAGACATCGGGGCAGACGAAGCCGACGAAATCCGCGTCGATCGTCACGGCGCGCTTGCCGGGCTTCTCCAGCAGCACCGCGGTGAGGACGCGCCGGGCGCCGCGGGCCATCAGCAGGTCCTTGGCGAAGACGACGGTGCGGCCCGATTCCAGGATATCGTCCACGAGCAGCACATCCCGCCCGCGCACCTCGCTCTGCACGTCGCGCAGGATCTCGACCTGACCGCTGGACACGGTCCCCGTACGGTAGCTCGACAGGTGCACGAACTCGACCTGCGGCGCGAGGCCGACCCGGTGGAGCGACCGGAGCAGGTCGGCCGCGAACATGAAGCTTCCCTTGAGCACGGCCACGACGAGGAGGTCCTCGGGCCCGGCAGCCAAAATCTCCTGGGCGAGTTCGTCGTTGCGCCTGGCGATGGCCGCCTCGTCGAACAGGGTCCGGACGCGCCGTTCAGGGGTGCTCATCACTCGTATCCCGAAGCCCGTTCGCGGGACGGGATCCGCCACCGCACTGGAGAGGGTCTTAGCGTCCCGGGCGCCGTCGGGAAACTCCGGATCCGAAACGACGGCGGGCCGACATCAAGTCGCGCCCGCAGGACCCGCCAACGCCGGGAGCGTCAGGCCTCGGTTCCCTGCCGGAACGGGCGGAGCAGGCGGGTGAGCCGGCGCCGGCGCGGCGCGGCCGCGCCGGCATGCCGCTCGGCCGTCACGTCCGGCAAGGGCTCCGGTCGGGGCTCCGGTCCGGACTCCAGCCCGGACTCCCGGTCCATCCCCTCCGGCGCCTCCGCGGGCTCGACATGCCGCACCTGTTCCAGGACGTCCGCCACGATGCGCGGAATGGGGCGCTCGTGCTCCTCCAGCAGCAGCGACGCGGTCCAGAGGCGGCTGGCGTTCGCCAGCGGCAGCGTTCCCTGGGTCAGGCGCTCCATCAGCATCCGATCGGCCAGCGACGCCGCCAGCGCGCTCACAATCTCGAGTTGATCCTGCTGTGTCGTGCTGTTCATGGCAGTCTTCACGCTCAGACGATATTCAATTCACGCGGTCGAGAGCGTAGGCGGACAAATTTGGCAATTCTATAACCCACACCAGAACCGGGGAATGCCCGCGAACAAAACCAGAGGACAATGAAACGACACGCCTTCCGGTCCCCTGCAGGAGCTGGTGCGCTGGGCGGTGCTGGCGGGCCTGGCCTGAGCCGGCCTTGAGGCAGGTCAAGGCCGGGATCCGGATCGCGCCCCATCCTGGCGGTCCCGAACCCGGACCGGCATCCCGCCGACGAACCTGCCGATCCAGCCGCCGACCTAGCCGCCGATACACCTCATGCCTGCCCTGACCGACCTCATCTACGTGGTGGACGACGACGCGGCCGTCCTCCACTCCACCCGCTTCCTCCTGGAAAGCGAGGGCCTCCGGGTCGAGACCTTCGCGGACGGACCGGAACTGCTGGCCGCCTTCCCGGGGCCGAGCCCGGCCTTCGTCCTCCTCGACCACGTCCTGCCGGGGCTCGACGGCCTGGAAGTCTGCGCCAGGCTCCACGACCTCGATGCCCGCGTGCCCGTGTTCCTGATCACCGGACACCCCGACCCCGCCATCCGCGCCCGGGCCCGCGCCGCCGGGATCCCGCTGGTCGACAAGCCCCTCGCCTTCGACGCGCTCCTCGGGCTCCTCGCCCCGGACGCCGCCCGAGACACCGCCCGAGACGCCGCCCCGGCGCCACGCCCAGCGCCCATCCCCCAGCCGGCCTGACCACACCCGGCGGAAACCAGACCGGCCAGAGCGAAATACGGCGCGCATCGGGCCAGCGTGCGAACACCCGGCAGAGGGCGAGCCGACCTGCGGCCCGTCCTGCCACCCATCCTGCCACCCCCATCATGCCGCCCCCGTCCTGCCCCCACCGCAGCAGAAGCCATCGAGACGGGCGCGCTCGGAATGGCGCGGCGGTCCGGCCCCTCAGGCCGCCTTGGACACCCCCTCGGCGGAGGCCGCCTCGACGACCTCGTGCGACAGCGTGCGCGCCTCCGCTTGGTAGTCGGCCATGCTTCTGGTCAGGAACGCCGTCTGAAGCTCGAACGCATCCTTGAGCGAGCCGCATCGGGTGAGCGCGGCCAGATGGTCCGCCTGGGCCTGGAGACGGCAGCCCGTGAAGCGCACCGTCTCAGTGGCGATGCGCAGCGGCAGATCGACGGCAAAGGCTTGCCAGGCGCCGAAGCCTGTACCCAGGCCGGCCTTGATGGACTCCATCGGGTCGGTGGACGACGGTGCCTGAAGAGGCGTCACGGTCTCAGAAGCCATCGGGATCTCCTGTCTCGACATCCGGGCCACGAATGAAGTTCCGGCACGATCCGCATTGATTCAGATCAATATCTCAAATCCAATACAACTATTCGCTCAGATATTATTGAGAAAAACCCGACCGGACAGGTCGGACGCCGGCGGACGCGACGCCCCGCGACCCGATCCAAGGCTCGGCGCCAGCTCCGGATCTCTCGGGCATCGCAGGCCGCGGCCCGTCCGCGCCCGGGGCTCGGCCCTCGACCCCTTGCTCCAGTCGCGAAGGGAGAAGCCGACGCGACGCGTCGAGAGCTGGACCGAGCCCGCGATGCCCAACGGATTCACCGTCGTCCGCAGCCCCGTCCCGGTCGGTGCGCCGGCATCGCGGGGGCCGGAACCTGGCGTGGTCGCGCCCCACGGGCCTGAGCCCGGCCCGCTTCGACGGGGACGGTTTGATCCAACGCAAGGCCCGCGAACCAGGCGGGCCCTAGCTCGGCGGCGCGGACGGAGGCACCCTCGACATGGCCACGGCGGCGGTAGGCTCAACCGGAACAGGATGGTCGGCCGCCGAGTGGGGGACGCGGGTGCGGAGGTGGCTGGCGGTCCTGCCGCTGGCGGGCCTCAGCGCGGGCCTCCTGGCGCAGGCGCTCGGGCGTCCGGACTTCGCGACGGCGGCCTGGGCGTTCGCAACCCTGGCGGTCCTGGCCGTCCTCCTGACGCAGGTCGTGACGAGCTTGGCGCGCGGCGATGTCGGGCTGGACCTCGTTGCCCTTCTCTCGATGGGCGGCGCCCTCCTCCTGGGTCAGACGCTGGCCGGTGCCGTCATCGCCCTGATGTACGCGGGCGGCCAGTCGCTGGAGGCCTATGCCACGGGCCGGGCCGGGGCGGCGATGACGGCGCTGATCGCGCGCCAGCCGCGCACCGCCCTGCGCGAGGAGGGCGGTGTGTTGCAGGAGGTCGCCCTCGCGGCGCTGGTCCCGGGGGACCGGATCCTGGTCCGTGTCGGTGACGTCGTGCCGGTGGACGGGTGGGTCGCGGCGGGCCGGGCGGTGCTCGACCGGTCGAGCCTGACCGGCGAGGCGCTACCGGTCACCCTCAAGGCGAACGAGCCCGTGCTCAGCGGCACGGTGAATGCCGGCACGCCGTTCACCCTCTTGGCGGAGCGACCCGCGGCCGAGAGCACCTATGCCGGGATCGTCCGCCTGGTCGAGGCCGCCCGGGCCCAGAAGTCGCCGATGGCGCGGTTGGCGGACCGCTACGGGCTCGGATTCCTCGCTCTCACGCTGGCTTTAGCCGGCGGCGCCTGGGCCGCCACGGGCGACCCGATCCGGGCCCTGGCGGTGCTGGTCGTCGCCACGCCGTGCCCGCTGATCCTGGCGGTGCCCGTCGCCCTCGTCTCGGGACTGTCGCGCGCAGCCGGCATCGGCGTGTTGATCAAGGGCGGCGGCGCGCTGGAGATGCTCGCCCAGGTGCGGGTCCTGGTGATCGACAAGACCGGCACCCTGACCCGCGGCTCCGCCCGACTCGCCGCCCTGCGAACCCTCGGCGCGCACGGGGAGGCCGAGGTCCTGCGCCTCGCGGCGTCCGTCGATCAGGCCTCGGGCCACCCGGTGGCGCGGGCCCTGGTCGAGGAGGCCCGGGGGCGCGGCCTGATCCTTCCGCAGCCCTCGATGGTCGCGGAATCCCCCGGCGAGGGGGCGAGCGGCCGGGTGGAGGGGCGGCTCGTCATCGTCGGAGGCGCGCGCCTGATGCGCCGGCACGGCATCGTCTTCCCGCCGGCGGCCGGCCCCCGACAGGCCGCGGCGGCGGCATCGACGGTCCTGGTCGCCGTCGACGGCACGCCGGCCGCGGTCCTGGACTTCGCGGACCCGCTGCGGACGGATGGCGGCCGGGCGCTCATGGACCTTCGCGCCTGCGGGATCACGCGCGTGGTGCTCGCGACCGGCGACCGGCGCGGCGTCGCCGAGGCGCTCGTCGCCGGCCTGCCCGTGGACGCCATCGTGGCCGACCTCGATCCGGCAGCCAAGACCGGCACCGTGGCCGCCGAGCGTCGGAACGGCCCCGTGATGATGGTGGGCGACGGGGTCAACGACGCGCCCGCGCTGGCGGCGGCCGATCTCGGCGTGGCCCTCGGCGCCCGGGGCGCGGCGGCGGCGGCCGAGGCGGCCGACGTCGTCCTGCTGGTGGACAGCCTGGCGCCGCTGCCGCAGGCGATCCACATCGCGAAGCGCGCCCGCGCCATCGCCCTCCAGAGCGTGTGGATCGGCCTCGGCCTGTCCCTCGCCGGCATGGTCGCGGCGGCGCTGGGCCATCTCTCGCCGCTTCAGGGGGCGCTCCTTCAGGAGGCCATCGACGTCGCGGTGATCCTCAACGCCATGCGCGTGCTCGGCGGCCCCCGGGACGGGCGCGAGCCGACGGCGGAGGCCGTGGGCCATCCCTGACGCCCGCCGGCAGCCGGCGGGCTTGCGCTGGATCAAGGTGGCCCCTCGCGGCTCCAGCGAGGTTCCCCGCGTCGGCATCGACGCGGGCCGGAGCTGAGCCATGGACTACGCCAACATCCTCGTTTCCGCCGACCTCGGCGAAGCGGCGCTGGACCGGATGCGCCTCGCCGCCGGCCTCGCCCGGCGCTTCGCGGCGACGCTCACGGGCGCGGCGGCCCATCCGGTGCCGGCCCCCCTCCTGGTCCGCGATGTCTACGATGCCATCGCGCAGGAGCAACGCAACACGGCACAGGTCCAAACCATCCTCGAACAGGCGCAGGCCCTGTTCCGGCGTGCCGAGACCGAGGGGATCGGCACGGACTGGCGCGCCGGCTTCGCGGACGCCGTCACGCACGTCATCGAGACGGCCCGCGCCGCGGACCTCGTGGTCCTGAGCCGGCGGGGACCGGGCGACGCGGATCCGGGACCGCTCGGCGTGCCGCCCGGGCCCGTCCTCATGGAGGCCGGCAGGCCGGTCCTGGTGGTGCCGCCGGGGCTCGCGAGCCTGACGGGGTCGCGCATCGTCGTCGCGTGGCGGGACGGTCCCGCAGCGCGGCGGGCCGTGTCGGCGGCTTTGCCATTCCTGCGGGCGGCGGACCGGGTCCACGTGGCGACCGTCGGCGCCGATGCCCGGCCCGACGGTGCGGACGACGTGGCCGGCCACCTCGCGCGGCACGGCGCGCACGTCGCCGTCCATCACCTGCAAACGGAGGAGGATGCCGGCTCGGAGATCCTGCGGTTCGCCCTGCGGCAGGATGCGGATCTGATCGTCACGGGCGCCTACGGCCATTCCCGGTTGCGGGAATGGATGTTCGGCGGCGTCACGCGCGATCTCCTCGAGCGCTCCCCACGCTGCTGCCTGATGAGCCACTGAGCCCGCGCTTCGTCGGGGCCGCCCGTTCGCAGGCTGGACGAGCGCTTCCCGATCGCGGGCGTCGAACGGCACCATCCCGCGGTGCCCGCGTTCCGGTCCGATCCGTGCGACGAGGCCAGGCTCGCCGGCCCGGACGCGTCAGGGTCGCGCTGGGCGGCGGCAGGGAGGCAGAGCCATGGACAGTCGGCTTCTCTACGTCAGCCGGCGGAGATCCTCCGAGGCCGACGTCCGGAACATCGTCGAGACGTCTCTGTCCCGGAACGCCCGGCTCCGGGTCACGGGAGCCCTCGTGGCGTCGCGCACCCGGTTCGCGCAGATCCTGGAGGGGCCGCGCCCCGCGGTCGATGCCCTGATGGACAGCATCCGTCGCGACCCGCGGCATACGGAGGTGGCGGTGCTGCTGTACGACGACATCGACCGGCGGCGCTTCGCCGACTGGAGCCTCGCCTATTCCGGCGCCTCCGTTTACGTCGACAGGCTGATCGCAGCCCTGACCGCGCGTGCCCCGGCGCAGCCGGACCCGGCCGACCTGCGCCGCCTGATCCAGGCCATCGAGGAACTCGCGCGGGCCCGGCTCTGACACCGCCGCACGGGCCGGGGAGCCGACGGCGCCCGCGGGGCCGTCATTCGACGAAGCCCCAGCCGGCCTCGAGGGCGCGGCGCTCCTCCTCGGTCAACGGGTTGGCCCAATCGGGCGCGTTCGGCGCCCGCACCGGCGGCACCGCCTCCGCGGCTTCGGGGCGCGCCGGGGCGCCACGGGGCGGCGGCTCACGCTTGCGCGTCGGCCCGGTGGTCGTGCCGCTCCGGGCTGTTGGTCGCTTGCGCATCGCCGACCCCCTAGGTTCAATGGGACAGGAACAGCGGCACGGGGCTGTTCCGCAGGAGCGAGCGGGTGACCCCGCCCAGGAAGAACTCCCGCTTGGGGGAATGCCGGTAGGCTCCCATCACGACCAGGTCGGCGCGGAACAGGCCGGCCTGGCTGCGCAGGGTCTCGGCGATGCCGTCCCCCTTCGGCAGGTCGTTGACGACGACGTTCACGCCGTGCCGCGCGAGGTGGGGCGCGAACTCGGCCCCGGGGACGGCCTCGTGGATCTCCGCGTCGTCGCAGACCGAGACGACCTCGATCGCTTCGGCGGCGCGCAGGAACGGCAGGGCATCGTTGGCGGCCCGCGCCGCCTGCGCGCTGCCGTCCCAGGCGACGATGATCCGCCGTGCGGCGAAGGCGTCGCGGCCCGGCGGCACCGCGATGACCGGCCGCCCGCTCTCGAAGAGCGCCCGCTCGATGGTCTCGCGATCGAGGTCGAACCGTCGCGGTCCCGCGTCCAGGACCGTGAGGTCGTGCAGGCGCGCCTGCGTGGCCAGCCGGGTCACGACGTCCGGGTAGGTCAGCCCCGGCGCCTCCGTCGTGCAGACAACGCCGACCTGGGCCGCATCGCCGGCCGCACGCTCCGCGATGGAGCGCGCCAGCGCGTCGAGACGGCGGTCCACGAGAGCCTCGCCCACGTAGTCGAACTCGCCGAGCCACGCGTCGTCGCCCGTGAGGCGCCAGGAGGCCGACTGCACGGTGAGGTGCGCATTGGCCGCCTTGGCCAGCGTCAGCCCGTAGCCGATCGCCGCGATGGGGGGATCGAACTCGCCCTCCACGGTCGTGCCGACGAGGACGTCGCGAATGCCCGCGAGTGGGGAGCGGGAGGGGCTGGACATGGAGCGTCTCCGATTCGTGCCGGCCCCATGGTTCGTCCCGTCGCGGCTGGGCAGCCTTGATCCACCTCAAGCGGCCCACGATGCGGAGTGTTCAATTTCGCACATTCGCCCGACGGGATCGTCTATATTCGACCAACAACACTGCCGAAAGGCTGTTCACTGATTCCAAAATGCAGTAATTTTTGGTTGTCATGGCGCAACCGATTGGAAGTTCGGGACGGATGCGTTTTCATCGTCGCGGCCCGCAGGACCTCTCCGGGTGCAAGCGATGACGAACCCCGTCGACGCGCCCGGCCACCCTCGCGACGATGCCACCGCTCAGACCGGCGACGACCTGCGGCTGACCCTCGACGAAGTGGGCATTTGCATCTGGTCGCTGGACATCGTGACCGGTCGCGCCACGGTGTCGCCGACCTGTGCCCGCCTGTTCGGCGTCCCGGCCGAACGATTGACCACCTTCGCCGCCTCACAGGCCCTCGTGCATCCGGAGGACCGTCCAGCCCGCGCGGAGGCCATCGAGAGAGCCGTGCGGGAGGGGGGCAGCTACGAGGTCGATTACCGCGTCCTGCGCCCCGACGGGCATGTCTGCTGGCTGCGCTCGCGCGGCCGGGTGCAACTCGACCCGGAACGCAGCCCCTTCCGGCTCCGCGGGGTCGTGCTCAATATCGACGAGCAGAAGCGGGCCGAGGTCGATTTGCGGGCCCGCGAGGCTCACCTGCGCTCGATCCTCGACACCGTGCCGGAGGCCATGGTCGTCATCGACGAGGCAGGCCGGATCCATTGGTTCAGCGCGGCGGCCGAGCGTCTCTTCGGCTACGCGGCCGACGAGGCGGTCGGTCGGAACGTCCGCATCCTGATGCCGGAGCCGATGCGGAGCGAGCACGACGCCTACCTCGACCGCTACCGGCGGACCGGCGAGCGCCGCATCATCGGCACCAACAGGGTCGTGACCGGCCTGAGGCGGGACGGCTCCACCTTCCCGATGGAGCTGGCCATCGGCGAGATGCGCGCGGGCGAGCAGGTCTTCTTCACCGGGTTCATCAACGACCTGACCGAGCAACGCCGCACGCAGGCCCGTCTCGAGGAACTCCAGGCGGAGCTGGTCCACATGTCCCGCCTCAGCGAGATGGGCGAGATGGCTTCGACGCTGGCCCACGAGTTGAACCAGCCGCTCGGGGCCATCAGCAACTATACCAAGGGCTGCAAGCGCCTTCTGGCGCATCCCAGTCCCGAGAACGTCGCCAAGACGGTGGAGGTGCTCGACAAGGCCGCCGAGCAGGCCTTGCGGGCGGGACAGATCATCCGGCGCCTGCGCGAGTTCGTCACCCGCGGCGAGACCGAGAAGCGGGTCGAGCCCGTCGCGAGCCTGATCGAGGAGGCCAGCACGCTGGCCCTGGTCGGGGCCCGGGAGCAAGGCGTTGTCGCGCGCGTGCACGTGGATCCGAGGGTCACGTCCGTCCTGGCCGACCGCGTTCAGGTTCAGCAGGTCCTGATCAACCTGATGCGCAACGCCCGCGAGGCCATGCAGCAGGGGCACCGGCGCGAATTGCGCGTCGAGGCCTGCCCCGCGGGAACGGACCACGTCGAGATTGCCGTCGTGGACACCGGGCCGGGCATCTCGGACGCGGTGGCGGACCGGCTGTTCCAACCCTTCGTCACCACCAAGGCGAGCGGGATGGGCGTCGGGCTCTCGATCTGCCGCACCATCGTCGAGGCTCATGGCGGCCGCCTATGGGTCGAGCGCAACGAGGCCGGCGGGGCAACCTTCCGGCTGACGCTGCCGGCCGCGCACGATGGAGACCTCGGTCATGCCAGCTAGCCTTGTGCACGTGGTCGACGACGACCCGGCCATGCGGGACTCGGTCGGCTTCCTGCTCGGCACCGAAGGCTTCGAGGTGCGGCTCTACGAGACTGCGACCGACTTTCTCCAACGGCTCGTCGAGCCGGCAGCGGGCTGCGTCCTGACCGATATCCGCATGCCCGGTCTCAACGGCCTGGAGTTGCTCCGCCGCCTGCGGGCATCCGGCCACAAGCTTCCGGTTATCATGATGACCGGGCACGGGGACGTCCCGCTCGCGGTGGAGGCGATGAAGCTCGGCGCCTGCGACTTCATCGAGAAGCCGTTCGACGACGAGGCCCTCCTGCAGGCGCTGCGCTCCGCCCTGGAACGCAACGGCGCGGCCGAGGCGGTGGATCCGACGCTGCGGGAGTTCGTCCGGCGGGTCGGCACCCTGAGCGAGCGCGAGCGGCAGGTCCTCGACCAGCTGGTCGCCGGCGGCACCAGCAAGGAGATCGGCCGCACGCTCGACATCAGTCCGCGCACCGTCGAGATCTACCGGGCGAAGCTTATGGCCAAGACGCAGGCCGGCACCCTGCAGGAGCTGGTGCGCTGGGCGGTGCTGGCGGGCCTGGCCTGAGCCGGCCTTGAGGCAGGTCAAGGCCGGGATCCGGATCGCGCCCCATCCTGGCGGTCCCGAACCCGGACCGGCACCCCGCCGACGAACCTGCCGATCCAGCCGCCGATACACCTCATGCCTGCCCTGACCGACCTCATCTACGTGGTGGACGACGACGCGGCCGTCCTCCACTCCACCCGCTTCCTCCTGGAAAGCGAGGGCCTCCGGGTCGAGACCTTCGCGGACGGACCGGAACTGCTGGCCGCCTTCCCGGGGCCGAGCCCGGCCTTCGTCCTCCTCGACCACGTCCTGCCGGGGCTCGACGGCCTGGAAGTCTGCGCCAGGCTCCACGACCTCGATGCCCGCGTGCCCGTGGTCCTGATCACCGGACACCCCGACCCCGCCATCCGCGCCCGGGCTCGCGCCGCCGGGATCCCGCTGGTCGACAAGCCCCTCGCCTTCGACGCGCTCCTCGGGCTCCTCGCCCCGGACGCCGCCCGAGACGCCGCCCGAGAGGCCGCCCCAGCGCCACGCCCCGCGCCCCTCCCCCAGCCGGCCTGACCACACCCGACGGAAACCAGATCGGCAAACCGGCGCGCGCCGGCGTGCCCGAGGCCGAGCTACCCTGGCCGAGGCGACCGCGGCGCCCGCATGCGGCGGCGGACGATCCCAAGGCCCCTGTGCGCTCCGTCACAGCGTGCGGCCAAGCAAAAGAACCGGCCCACGTCGCTCTTGTCTCCACGGAACGACGATTTGCCAAGCTTATTCATGAACATTGCGGCGAAACCCGCACAAAGATCTTGAGCTGGATCAATGTATCGCCGCACCAATACGGAGACCCTGAAAATCGGGAAGGCGGCAGGCCGTCTGCCGCTCGCGCTCCGGACGCCCGCTCGGTCCGGCCGCCGGGGCCCCTTCGTCAGGGGGAAGCCGATGAGAACCATCGAGAACCGAACCGAGGACATGATCCCGAACGCGCTCAACATCCTCCTCGGGATCACGCTCGTCCTCGCACCCTGGTATCTGGAGTTGAGCTACGATTCCGCCGCCGCACGCAACGCCTTTCTCAGCGGCGGCGCCATCACCGTCGTCGCGTTGCTGGCCCTCGGCCGGACCTACGATTGGGAAGAGTACCTCAACCTCGCCCTCGGCCTATGGGCGGCCATGGCGCCGTGGGCACTGGGCTTCGCGGAGACCAGGGGCGCCATGGGGGTGCATGTCGGGGTCGGGCTCGCGGTGGCCGCCCTGGCCGCGTTCGAACTCCGGCGGCTCTACGTGTCGCCCCAGGCGCGCTCGGTCTGAGGCGGCCCGGGCGCCGGAACGGCCGCGGCAGCCCTGCGCCGCGCGCGGCCGCGTCCCTCACGGCATCGTTTCCAGGAGGCTGCCATGCCCCTCGACCCCGTCGCGCTCGCGGCCGCCGCGTCCTTCACGGTCGGCTGCGCGGGCATCCACGCCCTGCGCCGTCATGCCGACATCCTCACGCTGGTTCTGGGCGTGCTGGCATACGGGCTCGCCACCCTGGTGGGCGCCCTCCTCGCGGGGCGCTCCGGCCTGCCCGGGCTCCCCGACCCGGTTCCCGCCTGGGCATTCGCGACGACCGCGGGCCTCTGAGCCCGACGCGCGGCACTACGTAATTGTCCGTAAGCAAGTTCGCTTAAGACACGAACCGGAATTTCATCGCTCCCCGAGGGCGGCCAATCTCGCTCCCACGACGAGGTGAGGAGCGAAGCGATGAGCACCGACTACACCGCACGGACGTCCACGCAGATCCCGGCAGGCCATTCGGCGCCCTTCCCGAGCCTGGACGCAAGCGCCCTGTTCGCGGGCTGCCCCGAGGTGATCGGGACGCCGTTCTCCTACACCCGCGAGGAGGAAGTCTACGGCGAGGGCGAGGAGGCCGAGTTCGTCTACAAGGTCGTCAGCGGCGCGGTGCGCACGCACAAGGTGCTGAGCGACGGCCGTCGTCAGATCACCGGCTTCCGCCTGCCCGGCGACCTGTTCGGGTTCGAGCAGGGCAAGATCCACCGCCACAGCGCCGAGGCGCTCACCGACACCAAGGTGCTGATCTTCAAACGGCGGCAGGTCGAGCGCGCCGCGACCGACCGGGCCGAGTTCGCCTGCCAGCTCTGGGACATGGCCACGAACGATCTGAGGCACGCCCAGGATCACATGCTGCTGCTCGGGCGCCGCTCGGCGGCGGAGCGCGTGGCAAGCTTCCTCATCGACGTGGACGCACGCCTGGGCGGCACCGGGACCTTCGCCCTTCCGATGACCCGGCGCGACATCGCCGACTTTCTCGGGCTGACCATCGAGACCGTGTCGCGCACCCTTTCGCAGCTGGAGGAGGACGGGGCCCTGCAACGCGTCGGCGGCCGCCAGGTCAGCCTGAGACGCGCCCGGCTCCACCGCATGATCGAGGACTGAGCGCGACGCCGCCCCGGCGGATCGCGACGGATCGTGCTGCCGCGCCGTCAATGGGCGAGGAACAGCGGAAGGGGGCTGCGGGCCAGGAGCGACTGGGTCACGCCGCCGAAGAACCATTCCTTCAGGCGGGCGTGCCGGTAGGCGCCCATCACCAGCATGTCGGCGCGGAACAGGCCCGCCTGGGTCCTGAGCGTCTCCGCGACGTCGTCGACGACCGGCAGGACGTTCACCGACACGGTCACGCCGTGGCGCGCGAGGTGCGGCGCGAACTCGGCGCCGGCGACCGCGGCCGACAGGTCCTTCTCGCCGACGACGGACACGATCTCGACCGCCTCGGCGGCGCGCAGGAACGGCAGGGCATCGTTGGCGGCCCGCGCCGCCTGCGCGCTGCCGTCCCAGGCGACGACGATCCGACCGGCAGGCCAGGCCGAGCAGCCCGCAGGCACCACGATGAGCGGGCGACCGCTGCCGAACAGGAGTCCGTCGATCAGGTCGCGGTCGAGATCGACCTCCCGCGCCTCCGCGTCCAGGACGGTCAGGTCGGCGAGGCGCGCGCGGGCGGTGAGCCGGGCGATCAGATCCGGGTAGGCCAGCGCGGGCGCCTCGGTCGTACAGGTCACCCCCGCACGGGTGGCATCCCCGGCGGCCCGTTCGGCGACGGCCTGGGCGAGGACGCGCAGGCGCCGGTTCTCGTCCGCGACGAGGCCGTCGACGAACCCCAATCCCGCCCCGCCCACCATGGTGAGACGGCGGGCCGCGGACTGCACGGTGAGGTGGGCGCCCGCCGCGGCGGCGAGCGTGAGGCCATAGCCAAGCGCCGTTCCGGGCTCGTCGCCGCGGCCCTCCTCGGTGACGGCGACCAGGATGTCGCGCAAGGCGGCGAGGGGCGATGAGGACGGGAGGGACATGAGAGCTCCGGGCTGCCGATCGCCCGAGTCTCGACGGGTGCGGCCGCTCGACCTTGATCCAGCTCAACGCCGGACCGTCGGCGACCGCGCCGGATCACCCGATCCGGTCAGGGCTTCTTGCGGAGGCGGGACACGAACCGCTCCACCGCCCGCGCCATCGCTTCGAGCCGCGGCTTCAGCGCCGGGATGTCCTCGCTCAGGAGGGCGAAGCCGAGGGGCAGCATCCAGAGGCCGAGGATCGGCAGGAACGACAGCAAGCCGCCGCCGATCAGGGCGAGCGCCGCCGCCAACCGCGCCGGCCGCCGCGAGGGTTTCCTCAGCCACGTGACCGCATCGCGCAGGCGCCCGGGAAGGCGGCCGGTCAGCCGCTCCACCCGTGCATCCCAATCCGCTGCGGTCGGGTCCGTCGTGATCCTGCTCATGGACGACAGCTTACACGAAGGCGCGCGGGCCGTGGGCGCGGAGGGGTACCGGACCTCACGTCGGACGGCCGTCGCGCCCGGACGGCCGGCGGGCTCCCGCCGCCAGGGTGGCGAGTTGGACGACCAGGAGCGGTGCGAGGCTCACCGAGAGGACGAGCATCCAGCCGTTCCGATCGAGCGGGACGAGGCCCAGCAGGCGGCCGACCGGCGGGAGATAGGCCGGGCCGACGAGCAGCGCCGTGCACAGGAGCAGGGCGGCCCAGACCCAGGGATTCCGGGTGACCTCGTTGCGGAGGAGCGGCGCGCTGGAGGCGCGCATGTTGAACACCTGCCAGAGCTGCGCGAAGGCGAGCGTCAGGAACGTGACGGTCACGACCGAGGCCGGATCGAAGGCGAGCCAGAACGTGGCGGCGGCGCCGGCCGCGAAGGTCGCCGCCGTCATCGCGGCGGCGTGCAGGCCGATCCGCGTCCATTGCGCCCGCCCCAGAATGGGCTCCTTCGGATCCCGCGGCGGTCGCCGGAGGATGTCGTCCCGGCCTTCGCCGAGGGCCAGGGCGAAGGCCGGGAACACGTCGGTCACGACGTTCAGGTAGAGGATCTGCATCGGCAGGATCGGTAGCGGCAGCGTCGACACGACCGCGAGCCCGACGACCATCACCTCGCTCAGGTTGCAGGCCAGCAGATAGGTGACGAACCGGCGGATGTTGTCGAAGATGATCCGCCCCTCGCGGATCGCGCCGACGATGGTCGGGAAGGCATCGTCGAGGAGGATCATGGCGGCGGCCTCGCGCGCCACGTCCGTCCCCCGCCGGCCCATCGCGACGCCGATATCCGCCTGCCTCAGCGCCGGGGCGTCGTTGACGCCGTCGCCGGTCATGGCGACGACCTCGCCCTTCGCCTGGTAGGCGCGGACCAGCGCCAGCTTCTCGGCCGGGCTCACGCGGGCGAAGACCGCGACATCCTCCAGCCCGTCCGGCAGACCGGCATCGGGGACGCCCTCCGCGATGCGGTCCCCCGGACCGGCGAGACCGACCGCGAGGGCGATGCTCCGGGCGGTTACGGCGTGATCGCCGGTGACCATCACCGCGCGGATGCCCGCGGCGCGGCAGGCCGCCATCGCCGCCGGCACGTCCTCCCGGGCCGGGTCCTCCAACCCGACCAGCCCGAGGAACGTGAGATCCTCGAAGGGCGGGCTTACCGGATCCGCGACCGTCCTCTCGGCGCAGGCGATGACCCGCAGGCCCCGTGCCCCCAAATCCTCGACGCGGCGTCGCCACAGAGTGCGGTCGCCCGCGTCGAGGGGACGATCATGCGCGCCGTCACCGGTGCGCCGCGAGGCGGCGAGCACGGCCTCCGGGGCGCCCTTGACCGCCACCCAGAAGCCCGGCCCCGCAGCATGGACGGTGGCCATCATGCGGACGGCCGCCTCGAAGGCGTGTTTTCCCACGAGAGGCCGGTCGCGCCCGAGGGCCGCGCGGTCGAAGCCGGCGGACCGCCCCGCCCGCAGGAGCGCCTGTTCCATCGGGTCGCCGCTGCCGTCTCCGGCGCCCGATCCGAGCGCGGCGTCGTTGCAGAGCACCGCAACGCGGAGCAGGCGTCCGGCTTCGATCGAGGGCCCTCCCTCGGCCAGGTCCCCCTGCCCGGAGGGCAGCGACAATTGCCGCACCGTCATCCGGTTCTCGGTGAGCGTCCCCGTCTTGTCGGTCAGGATGACCGTCGTGGCGCCGAGCGTCTCGACGGCCGACAGGCGCTCGATCAGCGCGTTCCTGCGGGCCATCCGCCACATACCGCGCGCGAGCACCAGGGTCGCGACGATGGGCAGGCCTTCCGGAATGGCCGCGACCGACAGCGCGATGCTGGCCTCGGTCATGAGGCGGAGATCCTTGCCGGTTGCGATGCCGAGGCCGGCCAGGAGAACGGCCACCCCCAGGACCGCCCAGACCATCTGGCCGGACAGGCGGCCCAGGCGCCGTTCCAGGGGCGACCCCTCCGGGTCGGCCTGCGCGACGAGGCGCGACACCGCCCCGAGTTCGGTCGCCGCGCCGGTCGCGACCACGACACCCGCACCGCTCCCGCGGGTGACCAGCGTGCCCCGGAACAGCATCGACGCGCGCTCCGCGAGGCGTGCCTCCGCGGCGACCGGCTGTGCCGACTTGTCCACCGGCACGGATTCCCCCGTGAGGGTCGACTCGTCGGCGCCCAGGTTCGACGCCTCGACCAGCCGGATGTCGGCCGGGACCGCATCGCCGCCCTCGATCAGCACGATGTCGCCCGGGACGAGATCCTCGGCGGGCAGGACCCGGATGTGCCCGTCGCGGCGGACGCGGGCCGAGCGCGTCCCGAGCGACCGCAAGCCCTCGACGGATCGGACCGCCCGCAGCTCGGTGAAGAAGCCGAGGCCGGTATTGATGGCCAGCACCGCGATGACGGCGGCCGCCTCCTGCCAATCCCCGAAGTAGAGCGAGAGCCCGCCGGCCGCGGCGAGCAGGTAGACGACGGGGCTCGCGAGCTGGTGCAGGAGCAGGGACAGCCTGCCGGCCCTCTCGGTCGTGGCGATCACGTTCGCGCCGAACCGCTCGCGCCGTCGCCGGGCCTCCGCATCGGTCAGGCCCGCGGGCAGGGCGGTCTCGAAACGCCCTGGAACCTCCGCGACCGGCAGGGCATGGACGGGTTTCGTCCCCGCCGCCGGGCACCCGGTCGCGGCCGGCGGGCTGGGCCATTCGGGATCCTCGGCCGGATCCCGCTCAAGCATGGCGCAGCCGATCGAGGCGCGCGGCGTTCGGGCAGAAATCCGGGTAGGTGCGGGCCGCCGTTCCGGCCCGGAGCTCGCGTTCGCAGCGGCTCCGCGCGCCGCAGGCCCGGCAAGCGGCCTCGAGCGCCCGCATGGTCTCGGGCTCGCTCCGCCGAACGGCTTCGGGGTCGAGCTGCAGGCGTCGCATCAGGCTGACGACGCCCTGGAGCTTGGCGCCGGCTTCCGGCGACAGGCCGGCGGGCGCCGCGGCGTCGGCCTCCATCATCGTCTCCATCATCTCCTGGTCGATGTCCCGGATTTCCTGCGCCGCCTTCAGGAGGCAGCACCATCCGGTCATCGCGGCGGCGACGCCGAATGGATCGAAGGGGTCGGTCTTGTCGGCTGGTGCGGCCATCACAGACTCCTGAAAGTCCCTGCGTGCCCCACCGCGGCGGCGGCGCCCTTGATCCATCTCAAGGCCGATCCGGCGACATCGGCGCACATCTCGGTCGGCGGCGGCCCAGGGCCCGCCACACCCCGGGGACGAGGGGCGATGCGCACCATCGACAACCAGCCGGAAGACGTCTTCCTGGGGGGCTGGAACCTCATGCTGGGGGCGGGCCTGATCCTGGCGCCCTGGTACTTCGGCTTCCGATCCGAGGACATCGCGGCCTGGAACGCCTGGATCACCGGGGCGGCGATCCTGGCCTTGGCGGCCCTGACGCTGATGCGCACCCGTGAGGGAGAAGTGTACGCCATCGGGGCGGCCGGTCTCTGGTCCTGCGCGGCCCCCTGGGCGCTGGGCTTCCAGGACGCCGCGGCCTGGGCTCACGTGGGCCTCGGCGTCGCCCTCCTCGTCTCGGCCGGCTCCTGGCTGTGGCGGCTGCGGGACCTGCCCGCCTCCCAGAAATCGGCCCAGAAATCTGCCCAGAAATCTGCTTGGCAAACCGCGCCGCCCGCGGCCCGCGCGACGCCCAGGGTCAGCGAGGATCGATCCGCATGTCGACCGGGGACCGGGACGCCGTCGCCGCGTTCCTGACGCACGCCCTGTCGGGCACGGGACAGGTGGAGACCGTAACCACCCACATCTCCCGGCTCTTCCTGGCCGGCAGCCGCGTGTTCAAGCTCAAGCGCGCCGTCCGCTTCCCCTATCTCGACTTCTCGACCCCCAAGCGGCGCCTCGCCGCCTGCGAGGCCGAGGTCATGCTCAACCGCCGCACGGCACCCGCGCTCTACCTCGGCGCCCGGCGGATCACGCGCGGACCGGACGGGGGCCTGGCCTTCGACGGGACCGGGAACCTCGTCGACGCCGTGGTCGAGATGCGGCGGTTCCCGGAGGCGGACCTGTTCGACACCCTGGCGTGCGAGGGTCGCCTCGGACCGGACCATATCGCGGACCTTGCCCAGGTCATCGCCGCCTTCCATGCCGGCGCGGAGATCCACCGCGACAAGGGCGGGGCCGCCGCCCTGACGGCGCTCGTCGACTTGAACGCGGCGGCGCTCCGGGCGACGGGGCTCGCCTCGACCGGCGCGGTGGCGACGCTGACGGCGCGGTTCCGGGCGGTTCTGGCGCGGCATGCCCCCCTGCTCGACGCCCGCCGCGCCGCCGGCAAGGTCCGCCGCTGCCACGGCGACCTCACCTTGCGTAACATCTGCCTGTTCGAGGGCAAGCCGACGCCGTTCGACTGCATCGAGTTCAGCGAGACCATCGCGACGACCGATATCCTGTACGACCTCGCCTTCGTCCTCATGGACCTCTGGCACCGGTCGCGCTTCGACCTCGCCAACCTCCTGCTCAATCGCTACCTCGATGGGGCGGACGAGACCGACGGTCTCGGATTGCTGCCGGTCCTGATGGCGCTGCGCGCGGTGATCCGCGCCCACGTCACGGCGGCTCAAGCGGCGGACGGAACCGGCGCGGCCGCCGCCGCCAGGACCGCCGAGGCGCGCGCGTATCTCGCCCTCGGGGAAGACCTGCTGACCGACAGGCCGGCGGGCCTCCTGGCGGTCGGCGGCTTCAGCGGTTCCGGCAAGTCGAGCGTCGCGGCGGCGGCGGCCCCCTGGATCGGCGCGGCCCCGGGCGCCCGGATCCTGTCGAGCGATCGGATCCGCAAGCGCCTGCACGGGGTCGACGCCCTGACGCGGCTCCCGGCGGCGGCTTACGCCCAGACCGTGTCGCGGCGCGTCTACGCGATCCTGCGGCGGGACGCCGGGCGGGTCCTGGCCGCGGGCCATTGCGTCGTCGCCGATGCGGTCTTCGACCGACCGACGGAGCGGGCACAGATCGAGGCCCTCGCCCGAGACCGGGGGGCCCGGTTCTGCGGCGTCTGGCTGGAGGCCCCGGCCCCATTGCTCGCGCGCCGCATCGACAGCCGCGCCGGCGACCCTTCGGATGCCACCGCGACGGTCCTGGCGGCCCAGGTCGCGCGGGGTCGCGGCGCCCTCGCGTGGCACGAGCTCCGCGCCGATCAGCCCGTGGACGCGTTGCGCGCGACGGTCCTGTCGCTCCTGGGGAGCGCCGGCGTGACGGGCTGGCCGGCGGCCCGACCACCCGACGGGTCACCGGCGACCCCGACCCCGCCGGATCGGCCGGAGCGGGCACGGGGCGTTCCGAAGACGATCGCCATCGCGCAGGGCCCGCCTCCGCACACGCGGTGACGTTGACGCACGTCAAGGCGAGGCCGGGCGCGGAGAGCCATCCTCACCGCGCGCGTGGACGTCGAACCGGGCGATGCCGTTCAAACCGATCGCAAGCAAGGCGGCACGCGACCGGGGGCCGACCGGTCGCGGCGCTGCGTGCTGCCTCGCCGGGGCGGCCTGGCTCGCCGGCGCCGCCGGCGCGCTGCTCACGAGCCCCGCCGCACCCGACGTCGGCCTACGCCCGGACGGGTTCCAGGAATCGCCCTATCGGGACCTGCGCCTCTTCGGGGCCGCATTCCACGCCATCCGGTCACGGGCGGCCGACATGCGCGGCGACGGTCCGTTGATCGACGCGGCCATCGTCGGGATGCTCGCCGCGCTGGACCGGCATTCACACTACCTCACCGCGGCCGAGTTCCGCCGGCTCGATGAGCAGGATACGGGAAGCTATGCCGGCATCGGCGTGGTCGTCGACGCGGACGGGACGGTACGGCGCACGCTTCCCGATGCCCCGGCCGCGCGCGCCGGCCTCACGCCCGGGACAATCATCCAGGAGATCGACGGCGTCGCCATCGGGCGCATCGCGCCCGACCAGGTCGCCGACCGCCTGCGCGGAGAGCCGGACTCGACGGTGCGCGTGCGGGTCGTCCGGCCGGGCGAGCCTGCCCCGGCCGAGATGGTCCTGATCCGGGAGTGGCTGCCGCTGCACCCGGTGCGTCTGAAAGCCCTGGATACCGTCGCCTATCTCGGGCTCGACCACTTCGACGAATTCACGACCGGCCGGCTGCTCAGGGCGGTGGCGAACCTGAAGGCCGGCATCGGCCGTGACAGGCTCAAGGGGTTCATCCTGGACCTGCGCGGCAATCCGGGGGGCCTCGTCGTGCAGGCCGTCGCGGTGGCCGGGGCCTTCCTCGGACGGGGCGAGATCGTGCGCCTGGTCGGCCGGGACCCCGGCAGCGTCGAGCGGTTCGCGCTGGACAGGACCGGTGCCGACGTGATCGACGGCCTTCCGCTGGTCGTGCTCGTCGACGGCGGGACCGCGTCCGCGGCCGAGATCGTCGCCGGCGCCCTTCAGGATCACCGGCGCGCGATTCTCATCGGGACGCGCACCTACGGCAAGGGGGCGGTCCAGACCACCTATGCCCATCGCGACGGGCGCGCGCTGCGCCTCACCACGGCCTGGTTCGTCACGCCCGCGGGCCGCCGGGTGGACGGCAACGGCATCGCACCCGACCGCGTGGTGACCCCGGACGGCATGGCGGCCGGGACGCAGGGCCGCCTATCGCCGGAGCCCGGTGCGGGCGGCGGCTCGCTGCAGGACGGCTTCGTCGCGGACGGCCTCATCGATCCGTCGCGGGACCGGCCGTTGACGGCGGCCGTGCAGCATCTGCTGGCCGTCAGCCAGAGCGGCGGCGGCTTGATCCACCGCAACGACCCCAGTCCCAACCGGTGATGTCGTGCCGCCGCGAGCGGGAGAGCGACGGGTCGACCCATGGAGATGACGGCGGTTCCGGCGCGCGCGCGCGACATCGCCACTCCGACGGAGCTGTCGTCGCCCGGGCCGAGCGGGGCGTTCTGGGTGCGCGGCCTCGAGGCGCTCTGCGCCGAGCTCCGATGCGGGCTCGACGGGCTCGGCGCGGTCGACGCCGCGCGACGGCTCGAACGCTACGGGCCGAACAGCGATGCCGGGACGCGGGCCGGCGGCGCCCTGCAGGCCGTGCTCCGCCGCCTGCTCGAACCGCTCGCCCTGATCCTGATCGCGGCCGGCCTCGTCTCGGTCGTGACCGGCGACGTGGTGGGAGGCGTCATCATCGTCGCCATCCTCGGCCTGTCCATCGGCCTCGACACGGTGCAGGAGGGCCACGCCACACGGGCCGCCGAGGCCCTGCGCCACACGGTGGCGCTGAAGGCTGAGGTCAGGCGGGACGGCAGCTTCGTCACGGTCCCGGTGGAGCAGGTGGTTCCCGGCGACATCCTGCGCATGCGGGCCGGCGACATCGTCCCGGCCGATGCCCTCGTGATCGACGGCGACGCCTTCACGGTGGCCGAGGCCGCCCTGACCGGCGAGCCCTACCCGGTGGAGAAGCGGGCCGGGCCGGTGACGTCTCCAGAGCCGGCGGAGGCCTCGAACGCCGTGTTCCGCGGCGCCGTCGTGCGGACGGGCAAGGCAACCGCCCTCGTCGTCGCGACCGGCCCCGCCACGATGTTCGGCGCGGCGGCCTCGGTTCTGGCCGAGGCGCGGGCATCCTCGCCCTTCCAGCGCGACCTCCACGCCTTCGGGCTCATGGTCGCCCGGCTGACCCTGGCCCTGGTGCTCAGCGTCCTGGCCGCCCGCGTCGTGCTCGGCCGCCCCGTGCTCGACTCCCTCCTGTTCGCGGTCGCGCTCGCCGTCGGCCTCACCCCGGAACTGCTGCCGATGGTCACGACGGTGACGCTCTCGCGGGGCGCGCTGCGCTTGGCGGCCCGCAAGGTCATCGTGAAGCGGCTCGCCGCGATCCACGACCTCGGCGCGATGACGGTGCTGTGCACCGACAAGACCGGGACGCTGACCTCGGCCGAGATCGCCCTGGGCCGCAGCCTCGATCCGGCGGGCCGCGAGGACGCGCGGCCGTCGCGGCTCGCGGCGGTCGCGGCCGATCTCGGCGGAGATCGCAGCTCGCTCGACGCGGCCCTCGTCGACCATCACCCGAACGCGGGCCGGGCGTGGGTCCTGGCCGGCCAGCGGGCGTTCGACTACGGGCGCCGCACCGGGTCGGTCCTCGCGCAGGGACCGGAGGGGCCGCTGCTGATCCTGAAGGGCGCGCCGGAGGCGGTCCTGGCGCTGTGCACCGCGCGCCGCGCCGGCGAGGGGACGGAGCCGATGGGCCCGGAGGAACGCGGCGCGGCCCTCGGGCAGGTCCGGAGCCTGGCCGAGGAGGGGCTGCGCACTATCGCGGTCGCGTCGCGGCCCTGGTCGGGGCCCATGCGGCCGCCCGGAACCGCGGACGAGGCCGACCTCGTCTTCGAGGGCTTCTGCGCCTTCGCCGACCCGCCCAAACCGACGGCCGCCGCCGCCGTCACGCGGCTCGCGCGCGCCGGCGTGCGCCTGAAGATCCTGTCCGGCGACGACCCGGTGGTCGTGCGCCGCCTTGCCAGCCTCGTCGGGCTTCACACCACCACGGTCCTGTCCGGCTCCGAGGTCGCGGCCCTGAGCGATGCGGCGCTCGCGGTGCAGGCCCGCAAGGTGGACGCCTTCGGACGGCTCACCCCGGACCAGAAGGCGCGCATCGTGCGGGCGCTTCAGGCCAGGGGCGCGATCGTGGGCTTCCTGGGTGACGGCATCAACGACGCGCCGGGCCTCGCGCAGGCCGATATCGGCCTCTCCGTCGAGGGCGCGACCGGGGTCGCGCAGGCCGCGGCCGACATGATCCTGCTCGCCTCGGACCTCGCGGTCGTCGCCGACGGCGTCGAGGAGGGGCGGCGGACCTTCACCAACATCCTGAAATATATCCGCATGGGCGCGAGCTCGAACTTCGGCAACATGCTCTCGATGGCGGTCGCCTCGGTGACGCTGCCGTTCCTCCCGATGCTGCCGACGCAGATCCTTCTCAACAACCTGCTCTACGACCTCTCGGAGGTCGGCATCCCCTTCGACCATGTGGCGCCGTCCGCGACCGCCCGGCCACAGGTCTGGGACATGGCGGCCATCCTCCGGTTCGCGGGCGTGATGGGCCCGCTCTCGTCGCTGTTCGACCTCCTGACCTTCGGCGCCCTGCTCTTCCTCTTCGGTGCCTCGGCGGAGGAATTCCGGACGGCCTGGTTCCTCGAATCCATGGCGACGCAGATCCTCGTGATCTTCGTCATCCGGACGAGCGGGCGCCCCTGGCGGGATCGTCCGAGCGCGGCGCTGGCGTGCTCCTCGCTCGCCGCGCTGGCGGCCGCGCTGGCCCTTCCCTTCACGCCGGCAGGGCCTTGGTTCGGCTTCCAGGCCCCGCCCCTGCCGACGCTCCTCGGCATCGCGCTGATCACCCTCGCCTACCTCGCGGCGGTCGAGACCGTGAAGCCCTGGGCCGCCCGCCCGCCGCACCGCGCCCGCCATCGGCGCGCCGAACCTTGATCTGCCTCAAGGCCGGCGGCGCCGGCCGGTTGAAGGATGGCCGAACCGCAGCCGGCGCGGTCCGGCACCGCTCACGGGATGGAGGCTTCCATGACCACGACGTTCGACGAGCGCGAGCGAGCCGCCGAACGCCGCTTCGTCCAGGAGGAAGAGGCGCGGTTCCACGCCCGCAACCGGCGCAACCGGCTCCTGGCCGCCTGGGCCTCCGAGCGGATGAACCTGACCGGCCAGGCGGCGGAAGACTACGTCACCGCCGTCACGGAGTACGCCGTCGTGACCGAGGACGAAGCGCTGATCGACAGGCTTCGGTCGGATCTCGGGGCGGCCGGCATCGACGCGACGATCCCCCGCCTGCGCACGGAGCTGGAGCGGTGCGCCGCGCTCGCCCAGGCCGAGCGACGCGTCGGCGTCGCGCTGAATCGAGGCTCCTCCGTCTAGGCCGCGCCGCAGCGCCGAGGAGCCCCCGCGCCATCGCGCCAGCCAGAACGATCGGGAGACACGCCATGAGGAAGGACCCCATGACCGACAAGGACCTGCGCCGGGCGGTGCTCGACGAACTCGACTTCGACCCGAGCCTGGACGCCGGGGATATCGGCGTCGCCGTCTCCGAAGGGGTGGTGACGCTCACCGGCCATGTCGGCAGCTACGCCGAGAAGGTGGAGGCGGAGCGCGCCGTGCGCCGCGTCCGGGGCGTGCGCGCCATCGCGCAGGAGATCGCGGTCCGCTACGCCGACGAGAAGAAGGTGGCCGACGACCAGATCGCCGCCCGGGCGCTCGCGATCATCGACTGGTCGGTGCATCTGCCGAAGGACGCCATCCAGGTGAAGGTGGCCGGCGGCTGGGTCACGCTGACCGGCACGGTGGACTGGCAGTACCAAGTGGCGGGCGCCGAGGCGGCCGTCCGGAAGCTCACCGGCGTGCACGGCGTGACCAACCTCATCGAAATCCGGCGGCAGGTGCCGCCGGCGGCGGTCAAGGACAAGATCCTGGAGGCGTTCCGGCGGGGCGCCCTGTTCGAGGCGGAGGGGATCAAGGTCACCGTCACGGGGGACAAGGTGACCCTGGAAGGGGCGGTGACGGCCTGGGCCGAGCGCGATGCGGCCGAGCGCGCCGCATGGTCGGTGCCGGGCGTGCGCGCCGTCGAGGACCGCATCGTGGCCCTGAGCTGAGGAGGACCGCCATGTCCGGCGAATCGCACGCGCTCGACGCCGCCCCGCTCCAGGGTGGACGACCTCCGGGGAAACCCGATGCCCGGCCCGGACTGTCTCGCGTGACGCTGACGCTGGCGCGCTGCCCGGAGCATCCGGACGGCAGCACCGGACGAGGCTACGAGATCGTGGCGCCCCTCACGCCAGACGGGCACCTCGACCCGGCGCTCTGGCGCGAGACCCGCGACCGGTGCCGCGTCCGCCGCTTCTGGATCGGCGAGCCGGACCGGCACGGCCGCCTGGTGCACCGGGCCGGTGGCGAGGGCGGCGCGACTTGGCTGATCGACTACGAGGACTGGACGAACGAGGATGACGAGGCCGGCTACCATCTGGGTACCCACGTCTTCGTCGAAGGCGAGTACGTCTCGATCCGGGATGCCGGCGGCGCGGTCTACCGCACGTTCAAGGTCGCCCGCCTCACCCATCCGGACGGCGGGGACGGATCATGACGGGCGGGGGCGCGGACTGTCCCGTCTTGCCCCTGTGCCCGCCTCCGTCGGAGTTCGGGCCCGCCGAGAGCACCCTTCTGACGCGGTGGCGCACCTTCTGGCGCGATCTGCCGCTCGCCCGGGCCGGCGCGGTCGACCGTCTCCTGTACCGATGGGTGCAGCCGGCCGACATCGCAGCCCGTTCCATCGGTTCGACGGAGGGGCGCGACGGCCGCGATGGCGGGGTCGGGATGGGGGGTGTGCGCGCGTGAGCGCGATGGAGCGTGCAGCCCCCCGCCGTCCCTCAGGGTGCGGCGATGATCTCCGGGGGCCGCCGGGCGGCAGGCGGTGCATCGTGCCGCGATGCCGGATGGCGTGGAGGCTTCGAACCGGGCGCCTTTGATCCACCGCAAGGCACGACCGCGGCGCGGCGCCGACCTGTTTCCATCCAGCGAGACTGGGGGCGCATGATGTCGATAGCCGAAGGGAAGACGCGCTCAAGGCTGAGCCACGAAGCGATCACCGCCCAGGGATGCGAGGCGGCGCAATCACCCCCTGGCCCGACACGGCCCCCGACACTCCCCCCGACACTCCCCCTGGCACGCGCCCGGGACGCGCAGACGGGCCGGCGGAAGTTCGCCCGCGACCCCACGCGCCCGTCGGGCGTGGATTGGACCTTGACCATCCGGCGCAGGCTGGATCGGTCCGGCGGCGTCTGGGCCGCGGAGATCGATGCCCTCGCCGCATCCGTTTCCCGGGTCGTGAACGTCGAGGCGGACACGGACATCGTGCGCGAGGGCGACACGCCGACCGAATGCCGCCTTCTGCTGGAGGGTTGGACGTGCCGGTACGTCCCCTTGAAGGACGGCAGGCCGCAGATCCTCGGCCTGCAACTCGCCGGCGACGCCCTGGACCTGCAGGGCTTTCTGCGGGGCGAGATGGATCATGTCATCGCCACGCTCACCCCATGCCGCATCGGCATCATTCCGCACGGCGTCCTGCACGGGCTCGTCGAGCGGCATCCCGGCATCGGCCGTCTGATTCAGGTCGAAACCGCCACCGAGGCGGCCATAACCCGCCGCTGGCTCCTGAATGCGGGGCACCGTCAGGCCTATGCGGGGATGGCGCACCTGATCTGCGAACTCTTCACCCGGGCCGCGGTGGCCGGCATGACCGAGGCCTTCCGATTTCCGATGCCCCTGACGCAGACGGAACTCGGCAGCGCCCTGGGCCTCACATCGGTCCACGCGAACCGGACCATGAAGAGGCTCCAGCAGGCCGGGCTCGTGTCCAAGCGATGCCGATGGATGACCATCGAGGACTGGGACGGTCTCCGGAAGGTCGCCGAATTCGACCCTGCCTACCTGAACCTGGATTTCCCGCCCCCCTGACCCGGGGTGGACACGGCCCGGGTTCGGCTCCCCCCGGATCCGGGTTTGGAGCGGTCCTCGCGGAGGGACTCATCCGCGATTGCGTCCAGCCCGGGGGATGGCACGGCCCCGAAGACGGCCCGAAGACGCCTCGCGCGGCACGCGTGCATCGGGATGCCCTCTGCGGCCTGCGCGCTTCGGGCCGTCGCGCGCCCCCGAAGGTCGGGCACCGATACCGCGATCGCGCGCGCCTCGATCGCGGGCAGGATGGGACGCCAGGGGTAGGGGTTCGTCCAGCGCGCCCAGCACCGGCGCGTCGAGGCCTCCGATCGGGAGCGCCGCTCATGACCGGTGTCGGCGACCGCGGGCGCGCCACGCCGGGTCGTCGGCACCCGGCCGGGACAGGGCGCGGCGCAGGCTGGAGGCGCCGGCGTCGAGGACGCGGATCATCGCCCGGCCTCAGGTGACGACCGTCCAGTCGTCCAGGGTTTCGCCCGGGCGAGGCTCTTCGCCCGTGGTCGGACCGCACTGCATGATGTCGCCGTCGATCCGCCGACGGTCCGGATGCGGGTGCGCATGCCGGTCCGGCCAGACCCAATCCCGCACCTCCGGCAGGTCGTCGCCGGTGCGACGGACATACGCGTGATGGGCCGCCAAGGCATCCCGCAGCGCCTGCTCGGCATGCTCGGCGCATGCCCCGAGATGGGGGACCGTCTGCAGCGCGGCGAGCGCGAGGTGGAAGCGGTCGAGGCGGTTCAGCACGCACATGTCGAAGGGCGTCGTGGTCGTGCCCTCCTCGATGAAGCCGTGGACGTGGAAGTTGCCATGGTTCGTCCGCTTGTAGGTCAGCCGATGGATGAGCCACGGATAGCCGTGATAGGCGAACACCACGGGCCGATCGGAGGTGAACAGGCTGTCGAAGGTTGCGTCGTCGAGCCCGTGGGGGTGCGTCTCGGGCGCAGGCAGCGTCATCAGGTCGACGACGTTCACCACCCGGACCTTGAGCGCGGGGACATGTCGGCGCAGCCAATCCACCGCGGCGAGCGTCTCCTGGGTCGGCACGTCGCCCGCGCAGGCCATCACCACATCCGGCTCCCCCGCATCCTCGTTGGAGGCCCAGTCCCAGATGTCGACGCCGGCTGCGCAATGGCGGACGGCCTCGTCCAGACTCAACCACTGGAGGGCCGGCTGCTTGCCGGCCACGACGACGTTGATGCGGTCGTAGGTGCGCAGGCAATGGTCCATGACGCAGAGCAGGGTGTTCGCGTCCGGCGGCAGGTAGATGCGGGCCGTGTCGCCCCGCTTGTTGGCCACGAAGTCGATGAAGCCGGGGTCCTGGTGGCTGAAGCCGTTGTGGTCCTGCCGCCAGACATGGGACGAGAGAAGGATGTTGAGGGACGGTACCGGCCGGCGCCAGGGCAGGTCGCGCGCGGATTTCAGCCACTTGGCGTGCTGGTTCACCATCGAATCGACCACGTGCGCGAAGGCCTCGTAAGTCGCGAACAGGCCGTGCCGCCCGGTCAGCACGTAGCCCTCCAGCCAGCCCTCGCAGAGGTGCTCGCTCAGCACCTCCATGACGCGGCCGTCGCGGGCGAGGTTCTCGTCGCCCGGCAGGATCGCCTCCTGCCAGGCGCGGCTCGTCACCGCGAAGACCGCGTCGAGGCGGTTCGAGGCGGTCTCGTCCGGCCCCATGATGCGGAAGTTGCGCGCCGGCGCGTTCAGGGTCAGCACCTCCCGAAGGTAGGCCCCGAGCGCGCGGGTGGCCTCGGCCCTGGTGCGGCCGGGCTCCGGCACCGCGACGGCCGCCACGCTCAGGTCGGGTAGGCGCAGGGGCGCGCTCTTGTGCGCGTTGGCGTGCGGATTGGCCGAGATGCGCCGCGCCCCCTTCGGCGGCAGCGCGGCGAGTTCGGGGACGAGGGCGCCGTCCTCCGCGAACAGCTCCTCCGGACGATAGGAGCGCATCCAGGCTTCGAGGATCGCCCGGTGCTCCGCATTCTCCCGGACGGCGGCGACCGGCACTTGGTGCGCACGCCATGTGCCCTCGACGGGCTTGCCGTCCACGCAATGCGGCCCGGTCCAGCCCTTGGGGCTGCGCAGCACGATCATGGGCCAGCGGGGCCGCTCGACGGCGCCGCGTCCGGCGCGCGCCCGGATCTCCGCGATGGTGTCGAAGGTGGCATCGAGGGCCGTGGCCATGGCCTGGTGCATCGGGGCCGGGTCGTCGCCCTCGACGAAGACCGGCGCGTAGCCGTAGCCGACGAGAAGGCTGCGCAGTTCGTCCGCGGGCATGCGGGCGAGGACCGTCGGGCTGGCGATCTTGTAGCCGTTGAGGTGCAGGATCGGCAGGACCGTGCCGTCGGAGCGCGGATCGAGGAACTTGTTCGCGTGCCAGGCGGCGGCGAGCGGCCCGGTCTCGGCCTCGCCGTCCCCGACGATGCAGGCGACGGTCAGGCCCGGATTGTCGAGGGCTGCCCCGAACGCATGCGCCAGAGAGTAGCCGAGTTCGCCGCCCTCGTGGATCGAGCCCGGCAGCTCGGGCGAGGCGTGGCTCGGGATGCCGCCGGGGAACGAGAACTGCCGGAACAGGCGGCCCATCCCGACCGCGTCCCGGGCCACGTCCGGGTAGATTTCGCTGTAGGTGCCCTCCAGGTAGGCGTTGGCCACGAGACCCGGCGCACCGTGGCCCGGTCCCCAAACGGCGATCATGTCGAGGTCGCGCTGCCGGATGATCCGGTTCAGGTGCGCGTAGATGAAGTTGAGGCCGGGCGTCGTCCCCCAGTGGCCGAGGAGCCGCGGCTTGACGTGCTCCGCCTTGAGCGGCTCGCGCAGGAGCGGGTTGGCCATGAGGTAGATCTGCCCGACCGACAGGTAGTTGGCGGCGCGCCAGTAGGCGTCGATCGTCCCGAGGCCATCGGGTCCGAGCGGCCCGGGCACGAAGGCCAGGCCGTGTCCGTCGTCCCGGCCTTCGCCGTCGCGGCGCTCCTTCGAGCCGTGCCTCGCGTCCATGTCGGCCTCCCGGCGGATCCGTAACCCGGGGCGGACCCTGCCGGGGGCCGGGCCCGGCGGCGTTGAGGTGGATCAAGGCCCTCCCCGGGCAGGACGGCAAGATGGCCCCGTCAGCCAAGACGGGAGCGAACGATGACCCTGGTGCTTCGATCCACCCACATCCGGACGGTGCGCCGCGTATGGATGCCGCTCAGGCTCGAGCCGCGGAACGACGCGGGCCGGCGCGTCGTGGCGGATGGCTACCACTACGGGCGCATCGGCAGTCTGCAGGCCCTGGCCCTGGCCATCGCGGCCTCGGCGGTGACGACTGTGCTGCTCTGGCTGGTCCTCTGAACCGAGCGACGCGGGGAGACGGGTGATGGACGACAAGACCGTGCACCAGCATGTGCTCGACGAGCTGGAATACGCTCCGATGATCGACGCGGCGCAGATCGGCGTCACCGTCGAGAACGGCATCGTGACCCTGACGGGGCATGTCCGCAACTACGCCGAGAAGGGCATCGCCGAGCGCGTCGTGCTGCGGGTCCGCGGCGTGCGGGGCGTGGTGGAGCGGATCGAGGTCCGTTATCCGAACTGCCCCATCGTCGGCGACGAGGCCCTAGCCGAGCGCTGCGCCCGGGTGCTCGCATGGGACGTGCAGATCCCGGAGAACGCGGTCACGCTCAAGGTCGAGAAGGGCTGCGTCACGCTCGACGGCTGTGTCCCGTTCTATCACCAGAAGGCGGCCGTCGATCAGGCGCTGCGGCGCCTGGCCGGCGTCACCGACATCGTCAATCTCATCGCGGTGAAGCCGCTCGCGCAGGCCACCGAGGTGAAGTCCCGCATCCTCGCGGCCCTGAGACGGAGCGCGCGGGATCCGGATACGATCCGCGTGCACGTGGACGGCGACAAGGTCACCCTCGACGGGTGCGTCGATGTCTGGAGCGAGCGCGAGATCGCCGAGCGGGCCGCGTGGTCGGCGCCCGGCGTCCGCGCCGTCGAGGATCGCCTGACCCTCGCGTGAGGCCGGTCCGATGCTGGCCATGGTCCTGCGGGAGATCGGCGCGGCCCTCGTCCCGGAGGAGCGTCCGGACCCGGACCCCGGGCCGGGCGAGGTGCGCATCCGGGTCGAGGCCTGCGCGGTCTGCCGGACCGACATCCACGTCATCGACGGCGACCTGCCCCAGGCCGTCTACCCCATCGTGCCGGGACACGAGGTCGTCGGGCGCGTCGAGGCGGTCGGCGCGGGCGTGACGGCGCCGCGACCGGGCATGCGGGTCGGCGTGCCCTGGCTCGGGCATGCCTGCGGGCACTGCGCCTACTGCGAGACGGGGCGCGAGAACCTCTGCGACGCCCCCGGCTTCACCGGCTGCACCCGCGACGGCGGCTTCGCGAGCCATCTCCTGGCCGAGGCCGCCTTCACCATCCCGCTCGACGCGCGCCTGGACCCGGTCGCGACGGCGCCCCTACTGTGCGCCGGGCTGATCGGCTGGCGCACGCTGCGGATGGCCGGCGATGCCGGAACGGTCGGTCTCTACGGGTTCGGGGCGGCTGCCCACATCGTCGCCCAGATCTGCCGCTGGCAGGGGCGGCGCGTGTTCGCGCTGACCCGGCCGGGCGACCGGGACGCCCAGGACTTCGCGCGCACGCTGGGGGCCGCGTGGGCCGGCGGGTCGGACGAGGCGCCGCCCGAGCCGATGGACGCGGCCCTGATCTTCGCCCCGGACGGGAACCTCGTCCCGCGGGCCCTCGGCGCCCTGCGCAAGGGGGGCCGCGTGGTCTGCGGCGGCATCCACATGAGCGACATCCCGGCCTTCCCCTACGACCGGCTCTGGGGCGAGCGCTCCGTGCATTCGGTGGCGAACCTCACGCGCGAGGACGCCCGCACCTTCTTCGCCGTCGTGCCGCAGGCCGGCCTCGTCACGCACACCCGCACCTACGCGCTGACCCGCGCCAACGAGGCCGTGGCGGATCACCGGTCCGGCGCCCTCCGGGGCGCGGCGGTCCTCGTGCCCTGATCCCACGTCCCGGGCGCGAGGCCGTCCGGGCGGGGCACCGGGTCGAGGCGGTTTCGGGCGATCGGCGGGGGCGGTCCGGCCGGAACGCCGCCTCAGGCGCCCTGCCGCGGGAGCGTGTCGAGGGCCTGCCGGAGCAGGGCGTACTTTGCCAGCGTGACGCGCCACTCCCGGAACCAGTCGATCAGGCCGCCCCACGGATCGTTGAGCTGCCTCAGGCCCGCGACGAAGGCCACGACGGTCCCGAGATCCGTCTCGCCGTTCACCACGAGGTAGCCGCCCAGCCCCAGGGTCAGCGCCACCCCGGCGTGGTGCATCAGGTTCATGAGGAAGTTCATCGAGAACTTCAGCTTGAAGATGCCCATGTTGAGCCGGAACACCCGCTCGATGCGCGCGTCCTGAAGTCCCGTGGCCTCGTGTCGGTGCCGGCCGATGATACCGCCGCTGATGCGGCGCAAGGCGCCCGTCCGCGCGACCACGCGGCGGTTGATCGCCTGCTGCATCAGCGGCACGAAGACCATCTGCGGTACGAACACCGCCAGCGCCAGGGCCGCCATCAGCGGGTTGAGGTACAGCATGTACCCGAACGTCCCCAGCACGATGCCGCCCTCCAGGACCGGTTCCGAGACGCTCACGCCGACGAAGGCGCCGACCGGCTCCGCCTCCGCCAGGACGAGGGAGACCTCCACGCCCTCGACCGCCGCACGGTCGCCCGGGGCGAGGGTGCCGAGGTCTTGCAGCAGCGTCCTGCGGAGCCGGCGGACCGCGCTCTCGCTGACGTAGCTGCGGTATATGTTGAGCGCGAGCTTGAGGGCCCCCATCGCCGTGGCCGCCGCGATGTACAGGGCCGCGAGCAGGAGGATGGTTCGGGCGCTCCCGCCGGGAAGGGCCGCGTTGACGACCCGGCGCTGCAGCTCGAGGGGCGCCAGATCCGCCACGAAGAGGGCCGTCGCCATCGCCACCAGGGCCAGCTGATGGGCGCCGCTCGCGCTCGCGATGAAGGCCGGGAGGGTCCGCGGCGTCGCCAGCCCATCGCGGGAGGGCCCGAAACCGGGCAGGCCTGAAGCCAGGATCGCGGAAGCGGACGGCATGAGACCTCCATCCGCAACCTCATGTCCCCATCCGGCGGGACCGGGCATTGCGATCGGTCAATCGTCCCGGACATCGCGCCCACCGCGCGGCGGGACACGCGCCCTCGCGGCTTGCGCTGGCCCCGGTGCGGTTGAGCTGGATCAAGGCCCCGGCCACCCGCACGGGCAAGAGTCGCCGGGCCGGGCGGACGGGCCCGCGCCGGGAGGTGATCATGCGGATCTCCAACATCTTGGTCTCGGTCGACCGCGGGGCCACGGCCGTCGACCGCGTCCGGCTCGCCGCCGACATCGCCTGGCGCTTCGACACCACCCTGATCGGCGTCGCCGCGCGGCAGCTCGTCACCATGATCCCGGTCGAGAGCGCCGACGCGTCGCAGCGCATCTTCGAGATCGAGGAGACGCGGGCGAAGGAGGAGCTGGCCGAAGGGCGGGCGCTGTTCGAGCGCGAGGCCGGCGAGCGGGTCAGGACCGCGTGGCGGGAGGCGCTGGCCGAGCCCCTGGCCTTCCTGGTGGAACAGGCCCGCGCCGCCGGCCTCGTGGTGGTGAGCCGTCAGGGGCCGGCCGACGGCGATCCCGGGCCGATGGGTGTCGCCGCGGGCGGCCTGCTGATGGAGGCGGGGCGTCCCGTCCTCATCGTGCCGCCCGGCCTCCATCGGCTCTCGGCCAAGCGGATCGTCGTGGCCTGGAAGGACACCCGCGAGGCGCGCAGGGCCGTCCACGACGCCCTGCCGTTCCTGGTGCGGGCCGACCAAGTCCATGTCGCGGTCGCGGGTCCGGAGGCGCGCCGCGAAGGCGCCACGGACGTCGCCGCGTACCTGTCGGGGCACGGCATCCGCGTCGCCACGCACCTGCTGCACAAGCCCGAGATCAGCGTCGCGGACGAGATCCTCCGCTTCGCCCGGCGGGAGGAGGCGGATCTGATCGTCATGGGCGCCTACGGCCATTCCCGGCTGCGCGAGTGGGTCTTCGGGGGCGCGACCCGCGAGATGCTGGAGACCACCACCGTCTGCTGCCTGATGAGCCACTGATGCGCACGACCCGCCTCCTTCTCGCCGGCGTCCTGGCTGCCCTCCCCCCTCTGCCCGCCGTGTCGGCGCCGGCCTGGAACCTGCAGATCCGGCAAGGCGAGACCCTCGCGCGGACCAACTGCGCCCGGTGCCACGCCATCGGGCGGGCCGGGGAAAGCCCGCTGCGGGCCGCGCCCCCCTTCCGCGATCTCCACACGCGCTACCCCGTCGAGGATCTCGGCGAGGCGCTCACCGAGGGGATCCGCACGGGCCACCCGACCATGCCCGAGTTCCGGTTCGATCCGGACCAGGCGCAAGACCTGATCGCCTACCTGAAATCGCTGGAACGCTGAGGGAGAGCCTCGATGTACCTCCGCTGCCTCCTCGTCCCGACCGGCCCGGGGATCGACGCGACGCGTCGGCTGGAGGCGGCCCTGCGCCTCGGGCGGCGCCTGCACGCGCATATCGGCGTCGCCTTCATGGCGCCCGGCCCGGAGCACGTGCTGGCCGCCATGGCGAGCCTCGTGCCGATGGACGGCACGACCATCGAGGCCATCCAGCAGAGCGTCCGGGAATCGGCGGCCGAGGGCAAGGCGGCCTTCGAGGCGTGGTGCGGACGCGCGGGCGTGCCGGTAATCGCGAAGGCCGAGCGCCTGGACGCCACCTTCGCGACGTGGACCGAACTCTCCGGAGAGGTCGAGCCGCTCCTGACGCTGACCGGGCGGGTCAACGACCTCGTCATCGTCGACCGCCCGGATCCGGACGAGCCGTTCACGGGCCGCGCCCTCGACACCGCCCTGTTCGCCGTCGGCCGGCCGACCCTGGTCGTCGGCGAACACATCCCCCACGACCTGCTGGACCATATCGTGATCGCCTGGAACGGTAGCCTGGAGGCGACGCGCCTGATCGGCCAGTCCATCACGCTGCTGCACGAGGCCGCGCGCGTCACGGTCGTCCACGCGCAGACCGAGCGCTTCGCGGAGGTGCGGGCAGCGGATCTGTGCGCCTATCTGCGCTGGCACGGCATCGTGGCGGAGGCCGTCAGTCTGCCGGTCGAGGACGGGACCCCGGTCGGCGCGGCGATCCTGGCGGAGGCGGGACGGCGCAACGCCTCCCTGCTGGCCATGGGCGCCTACACGCACAGCCGCGTGCGCGAGTTCCTGCTCGGCGGCGTCACCCGCCATGTCATCGAACACGCTGGCATTCCGGTGCTCATGGCCCACTGAGTGCGGGCCTGGGCAGGGGCCTCGGTTTCGGCCGGGCGCCCGGTCGCGATGCGGTTCCACCGCCGCAGCCGGGTCCGGGGGGCGCCGGTTGCGCCTCTGCGTCCGGATCCGGCCGGAGAGCGCAATTGTAGCCGGTATCGACGGCGCGCCAGAACAAGTCCCGGAACGCCGCCCCGTGGCGCGAGAGGATGGCGTCGATCAGGACCCGGGCCGCGGCGGCGTCCGCCGCGCTCCAGTCCCCCGGGCATGGGGCCGGCGGCGTCCCGGCCTCGTCGGCCCCTGCCGCGTCGGCTCCTGCCTCGTCGGCTCCTGCCTCGTCGGCCCCTGCCGCGTCGGCGTCTGGCGCGGGGTCAGGCATTGGCGAGGCAGCGCTCGATCTCCTCGACCGGGTGCTTGGTCAGATCCTTGTCGACCTCCGCCACGACGACCCGCCGCAGGCGCTCGGGCAACGCGCGCCGCATCTCGGCGAGGGTCTTCGGCGGGGCGACGACGATCAGGGCCGTGACCGGGTCGAAGGCGTCCAGCGCGTGGGCGACCGCTTTCGCGAAGCGTCGCTCGGCGAGATCATGCCAGTCCGTCTGCGCGATGGCGCTGCGCTGGTCTCCGAGCCTGACCCGCGGCGGCCTGTCGGTGCCCTGCGCGTGGGTCGGCGGGTTCGGGGGCGCCTCGAACGCGAGCTGGACCTGGAGGTCCGGCTTCGGGTGGACGCTCACGTTGCGGAGCACCAGGGCCTTGCGGCCGTCGCAGACGACGACGTAGCCGCCGTGCGGGATCATGCGGGTGCGTGTATCGGACATGCCGCCCATCCCTGCTCTCAGTGGCTCATCAGGCAGCAGACCGGGGCGCCGGCCAGCAGTTCGCGGGTGACGCCGCCGACGACCCACTCGCGCAGACGCCCGTGCCCGTAGGCGCCCGTGACGATCAGGTCCGCCCCATGCTCTGCCGCCGCCTCGACGAGCGCCAGGGACACCAACTCGCCCTGGGCATCGCGCCGGACGCGGATGGCGGAGACGTCATGGGCCTGAAGGAGGCGGAGGGTATCCTGCCCTTCGGAGCTGGCTCCGTCGTCGACGGAGACGACGAGCACCTCCGAGGCGCGCTTCAGGAAGGGCAGCGCGTCCCAGACCGCCCGGCGCGCCTCGCGCGTGTTCTTCCAGCCGATCACCACGCGCTTCGCGTCGAGATGGTCCAGATCCGGCGGCACCACCAGCACCGGACGGCCGAGCTGCATGACCGCATCGGCCGGATCCACCGCGAACAGGGGGGGCCCGGGGACTCCGCGGCCGACCACCACGAGGTCGGCGGCCGCGGACTGTGCCGCCAGGAACGCCACCGGGACATCGAGGTTGGAGCGCCACTCGAGGCGGTTGCGGCCGCCGGCCGCCGCCGCGAAGGCCTCGTGGGCGACCCGGAGGTCGTTCAGGACGGTCTCGCCGGAATCGGCCAGCGCGTAGGCGCTCGCCGGCGTCGGGCCCACCGGCGGGACGACATAGGCCGGCTGCTCCGCGGCGACGCCGATCAGGCGGGCGTTGAAGTCGTCGGCGAGGCGGCCTGCCAGGCGCACGCGGTTTCGCGCGCCATCCGTCAGGTCCATGGCGACCATGATGCTCGCATAGGTCATGGAACGTCTCCGGCTCGAAGGACGGCGGCGGGATGACGGCGGGCCCGGCCGGCGCCTCCCGTCGGTTCGGGCCTCAGCCCAGCGTCGGTCAGCCCAGCGTCAGGTGGTCCTCGACGGCGCGCACGCCCGGCGCCGACCACGCCGCGTTCTCGGCGAGCCGGCGCTCGTGCCACGCGTTCACCTTGCCCTCCAGGACGACCTTCGCGTCCTTGACGGTGACCTTGATGGCGTCCGCCTCGAGTTCGGCGTTGCGCTTCAGCGCCGCCAGGATCTTCGCACGCACATCGGGCACGCTCGCCTTCGGCGCCACCTCGATGGTGTTGAGGATGCCGGCCACGCCCGCGAGGCGCTTGATCGACCGGTAGGCTTCTTCCTTCTGATACTGCCAGTCGACCCGGCCGGTCAGCGTCACCCAGCCGTTCTGAACTTTCACCTGCACCGCACCCTTCGGCACGGTCGCGGACCAGTCGAGCATCTGCACGGCGCGCTGGGCGAGGTCCTCGTCGCGCGGCGGCGTCTCGCCGCCGAAGCGGACCTTGATCTCCTCGACGACGCCGCGCACCCCGCGCACCTTCTGGGCCGCCTTCTCGGCGGCGACGCGCTCCGTGTAGCTGGCGACGTGGCCCGTGAGCGTGACGATGCCGTTCTCGACGGCGACGCCGATATGTGCGGCGTCGATGCTCGGGTCGAAATCCAACTCGTCGATGACGTTCTGGCGGATCAGCTTGTCGCCCATGTCGGTCTCCTCCGATGACGTCCAGGCCGTGCCCGGTCCACGCCGACGCTAGGCCCGGCAGGCGGTCGGGCATTGATCCAGCGCAAAGGGGGCGCCCGCCGGCCTCCGATCCGGCATCGGGCAGGCCCGGGGGCCGCCGGCAACGGCGCAGCCGGCGGTCACGGTGGAGACCATCGCCCGGGCCTCGAACAGCCGGTCGAACTGCGGCACGTCCGAGAAGGCGCGCGGCACGCGTGCGTTGCCCGAGATCAGGGCGAAGGGGATACCCTTCCGGCGCAGGGCGCAGGCCAGCGGGAAGCCGGAGCCGTGATTCAGGTCGATGCTGACCACCGCGAAGTCCGGAGGCGTCTCGTCCAGGCAGCGGGCCGCCTCCGCGCTGGTTCCGTAGGGTCCGCGCACCGCGCAGCCGGCCTCGGCGAGGACGTCCTCCAGCCACATGCCCGGCAGGGCCTGCGGCTCCGCCACCAGCACGACCGGCCTGTCCCCTGGTCCGCTCCTCATCGCCCGTCTCCCGGTGCCGTTGCGGTGCGACCAGGATGGACCGGTCGGTCCGGTCCGCGTTGCGCCAGGTCAAGGGCGGCGTGACCGTACCGCTCAGGACCATGCCGGGCTCCTGGCGGACTCATGCCGGGCTCATGCCGCGGAACGCGACGCGGCCGGCTTCGCCGCGAACCGGATCGAGCGGGCCACCCTGAGGGCCGCCGCGAGGTCGTCCCGGTCGGTGCCGTAGCGGTGCCAGAGATTCTCCAGCCAGTCCGGAGGCCCGGCCTCGGCCTCCGGGATCTCGGAAAACGGCACATGGTACATGCCGTCGAGCGCCTCGATGCCGTAGCCGGTGACGGCCCATTGCCGGCCCTGCCAATGCACGGGGGCGGTGAGATCGTGGCTCATGGGGATGCCTCCTTATACCGTGGCCTCGGACAGTTGGGCGACCAGGCAGGTGTCGGCCCGCAGACGCCAGTCGACGATGCCGGCCGCTTCGCAGAACAGCGCCTGGGCCGCGCAGGCCGCCGTCACCTCCGACCGGGCGGGGACGATGACCTGGTGCTGCAGGATACGGTGGTCGTGGCCGCTATCGTCCGGCACGACCTTGTGGAAGGTCACGAGGTATTGGCGCATGGTGCGCCTCCTGTCCGAGAATCCCTTCAGCCTGGGGCTCACGGGGACCGGCGGCCTTGATCCAGCGCAAGGATGGGCGCCCGGTCAGGTTTCCGGGGCCGGCGGGAAGAGACGGTCTCGGCTGGGCTCGGTTCCGATGCCGGCCGCCGCCCGGGCGGCCCGGTGCGCCTGCGTCTTCCCGTGCAGCGGCCAGTACCGCTCCATCGCCAGGTAGGTGAACGAGGCCGACCACCCGATCAGGAGCAGGCCGTTGAGGGCCTCGACCCCGGCGAGCAGCCGCGTGTGCGAGGTCGGAAAATGGTCGCCGAACCCGAGGGACGTGTAGGCCACCACGGAGAAGTACAGGCAGTCCTCGAAGGTCTCGACCGGCGCGCCCGCGAAGGTGCCGATGCCGAGCCGGAGCACGAGCAGCCAGTAGGCGCCGGCGTAGATCCAGACGGCGACGGTGTGTCCGACGAAGGTCATCAGCACCACGGCCAGGATGCGGACCCGCGGCGGGACCGGCAGCTCGGACAGGTGCTCCGAGGTCAGCCGCAGCGTCTCGTAGAGGACCAGGATCGTGGACACGACGAGGGCGACGCTGGCCGTCATGGCGAGGAGCATGGCGCTGGACCGGACGACTGTTCCCCTCGACCCTGCCTGAGACACCGCGGACCTCATTGACCTGGCTCAAGCGGCCCCGCAGCCGCGCGGTGATCCAGATCAAAGCGCGTCCTTCCCGGATGGCCTCCTCTACAAGCGGCGCCCCGCGACGGGCGCCCCGACAGGGGAGACGACCATGGCCGACGTGCATGTGGCCGAGGAACTCTGGTCCACCAGCATGCTGCCTGAGGGCATTCTGGAGCGGTGGTTCGTGGCGGACGGAGCGCGCGTGCGCGCCGGCGAGGCCGTGGCCGCCGTCCGCATCGGCGATGCCCTGCACGACATCGCCTCGCCGGCCGAGGGCTGCCTGACGGTCCTCGCCCCCGTGAACCAAGTGGTCGACCCCGGCTGCGTCATCGCCGAGGTCCACGCCTGACGCCGCGCCGCGGCGATGGTTTCCACACCGGCCGTGGCGCGGTGCCCGGCCGGTCCTATCGGAGGCAGATCATGTCCCGCGCGGACCCGGCCCCAACACAATCGCCGACGTGGCGGACGGACGAGATTCTGGTCAGCATCCTGCAGTACACGGCCGGCATCGCGCTGGTGCTGACGGCGTGGGTGCTGGCCTTCACCGACCATGCCCGTGCGGCGGGGTCCGCGCTGCTGCCGGGCTTGCTCATCATCATGCTCTACGGCGCCAACCAGATCCGCTTCCGGGCCGTGCTGGAACGGACGGTCCTGCTCGTCGGGGTTTGGACGCTGGTCGCACCCTGGGTCCTCGGCTTCGCGGCGAATGACGGCGCAACCTGGGCGCATGTCGTTCTCGGGAGCCTGGCCGTCGCCTCCGCCACGGCCCTGCTGCGGATCGCGAGGCGGCCATGACGGTCTCGCGGCCCGCCGCCTGCGCGGCGCTCCTCGCCGGCCTTCTGGCGGTCGGAACCGGCGCCGCGGCGGCCGATCCCGACGAGGGTCACCGCCTCCGGGGATGGACCATCGCCACGCAGCTCTGCAGCCCGTGTCACGTCATCGGTCGCGTCCCGCAGGCCGGCGACGCCATGGGACCGTCCTTCGTCCGGATCGCCAACATGCCCTCGACGACCGGACTGGCGCTCAACGTCTTCCTGCAGAGCCACCACCAGCGCATGCCGAGCCTGCGGCTCGACCGCGACGAGATGGATGCGGTCATCGACTACATCCTCAGCCTCAAGGAGGCCGAGGCCATCCGGCCATGAGGCGCGGCACGCTTTCGGAGCCCGTCCGGGACGAGACGCGGATTACGCCTGCAGACATGCCTGCCGCCCGTCAGGCCGCACGCGACGGCCTCGGAGCCGGGCAGGCCCCGCGCCGGACGGCCGTTGCTCTCCGGCGTCAGTGATGGGCTGGGCGTCGGCGATGCACCGGTTGCCCGGGTCGCGGCCTTCGGGGCGGCCGTCGCGTCTCCGCGCCGTCAGGATACCGGAACCGAGGCGCCGGAGGTATCGGCCTTCAGGTGCTCCCGGAACCACCGCGCCGCGTGCTGTGCCACCGTCTCGAGCGTCCCCGGCTCCTCGAAAAGGTGCGACGCACCGGGCACGACGACCAGGCGCTTGACGCAGGTCAGACGGGCCAGGGCCGCCTCGTTCAGGGCGAGGACCTCGGGGTCGCGGCTCCCCACGAGCAGCAGCGTCGGAGCCCGCACGCGGGCCAGGGTCGCGCCCGCCAGGTCGGGGCGGCCGCCGCGCGACACGATCGCCCCGACCTGATCCGGCTCGGCGGCGGCCGCAATCAGCGCGGCCGCAGCCCCGGTGCTCGCGCCGAAATAGCCCCGCGGGAGCCGCCGCAGATCCCGCTGGCCGGAGAGCCACGCGGCCACGGAGCGCAGCCGCCCGGCCAGGAATGGGATGTCGAAACGCAGCTGGCCGGTCCGGCGGTCGGCCGTCTCTTCGCTCGGGGTCAGAAGGTCCGCCAGCACCGTCGCGAAGCCCACCGCATTGAGCGCCTGCGCGACGCTGCGGTTGCGCGGGCTGAAGCGGCCGCTTCCGGACCCGTGCGCGAACAGGATGACGCCGCGGGGCGTGCGTGGAACGTGCAGGTCGGCCGCCAGGAACGCCGCGGCGGCCGGAATCCGGATCTGCTGCTCGCGCGGAGCGAGGATTTCGTCCATGGCCAGCTCCTCCGCCGGGGAGAGGATCGCGCCGGCGGCTCAGAGGCCGACCGGGAAGGTTTCCGGCACCTCGCCCGCATCCCACTCGGCCGTCCGCTCCAGGGGCGTCACCGCGCGTGTCTCGTCGAAGTGGAGGATCGCGTCGAACTGCTCCGGAAGGCAGGCTCGGGCATAATGGCTCTGCAGCTCCGTATCGGGCCGGTAGATGACGCCGATCGCCCGCTCGATCCGGTCGGTCCGGAGGATTTGCTCCGCCTCCCCGCCGAGGGTGAGGGGCAGCAGGAAGCGGCCTATGCCGAGGGCGTGGAACAAGGCCTCGTAGCTGTCGGGTCGCGCGGGACGCACGCGCTTGCGTTCGGCCGGCTGATCCCAGTCGGAGGCGGCCGTCACGGTCCCCGCGTAGGTGGTGAAGCCGACGCTCACGACGGCGCGGCCGTGGCGTTCCCGCAGCAGCTGCCCCAGGTTCAGTTCGCCCCGCTCGCCCATCGCAGTGGCGCGGGCGTCGCCGAGATGGGAGTTGTGCGCCCAGACGGCGATCTTCACCGGGCCGGGCCGGCGCTCCAGATGCGCCACCAGCCGCTCCAGGCTGTCGGCCATGTGGCGGTCCCGCAGGTTCCAGGAGGAGACCTCCGCCAGGAACATCGTGCGGTAATAGGCTTCGGCGCTCTTGACGACCCGTGCGTTCTGTTCGGCGTTGAAGAGTTCCTCGCCATCGGCGCTGCCGCTCCAGGACAGGGTATCGGCCGTGCGCCGCTGCAGCGCCAGGAGCTGGGCGACGGCCTGCTCCTGGCAGGATCCGATGCCCTTCAGCCCGGTCATGAAGCCGTAGGCCTGGCCGCTGTCGCCGAACCGGTCGAAGCAGGCGTAGCGCGTACGCGCCACCGCGGCGGCGGCCGGGTCGACGGCTTCCAGGCAGCGGAGCACCGCCTTCATCGAGGCGCGCAGGCTGTAGAGATCGATGCCGTACACGCCCACCCGCGCCTGCGCCGGCAGGCCCTGGTTGTGGATGCGCAGCCACTCGACGAACTCGACCATCTCGGTGTTGCGCCACATCCAGGTGGGGAAGCGGCGGAAGCCGGCGAGCGCCTCGACGGCGTCGAGGTCGTCGCTGTCGCCGCGGACGTAGCGGTTCACCCGCCAGGCATCCGGCCAGTCGGCCTCGATGGCCACGGCCCCGAAGCCCTTGTCGGTGATCAGCCGCCGGGTGATCTCCGCCCGTTCCCGGTAGAATTCGTGCGTCCCGTGGGAGGCCTCGCCGAGGAGCGCGAAGCGCGCGTCGCCGATCAGCGCCAGCAGCGGATCGTAGTCGTCGGGGCCGCCTTCCAGGGGGATCGCCGCCGCGCACAGGCGGCGGAGGACCGTGGGGTCCGGCGCGTCGTCGGCGTGCGCCGCGTCGGGATCGGCCGCGCCCGCGGCCTGCGCGCGCCCGAGCAGCCGGCGCACCTCGTCGTCGCTCGTCTGCGTGAAATCCCGGTACGCGGCGCCCACCGCCCAGAACGGTTCGGGCAGGTCGGCGCAGACGACCGCATCCGCCTCGTGTTTCAGCCGCTCGACCGTCTCGCGGGAGGCGGTGGGCACGGCCACGACCACCTCCTTCGGCTGGCGCTGCCGGATCGCCCGGATGGCGGCCTGCATCGAGGCGCCGGTGGCCAGGCCATCGTCCACCAGGATGACGGTGCGCCCGCGGACATCGGCGGGCGCGCGCCCGCCGCGATAGACGCGCTCGCGCCGCAGGAGCTCCTCTTGCTCCTGCGCGGTGACCGCGTCTATCAGGTAGGGGGGGACCTTCAGGGACGCGACGATGTCCTGGTTGAGAACCCGCACACCGCCGCTGGCGATGGCACCCATGGCGAGTTCCTCGTAGCCCGGCACGCCGAGCTTGCGCACGATGAACACGTCGAGGGGCGCGTGCAGCGCGTCGGCCACCGCGGCCGCCACTGGAACGCCGCCGCGCGGCAGCGCCAGGATCACGACGTCGGAGCGCCCGGCGAAGGCGGCGAGTCCCTTGACGAGTTCCCGACCCGCTTCGGCGCGGTCGCGAAAGATGCGCTCGGCCATCGCCACCCTCCCGCTGCGCGGATCCCGGAACAGGATCGTCGTTCGCCGGGGCGGGCGACCCGACGCGTCGGGCCCGCCCCGGGCTCGCGTTCGAAAGCCGGCTACGCGGCCTGAACGGCGATCGTCGTCTCGGCCTTCGCCTCCGCGGTCTTCGGCAGCGTCACCGTCAGCACGCCGTTCTTGAGGACCGCCTCGATCTTGCTCGCGTCGACGCCCGGCGGCATGCGGAAGGCCCGCTCGATGGCGCCGAACCGGCGCTCGGACAGGTAGAAGCCCTCGCCCTTGCGTTCCTGGTCTTGCCGCTTCTCCCCCTTGATCATCAGCATGCCGTCGGTGACTTTGACCTCGACATGCTTCTCATCGATCCCGGGAAGCTCGGCCGTGACTTCGTAGCAGGTCGGCTTGTTCTGTATGTCGGCCACGGGAGACAGTTGCCACAGCGCGCCGCCGGTGAACGGCATGGTGGCCGCCCCGAGGAAATCGAAGGGCACGCGCTTCAGGCTGCGCGCCAGGTCGTCGATGAGATGATCGATGTCCCGGCGCACATTCTCGAACGGACGCCATTCGGCCGGTGCGGACGCGCGCTCCGACCCGTCGCTGCTGACCGACACTTTTGTACCAGACTCGGCCATGGGGAATGCCTCCTCTCAAGAAGTGGTCCGCATCGGTAGGGCCCGCACCCCGATGCGGCATTGATCCACCTCAAGATCAACCGCGCCAGAAGACACGAAAATAAACTATAATCAGAGTACGAATATTTGGAAAAACGACGACATCAATAAGACATCGAGACAGCCTCAGGCTGTCCACGCAGGATCTCCATCCGCACCGCAGGCGTGCGCGGGGGGGCCGGGATCCAGCCGTCAGTCCCAGGGCGGCCTGCCCGCGCGCCTTCGTCAGCGATGATGCGCGGAGACGGCGCGCAGAACCTCGCCCGACAGCCCGGCGCCGACCTTATGGGAGATGTCCCCGAGGCTCACCATGCCGACGAGCTTCTGGTCGGCATCGATGACCGGAAGGCGGCGGACCCGCTTGTTCTCCATGATCTTGATCGCCAGAGCGAGATCGTCATCCGGAGCGCAGCAGGCGACCCGGGTGGTCATCACGTCGGTCGCGGTCATCGTCTGCGGGTCCTTGCCGTCCGCCAGGGCGCGGCACGCGATGTCCCGGTCGGTGACGATGCCGACCAAGTGGCCGTCCGACTTGACGGGCAGCGCGCCCACATCGGCATCCCGCATCTGCCGCGCAATCACGTCGACGCGCGTCTCGGCCGAGACGAAAGTCGCACCTTTGTGCATGACGTCACGGACTTTCATGAGCTTGGCCTCGTGCTGATGGTTTCGGATCCGCCCCGGAATCGCCTCCGCGCGGATTCTGTCTGAAACCCTCTTCCGGCTGGAATGACCGGCATTGATGCAGGTCAACGGAAGTTTCGTTCAGCTCAAGACTTCGTCCGAAGCTCGCGCCCGAAGCACAGGCGTTCCGCGGGCCCCGGCGACCGGTGCGCGAAACCTTCCGCGGCTCAGTGCGCCATCAGGGTCGGCACCGTTATCCTGCGGAGGAGGTCGCGGCTCGCCCCGCCGAGGAAGACCTCGCGCAGGCGGGAATGGCCGTAGGCCCCCATCACGAGAAGGTCGACGCCGGCCTGGGCGACCTCCGCCAGCAGGGTTTCGCCGACGGTGGTGCCGCTGATGATCGCGCGGTAATCGGCGGCGATGCCGTGGCGACCCAGATGCTTCACCACGCGGGCGCCGCCCTCGCTGACGCCGGCCACCGCCTCCGTCTGCACCGTGAGGACGCGCACGCGCTCGGCGCGGCTCAGGAGCGGCAGCGCATCGGCCAGCGCCCGTGCGGCCGCGGCGCTGCCGTCCCAGGCCACCGTGACGGCCCCGAACCGCGCCGGCCGGCCCCACCGCGCCGGCACCACGAGGATCGGCCGGCCCGCTCCGAGGAGAAGGTCTTCGATATAGGCATCCGCCGGCTTGTCGCGGCCCGGATCGGCCCGCTCGACCACGATGAGATCGGCGAGGCGGGCCCGATCCAGCAGGCGGCTCCGGATGTCGCCCGCGCTCCCGCTCAGGGTTTCCATCTCCATCGGCACGTCGGCTGTTCTGGCGGCGTAGGACAGGTCGTCGGCGGCATCGCGCACCACCGCGAGGGCGGCCTCACGGGCCGAGAGGGCGAAGCCGTAGGGCAGCTCCGCCAGGGGGGCCTCATCGCCGCCCTCCGGCTGGAGGTACAGGCATCCGGCCGCGGCCCCGACCTCCCGGGCCAGGGACAGCGCGTAGGGCCCGGCGGCCTCTCCGACCGCGTCCGCGACGATGAGCAGATCCTTGATCATGGCGCGCATCCTGTGAGGGCGAACCGGAGGACGATCCGCGTTCCGGTCCAGGCCGCCAGGGTGCGCCGATGGGCACGGCGAGCCTTGATTCATCGCAAAGAGGCCAGACGGCCGGCCTTTGATGTCCCTCAATGCCGCGCCCGGGACAGAGGCGGATCCTGGCGGCTCACTCGGGCACGCGGAGGCGGGCGATGCGTGACGTCCTGGTCGTCTATTATTCGCGCTCGGGCACGACCGACGTGGTGGCCCGGGCGCTCGCGACCGCGCTCGGCGCCGACCTCGATCGGATCACGCCTGCGGTCTCCTATGCGGGGGCGGCGGGATTCGTGAGAGGCCTGTGGCATGCGCTCCGTCGGATCGGGCCGCCGATCCGGAAGCGCTTCGATCCGGCGCCGTTCAAGACGGTCGTCCTGTGCTCACCCGTCTGGGCCGGCCGGCTTCCCGGGCCGGTGCGGACCTACCTTCAGGAGGCCGGGGCGCCGCCGCACCTGCTCGGCGTCGCCGTCTCGGGCTCGGGGGGCGCGCAGGCCGCCTTCTTCCGGGATCTGGAGCAGATCAGCGGCTGCGCCGGCATGCCCACCCTCTCGTTGACCCAACGCCAGGTCCTGACCGGCGCGTATCGCCCGTCCCTGGACGCGTTTGCCCAGACGGCGCGTCGCGGCTTGAGCGACGCGGCCCCGGCCCGGCCCCGCGCGGACGGCAACGCGCCGGATCGGTCCGGTCCGGACGGCCTTCCGGGCGGCGGCCTCATCGCCTGAAGGCGGGCAGCAGGGGAAGGAACGTGATCGCGATCTCGAGGGCGATCAGCAGGACGACCACGATCTCCAGGCGCAACGAGCGGTTCGTGTGCATCAGGTCGGTGAGCGCGGTCGCCGTCGCGCCGATCACGGTGAGCTTGCGATTCAGCGTGGCCGTCCGCTCCCGCAGCTCGTACTCGTCCTCGAGGCGCGCGTAGAGGCGTTCCAGGCCGGGCTGATCCCACAGCACCTCGGGCTTCTCTTCGACCGCCACGCGCCCCGACACCCTGTGCTGGACGAGCAGCGTGCTGCCGACATGCTTCAGGACGGCCCGACGGCCGCCCGATGCGCGCCCCGTCTCGGCCAGGCGCCGCGCCAAGGGCTCGATCACGTCGAAGACAGCCGCGACCTCGATCTCGTTCTGCGCCAGCGCCGTGCTCTTGGCGAGGATGTCGGCGATGACGATCAGGCGCCCGGGCGTCAGCTGGCGGATGGCGATCCGGCCGCCGGGCACGACCTGATCGTCGTGATCCGGCCCGATCTCGATCGTGGCGGTCTCCTCTTCCGGCAGCGTCACGGGACCGCGGACGCGCGACAGCAGGCCTGCCGCCATCGCCTCCTCCTCGCTCGGGGACAGCCCGACCGTCACCACGACCCCGTAGCGGAAGACCACCGCGAAACCGCACCCGACCCGCAAGGCGAGCGGGTTGATCGCGAGCGTGTCGTTGCGTTCGAGACCCGCCGTATCGATGCGGTCGCCGAGGATCCGGGCGCGGGCGATCAGGCGTTGCGGTTCGACCGGCAGCGTGTCCTGGCTCAGCGGAACCCCCGACCGCGTCGATCCGATGCCCGGCCGCGAGAGGGACCCGGCGCCCGGTTTGATCCAACGCAAGGTGTCCCGTCGCCCCGCGCAATACGGTCCCGGGCACGGCGGCGACACGCGCGCCGGACCCGTTGAGGGAGCGGAGGATGCGCACCATCGACAATCAATCGCAGGACATCTTCCTGAACGGATTGAGTCTCCTGCTGGGCATCGGCCTGATCGCGGCGCCCTGGTATTTCGGATTCGCGTCCGAGACCGCCGCGGCTTGGAACGCCTGGATCTTCGGCACCACGGTCGCGATCCTCGCCGTGCTGGCGCTGATGCAGACCTACGACTGGGAGGTCTACGCCATCGCGGCAGCAGGACTCTGGGTCTGCCTGGCCCCTTGGGCGCTCGGCTTCCAAGAGGCCACGGTGGCGACGTGGGCGCATGTGAGCTTCGGCATCGCGCTGATCATCTCGGCGAGTTCCGAAGTCTGGCGTCTGCGCGAATCCCCGTCGGCCTACGAGGTCTGAGCCGGCGCCGCCCCCCTGGCCCGCACCCCCGCCGTGCCGCGGCCTGCCTCGTCCACCTGGGGGCCGCCGTTCCGGCCCTCGCCGGATCCGGCCCTGGAGGCGTGGCGCCCGCGCCGATGCGCTGGAGCCCCCGTCGGGGATCGACCGCGCGGGAGCGCGGGTCCGCACTCGGTCCGTCGAGGGCCGTGAAGCCATCGTGGTCGTGACGCTCGTAACGCTGCCGTGGCCCTTCGGGGCGCATTCGAGGCGCGGCACGCCGGCGTTCCCCCCGCTGAGCATCGGATCCATCAGGGCGTCCCGGAGCGGTGGGCGAAGAGCTGCGCCAGGGCGCAGGAGGCCAGCCGCACCTCCGGACTGTCGGAGCGGCTCGTCAGGATGATCGGGACACGGGCGCCGAGCAGCAGACCGGCGGCGTCGGCGCCCGCGAGATGGATCAGCTGCTTGGCGAGCATGTTGCCCGACACGAGGTCCGGCACCACGAGGATGTCGGCCTCGCCCGCGACCGGCGACACGAGGGCCTTCGCGGCGGCGGCGGCGCGGGAGATGGCGGTGTCGAAGGCCAGCGGCCCGTCGACGAGGCCGTCCATGATCTGCCCGCGCCCGGCCATCTTGCACAGGGCCGCCGCGTCGAGGGTCGAGCCGAGCTTCGTGGAGACCGTCTCGACGGCCGAGAGGATCGCCACCTTGGGCTGCGCGATGCCGAGCGCGCGGGCGAGGTCGATGGCGTTCTGCACGATGTCGCGCTTCTCCTCCAGGCTCGGCGCGATGTTGACGGCGGCATCGGTCAGGAACAGGGGCTTGGGGTAGCTCGGCACGTCGAGGGCGTAGACGTGGCTCATGCGCCGCTCGGTCCGCAGGCCCGTCGCCCGGGCGATGGCGGCCGCCAGGATTTCGTCGGTGTGGAGCGCGCCCTTCATCAGCGCCGTTACCCGGCCGGCGCGGGCGAGGGAGACCGCCTTCTCCGCCGCGGCGTGGCTGTGGGGCGCGTCGACGATCTCGATGCCGTCGAGGACGAGGCCGGCCGCGCGCGCCGCGGCCTCGATCTTCGGCCGCGGCCCCACCAGAACCGGCACGATCAGCCCGGCCTCGCGCGCGGCGCGCGCGCCCTCGAGCGAGACCGCATCGCAGGGATGGACGACGGCCGTCAGCGCCGGGGCGAAGCGGCGCGCCGCCGCAATCATGGGTTTCCAATGCACGCCCCGCTCGTGCAGGTGGACCTCCGGCAGCAGGACGCGCGGCCGGCGCACCTTGTCGGCGGGGGCCAGCACCTCGGCCTCGCCGGTGATGACCGTCTCGCCCTGCGCATTCAGGCAGACGCAGTCGAGGCGGACCCGCTGATCGGCGGCCTCCTTGGCGCGCACGGTGACGCGCGCCGTCACCGTGTCGCCGATCCGGACCGGATGCAGGAACCGCAGGGACTGGCTGAGATAGACCGTGCCGGGCCCGGGCAGCTCGGTGCCGAGCACCGCCGAGATCAGCGACCCGCCCCAGAGCCCGTGCGCGATCACACCGTGGAACCGGTCCGTGGCGGCATAATCCCGATCGAGATGGGCCGGGTTCACGTCGCCGGAGGCCAGGGCGAACAGGCTGATGTCCTGCGCCTGCAGGGTGCGAGTCAGGCTGGCGGTGTCGCCCACCGCGATCTCGTCGAAGGTGCGGTTCTCGATGAAGCGGGGCGGTTCCATCGGGCCACCCGCTCAGGCTTCCAGCACGTAGGCGCCGGGCGCGTCCCCGAGCACCGCGTAGCCCGAGGCCGGCGCGCCCATCGCGGGCGGCGGGGCGGGCGGCCCCGACCGCTCGGCGAGCCAGGCGGCCCAGGCGGGCCACCAGGACCCTTCGCACTGCGGCTTCTGCCCGATCCAGGTGTCGGGATCGCGGTAACGGTCGGTCGCCCGCGTGGTGCGGATCCGATGATGGGCCTGCTTCCGCCCCGGCGGCGCGACGATCCCGGCATTGTGGCCGCCGCTGGCGAGGACGAAGGTGACGTCGGTATCGGCGAGGGGGTGGATCTTGAACACCGAACGCCAGGGCGCGACGTGATCGCGCTCCGTGGCCGCCGCGAAGACCGGGACGCGGATGTCGCTGATGGAGACCGGCCGGTCTCCGGCCAGGAAACACCCCTCCGCGAGATCGTTGTCGAGGAACAGGCCACGCAGATATTCGGCGTGCATCCGCGCCGGCAGGCGCGTCGCGTCCGCGTTCCAGGCCGTCAGGTCTGTCATCGGCTGTCGCCGCCCCAGGAGATAGTCGCGGACGATCCGGGACCAGATCAGGTCGTTCGAACGCAGGAGCTGGAAGGCGCCGGCCATCTGCCGGGCATCGAGCGTGCCCTGGCTGCGCATCAGGCTCTCCAGGAAGCTGATCTGGCTCTCGCCGATGAACAGCGTCAGCTCTCCGGCCTCGGTGAAGTCGAGCTGCGCGGCGAACAGGCTGAGTGAGGCGAGGCGCGCGTCGCCGTCCCGGCTCATCGCGGCGGCCGCGATGGCGAGCAACGTCCCGCCCAGGCAATACCCGGCCGCGTGGATCGGGTGGCCGGGAACGATGGCCGCGACGGCCTCAAGGGCCGCCATCACGCCGAGCCGGCGATAATCGTCGAAGGACACGTCCCGGTCCTCCGGACCGGGATTGCGCCAGGAGATCATGAAGACGGTGTGGCCCTGGGCCGTGAGGTACCGGACCAGGGAGTTTTCGGGCGACAGATCGAGGATGTAGAACTTCATGATCCAGGCCGGGACGATCAGCACCGGCTCCGGCCGGACCGCGGTCACGGTGGGGGCGTACTGGATCAGCTCGATCAGCCGGTTGCGGAACACGACCTTGCCGGGCGAGACCGCCACCGCGCCGCCGACCGGGAAGGCGTCGGCGCCGACCGGCTTCAGACCTTCGGCCGCGCGCAGGGCGTCCTCGGCGGCATTGAGCAGGCCCGTGACGAGGTTCGCGCCGCCGGTCCGCACGGTCTCGCCTAGCACGACCGGATTGGTCCAGGGCAGGTTCGAGGGCGAGGCGGCATCGAGGACTTGGCGCGCCGCGAAGGCGACCATGGTCTCGTGGGCGCGGCACACGCCGGGCACGCCGGTCGTGGCGTTGTGCCACCATTGCTGGGTCAGCAGGAACGACTGGCAGGCGAGGCTGAAGGGCCAGACCTGCCAGGCCGGATCGTCGAAGCGGTGGTCCTGGGGCAGCGGATCGATGCACGGCGCAGCATGGCCCTGCAGGACGGCGCTCCGGGCGGCGAACTGCGCGAGGCGCACCTGCTTCCGCAGGAGCTTCATCACCAATGTGGCCTGCTTGCCGGGCGAGAAGGCCGCGTGGATGGCCCAGTCGAACCACGCCTCGGCGAGGGCAGCGGGGGAGAGGCCGGCCGTCATCCGGGCGACGGACGCGTGCACGCTCTGATCGATCGCGCGCCGGACCGGCGCCAGATCGTCCTCGTCCTCGGGGGGATCGGGCCGGGATGCCGGGCTGGGGACCTCCGGGATCGGGCGCAGACGCAACCCGGGCCGCGGCGGCTCAGCGGCCGTCTCGGCCCGGTCTCTCACCTCAGCGTCGAGCATGCACGGTCTCCTGCGACGCCGCGCAGGGTACGGCAGGCGCAGCCGCCGTCCCGTGATTCAGATCAAGGTGCGGCGGACGGCCCCCGGCCGCGGTCCCCCGATGTCACGAGAGGGCGACCGTCTTGCGGAACCGCAGGATCGCCGCGACGACGAACACGGCGCCGATCGCGCTCACCACCACGATGCGGGTCCAGACCGCGTCGAGACCGGCGCCCCGGTAGAGGATCGCCTGTGCGAAGGCCACGAAATGGACCGTGGGGGAGGCCTGGAGGAGCGTGGCGAGCCAGGGCGGCATGCTCTCCAGCGGCGTGTTGCTCCCGGACAGCATGGCGAGCGGCAGGTAGACCAGGAGGTAGATCAGGCCGAGCTGCGGCATCGAGCGCGCGAGGGTGCCCAGGAACAGGCCGATCGCCGTCGCGAAGAACAGGTACGCCGCCGTCCCGACCAGAAACAGCGGGATGGAGCCGATGATCGGCACGTGCAGCAGGCCCCGCACGACGAGGACGAGGGACAGGCCAACGGCCACCAGGATGACGAGGCCGTTGGACCAGACCTTCGCCATGGCGATCTCGAAGGGCGTGACCGGCATCACCAGCAGGTGCTCCAACGTCCCCCGCTCGCGCTCCCGCACCACCGCCGCACCGGCCAGGATGATGGCCAGCATCGTCACGCTGTTGAGGATCCCCATCACGCTCGTGAACCACGCCGTCTCGGCATTGGGGTTGAAGGCGATGCGCGCGACGAGTGCGACCGGCGCCGGCGCCGGCGCCCCTGCGCGGCCGACGAAGCGGGCGACCTCGTCGGCCACGATCTGCTGCGCGTAGGCTGCGCCGAGGCCGGCCTGCACCATTGCGGTGGCGTCGATGTCGAGCTGGAGCCGGGCCGGCTTCAGACCGAGCAGGTCGGCCTGGAAGCGCGGCGGGATGTCGAGCACGAACGTGTAGGTGCCCGCGTTCAGCGCCGGGACGATGTCCCGTTCGGCGATGGCGACGGGCGGCTTGAAATGGGGGGGCAGGAAGGCCTGCGTGATCTGCCGGGACAGCGTCGAGCGGTCCTCGTCGACGATGGCGATCGCGGCGTTGTGCAGTTCCTGCGAGCTGCTCTGCGCCTGCGCCAGGATGGCGAGGGAGAAGCTGTAGACGACGAGGCCCAGCAGGACGTAGTCGCGCCCGAAGCTGCGCAGCTCCTTGGTCCCGAGCCAGACGATATTCGCGAGGGTGGCCACGGCGCAGTCCCGTCCGCGATCAGGATTCCTGCCGGGGCATCGCCAGGCAGGCCGCCGCGGTCAGGACGGGGACGAATACAGCCAGGATGGCGAGGCTGCCGGCGAGGTCGGCCCAGCCGAGGCCCTTGGTGAAGGCCCCGAGGCTCACCGGCAGGTAATAGGTCATGGGGAAGAGCCGCCCCAGGATCCGCCCCAGGCCCGACAGGGAGGCCACGGGGACGAGCATCCCGGCGAACATGGTGGCGGGCAGCACGGTCAGGATGGCGGTGCCGAACAGGGCCGCGATCTGGGTCCGCGCGAAGGTCGAGACCAGCATCCCGTAGGCCGTCGTCGCCGTCACGTAGATCAGCGTGCCGACGATCAGGACCGAGGCGCTCCCCTTCAGCGGGACCCCGAAGACGAACTGGGCCAGCAGGACCATCAGCGCGAAATTGACGAGCGCCAAGCCGATATAGGGGAGCTGCTTGCCCAGCAGGAATTCCAGGCGCGTCAGGGGCGTCACGTAGAGATTGGTGATCGAGCCGAGCTCCTTCTCGCGCACCACCGCCAGCGCCATCATGATCGCCGGGATCAGGGCGAGCTGGAGGGCGATCTGCGCCGGCACCATCGCGAAGATGCTGTCGAAATCCTGGTTGTACTTGAAGCGGACCGCGATCTCGGCCTGGGGAGCCGGATCGGCCTTGGCAGGAAATCGCCGCGGATCGGACAGATAGCGCTGGTGCACCCCCGACAGGTAGCCCCGGATGGTCTGCGCGAAGAACGGCCGGGCTCCGTCGATCCAGGCCGCCACCTGCGTCGGCCGCCCGCGGGCCACGTCCCGGCCGAAGCCCGGCGGGATCTCGATCGCGGCCGCGATGTCCCCCCGGGCGAGCCGCCGCTCGAGATCGCCGAACCCCGACAGGGGCGGGGTCTCCACGAAATAGCGCGAGCCGCGCAGGTCCTCGAGATAGGCGCGGCTCGCGTGGCTCCGGTCGTGATCGAGCACCGCGAAGGCGACGCTGTTCACGTCGGTGGAAATGCCGAAGCCGAAGACCAGCATCAGGAAGGTCGTGCCCAGGACCGCGAAGGCGAGGCGGATCCGGTCGCGCGCCAGTTCAAGCGCCTCGCGACGCGCGCAGGCGAGGAGCCGGCGCGGGCTGAACGGGATGATTCCGTCCGTCCGGGGGCCGGACGGGGGAAGCCGCGCCTCCGTGATCGCGGGCGTCTGCGGGGGCGCTCCGGTGCCGCCGGCTCCGGCCCGTTCGAGGAGGGTGACGAAGGCGTCCTCCAGGGTGGCGGCCCCGCAGCGCGCCACCAGTCCCGCGGGGGTGTCGATGGCCAGGACCCGCCCCGAATCCATCAGCGCGAGGCGGTCGCAGCGTTCGGCCTCGGCCATGAAGTGGGTCGACACGAAGATCGTCACGCCCTGGCGGCGCGCGAGATCGAGCAGGAGAGCCCAGAAGCGGTCGCGTGCCGGCGGATCCACCCCGGAGGTCGGCTCGTCGAGGATGAGGAGTTCGGGCCCGTGGACGACGGCCACCGCCAGGGACAGGCGCTGCCGGATGCCGAGCGGCAGGTCCTCGGCACGCTGATCGACGTGGCGGGCGAGGTCGAACTGCGCGACGAGTTCGGCCACCCGGGCGCGCCTGGCCTCGGGGCTGAGCCGGAACAGGCGGGCATGCAGGGCGAGGTTCTGCCGGACGGTCAGCTCGGCATAGAGCGAGAAGGCCTGCGACATGTAGCCGACCCGTCGGCGCGCCGCGATGCCGCCCGCGGCGACCGGCTCCCCGAACAGGAGCGCCTCGCCCTCGCTCGGCGGCAGGAGGCCGGTCAGGACCTTCATGGTCGTGGTCTTGCCGCAGCCGTTCGAGCCGACGAACCCGAAGATCTCCCCGGGCAGGATGTCGAAGCTGACGCGGTCCACCGCCGTGAAGGCGCCGAACCGCCGTGTCAGGTCGCGCGCGGTGATGATCGGCCGGTCGCGCCCGGGGGCGGCCCTGGGCGGCACCGGCGCCCGGGACGGGGGCGCGTCCGCCTGCGGCAGCAGGGCCGTGAAGGCGGCCTCGACGCCGGCCGCGCCGGTCCGCCGCCGCAGCCCCTCCGGGGAGCCCGTGGCGACCACCCGGCCGTCGTTCATGGCGACGAGCCAGTCGAAGGCCTCCGCCTCCTGCATGTAGGCCGTGGCGACCAGCACCGACATGGCCGGGCGCCGCGCCCGGATGCGCCCGATCAGCTCCCAGAACTGCCGGCGCGAAAGCGGATCGACCCCGGTGGTCGGCTCGTCGAGGATCAGCAGGTCGGGATCGTGGATCAGGGCGCAGCAGAGGCCGAGCTTCTGGCGCATGCCGCCGGACAGCTTCCCGGCCGGGCGGTCCGCGAAGGGCGCGAGCCCCGTGGCGGCCAGGAGTTCGGCGATCCGCGCGTCCCGCTCCGCCGGCTCCTGCCCGAACAGCCGGCCGAAGACGTCGACGTTCTCGCGCACGCTGAGGCTGGCGTAGAGATTGCGCCCGAGTCCCTGTGGCATGTAGGCGATCCGCGGACACGCGGCCGCCCGGTGCCGAGCCTGCGCGATGTCGCCGTCGAGCACCGTGGCGCGGCCCGCCTGAAGCCGCCGGGCCCCCGCGAGAATCGCGAGCAGCGACGACTTCCCGACGCCGTCCGGCCCGATCAGGCCCACGAGCCGGCCGCCGGGGATCGCCAGCGTGACGTCGTCGAGTGCGACGGTCCGGCCGTAGCGGTGCGTGAGATGCTCGACCCGGGCGACGGTGAGATCCGGCGGCCCCATCACGCGTCTCAGGGCGCCGTGGGGATCGGCGCGGGAGCCGGTGCAGCCGGGGGCGGGCTCGGGAGGAGCGAGGCCGGCCAAGCGGCCGTCTCGTCGGTCCGCACATAGGCGATCCCGGGCAACCCGCTGCGGATGAGCCGCTCGCGTCCACGGAGGCGCTCCGGGTCGATCCGCACCCGGATCCGGAACATCAGCTTGTCGCGCTCGTCACGGGTCTCCACGGTCTTCGGCGTGAACTGCGCCTGGCTCGAGACGAAGACCACCCGCGCCGGGATGACGTGCCGAGGATAGGCGTCGAGCACGATGCGCGCCTCCGCGCCGATCCGGACACGGCCCGCCTCCGGCGTCGGCAGGTAGACATCCATGCGGACGTCGGCGGCGTCGAGCATCGTGAAGACCTTGCCGCCGGCGCCCAGGACCTCGCCGACATTGGCGACGCGATACTCGATGGGCCCGTCGCGCGGCGCAACGAGGGAATTGTCGGCGATGTTGACCCGGATAAAGGCGGCGCTCTGCGTCTGGGCTTCGAGGGCGTGCCGGGCCGCGCCGACCCGCGCGGCCGCCGCCTCCCGGGCGGCCTGCGCCGCGTCGGCGTTCTTCCGCGCGACCTCCAGCGCATGTTCGCCGCCGCCGAACCGCGCCTCGGCCGCGCTCAGCGCCGCGGCCGCCTCGTCCGCCGCCTGCCGGCGCGTGTCGAGCTGCTCGGCGGACGCGTAGCCCCGCGCCGTGAGATAGGTCGAGCGGCTCAGCTCCTGCTGGGTGAGCTTCACGTGGCTCTGCCGCTCCTGGATGTTGGCGCGGGCCTCCGCGACGGCGCGCTCGGCCTGGCTGACCGCCGCCTGGGTGGCGAGAACCTGGGCCTGCTGCTGGACGAGGGTCCGCTCCGCCTCCTCCACGCCCTTCTGGGCCTGGCGGATCTGCGCCTCCGCCTGGCTCAGCTGCGCCTCCAGATCCCGCGTATCCATCACGGCGACGACCTGCCCGGCCCGCACCAGGTCGCCCTCTTCGACGAGAAGACGCGCGATACGGCCGGCGAACTTGGTCTCGATGTCGATCACGTTCGCTTCGAGCCGGCCATTCCCGGAGGCGAAGCCCGGCGGCAGCAACGGGCGGTGGGCCTTCCACCACCCGTAGCCGCCCCCGGCGAGAATCAGCAGCACGATGGCGGCCGTGAGCCACAGGCCGCGTGATCGCCGATCCGGCCCGGCGGGGGGGCATGGCGCGGGAGACGGGACGCTGGCCCCGGGCGCGGGGACGACCTTGTCACGAAGCACCTCCGCCGTCCGGTTGCGGGCGCTGACGGAGGGCAGGACGGTGTCCACGCTCATGGGGACGCGCCCTCGATCCGTACGGCGCTGTCGGCAGGCGTGGCGGGATGCGTGGCGGGATGCGTGGCGGCGGAATCCTCCGCCCGGGCGTCGTCTGGACCCGGCAGGACCGTGCCGGTGATCGGCTCGACCCACGTCAGATGGTCGCGCAGGGCGACGACGCCCGGAACGCCGTCGACGGCGGCGCGCACCGCGCCCCTTTCCCGCTCGTCGGCGATCCAGCCGTGGAGCTCGACCGTTCCGTGCCGGACGGCGACCGCGATGGTGGTCTTCGGGATGCAGACGGCTTGGTCGAAGGCCGCGAGGATGTCCTGACGGATCTCGACATCACTGCGGTGGCCCGCAGTCCCGTCCGCGTCCAAGGCGGCGCCGAGAGCCCGGACGACATCCGCCCGGCTCACGATCCCGACGACGGCGTGCCCGCGCAGGACCGGCACCCGCTTGATCCGAGCCCGTATCAGGGTCTCGACGATCGCCTGCAGGGGCGTGTCCTCCGTCACGGTGGTCACGGGGCTGGACATCACCGCCTCGACCCGCCGGCCGTGGGCGTGGACATAATCCTCGGCGAGCCGGCCGGGGCTGCGCAGATACGCGATCCAGCGCGACATGCGGTGTTCGGTGCCGAGTTCGGCCCGGCGGAGCAGATCGCCCTCCGTCACCATGCCGACGAGCGCGCCCTGCGCATCGATGACCGGCAGGCCGCTGATCTCGGCGTCGAGCATGAGATCGATCGCGCGCCGCAGGGCCGTGTCGGGGCAGACGCTGACGACGGGCGCCGACATGATCTGCCGGGCGCACAGGGGATGCAGCCTCAGGTGCGACCGGTCGCCCGCGGACGGCGACGGGGCATCGGGCCCTGGGGCGTGATCCGGAACGGGGGTGAGCGCTGGCATTCACAACCTCCCCGGCTTGGGATCGGGGCATCGATCAACCGGCATCGGCAGGGCGGCCGGCCACGGAGCAGGGTGCGCAGCCCAACCTTCGGCCCGCCTTGCGCTGGATCAAGCCCGGTCGGACGGAGGGCCCGCCGCGGCCCGGAATCACGTCTGAGCGGGCGTGCCTCGCTCGTCCGGTTTCAGCCGCAGCACCGGTCCCGGCGAGGCCTGCCGGTCCATCACGGACTGGTCGATATCGCGCGCGGCATTCGCGTAGATCTCGAACCGCCGCTGGAGGACGGCCCGCTTGATGCGGTTCTTGCACTTGACCATGGCCGCGCGCGCCTTGTCGGCCCGCCGCCGCAGCTTGAGCGCCAGTTTCTCGTAGGATTTGTCGATGCGGGCGCCGACCCGTTCGGTCTCTTCGCTCAGGTTCGTAGCGAGATCGCGTTTCATGGCTTCACCTCTTCGCAGGTCTGCCATTCATCGCTGCCGGCGCAGCCTGGGCGTTGATCCAGCGCAACGTGCGGGCCGACGGGACGGCGCAACCGCCGGGGTGAGGCGACAGGCGGCGCCCTCCCCCGTGCGGGACCGGGGTCCCGCGCGCAGGCCGGTGCCGCAGGCTTCGGCCCGGCGGGCCGCGAAACGGCGTCAGGCCATCCGTTCGCTGCTGTGGCTCATCCGGCGCGCGACGTAATCCGTGCGGTGCCAATGCTGGCCGAAGATCAGCCATGCCAGCCCGAAGCCGACGCCGCCGGCGGCGAGCAGCGCCGCCACTGCGGCCGGATCGTGGCCGTTGGCCACCCGGCGGCTCAGCGCGTGTTCGTGCGGTCCCAGATGGATCGCCTGCCGCAGCGCTTCGGGGCTCTTCAGGATGTCCTGCAGGGCCCGTCTCACGTGTTCGCCGATGCGGCCGGCAAGCCGCTCGTCCGGATGGGCGCTCTCCCCGCCCCGGCCCTCATGCTCGACGACCTCGTGTGCGTGGCTGTCCGTCATAGCGCGTCTCCATGGCTGGCTGCGGGTTCCTGCGGGTTCACGGGCGATCCGGTCTGCCGCTGCCCGGCCGTTCCGTCCAGACGAGAGCGACGATGCGGTCCTCGACGGCCCGGATGCGGGGCGCGGACCCGCGGCAAACTCTGCTCGCCCCCGGCCGGCGAGCCTTGATCTAGCGCAACGGCGACCGGGCCGATGACGACGAGCCCGGCGCCGCACGCGGGCCGAGCCTTGCGATAGGTCAATGCGGGGAACCCGGATCGGTCTGTGATGCCGTCACACGCTCTACCTCTACGGCGGAGGCGGCCATGCGGTATCCTCTCGTTCTCGGATGTTCGATCGCTCTTGCGGTGGTCTCGTCGGCTCTGGTCCGGGCCGGCGACAGGCCGGATTCGATGGATGTTGCGGCCAACCGAAGCGACTACATCGCCAAGAGCGGTGCGACCGTGCCGAAACCGGACAAGATCGACGTCGACGAGAGCAGCCAGATCCAGCGGCGCACGCCGGAGCAGATCCGCGACGACGCCATCACCCGCGGCATCTGCGTCGGCTGCACTCGGTGATCCTCCGGCCGGGCGCGGACGACCCCGGCGCGGATCGGCCCGAACCGCGGCCCCGCCCCCCTCTCGCGCCGAGCCGGTCCCCCTTCGGGCGGCCGGTGCCCTAATACGTCGCGAACAGCCGCGCCACCGCCTCCGGCTCCGTCGTGACGGTCAGCGCCAGGGCCAGCAGGATCCTGGCCTTCTGCGGGGTGAGGTTGTCGGCGCTGAGGATGCCGCGGGTGCGCAGCCGGGTGGTGAGCGGGACGACGCCGCTGCCGGCCCGGGTCGACATCACCACCACGATCCCGGCGGCAGCCGCCGCCTCCAGGGCCTCGGCCTCGGCCGGCGGGGTCATGCCCGGGGCAAGACCGGCCGCGACGAGGCCGCGCGCGCCCGCCGACAGGAAGGCCCGGACCGCGGTGCCGTCCGCGTCGGCGTAGCCATAGACGATATCGACCCGCGGCAGCGCGGGCAGGCTGCGGATGTCGAAGGGCGTGCCCGGTGCGTGCGCCCGCTCGGAGCGGCGATAGTAGCGGACGCTGTCGCCGTCGACATGGCCGAGCACGCCGAAATCCGGCGTCCGGAACGTCTGAAGCCGGGCCACCGAGGTCTTGGTCACCTCGCGCGCCGCCTGGATCTCGTCGTTGAGCACCACCAGCACGCCGCGCCCGCGGGAGGCCGGCGCCGCGGCGGTGCGGATCGCGGCCACGAGATTGAGCTTGGCGTCGGTGGAGAGGGCGCTCATCGGCCGCTGCGAGCCGACCAGCACCACCGGCAGGTCGATCGTCAGGGTCAGGCTCAGGGCGTAGGCGGTCTCCTCCAGGGTGGCGGTGCCGTGCCCGATGACGATTCCCGCGAGATCCGCATGCTCGGCCGCGAGGCGCTCGCACAGGCGCACGAGGTCGCGCCACTCGGCAAATCCGATCGCCGGGCTCGGGACCGCCTGGAACGGGACCGGCACCACCGTGGCGACGGTGGAGAGTTCCGGGACCGCCTCCAGGATGCCGCCTGCTTCGAGGCGCCGGTCGGTGGCGGTGTAGTCGAGGATGTCGAGGGTGTCGCGCCCGAGGGACGAGATCGTCCCGCCCGTGCCGATGAACGCGACCTTGGGCAATCCGGTCCCCGATCCTGCCGCCATGCCGTGCCTCCCGACCCTGTCCGGTCGCGCGAATGCGATGGCGGAGTGATGCCGCGTCGCGCGGCCGAGGTCGACCCCGGCCGCGCGCAGGCGGGCGATGCGTCGGGCGGGCGGCCCCCTCGGCCGGCCACGCCCGCACCGCCGGCTCAGCTCTGGAAGTCGACCAGAAGGGCCGAGAGGCTGCTGCTGCTGTTGGTGGTGCCGTTGGCGCCATAGCCGGCGCCGACCGACTGGCTGCTCTGGAGCTGCTGCATAAAGGTCGAGAGGAGGTCGTTCGTCGACTGCGTCACCGACGTGGAGGACGAGGTCCCGCTGCCGGTGCTGCCGGAGGCGGCGCTCCCCGGCGGCGGACCGGGCGGGGGGCCGGGCGGCGGACCGTCCGGCCCGGACACGTCGCCGGTGGCGTCCGCGCTCTGAAGGCTCTGGCCGTGGCTGGAAAACAGGTTCTTCAGCTCCGTGGCCTGGTCGGCGGTGAGGCTGCCGCTGCTGACCTGATCGGCGATCAGGCCGTCGATCCGATCCTTCATGGAGGACGGGTCGAGCTTGGACCGGGTCGTGGTGCTGCCCGAGGCGGAGCTGTCCGACGACAGGCTCGAATCGATGCTGCTCAGGGCGCTGGTGAGCGCCGTCGCGTCGGTGCTGCTGATCGTGCCGGCCGACAGCGCGCTGCTGATCGTGTCGGACATCTGGGTCTTGGGCGACGGAGGCGGCGACCATCGCTGCGCGGCGAGCTGCGATGTCGCGGTGGATGAGACGGTACTCATGAGGGGGCTCGGGTCACGGATGAGCCGGATTCGCCCGGCGGCGGGTCCGTGTGCAAATTACCCACGCGAGTCTTAAGGCCGCGTTTCCGGAACCGCCCGGATCCCCGTCGCGGTGCCGGGTGCAGGGACGGCCCGGAGCCGGGGCGCGACCGGGAACCCCGATCGCTGAATTCAGAGGCTCGCGGCCATGCGCAGCGGCGGCGCCTCGGCCGGGCGCGCCGCGGCCTCGGAATGGCCGTAGAGGCCGCGGTGCTTCGGGTTGGGCGACAGCCGGTCGGTGAGGCCGATCACCGTCTCGGCGGCCCCCAGCAGGAGCGCGCCCTCCGGTGCGAGCTGCGCGGCGAGCCGCGCCAGCACGTCCGACTTCGTCGGCGCATCGAAGTAGATCAGCACGTTGCGGCAGTAGATCACGTCGAACTGGCCCAGCGAGGCGAAGCTGTGCAGCAGGTTGAGCTGGCGGTAATCCACCATGCTGCGCAGGCTCTGGGCGATCTGCCACTGCTCGCCGACCTGGGTGAAGTACTTGATCAGCCACTGCACCGGCAGGCCGCGCTGGACCTCGAAATGGCTGTAGAGCCCGAGCTTGGCCTTCTCGATCACCTCGGTGGACAGGTCGGTGGCGACGATCTCGACCTGCCAGCCGGCGAGCCGCGGCGCCGCCTCCTGGAGCAGCATGGCCAGCGAGTAGGGCTCCTGCCCGGTGGAGGCCGCCGCGCACCAGATCCGCAGCCGGCGGCGGCTGGCATTGCGCGCCAGCACGTCCGGCAGGAGCGTGTCGCGGAACAGGTCGAAGGGGATCCGGTCGCGGAAGAAGAAGGTCTCGTTCGTGGTCATGGCCTCGACCACGGCCCGCTCGATCGTTCCGTTCTGGGCGAGCTTGAGGGCGCCGATCAGGTCGCCCAGGCTCGCGAGCCCGAAGCGGCGGCAGACCGGGGTCAGCCGACTCTCCACGAGGTAACGCTTCTCCGGCGTCAGCGCGAGGCCGGAGCGCTGCTTCAGGAAGCTGCGCAGGAATTCGAACTCGAGTTCGGTCATGCCGGCTGCCCCGTGATCATGGCGCGGAGCGCCGTCGCGAGTTCGGGCAAGGGCAGCACGGCCTCGGCGAGCCCGGCCCGCGCGACGCTGCCCGGCATGCCCCAGACCGTGCTGGTGGCCTCGTCCTGGGCCAGAACCGGGCCGCCGGCCTCGGTGAGGGCCCGGGCGCCGTTGGTGCCGTCCGAGCCCATGCCGGTGAGGATCACGGTCGCGGTGGCGGCGCCGAACACGACCGCCGCGTCCTTGAACAGGACGTCGACCGCGGGGCGGCAGAAGTTCACCGGCGGGCCGTCGGTGAGCTTGATGATCGGGCCGCTGGCGGCCGCGGCCAGTCCCATGTGGCGGCCGCCCGGGGCCACGTAGATGCGGCCCGGTTCGACCCGCTCGTCGGCCTTGCCCTCGGCTGCGGGCAGCCCGGTACGGGTGGCGAGGTGTTCGGCGAAAACCGCGGTGAAGATCGGCGGCATGTGCTGGACGATCAGGACCGGCAGACGGCGTAGGGCGGCCGAGCCGATTCCCTCCAGCATCTCGCCCACCGCCCGCGGGCCGCCCGTGGAGGAGCCGATCAGCAGGGCCCGGGGCTGGGTCCGGTTGCGGACCTTCGGCCGCAGCGTGAAGGGGGTCGCGGGGCGCGCGGCGGCCGGCGCCGGATGCGCCACGACCGCGGGTGCGTGGTGCCCGACCGCAGGCCCGGCGGGGGCGTGCGGGGTGGCCGGCACATGGCCGAAGGCGGGGCGCCGGCTCCGCGCGCGGGCGGAGCCGAACACGCGGACGCGCTCGATCAGCTCGACCCGGAACGTGTCCGAGGTGGTGACGCCGCGGCTGCTCTCGGGCTTGGCGATGTAGTCCACCGCCCCGAGGGCGAGGCATTTCAACGAGATGTCGGCGTTGCGCGTGGTCAGCGTCGACATCATCACGACCTGCACGCTCGGGCTCATGGCCAGCATGCGCGGCAGCGCGGTCGTGCCGTCGAGTTCCGGCATCTCGATGTCGAGCAGGACCACGTCCGGGTCGTGCTTGGCCATCAGCTCGAGGGCGATCCGGCCGTTCGAGGCCGTGCCGACGAGCTCGAATCCGGCCTCGCCGATCCAGCGGGCCACGAGGCCGCGCACCACGGCGGAATCATCGGCCACCAGAACCCGGATCGTGGTGGCGGATGCGGTCGTGCTCGGGGTGGTGGGTGTACGGAGCGGAGCAACCGCGGGACTCAGGGCCATGATGCTTGCCTCGGGTACAGGTCGCGGGTGCAGGGGCGTCGGAGCCGAATCGTGCGGTCAGGCCGCGTCGGCGACGAGACCGACTTGTTCGAGCTTGGCCGTCAGGATGTCGCGGTCGAAGGGCTTCATGATGTATTCGTCGGCCCCCGCCCGGAGGGCGCGGGCGATCGCCCCGACATCGTTCTCGGTGGTGCAGAACAGGACCTTCGGCACGCCCCCGCCCTCGCTCTGGCGCAGGGCTTGGAGGAAGGCGTAGCCGTCCATGTTCGGCATGTTCCAGTCGAGCAGGATCGCGTCCGGCATGCTGGCGGCACAGGCTTCCAGGGCGGCGCTGCCATCCTCGGCCTCGCTCACGTTCATGCCGAGATCCTCGATGATCCGCCGGGCGACCTTCCGGATCACCGCGGAATCGTCCACCACCAGGCAGGTGGTCTCGTGGGGCGCCTTCATCGACCTCTCCCTCAAGCCGCCTTGGCGCCGGCGGGCGTGAAGCCGAGGAGCGCGTCCACGTCGAGGATCACGAGGAGCCGCCCGTCGAGGCGATGGACGCAGGTGGCGAGATCGCGGAAGCGCGGATCCAGGTTGATCGGCACCGCCTCGCGGCTGTCGGCCCCGAGCTTCAGCACCTCGCCGACGCCGTCGACCACCAGCGCGAAGGTTTCGCCGGCCTGCTCCAGGCCGATCGCCATCTTCGGGCTGGCCTTGGTGCCGTCCGCCTGGGCCTCCGCGTCGGGCAGGCCCAGCCGCCGGCGCAGGCTCATGGCCGTCACCACGCGGCCGCGCAGGTTCAGGAGGCCGACGATCTCGGCCGGCGCCAGGGGAACCGGCGTCACGCCCGAGGGGACGAAGACGTCGTGCACCCGCTCGATCGCCAGGCCGAACAGCGTCTCGCCGACATAGACCGTGACGAAGTCGTCGGTGGCGCCGGTCTCGACGCCGTTGGTGGTGGCGCCGCTGGTGTTGGCGTTGGCAGCCTGCATCGGAACTCTCCGGATTCGATCGTCTCGATCGTCTCGATCGTTTTGGGGCGGGCGGCGTGCAGGCTCAGGCGGCTTTCGACACCGTGGCGGCGCCGATCTCGGCCAGCGCCGAGATCAGGCCGCTGCGGTCGAACTTCGCCACGAGGTCGCTGATCGCCAGGGCCCGGGCGCGCTCAACCGCATCGGCGCCGATCGCGCCGCTGAGGCCGATCACCGGGAGCCCGGCGAGGCGCGGCTCGGCCCGGCGCATGGCGGCGACGAGGTCGAAGCCGCTGCGGCCCGGCATCTCCAGATCGGTGACCACGACCTCGATCTGCGGATCGGCCTGGAGGGCCGCCAGCGCCGCGTCCGCGCTCGCCGCGGTGACCACCTGGTAGCCCGCCGCCTTCAGCACCGGGCTCAGCATGTCGCGGAAGAAGGCCGAGTCGTCGACCAGCAGGATCGTGGAGATCTGCTCGGGCCGCTTCAGGCCGCGCGCCCAGTCGTCGTAGGCCAGCGGCAGGAAGTGGGCGATGTTGATGATGTCGGTCGCCCGGCCCCGCAGCACCGCCGAGCCGATCAGGTCCGACCGGTCGGCCGCGATCTCGATGTCGAGGCGCTCCTCGACGATGTCGACGATCTCGTCGACCACGAGGCCCATGGCGCGCTCGCCGTCGGAGAACACCACCAGGGCCTGCGTCCCCTCCGACTTGATGGTGATCGCCGCGTCGGCCGGGACCAGGGGCATCAGGCGCCCGCGATACTGGATCAGCGCGCGGCCGCCGAGCCACTCGACCTTGGCGCACTCGATCTCCTCGAGGCGGGTGACCAGCGACAGCGGCACCGCCTTGAAGCTGCCCTGGCCGCCCTTGAACACCAGGAGCGTCGTCTTGGTGTCGGCCATCTCCACCGCCTCGTCGGCGTCGGCGTCGATGTGGCCGCCGCTGCCCTGGACGCCCTGCGCCACCTGGCGGGCCACGCCGTTGGGATCGACGATCAGCACCACGGCGCCGTCGCCGAGGATCGTGTTGCCGGCAAACATCGGGATGTGCCGCAGCTTCACCGACATCGGCTTCACGACGATCTCCTCCGTGTGGAAGACCTCGTCGACGAGGATGCCGAAGCGCTCGCGCCCGACCTGGGCGACCACCACGAAGCCGGCCTGCTCCGCCTCCCCGCTCGGGCTCGACTGGCCGAGCAGGCCGGTGAGCGAGACGATCGGCAGGAGCCGCTCGCGCAGGCGGAGAACCGGCGCGCCGTTGATGTGCTCGACCCGCTGCGCCCCGGCATCGACCCGCACCAGCTCCAGCACCGCCACCTGCGGCAGGGCGAAGCGGTGCTCGCCGGCCCGCACGATCAGCGCGGCGACGATGGCCAGCGTCAGCGGGATCTTGATGGTGAAGGTCGTGCCGCGCCCCGCCGTCGTGGCGATGTCGATCAGGCCGCCGATGGTCTCGATGTTGGTCTTGACCACGTCCATGCCGACGCCGCGGCCCGAGACCGAGGTCACCGCCGCCGCCGTCGAGAAGCCGGCGTGGAAGATGAACTTGGCGACCTGGGCGTCGGTCATCCGCTCGACATCGGCCTGGGAGGCGAGGCCGCGCTGCACCGCCTTCTGCCGGATCGCCGCGAGGTTCAGGCCCTTGCCGTCGTCGGCGATCTCGATCGTGATCGTGCCGCCCTCGTGGTAGGCGGCGAGCCGGATCGTGCCGCGGGCGGGCTTGCCCGCCGCCACGCGCTCGGCGGTCGATTCGAGGCCGTGATCGGCCGAGTTGCGGACCATGTGGGTCAGCGGGTCCTTGATGACCTCAAGGACCTGCCGGTCGAGCTCGGTCTCGTTGCCGACCATCACGAGGTCGATCTGCTTGCCGAGTTCCGCCGAGAGGTCGCGCACCACGCGCGGCAGCTTCTGCCACGCGTTGCCGATCGGCTGCATGCGCGTCTTCATGACGCCTTCCTGCAGCTCGGCCGTGACGTGCGACAGGCGCTGCAGCGGGACCTTGTAGCTCGAATCCTCGTGGCGGCGGGCGATCTCCAGGAGCTGGTTGCGGGTCAGCACCAGCTCCGAGACCATGGTCATCAGGTGCTCGAGCGTGTCGACGTTCACCCGAATCGTCTGGTTCTTGGCGGCAGCGGTCGTCTCACCCTCGGCGCCCTCGGCCTTCTCGGCGCGGGCCGGCTCGGGCTTCTCGGCCTCGACCGGCTCGACCCTGGCCTCGGCCTTCGGCGGCGCGCTCGCCGCGGGGGCCGCGGGCGTCGGGGCCGGCGCGGCGGCAAGGGGGGCCGGCGGCGGGAGGAAATCCGATTCGTCGGGACCCGGGGCCGACAGGAAGGCGGCTTCCAGCTCGTCCAGGGTGACCTCGCCGGGCTTCAGCTCGCGGACCACCGGATCGGGCAGCACCGGCTCGGGCGGCGGCGGGGCGACGGCCTGCGGCTCGGGCGCGCCCTCGGCCATGCGCTCCAGGGCGGAGATGAGGTCGTCATCCGAGCCCGAGGGCTCGGTGCCGGTGGCTTCCAGATCGGCCAGGATCGCCTTGAGCCGGTCCAGCGTCAGCAGGATCAGGGTGACGGAATCCGACGTGGCGGGCAGCCCGTCGCGGAAGCGGCCCATCAGGGTTTCCGCAGCATGCGCCAGGGCTTCGAGCCGCGGAAGGCCGAGGAATCCGCAGGTTCCCTTAATCGTGTGCACGAGACGGAAGATGTTTCGCAGAATAGTCTCGTTGTTCGGATCCTGCTCGAATCGAACAAGTTCTGCATCAACCGTGTCGAGATGCTCCCCGCTCTCGGTCAAAAACTCGCGAAGCAGGTCGTCCATAGGCGCTACTCGTTACGCGGAGAAGGTCTCGCGCAACCTACTTACTCGCGCGGGGTTAGGGAAGCGTTTCCATCCCGGCCCCGCGTCTCGGTTTTTCAGAATTTCACGCCAGGGCCGTGTCCGAAGCCTCGCCGTCGGGGTCTTCGGGCGCTCCGATCACTGCGGGGCTCGCGGCGGGCGTGGCGGTGATAGTCACTTCATCACCCTCGATGGCGAATCGCACATCCATGGCGGCGGCCCGCGCCACGAGGCCCGCGTAGAACGGCAGGATGCCGTGCGCGTCGACGGTGCCGCTCTCGGGGCGGCCGGCCATCAGCTCCTCCACGTGGGGCGGGATGCGGGCATGCGAGCCCTTGGCCTTGAGCACCAGCGTGGGCGCCTCGGCATCGCCGGAGACGACGACGTCGATCACGCCGCCCCGGGGAATCGCCGAGGTGGCGACCATCACGAGATTGAGGAGGAGCTTGACCTTGTTCTTCGGGAAGAGGGCCTGGGGGGCGCTCCAGGTCAGCTTGGTCTTCTCGTCGGAGAACATGCCCTTGGCCACGCCCTCGGCGTCGGCGAGGTCGATCGAGGCGCCGGCCGAGCCCGCGGCCCCGAAGGCGATGCGGGCGAATTTCAGCCGCGCCGAGGCCTGCCGGGCGCTCTTGCCGATCAGCTCCAGGGCGAAGGTCCGCATCGATTCGTCCTGGTCGTCCTCCAGGACCTCGAGCCCGTTCACGATCGCGCCGACGGGGCTGATCACGTCGTGACAGACGCGGGAGCAGAGCAGGGCGGCGAGGTCGAGGCCGTCGAGATGCAGGGTGGGCGAGGTCGGGGAGGACATGGTGCGCTCCGGGCGGGCGGATCTGAGGTGCGGACGTCTGCGGGTCGGGGCCCCGATCGAGGCTGCCGGGTTCCGGCCGCCCGGCTCCCGGGCGCCCAGTCCTCGGCCGCCCCTGTGGCGATCGAGTCGCCCGAGGGGGTCCCGCACGGCCTGCAGGTCGGACCGGGGGCGACGACCGGTCCGCACGGATAGACGCCACGGTCAGCTTTGAAAAGCGTTACCGGATCGGACGGAGGGCGGGGCGGCCCCCGATTCCGGATCCGCATCGCCCAGGATCCGCCCAGCCCTGGATCCGCGCGTCCCTGCGCGCGGGGCCGGACACGGGCGGCCCGGTCGGTTACGATGCCGGCCCCGTCGCGCCAGGGAGGATGCGGCATGAGAGACGAGACCGGTCTCCGGAACGGATCGGCCACGACGCTGCGCGCGAGCCTGAGCCCCCGGCTCGGCCTCGCCGATCCGGACGCCGCGCAGGCCCGGCTCGCCGAGATCGCGCCGGCCCTTCCGGCCGGTTTCCTGACGCCGCCGTGCCGGGACCTGCTCCTCGGCCTCGCGGACCACTCGCCCTTCCTCTGGCGGGCGGCCACCCGGTCGCCGGACCGGCTCGTCGCCCTGCTGGAACAGGCGCCGGACGCGGCCAGCCGGGACATCATCGCCCGGCAGCGCGCGGTCGGCGCGTCCTGCGGGGCGAACCCCGACCTCGCCGAGGTCGGCCGGCGGCTGCGCGCCAACCGGGAGGAACATGCCCTCCTGGTCGCGCTGGCCGATCTCGGCGGCTGCTGGGATCTCGACGCGGTGACCCAGGCCCTGTCGGCCTTCGCGGACGCCTCGGTGAGCGGGGCGGTCGAGGCGCTGCTCCGGCAGGGGATGGCGGCCGGGCGGTTCCGGCCCGCGGATCCGGAGGCGCCGCAGGACGGGTCCGGCCTGATCGTCCTCGGCCTGGGCAAGCTCGGCGGCTGCGAGCTGAACTATTCGAGCGACATCGACCTCGTCGTCTTCTACGAGGCCGGCTCCGCCGCCGCGGCCACCGGCGGCGATCCGAAGCCCTTCTTCGTCAAGCTGGCGCAGGGGCTGGTGAAGCTCCTGGCCGACCGGACCGCGGACGGATACGTCCACCGCATCGACTACCGGCTGCGGCCGGACCCGGGCTCCACCGCGGTGGCGCTCTCCACCGGCTTCGCCTTCGACTACTACCAGACGCTCGGCCAGAACTGGGAGCGCGCGGCCTTCATCAAGGCCCGACCGATCGCCGGCGATATCCCGGCCGGCGAAGCGTTCCTCGCGGAACTGGCGCCGTTCATCTGGCGCCGGCACTTCGACTTCCCGGCCATCGCCGAGATCCACGCCCTGAAGCGCCAGATCCACATGGTCCGCGGACACGAGACCATCGCGGTCGGCGGCCACGACATCAAGATCGGCCGCGGCGGCATCCGGGAGATCGAGTTCTTCGTCCAGACCCAGCAACTCGTCTTCGGCGGCCGCAAGCCCGCCCTGCGGGGGCGTCGTACGGTCGCGATGCTGGCCGAACTCGTCGCGCAGGGCTGGATCGACGGGCAGGCCCGGGACGAGCTGCGTGCGGCCTACACCTTCCTGCGCACCCTGGAGCACCGGATCCAGATGATCCGGGACGAGCAGACCCAGCGCCTGCCCACCGGGACCGAGGCGCTGACCGCGCTGGCGCTGTTCGCGGGCTTTTCCGACCTGGCGGCCTTCGAGGCGGCGCTGCTCCACCACGCCGGCCGGGTCCAGGCGCATTACGCCCTGCTGTTCGAGGCCGGGCCGGAGGCCGGCGGGGACGGGGCCCCCCTGGTCTTCGGCGCGAGCGAGCCGGAGCCCGCGACCCTGGCGCGGCTCGGCACCTTCGGGTTCCGGGATCCGCCCCTGGCCTGGGAGACCGTGCAGGGCTGGCATCTCGGGCGCCGCCCGGCCCTGCGGACCGGACGGGCCCGGGAGATCCTCGCCGAGGTGCTCCCGGCGCTGCTGCGGGCGCTCGGCGGAACCGCCGATCCGGACGCGGCGCTCCTCGCCCTCGACCGGGCCTTCGCGCGGATGCCCGCGGTGGCGGAACTCCTCGCCATCCTGCGCTCGCACGAGCGCCTGCGCCTCCTGTTCGCCGACATCCTGGGGACGGCACCCCGCCTCGCCGACACGGTGGGCCTGAGCCCGCACGTCCTCGACACCGTGCTCGACGCAGATTTCGTGACGCCGACCACCGATCCCGATCAGGTCCGCGCGCAGTACCGGGCGCTCCTGGGACAGCCGGCGAGCCACGAGGAGAGCCTCGACCGCTGCCGGGACGCCACGCGGCAGATGACCTTCGTCACCGGCGCCCGCCTCCTGTCGGGCATCCTCACGCCGCGCCAGGCCGGGGAGGCCTACGCGGCGATCGCCGACGCGACGGTGGCGCTGAACCTGGAGGCGGAGGAGCGCCGGTTCGCCCTGGACCACGGCACGCTGCCCAAGGGACGCTGCTGCATCCTGGCGCTGGGCCGCCTCGGATCCCGGCAGCTCAGCGCGGAATCCGACCTCGACCTCGTCTTCCTCTACGATTTCGACCCGGAGAATCGCACCAGCGACGGCCGGCGCCCCCTCGACGCCGTGGTGGCCTACAACCGGCTGGCGCAACGCGTGTTCGCGGCGCTCACCACGGCCACGCGGCGGGGGCGGCTCTACGCGGTCGACCTGCGGCTGCGGCCCTACGGCAGCCACAGCCCGCCCGCCGTGCAGCTCAGCGGCTTCGCGGCCTATCACGGCGGCGAGGCGGAACTCTGGGAGCACATGGCGCTCGCCCGCGCCCGGGTCGTGGCCGGCGACGCCACCCTGGCGGCCGACGTCACGGCCGCGATCGCCCGGGTGCTCCGGCAACCGCGCGAAACCGCCGCCGTCTGCGCCGAGGCGGGCGCGATGCGGGCCCTGGTCGCCCGGGAGCGGGGCCATGCCGGCCCCTTCGACCTGAAGCTCGCACCGGGCGCGCTGTTCGACCTCGACTTCCTGGCCCAGGCCCTCGTGCTGAGCCGGGCCCGCGACTGGCCCGGCTGCATCGGCCTCGGCGCGGAGGCGCTGTTCCGGGAGGCGGCGGCGCGCGGCCTCCTGCCCGCGGCAACGGGCGAGGCCCTCGCCGAGACCTACGGGTTCCTCGACGCCGTCTATCAGTGGCAGCGACTCGTGATGACCGATCCCGCCGCGGAGCCCTCCGAGACCGCGGCCCGGCAGATCGCCAAGGCCGTGGGCCTTCCGGACGCCCGCAGCCTCGCGGCGGAGCTGCGCCGCCACCGGCGCCGGAGCCAGGCCCTGCTGGCGCGGATCCGGCGGACTTTGCGGATGCCGGGCGCCGCGGATGTCCCGCCGGAGCACGGCTGACGGGGCCGTCCCGGCCCGACAGGCCGGCCGCACACCCGGGAGACACGGTCGACATTGCCGGCGGGCTCGGGCATTCAGGGTCGCCTCCGGAGGGACCATGACGAGCGCGACGACGATCTCGGAACCGGAGCGTGAGCGGATCGCCGCGGCGCTCGCCGAGATCGCCTGCGCGGCGGGCGAGATTCTGCGCCGCTACCATCGGGCCCCCTGCCCCCACGCCCTGAAGCCGGACGGCTCACCGTCGAGCGCCGCCGACACCGAGGCCGAGGACCTGATCGTCGAGGCCCTCGCCGGACGCTTCCCGGGGATCGCGGTCGTGGCCGAGGAGCGCGCCCAGACCGACGCGACGCGGCCGGCCGACCTCTTCTTCCTCGTCGATCCCCTGGACGGCACCCGCGACTTCCTCGCCGGGACGCCGGACTACTCGGTCAACATCGCGCTGGTGTCCGGCGCCCGCCCGGTGGCCGCCGCCCTGGCGGCCCCGGGGCTCGGCCGGGTCTGGTGGGCGGGCGCAGCAACCGTCGAGGGCGCGGTGGTCGCCGGCCGGCCGGGGGCCGGGCGGCCGGTCCACACGCGACCGGCGCCGGAGGCCGGCCTCGTCGCCCTGGGCAGCCGGCGGCACGGCGATCCCGAAACCGCCGCCTGCCTCGCGGCGCTGCCCGTCCTGGAGACGCGCCAGGTCGGATCCGCCCTGAAGTTCGGGCTGATCGCCGCCGGCGAGGCGGACATCTACGTGCGCTGCGGCCCGACCATGGAATGGGATACGGCCGCGGGCGATCACATCGTCGCGGCGGCGGGGGGCTGCGTGGTGGTGCCCGGCGGTAGCCCGATCCGCTACGGGCAGCACGGGCCCGATCATCGCAACGGGCCCTTCGCGGCCCTGGGCGATCCCGCCCTGGCCCCGCGCCTCGCCCTGCCGACCGGCAGGCCGACGGTGCCGCTCAGCGCGGCGCATCCATAGGCGGGACGTCCTGCAGGGCACGCAGGGCCGGCCACGCCGCCTCCGCCTGCCGGACCAGGTCGGGCTCGGCCAGGAACCGGGCGCGGCGCTCGGCATTCCGGAACAGGTAGAGGCGCTCGCCGATCACCGCGAAGACCAGGGGATCGGCATCCACCAGCCGGCCCTCGAGGATTCCGGCAGCGTCGTAGCCCCCGAGGCGCGGGGCGTAGACCGGCGGATCGTCCCGGAAGGCCTCGCGGTTGGCGCCGCTGGCGAAGCGCCAGACCCGGCCGTCCCAGGACAGTTCGAACCGGGCCGCCCCGGCCTGCGGCCCGCCCTTTAGGAAGTAGCTGACGGGGTCGAAGCCGTTGAGCGTCAGCAGCGCGATCCGCGTCTGGGACGGCAGGCCCTCTTCGGCCGCGGCGCGGCGGGGGCCGACCCCCGGCAGAGGGGCCAGCGTGGCCGTCAGCGCGAGGGCCAGCGTGATTGTCAGCGCCGCCCCCGGGATGATCGCCGCGGCCGCGGGGTCAGGACGCGTTAACCACATCTTGCGAATTCCCTCAGAAGCTGGTCCGACTCATCCGCCCGGGTTCGCGGGACGCACGGCCCGGATGGATGGCGGCGCCCCGGCCGATCCGGGGCGCAGGCGCGGCCGCTGCCGGCCCGGCGGGACGAGAGCGGCCCAGGTCCATCGCACGAACCGTTAATCGAACCGGGCGAGGAGACAACGATGATGGCACGAGACGATCGCGGCACCGACCGCCGCACCCTGCTGCGGGCGGGCCTCGGCCTGGCTCTCGGCGCGCCCTTCGGCGCCTCTCTCGCCGGCCTCGCCGCCGCGGAGCCGGCCCGGGCGGCCGGCGAGGACCTCGACACGCCCGAGACCTTCCGCCCCGGCGAGATCGTGGAATCCGGCCACCGGTTCTTCGGCACCGTGTCGCGCGGGCTCGCGCTCACCGTCGAGGAGGCGGGCCGGCGCTGGGGCGAGCCCAACGGCTATATCCTCGGACAGGAGGGCGGCGGCGCCCTGGTGGCGGGCGTCCGCTACGGCGAGGGCACCCTCTACACCCGCAATGCCGGGCAGCGGCGCATCTACTGGCAGGGCCCGTCCCTCGGCTTCGACGTCGGCGGCGACGGCGCGCGCACCATGATGCTGGTCTACAACCTGCCGAACGTGCGCAACCTGTATCGCCGCTTCGCCGGCGTCGACGGCTCGGCCTACCTCGTGGGCGGCTTCGGGATGACCGCGGTGGTCAACGACCGGACCATCGTCGTGCCGATCCGCAGCGGCGTGGGCGCGCGCCTCGGGATCAATGTCGGTTATTTGAAGTTCACCCGTGAGCCGACCTGGAACCCGTTCTGATCAGGAATCCGTTCTGATTGACCGGTGCCGCAGGATTTCACCCCCGCGGCCAACCTGGGCTAGAGTGGACTTGGGTCGGGTCTTCCGGCCGGATGCGCGGACTGCACCCTCGTGATCGAAACGGTGATGATCTTCGCGCTGGGCTTCCTGGCGGCGAGCCTGTGCGGCCTGCTGCTGCTGCCGGCCCTCAATGCGCGTGCCGCACGCCTGGAGCGACGCCGGGCCGAGGCGCGCCTGCCCCTGTCGCCGGCCGAGATCGCGGCGGAGCGCGACTTCCTGCGCGCGCAGTTCGCCGTCCAGCAGCGCCGCCTGGAGCGCCGGGTCGAGACGGTCGAGGCGCGGCGGCAGGCCGACATGGCGGCGATCGGAGCCGGGACGATGCGGGTCGCCGCCCTGGCACGCGATGTCGCGGCCCGCGATGCCGAAATCGCCCAGGTCCAGGCCAAGACCCGGGAGCTCGAGGCCGAACTGGCGATCGCCCGCGAGGACGGCACCGCGAGCCTCGCGACGCTCCAGGCCCTCGAGGACGCCCATGCCGACCTGCTCGACAGCCTCCTGACGCTCCGGCAGGGCACGGCCCCGGCACCGGACGCCGCCGCGCTGGCGGCCGAGCGCGACGATCTGCGCGCCAGCCTGAAGGCGGCCGAGGAGGCTCTGGCCCTGACCCTGGCCGACCGGCAGAACGACCGCTCCGGCGACCGGCAACCGGACCGGCAAGCCGGGATCGAGCGGGAGAACGCCGATCTGCGCCGGCGAATCGTCGAGGTCGCCGACGCCCTCACGGGCCCGGGCCGGATGCCCCGCGCCGCCGCGCCGATGCCGCAGCACGAACGGGTTTGAGCGGATCCGCCTCCGAAACGGGGCCTCTACCACCAGAACCGGACCGAAAACCTGCGACGACTGCCTTGTTTCGACCACGCAAAGGCATCATCGCAACGTCGACGCGTCACGCATTCACAACTTCGACAGATGGTACGGATACCCATGCGCCTGAAGCCGATCGCCCTCGCCGTCGCGGCGTCCGTTGTCCTGACGCTGCCGGCGGCGGCGCAGCAGACGAAGCGCGGCAACGAGACCCTGAAGAAGTACTGCACCGGCGATTACCTGACCTACTGCGGCAATCTGGCCCCCGACGATCCGGCCACCGACGCCTGCTTTCAGAAGAACTGGAAGAAGCTGAGCGAGAACTGCCGCCGGGCGATCGACGCCTACGAGGCCGAGCAGCAGCAGAACGCCCCCGCCAAGAACCGGCAGGGCTCGCAGGGCGGCAAGGAGCGGCGGGGCTGACGCCTCTCCGCTGACAATCCTCGGCCGAAAGTCCCCCGAGCGGGCCATCGGCCGAGGACCGAGCCCGGCCTGTGGCGGGGGCGCGCTCGCGCCGGGGCTCGGCAACGGCTAAGGTAGCGCTCCCGCCGGCCCTCGCGTGCCGGTGCCGAGCCCGCCGGACCCTCGCGCGATGTTGTCGAAACCCGCCCTGAAACTCCTCGCCGTGTCCGGCCTCGTGGCCCTGGCGGTCTCCGCCTGCGGGCGGCGTGGTGCCCTGGAACCGCCGCAGACGGCGGCCCCGGCCGCCGCGCCGGCGAGCGGGGGCGCGGCGACCGGGCGGCGGACGCTGCCGGTCTCCGTCGGCCTCGGCGGGGCGCCCCGGAGCCGGATGCGGCCTCGGTGCGCGCCGGCGACGAACTCTCCGTGGCGGCAGTGCCGCCGGGCGGCACCGATGCGCCGGTGGAGACCAGCCGCGGCGCGCGGCGGGGCTACCGCGTGCCGAAGGAGCCTTTCATTCTAGATCCGCTGCTGTAGAGGGCTGAGGCCGGCACGGCGCCACGCCGCCGGCAGGCCGTCGTGGTGCTCCGCGCCCGGTGACCCGGTCGGATCCGGTCGTCGGCGTGCGCCCGCGTCGGCCTGCGGCGGGGTGTTTCACGGGAAACAGGCCGCGCTCCGGCGCGCAGACGAGACACGGCCGAGATGCACCATTTCCACTATCGCGACGGCCGCCTGCACGCCGAGGCGGTCGACCTGACCGGCCTCGCCGCGGAGGTCGGGACGCCGTTCTACTGCTACAGCACCGCCACCCTCGAGCGGCATTACCGCGTCTTCGCGGAGGCCTTCGCGGCCGACGACGCGCTGGTCTGCTTCGCCATGAAGGCGAATTCGAACCAGGCCGTCCTGCGCACCCTCGCTTCCCAGGGCGCCGGGATGGACATCGTCTCGGGGGGCGAGCTGCAGCGGGCGCTGGCGGCCGGGGTGGATCCCGGCAAGATCGTGTTTTCCGGCGTCGGCAAGACCCGCGCCGAGATGGAGGCCGCGCTCAAGGCCGGCATCTTCTGCTTCAATGTCGAGAGCGAGCCGGAACTCGCGGTCCTGTCCGACGTGGCCGTGGGCCTCGGCCTCAAGGCCCCGGTCTCGATCCGGGTGAACCCCGACGTGGATGCCGGCACGCACGCCAAGATCTCCACCGGCAAGTACGAGAACAAGTTCGGCATCCCGATCACCCGGGCGCCGGCGGTCTACGCCACTGCCGCCGCCCTGCCGGGGATCGCGGTGCACGGCGTCGACATGCATATCGGCAGCCAGATCACCGATCTGGCGCCCTTCGCCGACGCGGCCCGGCTGCTGGCGGACCTCGCCCGGACGCTCATGGCGGCCGGCCATCCCCTGCGCCACATCGATTTCGGCGGCGGTCTCGGGATCCCCTATCGCGACGACAACGCGCCGCCGCCGGATCCGGCCGCCCTGGCGGCGACCCTGCGGCCGCATTTCGCCCCGCTCGGCCTGCGGCCGGTCTTCGAGATCGGCCGGATGATCGTCGGCAATGCCGGAATCCTGGTGACGCGGGTGCTCTACGTCAAGCACAGCGAGGGGCGCACCTTCGTGATCGTCGACGCGGCGATGAACGACCTGATCCGCCCGACCCTGTACGAGGCCTATCACGCCCTGCGGCCGGTCCTCGAGCCAAGTTCCGGGACGCCGCGCCTCGTCGCCGACGTGGTGGGTCCGGTCTGCGAGAGCGGCGACTATCTCGCTCTCAACCGTGACATGCCGGCGGTGGCGGCGGGCGACCTGATCGCCGTGATGAGCGCCGGCGCCTACGGGGCGGTGCAGTCCTGCACCTACAACACGCGGCCCCTGGTGCCGGAGGTTCTGGTGCGGGGCGACCGGGCGGCCGTGGTGCGACCGCGCCTCGACGTCGACGCGCTGATCGCCCTCGACCGGGTGCCGGACTGGCTGGCGTGAGCGGCGCGCCCGCATCCCCGTCGGTCGCGGCGGCCGACCGGCGGCTGCCGCTGTCGGTCTTCATCATCGCCCACAACGAGGTGGACCGGATCGGCGCGACGATCCGGGCGGTGCGGGGCCTGACCGACGACCTCGTGGTGGTCGATTCGGGCTCCACCGACGGCACGCAGGCGCTGGCGGCCGCGCTCGGCGCGCGGGTGATCCACAATCCCTGGCCGGGCTACGGCCCGCAGAAGCGGTTCGCCGAGGAGCAGTGCCGGCATGTCTGGCTCCTGAACCTCGACGCCGACGAGGTAGTGCCGGAGGATCTCGTCCGGGAGATCCGGGCCCTCTGGGCCGCGGGCGAGCCGCGCCGGCCGGCGTGGCGGATCGGCATCGCGGAGATCTTTCCCGGCGAGGGCCGCCCGCACCCGCTCGCCTACACCCTGACGCCGGTCCGGCTCTACAGGAAGGACCGGGGCCGTTACGCCGCCTCGCCGGTGCACGACCGGGTGGCGCTGGAACCCGGCGTCACGCCGGGGCGGCTCAGGGGCGTGATCCATCATTTCTCGGTGCGCTCGCTCGGCGACCAGCTCGACAAGCTGAATCGCTACTCCGACCAGCAGGCGGAGGACTTGGAGACGCGGGGCGTGGTGATCCCGACCTGGCGGGTGTTCGTGGAACTGCCGGGCAACTTCTTGAAGGCCTATCTCGGGCGCCGCCACTTCGTGCGCGGCACCTACGGCTTCCTGACGGCGATGAACTACGCGATCTCGCGGCATCTGCGCGTCGCGAAGCATGTCGAGCGCCGCCGCGTGGCCGCCGCCCGCCAGGATCGGGTTGACCCGCCGGATCCGACCTTCTAGAGCCAGAGCGCCGGAGACGTGGCCGAGCGGCTGAAGGCACTCGTTTGCTAAATGAGCATACCCAGAAATGGGTATCGAGGGTTCGAATCCCTCCGTCTCCGCCATTTAGCCCTAAGATGTTGTAAAAGCAGCACTTTTCTCGCTTCGTCCGGCCAGCTTTGGGGACACAGCGTCATCGTAGCCGTACGGGATGAGGCCAAAGGTGCGGCACCCCGACCACCTGCAATGCCGTCGTGGGCGCTGGTCCCTGCGACTCAGGGTGCCAGCCCATCTCGTCTCCACGGTCGGACAGACCCACCTCGTCCGGGCTCTCGACGCGAGCACCGAGGCTGTTGCGCGGCAGCGACGGTGGATCGCGCTGGCGCTGCTCTGGGACTGGATCGGTGCGCAGACCGTATCGGACGGTTGGGAGCCCGCCCGGGCGGCTGCCCTGACCGGTTCAGGACGGTCCCGCGACGATACCGGGCGCGAGTGCCCCGACCCAACGCCTCATTCTCTCCCCAAGAGACGACCCGAAAGGATGGCCGCGATCATGCTCATCCAGGGGGCTCATCGCGCCAGACCACAATGCTCACGACGCTGGAGCGCTGGTTGAAGGAGATCGATGGGTCCAGACCAAGCAATCTCGGATGCAGCACGCCCTTGCCGTCCGGGAGTTCGCACAAACTCAGCCGTCAAACTATGCCGTCCGCGGCGTGGATCGACGCACCGCGGGTGAGTTCGTCAGCGACGTGCTCCTGCGGAGTCGGGCGTCTCAGGCCACGGTCCATCGACAGATCGCGGCGCTCTCTTCGATGTGGCAGCGGCTCATCAAGCGTGGCTTTGTCGCCGACAATCCGTGGCTGGGCCAGGGTAGCGTCGCGAACGGATCGAGGCAGGAGCCATCGAAGCGCGCCGACACCGCTGATGAGCTTGTCACGCTCCTCACGGCTGATCCTGTGGCGATCATGGGCCAGCGGTAGGGGACGGTGCTGTTCGACCTCATGCGGGTCGGCTTACTGACCGGCTGCCGCATCAGCGAGCCTTGCCAGCTTCGCACCGCCGACATGCGCACAGAGGGGCGAGCGTTCCGCATCTCTCACGGAAAACGGAGCATGCCCGGCGCGTCGTACCAGTTCATGGATCAGCTTGGCCGATTTTGCAGCAGCGCGTTGCACGCTCGTCAGACGGCTGGGTATGCTCGGGTCTCACGCCCGCGGGGCCGGACGGGAAGCGAAGCTGGATCGTGGTGAAGCGATTTGCCACCTTTTGCCAGAAGGTGCTTGGGCCCAGCAAACAGGTCGATGTCCATAGCTTCAGACGATACTTCGCAACTTATCTCCAACGGGCCTCTACGCACACCACAACAGTAAACAGCAGCGTTATCGCCGAGCTTATGGGTCACGCCAAGCCGCGCTCGGCCTTGCCGTATACGCGTCAGGACTCGGACCGGAGCAACTCCGAGCCGCCATCGAGGCTTTAGATCGGGCGATCGAACCACAGGTGATCAAGCCTCTTATAGCCAAACCGTGTCGCTTCGCGTCCGGTCAAGTTCGGCAATGGGTGTGACGCGGTAATTGGCGCGATGCGCGGAAGCGACCGTTCGATAACGGCGAGGTTACGGACCCCATTGTCACAGCGAGGCCACACACGGTCGCCGATCTTCCTCATGGCTTGACGTGGCCTGACAAGGCGACGGATGGTGACAGCGACGGTTCCCTTCGGGGATCAAAAGGGAACGCGGTGAAGGGCTTGCCCTGAAGCCGCGGCTGCCCCCGCAACTGTAAGCGGCGAGCCCAGCACCACCGCGTCACTGGATGTGCCTCATCCGGGAAGACGGTGCGAGGGCGGTGACCCGCGAGCCAGGAGACCTGCCGTCAGTCGTGGTCACACGCGAAACGCGTCGGGCGGGGTGTCCTGACGGGTGTCGAAGCGCCGGGCTGACGCTGGGCGTGGAGACCTCATTCGCGGTGACGTGCCACTCCCGTCGCCCGAGGCTCCCGTGTCCCGTCGTCCCACCATCCGAATGCTCTCGACCTGGTCGGGCGTCGGCCTCGCCGCCCTGGCCTCGGCGGCCGCAGCTCAGGACCGCTCCACGCCGAGTGCGGCGACCACCGAGACGACGCTGGAGGAGATCTCGGTCACCGCCGACACAGCCGTATCCGCATCGCCGCGCGTCGGTCCGGCCGCGAGCGCGGGCTACGTCGGGGGTACGACCGGGATCGGTGGGATCAGCACCCCCGTGGCTTCCGCCAGTTCGGGTGTCATCACGGGCGCACAGCTTAACAGCCGTCCGGTGACGCGCCCCGGCGAGGTGTTGGAGTCGGTGCCGGGCCTGATCGTCACGCAGCACTCCGGCGAGGGCAAAGCCAATCAGTTCTTCTTGCGCGGGTTCAACCTCGACCACGGCACCGACATAGCCCTGTTCCTCGACGGCATGCCGCTCAACATGCGAACCCATGCCCACGGACAAGGCTACGCCGACATCAACTTCCTGATCCCGGAACTCGTCGGCGCGGTGGAATTCCACAAGGGTCCGTATTTCGTCCGCGACGGTGACTTCGCCTCTGCGGGCTCCGTGCGGATCGACTATCTCGACACGACCGCGAAAAACGTCGCCCTGACCTCCATCGGCAGCTTCGGCTACAAGCGCGCGCTCTCGATCGCTACCGTACCACTCGGTGAGGGCAACCTCCTCCTCGCGGGGGAAGCCCAGGTCTACGACGGCCCGTGGGTGGTCCCGGACGCCCTGCGCAAGATCAACGGCGTGGCCCGCTACAGCCAGGGTACGCCGCTCGACGGCTTCTCGGTCACCGGCATGGCCTATGCGGCGCGCTGGACCGCCACCAACCAGATCCCAGAGCGCGCTGTGACGGAGGGGCTGATCAGCCGCTACGGCACGATCAACCCGACCGATGGCGGCGACACCTCGCGCTTCTCGCTCTCGGGCAAGTTCAGCGCAACGGACGACACGGGCGTGACGCGGGCCTCGGCCTACGTCATCCGATCCCAATTGAACCTGTTCAACGACTTCACTTACTTCCTCAATGATCCGGTGAACGGCGACCAGTTCCACCAGCTCGATCAGCGCATCATCGGCGGCGGTGAGGCCCTGCATATCTTCCAGGGCGACCTGTTCGGGAGGCCGATGGAAAACGAGATCGGCGTGCAGACCCGCACCGACTCGATCCGCGTCGGCCTGTTCAACACAACGAACCGGCAGTATCGCTCGGGCGTGCTCGACGACCGGGTGGTGGAGACAAGTGGAGCCTTCTACTTCGACAACCGCGTGCGCTGGACCGACTGGCTGCGCACCAGCGTCGGTTTCCGCGCGGACGGATACTACGCCAGCGTCGTCTCGGACACGCCAGCCAATTCGGGCAAGGCGCGCGATGGCATCGTCAACCCAAAGCTCGGCCTGACGCTCGGGCCGTGGTTCGACACCGAACTCTTCGTGAACTACGGCGGCGGCTTCCACTCGAACGATGTGCGCGGCGTGACCGCCACGGTGGATCCGACCTCCTCGCTGTTCAACACGACCCGCTCGCCCTTCCTCGTGCCCTCCACGGGCTACGAGATCGGCCTGCGCAACCGGTCCATTGCCGGGCTGGAGACGAGCCTCGCCCTGTTCCGGCTCGATTTCGCCTCAGAGAACCTGTTCCAGGGCGATACCGGCACCACGGAGCCGAGCCGCCCGACCCGCCGCTTCGGCGTGGAATGGACCAACCGGTATGCGGTGACGCCCTGGCTCGCGCTGGAGGGCGACCTGACGATCACGAACGCTCGCTTCTCGGACTACGACCCGGTGGGCAACCGGGTTCCTGAAGCGCCGACGACCATCGCGTCGGCGGGCGTGACCTTCGGCGAGCCGCTAGGCTGGTTCGGATCACTCCGCTTCCGCTACTTCGGCCCCCGGCCGCTGATTGAGGACAACGCGATCCGCTCGCGGGCGACCGCGCTGTTCAACGGCCGGGTGGGCTACAATTTCGACAACGGCATCAGCGTCTCGCTGGACGTACTGAACTTGACGAACAGCAAGTCTGACCAGATCACCTACGCGTATGTTTCACGGTTGCCCGGCGAGCCCGCCGAAGGGCTGATCGACCGCGTGTTTCACCCGGTCGAGCCTACGGCGGTACGTCTAACCATCGCTGGAAAATTCTGAAGGACCGGTCCGGTCCACACGGGCTCGTATAAGCCCACCGAGTGCCCCGGAAGCGGGGACGAGGCTTTTGAGCGCTTTCGGGGGCGGGTGCGCCAAGCCGGAAGCCCTGGCAGCTCCGGCGGACCTGCCGTCGCGGGCCTCGATGCAGTGAGGCCGCCGGGAGGCTGCAATGGGCCCTATCTGAACAGCGGCAACTCTGCGCCGAGCACGCAAAGGCCGACCAGAAACAGGGAGCCACCCGCAGCTTCAAGAATGACGCGCAGACGGTCGCTGATGAGAGACGCCGCGGCAGAGGCCGTTCCAGCCACGAAGCAAGCCAGACTGATCAACGTCACCGCAGCGCCTCCACATCGGCATGGGACGCCTACGCTACGGCGTGAGGGAGCAGGAAGTTTCGGCGAGGGTTCGCCGAGCCGGCGACGACGCGGTCGAGCTTAGGGGCAGCGTTTCGCGCCCCCCTTGGCATCCACGCCCGCCCTTGTCGCTGAGGGGCGAACGGTAGGCGGACGTGGACGGCCAGCCTGAAGCCGGCGGCGGCGGCCTAATGTCTGATTGGAGACATTTCAATCCAAACTTGCTCTTCCCAGTGAACGCCGCTCGCACATCCCGTGCAGGCGGTGGGAGGGATCTCGGAGGCCTCAGGAAATCCAGCCGAGCACCGCCACCAGATGGTCGGCCTGGGCTCGGGTCAGGCCAGAGGCGACGGCGGATCCATTCCGGCAGACCGCAAAGGTCCCGTCAGCGGACGCACGAATTTTGATGGAGGCCATGGAGCTAAACCCGCGATCATGTCGCGGCCGATGTCGACGGCTCCGTACGAGCCGCGTGAGATGTGACCCCGGTTCCCCCATGGGAAAATGCGGCGGACCGCCTCAGGTCTGTGGCTGGAACCCAAGCATGTCCCGCTCGCGCATCCGATGCGAGCTGATCAATCCGTCGTCGTCCGCCGCACTACCCGGAGATCCGCGTTGATCACGTGGACTGGGATGGGTAGCGAACGCAGCCATCGAGGTAAGCAGCGGATAAAAAACACGAAATTCGAGATCATGGGCGGGCCGCGTCTCCGCGATCGCCCACCAACCCGAAACCGGTGTTTCCTCACAACGGGTTGGCGCGCCAAAAGTCGGTTCGCCCCCGCAGCCGCGGCCTGTGGATTGCACTCCCTGAGTGTCCTCCCATCCCGTCGCCGCGACGTCGCACTGGACGCCGCCGAGCTGCGATCAAAAACGGTGCGGACGGCGCCCCCTGACGCAAACCGACCTGCGCTTGATGGAGTGGGCCCGGCCCAAAACGCGTTTGGACTCATCGGCGATGGCTTGCCGGGATCTTGAGCGGGCGGGGTCTTCTGCCCGCGGGATGACGTCAGGCCGGCGTTCTGGCAACGGAGGCGAGCAACCGGCGGCCCGGGACGGCCCGCTCAGGGGCGGCGCGGGTGCTTGGAGCCGAGCTGGCGCTAGGCTTGGCCACCAACCCGTGCCGGTCTCGACGTCGAGCGTCATGGCCCCAACGCGATAGCGGCCTGAAGCGAAGCCCGCATTGGCCAACGCGAGCAGCCGGTCGAAGCCAAGGATCACCCCGCCCTGGGGGTGTCCCGCCGCGCGGCACGAGATGCGCCCATCGCCGAGGGCTGAACGGCATCAATCGCCCCCCCGAACGCGGGGCTACGCTTCCAACTCCACGTCGCCTTCAGGCTCGGCCTGGCAGGCGAGGATGTAGCCATCCTCCCTGTCGCCGTCGCCGAGTGCGTCCTGCACGGGCATCCGAACCGTCCCGCTCCGCAGCCTCACCATGCAGGTTCCGCACGTCCCGGAGCGACAGGCGCTGTCGATGCGGACCTTCGCCTCGTCAGCCACGTCGAGCAGCGTCGCTCCCTCGCGAGCCGTAGACGTCTTACCGGTGTCCAGGAATTTGACCTGACCGACGACCGTGCCGGACTGTCCAGTCCTTCCGGTCGGATCGCGACGGTCGGTTCCGAAGGCCTCTGTCCGTATCTGACCGGCCGGCACGCCCAGATCGAGCAGGACCGCCTTGACCGCGTCCATCATGGGCGTCGGTCCGCAGATGTGGGCGCGGTGGAGCGCGATATCCGGCACGGCGGCCGCGACGAAGCGGGCATCGATGCGACCGGTATGCCCCTTCCAGGCCTCCCTGTCCGGTGCGGACATCGCGACCGAAACGTGAAGCCTGGGATTCCGCTTCCTCAGCGTCTCGATCTCGTCCTTGAAGATGTAGTCCTGCGGGCTTTTGAAGCTGAGGAGGAGGTAGATCGTGCCGGGCCAGTCCGTCTCGGTCAGGTAACGCACGCTGCTCATCATGGGCGTGATCCCGACGCCGCCGCCGATCAGCACGACGGTCGGCCATTCCCTGCCGGAGAACACGAAGCCACCGCTCGGCGCCTCGACCTGGACGCGGTCGCCCGGTCGCATCTCGTCGTGCAGCCAACGGGAGACCGCGCCGTTCTCCTCGCGCTTGACGGTGATCTCGATATGGTCCCGCCACGTCGGCGACGAGGCGATGGTGTACGAGCGGCGGGTCGGAATGCCCTGCCGCGTGATCTCCAGCGTCAGGTACTGCCCGGCCACATGCCGGAAGGGGATCTCGCCGCCCTTCGGATCGACGAAGCGGAACGTCCTGACCGTGCGGGTGACCTGCGCGACGTCGCGCAGTTCCAGCTCGCCGAACCACCGCACCGTCCCGGTCGCCTCGTCGTTCCGCGCGTAGGGCGTTATCGCGGGACGCAGCAGAGAGGTCTCGGGCACGATCTCGACGGGCTTGCGCCGGATTTCGGGCGACGGGAAGCATTTGCCGAAGGCCAGCAGGAGCCGGGGGTCCCCGGAGATCCGGATCTTCCGCCTCGCCAGAGCCCAGACCAAGCTCTTTTCCCTGGCGAGGAACCCGAGCCACGTCTTGGCGTCGGCAATCACACGCAGGTTGGGCTTGTCGACCAAGCCGTCGCGAACGGCGATCTTTCCATCGCGGACGGTGACGGTTGCTTGGCGGCTCTCGGCGCCGGTGAAGGTGAAATGGAAGACCGCGTCGAGATCGCGCGCCTGCGCCCGCTGGAACACGATGGGCATGAAGGTCAGGAGGCCACCGATGGTCCGGGGGGTCATGCCATTGCCGACGGGCTTCACCGTCTTGTGCTTCCACTTGCGTCTGGCGATCTCCTCGGCGTCGGTGCCGGCCACGACGTAGACCGGTTCCGGGCGATCCTGGAGCGGCTTCAGAATTTCGCGCCGGTGCGCGCCTTTATCCTTCAGGTACGAGCCGATGACGTCCTCGCCCGCCGGGCACACGGCGATGCAGTAGGCCGACTTGTAGTTCGCCCCATAGGTCAGGCTCTGCCACATCGAGGCGGTCTCGGGCTCGTTGACCCGCCGGCGATAGTCGAGCGCGTCGCGGGAGTCCGCAATCTGCTCCACCCAGTCGGTGAAGCCGCCCATGAATTCGCGGTAATTGTGGGTGAAGCAGGCCTGGAAATCGAAGGCGCCTTCGAGCTTGATCGCACCGACCGGGCAGGCCGCGACGCAGAGCTTGCATTCCAGACACGGGTTGTAGTCGATGGGCGCGTCGGGGATGTCGATGTCCTGGTCGAGCAGGACCGTGCCCAGCAGGATGAAGTTCCCGAATTTCGGGTGGATGACGTTGCGGTGGATGCCCATCCGGCCGAGACCTGCCGCGACCGCCACGGGCTTGTGAGCCACGATCCAGATGGCGTGCCCGGGGTTCTGGTTCATCTCCATCGGGAAGCCCATGGAGGGGTTGACGGCTCGGATGCCATGATCCTGAAGGCGCGCGACGATGGCGGCGCAGATGGCGTTGGTGTCGTGACCGGCACGGTGGAATTCGAGGTTGGCAACGGACCGCGGCGTCCCGCGAACCGGTGCCTGCGCCATCTTGACGACGATGCTGACGAGGGACCGCGTCCAGGGATAGTGCCGCAGGATCTCGTCCCGCTGCGGCTCAAGCTCGAACCGGCCGATCTCGACGAACCCGACGTCGTCCGCACCGCATTCGAGGGCCAGCTGTCGCAGTTCGCCCGCCCCGAATGGCCTCCTTGCAGCGGCCGGCCCGCTCGATAGCTCGGCGGCACGGAGACGCTTCACCGTGGGATGATCTTCGAGGTTCATCAGGCAGGGATCTCCGCCCCAGGCTGGCTTCGCGATCCGGGATGCTCCGGACGACAGGCGCCGAGCACCCGGCGCCTTCGATGCCGCAAAATAGATGTTATATGTAATCTATAAGTGTCTGCGCTCCGATCCGCAAGCCGGCCTGGGCGCCCTGTGACTTCGCCGGTCGAGATTGCCGCCTTCCGACGTGACCGCGCACCGCCACGACAGGACGCATCAGGACGGATGGTTCGTCGTCTCGAGGCTGGGCCTCCGCCTTGGGGCCTTCGAGGCGCTCCTCCGTGTCGGGGAGGGCGCGGTCTTGCTCGGCGCTGCCAGAGGAGCCACGCCTTCCGCGTGGCAGGCCGCGGCCTTGAGCTTCAACGCAGCGCGACGATCCGGAGCGATCTCCCGGACCCGACCCCGGCGGTGTACGTCCCCTGCCCCCAAGGTCGCCGGTCGCCATGAAGCCCATCGCGTGGCCCCGGCCTTCCGTGATCGTGTCCCCCGGGATGGGCGGCAGCACGGGCCATTGACGATGGAACCGAGCCGGAATAGATGACGACTATCATATCAAAACCCCTCAAAAGGTTACGGGGAATCGCCAATGGACGCGCGATGGATGGTCGGACTGACCGGATTGGCCCTGGCGGCCTGCTCGCCCGCCGAGACAGCGGTCAGCCCCGAGCCGCCCCTGGTGCAGATCGCCGAAGTCGTCCCGAGCCCCGGCGCGGTCTCCCGTTATACGGGCGTGATCCGGGCGCGCACCGAGAGCAACCTCGGCTTCCGGGTGGGAGGCAAGATCTTCGAGCGCCTCGTCGATCCTGGTGACCGCGTGCGCCTCGGCCAGCCGCTGATGCGCCTCGACCGAACCGACTTCACCCTCGCGCTCAACGCGGCGCGCGCTTCCGTCGATGCCGCCCGCGCCCAGATGATCAAGGCCAAGGCCGACGAGGAGCGCAGCCGTAAGCTCGTCTCGGACGGCTGGACCTCCAAGCAGACCTACGACCAGAACAAGGGCGCGGCCGACGCGGCCATCGCCCAGTTCGCCAATGCCGAAGCCCAAGCCAGCCAGATCGAGAACCAAGCGGGGTATGCTGAGCTCAAGGCCGATGCCGACGGCGTCGTCATGGAAGTGCCCTCCTATCCTGGGGAGGTGGTCGCCGCCGGCCAGACCGTGGTCAAGCTCGCTCGCGACGGGGCGCGCGAGGCGGAAGTGTTCATACCCGAGGGCAGCCGGCGCGCCGCTCAGGGCGAGGCTTCCGCCACGCTCTATTCCGAGGACGCGGCGACCTATCCGGCCCGACTGCGCGAATTGTCCGCCACCGCCGACCCGGCCACGCGCACCTACCGGGCGCGCTACATCCTCTCGGGAGACGGCGAGGCGGCGCCGCTCGGCGCCACCGTCACCCTGCAGCTCAAGGCCCATGCGGCGGTCCGCACAGCGAGCGTGGAGGTACCCCTCGCGGCGCTGTTCGACCAGGGCCGCGGCACCGCGGTCTGGCGCTACGACGTCGCGACCGAGACCGTGCGGCCGCAGATGGTGCAGGTCGCCCGAATGGGCGAGGAGCGGGTCGAGATCGTGGCCGGCCTGAACCCCGGCGACCGGATCGTAGCCCTCGGCGCCCATCTCCTCAAAGCCGACCAGAAGGTGCGGCAAGCGCCGGTCAGCATGACCGGGGTGGCCCGATGAGCCGCTTCAACCTCTCGGCCGTGGCCGTCCGCGAGCGGGCCGTCACCCTGTTCCTGCTGATTGCCCTGACGGGTGCCGGCTTCTTCGCCTTCCAAAAGCTCGGGCGTGGCGAGGACCCGAGTTTCGCGGTGAAGACAATGGCCGTCTCGGCCGCATGGCCTGGGGCGACGACCGCCGAGATGCAGCGGCAGGTCGCCGACCCGCTCGAGAAGCGGCTGCAGGAACTCGCTTACTACGACCGTGTCGAGACGACGACCCGGCCCGGACTGTTGCTGATGAAGGTTTTCTTCAAGGACAACATGCCTCCGGCGAAACTTCAGTCGGAGTTCTACCAGACGCGCAAGAAGCTCTCCGACCAGGCTTCCAGCCTGCCGCGCGGCGTGCTCGGGCCGCTGTTCAACGACGAGTTCTCGGACGTCTACTTCTCTCTCTATGCGCTCCAGGCCAGGGGTTTGCCGCACCGTCAACTGGTGCTTCGCGCCGAGGACCTGCGGCAGCGCCTGCTGCGGGTGCCGGGCGTCGAGAAGATCAACATCCTCGGCGAGCAGGCGCAGAAGATCTTCGTCGAGATTTCCTACCAGCGTCTCGCCACGCTCGGCATCAACGGCCAGCAACTGCTGGCGGCGCTCGCCAACCAGAACGATGTGACGCCGGCTGGCTTCGTCGAGGCCGACGGCCCGCGGGTGTACCTGCGCCTGGACGGCGCCATCGACGGGCTCGACGCGATCCGCAACCTCCCGGTGGCCGTCGGCGACCGCAGCCTCAAGCTCGGCGACATCGCCGCGGTGAAGCGCGGCTACGAGGACCCGAAGACCTTCGAGATCCGTAACGACGGCGCGCCGGCCCTGATGCTCGGCCTCGTGATGAAGCCGGGTTACAACGGTCTCAGCCTGGGCGAGGCGCTGAACGCCGAGGAAGTGGCGATCCATCACGAGACACCGACCGGGATCACGTTCAGCAAGATCACCGACCAGGCGAAGGTCATCGACGACGCCATCAACGAGTTCATGGTGAAGTTCTTCACCGCGCTCGGTGTGGTCATCCTTGTGTCGCTGGTGGCTCTGGGCTTCCGGGTCGGCATCGTGGTGGCGCTGGCCGTGCCGCTGACGCTCTCGGCGGTGTTCGTGGTGATGATGGTCACGGGCCGTGACTTCGACCGCATCACCCTCGGCGCCCTCATCATCTCGCTGGGCCTCCTCGTCGACGACGCCATCATCGCCATCGAGATGATGGTGGTGCGCATGGAGGAAGGCGCCGACCGGATCGAGGCCGCGACCTACGCCTGGAGCGCCACGGCCGCGCCGATGCTCACCGGCACGCTGGTCACCATCGCGGGCTTCCTGCCCGTGGGCTTCGCCGCGTCGACGGCGGGCGAGTACGCCGGAAACATCTTCTGGGTGGTGGCCTTCTCGCTGATCGTCTCATGGATCGTGGCCGTGACCTTCACGCCCTATCTCGGCGTCAAGCTCTTGCCCAACATCGAGAAGGTCGAGGGCGGGCACGACGCCATCTACGCCACGAAGAACTACGAACGCCTGCGCCGCGTCGTGCGCCTGTCCGTCGACCATAAGTGGATCGCCGCCGGCATCACGGTGGGGTTGTTCGCACTCGCCGTCGTGGCCATGGGCAAGGTCGAGCAGCAATTCTTCCCGAATTCGGAGCGCCCCGAACTCATCGTCGAGGTCACCCTGCCGGCGGGCTCGGCCTTCGCCACCACCGAGGCCAGCGTCAAGCGGATTGAGGCGGCGGTTCGCGAGTTGCCCGAGGCGCGTGAGATCACGAGCTATATCGGCCAGGGCATGCCGCGCTTCGTGCTCTCTTTCGACCCGGAACTGCCCGATCCCGCCTTCGCGCAGATCGTGGTGCAGACCGCCGATTCCCATGCCCGCGACGCCCTCCGGGGCAAGGTGCGCAAGCTCGTCGAGGACGGCCGCTTTCCTGAAGCCCGTGTGCGGGTCCTCCAGATCGTGTTCGGACCACCGGTCCGCTTCCCCGTCGCCTTCCGCGTCGTGGGACCCGACCTCGACATCATTCGCGGCATCGCCGGTGAGGTCGCCCAAGCGATGGCCACGAACCCCAACATGCGCATGGTCCATCTCGACTGGGGCGACAAGACCCCGAGTCTCCACCTTGCCCTCGACCAAGAGCGCCTGCGCTTGATCGGCTTGACGCCCAAGGAGGCCGGCCAGCAGCTGCAGAGCTACCTCAATGGCACGCCCGCCACCCAGGTCCGGGAGAACCTGCGTTCCGTCGACGTCCTCCTGCGCAGCCCCGGCCCCGAGCGGCGCTCGCTGGGGGAGATCGGCGACCTGACGCTGGCGACGAAGGACGGGCGCCAGGTGCCGGTCTCGCAGGTGGCGCGCTTGGAGAGCCGCACCGAGGATGCGGTCCTGAAGCGCTACAACCGTGAGACCTACATCCGCGTGCAGGGCGACGTGCTCGACGGCAAGCAGCCGCCCGACATCCACGCCCAGGTCGTTCCGCTGCTGGCGCCGATCAAAGCCAAGCTGCCGCCGGGCTACCGCATCGACACGGCAGGCTCCGTGGAGGAGAGCGAGAAGGCGATGCTGTCGCTGGTGGCGGTGTTCCCCATCATGCTCATCGTGACGCTGACGGTGATCATGATCCAGGTGCGCTCGTTCGCCACCATGTTCATGGTCTTTGCCACCGCACCGCTGGGCCTCGTCGGCGCCGCGCCGACCCTGTTGGTCTTCCACCAACCCTTCGGCTTCAACGCGATCCTCGGGCTGATCGCGCTGTCGGGCATCCTCATGCGGAACACGCTGATCTTGGTGGACCAGATCCACCACGACCAAGCGGCGGGCCTCGGGGATTATGAGGCCATCGTGGAATCGACCGTGCGCCGGGCGCGGCCCGTCATCCTGACGGCGGCGGCTGCGATGCTGGCCTTCATCCCGTTGACCCACTCGGTGTTCTGGGGTGCGCTAGCCTACGTTCTCATCGGCGGCGTCGGTGTCGGTACGGTCCTGACGCTCCTGTTCCTGCCCGCCCTGTACGCCCTGTGGTTCCGGGTGCAGCGGCCGGAAAAGGCCGTCGCAGGGCCGGCCGTGGTCACCGTCGACGGAGCGGCCGTAACGCCCCGCTCGACGTAAGGACGCCGTCTCCAGAGACGTCCAGAAGATCGCACGCGCTTCCAAATTCGCGTGTGATGGCCCGGCGGGCCCGTATCTGCCCCCCCACGGGCCCGCCGGGATCATTGATCGTACCCGCACGCCGTCGCCCCTGTGGACCGCCGCTCGTGTGCATCGGGACCCTGCAAAAGGCGGACGGGATCCTGAAGATCCAACGCCAGCATGACGCGATCAAGATTGCTTTCTCGCGCGCCGATCGTCCACCGCCGCAACGCGGATCCATGGAGCCGAACGGGCGGATCCCGGAACCGTCCCCGCCGCCGCAGCTTCCGGCCCTGGAGCTTGGCGGCAGCGCCCCCGCGCTCAAGGTCGTGGGGAGGCTCTGGCACGGGGTCATGCCGGGCAGCCTTTCGGTTCGCCGATCTCGCCCCCTCGAGAAGGCTCCCCGGCGCGGCGAGGCGCGGCGAGGTCCATCATCACGGCAGCCGGGCGTCGGATCTGTCGCCGGAGAACGTCCACGCGATCCGGCGCAGGCCTCAGCCGCGACGCGGTCTCAGGGGCGGGTCAGGAGGACGGGCCCGCTGTCGATCCGGATGCGCAGCACAGCGTAGGGCTTGCGGCGAAGGTCGCGGCCTTCGTGGAAGCCCGCTTGCCGGTGCAACTGGTTGGCGGTGAAGTACAGGTAACCGTCGCGCCCGATCGACAGCGTATCGGGCCAGCTGATGGCCGGATCGGTGACCACGGTGGACCACTTGCCCTGGTCGAGCACACGGATGGCGTTGTGCTCGTAATCGCCGGCGAAGACCCGGCCGCGATCGTCTTCGGCGATCCCGTCCGAGGCGCCCTTGGCGCCCATGTCGCGGATCTGGCCGGCGAGATCAGCCTCGCTCACCCGGGGATCGCGCAAGGCGGCGGTCGGCACGGCATAGAGCGTCCGGCCGGAGAGCGGGCCGTAATAGAGCAGCGACCCGTCCGCCGAGAGCGCGATGGCATCGCTGGCGACGCGGACCGGCTTCGCCGGCCCGTTGGCGGGGCGGTTCATCAGCGGCTCGCCATCGACGACGGGGGTGAAGTCGGGCTCAGGCGCGGTGCTCGCATGGCCGGAGAGGCGGCGGAATGCCTTTCCGGTGGCGAGGTCCACCACGATGATCCCGCCGATGCCCGCGTTGGAACTGTCGGTGATGTAGGCGACGCCGGCCTCACCCTGGCGCAGGTCGAAGCGGACGTCGTTGAGATAGGTCGTCGGCAAAACGACGCTGTCGGGCAGGACGATGGTGCGGACGATCGTGTTCGTGGCCAAGTCGATCGCCACCAGCTTGGCACCGCCCGGCTGCGGCGTGCGGAAGCCGGGCGCGGCCGTATCCAGCACCCAGAGCCGGTTCGCGCCGTCGGCGACGACGCTCTGCACGGAGATGAAATGCGCGGCCGGGGCGGCCGGATCGGGCTGGTTCGTCGCGAGATCGGGATAGGGCACCGTCGTCCCGTTCACCACCTCCCCCACGGTGAAGGGCGCGTTGTCGCCCCATTGCGGGAAATTCACGAACATCCGCCCGTTGGGCGCGACAGTGATGCCCGTCGGCATGGCGCCGTCGAATTGTGCGACCTGCTCGATGGCAGGCGCCGGCGCGGTGGAGGGCTCGGCCGCGCGCGCCGCGTCGTTCGCAAGCGCGATGGACAATGCCGCCGCCAGGGTGGCGGTGAGACTCTTCATGATGTCCTCTCCCCCCGACGCCGCGTCGAGGCCTGTCGTTAGGCGCAGCAGGTAAGACGTCGGCACCGGTCGGCAATGGCGGGATTGAACGGCTCCAGCACCGGCGCGAGCCGCCCTGCGGCGAGATCCGCGGAGACGTAGGACCGGCCGAACCGTGCGAGGCCGGCGCCGCCGAGCGCCATCAGGCGCACCACGTCGCCGGACAGGCCCTCGTGCTCGGCGAGATCGACGCGCATCCGCGGATGTGCCGCGAGAGATCGCGGCCGGACCGGCAGGATGACCTGGGTGCCGAACGGGACCGAGGCGTTCACCCGGAGCCGGGCGCTCGGCTCGGCTGTCCCTCGGCCCCTGACGACTTGCAGGCGTCCGCGCGCTGGTCGCGCAGGCTGCGCAGGCCGGCGAGGCTGATCTCCTCCGTGATGGCCTCGTGCCATCTGTCGAGCAGGCGGATGCTGAATCGTCGGCCGTTCAGGATGCTCTTGAGCACATCGCCATTCAGCGAAATCACCCCGATTTCCTGCATCTGCGCCGTGGGAAACATTGCGTTCGATACCGGCCCGTCGTCGACCCGATACTGATAGTTGAGGATGGAATTCTTCGGCAGACCCGTCACCTCGAGCCGGTCGCCGACGATCTGGATGCGCGATCGGGTCTTCGGCGCCAGGATGCAGTCAGCGTCCCCGCTCGACGGGTGACCGGCCTTCCTGAGCACCCAGTCGCCCTCGCTGGCGACCGTCTGTCCCGCATCCTCGGCGGCGCCCAGGGGGGAGGCCAAGCAGGCCGCGACGGCGAAGAGTGCAACCCTCATGAACGACATCCTCGTCTCACACGTCGGTTCGGTCCTGGACCCAACATCGTTCTCCAAGCCGGGCTGTCGATCTGAGACACATTCGCCCGGTCACCCCGGCAGGCGATGGCTGGCAGATCCGCCCCAAGACCGGCCGGCAGCGTGGTCCGCGACCGCCCACGCGCCCTTACAGCAGCAGCCCCGGGAGACCTGTGGTCAGGCGCGCGAGGACGCGCCGGACGTGCCTGTTCGCTCCACCCCCGGCTCGGGAGCAGGCCGGCCGCAATCCACTCGACCAAGGCTCTCAGGCGATCACCGGCGCCTGCCGGTTCCGGCCGACGATGGTCAGGCTGCCTCGACGTGGGTGAAGCGGAGAAGCTGACGCCGGTCGGCGCGTCGGCTTCCGCCCCGCTTGGGCGGCCCTGCGGCCCGCTTGCAGGCGTCCAGACGGCGCGCCGTCAGAACACGGCGTGGTCGCCGCGCTCGGCAACGGCCTCGCCTCGGATCACGCGCGCATAATAGTCGAAGAGAGTTTCAGAGCCGGTCGACGGTGTGGCGCGCGCATCATATTGCCCCGTCACCGGATCCAGAACGAGCATGGATTCCGTCGCGTAGTAGCGCCCGATGCGCGCGAGTTCGGCCTTGGCTGCCATGGTCGGAACCAGCCGTCCGAGCATGGCCAGAGTGACTATGATGACGTCCAGAAGGGCTACGGGCACATGCGTGAATCGCGCTTCGCGCCCGAGCAAGGCGAAGAGCTGCTCGCCCTGCGCCTTCGGGGTCACGGCTTCGCCCGGGCCGCCGATCGGCAGCACGCGATTGCGCCGGTCCGGGTCGTCGAGGCACTCGGCAATGTAGGTGCCCAAGTCGTCGTCGCTGATCGGTTTGCAGGCCGTCAGCGTACCGTCGCCGAAAATCAGGAACGACTTCCCGCGTTTCAAACGATCAATTTGCCCCGAGAGCGATTTGAAGAAGGCCGTTGGTCGTACGATCGTGTAATCGAGGCCCGACCCGGCCAGAACGCCCTCGAACGCGCGCTTGGCGTGCTGGAACGCCAGGACCGGCTTCTGGACGCAGATCGCCGAGAGAAGGATGACGTGGGTCACGCCGGCCGCCTTCCCGGCGTGCAACGCACTCACATGCGCGCGATAATCGATCGCCCAGGCGTCGTCGGGCAAGCCCGTGCGCGAGGCGAGACACGAGACCAGGACGTCGAACGGCTCGCCGCGGAAACCCGCCTCGGCGAGGGACGATGGATCGGTCACATCCACCACCCTTGCGGTCGCGCCCGGAGGCAGTCGGGAGCACGCGGGCGGCCCTGACGGGTCGTCGATGTCGGCGCGACGCCTGACGAAGCAGACCACGTCATGGCCCCGTGACACCAGCGCGCGCACCGTCGCGCGCCCGATCGTCCCGGTGCCACCGAGCACGGCGACGCGTCGCGGGCGCAACGCGTCCGATTGGTCTCCGGTCACGCTCACCTTATCCAGCCACTCAGGGTTCCGGCATGTCCGGTCGTTGTGACGAGACCGTATCGATCCACCCGAACAGGAGGCCGCCTTCGCAGCCTGGATTGCCACGGGTGTGGGCGAAGGGTCAGCGCGTCATGCCGGCGTCATAGCACGGAGCGCGCCGCCGGCGCCCGCTCTCGCGGCAGCGGGACAGTCAGGGCCGCAGCCTACCTGCGAGGACGTCGGTGGCTGCGTGGACCAGCCGGTGTCGGTGTATTGGTCCGGTTCTCGTCGAACAGCTTGCGCCAACGGATCAGCCGCTCAGGTGCGAGGCTGCCGTCCGCGACGGCAGCCTGCACGGCGCACCCGGGTTCGCTTGTGTGGGTGCAGTCGCGGTATCGGCACAGGGGCGCGCGTTCGATGATCTCGGCGAACAGCGTTTCGATCCCTTCCGCGGCGCCGCTGACGTGCAGCGTGCGCATCCCCGGCGTGTCGATGACCCAGCCGCCGTCGGCGATGGCATGCAGCGAACGCGACGTGGTCGTATGGCGTCCCTTGGCATCGTGCTCGCGAATGCCGCCGGTCAGCTGGGCCTGGGCCTGACCGGGACCGACCAGCGTGTTCACCAGCGTCGATTTGCCGACGCCGGAGGAGCCGACCAGCGCCACCGTCTGCCCCAGCCCACACCACGGAGCGAGGGCGTCTGCAGCCGCGGAGAGACGGGGGTTGAGGGTTACGACGTCGAGCCCGCGCTGCAACTCGGACGCTTGGCGCTGGTAGGTTCCCAGATCGGCTGTCGTGTCGGCCTTGGTGAGGAGGATCACCGGAATTGTGCCGCCTTGATTGGCCAGAGCCAGATAGCGCTCCAGTCGCGCCGGATTGAAATCCGCGTTGCAGGAGGTGACGATGAACAGCGTGTCGACATTGGCCGCAGCGGCCTGAAGGGTCCGGCTGCCTTCGGTGCGGCGCTCCATGACCGTCCTGCGGCTGAGACGGCGATGCACGGTCTGGGTTCGCGGATCGACGAGAACCCAATCGCCCACGGTGAAGTCGCTCGTGCTGGCGTGGATCGCGAGCGTCAGTTCGACGGATCCGGCCTCCGACAGGGCGGTCAAGCGAGACCGGTGAAGCGTCGCGATCCGCATCGGGGCGAGATCGGCCTCGTGGGGTTCACGCTGGACTTCGAAGAAGTCGGACCAGCCCAAGCTTGCAAGCGACAGGGGCTGGAAGGAAGGCGGATGATCGATCACCGCCCTGCCCATGACATGGCATCCTGCGCCTGGCCAGCCCTCCACCGCCAGGCGCACGTCGATGCCCGGCCGAGTGCAAGGACCGTCGGCCTGCGCCGTCTCCCTGCGCCGCCTCCCTTGGCCATACCCACGGGAGGCGGACGGTCGTGTCGCCGCGCGGGTCAATCGGGAGCGGCCGCGAAGGCGCGCGCCCCAATGCCCGGATGAGCCAGTCTCCGGCCCATTCATAAGATTAGCACTTCCACTCGGTGAGTGCTAACAATGCGTCGATCGGGCGGCGATGACAGTCTCGCCGTAGCCTTTCCCGCGACAGCGCCAATCATGTCGGTTGGATCTCGCTTGGGAACGATCAGGATACCACGATGAAATTCCGTCCGCTGCACGACCGCGTGGTCCTCCGTCGCATCGAAGGCGAGGAGAAGACCAAGGGCGGCATCATCATTCCCGATACGGTCAAGGAGAAGCCGCAGGAGGGCGAGGTCGTCGCCGCAGGACCGGGCGTGCGCGACGAGGCGGGCAAGATCAACCCGCTCGAGGTGAAGGCCGGCGACCGCGTCCTGTTCGGCAAGTGGTCCGGCACCGAGGTCAAGATCGACGGTCAGGACCTCCTGATCATGAAGGAATCCGACATCCTGGGCATCGTCGCCTAGCGCGGATCAGGCCGCTCAGAGCCTCACGACGATCTGCCCTTCGAGGCGCCCGCTGTGGCGCGCCTCAGGGCCAAACGACAGATGACGAGTGCTCCACCATGTCCGCCAAAGACGTTCGCTTTTCGGTCGATGCCCGCGAGAAGATGCTGCGCGGTGTCGAATTGCTCGCCAGTGCGGTGAAGGTGACGCTGGGCCCGAAGGGCCGCAACGTCGTGATCGAGAAGAGCTTCGGCGCCCCGCGCATCACCAAGGACGGCGTCACCGTCGCCAAGGAGATCGAGCTCGTCGACAAGTTCGAGAACATGGGCGCCCAGATGGTGCGCGAAGTGGCCTCCAAGTCGAGCGACACCGCCGGTGACGGCACGACGACCGCGACCGTTCTCGCGGCCTCCATCGTCCGGGAGGGCGTGAAGTACGTCGCCGCCGGCATGAACCCGATGGACCTGAAGCGCGGCATCGATCTGGCCGTGGCCGCGGTCGTGAAGGATATCGGCGCGCGCTCCCGCAAGGTCGCCTCGTCCGAGGAGATCGCCCAGGTCGGCACGATCTCCGCCAACGGCGACAAGGAGATCGGCGAGATGATCGCCCACGCCATGCAGAAGGTGGGCAACGAGGGCGTCATCACCGTCGAGGAGGCCAAGACCGCCGAGACCGAACTCGACGTCGTCGAAGGCATGCAGTTCGACCGCGGCTACCTGTCCCCGTACTTCATCACGAATGCGGAGAAGATGGTCGCCGAGCTCGAGGATCCCTACATCCTCATCCACGAGAAGAAGCTCTCCTCGCTCCAGGCCATGCTGCCGGTGCTCGAGGCCGTGGTCCAGACCGGCAAGCCGCTCCTGATCATCGCCGAGGACATCGAGGGCGAGGCGCTGGCCACCCTGGTGGTGAACAAGCTGCGCGGCGGCCTGAAGGTCGCGGCCGTGAAGGCGCCGGGCTTCGGTGACCGCCGCAAGGCGATGCTCGAGGACATCGCGATCCTGACCAAGGGCCAGATGATCGCCGAGGACCTCGGCATCAAGCTCGAGAACGTGACGCTCCCGATGCTCGGCCGCGCCAAGCGCGTGCGGATCGAGAAGGAGACCACCACGATCATCGACGGCGCCGGCGAGAAGGCCGACATCGAGGGCCGGATCAGCCAGATCAAGGCGCAGATCGAGGAGACCACCTCGGACTACGACCGCGAGAAGCTCCAAGAGCGTCTGGCCAAGCTCGCGGGCGGCGTCGCGGTGATCCGCGTCGGCGGTTCGACCGAGGTCGAGGTCAAGGAGAAGAAGGACCGCGTCGACGACGCGCTGCACGCCACCCGCGCGGCGGTCGAGGAAGGCATCGTCCCCGGCGGCGGCACCGCGCTCCTGCGCGCCAAGGCCGCCGTCCAGGGGCTCGCGAACGACAACCCCGACGTCCAGGCCGGCATCAAGATCGTCCTCAAGGCCCTTGAGGCCCCGATCCGTCAGATCGCCCAGAACTCGGGCGTCGAGGGCTCGATCGTGGTCGGTAAGATCCTGGCCAACAGCTCGGAGACCTACGGCTTCAACGCCCAGACCGAAGAGTATGTCGACATGCTCAAGGCCGGCATCGTCGACCCGGCCAAGGTGGTGCGCGCGGCCATTCAGGGCGCGGCCTCGGTCGCCGGCCTGCTGGTGACCACCGAGGCGATGATCTCCGAGGCGCCGCGCAAGGAGGCTCCGGCCATGCCCGCCGGCGGCGGCATGGGCGGCATGGGCGGCATGGATTTCTAACCGGCCGAAACAGATCCGAAGCGCCCTCCGGCACGCCGACAGGCGGATCGCCGGAGGGCGCTTCGGCGCAACACGAGGGGGTGGATCGACCGGCTGGATCGACCGGCTGGACCGACCTTCTGTCGCTATCGACCGCTGCCGCCCCCGCCGGGCTGAAACCGGCAAGCTTGTGCCGTTCGCTCCGGGCGCCTCATCCTCGTGACGGATGCGTTGGCTCGCAGGGCGATCGCGCCGACGAGGGCCCTGCGAAATTCGTCCTGTCGGCATGACCCGCGCCGATCTCGCGGTTGCCATCGAGGAGAGAGCACATGCGCATTCTTGTCGGCTGCGAGATGACTTAGATGGGGTATTCGGGGTGCCTCGCGCGGCGGAAGCGGCGGCATGATGGCGCTTCGATCCAATCCCGGAGCCCCACCATGAGCGAGCAGCACCACGTCGGCCTCGATGTCTCCGTGAAGGAGACCGCAATCTGCATCGTCGATCCCCATGGTAAGGTCGTGCACCGGGCCACCGTCGAGAGCCATCCCGAGGTGATCGGCCGGCACCTGATCGACCTCGGCCACAGCTACGCGCGTGTCGGCCTGGAGGCGGGACCGCTCTCACCGTGGCTCTACGCCGGCCTGGTCGAAGCCGGACTGCCGGCGATCTGCGTCGAGACCCGCCACATGCATGCGGCCCTCTCGGCCCGCATCAACAAGACCGACCGCAACGACGCGATGGGCATAGCCCAGATGATGCGGGTCGGCCTGTTCAAGCCGGTCCACGTCAAAACGCCGGCCAGCCAGCAACGCCGCCTGCTCCTGACCTCGCGCAAGCTGCTTCAGCGCAAGGCTTACGACATCGAGAGCGACCTGCGCGGCCAACTGCGCAACTTCGGCCTCAAAGTCGGTGTCGTGGGGGCTGCCGGTTTCGAGCAGCGCGTACGCGACCTCGTGCTCGATCTGCCCTTCGTCGCGGCCGTGGTCCTGCCGCTGCTGGAGGCGCGCTCGGCGCTGCGGACCCAACTGGCCAAGCTGCACAAAATGCTGCTGGACCAGGTCCGCACCGACCCGGTCTGCCGGCGCTTGATGACCGCGCCCGGCGTCGGGCCGGTCGTGGCGTTGACCTACCGTACCTGCGTCGACAACCCAGCCCGCTTCGGACGATCGCAATGCGTCGGGGCGCATTATGGTCTGACGCCGCGGCTCTACCAGTCCGGCGAGACGAAGCGGGTCGGCCGAGTCTCGAAGTGCGGCGACACGATGATGCGCGCCGCACTGTATGAGGCCGCGCTCGTGCTGCTGACTGGCCCTCGGGTTCGATGGTCCTCGCTGAAGGTCTGGGGGCTGGCTGTGGCCAAGCGCAGAGGCATGCAGAAGGCCCTCGTGGCCGTCGCCCGCAAGCTGGCGATCGTGCTGCATCGGATGTGGCGCGACGAGAAGGATTTCCGCTGGTCGACCGAAGCCGCGACGGCGGCCTGAAGCTTACGGATCAGCATCACGTAACACCGAGCTCCTCCGGCGTGGAGGAGGTCCCTGTGGGGACGATGGGAGCGGGTGAGACCGAGGAAACTCGAGCGTCGGTTCTGCCGGGCGCGCGGCTTAGATGGATCCGCCCACTCCCTCTAACCCCATCATGAGGCGGCGCTCGCCGACCTCGGAGAGAAGCAAGAGCTCCACAGGGCCGATCACGCGTCGAACCAGGATGCGCACGAAAGGGCGTTGACCGATGAACCCCGAATAGAGAACGAGTTTCCACAGCCCACGCCCGTCATCGCGACGCTCAACGTCCACGCATCGCGCTTCCCTGACCTCGAACGGCCCGATTACCTGATCACGAGCCCGGCCGTTCCCCTGGAGGGCTATCGCGACAGCTTCGGGAATTGGTGCTCCCGTATGGTCGCTCCGGCGGGGCGCTTCATGCTCAAGACCGACACGGTCGTGCGGGACCACGGCAGCGGGGATCTGCAGGAACTCGACGCTCCGGAGATCCCGGTCGAGAAGCTGCCTTCGGACAGCGTGCTGTTTCTCCTCGGCAGCCGGTACTGCGAGACGGATCGCCTCTCCGCTATCGCGTGGGATCTGTTCGGACATGTCCCGCCCGGCTGGGGACGGGTGCAGGCGATCTGCGACTATGTGCATGATCGGATCGCCTTCGGGTATGAGCACGCGCGTGCAACCCGCACGGCCTTCGATGTCTTCGAGGAGCAGCGGGGCGTCTGCCGCGACTATGCGCATTTGGCGATCGCGTTCTGCCGCTGCCTCAACATCCCGACGCGCTACTGCAACGGCTATGTCAGCGACATCGGCCTGCCGCTGCCGCATGCGCCCGGTGATTTCGCCGCCTGGATGGAAGTGTATCTCGGTGGCCGTTGGCATACCTTCGACCCTCGCAACAACAGCTCCCGGATCGGCCGGATCCTGATCGCCTATGGGCGCGACGCCGCGGACGTGCCGTTGACGCTCACCTTCGGGCCCAACGATCTCACCGGGTTTCGCGTGACGACGGAAGAAGCGCCCGGCCCGGCCTGAACCGGCGCCGTATCGAAGCCGAGCACAGCCGATTCGGCCGATCGACCGCAGGATGGTGGCGCTGCGGCGTCGCGCAGCCGTCGATCTGACAAGGCAGGAACGGGCGGGCGACCCGGCTGCCCGGCCGGCGCGCTCCGTGTCCGTTGCCGGACCTCGGGCGGGCCTCGACGCATGGCGATGATGGGCCTGACGCCGAAGGTCTGCTTCAATGCGGCGCAACGGCCGACGCGATTGGCGGCCGGCCGGAACGACGTAGAGTGCGCCCGGGTCAAGGCGCTGCGCAGGATCCCTCGTGAGCCCGGACCAGAACCACGACGAGGGCGAGGACGAGGGCGAGGATTGGCGCTCCGTCAGCACGCGCCGGCCTGACACGGGAAGCCTCAGCCGCGCCCGGAGCCGCGCGCGCGAACCCGGTCGCGGGCGAACCGCGGATGATCCGGCCCAGATCCCGGCCCTGGGGTGGAAGGACGTCCTCTGGAGGATCCTGTACTCCTTCCCGCGCGACCGCATCTTCACCACGGCCGGGGGCGTCGCCTTCTTCACCCTTCTGTCAACCTTCCCGGCTTTGGCGACCATCGTGTCGGTCTACAGCCTGTTCTCCGACCCGCACGTCATCAGCGAGCACCTGAGCCTCCTCTCGGGCGTCCTGCCGAGCGGCGTCCTCGCCCTCCTGTCCGACCAGCTCATACGCGTCGCCCAGCAGAGCGCCGGCGCGCTCAGCACGGCCTCGCTGGTGAGCGTGTTGATCGCCTTCTGGAGTGCGAACTCGGGCGTGAGCGCCCTCTTCGATGCGCTCAATGTGATCTACAGGGAGCGGGAGAAGCGTTCGCTGGTGCGCTTCTATGCCACCACCTTCCTGTTCACGTTGAGCGGCATCGTGTTCGCCCTGACGGCCACCGGATTGGTCGTCATCCTGCCGCTCGCGCTCGACCAGCTCGGCCTGGGCGTGCTGACCGACGTCACGCTGCGCCTCGTGCGCTGGCCGGGGCTGCTGATCCTCGTCAGCCTCGGCCTGGCCGTGACGTATCGGTACGGACCCAGCCGGCGCGAGGCCAAGTGGCGGTGGGTGAGTTGGGGCGGCGTCGCCGCGGCCATCACCTGGGTTTGTGCCTCGGTCTCGTTCTCCTGGTACGTGGCCAGCTTCGACAGCTACAACAGGATCTACGGTTCGCTCGGCGCAGGCGTCGGGTTCATGACGTGGATCTGGTTCTCGGTCGTGATCGTGCTTCTGGGGGCCAAGTTGAACGCCGAGATCGAACGCCAGACGGCGCGCGACAGCACGCGGGGGCAGCCGAAGCCGCTCGGCTCGCGCGAGGCCCATGCGGCCGACACCATCGGACCGACCGAGGGCTGAATGGGGTGCCGGCACGGTCAAGAGGACCGGCCTGAATCTCGGGCCTGTCGCAGGCGTCGGGATCTCACGCCCGGCTGAGCGTCACGCGCGAAAAGCCGCGCTCACGGATCCGGCGACGGCTCGTCCTCAATCAGCGCGATCGAGGTGGCGATCGGACCGTCCAGGGGTCCCACATGGGCTATGAAGCGGGCCCGCGACCAGAGTTCGACGCGGTCTCCGTCGCTCAGGCAGAGGGCACGTTCCGTCGCGTCCGCGTCGCTGGCGGCCTCGATCGGGATGGTCGACCTGACGCTCCCATCCGGCGCGAACCGGTAGGCCCGGTACGGCGAGAGCGCACAGGACGAATGGCGCCTGGCCGGGAAGCTTACGACGTCTGCCATTCGCGCCTGCCCGCTCTCGTTGTGAACACCAGCCCCAAGCTGCTGGCGCTCGAGGCACGCGATCCGTCGATCGGCATCCTGCGCCTCCCTGAGCCGCAATGATAGCCCAGATGATGGGCGGCCGGAGCGAACCCGGAAAACGCCGTCACGGTTCGTGCGGTCGTCGGTTCAACGCCGCCTGATCGGTGCCGCGCATGGAACGGTCGGCTGATCCGGCCGGTTCGAAGCTCACGGCGTGCCGCGTTGGCGCGCCGACGACCAGGGTTAACGCTATGGCTACCGGCACAGTGAAGTGGTTCAACGAGACCAAGGGCTATGGCTTCATCCAGCCCGACGACGGCGGCAAGGACGTGTTCGTCCACATCTCGGCGGTCGAGCGCGCCGGGATGCGCAACCTGATCGAGGGGCAGAAGATCTCCTACGACGTCGAAGCCGACCGGCGCAGTGGCAAGGAGAGCGCCGCCAACCTGAAGGGCGCCTGAGCCGTCCTTCGTGGGGATCACAGCCGGCGCGCGCCGTTCGGCATCGGCTGACCAGATCCGCCTAACATCAGCATCGCGGGCCGAATCGGGTATCGGCTTGCGGTGCTGAAGCGACGACCTGGGCGGGACCGCTCGCCACCGATGTCACCGCGCCGGGACCGCCCCGCCCCGGCTCACCAGGGTGGCCTCCCGGTCGGAGGCCTTCCACACCGGCAGCGACCCCTCGCGAACGAACATGGCGAAGGCCTCCGCCACCGCTCCTCGGTCGAAGGCTTGCGCCCCGTCCACCGCGCGACCGACGATGCAGGCCGCGTCGGGAGCCTCTGCGACCGGTGGCCGGCTCTCCAACGAGAACAGCACGCCCGACCGATCCGGCCTCAGGTCATCCGGCAGGGCTCCGATCTTGCGCCACAGGCAATCCCAGCGGGCGCAGGCCTCCGGGCGCTCGGGATAGATCCCGCACGCCGTGCCGGTGTTGTGGCGGCACAGGATCCCCGCGGGCTTGTCGAGGGCCTTGATCTCCAGGGCTCGACAGCAGACCGTGCAGGAGCCGCAGGATCGGCCTTGTGCGAGAGCCGCGGTGTTCCGTGGGGTGCCCCCCCGGCGACCGCCTTGCCCTTGGGGCTCCTTGATGATCAGGGTGTCCTCGCTGTCACGTCGTTGCGGCCTGTCGCGCGCGGTATGGGACGTCGCCGATGTCGGACGATGCCACGCTCTGGGATCTCGTAACCGCCGAGCGCATCGCCATCGAGGACGTCGGTGCCGCCATCGACGTCTACCTCGCGGAACCGACGACGCAGAATCATCCGATCGGGCCGGACCATAGTCTCGATCTGGCTGCGGCCGTCGCGGCGCACGCCTTCGCGTCCGCGACCGTGGTCGATCCTGACAGCGACGAGCCGTCCCGTCGCATGGCGGTGCGATCGGCCCTGCTCATGGGCCGCCCGACGGCCCGATCGATCGGCCGCCGAGACCCTGCGAGGGATCAGCGTTCGGCGGATCGGGCGATCCGCTTGAGCGCGGCTACTGATCGTCCTCGTCGTCGTTGACCTCGATCAGGTCGCTGGTGTCCTCGTCGTCCTCGTCGACCACGAGGGTGTCATCCTCGACCGTGTCGCCGTCGTCCTCGATATCGAGCGTGTCATCGCTCTCGGTATCGGTGTCCTTGTCGGCTTCCTCGGCCTCGGCCTCATCCAGTGAGACGAGTTCCGGCCCGTCCGTCTCCTCCTCATCGTCGACCGGCGTCTCCTTGCGCGCCACCACGGGTGCGGCCGCTCGGGCGGAGGACGGCGACACGGAGGTGGGGACGACCTCGCCCGAGTAGGGCGAGATCACGGGGGTCTTGTTGAGGTCGTAGAACTTCTTGCCCGTCACCGGGCAAATGCGCTTCGTACCAAGGTCCGGACGTGCCACTGCGACTCTCCAAAAGGACGTTCCACGCTGGACGGGCAGCGCACTCTCCGGCTCGTCTATCATAGATGGCGGCGGATCACCCTGCCCAACGCGAGTCTGAATCGGATCCGGGCAGCGGCTTGCCCGCCCGCAGACGTCCCGCTGCCGGTGACGGCCTGGCTGACCCCGCGAGGGGGCAGACACGCGCCCGCCCGACCGACCGCTTGAACGTCGGCTCTCGGACGCCGCCATTCCCAGGCCGCCCGGCAACGTCGCCCCGGGGTAGTCAGCGGCCCCTGGCCCTTCGCCAGACTGCACAGGGACCGTCTTCGGGCCGCCCCAGTCGGCCGCCTCGCGCCCGTCCCCTGAGAGCGATTCCGAGGCTCAATCGGCCGGATGCCGGATGGCACGCGGCTGACCTCTCAGAGCCGCAGGAAGGCTGATGAAGCCTTGCTTCTCCTGCGGCGGTGTCAGGCCCCGCACTCGGTCGCAACCGCGTCTGCTCCTGACGTCCCGGCCTCGTCGGCCGCAAGATCGAGCAGTCGTTGCGCGAGTAGCACCGCCGTCGCCGCGTCCACCGCGGATGCGTCCGCTCCGACCCGTTGGACGAGGTCCGGCTGCTGCAGAAACATCGGTCCTCCGACCATCACGCAGATGGCTCGGTTGCACGACGCATCGCGCACGGAGCGGATCGCCGTGGCGAGCTGGTCGACGCGCGTCTCGCTGCTGAGCGTCAGACCGACGACGCCGAACCATTCGGACGCCACCAGAGCGGCGATCTCCTCTGGACTGGAGGAGAGGCCGATCGACACGGCCCAGCCTGCCCGACGCAGGAATTGCTCGACGATCCGCACGCCGAACGTGTGCTGTTCACCTGGAGCGCCCATCAGGAGCAGACGACGCCGATCATCGCGCGAGGCGGTCCCCGGCGCGGCTCGGAAACGCGCGACGAGCCGTTGGAGACGGGCCACGCCCGTGGTGACCTCGACGAAGTCGCACAGATCCTCGTCCCACATCCGGCCCAAGAGAGCCGCGGAGGGGGCCAGAAGATCGAGGAACAGGCGATCGACAGGGTGGCCGGCCGCCACCAGGGCCGAGAAAGCCTCGATGACGGCCCCATCGTCCGTCGCGAGCGTGAGATCGGTGAAGGCCGCGATCTGTCCCGCGTCTGGTTTGAAGGCGGGTATGGCTCCCTCGGTCCCCAAACCGCGATGGCGCAGAACCAGTTGCGGGATGATCTCGGTCTGGACGACCTGCCCCAGGGCCAGGCAGCGCTCGCGTGCGGCCTCGGCGGCACGCTTGCGCGCATAGAGCCGACGAGCCTCGGTCGCACGTTCGGTATCGTGCGGGAGACCGTCGCCCCCCAGATGGTCGGACGAACCGAAATTCTGCATCGTCCCCCCCGGCGCCACAGCGTCGGCGGCCTTGCTGGCCTATCGATCGCTGCGCAGCATGAGAACTGTTGTCAGCGCGGATGTAAAGGCTAAGTCAAATTTCCTGGGATAAGACAACGCGGCCCGGCTTGGCCGAAAGACAAAGTGTTGCGCGCGGGCGAGACAACGGTCGGGCTCGGGCTCGGGCTTAGACAGGCGATCGCGCGCCCCCTTGCCCGTGAAGGGTCTTTGCGTGGTCGGACTGGCTCGCGGGCCCAACCGCGCAGCCGCAGGGACTGGAATGGAGGTTCGCCACGGCGACGCGGTCGATCCTGGAGAACGGGATGCTCTGCGACGCTCGGTCGAGGTCGAATGGGGGCCATCGAAGTCCTGGCCCACCACGCCGATCGGGCGCCGGACTGGATGTTACGGGCTGGCCCGATCAGCTTCGTCCCAGCGAATCGAGCGGTCCCGAATCGAGTTGCTTGAGAATCCGCTTGAGGGCCGCGATGTTGCTCTTGTCTTCGGCGCTTTCAAGCGCGTCCGTCAGAACCATGCGGATGTCCTCGGCTTCGACCTTCTCCATCTCCCAGTCCGGATAGAGACGCTCTCGCTCTTCCTCGCTCTGGCTCAGCGAAACGACATCGTAATGGCGCGAATCGCCATGCAGGCGCGCGATCAGCTTGTGTATCTGGGCAGCCGGCCCCTCGATCCACTGGAAGAAGACGCCGCTGCCGAACACCAGGACCCCGGTGATGCCATGCGCGAGATTGTGGAGCTGGGCCGCCTTGACGATGCGGCCGACCTCGGCATCGTCGACGCCGTCGGCGGCACGGCTGCAATAGACGAAATGATACAGCGCGGGCAGCGGGACTTCGTTCAACTCAGCGCCGCGTGGAATGCCGTATTCATCGAACATGAGCGGGCTCTTTCCGTCTATGCCAAGCAGGGCGTTCCCCCCGGCGCGTCAGCGGCAGGATAGCGCAACGAACCGGATTTGGCATTGAGCTTGGTCGCCCCGGCCATCACGCGGACACCGAAGGTGCTGCGGATCGACCGGCCATCAGCGTGCTCACCCGCGATCAGGCCGATGCGGTGACGACGAAGCGGGCCTGTCACGGGCCTGCCATTGGCCTGCCATGGGTCGTGTGCAGGCGCGGAACCGACGTCGGCTTCCCTGCCTGGCGGTCCGAAAGCGGTCGGACCGCTCTCGCCCTGAGCGGCCCTGCAGGTTTCGACCCATCTCGGTCGTCAGGACCGCGTTCGTCTCGTCCTCAAAGGAGACGTTTGCCTGCGGTAAAGCGACTTCGGCTCGGGGTGAGGAGCCGGCCTTCGGCGGGGCGGTCGCAACGGACTGCGTCACCGTCGCAGGCGGACGTTCGCGGATTGGATCTTATGGAGCGCTGCCTCTCGGGCAGGGATCCGGCCGTGCGGCCTAGAGCGTGGCGCTGGAGCTGCGGGTGACCGGCGGCGGCGCCCAGGAGCCGTTCAGGAGGACGTCCTTCGGCCAGTAGGTGCGGAGCATCAGGATGAAAGGCCCGGCCGGGGCAGGTAGCCAGTTCGCCTCCCGCTGCGGGCCAGGGCTCTCATGCTGGATGAGGAGATCAACCGAGCCGTCCGGGTTGGCCTTGAGGCTGTCGCGCGGGCTCAATGAATAGCGGTTGATCGGGTTGTCGACGAAAAAGTAGTCCGCGTCATACATCGTCAGCGACCAGAAGCCGTTGACGGGCGGCAGCTCGCCGGCCGGGAAACGCATCACGTACGTCGAGGCGCCGGTCAGCCGACGGCCCGCGGCATCAACCGTGGCGACCGGGTAGACTGCGTCCTGCGGCAAGTTGCAGCCGAGCCCGACCGCCGTCACCAGAGCGCGTTGCAGGTAATCCTTGCCGTAATCCCCGCCGTTGGTCGTGAAGGTCCAGCCGTTTACGTGCTCTCCCGCCGTCTTCATGTGCCCTATGATGCGAGGAATGGCCTCCTTCGGCGCCTGCGCGATTGCCTCGCGGGTGGCAGGCGGCAGGCGTGCGGGATCGAAGGGCTGGCCCGGCACGATGCCGAGTGAGGCCATCTTGGCGACCGGAACCCCATCGGCGAGCGCCGGCGAGTTGTCCTTCATGAGGGTGGCCAGCATGTTGAAGTAGGTCGTCGCATCCATGCGGTTGACCTGCTCGCGCACCGCCGTCTTCGTGTCGACGCTCGGATCGACGCGCCCCGGAGGCGGTGTGTACGGCTTGCCGGCCGCGCTCGCCGGGATGAGCCGGTACTGGTCCTGCAGCGCGTGCACGGCCCTATAATCCTCGGGAGCCCCCGTGCAGTAGGTCCGGCCAAGGATCCAGATCAGGTTAGTCGGCGCCTGGATCAGCTTGGCGCCGGACGGCACGCTGCCGCTCCAGCCGGGTCCGGCGATGAAGTAGGTTTGTGGCCCGGTTCCCGTCGTGCGCTTGCCCGGCACGGCGAACACGTTCGTCCAGGCGCTCAGCATCGGCATGAGATAGTATCGGCCGTCCTCCTCCGGGATGCTGAGAAGGTGGGGCTCTGTCCCGACATCGATGAAGGCGCTGGAGTACAGAGTATCCGCGTTTGGTGCGGTGACGGCCCGGAACTTCGCGTCTGGATATTCGCGCAGATTGGCGAATTGGCCCATCGGGGCGTTCTTGCCCTCAGGCGCCGCCACATTGGTGAGCACGCGCCGGGTCATCTCCATGGTGACGAGCGGGTAGCCGTAGATATAGGCGTCCGTCGCCAGCTCGATCGGATCGGCCACCGCGTTGTTGCCGATGAGTGGCGCGTCCTGGGCCGTGCTCTGAGCCCGGGCGAGAGGCAGGCCCGAGCCGACGAACGGGATCGTAGCGGCGCCGGCGGCGAAGATCCGTCTGGTGACATCCATGACCGTCTCCTCGGAATTGCCCGCTCAGGCAGGCGGCTTCAGGAAAAATCTCGATCCCCCAGACGCGCCGAATGCAGCGCCCTCTCGCCGGACCGGCTTTGCCGACCGTCAGAACAGAGAAACCTTCGAGAGCCACATCGGATCGCGGCGCGCGGCAGCATACCGAAGCTGAGCACGGCAGCTTGACCGAATGGGACAGCGGCTTGGCTCGACCCGGAAGCGCACTGTGTGTCTGACAGTCCAGTAAGGCTTGTCCTAGCGGAACGCTCCAGTTCGAAGCGGCCACAAACGGCGGTCTGCTGAAGGCGCCCCATAGCGAACCGGCGGAGTTGGTCTTCATCCGCATGCCCAATCTTTACCGGTGGGATCGGCTGCTTGGGATCGTGAGCAGGCGGGAGGGCAAGGCCCGCTCCAACGTCTCTGCGCCCGGGAGCAGCCCGGCAGAAATCCACCCCGCGCGGTCCGTCCGCGGCCGACCCATGTCGGCCCTTCGGCCCGCTGTTGGACGCCCCGAAAGCAGGGGCGTCCACAGACGCCATTCGTCGGCCGTCCGGCAAGTTCGGCTCTGGGCGGAAGGCGGCCGGACCAGGGCGCGCCCTCGGGTGACGCGCTGCCACAACCAAGGTCATCGCGCCCGGCGGACAATTGGCGCATAAGGGGGAATCACTGGCTTCGGACCCGGCCGTCAGTGCCTGAGAGCAGCGAGCGCTCCCGCCCTGATCACGCGGAGCATGTCTGTGTCTGACAGCAGGCCTTTAGCCATCCTCATCGCCGAGGCCGATGAACTTGTCCGTATGGTCACGGCCGACATGCTGGAGGATGTTGGCTTTCAGGCCATAGAGGTCCGCACAGCCGCCGAGGCGCTGGCGGTGCTCGAAGGACCGACCCCGGTGAGCATGCTGGTGACGGGGCGCGGCATCGTGGGTGATGGTGTGGCCCTTGCCCACCTCGTTCATCACCGTTGGCCCGCTGTCGGCATCATTGTCACCTCGGGAGCCGGATCGGATCTTCAGCGGGCGCTGCCGCCGGGCACACGCCTGCTCAGCAAGCCCTACGACTTTGCAGACCTCATTCACGAGGTGGACGCCGGCCTCGCACAGGTGCAGGAGGCGCCCGCAACCGCCCCCGTATTGCCGAGCGGAGTACCGCCTCACAGGGGAGTGGACCTGGGCAACGGCCTGGGAACCGTTGCCGGCCCCTCGACCGAGCCGGACAAGACGTAACCCCTGCTTCCATCACGGCCAGGTCTGAAGCCCGTCAGTTTGGCCGAGGCGATGTTCGGTTTGATGCGTCGTCGCTCGCAGGCAGACGAGCGCAAACCCGCCCGTCTCGCCGATCCGGCGTCCTTCGTTGGCGTCTCCGAAGCGGACAGAGCCCGCTGCCGGTCCGCGACCTTTCGAACGCCTCGATCACCACGGAGCTCCGGAAGCAGGCCAAGGGCGAGGCCACCCGGGGCGACCTGGCCACCCGCGCGCGGAACACGGCTGCGATCGAGAGGGCGCTCGATGCCGCCGGCGGGACCGCCGACGACCGGACGCTCGTGCTCGACCGCATGGCCAAGCTCGTCGCGATCACCGCGTGCGACGGCGAGCGCGTGCCGAGCGTCGGCAAGGAGGCCGGCGGGACCCGGGGCGGGTCACGATCGCTCCGGCAAGGGTCGACGTCCTGGCGGCCGAGCTTCGCGAGACGGACCCGCGGAACGTCAGACGGCAGGCGCCGAATGGCCGCTCGACGCCCACGCCGAGGCCCGCGGCGGCTCCGCTGACGGGCGATCTCGGGCGGTTCTCCCGACCGGGGCCGGACTACAGCTTGACCATGATCGGCGGCGTCGACAGCGAGGATCGTGCCGCTGACGACCGCATCGCGGCAGCCCTGGGCTCGTGAGCGCCTCGCAAGCCGTTGGCGACCACGGGACGGCCTGCGCCCAATACGCCGTCGCGGTCTCACGCGACCCACCCTGACCGCAGTGCATCCTGCCGAAATTTTTATTGTGCAGCGCAATCAGCGACTTATCATTTAAGTATCTCCGTTCCGGAAAATCACGGATCATTATTTGGATCAAATCTTCATTTCAGACATTGTTTATATGATCCGGCGCACGATTTAAATTAGGCGCAATAAGAGGGATAAATAACTATCCCCGCATCCCGATTGGCATCTGAATTTCGCAGAGCAGACATCGCCAATCGATTATAGGACAGGAATTTACAATGACATCCAATCAAAACACTGACCAGAACAGGCACAACAGGCAGTTCGACAAGGCCGCCGAGACCCTGAAGGCCAACGCCGACAAGTCCGCCGAGCAGACCACACAATTCGCCGACGCCGCTCGCGACGGTGTGAACAAGTTCGTCGATCTCAACGAGCGCGCCGCGGAGAACACCCAGCACATCGTGCAGAAAGGCGTCGAGACGGCCTCGCACCAAGCGCGCCAAGCCGCGGATCGCTTCAGCCGCACCCTCGGCTACACGGGCGAGGGCAGCGAGCGCTTGGCTCGGCAGTCCAAGCAGAACATGGAAGCAGTCGTTCGCTGCGGGACCGTGATCACCCAGGCCTTCCAGGACACGTCACGGATCTGGCTTTCGCTGAGCCAGAAGCAGTGGCAGCGCAACCTCGACGGCCTGAACAAGCTGGCTCGCGCCAAATCGGTGCAGGAGTACTCCGCGATTCAGAGCGAGCTCGTCCGTGAGGGGCTGCAATCCATGGTTCAGGACGGCAAAGCCCTCTCCGAGACCTCGGCGCGCGCCATCGAGGAGGCCGGCAAGACCTTCTCCGGCATCGCGCAGCAGGGCTGAACGCGCGTGCGCTGAGACGCCGGACCGAAGGTCGAGCGATCCTCCTCGATCCGGCAATCAACCCGAGGGCGGTCGCTTCGGCCGCCCTTTTCGTTTGTCGCAGTCGCGTCGGTTCTCGCGCGGCGTGGCTCGGAGTGCGCGATGTACAACCCCTATGCCGTGACCCTGCTCGCTCTCGAGGCACAAAGGGTCGTCGAACTTCGGCTTGTGAAACTCGCCTTGGGCGGTGCCGACGGTCAGCTTGAGGCGCACCGAATGGTCAGCGAGAAGATCAGCGCTTTCATCGAGGCCTCGGGCACCTTGATGACCGGAGGTTCTGTCGACGTGGTTGTCGCCCGCTATCGTGAGCACGTGGCTGCGAACGAGAAGCGTCTCACGGCGACCTGATCGGGATTGGCCGGCAATCGCCTTCGGGCAATCCGTGAGGCTCACGCAGCGCGCACAGACGTGGGAGCCGGGCGTGTCGCCGCCGCAGCCGCGTCTGCGTCTTCCAAACCCTTGCCCAGAAGCAGGCCGTCGCAAAACCACCCGACTGAGACACTCGGTGACCTGTCGGAGCAGGGCCGGAAACGGCTTACCCGAGTCGGCGCGCCTGACCAGGTGAAACGCACACGCAGCCCATGGCCCGACTGAGGCAGGCGAGAGACCGTCACCCTGCAGAGGGCCGCGGCACACAAGGAAGGCGCCGGTGATCGTGACGCGGAAACGCTCACCGCCGGGGCATCGACGCGGCGGCGACAGCAGGTCCGGCTCCCTTCAGCCACGGCGCGGATTCAGTCCGGACACCTGTAGATGTCGGCCTCGAAATCCCCATCCCCCTGGGTCATGTGCCAGACGCCGCCCCGCTGGCGCGTGAAGACGATGTCCGATCCCATCGTGATGCCGCTGCGAAACCGGCACGCGACGCCGAAGATGAGCCTGCTCCCTTCGCCGCGCCTGGTCTTTATCGCGCATGTTCCGCCCGCGTACGTGATCTGCTGCGGTGTGATCGTCACCCTCAGGCTCGGGGGATCGGTCCTGTCGCCACGGCATGGCCGGTTCTGCAGGTATCGCCCCTCGAAAGCGTCTTCTGCGCAAGCGCGGGAACCGACCAGGACCATCGCTGCCGCCGCCCCGGCGACACACCACGCGCGGCCCATATCGCCCTCCAGATCAAGATCAAAGCGAATGTGAATACAGAGCCATGGCGCCGCAATTGATCCATATCAATCTCATTACTGGCAATTTATGCTGATTTTTACATGACAATGGCACATATCGAGCACGCGAATGCCGCTTGTCATGACGCTGGCGCTCCGGAATCTGCTTCAGGATCGGCTTCGGTTCGTGGCCGCCGTCACCGGGATCGTGCTCTCGGTCGTCCTCATCCTGGTGCAGATGGGCTTGTTCTACGGCTTCGGGCGGATGGTGACGCTGATCGTCGATCACACCGCAGCCGATCTCTGGATCGTCTCGAAAGGAACGCAGTACTTCGAGGACATCTCGATTCTCGATGCGGAGATGCGCCAGGAGCTGAGCGCCGTCGACGGGGTGTCGGAGGCCGTCCCGGTGGTGGCGGGCTTCTCGGCTTGGTTGCCGCCGGACGGCGGATTGATCGGGATCTTCATCATCGCGTCCGACCCGGTCGGTGGCCTGGCGCCGTGGAACATCGTGGAGGGTGGCCTCGACGATCTCGCGACCGCCGGCACCGTGTCGCTCGAACGGTCCTACGCAGACCAGCTCGGCGTGTCTGCGCGCGGCGAGACGGCACAGGTTCGCGGGCACCCGGTGACGGTCGGGGCGGTCACCTCCGGCCTGCGCTCCTTCACGACGCGGCCCTACGTCTTCACCGATTTCCGCAGCGCCCGATCCTATGTCGGATTACCGGCCAATCTGGTCACGTACTTCCTCATCCGGGCGAAGCCGGGGGCCGACATCGCGCGCATCCGGCAGGAGGCGCAGGCGCGTGTCTCCGGCATGGAGGCGCTCACGCCGGAACAGTTTCGCGCGCGGTCCCTGAATTTCTGGCTCTACCGTACGGGGGCCGGCGCGGCTCTCGTCGCGGGCGCCCTGCTCTCCATCATCGTCGGGACCGTCATCATCGCGCAGACGCTCTACTCCAGCACGAAGGAGCACCTCTACGAATTCGCGATGGTCCGGGCGATCGGTGCCTCCAACCGATACATCTACAGGGTCATCGCCTTCCAGGCGCTCGTGAACGCGCTGATCGGTCTCTCGGTGGCGACCGTGATCAGTATCGGGGTCGAGCGTCTGACCGCGACGAGCGTCGCCCCGGTGATTATTACCCCCGCCTTGGTGGCGGTCGCCTTCGCCCTCACGCTCCTCATGTGCGTCGCCTCCGGCATCGCCTCCATCGTCCGGATCATCCGGGTCGATCCCGCGAGCGTGCTCACCCGATGAGCGCCGCGATCGAAGCCGCGCGGGTGTGCAAGACCTACGGGCAGGGGCCGACGCGCGTCGAGGCGGTGCGGGCGCTCGACCTTGTCGTCCGCGCCCACGAGTTGACGGTCCTGGTCGGGCCCTCGGGCAGCGGCAAGACGACCCTGCTGTCCATCCTGGGCTGCATGTTGACGCCCACGAGCGGGACCGTGCGGGTCTGCGGCGTCCCGACCGGCGACGCCCGGCCGGAGGCGCTGGCGGCCATCCGGCGGCGGCACATCGGCTTTGTCTTCCAATCCTACCATCTGTTCTCCACGCTCACCGCGGCGGAGAACGTCCAGCTCGCCCTCGATATCCGCAGCGAGCGCGGCCCCGGGGCGACCGCGAAGAGCGCCGCGGTCCTCGCCGATGTCGGCCTCTCCGCCAAGCTGAACGCGTTCCCGCGCGAGCTGAGCGGCGGCGAGCAGCAGCGCGTCGCGATCGCGCGGGCGCTGGTCGCGGATCCGTCCGTCATCCTCGCGGATGAGCCGACGGCCGCTCTCGACTCGGAAAACGGTCGGGCGATCATGGCCATCCTGTCATCGGCGGCGAAGCAGCGCGGGCGGGCCGTCCTCGTCGTGACGCACGACGCGCGTCTCTTCCGCTTCGCCGATCGGATCGTGCACATCGAGGACGGGGCGATCACGCGCGAGGAACGGCCGGACACGGACGACTGCGAGACGCATGCCCGGACCGTGGGTTCGCAGAGGGCCGGCCGCCCATGATCGACAGGCGGCAGAATCATCGCGGCCGGGCGGGTGCGGCGCGCGGCAGGCGGTCTTCTGGACGTCCGCGAGCCCGGGCCGCGGTGGCTTCGCGACCGGCCATGCGTGCCCCCGCCGCGACAGCCGTCTCCGTCTGCTCGTCCCGGCGAGGCGCCCGTATCCGGACCATAACGGGCCTCCGCCATCGGCGCGTCCTGGCGCGGACGGACGCTCTGCCCTGAAGGCATCGACACGGGCATCGACGGCCTCGGCGCGACGGGCATGCCGCCGAGCATCCTGGAGGCGACGAGCACCGCATGCGCGTTCTCCTGACCGAGGGCAGCAGCACGTCTGCGCGCCAAGCCATCACGGCCCTGGCGCTCGCCGGGCACGAGGTCGCCTACTGCGATCCGGCCCGGATCTGCCTCGGGCGGTTCTCGCGCTTGGTCGTCCGCCGCTATCGCTGCCCGCCCCTCGGCACGGATCCGGAGGGGTTTCGACACTTCCTCCACGAGACGCTCTCGCGGGAGAGATTCGATGTCCTCCTGCCCATCCACGAGCAGGGATACCTCGTCGCCCGCTTGGCCGACGAACTGCGCCCGCGGGTTGCGTTTGCGGTTCCGGCCTTCGAAAGCTACGAGCGCGTCCTGACGAAGCTCGGTTTTCGCGGCCTGCTGACCGAGCTCGGCCTGCAACAGCCCCCAACACATTTGCTCGACGATCCGCGCAGCCTCGCCCAGCACGCGGCCTACCCGTTCGTCGTGAAGGCCGCCCTGGGCACGGCGAGCCGCAGCACCTGGTTGATCCGTTGCGAGGCGGACCGGGACCGTGCCGCGGCCGAACTCGCGCATGTGGCGAGCCCGGGCGAGCCGATCCTCGTGCAGGCATGGGTGTCCGCGCCCCTCGAGCAGGCGCAGGCCGTCTTCCAGGAGGGGCGGCTCGTCGGGTTCCACGCCACGCGCAGGCTCGTCGAGGGAGCAGGCGGCGGCGCGGCGCTCAAAGAAAGCGTTCATCGCCCCAACGTCGCCAGCGATCTTGCAAAGATCGGCTCCCATCTGTCCTGGCACGGCGCATTGTCCGTCGATTACTTCACGGACGACCGCGGCGAGCGCCCGCTCTACATCGACGGCAATCCGCGCCTCGTCGAGCCGATGGCCGCCAGCCTCGCGGGCCTCAACCTTGCGGACCTGCTGGTCCGCGTATCTGCCGGTCACAGCATCGCGCACGGCCGCATGGGCCGGCCGGGGGTGCGCACGCGGCTCGCCCTGCAAGTCCTCCTCGGCGCGGCGCTTCGGGGCGCCCGCCGGCGGAACCTCGTCGCGTCGATCCTGCAGCTTGTCGGCCGCCCAGGACCCTTCGCGCAGGCGCGCGAAGAATTGACGCCGGTGCGTCTCGATCCCTTGAGCGTCCTGCCGGTGGTGGGTGCGGCGCTCATGCTCCTCGCGCGGCCGGCCTGCGCCGGAGCGATGGTGCGGCAGGGATGGGGCGCTCACCTCCTGACACCCGAAGCGATGCGGCACATTCGAGATCTGGCCTAAGCCTCCAGCTCGCCCGACCCGGGCCGCCCAATCGCCGCATTGTATTGGCCGCCAATTCCGCACCGATACACCGGCGGAATTGATCGAGATCAACGCAATAAATGAGCAGAACATCAGCATCGCATCGAATTCCAGAGAAATCCGATGACCGCCGTCGATCTCGTTACGGGTGGATGCGGCTTTATTGGCCGCCATCTCGTCCAGTCGATCATTGCCACAGGGCGCAGCGTGCGCGTGCTCGACTGTGGCGACCCGCGTGGCCTTTCGGCTGACGCCGAGTATCGCCGCGGCTCGATTCTCGATGCCGCCGCCCTGTCGTCCGCGATGGTCGGGATCGCGCGCGTCTATCATCTGGCCGGCGACGCGCACCTATGGGCCCCCGAGCGGGGTGCCTTGGCCCGCGCGAACGCCGAGGGCACGGAACGCCTGCTGGCCGCAGCGCCGCCTGCCGCACGGGTCGTGCATTGCTCGACCGAGGCGGTGCTGCTCACGGGATTTCGGGATGCTGCGCGGGTGCGCGACGGCGATCTCTCATCCCTGGACCGGATGGCCGGTCCCTATACACGATCGAAATGCCTGGCCGAGCAGGCGGCGTTCGCCGCCGCGCAGGCGGGCCGCGATGTCGTGATCGCGAGCCCCACGGTCCCGATCGGACCGGACGACTGGAACATGACGCCGCCCGCGGCGATGCTCGCCCTCTTCCTGACCGGGCAGACGCCGTTCTTCCTCGATTGCACGCTCAACCTCGTCGATGTCCGGGACGTGGCCGAGGGGCTGCGTCTGGTGGGGGAGAAGGGACAAGCCGGGCAGCGCTACGTGCTGGGCGGCGAGAACGTGCCGCTGCGGCAGCTCCTCTCCAGGCTGGAGCGGATGACGGGCCGACGCATGCCGTCCATGGCGTTGCCGGGCAGCCTCGCGATGGCGGTGGCCATCGTTGCCGAGTGGTTCGCCGATCATATCTCCCACCGAAGTCCGGTGGCCGTGCGCGAGGGCGTGCGCCTTGCGCTGCGTTCCACGGCGTTCGACCACAGCAAGGCGCGCCGGGAACTCGGCTACGAACCCAGACCGATCGACGAAGCACTGGCGCTGGCGGTCGCATGGCTCACCGAGCGGTCCGTCCCGCGCGCGGATGTGGCCGCACCGGCCCGCAGCACCGGCTTTGCGTCCTGATCGGCCCGATGCCGTCGAGCGGGGTGTCGCCGGCAGGCGGGCTGCCGGACGCGCATCGGTCGCCGGAGAGGCTCGAGGCCGGCCCAGCCCGCAAGTCACTGGCGCTCCTGACATTCGGCGGCCGGATGCTCTCCCGCGCCGACGCCAGGTCGGTTCTGGTCTTCGGCGCGACCGGGAGATGGCTGATCCGCAGGACGCGCCATTCGGCCGGGGGAGCGACGGGATGAGGCCTCCACCGATCACGCGCCGCCCGAGCGCCCCCGCCTTCATCTTCGACGTCGACGGCGTCCTGCTGGCGTCCCCGCATGAACGTGCCTGGCGCGAGGCGCTCGCCGGCGTCGCGGATCCCCGGCCCTTCACCACCGCCCTGTATCAGGCGCAGGTCGCCGGAAAGGCCCGGATCGACGGGGCCCGCGCGGCCCTCGCCGCGCTGGGTCTACCGGATACCGAGCGCCTCGTGTCGGCCTACGCCGATGCGAAACAGCGCTGTCTCGAGCGGATCGTTGCGGCCGAGGGCGTGACGGCCTTTCCGGACGCCCTCCGCTTCGTCCGGGCCCTCGCCGGCCGGGGCTGGCCCCTGGCGGCGGCCTCGTCCTCGAAGAACGCGGAGGCCATGATGCGCGCGGTGCCGCTGAGCGAGGACCGGACGCTGCTCGACGCGTTCGCGGCCCGCATCTGCGGCCGCGCCCTGCGCCACGGCAAGCCGGACCCCGAGATCTTTCTGCTGGCCGCCGCCGAATTGCGGGTCGTCCCGGCCCGCTGTTTCGTGGCCGAGGACGCCCCCGTGGGCATCCGGGCCGCCAAGGCCGGCGGCATGACGGCCATCGGCATCGCCCGCCTCGGCGACGCCGACGAATTGCGGGCAGCGGGGGCCGACCGGGTGGTCGCGAGTTTCGACGAGATCTGCATCGAGCATATCGCGCCGTCGTCTTCGGGAGATGCCGCATGAGCGTGGCCGACACCTTGGCCGAAGACATGATCGCTGGAGGCGATCCGTCCTGGCTGCTGCGCGAGACCGGATACGAATTGCTGCGGGAGAGCACCTTCGAAACCCGCTTCGCCCTCAGCAACGGCTTTCTCGGCGTGCGGGGCGGGCTGGCTTCCCATCTCGGCGCCTGCCGGGCTGTTCCGCCGCGGATCTACGTCGCCGGATTGTTCGACACGCCGACGCCCGACAGCGTGGTTCCGGAACTGGTGCCGGCCCCCGACTGGACGCAGGTCCGCATCCTCCTGCCGGACGGCCCGCTCATGCGCTGCCCGGACCGGTCCTCGCGGGCTCTGACCCTGGACATGCGACGGGGGGCCCTGTTCATGGAGGCCCGCCAGACCTGCAACGCCCCGCTCGATGTCTGCCTGCGCTCCCTGCGGCTGGTGTCGCTGCACGCGCGTGCGATCGGCATGCAGGTGATCGAGCTTCGGATCGAGAGCGGGGTCAGCGACCTCACCTTCGAGGCCGCGTTCGGGCCCACGGATTTCGAACTCGCGCCGGAACGGGCGGAACTCGACCTGAAGGCGTGGCGCACCTGGCGATCCGGCCGGAGCCTCGCCATCGCGGCGGCGGCCTCCCTGGAGGTCGACGGGATCGAGCGTCAGCCCGTGATGCGGGGCGACCTGACCTGGAACTGGAGCTGGACCGCCCAGCCGGGCCAGATCGTGACCTTCCGGCGCATCATCGCGGTGACCCGCCACCACGCCACCGACGTCCATGCGGGCGCCCGGGCCCGCAAGGAACTGGCCGCCGCGCGCACGCTCGGCTGGCGCGGCATCCTCGCCCGCCACGAGGCGGCCTGGGCCGAGCGCTGGCGCTACAGCGACATCCGGGTGACCGGTGACGATGCCGCCCAGGCCGCACTGCGCTTCGCCATCTACCACCTGAACGGGGCGGCGAATCCGGAAGACCCGCACGTCTCCGTCGCAGCCCGCGCCCTCACGGGGGACGATTACCGCGGCCACGTCTTCTGGGACACCGAGATCTTTCTCGTGCCCTTCTACGCACTGACCTGGCCGGAGGCCGCGCGCACCCTCCTGATGTACCGCTTCCGCACCCTGGACGCGGCCCGCGCCAAGGCCGCGCAGATGGGTTGTCGGGGCGCCCTCTACGCCTGGGAATCGGCCGATAGCGGGTCGGAGGTCACGCCCGCCCAGACGGTCGGCCCGGACCGCAAGATCCTGGACGTCCTCTGCGGCAGCCAGGAGCAGCATATCAGCGCCGACGTGGCCTATGCGGTGTGGCAATACTGGCAGGCGACCGAGGACGAAGCCTTCCTGCAGGAGGCTGGGGCTGAGATCATCCTGGAGACGGCCCGGTTCTGGACCTGGCGTGCGGCGCCGGAGGCGGACGGCCGGCGTCACATCCGCACGGTCATCGGGCCGGACGAGTATCACGAGGGCGTGGACGACAACGCCTTCACCAATGGGATGGCCCGGTGGACCATCGCGCGCGGCCTCGACGTCGCCGCCCTCGTGCAGGCCCGCTGGCCGGAGACGTGGGCGCGCCTCGCGCGGAGTCTGGACCTCGGCGAGCCGGAACTGGCGCACTGGCGTGAGGCGGCGGAGGCCATCGCCACCGGCTTCGATCCGGCCACGGGGCTGTTCGAGCAGTTCGCGGGCTTCTCGGCCTTGGAGACGGTCGATTTGAACGCCTATGCCGGGCGCTCGGTGCCGATGGATGTCGTGCTGGGGCGCGAGCGGACGCAGCGGGCGCAGGTCATCAAGCAGGCCGACGTCGTCGCGCTCCTGGCCCTCCTGCCCGAGGCCTTTCCGGGCGCGAGCGGCGGGACCAACTTCGACCATTACGAGCCCCGATGCGGGCACGGGAGCTCCCTGAGCCGGGCCATGCACGGCCTCGCGGCCGCGCGGCTGGGGCGTGCCGAGGCAGCGCTGAGCTACTTCCGCCGAAGCGCGGCAATCGATCTCGCCGACACCCATGTGGCGATCGGCGGCGGCATCCACGTCGCGGCCCTCGGCGGGGTTTGGATGATAGCGATCCTCGGCTTCGCCGGGTTGTCGCTGCGGGCTGACGGGCTCGCTTTCGATCCGTGCCTGCCGGCCGACTGGCAGAGCCTCGACTTCAGGGTCCGGTGGCGCGGGCGGGACCTGACCGTGGCCATAGACGGGACGACCCGTGTGCTGCGTGTCGCCCTCGACCGGGGGGCTCCCATGACGGTCTTCGCTGGAGGCGCCGCCTTCGTCATCGCGATGGACCGGCCCCTGACGGTCAAGGGCGTCGGCGGATGAGACCGTCGTCCTGGAGCGGGCGGTGGATCTCGGTTGCGGGACCGGGACCGCCCGCCCTCTCCCCTCCGTAAGCGATCCCCGCCGCGACGCACGCCGAGGGGCCATCCCCGGGATGTTGATCGGCGATGGGTTCGGCGCCGATCCGGCCAGCAAAGCACGGTCGCCCGTCACAGGCGGCAGCCGCCCCCCATGCCGGTCCGCATGGGGCGACCGGAGGTTCGCTGCGGCGTCATGCGGAGCCGCGTTCGACCGCGGCTCCGAACAGGCTGCGCGTTCAGCCCGCTCGACCGACGGATGTCGCCACCCCGCGCCGCGGTTGCAGACGGGCCGAGACATTTGAGCTGGCGCAAAGCGACGAGCGGCCGAACGGCGCACTTCCCGAGGCGACGTGGGAGGCGCTCATGGACCCGAGTCAGCGCAAGTTGAGCTGGGCGCTCTGGTCCGTGGCGGCGGCCTCCTTCGGCGTCCTGCTCGTCCACGATCTCTGGGTCGGCTTCAGCCAGACGGACGCGATCCCCTACAGTCAGTTCGAGCAATTGGTCGCCCAGGGAAAGATTGCCGAGGCGACCGTCGGCACCGACCGGATTGCGGCCACGCTGAAGGAGCCGGCGGACAACGGCCACCGGTACGTGGTGGCGACGCGCGTCGATCCAGCCCTCGCCGACAGGCTTTCGGCCAAGGGCGTGGTGGTCAAGGGAGCCCCATCCACGGGCTTCATGACGGGCCTCCTCTCCTGGATCCTGCCTGCCTTCGCCGTCTATTTTCTGTGGCGCGCCCTCTTCAGCCGCGTGTCCGGGCGGAGCGGCCTCGGCGGCCTCATGGCCATCGGCAAATCGAAGGCCAAGGTCTATGTCGAGACCGACACGAAGGTGACGTTCAAGGACGTGGCCGGCGTCGACGAGGCCAAGGCCGAATTGCAGGAGACAGTCGCCTTCCTCAAGGATCCCAAGTCCTTCGGGCGGCTCGGGGCGCGGTCACCGAAGGGCATCCTGCTCGTCGGGCCGCCGGGCACCGGCAAGACGCTGCTCGCGCGCGCCGTCGCCGGCGAGGCCGGCGTGCCGTTCTTCTCGATCTCGGGGGCCGAATTCATCGAGATGTTCGTCGGCGTCGGCGCCGCCCGGGTACGAGACCTGTTCGAGCAGGCCCGCGAGGCCGCGCCCGCCATCATCTTCATCGACGAACTGGACTCCCTCGGCCGCAGCCGCAGCGGCACGCAGATCCTGGGGGGCCACGACGAGCGCGAGCAGACCGTCAACCAGCTCCTCGCGGAACTCGACGGGTTCGACCCGACCACCGGCGTGATCCTTCTCGCTGCGACGAACCGGCCGGAGGTCCTCGATCCGGCGCTCCTCCGGCCCGGCCGTTTCGACCGGCAGGTGCTCGTCGACCGCCCCGACCGGAAGGGCCGTGTCGAGATCCTGAAGGTGCATGTCGGCAAGGTCCGGCTCGCCGGGGAGCTCGACCTGGACGAGGTGGCGGGCATCACGCCCGGATTCACCGGCGCCGACCTCGCCAATCTCGTCAACGAGGCCGCCATCGTGGCGACCCGGCGCGGCGGCGCGGACGTCACCTATGCCGACTTCACGGCCGCCATGGAGCGGATCGTGGCCGGGGTTGAGAAGCGCAGCCGCGTGCTTGGGCCGGAGGAGCGCAGGCGCGTGGCGTTCCACGAGATGGGACACGCCCTCGTTGCCGCGAGCCTGCCGGGTGTCGATCCGGTCCTGAAGGTCTCGATCATCCCGCGCGGCGTCGGGGCGCTCGGCTACACGATCCAGCGTCCCACCGAGGACAGGTTCCTGATCACCGCGAGCGCGCTGCGGAACCGGATCGCGGTCCTGCTCGGCGGCCGTGCGGCCGAGGCGCTGGTCTTCGACGGGGATGTCTCGACCGGTGCCGCGGACGACCTGCAGCGCGCGACCCAGATCGCGCTGGAGATGGTGACCCGGCACGGGATGACGCCGGAGGTCGGCCAGCGCACCTATCTGCCACCCGCGAACCCGTTCCTGTCCGAGATCGGCAGCGACCGGCCGAACGCGTCCGACCTGACGGCTCGCGAGATCGACGTTGCCGGCCGGGACATCGTGGCGGGGGCATTCGAGACGGCGACAGAGATCCTGAGACGGCGGCGGCAGGATCTGGAGGGCGGGGCCGCGCTCCTCCTCGACGTGGAAACGGTGACGGCGGCGGAGTTTCCCGCGCTCAGGCCGGGCCCGGAACGAGGCCCGTCTCCCGAGCCCGAGCGGCGGCGCGCGCCGGTCGTCCGGCTGCCGGTCGATGCGAAGCAGGGCACCGACCGATGAAGCCGGCGGCCATCCGGGCCGACGGCGCAGCCGGCAGGACCGGAAGGCCGTCTGGGGCGGATCCTGGCCTTGGCGACCTGATCGTCCGTGAGGCGAACGCGCCTGGCCCGTTCCGGCTCTGGAACAGCCGCCGGCATCACACCCGAGCCCGCGATCCTGGGCGGGTACCGCGCACCGGTCAGCAGAGCCCGCAACGCGGCGGCGGCGGCGGGCCACCCCGTCGCGACGAGGAAGCCGCCGACGACGGCCACCGGCACGATGAGGAGATGCTTGAGCATATCTGTGTCATGGGCGGCTTCCCACGCGCGCGTGGTCCCGCGCGTGGTCCCGGAGGCGCTGTTCGAGGCGGGGTCACCGGGACGGCGGATCGACCCGCCGGCCGGCCGGCGCGGCGAAGGCCGGGTGCCGGTCACACGGGTGGCGTCGGGCTCGCCGAACGGCGTGGCCATGGCGGCGGCGCCCCATCTGTGGTCGGCCTCCGATCCGCACCTCATCGCGCGCCCGCACCCCGACCCTTCGCCCGTGGAAGGCGCCGGGTGCGCCGGCACGCTCATGCCTCATGGGATCGCCGACCCGCCTCATCGCCGGCCCAAGGCCGGGCTGGGCGGAGGACGACGTGGCGGCTGCGCGGGCTCGTCCCGCTCGGTCTCTGCGGCTTGCTGTGAGCTTCGACTACCGATCCGAGAAGAATTTCCGAAGCTCCTCGGGGGTCACCTTTCCATCCTTGTTGGCGTCGACCGCGTTGAAGAGACGCTTATGGATAGCCGTCACTTCGTCGAACGAGAGAGAACCGTCCCCGTCCGTATCCGCAATCGCGAACATCATCCGCATTCGGAGGCCGCCGGCCATCATCCCGTCCATCATGTGGTCCATCATGCCACACATGCCGCCATGGCCCAGTCCTCCCATGCCGCTCATCATGCCCCGCCCCATCATGCTGGGTCGGTTGGGCGGGGAGGCTGGGTCCGGCGTGTTCTCCGGGCCCGTTGATGTCTGAGCACCTGCGCTGGACAGCGAGCCGGCCGCGAGGAGTGTGGTGAGGGCCGTCACCTGCACTAGTGTCGCCAGCGTCATGAAACCCTCCCCAGCGAGAGATGTCCTTCGTCACGCGCAATGTCGCCAGCGATGCGGTCGGCCGTGGGCGCAACCGAATTCAGGTTACCTGCCCCGAGGGGTCACACATTGATGTTGATCAACCGCTCAGGACCTCAGGATCGGCGTTCGATCTGAGGCATGCCATTCCGTCGGCATCGCCACGTCCTGGGCGCCGGATGCGCCCCGGCCATCGAAGTCCCTCGCGGGGCCCGCTGGGGGTGTCACCGATACCCGGTTGGGGTGTGATGGCGAGACCGGCGGTGCAGGCGCGCATGACGGCACGCGTCGTGGCGGATGCGCCCGTCCTGGCGATCCGGCGCAGGGGCAGACCCGCTCCGCTGATGCCGCTCCGCCCCCCACGCTTCGACAAAGCGGCCGGGCGGCACGCGACGCTCGGCTCCCGCAGGCCCGGTGGAGTTCGAGAACCGGCCCGAACCCGCTGAGTGTGGCGTCCACCGTGCCGGCAGCAATCCGCGCGCTCGCAACGGACTCGGGAACAGCGGCTTGGCGTTGATCTGGCTCAACGACGCGAGGCTGACCTTGTATGCGAGTTCGACTTCGATCGGCCGGTCGCTGGAGCGCGAACAGGTAGGCTCATCATGACTGCGACCACCGCGGCACCCGCACGGCCTGAACCCGACACCGCCAGAGTCACCTCTGCCCAGCGCGAAGCCTCGGCGCGCGCCGTCGCGGTCGTCTCCGGTGCAAGACCGACGCGGCGGCAGTTGCCCGGATGTCATGTGCCGCGACGTCATCGTCGCGTCGGACGTCGCTATTTGCCAGTATCCGTCTCAACAAACCGAAATGGATCAAGGCCCTGGCCATCGCCGCTTCCCTTGCCGACACGAGGGATTGCGCACGTTCAAGCGGTCCGCTCCGGGGGCAAGTCTCGGCTCGGCCGTCCGAGAGGGAGGGGTCCATGCAGAGCGGCAAGGAGTTTATCGACACCCTGAAACGTGAGCACGCCCGCCTCGGCCGGCTGGTCGACGTCATCGATAACGGTCGTTGGTGGACGACGGACACGCCGGGCCGCCCGGCAGTCGCCGATCTGGACAAGCAGGCGAAACTCCTGGTGAGCGTCATCGATGAGATTGACCGTGTTGTCGGGCAGATCGGCTCGCGCTGAGCCCGACGCTGCGTAACGCGCGCAACAGCAATGCCGCCCAGCGCTCCGTGATCCTTGGCTTGCGCCTCCGCCGTGTCTCCGGCCGAGCGGTCACACAACCTTGCCGACGAGATGCCCGATCCCCGCGGTGACCGCCATCGCCAGGGCCCCCCAGAACGCAACCCGCGCGGTCGCCCGCGGGATCGCTGCGCCGCCCACCTTCGCGCCCAACGCTCCGAGCACAGCGAGGAACGTCAGCGAAGCTGCGGACACCGAGACGACGAGATAGTCGGCCGGAGAGACCGCGGCCACGAGAAGGGGCATGGCCGCGCCCGCGGAGAACGTCGCCGCCGAGGTCAGCGCAGCCTGGATCGGGCGCGCCGTGGTGAACGTGGAGATGCCGAGTTCGTCCCTGGCATGGGCGCCGAGGGCGTCCCGCGCCATCAGCTGGTCGGCGACCTTCAGCGCGAGATCGTGGTCGAGGCCGCGCGAGACGTAGATCCCCGCAAGCTCCTCCCGCTCGGCCGCCGGGTCCTGTTCGAGTTCGCGCCGCTCGCGCGCGAGGTCGGCCCGCTCCGTATCGGATTGGGAGCTCACCGAGACGTACTCACCGGCCGCCATCGACATCGCGCCGGCGACGAGGCCCGCCGTACCGGCGACCAGGATATCGCTGGCGGCGGCGGCGGAGGCCGCCACGCCGACGATCAGACTGGCCGTGGATACGAGCCCATCGTTGGCGCCCAGCACCGCGGCACGCAACCAGCCGATGCGCTCGATCAGGTGGCTTTCCGCATGGCGCGCGCGCATCGGCGTCAGCCTCTCTCGGCGGGTGTGGATCTGCCGCTGCCGGGAAGTATGCGACGCAGGGCGCGCTCGTGCCAGAGGTGGCGATGCACCGAAGCGGCTGTGGCGCAGAGAAGCCCGCTCAGGCCGGGCGTTTCCGCCGGGCCCGAGCCAGATGGAACGGCCGACCCCGCCGGCGCGAGGAGATCGGCAGGACCCTGGTCACACCCGGCGGGTCATCCCTCCAAAGCCCCCCTCCAAAGCCCCAACGGTTTCGGCTGCGCGCCTGTCCCGGCAGCGCCAGGCGTGCCCGCTCGGGCTGAGCGGCCGACGGCTCAGCCGCGCTTCGCCTGCTTGAAGCTCTGTATGGCCTCCCGACAGCCGGTGGAGAGCTTCGCCATGTTCTTCTCGAAGCAGGCCTGTGTTCCGGGACCATCCTCCGGGGTCAGGTCGCCGCAGAAGGTCGTGAAGTCGCCCATGCATTGCTGCTGGAACGCCGCCTTCTCGTCGGCGGACATCGGCGCGGCCCAGACGGAGGTTGCCGCGGTGGACAGAAACAGAACGGTCGTGACCAAACGTATCGGCATGGCGATGCCCCTTCGGCTCGATGAATCCGGTCGGTAAGTCGAATGGGTCGAAAGCGGTTGCACGCCGGCGGGCCCGTCGGCGTTGGCCCGGACAGCCGGCGCCGGACGGTGCCCCGGCGGGCGTTCCGGACGGGGCCCTCAGCGGATCTGTGGCCCGGCGCGGTGCAAGGGCGACGATGATTGCGCTGGAGAGCCCGACCGCCCGCGGAACTGCGCCCCGACCGGCCGACAGGGCCGGAAGGGGCGCAGCAGGTGCGTCAGCGGTGGGTTCCGGTCGAACCGGTGCCGGACGTACCGGTAGCCGTGCCGCCGGTCCGCGTGGTCGAACCGGTCGATTCCGTCCCGCCGGACTTCATCTCGTGTCCGGGAGCATAGCCGGATGCGCCGGGGCTCCCCGCCCGGCTTCCGCGGTCCTGCATCTCGTGGCCGGGCGCCTTGGACGAAGCCCCCTGCTCGGCGGCCATGGCGCTGCCGCCGAGAGCGAGAGTGGCGAGAATGATGATCGGGAAGCTTCGCATTGAGCGTCTCCTGTGTTGGAGCCCCTAAACGGCAGGGTGGCCGCGACCGTTCCAGAAAAATTCGATGTCTCGAAAGTATCGCCCGATGTTCGAAGACCGGAGATATCGCCGACCTAAATACTGAAGAAATTCTTTGAGGTTGTTCCTGCCGATCTGTCGCACGTCTGACCGGCTCAAACCGCGCAACCCAGTCGTCGCATGGGCCCATGGTGCTGCGCGGCGCGTGGAACGGATTTGCCCCGAGCGCCGTATCTGAGCCGCACCGGGACCAACCCCGCTGCGAGGGAGGCTCCATGTTTCGCACGCCAACGTTGTTCCTGCTCGGCGCACTGACCTTGGCGGGAGGCGTTCTCGGGACCTCGTCCGCCGCCCTGGCCGATCCGCCCTGGGCCCGTGGGGAACGCGGCTTCCGCCCCGGCGGCCCGCCTGCATGGGCGCCCGCGCACGGGTATCGCCGCCATCGCGACATGGGCGGCTACGGCCGCAGGGATGCGCGCGTCTTCGAGGAGCGTCGCTACCGCGGGTACCGCGACGACCGCTACTAGATCCGTCGCGGGCATATCCTCGCCTCGCCGGCCCGGGCAGACCGAACCCCGCTTGGGCCGAGACACCTTGCGCGCGCCTGCGCCGTAGCCATCGGGACCGGTCATGACCCTCGTCCGTGCGATTGTCCTCGCGGTTGTCGTCCTGACCTCTCAGGGTGCGCTCGCACAGGCGCCTGTGGCGCCTCCATCCGCCGAAGACGGGGAGCCTCGCCCCGGGCCGCCCCCGCCCCTTCCGGATGTCTCCGATCCGAACGGGCGGGCCGGCGGGGCCCTGAACGAGCCCGACGAACGGTCCGATATCCCGAAGACGCTCCGCTCGTCTGGATCCAAGGCCGGCGGCCCGGCCAACGACCTGAACCCGGGCGGCCGCGCCGAGGCGCCGGCCCCGCCCAAGGGCGAGCTTGGCCAAGTCATTGCCGGCAAGGAACTGTTTCACGGCAACTATTGCGGGAAGGGGCAGCGCGGCGAGGGGTTGCCGCCGACCGACGACCTGGACGCCGCATGCATGCGCCACGATGCCTGCTATGACACGGCCGGGTACAGTTCATGCGCCTGCGACGCGACGCTGAAACGGGAGGCCTCCATCGTCTCGGACAGCCCGAAGGTGACGCTGGAAGTCCGGCGCAGGGCCCTCAGCGTGATCGAGGCGACGGCCGCGATGGACTGCCGCGCCCCCTGATCCCGGTCGGTGGACCGGCTCCTCGGCCGGGACTTCGGAAGTCGCGCCCGTCCCGCACCGCCGCGGGACCGGCGGCGGCGCAGGCCGCGCGCCGGCAGATCACCCTACGGCCGCACATAGCTCCACCCCTGCTCCTGCCGCTCCATGATCTGCACGACGCCGGAGGGAACGATCGTCGCCTGCGGCAGCAGCGGGATCGGATGCCCCTCGGCCTTCTCCATGGCGGTCTTGGTGTTGTTGCAGGCCGAGAACTGGATCTTCGACGGGAAGCCGGACTCGGCGAAATGCGCGATCCGGTCGGCCACGGTGGATTTGTCGGCCCGATACATGGCGAGGCCCGGCCCGAAGGCGACGATGTCGATCTCCACCGCCTCGTTCTTGGCGCGGTAATGATCGACCACGTTGGTGGCGTTGTTGAGCGTCAGGTTCATCGTGGCCGGGTCGGCTGTGTCCACCTGGAACACGACGCGGTGCCCCCTGCCCGTCTCGGCGGCGGAGACCGGGGCGGCGGCGAGCCCGGCCAGCAGGAACAGGATCGGGCGTCGGGGGAGCTGTCGCATGGCTGATCTCCGGTCGGGGCCGGCGCCTGTCGGAGCCCGTGACTTTGGCCCAGGCCCGGCGCCCGTGATAGCGAAGCCGCGGCTCCGAAGTCGATCCGGATCGGCGGTGCGATGCCGGGGAAGCGGCCGTGGCAGCGATATGGGTAACAGCCCTGGTCCGGGCGCTGGCCTCGGGAACCGTCGTCGTGCTGGCCTCCGTGCTGGCGGAACTCCTCGGACCGGTCTGGGGCGCCCTCATCGTCAGCCTGCCGGTCTCGGCCGGGCCGGCCTACCTGTTCATGGCCTTGGAACACGATACCGACTTCGTCGCCGGGGCGGCCCTCAACGGCTTCGCCGCCAATGCGGCGACGGGCCTGTTCCTGACCGTCTACGCCCTGCGGGCCAGCGGCCGGGATCTGGGCTCGACCCTCGGTCCGGCGACGCTGGCATGGCTGGCGGTGGCCATCCCCGTATCCGCCGCGTCCTGGACGCCGCTGACGGCCCTCGGGCTCAACGCACTCGTCTATGGCGCGGGGGCCGTCGCGACCCGGCAGGCGGTGCGAACCTCCCTCGTCCGGAGCGCGGTCGTCGCGCGGCCGCGACCGGTGGATCTCCTGGCCCGAGCGACGGCCGTGGCCCTGTTCGTGGCGGTTGTCCTGGCTGTCAGTTCGGCCCTGGGACCGGCGCGGACCGGGGTGGTCGCCGCCTTTCCGGTCACCCTGACGAGCACCTTCGTGATCCTGCATCGCCGGATCGGCGGGGGCGCGATGGCACGCTTGGCCAGCATTGCGATCCGGGGCGTCTTCGGCTTCGGCCTGGCGCTGCTCACGCTTCACCTGACGGTCCAGGCCCTCGGTGCCGCCGCCGCCCTGTGTGCCGCCCTCCTCGTCTCTTTGATCTACTCGGCCGGGCTTCTCATCCTGCAGCGCCGGCCCAGTCCGAAGGAGCCCGGCGTCGTCACGCGGTGAAGCGGCGGGGCGTCCGATCCCCGGTGTCGCGGTACGCTCGACCGCCCTGTTGCGGGGGACGCGCCAGGAGCCGAAATCCTCGCGGCGGCGTCAGGCTGGACCCGCCACGCCGCCCCCCGGGACCCGACGCAATCCGGGATGCGCGCCCTCCGTCACGGTGTCAGACCCTCTCGGGGGCCGAGGATGCGGTCCCGGTCGGCACAGGCTGCCGCCCCTGCGCGCGCCGCTCCTCGACGCGCTGCAGGATGACGTAGAAGCACGGCACGAACAGCACCGCGAGGCAGGTCGAGGCCAGCATCCCGCTGAAGACCGTGATGCCGATCGACTTGCGCGCGGCAGCGCCGGCCCCGGAGGCGGTGACGAGGGGCAGGACGCCGAGGATGAAGGCGAACGAGGTCATCAGGATCGGGCGGAAGCGCAACCGCGACGCCTCCACGGCCGCGGCCGCGATGTCGAGACCGGCCTGCCGCTTCTCGCGGGCGACCTCGACGATCAGGATGGCGTTCTTGCTCGCCAGCGCGATCAGCAGGATCAGGCCGATCTGCGTGTAGAGGTTGTTGGCGACGCCGAGCAGCAGCAGCGCCCCGACCGTGCCCAGGAGCGCCAGCGGCACCCCGAGCAGGACCGCCAGCGGCAGGATCCAGCTCTCGTACTGGCCGGCCAGGACCAGGTAGACGAGGAGGATGGCGAGCCCGAACACGAGGTAGATCTGCGCGCCGACGGCCTTCTCCTGGTACGACATCGCCGTCCAGTCATAGCCCGTGCCCGGCGGCAGCACCTTGGCGGCGATCTGCTGCATCAGGTCCAGCGCCTGCCCGGAGCTGAAGCCCGGCGCCGCCCCGCCCACGATCGTGGCCGTCGGGTAGAGGTTGTAGAGGCTGATCAGGGACGGGCCCTGCACGGTCTTGATCTCCACGATGGTGCCGAGCGGCACCATCGCCCCGTTGCCGGCCCGCACCTTCAGGTTCTCGACGTCCTCGGGGCGGAGCCGGTAATCGGGCGCGGCCTGCACGTAGACCTGGAAGGTCCGGCCGAACTTGTTGAACTGCGTGACGTAGGACGACCCCACGTAGCTCGAGAGCGTCGAGAAGACCTGCCCGACCGTGACGCCGAGCGCCTCGGCCTTGATCCGGTCCACCGCGATCGCGATCTGCGGCACGCCGGCCCGGAACGAGGTGTTGAGCTTCCGCAAGCCCGATTGCGCGTTCCCGTCGGCGACGATCGTCCGGGCGAGGCTCTCCAGCAGGGGGTAATCGAAGTCGCCGTTGCGCAGCTCCACCTGCATGGTGAAGCCGCTGGCATTGCCGATGCCCTGGATCGGCGGCGGGATGAGCACGAAGGTCGCGGCGTCCTCGACGCCCTCCAGCATCGTATTGAAGCGGTCGTAGAGGCTGCGCAGATCCTGGCCCTTCTCCCGGGCCCGGGCGTCCCAGTCCTTGAGGACGACGTAGGCGACACCGGCATTGGGCAGGGTGGCGTTGGAATCGAGGACCGAGATGCCGCTGATGGTGAGCACGTTGTCGACGCCGGCCGTCGCCTTCGCCTGCGCGCTGATGCGCTGCATCACCGCGTCGGTGCGCTCCTTCGAGGCCCCGTCGGGCAGCTGGGCCCCGATCAGCACGTAGCCCTGATCCTCCGTGGGCAGGAAGGCGGTGGGCAGGCGGGTCAATCCCCATCCGGCCAGGCCGATCAGCAGGAGCGCGAGGACGGCCATGAGGCCGCTGCGCCGGACCATGTGGGCGATCAGCCGGGCGTACCAGCCCTCGACGACCCCGTAGACGCGGTTGAAGCCGCGGTAGAACAGGTTCCGCTTCTCCGGCGGCACCGGCTTGCGCAACCACAGGGCGCATTGGGTCGGCTTCAGCGTGGCGGCGTTGATCGCGCTGATCAGCGCGGTGGCGGCGATCACCAGGGCGAACTGCTTGTAGAGCTGCCCGGTCAGGCCGGGGAGGAACGCGGCCGGCACGAAGACCGACATGAGCACCAGGGTGATGCCGATGATCGGGCCGAACAGCTCCTCCATCGCCTTCTCGGCCGCCGCCCGGGGCGAGAGGCCCTCGTCGATATGGTGGGCCACGCCCTCGACGATCACGATGGCGTCGTCCACCACGATGCCGATCGCCAGCACGATGGCGAACAAAGTCGAGAGGTTCACGCTGAAGCCCATCGCCGCCATGGCGGCGAAGGCGCCGATGATGGTCACCGGCACCGTCGTCGCCGGCACCAGCATGGCCCGCCAGTCCTGGACGAAGACCAGGATGACGATCAGGACCAGCACGGCGGCCTCGAACAGCGTCCTGTAGACCTCGTGGATCGAGGCCTGGACGAACGCGGTCGTGTCGAACGGGATGGCGTAGACGAGGCCCGGCGGGAAGGTCTTGGCGAGTTCGGCCATCCGGGTGCCGACGGCGTTCGCCACCGTGAGCGCGTTCGCCTCCGGCAGCTGGTAGATGCCGATGCCGGCGGCGGCCTGACCGTTCAGGGTGAAGGACTGGCTGTAGGTCTGCGCGCCGAGTTCGACCCGACCGACGTCGCGCAGGCGGGTGATGCGGCCGCCGTCCTGCGCGTCCGCCTTGATGATGATGTTCTCGAAGTCCGGGGCGTCGTTCAGCCGACCGTTGATGTTGAGGGTGTACTGGAAATCCTGTCCGGTCGGCACCGGCGGCATCCCCAGGGCCCCGGCGGTGACCTCCTGGCTCTGCTGCTGCACGGTGTTGATGATGGCGTCGGGGGTGAGGCCCCGGGCCTGGAGCAGATCGGGGTCCAGCCAGATCCGCATCGCGTACTGGCCGGCGCCGAACACCGTGACGTTGCCGACGCCGGGGAGCCGGGCCAGCTCGTTCTGCACGTTGATCACGCCGTAATTCGACAGGAACAGGCTGTCGAACTTCCCGTCGGTGGCCGACAGCGTCACGAATTGCAGGATTGCGGTGGATTTCTTCTGGGTCGTGACGCCCTGGACCTGGACCGCCTGCGGCAGCGAGGACATCGCGATCGCGACGCGGTTCTGCACCAGCACCTGCGCCTGATCGCCGTCCGTCCCGATCGCGAAGGTGACCGTGAGGGTGTAGGTGCCGTCGCTCGCGCTGGTCGACTGCATGTAGAGCATGCCCTCGACGCCGTTGACCTGCTGCTCGATCGGCAGCGCCACCGTGTCGATCACCGTGCGGGCGCTCGCACCCGGATAGCGCGTGGTGACCTGGACCGTCGGCGGCACGACGTTGGGGTATTGCGACACGGGCAGGTTGAGGAGCGACACCGCGCCGACCAGCACCATGATCAGGGCCAGCACGTTGGCCAGGACCGGCCGCTCGATGAAGAAGCGCGAGATCATGCCGTTGGCCCTCGGTGCCGGCGTCTCAGGGGCGGGCCGCCGCATCGGCGGGCCGCGGATGGGCGGATGCCGGCCTCCGGTGACCGGGCGGATCGGTGCCCTGGACCATCGGTCTCGCGGGCTCGGCCGGGCGCACCGGCCGGTGTCTCACCGCTGAAGCGGCGCCGGGCCTGGAGAGGCCTCGGCCACCGCCGACTTCTGGGGTGCGACCTTGGCCCCGGGGATGGCTCGCTGGATGCCGTCCGTGACGACCCAGTCGCCGGGGGCGAGCCCCGCCTCGATCACCCGGTACCGCCCGTCCCGCGCCCCGAGCGTCACCACCCGCTGCGCGACCGTGTTGTCGGCCCCGACCGTGAGCACGTAGCTGCCCTGCTGGTTCGTCCCGATGGCGTCGTCGCGGACCAGCAGCGCCTTGTCGTCGCGGCCGACCGGGATCCGGACCCGCACGAACAGGCCCGGGAGGAGCGCGTGATCGCCGTTCTCGATGAGCGCCCGGGCCAGCAGCGTGCCGGTGGACGGATCGACCTGCGGCGCGAGGTAGTCGAGCCGGCCGGTATGCGGATAGCCGGTCTCGGTCTGCAGGCCGATCTCCACCGGTATCTTGGCCAGATCGCCCAGCGGCTGCTGCGTCGCGCGCAGGTGCTGCTTGACCAGCAGCACCTGCTGCTCGCTGACGTTGAAGTAGACGTAGAGCGGATCGATGCGGACGAGCTGCGCCAGCTTGGTCGGCCCGCTGATGCCGACGAGCGCCCCGACATCCGCCAGGTGGTTGGTGACCACGCCGTCGAAGGGCGCGGAGACCTGCGTGTAGCCGAGGTTGATGGTGGCGATGTCGAGGTTGGCCTGCGCCTCCATGACGGCGGCGCTGGCTTGGTCCTGCTTGGTCTTCGCGTCCTCGACCCGGGCCTGCGAGGCGAATTCCTGCCGCCCCAGCGTGGATTGGCGCTGATATTCGGACTGGGCGTTCGCCAGAGCGGCCTGCTGCGCCGCCAGGGCGCCCTGCGCCTGCTTGAGCTGCGCCTCGTAGGTGTTGCGCTGGATGGCGAAGAGCGGCGCGCCCGCCTTCACCACGGCGCCGTCCTTGTAGGTGATCGCCTCCAGAAAGCCCTGGACCCGCGCCTCGAGATCGACGGCCGCGAACGCCTTGGTGTTGCCGGTGAGTTCGAAGTAGCGCGTCACCGTGCGCACGACCGGCTGCGAGACCGAGACGCCGGGCGGCGGTGGCGGGACGTACTGGTTCGAATCGCGGCAACCGGCGGCGCATCCGGCGATGGCCGCGAGGGCGAGAAGACGGACGGATCCGGGAAGCTGCAGCACGATCGGCACGGCCGGCCCTCAACCTGAGATCGTTACGGATGGTCTTTGGCCTCGGTCCTGCCGCGGCTACTGACCATCCTCGGCCTTGGCTTCCCGGGCGAGGGTCAGGCATTCGAGCAGATCGACATAGCTGGGCAGGCCGTCGAGTTGCGCTTCCGCCGCGCAGCGTGTCCGGTCACCGGCCGGGTAGCTGGACCACTTTTTTTCGACCTCGGCCCGCGCCGACCCCTCATCCTCGAGGCAGAGCTTCTGCCGGCCGGCATCGAGGGTCATCTGCTGCGTCGCCGCCCGGCAGCTGCCGTGAACGTCGAAGACCGGCATCGTGTCCGAGACCGGCATCGCCAACGCCAGCTCCATCAGCAGGGCAGGAACGGCAAACATCATGATCGACACACCCGCGCAGCGCGCCAACCGGACAACCCGGTCGATCCTGGCTTTGGCGGCCCAACACAGATGCCCCGCCCTGCGAAAATACAGGTTCGATGCGCAAACGGGCCCGATTCGGTCGCCTGTGCTCTATCGATAGCACATTTCGCAGCTGAGCCATGGCCTCAAAAATTGTTATCAACCAAGGCGGACTACCGAATCCCGCGATCCCCCGGCAGATCGGGCCCACGATGTATTTACGTCTTATTTAAACGTCCCAACCGATACGGGACAGCAACAGACCCAATGATACACCTGCATCACGGTATTTCGGCGCCCCCAGGATCGACGGCCCGCGATGATTCACCTGTGAAAGACGGGCGCCGCCGAGGCGAGCGGATCGGCCGGTCTTGGACCCGGCGGAGTGGGACGATGGACCGAACCCCGAACAGCCGAACATGCAGGGTTCGTCGCGGTCGCGCGATCCCCCCTCCCGTCGGCCGGCGGGACGGGGCCGGTGTCGCGATCCCCTGCCTGTCGGCTTGGCCGCCGTCTCACCGCTCCGCGCGGTGGAGATGCCACAGCGCGCCGACCAGCCCGAGATTGGCGAGGCTCAGGGCGAGCAAGAGCCACAACAGGGCCTCCGGGCTGGCCTGGGTCAGCACGAACGCGCCGGCCGGCGGGGCGAGCGCCTGCGCGACCAGCCCCGGCCGCGCCAGGCGGCCGACCACCAGCGGGTAGCGCACCGGACCGAACAGGGCCAAGGGCACCGTGCCCCGCGCGATCGAATAGATCCCGTTGCCGCCGCCGTAGAGCACCAGCCAGATCCCGACGCCCGGCAGCCCCAGGGCCAGCAGCACCAAACCCAGCGCCACCAGGCCCAGGGCGGCGGTGAGAGTCCACAGCGGGTGATGCCGCCCTTCGAACGACATCTCCACGATGCGGGCGCCGACCTGCGCCGGGCCGATCAGCGCCGCGTAGGACACGGCGGACGCCAGCGCCACGCCCCGCGCCTGCAGCAGCGTCAGCAGATGCACCGACACCAGCGCCATGATCGCGCCGCCGAGGACCAGCACCCCGGCGAACAGCCGGAACGCCCGCCGCTCGGAGGCGGACAGAGGGCCGGTGCGCGCCGCGCGGTGCTCCGCCGCCGCCGCCGGCGGGTTCGGGATCAGCAGGAGCACCAGCGGCAGCGTGACCCCGAGGTGCAGGCCGGCATAGGCGAGGCAGGCGCCCCGCCAGCCGACCTGCGCGACCAGGAACGCCGAGAGCGGCCAGCACACGGTGCTGGCGAACCCGCCCCACAGGGTCAGGGTGGTGATCGCCGGCCGTGCCGCCGCCCCGTAGAGGCGCCCGAGGGTGGCGAAGGCCGGATCGTACAGGCCGCAGCCCATGCCGAGCCCCAGCAGAAGCCAGCCGGCCAGGTAGACCGGCAGGACCGGCGCGGCGGCCAGCGTGATCAGGCCGGCCGCCAGCAGCAGCGCCGCCAGCGCCAGAACCGGACGGCCGCCGTGGCGGTGGATCGCCGCCCCGACATGCGGCGCGGCGAACGCGGCAACGAGGAGCCCGAGGGACAGACCGCCGACCACCCAGGCCAGCGGCCAGCCGGTGCTCTCCGCCACCGGGCCGGCGAGCACGGCGGGCAGGTAGAACGAGGACCCCCAGGCGAGGATCTCGATCACGCCGAGGGCGGAGATCACCGGCCAGCGCCGCCCCCCGGACACGCGCGGCCTACCGGGTGCCGAGCAGCGGCAGCCAGGCCGCCAGCGCCAGCAGCGTGGCCAGCAGCACGGGCGGGGTGATGACCAGGCCGACCTTCATGTACTGGCCCCAGGTGATCCTCTGGCCCTTGCTGTCCAGGACATGCAGCCAGAGCAGGGTGGCGAGGCTGCCGATCGGCGTGAACTTCGGCCCGAGGTCGCAGCCGATCACGTTGGCGTAGACCATCAGCTCGCGGGTCAGCGGCGACAGGTCCGGCGCCCGCTCGATCGCGAGCGCCCCGATCAGCACGCTCGGCATGTTGTTCATCAGCGACGACAGGATCGCGGCGGCAAAGCCGGTGCCGATGGTGGCGGCCCACGGGCCGTGGCCGGCGAGCCAGACCAGGCCCTTCGCCAGCACGTCGGTCAGGCCGGCGTTCCGGAGGCCGTAGACCACGAGGTACATGCCGAGGCTGAACAGCACGATCTGCCAGGGCGCGCCGGTCAGCACCTTGCGGATCGGGATGATCCCGCCCCGGTTGGCGAGCAGCAGGAGCACCGCCGCGCCGGCGCAGGTGACGGCCGACACCGGCACCCCGAACGGCGCGGTGACGAAGTAGGCGGCGAGCAGCACGCCGAGCAGCGGGAACGCCGCCCGGAAGACCAGCGGATCGCGGATCGCGTCGGCCGGGCGTTCGAGGGCATCGACCGGGTAGGCTTCCGGCACGTCGCGCCGGAAATAGGCCCACAGCACCAGCAGCGTCGCCGCCAGGGACACCAGGTTCACCGGCACCATCACGGCGGCGTACCGGCCGAAGGTCACGGCGAAGAAGTTGGCGGAGACGATGTTGACCAGGTTGGAGATCACCAGCGGCAGGGAGGTGCTGTCCGCCACGAACCCGCAGGCGACGATGAACGCCAGGGCCGCCGCCGGCTTGAAGTCGAGCCGGAGCAGGATCGCCAGCACGATCGGCGTCAGCAGCAGCGCCGCGCCGTCGTTGGCGAACACCGCCGCGATGGCCGCGCCGAGGAGCACGACCAGCGGGAACAGCCGCCGGCCCCGGCCGCCGCCCCAGCGGGCGATGTGCAGGGCCGCCCAATGGAAGAACCCGGCCTCATCGAGCAGCAGGGAGAGGATGATGAGCGCCACGAAGGTGAACGTGGCGTCCCAGACGACATGCCAGACCACCGGAATGTCGCCCGGATGGATCACGCCCGCGGCGAGAGCGACCCCCGCGCCGGCCAGCGCGCTCCATCCGATCCCGAGGCCCCTGGGCTGCCAGATGACGAACACGAGGGTGGCAAGAAAAATGGCGAGCGCGAGCATCCGGGCGTTTTCGTCTTATGGATCGGTGTGAGGCTCAAGCCGTGGCGACGCGGCGGCCGTGCTCGTCCACGACCCGCTCACCGTCTTCCTTGACGAACTCGCCCTGCTGCACCGGCAGAAGATCGAGCACGGCTTCCGACGGTCGGCACAGGCGCACGCCCTTGGGCGTGACCACCAGCGGGCGGTTGAGGAGGATCGGGTGCGCCGCGATGGCGTCCAGGAGCTGCGCATCCGTCAGCGCGGGATCGCCGAGGTTCAGCTCCGCGAACGGCGTGCCGCTCTCCCGCAGCACCGCACGCACCGACAGACCGGCGCGGGCCAGGAGCTGCACCAGCAGCGCCCGCGCGGGCGGGGTTTTGAGGTATTCGATCACGTGCGGCTCGATGCCGGCGTTGCGGATCATCGCGAGGGTGTTGCGGGACGTGCCGCATTCGGGGTTGTGGTAGATCACGACGTCGAACGGCTCAGGCATGGGCGGTCTCTCCTAGGGCGGGGCAGCAGGGTGCCAGGGCGGCCATCGCCGGGGTGCAGACCTCCGGGCGGCCCTGGCAGCAATCTTTCATCAGGAAGGCGATCAGGCCGGACAGCGCCGGGTAGGCGGCGCTGTAGATGATCGAGCGCCCCGCGCGCCGCGAGGCGACCAGGCCCGCGTGGCTCAGTTCCTTGAGATGATGGGACACGGTGGCGGCGGAGACGCCCACCGCCTCAGCCAGCACGCCGGAGGCCAGCCCGTCCGGGCCGGCGGTCACGAGCACCCGCACCAGGCGCAGACGGTGCTCCTGGGCGAGGGCCGCGAAGGCGGCGAGGGCTTGCGGCTCGTCCATATTCGTTACAATCTTCAAATCACTCTTTGAACGTACAAGAAAGCTGAACCTTGGACAAGCCGCGCCAGCCTTTCACCGATGGCCTGCCGAACCTGAGCGCCGCGCATTTCGTGGTGCCGACCCGCGCGCGCCTGGAGGCGGTCAAGCCGCTCACCCACGCCCCCCGGTTCCTGATCCTCTACGGCTCCCTGCGGGAGCGCTCGTTCAGCCGCTTCCTCGCCTACGAGGCCGCCCGGCTCCTGGAAGCCATGGGCGGCGAGGTGCGGATCTACGACGCGCACGGCCTGCCCCTGCCCGACGACACGACCGCCGATCATCCGAAGGTGCAGGAGCTGCGCGACCTCTCGATCTGGTCCGAGGGCCAAGTGTGGGTGTCGCCGGAGCGGCACGGCACGCTGACCGGCGTGATGAAAAGCCAGATCGACTGGCTGCCGCTCTCCGAAGGCAGCGTGCGGCCGACCCAGGGGCGCACCCTGGCCGTGATGCAGGTGTCCGGCGGCTCGCAGAGCTTCAACGCCGTGAACAGCCTGCGGATTCTCGGCCGCTGGATGCGGATGATCACGATCCCGAACCAGTCGTCGGTCCCGATGGCCTACAAGGAGTTCGACGAGGCCGGCCGGATGAAGCCGGGGCCGCTCTACGAGCGCGTCGTGGACGTATGCGAGGAGCTGATGAAGTTCACGCTGCTGACCCGGGAGCGGGCCGACGACCTCGTCGACCGCTACAGCGAGCGGAAGGAGCGCGCGCCGGAGCGCCTGAGCGCCGTGGCCGCCGACATCGGCTTTGTGAAGCGCTGAGACACCCCGCCGCCGATGCGACCGTCCACGCGGGCGCCGTCGTGATCGCGGCGGCGACCGGCCGCCCGTGGGGCAGGTCTGTGCGAGCCCCGGCGCCCCGAGGGCCGACCGGATCCGCTGTCTCCGCGTCCACCCTCGGGGGAGCGACGGGTTCGTCCCCCGCACGCCGCAGGCCTGCACGAAGGGCCTTGACGCGGTTCGGAGGGGTCCCGTATCTCTCGAGGACGGCAATGGTGTCTGCCGGGCCATCAAGGCCGAACCGCCGTCAGGCTGATGACTCCTACTTCTTGCGATCCCGCAAAGTCCTGCGGCATCGCATCAAGGGGATGTCATGCGCGCAACCTTCCAAAATCTGTTCACACGCTTCAACGTAGCGGCCTTTATCCGCACGCGGCACGATCATGCCGTCTCGGTCGCGCGCTGGATCCTGGTTCTGCTGCCCATGGCCGCCGCCGTGGGCTCCCTGTGCGCGGCCTTCCTCTGGAGCCTCGATGCGGCCACCCGGGCGCGCTTCGCCTATCCCGGGCTGCTGTTTCTCCTGCCGCTCGGCGGCTTGGCTATCGGGCTGCTCTACCATCGCTTCGGCCAGTCCGTGGAGGGCGGCAACAACCTCATCGTCGAGCAGATCCATGTGCCCGGGGGCGGCGTGCCCCTGCGCATGGCGCCGCTGATCTTCCTCGGCACGGTGGTCACGCATCTGTTCGGCGGATCGGCGGGCCGCGAAGGCACGGCCGTCCAACTGGGCGGCAGCCTCGCAAGCGCCTTCGGCAAGGCGGTCCGCCTGGATGCGCCGAGCTTCCGGATCATGCTGATGGCCGGGATCGCCGCGGGGTTCGGCGCCGTCTTCGGTACGCCACTGGCCGGCGCGGTCTTCGCGCTCGAGGTCCTCGCTGTCGGACGCATCGAATATGCGGCCCTCGTGCCCTGCCTCGTCGCGGCCGTGGTCGGCGACTGGACCTGTCAGCTGTGGGGCATCGAACACGGGGTCTACCGTATCGACGACCACGCCGGAGCCGTCGGCACGCACATGGTCGAGCCGCTGCTCCTGGCCAAGGTCGCGGTGGCAGGCGTGGCCTTCGGACTGGCCGGCCTGGTGTTCGCCGAGGCGAACCACATGCTCGGCGGATGGTGCAAGCGGGTCATCGCCTTCGCGCCCCTCCGCCCCGTGGCGGGCGGCCTCGCGGTGATCGCCCTGGTCTACCTCTGTGGCACGCGGGATTATCTGGGACTGGGCGTCTGGTCGGCGGATCCGCACGGGCTGACCATCGCCCGCTTCTTCGGTCCGGAGGTGCATCCCTGGAGCTGGGCGCTCAAGATGCTGTTCACGGTCGTCACCCTGAGCGCCGGGTTCAAGGGCGGCGAGGTCACGCCGCTGTTCTTCATCGGCGCGGCCCTCGGCAACGCACTGGCCGGGGTGCTGGGGGCGCCGGTGGATCTCCTGGCCGGCCTCGGGTTCGTCGCCGTGTTTGCCGGAGCGGCCAACACGCCGCTGGCCTGCACGCTGATGGGTATCGAGCTGTTCGGCGCCACGCACGGCGTCTACATCGCGACCGCCTGCTTCCTGGCCTACCTGTGCTCCGGGCACAGCGGCATCTACCTGTCCCAGCGCATCGCCGTCCCGAAGGTTTCCGTGGGCACCCTGCCGCCGGACGCCACCCTGCGCCATGCGCGCACGCACCGCGCGGCCCGGCTGACCGCGCCGGCCCCCGTGTCGGCCCCCGACAGATAGGTGCGCCCCAGGGCTTCGACGCGTCCGGTCGTCCCGGCCGGGATCGGGACGGTGCGGGCATCTCAATGACGTGCGCCGACAGGGCTCGACCACGCCAAGCCCGTTCCTGGGGGGCTCCAGGCCCCTCTGCGGGGAACGGGTCGTGCAGGCGAAGGCCGACGGCCTGCTCAAGGCCGTCGGCCGAGGACGCCCCGGTCTCAATGGGCGCCACACGCCCCCCCGCAATCCGCGCCCTGCCCCCGCACCACCGTCGGGCCGGCCCGTAAGCGGCGGAGCCGGCCCGCGCCGCGAGGGCGGACCGGGAGGATCCGGCCAGAGACCCGTTAGGCGGCGCGGACGGTTGCGAGGAAGCGGGCGACCTCGGCACCGAGATGCTCGGACTGGCGCGAGAGTTCGGAGGCGGAGGCGAGCACCTGGCTGGCCGCGGCGCCGGTCTCCTCGGAGGCCTGCGCGACGCCCGCGATGGTGCCGGTCACCGCGGTGGTGCCGGTCGAGGCCTGCGCCACGTTGCGCACGATCTCCTGCGTCGCCGCCCCCTGCTGCTCCACCGCCGCGGCGATCGAGGTCGCCACGCCGTCGATCTCCCGGATCCGCCCGGTGATCCCGCCGATCGCCGTCACGGCCTGCCCGGTCACCTCCTGCACCGCGCCGATCTGCCGGGCGATCTCCTCGGTCGCCTTGGCGGTCTGCTCGGCCAGCGCCTTCACCTCGGCAGCCACCACCGCAAAGCCCCGCCCCGCGGCGCCGGCCCGCGCCGCCTCGATCGTGGCGTTGAGCGCCAGCAGGTTGGTCTGCCCGGCGATCCCGGAGATCATCCCGACCATGTCGCCGATCCGGGCGGCGGTCTGGCTGAGCGCCTGGACCAGGGCGGCGGTCTGGTCGGCCTCGCCCACCGCCGATTGCGCGAGCCGGGCCGAGCCGGTGACCTGCCGGCCGATCTCCTGCACCGACGAGCCCAGCTCCTCCGCGGCGGCCGCCACGGTCTGGACGTTGGCGGCGGCCTCTTCCGCGGCGGCCGCCACGGTGGTGGATTGCGAGGCCGTCTCCTGGGCGGTGGCGGTCATCTGCCGGGCGGTGGCCTGCAGCTCCGTGGCCGAGGACGAGACCATGCCGACGACGCCGCCGACCGCCCGCTCGAACCCGTCGGCGAGTTCGATCATGGTGCGCCGGCGCGCCTGGGCCGCGGCCGCGTCGGCCAGCCGCTTGACCTCGGCCTCCTCGGCGGCCTTGCGGGCGACCAGGGCCTTGATCCCCTCCACCGCCCGGCCGACCGCGCCGATCTCGTCGCCCCGGCCAGCCTCCCGGATCTCCGCCTCGATCTCCCCTTGCGCCATGCGTCGCAGGACGACGACCAATCTGCCGAGCGGGCGCGTGATGCCGACGATCGTCACGAGGGCGGCCGCAGCGAGCCCGACCAGCAAGCCGAGCGCGCTGAACGACACCAGGGAGATGCGGGTGGCGTTGGTCTGCTCGGTCAGTTCGGCCGAGCCCTTCTCCATCGCGCCATCGATGTCGTTCCCGAGCTTCGAACTGCCCTGCACCAGGGCGACGAAGGTCGGGTCGATCGTACGATGGACCAGCGCGAGGGCCTCGGCGTTCCGGCCCGCCAGGCAGAGCTGGCGAACCTCGGAGACCTGCTGGACGAACTGATGGATACGGGCCGCCTGCTCGTCGATGCGGGCGCCAAAATCCGGCGCGAGTCGGCGCAGGTCGGCCAGAGCCTTTGTCAGGGTGGGGATGGCGTCGTCGAATCCAGTGTTGGCCACCTTCATCTGAGCTTCGTCTGTCTCAGCGAGGATGCGATACACCCAGTAATTCATCTCGAAGACGCTGCGATTCAGGCGACGCGCCGTTGCAACCGCCTTCGCATCGCGATCGATGAAAGAACTATAGGCCTTATCGATCTGGCCGATCCGCGCCTGCGCAAACCAAATACAGCCACCGATCACTCCACCGATAAGCACGATGACCGCTGACAGCTTTGTCAATATTTTAGCGTTGGAGAGCAAGGACATGGTTCCACCTGTGTGCATCAGGCGAAACGTCAACGAACACGATTAAATTTCGATTCAAGTTTCCGTGATGCGGAGAGAGCCAGCGCGATCCCAGGGGCCTCGGGGCCGGGCCGATGCGCACCCGCTCTCGGCGATGCGGTCAAGGAACCGCCCCTCCCGGGCGCCGCTCCGCGGATTCGCGCGGTTGCGGCTCCGCATGCGGCCCGGTGCCGGCTGCGCCCGCCACAGGGGGCAGGACCTGACGGAGCACATGGCGGAGCTTGTCGGGGTTGCGGGTGATGTAGAGGGCGGTGATCCGACCGTTCTCGATGGCGAGCGCAGTCGTCTGGAGGAGATCGCCGCGTTCCCGGCTGATGTATCCCGGCAATCCGTCGATCCAGACCGGCGCGACCATCGCGGCCCGCTCGGGCCCCCATTTGCGCCGGACGCCCGCGAAGAGACGGAGCAGGCGCTCCGACCCGACGATGGGGTTGGGAAAGGCCAGGACCTTGCCGCCGCCGTCCGAGCAGAGCACCACGTCCTCCGCGAGCAGCGTGCGCAGGGTCGCGATGTCCCCGCTGGCGGAGGCCGCGAAGAAGGCGTGGGCGATCCGTTCGCCCTCCTCCCGCGCCACGGGAAAGCGCGGCCGTGCGGACTGCACGTTCCGGCGGGCGCGCACCGCGAGTTGACGCACGGCGGCCGCCTCCCGATCAAGCGTGTCCGCCACCTCGCCGAGCGGGATGCCGAACACGTCGTGGAGCAGGAAGGCTGCGCGCTCGAGGGGCGAGAGGCGTTCCAGCGCCATCATCAGCGTCAGCGTGAGATCGTCCTCGTCCACGCCGTCCTCCCCCGTCTCGACCAGGGGCTCCGGCAGCCAGGCGCCGACATAGGTCTCCCGGCGGGCGCGGGCCGACTTCATCTGGTCGAGGCAGAGCCGGGTCACGATGCGGGCCAGAAACGGATACGGGGCCGCGACCGCGCCCCGATCCGCCGCGATCCAGCGCAGCCACGTGTCCTGCACCATGTCCTCGGCCTCGCTGCGGGAGCCGAGCATGCGGTAGGCGATGCGCAGGAGGCGCGGACGATGGGCCTCGAAGGTGGCGGTCGCCGCGTCGGTCTGCGTGTCGGTCGGCGGCATGGGATCTGTCTGCGGAGCGATGGCGAGACCCGGGGATCCTCGCACGCGGCCGGAGGGGGTGTCACCGCCGGTCCGGCACGGTCAGGTCGCGGTCGTCCGTGTCGACGACGAACACCGCGAGAAGGCGGGACGGCTCCGTGGCGCTGGCATTGGCGCTCACGGCGTGGTGGTCGCCCGGCTGCTCCACGAAGCTCTCGCCGACCCGGAAGATCTGCTCAGGCCCGTCGTTGATGCGGCTGCGGATCGCGCCCTCGATCACCGTCGCGGTGATGAAGGCGGAGCGCGCATGCCTGTGGGCGGGGGAGGACCCGCCCGGCCCGTACGCGACGAGGACGCCGCGCAGACTCTTGCCGGGGATGCCCGGCAGGGGGTGGTCGAAGATCGTCGTGACGCGGGCCTCGCCGGCCCGCAGCTCCGCCGCCCCGACCGGGAGCGCGAAGCCGGCCAGGCAAGCGGAGAGGATGAGTGCTTTGACCATGGGGGTTCGTCCAGCGTGGTGAGGGAGGCCGTCAGACGGTCGCGAGCCAAGTCGCGAAGCGCGTGGATCCGAGGCGCGCCGCGGCAGCATCCTCGGGAACGAGCGAGCCCTTCTCCAGCGCGGCGCCGAAATACCGTGCGCCGCGGTCGGCCGACACCGCCCGGCGGTCGCCGGCGGCGGCGGCGCATCGGGCGACGAAGTCGCGGAAGGGCAGCCTGTCCGGTCCGGCGATCTCGATCGTCCGGCTGCGGGGCTCGTGGACGGCGACGTCCGCCAGCGCGGCCGCGACGTCGGCGGCGGCGATGGGCTGGAAATCGGCGTCGGGGACGACGATGCGATCGCCTACGACCGACGCCGCGGTGATCGTGGCGACGAACTCGAAGAACTGGGTTGCACGAACGATCGTGTAGGGCAGGCCGGACGCCACGATCAGCCGCTCCTGCGCGACCTTCGCCCGGAAGTATCCGTTCCCGTCCAGGCGATCCGTGCCGACGATCGAGAGGGCGACATGGTGCGTCACGCCGGCCCGACGCGCGGCGGCCAGGAGGTTGCGGCTCGACCGCTCGAAGAAATCGAGCACCGCCGCATCCTCGAAGGACGGTGCGTTCGCGACGTCGACCACGACCTCGGCGCCGACGAGAACCTCGGCGAGCCCCTCACCCGTCAGGGCGTCGACGCCCGTCCGCGGGGAGGCGGCGACGGCTTCGTGTCCCCTGCGGCCGAGTTCGGCGGTCAACTGCCTGCCGATCAACCCGCTCCCGCCGATCACAACCATCTTCATGACGCGCGTCTCCTGCGTGAACCGGGCGGCGCGGCGGGGTGCCGCTCGGGCGCTCGTTCGACGTCAAGACGAGGGGACGACGCGGGATGTGACATGCCGTCGGAGAAAAAGGCGATGCCGCGGCGTGGGACGCCGTCCATGGCCACCACCGGAAGCCAGCCCCCCCTCCGGGCTGAGCGTCACGGGGTCGATCCGGGCCTCCCCCATCAAGCCGACCCGGAGGGCGTTCCAGCGGACAGTCCTGGCCAGACCCGGCCAGTCCCGTGACGGTCTCGCCGACCGTGTCGGCGCCGGCACCGATGAGTCCGCAGGCGACCGGACGGCCTCCGACGCCCTTCGCCGGCTCGGCGACGTCCGCGCCTCCGACGAGACCGCCGATCCGCACAGGGTCCCGATTGAAGGCGTCCGCGCCGGCGTCGCGTGCGGCTCAGCCGATATCGCCTTCCGCGCGACCCCGACGGGACAGCGCGCCATCCCGGAATGGCCAGGGTCCGTGGCGGAAGCCTGGACCCACTGGACTGGACCGCTCGCCGGAACGCTTGGAGGAGGCCGCCGTTGCACCCGTCGCGAGAGGGTGGGCGTCGGGCTTGCGAGACCGCAGCCGATGCCAGCCCGAGACAGGATGTGAAGGGCAGCGCGATGATCGACACGGACAGGATCACGGGGGCCGCGCGCGCGTTCGGCGGCACGGTTCAGGGCTCGGTTGGCGACCTCGCCGGTTCGAACCGCGATGCGATCGAGGGCCGGCTCCGCGAAGCGCAGGGCACCGCCGAGAACCTCTACGGTCAGGCCAAGGACGCGGTCCGGCACGCGGCCAACGAGATCTCGGACCACGCCGCGGAGGCCTATGACCGGAGCCGTGCCTACGCGTGGGAAGGTCACCAGACCTCCGTCGCCTGGCCCCACGCTTCCTTGCTCGTCGCCGGGCTCGCGGGCTTCGGTCTGGGCTTGCTCGTCAGCAAGCTCTGAGCCGCGACGCCCGCTCGCACCGACACCGTCGGCGGCGTGGCACTCGCGGATCTCCCAGGCGGGGCCCCGCGCGGCCGATGATCGGCCCGCGTCCCGGCCGGGCCTCCACGGCGCCGGGCAAAACGGTCCCCGCGCGGTCGATCGCGCCGCGACGCAAATCCGTGCGGCCAACCCGACCGGCCGGTCCCGCGTGTCGGTCTTTGCCGGGTCGACATCTCATGGTTGTATGGGGGCGTGCCGCGGCCCCTGTCGGCCGGCGGCGAGGCCCGCGCGTCGGCATGGCACGGGAACGGCAAGGGAGGCACCGCAATGGCCAGCGTGGTCGCCGAGGATCAGGACGCCCGGAACGCGCTCGGCGAGAGCGAAATTCCCAAGGCCACGATCTGCCTCTGGTACGACACGGAGGCCGAGGCGGCCGCCCGATTCTACGTCGCGACCTTTCCGGACAGCGCCATGGGCGCGGTTTACCGGGCACCGGCCGATTACCCGTCGGGCAAGGCGGGGGACGTGCTGACGGTGGCGTTCACGGTGGCCGGCATCCCGTGCATCGGCCTGAACGGCGGTCCCGCCTTCCGGCACAGCGAGGCCTTCTCGTTCCAGATCGCCACGGACGACCAGGCGGAGACGGACCGGCTCTGGACCGCCATCGTCGACAATGGCGGGCAGGAGAGCGCCTGCGGCTGGTGCAAGGATCGCTGGGGCATCGCGTGGCAGATCACGCCACGCGTGCTCACCGCCGCGCTGGCGGCCGGCGGCGCGGAGGCCCGGCGCGCGTTCACGGCCATGATGACCATGGGGAAGATCGACGTCGCCGCGATCGAGGCGGCCCGGCGCGGATGACGTCGCGTCGGCCTGGACCCTGTTGCCGATGACCGAGCCGATATCCGCCGCGGCCCACGCGCGCACCATCCTGGCCGCGCACGAGCATCGCCGCCCCATCGCACCGCTGACCGGCTGGGATCCGACCTTCGACCTGCCGGCGGCCTACCGGGTCGCCGAGGCGATCCGGAGCCTGCGTGCCGGGCGCGGCGAGCGGAATGTCGGCTACAAGATCGGCTTCACCAACACGACCCTGTGGGAGCGGTACGGCGTCCGGGCGCCGATCTGGGGGCATGTCTACGACACGACCCTGCGCGACCGGGCCGCCCTGGGCGGACCGGTGCCCCTCGCGGCCTTCGTCGAGCCCCGGATCGAGCCGGAGATCGTGTTCGGTCTGGCACGCGCGCCGGACCCCGGCATGGATGCCGAGGCGCTGATCGCCTGCCTCGACTGGGCCGCGAGCGGCTTCGAGATCGTGCAGTCGCTCTATCCGGGCTGGCGCTTCGCGGCGCCCGACACCGTGGCGGCCTTCGGGCTGCACGGGTTGCTGGTGGTGGGCGAGCGGGTGCCGGTTCCGGCGGCCGCGCGGCGCGGCTGGATCGGCGACCTCGCGGGCTTCACCGTCGACCTGCTGCGGGACGGCGCCGTCGCCGACCGGGGCGGCGGCCGCAGCGTCCTCGGGACGGGACCGCTCGCCGCCCTCGCGCACTTGGTCGATGCGCTGGCTAACGATCCGGTCGCCCCGCCGCTCGCAGCCGGCACGGTCGTCACAACCGGCACGCTGACGGACGCGCTTCCGGTCGCCTCCGGCCAGCACTGGAGCACGCGGCTCGACGGGCTGCGGCTTCCCGGCATCGACCTTGCCCTGACCTGAAAGACCCGGCACGGGTTATCGTGCCAGGATCGTGTCGTTTCCCGGGCCGGCTCCGGGACTCTGGCATTGGTGATGGTTAGCCGACATGCCAAATGCTGAGCCATGCCTGGACGCCTGCGGCGACGCCACACGACCTTCCTCGTCTCCGTCACCGTGCAGGGCTCCAGCCCGGCATCCGGCGCCACGGTCTACGCGGTGATGAAGCCCAGCGCCGCGGAGGCGCTGGAGGCCGTCCGCCCTCTGGTCGACCCGTCGGCCACCCTCGCCGTCGTGGGCAGCCTGTCCACCCGGATCGCCAAGGCCCTCAAGCTGAAGCGCGACGAGCCGCGGGTGGTCTGAGCCGCCCGGTTCCGGCTCAATCCACCGCGAGCCGGTAGCCGACGCCCCGCACGGTCTGCAGGAAGACCGGATTGGCGGGGTCGACCTCGGTCTTGCGGCGCAGGCGGTTGATCTGCACGTCGACGGTGCGCTCCGCCGCGGCCCCGCCCGGGCCGGCGAGCTGCTCGCGCTCGACATTGGCGCCGCCCGCCATCGCCAGGATCGTCAGGATCTCGCGCTCGCGCTCGGTGATGCGGATCAGCTCGTCGTCCCGGCGCAGCTCGCCCCGGTCGACCCGGAACGCGAACGGCCCGAAGGTCACCGCCTCGGCGGCCGCCGCGCGGGGCCGCGCGCTGCGCTTGATGATGTTGTTGAGCCGCAGCGTCAGTTCCCGCGGCTCGAAGGGCTTGGGCAGGTAATCGTCCGCGCCGATCTCCAGCCCCATCACCCGGTCGTTCGGGTTGGAGCGGGCGGTGAGCATCAGGATCGGCACCCGCGACGTCTCGCGCACGCTGCGGGCGTAGTCGAAGCCGTTCTCGCCGGGCATCATCACGTCGAGGACCATGGCGTCGAACACGACGCTCTGGGCCCGGGCCCGCGCCTCCGCGGCGCTCGCCGCCGCGGTGACCCGGAAGCCCTGGTCGGTGAGGTAGCGGGCGAGCAATTCGCGCAGCCGGCGGTCGTCGTCGACCACGAGGACGTGGGGCGCCTCGTCGGGCAGGTCGGCCCGGGCGGCATTGCTCACGCGCACTCCTCCCCGGCGACGCGCCCGTCGCTCCCGCCCCCGCGCCGCGCCATCAGGCGCTGGACCGCCGGGCGGTCCTCCGGCTCGATCATCGCCATCAGGAAATCCTCCGGGGAGCCCCGGGCATCCGGCGCCGCGAGCGCCCGGGCGAGGCGGCGGGCCTGGACCCGCGTGAGGTCGGCCGCGAGCCGGGCGCCGGCCTCGGTGCAGTAGAGGAGGCGCTGGCGCCGGTCGCTGGAACCCGGCTTCTGCGCGACGTAGCCCTGCCCGATCAGGTCTTTGAGCACCCGGTTGAGGCTCTGCTTGGTGATGCGCAGGATGTCGAGGAGTTCGGCGATGGTCAGGCCGGGATAGCGGTCGACGAAGTGCAGCACCCGATGGTGGGCCCGGCCGAAGCCGTAGGCGGCCAGGATCCGGTCGGGATCGCCCACGAAATCCCGGTAGGCGAAGAACAGAAGCTCGATCAGGTCGTCGCTGCCGAGGGCGGCCGGCGCGGCGCCCGGGACGGGTTTCGCCGCGAAGATCGCCTCGCGCGGGGCTGTCCGTGTCACGGCGCGGCCGCTCCCAACGGGTGATAGGTCAGTCCCCATGACGTTTCTCAAGGCGGCCCGGGCCCGTCAACCCTGACCGGGCCGGCCGGGGCGCCGGCCGGCGGCGATCCTCAAGCGGGATTGCCGCCGGTCCGGCCCCTCCGCTACGCAGGATCCTCGATCGACGGGAGCGGACGGACATGGCCGAGGCAGCTGAACCGGGACCGGGACGCCTCTGGATCCGCGATCCGCGCGCCATCCTGGCCGAGGGCGCCGGGGGCGGGATCGTCGTGGCGGGCACCCGGATCGTCGAATGCGTGGCGGCGGGCGCGAAACCCGCCGCGCCCGTGGACGAGACCTTCGACGCCTCGCGCCACGTGGTCATCCCGGGGCTGATCAACACCCATCACCACGCCTTCCAGACGCTGACCCGCGCCCACCCGCTGGCGATCAACAAGCCGCTCTTTCCCTGGCTGAAGGCGCTCTACACGGTCTGGGGGCGGATCACCCCGGAGGCGTTCCGGCTCGCCACGCAGGTGGCCTTCACCGAGCTGCTGCTCTCGGGCTGCACCACGGCGGGCGACCATCACTACCTGTTCCCGAAGGGGCTGGAGGATTCGATGGACGTCCAGGTCGCGGAGGCCCGGGCCCTCGGGATCCGGGCCGCGATCACCCGCGGCTCCATGAGCCTGTCCGACCGGGAGGGCGGGCTGCCGCCCGAGAGCCTGACCCAGGACGACGACACGATTCTTTCGGATTGCGAGCGGGTGCTGAACCTGTTCCACGACCCCGCCCCCGGCGCGATGGTGCAGGTCGCGCTCGCCCCCTGCTCGCCCTTCGCGGTGACCCGGCGCCTGATGCGCGAGAGCGCGGCGCTCGCCGCCCGGCACGGGAGCCGGCTGCACACCCATCTCGGCGAGACGCTGGACGAGGACGCCTATTGCCAGCAGATGTTCGGTTGCCGGCCGGTGGAGTACCTCGAGGAGGTCGGCTGGCTGAACGATCGGGTCTGGCTCGCCCACGGCATCCACTTCACCGATGCCGAGGTCGCCCGGCTCGGCAAGGCCGGGGTCGGCGTCTGCCACTGCCCGACCTCGAACATGACCCTGGCCTCGGGCCGCTGCCGCACCTGCGAGCTGGAGGCGGCGGGCTCGCCGGTGGGCCTCGGTGTCGACGGCTCGGCCTCGAACGACAGCTCGAACCTGATGGAAGGCGTGCGCCACGCCCTGATGATCAACCGGCTCACCTACGGGGCGGAGGCCGTGACGCATCTCGACGCCCTGCGCTGGGCCACCGAAGGCTCGGCCGCCTGCCTCGGCCGCACCGATATCGGCCGGATCGAGCCGGGCCGGGAGGCGGACCTCGCCCTGTTCACCCTGGACGAGCTGCGCTTCTCCGGCGCCCACGACCCGCTGGCGGCTCTGGTCCTGTGCGGCGCCACCCGGGCCGACCGGGTGATGGTGGCGGGCCGCTGGCGGGTGATCGACGGCCAGCCGCTCGGGGTCGATACCGGGATGCTGCGCGAGGCGCATTCCCGGCTGGCGGTGGACCTGTTCGGAGCGGTGTAGAGGGCGAGCCCTGACCCGCCCCGCGCGTGATCCTCAGAACAGCCCGTCGATCTGCCCGTTGGCGTCCAGCCGGATCGTGTCGGCGGCGGGCACCCGGGGCAGGCCCGGCATGGTCATGATCTCCCCGCAGATCGCCACCACGAAGCCGGCGCCGGCCGAGAGCCGGACGTCGCGCACGCCCACGATGTGGCCCTCGGGGGCGCCCATCAGGGTCGGGTCGGTGGAGAACGAGTACTGGGTCTTGGCCATGCAGATCGGCAGGTTTCCGTAGCCGTCCTTCTCGAAGGTGGCGAGCTTGGCCTGAGCCTTCGTCTCGATCTGGATGTCGGCGGCCCCGTACAGCTTGGTGGCGATCGCCCGGATCTTGTCGGAGAGGCGGCTCTCCGTCTCGTAGGCGTGGCGGATCGGCGCCGGCTCGGCCTCGGAGAGCTTCACCACCGCGCGGGCCAGCTCCTCGGCCCCGGCCCCGCCCTCCGCCCAGTGGCGGCAGGTGATCGCCTCGACGTCGAGCCGCTCGCGGCACAGTTCCTTGAGCTTGGCGTGCTCGGCATCGGTGTCGGCGTAGAAGTGGTTGACGCCGACCACCACCGGCAGGCCGAAGCCGCGCAGGTTGGTCACGTGCCGGGCGAGGTTGGCGAAGCCCTTCTCCAGGGCGTCGATGTTCTCGGCCCCGAGGTTCTTCTTGTCGACGCCGCCATGCATCTTGAGGGCGCGGATGGTCGCCACCACCACCACGGCCGAGGGGGTCAGCCCCGCCTGCCGGCACTTGATGTCGAGGAACTTCTCGGCGCCGAGATCGGCGCCGAACCCGGCCTCCGTCACCGTGTAGTCGGCGAGCCGAAGGCCGGCCCGTGTGGCGATCACCGAGTTGCAACCATGGGCGATGTTGGCGAAGGGGCCGCCATGGATCAGCGCCGGGTTGCCCTCGAGCGTCTGCACGAGGTTGGGCTGCAGGGCGTCCTTGAGCAGCACCGTCATGGCGCCGGTGGCCTTCACGTCCTTGAGGGTGACGAGCTTGCGGTCGCGGGTCTCGGCGATCACGATCCGGCCGAGGCGCTCCTCCAGGTCGGCGAGGTCCTTGGCGAGGCAGAACACCGCCATCACCTCGGAGGCCACCGTGATGTCGAACCCGTCCTCCCGGGGGAAGCCGTTGGCGACGCCGCCGAGCGACTGGGTGATCTGGCGCAAAGCCCGGTCGTTCATGTCGACGACGCGGCGCCAGTGGATGCGGCGCACGTCGATGTTGAGCTCGTTCGCCCAGTAGACGTGGTTGTCGATCAGCGCGGCCGCGAGGCTGTGGGCCGACGTGATGGCGTGGAAGTCGCCGGTGAAGTGCAGGTTGATCTGCTCCATCGGCACGACCTGGGCCTTGCCGCCGCCGGCGGCGCCGCCCTTCATGCCGAAGCACGGCCCGAGCGACGGCTCGCGCAGGCAGATCATGGTCTTCTCGCCGATGCGGTTCAGGGCGTCGCCCAGGCCCACCGTGGTGGTGGTCTTGCCCTCGCCCGCGGGCGTCGGGGAGATCGCCGTGACCAGCACGAGCTTGCCGGGCTTCCGGCTCTCCAGCCCGGCGATGTAGCCGTGGTCGATCTTGGCGATGTGCTTGCCGTAATTGTGGAGCGCGTCATCCGGGATGCCGAGCTTCTCGGCGACCTGCGCGATCGGCTTCAGGGTCGCGGCGCGGGCGATCTCGATATCTGACGGCATGGGCCTTCCTCCCTGACTCGCGGGCGCGATGCCCGCCCGCCGGCTCTTGCCGTGCGAATCTCCTGCCGTGCGGGCTGCGGCTTGGCCGCCCGCGAACGGCTGCGCACTGTGCGTCAAAGCCCGGGAAAATGCGCGTCGATTTTTATGATATGGCGGACAAAATACTCTTGTCGCCCCCGACGTCCCCAGCTCCGACGCACGGAGCGGGTCCGGACCAGCGAGACGCCCGGTCGAGGCCTGCCATCGGCGCCTCGGCCGTCAGAACCTGACCAGCTCGACGCGCCGGTTCTTGGCCCGTCCCTCCGCGCTGTCGTTGGCGGCGACCGGGCTGGACGCCCCGAAGCCCCTGGCCTTCAGCCGATCCCTCGCGACGCCGGCGGCGACGAGCTTCGCCATGACCGCCTTGGCACGGCCGTCGGACAGGGCCTGGTTGTGCGCGGCGGCTCCGGTCTCGTCGGTATGGCCGTTGATCGCGAGCCGCAGGCCGGGATTCGTCCGCAGCAGGCCCGCCACCGCGTCGATCTGCGGGGCGGAGGCCGGCAGGATCTCGGTCCTGTCGGTGGCGAAGTTGACCTGGATCACCGCCTTTCCCGTCGTGTCGAGGTCCTGCTTCAGCTGCTCGGCGGGCAGGAGGGCGCCGGTCTGGAGAAACGGCTTGGTCTCCAGGATGGTCCAGGCCGCGTTGTTGCTGCCGGGCACGAAATGGACCCAGATCTGCCGGTCCGGCCGGCGGATCACCCAGGTCTGCGCCGGCTCGTTGTAGACATTGCCCAGGCCCTCATACATCCCGATCCGGATGTCCTCGGGCAGCGTCTCCGTGAGGGAGGCGGGGATCCTGCTGTCGGCGATCTTCCGGCCGCCGGCCTGTGTCAGCACGGCCTCGATATTCTTCTTCAGCTCATAGGATGCGTAGGTCTTGCCGTCCTTGGTGCCGATGAGGGACAGGAAGACCTTGCCCTCGACCTCGTGGAGCGCCGTGCCGGACCAGAACAGGAAATGCCCGAAAGCGCGGGTCTCGGGCGGGTTCAGCGGCTGGTAGCCGTCGGGGAGCGCGAAGTAGGGAAAGCCGCCGAGCGGCGCGTTCGAGACGGGGACGGCCTCCAGGATGGACGCAGCCGGCCCGGACACCGTGTCCTGCGCGCTCGCAGGATCGGCCGGGATTCCGGATGCCGCACAGGCGAGGGCCAGCAGGATCCAGACCGGCTTCAGCGCTTTCACGATCCACTCCGACAGGTTGCGGAGGCGCGAGCCTAGCGGGCCCGGATCGTCAGGCAATTAGGCCTCTTGAGCTACGGTCCCCAAGAGAATCCCGTTCGTCTTTGCGCTTTGCAGGACGGCGCGACGGGATGTCGGGTGCAGAATACCGGCGATCTTACGCAGGCACCGGGAGCCTGAACGGGCGCAGGCTCATGCCCGGAGGCCGAAGATCTTGCCCTTGCGGCCCGAAGCCGCCTTGCGGATCTTCGGGATGGCGCGCCCGAGCGTCGGCTGCGGGCGGCGCCGGCCGCCGCACCGCCGTGATGAACGAGGTGCGGACCGCCAGGGCGCCGGATCGGGAGAGGGGCGCTAGCCCCCCGACTTCTTGGCCTTGTCGGCGGCGCCCGGCGCCTCGTGCGGCTGGGGGGCGCCCTTCGGCAATTCCGGGTTCTCGGCGTTGTGCGGGGCGGCGACCGGGGCCGGCACGGTCTCGGCGGTGGCGGTCGGCTTCTCGATGTCGGGCAGACCGTCCTTCAGCTTCGCGTTGATCTGCGTGAGGTCGTCCGGCTCGGGGTTCAGATCCTTGGCGTGCTGCCACTGGAACTTGCCCTCGAGGCGCCGGCCCGAACGCCAGTAGGCGTCGCCCAGGTGGTCGTTGATGGTCGGATCGCCGGGCTTCAGTTCGACCGCCTTCTCCAGCTCGCGCACCGCATCGTCCCAACGGCCGAGGCGGTAATAGGCCCAGCCGAGGCTGTCGACGATCATCCCGTCCCGGGGGCTCGCATCGGCGGCCTGCTGCAGCAGCTTGAACGCCTCGTCGATGTTGACGTTCTGATCGACCCAGGAATAGCCGAGATAGTTCATCACCTGCGCCTTGGCGGCCGGCTGGTTGGCCGGCACCAGGGACAGGGCCTTCTTCAGGTCGGCCTCGGCCTTCGGCCACTGCTTGGCGCGCTCGTAGGCGGTGCCGCGGAAATAGTAGGTCGTCCAGTAATTGGCCTGCGGCCGGTCGCCGATCAGGCCGATGGCCCGGGTGTAGGTGGCGGCCGCCTCCTCGTACTTCTTGCGGGCGCGCTGCACGTTGCCCAGCGCCGTGATGACGTCGATGTCGTCCGGGTGGGCCTTCATCGCCGCGTCGAGATGGGCCAGGGCCTCGTCGCCCTTGCCCATCTGCTCCAGGTTCAGGCCGATCTGGATGTCGGCGTTGAGCTTGAGCGGGGAGGCGGCCGGGATCTGCGCGTAGGCCTCGTTGGCCCGCTCGGGCTGCTTCATCCGGTCCAGCGTGTCGGCCAGCGTCAGCCGGGCGAGGGCGTGGTCGGGGGCGAGGTAGAGCGCCAGCCGCAGGTAGATCACGGCGGGCAGTTCGTCGCCCTGCGTCGAGCCCGCGGAGCCCAGCCCGTACAGCACCTCGGCTGCGCCCTCCTGGGCGGTGCCGATCAGCCGCGTGAGCGGCTTGCCCTCCTTGAGCTTGTCGAGGGCGTCGCGCACCAGCGGGTGGCGGGGCGAGAGCTGGTCGAAGTCGGAATAGGCCTGGATCGCCAGATCGGTGCGGCCGAGGCTCGCCTCCATCCGGGCATAGGCGTCGACGATGCGCAGGGTGTTGCGGTCGGCCTCGTAGGCGGCCTTGAGACGCCGCTCGGCCTCGGCGTTGTCGCCGGTCACCGAGGCGATCAGGCCGGCATGGTAGTCGCGGAAGGTGTTGTAGTAGCGCTCGCCCCGGAGCTTGTTGACCGTCTCCAGCGCCTTCTTGCCGTCGCCCGCGCCGGCATACGACCAGGCGGTGAGCAGCGTCGCGGTCAGGTCGGTGGCCGCCCCGCGGCCGCTGCGCGAGAAGTTCTGGCGGGCGGCGGCCCATTGGCCCGCCTTGATCTGGCGCACCCCGAGGGAGAGGTTGGCGAGCCCGTTGGTGGGATCGCGGGCGATGAGCTTCTCGGCGGTGCGGAACGCGTCCGGCAGGGCGCCGTCGGCGAGCAGCGAGATGAAGGCGCGCTCGACCAGCTCGGCGTTGCGCGGATCGGCCTTGACCGCCTCGCGGTAGAAGGTCGCCGCCGCCGCCGTGTCCCGGGACGCGCCCGCGATGTAGGCGGAGAGGAAGTTGCCCTCCAGCGAATCCGCGGGCTCGTAGTCGAGCACCGGGGTCGATTCCCTCGGCTGCGCGGCCAGCACGGTCTGCGGCAGCCCGGCGGCGAGCAGAAGGGCGAGCGCCGAGACGCTCCGGCGGGCGCGTGTGATCATCATGAACCGATCGCGGCTCCTGGGCGCCGGCCCGTCAGGGGCCGGGCGCGAGAATGGCGGGGCATCCCCGAAAAAACGCTGGGGACACTGAACCCATCCCGCCAGCCCCGCAAGGCGAAAGGATGACGCCGCGTCCTCCCGGCCCGGTCCGGGCGCCTCACATGTTCGGGTAGTTCGGCCCGCCGGGCCCCTCCGGGGTCACCCAGTCGATGTTCTGGTTCGGATCCTTGATGTCGCAGGTCTTGCAGTGGACGCAGTTCTGCGCGTTGATCTGGTAGCGCACCCCGTCGCTCGCGGCGGAATCCGCCACCCACTCGTAGACGCCCGCCGGGCAGTAGCGGCCGGACGGCCCGCCATAGACGTCGTGCTCGGAGCGCTTCTGCAGCTCCAGGTCGCGGACCTTGAGGTGCGGCGGCTGGTCTTCCTCGTGGTTGGTGTTCGACAGGTAGACCGAGGAGAGCCGGTCGAAGGTCAGCTTGCCGTCGGGCTTCGGGTAGACGATCGGCGTCACCTCGGAGAGGGGCTTGAGGCAGGCGTGGTCGGGCTTGCCGTGCTTGAGCGTGCCGAACGGCGAGGCGCCGAAGATGCTCGTCGCCCACATGTCGATCCCGCCGAGGCCGACGCCCACCAGCGTGCCGTACTTGGACCAGAGCGGCTTGACGTTGCGCACCGCCTTCAGGTCCTGCCCGATCGGACTGTCGCGCCAGCCGGCCTCGTAGGCGGTGAGCTCGTCCCCGGCGCGGCCCGCCTTCAGGGCGTCCGCGATGGCGTCGGCCGCCTGCATCCCGGAGAGCACCGCGTTGTGCGAGCCCTTGATCCGCGGCACGTTGACGAAGCCCGCCGAGCAGCCGACCAGGCAGCCGCCGGGGAAGACCAGCTTCGGCACCGATTGCCAGCCGCCCTCCATGATGGCGCGCGCGCCGTAGCCGATGCGCTTGGCGCCCTCGAAGGTCTCGGCGATCAGCGGATGGGTCTTGAAGCGCTGGAACTCCTCGAACGGCGACAGGGTCGGGTTCTCGTAGTTCAGGTGCGTGACGAAGCCGACCGAGAGCAGGTTGTCGTCGAAATGGTAGAGCCAGGAGCCGCCGCCGGCCTTGTTGGGCAGCGGCCAGCCCATGGTGTGGCGCACGAGCCCAGGCTCGAACTTGCCCGGCGCGAGCTGCCAGAGCTCCTTCACGCCGAGCCCGTATTTGAAGTGGTCGCTGTGCCGGTTGAGCGAGAAGCGCTGGATCAGGCCCTTGGTCAGGTTGCCCCGGGCGCCCTCGCCGAACACCGTGTACTTGGCGCGCAGCTCCATGCCGCGGGTGTAGTCCTCGCGCGGCGCGCCGGACTTGCCGATCCCGAGATCGCCCGTGGCGATGCCCGCCACCGCGCCCTTGTCGTCGAACAGCACCTCGGAGGCCGGGAAGCCCGGATAGATCTCGACGCCGAGCGCCTCGGCCTGCGCGCCCAGGTACTTGCAGACGTTGGAGAGCGAGCCGACGAAATTGCCGTGGTTCGACATGAGCTTGGGGAAGAACAGGTTCGGCAGGGTGATGCCGCTGTTCTTGGTGAGCATCATGAACTCGTCGCGCTGAACTTCCGTCTTGAGCGGCCGCTCCGGGTCCTGGCGCCATTCGGGCAGGAGCCGGTCGAGGCCGATCGGGTCGATCACCGCGCCGGAGAGGATATGGGCGCCGACCTCGGAGCCCTTCTCGACGACGACGACGCTGATCTCCTCGCCGATCTCGGCGGCGCGCTGCTTCAGGCGGATCGCGGTGGCGAGGCCGGCCGGGCCGGCGCCCACCACGACCACGTCGAAATCCATGCTCTCGCGTTCGGGCAGCGCCATCCTCGCCTCTCCTTTTCTTTTTCCAGTCTTCTTCCAGCCCCCGATCCGCGGTGGGCCGGCATCCCTGCTGCCGTCTCAAGCGATTCCAAGCTGGAAAGGCAAGTTGCCGAAGATCCGGCTTAAGGCAAAGTTCCCTTTGCCGCACGGGGCGGTACATGTGACGGGTGCCGGACGATCCCACCCCGTCCGCAACCCGGCATGCCGGTCAGAGGGCGGGTGGGGCGGGGCCCGCGGGATCGCGCTGTTCCGTCACGCAAGACCTTGCCCGGCCGGCGGGTTTCGAGAGTTGTCCACAGGCCGCGGCGTTCCCACATGCTCCTCTCCATGCCGAGCCCCAACGACGCGCAAGCCGATCTGATCGCCTATCTCGACTTCCACGTGGAGGCCGGTGCCGACGCGGTTCTGGACGAGCGGCCGCACGACCGGTTCAGCGAGGCGGATGCGCCGGCGCCGACCCTGCGCGCACCGCGCCGGGCCCCCGACCCGCCCGCCGGCCCGACCGCCGGCAGCCTCGTGCCGCCCCCGGTTCGCCGCCGCCCGCCGCGCCGTCGCGGACCTTCGGCCGCGCCGCCAGCGCCCAGCCCGACGAAGCCGCGAGCGACGCCCGCGCGCCCGGGCGCGGCAGGCGAAGACCCTGGACGAACTGGAGCGGATCCTCGCCGATTTCGACGCCTGCCCGCTGCGCTTCACCGCCAAGAACCTCGTCTTCGCCGACGGCAATCCCAAGGCGCGGGTGATGTTTCTCGGCGAGGCGCCCGGCGCCGACGAGGACCGGATCGGCAAGCCGTTCATGGGCCGCTCGGGCCAGCTCCTCGACAAGATGATGAAGGCGATCGGGCTCGACCGGACCAGCGCCTACGTCGCCAACATCGTGCCCTGGCGCCCGCCGGGCAACCGCAACCCGACGCCCCAGGAGGTTGCGGTGTGCCGGCCCTTCGTGGAGCGCCAGATCGAGCTGGTCGATCCGGACCTCATCGTCTGCCTCGGCGCGCCCGCGACCCAGACGCTGACCGGCACGAAGGATGGCATCCTGCGGACCCGCGGCCGACTGTTCCCCTACAAGCTGCCCAACCGCGAGGTGAAGCTGCTCGCCACCCTCCACCCGGCCTTCCTGCTGCGCCAGCCGGTACAGAAGCGTCTCGCATGGCGGGATTTCCGATCCCTGCGCGCCCTTCTCGACGGGAAAGCTTGACCACGTGGGCGGAACCGGGTCTCCCCTCCCGCCATTAGAGCTTCGTTCCCGCCGCTGGTCCACCGTCGGCCGGACATAGCGACGCATAGCAAACCGTGGGCTGCCCGAGGCGGCCGGCGCAGCATTGATGGCGGGACCCAACCATGCGCTGGGAAGATCTACGCAGCTCCGACAACGTCGAGGATCGCCGGGGCGAGGGCGGCGGCGGCGGCGGCATGGGCTTTCCCGGCGGCGGCGCCGGCGGGCTCGGCATCGGCACCATCGTGGTGCTGCTGATCATCAGCTATTTCACCGGCATCAACCCGGCGATCCTGATCGGCGGCGCCGAGCGGATCGGCGGCGGGCGCGGCCAGCAGGAGCAGCAGGTCGATCCGCAGACCCAGGCCAAGCGGCGGCAGGCGCCGACGGACGAGAGCGGCCGGTTCGCCTCGAAGATCCTCGGCAACACCGAGGACGTCTGGAGCCAGATCCTGCCGCAGCAGACCGGCAAGCAGTACACGCCGACGACCCTGGTGCTGTACACCGGCGGCACCCGCTCGGGCTGCGGCTCGGCCCAGGCGGCGATGGGCCCGTTCTACTGCCCCCTCGACAAGAAGGTCTATCTCGACACGGGCTTCTTCAAGGAGATGGCGTCGAAGTTCGGCGTGAAGGGCGATTTCGCCTACGCCTACGTCATCGCCCACGAGGTCGGCCACCACGTCCAGGACGTGCTCGGCATCCTCGGCAAGGTCCAGGCGCGCCAGCAGCAGGCGTCCAGCAAGACCGAGGCGAACGCCCTCTCGGTGCGGATCGAGCTGATGGCCGACTGCCTCGCCGGCGTCTGGGCCAAGAACTCCAACGACAAGTACGCCGAGCTGGAGCAGGGCGACATCGACGAGGCCCTGAACGCCGCCGCCCAGATCGGCGACGACGCCCTGCAGCAGCGCTCGAAGGGCTACGTGGTGCCGGATTCCTTCACCCACGGCTCCTCGGCCCAGCGCCAGCGCTGGTTCAAGGCCGGCTACAAGAGCGGCCAGACCAAGGCCTGCGACACGTTCCGGACGGCGAACAACTGAGGTGTGCGGCGGGGCGGAGAGCCTCGTCCGGACCTGACATACGCCCTCCCTCCCCTCTTCGCGGGGGAGGGAGACGCGCTCCGCTCGACTTCACCCCCGGCTCAGGCGCCGGGCATTGGCCTGGACCTTCCGCCGGTAGCTGCGGATCACCTTGCCGTTCGAGGCCCCCGCGGCGAGCATCAGAGCCGCCTCGCCGGCGGCCAGCATCTTCTCGGTCACCATGAGCTGCGCCTCGACCTGCGCGGCCGGCCCCCCGAGGGCGAACATCGCCATCCGCTGGGCGATCACGCCCTGAGCCTCCAGGCCGAGCATGGCCATGTCGAGGCTCGTCGTCCACCAACCGCAAAACATCATCGTCCTCAAAGGCGTCCGCCACGGCCAAGCCCGGCACCATACGCCGGAGCGGCGGCTGGAGCGGCAGGGAAACGACTTCTCTATTCGGGGTTCATCGGTCAACGCCCTTTCGTGCGCATCCTGGTTCGACGCGTGATCGGCCCTGTGGAGCTCTTGCTTCTCTCCGAGGTCGGCGAGCGCCGCCTCATGATGGGGTTAGAGGGAGTGGGCGGATCCATCTAAGCCGCGCGCCCGGCAGAACCGACGCTCGAGTTTCCTCGGTCTCACCCGCTCCCATCGTCCCCACAGGGACCTCCTCCACGCCGGAGGAGCTCGGTGTTACGTGATGCTGATCCGTAAGCTTCAGGCCGCCGTCGCGGCTTCGGTCGACCAGCGGAAATCCTTCTCGTCGCGCCACATCCGATGCAGCACGATCGCCAGCTTGCGGGCGACGGCCACGAGGGCCTTCTGCATGCCTCTGCGCTTGGCCACAGCCAGCCCCCAGACCTTCAGCGAGGACCATCGAACCCGAGGGCCAGTCAGCAGCACGAGCGCGGCCTCATACAGTGCGGCGCGCATCATCGTGTCGCCGCACTTCGAGACTCGGCCGACCCGCTTCGTCTCGCCGGACTGGTAGAGCCGCGGCGTCAGACCATAATGCGCCCCGACGCATTGCGATCGTCCGAAGCGGGCTGGGTTGTCGACGCAGGTACGGTAGGTCAACGCCACGACCGGCCCGACGCCGGGCGCGGTCATCAAGCGCCGGCAGACCGGGTCGGTGCGGACCTGGTCCAGCAGCATTTTGTGCAGCTTGGCCAGTTGGGTCCGCAGCGCCGAGCGCGCCTCCAGCAGCGGCAGGACCACGGCCGCGACGAAGGGCAGATCGAGCACGAGGTCGCGTACGCGCTGCTCGAAACCGGCAGCCCCCACGACACCGACTTTGAGGCCGAAGTTGCGCAGTTGGCCGCGCAGGTCGCTCTCGATGTCGTAAGCCTTGCGCTGAAGCAGCTTGCGCGAGGTCAGGAGCAGGCGGCGTTGCTGGCTGGCCGGCGTTTTGACGTGGACCGGCTTGAACAGGCCGACCCGCATCATCTGGGCTATGCCCATCGCGTCGTTGCGGTCGGTCTTGTTGATGCGGGCCGAGAGGGCCGCATGCATGTGGCGGGTCTCGACGCAGATCGCCGGCAGTCCGGCTTCGACCAGGCCGGCGTAGAGCCACGGTGAGAGCGGTCCCGCCTCCAGGCCGACACGCGCGTAGCTGTGGCCGAGGTCGATCAGGTGCCGGCCGATCACCTCGGGATGGCTTCTCTATTCGGGGTTCATCGGTCAACGCCCTTTCGTGCGCATCCTGGTTCGACGCGTGATCGGCCCTGTGGAGCTCTTGCTTCTCTCCGAGGTCGGCGAGCGCCGCCTCATGATGGGGTTAGAGGGAGTGGGCGGATCCATCTAAGCCGCGCGCCCGGCAGAACCGACGCTCGAGTTTCCTCGGTCTCACCCGCTCCCATCGTCCCCACAGGGACCTCCTCCACGCCGGAGGAGCTCGGTGTTACGTGATGCTGATCCGTAAGCTTCAGGCCGCCGTCGCGGCTTCGGTCGACCAGCGGAAATCCTTCTCGTCGCGCCACATCCGATGCAGCACGATCGCCAGCTTGCGGGCGACGGCCACGAGGGCCTTCTGCATGCCTCTGCGCTTGGCCACAGCCAGCCCCCAGACCTTCAGCGAGGACCATCGAACCCGAGGGCCAGTCAGCAGCACGAGCGCGGCCTCATACAGTGCGGCGCGCATCATCGTGTCGCCGCACTTCGAGACTCGGCCGACCCGCTTCGTCTCGCCGGACTGGTAGAGCCGCGGCGTCAGACCATAATGCGCCCCGACGCATTGCGATCGTCCGAAGCGGGCTGGGTTGTCGACGCAGGTACGGTAGGTCAACGCCACGACCGGCCCGACGCCGGGCGCGGTCATCAAGCGCCGGCAGACCGGGTCGGTGCGGACCTGGTCCAGCAGCATTTTGTGCAGCTTGGCCAGTTGGGTCCGCAGCGCCGAGCGCGCCTCCAGCAGCGGCAGGACCACGGCCGCGACGAAGGGCAGATCGAGCACGAGGTCGCGTACGCGCTGCTCGAAACCGGCAGCCCCCACGACACCGACTTTGAGGCCGAAGTTGCGCAGTTGGCCGCGCAGGTCGCTCTCGATGTCGTAAGCCTTGCGCTGAAGCAGCTTGCGCGAGGTCAGGAGCAGGCGGCGTTGCTGGCTGGCCGGCGTTTTGACGTGGACCGGCTTGAACAGGCCGACCCGCATCATCTGGGCTATGCCCATCGCGTCGTTGCGGTCGGTCTTGTTGATGCGGGCCGAGAGGGCCGCATGCATGTGGCGGGTCTCGACGCAGATCGCCGGCAGTCCGGCTTCGACCAGGCCGGCGTAGAGCCACGGTGAGAGCGGTCCCGCCTCCAGGCCGACACGCGCGTAGCTGTGGCCGAGGTCGATCAGGTGCCGGCCGATCACCTCGGGATGGCTTCTCTATTCGGGGTTCATCGGTCAACGCCCTTTCGTGCGCATCCTGGTTCGACGCGTGATCGGCCCTGTGGAGCTCTTGCTTCTCTCCGAGGTCGGCGAGCGCCGCCTCATGATGGGGTTAGAGGGAGTGGGCGGATCCATCTAAGCCGCGCGCCCGGCAGAACCGACGCTCGAGTTTCCTCGGTCTCACCCGCTCCCATCGTCCCCACAGGGACCTCCTCCACGCCGGAGGAGCTCGGTGTTACGTGATGCTGATCCGTAAGCTTCAGGCCGCCGTCGCGGCTTCGGTCGACCAGCGGAAATCCTTCTCGTCGCGCCACATCCGATGCAGCACGATCGCCAGCTTGCGGGCGACGGCCACGAGGGCCTTCTGCATGCCTCTGCGCTTGGCCACAGCCAGCCCCCAGACCTTCAGCGAGGACCATCGAACCCGAGGGCCAGTCAGCAGCACGAGCGCGGCCTCATACAGTGCGGCGCGCATCATCGTGTCGCCGCACTTCGAGACTCGGCCGACCCGCTTCGTCTCGCCGGACTGGTAGAGCCGCGGCGTCAGACCATAATGCGCCCCGACGCATTGCGATCGTCCGAAGCGGGCTGGGTTGTCGACGCAGGTACGGTAGGTCAACGCCACGACCGGCCCGACGCCGGGCGCGGTCATCAAGCGCCGGCAGACCGGGTCGGTGCGGACCTGGTCCAGCAGCATTTTGTGCAGCTTGGCCAGTTGGGTCCGCAGCGCCGAGCGCGCCTCCAGCAGCGGCAGGACCACGGCCGCGACGAAGGGCAGATCGAGCACGAGGTCGCGTACGCGCTGCTCGAAACCGGCAGCCCCCACGACACCGACTTTGAGGCCGAAGTTGCGCAGTTGGCCGCGCAGGTCGCTCTCGATGTCGTAAGCCTTGCGCTGAAGCAGCTTGCGCGAGGTCAGGAGCAGGCGGCGTTGCTGGCTGGCCGGCGTTTTGACGTGGACCGGCTTGAACAGGCCGACCCGCATCATCTGGGCTATGCCCATCGCGTCGTTGCGGTCGGTCTTGTTGATGCGGGCCGAGAGGGCCGCATGCATGTGGCGGGTCTCGACGCAGATCGCCGGCAGTCCGGCTTCGACCAGGCCGGCGTAGAGCCACGGTGAGAGCGGTCCCGCCTCCAGGCCGACACGCGCGTAGCTGTGGCCGAGGTCGATCAGGTGCCGGCCGATCACCTCGGGATGGCTCTCGACGGTGGCCCGGTGCACGACCTTACCATGGGGATCGACGATGCAGATTGCGGTCTCCTTCACGGAGACATCGAGGCCGACGTGGTGCTGCTCGCTCATGGTGGGGCTCCGGGATTGGATCGAAGCGCCATCATGCCGCCGCTTCCGCCGCGCGAGGCACCCCGAATACCCCATCTTAGCTCGCAGAATCGGGCAGAAAAGGCGTCCGGCGATCGGATGACGGTCACGGTTGCGCGCCATGCAGGGCCCAGCGGCCGCGCCCGTCTTTGCGCCGTCTCGATCGATGCCGTAAGCGCCCCGGAGCCCCATTCCCGGACACCGCGCCCGCACTTCATGATTCGCCTGGACAAGATCACCAAGCAGAACGGGCGGCAGCTCGTCTTCATCGAGGCCTCGGCCGCCCTGCAGCGGGGCGAGAAGGTCGGGCTGGTCGGCCCGAACGGGGCCGGCAAGACCACCCTGTTCCGGATGATCATCGGCCAGGAGCAGCCCGACGAGGGGCAGGTCGCCGCCGACCGGGGCATCACGATCGGCTATTTCAGCCAGGATGTCGGCGAGATGTCCGGCCGCAGCGTCGTCACCGAGGTGATGGACGGCGCCGGCCCCGTGAGCGCGGTGGCGGCCGAGCTCGCCGAGCTCGGCGCGGCCCTCGCCGACCCGGAGCGGGCGGACGAGATGGACGCCCTGATCGAGCGCTACGGCGAGGTCCAGGCCCGGTTCGAGGAGCTCGACGGCTACGCCCTGGAGGGCCGCGCACGGGAGGTGCTCGACGGCCTCAGCTTCAGCCAGGAGATGATGGACGGGGATGTCGGCGCCCTCTCGGGCGGCTGGAAGATGCGCGTGGCGCTGGCCCGCATCCTGCTGATGCGCCCGGACGTGATGCTCCTCGACGAGCCGTCCAACCACCTCGACCTCGAGAGCCTGATCTGGCTCGAATCCTTCCTGAAGGCCTATGACGGCGCCCTGCTGATGACCTCGCACGACCGCGAGTTCATGAACCGCATCGTCACCAAGGTCATCGAGATCGACGGCGGCGCGCTCACCACCTTCTCGGGCGACTTCGCCTTCTACGAGGGCCAGCGGAAGCTGAACGAGGCGCAGCAGCAGGCGCAGTTCGAGCGCCAGCAGGCCATGCTGGCCAAGGAGATCGCCTTCATCGAGCGGTTCAAGGCCCGGGCCTCCCACGCCGCCCAGGTGCAGAGCCGGGTGAAGAAGCTCGACAAGATCGAGCGCGTGGAGCCGCCCCGGCGGCGGCAATCGGTGGCCTTCGAATTCCAGCCGGCGCCGCGCTCGGGCGACGACGTCGTGATGCTCAAAGGCGTGCACAAGCGCTACGGCAGCCGCACGATCTACGAGGGCCTCGACTTCTCGGTGCGGCGCCGGGAGCGCTGGTGCGTGATGGGCATCAACGGCGCCGGCAAGTCGACGCTCCTGAAGCTCGTGACCGGCACCACCGCACCGGATGACGGCTCGGTCACGGTGGGCGGCAGCGTCAAGCTCGGCTACTTCGCCCAGCACGCCATGGACCTGCTCGACGGCGACCGCACCGTGTTCCAGACCCTGGAGGAGGCCTTCCCGCAGGCCGGACAGGGCTCGCTGCGGGCGCTGGCCGGCTGCTTCGGCTTCTCGGGGGACGATGTCGAGAAGCGCTGCCGGGTTCTCTCGGGGGGCGAGAAGGCCCGGCTGGTCATGGCGCTGATGCTCTACGATCCGCCGAACTTCCTGGTGCTCGACGAGCCGACCAACCACCTCGACATGGGCACCAAGGAGATGCTGATCGAGGCGCTGGCCAACTACGAGGGGACGATGCTGTTCGTCTCCCACGACCGGCACTTCCTGGCCGCACTCTCGAACCGGGTGCTGGAGGTGACCCCGGAGGGCATCCACCAGTATGGCGGCGGCTACACCGAATACGTGGCCCGCACCGGCCAGGAGGCGCCGGGCCTGCGGAGCTGACGGGCGCGGACGGACCCCGTCCCGGTGCGGTGCGACCGGCGCGCCGCTATCCCCCCGGGAGGCCCCACGCTAGGCTGCGCCGAAACGGCCCCGGGTGAGATGCCGTGCGACGCCTGCTGAAGTTCCTCCACACGATGGGATCCGCCGGGCTGCTGGGGGCGATGGCGTCCCTGGTGGTCATGCTGAGCCTCGCGCCCGCGCCATCCGCCCTGGCGGGATACGCGGCGATGCGGGGCGCGATGGGGGCCGTGGCCACCTGGATCTTCCTGCCCGCCCTGGCGGTGACGCTGATGTCCGGCCTGCTGGCGATGGCCCTGAACCGCGCCTTTCTGAACGCCGGCTGGGCATGGCTCAAGCTCGCCACCGGGGTCCTGATGTTCGAGGGCGGCCTGGTCTACGTGCAGGGACCGATGAAGCAGGAGGCGGAGCAGAGCGCCCGGGCGCTGGCCGGCCTCGTCGATCCCGCCGTGCTGGCCGTGTCGCTCCCCGGCGAACGCGGAACCCTCTGGGTGCTGCTGGCGGTCGCGACCGCGAATGTCGCGCTCGGAATCTGGCGGCCCCGGATCCTGCGGATCCCCCAGTAGGCGCGCCGCATCCGCCGATCATCCCGGTCCCAGCGCGGCACGACCGGCGACGAAACCGGGAAAGCCGCGCCGAATGCCGCTTTGAGTTGCCGGCTATAGAACTACTTTCCGATGCAGAAGCCGCTGAACAACCGATCGAGCACATCCTCGACGCCGACATGACCCGCGACCTCGCCCAGCGCCCGGACGGCGAGACGCAGATCCTCCGCGGCGAGCTCCGGCAATCCGCCCGTGCCTTCGAGCAGGCGGTCGAGATGGCCCACGCAGGCTTCGAGCGCCGCCCTGTGCCGGGCCCTGGTGATCAGCGCATCGCCGGTGCCGAGACCGGATTCGGCCGCAGCCTGGATGGCATCCAGCAACCGCGCCATTCCGGCGCCCGTGCGGGCCGAAACGGCCGGACCGTCCGACTCCCGTTCCGTTTCTGAGCCGGCAAACAGATCGGCCTTCGTGCGGACCTTCAGGATCGGAGTGCGGGTCGGCCCGAGCTCCGGAACCGCCCCGTCTGGGGGCACCAGGGCGATCACCAGATCGGCGCTGTCGATCCGCGCCCGCGTCCGCACGATCCCCTCCGCCTCGATCGGCTCCGCGGTCTCCCGGAGCCCGGCCGTGTCGACCAGCAGGACGGGCAGGCCGCCGAGGTCGAGCCGCACCTCGATGGCGTCGCGGGTCGTTCCCGGACGGTCCGAGACGATCGCCACGTCCCGTCGGCTGAGGGCATTGAGCAGGGTCGACTTGCCGCTGTTGGGTGCCCCGGCCAGCACCACCGTGAAGCCCTCGCGGAGACGCTCGCCCCTCTGCCCGTCGCGCAGGGTCCCGGCGATCGCGTCGCGAAGCCGCGCGGCGCGGCCGAACAAGGCGGCGTCGAGCCCGGCATCGTCCACGTCGCCCTCGTCGGCGAAATCCAGCGCCGCCTCCGCGGCGGCGAGGCAATCGACCGCTTCCGCCCGCCACGCGGCCACTTGCCGGCTGAGGGCGCCGTCGAGCTGACGGAGGGCCTGCCGGCGCTGGCCCTCGGTCTCGGCATCGATCAGATCGGCGACGGCTTCGGCCGCGGCGAGATCCATCCGGCCGTTGAGGACCGCCCGACGGGTGAAGGCGCCGGGCTCGGCCGTGCGGCACCCGGGAAACCGGGCAAGCGTGGCGAGAACGCCCATCCGCACCGCCGCACCGCCATGGAGGTGCAGCTCGGCCATGTCCTCGCCGCTATACGTGTCCGGCCCCGGAAACCAGGCCACCAGAGCCTGATCGAGTTCGGTGCCGTCGGCCGGATCGCGCAGGCTTCGCAGGGACAGCCGGCGGGGTGGCGGCAGGCTCCCGCAAAGGGCGACGAGCACGTCGCGCGCGGCCGGGCCGCTGATGCGGATCACCGCGACGGCTGCGCGGCCGAAGCCGCTGGCCGGTGCGAAGAGGGTCTCGGCTTGGGTCATGATCCGGCAGAGTCGTGCGGAGGGGCAGAGTTTCACGTGAAACAGGTGCGGGTGCCCTATACCATTCCGGCGTCGCGGTGCCGCGCCGGGTTGCGGTGTCGCGCCCTCGAACCCAGATGCGCCATGCTCGTCACGACCCGCCGCACCGTCAGCCTCGGCCTGCTCGCCGCGCCCTTCGCCCTGCCCCTGCGGGCCGCCGAGGCTGAGCCGGACTGGGGCGCCCTCGAGCGTCGGCTCGACGGTCGCCTCGGCATCGCGGCCGCCACGGCGGACCGCGTCCTCGCCGCCTATCGCGCGGACGCGCGCTTTCCGATGTGCAGCACCTTCAAGGTGCTGGCGGTGGCGGCGGTGCTGGCGCGGGTCGATACCGGCCGCGAGACCCTCGACCGGATCGTCGCCTACAGTTCCGGCGACCTGCTGAGCTACGCGCCGGTGACCCGGAAGGCCCTGGAGGCCGGTGCCGGGACAGGGCAGATGACCGTCTCGGATCTCTGCGCGGCCGCGATCGTGTGGAGCGACAACAGCGCCGCCAATCTGCTCCTGGCGAGCCTCGGCGGCCCCGAGGCGCTGACCGCATGGCTGCGCGACACCGGTGACCCCGTCACCCGCCTCGACCGGACGGAGCCCACCCTCAACACGGCGCTCCCCGGTGACCCGCGCGACACGACCACGCCGGACGCCATGCGGGCGAGCCTGGGCCGGATCCTCCTGGGCACCGTCCTGTCGCCGGCGTCGCGCGGCCGGCTGGAAGCCTGGATGATCGCCTGCGAGACCGGGCGCAAGCGCCTGCGAGCTGGGCTGCCGCCCGACTGGATCGTGGGCGACAAGACAGGCAGCGGCGACAACGGCTCGGTCAACGACATCGCGATCCTGCGGCCGCCGGGGCGTGCACCGGTTGTCGTGGCGGTCTACGTCACCGGCTCGACGGCGTCCGCGGAGACCTACGCGGCGGCCTACGCGGAAATCGGCCGGCTCATCGCCGCGCGAGCACAGGCAGCCTGACCGGACGACCCATGAAGACCCCCGCCAAGACCACCCGCGCGACGCTCGCCCTGGACAAGGCCGGGATCCGCCACAGCCTCCACGTCTATGCGTACGATCCGGACGCCCCGCGCATCGGCCTGCAGGCTGCGGAGGCGCTCGGGGTCGCGCCCGGACGGATCCTGAAGACCCTGATGGCGGCCGTGGACGGACGGACGATCTGCCTGCTCGTGGCCTCCGACAAGGAGGTGTCGATGAAGCGGGTCGCCGCCGCCTTCTCGGGCAAGGCGGCGGCCATGCTCAAGCCCGCCGATGCCGAGCGGCTGACCGGCTACCATGTCGGCGGCATCAGTCCCCTGGGGCAGAAGCGGCCCGTCCCGACGGCGATCGATGCCGGATCGCTGACCGACCCGGCGGCCGAGATCCACGTGAACGGGGGCGGTCGGGGCTTGCAGATCCGCCTGACCGAAGGCGATCTCGTCGGCGCCCTGAAGGCCCTCGTCGTACCGCTCACGTGAGCGCGCGGTAATCATCCGTTTACCCTGCCGCCCCACGGTGACGCCTTCCGGCGGAGACGGGTACGGCATGCGGAAGACGGGACGAAGGGCGATGACGGCGCTCGGATTCGTCCTGCTGCTCGCGGGATCGGCCCGCGGGGCGGATCTCGACATCCGTGGAACCGCCGAGAGGGGTGTGGGGGCCAGCCCGCGCTTCTTCCCGCGCAACGACGGGCTCGATCGCCGCCCGGTCTACGCCGTCCGGTCCCGTCCCGTGCCGGTGGGCTGCACGCCCCGCCGGGTGCCGGTGCCCACCAACGCGCCGGACGATCCGAGCTATGTCGGCTCCGAGTACGGCCTGGGGCATCCGAGCTATTACGGCTTCACGCCGCCGCCCGGCGTGGACGATCCCTTCGGCCGCTCCCTCCTGCCCTACTGCCCCTGACGCCGAAACACGCGCCATTCCGGAGACCGCGTCGCCGCGGCAGATCCAGGCCCGTGTTCACGCAGGCTGATCGGAGTGCCGGATTCCACCGCTCCGCATCATGCTCTAGACCGGCCCTGCCCTCCCCCGGAGCCCGTCCCGTGCCCGAGCCGACCCTTCAGCCCTTCCGTGATCTCACAGCCCTGCGCCGATGCGTCGCCGCGTGGCGCGCGGCGGGTGAGCGCGTCGTCCTGATCCCGACCATGGGGGCCCTGCACGAAGGGCATCTCGCCCTCGTGGCCGAGGCGCGGCGGATCGGCCGCCGGACGGTGGCGAGCATCTTCGTCAATCCGACCCAGTTCGGCCCCAACGAGGATTTCTCCCGCTATCCCCGCGACCTGGAGACCGATCTGGCCCTGCTCGCACAGGCCGGCGCGGATGCCGCCTGGACGCCCGGCGTGGAGACCATGTACCCGCCGGGCTTCGCCACCCGGATCGAGGTCGCAGGCCTGACCGAGGGCCTGTGCGGCCCGTTCCGGCCCGGCCATTTCGCCGGCGTCGCCACGGTGGTGACCAAGCTCCTCAACCAAGTCCGCCCGGACGTCGCCCTGTTCGGCGAGAAGGATTTCCAGCAGCTTCGGGTGATTCAGCAGGCCGTGGCGGATCTCGACCTCGCGGTGGAGATCCACGGCGTGCCGACCGTGCGGGAGCCCGACGGCCTCGCGCTGTCGTCGCGCAACCGCTACCTCTCTCCCGAGGAGCGTGCCGTCGCCCCGAAGCTCCAGGCGGTCCTGGGCGAGATCGCGGCGGCCTCCCGCAACGGCACCCCCGTGGCCGGGCGGATCGCCGCCGGGCGGGCGGCGCTGGAGGCGGCGGGGTTCCGGGTCCAGTATCTCGCGGTCTGCGACGCCCGGACCCTGGCGCCGGTGGAACGGGTCGACGGCCCGGCCCGCGTGCTCGCCGCCGCCTTTCTGGGCCGGACCCGGCTGATCGACAACCGCGCCGTGTAGGCTGGCCGGCCGCGGGCCGGCGGCGCGGGGATCGGGGGAATGCACCCCATAGCCGTCCCGCCGGGTGTTGCCCCCGGCCCCTCGACCGGCCCCTCGACCGCCCCCTCGACCGGGCGCGCGCCGTCGTGGCCGTCTGGCCACGGCCCTCGGACTTTTCGGATTTTGCGCCATCGGCTCATTGGCTCCGGCCGGCCGACCTGTTCTCTGCTGGGACCGTGAATGGACCGCGCACCGCTCCGGCCGTCCTGGCCATGTCCCTCGCCCTGGCGGTGCCCGCGGGCGCCGGGGAGGACGCGTTCGAGGGGATGGCCGGCCCGTACGGCGAGCGTCTTCGCGTCGATGCCAAGGGGCTGACCCTCACCTTCCCCGCGCCCGATGTGAAGCTCCAGATCGGCGGCCGGCTGCATATCGACGGCGGTGCGGCGGGTTTCAGCCGGCCGGACCTGCCCGAGGCCTTCCCCGACACCGTCGCCGTGCGCCGGGCCTGGATCGAGCCGACGCTCACCATCGGCCGCGACTGGGTGATCGCCTTCCAGTACGATTTCGCCGACCCGATGCTGCCGATCAACGACGCGCTGGTGGCCTGGAAGGGACTGCCGGACACGATCCTGACGCTCGGCAACATGAAGGAGCCCTTCAGCCTGGAATGGCTGCAGAGCAACAACGACACCCTGTTCGTCGAGCGCTCGGTGGCCAATGCCCTCGTGCCGGAGCGTCGCTTCGGCGTCGCGGCCGGGCATCACGGGCAGGCCTGGACCGCGGTGGCCGGCCTGTTCGGCAACGCCGCCAGCAACGGCATCGACGGCGATGGTGTCGCGGTGGCGGCCCGCGCCACCGTCGCGCCGATCATGACCGCCGACGAGACCCTGCATCTCGGCCTCGCCGGGATCGTCCGCAACCGGTCGCGGTCCGACGGAGCCTTCGGCTTCTCGAGCCCCGCGGGAGCCTTCCTGTTCGAGCGCCCCCTGGTGGACACCGGCGATCTCCCCGATGCCGCCAGCGTGTCCCGGCTCGGTGCCGAATTCGCCTATCGCCGCGGTCCGGTCCTGATCCAGGCGGAATACATCTACGCGGCGCTGCAGCCGTTCCGCGGCCCCGGACAATCCGGCTCCGCGCTCGACTTCCAGGGCGGCTATGTCGAGGCGGCGCTCGTGCTCAACGGCGAAGGCCGTGCCTACGCGCTGACGCCGCAGAGCGGCACCACCTACGCGACCTTCAGGGGCGTGGCGGTTCCGGAGGCGCAGCGTGTGTCCCCCGGCGGGATCGGCGTGTTCGAACTGGCCGCGCGCTACAGTGCCATCGACCTGAACGCCCGCGGCTTTCGCGGGGGCATGGAGCAGGACGTGACCCTCGGCCTGAGCTGGTATCCCGAGCCGAATCTGCGGCTGATCGGGAACGTCATTCACGGGCGCGTGCAGCCGGGGGAGGCCCAATCCGCGACCCTGGGCACGGCCCCGTTCTCGGTCGACACGGTGATCGCACGCCTGCAGATCTACTGGTGACGGCGCGTGCCGGGAAAGCCAGCGGCCTCAGCTGACGCCCGTCACACCGCCCGGCGCAGGACCGATCGGAACGGGCGCCGTTCGGGCGTCGGTTCCGGGGGCGGCACGGGCTGCTCGACGGGCGGGGCGGCCAGAACCTCCGACCGGACCGGCCGCGGAGCCGCGAAGGCCGTGCCCTGGGCGAACGGCACGTCGAGGTCGATCAGGTCCGGGACGTCGGCCTCGTCGGCGACGCCGGTGGCGATCAGGCGGATGCCGGCCCGGGTCAGGGCCGGTGCGATGTCCTCCACGGCGATGTCGGACAGGCTGCCCCGGTCGGAGCGCGGGCGCAGCAGCATCTCGGCCGGGACCTTGACCTGACCGATGCCGCGGTCCGCGAATTCGGCCGCATCGAAGCGCAGGTCGTCCGGACGGTCGAGGCTGAAGCCGATCCGACCCCGGAGCGGCGCGAGCAGGCCCCGCTGGCCTGCATCGAGACGGCGCCAGCTCGCCTGCGGCAGGGCGATAGTCAGACCTGCCAGGGCCGGATCGTCGGTGGCGGTGCGGGCGAGCTCGCGCAGGAGCCCGGGCTCGAACAGCGACAGCGGCGACAGGCTGTAGGTCAGCAGCGTCTCGCTGCCGCGCCGGGCGAGGTGACGTGCCACGATGGTGGCCCGCTGCAGCATGCGGCGGTCGAGTTCGGTGGTCCGTCCGAAGCGCTCCAGCACGGGCAGGAAGACCTCGGGCTCGGCCGGCGGAACGCCGGGGCCGCTGATCCGGAGCCGGGCCAGCGCCTCGTAGGCCACGACCTTGCGTTGAGGCAGGGTGACAACCGGCTGCAGATGGATCTCCAGACCGTCCCCTTCGAAGGCGCCGATGAGACCGGCCTCGTCGACGGGGGGAGCCGCGGGCCGGGGCGGGATCGGCCGCGGGGGGATCGGCCGTGCCGGGACGGATGGGGCCGGGTTCGGGGCCGGTTGCGGGTCCGGCGGAACCGCCTGCGGCCGGAGCGCCCCGTCCTCGCGCGGGGGCGGCCGACACCTGCGGACGCGGCAGGGCCGGGGCCGGGGCGGCGTCCGGAAGGGCCGCGCCGGGCACCGCCTCGGGCTGCGGCCGGAGCGCCTCCGCCGGCCGGGCCTTGAGGGCCGCGATCTCGGCATCCTGCGCGCTCAGCACGGTGGTGAGGTCGCGCACGATGCCGCTGAGCAACCCGAATTCGACCGTCAATTCCTCGATCTGCGCCCGCAACGCCGCCTCGGCGGCTTCGGGGCGCGGCTGAGCCGCGGCGCCGGCCCCCGCCGTCTCGACCTTGAGCAGGCGCCGGGACAGCAGATCGACCTCGCCGGACAGCTTCTCGCAGCGCGCCTTCAGGGTGGCGATACGGGTCAGGGCGAGACCGCCGGCCAGGGCGGCGGCGACGCCGAGCGTCATGGCACTCCAGAGCGGCAGGAACACCGCGAGTGGCCCGAACACGACGAGCCCGAGAAGGCCGACCGTCAACAGCCCCGCATACCGGCCGAGGACCGGGACCATCGTCTAACCACCTGCCGGGAACGCGCGCCGGTCGCCGGGGGACATCCCGAGCGAACCCCACCGGGCGCGAACCGAATCACTGGATCATTGGCCGGGCGCACCGGGCCCGGCAAGGCTCCGGGAGGAGGAGGATGCGCCATCACCTGTTAATTCCGGGCGGTGTGACGCCGGAGCCCGCTGGAACGTTGCGGAATCATCACGGCGGATCCGATTGCGAGGCGCTCCGGGGAGGGTTGCGCGGCTTGCGAATGCGGAGGGGATGAAAAAGGGTCATAAAGCGTGGCCATGACGTTCGTCCCCCCGCGTACTTCCCGATTTCGCGCCGTTCTCGGCGCCGGCGCGCTCCTCGCGGCCTTCGGCGCGACGGCGCCGCAGGCCGCGGATCTCGGCGCAGATCTTCCGCGCACCACGCCGACCTTCGCGATGATCGATCCCAATACGTGGATCGTCACGCTGAGCGGCTCGATCCAGGCCGTGCCGCGCTATCCCGGCGCCAGCGACTACACAGCCGTCGGCTATCCCTCGATCGATATCCGCCGGGTGGGCGAGCCGCGCCGCTTCTCGACGCCGGATGACGGGTTCAGCCTGTCGCTGTTCGACACCGAGTCGTTCCGGATCGGCCCGACCGCGCGCTTCGTGCCGGGGCGCTATTACGGCGACGACCGGCGGCACCTGTACGGCTTCCGCGACGCCCGCTTCGCGGTGGAGCCGGGCGTGTTCGCGGAATTCTACCCGGTCTCGTTCATCCGGACCCGCGTCGAGGTGCGCCAGGGCCTCTACGGTCACCACGGCACGGTCGGCTCGGTGGCGGCCGACTACCTGATCCCCGCGGAGAAATTCCTGTTCTCCATCGGGCCGCGCCTGAACATCGGCGATGCCAGCTACGCCCGGAAGTATTTCGGCGTCTCCCCGATCGAGGCGGCGCTGAACGGGCGCGTCACCCCCTACGACCCGCGCAGCTTCTACTCGGCGGGCGTGCTCGGCGGCGTGACCTACACGCAGAGCGAGACCTGGGCCTACACGGCCTATGCCGGCTACACCCGCATCCTGGGCGCCTCCGGCAACAGCCCGCTCGTGCGTCGGCCCTTCGGCAATCCCAATCAGTACCAGTTCGGCCTGCGGATCGATTACGCCTTCCGGATGCCTGCGCTGTTCTGAGCCGCACGCACGGCTTGCACCGGTCGCACCCGGGCCCGACATCCCGGCGATACGACGGAAGGCGATACGGCTGATGGAGGCCCGGATGGACGAGACGCGCACCGACCTGCTGATGCGGGTGGAGGGGATGACCTGCGACGGCTGCGCCGCCGCGGTGACCCGCACGGTGAAGCGGATCGATCCCGCGGCCGACGTGCAGGTCGACCGGGACGCCGGGCGGGTGGCGATCCGCACCGGCGCGCAGGCGCTCACCCTCGCCGAGGCCCTGACCAAGGCCGGCTACACCGCGACGGCCATGACGGGCTGACGCCGAGTCGGGTCCCGGAACGCCGGATCCGGGGTGTCGGGCTGCGGCGGCAGATGTCGCGGCGCTCCATCGTCCCGGCCAAGCCGTCATCCTGGCCAAGCAGGTATCGGGACGATGATGGCCGGCCTCCGAGGAACCCCGCTCAGGAGCGGCTCAGGAACATCCCCGTCAGCAGCAGGGCGAAGCCCGCGAGGCCGAACAGCCCTTCCTTGCGCTGGGTGCGGTCGAGGAAATGGGCGGCGGCGCCGGCCGCGCAGCAGGCGGCCCCCAGACCGATCGTCAGGGACGACATGTCGAATCTCCTCATCCCGCGTCGCCCCGCGACGCGGCGAAACAGCCCCTCTCGTGAGCCTGCCGGACGGCGCTGTCCGTTCAGGATGAAGTCACGGCGCAAGACTTGCACGGTCCGGGGTGACTGGCAAGCGACGATAGCCAAGTCCTCACGCATCCTCCACGAGCAATGCTTGAGGTGACGATAGATCTCGGCGCCTCGATCGCACCGAATATCGTATCCATTTGCGACTTCGACCGGCGACTAGGACGGAGGCCGCGTCTGGCGAAGGACGACGGGGATGCGTTGACCGCCGCGCCCGCCCCCGCTTAGACCTCCCGGAAGAACCGCCGCCCCCGGGCTCGAGTCCGGAGGACAGCGGGTGTGCGTCACCCGCATCCGCGGCGGGATGTCTGCGAAAGGCTGCTCGTCACCCCATGCTCACCACCTCCTCCGCCCGGTTCGACGTCGCGGTCGTCGGCGGCGGCCATGCCGGCGTCGAGGCCGCGGCCGCGGCCGCGCGCTGCGGCGCGCGCACGGCGCTGGTCACCCACGATCCGGCGACGATCGGGGCGATGTCGTGCAACCCGGCCATCGGCGGTCTCGGCAAGGGCCATCTCGTCCGCGAGGTCGACGCCCTGGACGGGCTGATGGGTCGCGTCGCCGACGCGGCGGGCATTCAGTTCCGCCTGCTCAACCGTCGCAAGGGGCCGGCGGTGCGCGGCCCCCGGACCCAGGCCGACCGCAAGCTCTACGCCGCCGCCATGCAGGCCGCCGTCGCCGAGACCGCGGGACTCACGGTGATCGCGGGCGCCTGCGAGGATCTGACCTTCGACGCGGATGGCCGCCTCTGCGGCCTCGGTCTGGCGGATGGGCGCACCCTCGCCTGCGGCGCAGTGGTGCTGACCACCGGCACCTTCCTGCGCGGGCTGATCCATATCGGCGAGCGGCAGATCCCGGCGGGCCGGGTCGGCGAGGCGCCGGCGATCGGGCTGGCGCAGACCCTCGACCGCCTCGGCCTTCGCCTCGGACGCCTGAAGACCGGCACGCCCCCGCGCCTCGACGGGCGGACCATCGATTGGTCGGGCCTGGAGATGCAGGAGGCCGACGCCGAGCCGGTGCCGTTCTCGACGCTCACCGAGCGGATCACGACGCCACAGATCCGCTGCGGCATCACCCGGACGAGCCAGGCCGTCCATGACTTGATCCGCGCCAACCTGCACCGCTCGCCGATGTATTCCGGCGGGATCGCCAGCCGGGGCCCGCGCTACTGTCCATCGATCGAGGACAAGGTCGTGCGCTTCGGCGACCGGGAAGGGCACCAGATCTTCCTGGAGCCCGAAAGCCTCGACGATCCGACGATCTACCCGAACGGCATTTCCACGGCGCTGCCGGAGGAGGTCCAGCACGATCTCGTCCGCCTGATCCCCGGGCTGGAGCGGGCCGCGATCCTCCGGCCGGGCTACGCCATCGAGTACGATTACGTCGATCCCCGGGAACTCGATGTCGGCCTGCAGGTGAAGCGCCTGCCGGGCCTGTTCCTGGCCGGCCAGATCAACGGCACCACGGGCTACGAGGAGGCGGCCGGCCAGGGGCTGGTGGCCGGTCTCAACGCCGCTCGGCACGCGGGCGGCCGCGGCATCGTGGGCTTCGACCGGGCCGAGTCGTATCTCGGCGTGATGATTGACGACCTCGTGACCCAGGGGGTCAGCGAGCCCTACCGGATGTTCACCTCGCGCTCGGAGTATCGGCTGTCCCTGCGGGTCGACAATGCCGACGCCCGGCTGACGCCGCGGGGGATCGCGCTGGGCTGCGTCGGCGGAGACCGGGCAGCCCATTACGCGGCCGGACAGGCGGCCCTGGACGAAGCCCGCGCCCGCCTCGAAGCCGTGAGCCTGACGCCGAGCCAGGCCGCGTCCCATGGGATCAGCCTGAACCGCGACGGCATCCGCCGCACGGGCTTCCAGCTGCTGGCCTATCCGGAGATCGCGTGGTCCGATCTGGCAGCGGTGTGGCCGGACCTCGCGGATGTCGCCCCGCGGATCGCCGACCGGATGAAGACCGACGCCACCTACGCGGTCTATCTCGATCGTCAGAACGCCGACATCGCGGCCTTCCGCCGGGACGAGGCGGTGCGCCTGCCGCCGGCCCTGGATTACGCGACGATCAGCGGGCTCTCCAACGAAATGCGGGTGAAGCTCGAGACCGTGCGCCCCGGGACCCTCGGACAGGCGGCGCGGATCGAGGGCGTGACGCCGGCGGCCCTGACCCTGCTGGCCGCGCATGCGCGGCGCGGCGCCCGATCGGTCCCGGTCGCGGCCCCCGTGGACCCGCTTTCGGCATGAACGATCCGGATCGCGCCCGCGTCCTCGCGGCGGCCGGTGTTTCACGTGAAACAGCCGAGCGGCTCGACCTCTACGTGGCCCAGCTGCGGCGCTGGCAGCCCATCAAGAACCTCGTCGGCCCGGCGACGCTGACGGAGGTCTGGAGCCGCCATATCGACGACGCGCTCCAGCTGCTCGACCTGGCACCGGAGGCGCGCACGTGGCTCGATCTCGGCTCCGGCGCGGGCATCCCCGGCCTGATCCTGGCCATCGCCGGCCAGGAGCGCGGCATCCGGGTGGACCTCGTGGAGAGCAACGCGCGCAAATGCGCCTTCCTCACCGAGACCGCACGGCTCACCGGAGCCCCGGCCCGGGTGCGCAACGCCCGGATCGAGGCGGTGATCGGGGACTATGTCGGCACCGACGTGGTCTGCGCCCGCGCCCTCGCGCCGATGACGCAGCTCCTCGCCTGGACCGAGCCTCTGTTGAAAACGGGCACCACCGGACTGTTTCCGAAGGGCCGGGACGTACAAGCCGAATTGACCCAGGCCGGCGCGCAGTGGACAGTCGTTAACGACCTCGTGCCGAGCCGGACCGATTCCGAAGCCCGGATCGTGCGCGTCACTGCCCTCGCCGCCCCGAGCCACCGATGAGCGAAGCGATCCTCGGCGATTCCGCCGACCGGTCCATGGATTCATCCATGCGACGCCCTCTGCGCGTTCTGGCGCTCGCCAACCAGAAGGGCGGCGTCGGCAAGACCACGACGGCGATCAACCTCGGCACCGCCCTGGCGGCGATCGGCGAGGATGTGCTGGTGATCGATCTCGATCCGCAGGGCAACGCCTCCACGGGTCTCGGGATCGACCGCGCCAAGCGTAGGGTCTCGACCTACGAGGTGATGGCTGGCGAGGCCTCCCTGGCGCAGGCCGTGGTCCCCACGGCCGTGCCGCGGCTGTCCCTGGCGCCCTCGACCATGGACCTCCTCGGCTTGGAGCTGGAACTGGCCACCCTGCCCGACCGGGCGCACCGGCTGCGCAGCGTCCTGAAGAGCCTGACCCAGGCGCCGAGCCTCAGCCGGATCAGCTACGTGCTGATCGACTGCCCGCCCTCGCTCAACCTGCTGACCATCAATGCCCTGGCGGCGGCCGACGCGGTGCTGGTGCCGCTGCAATGCGAGTTCTTCGCCCTGGAAGGCCTCAGCCAGCTGCTGCGCACCGTCGAGCAGGTCCGCGGCGCCCTGAACCCGAAGCTGACGATCCAGGGCATCGTGCTGACGATGTTCGACCCGCGCAACAACCTCTCCGCCCAGGTGGTGGCGGATGTGCGCGGGTTCATGGGCGACAAGGTCTACGAGACCGTGATCCCGCGCAACGTCCGGATCTCCGAGGCGCCCTCGCACGGCAAGCCGGCGCTGCTGTACGACCTGAAATGCGCCGGCAGCCAAGCCTACCTGCGCCTCGCCTCGGAGGTGATCCAGCGCGAGGGCCGGGTTCCGGCCGCGGCCTGATTGATTTGAGCCCCCTCCGGTTCGAAGAGGGGGAGTGTGGAGCGTGACACGGGTGGCGATCATGGCGGAGGAGGGGGCGAAGCCTCGACTGGGGCGCGGGCTCGCGGCGCTGATCGGCGATTTCAACGAGGCGGGCCGTGGGTCGGCCAAGGCCGAGGAGCAGCGCAAGGTTCCGATCGAGTTCCTGCGTGCCAACCCGCGCAACCCGCGCCGGAGCTTCGCCGAAACGGAGCTGTCGGAGCTCGCGGTCTCGATCGGCCAGCGGGGCATCATCCAGCCGATCGTGGTGCGGCCGATCGGCGACGTGCCCGGCACCTTCGAGATCGTGGCCGGCGAGCGGCGCTGGCGGGCGGCCCAGCGCGCCGGCCTCGACGAGGTGCCGGTGGTGGTGGTCGAGATCGACGACCGGGGCTCCCTGGAATTCGCCATCCTGGAGAACGTCCAGCGCACCGACCTCAACGCGATCGAGGAGGCGTCCGGCTACGAGCGCCTGATGAAGGATTTCTCGTACACGCAGAAGGAGCTGGCCGAGATCCTCGGCAAGAGCCGCAGCCATCTGGCCAACACGCTCCGGCTGCTCAACCTGCCGCTCTCCGTGCAGGAGCGGGTTTCCGCCGGCGAGCTGACCGCCGGTCATGCCCGCGCCCTGCTGGCCGTGCGCGATCCCGAGGCGACGGCGCGCCGCGTCGTGGCCGAGGGTCTGTCGGTCCGGGACGTGGAGGCCATCGCCTCCGCGGAGGCCGCGCCGGCCGAGGCACCCCGCCCCGGGCGCCCGCGCCTCTCGGCCGAGCGCCCCGCGCCGGTGCGCGATCTGGAGTTGCGGATCCACCGGGCGCTCGGCGTCCCGGTCTCCTACAAGCCGAAGGACGCCGATTCGGGCGAGATCCGCATCCGCTACGAGACGAAGGACGAGCTTCAGGCCCTGCTCAACCGGTTCAAGGTCTCGGACGCCTGATCGGGCCCCCTGCCCTGCCGGTGGCGCTCGCGGGTCCGAGCGCGTGCCGTATCGGTGGCCGGAGCGCGTGTGTCGCCCGGCCCAGAGTTGGGACATGCGGGCCGGTCCGCAGTCCCGATGACCGGGGAGCCGGACCTTGGCGGACGGTACCAGCGCGGCGGCTCGGAAATTCGACGCCGACCGGGCCGGCGAATACGCGCAGCAGAGCCGGATCGCCCTGGCCGGCTACGAGGCCTGCCATGAGCTCGCCGCCTGCATGCTTGCCGCCGTCCTGGGCAGCGGCACGCCTGCGCGGCTGCTGATCGTCGGCGCGGGCGGGGGTGGCCCGGAGATCGTCACTGCGGCGGCCCTCGAGCCCGGCTGGCGCTTCACCGCCGTCGACCCGTCCAGCGCCATGATGGATCTCACGATCGCGCGGCTGGAGCAGGACGGTCTCCACGACCGGACCGAGATCGTCCTCGGTACGGTGGATGCCCTCCCCCAGGACGCGGTCTACGACGCCGCGACCCTGATCGGCGTGCTGCACCATCTGCCGGGCGACGCGGAGAAACGGGCGATCCTGCGGGCCATTGCCGGGCGCCTGAAGCCGGGCGCGCCTCTGGTGCTCGCCGGCAACCATTACGCGTATGCAAGTCAGCCCCTGCTGCTTGCGGCCTGGGGCGAACGCTGGCGCCAGCACGGCGCCAGCGCCGACGCGATCGAGGCCCGACGCGGGAAGATCCTGCAGGGGGCCGATCCGCCCCATTCCGAGGCGGCCGTCGCGGCCCTGCTGGATGCCGCCGGCTTCGCGCCCCCGACCCGCTTCTTTTCCAGCCTGTTCTGGGGCGCGTGGCTCGCGCTGCGCCGTGCCGGAAGCGCCGACGGCGCCTGAGCCCGGACTAGCGCCGCCGCCGCGCCCCCGCCTCCGCGACCCGCAGGAGGGCCGCCGAGGCCAGGGCGTGGGCCAGGTCGGGCTCCGCCCGCCGGCAGGCCAGGACCGCCGCCTGCAGGGCCGCGACGGCCTGCCGGAGGGTGCCGGGCGGCCAGGCGCCGAGCTGGCCCTCGATGCTGGCCTTGCGCTTGAAATGCAGGCCGCGCCACGTCGCGACCATCATGGCGGGCGTCTTGTCGGGATTGTCGAGCCGGGTGGTGAGCAGCGTCAGGGCGTGCCGCAGCGCCGAGCCCAGCACCACGCCGGGGTCGAGGCCCTCGTGCCGGAAGCGGCGGTAATCGCGCTCCACCGCGTCGCGGCGGCCGTCGAAGGCGGCATCGATCAGGGTGTTGAGCACGCTCGCCGCGACGTCGCTGGTGATCGCCTCCACATGGTCGAGGGTCACGGTCTTGTCCCCTCCCCCCTCGCCCCCGGCGTAGAGGGCGAGCTTCTCGATCTCCATCAGGCTCGCCCGGCGGTCGCCGCCGAGGCTGCGGGCCAGAACCTCCCGGGCGGCCCGGTCGATGCGCAGGCCACGCTCCTGAAGGGTGCGCTCGATCAGGTCCGAGAGGGTCCGCTCGTCGTCGGCGTAGCAGGGGATCGCCAGAGCCTTCGGAGAGCGCTCGCACAGGGTGCGGAGCGGGTTGTTCTTGGCGAGATCGCCGGCCTCGACGACGATGCGGGTGTCGGCGACCGTCGCGCCGAGCACCGCCTCGACGGCCGGGGCGTAATTGCGGGTGCCCGGACGGACCCAGATCGACCGGCGGCCGCCGAACAGGCCCATCGTCCCGGCCTCGTCGCACAGCCGGCCCGGATCGGCCGCCAGGGCATCGCCGTCGATCCGAACCAGCGCGAAAGGATCGGCCGGGTCGTCGACGAAATCCTCGGCGAGCTTCCGGGCCCGCTCGGTGACCAGCCCGGTATCCGGCCCGTAGACGAGGATGATGGGGATGCGCGGATCGGGTCCGCGCCGGATCAGCCCCTCGATCTCACCCGCCTTGACCGCCGTCACGTCGGATTACGGCTTCGTCGAGAGCACGGCGGCGAGGCGGCTCTTGATCTGATCGGACAGCACGCTCGCCAGCCGGATCTCGGCGTCCCGCGCCGCCCGCTGGCTGGCGAAGCGCTGGACCGAGCGATCGTAGGTCGCGGTCGAGGTGGCCACGCCCTCGGTATAGACCTTGGCGCCGCTCATATCCTCGAGGCTGTACTTGATGTTGGCCACCAGGGTGCCGGCCTCGGCGCGGCCGGTGGTGGAGGAGACGATCGGGGTCTGCACGATCTCGGAGCCCGAGAGCTTCAGCCGGTAGCGCTTGGTCGCCGGATGACCGGACCCGTCGAGATCGAAGACCAGTTCGCTGCGCAGGTAATGGCCGAGGCGCTCCTGCCCCTGGGCCATCGCCACGTCGTCGACCTGGACCGAGGCGAGCAGCGCCTGGACGGACTCGCCTGACGCGGTCGGCCCGTAGAGCGGCCGAAAGCAGGCCGAGAGGCTCAGCGCCAGGCCGGTCGCGCAGGCGAGGCGGACGATCCGCCCCGCGATGGAAACTCCCGAACCCACCATCCGCCGTCGTTCCGCCCCCGCTTGTCGGATCGTTCTAGCGCGGACACGGCATGCCGCGCCACGACGCTAGGGGTCAAACGTTACGATTCCTCTGCGGCAAGAGCGTGATCGTCCGGTTTCCGAATGTCATGCCGCGGCGGGAGAGAAATCCGATGACCGGCCGCAAATCCTAGGCGATTGCCGACAGGTAGGCCGAGACCGTCACGATCGCCAGCACCGTCGAGACCAGCACCACGGTGGCGGTCAGGTCGGCCTCGCGCCGGTAGAACTCCGCCAGCATGAACGGTCCGGTTCCCGTGGGGAGGGCGGCCATGAGCACCGCGGTGTGCAGCAGGAGCGGGGGCAGGTCGAACAGGTAGCGGCCGAGGCCGTAGGCCAGCAGCGGATGAAGGGCGAGCTTGAGGCCGACGAGGAGCGCGGCGGTCCGCCCCTGCCCGCCGCCGGCGTGACGGGTCTGGGCCAGGAACAGGCCGAGCGCCACCAGGGCGCAGGGCGCGGCCGCGCCGCCGAGGAGCTTCAGGAAGGTCTCCGCGGATTCCGGCACGGTCAGTCCGGCACTCGGCACCAGGGCGCCCAGCGCCGGCGCCACCAGAAGCGGGTTGCGCATGAGCGAGCGGCCGACCGACCGCCAGACGGGCATGCGGGGCCCGCTCCGGCCCGACGCGGCCGCCTCGCGCCGCAGCCCGGTCTCGATCAGCACGATGGCCACCGCGAACACGCCGCAGACCGTCAGGATCGCCGCCACCGTGGTGGGGGCGAGCGCCTCGGGCCCGAAGGCGACCAGCGCCAGGGGGAACCCCATGAAGCCGGTATTGGCGTAGCCGGCGTTGAGCCCGTCCACCGCGGCATCGGCCAGCGGCCGCCCCTCCGCGCGCCGGATCATCACGGTGAGGGCGAAGACCGCGAGGCTGCTGAAGCCGAAGGCGCCGATGAAGCCGGGCTTCCAGATGGCGCTCCAATGAGCGTGGGCGGTGACGTCGAACAGGAGGGCCGGCAGGGCCAGGAAGACCACGAACCGGTTGAGTTCGGTGGTGGCGGCGGCGCCGAGCACGCCGATCCGGCGGGCCAGCCAGCCGGCGAAGATCAGCGCGAAGATCGGCAGCACGACCAGCACGGTCGAGAGCATGGCGGGTCCGGGTCGGAGGACGATGCTCCGGCCTTAGGACGGTTTGCGGGGCCATCTCCAGTGCCGGGGGCGGGGACCTGCCATGCCGCGGCCCCGGCTCACAGGACCTACCAGCGGTAGATCAGGCTGCCGATGACCGTCGCGGGCGCGCCGCGATAGCAATTCCCGAACGCGCAGGTGTTATAGGTCCGGTCAAAGATATTGTAGGCGTTAACCTGCGCGCGCAGCCCCTGATACTTCGGATCGATCGCCGCGAAATCGTAGGCCACCAAAGCGTCGTAGAGCGTTACAGTCGGGTTCCGCACCGTATTGTCGTCGTCAGCGAAGCTCGTGCCGATGTAGCGGATGCCACCACCCACCGTCAGCCCGCGCAACGGCGAATATGTCGGGAACGCGTAGGTCAGGAACGACGTGTAGGTGTCGCTGGGGATGCCAGAGACGCGGTTTCCATCCTGCGTGGCGCCCGTAAACGAGGTCTGGCTCAGGAAGCGGAAATCCAGGTGCGTGTAGGCGATCGTCAGGTTCGTGCCCGGAGCGAGGTTGGCCGTGGCCTCGGCCTCGAAGCCGCGGGACCGCACGGAGCCGGTGGCCGCCTGGAAGGCGAGGTTGGTCGGGTCAGTCCGCAGGATGCTCGACTGCACGATGTCGAATCCCGCGAAAGCGGTCTGAATGTTGGTCCCGGGGATCAGGTACTTTACACCCGCCTCGATCTGGTCACCCGTCGCCGGCTTGAAAGCTTGGCCGCGCACATCCGTGCCCACCTGCGGCGTGAAGGTCGTGGCATAGCTGGCATAGGGCACGAGGCCGGGCGCCAGGAGATAGTTCAGGCCGACCCGGCCGGTGAAGGCAGTGTTGTCCTGGCTCGTCACCGCGCTGACGGGTGAGGTCCGGTTATCCTGGAAGACCCAGTCATGACGGCCGTTCAGCGTCAACACGAAGTCGCCGAACTTGGCCTGATCCTGGAGGTAGACGCCGATCTGGTCCTGGGCTTGGCGCGTCGGGCTCGCGAGAACGGGTGTCGGGATGAATTGTTGGCCGTAATTCTGGGTGATTAGGTTGAGAGACGGCGCAGAACCGGCGCCGAACCGGTTGCTCAGGCCATAATGGGCGTAATCCACACCGGCCACGAGGGTATGGGAGATCGGGCCCGTGGTGACGTGCGCCTCGAGCTGGTTATCCAGAGTCTGCTGGACCAATCCCTCGCGGATGTAGCCGGTCGATCGGGTACCGATGGTGCGTGCCTCGTTGATCGAATCGATTCCGGTGTACTTCGCGCTCAGGAAGACCCCGTAGTGCCGAAAGTTCTGACGGAAGATCAGGTCGTCCGAAAAGCGGTGCTCGAAAGCGTAGCCGACACGGTATTGCGTCTGATCGAGCCCGGCAAAGCGGGGGTCGCCGCTGTAATACTTGGTAACGCGGAAGCCGGGATCATTGTAGTAGAACACCGTCGCCGGCGTATTCCGGACCTGAAATTCGCTCAGAAACGTGAAGGTCGTATCGGCCGAGGGCTTCCACGTGAAAGCGGGGGCGATGTTGAGCTGGTCGTCGTTCGTGCCGCGGCCGATGAAGGTCCCCGCCTCCCGACGCACACCCGTCAGGCGGTAAGCCATGGTGCCGCCGGTGCCCTCGATCGGTCCGCCGAGATCGAAATTGCCCTGGAAGCGATCAAAGCTCCCCGACTGGAACCAGACTTCGCCGAACGGCGCGAAGACCGGCCGCTTCGACGTGGCGTCGAGGATGCCACCCGGTGAGCCGAGACCGTACAGGCCGGAGGCCGGTCCGCGCAGAACGGTGACGGATTCCAAGCCATAGGGCTCGATGCGCGGGAAGATGAAGCCGCTCCCGATCTGACGCAGGCCATCGCGATAGGTGCCCTGGTTGGAGAGCACATCGAAGCCGCGGATGAAGATCTGATCGAAGCGCGGGTCGAAGCCGGACACGTTGATGGTCGCGCCTGGAACGTAGGCGAGCGCGTCGCTGAAGCTCTGCACGTTGCGGTCGTTGAGCTGCTCGCGGGTGACCACGGAGACCGATTGCGGGGTCTCGATCAGGGGCGTGTTGGTCTTCGTGGCGGTCGGGCTCACCCGCGCCACGTAGCCGGTGATGCCGGAGGGCCCGCCGCCGCCGCCGCTGGTGGCGGCGCTGCCGCCGTCACCGCCGCTGACATTGCCGCCGCCGCCGCCGGATCCCGTCGGAGCCGCCACGGCCGGCCGGGCGGCCTCCACGGAGATCTCGTTGAGCTGCACGGCGGTCTCTTGCGCGGCAGCCGCCGGGGCGAGGGCAATCGTGGTCAGCGCCGTGGTGGCGAGCAGCAGGCCGGACTGGGCGATACGGAATGACATCGGAGACCCCGAAACGCGCCCTTACGCGGCGCCTGGGGTCCACGTACCATCGTTCACGGGTCCTTGAGCAAGCCGAAAACGTGTTGTAAATCACACACTTAGAAGACTTCAAATCTGGAACGGTTCGAGCCTAGAACTCGAGCGGCGGCTCCCGCAGGGCGTCAGCCTCTCGGGTACAGGCAGCCTGATCCGGCACCGTCCCGGCGCCCGCCATGGCGCTCCGGAGCTCGGCCCGAGCCCGGTCGAGGTCCGCCCGGAAGGTTGCATCCCCCATCAGGGCGGCGAAGACCGCGGTGCCGGTGAGGCGTCCCGCCGCCACGTCGCTGAGCCAGTGCACGCCGCAGACGATCCGGCTCTCGCCATAGGCCCGGCCGCGGGTCAGGATCGGCGTCGCCTTCTCGGGAACCAGGGATGCGAGAATCAGCGCGTAGGCCCACCCCTGGGTGGCGTGCCCGGAGGGATAACTGAAGCTGTCGGCCAGGGCCTGGCTGCGCTGCACGCAGATCGGCGCCTCGTTGCCCACGAACGGGCGCAGGCGGCGGTAATGGACCTTGGGGCCCCGCGTCGCCCGGGCGAGGTCGAGGCGGGCGCGCTCCAGGAGGTTGATCACCGCCGGCACCCGCGCCTGATCGATCCGGGTGCCGAGGACGCAGGCGAAATTCTCCAGCACCGCCGCCGCGCCCTCCGCGACGTCGTTGGCGGCCAGGTCCCAACGGGCCGTTCCCTTGAGGACACGGGTGCTGTTGAAGGCCGCCCGGTCGGCCTTGTCGAGGGGCGCGTCGTGGGCCGGCGGGGCCGGCAGGATCTGGACGGCGTCCGGCACCGCCGCATCCGCCAGGTAGGGCTTCACGGCCGGCTTGCCGGGCTTCAGCGTCTCGGCGCCCAGGGACGGGGCTGCAGGGGTCATCGCCGGGGGGTGATGGGGCGCATCCTCAGCCCGGGCCGCGACGGCCAGGAGGAGGGCGAGGGCGGCCGGGGCGAGGAGGGGGAGGGACGGCGTGCGCAGCATCGGATCCGGGGCTCTATCGGATGGAATCTGCGGGGCGCGCCCGCTGCCGGACGAACGGCTCAGCCGGCCCATCCAGTCCCTGCACAGGCGCCCTCTTCTGTCCAGGGTGACGGTGCCGATCCGCGCCGACTGTCACGCGTGATCGCGCCCCCGCCGCATTCACGCCGCCCGGATCGCGGCGGCCACGGCGCCCGGATGCTCCTCGTGCGGGCTCAGGGCGCCGGGGATCGCGGCGCCGGTCACGCGGCCGCCGGCGATGAGGGCGTCCATCTCGGCGCCCGAGCGCCGGGGTGCGCCCTCGGGCCGCAGCACCAGGGTCGGCGGCAGGCCGTCGCCGAACAGGGCCAGGAAGGCGTCGCGGCTGCCCACCGGATCGAGGCCTCCGGTGACGAAGGCGGCGGTGCCGAAGCGGCCGTTGCGCTGGCGGGTGATGGCGTGCTTGTCGCGGATCAGAGCCGGGGTCACCCGGGCGGCGTCGGCATAGACATGGGCGCGCATCATCCGGCCGATGATCGGTGGGCTGATGTTGATGCGGTAGAGCGCCTCGCCGAGGAGCGGCGCCTCCACGGCGCGGCGGATGCGCGGGAACCAGTGCGCCCGTCCCGGCATCGCGGTGGGCAGCGGCCCCCGCCAGGTCGGCGCCACCAGGACCAGGCGCGCGAAGGCCTGCGGATGGCGCCGCGCCGCCGCCACGAGGTAGCCGGCGGCATGGCCGGCCGCGACGCCGAGCGCGTACGGGCCGGGGGCGGCGGCGAGCAGGGCGTCGAGGAAGGCGTGGAAGGTCGCGGGGGCGAGGGGCACCCGCGTCCGCGGCCGGGCGCCGAAACCGGGCCAGTCGGGCACGAGGCAGCGATACGCGGTTCCCAGGTCGCGGGCGAGGTCCCGCATCTCGGCGCGCGCCGAGATGGTCGACAGGGCCGGGAGCAGGAGGGCGTCCGGCCCCGCTCCGAACACGTCGCAGGGGGTCGGCACCGGCCGGCCCGCCACCGTGAGGTTCAGCTCCAGCGTCTCCATCGCGCTCCCGCCAAGCACGCTCCCGCCCAGTCTCAGGACATCAGGTGCGCAGCAGCTCGTTGATGGCGGTCTTCGACCGGGTGCCGGCATCGACGCGCTTGACGATCACCGCGCAGTAGAGGCCCGGGCCGGGCGATCCGTCCGGGAGCGCCTTGCCGGGCATCGTGCCCGAGACGACCACGGAGTAGGGCGGCACGCGGCCGTACATCACCTCGCCGGTGGTCCGATCGACGATCTTGGTGGAGGCGCCGATATACACGCCCATGGACAGGACGCTGCCCTGGCCGACGATGACGCCCTCCGCCACCTCGGCGCGGGCGCCGATGAAGCAATCGTCCTCGATGATCACCGGGTTGGCCTGGAGCGGCTCCAGCACGCCCGCGATGCCGGCGCCGCCGGAGATGTGGCAGTTCTTCCCCACCTGCGCGCAGGAGCCGATCGTCACCCAGGTGTCGACCATCGTGCCCTCGCCCACATGGGCGCCGAGATTGACGAAGCTCGGCATCAGCACGGCACCGGGGGCGATGTAGGAGCCCCGGCGGACGAAGCAGCCCGGCACGGCGCGCAGGCCCGCGGCGCGGAACTCGGCCTCGCCCCAGCCGGCGAATTTCGACGCGACCTTGTCCCACCAGGGCGCGCCGCCGGGGCCGCCCTCGATCGTCGCCATGTCGTTGAGGCGGAAGGAGAGCAGCACCGCCTTCTTCAGCCACTGGTTGACCACCCAGTCGTGGTTGCCGCTCTTCTCGGCGACCCGTGCCTTGCCCGAATCGAGCAGCTCCAGGGCCGTCTCGACCGCCTCGCGCACCGCCCCCTGGGTGGCGGTCGAGATGTTGGCGCGGTCTTCCCAGGCGGCTTCGATGGTCTGGGCGAGATCGGAATGGGGCAGGCCGGCCTGGGACATGGAACGGGTCAGAACTCTTGCGGCGGGAGCCCGTGCTTACAAGCGGCCATCGGAGCTGTCACCTGAGGAGATGCCGTCGATGACCTCGAGGAGCCCGCGCACCTGATCGAGATCGGTCACCAGCCCGGCGAGGTCGTCCGCCAGGGTGTCGTGGACGGCCTGCGCGGCCGCGGGGAATTCCTCCAGCACCCGGCGCATCAGCATCGGCGTGATGCGCATCACCGCGGCGCTCCCCTCGGCCCGGGCCTCGGTCGGGCGGGTCCCGCGCACGAACAGGGCGAGCTGGCCGATCAAGGCGGAGCGCCCGGCCCGCACCGGCTCGGCGCCCGGGGACCGGGGTGCCAGCCGGATCGTCCCGGCCATCACCACGAAGCCGCCATCGGCCGGATCGCCGCGGGAAAACAGCAGGTCGCCGTCCGCGAGGTCGCGGCGCTCCGCCGCGAAGGTCAGCAGGCGCAGGGCATCCCGGTCGAGGAAGCCGAACAGCGGTGCGGCCGCGAGGATCGCGATGTCGTCGTCGAGCCCCAAGAACGCCTCACCACCCTGCGCATACGCGAACCTGCCGGATCGCCTACACGTAAAGCTTCAATTCGTCAGGGCAGCAACTTGTATCCGCCCCCCTCGGTCACGAGGATCGCGGCGGTGGCGGGGTTCGGCTCGATCTTCTGGCGCAGCCGGTAGATATGCGTCTCCAGCGTGTGCGTGGTCACCTGGGCGTTGTAGCCCCAGACCTCGGCGAGGAGGGTGTCGCGGTTCACCACGGCCCGGCCCGCCCGGTAGAGGAAGCGCAGGATCGCGGTCTCCTTCTCGGTGAGCTTCAGCTTCGAGCCGCGCTCGCCGACGAGGAGCTTGGCCCCCGGCCGGAACGTGTAGGGGCCGATCTGGAACACCGCGTCCTCGGAGGCCTCATGGCTGCGCAGGTGGGCGCGGATCCGGGCCAGCAGGATGCCGAACTTGAACGGCTTGGTGACGTAGTCGTTGGCGCCGGCCTCCAGCCCCTCGACATGGTCCGCCTCGGAATCCTGGGCGGTCAGCATGATCACCGGGCCGCGGAAGCCGCCGGCCCGCATCCGGCGCACGGCCTCGCGCCCGTCGAGGTCGGGCAGGCCGACATCCATCACGGCGAGGTCGATGCGCTCGGCGGCGACCCGTCGGATCGCGTCCGTGGCGTTGGCTTCGGTGAAGACCGTGAACTCGTCGCAGAGATCGAGCTGCTCGGTGAGAGTATCGCGCAGGATCGCGTCGTCGTCGCAGATCAGCAGGCGGTAGGCATTCGGCATCGTCCGGGGCCCCAGAGCAGGCTGCGGGAGAGGCGGGGGCCGCCTGCCGGGTGCAGCATGCGATGACGTCAGGATCTCGGCAGGATCGCGGCGCGACTCTACCGAGGCTTGTGTTTCCGCATCCTTTCGCCGCCGCGGCAATCGCCGCGGTGAACGGGCTGCGGGATCGGGGCGCACCGCTTCAGGATCAAGGCGTCGGACCCCACGGCGAGGCGGTGGGCTGGCTCCCGAATCCCGGCTCGGCGGCCCGGGTTCAACCGAGAAATAGAGCGCCCTTTGTGGCCGGAAGTTGCCTTGCGCGCAATTTTTCACCGGTTCGGAGTACGGATCTCGGGCATAAGGCGCGCCGGACCGGGTGGATTCGGGAGGACGGAGATGCGGCGGCCGAGCAGGGGACCCGTCCGCTTGACCCTGGGGGACATCCGCGTGCGGGCCACGGTGGGGGACCGGCGGCGCGGGCAGCTCCTCGTCGGCCCGGCGGTGATCTCCTGCGCCCTCGGGGCGGGCGGGATCGTGATCGACAAGCGCGAGGGCGACGGCGGCTCGCCGCGCGGGCGCTTCCGCCTGCGGGCCGGCGCCTACCGGCCCGATCATCTCGGGATCCGGCCGCGCACGCTGCTGCCGCTGCGGGCGACCCGGCCCGACGACGGCTGGTGCGACGAGAGCCGGGACCGCCGCTACAACCGGCCGATCCGCCTGCCGGCCCCCGGGATCAGCGCCGAATCGATGTGGCGCGGCGACGGGCTCTACGACGTGGTGATCGATCTCGACTACAACCGCGCCCCGATCCGGAAGGGGCGGGGCTCGGCGATCTTCCTGCACATCGCCCGGGACGGCTACCGCCCGACGGAGGGCTGCGTCGCCCTGGCCCGGGCCGACCTGCTGCGGCTGCTGCGCCGCCTCGGGCCGCGGACGCATCTGCGGATCGGCTGAGGCCTGACCTCAGGCTCAGGCCTTCCGGGTCCGGGCCCCGAAGATCGCGGTCCCGACCCGGACATGGGTGGCGCCGAGCTGGATCGCCGCGGGGAAATCCGCGCTCATGCCCATGGAGAGGATCGGCAGGTTGTGGGCCTTCGCGAGCCGGGCCAGCAGGGCGAAATGGGCCGAGGGCGGATCCTCCGCCGGCGGGATGCACATCAGCCCCTGAATGGCGAGGCCGTGAGTCTCCTGGCATTCGGAGAGCAGGGTGTCGAGTTGATCCGGGAGCACGCCGCCCTTCTGCGGCTCTGCGCCGGTATTGACCTGGATCAGAAGCTTCGGCGTCCGGCCGGACCGGTCGATCTCCTTGGCCAGCGCCGCCGCGAGCGACAGCCGGTCGAGGGAGTGGATCACGTCGAACAGGGCGACCGCCTCCCGGGCCTTGTTGGATTGCAGCGGCCCGACGAGGTGCAACTCGACATCCGGGTAGCGGGCCCGGAGGTCCGGCCATTTCGCTACGGATTCCTGGACGTAGTTCTCGCCGAAGACCCGCTGTCCGGCCTTGAGCGCCGGTAGGATGCCCTCGGCCGGCACGGTCTTGGAGACGGCCACGAGCTGGACCGTGGCCGGATCGCGCTCCGAATCCTCGGCGGCCCGGGCGATGGCCGCCCGGACCTCGGCGAGACCCGCGGCGACATCGGCCTGCCCCACCGGAAGCTTCGCGGTCACATGCCCCATCCCGTCGGTGGGAGGCGCGCTGGGTTCGGTCTTCGCGTCGTCCATGGCCTTGCCTGTCCTGTCGCTGCCGGGCGGCGGCCCGTGCATCCCCGCTGCCGTGATTCTCGAGGGGACGGTCATCCTGTCCAACCCCCTCATCCTGAGATGCCGGAGCGCCGCGGAGGCCTCGAAGGAGGGTCCCGGCGGTCCGCCACCCTGCAGCCCGCCGTCGAGGCGGCGGCGCCGCGTCTCAGGATGAGGGGGTTGGATGGGATCGCTCCGGCGCGACCCCGCCTCATGTCCCGCCTCTCCCTGTCCGACCTATGCGTTCGCGCGCCCCGCGCAAGCCCGAATCGCGCGCTGCGTTGACCGGCTGCGGCGCAGATATGCTATCGCGGCGCGACCGTGCCGTGGTCATCCTTCGGAATGACCGACGAGCCCCTGACCCAGCCGGATCCATGACCAGCACCGCCCCCCAGCCCGTCGAGCGCTACAACGCCAAGGATGCCGAGCCGCGCTGGCAGGAAGCCTGGGCTGAGAGGCGCCTGTTCGAGACCGACAATTCCGACAGCCGTCCGAAATACTACGTTCTGGAGATGTTCCCCTATCCGTCGGGGCGCATCCACATGGGCCATGTCCGCAACTACGCGATGGGCGACGTCGTCGCCCGCTACAAGCGCGCCCGCGGCTTCAACGTGCTGCACCCGATGGGCTGGGACGCCTTCGGCCTGCCGGCCGAGAACGCCGCCATGGAGCGCAAGGTCAACCCGCGGGACTGGACCTACGCCAACATCGCGTCGATGCGCGACCAGTTGAAGGCCATGGGCCTGTCGCTGGACTGGAGCCGGGAGATCGCGACCTGCGATCCCGACTATTACAAGCATCAGCAGCGCATGTTCCTGGACTTCTTGGCGAAGGGCCTCGTGACCCGCCGCACCGCCAAGGTGAACTGGGACCCGGTGGACCACACCGTGCTCGCCAACGAGCAGGTGATCGACGGGCGCGGCTGGCGCTCCGGCGCCCTGGTGGAGCAGCGCGAGCTGACCCAGTGGTTCTTCAAGATCACCGACTTCGCCGAGGACCTGCTGACCGCGCTGGACGGGCTGGACCGCTGGCCGGAGAAGGTCCGGCTGATGCAGAAGAACTGGATCGGCCGCTCGGAAGGCCTGGAGGTTCTTTTCGCACTTGTTCCGGATGCCCACGCCGCAGCGGCCCAACCTGCGGCGGATGGGGTCCTCCGTGACATCAAGGTCTACACCACGCGGCCCGACACCCTGTTCGGCGCCAAGTTCCTCGCCGTGGCCGCCGATCATCCGCTGGCGGCAGCGGTTGCCGCAACAAACCCCGCTCTCCAGGCCTTCATCGAAGAATGCCGGCGCACGGGCACGGCCCAGGCGGCGATCGACACGGCGGAAAAACTCGGCTTCGACACCGGCCTCACCGTCCGCCATCCCCTGGACCCGTCCTGGACGCTGCCGGTCTACGTGGCGAATTTCGTGCTGATGGAATACGGCACCGGCGCGGTGTTCGGCTGCCCGGCGCACGACCAGCGCGACCTCGATTTTTCGAACAAGTACGGGCTCGGCAACACGCCGGTGGTCTGCCCCGAGGGGCAGGATCCGGCGACCTTTGTCATCACCGACACCGCCTATGTCGAGGACGGGCGGATGATCAATTCGCGCTTCCTCGACGGCATGAGCACCGGGGAGGCCTTCGAGGCCGTGGCGCGGCGCCTGGAAGGGGAGGGGATCGCCAAGCGCAAGGTCCAGTTCCGCCTGCGCGACTGGGGCGTCTCCCGCCAGCGCTACTGGGGCTGCCCGATCCCGATCATCCACTGCGAGTCCTGCGGCCCGGTCCCGGTTCCGGTGTCCGACCTGCCGGTGAAGCTCCCCGAGGACGTCTCCTTCGATCAGCCCGGCAACCCGCTGGAGCGCGACGCGGCGTGGCGGAACGTGCCCTGCCCGCAATGCGGCGCGCCGGCCCGGCGCGAGACCGACACGATGGACACGTTCGTTGATTCGTCCTGGTACTACGCCCGCTTCACCGCGCCCTGGCTCACGGACGCGCCCACCGACCGCGCCGTGGTCGATCGCTGGCTGGCGGTGGACCAGTATATCGGCGGCATCGAGCACGCGATCCTGCACCTGCTCTACGCCCGGTTCTTCATGCGGGCGATGCGCGAGACCGGCTGGGCCGGCGTCTCCGAGCCCTTCGCCGGCCTGTTCACGCAGGGCATGGTCGTCCACGAAACCTACAAGGACGCGGCCGGCGCCTGGGTGCCCCCGGCCGAGATCCGCTTCGCCACGGAGGAGGGCGAGCGCCGCGCGTTTCACGTGAAAACTCAGGCGCCGATCACGATCGGCGCCATCGAGAAGATGTCCAAGTCGAAGAAGAACGTGGTCGACCCCGACGACATCATCGCGAGCTATGGGGCCGACACGGCGCGCTGGTTCATGCTCTCCGACTCGCCGCCGGAGCGCGACGTGATCTGGACCGAGGAGGGCGTGCAGGGCGCGGCCCGCTTCGTCCAGAAGGTCTGGCGGCTGGTCAACGCGGCCGTGCAGGCGACCGGCGACGGGGCCGCGGACCTGCCCCTGCGCAAGGCCGCCCACCGGGCGCTGGCCTCCGTGCAGGACGATATCGAGCGCCTGCGCTTCAACCGCTGCGTCGCCCACATCTACACCCTGGCCAACGCCCTGGAGGATGGCCTGCGCGGGCCGGTCTCGGGACAAGCGGCGCGGGAGGCCGCCGGCATCCTGGTCCAGCTCATCGCCCCGATGATGCCGCACCTCGCCGAGGAGTGCTGGTCCGTCCTCGGCCGCGGCGGCCTCGTGGCCCAGGCGCCCTGGCCCGAGACCGAGGCGGGGCTCCTCGTCGAGGACGAGATCACCTTGCCGGTCCAGATCAACGGCAAGAAGCGTGCGGACGTCACCGTGCCGCGCGATGCCGACGCCAAGGCTGTGGAGGCCGCGACCCTGGCGCTGGAGGCAGTCCAGAAGGTCCTGGAGGGCAAGGCGCCCCGCAAGGTCATCGTCGTGCCGGGGCGGATCGTGAACCTGGTGGTGTGAGGCGTCGATCTGCCGATCCCATCGGGAATCGACTCCATCCCACCCTCCATCCTCATCCTGAGGTGCCGGAGCGCAGCGGAGGCCTCGAAGGAGAGCTCCCGCCAGCCGGGCGATCCCGGGTGCCCTCCTTCGAGGCCCGCCGACGCGGGCACCTCAGGATGAGGGCACGGGTGAGGTCAGCGGATTCCAGGGCGAGGACGGCTCTGCCGGGCCTCTGTCACAGCGCCGGGTTGACGAAGGCTTCAGCGCGCCGCGTGACGCCCCTCAAGGCGCCGCCAACTCCGGGTCCTGCCCGCTGGCTTCCAGACCGCGCCGCACCAGTCCGTCCCGCTTCGCCTGCGCGATGAACGCGGCGAGGTAGGCGGCCCCGGCCGCGCGTCCGACCGGCAGGCCCATGGCCTGCGGGATCTCCATGAAGTGCCCCGGCAGCAACCGCACCTCCGGATGCGCCGCCGCGTAGGCGGCCAGCGGCTGATGCACGCCCGCCGCCACCTCCAACCCGTCCCGCACGAAGGCCGTCACCGCCTCGGCCGAGGTCGGTGCCCGCACCAGGGCCGCGTGCGTCAGGGCGCGGGTCAGGAACAGGTCGTAGGCGCTGCCGCGCCCCACCGAGACGCGTACGCCGTCGCGATCCACCGCCTCCGGGGACCGGAGCGGCGAGGCGGCCGGCACGAGGTAGCTGCCGGCGATCAGCACGTAGGGCTCGGTGAAGCTGATCCCCTCGGCGCGCTTGGGGTCGATCGCCAGGAAGCAGATGTCCCAGGTTCCGGAGCCCGCCGAGCCCGAAACCGCGCCCGCTCCCGGATAGGTGATGAACGCCACCGGCACCCCGAGCCGCGCCGCCAGGGCCCGGGCCAGATCCACCGAGACCCCCGCGGGCCCGTCCGGGCCTCCCTGAGCGAGCACCGGGTTGCCGAGATTGATCGCCGCCCGGAGCGTGCCTGTGGGGGCGAGGTCGTGCAGGACCGTCGGATCGGGTGCCATCGGTCTCGTCTCGGCATGTGCGGCGGCGGGGAGCAGCAGGAGGAGGGCTGCGCGGATCCACATGACGGTCGCTCCGCCTCAGGCGCGCCGCGCCGGCCCGGTCGACGCGGGGACGCCGTCCCGGGCGGGACGGCGGCGCCGGCGGGCCAGCATGTTGAGGCTCTCGACGCCGGCCGAGAAGGCCATGGCCGTGTAGACGTAGCCCTTCTGCACATGCGCGCCGAACCCCTCGGCGATCAGCGTCATGCCGATCATGATCAGGAAGCCGAGCGCCAGCATCACCACGCTGGGGTTTCGGGCGATGAAGGCCGAGAGCGGCTCGGCGGCGACCAGCATCACCACCACGGCGGCCACCACCGCCACCATCATCACCGGCACGTGCTCGGTCATGCCCACCGCGGTGATGATCGAGTCGACGGAGAAGACGAGGTCGAGGAGCAGGATCTGGCCGATCGCCGCGCCGAAGCCCAGGCTGCCCCCGGTCGGCCTGTCCGTCTCGGGCTCCGGATCCACCGTGTGGTGGATCTCCTTGGTGGCCTTCCACAGCAGGAACAGGCCGCCGCCGATCAGGATCAGGTCGCGCCAGGAGAAAGCCTGGCCGAGCACCGCGAAGACCGGTTCGGTCAGCTGCACGATGAACGCCACGGTGCCGAGCAGCCCCAGCCGCAGGATCAGCGCGAGCCCGATGCCGATACGCCGCGCCCGGGTCTGCTGGTCGGCCGGCAGCTTGTTGGTCAGGATCGAGATGAAGATCAGGTTGTCGATCCCGAGCACCACCTCCATCACCACCAGGGTGGCGAGGGCGGCCCAGACGGCCGGCTGGCTCGCGAGTTGGAGCAGGTCGGTCACAGGCTGGGGGCCTCACTGGTCGGGAACAAGCGGCTGCCCAGGGTGGTCAGGTCGAACGGGCTGGGGCCGCGCACCGGCTCGGGGGCCAGCACCCGCAGAATCTGCGGGAAGACCTTGAAGTGGGCGGGCGTGTGCGTGGTCAGCTCGCCGTCGGTGTTCACCGGCCGGGGTCTGCGGGTGGAGAGGCGGATCTCCTGCGCGTGGAACGCCCGCACGTCGGCCGCCCGTCCATGCGTGCCCCGCCGAAGCGCCGGGAGCAGCGTGATGAGCCGCCACCAGTGATCGATCTCCAGGCTGTAGAAATCCAGCTTGCCGTCATCCACCGCGGCCATCTCCTCGACGGTCATGCCGCCGCCATAGTGGCGGCCATTGCCCACCGAGACCTGGATCGTGGTGACCTTCTCCACCGTGCCGTCATGCTCGATCGTGACGGTGAAGGGCCGGACACGGCGCAGCACGCGGACAGCCGCGACCGCGTAACCGAGCACGCCCCAGGTCTTCTTGGATTCCGCCGTGAGTTCGCCGGCGAGTTCGGCGGAGAAGCCGATGCTCGCCACGTTGAAGTAGTAGTGACCGTTGACCCAGCCGAGATCCACCGGCCGCGCCTCGGCGGCGGGGATGAAGCGGGCGGCCGCCAGGGGATCCAGCGGCAGGTTGAGGGAGCGGGCGAGGTCGTTGGCCGTGCCGAGCGGCAGGATGGCGAAGGGCAGGCCGGCCTCCACCAGAGCCGGGGCGGCGTAGTTCATGGTGCCGTCGCCGCCGCCGAGAATCACGAGGTCGACCGCGCCGGCGCGGTCGCGGATGACATCCCGGCAATCGGCCTCCGGCGACGGCTCCTCCGGCTCGATCCCGCCCTCCCGCAGGATGGCGCGCACCTCGTCGAGATCCAGGGCGCCATTGCGGGCCTTGGCGTTACAGATCAGCAGGGCCCGGCGCTGGCGCGTGCTCATCGTGTGCGTCCGGAACGGGTGCCGGACAGCGTTTCGGTCTCAGGTCGGGCCAAGGGATCCTCGGTGCACGGCGGCAAGGGGGTGCCAGGGGAACGCGGGAACGGCGAAAGGCCGAGACTGTCCCCGACTTGGTACCCAAACGCACGAACGCAACCCCATCATCCCCGCAATCCAGGGCTGGTCGCCGCCGCGCAGTCGGGCAGGATGTGACGCGCGCCCGAAGCCCCCGTGGAACCCCGCACTCACGCAGGCGCGTTCTCTCTCAGTCCGCCCCGGCCGCCAGGAAGGCACCGATGCCCGCCACACGTCCCACCCGTCCCCAGGCCCTCGTCCTGGGCTTGGTCCTGCCGCTCGCCATCGTGGGCTCTGCCGCGGCCCAGCAGCCGGGTGCTGCGGGCGGGGGCGGCTGGGTGGATCCGCCCCCGCGGGCGGCCGCGCCCGTTGCGGCTGCCCCGAAGGCCCCGCTCAAAGCCGCAGGCCCACAGACCCAGGAGCCCGTCACCGCTCAGGCGAAAGCCCCGCCCGAAGGCGGGCGCGGCGCCGAGCCGCTCCGGCAGGCCGCCAGACCGGAACCGGGGGAGGATGCCCTGCCGAAGGCTGCGGCGACGCGGGGGCCGGGACCGAAGCGGGCCGCCGCCCTGGAGCGCCCGCCGGTCCGGGAATCCCTGCACCATCACGCGCGCCCTCAGCACCGGCTCGCCGAGACGCCGGCCGCGATGGTCCCGGCATCCGGCGTCTCGGCCGAGCGCGCCGCCGCCGCCCGGGCGCTGGCCACGAGCTACCTCGCCACCGTCTCGGGTTCGAGCGACACGATGGTCGATGCCGCGACCCGGTTCTACGCGACCCGCGTGCGCTTCTATGGGCGGCCGATCACCACGGCGGGCCTCGTGGCCGAGAAGCGCAGCTTCGTGCAGCGCTGGCCCGAGCGTCGCTACGAGCCGCGGGCGATGCGCGCCGCCTGCGATGCCGAGACCTGTACGATCCGCACGATCGTCGATTTCCGCACCGCCAATCCGGGGCGCGGCGCCGTCTCCAGCGGCGAGGCCGAGCTGATCCTGGAGGTCGGCTTCGCGGGCACGCGACCCTACATCCTCGGCGAGACCGGTCGCGTCCTGCGGCGGAGCATCCAGGCCGGAACCCTGGCCGCTTCGCCCGGCAAGGCGTAAGAGCCCCGGATCATGGTCCGCCGCCTCGCGGCGGGCAGGGGCGTGCGAGGTGGTGCGTCATGGGATCGGTCCCGGTGCTCGGGCGTTCCGTGAGGCGCCCCGGGCGGGCTTCGTCGGGAGGCGCGGCCGGGCCTCCTTCACGCCGCGCGCGGTGATGCCGGGATCGGGTGTATGACGTCTTCGATGGTGGTGGGGAAACAGGCGGCGGAGCCGGCGCGTCCGGCCCTCGACGGTCCCGGCCGCCTCGCCCTGCGCGAGGCAATCCGGGCCGAGATCGCGCGGGCGCGCCCGCGCCCCGTGGCGGTCCGGACCCTCGAGCTCCTGGCCGAGGCCGCCTGCACCCCCGATGAGGCGGGAACCGGCCTCCGCGTACTCGATCGACACGGTGCCGTGCGCCTGCGGGACGACACGTCCGAGCCGATGACCCTCGTGGATCTCGTGGCGGACCTGCGCGCCCGGCATCCGGCCCTGTTCCTGCCGCCCGAGCCCGAACCCGAATCGGCGCCGGAGGCCGCCGACGAGGCCCGCGATTCGTCCCTGCTGAGCGGCGCCTACGAGATGAAGGCCGCCACCGCGCGCTTCGTCGAAACCCAGTCCGAACGGGCCCGCTCCCTGGCGGAGCGCTCCTCCGAGCAGGGTCGGGTGCTGGCGCAGAGCGCCGCCGGCCGGTTCGCCACCCTGCGGACGAGCCTGCGCGGCCGGTTCGCCCGTCCCGCGACGGTCCGGACCGACGCGGCCACGGGGGCGAGCCCGGGGGTCGATCCGGCAACGGCCTGGAACAGCGGCCCCGGCCGCGTCGGAGAGTCCCTCCGTGACGGCTTCGGCCGTCTGCGCGACCGGTTCGGCCGCGGCGGAGACGGCGCGGACGAGGGCGCACGCCGGCAGCGCCGCCTGCTCCTGGGCGCCAGTGCCGGCACCCTGGCGGCGGTGATCGCCGCGGGCCTCGTCCTGGAGGGCCGTGCGCCCGATCCCGCGCGTCCCGCGGCCCCGGCCGCGCCCCGAACGGAGGCCCCGAACGGCGCCACCCCGAACAATCCCTCCTCCGGCGCCCCGGCGGCAGCCCCCGACACGGTCACGCCGCCCCCCGAAACCGGAGGCGAGTCCGAGCCCGACGCGCCGCTGCCGCCGAATGCCGTGACGGGACAGGCCCAAGTCATCGATACCGCGACCCTCAAGGTCGGCGGCAAGGTCGTGCATCTGTTCGGCGTCGAATGGGTACGCGGCGGCCAGGCGGAGGAGTTGGCCCGGTACATCGGCAACCGGCCGGTGACCTGCCAGCCCGCCCCCGGCAGCACGACCATGAATTGCCTCGTGGACGGGCGCGACCTCTCCGAGGTGGTGCTGTTCAACGGTGGCGGTCGCGCCTCGCCGGAGGCGAGCCCCGAACTGGTCGCGGCCGAGGATCACGCCCGGAGCGAACGGCTCGGCGTCTGGAAGCGCTAGACCGATGCCGGCCGAAGCGTTCGGCACCACCGCGGATGGCCGGCCGGTCACCCGCCATGTCCTGAGCCGGGACGGTCTGCGCGTCGCCATCATCGATTTCGGCGCGGCCGTCACGGCGATCGAGGTGCCCGACCGCGCCGGCCATTCGGCCAACGTCGTCCTCGGCCTCGACACCCTCGCGGCCTACGAGACGCTGAGCCCGAGCTTCGGCGCCATCGTCGGCCGCTACGCCAACCGCATCGCGGACGGGCGCTTCAGCCTCGACGGGCAGAGCTATCGCCTGCCTGTGAACGAGGCGCCCAACACCCTCCACGGCGGCCCGGACAATTTCGGCCGGCGCCTGTGGCGGGCGGACCTCTCCGAGGCGACGCGCCTCGTCCTGAGCCGCCGCTCCCCGGACGGGGAAGAGGGATTTCCCGGCACCCTCGATGTCCGCGTGACGTACAGCCTTCCGGAGGACGGCGTGCTGCGCATCGATTATGCCGCCGTCACCGACCGGCCGACGGTCGTGAACCTCACCAACCACAGCTACTTCAACCTCGCCGGGGAGGGGACGGGCAGCGTCCTCGGCCACATCGTGCAGGTCGAAGCGGACGCATTCGCGCCGACGGACGCGACCCAGATCCCCACCGGCGCGCTCCAGCCGGTCGCCGGGACGCCGTTCGACTTCCGCACGCCCCGGGCCCTGGAGACCCGGATCCGCGAGGGGGACCCGCAGCTCGCCTACGCCAAGGGCTACGATCACGCCTTCGTCCTGCGCGGCGCCGCAGGGACGCTGCGGCCGGCCGCCACCTGCATCGCCCCCGGCAGCGGGCGCCGGCTCGACGTCTGGACCACGCAGCCGGCGCTGCAGCTCTACAGCGGCAACAATCTCGACGGGCGGCTGATCGGGCCCTCCGGACGCATCTACCGGTCCGGGGACGGCGTCTGCTTCGAGACGCAGGGCTTTCCGGACGCGCCGAACCAGCCGGCCTTTCCCTCCGCGGTCCTGCGGCCGGGCGAGACCTTCGCGGCGACGACGGAGTTCCGGTTCTCGGTGGTGTGAGGGCGCGTCGCGCCAGCCTCACGCCTCCGTCAGGGCGCATACCGCCGGGCCGCAGCGCCCTGAGGGCCGAACCCGGGCTCGATCCGGGACCGGCCGATCCGGTCTGACGGCCGGCTCCGGCCTCACGCGGCCTGCGGGCGTCCCCGCAGGCCGGGGATCGCGGCGGCCGGCGCGGCGGGATGCGGACGCCGCGTCTCGCCGAGCGTCAGCAGGGCAACCGTCACGGCGTCGAGCCGGGAAGGCTCGCCATCGGCCATGCCCTCGGCGGCGGCGACCTCCTTCAGGTACTCGTCCCACGCCCAGCGCCGCAGGATTTCGCGCTTGCAGCTGGGCAGCAGCCGGGGATGATCGAGGACCGCGGCCGGCGTGGCGAACACCGCGGCCGGGTTGACCAGGGCTCGCTCCAGATCCGGCACCCCCTCGGGCACGCGATCGTCCGCGGAACGACCCTGCGCCGTCGCGCGGACCTGCACGGGCGCCGCGTCCCGGTTCGAGCGCCAGACCCGCACAGTGCCTGGCCGACCACCTCGGTCCGCCGGGTCGGGCGCGGGCCTGTCGGCGCGGCTCCGGCCCGCGGCAGAGGCTGCCGCCCGCTCCCCTGTCGGGCCTGTCAGCGCCCCCTCCGTGGCGGGCGTGCCGGTCTCGCCGGTCCAGCCCATCGGCGCCGCGATCTCCGGAGGCGTCGCCCGCTCGACGGCGAGGCCGCCCCTCTCGGCCCGGGCGGGGCCGGATGTCTCGACGGAGCGCCCGCCGTGGCGGATCGGCGCCCGGCGGCCGGCGCGCCTCGTTGCGCCCGCGGGCGGCGTGTCGTCTCCGAGTCCGATCGTACGATCCTGCATGGTTGCCTCCCTGTTGAGGCGCGCTCAGCCGCCGAAGAGACCGAGCCGCGCCGCCGATTGCACGCCGAAGCTCGCCGCGAACGAGAGCAGCGCGGCGTCCCAGGCAGTCAGATGCGGGGTGTTGGCCGGCGGCCCGGCCTGCGTGATCGCAAGACCGAGCCATACGAAGCCCGACAGGCTCAGCAGCACGGCCAGCACCCAGGGCAGGGCCGGTGACGGGCAGAGCGCGGCCAAAGCGACGCACAGCGCGGCGGACAGGATCCAGCGGCCCAGCACAGCCCAGTCGGTCGCCTGCACCGGCCCGCCACGCCGGCCATGCCGCAACCGGGATACGCGCCTGTGCCCACCCCTCAGGTCGAAGGTTGCCATCGGACGCCTCCGGCTCAGTTCAGCTGAGGCTCGCGCCCGGTCGGACCGCGCCGCCAGCGGCGGGTGAACGCCGCGGGGAAGAGCGGCTTGGGCGGCGCCGGAGAGACGGGCGGGGCCGAACCCTCGTCGAGCGCCTGGAGCGCGTCCAGGATCGCGTCGAGCGGCACGGGCTCGGCCCGGCAACCGGGCAAGCAGCGCAGCGCCGGACAGGACTCGACCGCCCGTGCGTCGGAGGCCCAGGAGGCCAGGATCGCCCGCTTCTCGGCGTGCGACAGGCCCGGATAGCGCAGCACCTCGCGGGGATGCCGGAAGACGTCGCCCGGCGCCACGAAGGCGTCGAACGGCTCGACCGCCTGCGGTCTCAGGGTGGCGGCCGCCACCGGACCGAGGCGCTCGATCTCGGGATGGATGGACGTCGTATCGATCGGCTGCATGCAACCCTCCTCGTCGTGAGCAAAGGCAGGGGCAGCCGGCACGTTGATCGGGACGCACCGGCGGCCGCATCATGCGTTCAGGTCTGCGGCCGCCGGGGCGGCCGCAGGCAAGGTCGATCCAAAGCCGGCTCAGTGCTTGGCGGCCGGCGCGCCGGTAGCGTTGATCGCGATGCGCCGACGGCGTTCCGGCGCCTCGGCGGCCCGCGGCAGCGTCACGGTGAGCACGCCGTTGCGGAACGTCGCCTCGGCCTTGTCCTCCTCCACCGGCACGGGGAGGGCGATCGACCGCTCGAAACGGCCGTAGCTGCGCTCGGAATAGCCGCGCGCCTTGTCGGTGGTCTCGGCACGCTTCTCGCCCTTCAAGGTCAGGACACCGTCCGCGATGAGGAGTTCGACGTCCTTCTCGTCGAGGCCGGGAAGCTCGGCGGTGACGCGCAGCGCCCCGTCCGCCTCCACCAGTTCGACCTGCGGCCAGCCGATGCCGCGGCTCGCGAGGCTCGGCACGCCGCCGAACCCGCTGAACACGTCGTCGAACAGGCGGTTCATCTCCCGGTGCAGCGTCAGGAACGGGCTGGCCGGCTCCTGCGACAGGGCGGTGGGCGCCGGGGCCGTGCTGCGGCTCCAGGGAATCAGATCTCTCACGCTCATGGTCCATTCTCCAGCGCATGCGATGCAGTCGTGGGAACAGGCCCGCGGCGGGTCCGCGGACCCGTGAGGGATGTCATGCGTGTCGGCACGGGGTGCCCGGACGCGCGGCCCGGGCCGCCGATCAGGCTGCCTTGGCGTCGCGGGCGATCTGAGCCGGGGCGTTGTCCTGGCCGGACGCGGCCGTCGTGCCGCCGATGGCGATGCGGCGGGGCTTGAGCGCCTCCGGCACCTCGCGCTTCAGCGCGACGGTGAGCAGGCCGTTCTCCAGGGACGCGCCCACGACCGTCACGTGCTCGGCCAGATTGAAGGTCTGGCGGAAGGTGCGCGCCGCGATGCCGCGGTGGAGGTAGTGCCTCTCGCCCTCCTGGGCGGCCTTCTGACCGGACACCAGGAGCGTGGTGTCCTGCTGGGTCAGCTCGATCTCCTCGGGCGTGAAGCCCGCCACCGCCATGGTGATGCGATACTGGTCCTCGGCGACCTTCTCGATGTTGTAGGGCGGCCAAGCGGCCGAAGGCTCGACGCGCTCAGCCTGATTGAGCAGCTCGAACAGGCGGTCGAACCCGATGGACGACCGGAACAGGGGCGAAACGTCGTAAGTCCTCATAACCACATCCTCCGACGAGCAACGTGACTACAAGCGACGCCGGACACCGTGTCCGGCGCCCTCACCGCGAGCCCGTTTCCGGGCCTCGCACGCGCGTAACGTGCCGGGGGAGGGCGGGTTCCAGGCCGAGCGAAAATTTTTGACCGCGACGCTGCAGGCTGTCGGACCGGGCATTCCGGCCCCAAGAGATCAGGATGAGGCCGGGGACTGGGACGGGCGCCGGACCGGAACCGGCGGCACCGGCGCCCGCACGCTCAGCCGACCGCCTCCTCCACCAGGATCTCGCGCTTGCCGGCATGGTTGGCCGGACCGACGATGCCCTCGATCTCCATCCGCTCCATGAGCGAGGCGGCGCGGTTGTAGCCGATCTGCAGGCGGCGCTGGATGTAGCTCGTCGACGCCTTCTGGTCGCGCAGCACCACCTGCACGGCCTGATCGTAGAGATCGCCGCCGGCCTCGCCGAAGGAGCCCTGGTCGAACACGGCGCCGTCGAGTTCGAGTTCCGCCGCGCCGGCCTTCCCCTTCCCGGCCCGTTCGCCGCCCTTCTCGGGCGCGCCCTCCTCGTCATCCGCCGTGACGGCGTCGAGGTAGCTGGGGCGGCCCTGGCGCTTGAGATGCGCCACGACGGTCTCGACCTCGCTGTCCGAGCAGAACGGCCCGTGCACCCGGGTCGTGCGCCCGCCGCCGGCCATGAACAGCATGTCGCCCTGGCCCAGAAGCTGCTCCGCGCCCATCTCGCCCAGAATCGTGCGCGAGTCGATCTTGCTCGTCACCTGGAAGCTGATCCGGGTCGGGAAGTTCGCCTTGATCGTGCCGGTGATCACGTCCACCGAAGGCCGCTGCGTCGCCATGATCAGGTGGATGCCCGCCGCCCGCGCCATCTGCGCCAGGCGCTGGATCGCCCCCTCGATGTCCTTGCCGGCCACCATCATCAGGTCGGCCATCTCGTCGACCACGATCACGATGTACGGCAGCGGCGCCAGATCCATCGCCTCGTCCTCGTAGACCGCCTCGCCGGTGTGGCGGTCGAAGCCGGTCTGCACGGTCCGGGTCAGCACCTCGCCGCGCGCCGCCGCCTCGGCGACCCGGGCGTTGTAGCCGTCGATGTTCCGGACGGCGATCTTGGCCATTTTCTTGTAGCGCTCCTCCATCTCGCGCACCGCCCATTTGAGGGCGATCACCGCCTTCTTGGGGTCGGTGACCACGGGGGAGAGCAGGTGCGGGATGCCGTCGTAGACCGACAGCTCCAGCATCTTCGGATCGACCATGATCAGCCGGCACTCCTCCGGCTTCAGCCGGTAGAGCAGGCTGAGGATCATGGTGTTGATCGCCACCGACTTGCCCGAGCCGGTGGTGCCGGCCACCAGCAGGTGCGGCATGCGCGCGAGGTCGGCGATGATCGGCTCGCCGCCGATGTTCTTGCCCAGGCACAGGGCCAGCTTGTGCTTGCTCTCGGCGAAATCCGTGGAGGCCAGGAGCTCGCGCAGATACACCGTCTCGCGCTTGGCGTTCGGCAGTTCGATGCCGATGGCGTTGCGGCCGGGCACCACCGCGACGCGGGCCGAGACCGCCGACATCGACCGGGCGATGTCGTCGGCGAGCGCGATGACGCGGCTGGACTTGGTGCCCGGTGCCGGCTCCAGCTCGTAGAGGGTGACGACCGGGCCCGGCCGCACCGCCAGGATGTCGCCGCGCACGCCGAAATCGCCCAGCGTCGCCTCGAGGAGCGTGGCGTTCTGCTCCAGGGCGTCCGCCGAGATCAGGCTCGCCTGGGACGGGCCCCGGGGCGGCCAGCAGGTCGAGGGCGGGCAGGGCGTAATCCTCCGGGCGGACGGGCGGCGCGGGCGCGCGGCGCGCCGGCACCGGCGCGGCCGGGGGCGGAGCGACCCGGGAGGCGGTGGGTTCGGAGCGCGGCGGGACCGGGCTCTGCGGCGCCTCGAACGCCTCCAGCTCGTCCTCCGCATCGATCTGCGGCGCCGCGATTCGGCGGGCGGTCGTGGCCGGGGGGCCGTCCTCGGGCGCCTCGAAGACCGGCTCGCGCCGACCCGGCCCCGGCGCCCGTCCCTCGGGCAGGTGGTCGGCCCAGGGCAGATCCGCATCCGTGAAGGCGCGCCGGGCCGCGAGGGCCGGCGAGGCACTGTCGATCGGCTCGGCCCGGCCGGCGCGCCATGCCGCGATCCGGTCCGCCGCGGCGACGCGCAGGCCCATCAGCCCCTGCGCCAGGGCGCCGACACCCACGAGGCCGAGGCTCGGCTCGTCGGAATCCTCGCGCTCGTCGCGGGCCGATTCCCGGCCGCGCGCCGGGGCGCGGCGGACGGGATAGGGGTCGTCGTGCAGGCTTTCCTCCTCGACGGCGCCGAATCGGCAGGCACCGGTCAGGCTGAGGATCGCCACCGCCGCGTAGCCGAAGCCGACGAGATGGGCCGCCGCGGACGAGACCGCCCCGACGATCACCCGCGCCATCGACAGCAGGCCGTCGCCGGCCACGCCGCCGAGGCCGGTGGGCAGCGGCCAGCGGGTCGTCGGCGGGAGCGCGCTCGCCACCGCACTGGCGGCGCAGAAGCCGATGATCCAGAGCGCGATGCGCAGGCCGCCCTCGGGCAGGTTGCGCTCGCGCATCAGCCGGATGCCCCAGAGGACCGGCGGCAGCACGAAGGCCAGGGAGCCCAGGCCCAGGATCTGCATGGCGAGATCGGCCACGACGGCGCCCGGCTGGCCGAGGACGTTGTGGGCGGCGTGGTCGGTGGCGTGGTTGAGGCTCGGGTCGTCGATCGACCACGTGGCCAGGGCCACGGTCAGCGCGACCGCGCCGGTGAAGAGCACGAAACCGCCGAGTTCCGTCAGGCGCTTGCCCAGGAAGGGGCGAACGCTGTCGACGAAAGTCTCGTAGGGCGATGCGGGACGGCGAAGCGAGCGCATGCGGGACCGGACGCAAGACGGGGACTTACGCCCGAGGCTAGGCATGACCGCCTTAACGACCTGCTAAGGTTGAGGAAGGCTCACCGGCGCCCGGCCGGGCCTCCTCGGGCCGTCGCGATCCCGCCCGGGAGGATGCAAAAGCCGCCCCGCTGTGGCACAGGAGCGGCCATGAATATCGACGGCCAGCCCTACCGCACGATCTTCCCGGACCCGGACGGCGTCAGCGTCCAGGTGATCGACCAGACCCGCCTGCCCTTCGCGTTCGAGCTGAAGCGCCTCGCCACGCTGGAGGACGCCGCGGTGGCGATCCGCACGATGATCGTGCGGGGCGCGCCCTTGATCGGCGTCACGGCCGCCTACGGGCTGGCGCTGGCCATGCGGGCGGATGCCTCCCACGATGGGATCGACCGGGCGGTGGCGACGCTCGCGGCGACACGTCCGACCGCCATCAACCTGCGCTGGGCGCTGGATCGGGTCTCCACCAACCTGCGGCAGGTTGCGCCGGACGAGCGCTTCGCCCGCGCCTTCGCGGAGGCCGGCCGCATCGCCGAGGAGGACGTGGCGAGCTGCCGCGCCATCGGCGCCCATGGCAGCCAGGTCATCGCCGACCTGCACAGGGCCAAGGGCGGCGACAGACCGGTCACCGTGCTGACCCACTGCAATGCCGGCTGGCTCGCCACGGTGGATTGGGGCACGGCGCTGGCGCCGATCTACGCCGCCCACGAGCGGGGCGTGCCGGTGCATGTCCTGGTCGACGAGACCCGGCCGCGCAGCCAGGGTGCCGCGCTCACGGCCTTCGAGCTGAACGGCCACGGCGTGCCGCACACGGTCATCGCCGACAATGCCGGCGGCCACCTCATGCAGCACGGCGGCGTCGACCTGTGCATCGTCGGCTCGGACCGGACCACGGCGAGCGGCGACGTCTGCAACAAGATCGGCACCTACCTGAAGGCGCTGGCGGCCCACGACAACGGCGTGCCGTTCTACGCCGCCCTGCCGTTCTCGACCATCGACTGGACCCTCGACGACGGGGTCAAGGAGATCCCGATCGAGGAGCGCGACGGGCGCGAGGTCACCCACATGACCGGGCGGCTGCCCGATGGCGGCTTCGCCACGATCGAGGTGGTCTCCCCCGGCAGTCCCGTGGCGAATCCCGCCTTCGACGTGACCCCGGCCCGGCTGGTGACCGGCATCATCACCGAACGCGGCATCTGCGAGGCCAGCGCCGAGGGGTTGTACGGGCTCTATCCGGAGCGCCGGAAGGCGGCGTGAGCCGCCTCACCGCACCCCGGGCCGGCCCGATTCCGCGAGCTGCTGCGCCCGGGCGCCCTGGCGCTCGAACATCCAGCCCGGATATTCCGGCGGCAGGGCGCTCACCGCATCGAGGGCGTCGAGTTCCGCGTCGCTGAGGCTGAGTTCGGTCGCCGCGATGTTGTCCTCGAGCTGGTCGAGGCGCTTGGCACCGACGATCACGCTGGTCACCGCCTTGCGGTGTAGCAGCCAGGCCAGCGCCACCTGGGCCACCGAGACGCCGCGGGCCTCCGCCACCTGCCGCATGGCGTCGATGCAGGCGTCGGCCCGGGGGCGGTCGACCGGCGGGAAGTCGAAGCTCGCGCGCCGGCCCTCCCCCGCGCCGCCGGCATACTTGCCGCTGAGCAGGCCGCCGGCCAGCGGGCTCCAGACCAGGAGGCCGAGCCCCTCCGAGCGCAGCATCGGGACGATCTCGCGCTCCAGGTCGCGGCCCGCGATGGAGTAATAGGCCTGCAGGGTCTCGAAGCGGGCGAGCCCCGCCCGCGCGCTGATCCCCAGCGCCTTCACGATCTGCCACGCCGCCCAGTTCGAGACGCCGACGTAGCGGACGTGGCCGTGCTGGACGAGGATGTCGAGGGCGCGCACCTGCTCCTCGATCGGCGTCGCCGGGTCGAAGCCGTGGACCTGATAGAGGTCGATGTGGTCGAGCTGGAGCCGCTTGAGGCTCGCCTTGCAGGCGTCGATCAGGTGCAGGCGCGAGGCGCCCTTGGCGTTCGCGCCCGGCCCCATCGGCCCGTAGCCCTTGGTGGCGACGACGACGCTGTCGCGCGGGACCTTGAGGTCGCGCAGGGCCTGGCCGGTGATCTGCTCCGAGAGCCCCTCCGCGTAGACGTCGGCCGTGTCGATGAAGTTGATCCCGGCATCGAGCGCCCGTCCGACGAGGCGCCCGGCCTCCGTCTGGTCGAGGGCGCCGATCTGGCGCCACATCCCGGCCCCGCCGCCGAAGGTCATGGTGCCGAGGCAGAGTTCCGAGACGAACAGCCCCGTGCTGCCGAGCTTCTTCTGATACATGCCTGCCTGATCCCGTCCGTGTCTGGGGTGTCAACGCGCGGGAGCGGGCCCGGTGCGCTCAGGGCTCCCAGCGGTGGAACACCGCGCTGTCGAAGGCGAAGACCGGCTCGCCGCGCTGGTTCACCCCGGTGTTGCGGGCGAAGGCCAGGCCCCAGCCGGGCCGCGAGGCCGAGGCGCGCTTGTCGGTGAGCTTGGCGCTGAACCGGACCGTGTCGCCCGCGTAGACGGGCTTCAGCCAGCGCAGGTTCTTGAACCCGGGGGAGGGGCCCGCCTCCGGGACCGGGCCGCGGGTGGCCGTGTAGGCGGCGTCGCGGGCGCGGGTCGTGAGCATCCGGTTCATGTAGGCGGCGGCCGTGTGCCAGCCGGAGGCGCAGAGGCCGCCGAAATGGCTGCGCTTGGCCGCCGCGTGGTCGAGGTGGAAGGCCTGTGGATCGTAGGCCTCGGCGAACGCGATGATCGCCTCGGCGGTGAACGGATAGGCGCCCAGCTCCCGCACGGCGCCGATCTCGGCATCCCGCAGGAACGGCAGGATCTCGGCATCCTCCGGCTCGGCGACCGGTCCCGGCACGCCGATCTCCACCGGCCGCGGGGGCAGGGGATCGGTGCCGCGGCGGGCCAGCATGAAGGTGAAGCGCTGGGTCAGCACCGTCTCGCCGCGCGGGTTGCCGAGGGCGACCTCGGCGGTCACGAAACCGAGCCCGGGCTTGGAGGCCGAATCGCGCAGCCCCACCACCCGGAAGGTCAGCGTCAGCGCGTCCCCCGGCAGGACCGGCGCGAGCCAGCGCAGCTCGTCGATCCCCGGCGCGCCGAGCGACGAGCCGCCCTTGAACGGTCCCTGCTGGAGCAGCCGCATGCCCAAAGCCGCCGTGTGCCAGCCCGAGCCGATCAGCCGGCCCGCGAAGGTCCCTTCCGCCGCCGCCTCGTCGAGGTGGAAGGGCTGGAAGTCGAAGGCCTGCGCGAAGCCCACGATGGCGTCGCGGGTGACGGTGAGCGGCGCGCCGACGATCACGTCGCCGACGGCGAAATCCTCGAGGGCGGGATCGGGCATGGCGGGCTCGTCTGGTTGATCGGTGGGGCGGGCGATCGGGATCGCCGTCTTTGCGAGCGGGAGCGAAGCAATCCAGGAGCGCCACGCTCACCGATGTCGCGCTGCCCTGGATTGCTTCGCCCCGCTCGCCAAGACGCAGCGTCGCCCAGGGCTGAGCGCGGCCCGAGCCTCAGTTGGCGAAGCGGAAGTGCAGCACGTCGCCGTCCTGCACCACGTACTCCTTGCCCTCCAGCCGCAGCTTGCCGGCGTCCCGGGCCCCGGATTCGCCGTTGAGCGCCGTGTAGTCCTTGAACGCGATGGTCTCGGCCCGGATGAAGCCCTTCTCGAAATCCGAGTGGATCACCCCGGCCGCCCCGGGGGCGCGGGTGCCCTTGGTGATCGTCCAGGCGCGGGCCTCCTTGGGGCCCACCGTGAAGTAGGTGACGAGGCCGAGCAGGTCGTAGCCGGCGCGGATCACCCGGTTGAGGCCGGGCTCGGCGAGCCCCACCGCCTCCAGGAACTCCGCCTGGTCGGCCTCGGGCATCACGGCGATCTCGCTCTCGATCTTGGCCGAAACCACCACCGCCACGGCGCCCTCCGCCTTGGCGCGGGCGAAGACCGCGTCCGAATAGGCGTTGCCCTTGTCGGCGTCGGGCTCATCGACGTTGCAGACGTAGAGGACGGGCTTGGCGGTCATCAGGCCGAGGGACTGGAACAGCTTCTCCTCGTCGGGCTTGCGCTCCACCAGCCGCGCCGGCTTGCCCTCGCGCAGGAGCGGCAGCGCCCGGTTGACGAGGTCGAGGCTCTCCTTGGCCTCCTTGTCGGCCCCCTTGGCCTTCTTCTCCAGGGCGACGGCGCGGCGCTCCAGGCTGTCGAGGTCGGCGAGCATCAGCTCGGTCTCGATCGTCTCGATGTCGGCGGCCGGATCGACCTTGCCCTCCACGTGGGTGACGTCGCCGTCCGTGAAGCAGCGGACCACGTGGGCGATGGCGTCGACCTCGCGGATATTGGCCAGGAACTGGTTGCCCAGGCCCTCGCCCTTGGAGGCGCCGCGCACGAGGCCGGCGATGTCCACGAAGGTCAGGCGCGTCGGGATCTTCTCCTTCGACGAGGCGATGCGGGCGAGGTCATCGAGCCGCGGATCGGGCACCGCCACCTCGCCGACATTCGGCTCGATGGTGCAGAACGGGTAGTTCGCCGCCTGGGCGGCCGCCGTCTGCGTCAGCGCGTTGAAGAGGGTCGACTTGCCGACGTTCGGCAGGCCGACGATGCCGCATTTGAAGCCCATGGGTCAGTTCCGTCGCAGCACGTCGTCGGGCGACGCGCGAAAAAGGGTTGCGGAGAGTCAGGCCCGCGAACACGGCACCGTGCGCCCTGTCCTCGGTCGAGCACGCGCGGCACCGGCGAGCCGGGCCTCAGCCACCGGGAGGCAATCGAACCGCCGACAGCCGGGCTTGTGGCGCACGGCCTTCATCGGACCCTCTCGCCCGCCCCGATATCCCGTCCCCGCGGGGGCGTGTCAATTTCGGGCGCCCAGCGTCTTCACCTCGTCCCAGCCGCGGCCGGCCATGGCGAGGTGGACCTTGTTCTGGAAGCTCGCATCCTCGCCGGCGGCGAGCAGGGCGGCGTGGTCGGCCACGGCCCGGCAGAGATCGTCCACCCAGGGCAGCTCGGCCTTGCCGAAATCGTTGAGCACGTAGGCATGCACCAGCGCCTTGTCGCCGGGATGGCCGATGCCGAGCCGCACCCGGCGGTAGTCGTTGCCGCATTGGGCGGTGATCGAGCGCAGGCCGTTATGGCCGGCATTGCCGCCGCCGAGCTTCACCCGGAGCTTGGCGGGGGCGAGGTCGAGCTCGTCGTGCAGCACGATCACGTCGGAGAGCGGAATCTTGTAGAAGCGCTGCGCCTCCGAGACGGCGCGGCCGGACTCGTTCATGAAGGTCGAGGGCTTCAGGAGGATCGCCCGCTCCGGGCCCAGCACCGCCTCGGCAGCCTCGCCCTGGAAGCGGTGGCGGAACGGGCTCGCCCGGTGCTGGCGGGCGATCGCGTCGACGGCGAGGAAGCCGATATTGTGCCGGTTGCCCGCATAGCGTGCGCCCGGGTTTCCGAGGCCGACGATCAACTTCATGTCAGAGGGTTCCGCGGGACTCCGTTCGGCGCGGTCTGTGGCACGCTTCCGCGCGGGACGCACCCCCAGGCCGGGTCCGGCCCGACCGGAGCGATGGGCCGGCCTCCGGGCCCGGGCCGTCTCCGTCGTGCGCCAGCGCACGGCCTCGGCCGAACCCGAAGCAGAATATCCCCGTTGAGAGGTCACATTCGGCCAAGCAAAGCCCGAGTGATCAAGACCGCCGACCCGACGATCTTCCTCACGCGACACGGTTGACCGGATGACTTCCCGCTGAAGTCGTACGAAGACACCAGGAGATCATCATGACCGTCCGCATGCTCGCTGCCGCCGCCCTGGTCGCCGCGGTCGCCACGCCCGCCCTCGCGCAGGGCCTGGATTCGAAGCACTCGCCCTACCCGGCCTCGGCCTATTCGGGCTGGGTCGGCAACGGCGCCGTCCTGCATCGGGACGCCGCCGGTCCCGCGCGGGCGGCCGCCTACCGCTACAGCGGTCCGCATGCCGGCGGCCCGGCCAACGCCCTGCCGCGGTTCTGACGGGCGAACGGGCCCGCGGGCTCCTCGGGCCCCGATAACCGGCGGTGATCGGGGCACCGGACCGGCGGACTCTCAGGTGTGAGGGACGGGCCGGTCGGCAAGGCCGGTGGCGCCGCTTGCCGGACCCGGCACCGCGCCGACGGCCGCCGTCCCAGCCCGGATCTCTCCAGGGCGCAGGGTTCCCACCAGAAGATCGACCTGGCTGACGAGACGCACGAGCGATTGCCCGCGATCCAGCGCCGGCCGCTCGGGCACGGGCCTGTCCGCGCCCAGGGCCGCCAGGGTTGCGGTGATCCAGGCCCGCCAGGGCTCGGCCTCGGGGGCGGCCGCCTCCGGGGCGTGCCGCAGGACGATGAGCCGGGCGCTGATCCGGCGCAGGGTCGCGTCGGCCACCAGGGCGGATTCCACCTCCGGGTGGCTGCCGGCCCGGGGCTGCTGCAGGGCGCGGGAGAGCGCCGCCTCCAGATCGTTGAGGGCGAGGCCGGCCTCGCGGCTCTGCGCCGCGATCGCGGTCTCGCGGCCCTCGCCGCGCGGCGCGCGGAGCACCGCCTCGGCGAGACCGGCCTGGGCCTTGAGCGCCCGGCGCAGTTCCTGCCGGACCTGATCGGGCTCCCAGATCGGCCACAGCACCAGGCAGCTCGCCACCGCGATCACGCCGCCCAGCACCGTGAAGCCGCCCCGCATGGCGACGATCTCCCAGGAGCTGTGGCCGGGCTCCAGCAGCTCGACCAGCAGCACCACGAGGGGGGTCAGGCAGGTGACGAAGAAGCCGTAGGAGATCTGGCGCGCCGCGAAGCCGACGATGCTGAGCACGAGGATCAGCCCGGCCTCCGCCAGGGGGCTCGTGGCGTAGTAGGCGAGCACGGCGCCCACGAGGCCGCCCAGCACCGTGCCGCCGATCCGCTCCAGCGCCCGCTGCCACGTCGCCGCGTAGAAGGGCTGCATGGTGAGCACCACGGTCATCACCAGCCAGTGCGTGAAGGCGCCCGCATAGGTCAGGGTGGCGGCGAGCGCCGGGGCCGCGACCGCGCTCGCCCGCAGGGCGTGCCGGAGATTGGGCGAGGCCAGGGTGAAGTTCTGCCGCAGCGGCCCGACATAGCGGGTCCAGCGGTCGAGGCTGCCGCCCTCCGTGAGCGTGCCGCCGGGGCGATAGCCCTCCGGGGTCGACAGCTTGGCGCCGATCCGCACGCGCCCGACGATCCGTTCGGCGAGGCGGGCGAGGGTCGGATCCTCCGACAGCCCCTCGGCCACGCGGGCGATGGAGTGTTCCAGACGGTCGAGGTCGAGGTTGACGTCGTCGCGGATCGCCCGGGCGATGGTCACCAGCAGGGGGCGCAGGCGCCGCAGGAAGACCTTGGCGAGGGCCCGGCGGCGGGCATCGGGACGGCTGTCGATCAGCTCGCCGACGGCGATCAGCGCGGAAAAGATCTGCTCGGCGCTCTCCAGGCGCAGCAGGGCCTGGGCGGTGCGGTCCGAGACGCGCTCGCGGGAGCGGGCGAGGTCGAGGATCATGGTCCGGGCGGTCTCGATGCTCGCCCGCACGCCCCGCCGGTGGCCCCGCGCGTGGCCGTCGAAGGCGGCCGTGTCGGGTTCCGGCAGGACGACGAGCCGCTCGAGGTCGCCGCAGAGCCGGGCGAGGTTGTGCCAGACCTCCGCCACCGCCCGGTGGGCCGGCCGGTACGGGTGCAGCCGCCAGATCACCAGGGCCAGGAACGTCGCCCAGAGACCGCCGGCCGCGAACATCAGCGCGGTGACGGCCGCCTGCTCCGGGGTCAGGGGCCGGTCGAGGGCGATGCACAGCACCACCACGAGCACGTTGCCGGCCGACTGGGCCTGAACGCTCCAGACGCGGGCGTACGAGCAAGCGAAGATCAGCGCGCAGGCGACCGGGACGACCACCGGCAGGCCGAGGGGCTGGATCAAGCCGAGTCCGGCCCAGAGCAGGCCGCCCAGGACCGAGAAGGCGGTGAGGACCCGCAGGCGGGCGCGCATCGGGCCGCCGTTGTCGCAGAAGCAGGCGAGGTTGGCGGCGAGCGCCATCGTCAGCAGCGGCGCCCACTGGATCCAGATGTTGAGGAGGATGACGACGCCGAACGCGAAGGCGGCGCGCACGCCCTCCACGAGCCGGACGTTCCGGAGGTCGAGGCCCGTCGGCAGGCGCCGCAGGTCCGAGCCGGGCCGGTTCAGGCTGCCCCGACCCGCGGCGTTCCACCGGCGCCGGGCCGGCCCAGGGGGCGAAGCTGTGGGACTCGGCGCGGGCAACCTCGGTCTCCGGACGGGGGCGCGGTGCCCCGGCATGAACCGCGCCCCGGCCTGTCCGGATCCGCAGCGTCGCGCAACCCCAATCCGGATCCGCGGCACGATCCAGACGTCCACATCGTCACCGCCGATGTGAACCCGGGGGCGGCGGACGTCTTCGTCTCGCGCTTGACCCCCGGGCGAGCCCGTGGCTTCTGGGGCCGCTTGGCATCCTGACTCCGTAGCTCAGCTGGATAGAGCAGCCGCCTTCTAAGCGGCAGGTCGTAGGTTCGAGCCCTACCGGGGTCGCCAGGTTGCACAATGACTTAGCACTGCATCGCGTGCTCTGCCTTTAGCCTAGGACAGCCTAGAGACAGCCCAATCACGCCTCGGTTAGCGGTTGCCATGCCATTGAGTCGTGTGCAGAGCCCTATGTAACACCGCGCTGAGCGCGATTTTGAGGTCCAGCGCCATGGCGTGTGGTCGGCTGAAGGATCACCCGCGAAATTCTTTCACGTCGTCCAGCGATAGGCCCGTTACGCGAACCGACTGTGGTGCTTAGTAGACGGCCTAAGCCAACTTCTGCCTCCTCCGAACAGCCCTGGGCGCATCGTCCGGCCGCAAGAGATTTTGTCCCGACGGTTTCACGCAGGTTTCGGTTTTCCCGAGGGAGCGAAACCGCACGCGGCTGAACTGGGCCGAACCGGTCTCGATCAAAATCAATGGGTTAGAAACAACGAGTTTCTTGCCCATCAACAACGATCCCCAGGGCGATGGGGGTCGCTCCCGACGGTTTCCCGGCGGATCATGGTCCCGGGACCGGCCCTCCCGGCGGCCCTCGCGGCTCCGGCGCGGCGGACCACGCCCCCCGACCGCCCGATCCCGCCGCCGGACAGGACGCCGCGACCATCGCCGACGCCTAAGATGAGCCGCCAGGGCCAGCCCGGAAAGAGCCGGAGGCCCGATGCGACGAACCCTACACCCATCCGGTCCCGCCGGCCCCGGCGGCCTGTCACCGAGCCGGCCTCCACGTCCGATGGACGAGCCGCGCACCGCTTGCGGTCGTGATGCGTCCGCGATGCGGTCCCGGGGCGGGGGCGCCCGGTTTCGCCTCGCCCCCCTCTATGGCTGGGAACGGGCGGTCACCGTGGAACGCCTTCGGCATCCGCCGCCGGTCGACCATGTCCAAGAGGGCTGCGCGATGCATGACGCCGCGACGGTCCGGGGAACGCGCCGTGCGGCCCGGCGGCGGGACACGCCGGTCCGCGCCCGGAGGCGGAGGGCCGTCCCTCGCCCGACGTCACGGCACGGCCCTTGCCGACGCGCGGTCCGATATCCTCCGGACGCCGGACCTCGGCGCCCCCCGGTGCCGTCACCCCCGCCCATCCGTCCCACCCGCGGCTGGCACCGCCGCCCGGCACCGGACGCCGGTCACCCGCCACCGGCTACGGGTGCGCCCATGGGCATGCGCATCGCGGGATCCACAGGCCGGGCCCGCACCTCCGCTTGATCGCGACGGGACGCCATGGCCAGGTAGCCCCGTCCGTCGTCCCATCCATTTACGGAAGGGCACGGTCGGTCGAGCCGACACGGTACCGGGCACGGCCGGGGCCCCGGTCGGACCATTTCTGCCAAGCTTACGCCGGTGGTACGTTCCCTCCATGGACGATCCGCGAATCCGGCTCCCACACCGAGGTGATGTCATGGCGGCGAACGACCGGTCGCGGCTTCGTGCCGTCGACCTCTTCTGCGGATCGGGCGCCGTCACGACCGGGCTGTCGGGCGCGTTCGACGTCGTGGCCGCCGTCGACCATGACGCGACCGCCTGCCTGACCTATGCGGCGAACCATCCCGGCGTCCGCCTGTTCGAGCGCGACATAACCACCCTCGATCCGGCCGAGGTCCTGAAGGAGGTTCCGGACGCCGCGAACGTCGACCTGCTCATCGTCTGCGCGCCCTGCCAGCCCTTCAGCAACCAGAACCAGCGCAAGGAAGCCGATCCGCGCGCGACGTTGATCCTGCAGGCCGCGCGTTACGCCGAGGCCTGCAATCCCAAGGGTATCCTGTTCGAGAACGTGCCCGGCCTCGCGGGGGCGGCCGGGGTCTACGAGGATCTCGCGCGCGCCATGGCCGCCGTCGGGTACGTCGTCGGGAAACCGCGCAAGGTCAACGCCGCGGACCTGGGGGTTCCGCAGCGCCGCATCCGTTGCGTCATGTTCGCGGCACGGTCCGAGGACGTCGTCGCCCGCTTCGAGGGGGCGAAACCGTCGGCCGCCCGCAAGACGGTCGCCGATGCCATCCGTGACCTCGTCCCCCTCGAAAGCGGCGAAGTCGATCCGGGCGACCACCTCCATGCCGCGCGGCGACACGCCCCCATCGCCCTGCGACGCTTGCGCGCGATACCGAGGGACGGCGGCAGTCGGGCCTCCCTGCCGCCCGAGCTCCGCCTGAAGTGCCATGAGACCACCCACGGCTACCCGGACGTGTACGGGCGCATGGCCTGGAATGATGTCGCCCCGACCTTGACCACGGGCTGCACCGACGTCACCCGCGGACGCTTCGGCCATCCGGAACAGGATCGCGCCATCACCCTGCGCGAGGCGGCCTTGCTCCAGACATTCCCGCCGAAGTACGTCTTTCACGGCGCATACAAGGAAGTCGCCACGCAGATCGGCAACGCCGTGCCGGTGGCCATGGTGGCGGCGATGGTGCCCGCCCTCGTCGCTGCGTTGGCGGCCGCATGAGAAGGGGGGGCGACGGCTGGGTCGCACCGACCACGACCAAGTCCGATGAGATGCGCAGCGTCCGGACGGCCGGCACCGAGCCGGAAGCCCTCCTGCGCCGCCGTCTGCACCGTTCCGGCCTGCGCTATCGCGTGACCCATCCGGTTCCCGGCAAGCCGCGCCGCTCCATCGACATCGCCTTCACCCGACGCCGCCTCGCCGTCTTCGTGGACGGGTGCTTCTGGCACGGCTGCCCGATCCACGGGGCGCTTCCACGGACCAACACCGCCTTTTGGAAGGCCAAGATCGATGGCAACCGGGAGCGGGACCGGGATACCGACCTGGCGTTGGCGGCCGCGGGGTGGCGAGTGCTAAGGATCTGGGAACACACGGGGCCGGACGAGGCCGCAGGGATGGTCCTGTCCGCGCTCGGCGACCTCGCAAGCAGGGGCGGAAAGTGAGCCAACCCGAGTTCTGGGACGAGGCATGGTCGGTTCCCGCGCGGACCATCGACATGCTGGGACGCCAGCAGATCGCGAACATCCCCACGGCCCTGCACGAGCTGTTCAAGAACGCGCACGACGCCTACGCCGACCGGGTCGTGGCCGACTATTTCCGCCAGCCGAACGTCTTCGTCATCAGGGACGACGGCGACGGCATGACCCCCGACCAGTTGCGGAAAGGCTGGCTGACGCTGGCGAGCTCCGTCAAGGCGGGAGCCAACGCTGCCCGCGAGCAGGCCGAAAACGAAGGCCACGAACGACCCCGCCGTAAGATCATGGGCGAAAAGGGGATCGGGCGCCTCGCCATCGCCTCCATCGGACCGCAGGTCCTCATCCTGACCCGCCCTCGACCCATCTCCGGAGTGACGCAACCGCTGCTCGTCAGCCTCGTCCACTGGGGCGTGAACAAGCTTCCCGACGTCGACCTGTCCCGGGTGGCGGTCCCGACGATGCGCCTCGACGGCGGCGACCTTCCCGACGCCGCCGCCATCCGAACCCTGTGCGAACGGCTCGCCGACAACGTCGGGAAGATGCGCACGCCCGCGAACGGCATCGAGATCGACCTCATCCTCAAGGACATCGCAGGTTTCGACGTCGACCCCGCGGCCGACCTCGGCGCGATGGCGGGGCCGACCCTCGCCGACGGAGGTCACGGGACCCAGTTCATCATCAGGCCTACGGAGAAAACGCTCGCCTTCGACCTGCAGAAGGCCAACGACGAAGACGTGTCCCAGGTCGAGAAGTACCTGCTCGGCTTCAGCAACACCATGATGCCGGACAGGCCCCCGCCTTCCATCGTCGCCACCTTCAACGACCACCGCGAGGACGGCACGGTCAAGACGCCCATCGGCTCGCAGGAATTCTTCACCCCGGACGACTTCGCCAGCGCGGATCATTCCATCGAGGGCCGGTTCGACGAGCACGGTCATTTCCGTGGACGCATCTCCGTCTACGGCAGCGAGCACAAGGATCACGAGATCGCGTGGCGGAACGCGACCAATGACCCGTCCCGCTGCGGTCCGTTCCGCATCACCTTCGCGTACCTGCAGGGGGCGATGGCCGATACCCTGCTGCCACCGGAGAAGTGGCAAAGCCTGTCGGTAAAGCTCAATCGCCTCGGAGGCTTGTACGTCTACAGGGACGGCATCCGCATCCTGCCGTACGGGGGGCCGGACCAGGACTTCCTCGGGATCGAACGGCGCCGGACCAAGAGCGCCTCGGACTGGTTCTTCTCCTACCGGCGCATGTTCGGCGCGGTGGAGATCACCTACCCCGAAAACAAGGACCTAAAGGAAAAGGCCGGACGCGAGGGGTTCATCAGGGATGGGGCGTACAACGACTTCGTCAGTATCCTGTCGGGCTTCTTCGAAAAGCTCGCCTACGATTTTTTTCGGGATAGCTCGAAGCACGGTGACTGGAGCGAGACGAAGTCCAGGTTGAACCGGGACGCGGCGCTCCTGGCCAAGCGGGAACGTTCCGCCAAGGCCAAGCTCGCCCGGTTCACGAAACGGCTGGACGGATTCTTCGCCCGGCTCGAAGCCGGGGAATTCACCAGGGAGGCCGAGCGTATCCGCCAAGAGGTGCGCGAACGCCTCGACAACATGACGTCCGATCCCGAGGGCGGAGGGACGGCGGTCCTCGCGATTGAGGCCGACCTCAGGCGGGCGAAGGACGCCCTTTCGGCCAAGCTCGTCCTCACCAGGCCGCAGGGCGCGGGACTATCGAAGTCCAAGGCGGCCGACTGGGACGCTTACCAGCGCAACGTCGCCCGCATACGCAACGAGCTGATCGGTCCCCTCGACAGGGAGACGGCCGAGATGATCGAGCAGGCGATCAACGCGAAGGGGCTCAACGTCGACCGTCGACGCCGCTTGGCGAAGGCCATCGACGACAAGGGCCAACGCGTCGTGGCCCAGGCCGAACGCGTGCGCATCTCCGTCGACAAGCGTCTCGAAGAGCTTCGCACGGAGGTCACCACCAGCGTCAGGACGGCCATCGCCGGCCTGTCGTCCAAGGTCGAGGGTACGCGCATCACCCTCTCCGGGGTCAGCACCGGCGGCCTCGACGAACGTGCATTCGAAGGGATGCGCATCGGGTTCGAGAACGAGATCGAAGCGTCGTCCCGCGATACCCGGGAAATGCTGGAGGCCCTCGCCGGACAGCTCGGCAACCTCATGGAAGCCGTTCGCGGCGGCGTCACCCTCGACGAGACGACGGACGCCATCGAGACCCGCTCCGAGGCTTACAGGGAGCAGCTCGACCAATACGTCGAGCTCGCCCAGCTCGGCACGGCGGTCGGCATCGTTCAGCACGAGTTCGCAAGCGCGGTGATCCGGGTTCGCGGCGCCATCGAGCAACTCGACTGGTGGGCGAAGTCGAACCCCGGCCTCGAAGCGCTCGACCGCGACCTCAGGGCCGGTTTCGAGCATATCGACGCCTACCTCGACCTGTTCGCGCCCCTGAGCAAGCGTCTGTCGCGAACCGCCGTCACCATATCCGGGCGGGAAATCCGAACGTACCTCGACGAGGTGTTCGGCGACCGGATGAGGCGGCATGGTATCAGGGTGGAAACGGCGCGCGATTTCGACGGCGGCACCCTAGCCGGCCAGCCGTCGGCGATCCTCGCCGCCTTCGTGAACCTCATGGACAATGCCATCCACTGGCTTTGCACGATGCCCGCAGGCGAGAGGCTGGTCCGGTTCGGATGCGAGGGTGCGGGGCTGACCATCGCCAACAGCGGCCCCGGCATCGAGGCCAGGAATGCCGACCGCATCTTCGAGTTCGGCGAGACCACCAGGACAGGCGGGCGAGGCATGGGCCTTTACGTGTCCCGCGAGGCATTGCGCAGGTCCGACCTGGAACTGACGCTGCTGGATGCCGGGGCCGCACGCAACCCCCGCTTCATGATCGCTCCCGCCGTGGCGGACGAAGAGACGGAGACCGACGAGTGACCGCGGGAGTTAGCCTCGACGAACTGGTGCGCTCCGGCGCCCGCAGCTTCCTCCAGACCGTCCTCGTGATCGACAACGAGTTGGTGATGGCGGCCCCTCCGGTCGAGCCGGCGCCGAAGTTGCCCCCGCGGCCGCCCGGACCCTTCGGGCGAAGCCCGGCCGCCGAGCCACCCCCGCCGACCGCCGTCGAGCCGGAGCGAACGGCCGAAGGGCGGGTCGATACACCCGTCGAGGCGACGGCGGCGGGTCCGAGCCGTCTCAACGTGAAATCCATCATGGATGCGTTCCTGAAGAAGTCGCTGATCTGCGGCATGCACAGGCCGGAGGGCGAGGGCGACCTGGTCAGCGAAGCCATCCACGCGGCGCGGCGCTCCGATGCCGTCATCATCGACTGGCTCCTGGTGGGCAGCGATCCCGGACCGGCGAAGGACATCATCAAGGGCATCCTGGACGGGGACCGGGAGGACCATGGGCGGCTGCGCCTGATCGTCGTCTATACCTCGATGCCGGGCGTCGAGGGCGTCGCCCGGGAAGTCTCCGAGCATCTCGGCGGGACAGCCCTCAAACACGAGGGGAACGGCGTCCTGACGGGGGCGGATACCCGGATCGTCGTCCTCAACAAATCCGGGACCCCGATGGCCGCGGAGACCGTCGCGGTCCCGGATTTGCCCGAACGCATCATCGCCGAGTTCGCCCGGCTGTCCGACGGCATCCTGAGCACGTTCGCCGTGACGGCCGTGGCCGCGATCCGGCGGGCGACGCACCACGTCCTCGCGGTCTTCTCCTCGGAATTGGACGGGGCGTTCCTGGCGCATCGGTGCTCGCTCAAGACGCCCGACGACGCCACCGAGTTCGCACTGGAACTCCTGGCGGGAGAATTCAGGGGCGTGGTCACACGCAACGGCGAGGCGATGCAGGTCCTGGCCTCGGCCCCCCTGATGGAGTGGATCGACCGACGGGCCGGGGCGGACCGCCTGATCCGGACCGATGAGGTCCAGGTCCCGGTGGATGTCGTGAAGGCGTTCGCGTCCGGAGGCGAGGAAGCGGTCCTCGCCTCCGAGAAGGTCCAGGACCACGCCGTCGTGCCCGGGCGGGCCAAGCCCCGGGAGGGGCTCGGGAAAAGGAAGATCTCCCCGAGGACGGTCGGCCAGCTCTTCCATGACGGCCACGCGCACTACCTGCGGTCGCACCACGGCTTCTCCCGGCTATCGCAGTTCAAGAACGAGCCTTATGGCCGCCGGGCCCCGCGCGGCCGTTGGAAGCCCACGCTCTCCCTCGGAAGCCTGATCGTGGCACTCGACAAAACGGGGGCACCTGTCCCCGGAGGCTACCTCCTGTGCACCCAACCACGCTGCGATTCCATCCGCATCGGGGACGGGCGCAGTTTCCCGTTCCAAACGGGACGGGCGGTGACGGATGACGCGTTCAACCTTGTCGCCACCCTGCCCGGCCCCGGTGACGCGGAGGAACGCGTCCATCTCCTCGTCGAAACGAAGCCTTTCAACACGGTGATGGTCCGGTTCAACGCCAGCAGCGACGAACGCGTGCTGGCTGAAGCCCAAGGCCCGTCCTTCGTCTTCACCGACGCTGACGGCGGCAGGTATCTCTGGTTGGGCGACCTGCGCGACCTGACCGCCCAGAGGACGGCCGGCACGGTGGCGGCGCGGTTGCACGATGTCGGCATCGACGAGTTCGAATGGCTGCGGCTCCATGCGAAGATAGTCCCGCCGAAGCCGGGCAACGGTGCCAAGGCGCCGGCGGCGGCGGCGCCGGCTGAGGTTAAGGGCCGAGGGGCCGACGAGGGCGGCGGGAGCTGACGCCGCCGGCAATGGTGGCTGGCGGACGGCCCCTCAAGCCGGGTTGCCGCCCCGACGACCGGCCGGCGCATACCCGACCCGTGCGCGCAGGCTCGCACCGTTGGCGCGGACATGGTCGCGCTTGCGCCGGAGCGCGACGGTGGGGTGGGCGCGCGGCGGGGCGCCGACCGGCGGCGCGAGCACGTCGGCCAGCGGCTTCGGTGCCGGGATGCCGAAGAAGGTGGCGGCCTTGACCCCGGCCCCCAGCGCCAGCGCATCCGCGGCGACGTCCTGGCCCTCCAGGGTCCATTGCCCGTAGATGCGCACCATCGTCTGGATGCTCATCCCGAGCACGTCGGCGGCGGCGCGCACGTCGACCCGCGCGATGCGCAGCCACGTCGCCGCCGTATGCCGGAGGGTGTGCCTGACCACGTCGGAGCCGATGCCGGCATCCGCCATGATGGTGTTCCACAGCCATATCGGGGTGGACAGGTACTCCTGGCCGTCCGGCCGGTGGATGACGTGGGCGATGCCCGCGGCCCGGTCGGCATCCCGCCACCGCGCCACGGTGGTGGCGAGCTTGGTCGAGATGCGGGAACTCGCCCGGGGCTTCCCCTGGCTCGGGTCGAGGCCGAACCCGCGCCGATGGATGTGGCGGCCCTCGACGTCGATGCAGCCGCCGTCGGCCGAGCACTCCCACCGGAGTTCCCGCATGGCCGTTCCCCGGGTCCCGGTGTAGAGGCCGAGCACGAGCAGGCGGTAGATGATCCTCCTGACCGCGACCGTCTCGGGATCGCGCAGGACGAGCCGGGTCACGACGTCGCCCGCGGCATCGACCACGGTCTCGCGCTTCCAGTCCCCGGTCGCGGCATCCCAGATGCGTCCCCGGATCGCCCAGACGATGCGGGCGACCTCGGGCCGACGGAGCCATCGCGTGCGGCCGGGGCCCGACTTGGGCACGAACACCTCGGGATGCCACGCCAGGGCGTTCTCGTCCGCGTAGAGGTCGATGGCCTTCCTGAGCTCGAACAGATCCTCCCTGGCGCTGGCTTCCTTCGCCAGCGGCGCGTCGGGCGTTCCCGGGCGGTAGCGCGCGTCCGGCTGGCTCGTGCGCCAGTCGATGAACGCCTTGCACCGCGCGGTCGTGACGTCCTTGAAGACGTCCTCGCCGAAGAAGCTCGCGAGGGTCGCCAGCCGCGTGGCGAGTGCGACGTACTTCGAATGCTCCGCCGGGGGCGCATCCCGGACGGGGCGCTCCGCGTCGAGGAGATGGGCCAGCGCGGCGGCCACGGGCACCATCCGCGGACCGACGATGCCCCGTTCGCGGGCACCCTTCTGGAGCTTGTACAGGTCGAGCAGCGTCTCCGCCTCCGCCCGCCGTTCCGGGGGAAGCCGGGTCGAGGTTTCGACCCGACCGTCCCGGATATACAGGGTGACCTTGCCGGGGTCGGTCCGGGACCGCCGCTCGACGAGGTGAGGGCCCTGCGGGGCCGGCCCCCGCCTCCGGTCCATCTCGGGGATGGCCGCCGCGGTGGTCATCAACGCGGCGCGAATGTCCTCCGCGGCGCGCGCCAGGGCGCCGACTTGCATCGTCTCACGCACGATTCTAGTGTCCTGCTTCCTGAGCCCGCACGCGTGCGGGCGTTATGGGAAGGCGGACGCGGGGCGGATCTTCCGCCAAGTCGAACGCGCCCCGTGTCCGCCGCCTTACTGCCCCGCCTTGCCCCTCGGGACAGGCGCGGCAGATCTCTCCGCGACACGCTTCGGGCGTGCGCGTTCACGTCCGAGACGCTTGGCCTCGGCGAGCTTCAACTGGAACAGCGCCTGCGCGGACACGTCCTGTGCCGCCTCGGGCTGCCGCTGGGTCGGCCCCGGCTCCTCCAGCCCCATCCGACGGACCGCCATCGGAGTGGTGAAGAACTTGCCCGCGACCTTCGTGATGGCCAGCGTGCCCTGGTGGCCGGCCGTCCTCAGGGTGTTCGTGGTGATCGGGCCGTCCGGCCAGAACAGGGCGGCGGCCTCCGGCAGGGTCAGCAGTTCGTCATCGGCCCACTCCTCCGGGCGGGGCCGCGCCGCGACCCTCGGTGGCATCCGGCGCCTCGGCGAGGCCGCCTCTCCCGCACAAGGGGGACTCGGTTTCGCCGGGCTGTCAACGACGGCGCCGGAGGCCGGGGAGGCCGTGAGAGCAGCCTCGGCTCCCTGGTCGCGACAGTCGCCGACGCCCGTCGGGACACCTATAGGACCGAGTACACAATCCAGGGGCGCACTCGACCCTGGGCGCTCGGAAGCCACGGGCGGCGCGGATGGAATCATCGCCTGACCGTCGCCGGGTCCCGACCGACCGCAATCCTTCAGACTGGTCGGCAATCCTTCGCCAGGCACCTGCGGCCCGGGGTCTGACAGCGCCACCCGACCGGGAAGGTCAGCAGCTTGGCCGGTAGCCGGCTGCGGCGTTTTGGCACCTTCGGCCGGGTCCGTCGGCCGATTCGGTCCAGGCGCTCGCGGCCCCTCCGTGATTCGGTCCGGCCCCTCGTCGCAAGCTTGACCGACTGCCGTCGGGTCGGACTGACGCTCGACCGACCCTGCCGGCCGGGTCGCCGGCCCGCACCCGTCGGGCGTACTCATCCGCCCTTCCATCTTGGCCGGGTCCACGGGCGGCAGCCCTGGTGACGCCGCTCGCGGCGGCATCTGGTGGTCATGCGTAGGCATGACCACCATGGCTTGCTCACCCTCTTTTCCTCCTGCCGCCGCTCTCGCCGCGGGATCGGACACGGGCCTCGCCGACACGGGCCTCACCGTGGCGGGCGCCGGTCGGTGCGGCGGGGGGCTCTGCACCGGCGTCCGGGGCGGACGTTCGGGCAGGATGCCAAGCCTATGGAGCAGCTCCGTCATCAGGGACATCGTCGGACCTCGTCGCGTTTCGTACGGCGGCGATTGTCCCCGTCAGGCCCTGTTTTTCCAAACAGCGCGTCCCTCGCCGGAACCGCAAGCCATAGATGTCATCCCTTTTTGTTGAAGACCGGACCGTCTTCGCCGTTTCGCGCCCCCGATTCGCGGGCGTACAGAGCGCTAATGCGCGCGCGTCCATCCTTGCCTGAAGGCCGGCATGACAAGTCGATCATCGGCACTGTTGCGGAGCATTTGATCTAAATCCGCCGATAACTTTCGCGATACGTCGGATCGGAAAAGATGTCATCCCACTAGGAATTCAGGTTCATGGTGCTTTGATCGATGCCACCTGGCCCGGAACGGGCCGTGGGCCCGTTCCGATGCTCCCGCACTTCCTGAGACACCGCCGGCCGGATATCGCCGCCAACCCGGGCCCCGCCGCGGGCCGGTCCCCCGTCCGGCCGTCCCCGACCGCGGAGACGCCGGGGTCAACGCCGGTCCCCTCCCTCGCCTCGGCCACGCGGGATTACGCCCGCTCGCTTGAGGCCGGCACATTCGACCGGCTCGACAGCCACGAGGTCACCCGGCTCTACGTCGGTATGGGCCCTGAGGTCTGGGCATGGCAGCGCGCGCGGCGCCTGGCCGGGGTTTCGCCATCGAGGGCATCCCCCGCTTTCGTCGAGAGCGGTGAGCGCGAGAACGCCGTCGGCCAGATGCTCCGGGACATCCCGCTCTGGGAGCGGGCCATCGCGACCCTCGCCGCGGAGCGGACCCGCGCCGCCCGCTATGGGACGCCCGAGCCCGCGCCCCTGATCGTTCCCCCGGCAGTCACGGCCGCCATCGAAGCGCAGAAGGCAGCGGCGCGCGAGCGCGCGCTTCGCCTACGCGGACGGGGTGGCGGCGACGGCGGCGGCGGGGGCCCGGAACTTGTGCCGGTGGAGCCGGGAGGTGGCGGACCGGGTCCACCCCGCAGGACCTGACGATAGCCCACCGGCACGACCGACATTCAAGGCACGACGAACATGTCCGACCAAGTCTACCGCGCCATCATCCCGATCCGGCCCGTGCCACGCCCGCCCGCGCGACCGCCGACGCCGAAGCGCGGCCTCCATGTCCGCCTGGTCGTCCGGATGAGCGGTGGGCTCAGCACGGCCATAGCGGGGGCGGCCCGGGGCGAGGGCCTGACGGTGGGAGCCTGGGTCCGGCGGCAACTGCTGGATAGGCTCGGCATGCAGTCCGATGCGGACGCGCGCAGCGGCCGGCCCGTGCGAATGCCGGAGGCGCATCAGGCCGCCATCGCGGCGGCCTTGAGGAACCTCGCCGCCGCCAGCGCCGCGGCGCAATCCGACGACCCGGCGTCGGCCATCCCCGCCATCCAGGCCGCCCGGGCGATCCTGGTCCCGCTCGCGCTCGGACGGCCCGCTCCGTGATCTCCGGGGCGACGCGCGGGGCCGGGCTCGGGGACGCCCTGGCGCGCCACCTCCTGAAGGGCGAGAACCGCCCGACCGTGACCGCGCCACGCGGCCTCGGCAGCCCGGACCTGGCCGGCCAAATCAGCGAATTGGTCGCCCTGTGCGCGGGCGGCCGGACCACACGCCCGGTCTACCACGTCCATTGCAGCCCCGACCCTGGCATCGCCGACAACGCCGCCGCCCGCGCGCGCTTCTGGGCGCTCATGGAGGGCGAGTTCGATCTCACCCGCCAACCTTACTGCGGGGTCGTGCACGACAAGGACGGACGCGTCCACGAACACCGCGTCTATGCCCTGGTTCGGCCCTCGGGATCCGTGATCGACCTATCTCACGACTACGCCCGCCGCGAGAAATGCGCGCGCATCGTCGAGTACGAGGCCGGGCTTGCGCCCGTGCCGTCGAAGTTCGCCCGGAGCATCGCGCAAGCCCTGCGCAAGGACGGGCTACACGATGTGGCGGGATGGCTCGTCGCGGCCGGCGCCACCCGGGCGGAACGGCCCGTCGCCAAGGTGACGCCCGGCGAACGCCGCGTCGAGGAGCGGACCGGCGTGCCGCTCGACGACCTGCGCCGCGCGGTCTTCTCGGCTTGGCAGGAGTCGGCGGACGGCCCCGGCTTCGTCGCCGCCCTCCGAGCCCGCGGGCTCGACCTGAGGCATGGCCGAGAGGGTCCGGTCGTCGTCGACGCGAGCGGCACGGCACATTCGGCGACGCGGCTCGTCGGCGCGGGCTCCCGACGCCTGACGGGCGAGCGCATTCGGGCGGCGGCGGTACGGGCACGGCTCGACGGGCTGATGCTGGAAGGAGCGGGTGATGGACGGCGTGCTGATCGAGCGGCGTCTGGCCGCGATGGAAATGATTCTGCAAGGCATCCTGGCGGCGTTGGCGCCGCCGGAGGCGGACGGGGCGTCGGGCTTCGACGACCTGGTGGAGGCGATGTCCGACCTGACGGTGGCGGTGGCGGAGGTCGCGGACAAGGTCGAAACGCTGCGCTCGAACGGCTGCGGGCCGCGGCCGGGGCACGCCGCGTCATGATGCGGCGCCACCTCTCAGGTCTCGATGTGTCGCTTGACCGCTACCAGGCCGCCGCCGAGCGTGCCCGCGCGGCCGCGGAGCGCTTGGACGATCTCGCCGACAACGGCCGGACGAGGGGCTTGGCCCTGTGGGGCGTCACGGACATCTGGGGCATCCCCATCCGGTGACCGTCTCCGGGACGCCCCGGCCAAAACCCGCCCTGTGAGGTTCCGAAGACGACCCGGGTCTACTCGTCCCTGTTGACGTTGTCCGCCGTCGAGCTGTCCGGGTTGTCCCGTGCGTATTCACGGCCGTTGATCTTCACGACGTGGCTGTCCGGATGCTCGCCGCGCTTGATTTCCGCCACGACGTTCCGCCTCGGCACGTTCTTGCGCGTCCCGACATCGTAATGCTCGTTGCGGCCGCCCGGCCCGTCGTTGCGTCCCTTGATCTTCGACATGAACCACCTCCGAGACGACCATATAGGTGGCACGTCCTTATCTGCGAGATAGCGTCGATACTCCAAGGACCCCGCTGCGACCTGTATGCCGCCGACGACTCAGAGTTCCTTCATCCATGACAGGAGGACCGCCCCGCTCTCGTGTCGGGCGCCGACACGATGATCGGCATCCACGTCGCGCGGGTTCACCCCGTACCGAGCGCGGAAGCCCTTGCTGAAGCTTTTCAGGTTCTCGTAGCCGCAGGCATAGGCGACGTTCGATACCCGCGTCGCAGCACCTCCCTCGACCCCGGAAAGCATGCGCATCGCCTTCGCGAGGCGCCGGTTGCGGACGTAGGTCATCACCCCGCCGTCGGCCTCGAAAAGTTCGTAGACCGGCGTGCGGGACAACCCGAAGCGGGCGCATATCATCTCGATGCCGAGGTCGACCCGACCGAGGTTCGCCTCGATGAATTGCCGGATCTCGATACCCATGACCGCCGGTTGGTTGTAGGCGCTGTCCTGCGAAGGCGTCAGCATCGCGTTCAACAGCGAGACGGTAGCCGTCGAGAGCAGCGACTTTTGGGACAAGTCCGACGTATCGAGGCAGTCCTGCATGTTCCGCATGTGGTCCGACAGGAGCCGGTTCAACGGGCTTCCGGTCCGCGCGAAGGTGGAGCGATGCAGCCTCCCGATCTCGCCGACCCGGGCGTCGAACAGCCTGCGCGGGATGCAAAGCCCGATGCCATCGACGGACGTGGTCGAGCGCCCGAATACCGGCTGCGCCAGGTCGACGAGCACGATGGTCCCGGACGTGATCGCCTGCTCGTCGGATGCCACCTCCACACTCGAATGCCCGGTCACGTGCTGCTGCAGGTAGACGTGGTCGACCGCGAGGGTCGCGACCTGCGACCGGGTGCGCTCGACGGTCTGGGGGGAGGAATGCGTCTTGTAGAGGTGGACGTTGCCGAATTTCCAGGCCCGGAAGCTCGCCTGCCAGGGGTGCGGCGCAGACCGGTCCGGCGTCGCGGTCCAGATCGGTGAGACCGTCTCGATCCACGCCTCCCGCCGTAAGCGCTCGTCGTCCAGACGGGCGATGCCCGGGTCGATGACGTCGGGTTCCATGGACGAGGTCATAGCTCCTGTATCCAGGACATCAGGGTGTTGCCGCTCTCGCGCTGCGCGACGCCGCGCAGGCCGGTTCCGACGTCGCGGGGGTTGATGCCGTAGCGGGCGCGGAAGGCCTTGCTGAAGCTCTTCAGACTCTCGTAGCCACAGGCATATGCGACGCCCGAGACACGTGGAGGACCTGCCTCGGCACCCGTCAACATCCGCATGGCTCGGGCGAGGCGGCGATTGCGGATATAAGTCGCGACCCCGCCATCGGCCTCGAACAGGGCGTAAACGGGAGTACGGGACAGCCCGAAGCGAGCGCAGATCATGTCGACGCCGAGATCGGCCATGCCGAGGTGTGCCTCGATGAACTGCCTGATCTCGATGGCCGCGATGGCGGGCCGGTTGTAGGCGCTGTCCGTGACCGGCGTCATCGCGGCGTTGCAGAGCGCCACCGTCGCGGTGGAGACCAGGCTCCGCTGCCACTCGTCCATGCCGTCGATGCCGGCATGGACACTGTGCATGTGGTCACCAAGCAGGCGGATCAGCGGGGTGCTCTCCGGCCGGAGGATGTCGAGGTGTCGGGCCGAGAGCTCGCCTACGCGCGCGTCGAACAGCCTGCGGGGGAGCGCGAGGTTGAGCCCGGACATCTCGCGGGTGACCGAGCGGGCGCGCTGCGAGAGGTCGAACAGCACGATGCCGCCATGAGGTATCTCCGCCTCGCCCCCGGCGGTGTCGATGCCGGTCCTGCCGGACGAGTAGAGCCGCAGGACGACGTGGTCCACGGCCTGGACGGCGATCTGCGACGAGGTTCGTTCGACCGCCTGCGCCGAGGCCCTCATGTGGTTGAAGAGGACGGTTCCGAGCTTCCAAGAGCGGAAACTGACCGTACGCGGGACTTCCTCGTCGATCCTCGCCTCGTAGACGGGGGAGATCGCGCGAACCCACGCCTCCCGCCGGACGCGCTCGTCGTCGATCTGCGAGAAGTCCGTTTCCAGCGCGTCGGATTGCATGTCGAGCCCGCCTGTTCCGGATATGCATCGAGCGCTCCAAGAGCTCGGTCAAGGGCGCGCCGGAAATTTGAGGCAATTGCCCAGGGAAAACAGGCTATAGTACGCCAGTAGACATATCCAGGACGCCAGTAGACATAACGGCTGTTTGCTGGCCCTGAATATTTCTCCCGCATAAACTTGCGGACACGAGGATCTAGTCGATCCGACTTGAAGCGTCGGACGTCGAAGGATCACGCCTCATGTCTTCTTCCATCACCTTGTCCGCCGCCACGCGGCAGAACCTGCAATCCTTGCAGGACACCGCCGCGCTCGCCGCGACGAACCAGAACCGCCTGTCGACCGGCAAGAAGGTCAACTCCGCCCTCGACAACCCGGTGAATTACTTCACCGCCGCCAGCCTGACCGACCGCTCGACCGCACTCGGGAGCCTGCTCGACGGCATCTCCAACGGCATCCAGACGATCCAGGCGGCCTCGAAGGGCATCGACAGCATCACGAGCATCGTGAAGCAGATGCAGTCGGTGGTCGCGCAGGCCCAATCGAACGCCACGACCAACCTGCCCAAACTCCAGGGCACCCAGGCCATGGCCACCGCGAACGAGGCCACCGCCACCGGGAAAAGCCTGCACGACACCGTGCTGGCCAAGACGCTCGCCGGCACCGCCGCCCCCGCGAGCTCGACCGCGGTCGGCGTCGTCGGCATCGACAACACCAAGGCCGACACGCTGCAGCTCGCCGCCGGCAACACCGTCTACAACGTCAGCATGACCTCCGGCACGGTCAACGACCTCGTGAACAACATCAACAAGTCCGGCATCGCCACGGCGGCCATCGACAGCCTCGGCCAGTTGCAGATCACCGGCACCGGCTCCGACACGCTGACGGTCGCCGCCGGCAAGCTCAACGCCACCACGGGCGCGCTCACGGCCGATGCGGGCGAGCTTGCCAAGCTCACCGGCGGCGCGGCGCCTTCCGCGGCCGGCGGCACCTCGGCGCAGCGCTCGGCCCTGGTCAGCCAGTTCACTGCCCTGCGCGATCAGCTCAACCAGACGTCCAAGGACGCCGGCTACAACGGCACCAACCTGCTTACCGGCGATAACCTGACCATCGCCTTCAACGAGAAGACCGGCACCGCACAGTCCAAGTTGTCGATCCAGGGCAACGCCCTCACCACCGACAGCCTCGGCATCGGCACCTTCGTGGACTCGGCGACGACCCAAGGCGGGGCCAACGTCGGCATTCAGAACAACGCCGACCTGAACAAGGCCTCGGACGCGCTGACGAACGCCCTCGCCAGCCTGAAGTCACTCTCGTCGAACCTCGGATCGAACCTGTCGACGGTGCAGAACCGGCAGGACTTCACCAAGTCGATGATCGACGTGCTGACCACCGGCGCGGCGAACCTGACCAACGCCGACATGAACGAGGAGGCGGCCAACAGCCAGGCGCTGTCGACCCGCCAGTCGCTCGGCATCTCGGCCCTGTCGCTGGCCAACACCGCCAACCAGGGCATCCTTCAGCTCCTCCGCTAGCTCTGACCTTCCATGCCGCCCCACGCACGGTCCGGCTGCGCGCCGGGCCGTCGCGCGCGGCCGTTGCGGAGACGAAGCAATTTCCATGAATCCGAAAAGAGCTCTCCTTTTTATCCTCGCCTTGAACGCACTCGGTCCTTCGGGCGCTCGCGCCGGCCCGATCCAGGACCGCTGGACCGCCGAGGCCACCCAGGTGCGCGGCGGCATAACCTACCGCACCCTGGCGGACTTCACCTACGACGGGCGGGTACAGAACGGTCGTGCGCTTTGGCAGGTGCATGTCCGGTGTGAGACCCGGGACCCGGCGACGGGCAAGGTCACGGTGCTGACCGGCTCGGGCGATGCGATGCTCGCCCAAGGCTCGTTCGGCGGTGTCGCCCCGCCGGTCGGCGACATCGACGTGGTCGAGGCCGACAACGACATGTTGAACCATACCGGCATGATGACGGTCCCGAACGCCGCTTGCGCGTCGGGTATCCCGACCGTGAAGCAGTACGGCGTCAACGCGCCGACCCGGAAGCCATCGACGTCGGCGAAGGTCGAGCCGACCGGCAGGCCTTGGATGCACAACGGTTCCATGGTGATGATCGACCCCTCCACCGGAATCATCGCCTACCGAGAGCCGAAGGCTTCCCTGCGCGCGAGCATCCAGCCCGGGACAGTCCTTTTCCGCGGAACCCTCAAGCCCGGTGGTCCGGCGAGCGGGACCGCCTACGCCTTCAAGGACGGTTGTCCGCCCGCGCCCTACCCGGTGCGCGGCCATTACTTCGACCACGACTACAAACTCACGCTCCGCGGCGCCGGGCCCGTTCGGCGCGGCTGCGAGGTCGTGGGCTACTCCGAGCGCAGCCCGCACGCCGCGCTGTCCTTCTCCTACCTCCTCGACGACTGACCCGGAGCTTCACCATGGACGAGATCATCACCGGCACCGTCACCGGCATCGCCTCGACGGCGATAGGAGACGTCGTCACCAACCCGACCGGCCGGGAGATATGGACCGGCGTCAAGGTCCGGACCGCGGACGGCAAGTCCCGGTTCTATCCGAGCATGCTGGTCGAGGCCGAGGCGTCGCTGATCATCAACGAGGCCATGGACCGCGGTGAACCGGTCGAGTTGTGGCTGACCGGGAAGGACGTACGGGCCTACCCCTACGGCGTCAGGACCGCCAGGGAGACGTGGTACGGTGACATCTTCGGACCCTACCTGCGGAACCAGGGATTCAAGTATTTGGCCATAGGCATCTTGCTGCTGCCCGTCATCGGGATCGGCGTGCTCGGCATCCTGTCGGCCATCGGCTACTTCTTCAACGCGGCGACGTTCGGCGCCAGGCGGTCGCGCGAGACGTTCGAGCGCGGGTTACCGGGAAACAATGCCCCCTCCTTCGCCCCTGACGGCGACCGCCTGAGGCCGGCATAGGAGCGGAACCGTACTAGGAGGCGCATGCACCATCACGGTCGCTCGGACCCGTCGTCCGATCCCGGCCGGCCCGAGCGTCGAAGGCATGCGGCTCATCGTTGGGCCGGGGCGGTATTCCGCACCAACTCGGCCCAGCTATCCAGAAGAGAAGACCTTGATGCGCAACGTCGCTTTGTTTCTGGTCCTGTTCACGACAGCGGCATCCGCTGAAACGGACCAGCATACGACTGCCGATTATGTGGCGGCCTTCAATAAGGCCCGCACCTACGCTTTGTCGCATCCCGTGACGAACCTGCGTGCCCCGTCGTGCCGGCAGACCATCGGCGCGGACGCTGCGGGGGCATTGCTGGAACGCTGCACCGTCGTCGCCGGAGGTACCTCGCACATGAAATGCACCAAAAGCATGCCATGCGAAGTGGTTTTGGACCGGCTTGCTTGGTACTGCCTTTTCTGGAAAGCCGATGTGCCGTGCATCTACGAAGAAGACGGGGGCGAACTTCGTATTGACCCTAAGCTTAGGGGGAATTGGCGACCGTCGGCAGCGGCGGAATGATCACAAGCATCCCGACCGAGAAAAAGTCCGTGCGCGAATAGCCGAAGATGAGGGTGGATCGATCTTCCCTCGTTAATGGGTGGTCGTCCCCCTTTCGACACAGGCGAACTCGATTCATTTAATTGGCTCACCGGCTTCGCCGACGGGATCACGCCGTGAGTCTGCGGTCGAGCGTTTGCGCTGGTGAAATGTGCGTCCCGCGGCATAGGCTGAGGCGTTCACGGCCTTCAGCCTGACCTTCTCCTTGGCAGGGTCGATGCCTCGCCGCTCGTCCCTCAACCGCGCGATCTCCGCCTTTAGTTCGGGAAGGGGTAGTAGGACTGCAGCCCGAGCCGCCGGCTCCAGCAAGGTCTCCCACGTCTCCATGACCGGCGCCTTGAAGCTCAGCATCTCGGCTTCCGTGTACCGACGTGTCGATCCGTTCTCGTCGCGCGTCGTGACGGAGCCGAGCGAGAGATGGTCCATGACGTAGCCGACGAACGTCAGGTGATGCCCCGCGGTCGCGAGCGTTGTCGGGAAGCAGCGCCGGACGTCATGCGGAGTCATTCCCGCCCCGGGAATGGTCGGCAGCACATGCGTCAGCGTATCCGCACCCAGGTGGCCCGATGCGGCCGGGACGCCGAGCTTGGCCTCGCGGCGGGCAGGGAACAACCATTCCGTCCCTGGCATGGTGACGGCGAGCCATTCCGTGTGCTCCTTCATCCTGCCCCAGATCGGCGGCGGCAACGGTACCGTATGCGCGACGGTTCCGTCGCCCGGCTTGTGGGACTTCCGATGTCCGACCCGCCACAGGCCCCAGCCGGACCGCGCCTCCCAGGGTTCGAACTCATCGACGTGCGCCCGCACGACGGTAAGGCGGCGCTGGGCCGTCCAGGCCAGGAGTTCCACGGCCGCCGATATCACGCGGTCCAAGGCACCGCTGCGGGCCGTCGCGACGACGAGGCCCAGCCGCCCGATATCCGGGTAGCGCTGACGCTTTTTCACGTTGCCCAGGTCGGGCGCCTCGATGTCCGCGAGCGCGCCGCGTGCCACACCCGAGAGCGGTCGGTTAGCGGGCCGATACAGCCACTTCCACATGCGCTTGCTGACGCGGGCGACGTCCCGGGCAGATGAGCGCTTACCCGCCTTCACGAGCGCCTGAACGATCTTGTCGACGTCAACGTCGGTGATCGAGGCGACCCGGATCGGGTCGAGCGCGCGCATGGCAGGGGAGCCGACGATGCCGAGATAGTTCTTGACGGTTTCGGGCGAGAGGTTGCCCGCCGCGGCCTCGGCCTTGAGGTACGCCCCCCACTCATCGCGCGCGGTCTTGTACGTCCAGGTCGTCACCCGTTCCGGCCGCGGCTGGTAGACTTTGCGGTGCGGCTCCGGGTCCTCAGGGACGTGCTTACCCTTGCGATCCGCCTGCCGGTCCAGCCAGAGCGCCTGGTCTAGGAACGACTTCATCCAATAGGGCTCGGGCACCCCGTGCCCCCGCGTGATATGCCAGTTCACATTCCGCGCCGCCTCGCGAGCATGGGCGAGGGACCAGAGCGCGACCGGGCCGATGGTGACGCGGTAGGCCCTGCGCTCGTGTTGCACCCGGACCTGCCAGACGCAGCCCGACGGTTGCACGCGCAGGACCAAGCCCCGCGCCTCGATGTCGGCGACCTGCCGCCTGATGCCGGCGGCTGCGTCGCGCCTGGCCTTGTCGATGGTCGTCTGCCGGATCTCGATGCGCTCGCTTGTGGCCACGGCTCCCTCCGGATGCCAAGTCAGGCTAGGACGGCCCTAGGACGGCTTCCGAAAATCGAGCATGCCCATGGACCGAAACGCCTTTCCTTCGGTTTGGCGAAAACGGGCCTGGAAGTGAAGTCCAGTTTGGTACCGATTGACGGGAAATCACAGGGCCTTAGCGACCCTGGGCGTGGGCCGCCCCACCTTTGCCGAAGGCTGTTCGCGCGACTGCCGCGCGACTCGATCGCCGACCTTCTAAGCGGCAGGTCGTAGGTTCGAGCCCTACCGGGGTCGCCAGGTCATCTCCCTTCGAGAGAAGGTCGGATCGAGTCGGCCTACAGCAACTCGAAGGGGTTTTCAGAGCGTCTGGTTACAATGTGGTTCCAGGTGGCGTCGCGCAGAATCCGTGCGTGTCGCCCAGCCTAGTGGGTCAAATTCTCGACGGCAGCGCAGCGCGTCGGCGCAGGCGAGCCGTGGAGCGAACGTTACGCAGACGACCCTGACGGCCAACGATCATGTTCGGTCTTCCGGCCGGAAGCGGAAGACTCGGGCACTGTCGCCGAGTGTCTCGATGCGGCGAACCGCTTCTGGCGCCGACATCGCGAAACTGTCCCGCAGGACAGCAGCGATCGCCGCATATTCGTTGCGCAAATTCGTGGCGAAGATGCCGGGATCGTCGCTGCCGATGACGATCGTCGGACGATTGGCGAGCGGTGGTCCCTCAAGGCCAAGCCACCGGAAGAGGTGATGCTCTCGGATCGTTTTATAAAAGCTGATTCGGGTATTGCTCGTGGGCAGCGCCTCAATGGCTACCCCACGGCGATTGACGTCACCAAGAACGCTATCTTGAAGAACGACAAGAGCTTCGGCCGATACGAGTTCTGCCTCAACCTCCACTTTGGCCTGCCAAGCCTCGCGTCCGAGGCGCTGGCGCATAGCATAGATCGTGTAGGCGCATCCTGCCGCGGCCACCTCCTCGGCGATCAACGCTAATTCGCTGGCTCGCTGGCGATCGAGCGTAGTCGTGGCCAGCCGCTTGGCCTCATCGGCGATCGCCGCCGCTGTGAGGGGTCGACCGGAACGGCTGACCGCTCGCTCTGCCGCCCGCATCTCAAGAGCGTCTAGACGCCGAAGCTCCCAGGCTCGGTGCAGCAGCGCCGGGCTGCGTGGCTCGCCATAGAGCATCCCAGACAGAGTCGCAATCCGGTCTCCGAGCTTCAACACTTCTCGTTCGTAGCCGCCGCGCTCAGCAAGTCGGCGATGAACGAATACTGCGTCGTCGAGCGCATCGATTACCGTCAGGTAAGACCCCGTTTCATAACGCTCTGGCGAGCCGCCTGACGAGGATCATGGCCGCAGCGAGCACGAAGAAGGCGAGCGCGGAGGACGGGGTCGCTTCGTGGTCGCGCGCGAGCCTGCGGCAGCGGCTGATCCAACTGAATGTTCGCTCGATCACCCATCGCCTGGGCTGAACGGCAAAGCCCTTCTGCCCGGCTTCCGCCTCGACGATCTCGACCACGATGGCCGTGGCCCTGCCGACGCGCTCACCTCTGTAGGCGCGGTCAGCAAAGCAGTGCGTCAGGAAAGGGAATAGCCCGCGCGAAGCCCGCAACAGGGCGATGCCGCCGTGGCTGTCGTGCAGGTCAGCGGATGAAACGCCAGCCACGAGTAGGCGGCCGTCTGTGTCGGTCAGCGCGTGGCGTTTGCGCCCGACGACCCGCCGGGCTGGATCGTAACCGCGCTCACCTGCCACCCCCACGCCGCCCGAGCGCGCCGCTTGCGCATCCATGACACAGCCGGTCGGGCTGGCCTCGCGTCCGACCCGCTCCCGGTCGGCCATCGTGAGAGCGTGGGCGAGGCGCTCGAATACGCCTGTCTGCGACAGGCGCAAGAACCAGCGATGCACCGTGCTCCAGGGCGGGAAGTCCAGTGGCAAGTGCCGCCACGCGCAGCCAGTGCGCAGCACGTACAGGATGCCGTCGAGGATCGCGCGCACGGGCCAGCGCCATGGGCGGCCTGTGCTGGACGGTGCAGGTAGTAGCGGCGCGAGCACCGTCCATTCGGCATCGCTCAGGCAGGTTGCATAGGGCAGGCTCTCGCGCGCAAGCTCGGCGCGGGCGGCGGGCGTCCACATCGGGGTTCCTGGGTGAGCGTCAGATACTCTCCCAACGCCTGCGATGCCCGCCGCTCACCCAACCGCTAAGCTGTTCAGCCCGTTATGAAACGGGGTCTAAGTCCGCTCCGCGGTACGCGCCGCCCAGAGGTTCGGTGTAATGCCCAGAGCGGTTGCGTGGCCGATCCTATCGCCGGAGCGTAAGTCTAGGAAGGTGAGCGCTTCCGCCACGGCGCGGATACCAGACACAAGGTGCCGGAAATCTTCGCCGACGTGAAAAGTCGCCCGCGGAATGCCCGCAGCGCGAGCGAGGCGGAAGGCTGGCGCGAACGGCTCAGGGGGGGCGTGGAGTTCATTGGATGCCGCATCAACGCCGCGCACGAGGGCGCAGGCGATCTGGTTGCCCTGTAGCAAGCGCCTGAGCGCCCGCGCCTGCATCAGCAGTGAGAGCCTAAGCTCGCTATCCCGACATCCTCGCGCCCGATCAAGGGCTGCTTTGGGCGGCTTTTTGATGAAGTGCGCGACGAGAGATAATTCGGTCCCGGGTCGACCGTGCCCGCGGCAACCTTCGGGCAGCCTCCGGCCAATCCGCGGGCCTACCTCAGGGCAGGGCAGGCCGAGCAGGCAGGGCGGGGGCGGCCCAGACAGATCTGGCTCCCTGCGCTTGCAGCCTCGGAATGCGAGGTAATCGCCAACGATTGTGCTGATGAGGCCGCGGGTCTCAGCCACTGTACCCTTCGGGGCGAAGCGTCCTTCGAGATGAGAGAGGGTGTCAAAAGGGGCACGGCCGTTGAGCTGGCGGAAGCGCATATCGTAGCGCCGTTCGATCCCAGATCGAACGCCAACGAAGGTGTATTTTTGGAACTGGTCGAACCCAGTCTCGTCCGCCTGTTGGACGACGATTCGGCCAATCTGATTTAGAACGAGAAGGTTGTAATAAAGTCCCGTGCCGACGACAGAGTCGGGCGCTTGCACAAGCGCGAGCAGGCAGGAGTAGAGAAAGGCAGCCTCCTCGATGATGGAGGCATGGGGCGGACCGCCTGGATGGATCACGCGGCCTGGATGGGTACGTAGTGAGGCGCCCAATGGAGCGCGCCAAGCAAGGTCGCTCCGATCGACTTCCATGGCGCGCAGGAGGCCCTGGATGCCCCACGCAATCGGCGGATCCTGCCGGGATGCCCCAATCCGACAGGCGATCTCGGCTGCAATCTGCCGGCGCACGCGCCGAACGGCGCGCAGGCGCCGGTACAGAGCTAGCGGGGTGAGACCCGGTTCCATCTGCTCATAGAGCTCGGCGGTGGGCTCCCGGTTCTCGTACCAGGCATCCGCGAGCTCCTTGTAAAATGCGTCAGGATCCCTGCACGCATAGGGCCAGAGAACGTCGAGCTCCGTCGATCCATTCAGGTGCATGTGTAATTCGAACAGCCCTTTGCGCTCGACGAGGTCGTCGAGGGCGTGGTCGGACGGTCCGATCAAGGCAGTCTCGCCGATCTCGCGTGCAAGAAAAGGCCGAGGATCCTCCACGATTCGAGGGCCAGATCCCTCTCGGATTAGAAAGGCCACGATCACCGCAAGCGGCGAAATGTAAGGTAGGAGCTCGTGCCACTCGACGAAGCGGTCGACCCGCACGACAACACGGCCATCCCGTCGCTCCAGAAAGCGCTCAGCCAGTCGCGTAAGGACCAGCATCGGGATCTCGCCCACGTGCTTGGCTCGACCAAGCCGCTCCTCAAGATAGCCCTTGTAGAAGTGATCCGGCCGGCCGACATCCGTGCGCCGCTCGGCTATGAAAATCCGCCTGCGCGTCTCATCGATTGACGGCAGTTGGCCGCGTCCCAACAAGACGAGCGCGTGATGATCCGCGAAGGCGCGGCGGTCGATTAGAGCGGCCATTGAGGCTTAGCTGTTGGAGTCCGGGGAAGATCGGCGTCGCGTGCGACGAGGAGCCGGATCGGTATCAGAGTCCGCTTGGCTCTTTGGCTCAGCATACTTCTGTAGAATTCTTTTGAGATTTTGCGCTACAGCCGAATTTGGCGCACGCTTTGATACTTGGATTGGTATCGTATTTAGGAGGGGATATAGGCCATCGAAACGGATCGTTCCTCCGCTATTAGTTGTCTTGAATACCACGCCATAAGAAGGTCTGAGATTTATTCTCGAAAGTCTTTCAGCATATTCGTTATATATCTCGTCTGCATAATTTATCTTGCCGTCGTCAATTTCTCCATCGTCACGCGCGGTAAAATAACCCCAAACAGGGCACGAGAAAATAGCTTCGAAGATCCACATCTTCTGTCTAAACTCAGCGTTATCTCGTTCGCCTGCATCGATTTCTTGCAATAACTCCCAGAAGGGTAGTCCAGAAACCGTCGGGTTTCGGATTGTTTTCGTCGTCGGCGCGCGTCCGGCAGCCTTCAGGGCCTCAACACCAACAGCATGCCAAAATACGATGATTGCTCGATGCATCAGAACGCCGAGGTACCGTGTCTTGGTATGTCGGAGTTCTTCAACAACGTTGTCGAATGCGTATGTGAACCGAGTCCAAATTCGGGCGAGCGTGACAGTTGATATTGACGGCGGAGGTTCTTCCAAAATGGCGTAAAGCCAGGCTTCTAAGAGGCTGTGCAATTCCTGATCATTAGAATGCGGGTCAGATGGGAGCTCATCTGACGCAGAAGTCTCTTCGCCATCGTCCTCTGGATCTTCTACATCATCTCCACCAACGACTGACGTCGCTCTTGCCACAGAACTTGAACCACCTAGACCGGGACTCGGGTAGCTGCGCAGTAGCGAGAATGTGGATAGCAAGCCTGCGATAGCCTGCGCGCGATCTGCCGCTGGCACCCTAGCGCCGATAGCGAGGACTTCGCCAACAAAACCTATCAGGCGGAGTATAGAGTAGCTGGTAATCTCGGCCAACTGGCCGCTTCTTGCGCGATTGGCGGGGATCATAGCCACAGCGGCGATGTCAGGTGGCAGGCGCCTCTCCAAACTTTCCAAAGAATTAGCGAATACCGCAGTGAGGCCAGCCTCCGATCCCCGTCTTGAATTGTAGCTCCAGCCCGCCCTCATAAGTGTACGATGATATGTACGTAAGGGAACGGGTAGCGCATTAATCAGCTCGAGCTGGCGTTCATCAAGTTCTTGCGGTCCGTCTTCGTTTCCATTAGCTATACTACTGAATGTCTCGCGATCGAAATCGACACTGAGTCCGTAAAGTCGCTCCATATAGCCTTGTTGGCGCGAACGCTCAAGGTTCAAGCTCGCCGGAATACTGATACCGCTAAGGCGAAGGCCGGGACGAACCTGACCTCCCGCCCCTACTTCCCAAGCTGAAAGGCGGCTAACGAATTGGATTGAATTTTCGCTTGCTTCGATCTTGAGTTGGTCTCTTAAGACCGCGCGCATATCGTCTGAAGAAGAGATGCTGCGATCAAATACCTCCCTGACCGTACAAATCTTAAGCCAGTAATCTATGATCGTACGCGGCTGAAGTTGGAACAAATTGGTTAATGTTCCTGCGATCAGTAATGAGACAATGTCGTTTCCTTCGCTTTTTCCCTGCGGAAAAAATCGATCCATATTCAACCAAAGATTCTTATCCGTCATCCATTGCGATAGCTGATCGATGATCCTGTTGGGATCGGCTTCCAGTAACGCCTCGTGGTCTAGATCAAGCGTCATCAGGCTCTGCGAAGCCACTGATCGAAGCGCATCGAGGGCGTCCCGCGTCAACTCGGCGTCCGGTTCTTCCCATGTCTGCCGAGTTCCACTAGCTTCGCCCGGACGTGCTACAGGCGGCACGGTTGAGATCAAACGCCAAGCGCCCGCAAGTGCCTGAAGGCTACTGCGCAGAGGAAGACGTAGGAGAGTCGATCGGATAACCGCGCGCTCCTCCAGACTTCCGAGCGCGAATAGGCGATCAGCGTAGCGGTCAAAAACTTCCCGCTCGTTCAGCCGCATACTATTGCGGTGTTTCGAAGCGATAAACGACAAGTTTGACTTATTCGCGTAGTGTAACAGATTTCGAAGATCGAGCCGGTTCTCGGGTCTTGCAATTTTTATAAGATATTGATCCTGGAGAAGATCGACCATCTCAATGATCTGATCGCGATACGATCTATCGGTTGTCGAAGTTCTTTCAACTTCGACAAACTCCTTGGTCATCTGCTTCCATTGCTGCTGTCGAACTAGCAAGTTGTAGAGTTTTAAATCCCCAGCCAGAACCACCTTGAGTTGGGGCGCGGCGAGGTACTTGCGTAGGGCCTCCAACACTGGCCACCCGCGATCGAAAGACGTATCGACGTCGTCGATGGCGAGGACGAATGCGTCAACTTTCAGGAACGTGCAGGCTTCGACCACATAACGTCGAAAGGCACGTTCGAATCCGCCGGCGGCACCTGCTCGGTCAAGGCCCTTGTCTAGAACGAAGTCAGGATCGGCCCAGTCCTTGCCCTGGAGCATCGACTCGCCGATACCGTCGAGGAGGGTCAAACCAGCCGCGAGATCGTAAAGCCTGGTCTTAAAAGCATCATAGGAAGCCTTATCGCCGGAGGTGCGCTCATGGAGGTGGTCTACTGCCGCCTTGATTTTTTCGATAATGATCACGACAATATGCTGCTTGGCCTCTATCAGCGTTGGATCAATGATACCGAGGCTGTAAAGACGGCCGACTTGATCATTTGGAACAGCACCGTCAAGATAGTGACGAAAATCGTCGCTCCCATTCTGAACGTCTTGAATTAGCGCTAGTAGATCGGTGAGGAAGGTAGTCTTGCCATCGCCGCGTCGGGCGCTAATCAGGATCGCGTCGTGGCTGCGATTCGGCATGACGTCGAGAGCTTGCGGCCGACGGGCATACAGATCCTCCGTCTCGGGTCTACCGGACGGATTGGCTACTAGCTTGGTCAGGACGCGCCGGAAGGCATCTCGCCGAATGACGCGGGATCCGCCGGCATCCGGCCGGCGGCCGTCAGCGTTGTGCAACCTTTCGAATGTGGCAGGTCCTCCGCCGAGCGCATCGAGGTCGATGATGACTTCTTCGTTGTCGCCTTGCACGTTAACCCCTGGGGACGCTCTGGATCTTCTTCGCATAAGCTAGCGGCTCGCGAATGGCGAAGCCACCATATAATGTTCCGCGCGCGAACTACGTTCTCTTAGCTCAAGCCACGCGCAATTTCATCCTATCTATGCGAAATTCTAGTGCCGCAGAGGATTCAAGCCGAATAGTATCCCGCGAGTCGTAAGATTGTATGTGAATTATAGATACATATAGGAAATTATACAGTCGAGATCGCATGATGAATTACTGCCGAACAGTCACGGATGCATAGTCTAGTAGAAGGCCAACCAAAACGGATTGGCTCCACTCCCCTGAAACTCGCGCTCGCAAGCAGAGTTGAGGCTTCCGCAACTTATTCAATAGCTCGGAACAAGCCGACCAGACACCCTTTGCGGGAACGCCCTTGTGTCCTTCGCTGGATCACGAGCCGTCATCGCGATACGATCGCATCGTTTGCTCGCGCTGCCGCGCTTTCTGTTTCGGCTCGTGCCTCTCTGGCTTCCTCGTTGCCAGGTGCAGCAAGCTCTGCTGCCTCGGCGTGTCGCTTGGCAGCCGCCGCGTGGTGCATGGCGGCGGCCGCGTGGGCGTCGCGAGGATCCTCACCATCCTCGGCCTGCCGTACTGCCTCGGCCGCCTCGCGACCCGCATCACGCACTGAGTCCAGAACCATGCCCGTCGCCGCGGTCGCCTCGGCCGCCGTGTCGGTCTGCGTCGCCGCGTCAGAGCTCGCGCTCTCCGCGTCCTGGTGCTGGGTCGCGTCGGTGCTCCCACGCGGCTCGCGAGCTTCGTAGTGCATCTCTGCGGCCAGCGCGTGAGCATCGGCCGCAGCCGCGTGCTGACGGGCGGCCTCTGCATGAGCAGCGGCGAGACGGCGGCCAACCAGCCCAGCTCCAGCAACCCTAGAGGAGGTCTCGTGGCGGGGGCTGCTCGACATTGCCGCGTTTCTCTGGTCAGGATGCTTTGCCAGAACACAAAAACACGCGAGGTAGTGTCGAACAATTTTCCGACCCCCAATGCGGTTAACGGCCGTGTACAGCCGTTCTAAATGCGCGGATCATTCTGCTAATTTCTATATGTCCCCACCTGACACGCTGGCCGTCCGCACCATGGGCGCCAGTGAGCAAAGCTGCAATATTGTAGGCGCGACACGCGTGGAAAGCCGCTGCTATGCGAAGGCTCGATCGATCGCACTCGAAGCGGCTTCCCCGCCCCGGACGGCCTGCGTGTAGTGGCTCAGGGTTACCGCTGGGCTCTTATGGCCGGCGATTTTCGCCACGAGACCCACCTCGATGCCTTCGGCCTGAAGAATCGAGATGAACGCGTGGCGCGCCGAGTGTGGGGTGACATACGGGACACCGGCCCGCTTCAGCAGCGGCGCCCACATACGCGTGCGAAAGTTGGCGTACAGCAGGATTCCACCGCCTCCGACTCTCGGCAGCGGCCACGCCTGCCGCTTTCCGAGACCGGGGAACACTCGATGTGGTTCGCCGTCGCGCTTGGGGCAGATCTCCTGCCACGAGACCAGCAGAGCGCGCAGCCGCGCCGACATCGGGATGTCTCGCCGCCCGGCATCCGTCTTCGTGACTTCGCACTGCCGGCCGTCCATCTCCTGCATTCGTCTGATACGGATGACGTTCCGCTCGAAGTCGACATCCTCCCACAGAAGAGCGAGCTGTTCGCTGGGCCGGGCACCGGCAAGGAACGGGAACGCGACATATGGGCCGCGTTCTGCATCAGCCTCAGCGACGGTCAGGACAGCCGCGATCTGTGCGGGCGTGAGAATGGCCTTGCGCACCCGCGGCGCGGCCTTCAACCGGGTCGGCATCGTAGGTGGCCGGATACCGAGATCCTCGGCCGCCAGCGCGAGCGCGCTGCCCAGGTACTTCTTGGCTCGTGCCGCGGTGGAAGGCCCGACCTCCCGCACGAGAAGCTTATGCCAAGCGCGGATGTCGCCGGTCCCGAGACGAGTGACCTTCGTAGCGCCGAGCATCGGTGCGAGCGACGTACCGTGCGGCACGAGACCAGTCTCGGTAAAGATGCGGCGCTGGGCAGGGGTCGCCGAGACCAAGAGCGGCCCAGTGATGTAGCGGGCCCCCTGCTCGTATCCGAACAGGGTCCGGCCTTTCACGTCGCCGCGCCGGCCTTCAAGCCAGCGCGCCACCGCGTCAGCGACCGTGATGACGTCGCGGTCAGGGACATAGGCCCGCGCTTCGACTGCGGCCTGAATCTCGTTGCGCTTGGCAATGGCGTCCTTCTGACGGACGAAGAACAGCTGTGTGCGCTGACCGGATTTCGGGTCGGAGTAATTCAAAACCCAGCGGGTATTCACGACGATCTCACCGGAACGGAGCTTGCGCTGACGGTCGCGCTTCGTCAATGAGATGTTGAACGGCTTGGAGGACATAGAACTCGCTCCACAAGAGGTTTGCAAAGAAAACCATGCGGTTGAAGGAGAAACAACTATTCGGACGGAGGCGCGGTTAACGGACGGCGCGCGACCAGCACTCGTCAGACATCAGCCCGAGACTTTTTGGCAGGTCCGCTCGTAACCCCAAATGGAACCACGGGCTTGAAATGCATTCATCGAGCGGCCTGAGATACGACCGATCGTACTCGTCCGATGCCAGGAATACAGCCGGTTGAGCTTCGCAGGCCGTGGCTCAACGCCCGCGAAGCGGTAGGTCGCAGCTGCTAGGACGCAGGACAGGACGGACGGCACTGGATAGAGGGAGAGAGGGGGGGGTTATATGCGGTGATGATCCCGCGCGGTCGCGTGCACCCTCCCCCCACGCGTAATGCGACGTCCGTCCCGTCCTGCGTCCTGTTGTACTTCGATCGTACTGTGCGGCATTACCCCTCGCTTAAGACGCAGGACGGGACAGACAGCGAGAGAAATGGGTAGAGGGGATCTGCGTGTAGCGGTCGCATCGCGCCCCAACATATATATCGACCTCTCATTATTCCCGATGGGACATCCATTCGATCCTGCGTCAGGTCCGCATACCCCGTGTGAGCCAATCAATACTCGGGGAATAAGCCTCCTCTACTACCGCACTCCGGTTCACTCGGCGCTTCGGTTGGATCGGGCAGGATGTCGAATTTGATGCCAATCGCCCTGGCTTTTCTCTTCATGTTGCTGAAGTAAACAGGATTGCTCGGCGTAAATGCGCCCTCGTACTTGCGGATCGCATGCATCCATGTGCCGTCAGCCCACTTCGTGTCCCTGAAGATCTTATCGATTCCGGGCGCGCCCCTGAGCAGGAAAAATCCTGGCTCCTTGTTCTTGATGTTCATCGCGATATCGAGGCTTGCTAGAAACTGAGCGCTTGGCCGTGTGTCCTTGTCTCCGATCTCCATCCTGTCGCGACGCTCGCGAGCGATCCACTGCCCGAGTGACGTGCTACCGATCGGGTATGCGAGGAGGTGATGCAGCGCCTCGACAGCATCGTCGCGGTCGACAACATCGGCATGCTCGGCTGTCGTCGAAGCGAACTCAGCGACTTCTGTGACGGCTTCGTCCTTCGTTGGAACACGCCCGTGCAGGGCCACGAAACCGGCACCGAGAAGCGTGGCTATGTTCGTCCGGAGACGCGAATCCATCCCCGGCATCTCGGCCTCGAAGGCCAAGCGGGCTGGTGCGATCAGCAAGGCCTTCGAGGCCATGAACGCGCACCACCGCGGGCCGGAGTCGGCGAAGTAAGCTAGGTCCGTGGTGATGCGACGCGCCGCTTCCTGGTCATTCTCGTGCATCAAGAGTTCGAACAGCAGAATACGGCTGGCATCCGCTGGCGAAAGGCCGGTGGGATTGATCGCGCTGAAGAAGAAGGTCGTGCGCAGGCTGAACTGCATCGCCTTCCCGTCAGGGGTCCCCTTAAGAATCGGGGTGTCTCCAGACGACGCGCTGCGGGCGAGCATGATGATCGACTTCAGGCGCCCTTGCCTCTGATCGCTCTCGAACTCGTCGATGATCACCGGCAAGCTATCTGGGCCGATGGCTTGGCGGATTCCCGCCTCGGAGCTATCGCCCGTTGTCGAGATGGCGAGGGGGGTGAGAAGCGCTGTGGCGAGGCCGTGTAGCGTGCTCTTCCCCGCCTTCGGTGGACCAAAGACGAAGCAATGCGGACGCCAGTCGAGGACGCCACAAATCGGCGCGATCGCCAGCCATCCGAACAGCAACCTGGCGTTCTTCGTGTCGCGGAACTTGAACTGTTCCAAAAGGTCCGCCAAGCGACGCGTGTCAAAGCTAGCGTCGGGCGGCAGGGAGATCGGCTTGAAGCAGAGATACTGCCGCTTTAGGCCCTCGCGGATCGGCCCACCCAGATTGAGCACGATCTCCCGCTCCTCGACCCAGACCCCGCGACCGCGGACTTCCAGAGGATCGAAGGGACCAGCGCGCTTGCACGCAGCGATCAGCGCTTCGCCCGCAGCCGCGGCATTGAAGGGTCGCCTGTCATCACGGAACTGGCGCCCCCAGAACGAGGAAGGGGCGACGCCCTGAAGCCATTGGCTCGACAAGAGCTGCTGAGCGCTAGCGGGGATGATGATGTTGCGGACTGGATCGCGCAGGGCGAAGGTGCCGTCCCGGCTGTAGCCGAGCGGGATAGGTCCTTCTTCGCCTGGACTGTATTGTCGAGGTCCGGAGCCAATCTGGACGGGCGACTTGATCCTTCCGTGGTACGGGCACGCGAGACACCCGTCGTGGCCGAGATCAATTTCGATCGACTCGCATGTACGCGGTGCGTCAGCCTCGACCGCCCGCTGGAACTTCTTCTGCGCCTCACTCTGATCGTAGCCAGAATGCGCACCGCTGTAGGCGTGGAAGATCTCCTCGCCGTCGCGGCAACACGCAGTGATGCTCGCTGCCGCGAACCACTCGGGTTCGGACGCGGTTGCCACCCCGTCGCCGGTCTTGAGCTCGTACCAGGAGCACCCGCGCCGGATCTCCTCGTGATCGGCCTGCCCGAACCCATCGCTCGGCCGTCGCTTACGGGCCGGCCGCGTCGGCGGTGCGGCCGGCGGCGTGATGATCCGCTCGATCTCGGCGAGCCGGTAGCGCTTGGCCGGATCGAACGCGAGGAGCACGACTGGCTTCTTCGCGCCACCCTTGAGATTGAGCGTCCCCGGGAGGCGGAACGCCCGGGTGATGTCGCCGACGGCGTCGATCTCGGCGCCGCGCTCGCGGAAGATCGCTTGCATGTGGCGGCTGAATGCGGCGGTGACCCGCTTGGCCGCTTCGAGCTCGTCCGGGTGCTCAATGACGAAGGGCCGGTCGAGAAACCAGTGCCAGTGCTCGCCGTTGCCGGTCGAGACGACCGCTGAGGGAGGTAGAGGAAGACCCTCGCGGATCACGGCGGCGGCCGCGGCGTCCGCGACGTACCGCTTAGCGCTGTTCTTCATCACGGCAAAGTCGACATCGACGAAGAGCCCGGACACCTGCCGGACCGTTGCAATGCTGCCGCGAGACCGCGCCGAGAGCCGCTTCTGCTGGGTGCCAATCACGCCGTAGAGGTCGTTCTCGCCCTTCAGGCGCTCGATTTCATCGCCAAGTACGCTCCACTGAGTGTGATCGAAGAAGGCGGTCTGCTTTGTGGGCAGGACGAAGAGCGCCTGGACGCCAGCGAAGTCGTCTCCATGGACGGCCTTTAGGAACTCCACAGGGCCGATTTCACGCTGGGCAACGGCCCGCGCACTGTTACGCTTACCGGACATAGAACTGCCTTCCAGCGGCCTGTAAGCCGCAAGTTGAATGGGATTTGAATGGTTGGGTGCAGGGCACGAACGGCTATCGCGTGACGCGAACAGCGTTCGTTATGGGGCTTCGAGGATGAGCCCGCCGAGTGAGCGTCAGTCCTAGAGCGAGCAGTTCCCGCTCATGACCCGCTCAAGGTCAGAGCGCTTAACGTACGGACGAGAGTTCAGGAGGCGGTACACTGGCACGATACCGAGACGGGCTGCGCGCTGTACTTTGAAGTACGGCACGTTTAACGCCTGGGCTGCCTGACGAAGTGTTAGGTAAGATTCGGCTTCGCTCGTATGGCGGTCTACGCTACGCATCGTACTCACTCCGCGTCAGCTCTATGGCGACGCGGAGAACGGTACGACGGTGTTCAGCCCGTGGCTTCCCGACCCTCAGGGTCTGATTTCAAGCTCGTTCAAACCGATTCGCCGACAGCGGCGGGAGAACGCGCCGCGGGACCAGGGGGTCCTGCACCATGCGGCTAATCTCAGCCAAAGAAATCTTCGTGTAAGAAGTTTTGAGATCACCAGAGTATTGATCTGGCCGGCCGCCGGATCCTTTCCGCTTCTCGAGCATGCACTCGTACCACTCGACCTGGTATGGCCCCCAAGGCTTCAGCTCGCCGGCCTTTATATTCTCAATGACGGCAATCAGCTCACTGCGTGCATCGCCAATGTCTCGCGATTTACTCTGGACTGTCTCGTGCATCCAATGCGCATACCAATGGCGCTGGATCTGGGTGGCATCACCGATCGACATCATACATTGATGAAACTCGCGTTTGTATATAGCTTCATTTCCAAGATATAGCTCAACATAAACCCCGAAGTAAAAATTCAAGAGCGACCATAGATGCAGAAATTCGGTGTTTACGGTTTGTTGGGATAGCAATTCTTCGAGTTGTCTCCAGTTCGGGCGGCCATCGTTTTTGTACTTGTCATCGGTGAAATTGTCGTCATCCGAAAAGCCCAACATGTATGCTAGGTCGGTGAGACGTTCACGTTTCTCTTTGTCGAGGATCACGACGCAATCGTTCCGCCGCCAATCCTCAACGAGCTTGCTCGCGATCATGCCATGAGTCATGTCGCTTAGCTTACAACGCTCGATGTCTTGCTCTGAAGCAACCCTGAAGGGAATTATGGCTGCGCGAATGCCGTCAAACTCGGCGCGTATTGCGGACCAGTCGATTTCGAGACGACGAGTTCTGGCCACGGCCATGCTCCACATTATTGCGCGAGCGTAGGTCGGCGCGCTTGCAACTTCGTTATGGTGATGCTGTCTGGTCGTCTGTAGGGCGGCATCCCCCGACATGCGGGATGCGCGCTCGTCGGATTGTCACTCGGTCGGCAAACCGAGCGCGGCCTCGAAAGACGTTTGCACGCTCAAGCGCGTACAGACCGGAAGCGCCTACCCAGACGATGGCTCCAGCTTCTCAAGTACCGTAGACGCCACCGCAGACGTTCGTCTCACCGAGACGTTCGCAATACATATCCTTCACCTCGACCTTCTGCGTCGCGGGGTTCATGAATTTGTATCTTTGCCAGAACGAAGCGTTATGGAGTGCCAGATCGCTCCGCTCCTTGATGAATAGCTTGCCGTCCGGATCCTTGGCGTCGATCAGATTTTGGCCGATGAAGTCGGCCCGTTGTCCATGGGCAAGGACCCTACCATCCAGGCCGAGCACGGTAATGTAAAGATCGCGGTCGTGGAACTGGCCGCCCTTCTGGCTGAATTCGGCATAGGCCGTGGCGTCCCCCTGTTCCTTTATGAAGACAACTGCCTTCTTCACCATGGCGACGGCTTCTTCCTTCGTCGCGAACTCGGCTGCCGTTGCTGGCCCAATTGTCAGCACCAAGGCCATCAGACCTGATGCCCAGAGTGTTGCTGTTTGCCTAGTCATCATGATCTCCTGCTGGATCGAGAGTGGCGAGTCCGCTTCAGAATAGAATCACGAATACGATTGACATATCCCTACATATAGCGGCTTTTTCATTAGATATCTGGGATCGATCTTGCGGATGATTCAAGCATTTCGTCCAGTATTCCTAGCATCTGTCGCACACTATTACGTATGTCTACTATTGATGCGGTGGCGGCGAGTTCGGTCCGACCCGCCAGGGTCAGGAAGGCGACAAGCACCGCGTCCGATTTCGCAGCCAAAGACACGAGGTGCTCCTCATTCGGACCGTAGCGACCCGCGAACCAGTTCTTGACTGTCCGCTCGCTTGCGCCCGTCCAACCCATGGCGATCTTAGCGGCGGCCGGCGTCGTGCCGAGTTCCCGCCGAAGGGCCTCGCAGATCTCGCTGGCGACCGCTGACGGAGGACGTTCGCCGCCACTGGCACCGCCCGCGATCGGTAATGATCTGCCCTTTTTCGGAAACGACATCCTCGGCCTCCTACGCATAGGGTCAGGCGCCGGCATGCATGGCCACCATTCGGTACCATCGCCGGCGGCTAGGGCCGGCAGCGGGAGGTGCGTCCTTGAGCTCGGGGCGACGGACACCGACATTGGACAGCGGCACGGGCCGGCTGACCCGCGCGGCTGCGTACCTACGCATGTCGACGGACATGCAGAGCTTCTCCACGGAGGGTCAACTCGCACACATCCAAATATATGCCGAGCGTCGCGGGTTCGACGTAGTCCGCGTCTACGAGGATGCCGGCCGGAGCGGCCTGACCGTCGACGGGCGTGAAGCGTTCCGGCGTCTGATCGACGATGTGGTCTCAGGTCGCGCAGACTTTGAGGCCATCCTGGTCTACGACATCAGCCGTTGGGGCAGGTTCCAGGACGCCGATGAGGGAGCGCACCTAGAGCGGTTTCGGTTTAATCGGGGTCGTATCCTGCCGCGACGAAGAAGTTTGCGGCCTCGTCGGGCGTGACGGCATCGACGAGCCGCCCGATTGTGGTCCAGAGCTCTTCGCGCGTGCGCTCGGCGGCCTTGCGCAGCCCCGCCTTCAACTTCGAGAACGCCATCTCGATCGGATTGAAGTCCGGCGAGTAGGGCGGGAGGAACAGGAGCCGCGCGCCTGCCGCCTCGATCGCCGCGCGCACGGCCGGGCCTTTGTGGCTGCCGAGATTGTCCATGATCACGATGTCCCCGGGTGCGAGTTCGGGCACCAGGACCTGATCGACGTAGACTTGGAAGGCGTCGCGGTTGATCGGCCCGTCGAGCACGAACGGCGCGGCGATCCCGGACAGGCGCAGGCCCGCCACCAGGGTCGTGGTCTTCCAATGACCGTGCGGGACGGGGGAGCGCAGCCGCTGGCCGCGGGGACAGCGCCCGCGGGTGCGGGCCATGTTGGTGGCGGTCCACGTCTCGTCGAGGAACACCAGCCGGTCCGGGTCGAGATCGGGCTGGCTCTCGAACCACGCTTCCCGGGCGGCCTTCACGTCCGGTCGATCCTGCTCTGCGGCGTGGGCCGTCTTTTTTTGTACGTCAGGTCGCGCGCGTCGAGGAAGGCCCACAGCGTGCCGAGCCCGACGGTGAGGCCATGCTCGTCCTGCAACCGGGCGCGCATCTCCTCCAGGGTGATGTCAACCTTCTCGTCGATCAGCGTACGCAGGAACGTCTCGTACGGGTCGAGCTTGGAGCGGCGGGCACGCCCCTGCGGCCGGGCGGCCACCGTCCCAGTCGCGGCGAGCGCCGCCATCCAGCGGATCGCGGTTGCCTGGCCGACCCCGAAGCGGGCGGCCGCCTGACGGCGCGAGGTCGCCGCAGCCGCGGTCACCACCCGCTCGCGCAGGTCCAAGCTGTAGGGGCGGCCCATGCATCACTCCAGCTGTCGACCGGCCTAGTGAATCAGCCTCCCAGCGCCGCGTGAACCCCACCAAGCCGACTCAGCCCAAACCGAAAACGCTCTAGAGTACATCTGTCGGCAGGCCAGGATCCGAGTCCATTACTGTGCCGAGCAGTTCGAGAATGACGGGAGCATGGCTTCCGGCATCATGAAATCGCTCAAGCGCTACATGGCGGCCGAGTACAGTCGGGAACTCTCCGACAAGGTCTATGCCGGGCAGTGCCGTCTGATCGAGAAGGGCTTCCGACAAGGGGGGATGGCTGGGTACGGCCTGCGGAGACTTCTCGTGGATGAGGGCCGCGCGCCGAAAGCGGAACTCTCATATGGCGAGCGCAAAAGCCTTCAGACTGACAGAGTCATCCTCGTACCGGGCCCGGAGACTGAGCTCCTCACGGTTCGCCGGATGTACGACCTGTTCGTCGCTGGGGTGCCTGAGCGCGAGATTGCCGCCACTCTGAATCAGGATGGTGTCCGCACCGACCTCGGGCGCCCATGGACGCGCGGCACCGTGCATCAGGTCCTAACCAACCCGAAGTACGCTGGTGACAACGTCTATAACCGCGTGTCGAACCGTCTCAAACGTTGTCGTGTAGTTAACACTCCGGAGCGGTGGATCGTCGCCCGGGATGCCTTTCGGGCCGCTGTACCTCGGGACCTTTTCGAACGCGCCAGGGCTATCGTGGAGGGGCGCAGCAAGCGCTACGACGACGCCGAGCTCCTCGCGCTGCTATCTGGGCTGCTGCGGGCAACCGGGGCACTGTCGGGCCTCATCATCGACGAGCGGGACGACATGCCGTCGAGCAGCGTCTACCGCCGACGTTTTGGCAGCCTACTACGAGCCTATCAGATGGTGGGGTACGCGCCGGGCCGGGACTACCGATACCTAGAGATCAACCGCCGGCTCCGCGACCTGCATCCCGGCGTCGTCGACGAGGTTATAGCCGGACTGCGCGATGCCGGCGGGTCTGTCCATCGTGATCCGGCAACCGATCTCCTGACCGTCAACGGCGAGTTCGTTGCGTCGGTCGTGATCGCCCGAAATCGTCAAACTGAGGCCGGCCACTCGCGTTGGCGCATTCGCCTGGATGCAGGCTTGGCGCCGGACGTGACGTTGGCCGTGCGAATGGACATCGGGAACCTGGCCCCACTCGACTACTACGTCCTTCCTCGGATCGACATGACCGAGCCCACCCTACGGCTGGCTGAATTCAACGGACTGTCGCTCGACGGATACCGGTTCGACGATCTGTGCTTCTTCTACTCGCTGGGCGCTCGGGCCAGCTTCTCGGAGGCGGCGTGATGGAGCACATCAGCAGGCGAATCGCAATGATCGCGGTGGATCGGATCACCGTCCTCAACCCCAGGACGCGTGAGCGTCGCAAATTTGGTGAGATCGTCCGAAACATCGACAACGTCGGTCTAAAGCGCCCCATCACCTTGACTCGAATCCCATCCGCGGACGGGGCCGAATCCTATGGGGTCGTCTGCGGTGAGGGACGGCTCAGAGCATGCGTGGAGCTGGGCGAGACCGAAGTCGCGGCCATCGTGATCGAGGCGAGCGAGGAAGATTGCCTTGTCAGGAGCCTCGTCGAGAACTGCGCCCGCAGGCAGCACCGGCCAGCGGAACTCCTGCACGACGTCGGAACCCTTCGCGGCCGCGGCTACAGCGACCGGGAGATCGCCGCCAAGATCGGTTGCACGCCAGAATGGGTGAACATGATCGCCAACCTGATTAGTCACGGCGAGGAGCGCCTTCTCGCTGCCGTAGAGACCGGCGTCCTGCCCATTAGCGTCGCCATGCAGATATCTAAGTCGGACGAGGCTGGCGTGCAGGCGCTCCTCACGCAGGCCTACGCCGAAAAGAAGCTCAAGGGCGGTAAGCTTGTGAAGGTTCGTCGCTTGATCGACGCTAGGTTCAAGTCTGGGCGTGTTACCCCGATGACCCCATTCGGACGCAACAAGGATAAGAATTACCGGCCCAGCTCGACCTCAGCACTCCTTAGAATCTACCAGAAGGAAGCTGATCGGCAGCGGATTTTCGCAAAGAAGGCTGAGGTCACACAGTCCCGCCTGATGTTCGTCGTTGAAGCGCTCCGACGGCTCAGGTCGGACGAGGACTTTGTCACGCTGCTCCGCGCAGAGGATTTGGATGCCATGCCGTCCGACCTTGACCGCCGGATGAATGGAGGCCTGACATGAACAACTCGAATCGGCGATCGTTGTCGTTTGGCTTCGAGCCCGAAACAATTTTTGTCCCGATCGCCGCGCTTACGCCGGTCAAGACCTTACGAGCGTCGGTCAAGGCCAGCTCCAAATATGCTCAGATCGCCCAGTCGGTTCGAGAGATAGGATTGGTCGAGCCGCCTGTCGTTGCACGCGATCGTGCCGTCCCGGACCGATATCTATTGCTGGACGGGCACATGCGTATCGAGGTCCTCAAGGAACAGGGACACACAGAGGTCGAGTGCCTAGTGTCGACTGACGACGAGGCTTTCACCTACAACAGGTACATCAACCGCCCTTCGCCGGTTCAAGAGCGCGCGATGATCGTTCGTGCCATTGAGAGAGGCGTTCCAGAAGGAAGAATTGCTGCCGCTATGTCACTCGACGTTGTGAGCGTGCAGCGGCGGGTAAAATTGCTCGACGGCATCTGCCCGGAGGTCATTGCGCAATTGTCCGATAGACATTGTCCCATGGCTGTGTTCGACATCCTGCGGAAGATGAAGCCGTTGAAGCAGATGCAGACGGCGGATGTGATGGTCAACCATAACAATTTCAGCGTCGCCTTCGCCGCCGGGATGCTATCCACCGCATCCGAGACCGAGCTCGTGAAAGGAGCAAAGATCAAGCCCAAGGGCATCTCAGCCGTTGCAATGGCCCAGATGGAACGCGAACTCGCTAACATGCAGGCGGCCATCGGGTCGGTGGAAGCGTCGTTCAGCCAGGACAATCTGCATCTGATGGTGGCCAAGGGCTACTTGGCCAAGCTTCTCGCGAATCACCGCGTCCGGCGGTTTCTGGAGAGCAGGTATCCCGCTTACCTAGAGCAATTCGTGGCCATCTCAGACATCACGTCCACCCTGTCGGTCGATGCCGTCGCCTAGATGGATGGTCTCGGGAAAGGTGTGATGAATTGATCCTGAAGCGATCGAGCTCTTTCGTCCGCGCTTCCAAGATGAAATCGGTGGGCACGAGGCTGCGCAGGCTGTTATGTCTGAAATTGTGATTGCAGGCATCAACGAGAGTAGATTCAGGTGCGCTCGAACCTGCACAGTTCCGATAGAGCCGAAAATGCATCTATCGCTCTTGGGTCGATGGCTTCGCAGCGGCCCATCCGAGCATCCTTCCAGCGGCGACTGCGCGGACTTCAATGCCGATCCCGCCATCATGGGGCCAGATTAGTGGGATGTGGTGCTCGTCGACGCGGCGAACGATGCCATGCCGTCCGCTTCGACCATTGCAGCGAAGGTGTTGAAGGCTTCCTGATCCGTCGCGAAGGTTGCCAGCCAAGCAGTGCAGCGACCAGATGACAGGTCAATCACCTCTAGTCGCCAAGGCTCCTGCGTGCCGGCATAGCGGTAGATTTCAACATCCACCTTCCCACCATCGCGACTGAAGGTGCCGGACAGCGGCGAATGCTCGAATTCGCGGTCGTCATCTGTAGGCGGCAGACTCATAGGTTGCACGTACTTCATCCGTGGTAGCAGTCGCGGTTACCGTTACGTGGCAACGCGCCAATCGATCGGGTTCCACATCGTTTCGCAGTGTCGAGCGAAGCGAGGTCGAACCGCTTGGTGTAAGCTGGGAAGGAAAGCGTCAATTTCTGAGAAGATACATCCAACTGCATTAAATGTCGCGACAAGGCGAATCCGCCTCTTCTAAGCGGCAGGTCGTAGGTTCGAGCCCTACCGGGGTCGCCAGCAACTTGCCCGCTGCGGGGATGACGGAGCGGGTTTCACGGTGCCGCAGCGTCCTCCTCCGCGTTCACGGCACCGACGCGACCTCGACGCCGCGGAACTCACCGCCATCCGAGCAGCACGACGAAGCCGGAAAACGTGAGGGCGGAGGCTATGAGGGCGAACGGGACGATATCCATGAGGGCCGCGTAGCGGCGACCCGCCGGCTCGGCCATCGGGCGTTCGGCCGCTGCGGCACGATCACCGCCGCTCCGGCCATCCTGGTTCGAACCGAAGAGCGCTCTGGACCGTTGATGGCCGTTCAGCGTGACCGTTCGAAGAGCCTCCCATGGACCGCCCCCGCCGCGTCGGCCTGCCCTGGTACGCTCCGGAGCGCTACGCGGAGTTGCGCGCGCGCTTGGCGGATGGCGCCAAGCTGCCGCCCGACTATGAGACGTGGCGCGTCGCCACCGAACAGATGGAACGCGAGGTGCAGCGCAGCGGCGTAGAGGTCGTGCGCGTGCCGATCGAGCCGGAGATCTTCGCCGCGTGGTGCGAGCGGGCCGGGCTTCAGAGAGATGCGGCGGCGCGCGCCCGATACGCCGCCGCGGCACTGGCGGCCGACTGGGCGATCTGAAGAGCGCGGCGGCGTCCTAAGGGCGATCCGTCGCGCCGCCCCCGGGCGGCGCGGGCGCAGTTCGGCCAGCGCGTGAAAGCCGGGCGGTCGGGGTCGCCCGGCGGCTCGCATCCGGGTGGGCGACGGGGGCGATCGCGGCGCGACCCGGATCGCGTTCGGAACGCCAGGGGGCGCCCGCCCTCGACGGCGGGTGGCCGCAAGCCGGGATCCCGACGCCTTCACGTCACGACCTGCGTCGGCGCGTGCGGACCCACCGGCCGGCCCGACAGGCTCCGCTTCCACCGGGCGCGCAGGACGGCGGGCCGGAGGCCGTGCCGCTCCTCCAGGAAGTCGGGGTCCGTGATCCGGTCTGTGCGGAAGTGCCGGAATTCCCCGCGCAGCTCGCACCAGCCGGCCAGCATCCGTGCCTGATCGAAGAACCCGACGATCACCGGCCAGATCACGCGCCGGCTCGGATCGCCGCGCGCATCGCGGTAGTCGATGCGGATCTTGCGGCCCTCGCGGATCCAGGCCCGGGTCCGCGCGACATCGATCCCGTCCGCGGTCTGCGTGAAAGCCGGCGGCGTACCGATCGAGGGATCGGCGATGAACGGATGCAGGCGCTCGGGCACGACGGCGGTGATCTTGGCGATGAGATCGCGCGCCGCCTTGGCGAGGACCGGCTCGCCCCGGCCCGCAACCCATTGCGCGCCGAGAACCGCCGCCTCGATCTCGTCGGGTGTCAGCATCAGCGGCGGCATGTCGAAGGTCTCGCCCAGCACGTAGCCGAGCCCGGCCTCGCCCAGGATCGGCACGCGCTGGCCGACGAGATCGGCCACGTCCCGATAGACCGTGCGGGCGGACACCTCCAGCTCCCGGGCGATCTCGGCGGCGGTCACCGGGCGCGGCGCACGCCGCAGGATCTGGATGATCTGAAACAGCCTGTCGGCGCGGCGCATCACTCGACTCCTGCTGACAGGATGCTGTCAGCAGGGTGGTCCTACAAGCCTCCCGTCGCGGCCATCCCGCCCGCCGTGACGAAGGAACCGCGCCATGATCACCCTGTATCACGCCCCGCAATCGCGATCCTCACGCATGATCTGGCTGCTGGAGGAGCTGGGCGTTCCCTACGCCATCGAGCCGGTCTCGATCTTCCGGCCGATGACGGGGGAGGGCGTGCCGGATGCCGCCAACCCGCATCCCGACAAACGCGTCCCGGCCCTCCTGCACAACGGCGTGCTGGTCGCGGAGTCCCTGGCCATCGTGCTCCATCTGGCGGAGCACTTCCCCGAAGCGGGGCTGGCGCCGGCGATCGGCGACCCCGATCGCGGCGCATACCTGACTTGGCTGGCTTGGTACGTGGCAGAGTTCGAGCCTGCCCTGTTCGCCGGCATGGCGGGCGAGCTCCCGGGATCGCCGCAGAAGCGCCGCGCCCACGAGGCGGTGGTCCGCCGCCTCGAAACCGCCCTGGCGCGCGGCCCCTACGCGATGGGTGAGAGGTTTTCCGGCGCCGACATCCTCATCGCCAGCGCGCTGGGCTTCGGCCGCGCCGCGTTCCCGGCCAGCGAGGCCTTCGAGGCCTATCTGGAACGCTGCCGGGCGCGACCGGCCGCCCTCCGCGGTGCGGCGCGGGACGGTGCCTCCGGTCTTCAGCAGGGTGCCTAGGGCGCCCTCCGCCGAAGCGGATGCCGGTTCTGGGGAGGGGCCCGCGCCAGAAGGACGGACCGAGCCCGCACCGCGCCGGCGTGCAGCGCGGTGCGGGCTCCGCCGGCCATCGCCGCGCAGACGATGTGCGGGGCGCCCTCCACCGCGGGTGTTTCAGGACACGCCGGACCTGAATGCTTGAGCTTACATCAGGATCACACCGCGAACGCCGCCGCACATCTGATGGAGATGACGATGACCTGGACGAACCGCATCACGATCGCCGCCACCCTGATCGCGGGCGCGATCGCGCTGGTCACCTACGCGCAGGCTCTGAGCCTTCCCGCGCATTTCGCGTAGGACGGACCGGCGGGACGGCCGACCGCCGCATCCCGTCCCGCGCCGGGGCACGCTCAGCCGTGTCGCTGAACCTGCGCCGAACGGTTCCGCAATGCAACGTGACGCATCGCACCGCACGCGCCCGGCCGATCCGGCATCATCGTTGCAGTTGGTTTTCCCGGGCCTCCGAAGGCCCGCCGCGTGATGAAAGGAGTGCACGACATGGTTCTGAAGGGCTTTTCCTACGCGATGATCGGCGCTTTCCTGGGCGGCCTCGCGATGACGGTGACCGGCTCGGCCGGCGTCCTGATGGGCTTCTGAGCGACGGAGACTGGCAGCCCGCGAGGCTGCCCTGGCGACGGTCTTCGCGGGCGGCGGGGTTCTTGCCCCGCCGTCGTCGCGTTCGGGGACCGGGCAGATCGCGGCACCGCCGCGCACGCAGCCAACTTCCAGTCGCCGGCCGGCCCAGCGGGATCCGGCAGGCGCATGACGGCCGGGCGCAGTGCACCGCTCCCAATCGACGGTAAAGCGAACCGGAATCCCGCCAACGTGCGGGATCGGGCCCGACATTCCTTTACCGTGCGAAGCGGATCGTCGGTTCGAGACCGCCGGAGTCGGCACGCCGCCGGCCGCCTCGGCCGGTCTCCCGAGGCTCGGGCCGGCCGCTGGAGCCGAGTCCGAGCATCAGGCCGGTCACGTCCCTCGGTGGGATCGCTCGGATCGATCCTTCCGCGACGGTGCGGCCTCCGTCGATCTTCGGGCGTAAGCCGGGCCGGTCCGCGACCGGCCCGGCGCTGTCCGTCAGGCCGCCTCCCTCCGGGTCACGACCAGGGCCCAGATCGTCGCCGGGATCCATCCGATGATCGTCAGGTGGAGGATGATGCAGAGGATACCCTGAAGCACCTTTCCGCGCAGGAACATGGCGAGCCATGGCGCGAGAAAGCAGATGAGGATCATGATCATGAGGGTGACGTGTCTCCGGGTTCGTGAGCGAACACGGAAAGCGCCGGCTGGTTCCTGGGGGCCGGGCCTCCGCCGCGACACGCATCGGATCGAGGTCCCGGATCGAGATCCCGGATCGAGGCTCCGGGGCGCAGGGCGGATGCCGGTTCGGCGCCGGAGGGCTTGTGAGAACGGGCATCCGACGCCGTGCCGGTTCGCCCGGGGCCGGGTGCGGCTCTAGGCGCCGAGCCGCGCCCTGAGGCGCGAAGCCCGGCCGGATCCGTCGATGCACTCGATGCCGCCGCCGGCGTTGAGCGTGTGGAGACAGCTGCCGGGCCAAGCCGGCCCGGGCTCGATCCGGCCGAGGACGGTCTGGGCGAACCCGTCTTGGTCCAGCCGGTCGATCCGCGCCAGCGACAGGGCGCGGCCGTAACCGTGGGCGCAATCCTGAACCGGACGGATCAGGCGCCCGCGGCGCGCGACGATCCGGCCCGCGGGCCGCGCGAACGAGGGGTCGACCAGAACGGGATTGGCCGGATGCGGCACATACGGTCCCCGGAAGTCGGGGGCCGACCAGAGATACAGCGCGTCGTGGTGGCACCCCGATCCCGCCGGGGCGCCGGGGGGGGCGTCGCGCACGGTGGCGAAGAGCCACCAGCGGCCATCCTGTTCGAGGAGCGTCGCGTCGCTCGCGACCACGCCGGAGAGGAGCGTCGCTTCCTTCACCCAGCCGCCGGGGTAGCGCGTCGCCCGGTAGAGATCGACCGTGCCCGCCGCGGAACTCTCCGGCACCATCCAGACGGCGCCCGCCCGCGCGAACACGAACGGGTAGGAGAGGTGATACGGCTCCTCCAGCACGGGGATGGGCGCCCCTACGGGACCGTCCGGCCCGAAGCGGACGGCCGAGATGATCGCCTTGCCGGTCGCGTGCGGGAATTCCTCGACGAAGACGTGGGTCGTCCCATCGGCGGCGAGCGGGAACGGGTCGGCGTAGAAGCGACGGCCGTCGTCGGGCAGGATCTGCCATCCCCCCTCGGGATGGCGCCCCAGGTCGATGAGATCCGGCCCGCGCAGAACCCGCCATCCGGTGCGCCAGTGCGGCGCGTGATAGCACAGCCTGTACAGGCGGCCGACGAGACTGCGGGCCAGAAGCCGCGCCGGTCGGGACGCCCGGATCCGCGCCGGGCGCGCGGGCCCGGCGGCCGCCGGGGCCGGGGTCTCAGCCGCGGCGCGGCCCGCCAATCGGTCCCGCAGCGCGGCGGCGACCAGCGTGGTCGTGCGCACCAGCGCGTCCTCGAACGACAGCGCGATGGAGCCCCGGTAGTCCGATCCGAGGCGTCCCGAGACCAGGACGGTGTCGCCTTCCAGCAGGTCGAGGCGCGGCACGCGGCCGGCGAGCAGGCTCCCGAGCAGGCCGGTCTCGCCGAAGCCGCCATCGTAAGCCACCCGCCAGACCGGGCAGCGGGCGACCGCATCGCCACACAGGTCGAGCAAGAGGTCCGGGGCCGCGGGATCGGTCCAGGCGGCCAAGTCCGCCGGCGGCACAGGCGCCGACCCGTTCGGGGCCACCCGGAAGATCAGGGATTCCAGCCGGAACAGGAGGTCGGCCTGGACCGGCCAACCGTCCGGGCCGGGTGCGGCCTCGACACTGACGGCTTCGATGCCGGGCAGGCCCGAGAGTCGCGTCAGCAGCGCGACGTGCCAGCGGCGCGGGTTCGCGCCGTCGAGGCGAACTCTCACATGCATGGCAGCCGGGTTCCTATCGATGGGTCGCTCGAGACAATGACTGTCGATCCCGTCTATTTTCCCGCTGGTAACGGGAGTGATAACTTTGGGCGGCCCATAGGATTTACCGTCGATCGGCTGCCGGACAGCGGCGAGGGTGCCGAAACCCGATCATCCGCGCGGCGCGCGATTGCCGGCGACTGGCTCGGCGGCCGGGTCCGGAATCCCGCGGGATCGATCTCGAGTGTCAGGCCCGGCCCAGGCGGCGCCCTCCTCCCACGAGGCCGGCCGGCCGCGCAGGGGCACCTGTGGCTCGACAGCCACAGGTGCGGGCGTAGGCACAGTGCGATGCAACCAAAACGCCTTCACATTGTTCTCGCGCGCGCTCGCGGTATGAGCGATGTATTTCGGCACGTCGGCGAATCTTGAGGGATGATTTACTATGACATTGCCCGCCATCGACGGGCGGTGTGTCCGTAAAACTACAGCCATTTTCGTCGATGATCGGTAGCCATACGTCCAGATCGAAATTTGGACCTTACCTGATGACCAAGCTCCTGGCCTCGCTGGCTGCCTTCACCGCCCTGACCGCTGCCGCCTCGGCCGCCGACCTGCCGCGCCGCGCCGCCCCGCCGCCGATCTTCACCCCCGTCCCGGTCTTCACCTGGACCGGCGCCTACTTCGGTATCAACGCCGGCTACGCTTTCGACGCCAGCGACCGCAACACCGGCAACACCTTCGCCGTGCCGTTCCCCTACGCCGCCCCCGGCACCGTCGCCTCCTTCCGCAACCGCAGCCAGGACGGCTTCTCCGGCGGTGGCCAGATCGGCTACAACTGGCAGCTGACCCCCGGCTCCGGCGTCGTGTTCGGTATCGAGGCCGATGCCCAGTACCTCGACTTCGGCCGTAACCGGAACAACGCCTTCGTCGCCGGCGCGCTGGCTCCCGGCTACTACGTCACCGACCCGCGCGGCCTCTCCAGCCTCGACTTCTTCGGCACCGTCCGCGGCCGCCTCGGCTACGCCTTCGACCGCACCCTCGTGTACGGCACCGGCGGCTTCGCCTACGGCTCCGGCAGCGCCGACCGCTCCTTCGGCGGCTACGCCGGCAACGACAGCTTCCGCACCGGCTGGGCCGTCGGCGGCGGCGTCGAGTACGCGCTCCCCACCGACTCCTTCCTGAACTTCTTCCGCTCCTCGGCCGTGACGCTCAAGGTCGAAGGCCTGTACGTCAACCTCGACCGCAACACCCGCAACCAGGGCGCGTTCGTCATCAACGCCGCCAACAACTTCCCCGTCGTCTACAGCGGCATCGGCCGCCGTTCCGACGAGTTCGCCGTCGTCCGCGCCGGCCTGAACTACAAGTTCGGCTCCTACTAAGACCGCGCCGCGGCGGTCGGATCCCGACCGCCGCGCCAAGCCGAGCTCGCAAGGGGCCGCGTCCGAAAGGACGCGGCCCCTTCGGCGTTCGGAGGCCGTCGCGTCTGCGACAGGCCGGACTTTCCACGGCCTTAAGCGCGGAGCGCTGTGAACCAGGGGGCGACCTCGGAGCGGGTGGTGCGCCCCGGATGGCTTCGCTGCGCGCGTGAAACCTGGACGCCGGCCTCGTCCGAGCGCTTCACGCGGAATCCGTATCGGACCGCCAGCCGGGCGTGCGGCGCGTCGAGAGCCTGTGCGGCCCGGTCCGCAGCCGATTCTCTATTGGTCAGAGCCGGGGGATCAGCCGATCGCCCAGAAGAGCGGCAGGGCGCCCGCCAGGAACAGCGCGGAGGAGATGAGCACGGCGACGCGCTCGCGATGACGGAGGATGAGGGCGTGGGGCTGGGCGAACATGCGATGAGGGCGCTGGGTGAGCCGGATCGGCGGTGCGCGGTCATGCTGGCCTGCGAACCTTGACGGATCGGGGGCAGGTCACGTCATCCACAGGCGGTCGTCGTCGGGTGTCGCGGCCGCGCCACAGAGGCCGGCGCGGCGCCCGCGGTCCCGGCGGACCCCGGAACGCGTCGAGGCCGCAGGGCGGCTATCGCCGCCGTGGGACGCCGGCCGATCGGGCGGCCCGATCCGGCCCCGCATCGACCGTCCGGGCTCCGGGCCGTCGTCGATCCGCAGCGTGCCTCAGGCGACGGCCGCGTCCGGGCGGCCCGGTGCCACGAAGCCTTCGCACGCACCGATCTGCTCGGCGAAATGCTCGATCGGCTGCGGCTTGCTGATCAGATAGCCTTGAGCCTCGTCGCACGCCTCCGCGGCCAGGAAGCGCATCTGCGCATCCGTCTCGACGCCCTCGGCCACGACGCTCATCCCCAGGCTGCGGCCGAGCCCCAGGACCGCGCGCACGATCACAGCGGCCTGGGCGCTGACCTCGACATGGCCCACGAACGACCGGTCGATCTTGATCTTGTCGAAGGGGAACGCCTGCAGCGTCGCCAGCGACGAGTAGCCCGTCCCGAAATCATCCATCGCGATGGAGATGCCGAAGGCCTTCAGCCGACGCAGGATGCCGAGCGCCCGCGCCATGTCGTTGATGATCAGGGTCTCGGTGATCTCGAGTTCGAGCCGCGTCGGCGCCAGGCCCGTCTCGGTGAGGATGGCCAGGATGCGCTCGGGCAGATCCGCCTGCTGGAACTGGCGCGGGGACAGGTTCACCGCCACCTTCAGCGGACGGGACCACCGCGCCGCCTCCCGGGAGGCGGCGCGCAGCACCCACTCCCCCAGCAGCAGGATCAGGTCGCTCTCCTCCGCCAGCGGGATGAAGGCATTCGGCGGCACCAGCCCGCGGGTCGGATGCTCCCAGCGCACCAGCGCCTCGAACCCGACGAGCCGGCCGGTGGCGGTGCTCACCTGCGGCTGGTAGTGCAGGATGAGTTCGTCGCCCTCGATCGCCTGGCGCAGATCCCGTTCCAGGTCGCGCCGGGCCGCCTCGGCCTCGTCCATCGTGGGCTCGAACACCCGATGGGTGTTCCCGCCCTCCGCCTTCGCCCGGCAGAGAGCGAGATCGGCGCGCCGGAACAGCGTCTCGCTATCGGGACCGTGGCCGGGCGCCTGCGCGATGCCGACGCTCAGGCCCACCTTCAGCCGCTGCTTGCCGAAGCGGATCGGCGCCTGCACCGCCGCGATGAGGCGCGCCGCCAGGGTCTCGGCGTGGGCGGGATCGCCCGCATCGGCCACCAGCACGGCGAACTCGTCACCGCCGAGGCGCGCCACCATGTCCTCGGCCCGCAGCACCGCGCGGATGCGATGGGCCACCGCCCGGAGCAGGAAATCCCCGGCCGCGTGGCCGAGGCTGTCGTTGACGGCCTTGAAGCGGTCGAGGTCGAGGCACAGCACCGCGCAGGCGCCGCCGTGGAGATGCAGGTCGGCGAGCCGGATCTCCAGCCGCTCGTAGAACAGCGCGCGGTTGGGCAGGTCGGTGAGGCCGTCGTGGCGCGCCATGTGGGCCACCTGCCCCTCGGCCGCCTTGCGGGCGCTGATGTCGATCTGCGTGCCGATGAAGCGCAGGGCGCGGCCATCCGCGGCGCGGGCCACGACCTTGCCGCGGGTCATCATCCAGGCCCAAGTGCCGTCCTTGCGCCGCATCCGGTGCTCGCACGCGAAGGTCGGCGCCCGCCCGCTCAGATGCTCGATCAGGGCCCGCTCGGCCGCGCCCGCATCCTCCGGGTGGAGCAGGGCCCGCCACGTCTGGGCGTGGCTCGCCAGCTCGCCGGGCTCGTAGCCCAGCACCCCCCACCAGCGATCCGAGGACCACGCCTCCCCGGTCGTGAGATCGCAGTCCCAGAGCCCGTCACTGCCCGCGTCCTGCGCCAGGGCGAGGCGCGTCTCGCTGACCTGCAGCGTCTCCTCGGCCCGCTTGCGCGCGGTGATGTCCGTGAAGGTCCGCACCGCCCCGCCATCGGGCAGCGGCACGGTGCGGATCTCCAGCACGGTGCCGTTCGGGCGCTCGCGCTCGTAGGTGTGGGCGCGGCGCTCCAGCCCGCGCGCGGCCACCCAGCGCCGCAGGGTCTCGCACGCCGCGCCGAACTCCCCCTGCGCGATCTGATATTGCCGGACGGCCTCGAAGGTCGGGCGGGTCCGCATCAGCGCCGGCGGCAAATCAAGCAGCGTGAGGGCGCGGGCATTGCAGACCTGAACGACGCCGGCGGCGTCGATCATCATGAGACCCTGGTCCATCGTGTCGAGGACGGTGTCCAGAAGCTTCGCCTTCTCCCGCAGCGCGCCCATCCCACTGTTCATGTTCCGGGGATCCCACTCGTCCGCCTGCGCGAACGTACTGCTGGACGGTGCACGCTCCCACCAGGCGGGACTTTAGCAACGGGGAGCTTTCCGGATTCTTTCCGGAAGACCTGATTTCAATTGCTGCGTGTAATCCCGGAGGCGGATGGAGCACGGTTCCGCGGGCGTCCGGCGCGCCGCATCGGCCCTTGCCGGGCTGCCCGCGGAGCTTTCCGATACGCGGACCGCAGGCGGACCACAGGCGGACCCGGGCTGAAGGTGGTCAGGGATCACGGCCGGATCCTGACCTTCGCGGCCCCCGGGATGTCGTCGGCACCGCAGGCCGGCGCGGCCGGACGCTCACTCGCCTTCGTCCCGGACGAGGGAGATGCAGGCCCGCACCATCTCTTCGAGCCTGAGTTCCTTCGTGTCACCGATATTGGCGGTCTCTTCCAGACACCGCATGAAATACGCTTCGTCGAGTTTGGGCGACAGCGTGTGGAAGGCCCGGCCCATCCGGCTGGAAAAATCGATCTTGTCGGTCATGCTCGCCCGCGGCCACAGCGAGGCCTTGTCGTCCATGGTCAGGCGGGCGGCATCCGCCGGCAAGGTCCCGCAGGTGAGAGCAATTAAGACGATTATAAGCTTGGTCTGCATTGTAAATCCCCGATCCTGCGGCATAACCCTGCGTGACTCTGCGCAGCGGTGACGGTCGACGGACGCGCTGCTCTTCGAACAGGATGAGAGAAGCCATGCGCGTGGTCCGTCTGTCCGGTCTGGTCTCGGCCGGCCTCCTTCTGAGCCTGCTGACGGCCCAGGCGCAGCCCCAGACCCAGGACCCATCGGCCGGCGACCCGCGGCGCAACCAGGCGGCGAAGCTCGCCGGGCTCGCCGGATTCGTGAACCTCGAATGCCCCGGCCTGCGGAGCGATCCCGCGCGCCTCAAGCAGACCGTCGAGGCCCTGGGCGTCGATGCCGCCAGCCTGGAGACCGGCGACCTGCACCTGATCGCGACCCGGTACATCGCGGCCTACCAGAAGGACGTGGCGGCGAATTGCCGGAAGGCCGAGGCGACGTTCGGGCCGCAGGGATCGATCATTCCCGGCCTGATCGTGCCGCGGTAGCCCCGGCCCGCTGTCGGCGGCGCTGTCGGACGCGCTGTCGGCTGCCCGCCTCACACCAGCCGCCCGTCCCGCGACAGGGCGATGCGGAGGAGGTCGGCGAGGCTGCCGGCGCCGAGCTTCTGCTTCATGCCCGAGACGATGGCCGACACGCTTCGGTGGCTCATCGACAGGCTGTCGGCGATCGCCTCGTTGGACTTGCCCGCCCCCAGCAGCGACAGGACCTGAACCTCCCGCGCGGTCAGGCGCGCGAGGGGCGAGTCCAGCAGGCCGGCATTCAGCATGGCGATCTTGGTCGCGACCTCGTGCGGCAGGTAGCTGTGCCCGGCCGAGACGGCCGCCAGCGCCTCGTGGAAGCGCGTCACCGCCGTGTCCTTCAGGACGAAGCCATGCGCTCCGCCCTCGATGGCGCGGGCGACGATCACCGGGTCGTCGTGCATGCTGAAGGCGAGGATCCGGGTCGCCGGCTCCAGGGCCCGCACCCGGCGGATCAGCGACAGGCCGGAGAGGCCCTGGTCGCGGAAGCCGAGGTCGGTCACCACCAGCCCGGGACGGTGGCGGTGGAACGTGCGGTATCCCGACACCACGTCGGCGGCCTCGTGGACCGCCCGGACCCCGGCATCCTCCGCGAGGTGGCGGAAGCCGCGCCGCACCACCGGGTGGTCGTCGACGATCAGCACCGCGTCGAGGATGGCCGCACCGTCCCCCCCCGCCGGCCAATCGGCCGAGGCCCGGGCGGCGCTCACGGCGTGCCCTCGAGGACCGGATGCGGGGCGGCGAGGCGCGCCAGCGCGGCCGCATGGTCGGCCCCCTGCATCCGCGCGTTGTAGTAGTGCTGGCACATCTCGCCGTAGAGGTTCTTGCGGCGCCCGCGTTCGGCCGCGATCCCGCCGAGCCCGTCGAGGATCGCGCCGTAGCCCTCGCCGATGCCGGCCTCGGCCAGCATCTGGCCGAGCTGGACGGTGCGGTTGGCGATCATGCGCGGATCCTCGATGAAGCCGTCGCGGGCCCGGGCCAGCGCCGCCGCCATCGCGCGCGCACGGGGCTCGTCGGCCGGCAGGGCCTTGCCGGCCTCCCGGCCCGCGAGCCAGCGGGCCGGGTCGGTCCCGTCGGTCGGGGCGAGCCAGGCCGGCAGGGTGCCCTCGGCGGTGGTGGCGACCACCGCGCCCGCGGCGTCGCCGCGCTCGTCCGAGTCCCGGTTGCAGGCGCCGAGGGCCAGCAGGACCAGGCCGGACGCGATCCGGATGCGGCAGGCCCGCCTCATCGCGCGGGCTCCCCCGGCGCCAGGACCGTGCGCGGGCCCTCCGCCACCTTGATGCGCGCCGTCTCGCGCCACGTGGCGAGATCGATCACCGAGACATCGTCCGAGAACCAGTTCGCCACGTAGGCCCGCGGACCGACCACCGCGATGCCCTCGGGATAGGGCCCCACCGCCACGGTGGCGACGATCTCGAGCCGGGCCGCATCGATCACCGTCACGGCGGCGGCATGCTGGTTGGTGACCAGGATCCGGCTGCCGTCGCCGGTGACCGCGGCGCCGTAGGGCATCCGGCCGGCCGGGACCGTGGCACGGGCCCGCAACGTCGCCGTGTCGATCACCGTGAGGTCGCCGCTGCGCACGTTGGCGACGTAGAGGCTGGCCTCGTCCGGCGCGAGCGCCAGGGCGAAGGGCGCCTCGCCGGTCGGGACGACGGCCACGCGGGTCATCGTCCCCGTGTCGATCACGCTGACCTGACGGCTCTCGCGGTCGGCGACGTAGAGCCGCCCGCGCCGGTCGAGGACGAGATGGGCCGGTTCGTGCCCCACCGCCGCGGTGCCCTCGACGGCGCCGGTCGCCGCGGAGATCCGCAGCACGCGGTCGCCCGACCAGTCGCCGACGAACAGGTGCGCGCCGTCGGGGCTCGCCGCGAGGCCGAAGGCCTGGCCGGGGACGGGCAGGCGGCGGGGCGGCTGGCCGGGCTCGACGACGGTCACGGCGCGCCCGTCCGGGTGGGTGAGATAGAGGCGGCCGGCCCGGTCGGTGGCCGCCGCCACCGGCGCCGGCCCGAGCGGGATCCGCCCGGCCACGGTCCCGGCCTCGATCCGCGCCAGCTCGGCCCCCTGCTGGCTGACGACCCAGACCGGGTCGGCGGAGGCGGACGCGCCACCGGTCCCGGTGGCAGCCGCGAGCGCGAGCGTCGCGATCAGCCGGAGGTGGCGCATGCGGGGCCTCAATGGGTCGTCCGGCCCTCGACGGCCGCCTTCAGCCCCTTGAGCCCGTCCGCGAAGTAGCGGTTCATCGCCGTGCGCCCGGCCTCGTCGCTGAGGTTCTCCGGCGGCTCGTTGCCGGTGTCGCCCCGGTAGAAGCGGCCGATCCACGACACCTTGGAGCCGGTCCCGTCCGGGGTCACCGTGAGGGTCGCCGAGTAGGAGGAGACCGGGAGCGCCTTCAGGTCCGGGTCGGACATCCGGTACGAGTAGGTCCGGCCGTCGGCCAGCCACTCGTCCAGCCCCTCGACCAGGGTGCCGCCGGCCTTGAGGGTCACCCGGCGGGTCGTGCCCTCGACATTGCCGCCGCTGGCCTCGGCCTTGGCCACGTCGGGGTGCCAGCGCCCGATGCCGCCGAAATCGCCCACCACCTTCCAGACCGCGTCCGGGGGCGCCTGGATGGTGATCGACTGGTCGATCTTCTGCGGCGTCGGCCCGTGGGCCAGCGCCGCGCCGGCGAGGCCGACGACGGCGAGGCCCGCGGCGACGGCCGGGACGAGGGCGAGGGGCATCCGCATGGTCAGGTCCTGATCGGTCCGGTTGGAACGAGGGTTGGAACAGGGTGGGCCGCGCGCCCGCGGCGCGCGCGCTGGACGAGGGCGAGGGGGTTCGCCAGGAGGGCCAGGAGCGTCAGCCCCAGGGACGCCGCCAGGAGGGCGGGGCGCGGGTCGAGCCGGCCGGGCAGCGGGCGCGGTGTCGCCGCGGCGCGCAGGGGGGCGGCCAGGCCGCCCGGGCCGTCGAGATGGGCGTAGCCGAGGCCGGTCTCGGCGGCGAGGCGCTTCAGATAGGGTTCGCGGACCGCGGAGAGGTGCTCGCTGCCATGGGCCGCCTGTGCGCCGAAGGGGGCGTTGCGCGGGTTGTAGCCCTCGCGCGATTCCGCGTCGGCCGGGGGCGGCCCGGAGCGGTTCTCCTGCTGGACGTCGCTCTCGCCCAGGAAGCCCGCCGGCCGGCCGCGATCGTCGAAGCGCGGGATCGGCGACAGGCCGTAGCCGCCCGCGCCGACGATCAGCCCGCGCACCGCGCCGGGCTTGCCGTCGAAGGTCGGGCCGCCGGAGGCCGGCAGGGGCGGCGTCTCCTGGCCGTCGGTGAGGAACAGGAGGTCGGCGTCGATCTCCCCCGCCATGGCGAGCGACCGGAACAGGCCGGCCGCGATGCGGCTGTCCCCCTCCCAGGCCATGCGCGGATCGAGGGCCGCGATGGCGCCGTCCAGCGGCGCGAAATCGGCGCAGACCTCGACCGGCGTGAACAGCAGGAACGGCCGCCGGTCGGTGAACAGGCCGAGCGCCACCCGCGAGCCGCAGGGGAGGTCGGGCAGCATCGCCCGCAGCGCCGCCTTGACGGTCTCGAGCCGGCTCACGGATCCCGCGGCGGCGGGATAGTCGCGCACCGCCATGCTGCCGGTGATGTCGACCACCGCCAGCACCGACACGCCGGTGCGGGTGAACGGGATCGGCGGGGCGACGAGGGCCGCCAGCGCCAGCACCAGGGCGGCCGCCAGGACGCGGAACCGCCCGTCGCGCAGGTTGCGGGCGACGAAGGGGGGCAGGACGGAGGGCCGAACGGGGGGCAGGACGCGCCGCGGTCTCACGGGCCGCCCCGCGGCTGGCCGGGGATGTCGGTCCAGATCTTCTTCGGTTCGGCGCGCAGCTCGTCCCCAGTCTTGCGGTCGAATTCCGGGTAGTCGCGCACGAGGCGCGAGGCGACGTCGAGATTGTACTTGGCGTCCCAGAATTCGGGCCGGGCCTGGAGGGCGCGGCGGTAATCCTGCCGCGCCAGCGTCACCTGGGGCGCGGCCTTGTCGAGATCGCCGCGGCCGATCAGCACGAAGGCCTGCCGCATCCGCGCGTTGCCGATCACGTACCGCGCCCGGGCCGCCTCCCGCACCGCGCCGGCGCGGTCGAGGGCGTCGAGGAAGGGCTCGGTCTCGCCGAGACGGTCCCGGGCGGCGAGGAAGCCGATCCGCGCCACCAGGAGGGCCGGCCGCGCATCCGGGTCGACCGGCCGGTCGCGGCCCGCCTCCAGGGCGGCGATCCGGTCGTCGTCGCGCGCGGCGCTCCAGCCCGAGACGGCGAACCACAGGGCGGCGGCCGCGAGGACCAGCGGCAGGGCGACCAGCAGGGCCGGCCGGACCCGGCGCCAGGCCGCGGCCACGCCGAGGCGGGGAAGGGCGGCGCGGCGGCGCGGGGCCGGGCCGTCGAGGAGGGCGCCGGAGCTCATGCCGCCCTCCGCGGCGCCGCGCCCGCGGCTTCCGTCGCCGTCTCCGCCGGCGCATCCGCGAGGTCCGCCTCCACGAGCTTGGCGAGGACGAGCACGGCGAGGCCCAGCGCGGCGAGCGCGGCGGCGAGCCCGGTCAGGTCCCGGCGCGGGCGCTCCTCGACATAGGGGATCGGGTCCCGCTCCAGGGCCTCGATCTGCCGGATCGCGGCTTCCACCGCCGCGGCGCCCTCGGCCTCGAAGGCGCGGTAGGGCACGCCGAGGCTCTTGAAGAACAGGTCGAGGTGCCGCTCCGGCGCGGCCTGGGGCGTGTCCTCGCCGGCCGGCCGGTCGGCGATGCCGGGCGAGCCCTTGGTGCGCAGGAACAGCCAGTACAGGTTCGGCCGGATCCGCGCGACGGCGGCGCGCAGCTGGTCCTGGATGCGCGGGTCGATCACCGCGGCGCCGTCGGACACGAGCAGGAGCACCCGCGAGGCGCCGACATCGACCCCGAACTGCGACAGGGCCATGCCGAGGCCGCGGCCGATATTGGTGTAGTCGAGGCCGGGCCGGTCGATGGCGGCGATCGCCGCCCGCACGGCGTCGTGGCGGTCGGTCATCGGCATGACCAGCATCGGCGCGGTGGAGAAGGCCGTCACGGCGAACAGGTCGTGCCCCCGCGCGCCGACGAAATCCGCCAGGAGGCGCCGGGAGGCGGCGGCCTTCGATTCCTCGGCGCCGGAGGGCTGCCGGCCCGCGAAGGTCTCGTTCATGCTGCCCGAGCGGTCGATCAGCAGCGACACCTGCGCGCCGATGCCGAGGCGCTCGATCCGCGCCCCCGTCCGGTAGGGGCCCGCCAGGGCCACGATCAGGCCGGCGATGGCCAGGATGCCGGCGAGCGTCAGCGCCCGGCCGAGCCAGGCCGAGAGGGGATCGGCCGGGGCGGCGGCGACCGCCGGCACGGAGGTCCGGCGCAGGGCCGAGCGGGCCAGCGGCAGCAGCGCCAGCGGCAGCAACCACAGGATCCAGGGTTCGGTCGCGCCGAGGCGGGCGAGGAGATCGGTCACGGCGTCACGCGCTCCGCTCCGCCGCCGCGAGGCGGGTCAGGAGCATCTCGGCCTCGGCGAGGGGCCAGGCCGCGCGCGCGGCGGGCAGGCGGCCGCCGAAGAAGGCGAGGCGCGAGGCCTCGAAGAAGCGCGCGAGCCCCTCCGCCTGCCCCCGAAACGCCCCGTGGCGCGCGAGGACGTCCCCGAGATCGTCGGCCAGCACCCGCCGGCCGGCGGTCTGGTCGAGCCCCCGATGCAGGGCCAGCAGCGCCGCCCGGTAGGCCTGATCGGGCTCGGCCCCCGCCCGCTGCCGCCGGAGCACCCGCAGGGCCGTCGCGAAGGGACGGCCGCGCCGTGTCCGGAACGGCCCCCAGGCGCGGTCATGCGCCAGCGCCAGGGCGGCGAGGCCGGCCAGGGTCCCGAGGCCCGCCGCCGCCGCGACATCCGGCCCGGGATCGATCCGGCCGCCGCGACCGTCCGGGCGCAGGTACTCGGCCGGATCCTCGCGCCGCTGCGGCTGCACCTCGCGCAGGGGGGAGACGCCGAGGCTCCAGCCCGGCACCTGGACGGCGGCGGTGGTCAGGCCGGTCGCCGCCTCGCTCGCCAGCGTCAGGGGGAAGCCCGGCACCTCCAGGGTGCGGGCGTCGAGGGCGGCATAGAAGCTCTGGTAGGTGAGGCGCAGGCGCACCCGCCGGGCGCCGGCCACCGTAACGTCGTCGACCGCGACGGCGCGCAGGTCGAGCCAGTAGGTCACCGGACCGGGCTGGGGCAGGGTCGCGCGCTGCAGCCGGAAATCGGGATCGGCCAGGATCTCCACCTGCGCCTCGACGAGGTCGCCCAGGAAGATTCCGAAGGGCCGCGGGCTGCGCACCTCGACGGAGCGCACCTGCGCGGCCGCCGTGCCGGCCGTCAGGGCGAGGGGCGCGGCGAGGAGGCCGGCCAGCAGGAGGGCGGGAACGCGCGCGCCCATGCTCAGGTCGTCATCAGGTGGCGGGTGAGCGCCTGGGCGTCGAAGCGCCCGGCGAGCTGGAAGACCCGGCGGGCGAAGGGCGCGGCGGCGCGCTCCAGGGCGGCGATCCGGTCCCGCTCCCGGGCGATCCAGGCCCGGCGCAGGCTCGGGCGCAGCAGGACCACGCGGCGGCCGCCGCCCTCCAGATCGTCGAGCTCGACGAGGCCGAAGGCCGGCAGCGCCTCCGCCTCGGCGGGGTCGGCGAGCAGGATCGGCACCGTGTCGTGCGGCGCCAGCGCGGCGAAGACCTGGGCGATCAGGGCCTCGGGCCAGCGGAAGTCGGAGGCGAGGAAGACGAGCTTCGGCCGCCCGGCGAGCCGCCGCGCGGCCTCGAGCATGCCGGCGCAGCCGCGACCCGCGCGGGGCGCGCCCGCGACCCGCTCGGCGGCGGCGACGGCCGCGCCCCGGTGGCGGGTGGCGGGCAGGGTGAGGTCGTCGCGCAAGGTCTCGTCGCAGCCGATCAGGCCGAACCCGTCGCTGATCCGGGTCGCCGAGACGGCCAGCGCCCGGCAGAGATCGCCCGTGAGCCGCGTCCGGTCCGCCGTGCCGCGGAAGCCCATGGAGGCCGAGAGATCGACCAGAACCCAGGTCTCGACCGCGGTCCGCGCCTCGAAGCGGCGGACATGCACCCCCTCGAACGGGTCGCGCAGCGTCGCGCGCAGGTCGATGCGGCGGGCATCCGGCAGTTGCAGGAACGGCACCTGATCGCGGAACGGGCCGGAGCCGCCGGCGTCGCGTCCCCGGTGGAGGCCGGCCCGGCTGCCGCGCGGCCGCCAGCGCGGCAGGTAGACGATGTCGGCCGTGCGCGGGTCGCTCACGGCGCCGGCACCGTCTCGAACGCGGCCCGGCACAGGGCGGGCACGATGGCGCCGCGCTGCAGCTCGTGGACGGGTTCGAGGAAGACGCGGTGGGCCATCACCTCGGTGAAGACCGCCCGCACATCCTCCGGCACCAGCCAGTCGCGCCCCTCCAGCCACGCCCGCACCCGGGCGGCGCGCACCAGGAAGGCGACGCCGCGCGGCGAGGCGCCCCCCTGGACGAGGGTGGCGGTGTCGAGGCCCGGGAGCCGGATCCCGGCCTCCGCGGGGCGAACCAGGGCGTCCCAGAGGGCCACCACGTAGGCCTCGATCGACGGCTCCGCCCGGACGGCGTGCTGGATCGCGGCGGCGATGCCGCCGATCCGGGCGTGGTCGAGCACGCCCTCCGCGACCGCGCCGACGAGGGCGTCGGTGTCGTGGAAGCGCGGGTCGAAGACCAGGGTCCGGCGCACCGCCGCGTCCCGGGGCGCCTCCAGGCCGATCTCCATCAGGAAGCGGTCGCGGGCGGCGGCCGGGAGCTCGAAGGTCTCCTCGCGCTCGACGCGGTTGCGGTCGGCGAAGACCTGCAGGTTCGGGAACGTGTAGGTGCGGCCGAAGGCCTGGACGCTGCGCTCGGCCATCAACCGGAGCAGCAGGGCGTGGACCTGCGGCCGCGCCCGGTTGATCTCGTTGAAGAAGAACACCGAGAGATCTTCGGCCCGGGCCAGGACCGGGCCGGGATCGACCCGCGGCCGGCCGTCGGGGCCGAGATAGGTGTGGTAGATCAGGTCGGTCGGCATCATGTCGACCGTGCCCTCGACGCGCTCGTAGGCGCCGCCCAGCGCCCGGGCCACCGCCCGCAGCAGGGTGGTCTTGCCGACGCCGACATCGCCCTCGAGCATCACGTGGCCGCGGGCGAAGATCGCGATCGTCACGAGGCGGATCGCCCGCTCCTGTCCGACCACCGCCTTGGCGACCTCCGCCTCGAAGCGGGCCGCTGCGGCCCGCCAGTCGGTGAGCATCGTGTCTCCGGGACGGAGGGTGTTCATGAGGCGGTGCCTGCGGTGTCGGGCGGGGCGCCGGTACGGTGGCGCCGGGTGTCGATGCGGCGTGTCGGTGTGGCGCGCGGTACCGAGCGTCGCTGCGGGCCGGCGCCGCGGCGCGGGCCGGCCCCAGGACGCCCGATCGGCCGGCCGGATCGGTCGGCCGCGATCCGTTCGACGCGATCAGTTCGACGAGATCTTGGCGACGTCGTACTCGAACTTGCCGGTCTTCTTGGCGTTCTCGATCCGCTTCTTGTTGCGCTCCTCCATCTGCTTGATGGATTCGGCCTGCTTGCTGACCTCCTTCGGGTCGTGCTTGGGATCGTACTTGGTCCCGGCGACCTTCTCGGGGAAGCCGGGCTTCGGCTGCCAGCAATTGCCCGGCGCCTTGCAGGTCTGCCCGTCATAGGCCAGCGCCGGCACCGCGAAGGCCGCCCCCGCGATCAGCATCGCCGTCGTGATCACTGTGCGCATCGTTGATTCCTCCGTCTCTTCCTTGGCCGGCCGGTCGGGCCGTCGGTTCGCCCCGTCTCCTGCGGGGCGCGACTTGCCGAGAACGGCTAGTCCAGCGGCTTGCACTGGCCGGGCACGTCCTTGGCAAAGGTCTCGCCCTCCTTGAAGGGCTTGTAAGTCTTCTTCTGCGCGTCGGTGAGCCACTCGGCATCCTTCACCGGACCCGTGTAGAGATGGCGGATCCAGGCGATGACCTGCAGCATCTCGTCGGGATTGAGATCCTCGTTGTGCGGTCCCATCATGCCGTTGGCGCCGCCCCAGAGGGTCGAGAACAGGCCGACATCGGTCGTGTTCGCCGGGTAGGTCCAGTAATCGTCGTTGAGGCCGGGCCCGACCTTGCCCTCGCCGAGATGGCCGTGGCAGCCGGAGCACGAGGTCAGGAACAGGCTCTCGCCGTTGCGCAGGCAGGACTTGTCGTCGATGTAGAGATTCTTGCCGGTCTGGAAGAAGGTCTTGACCGCCTGCGTGTCCCGCCCGCCCGGCTTGCCCTCGGCCGTGTCCATCGCCTCGCCGGTGATGGTGTTGCGGAACACGATCCCGGTCTGCGGGCCGGACTGGGGCTGCGCGCGGGCCGCAACGGGCATGGCCACGGCGAGGGTGAGAAGGGCGACGCGTGCCGAACGAACGATGAGCATCTGTTGAGCGGATCCTGATGTCTTGGTCGGTGGCCCGGGCGCGCCGGGCCGGTCTCGGGGGAGTCGGGGCGGGCGGGGCTCAGTTCGAGGCGACGACCGGCACCCCGTCCTGCTTGAGGATCGCCGCGATGGCGGGCCGCGCCTTCTCGATCCCGGCGTCGAGGGCCTTGCGCAGGGCCTCGTCGTCCTTGCGCACGCCCATCGACTGGTCGAAGACCTGCGGGACCTTGCGGCCGTCGCTGCCGACCGTGTCGGCCGGGACCAGCGTCATGCGCAGGGGCGTCGGGGAATCCTTGACGTAGCGGGCGACGTCGGGACCGAAGGCGACGCCGACATCGGCCTTGTCGTTGGCCACCTCGCTGACGATGCGGGCCGGGTCGATCTGGGTGTACTGGTTGCGCGGCGAGCGGAAGTTCACCAGCGAGTAGAGGTAGGCCATGTCCTCCTCGTAGCGGCCGATATCCTTGAGCATCGCCTCGCCGGGGGAGCCGAACGGCACCACCATGTGGTCGAGGGTCTTGAGCCGCGGGTCGGACCAGGACTTCACGTCGAGATCCTTGTCGGCGCGCGTGATGAAGACGTAGCCGCTCCGGTAGTACGGCTTCGTGGTCAGCACCCGCGGGTCGTCGCTGTCGAGGCCGACGACCACGTCGCAGGTCCGCTTCTCCAGGCCGTCGCGGACGAGGTAGATCGCGGGCTTCGGCAGCCAGACGAAGACGGGCTTCTTCCCCATCGCCTCCGCGACCGCCACGGCGACGCGGTTCTCGAGCCCCGATCCGTCCCGCATCGAGAGCGGCGGCTGCTTCTCGGAGGCGCAGATGCGCAGGGTCGCGGGGTCGGCCGGCGGGGCGGCCGGAGCCTTGCCGGGATCCTGCTGGATGGCCTGGGCCTCGGAGTCCTGGGCCGCAACCGGCCCGGCGGCCAGGGTGGCGAGCGTCAGGACGGCGGCGAAACGGGCCGCCAGGATGCGGGCGCGCGGGCGCGGCATGGACGTTGATCCCTGTTGTCGAAGCGTTTCTTGATGGCGGTCCGGAGGGGCGCGGCCGGGCTGCGGGGCGCCGTGGCGCCCCGCGCGTCCCGGGACCCGGCCCGGAGTCCCGCCGGCCGCTTGGCCGGCGGGATGAAGGCGGGCCCTACTTGAATGGCCCTACTTGGCGGGCCCTACTTGGCGGCGTGCTGCTCGTACTCGCCGACATTCGGGTCGTCGTAGGGGCCCTTGCCGTCCAGCGAGAACACCATCACGCCGCCGCCCATCTGGGTGTAGTTGGCGAGCTTCTTGAAGGCGCCCACCGCGCCGAGGCCGGCGGTCGGGTCGGCGAGGTCGAACACCAGGCCCACGCCCGGCCAGCCGCCGACGCCGTAGTAGATGGCGACGTATTGCGTGCCCTTGTGGGTGTAGGTGATCGGGTAGCCGATGGCGCCCGACGGCAGCTTGAACTTCCAGAGGAGGTCGCCGTTGTCGGAGTCGCGCGCCTTGATGAAGCCGTCCAGCGTCCCGTAGAGGACCAGGTCGCCGGCGGTGGCGGTGGTGCCGCCCCAGACCGCGAAGCGCTCCATCTTCTCCCAGTTGAACTTGCCGGTGATGGCGTTGTAGCTCTTGATCTGGCCGAGGCCCTCGTAGTTCTGCCGGTCACCCTTCGGGCCCGGATACATGTTCAGCGTCGCACCGACGAAGAACTGACCCGCCCGGTAGGGCAGCATGAAGGGCTCCCAATCCATGCAGATGTGGTTGATGCCCATGTAGAAGGCTTGGCGCTTCGGATCGTAGGAATCGTGCCCCTGGTTGTGGTAGCCCATCGCCGAGGGACAGATGTCCTTGGCGAGGTGGTCCATCCGGGTGCCGTATTCCGGATCGCGCACCGGCGTGCCGGTCTTCAGATCCACCGACTTGAACACGTTGACGGTGTCGTCGATCTTGTTGGCCGAGACCAGCGTCCCGTCCGTCCGGTCGAGGGTGTAGACGATGCCGTTGCGGTCCGGGTGGGTGAGGAGCTTCCTCATCTTCCCGTCCTTGTCCTTCTGGTCGGACAGCATCATCACGTTGACGCCGGCATAGTCCCACTCGTCGTGCGGGGTCTTCTGGTAGCCGAACTTCGCCTCGCCGGTGTCGGCGTCGCGGCCGAAGATCGTCATCGTCCACTTGTTGTCGCCGGGACGCATGGTCTCGTTCCACGGCGCCGGGTTGCCGGTGCCGAAGTAGATCAGGTTCGTGCCCGGGTCATAGGCGTACCAGCCCCAGTTGGTGCCGCCGCCGATCTTCCAGGCGTCGCCCTCCCAGGTCGAGGTGCCGAGGCCCTTCTGGCCGTAATGAGCGTTGTGGATGTTGAAGTCCTTGGCGAGCAGCAGGTCCTCGTCCGGGCCGGTCGCGTAGGCGCGCCAGACCTGCGCGCCGGTCTTGACGTCGTAGGCGGTGAGGTAGCCGCGGACGCCGAGCTCGGCACCCGAGGAGCCGATGATCACCTTGTCCTTGACCACGTAGGGGGCGATGGTGAGCGTCGAGCCGACCTTGATGTCGGAATTCTCGACCTTCCACACCGTCTCGCCGGTCTGGGCGTTCAGCGCCGCCACGTTGCCGTCGAGCTGGGTCTTGAGGATCAGCGCCGGGGTCTTGCCGTCGCCCGGCCAGTAGGCGAGGCCGCGGTTGACGAGATCGCAGCAGGCGACCGAACGGGCGGCCGGGTTCTGCTTGGGCTTGTCCTGCCACAGGATCTTGCCCGGGTCGTCGAGGCCGAGGGCGAAGGTGTTGTTCGGGAACGAGGTGTGGATGTACATGACGCCGTCGACGACGAGCGGCGCGCCCTCGTGGCCGTTGAGCAGGCCGGTGGAGAACGTCCAGGCCGGCTTGAGCTGCTTGACGTTGCTCTTGTTGATCTGGGTCAGATCGCTGTAATTGTTCGAGTCGTAGTTCTTACCGGGCATCACCCAGTTCTCGTCGCTCTTCGATTTCTCGACGAGCTTGTCGTTGGCCTGCGCCACGCCCGCCATGGCGACCGGCGCGAGCGCCATGATCGCCAATGCCGAGACGGAATTCCGGAGCCTGATCATCCTGCGTCTCCTCGCCGGACTGCCACGCCGTTTGGCCTCGCAGTCATCGTGGTGTTCATCCGATGGCGACACGTCTTCCGACGACAAATCCGCTTTCAGCATCGCGATATCCCGGCTATTTCCAGTATTCGCTAGGCTTATGAAAGACTTATTATCGTTGTGCGCCACTCGATTATTCGCACGGCTTGTAATGCGTGTCTTTGCAAAACGAAACATTTCTTTTCGGGACAATCTGGCAATACGCCACCGGAGATTTGGTAAGATCAGCGAGGTCTTGACCGATCGCCGACATCCATCCCAGACAAGCGGAAACGATATGCGGGCGTGCGGGCACGGTGCCGTCCGCCGACCCGCTCCGGGAGGACGCGATGGGTCTTGTCACGGGCGGCGCAGGCCGCTTTCTGGCGCTGGCGACCTGTGTCGCGATTCCGGCCACGGCGGCCGGGACCGGCGGCGGACAACGCCTCGCCGCCCTCTACGCACAGGACGGGCGGCGCGAACTGACGGGGGCGGATCTGGAGCGCTTTACCGGCGCGGGCGTCCTGTGGTGCCGCCGCCCGGACGGGATCCCCCAGAAGGCCGCCGCCGCCTGGCTGATCGGGACCCGCTCCCTCGTGCTGATGAACGCGCACAATTTCCGCAATCGCCAACTGGAGGTCACCCGCGCCGTTGCCGATTGCTACTTCCAGATCGCCGGCCGCAATTACGGCTTCGCGCCGGACTTTCTGGAACTCGGCATCGAGCCGGAGGCGCGGCGCCTGCACATCACCGACGACTGGGCGCTCCTGCGCCTCGCCGAGCCGGCCGAGGCACGGCCGCAGCCGATCCCGGACGCCCCGCACCTTCCGACCGGCGACCTGACGCTCCCGGTGACGATGGTCTCCCCCGCCGGCCACGAGAACTACCGCGGTCAGAGCAGCCGGGAATCCTGTGCCATCCGGCGGATCGATCCGCCCAGCGAGGGCGACATCCGCCGCGCCCGCCACGACTGCAACGACGGCTACGGAGGGTCGGGCTCGGGCCTGTTCGACGAGGCCGGGCATCTCGTCGCGATGCAGAGCGCGTCGCTCTCGATGAACCAGCGCCACGCCTTCGACATCGAGTTCCACTACGGCTCGGCCCTGCTGATCGAGGGCCGGCTCCGCGAGGCCCTCCGGGCGCAGGCCCGCTAGGGCCGTCGGTCTGACCCGCCCGCCCGGCATCCGCTTCGGCGGCGCGTGCCGGATCCCCCGTCCGGCCGCACGGCTTCCCGGAGGCATTCCGGTAAGCCTCCGGTAAGCACCGCGGCGATTTCCGCACCGCCCGGGCGCGAATGCCTCGACGGCGGCGCCGAGGAGCGCCAAAACTTAACGTTGAGCCTCGAATCTGGTCCCGCGAGGGTGCCGGGATGCCAGCGGTCGGAACGTTCAGGGTCTGCGAGCCGGGAAGGCTGCCGCTCACGGAGGCCGTGGGGGAGGCTGTGGCGGAGGCGATCGCCCTGCCATCGGTGCTCGTCACGATGCTGGGCAGCCTGATCGAGGCTTGGCCCCGGCAGATCTACACACAACCCCTGGTGACAACGCGCTTCCTCGGCCAGCGCACCACCTATGTCTGCGACCCCGGACACATCCGCAGCCTGCTGGTCGATCAGGCCGAGGCGCTGGAGCGGGAGCCGTTCATGCTGCGGGCCCTCGCGCCCGCCCTCGGCTCGGGCGTCCTCACCGCGGACGGTTCCCACTGGCGGGGGCAGCGCAGGACCGCCAGCCCGATGTTCCGCCCGGACCGGGTCCGGAGCTTCGTGCCGGCCATGGCCCGGGCCGCCGCGGCGACGCGGACGCGCTGGCACGGCGCCGATCCGGCCGGGGCGGAGCGGGACGTCCTGCACGAGATGATGCGCACCACCTTCGAGGTGATCGTCGCCACGATGGTGTCGGGCGATCCCCATCTGGAGGTCGAGCCGTTCGGGCGCGCGATGGACGCCTATCTCGGCCAGACCAGCTGGAAGATCGCCCTCGCGATGCTGCGCGCCCCGGCCTGGGTCCCGCATCCCGGGGCCCGGGGGGCGCGGCCGCGGTGCGCCACCTGCGCGGCGAGGTCGCCCGGACGATCGCGCGCCGCCGGGCGCGCGGCGAGCCCGGCACCGACCTCCTCGGCCTCCTGCTGGAGGCGCGGGATCCGGAGACCGGACAGCCGCTCCCCGAGGCGCGCGTCGTCGACAACCTGCTGACCTTCGTGGCCGCGGGCCACGAGACCACCGCCCTGGCGCTGGCCTGGACCCTCCGGGTCCTGGCGGAACACCCGGAGGTGGAGGCGCGCGTCGTCGCCGAGATGGCGCAGCTCGGCGACGACCCCGCCGCCGATCCCGAGGCCGCGGACCGGTTGCCCTACACCCGCCAAGTGCTCCTCGAGGTGATGCGCCTCTATCCGCCGGCGCCGCTGATCGTGCGGCGGACCCGGGCGCCGGTCCGGCTCGGGGACAGGGTCGTGCCGGCCGGGCAATCGGTCCATGTGCCGGTCTACGCCCTGCACCGGCATGCCCTGCTCTGGGACAGGCCGGAGGTGTTCGATCCGGATCGCTTCGCCCCCGAGCGGGCCGCCGCGCGCGACCGCTACGCCTACCTGCCGTTCGGAGCCGGCCCGCGGGTGTGCATCGGCATGAGCCTCGCCCTGACCGAGTGCCTCGTCATCCTGGCGACGCTGCTGCCCGCCTTCCGCTTCAGACCGGTCACCCGGGCGATGCCCGCGACGCAGTTCCGCGTGACGCTGCGGCCCAAGGGCGGCCTGACGATGAGGGTCGAGCCCCGCCATGTCGCGTGAGACGTCCGCCGCGGCCGCCGGCCCGGCCGGCGGGCCCGATCCGGCCCGGCGGTCGCGGCGCCGGACGGGATCGCTGCTCGGCCGCCTCCGCGGCCCCGACACGGTCGACGCGCTGCCGAACCGCTACCGGCTGCAGGTGCGCACCGGGCTCCTCGACGAGACGCTGAAGCTCGCAACCTACTCGGCGGTGACGCACCTGATCATCGCGCTGGCCGTCACGTACTTTTTCTGGGGCTCGGCCTCGCACACCTATCTTCTCGGCCTGCTCGCCGTGGTCGCGGCGCTGATCACGGCAACGACCTACACGACCTGGCTCTACTGGCGCGCCTATGCCGGCACCGCGTCCGAACGCAGCGTCCGGTGGGGCTGCCGGATCTCCGCAGGGCTGGCCTTCGCCCTGGGCCTCGCCTGGGCGACCATGCCGGTCGTGCTGTTCACCCCCTGCAGCAGCGAGGAGCGGCTGCTCGTCGTCGCCATCGTGGCGGGCCTGATCTCGGACGCCTACGTGGTCGGGCCGCTCCTGTCGGTCTCGTACCTGTTCGCGGTCCCGGTCATCGTCGGCAGCTTCGTCGGGCTCGCCCGGTCCGGGGAGCCGATCGCGCTCAGCATCGGTTTCCTGCTCACCGTCTACGCGGTGTTCGTGGTGACGAGCGTGCGCCGCATGAGCCGCCTGTCCTGCCAGCGCATCCTGGACCGGGTGCGCGTCGAGGATCAAAGCGAGACGATCGGTCTGCTGCTCAACGCCTTCGAGGCGAATGCCAGCGACTGGCTCTGGGAGACGGACGAGACCGGGCAGTTCCAGCACGTCTCCACCCGGATGGCGGATGTCCTGGCCCGCCCGGTGGAGACGCTCCAGCACGCCCGGTTCCAGGCCCTGCTCGCCGGGCGGAGGGAGGCGCCGATCGAGGCCGATCAGAGCGCCGACCTGCTGGAGCGCCTCCGCGGGGGCACCCCCTTCCACCAGCTCCTGATCGCCGTCGACACGCCGGCCGGCCGGCGCTGGCTCCGGCTCAGCGGCAAGCCTTTCCTCGACCAGGGAGGGCGCTTCGCAGGCTTCCGGGGCGTCGGCTCGGACATGACGGAGGCCCGCCGGACGGAAGCGCACATCGCCTTCCTGGCGACGCGGGACCCGATGACGGGCCTGTCGAACCGGGTCATGTTCCACGCGGTCGCGTCGGAGGCCTGCGCGGCAGCGGTCGCGCAGGGGCCGGCCCCGGTGGTCAGCCTGCTCTACCTCGACCTCGACGGCTTCAAGACCGTCAACGACAGCATCGGCCACGCCGCCGGCGATGCCCTGCTGGGGCAGGTCGGCGATCGCCTGCGCGCCCTGCTCCCGGCCGACGCGCAGGCGTTCCGCCTCGGGGGCGACGAGTTCGCGATCCTGCAGCGCGGCCGGGATGCCGCGGCGGCGCAGGCCCTAGCCGAAGCCATCATCGGGGCCCTGCGCGAGCCCTACCTCATCGACGGCGTCCGGGCGGAGATCGGCGTCAGTATCGGGATCGCCTGCGCGCCCGCGGACGCGACCGATCCCGAGGATCTGCTCCGGAAGGCGGATCTCGCGCTCTACAGCGCCAAGGAGGCCGGCAAGGGGCGCTGGCGGGACTTCGACAGCGGCCTGGAAGTGCGCGTGCAGCGCCGGCGCGAACTCGACGAGGCGATGCGCCAAGCCCTCGCCGACGGCGAGATGACCTTGCACTACCAGCCGCTCGTGAGCCTGCAGGACGGCCACGTGGTGGGCTGCGAGGCGCTGCTGCGCTGGACCCGGCCGGGCCTCGGTCCCGTTTCGCCCGCCGAGCTGATCCCGATCGCCGAGGGGACGGGCTTCGTGGTCACGATCGGGCGCTGGGCCCTGCGGCGGGCCTGCACGGAGGCGCTGACCTGGCCGGCAAGCCTGCGCGTCGCCGTCAACATCTCGTCGGTCCATTTCCGCCGGCCCGACTTCTTCGCCGACGTCGCGGCGGTCCTGGCCGAGACCGGCCTGGCGGCGAACCGCCTCGAGATCGAGATCACCGAGTCGATCTTCCTGGCCAACACGCCGCACGTGCTGGACAATCTCCGCTCTCTGCGGGCGCTCGGGGTGCGGATCGCCCTCGACGATTTCGGGACGGGGTATTCCTCCTTGAGCTACCTGACGCAGTTCCCGGTCGACAAGATCAAGATCGACCGCGCCTTCGTCCGCGACCTGAGCAGCCGCCCCGAATGCCTGACGGTGATCGCGGCCATCATGGTCATCGCCCGCGACCTGGGCATCGACGTCACGGTCGAGGGCGTCGAGACCGAGCAGCAGGCCGAACTGCTCCGGCTGCGGCGCTGCGACAGCGCGCAGGGCTTCCTCTACAGCCCGGCCCGGCCGCCCGGGGAGATCCCCGGCCTGATCGAGCGCATACGGATCGCGTGCACGCCGCGCGCGGCCGCTCCGGCGGAGCAGACCGTCCGCGCGGTCGCCTGAAGGAGCGCCGGAATCGGCCCGGCCGCGTCGCGGGCGGGGACGGATCCGTGTTGCCACGCGCCCGGGAACGGCTCTAGCGGGGGGCGACCACGCGGAACCGGGGAACAGGCGCGCCATGCCCAAGGTCGTCATCAGCGAATTCATGGACCCTGCGGCGATCGCCGCCGACCTGTCGGGCTTCGACACCCTGTACGATCCCGGACTCGTCGACCGGCCCGAGGCACTCGCCGCCGCCGTGGCGGAGGCCGACGCCCTGATCGTGCGCAACCGGACGCAGGTCCGCGGCGCGCTGCTCGCGGGTGCCCGACGCCTCCGGATCGTCGGGCGTCTCGGGGTGGGCCTCGACAACATCGACGTTCCGGCCTGCCGGGCGCGGGGGATCACGGTCCGGCCGGCGACGGGCGCCAATGACGGCGCGGTCGCCGAGTACGTCGTCGCCACCGCGCTGCTGCTGCTGCGCGGGGCCTATGGGGCGAGCGAGGCGGTCGCGGCGGGGACGTGGCCGCGCAACGCCCTGATGGGGCGCGAGATCGCCGGCAAACGCCTCGGGCTCGTGGGCTTCGGATCGATCGCCCGGGAGACCGCCCGCCGCGCCGCTGCCCTCGGCATGGCGATCGCGGCCCATGACCCGTTCCTGGCCGCCGAGGATCCGGCCTGGACGCCCCCATACGGTCCGGTGCGGCGCCGGGATCTGGAGGCGCTGATCGCGGAGAGCGACGTGCTCTCCCTGCACGTCCCGCTCACCGCGGAGACCCGCGGCCTGATCGACGCGACCGCCCTCGCCCGGATGCCCGCGGGCGCCGTGCTGATCAACGCCGCCCGGGGCGGCATGGTCGACGAGGCCGCGGTGGCGGCCGCCCTGCGGTGCGGGCATCTCGGCGGCGCGGCCCTCGACGTGTTCGACCGCGAGCCCCTCGACGCCGCGGCCGGCGCCCCGTTCGCGGGCGTGCCGAACCTGATCCTCACGCCCCACATCGCCGGGGTGACGCAGGAATCGAACGTCCGGGTCTCGGCCGTCATCGCCGCGGCGGTGCGCCGGCATCTCACGCAGGGCTGAACGCGGGGGGATCTGGGCCTTTCGCCCGGCGCAGGCTATCCCATGGATCCGGCGCCGCGCGACCGAGGCTGTCGGGGCAGACCGGGAGGGAGCAGGGGATGACCGATCCGGCACGACGGGCCTTCCTGAAGAGCGCTGCGCTCGGTGCCCTGGCGGCGGGAAGCGGCCTGCGGCCCGCCTGGGCCGGAGAGGACGCGCAGCTGCCCTTCGGCAACGGCGAGCGTCCGCTCGTTGCCTATCCGGGCAAGCGGCCGCTGCTGCAGACCACCGCCCGGCCGCCCCAGCTGGAGACGCCGTTCGCGGTCTTCGACGAGGGCGCGATCACGCCGAACGACGCCTTCTTCGTCCGCTACCACCTCGCCGACATCCCCCTGGAGATCGACCCGGAGGCGTTCCGGCTGACCGTGGGCGGCCATGTGGAGCGACCCGTCGCGCTGTCGCTGTCGGAGCTGAAGGCGCTGCCGGGCCGGACCGAGATCGTGGCGGTCAACCAGTGCTCGGGCAATTCCCGCGGCTTCTTCGAGCCCCGGATGGCCGGCGGCCAGCTCGGCAACGGCGCCATGGGCTGCGCGCGGTGGACGGGCGTGCCGTTGAGAAGCGTGCTGGACCGGGCCGGCGTGAAGGCCGGGGCCGTACAGGTCGCCTTCAACGGGCTCGACCGGCCTGTGCTGCCCGAGACGCCGGACTTCGCCAAGGCGCTCACCCTCGACCAGGCCGGCGACGGCGCGGTGCTGCTCGCCTGGGGCATGAACGGCGAGGACCTGCCCTGGCTCAACGGCTACCCGCTCCGCCTCGTGGTGCCGGGCTATTACGGCACCTACTGGGTCAAGCACCTCGATACCGTCACGGTGCTGGACAAGCCCTTCGAGGGCTTCTTCATGAAGACCGCCTACCGCATCCCCGACAATCCCTGCGCCTGCACCGAACCCGGCCAGGCGGCCGCCGCCACGGTGCCGATCGGGCGCCTCAACGTGCGGTCGTTCCTCACGAATCTGGCCGACGGCGCGCGCGTGACCGCCGGTCCGGTCTCCCTGCGGGGCATCGCCTTCGACGGCGGCTCCGGCATCCGGACGGTCGCGGTCTCCACCGACGACGGCGCCACCTGGACCGAGGCCGCGCTCGGCCGGGATCTCGGCCCCTACGCGTTCCGGCCCTGGTCGCTCACGGCCGCGCTCACGCCGGGCGCCCACGCGATCCGGGTCCGGGCCACCGCCAACGACGGCAGCAGCCAGCCGACGGCGTCCCGCTGGAACCCGTCCGGCTACATGCGCAACGGCGTCGAGACCACCCGGGTGCAGGCGGCGTGAACGCGAACGGGAGGACGAACGGGATGCGTATACTTCTGCTCGGCGCGATGATCGGGGGCCTGACGGCCGGCTCGGCCTGGGCCGCGCCACGGACCTACGCGGTTCCGGACCCGACCGCGCAGCTGCGGCCGCCGAAGGCGGACAGCCTGACCCCGGGCTACGAGGCGGCCCAGGCCAATTGCCAGACCTGCCACTCGGTGGACTACATCGCCACGCAGCCGCCCGGCCGCGGGAAGGCGTTCTGGGATGCGGAGGTGTCCAAGATGATCAAGGCCTACCACGCCCCCATCGAACAGGCCGATGCCGGCGCAATCGCCGCCTATCTGGCCGATACGTACTGAGAGGCCTGGAACGACGCCCCCGCCGGAAACCCGATCCGGGTTGTCAGCGCAGGGCGAGGGCCTGTGCGGCGTGCGTGGCGACGGCCTGAACGGCCGGAAGATCGTACGCGTAGACGCGACCTGCCAGGATCGCCAGGGCCAGCGTCCAGAACACCGCACCGCCGACGCGACGGGCCGTGCGGTCGCCGGCCGCGGTGGCCGGGCAGGCGCGGGCGACGCCGTCGGCGACGGGCTCGCCGAACGGATCGAAGGCCGGCGACTGGTTTTCGGAGGCGCTGCGCATGATGGCGAATGTCGCGCTCGGCCTGTCCCTTCGCAATGGACGCGTCTTTCGTATTTCTCTGTCCGGGGAGATGCTTGTTCTCTATCCGCCATCGGCGGCAGACAGGTTCTTCTCAGACCGCCGTTCCTGCCGCCGGAAGCGGCACATCTTCGTCTCCACAGGGCTCCGGCGCGGCCGGCCCCGGGCCGGCGGGGGTATGATAGGCCATGCGCTCCCGGCGTCCCCGCAGGGGCTCGCGGCTGACCTCGCGCCACGCCTCGACCGGGGCCCCGGCGGCGCGCCGCGCGGCCTCGGAGACCAGGATCGGGACACCGTGGAGCTTGGTCGCCTGTTCCAGGCGGGCGGCGACGTTGACCGCATCGCCCAGCACCGTGAACTCGTAGCGCGCCTCCTCGCCGATGATCCCGCAGAACACCTCGCCGTAATGGACGCCCACGCCGATGCGCACGGTCCCCGTGGGCCCGGCTCTGTCGGTCCAGCGGGCGATCACCGCGACGAGATCCTGGGCGAAGGCGAGGGCACGGGCGGCATCGTCAGACCTGGGCTCGGGCAGGCCGAACACCACCAGGGCACCGTCGCCGATGAACTTGTCGACCACCCCGCCCCGGAGGCGGGCGAGGCGCGTCACCCGCCGCCGGAAGGCGGACAGGAACTCGGAGAGCCGGTGCGGATCCAGGTTCTCGGCCAGAGTGGTCGAGCCGCGCATGTCGACGAACACGATGGCGGCCTGCTGGCGGCGGCCGGCCTTCAGGCTCCCGTCGCCGTCGGCGAGCCGCAGGACCAGCTCCTGCGGCAGGAACCGCGACAGCCGGTTGCGGCGGGTCGCCTCCCGCAGGGCCGAGACGGCGAACAGCACGAACAGGACGGCGAGGGCACCGACCATGATCCAGAGGGCGAGGGCGATCCGGGACACCGTCGCCTGCCGCCGCTCCATCCTGTCCGCCTCGTACGTCTCCATGCGGCGCACGCGGTCGCGGATCGCGTCCATCACCTGCTTGCCGCGTCCGTCGGCCACCGAGGTGTGGGCCGCGGCGCTGTCGCCGCCGCGCATCAGGGCGACGCTGGCACCGAGTTCGTCGAGCTTCTCGCGGATCAGGGCGGCCAGGGTGTCGAGTTCGGCCCTCTGGTCGGCGTCATCCTGGACGAGGTCGCGCAGCCAATCGAGCTGGCGGTCGACGTTCAGCCGGCCCTCGGTGAAGGGCAGCAGGAAGGCCTCGTCGCCGGTGAGCAGGTAGCCGCGCTGGCCGGTCTCGGCGTCCTGCACCGCCGACAGCACCCGGGCGAGGCGCCCGTCCACCGCCACGGTGTGGCGCACGGCGTCGATGCCGCGCTGCTGGTAGACGAAGGCGCCGAGCGCGATGGCGGTCATCACCAGGATCGTGGCGAAGCCCACCGTCATCCAGGTCACGGTGCGCGAGCGCAGGGATCGCTGCACCCGCGCCTCGACGCGGTCCCGGACGGAGGCGACGTCCGGCGCGGGCACGGTGGCGGGACCGGACATGTCAGGCCCCGCCCGCGCCGTGCAGCCGGACGGACCGCCCGATCCGCCCCCCGCCCTCGACCGCCTGCGTCCGGCAATCCGCGATGGTCGCCCGCGCCGTGTCGATGGCGACGGACGCCGCCGACAGGATCCGGGTGTCCGGCTCCCGCTCCCGGGCGTAGCGCACCACGTCCATGGCCAGCGCGTCGACCTCGACGGTGAGTGCCTCGATCGCCGCCGGGTCGCGCAGCGCCCGGGCCTGCCCGGCGATCTCCAGGAGCCGGTCCATGATCTCGTCGATGCGCTCCCGGCGCAGGCTGGCGAGGCGCTTCCGGATCCAGGCGAGCACCGAGACGAGGCCGCCCGCCAGCGCGCCCAGGAGGTAGAGGGTGTCGCCGTAGCGCTCGATGAAGCCGTGCTGGTCGCGCTCGTAATAGTCGATCGCGCCGGGATGGATCGGGATCCGGGCGCTGGTGGCGGCCACGGTCGTGTCGTAGGCCGGGGCCTGGACGTACTCGGCAGCGTCGGTGGCCAGCGCGGCGGCGCTGCGCTTCTCGAAGAGCTGCTGGGTCACGTCGGCCGCCACCACGCGGCTCAGGGAGGCCCGGGCCATCAGCCGGTACGAGGCGCCCACCGTCTTCACGTCGTCGGCCGGCAGCTTCGGGCGGCCGCCGAACAGGCCGCCCGGGACGGTGACCGCCTGGAGCCGCGGGAAGCGCTCGATCACCGCGCCGTCATCCTCAACGGCGACGAACGCCACCTTGCCGCCGCGGGCGACGCCCTGCACGGCCGAGACCAGGGCCAGCGCCTTAGGCGCCGAGGGGGCGATGATGCTGACGAAGGCGTCGATCCGCCTCTCGCGGAAGGCGCCGGCCACCGCCTCCTGATCGACCGGGACCAGCAGGACCGTCGAGTCCCGGGCCGGGCCGGCGGCCTCCTCCAGGGTGAGGCCGTAATAGCCGAGGAGGTTCCGAAGCAGCCAGAGATCGGCGTCCCGGTGCGCCGCGATGCCGAGACGCTTGCCGGCGAGCTTCGGGAAGCTCGTGATCCCGGCCTGCTCGGGCGAGGCGATGACCATCGCCTGGTCGCGCAGGATCGCCAGGGTCAGCCCGTTCGTCGGCAGCAGCACGTCGGGGCGGACCACCGCGAGGTCGGCCCGGCCGTCCTGCAGGGCGGCGGCGCTCTCGCGCACGTCGTCGAAGGACAGGATCTTCAGGCGGACATTCTCGTGGGCGGCCTCGAGCGCGTCCGCGTAGGCCTTGATCAGGCCGGGCTCGGTGCCGTCGCGGGGCGCGACCGCGATGGTCAGGACCGTCGCCTGGAGCAGGACCCACGCCGCGATCCCGCCCGCGCCCAGGAGGGCGGCGCCCGCCAGGAGAAGCATTTCCCGGCGCAGCAACCAGGCGGGCAGGCTCCACATCGGTCCGGATGCTCAGAACAGCGAGATCAGCACGATGCCGGCCACCATCACGGCGGCGCCGATCAGGCGCGGCGGGCCGGCCTTGACCTGCTTCATGCCGAACCAGCCGAAATGGTCCAGGGCCACCGAGGTCAGGAGGTTGGCGGTGATCAGCAGGCCGTTGAACGCCCCGGCCCCGACCTTGTCGACGAAGAGCAGCCCGGCGAACACCGCCACCGCCCCGGTGATCCCGGCGAGCGGCATCCACCAGCGAACGCCCGCGATGTCGTCCCGGGTCGGCAGCGGCGACGGCCGCAGCAGGAACATCAGGGCGAACACGAACACCACGGGCACGAACGACACCGTGGCGGCGAGCCAGGGGTTCTCCAGGGCGCCGCGGAGCTGCGCGTTCCAGACCACGCCGATCGCCATCAGGGCGCCGGCCACGAGGATGAACGGGTAGAGCAGCTTGCCCGACATCCCGTGCCCCTCGCCGTGGCCCTCGCCGCCGTCGCTCCTGCCCCCCGAGCGCGCGATGAAGATCACGCCCACGGCCATCAGCAGGCCGCCGAGCCAGGGCATCGGCTTGAAGCCCGCGGCCTGCAGGCCGAACAGGCCGAGCGCGTCCATCGCCAGGGAGGTGAGGATGTTGGCGGTGAGGGTCAGGCCGTTGAACGGCCCGGCGCCGACCTTGTCGATGAAAGCCAGCCCCCCGAACACCGCCACCGCGCCGGCCAGGCCGCCGAGGGGCGCGTACCAGGGCATCTTGCTCAAGCTGTCGAGGCTCGGCAGCGGCGTCGGCATCGTGAAGAACAGGGTCGTGAACACGAAGACGATCGGCAGGAACGACACCGTCGCGGCGAGCCACGGATTGACCATGCGGCCCCGCAGCTGCGCGTTCATGGCGTTGCCGATGGCCTGCAGCGCGCCCGCCACCAGGATGAAGGGATAGAGGAGGGCAGCCGTCACGCGCGGACCTTCGGGTTGGCGGGGGGAGGATCAGACGAGGAGCAGGCCGGCGAGCGCCAGCGCGAGGGCCGGCGGCATCACCAGCAGGCCGAGCTTGAGGAAGGTCCAGGCGCCGACATCCTGGCCCTCGCGCCGGATGGCGGTGAGCCAGAGGATCGTGGCGAGCGAGCCCGTCACCGACAGGTTCGGCCCGAGATCGACGCCGATCAGGATCGCGCCCGCGACCTTCTCGGGGACGTGGGCGGCCTGCACGGCGGCGCCCGCGATCAGGCCGGCCGGCAGGTTGTTGACGAGGTTGCACAGCACCGCGACCAGGCCGCCCGCCCCCCAGGCGGTGGCCTCCGGAGCGGCGTGGGCGTAGCCCTTCAGGAGGTCCGCCAGCATCGCCAGGACGCCGGTCTTCTCCAGCGCTTCCACCAGCACGAACAGGCCGGCCACCAACGGCAGCACGCTCCACGACACGTCCTTGGCCACCTCGACGAGGCCGCCGCGCTTGAGCAGCAGCACGACGATCGTGGTGGCGAGCCCGGCCACGAAGGTCGGCAGGCCGAGGTCGAGGCCGAGCGCCGAGGCGGCGATCAGCACGCCGCCGGTGGCCACGATGCCGATCCCCGCCACGAGGCCGGTGCGGGAGAGCGGCTGCGCCTCGACGTCGGTGGCGACCTCCTGCCCGCGCAGGGTCTTCGCCTGGGTCAGCCGCAGCACCGCGTAGGTCGTCGCGATGGCCAGCAGCGAGGGCAGCGCGAACAGGCCGAGCCAGCGCACCAGCGGCGGCATGTGCTCGGCGAAGACCACGAGGTTCGCCGGGTTCGAGATCGGCAGCACGAAGCTCGCCGCGTTGGCGATGAAGGCGCAGATGAACAGGTAGGGGAGGGGGTTCTCCACCTTGGCGGCCTTGGTGGCCGCGTAGACGGCGGGCGTCAGCACCACCGCGCAGGCGTCGTTCGACAGGAACACCGTGACCACGGTGCCGACGAGATAGACCAGGGTGAACAGCCGCGTCGCCGAGCCCTTGGCGGCGCGCACGGCGATCGAGGCGAGCCAGTCGAACAGGCCCTCCTTCCGGGCTACCTCCGACATCAGCATCATGCCGACGAGGAACAGGTAGACGTCGGTCCCCTTGAGGACGCCGTCCCAGGCGGTGGCGGGGGCGAGCAGGCCGAGGGCCACGAGGGCGCCAGCGCCGAGCACGGCCCAGATCGCCTCCGGCCACGCGAACGGCCGCAGGATGACGCCGAGGGTGGCGAGCGCGGCGATCGCCCAGGTCGCGATATTGGGGGTCAGCGTCAGCGCGCCCATCGGGTCCGGTGGTCCTCTGGTGGAGTGGATCGTGCGGTGCGGTGTGCAGCGATTCGGGTGAGTCCGGCTACCAGGGCCGGCCGTTGCGGTTCGGGCCGAGCTGGTCGCCCCGAAGCCCCTTCTGCGGCCAGGCGGGGAGCCGGGTGGCGTCGCTGCCGGGGCGATCGGGTGCGGGCGGCGGGACGAAGCTCCGGCCCACGGGCTCGATCACCTCGGTATCGGCCTGCCCCGTGCCGTCCGTGACCGTGACCGCGAGGCGGCGGGCGCCCTCCGGCCAGGGAATGCGGGCATGGACGGTGCGCGGCCCGTCCGGCACCATCGCGTGGGGCCGCCCGTCATCGACGCGCACGCAGCAGCACCAGTCGCCCTGCGGCCTGTCCGACAGCACGAGGGCGCGCACGGAGATCCGGCCGTCCGCCATGGCGAGGGGCGCCGTGGCGAGGCGCCGGTCGGCGGGGCTCGTGATCATCACGAAGGGCAGCGCCCGGTCGAGGGGCTTGAACCGCCAGCTCGTGACCAGCCCGTCGATCGCCGCGACCGCGTAGCCCACCGAGCCGTCCTCGTTCTGGCCGACGGAGCGGGCCGCCGCGTAGAGGGTGCGCCCGTCCGGGGCGAGCTCGTTGTAGTGGGTGTGGCCCATCTCGACGAGGCGCACGCCGTGGTGGCGGATCAGGCCGGCCAGCGCCGCCTTCTCGTCGGGCACGCAGAGATCGTCCGGGTAGGTGTGGGTGAAGACCGCGCAGGGCCGGCCCTCCTCGTCGGCCCGGGCCAGCTCCTCGGCGAGCCAGGCGAGCTGGCAGGGGCCGAGCCGGAAGTCGAGGCCGAACCCCTTCCGGCCGTAGCCGGGGCTGACCATGTCGAGGAACAGGCAGCGCACGCCCGCGAACGTCTCGGCGAAGTAGTAATGCGTGACGGGGGCCGGGTCGTGCGGGCGCGGCAGGTCGTGGCGCCGCGCCGCGTGGCCGCCGCCGCGGGGGCTGCCCGCCACCGCGGCGAACAGCGCGTCGAAATCCGTCATCGTGCCGTGCTGGCGGTCGTGGTCGCCGGCGATCAGGCGCACCGGCAGGTCCGGGTGCCGGTGCAGGGCCTCGCGCAGGACCGCGTATTGCTCCGCCCGCCCGTCCTCGGCGAGATCGCCCGGGAGGTAGGCGAAGTCGAGGAGGCCGTGTCCGTGCAGCCCGTCCACCTCCGCGAGGATCGCCCGCAGGTCGGCGGCATGGGGGTCGGAACTCCGCTCCAGATGGAGATCGCCGACATGCGCGAAGGCGAAGACACCGTGATCTGCGGTCATGGCGCGCCCACGGGGCCGGACACGGCCGCGTGGGCCGCGCGCGCTCTGTCGTTCCCCTGCGCCATCATGCTCCCCGGACAGGCCAGCCCGCCCCGGCCGGGGATCGGCCGCGGTGGTCGCGACCGGCCCGACGTTTCGGACACGGCCGGGTTCCGGATCCGGGATGATGCCCGCGGTGGCGGGAGCCTACATTTTCGTGAGTCAGGGCCATACGCGCCGTCGAGCCGGGAAAGTGTCGCGAAAACAGACACTCGATGTCTTCTCGCGCGACAGATCTGCGGGGATCGCCGTCGGCCGGGGACGCGGACGTCGGGCGCGGTCCCCAGGCTGTGCCGGCGTCGCCTGGGTGCCGCCCAACGGGGCACGGAATCCTCCCGCGCAGGCTCATCCCCCGGATCCAGGGCTATCGGTCGCGGCCTGTTCGCGGACGAACGCGGTCTTGGATGAGCCACGGTTCGTGCTCGATGACCGGTACGGTCCCGATCCGACGGGCACTGGTCCGGTCTCGTCCGAGACGAGGCTCGAGAGGCGCCGTACGGGATGCACGCAGCATCCGCATCCCCCTGACCGGGCCTTCCGGAGATCTTTCATGTCGCCAAACGATCATCTTTGGAATTTCGGATCGCGTTGAGCTGATCTAGACTTTCTCAAGAAGCTCATCCGGACAAGATTGTGCCTATCGAATCGATGGATCGCCCGCGCCTGCGCGTCGGATGCCGACCGTTGTCTCGCGGCTCCACATCCGGAATTGCCCGATCATTGCCCCGCCGGAGTCCTGCCCGATGAAGATCCTGCGTCTCCTCGCCGTCGCGGCGCTCTGCCTCGGCGCATCCTCCGCCGGGGCAGAGGCCCTCCGGATCGGCGTCGTGCCCGGGGCCTACGGCGATGCCGTCACGGTGGCGGCCCGGGAGGCCAAGGCGGAGGGCCTCGACGTGAAGGTGGTCGAGTTCAGCGACTGGACGACGCCCAACGTCGCGCTCGATGCCGGCGACATCGACGTGAACTTCTTCCAGCACCGCCCCTTCATGGAGAACGCGGCCAAGCAGAAGGGCTACGCGTTCGACATCGTCGGGCAGGGGATCCTGTCCAATATCGGCCTGTACTCCCTGAAGCATAAGCGCCTCGACGAGATCCCGGTGGGCGGGTCGGTGGCGCTCGCCAACGATCCGGTGAACCAGGGCCGCGGCCTGCTGCTCCTCCAGAAGGCCGGGCTGGTCAGGCTGAAGGACGGTGTCGGCTTCCTCGGCACCCTCGACGACATCGTCGAGAACCCGAAGAAGCTGCGATTCACCGAGGTCGAGGGACCGCAGCTCGCGCGGATCACCGGCGATGTCGATCTCGCGCAGGGCTATCCGCATTTCATCGTGGCGGCCGGAAGCTTCGACCCGACCAGCGGGCTGATCTATTCCGGCATCGAGGACAAGCTGTTCACGGTCAGCTTCGTCACCAAGACGTCCCGCAAGGACGACCCGGCGATCCGGAAGTTCGTGACCCTGTTTCAGAATTCGGACGCCGTGAAGCGGCAGATCCGCAAGTCCTTCGCCGACAGCGACAAGCTCTACCTGCTGGCGTGGCAGAACTGATGGTCGGCCTCGTCTTCGACAGCCTGCACACTCCGGGCACGCCGGTCGCGACCGGACGGCGGAGTCCGGGCGCCGCGGCCACCGCCCCAGGTCCGGCCGCAGGTCCGGCCGCAGCGCCCGGCCGGAGGCCCGGCACGGTACGGTTCGAGGCGGTCTCCAAGACCTATCCGTCCGCCGCCGGACCGGTCCGCGCGCTCGACAGCGTCGACCTCGCCATTCCGGCGGGGGCGATCTTCGGCATCATCGGCCGATCGGGGGCGGGCAAGTCGAGCCTCCTGCGCATGGTCAACCGGCTGGAGGCGCCCACCTCCGGCCGGGTTCTGGTCGACGGCGCCCCCGTCGATGCCCTCGACACCGACGGGCTCGTGGCCCTGCGCCGGCGCGTCGGCATGATCTTCCAGCACTTCAACCTGCTGGCGGCCAAGACCGTCCGGCAGAACGTGGCGCTGCCGCTGACGGTCGCGGGCGTCCCCAGAAGCGCGATCGGCCCGCGGGTCGCGGAGGCGCTGCGCCTCGTCGGCCTGGAGGACAAGGCCGACACCTACCCGTCGCGGCTCTCCGGCGGCCAGAAGCAGCGGGTCGGCATTGCCCGGGCCCTCGTGAGCGATCCGGAGATCCTGCTCTGCGACGAGGCGACCTCCGCCCTCGACCCGGAAACCACGCTGGCGATCCTCGACCTGCTGCGCGACATCAACCGGCGCCTGGGGATCACCATCATCCTGATCACCCACGAGATGCACGTGATCCGCGAGATCTGCAGCGACGTGGTGGTGCTGGAACGGGGCCGGGTGGTCGAGACCGGGCCGGTCTGGCGCGTCTTCGGGGCGCCCGAGCACCCGACCACGCAGGCGCTGCTCGAACCGCTGACCCGCGGCCTGCCGCCGGATCTGGCGGACCGGCTGCAGCCGCTGCCGACACCCGGCGGATCCGCGATCCTGCGGATCACCTGGGCCGGGCAGGGGACGCCGGATCTCTCGGGCCTCGCCGTGGCGGCCGGCACGCCGGTGCGCCTGCTCCAGGCCGGCATCGAGCGGATCCAGGGCCACGCGGTCGGCCGGATGCTGGTCGCCGTCCCGGGCGCGGATCCGGACGTGGAGGCGCGCCTGCGGGCGCTCGGCGGGGCCGTCGAGAGGCTCGGCTACGTCGCCCCGGAAGCGGAGGCGGGGTGAGGCGACGATGGGCCGCCTTCCCCGCGGACCCCGGCAGAGACTCCGCCGCGCAAGCGGTTCCCCCTCGAACCCACCGACCCGGAGCCCCGCATGACCCCGCAGATGATCGACCGCCTCTGGCAGGCCTTCCTCGACACCGGGCTCATGGTCGGGGTCTCGGCCGGGATCGCCGTGCTGGCCGGCCTGCCCCTGGCGCTGTTCCTCGTCATTTCCGGGCCCGGCGGCATCGTCCCGGCACCGGCGGCCAACCGGGTGGTCGGGGCCGTGGTCAACGGCTTCCGGGCCGTGCCGTTCATCGTGCTACTGGTGGCGCTGATCCCGTTCACCCGGCTGGTGGCCGGCACCACCATCGGCGTCTGGGCGGCCATCGTGCCGCTCGCGGTGAGCGCCACCCCGTTCTTCGCCCGGATCGCCGAGGTCTCGCTGCGGGAGGTGGATGCCGGCCTGATCGAGGCCGCCCAGTCCATCGGCTGCCGACGCCGGCACATCCTCGCCCACGTGCTCCTGCCCGAGGCGCTGCCGGGGATCGTCGCGGGCTTCACCATCACGGTGGTGTCGATGATCGGCGCCTCCGCGATGGCCGGGGCGGTGGGCGCGGGCGGCCTCGGCGACGTCGCCATCCGGTACGGCTACCAGCGCTTCGACACCACCGTGATGATGGTGGTGATCGCGATCCTGATCGCCCTCGTGTGCGTGGTCCAGTTCGCGGGCGACACCGCGGTGCGGCGGCTCCGGGCCCGCTGACGGCCCCGCGCCCCGGCACGAGGCGGCCCACACCCGAGGCCGCATCCCTGAGGCTGAACCCATGAGCCTGCACCCATGAGCCTGCACCCATGAGCCTGGACATGGACGAATCCGTCGCCGACGGGGCGGCCGAGCCGATGCCCCCGCCGCCGTCGCCCCCGCACCGGATCGGATCCGACGCCGAGGCGATCGCAGCCGCACAGGCCGTGGCCCGGATCTTCGCGGCGGGCGCGGCCGAGCGCGACCGCGACCGGCGCCTGCCCTGGGGGGAGATCGCGGCGTTCACCGACAGCGGGCTCGGCGGCCTCACGGTGCCGCGGGCCCATGGCGGCGCGGAAGTCTCTTACGCGACGCTGGCCGAGGTGTTCACGATCCTGGCCGCCGCCGACGGCTCGGCGGCGCAGATCCCCCAGAACCAGTTCGGCGTCCTGGCGCTGGTCGCGGTCGCCGCCAGCCCCGCCCAGCAGGCGCGGATCTACCGCGACGTCCTCGCCGGCCACCGGATCGGCAATGCCGGCCCCGCCCGCAACGGCAAGGCGATCACCCGCGTGGAGACGCGGCTGACATCCGGGCCGGCGGGCCCGCGCCTGAGCGGCCACCGCTTCTATTCCACCGGCGCACTCTTCGCCCACTGGATCCCGACCCGCGCGGTCGGCCCCGACGGAGGACCGCTCCTGGTCTTCGTGCGCCGGGACGCCCCGGGCGTGCGGGTCGTGGACGACTGGCAGGGCTTCGGCCAGCGCACCACGGCGAGCGGCAGCGTGATCTTAGAGAACGCCCCCGTCGAGGCGGATCTGACGATCGACCTCGCGCCCCTCGCCGGGCACCCGGGCCTGTTCGGGCCGATCTCCCAGCTGATCCACGCGGCGATCGATGCCGGCCTCGCCCGGGGCGCAGTCGCCGCGGCCCTCGACTTCCTGCGCACCCGGACGCGGCCCTATCCCTTCACCGCCGAGACCGTCGCGGAGGATCCCCACATCCTCGGCGAGGTCGGACGGCTCACGGTCGACCTCCACGCCGCCGAGGCGGTCCTGGCCCGGGCCGGCCGGACCCTGGACCGGATCGCCGCGGCCCCCGTCACCGCCCAGAGCGCGGCCGAGGCCTCGGTGGCGGTGGCGCAGGCGAAGATCCTCACCACCGAGGTCGCCCTGGAGGCCTCCGAGCGGCTGCTCGAACTCGCCGGCGCCTCGGCGACCCGCGACGGGTACAATCTCGGCCGGTTCTGGCGGGATGCCCGGGTCCATACCCTGCACGACCCCGTGCGCTGGAAGTACCACCTCCTCGGCAACCACGCCCTGAACGGCGTGCTGCCGGCCCGCCACCAGTGGAACTGAGGATCGGGCCATGCCGCTCCAGCCCCACGAGACCGCCTTCACGCAGGCGCCCGCACCGCCGCGCCCGGTGCCGGTGATCGCCGACGCCGCGGCGGCGCTGGCCATCGCCGACACGCTGGCGGCCGCGTTCGCGGAGGCCGCGGTCGCGCGCGATCTCGAGCGGCGCCTGCCGGTCGCCGAGGTCGAGCGCTTCAGCGAATCCGGCCTCTGGGCGATCACGGTGCCGAAGGCCTATGGCGGCCCCGGCCTCGACAGCGCCACGGTCGCGCAGGTGATCGCCCGGATCGCCGCGGCGGACGGGTCCCTCGGCCAGATCCCGCAGAACCATTTCTACGCCCTGGAGGTGCTCCGCAACGGCGGCACCGAGGCCCAGAAGCGCGACCTCTACGGCCGCGTCCTGGCGGGCGAGCGATTCGGCAATGCGCTGGCCGAGATCGGCGCGCGGGACCACACCCGCCGCACCCGGCTCGTGCGCGATCCGGCCGGCTGGTTCGTCGAGGGCCGCAAGTATTACTGCACCGGCTCGCTCTATGCCCACCGCATCCCGACGCTGGTCGAGGCCGAGGAGGCGGGCCGCACGGCCACCTACCTGGTCTTCATCCCCCGGGACGCGCCGGGCGTGACCCTGGTGGACGATTGGGACGGGTTCGGCCAGCGGGTCACCGGCTCGGGCTCGGTCCTGTTCGAGCGGGTCGCCGTGGAGCCCCGCTGGGTGGTGCCGTTCCAGGCCTCGCTGGAGCGGCCCACCGCCATCGGCCCCTTCGCGCAGATCCTGCACGCCGGGATCGATCTCGGCATCGGCGAAGGCGCCTTCGCGGCGACGCTGCCCTTCGTGCGGGACCGCGCCCGGCCCTGGATCGATTCCGGCGTCACCCGGGCGAGCGAGGATCCCCTGACCCTCCACGCGCTGGGCGACGTCCAGGTCCGCCTCGCGGCGGCCGACGCCCTGCTGACGCGGGCCGGCCGTTTCGTGGACGCCGCGCAGGACGCCCCCGATGCGGACAACGTCGCGGCGGCCTCCGTGGCGGTGGCGGAGGCCCGGGCGGCGAGCCACCGGGCCGGGCTGCTGGCGTCCAACAGGCTCCTCGAACTCGGCGGCACCTCCGCCACCGACCGGGCCGAGGCCCTGGACCGCTACTGGCGCAACGTCCGCACCCACACCCTGCACGATCCGGTGCGCTGGAAGTACCACTGGATCGGCGCCTACCACCTCGACGGCCGGCTGCCGCCCCGGCACGGAGCGCTCTGATGGCCGCCCAGAAGAAGCAGATCCTGTTGAACGCCTTCAACATGGCCTGCGTGGGCCACATCAATCACGGGCTCTGGACGCACCCGCGCGACCGCTCGTCGGCCTACAACACGCTGGGCTACTGGACCGACCAGGCGAAGCTCCTGGAGCGCGGCCTGTTCGACGGCCTGTTCATCGCCGACATCATCGGCGTCTACGACGTCTACGGCGACGGCATCGACGTGACCGCCCGGGAGGCCGTGCAGCTCCCGGTCAACGACCCGACCGTGATGATCACCGCCATGGCGGCGGTGACCGAACATCTCGGCTTCGGGGTGACGATCAACGTCCACCAGGAGGCGCCCTACACCTTCGCCCGGCGCCTCTCGACCCTCGACCACCTGACCGGCGGCCGGATCGGCTGGAACATCGTCACCGGCTACCTCGACAGCGCCCACCGCGCCCAGAGCGGCGGCACGTTGCCGGCACACGACCGGCGCTACGACTATGCCGACGAGTATCTGGAGGTTCTCTACCGGCTCTGGGAGGGCAGCTGGGACGACGCCGCCGTGCGCCGCGACCGGGCGGCCCGGGTGTTCAGCGATCCGGCCCATATCCGCAAGGTCGCCCACCGGGGCGAGTTCTTCGCGGTCGACGGCTACCACCTGTCCGAGCCGTCGCCCCAGCGCACGCCCGTCCTCTACCAGGCGGGCGCCTCGGGCCGCGGCCGCGCCTTCGCGGGCCGCCACGCCGAGTGCGTGTTCATCTCCGCCCGCGACACGGCCACCGCCCGCGAGTCCGTCCGCGCCATCCGGGCCGAGGCGGTCGCGGCCGGCCGCAATCCCGACGACGTGAAGGTCTTCGTCGGCCTCGCGGTGATCCCCGGCCGGACCCGGGCGGAGGCCGAGGCCAAGCGGGACGAATACCTGTCCTACGCGAGCCCGGAGGCGGGGCTCGCGCATTTCTCCGCCTCCACGGGGATCGACTTCGCCCGCTACGGCCTCGACGAGGCGATCCCCTACGCGCCGGGCAACGCCATCCAGTCGGCCACGGCGGCGGCGGCCAAGCGCGGGCTGACGAAGCGCGACCTCCTGGCCGAATTGCAGCTCGGCGGCCGCTACCCGGTGCTCACCGGCGACGCGGTCGCCATCGCCGACGAGCTCCAGGCCTGGATCGAGGAGGGCGAGGTCGACGGCTTCAACCTCAGCCGGATCGTCGTGCCGGAGAGCTTTTCCGACTTCATCGACCTCGTGATCCCGGAACTGCAGGATCGCGGCCTCTACAAGACCACCTATGCCGAGGGTTCGCTGCGGGCGAAGCTCTTCGGCCAGGGGGACCGGCTGCCCGCGCGCCACCCGGCCGAGGCCCACCGCCACCGCGGCGCGCCTCAGCGATCCTGAGTCTCGCCGCTCTCGGAGCCGAACCAGCGGCTGTAGATCTCGTCGTAGCGGCCATCCTCCCTGAGGCCGAGGAGGGCTTGGTTGACGCGCTTGCGCCGGGGGTCGTTCGCCGCGAACAGGATGCCGTAGGCCTGCCGGTTGAAGGCCGGCCCGATCAGGCGCAGCGGCGCGTGGCCGGGCTGCGTCGCGTAGTAGCTCAGGGCGGGGGCATCGTAGACCACCGCGGCGACCGTGCCGGCCTGCAGGGCCGCGCAGGCCTCCTCCAGGCTCGCGAACCCCACCGGCGTGGCGAAGTGGTCCGCCAGATAGGCGACCGACGTGGTGTGGGCGACCGTGCCCACCCGCTTGCCCGGCAGATCCTGCGGGCCGTTGATCGCGCCGCGCAGGCGCTCCACCGTCGCCGTGCTGGTCAGGCCGGCGGTGAACCACGCCACCAGGGCGATGCAGGTGAACAGCCAGACCACCGTGATGGCCCGCGCGAGGGGGCTGCGCGGCATCTCCTCCGCCTGCGCGGCGAGGCTGCTCAGCGCCCACCAGAGGACATGGGCGAAGCCGTGCGCCGGCCGGGCCCGCGCCGCCATGCCGCCGGGATGGCGGCGTTCGAGCCACCAGATCAGCGCCGCCACCGCGAGGATGAGGGCGGCGAGCCCCAGGAGGACCTGCAGGAAGGTGGCGTCGCTCAGGAGCGCCCGGAGGGCCCGGCCGGTGGCCGAGCCGGTCGCGTCCGGCGCCGCCGGGACGGCGATGCGCAGGCCGGTCTCCAGCATCGTGACCGAGAAGTCGAACCGCCGCTCGCGCTCCGCGGTGATCGACACCGCCGCGATGGCGAGGTCCGCGCGCCCGTCCGAGACCGCCCCGAACAGCGCCGGCAGGTCGTCGACGCGGACGAAGGCGGTCCGGACGCCCAGCTCCCGGGCGATGGCGTTCCAGAGATCGATGCTGAACCCGCGCAGCCGGCCCTCCGCCTCCATGACCAGGGGCGGCACCGGATGCGTCGCGACCCGCCACGTCTCGGGATCGTTCGTGCGGAGCGCGAGGGACGGCCCCTCCGACACGCCCTCGGATGCCGCCCGAGCCGTGTCCCGGGTCTCGGCGCGCAAAGGGTCCGCGGCCACCGGCACGGCGGCCGCGAGGCAGAGGCAGAACGCCACGACGCCCGCAGGCGCGACGGCGCGCCGTCGACCGGTGGACGGGCGCGGCATGTCAGAGGCTCTCGATCCAGTTGCGCAGGACGGCCCCGGGCGCGGGGTCGGGGTGGGCGTCCAGGCGCTGGGACGCATCGCTGGGGATGAAGCCGAACCGGCGCTTGAACGCCCGCCGGAAGGTCCGCTCGTCCGAGAAGCCGACCGCGAAGGCGACCTGCGAGATGCGCAGGGGCTTGGACGCATCGTCGCGCACGAGCATCCGCATCGCCGCCATCAGGCGCCGGTCGCGGATATACGCCACGATGCCGTTGGGGGCGAACAGGCGGTACAGGGTCGAGCGCGACAGGCCGAGCCGCGCCGCGACCAGGGCGGGCGTCAGCTTCGGGTTGCCGAGTTCCGCCTCGACGAGGCGGCGGACGCGGATCCGGACGTCCTGGTTCTGGGACGGGCGCCCCTCCTCCTGGCCGCGCAGCCAGCTGGCGCAGAGCTGGGTGATCGCCGTCGAGGCCGCCAGGGCCTCGCGCCGGTCGAGGAGGTCGCCGCAGGCGACGACGTTGGCGACGAAATTGTGGACCAGCCGCCCGAACGGGTCGCCGTCATGGTCGAGGGGGCGGCCGTGCAGGGCGTCCGGGTGGCAGCCCTGCTTCTCCAGAAGCGCGCGGGGGATCACGACGTTGGTGGCGTCGACCGCGCCCGCGACGATGCGCACGGGCTGGGCGAGATCGAAGACGATGCACTGGACCTCGTTCACCGGGCCGGTGCCGTGATCGGTCTCCACGCGGCTCTGCCCCCGGCGGTAGAACTGCAGCAGGATGTGATCGAGGCCCTGCTGGCCGATCATCTCCCGCGTCCGCACGAGGGTGTGCGCCGGCGCCACCACGTCGCCGACCAGCAGGTCGCCGAGATGGTAGCTGCGCATCGCGATCGGGATGGTGAGATCGGTCTCCGGGCGGAAGCTCACGTCGAAGATGGGCGCGAGATGGTCCTGCCAGGCCCGGCCGAGCGCCTCCGGATCACCGGGCGGCTCGAACCGCAGGCAGGCGACCTCGCCGCCCGGGGCGGCGCCGCCGGCCGGTGCCACGTCCGGGTCCCGGTTTCTCTCCTCGGAAGACATACGTGGAGCCTGACACCTGCTGTTAGCGCGACCGATGAAGAACGAGGGCCTGCCCCAAGGTGACGCGTGGCAACGCGGTCGGGTCGTCCCGCACGTTAGCCGCGTCCATCCGGACAGTCCTCCTATCTCCCGCCGACCCGAGCAGCTGTACACTGTCGTTTGTCGCTGCGGCGTGCGATTCGACGCAGGTGTCGCCCGACCGGGCCGCAGCGGGCCCAGCATCGGAGGATTCTGACCTGCGCGCCGGTGGGATGGTTCCTTCCGTCTCAGAAAGGGGGATCCCCGTTTCAGAATGTTGCGCGCGGCGCAGAGTGTGGCTGCAATGTGATAGTTCGTTAAAGCCGCATTTTCTAACCCCCGCGCAAAGTCTGTGACAGGCATGACGGGGGTCAGTCCGATGGTCCAACAGTATAGCGACGTCGAGCATGCGACCGGATCCTGTGATCCGAGCAGGAGCACGGGCGCCGGAACGCGACGGTGCGGCCCCGTCCGGATGGGATTGCTGGTCGGCAGCTCGCTCGCCACGCTCGCGCTGGCTCTGGGACCTGTGGCGGCGCAGACCGTGCCGGCGCGCTCGCCCTCGACTTTCGGACTGACAGCGGCTGATTTCTCGAACTGGTCGGCTTACCAAGGTGATTGGGGGCTCGCCGCGATCAATGCCGCGACGGCTTACGCGCATGGCTATACGGGGCTCGGCGTCTCGGTGGCAGTTGTCGATAGCGGCATCGACCCCAATCACCCGAAATTTGCTGGGCGGATATCGTCTGCCTCTCGGAACTTTTGGCTCACCGATCCCCCTGGAGCGATCCGCAGCACTCTTCTCGTCGACCTCAACAGTCATGGGACGCACGTTTCAGGAACGATCGGGGCATCTGCAGCCGGCGGCGAGATGATGGGCGTCGCTTTTGAAAGCACGCTGCTCTCACTGAATGCGATTATGGGCCCGGCCGAGGCCAATTTTATCAAGCAGAGATTGGGCCTCAACGAAATCTCGACCGATGCCAATGCCGCGGTTGATTTCGCGGCAGCCAATGGGGCGCGAGTTCTCAATGGCAGCTATGGCCCCTCCTTGCCGACCAAGCTCATTCTCGATGATAACGGCAATGTAATATCTAATCCTTATTACGTTCAGCTGAAAATACAATCATACGAATACGGCGACGCACTGGCGGAGTACAGCGCCCTCAAACGTGCCGCAGACAAAGGTATGCTGCTAGTCTTTGCGGCTGGCAATGAGCGTGAAGATCAGGAAAAAGTCGCCGTCAATCCGACCGGCGTTGCGTTCTATCCTTTCATACGTCCAAGCAACGCAAACATCGGCGTCTATCAGCTCAATGATGGTCAAAATCGGCCGATCGATCAGTCGAAGGTCGATTTTTCCGACTTGTCAGGCTACATCGTTTCAGTCGTCGCAACTGACAAAAACAATCAAATCGGATCTTTCAGCAATCTATGCGGCGTGACAGCAGCTTGGTGTATAGCCGCGCCCGGCGTGGGTATCTACTCGACCGTTCCGGGCGGCGGATACGGGTTGAAAAATGGTACATCGATGGCAGCGCCGCACGTCTCCGGTGCCGCAGCCGTGCTGATGCAGGCGTTCCCGTTCCTGACGGCGCCGCAGATCGCCCAGACCATGTTCACCACCGCCACCCACCTCGGCGACGGACCGGCCAACGCCCCGAACGCCACCTTCGGCTGGGGCCTGCTCAACCTCGGCAAGGCGATCGACGGTCCGGGCCAGTTCACCTCGACCTGGACGGTCAACACCACCTATAACGGCCAAGCCTATTACGGCCGCTTCGCCAACGACATCTCGGGCGTCGGCGGCCTGATCAAGACCGGGCTCGGCACCCTCGAACTCGCCGGCACCAACAGCTATGCCGGCGGCACCGCCGTCTACGGCGGCACCCTCGCCGTCTCCCGCGACGCCAACCTCGGCGCCGCCGGCACCGGCCTGACCCTCGACGGCGGCACCCTCGAGGTCCTGGCCGACGGATTCGCCACCGCCCGCCCGCTCACCCTCTCCGGCCCCGGCACCCTGCAGATCGACGGCGGCACGTCCACCTTCGCGGGTCCGATCGCCGACGGCAGCCAGCCGGGCGTGCTCGTCAAGACCGGACCCGGCACCGCCATCCTGTCGGCCGCCAACACCGTCACCGGCGGCGCCCTGGTCGGCGCCGGCACCCTGACCCTGACCGCCACCGGCAGCCTCGCCGCACCGGTCCGCATCGGCCCCGCGGCGAGCCTCCTCAATGCCGGCCTGGTCTCCGGCGGCGTCGGCAATCTCGGCGTCCTGGGCAACAGCGGCACCATCGCGGGCGGCCTCGCCAATGCCGGGCTGGCCCTCAACACCGGCACGATCACCGGCGGGGTGGCCAACACCGGCAGCCTGGCCAACAGCGGCGCCCTCGCGGGCGGGCTGACCAACACCGGCACAGCCCTCAACACCGGCGCCATCGCGGGCGGCGTGGCCAACACCGGCAGCCTCGCCAGCAGCGGCACCATCGCGGGCGGCCTGACCAACACCGGCACCGTGCTGGCCAGCGCCGGCCGCATCGACGGCGCCATCGCCAACAACGCCGGGCTGCTCGCCGTCTCCGGCAACGTCGCCAGCGACGGCACCCTCGCCAACGCCGCCGGCGCGACCCTCGCCGTCACCGCAGGCGGCCGCTACAGCCTCGCCGGGCCACTCGCCAATGCCGGCATCGTCGTCCTCGCCCAGACCGCCAGCCTCACCGCGCCGGCCGGCTTCGGCAATGCCGGCCTCGTCGCCAGCGACGGCACCCTCACCACCGACCTGACCAATACCGGCCTCGCCCGCCTGTCCGGGCAGCTCAACGGCGCGCTGACCAACACCGGGCTGATCCAGGTCACCGGGCCGCTGGCCGGCCTCACCACCCTGACCAATGCCGGCGCCCTCGACCTCGGCGGCGGCGCCCTCACGGTGGCGAGCCTGTCCGGCCCCGCCTCCGCCGTCCTGGGCAACGGCGCCCTCACGGTCGCCGGCCCGGCCTCCACCACCTATGCCGGCGCCATCCTGGAGACCGCCAGCCCCACCAGCCTGACCCAGGCCGGCACGGGCACGCTCACGCTCACCGGCACCGGCCGCTTCTCCGGCCCGACCACGATCCAGGCCGGCACGCTCGCGCTCAACGGCCTCTGGGCCTCGCCCGTGACGGTGGCCGCCGCCGGCACCCTGCGCGGCATCGGCACGATCGCCGCCCCGGTCACGGTGGCCGGCGCCCTGCGGCCGGGCAACTCCCCCGGCACCCTCACGGTGCTCGGCCCGGTGGCCTTCGCCCCCGGCAGCCGTCTCGGCCTCGACATCGACGGACCCGGCACCGGCACGGGTGCCGGCAGCTACGCCCGGCTCCTGGCGCTGGGGGCCACCGGCACGGTGTCGGCGGGGGGCACCCTCGTGCCGGAGCTGCGCGGCCTCACCGGCAACGCCACCAACGCCTTCACCCCGGCCCTCGGCCAGCGCTTCGGCGTGCTCACCGCTCAAGGGGGGCTGTCGGGCTCGTTCACCGGCCTCGCCCAGCCGACGACGGGGCTTCCGGCCGGCACGCGCTTCGACGCCCTCTACGCCGCCACCGGCCTCGACCTCGTGGTCACGCCGGCGGCCTACGGCAACCTCGCCGGGCTGGGCCTCTCCCAAACCGGCAACGCCCAGGCCGTGGGCGCGGCGCTGGACGTCGCCCGGCCGGCCGCCGGCACCCGGCCGGACGCGGCCCGGGCGCGGGTCTACGATCCGCTCTACGCGGCCAGCCCGGCCACCCTGCCGGGCGGCCTGGCCAGCCTGTCGGGCCAGAGCTACGGCGACGCGGTGATGACCGATCTCTCCGCGCGCCGGCTGATCGCCGACGCGATCGACCGGCACCAGCGCGGGCTGGGCGGCGGGACGGCGGCGTTCGGCGCGGGCGATCCGGGCCTGGGCCCGAACCGCACGGCGCTGCAGGTGCGCGGCGCCGCCGGGGTGCCGGACCAGCCGCTGGCGGTGGGCGAGGGCCGGGTCTGGGCGGACGCGCTGTACGGGTTCGGCGACCGGGCCGGCGATCGGGCGGCCTCGGGCGCCGGTTACGGCGCGGGCGGCCTGCTCGTGGGCGTCGACCGGCAGGTCGGGGCGGAGACGCAGGTGGGCGGGGCGTTCAGCTACCTGCGCGAGACCGGCACGTCGCGGGGGGCGGGGCTCGGCCGGTTCACCACGGACAGCTACGGCGGCAGCCTGTACGCGCAGACGCGTCTGGGGCCGGTGGTGCTGCGCGGGACGGCGGGGGTGTCGTACGCGGACGGGCGGATCGACCGGACGGTGGCCTTGGGCACGGCGGTGTCGCAGGCGAGCGGTCTGGCCTCGGGCTGGAACGGCGGGGTGGCGGGCTTTGCCGGGTACGCGCTGGCCGTGGATCTGCCGGTCGAGGTCGTGCCGGAGGTGGGGTTCAGCTACGACCGGCTGACGCGCGGCCGGGTGGCCGAGCGGGGCGGCCTGGGCGGCCAGGGGTTCGGGGGCCAAGGGTTGGGCGGCCAGGGATTCGCGGTGGCCGATCTCGACGCGGCGCGCAGCCTCGTGGGCGGCCGCGTGGCGAGCGTGGCCTTCGCGGGCGTGCCGGACCTCCGGCTGGAGGGTCGGGCCTATTGGGCGCACGAGCTGGCCGACACTTACGCGGTGGTCCGCTCCGGCCTGTTCGGGGCGCAGTTTGCCGCCCGCACCAGCGCCGTCGGCCGGGACGGGGCGGTCCTGGGGGTGAGCCTGACCGGGCCGGTGGCGGACGGCGTGCGGTTGACCCTGGGCTACACCGGTGACGTGCGTCCGGGCGCCACCGCCCAGGTCTTCGCCGCAGGCCTCCAGGCCGCATGGTGAGGCACGCCGACCGCACGCAGGCCGGCGCCGTGCTCCGGAGAGAGGCATGCAGGACCGCAGAGAATCGGGCGATCCGTCGATCGAGGCCGAGCCGGCATCGCGCCGGCCCGGCCGGTTGCGGCGGCTGGTCGATCTGCTCGAAGGGATCGAGCTGCTGGTCCAGGCGGTTCGGCTGGTCGGATGGCTCCTGAGAGGATTGTGGCTGGCCGCCGGGGCCCTCGTGCGCGCCTTCGGAGATCGATGAGCCGCACGGTGGCCCCACCATCCCCTGCCGATGCATGGCCGCTCCGTCCGAAGCCCGTCTCGTGTCGTTCGGGACAGTAACGGCGCTCCGATGCAGAGCGGCGCGCAGGCGGAGATGTTTCACGGGAAACACCCGCCCGATTGGCCAAAGCCCCGACAACCGGGTCCGGCGCGGGCGCGGGACCCGCTGCTTCAGCCGAACAGCGCGCGCGCCACGATCTGCGGGTCGAGAGGTTTCTGGCAGAGGGCCACGGCTCCGTGGAGGGACGGCACCGCGACCGGATCGTAGCCGGTCGCGAACAGGAACGGCACACCCCGCGCGTACAGCGCGTCGGCGACGGGATAGACGAGCTCGTCCTGCAGGTTGATGTCGAGCACCGCGGCGTCGATCGCGGCCGTGCGGGCGATCAGCGCCAGCGCCTCGCCGACACTGGGCACCGGTCCCAGCACCTCGGCACCGCCCGCCTCGAAGCCGGACTTGAGATCGATGGCGATGAAGTAGTCATCCTCGACCAGCAGGACCCGCCTGCCGGCCAGCGTGCGTGGAGTCGGGGTCATGCGGGGCTGCCTGCGGCTTCTCCGTCGGGGAGGGGAATGTTGATCGCGCAATAGAGCGCGGTGTCGCCGAGTTCGTAGCTGGTGGTCGCCTTGAGGGCATAGGGGAGGGCGTGCTCGATCAGTTCCCGCCCGTATCCGCCCCGCGGCGGCGCGTCCGCCGAATCCGGTCGACGGACGAGACCGTCCTCCACCCATTCCACCAGCAGCCGGCCGCCGCCATCGTCCGCCCGGTAGGTCCGCCACGTCACCGTCAGGCGCCCCTCCTCGCTGGTGAGCGCGCCGTATTTCAGCGCGTTGGTGGCGAGTTCGTGCAGGGCCAGCGCGAAGGTCTGCACCGTCGCCTTGCGCAGCCGCACCACGGGGCCGTGGAGCCGGATGCGCCCCTGCATGGCCGGAGCGTCGAGGGCGGCGAGTTCCGTCTCGATCAGGGCGCGGAGCGTGATCGGCTCCTGATCCGAGCGGGAGAGGAGGCCCTGGACCCGGGAGAGGGCGGACAGGCGGTCGTTGAAGCGCTCCCGGAACGTCTCGCCGGGCCCGGTCTGAGCCATCGTCTGCTGGGCGATGGAGCGCACGACGCCGAGCAGGTTCCGGGTCCGGTGCTGCAGCTCGGCGACCATGACCTGTTGCCGCTCCTGAAACTGGCGCAGATCGTCGATGTCGGTCGAGGTTCCGAGCCACTCGACGATCCGGCCCTGCGCGTCGCGGACCGGGGCGGCCCGGGTCTGGAACCAGCAGAAGCGCTGCTCGGCCGTGTTGCGGAGCCGGTGCTCGAAGGAGAGGTGGCCGCTCACCGGAGCCTCGCGCCAAGCGGTCTCGGCCGCCGCGTAATCGTCCGCATGGACCGCGTCCAGCCAGCCCCAGCCCCGGCTCGTCGCCTCGGTCTGACCCGTATAGGCGTGCCATTGCGGGCTGGACCAGATGCAGGCACCGTCGATCGCGGCGCGCCAGACGAGCTGCGGGATGCCCTGGGCGAGGGTGCGGAACAGCTCCTCGCTCTCCCGCAGGCGGCGCTCGGCCAACACCCGCTCGGTGCTTTCGACCACGATGGCGATGACCCCGGCGGGCCGACCATCCGCGCCGAAGACCGGCGAGTAGTCGAGGTTCATCCAGACCGGCTCGGGCTGGCCGTAGCGGTGCAGGGTCAGTTCCTGGTCCTTGTAGGAGAGCGTCCCGCCGGCCAGTCCGACACGCATCACGTTGTCGTTGAAATCGACGATCTCGGGCCAGCCCTCGCGCACCTTGGAGCCGAGGAGCTTGGGATGGCGCGCCCCCGCGAAGACGGAATAGGCATCGTTGTAGATCATGATGCCGTCTTCGCCCCACAGCAGCACGATCGGCACTGGCGATTGCAGCAGGGTGCTGACCGTGAAGATCAGGCTCTGGGGCCAATCCGCCAGGGGCCCCAGCGGCGTCTGCGTCCAATCATAGGTCCGGACCAGGTCCGCGAGTTCGCTGCAGCCGGCCGAGAAGATGCAGGCCTCGCTCATGCGGTGACCGACTGAAGAGGCTCCAGCCCGGGCGAGCGCCGCGGGACTGGAGCGGGGATCGTTCCGCGACCGGCCCGGGGGCGGCCCGTCGTGCAGATCACGACCAGGTACTACACCGCCCCGGGGCTTGATAGGGGCGCCCTCATCGTCGAAGCGGCCATCGGCTCCGGGTCTTGCAACCATCCGACGGGTCCGGAAGGCCGGATGTCGCGACATCGCATCGGTCTTCACGCCACCACGCCACAGCGCGCTCCACGAGGGCCACGGCGGATGTCCGCGGCCCTGTCGGATCCGACAGGACGAATGCAGGGACGAACCGCCGGTGACGTGCCCTAGCGGCGGCCCGCCGGCTCCGGAAAGCGCCGGGCGAACCAGTCGCGCAGGAGCTGGCGCTCGTAATACAGGCTGCCGGTGGAGAAGCGCGGGTTGGACGTCAGCAGGAAGTTGATATCCGTCACCGTGTCCTCGCCCTGCGCGACGATTCGACCGCCGCGGTGCAGGACATAGGCGAGGCGGATCCGTGGCGGCGTCGCATCCGTCACGACCCGCAGGCCCGTCGGCGTCGCGAAGCCGGGGCGCTCGAAGCCGGCGAGATCGACATCGAGGACGATGATGTCGAGGCGCTCATCCGGGCGGAGCCGCGCCGTGCCGAGATCCCGGAAGATCCGGGTCAGCTCGGCGAGGGTGACCCGGAGCGGCTGCCCGGAGCCGAACCGGTTCTCGGCATCGGTGAACCGATCCGGATCGGCATAGCGCACATGGACCTGTGCCTGGACGATCGGAGCTTGGACGACCTGAGCCTGAACTTGGGCGGCGGCTGGCCCGGCCAGGGGCAGCGCAGCCGTGACCGCGAACACGGCCAAGCCGCCGGCGAGACGCCTGCACATGTCGAACTCCTCCCCGAACTCCTCCCCGAACCGCTTCCCGACGGCGCGGCGTGGGCCTGCGGGGTGGGACCACCCGAGCGGAACCACAGAGCCCACGCTCATACCCGACGCCCGGCTGCGACCGAATGGCCCTGACCCGTTCATAGTCTCGCCGTGTTCCGGGCGCCTCGTAGCACTCCCGGCCCGAGGGGCGAGCCGGTCATGGGAGTCCGACGCGCATGATGAACTCTGTTCTGGCGCTTCTTACCGTCGTGGCGGTTTTGGTGGTCACGGCGCTGATCAAGCTGCCGCTGCTGCCGTTCCGCCTCCTGGGCCGCCTCCTGCGCAGCCGCCCGGCGACCGCCTGATCGAGCCGCTCAGGTGGCCGTGTCGATGCAGAATTCCATCCCGCGACCCGGCCCCTGATCGGAATAATCGACGAGCGCCAGTCCGCGCTCGGCCAGGGTCGCCTCCACGGTGTCCCGCTCTTTGCGCACCATCTGGCCGACCGCCAGAGGGGTCAGCCGCGGACTCGCGCGCCGCACCTGATCGACCCCGATGCTCGCCGGCAGGCCCGCCCCTTCGGCGATCCGGGCCAGGGCGAGCCCCAGATCCCGCGCCTTGGTCTCCGCGGCGGATTTCGGCTTGTAGGCCATCTGCTTCTCCTTCTCGGCGGCCGCCCGCCTCAGGCGGCCCGCGTGTCGACGTTCACGTCGGGAAAGGCCCGGATCCAGACGCGCCGCCCCTTGGCGTCGTAGACCTCGACCTGCCAGCCCGACCAATCGAACCGCTCCACGACCCGCTCCATCAGAGCGAGGGCGACGCGCTCGGCATGGGCCCGCATCGGCGCCCCGTCGGGCAACCGGCTGCCGCACAGGTCGGTCACCAGCTCGTGGCCGTCCGTACAGTGGAAACGGTACAGCCGCGTCGGCCTTGAGGCTCTCTCGATCAATCCACAGGGCTCTACCGCGATCCGAGACAGGACGCGTCGGCGGTTGAAACTGCCGATCCGAAGCGCTCTGTTCATGATCTGTTCTATACAGATTCGAAGCGCGATGCACCCTGGTCCCGAGACGAGACCTGCGGAGATTCGTCTCAGGGAGGCCGAGACGATCGCCTTTGCCGATCGCCTTTGCCGATCACCGGGCGGCGAAAGGCGATGGCGCAGCGCCTCGACCGGCAAGACAGCTGATCGCCTGGGATTATGCCGTGGCCGGACGGAGGCGGAAGATCTCCCCGCGGCTGCCCCCGGCCGATCCGTCGCCGTGACGGACGATTGACGATCCCGGCTCCGTCGGGGGGGAACGGGACGCGGCGCCGTCCGGCGGCGTCACGCCCGCGGGGGATCAGCGCTTCGCGCCGCCGCGACGGGCCATGGCGCCGGGCTGGCCCAGGCCGATCGCCTTGGCGAGGGCGGAGCGCTGCTCGGCATAGCCCGGGGCGACCATCGGGTAGTCGGCCGGAAGGCCGTAGCGGTCCCGGTAGCTGCGTGGATCGAAGCCGTGGCTGGCCAAGTGGCGCTTCAGCGTCTTGTAGGTCTTGCCGTCGATGAAGCTGACGATCCCGTCCTGCCGGACCGACTTGCGGACCTGGGCCGCGCCCGGCTTCTCGATCTCGGCCTGGGGCGCCGCCCCGGATTCCGGCGTCAGGGTCCCGGCGACGAGCCCGCTGACCGCGCCATGCACCCGCGCGATCAGGGCCGGCAACTCCGAGGCCGGAACCGGATTGTTCGACACGTAGGCCGCAACAAGCTCGGCCGTTATAACGGCCAAGGTGTTGGAGGCTTCATCGAAGGTCTCGTTCATGTGCAGATTTCCAAATAGCGGTTTACGTTCAGATCGTTTGGGCTCAACAAGGGTTTAAACAAGGTAAAAATCGAACGAAGACTCATCGAATAGATTCCGATTTTCTCGTGCCCTACGGCCTCCGAGAGGCGATGGCGCCGCGTCGGTCACCGGGATCGCGTGACGACCCGTCTCGTGCCACCGAAGATCGTCCGGGATCATGGACACCCGGGTGGCGGCCAGATTCGGCACCCGTGCGGCGCAGCCGCCCGCTTGCCGGAACCGGCAATGGCACCGCGAACAGGCGCGTCGCCGACGCGACGGTCGGCGGTGGGCCGGCGCGACGGCCCCGGACCGTGCCGGCGATCGCCGTCAGGCGCTCCAGGTTGGCATGCCGCGCAGCGGCTCGGGCGGCCGGGTGTCCTGGCCGCCGCTTTCGGGAGCTTCGTCGGACCCGGGATCCGCAGGGCCGCGGACGCGGGACCGCTGCCGAGAGCCGCAGGATCGGACGCTTTCGCCGGGCCGGCCGAACGTCCGGCGCACGCGTTCCGAACGCTTCGCGGGCGGCCTCGAGATCCTGTGCCTTGCGTTCCTCCCGGCCAGCCCGGCGGACCCTCCCGGAGGATCGCGCGGGCGGTCCGGTCGGAGGTCACCCGGATCCCGCTCAGCGTCGACCCATCGTCCGGGCCAGGGCGCGGCCGAGGCTCATCAACAATCCGTCGGCCGCGAGGCGGAGTTCCGCCGCCGCATCCTCGCCGAGCGCCTGCCTGAGCGCGATGGCCAGATCGGCCGCACGGCTCAAGGGGTCGTCCGGCGCCGCCGCGCTGGTGAAGATGTAGCGGTCGCCGCCTTCCCGGAGTTCCGTGATGTCGATGATGATGCCACGCGCCCGGACCGGCCGCCCCGCGGAATCCGGGACGGTCCGTCCGCGGCTGATCAGCCAGTGCTCGGCTCCGCCCTGCACGACGCGGTACTCGGCCAGCACCAGACCACCCGACCGCACGGCCCGCTGGACCTGGTCCAGCAGCCACGCACGGTCGTCCGGATGGACGGCGGCCAGCGCGTCGGCGCCGCTGATCTCCGTACCGGCGAGGGCCGGATCGCCGGTGAGCAGCCGGGCCGCACCGGCATCATAGACTATGGTGCCGCGGCGGATGTCCCAGTCCCAGGCGCCGACCACGCCGGATGCATCGAGGGCGGCCTGCAACCGGTCGAACGGCGTATTGAATCCGTCGGTCGCGTCGATCGGCGTCCTCGAAATCTCACTCATGACGCGAATCCCGGCCGCACAACCGGGATGATCTGGCATAGAAATGTGCCTCTTTGCCAGAATCTCGACGGAGATTTCATCAGCGGGTCCGGTCGATCAGGATCGGCACGCCGGGCGGCCCGTCATGCCGCATCATTTCCGCTGGGCGGTGGGGTTGGGTGTCGACGACGTATCCGGCGCGACGGCCGGATTGACGGGCGTGACCGTCGACCACGTGGCCGCGATCGCCACAATGGCGAGCAGCAGGGCGACGAAGATGCCGATGAGGGTGAGGCGCTTCATGAGGAGGGTCTGGGACTTCCGTGCAGGGCGATGAAGGCGGGGAACGGCCTGAGCGGCCGATCGATCCCGCCGGCCCGCAGGATCCGAACGGCCGGCACCGACCGTCACGGCCCGCTCGGACGGATCCGATCCAAGGCCGCCGCCGCATGCCGGGCCAGACCCTCGAGCCGGCGAACGGTCCCGTCGTCGGGGATGACGGAGGCGCACCAATAGGCGCTGAGGGCGGCGACCGGTTCGGGGGAGCCGATCGGAACCACCACGAGACTGCGCATCGAGGTCAGTCGGTAGACCGCGATCGGCACCCGGGGATCGCACTCGATGTCCGGCACGACGATGGTCGCGCCATCGAGCATGGCCCGTCCCGAAACGCAGTCGGTCAACGGAAACCGGCGGCCGCGCCACAACGGCTCGATGGCGTCCTCGGCGGCGTAGAATGAGGCGTCGCCCTCGCGCAGCACCACGGCAATCCCATCGGAGCCGGCGATCTCCCGGGCCGTCTCCCGCAGGATCGTCACGATGTCCTCGAGGAAGCGGGCGGTCGCCAGCCGGCACGAGGCCCGAACCAGACCGGCGTCGGAATCCAGGGGACGTTCAGCCATCTGGGACGCGTCGTGGAAGCAGGCCGATCGATCCATGAAGCGCCCTCCGCGACGTCGCCTCGGGGTCGCCTCGGGCGTCTTCTTCGGTCGAAGCCTCACTGCGCGCGACGGCGCGGACAACAACTTGGATCAAGCGTTTCGCCGAAGCGGTTCGGCGCGATCGGATCGCCCGCGCGTGGCGAGACGCGGAGAGATGAGCGGGCGACGCCCGACATATTGGTCATCGCGGCGGGGCGACGCGGCAGATGTCACGAAATAGTTCCCGATCCTTCGATCACGACGCCGAGATGATGTGCTCCAGCGCACCTTCCGGTCCACCGCCTCCGGACCCCCGCCGACGCTGTTGCAACAATGCACTATCGCGTCCGCACATCCTGACGTCCTGTCCGCCCCGCACACATCCCGCCTAACGGGAGACAGAGGACCAGATGATCAAGAAGCTTCTTCTCGCGAGCGCCGCCACGGCCCTCCTGACCGGTGCCGCCTCGGCCGCCGACCTGCCGCGCCGCGCCGCCCCGCCGCCGGTCTTCACCCCCGTCCCGGTCTTCACCTGGACCGGCGCCTATTTCGGTATCAACGCCGGCTACGCCTTCGACGCCAGCGACCGCAACACCGGCAACACCTTCGCCGTGCCGTTCCCCTACGCCGCTCCCGGCACCGTCGCCTCCTTCCGCAACCGCAGCCAGGACGGCTTCTCCGGCGGTGGCCAGATCGGCTACAACTGGCAGCTGACCCCCGGCTCCGGCGTCGTGTTCGGTATCGAGGCCGATGCCCAGTACCTCGACTTCGGCCGTAACCGGAACAACGCCTTCGTCGCCGGCGCGCTGGCCCCCGGCTACTACGTCACCGACCCGCGCGGCCTCTCCAGCCTCGACTTCTTCGGCACCGTCCGCGGCCGCCTCGGCTACGCCTTCGACCGCACCCTCGTGTACGGCACCGGCGGCTTCGCCTACGGCTCCGGCAGCGCCGACCGCTCCTTCGGCGGCTACGCCGGCAACGACAGCTTCCGCACCGGCTGGGCCGTCGGCGGCGGCGTCGAGTACGCGCTCCCCACCGACTCCTTCCTGAACTTCTTCCGCTCCTCGGCCGTGACGCTCAAGGTCGAAGGCCTGTACGTCAACCTCGACCGCAACACCCGCAACCAGGGCGCGTTCGTCATCAACGCCGCCAACAACTTCCCCGTCGTCTACAGCGGCATCGGCCGCCGTTCCGACGAGTTCGCCGTCGTCCGCGCCGGCCTGAACTACAAGTTCGGCTCCTACTAAGACCGCGCCGCGGCGGTCGGATCCCGACCGCCGCGCCAAGCCGAGCTCGCAAGGGGCTGCGTCCGAAAGGACGCGGCCCCTTCGGCGTTGAGGGCCGCCCCGACGCGGCCCGGCGCCGCCTCAGTAGCCCTTCCAGAGGCCGGGGGTGGCCAGCTCGAGCAGGTGCCCGTCCGGGTCGCGGAAGTAGACGCTGACGCCGCCCCTCGGCCAGCGGGTGCGCCCCTCGACGGCCACGCCGGAGGCCGCGAGATGCTCCTCCCAGGACGCGAGGGCGTCCGCGTCGATCGAGAACGCGACATGGGCCGGGCCGCGGCCGTCATGCGGCGGGATGAGCCCGCCCGGCGTCTCGATCGGCTGCAGGGACCCGCCCTCCGGGAAAAGCAGGAGGACGCCGCGGCCGCCGACGTCGAAGGCGCGCATGCGGAAATCCGTGAAGAGGCAGGGCAATCCCATCGTGTCGCGGTAGAAGGCTTCGGCGCGGTCGAGATCCGCGACGTACAGCGCCGTCTCCAGGATGGCGTTGAGCTTGGGCACGGCGATCTCCTGACGGCATCTCTGTCACGGGCGGCCCGGCCGCCGGGCTCGATCGTCCGGCGGGGATGTTCCGCGACGGCGCGCGAGCCGCGCGGTCCGCCGGCGACCGCGCCGGCGGTCACCATCGGCAGAGCCTCGCGGTCGATCCGCCTCGGCCTGACGCGTCGGCTCCGCCCGGATGGCGTCCCGCAAGGCGTCGTCCAACGTCCTGGGTCCGGCTCCCGGTCATCGGTGCGCCCGGCCGGCGGGCCCCGATCCGGTCCGGATCGGCCCCGTGCCGGGCGATGGCGGCACCAGGGCCAACCGGCCGGTCCCGGACTCGGTTCGCCGCCGCGCCGGGCTCAGACGGTCGACGGGCGCGGCGTACCCCGGTCGGGACGCGGGGCACGGCCCGGCACCAGTGACAGGGCGGCCGAGAGCAAGGCGAAGGCCACCAGGGGCAGAAGGCTCAGGGTGAAGCTGCCGGTCCCGTCCTTGATCGCGCCGATCAAGTAGGGGCCCAGGAAGCCGCCGAGATTTCCGACCGCGTTGATCGCCGCGATGCTCGCCGCCGCCGTGGCGGGCGGCATCTGCTCGGTCGCGAGCGCCCAGAACGGCCCCTTGAGCATGTAGACGCCGACCGCCGCGACCGTCAGCGCCGCCACGACCGGGCCGAGCCCCGAGAGGACCGTCCCGCCCGCGAGCCCCAGCGCCAGGACCAGGAACGAGAGCGCGAGGTGCCAGCGCCGCTCGGCGGTCCGGTCGCTGTGCCGGCCCCAGAGGACCATGGCCAAGGACGCGAATCCGTACGGGATGCTGTTCAGGAGCCCGGTCTCGACATTGCCGAGGCCGAAGCTCTTGACGATCTGCGGCGTCCAGAACGACAGCCCGTAGCTGCTCGCCGTCGAGCCGAAATAGATCGCCGCGAAGAGGGCGAGCCGCCGGTCGCGCAGGATCTCCCAGAGCGGCGGCTTCGCGGGCGCGCCGCGGCGGGTGTTGCGCGCCGCCTCGGACCGGAGCTGCCGCTCCAGCCAGTCCCGCTCGGCCGCCGGCAGCCACGCCGCCTCCCGCGGCCCGTCCGGCAGGAACCACAGGACCGCGACGGCCAGGACCACCGCCGGCAGGCCCTCGAGGATGAACAGCCACTGCCAGCCGGCGAGGCCGAACCCCGTCACGTTGAGCAGCGCGCCGGAGATCGGCGAGCCGAGGAAGGACGAGATCGGGATCGAGATCATGAAGATCCCGATGATCCGCGCCCGGTAGGCGGAGGGGAACCAGTAGGTGAGGTAGAGGATCACGCCGGGGAAGAAGCCGGCCTCGGCGAGCCCCAGCAGGAAGCGCAGGGCGATGAAAGACCGCGGCCCCTGCACCAGCGCCATGGCGGCGGAGATCAGGCCCCAGGTGGCCATGATCCGGGCGATCCACAGCCGCGCCCCGAAGCGCTCCAGCATCAGGTTGCTGGGGATCTCCATCAGGAAATAGCCGAGGAAGAAGATCCCGGCGCCCCAGCCGAACACGGTCGCCGACAGGCCGACATCGTGGTTCATCTGGATCGCCGCGAAGCCGACATTCACGCGGTCCAGGAAGGACACGAAGTAGGCGAGGATCAGGAACGGCACGAGCCGCCAGCCGATCCTGCGCATCGCCGAGCGTTCCAGGGCGGCGTCGTCCATGGCCTATCCTTGCGCGTGTCGTGGGCTCGGGCCGGGCCCCCGGGGTCCGGATCGATCCAGGTCACGGCTCCAGATCACGGCCGGGCCCGCACGGGGCTCGACGTCGCCGCGGGGCCCCCCGTGAGCGGCGGGCCGGGCGTCTCGTCTCGGGCTTCCTCGCGGGCCGGTCATCTCTGGTTGTGACCTGTGCCAACCTCAGCTTAACCCGCGGCCGCCGCGGCTGGGAAGCGCCATCGGGCTTCAACGGATCGGATCTGTCGAAGCCCGACGGCGTATGCGTCCGCCAGGCTGACGGCCGCGATCGCCTGCAGGCGCGCGCGCCGGGCTGCCGCACCTGCGGGCCGCGAAGCGCCATCCGGCGGCCATCCAGGCCGCGCGACGCTCGGCGACGTCCCGCGATTCCGGGTTGCCGGCGCCGCTCGCCGGGACGGAGACACGGCGGGCGGCTCCCGACGCCGGGGCCTCGGTCTGGTTCGGAGCGACCGCCGTGCCGCAGGTCCGGGTCGGGACGGCGGTCCGCCGCCCGTCACCCCTTCTTCACGTTCCAGAACATCGGCACGCCGTCGAGCACGCCGGTCAGGGACGGCTTGTACGAGGTCTGGTTGAAGTATTGCCCGAGGGGCAGGTAGGGCAGGTCGGTGAAGGCCTGCCGCTGAAGGGCGCCCGCGAGCTGCTTGCGCGCGGCGGTGTCCGGGGCGTCCAGCCACTGGTCCCGCAACGCCTCGATCTTCTCGCTGGTGGGCCAGCCGATCGCGGCGCTCTGCCCGGTCCCGCGCAGGAAGGCGCTGACCGCCGGGTTGGCCTGGTCGAGCCCCGCCCAGAAGGTGCAGAAGGCGCTCCAGCCGCCCTGGGCGATCGGATCCTTCTTGGCGCGCCGCTGCACCACAGAGCCCCAGTCCATGACCTGATAGTCGACGTTGAAGCCGGCGCGCGTGAGCATGTCGGCCGCCACGTCGGCGAGCGCCTTGAGGCTGGGGAAGTCCGAGGCGCCCATCAGCACCACCTTCTCGCCCTTGTAGCCCGCCGCCGCCAGCGCCGTCTTGGCCGCCTCGTAGTCGCGCTTGCTCGTGAGGACATCGAGGCCGACATCGCTCGCCATCGGCAGGCCGGGGCAGAAGAACCCGGTGGGCACGTGAATCAGCTTGGGATCGGTGCCGGTCACCGCCTGCATGAAGTCGGTCTGGTCGACGACCTTCAGCAGCACCTGCCGGATGGCCGGGTTGTCGAAGGGCGGCTGAAGCTGGTTCATCCGCAGGCAGCCGATCAGGCCGGTCGGGTCGGTGATCCGCGTCGTGAGTCCGCCCAGGGTCGGAACGAGATCGGCCGGCGGCTGCTCCCACCAATCCAGCTCGCCGGTCTGCATGGCCGAGGCGGCGGTGGCCTGGTCGGGAATGACGTGCCACTCGACCCGGTCGACGAAGACGCGCTTCGGACCTGAGGTCCATTGCGGCTCGCCGCCCTCGCGGGGTACGTAGCCGGCAAAGCGCTCGTAGACCACCCGGGCGCCGACGACGCGCTCGTCCGCCTTGAAGCGGAAGGGGCCGCTACCGACCATCTCGGTCACCTGCGTGAACGGGTCGGTCTTGGCGAGCCGCTCCGGCATGATGGCGCAGATCGAGGATCCGACTTTACCGAGGGCCTCCGGCAGGAGTGCGAAGGGCTTTTTCAGCCGGAACTGGATCGTCCGGTCGTCGGGGGCCGAGAGTTCGTCCGTGTAGGCCATGAGCGTCTGGCCCATGGCGTCGCGCTTGCCCCAGCGGGCGATGCTCGCCACGCAGTCGCGGGCGAGCACGGGGCTGCCGTCGTGGAAGGTGAGCCCGGGCCGCAGGGTCACGCGCCAGAGCTTGTCGTCGTTCTCCACCGTGTGGCCCGCCACCATCTGCGGCTGGGCGGCATAGCGCGCATCGGTGCCGTAGAGCGTGTCGAACACGGCGAGCCCGTGATTGCGGGTCACGTAGGCGGTCGTCCAGATCGGATCGAGCACAGTAAGGTCGGCCTGCGGGATGAATTTGAGCGTCCGCGCGGCACTGCCCTGCGCCAAGGCCGGGGCCGCGAGGGCGGCGCCCGACAGGGCCATGAAGGATCGTCTGTTCAGCATGCCGACTCGCCCGAGCGTTGCAACCCGGCAAAGGTTAGCACGTGGCGGGCCAAGCACGTCACGGGCGAAGCGGATCAGGGGCGAAGCGCGTTACGGTGAGCCGATGCGCGTCGCTCCGCGAGATTCCGCACGAGGTCCAGGAGACGATGGCGAAGCTCGGGATCCTCGATCCGCCGGAAGGCGGACAGGAGAGCCTCCGCCTCGTCGGCGCGCCGTTCGGCACCGCCATCGTCCCGTTCGGCGGCGCGCGGGCCGTACAGGGTGGCTGCCGGAATCGCCAGGGCTTCGGCGATCCGCTGCAGGAGCCGCCCCGTCGCCGATTCGGGCGGACGGGCCCGGTGATCGAACGGGTTGTCCTCCGGCGCCGCATCCCCGGAGGATCCGCCCGGATCAGGTGCTTTGGGTCCCATCGGCGGTCAAGCTTCGGCACGCAGGCTGGCGGGAGCATTCATAATACAGAAGAATGCCGACACGCGAGTGCCCAGCAAGCAACAGTTGCATAATTGCGCTAAGAATCCCTTGAGGTTGTGACAGACATCCTAATAAGAGGTGATCGGGGACGAATACGAACACCGCCATGCCCAAGACTAAGCCGCACGCCGGTCGGAACCGTTCCAGGGCGTTCCCGATCGCGGGCGAGACCGCGGACATGATCGGACACTGGGACTGGGACGCCGCCACGGACCGCGTACGGGTCGATGCCTTCGCGGCTCGCCTCTTCACGGTCGATCCGGCCGAGGCCGAAGCGGGTCTCCCGCTGGCGTTCTACGACGGGATCACCCATCCCGACGACCGCGAACGGGTCATCGGCCTGATCCGCCGCAGCGCCGCGGAGGGGAGCCCGTACATCGCCGAGTACCGGGTGATCTCCATCGACGGCCGGACGCACTGGGTTCTGGCCCGCGGCCGCATCTTCGGCGACCATACGGGCCGGCCGGCCGGCGGTCGCGGAATCCTGGTGGATGTCACGCGGCTGCGCGCGAGCGAGGGCCTCTCCGATGAGGTCACGCCCGGTGCCGGGGAGACGCTGCTGGACCGGGCGGTCGAGCATGCCATCGCCGCGCAGGACGCGATCGTCGCCGCCGGGGATCCGGTGCTGAAGGCCCAGGCGGACGCGCTGCTGATGGCGCTGGGACGGCGGCTGGCACAGCGGCACGTGGTGGAGCAGCGACGGCGCCTGAACTGACGTCGGCGATCGATCGCCGATCATCACGCGTGACGATCGGCCATGAGCAAGTTCTCGCCGAGGTGATGACTTTGTCGGCGACGATCCAGGGCGCCCTCCAGGCTGCCGAAGGCGCCGCGTCCGGCACCGCCGCGGTGACGATCACGGACGGCAGCGTCCGGGTGCGGGCGCCGGCCGAGCTCCGCGCCGGCGCAGGCCGCCCGATCCGGAAGGACCCTGGTCCTCGCCGCCGCCGCTCCCGCACGCGGGCCGGCCGGGTGGCGCCCGTCCTGCGGCAGCACGCAACACCTTCCTGAATGGCCCCGGTGAACACGACTTCCATTTCTCGGCTCACCGCTTGGATATGACGGCAGCCGATTTCAACTACAAAGAAATTTGATCAGTACGCGCCCGTCTTTCTGGACAACGGCCGAGATCAGGCTTAACCTGGATATGTTCGTGCCGCCGATGTGCGGGCTCGAATGCTTCCAAGGATCGTCTTACATGAAGCGCCGCAGCGCGCGACCGTTCATGGTCGAAGTCAAGCAGACCCGTCCGGCCCGCACATCGCTGACTGCCACTGAAGCGCGCTCCCGCCCGGACAAGACTCTATGGCCGGAACTGGCGCAGGCCGCGATGGAGCCGCCGGCATCCGTGCCTCAGGCGGCACCGGCCCAACGCCCGGAACGGAAGGCGCCGGAGACACCGGCTCGCCGGGTTCTGCCGAGCCTCGTCCCCATGTTCGAGATTCCGGACGAGCCGGTGGCCGAACCGGCGGACGAGGCCGTGCCGGCACCTCGGGTGCGGCGGCCGCGTCGTACCCGGGCTCCCGCGTCCGAGCAGGACATCGCCCCCCAGGTGCAGGCGGCACCGCCGCGTCCGGCCGCAGAGCCGCCCCTGCCCGTCGCGGAGGCGCCCCCCCTGGCGGCCGCGTCCGGTCAAGGTCCGTCGCCGCGATCGACGGCCGGGCGGCGAACGAAGGACCTGCGGCTCGGGGAACGCTGGAAGCGGCGCCTTCCGCCGGCCCTGCGCTGACCCAGGCTGCGCTGACCGGTTCTGGCGCCTTCGCCCGGATCCGTCAGGGACAGCACGGTCCGAAGGTCTCGAGCCATCCGCGCAGACAGGCTTCGCAATCCGGCCCGGCGCCCTCGGCCGGCGGGCTCCATCAGGTCCGGAACCGGCTCGATCCGTCAGCCCCGGGAGCGGCACGCCGGGCGGCTCGTCCCGGCAATCCGGCGCTTGGCGGCGTCCCATCGGAACGCCGCCTGTCCAACCCGATGGATCCGGCGGGGGCGCAGACGGTCAAGCCGCCTGCCGCTCCGGCACCAATCCCGCGGACAGGCGCGAGTTGCGGTAGCGCGCGTCGCCGGTGACCTCGCCCTCGACCCAGGGGGGCAGCACCACCGGCTGGTCCTCGCGCTCCAGCTCGATCTCGGCCAGGATCAGGCCCGAGAGCCCCCCGCCGAACACGTCGACGTCCCACGTCGCTCCGGCATGGACGACCCGGTAGCGGGTCTTCTCCAGCCGCCGGTCGGGCGGCACCGTGGCGAGGAGCGCCGCGCCGTCCTCGGGCGGGATGGCGAATTCGATCTCGTCCCGGCAGGCGCCCCGGCGCGGGCTCTTCCACGTGATGAGCGTGCGCGCCCCGGCGCGGCGGATCCGGATCGTGTTGGCGGCGTCGGTGAAGAGATAGCCCTGAACGAAGTGCGTCCCCTCCCGGCACAGCGCCAGAACCGACGGGTTCGCGATGAACTTGCGCTCGATCTCGACCGGCATACCGTGCCTCGTGGACATTTGACGCAGGAGCTTTCGCGGAGGAGCCGGCCCGAGACAAGCGGGCTGCCGGGGATGAGCACAGCGCTGCGGGCATGGCTCGGTGCCGATTCGCACGGGCTGAATTGGGATCGTATTAAACTTATGTAAAAGCGCGAGGAGTCTTGGCCTTGCAAAAGCAACATCAGAAACCCCGCCCCCCAACATCCCCGAGGTCGGCGCTGAAGACGTCATCCAAGCGGCCGAACCTGAAGAAGCTGCTCCGGAAGGCGCATGTCAAACCGCTGAAGCCGCTCAAGCAGGTGGCGGCCCTGCCGTTCCGCGTCGACGCGGAGGGCCGGATCGAGATCCTGCTGATCACCTCGCGGGATACGGGCCGCTGGATCATTCCGAAGGGCTGGCCGATGTCCGGCCGGAAGGCCCATCAGGCGGCCGAACGGGAGGCCTTCGAGGAGGCGGGTCTCAAAGGGCAGATCGCGGCGAGCCCGGTCGGTCGGTACCACTATCAGAAGCGCTTCGATCACGGCCGGGCGTTCCCCTGCATGGTCCGCGTCTACCCGCTGCGGGTCGAAGCCCAGCATGCGCGCTGGCCGGAGCAGGATCAGCGCACGCTGCGATGGTTCCCCCCCGAAGAGGCGGCACGCCTCGTCCACGAGGACGAACTCCAGGAGCTGCTGGCGGGTTTCGCGGTGCGGCCGGTTGAAAGCCACGGTTGAAGGCCGGCGCGGCCCGTTCGTCGCCGCGACCCGGGCGAGGCTATAGGGCAAAGAGGCTGCGCTGAAGGGATGTGACAATCGCGCCGGAAACGCCCGCCCGCGGGTGCCGGGCCGTCCGCGACCGCAGCTTATGCAACTTCTGATTAGTATCCGCAGGTTACGGTTCCGGCCATCGCAGATGGGCGGGGCACCTCGATGTATCGCGCTTTCGCTTGCCTGACCGAGGAACACACCGCCTGGGTGGTGGCGCTGGCGGCCTGCATCTGCTGGATCTCCTGCGCGGTCGCCCTCAAGCTCGAGCAGCGCGTCCAGGCCCACAGGCACGGGCCGATCTGGCTCCTGGCCTCGGGCTTCTCGATCGGAGCCGGGATCTGGAGCACGCACTTCATCGGCATGCTCGGCTACGATCCCGGGGTGGTGCTCGGCTACGAGCCGCGCACGACCCTGCTCTCCCTGCTGGTCGCCATCGCGGCCGCCACCGCGGCCTTCCTGCTCGCCCGGGCCACGCCGTCGCGCTGGGCGGGGGCCGGGGCCGGCCTGGTGCTGGGGATCGGCATCGCCGGCATGCATTTCCTCGGCATCGCCGGCGTGCGGCTGCCCGGGCATTTCACCTGGGACCCGGCCCTGGCCGTCACGGCGATCGCGGCGGGCTGCCTGCTCTCGGCGGTGGGGATGGCCATCCATGTCGGGCCCGCCGGCCCGCGGGCCCGGTTCGCGGCCGCGACCGTCCTGACCCTCGCCATCGCGGTCCTGCACTTCCTGGCCATGTCGGCCGCCCGGGTGGTGCTGGATCCCGCCCTGGCGATCCCGCAGCTCGGTCTCGCCCGCGGCGTGCTGGCCGGCGGCATCGCCGCCATGATGGCCGTGATCCTGGCCTTCGCGGCGCTGACGCTGATGTTGGACCACCTGCGCCGGATCAACGTCGCCCTGGCCCGACAGAGCCACATGCTGCGGGAGAAGACCCTGCTGCTCGACGCCACCCTCGACAGCATGGACCAGGGTCTGATCATGGTCGACGCGGGCGGTGCGGTGCGCGTGTGCAACGAGCGGGCGCTGGCGCTCCTCGACCTGCCCCGGGCGATGATGCAGGCGCAGCCGAGCTACCGGGCGGTGCTGCGCCATGAGGCAAGCCGCCGCGAGCGCCGACTCACGGACCGCTCCTCCCGGGCCTGGATCGAGCGCGGCGAGGCCGGGCAGACGCAGGTCCACGAGCGGGCGCGGCCGAACGGCCTCGTGCTGGAGATCCGCACCGTGCCGCTGGCGGATGGCGGCTTCGTCCGGACCTTCACCGACATCACGGAGCGGAAGGCCGCCGAGGCCGAGGTGGCCCGCCTGGCGCGCCACGACGTGCTCACCGGCCTTCCGAACCGGGCGCTCTTCCACGAGACCCTCGCGCGCAGCCTCGCCGACATCGCCCTGCGCGGGGGCGCCTGCGCGGTCCTCTACCTCGACCTCGACGGCTTCAAGAGCGTGAACGACAGCCTCGGCCACCAAGCGGGGGACGAACTCCTGCGCCGCGTGGCGGCCGGCCTGCGGCGCGCCGCGGGGGACGGGGCGGTGGCCCGGCTCGGAGGCGACGAGTTCGCCGTGCTCTCGGACGGGGGCGCGGCGGAGGCCGCCGCCCTGGCCGAGCGCCTCATCGCCCTGTTCGACAGCCCGTTCAGCGTGGCCGGGCACCGGGTCGGCGTCGGCCTGAGCATCGGCATCGCGCTGGCGCCCGAGCACGGAATGGATGCGGAGCCCCTCTACCGCCGCGCCGACCTCGCCCTCTACCGGGCGAAGGCCGAGGGCCGCGGCACGTACCGGATCTTCACCCCCGCCATGGACGAGGAGGCCGAGGAGCGGCGGATGCTCGAACGCGACCTGCGGCAGGCTCTCGACGACGATACCCTGAGCCTGCACTATCAGCCGCAGGTGGACGGCTACACGGGGGCGCTCGTCGGGTTCGAGGCGCTGCTGCGCTGGACGCACCCGGTCCGCGGCAGCGTGGCGCCGAGCGTCTTCGTGCCGCTCGCCGAGGAAACCGGCCTGATCGTGGTGCTCGGCGACTGGGTGCTGCGCGAGGCCTGCCGCGAGGCGGCGCAATGGGCGCAGCCCCTGAAGGTCGCCGTCAATCTCTCGCCGCGCCAGTTCCAGAAGCCCGATCTGCCCGAGTCCGTCCTGGCCATCCTGGCAGAGACCGGCCTGTCGCCGGACCGCCTGGAGCTGGAGGTCACCGAGAGCATCATCATCAACGACATGGCGCGGGCCGTGGGCATCCTCCGGCGCCTGAAGGGCTACGGCATCCGGATCAGCATGGACGATTTCGGAACCGGCTACGCGTCGCTCGCCACCCTCCAGGCCTTCCCGTTCGACAAGCTGAAGATCGACCGCTCCTTCGTGGCGCAGCTCGGGACCGGACCGCAGGCTGCCGTGATCGTGCGCGCCGTGCTCAGCCTCGGCCGCAGCCTCGGCATGGGCGTGGTCGCGGAGGGCGTCGAGACCCACGCGCAGATGAAGTTCCTCACGGAGGAGGCCTGCGGCGAGATGCAGGGCTACCTGTTCGGCAAGCCGCGCCCGATCGCCGACTACGCCGCGGCGGTCGGCGCACCCGCGGTGGCGGTCGGCGCACCCGCGGTGGCGGTCGCCGCCGGATCGGGCCTCGCCGCGGCCGGGTGAGGGCCGTCGCCGGCCTTACCCGATGGGGAACCCGCCGGATCCGTCCGACGTTGGGCCAGCAGATTGGATCACTTCTAAGGTCCACGCTCTCCGTTCCCCGCCAGGGCGGCCCCGGCCGCCGGCCTCACAGGAGCCTGACCATGAACGCCAAGTGCGAGACCTGCCGGTTCTTCGACGAGCACAAGGGCAACGGCGCCGTCGCCCAGAACGATGCCGGCCTGTGCCGCTTCAACCCGCCGGTCAGCCAGCCCGCGCCCGAGTCCAAGGGATTGTGGCCGATTGTCGGTGCCCAGGACTGGTGCGGCCACTACACCCCCGAGATGACGGCGGCCGAGTAGGAATTTTCGCAGGGCGCACGATGGGGCCGGCCTTCGGGTCGGCCCTTTCGTTTGGCGTCAACGTCCCCGGCCGCCGCCGGGCGCCACCCGCAGCGCCGCACCGCGGTCGGCGCGCATGCGTCTCGTGATCGGTCGGGCCCGCGGCCCCCGACCGCGGGGCCCGCGATTTTCGGGTCGATGATCCCGTCGCCCCCTGACCATCGGGGACGTGGGCGCTACCTTGGAGCCAATCCAGGGTGTCGGTGTTTCCCCAGGTGTCCCGCCTGCGATGGGCCGACGCGCGTCGGCGGCGGCGCCGGCCCGGAGACCGAGACGCGCCGTCCCTGCCCTTGTGATCTGAACCGGAGAGAAACTTGATGGTGGGAGCTACCGCCGCCGCGCCCCAGGACCGGGGTGCCGGGACTTCACAAACCACCGCACGGACCGACGCGCCGGTCCTCGCCACCGTCACCTTCACGGTGAACGGCGAGCGGCGCACGCTGGACCTCGACACCCGCACCAGCCTGCTCGACGCGGCACGCGAGCACCTGCACCTGACCGGGTCCAAGAAGGGCTGCGACCATGGCCAGTGCGGCGCCTGCACGATGATCGTCGACGGGCGGCGCATCAATGCCTGCCTGACGCTCGCGATCATGCACCAGGGCGCCGAGATCACCACGATCGAGGGGCTCGGCCAGCCGGACCAGCTCCATCCGATGCAGGCGGCCTTCGTGAAGCACGACGGCTACCAGTGCGGCTACTGCACGCCGGGCCAGATCTGCTCGGGCGTGGCCGTCCTCGAGGAGATCAAGGCCGGCATCCCGAGCCACGTCACCGTCGACCTCGATGCCGCGCCCCGGGTCACCGAAGCCGAGATCCGCGAGCGCATGAGCGGCAACATCTGCCGCTGCGGCGCCTATTCCAACATCGTCGAGGCGATGACCGAAGTCGCCGGGGGGCAGGCATGAAGTCCTTCACCTACGAGCGCCCGAGCACGCCCGCTCAAGCCGCCGCCGCCGTCGCCGGGACGCCCGACGCCAAGTTCATCGCCGGCGGCACCAACCTCCTCGACCTGATGAAGCTGCAGATCGAGACCCCGCGCCACCTCGTGGACGTGAACGGCCTCGGCCTCGACACGGTGGAGCCGACCGCGGAGGGCGGCCTGCGCATCGGCGCCCTGGTACGCAACACCGACCTCGCGGCCCATCCGCGGGTGCGCAAGGATTACGGGGTCCTGAGCCGGGCGCTGCTGGCCGGCGCCTCGGGCCAGCTGCGCAACAAGGCGACCACCGCCGGCAACCTGCTCCAGCGGACCCGCTGCCCGTATTTCTACGACACGGCCCAGGCCTGCAATAAGCGCCGGCCCGGCTCGGGCTGCTCGGCCCTCGACGGGGTCAACCGGCAGCTCGCGGTGATCGGCGGCAGCGACGCCTGCATCGCCACGCATCCGGGCGACATGGCGGTGGCCATGCGGGTGCTCGACGCCACCGTCGAGACGGTCGATGCCGCGGGCACGGAGCGCCGGATCCCGATCGCCGAGTTCCACCGCCTGCCCGGCGACGCCCCCGAACGGGATACGAACCTCAAGCCCGGCGAACTCATCACCGCGGTGACGCTGCCGAAGCCGGTGGCGGGCACGCATATCTACCGCAAGGTCCGCGACCGCGCCTCCTACGCCTACGCGCTGGTCTCGGTGGCCGCCATCCTCGGCAAGGACGGGACGGGTCACGTCGCCTTCGGCGGCGTCGCCGCCAAGCCCTGGCGGGACGCGGCGGCCGAGGCCGACCTGCCGAAGGGCGCGAAGGCCGTGACCGACCGGGTCTTCGCCGACGCCAAGCCCACCCCCGAGAACGCCTACAAGCTGAAGCTCGCCGAGCGGACCCTCGGCGCCGCGCTCAACCAAGCGAGGGCCTGAGCCATGAAGTTCGACACCCCCGCCGGCCCGAACCCGATCGACCGGCTCAAGGTCGTGGGCCAGCCCACCGACCGGATCGACGGCAAGTACAAGACCACCGGCACCGCCCCCTACGCCTACGAGCGCCACGACGCGGCGCCCGAGGCCGCCTACGGCTACGTGCTCGGCTCGGCCATCGCCAAGGGCCGCGTCCGCAGCATCGACACCGCTTCGGCCCGGCAGGCTCCCGGCGTCATCGGTATCGTCACCACCCTCGACACGCCCCGGATCGAGCGCGGCGTGATGAACGTCGCCTACCTGTTCGGCGGCGACGTGATCCAGCACTACCACCAGGCGATCGCCGTGGTGGTGGCCGAAACCTTCGAGCAGGCCCGGGCGGCCTCCTTCCTGGTCGCGGTCGAGTACGCCCCGGAAGCCGGCGCCTTCGACCTCGCGGCGGCGGCGAAGACCGCCGAGCCGGTCCCGGCCGAGAGCGGCGAGGGCAGCGGCGGCGACGGCGAGGAGCGCGTCGGCGATTTCGAGGGGGCCTTCGCGCAGGCGCCCGTGACCCTCGACGCGGCCTACACGACCGCCGACGAGAGCCACGCCATGATGGAGCCGCACGCCACGACGGCGGCCTGGGACGGCGACCGGGTGACGCTCTGGACCGCCAACCAGATGATCGGCTGGGGCCACGGCAGCCTCGCCAAGATGCTCGGCCTGCCGAAGGACAAGGTCCGGCTCGACGCCCCCTATGTCGGCGGCGGCTTCGGCGGCAAGCTGTTCGTGCGCGCCGACGCGGTGCTGGCGGCGCTGGCCGCCAAGGCGACGGGGCGGCCCGTGAAGGTCGCGCTCACGCGCCCGCTCATCGCCAACAACACCACGCACCGGCCGGCCACGATCCAGCGGGTCCGGATCGGCGCCACGCAGGACGGCACCATCACGGCGATCGCGCATGAGAGCACTTCCGGCAACCTGCCGGACGGCGATCCCGAGACGGCGGTGAACCAGACCAAGTTCCTCTACGCGGGGAAGAACCGCCTCACCGCCATGAAGCTCGCCCACCTCGACCTGCCCGAGGGCAACGCCATGCGGGCGCCGGGCGAGGCCCCGGGCCTCGCCGTGCTCGAGGTCGCCATGGACGAGATGGCCGAGAAGCTCGGCCTCGACCCGGTGGAGTTCCGCATCCGCAACGACACGCAGGTCGTCCCGACCCAGCCGGACCTGCGCTTCTCCCACCGCGACCTCGTCGGCTGCCTCAAGCTCGGCGCCGAGAAGTTCGGATGGGCCAAGCGCAACCCGAAGCCCGGCCAGGTCCGGGACGGGCAATGGCTCGTCGGCCTCGGCATGGCGGCGGCGTTCCGCGACAACATGGTGATGAAGTCGGGCGCCCGGGTGCGGCTGGACGGCAACGGCACGGTCACGGTCGAGACCGACATGACCGATATCGGCACCGGCAGCTACACGATCATCGCCCAGACCGCCGCCGAGATGATGGGCGTGCCCCTCGACAAGGTGGCGGTGCGGCTCGGCGACTCGGACTTCCCGGTCTCCTCGGGCTCGGGCGGCCAGTTCGGCGCCAACTCGTCGACGGCGGGCGTCTATGCGGCCTGCGTGAAGCTGCGGGAGTCCGTGGCGCAGAAGCTCGGCTTCAACGCCACCGACGCGGTGTTCGAGGAGGGCGAGGTCCGCGCGGGCAACCGCGCGATCCCGCTCGCCCAGGCTGCCGCGGACGGGGAGCTGGTCGCGGAGGACACGATCGAGTTCGGCAAGGTCTCGAAAGAGCAGCAGGTCTCGACCTTCGGGGCGCATTTCGTCGAGGTCGCCGTGGACGTCTACACCGCCGAGGTCCGGGTCCGGCGGATGCTGGCGGTCTGCGCGGCCGGTCGCATCCTCAACCCGAAATCGGCCCGCAGCCAGGTGATCGGCGGGATGGTCATGGGCACCGGGGCGGCCCTGATGGAGGAGCTGGCGGTCGACACCAAGCGCGGCTTCTTCGCCAACCACGACCTCGCCGGATACGAGGTGCCGGTCCACGCCGACATCCCGCATCAGGAGGTGATCTTCCTCGACGAGGTCGACCCGCGGTCCTCGCCCATGAAGGCGAAGGGCGTGGGCGAGCTCGGGATCTCGGGGATCGCCGCCGCGGTGGCGAACGCGATCTACAACGCCACCGGCATCCGCGTGCGCGACTACCCGATCACCCTCGACAAGCTCCTGGACCGGATGCCGGACGCGGCCTGACCGGGGAACGGGGACGTCCGGCGGACGTCCCCGGCTGGATCGACGCTGAGGAGGCCGGCCCGGCCCGCACCAGCACGGGCCGGCCGTCCGCGTCGCAGGCGCGCGCGGTGAAGGTGTTCACCCCGGCCGCGTCGCGCTCACGGGTGCCGTCAGGGTCCCGCGGGCGGGATCAGTACTTCCGGATGATCGGCTCCGGCGCCATCGGGACCGGATCTTCCCCGAACCGGTAGGTCAGGCCGGCATAGACCGAGAGCGGCTGCGCCAGCGTCGTGGTCCGGGGATCGTTGATCGACAGGTTGCCGGCGACCGCCCCCGTCTCGGCGAAGGTGCCGAAGGTGGCGTAGCGGTTGTTCGTCAGGTTGGTGATCAGCCCGAAGATCTCCAGGTTCTTAGTGACCTGATACTTCGTCGTCAGGTTCATCACGTAGTAGGCCGGCAACTTGCGGTTCAGGTTCGATTCGTCGCCGCGGAAATAGGACGACGAGAAGGCCGAGACGTTGAGGCCGAAGCGCCAGTTCGGGGTGATGTTGTACTCGAAGCCCGCCTTGATCTGGTGATCGGGGATGAGCGGGATCTTGTCGCCCGGCCGCACCCGGATGCCGCCGTTCGGGATCACGTCGCCGCCCACGGCACCGCCGGTCGCCCCCGTGCTGGCCAGGGGGTTGTTGGGCGACGAGAGGGTCGCGTTGAACTGGAAGGTCGCGTCGACCAGGGCGTAGTTGGCGTAGACCAGCAGGTCGGGGGTGACGGCGTATTCGGCGCCGACCTCGATGCCCTGGCGCCGGGTCGCCGGGACGTTGATGTAGTAGGCCCTGGCGGCATTGCCGGCGACAGCGACCTGATAGAGGTCGTTGCTCAGGTCGGTGCGGTAGACGCCGGCCTTGTAGGTCAGGGCGCCGCCCGACAGGAAGCTCGGGATCACCCCGCGGAAGCCGGCCTCGTAGGTCCGGCCGGTGACCTGCTTGAGCGGCGGATCGGCCACCAGCGAGTTGGGCAGCAGGCAGGGCTGGGTCGGGCTGGAGCAGGACAGCTCCAGCGGGGTCGGGGCACGGTTCGATTCCGAATAGCTGCCGTAGAGGTTGACCGCCGGGTCGAACTGGTAGGTCAGGCCCGCGAGCGGGTTGACCTTGGTGTATTCGTGCACGCCGGTCACGTCCGGCGAGAAGCCGGTCTGGTCGCGCGTCTGGATGCGGGCGTAGTTGAGGCGGAAGCCGCCGGTCAGCGACAGACGGTCGGTGAGGTCCAGCGTGTCGGTGGCGTAGAGGCCGAGATACAGCGTCGAGCCGGTCACCGAGCTGGGCGCGAGGCCGATCGCCCCGAGGGTGCGGATGTCCGGCGTGCCGAGCCCCGGGATGGTGCCGTAATACGGGTTGTTCGGGTCGACGGTGATCGACAGGTTCGGATTGATCACGCCCAGCTGGCTGGACGACTTGAACGCGAAGGTTGAGGCGTCGACGCTGCCGCCGACCACGAAGGCGTTGTTCAGGCCGAAGATCCGGTCGCGGTTGGCCGCCTGCAGCGAGCCACCATACGACTCGGCCTCGGTCAGGGTCGTGTCGATCGTGCCGTAGGGGATGTTCCGCAGGAACGGGATCGTCCGGTTGTTCAGGCCCAGGATCGCGAACTGGTTGGCGTAGGCCCGGCGGGCCGCCACCTGGCTGGTGGGCGGCGCGTTCACGTTGAACGCGTCGTCCTGGTAGCAGAGCGAGCCCCGGAAGCTGCTGCGGCTGCTGCAATTCTCGAAGTTGCCCTGGTTGCCGTCGACGTAGTTCTCGCTGAAGCGCCGGTAATAGGCGTTGCCGGCGAGATCCCAGGTCGGCGAGATGTCCACCCGGCCGGTCAGCTGGATCGTGCCGACCTGCGTCGTCTGGGTCTGCGGGTAGGTGAAGATCGCCCGCGGATCGCGGTGGGTGAAGTCCACCGGGGTCGCGGCGGCGGCGCCGTAGAAGCTGCGGGCGGCGAGCCCGATCAGGTGGAACTCCGAATCCTGGGAGCGGTAGCCGAGATCCGCGTAGAGGCGGCCGATCGTGCTCGGGCTCTGGTAGCGCCAGCCGCGGTCGTTCAGGCCGTCGCCCGTGAAATAGAAGCTCCAGGGGCCGGAGACCTTGCCGTATTCCAGGTAGCCGGCGGTGCGCGCGTCTGAGCCGCCCCAGGCCGAGATCTCGGTCCCCTGCCAGGTGAAGCCGTTCTTCATCTGGATGTTGACCGCGCCGCCGATGGCGTTGAGGCCGAAGACCGGGTTGCCGGTGACGACGTCGATCCGCTGGATCGCCTGCGGGGGGATTAGGTCGAAATTGACGACGTCGCCGAAGGCTTCGTTGATGCGCACGCCGTTCTGATAGACGGCGAGCCCCTGCGGCACGCCCTGCACGGACGAGGCGGTGAAGCCGCGATAGCTGAGATCGACCCGGTTCGAATTGCCCTGCGAATCGTTGAGGTTCACGCCGGGCGTCTGCCGCGCCAGCGTGGCGATCACGTTGTCGGAGCCCCGGTCGATCTCGATCTGCCGCGCCGTGACGGTCTCGACGGTGCTGGGGATCTTGTTGAGCGGCTGCTCCGAGCCCCGCAGGCGCACCCCGCCGGCCGGAGCCGGCAGCGTCGGCGCGGTCTGGGCGAGGGTATCGAGGGTCTGGGCGCCGCTGGAATTGCCGCCGCCCGCCCCCACCGGCGACGTCGAGACGACGCTGATCTCACCGAGGGTGACGGCTTGTTGAGCCTGCGCGACACCGGGCAACAGGGCCACGGACGCGATCAAGCTGCCACGTAGGGCGTGCATATCTTCCCCCAACCTGAATTCAAGGCTCGCGCCGCTTCCCGTCGGCTGCGTGAGCGTCACTGATCTCGGGTCGGGTTCGGGTCGCAATTCACGTTTTGTTTAATCCCTGCCCGTGCCGGAAAAGACCATCGAATGACGCACAGTGTTGCGTAGATATAACATCATCGAACGATCGTCCGGGATCTTCGGGCATATTTGGAAGTAACTTCCAGGAATATTACGCAATCGGGAAGTTCGGCGACGGGCCATCGGGATGCCGGCCGGGACCGGCCCCCGTCGCCGCCTCCGGCTCACGGGGAGGCCAGCCGAACGGCCACCTCGTTCCTGCGCAGGAACGGGATCGCGAAGGGGGGATCGTATCCCATGACGAACGGCGCGCCCTCGGTTCTCCGTCCCGCCGCCGCCAGCACGTCGGCGAGGAGGCGCGCCTGTGCGGCCCGCGCCTCCGGGGTGAGACGGCCGGAGAAGCGCAACGCCGCGATCCGTTCGGCCGGGATCTCGACCAGCCGGATCCCCGGCTCGGTCGGCGCGGGCGCCCCGGCCGCCGCCACCGCACGCGGCAGGAAGAAGCGCATCGTGCCGGCCCCGTCCTGCTCCACCGGGACCGTCATGGCGATGCGCCGCTCGCCGGTCTCCACCGGCGCGGTCATGGCGATGCGGTCGCCCCCCCGGTTCGCACCGGTGATGTAGCGGAACAGCCGGCCGAAGGCCTCGCCGTCGCCCTGGCCGCGGGAATCGGTCTCGACCGCCAGGCGCGGCGCGTAGGACCGGATCTCGACCCCGCGGTCGAGACGCTCGACCACCGTGTAGGCGGGCTGCTCGTAGAGCGCCCGCACGCCGAAGATCCCGAGCACCGATTCCACGAGGGTGACGAGCACGTACAGGACCCTGTCCATGGCAGAACCTCCGGATGCGGGCGCGGGCGTCGCCCCGCGGTCCCGGGAACATGGCGTCGGGGGCGCCTGCCGCCGACCATCTGCGGCGTCAGGCCTCCATCAGGCCGGGGATGGCGCTGCGCAGGCGGAAGAAGCCGCGGTTCGCGAGGGGCCAAGCCCGCGAATCCCAGGGGCGGCGGACCCGGAGGCAATCCCGCGGCAGCACCTCCGCCGAGGGGCCTGCCGGCGCCCAGGCCGTCACCACGGGCAGGTCGCCGGCCCAGCCGTCCTGCACGGGCACGGCCGGGCAGCCGAACTGCGCCTGCGCCCGGGTCAGGGCATCCGCCAGCGCCGCCGCGTCGGCCGCGCGGACCCGGTCGACCGCCCCCTCCGCGTGGGCGAGAAGGCCGCCGACGCGGACCACGCGGGCCGGTCCGAGGGGAAGGCTCTCGGGATGAAGGTCGTCGAGGTGCAGCAGCAGGGCGACCGCCCCGTCCGGCGGGGTGTCGGCCGGGGCGAGGGGCACCTCCCGCGGGGGCATGTCCTCCTCCAGCGGCGCGGCCCCCTCGTCGAGCCCGGCGGGATCGTGGCGGCCCTCCGTGTACTGCCGGATGTTGTCGCGCCGGGCGCGGTAGGGCTTGCCCCGGGTGTGGAGGCCCGCGACCCACCGCCACGACAGGGTGTTGCTGGCCGGATCGCCGTCGAGCAGGTGGCGCAGGAACAGGTCGGCGCCCAGCTCCCAGGGCAGGCGCAGGGTGAAGATCCAGATCGAGGCGAACCACATGCGGGCATGGTTGTGCAGCCAGCCCTCCTCGGCGAGCTGACCGGCCCAGGCGTCGAAGCCGTCGAGGCCCGTGCGCCCCGCGGCGGCCCGCTCGTAGGTCCGGCGCAGGCCGGGCTCGGCGGCAAGGCGCGTCCGTGCGGCCGCCAGACCCTCCCGATAGCCGGTCCAGGCGCCGGGATGGGTTTCGAGGTGGCCCTTGAAGTAGGTCCGCCAGAACACCTCGGAGACGAAACGCTCCGCGCCCGAGATGCCGAAGGCGCTCTGCGCGGCCCGGGCGACCTCCTCCTCGGTGAGCAGCCGGCGGCGCAGGTAGGGCGACAGAACCGACGTCGTCGGCGTCGCACCGGGGCCGCGATCCGTGTTCCGGGACGCCGCGTAGGCGGCGCCGGGACCGGTCAGGAATGTCGCCAGGGCCTCGAGGCCGGCGGCGCGGGTCATGGGGCGCGAAGGGGGCATGACCCTGATCTAGGCCCCGTGCCGCGATTGGCAGCTGCGCGAAAGCGCGGATCCCCCATCTCGGCCCGGGCGCGGGTGTAGCCGGAGGCCGGCACCACCGGCAGGGCCAGACACCCCGCTCCGGTCGCAGCGCCGACTGCCGGGGGCGGCCTTTCGCCGACGCGGGCCGTCCGATGGCCACGGCCCGGGTCGAGGACGCCTCAGGCGCTCCTGTCGCGGCCCGAGATCAGGCGAAGCTGCGCCGGCGGGCGGGCCGCCAGGGCGGCGGCGACCTTGCCCTCGAGCTCGCCGACCCGGAACGGCTTCAGCACGATCGCGTCGCTGCCGACGGCCCCGGCCTTCGTCAGGGCGGTGGTGTCGGCAAAGCCGGTGACGAACAGCACCGGCAGCGTCGGCCAGCGCTTCCGGATCTCCAGAGCCGTCTCGGCTCCGTTCATGCCGGGCATGGCGAAATCCATCACGACGAGGTCGACGCCCGGATCCGCTTCGAGGGCCGCCAGGGCCTGCAGGCCGGAGGCCGCCTCGCGCACCGCGTAGCCGGCCTCGGTCAGGCGGGTCGTCGTCACCTCGCGCACCTCGGCGTCGTCGTCGACCACCAAGAGCTGGGGGCCGCTTCCGGGCGGATGCATCCGCGCGGCCTCGGCCGCGGCGGCATTGCGGGGTGCGTCCCCCTTCGCCTCCGCGGCCCGGGGCAGGTAGACCTTGATCGAGGTGCCCTCGCCGGCGACCGTGTCGATGCGGATGCCGCCGCCGGACTGCTTGACGAAGCCGTAGACCTGGGCGAGCCCGAGACCCGACCCCTTGCCGACCTCCTTGGTGGTGAAGAACGGCTCGAACACCCGGGCCAGCACGTCCGGCGTCATCCCGGTGCCGGTATCGCTCACCGCCACCATGACGTAGGCGCCGGGCGCCGGCTGTTCGGGCCGCGTCGGCGCCCCGGTGACGCTGACATTGGCGGTCTCGATGGCGAGCCGGCCGCCCACCGCCATCGCGTCGCGGGCGTTGATGGCGAGGTTGAGGATCACGAGCTCGATCTGGGTGGCGTCGACCAGGGCCGGCCACAGATCGGGCTGGAGCGCGGTCTCGATGCGAACCGCGCCGCCGATCGAACTCTGCAGCAGGTCGCGCATCGAGGCGACCGTCTGGTTCAGGCTGACCGGGGTGGGTTCCAGGCGCTGGCGCCGGGAGAAGGCGAGGAGCTGTGCCGTGAGCCGGGCGGCGCGCTCGGCGGCCCCGCGCATCATGTCGAGGCGGCGCTTCGAGCGGGCGTCGGAGACGGCGCGCTCCAGGAACTCGATGTTGCCGGCGATCACCGTGAGCAGGTTGTTGAAGTCGTGCGCGACACCGCTCGTGAGCTGCCCGACCGCGTCCAGGCGCTGGGCGAGCCGCAGGGCGTCCTCCGCCCGTTCGCGTTCGACGATCTGAGCCTGCAGAGCGTCGTTCGCCGCGGCGAGTTCCCGGGTGCGCTCGGCGATGCGCGCCTCCAGGGTCTCGTTGAGCGCCTGCAGGGCGGCCTCGGCTTCGCGCTTCTCGGCGCGCGCCCGCGCCTCGGCCAGCGCCCGGACGATGGTGCGCGGCATCCGGTCGAGGCGCTGCTTGACGACGTAGTCGGTGGCGCCGTTCTTCAGGGCCTCGACGGCCACGTCCTCGCCCAGCGTGCCCGAGCAGAAGATGAACGGGGTGTCCGGGCATTGCGCCCGGGCGATGCCGAGGGCGCTCACCCCGTCGAAGGTCGGCAGGACGTAGTCCGCCAGGATCAGATCGTACCGGCCGGGCACCGCCGCGCGGGCGAAGGCGTCGCGCGTCATCACCCGCTCGATCTCGACCGGATGCCCGAGCGTCTCCAGCTCGGCCTCGATCAGCTCGGCGTCGAGATCGCTGTCCTCCAGATGCAGGATGCGCAGCGGGCCCGCGGAACGTCCGATCACGCGTTCGATGGCCAGCCTCCCCGGTATGGCGGCGGCTCGTTGAGGAGGGCCCAGAACACCCCGATCTCCTTGATCGCGGCGAAGAACTCCTCGAAGCCCACGGGCTTCACCACGAAGGCGTTCACCCCGAGGTCGTAGGAGCGCACCAGGTCGGTCTCCTCGCGGGACGAGGTCAGCATGACCACGGGCGTCTTGCGGGTGACCGGGTCGCCCTTGATCTTGGCGAGCACCTCCAGGCCGTCGACCTTGGGAAGCTTCAGGTCGAGCAGGACCACGGCGGGATCCTGGGCCTGCCGCTTCTCGTGGGCGCCGCGGCAGTAGATGAAGTCGAGGGCCTCGGCGCCGTCGCGGCAGATGACGATCTCGTTGGCGAGCTGGCTCGATTCGAGGGCCGCGAGGGTCAGCTCGATGTCGTTCGGATTGTCCTCGACCAGGAGGATGGGTTTCAGTCCTGCCATCTCAGTGCGCCTCCTCCCGGATGGGCAGGGTGAAGTAGAATGTGGCGCCCCGGCCGAGCGTTCCCTCGGCCCAGGTCCGCCCGCCGTGGCGCTCGACGATGCGCCGGACGTTGGCGAGACCGATGCCGGTGCCCTCGAACTCCTCGACCCGGTGCAGCCGCTGGAAGACGCCGAACAGCTTGTCGACATAGGCCATGTCGAAGCCGGCGCCGTTGTCGCGGACGTAGTAGACCGCCTCCCCGTCCCGGGGCGGCAGGCTGCCCACAGCGATCACCGCCTCCGCGGTGTCGCGGGTGTACTTCACGGCGTTCGACAGCAGGTTCTCGAGGACGAGGCGCAGCATCACCGGATCGGCATAGGCGCGGCCGAGCGGGGCGATCTCCCAGCGGATGGTCCGGTCGGGGGTGACGTCGCGCAGGACCTTGCGGCGGACTTCCTCGACCAGGGCGTTCATGTCGCCCCAGACCTTGTTCAGGGCGTGCCGGCCCATCTGCGAGAAGCTCAGGAGGCTGTCGACCAGGGTTCCGGCCGAGAAGGCCGCCTCGATGATCGTCTCCACGTAGTGCCGGCCCTTGTCGGACAGTTGGGCCCCCTCGCGGGTCTTGAGCAGGTTCGCGTAGCCGACGATGTGGCGGAAGGGCGCGCGCAGGTCGTGGCTGACCGAGTACGAGAAGGCCTCCAGCTCCTTGTTCGTGCGCTGCAGCTCCTCGCTCATGGCGGCGAGTTCCTCCGCCCGGCGCAGCACGATGCCGAGCACCGAGGCGCGCAGGTCCTTGGCGGCCTCCACCTCCGGGTCGGACCAGGGCAGGGAGCGGCCCTTCACGGTTTCCTTCCAGATCTCGAACGACTTGCGCGGGTGCAGCCGGTCCGGGCCGCCGTCCGGATCGGGCTCGACGGCCTTCACGGGATTGCCGCCCCACTTCACCGTCCGCACGACCTCGGGTCTGAACCAGAGGATGTAACTCGCGTATTTCTTCGAGACCGAGACCGCCAGGAGACCGCTCGCCCGCCCGGCGAAGACCGCGGCCGCCGGAAACGCCTCCGACAGGGCTTCGGAGACGAAGACCTCCTCGGCCTCCTCGCGCGCGGACAGCCACCGGTACAGGCCACGGATCTCGCGCTCGGTCGGCGTGGCCCCGAGCAGCCGGCAGCGGTCCGCCGTCACCACCGCGGCGCCGGTCGCGTCCACCAGGGCCAGGACGTCGTCGGGATGGTTGAGCAGGCCGTCGACGAAGCTGTCCTCCTCGGCCATGAAGCCGAGGAGGCGCGCCTGCACGGCGCCCAGGGCCAGACGCCTCTCGGACTGGGCGCCGCGCTCGCGGGCCGAGAGCTGCAGCGCGAAGATCTGGGTGAGCACGTCGCAGGCGTTGCGCGCCTGGAGGGGCACGCGCTTGGGCGCGCGGTTGTGGCAGGAGATCAGGCCCCAGAGCGCGCCGTCGACGAGGATCGATACCGACATGGACGCCATCGTGCCCATGTTGCGCATGTACTCGACATGGACCGGCGAGACCGAGCGCAGCACCGACTGGCTGAGGTCCAGGGGCCGGCCGGACGGCGTGGTGGCCGGCCGGATCGGCACGGGGACGTAGCCGGCATCGGGGATGATGCGCAGGCGGTTCCGGCGGTAGAGTTCGCGCGCCTGGACGGGGATGTCGGAGGCCGGGAAGCGCAGGTCGAGGTAGGAGGGCAGGACGCCGTTCCCGGCCTCGGCCAGCACCGTCCCGTGCCAGTCGCGGTCGAACCGGTAGACCAGGGCGCGGTCGAGACCGGTGATCTGGCGGATATCCTCGGCGACGAACCGGCAGAGGTCCTCGACGGTTCTGGCGGTGTGCAGGCGTTCGACGAAGGCGCGCAGGCGCGGGGTGAGCAGGTCGACGCCGATGTCGGCGGCGGCCGCGTCGATCTCCTCCAGTTCCACCACCACAAGGTCATCGACCCGGTGGGCCGCCACCTCGTAGGCTTGGCGCCCGCTGCCGGTCTCCAGCGTGACGGTGCGAAGATAGAGGGCCCCGTCCTGGGTCTCCGCCGCCGCCAGATGGTGCCGGACGACGGCCGCAAGGTCGGGCAGAGCCGCGTCGAGGATGGTCCCGACCGCCGCCGCCGCTGGGGCGTTGGCGCTCGCCTGGACGATGGCGAGGGACCGGGCGTCGAGCCCGAGCAGGAATCCGTGCGGCTGGACGCTGCCGACGATATGGATGGGCTCGCGATCGCACGCAGTCACATCAAGACGCTGAGCCGCGCCGCTTCGTAGGTTCAAGCCGGGGTTCGCCTCCTCACCGGGTCGGCCGCAAAACTTAAAGCGTGTTAACAGCCGAACCGTGCCGCTCCTATAGGGCTAAAGGATTGGCACAGGCGGGCTAACCGTCCGCGCGGGAGGCCGGTGCCGGGTGGCCGAAGGGCACGGCGACCGGATCCGCCATGCGCGCGCGACGCCAGGTCGCACGACGGGGCCGGGCGGGGCGCCGGGAGCCTAGAGCGGAACCCAGGCGGCGAGGGCGATCAGGACCAGGGGCATCGCCACCAGGGCCAGCACGGTCTGCGCCGCCGTGATCCCCGCCATCAGGGGGGCGTCCCCGCCGAGCTGCCGGGCCAGGATGTAGGCGGAGGAGGCGGTGGGCAGGACCTGGAAGAGCAGGGCGGTGGTCAGCGCCGGGCCGTGCAGCCCGAGGCACAGGGCCGCCAGAACCGTCGCCGCCGGCATGGCGACGAACTTCATCGTCGAGGCGGCCAGCACGGGCCCCGCCCAGTGCCGGGCGGTGCCGAAGTCGAGCGCCGCGCCGACGCAGAGCAGGCCGAGGGGCAGCGACGCGGCCCCGAGGGCCCGCAGGGCCGGTTCCAGCCCCGGCGGAATACCGAGGCCGAGGCCCTGGACCAGGATTCCGCCGAGCGAGGACACCACCAGCGGGTTGGTGGCCAGTTGCCGGGCGATGCCGCGCGGCGTCAGCCGCACCGTGCCGTGCCGGGCGAAGACCAGCACGCAGAGGATGTTGACGGTGGGCACGATCGCCGCGTTGCAGATGGCCGCCAGCGCGATGCCCTGCGGCCCGAACAATCCGGCGGCCAGCGTCACCCCGACATAGTTGTTGAAGCGGACACTGCCCTGGAACACCGAGGTGAAGGCCGGTCCGTCGAGCCTCAGGCACGGCCTCAGGACGATCACGAGGACCGCGACGGCGAGGGTCGACAGGATCAGCGTCAGCGCGAGGGCGCCGACCGGCACGGCCTCGATCCGCGCCGTCGCGAGGCCGTGGAAGAACAGGCTCGGCAGCAGCACGAAGTAGCCCAGCCGCTCGGCCTGCGGCCAGAAGCCCTCGGCCAGGAAACCACGCCGCCGCAGGGCCAGTCCCAGCGCGGTCAGGATCACGATCGGCAACAGGGCGAGCAGCACCGCGCCGGTCACGGGAGAGGGTCCAAGGCGGTGTCGCTTTCAGCTGCGCCGGTCAGGTGCGCCGCGGCGCTGGCGGGACGGCCATGCCGTCAGCCGCGCCCCAGCGTGTAGAATTCCGGGTTGGGCCGCAGGCTGGTCACGTTCGCCAGCCGGTTCGACAGGCCGAAGAAGGCCGCGATGGCGGCGATATCCCAGGCATCCGCGTCGTCGAAGCCGTGCGCCCCGAGCGTTTCGAACGCGGCCTCCCCCACGAGATGCGCGGACTGGCTGACCAGCATGGCGAAATCGAGCATCGCCTTCTGCCGATCGGTGAGGTCGGCCTTGCGGTAGTTGATCGCGACCTGATCGGCGATCAGCGGGTCCTTGGCGCGGATCCGGAGGATCGCACCGTGGGCGATCACGCAGTACTGGCACTGGTTCATGGCCGAGGTCGCCACGACGATCATCTCGCGCTCGGCCTTGGTCAGGTTGCCCGGCTTGTCCATGAGGGCGTCGTGATACGCGAAGAAGGCTCGGAATTCCTCCGGGCGATGGGCGAGCACCAGGAACACGTTCGGGACGAAGCCGGACTTTTCCTGCACCGCCTCGATCCGCGCGCGGATGTCGGCCGGCAGATCCTCCAGGCGGGGGATCGGGAAGCGGCCGATCGGGGCGTGTGCGGCTGACATGGGCGCGCTCCTCGCGGATCGAGCCGGCGCCCGAGGCCGCCGGCCGTCCTGCGCAGGCGATAGACCGAACGGTCTCCTCAGCGCAATCGATCGCGGCCGCGCGCACCGGACCGGCCGCTTCCGATCGAGACCGGGTGAAACGTGGGTCCCGGGATCGGTCTCGCAGGGATGCCGTCGTGTGACGATCGCGGGATGCTGTGCGGCGCTCCCGCTCGTCGGGGCTGCCGGCATGCGTCACCGCGAAGATCCGGCCGACGGCACGATCGTGCGAGGCAGCCTTGACCGGGCGGCACGAAGCGGCAGCCCGTGCCACTCGATCATCGACAGTTCGTTGAGCGATGCCTTTCTGTTTTGGCAAATAAATCTGTCAACAAAAACGTCCGACAGATCATGGAGAACGATCTCCGGGAATCAATGTCCGGTGGTTTCGCCGCGTACCCCTGTATCGCGCGCCCGGGTCGGGAGACGACATCCGCCCGGCCGGTCACACGGGTGCGCAGGCGACGCCGACGGCAGCGTTTTCACTCCGCCTCGACCCTGCGCGGGCTTCACGGTCGGCCTCAACTCTGCCCGAAAGCTTTCGTTCGGTCCGCCGACGATCCGGTGACCCGGGCTCCCGGCCCGTTCCGGGATGTGGCGGCGCGCTGGAGGGAGGATGTTGTGCTGCGACGGAAGACGCCTCCGCCGAAGCGATCACGGCCGGCAGGCGGCGGATCGATGCCCGGCCCCGCCCGGGCTTCCGGTCAGGCCTCGCCGAGAGCGGCGTTCGCGGAGCGCCCGGCCTTCCGGCCGCGGCGATGGCGGGCCGCGTGCCCCGTGCTGGCGCTCGGCTTCGGCCTGAGCGCGGGCGCGTCCGCCGCGCAGGCGGCTCCGGATTGCGCCGGGAGCCGGAGCCGGGTCGAGACGCTGATCTGTGCCGACCCCGCTCTGACGAGGCTGGACGACGAACTCAGGCGCCTGTTCGACAGGATCGCCGGGGAGACCCGGGGGATCGACGGAGAGACCGGCCGGGCGATCGACACATTCGGTGCGGACCACGCACGCTGGCGCACGCGGATCCGCGATGCCTGCCCGGATGCCGCCTGCCTGGCGCGGGTCTATACCGCGCGGATCGCGCAGGTCCGGCGCGACTGGAGCGAAGCGCTGTCGGACACACCCGCGTTCCGGCACGTGGTCAATGCCCGTTTCGGCTTCTCCATCGACGTTCCCGCCGACCTCGTGGCGGAGCCGCCGCCCGACAACGGCGACGGGCAGGCCTTCCATTCGACCGACGGCCATCTGCACCTGACGGTGTCGGGCCTGAACGACGGGCTCGACCAGGATCTCGACGCCGTCGTGGCCGCGGACCGGAAGACCTGCCTGCGGAAACCGCCCGAATACGGGGCGCGCAAGCCCGGCTGGATCGTGTTTTCCTGCACGACCGCCGACGGCATCCTGTACCGGAAGACCCTCCGGGCGGGCGGGCGCGGCGGCGCCTTCGTCACCCTGCGCATCCGCTATCCCGTGGCCGAGCGGGCGCGCTGGCAGGCGGCCGTCGCCACGGCCGCGACCTCGCTGCGGCTGACGGAACCGGCCCGGGACAGTCGCTGACGGCGCCCCCGATCACCGCGAGAAGGTCGTGGCCGTCTGCGCGGTCGAGACCATCGTGTTGTAGTCGTTCACGATCCAGGTCACGTCGCGCCCGGCGCCGCGGCGGGCATCCCCCTTGGCCTTGGCGAGCTTGGCGTCGAATTCGCGCAGCTTGCCGAGCAATGCGCGCGGCCGGCTCTCGAACACGTGGAAGGCGTTCGGGTTGGCGGCGCTGTACCCGTCCAGGTCCTTCACGGTGACGGCGTAGCGCCCGAGCGCGGCCTCGAAGGCCGCCATGTCGACGACCGGCTTGGCGTCGGTGGGCAGCAAGTCCATGACCTTGCGCGCCTCGGTCATCACGTTCGCGACGTGCCAGCGCGCCTTGCGGCCCTCCCGCGCCTCGATGGCGGCGAGTTCCAGCGCGTCGCTCTTCTCCTTCTCGACCCGCAGCGCGGCGTCGACCTGGGCACGCGCCGCCAGGAAGGCCGGCCCCGCGACGGCGAGCTTGGCGTGGAGCGCCTTGCCCTGCTCCATCTTGTCCGCGCGGTAATCCTGCCGCTCGTAATAGCCCTCCGCCTCGGTGATCGTCGGCGCGAGGGCCTGGTAGGCGGCGATGTAGCGCGTCATGGCGCCGTCGAGGTTCGGCATCGCGGGCGGCTGCGCCGTCGCGGCCTCCGCCTTCGCGATCTCGCCGCGGACATCGTAGAGCCCGTAGAGGCCGTAGATGATCCGCTCGCGGCCGGTCGGGCCGGTCTTCATGTTGACCCAGCTCTGATAGCGGCTGAGCGATTCCTGCGCCCGCAGGGTCCGGTTGAGGAGCCCGACATAGGCGTTGAGCTTGCGGATCGTCTCCTGCGCGGGATCGACATCGGGCTTGGACGCCTGACCCGCCGGGGCGGGGGCGGAGGCAGGGGCCTGTGCGCGAGCCGGGGCGGCGGCGAGCAGCGTCGTCAGAACCAGCCACGTGGTCGCTGTCAGGGTCCTCGTTCTCATGGGCGCGGGGGATCCTCCGGATTCGTTCAGCCCGTGTAGCCGGCGCCCGGCGTGAAGACCAGATGCGATAACCGGTGTCATCCGTCCAGTAGAGACCCTGTCACGGACAACGGCATTGCATTGCGCGAAATCGAAGATTGCATGATTGATCATGGATGTGGAGACGATGGTCTCGCCGGACGCGACCGATTCAGTCTTCGGACGCACAGCGCCGCTTGAACCGGGCGGCGCATGCGGATGTCAGGATTTGCGCCGGGGCGGGCCACGACAGGCCGGACGTTGCTCGATATACCGCGCGCGGACGGGCCATCGACGAACCCGGATCGGTGCGGTCCCGTCTCGTCCCGCGGAGGCGGATCGGATAGAGGATCGGACGATGCTCGACGGCCATCCCCGCATCCTGGCTGACCTGCGTGCCCGGCTGGCCGAGCCGCAGCGCGTCTATCACGGCCAGGCGCATATCGACGCGCTCCTGGAGGCGTTTCGCGCCCACCGCGCGACCGTCCGGAATCCCGACGCGGTGGAACTGGCGATCTGGTTCCACGACGCCGTCTACCAGCCGGGCGCCCCGGACAACGAGCGCCGCAGCGCCGCGCTCCTGCGGGTGCTGCTGGAGGGCGCGGTCCCGGCACCCACGCTGGCGGCGGCCGAGACGATGATCCTGGCGACCGAGCGGCACGCCGTCCCGGACGGTCTCCCGGCCGCGCTCGCCGCGGACGTCGCGCTCTTCCTCGATCTGGACATGGCGATCCTCGGGGCGGCCCGAGCCGCCTATGACGGCTACGCCGCGGGCGTGGCGCGGGAATTCGTCCCGGTCGTGGGCGAGGCCGCCTACCGGCAGGGGCGCGCGGCCTTCCTGCGGGGGGCCCTCGCATCCGGCCGGCCGCTGTTCGTCACCGCCCGGGCCCGGGCGGAGCTGGAGGGGCCGGCGCGGTCGAACATGCGGCGCGAACTCGCGGCGCTGGGCCGGTGACCGGCGACCCGGGCCGCGGTCACGGCGCGATGAGGTGCGGGACGAACCGGGCCCGGTCGGTGGTGATGAGGCCGTCCGACTCGCGCAGGCACAGGCCGGCGGGTCGATCGCCGACCATCCAGCTGCCGACCAGCGCGCGGCGGCCCTCGAAATCGGGCAACGCGGCCAGGGCCTGCCGCACGAAGCCTTTGCCGCCATAGGGGCCCTCGTCGCGCGCCGCGACGGCGCCGTCGCGCACGATCAGCACGTTGGCGCCCTCGCGCCCGTAGAGGGGCTTCCTCACGAAGCTCCGGCCCAGCGCGGCCTTGGCCGGGTCCTCCTCGAAGTAGGTCGGCAGCAGGTTGGGATGGCCCGGCGCCATCGCCCAGAGATGCGCCAGCATCCCCTTGTTGGAGAGCACCGCCTTCCAGGGCGGCTCCAGGAACCGGGTCGATGCCGTGCCGACCGCGCGGCCGAACGGGTCGGCGAACATCCATTCCCACGGGTAGAGCTTGAACAGGCAGCCGATCGGGGCACCGGCCGCGTCCACGAAGCGCCCGTCCTCGGCGAGCCCGATCGCCTCGACCGGCAGGAAGGGGGCGGCGCGGCCAGCCTGGAGCGCGCAATCCTGGAGATAGGCCAGCGTGCCGCGATCCTCCGGCGCGTCGGGGAAGCCCGCGAAGGCGACGCCCTCCGGGGGCGCCACGGCGGCGAAGCGCGCCACCAGCGCCTCGTGCAGGGTGTTGAACTGGTCGGCGCCGGCGGGGAGGCGTCCCCGGGCCAGCCCGTCCTCCAGCCACAGCCACTGGAAGACCGCGCTCTCGTAGAGGGCGGTGGGCGTGTCGGCGTTGTATTCGAGGAGCTTCGCCGGCCCGGTTCCCCCGTAGCTGAAGTCGAAGCGCCCATACAGGCTGGGGTCGCGCCGCTCCCAGCTCGCCCGGATCGCGTCCCAGGCATGCTCGGGGATCCGCAGCGCGGCGAGAATCGCTTCGTCGCGGACCGCCCGGTCCACGAAGGCGAGGCAGAGCTCGTGCAGCGCGGCGCTCGGCGCCTCGATGGCGTCCTCGATCTCGGCGAGGCTGAAGGCGTAGTAGGCGGTCTCGTCCCAGTAGGGGGCGCCGTCGAACGTGTGGAAGGCGAAGCCGGCCCGCGCGGCGTGGAGCCGCCAGTCGGGCCGCTCCGGGATCGCCACCCGGCGCATCAGCCGCCTCCGAAACCGCCCGTGCGGCCGCCCGAGCCTCCGGAGAACGCCGTCGCCCGCCCGGTGCCGCCGAAGCCGCCGCGGCTGATCGTGCGCGGGGTCGTGCTCGTGGTGCGGGCGACCGAGGCGGGGACATGGACCCGCGAGACGCCGCCCGCATAGGCGACCCGGCCGCCCGTGCCGGTGCAGTAGCCGCCCCCATGTCCGGCCGTCCCCGCCTCCGCCGCGTCGCGCTCCTCTTCGGGGGCGTGCGGGTAGAGCGGCTGGACCGGCAGGTCCTGCGCGTCCGACCGCCCCATCAGGAAGGCGGCCATCACCGGCAGGTAGCGGCCGCGCGCGGCCTCCGTGACCGGCCCGCCCGGCGTGCAGCCGCCGGTCCCGTGGTGGCGCTGGCAATCGGCCTCGGTCTCGTAGCGCGGCGCCGTCGCCGCGTAGGCCTCCTGCGCGGTCTTGTAGGCGGCGATGCAGGCCTCGGCGCTGCGCAGCTGCTGGGCGATGCAGGCGCCGAGCGTCCCGTAGACGAGCGCCTCCTCCTCCCGCTGGGACGGGTCGAGGCCGCCGAGGGTCAGGGCGGCAGCGCCGGCGCCCGCGACCAGAACCAGCGACACGGCGGCCGAGCGCTTGGAGCGGCGGGCGGCGGCGAAACCGGTTTCGGGCGCGCCGACGGCTGCGGGGGCGGGGGCGGTCTCCGTCACCGGCCGCTCAATAGGTCATCGCGGCGGCGTTCACGACGCCGCCCGCCAGCGAGGCCGCGCCCAGGAGGAGCGCGGCGGCGGCGCGATCCTCCTCGATGCGCCGCGACAGGTCCGGCACCGCAAGGCGCACGAGCCAGTAGATCGCGATCTGGATCACGAGGGCGATCAGGCCCCAGATCAGGCAGTCGAGCAGGGACCGTGCGTTGTAGATCGCCACCGCCAGCGGCAGGGTGAAGCCGAGCAGGCTTCCGCCCAGCGCGATGGCCGCAGCCGTCACGTCCCGGCGGATCAGCGCGACCTCGTTATGCGCGGTGGCGAGGGTGTAGATCAGCAGGTAGAGGCCGATCAGTCCGGTCGCGGTGCCGAGATAGAGCAGGAAGTCCGGCAGTCCGGAGACCAGGGTCACGCAAGACCCGCCGTCTCACCGGCCCCGATCGTCGAAAGCACCGCAGCCGGACAGGTCTCCCGGTCGAATCGCATGACGAGCGAAGCGAATGTCGGAGCTGATTGTTGGACGCGGGATCGATTCACGCCAGTAAATCCACGCAATTTCCCGCGCGGTGTCAAGCTTGTCGCGGATTTCAGAGAGTTGGACTGACGGCAATACGCCGAGGTCCGGAAGGGCGCTACCAGACCAGCCGCTCGATCACCCCGTCCGGATGCACCGCCTGCCGGCCGAGCCACTCGGCCACGTCGCCCAGGCGGTGATGCGCGGCCGTGACGCCGAGTTCCTCCGCGTGGATGCCCCGGGCCACCAGCACGCTGGCGATGCCGAAGCCGCGGGCGCCCGCGATGTCGGTGCGGATCGCGTCGCCGATCGCCAGGACCCGCGCCGGATCCACCGGGGCCCCGGTGAGGGCCGCCCCCTTGGCGAGGGCCGCCTCGTAGACCGGGCGGTGCGGCTTGCCGGCATAGACCACGGGGCCGCCGATCTCCGCATAGGCCGCCGCGAGCAGGCCCGCGCAGGGGATCAGGCGGTTGCCGCTCTCCACGACGAGGTCGGGATTGGCACAGATCATGGTCAGCCCGCGGGCGGCCAGACGCTCCAGCTCCGGCCGGTAATCGTCCGGGGTCTCGCTGCGGTCGTCGAACAGGCCGGTGCAGACGACGAGGTCGGCCTCCGATTCCGGGACGAGGCTGAGGTCGAGCCCCTGGAAGATGCCGAGGTCGCGCTCCGGTCCGAGATGCCGGATCCGGGCGCCCGGGCGCGCGGCGATCAGGTCGTGGGTGAGGTCGCCCGAGGTCAGGATCGCGTCGTAGGCCTCCCGCGGCACGCCGAACCGGTCGAGGATGCGGCCGACGCCGTCGCCGGGCCGGGGCGCGTTCGAGACGAGGACGACCCGGCGGGGCCGCGCCCCCGGAAGGCCACGGAAGCGGATCAGCGCCTCGCCGGCGGCCTCGTGGGCCTTCTGGCCGTCATGCAGCACGCCCCAGACGTCGCAGAGGATCAGGTCGTACCGGTCGGCGACCTCGGCGAGACCCTGGAGGGTCGGGATCGGCGCGGGGGTGGCGGTCGCGGTCATGGAAGGTCCTGGAAGGTCCTGGATTCAAAAGGTCCGGGACCTTTTGTGGGTGCAGGGCAAAGCCCTGCGATACAGCAGGGCCGCGCCCTGACAACCCGCCAGAGTGCGCGGCCCTTGGGGAAACCCCTTACGGGCGCCGGGCCGGTCCCAGCCGGTGCTCGGCGAAGAAGTCGAGCATCGCCCGGGACGCGTCGGGCCCCTCGGGGTCCGTGTAGCTGCCGTCGGGGCGGCCCCCGGACCAGGCATGGCCGGCGCCGCGCACCCGCCAATCCTCGACCACGACCCGGCCCGCCTCGTCCCGGTAGCGGGTGCGGGTGAAGGGGTGGCCGCGGCCCTCGAAGGTCTCGGACCGGGCGATCAGACCGGCGACGTGCGCCTGGGCCAGAACCTGATCGGCGTTGCGCACGCTCACCGTGCCGTCGTCCTCGCCGTGGAAGATGATCGTCGGCACGCGGGTGGCCGGGGCCGGGCTGCCGAAAGCCGTGGCGGTGCCGAGGCCCGGGGCGCCGACCTGCATGGCCATCAGCGCCGAGCCGAGATCCCGGGCGCAGCCGGCCGCGAGGCCGGAATGCACGCCGACGGCGGCGAAGAGGTCGGGATAGGCGCGGGCGATGTTCAGGGCGGCGGCGCCCCCCGCCGACAGGCCGGCGATGTAGACCCGGGCCCGGTCGATCGGGTGCTCCGCCATGATGGCGCGGGCGAGGCCCGCGATGATCGCCGGCTCGCCCGTGCCCCGGCCCTGGTCCCGGGGCTCGTACCAGTTCCAGCAGCGCTGGGCATGGGCCTGACGGCTCTGGGCCGGGTAGGCCACGAACACGCCGGCGCGCTCGGCGAGGGTGTTCATGCCGGTGCCGGCGGCGAAATCGTCCGGATTCTGCGTGCAGCCATGCAGCATCACGATCAGCGGCGCGGCCGCGTCCGGATGGCTCGGGATGAACAGCTTGTACTCGCGGGTGCCGGCGGGCTCGGCATGGGTCAGGGCGACGAAGCGGCCCCCGGTCCCGCCCCCCCGGTCGGCGGGCGGCGGAGCGGGGTGCCGCAGCGGGTTGCCCAGGCCCTTCAGCACCGGTGCAAGGCCGCGCACGACCTGCCCCACCACCTCGCGCATCCGCGTCCCGGATTCCGCTGCGGGAATCTGCGGCACGGCCGACGGATCGGCGTGGTGCGGGGAAGCGTCTGTCGACGCGTGTTCAGCGGGTGCGGCCCTCTGGCCGGCAAGGCTGCGCTGGATCAGGGCGGTCGCCTCCTCGAGCCGGCCGAGGCCGGTCAGACGGGTGGCCTCGATCATGTCGGCGAAGGGCGACAGGCCGGTCTTGTCGTCGCGCTGTCCGTCGCGACTGCCGAAATTCTCGGTCATGCGTGCGCGCCTCACTGCCTCAATGTCTCTGTCACGGCCGGACCCGATGCGCCTGCGCCACCGCACGGGCATCGCATGAGCCGACCCTCACCATCTTGCGAGATGATGTGTCGAGGATGTTTTGTGCATTGCAATAAACGCCCCTGTGCAATGCGACAACCGTCGGCGCCGCGCAGCAGGCTTAGGGATCAGACCGCCGGATCAGACGGGATCGTCCGCCCCGATATAGTCGGCCCAGATCGCGGCAGGACCGAGGCTCGCGCGGAAGCCGTCGTGGCGGGCGCGCTCCGCATCGGTAAGACGGCTCCGGTAGGGACGGGGCGCCACGGGGGCCACGGCCTGGACGGAAGATCCGGCCACCGGGGCGGCTTGCTCCGCGTCCAAGAGCCCGAGGCTGGTCTGCTTGCCCCCGAGGAGCTCGACATAGACCTCGGCCAGGATCTGCGCGTCGAGGAGCGCCCCGTGCTTGGTGCGCCGGGTGTTGTCGATGCCGTAGCGGCTGCAGAGGGCGTCGAGGTTGTTGGCCGCGCCCGGATGCTTGCGCCGGGCCATCGGCAGGGTATCGACCACGTCCTCCAGCCGGATCGGGGGCGGGGCGTTCGCGCCGAGCCGGGCGTATTCCATGTTGAGGAAGCCGACGTCGAAGGGCGCGTTGTGGATGACGAGGCGTCCGTCGGCCAGGAAGGCCAGCAGCTCGCCGACGATCTCCGCGAAGACCGGCTTGTCGGCCAGGAACGCGTCGGACAGGCCGTGGACATTGAACGCCCCCTCGGAGACCGCCCGCTGCGGGTTGCAATAGCGGTGGAAGCTCCGGCCGGTGGGGATGTGGTTGAGGAGTTCCACCGCGCCGATCTCGATCAGCCGGTCGCCTCCCTTCGCCTCCGTGCCGGTGGTCTCGGTGTCGAGGACGATCTCGCGCAGCATGGGTCTCGCGACTCGCGGGGTGGGGGCGGACCCTAGCCGGATAAGGCGGAGGGGTTAAGCTCCCGTGCGCCTCAGCGGGACGTGTTGCGGTAGACGCAGACGGGTCCCCGGTCCTCGTAGCCGCCCGGACAGGCGGTGACGCAGGCGCCGGCCGCGAACTTCTTCGGCGGGGGGCAGCTGGCGGCGTACTGGGCCTGCGCGGGCATGGCCGCCAGCAGCACGAGAAGGGTCGCGGCCCCGAGGCCGCCGGACCGGACCGGATCCATCCCGCCGGAGTGCCGCGCCATCACGTCCATCCTGCCGTTCGTGTTCCCCCCGGAACGCAACCGCAGATATTCATCCGCGCGGGCGTGTCATCCGGTGCCGTGGTGCGCCTCCGCACGATGCGCCGTGAGGCGCTCGACGATCCGCGCCACCTCGGCCTCGGCGGCGGGAAAACCCCGGCTCGTGTCGATGACGAAATCCGCCCGGGCGCGCTTCTCGGCGTCGGGCATCTGCTTGGCCAGGATCGCCGCGAAGGCCGCCTCGGTCATGCCGGGGCGGGCGAGCACCCGGGCGCGCTGGATCTCGGGCGGGGCGCTCACCACCACGACCGCGTCGCAGCGGCCCGCGCCGCCGGTCTCGTAGAGGAGCGGGATGTCGAGGACGACCAGCGGCGCCGCCGCGTGCCGCGCCAGGAAGTCCGTGCTGGCCGCCCGGACCAGGGGATGGACGATGGCCTCCAGCGCCGCCATCCGGTCGGGCGCGTCGAGCACCGCAGCGCGCAGCCGCGTCCGGTCGACGCCGCCGTCGCCGTCGAGCACGCCGGGAAAGGCCGCGCCGATCGCCGCGGCGGCCGCGCCTCCGGGCCCGTAGAGGGCGTGGACCGCGGCGTCGGCGTCGTGAACCGGGACGCCGCGGTCGGTGAACATCCGGGCGGTGGCGGACTTGCCCATGCCGATCGAGCCGGTGAGCCCGAGGATGACGGGTCCGGATCCGGCCTTCGGGGTCATCCGGCGAGATCCGCCACGATCCGGTCGCGCAGCGCCGGGGTGACGGCGGGGCGCGGGCCGAACCACGCCTCGAAGCCCGGCACCGCCTGGTGCAGCAGCATGCCGAGCCCGTCCACGGCCGCGAGCCCCCGGCGGCGCGCCGCCGCGAGGAGCTCCGTCTCCAGGGGTGCGTAGACGATGTCGGCCACGGCCGCCTCCGCCGGCAGGGGCGACAGGTCGATGGCGAGGGGCGGCTGGCCCTTCATGCCGAGGGACGTGGTGTTGACCAGGAGGCCGGTCCCGGCGAGCGCCGCCGGCAGGTCGTCCCAGGCGAGCGCCGCGCCGATGCCCGGCGCGAGCGCCGCCACCGCCTCGGCCCGGGCCGCGGTGCGGTTGGCGACCCAGATGCGCCGCAGGCCCCGCTCGGCCAGCCCGACCACGATCGCCCGCGCGGCGCCGCCGGCGCCGAGCACCAGGGCGGTGCCGCCCGCCCGCGCCGGCCAGGCTGCGCCTAAGGTGTGGTCGAGATGGGCGCAGAAGCCCGGCGCGTCGGTGTTGTCGCCGCGGATCCGCCCGTCGGGCTCGACCACCAGGGTGTTCACCGCGCCGATCGCCTTGGCCCGCGGCGTCAGGGTGTCGGCCAGCGCGAAGGCCGCCTCCTTGTGGGGGATCGTGACGTTGCCGCCCCGGAAGCCCGAATCCGGCAGGGCGCGGATGAAGTCCGGAAACGCCGCCGGCGGCACGTCGAGCCGCTCGTAGGAGCCCGGGATCCCGTGCGCGGCGAGCCAGTAACCGTGGATCAGCGGCGAGCGCGAATGGGCGATCGGGTGGCCGACCACGAAGGCGCGGGGATTCGCGACGCTCATGCCGCGCAATCCTGCGCGAGGCGGCAGGCCGGGCCGCCGGCCTCCTCGATCTGCAACGTCGCGTGGCCGATGCCGAACCGGGTGCGCAGGCCCTCGGCGGTCTCGTTGAGGAAGCCGTTGCCGGGGTGGCCGTGAGCCTGATGCCCCTCCGCCATCACGAGATGGACGGTCAGGGCGATGCTGGTGGTGCTCATGGGCCAGATATGCAGGTCGTGCAGGCCGGCAACGCCGGGCCGTCCGAGGAGGAAGCCGGTCACGGCATCGGGGGAGATCTGCGGCGGCACGGCGTCGAGGGACATCGCCACGCTGTCGCGCAGCAGGCCCCAGGTCGCCCAGACGACCAGAGCCGCGATGACGAGGCTGACCGCCGGGTCGAGCCAGGCGAAGCCGGTGAGCTGGATCACGAGGCCCGCGATCACGACCCCGGCCGAGACGGCGGCGTCGGCCGCCATGTGGAGGAACGCCCCGCGGACGTTGATGTCGCCCTTGGCGCCGCTGACGAAGAGCCACGCGGTGAGGCCGTTGACCAGGATTCCCACCGCGGCCACCACCATCACGGTCGTGCCCGCGACCGGCTCCGGATGGACCAGCCGGACCAGCGCCTCCCAGATCACCGCCCCCATGGCGATCAGCAGGACCACGGCGTTGAACAGGGCGGCCAGGATCGAGGAGCCGCGATAGCCGTAGGTGAAGCGCGCGGTGGCGCGGCGGCGCACCAGCAGGGCGGCGATCCAGGCCGCCGCGAGGCCCAGAACGTCCGAGAGGTTGTGGCCGGCATCGGCCACCAGGGACATGGAGTTGCTGAGATAGCCGTAGGCCGCCTCGATCACCACGAAGGCGGTGTTGAGGACGATGCCGATGGCGAAGGCCGTGCCGAAATCCTTCGGCGCGTGCGCGTGACCGCCGTGGCCGCCATGGGCATGGCCTCCGTGAGAATGGCCTCCGTGAGCGTGGCCTTCGTGGGAATGGCCGTCGTGGGAATGGTCATGCCCGGCCAAGGGGAGGCTCCCTCAAAAATCCAGAACCCCGGCCCCGCGCAGGCGGGCGAGGAGCGGCAGCAGCGGCAGGCCCAGCACGGTGCTGTGGTCGCCCACGACCGATTCGAACAGGTGGATCCCAGGCCCTTCGAGCTGGTAGCCGCCGACGCTCGACCGCACCCGTGCCTCGCCGGCACAGCCCACATAGGCCGCGATGGCCCTTTCATCGAGGGGGCGCAGGGTCAGCCGGGCGGTCTCCACGAAGGCGTCCTGCACCGCCCCGGCCAGGACCACGGCGGAATGCAGGGCGTGGGTGCGGCCGGACAGACGGGCGAGCTGGGCCCGGGCGGCCTGCGCATCGGCCGGCTTGTGGAACACGGTGCCGTCGAGATCGAGCACCTGATCGGCGCCGATGACGATCCGGCCGGGATGGCGCGCCGCCACCGATTCCGCCTTGGCGCGGGCGAGCACCAGGGCGAGGTCGGGCGGGGACAGGCCGGCGCACCCCGCTTCCAGGGCGCGCTCGTCGACATCCGGGGCGGCGGTCTCGACCGGCAGGGCGGCGCTCTCCAGAAGGAGGCGCCGGGTCGGGCTGGTCGAGGCGAGGAGGAGCGGATCCGGACCGGTCCAGGGCGAGCGGAGCATCGCGCCAGTGTCACGGATCCGGGGATCGGTGCAAGCCGGGGATCGCCCGGGCTGCGACGAGCCCCGCCGCCGGGATGGACCGGCCGGCGGGGCTGTCGCGGCGCCGATACGCAACCTGGCGCCCGAAGAGGACCTTGGCAGGGAGGGGTTAGGAGACAGTCAACGGCCGCATCGCGGAGCCGGTCGCTTCCGTGCCGCGGCGGGACAGAGGCACACCAGCCCTCCAACCCTCCCCCTCATCCTGAGGTGCCGTAGCGCAGCGGAGGCCTCGAAGGAGGCCTCCGGATGCCCTGCGATCCCTGGAGCCCTCCTCCGAGGCGGCTGCGCCGCATCCGAGGAGGCGACGGGTTGGGATGCCCGTTGAACCGGCGCCTCAGGTGTTCATCGAGTCGAAGAAGTCGCTGTTGCTCTTGGTCTGGCGCAGCTTGTCGAGCAGGAACTCGATCGCGTCGGTGACGCCCATCGGGTTGAGGATGCGGCGCAGCACGTAGGTCTTCTTGAGCGAATCCGGCGGGACCAGCAGCTCCTCCTTGCGGGTGCCGGAGCGGGTGATGTCGATCGCCGGGAAGATGCGCTTGTCGGAGACCTTGCGGTCCAGGATGATCTCGGAGTTGCCGGTGCCCTTGAACTCCTCGAAGATCACCTCGTCCATGCGCGAGCCGGTGTCGATGAGCGCGGTGGCGATGATCGAGAGCGAGCCGCCCTCCTCGATGTTGCGGGCCGCGCCGAAGAAGCGCTTGGGCCGCTGCAGGGCGTTGGCGTCGACACCGCCGGTCAGCACCTTGCCGGAGGACGGCACCACGGTGTTGTAGGCGCGGCCGAGGCGGGTGATCGAGTCGAGCAGGATCACGACGTCGCGCCCGTGCTCCACGAGGCGCTTGGCCTTCTCGATCACCATCTCGGCGACCTGCACGTGGCGGGTGGCCGGCTCGTCGAAGGTCGAGGCGATGACCTCGCCCTTCACCGAGCGCTGCATGTCGGTGACCTCCTCGGGCCGCTCGTCGATGAGCAGCACGATCAGGTAGCACTCGGGGTGATTGAGGGTGATCGACTGCGCGATGTTCTGCATCAGCACGGTCTTACCCGTGCGCGGCGGCGCCACGATCAGGGCGCGCTGGCCCTTTCCGATCGGCGCCACGATGTCGATGATCCGCGGGGAGAAATCCTTCTTGGTCGGGTTGTCCAGCTCGAGCTTGAACCGCTTGGTCGGGAAGAGCGGCGTCAGGTTGTCGAAGTGGACCTTGTGCTTGATCTTCTCCGGGTTCTCGAAGTTGATCGTGTTGACCTTGAGGAGCGCGAAGTAGCGCTCGCCGTCCTTGGGGCCGCGGATCGGGCCCTCGACGGTGTCGCCGGTGCGCAGGCCGAAGCGGCGGATCTGGGTCGGCGAGATGTAGATGTCGTCGGGGCCGGGCAGGTAGTTCGAGTCGGAGGAGCGCAGGAAGCCGAAGCCGTCCTGCAGCACCTCGACGGTGCCCGAGCCGATGATCTCGACCTCCTTGGCAGCGAGCTGCTTCAGGATGGCGAACATCAGCTCCTGCTTGCGCATGGTCGAGGCGTTCTCGACCTCGACCTCCTCGGCGAAGGCCGTCAGGTCGGTGGGCGTCTTCGACTTGAGGTCCTGGAGCTTGACCTCGCGGACGCCCTCGAGGGCGGCGGGCATGGTGGGCGCATCGGCCGGCTCCGCGGTCTCGATGTCGGCGAGGGCGTCGGGGTTTGGCGTCATGGGGTGTCTTGCAACCGACGGAAGAGGTGGGAGGGCCGGTTCAGTGCCAGGCACCCGGGGGATGGGCGCCGAAGAGCGGGCCGCGCTGCGGCGAGGGGCCCGGGGTCAGATTGGCGAAACCGATGAGGCAGGACCCTCGCGGCTCACGGGCGCGCTGCGGCGCAGACCTTGTGATGAGGGCCCAGTAGAGATAACGCCTTTTTCGCCCGCACTCAAGGGCCCGGCGCGGGATGCCGGCGCGGGGACCGCAAAGGCCCGGCCGCAAGGGCCTCGCCGGGGCGCCGAGCCGGCGCTAGAGAGGCAAGCCCGCAGACGGGGTCATCGGAACCGGGCCGGCGCGCGGCCGTTCCCCGTCCCGGTGCTGCAGCGCAGCAGACCGTCCAACCGAGAGTCCCCCCTGACCGCCATGCGCGACGACGCTACCGGACGCACCCTCACCACGCGCGAGCCGCGCCGGATCCCCTGGCTCGACCTCGTCTTCGGCTTCGGCCCCATGGTGCCGATCGCCGTCGGGGCCGCGGTGGCGTGGTGGCTGAACGGCCAGCCCCTCGATTATCTGGTGGCGCTGTTCACCCTGCTCTATGCGGCCTCGATCCTGCTGTTCCTGGCCGGGGTGCGCCGGGGCGTCAGCTTCCGGACCGAGGGCGGCCCGCAGGTGTCGCAGCTCGTGACGATGCTGATCCTGTACGGTCTCGGGCTGGCCAGCCTGTTCACGGCGGTGATGGGCAAGGCCGTGCCGGCGCTGGCGATGCTGATCCTCGGCTACGCCGCCATCGGGATCCTCGACCCGATCGCGGCGCGCGCCGGCGAGGTGCCGCTGGCGCATGCCCGCCTGCGTCCGCTGCAGATGCCGATCGCCGTGGTGAGCCTCGCGGCCCTGCTCTGGCTCAAGCTGACGGCGCCGTACTGAGCCTCGCCGACCGAATTCCCCTTTCGCGCGGCATGCTTTAGAGCCCGGCCAAGGGTTCTCCGCCCGGCGGAGACGATTCAAGATCCGATGCCGGACCCGGGCTCCGGGTCCGCGAGAAGCGAACGCGCGCACATGTCCAAGGCCGACACCCCCAAGGCCGAGAAGGCCGAGACCTTGAAGCCCCGCCTGCCGCGCGGCTTCGTCGACCGGCGCGCCGGTGAGATCGCCGCGCAGGGGCGGATGCTGGAGACGATCCGCAAGAGCTTCGAACTCTACGGCTTCGAGGCCCTGGAGACGCCCTTCGTCGAGTACACCGAGGCGCTCGGCAAGTTCCTGCCCGACCTCGACCGTCCGAACGCGGGCGTGTTCTCGTTCCAGGACGACGACGAGGCGTGGTTGTCGCTCCGCTACGACCTGACGGCGCCGCTCGCGCGCTTCGTCGCCGAGAACTACGACGCCCTGCCCAAGCCGTATCGCAGCTACCGGGCCGGCTACGTGTTCCGCAACGAGAAGCCGGGGCCGGGCCGTTTCCGCCAGTTCATGCAGTTCGACGCCGACATCGTGGGCGCCGGCAGCGTCGCGGCCGATGCCGAGACCTGCATGCTGATGGCCGACACGCTGAACCGCCTCGGGCTCGGCGGCCAGTACGTGGTCAAGGTCAACAACCGGAAGGTGCTCGACGGCGTCATGGAGGCGATCGGGCTCGCCGGTCCCGACAAGGCCGGCCAGCGCCTGACGGTCCTGCGGGCGATCGACAAGCTCGATCGGCTCGGCGTCGACGGGGTGCGCGACCTCCTCGGCGCCGGCCGCAAGGACGAGAGCGGCGACTTCACCAAGGGCGCGGGCCTCGACGCGGCGGCGATCGGCCGGATCCTCGCCTACGTGTCGTTCCAGGCCGATGCCGGCGACGGCGCCGACAAGATGGCGTTCTGGGAGAAGTTCTTCGCCGGCTGGCACGACGCGGTCGGCGCGTCCGAGACCGGCCGGGAGGGCATCGCCGAATTGCACGCGATCATGCGCCTCTGCGCCGCCGCCGGCTACGGTCACGACGTGATCCGCGCCGATCCGAGCGTGGTGCGCGGCCTCGAATACTATACCGGCCCGGTCTACGAGGCCGAGCTGACGTTTCCGGTCACCAACGAGGACGGCCAGACCGTGCGCTTCGGCTCGGTGGCGGGCGGCGGGCGCTACGACGGGCTCGTCGGGCGGTTCCGGTCCGAGCCGGTCCCGGCCACCGGCTTCTCAATCGGCGTCTCGCGGCTGTTCTCGGCCCTGCAGCTCGTGGGCAGCCCCCTGCTCGCCGGCGCCGAGGCGCCCGGGCCGGTGGTGGTGCTGGTCCTCGACCGGGAGAACATGGCCGATTACCAGCGGCTGGTGGCGCTCCTGCGCGCCGACGGCATCCGGGCGGAGCTCTACCTCGGCGCCGCCGGCATGAAGGCGCAGATGAAATACGCCGACCGCCGGCGCGCACCCGTGGCGGTGATCCAGGGCTCGAACGAGCGTCTGGCCGGCGAGGTCCAGATCAAGGACCTGATCGCGGGTGCCCAGGCGGCCGAATCCATCGCCAGCAACGCCGAGTGGAAGGCGGCGCGGCCCGCGCAGATCTCGTGTCCGGAGGCCGATCTGGTGGCGCAGGTCCGCGCCGTGCTGGCCCGGCATTTCACGGCTTCGGAGACCTGAGGCGCGCAGGTCGAACGCGGCGGCTCCGGCGGCGTTATCCTCGGTCGGTTCCGTGGAGGGGTCGGGGGAGATGTCGGGATGCGCGCGAAGATCCTCATCCTGTCGGCCGGCCTGATCTGCGCCGGGACAGGCCCCGTCTGGGCCGCCCGGCCGGTCCTCGACCGGTTGCCGAGCGCCGTCGCCCAGGCCACCCCCGGGACCGGCAGCGCCCCCGTCCTGAGCGCCGGGATCGCCGGAGCGCCGGCCCTGACCGTGATCGCCCGCCGCAAGCCGGTCCGGCGCCCCCGCGGGGCGCGTCTCGGCGGCGGCCGGCCGCTCTGAGCGGCTGCTCCGAGCGGGTGAAGTCTGTGGCGCCGTAGCGCGTATCGGTCCGCGGTACGGGGACCTGCGCAGTCCTGCGCACCGCACCGCCCTGCGACGTGTCGCCAAGTCCGGCCACGGTTGCTACAGAGCGCCCGCGAGGATGGATCCGATGACACGACCGGAGGCAGGCGAGACGGGGGCGGGGGACGCGGCGCGCACGCGGCTGCTCGCGCATCTGGCGGCGGCGGGCTATCGGCCCGTGACGCCGCCGGTGCTGCAGCCGCTGGAGCCGTTCCTCGAATTGTCGGGCGAGGACATCCGCCGGCGGATCTTCGTCACACAGGATGCGGGCGGCGCCGAGCTGTGCCTGCGGCCGGAATTCACGATTCCCGTCTGTCGCCTCCACCGGGCGGAGGCCGACGGGCAGGTGGCCGATTACAGCTATTGCGGTCCGGTCTTCCGCCTCGCCGCCGACGAGCCCGACGAGTTCTTCCAGGCCGGCATCGAGTCGATCGGGCGCACCGACACGCCGGCCGCCGACGCCGAGGTGCTGGGTCTCGCCCTCGAGGGCCTCGCCCTGTTCGGCCGGACCGATCCGGCGGTGCGGCTCGGCGACATGGGGCTGACCGTCGCGCTCCTCGACGGCCTCGCGGTCCCGCCCGCCGCCAAGCGCCGGACGCTCCGGGCGCTGGCCGCCGGGCGCTCGCTGGACGTGGTCACCAACGGCGCCGAGGGGACCCGCCCGGAGGATCCCCATGCGGGCCTGCTGGCGGCGATCCAGGGCCAGGACCCGCGGGGCGTGCGCGCCTTCGTGGAGGACGTGCTGGCGATCGCCGGGATCTCGGCGGTGGGCGGGCGCAGCGCCGGCGAGATCGCCGAGCGCTTCCTCGCCAAGGCCTCCGCGCAGGCCCATGGCGGGGCCGGGCTCAACGCCGAGAACCGTGCGCTCCTCGACCGCTACCGGGCCATCGCCGGCCATCCGGATGCCGCCGCCCGCGACCTGCGGGCGCTGGTGGCCGACGCGGGCATCCGCCACGACGCCCTCGCGGCCGCTCTCGACCTGTTCGAGGAGCGCACCGGCTTCATCGCGGCCCGCGGGCTGCCGATCGAGCGGTTCCGCTTCCAGGGCGGCTTCGCCCGCAACCTCGACTATTATACCGGCTTCATCTTCGAGGTGACCGAAGGGCAGGGCCCGATCCTGGTCGGCGGCGGCCGTTACGACGGCCTGCTCGGCCATCTCGGCAGCCCGGCGCCCCTGCCCGCGGTGGGCTGCACCTTCTGGATCGCGCGCGTGGCGGGAGCCGGCCGATGAGTGCTTCGGACGCGACCGCCATGCCGCTGATCCTCGCCGTGCCATCCAAGGGCCGCCTGCAGGAGAACGCCAGCGCGTTCTTCGGCCGGGCCGGTCTGAAGCTCGCCCAGGGCGCCGGCGCCCGCGACTACCGGGGCAAGCTGCTCGGCGTCCCCGACGTCGAGGTACGCTACCTCTCGGCCTCCGAGATCGCCGCGCAGCTCGCCTCGGGCGCCGCCCATCTCGGCGTCACCGGCGAGGACCTGATCCGCGAGACCCTGCCGGACGTGCGCGGCCAAGCGGAGCTGCTGACGCCGCTGGGCTTCGGCAACGCCACCGTGGTGGTCGCCGTACCCCAGGCCTGGATCGACGTGCGCGACATGTCCGACCTCGACGAGGTCGCCGCCGGCATGCGCACCCGCCACGGGCGGCGCCTGCGGGTCGCCACCAAATACGTGAACCTGACCCGCCGGTTCTTCGCCGAGAAGGGCGTCGCCGATTACCGGATCGTCGAGAGCCTCGGCGCCACCGAGGGGGCGCCGGCGGCGGGCTCGGCCGAGATCGTGGTCGACATCACCACGACGGGGGCGACGCTCTCCGCCAACGCCCTGAAGGTGCTGGACGACGGCATCATCCTGCGCTCGGAGGCGAACCTCGTCGCCTCGCTGAAGGCGCCCTGGGGCGAGGGCCAGCGGGCGGCGCTCCGCACCGTGCTCGGCCGCATCGCCGCCGAGGAACGCGCCCGGACCACCCGGGAGGTGCGGGCCGCCCTGCCGGAGAGCGGCACCATCGACCTCGCCACCCTGGCGGGCCTGCACGAGGCCGAGCTGCCCTACGGCGCCCCGAAGGGCCCGGAGGGCGAGATCGTCCTGCGCTGTCCTGAGGGCGCGGTGTTCGACCTCGCCGGCGCCCTGGTCGAGGCGGGGGCGCGGGCCGTCACGGTGCGGCGGGTCGACTATGCCTTCGCGGCCGAGAACCCGCTGGCGGAGCGGCTGCTGGCGCGGCTCTGAGGAGGCCGGACAATCGTGGTGGTGTCCTTGCGGAGCACCGCGACGGCTACGGGCCCTGCTTGGCGAATTCGGACAGTACCCCGCGCAGCACCTTGAGCCGCCCGTCGTAGGCGGCTGTCAGGCAGGCGACGTCGCCGCTGCAGGCGCGCCGCTCCGTCAGCCACGCCTCCTGATCGTCGCGCAGCTTGGCTTGGCCGCCCATGGGCAGCACGCTCTTCAGGATCTCGAACCGGGTCGCCATCTCGACGTCCCGGTCGTTGAGCGGGAGATGGGCACAGATCGCCTTCTCGTCCGGAGCCTCGGCCCTGTCGCACGGGAAGCTCGCGGCCCGGGCAGCCGGGGCGGCGATCGGAGCCGCGAGGGCGGCGAGGGCCAGGGCGAGGACGAGCGGCTTCGGCATGGCCAGGAAACGGCCCGGCGGCGGAAAGGCTCCGCGCAGCGCGGCAGCCGGGTGAATCGACCCGGTCTCAGAAGCCCGGCTTGACGATCGCCAGGATGACGATGCCGATCATGAGAAGCGTCGGCACCTCGTTGAGCACCCGGTAGAACCGATGACCGCGGGTGTTCCGGTCGGCGGCGAAATCCTTGACCATCCGGGCGAGCCAGCCGTGGATACCGGTCATCGCCAGGACCAGCGCGAACTTCGCCTGGAGCCAGGGGGTCGCATAGAAGCCGCTCATCCAGGCGAGCGCCACCCCGAACAGCCAGGTGGCGATCAGGGCCGGGTTCATGATCGCCTTGAGCAGGCGGCGCTCCATCACCTTGAAGGTCGCGCTCTGCGCCTCCGAACCCGGCGGCAGGCTCGCATGGTAGACGAACAGCCGCGGCAGGTAGAGCATGCCCGCCATCCAGGCGATCAGGCTGATGACGTGGCCGGCCTTGATCCAGTCGTACAGCACGGGCGCAGCCTCAACCCTGGCCGCGCAGCCGGGCGAGCATCCGCTCGACATGGGCCACCGGCGTCTGGGGCGTGATGCCGTGGCCGAGGTTGAAGATGTGCGGCCGGCCGGCGGTCGCCTCCAGGACGGCATCCACCGCCGCGTCGAGGGCCGCGCCGCCCTCGATCAGCGTCTCGGGATGGAGGTTGCCCTGCGTCACCGTGGTGGCCGGCACCGTCGCCCGCAGGGCCTTCAGGTCCACCCCCCAGTCGACGCCGACGGCATCGGCGCCGGTCTCCGGCACCACCCGGGCATGGCCGTCGAGGCCCGAGCCGCGGGCGAACACGATGATCTTGGCGCCCGGCACCCGGGCGCGGACGCCCGCCACCATCCGGGCGATCGGCTGCAGGGACCAGCGGGTGAGGGCGTCCGCCGCGGGCGCGCCCGGCAGGGCGCTCTCCGCCACGTCGCCGACGGGCTCGACGGTGCCGTCGGAGGTCGGCACGGCGAGGGGCAGCGTGCCGGCATGGGACTCGAAGATCTGCACGGCGTCGGCGCCGGCCTCGAGCTGGCGCACGAGGTAATCGGTCTGCACCGTGACGAGGCGGTCGATCAGCGCGTCCACCAGCGCCGTGTCGCCCTCGGCCAGCGCCCGCGCGGGGGCGAGGTCCGGGGTGCCGCGACCGCCGATCATGTAGCTCGCCACCGTCCAGGGGGCGCCGCAGAAGCCGAGCAGCGTGGTCTCGCCGGGCAGTTCCGCGCGCAGCCGGGTCACCGTCTCGAAGACCGGTGCGAGATGGGTCATCACCGCCGGGTCGCCGGCCTCGCGCAGCTTCGAAAAGGCCTCCCGGCCGTCGAGGGGATCGAGGCGCGGCCCCTCGCCCTCCACGAAGCGCACGTCCTGACCGAGCGCATGGGGCACGACCAGGATGTCCGAGAACAGGATCGCGGCATCGAAGCCGAACCGCCGGATCGGCTGGAGCGTCACCTCGACGGCGAAGTCGGGGCTGTAGCAGAGGTCGAGGAACGAGCCGGCCTCGGCCCGGGTCGCCCGGTATTCCGGCAGGTAGCGGCCGGCCTGCCGCATCATCCAGGCGGGGGGCGGACCGATCGCCTCCCCGTCGAGGACGCGCAGCACCTTCCGCTCGGACTTGCGCTCCGTCCCCGTCATCGTCGTTCCCATCCCGTATCCGTCATCCCGCATGCCCGTCGGCGGGCCTCCTGTCGAGTCGAGGCGCGCCGATCCCCACACAGGCCCCTTCGAAAAGAAAAGAGAGAATCTAGGACTCTGTTTTTTCTCTTGGGGGGCCGAATCACGGGGGCACAAAAGCGTCCACAGGCGGTCCCCGGCGCCGCGCCGTTAACGAGGCTTTAAAGGATTTGCTCCATCTTGCGAGAACGACCAGATCCGACAGCGCCTTGGCAACGCCGAGTCGTGTGCGGACCCCGGACGCGTCCCGGATTCTCCCAGTGAGTCGGAATCCATGCGCCCCGATCGTCTGCCTGTGAACGGCGGAGTCGATAGCGCGCACCGGTATCGCCCTGGACCGGCCCGGCGGGGCATCCTATCCACACTCATCGACTCCCCTGGCGGCCGGCGGTGGACAACGTGGCGCCGCGAATGGCGACCGCAGAGGCGATCGGAATGGGCCGCAGCTACTTCCACCTCCACCTCGTCTCCGACTCCACCGGCGAGACGCTGATCAATGTCGGGCGCGCGGCGGCCGCGCAGTACGAGGGCGTGTCGGCGATCGAGCACGTCTATCCGCTGGTGCGCTCGGCCGCGCAGCTCGACCGGGTGATCTCGGAGATCCGGGCGGCGCCGGGTCTCGTCCTCTACACCCTGGTGGGGGGCGACCTCGGCGAGCGGCTGGAGGAGGTCGCGCGGGAGACCGGCTCGCCCTGCCTGTCGGTGCTGCGGCCGGTCCACGACCTGCTGCGCGCCTATCTCGGCGCCGAGACCACGGCCCGGCCCGGCGCCCAGCACATGCTGAACGCCGAGTACTTCAAGCGCATCGACGCGATGAACTTCACCCTGGCCCACGACGACGGCAACCTGCCGGAGGATCTCGAGGACGCGGACGTGATCCTGCTCGGCGTCAGCCGGACCTCGAAGACGCCGACCTCGATCTACCTCGCCAATCGCGGCCTCAAGACCACCAACCTGCCGCTGGTGCCGGGCATGCCGCTGCCGCCGGCGATCGAGCGCGCCCGCAAGCCCCTGGTGGTCGGGCTGTTCGCCTCGCCGGAGCGGATCGTGCAGATCCGCCAGAACCGGCTCTCCAGCCTCAACGCCGACGAATCGTCCCTCTACGTCGACCGCTCGGCGGTGGCGGACGAGATCACCGCCTCCCGCCGGCTGTTCACCCGGAACCGCTGGCCGACCATCGACGTGACGCGCCGCTCCATCGAGGAGACCGCGGCGGCGATCGTCGACCTCTACCGCGACCACCGGCTGAAGTTCATCGCGGATTGAGAGGGGTTTCCGAAGGGCTCAGCCCTTTGGCGGGGTTCGGGGGCGGAGCCCCTGAACGACCCGGGCTCCGCCCCGGAGCCGCAAAAGCTCGCAGCCCTTTTGAAGCCGGGACGGCCTCAGCTGCCGCTCAGGACCGCCCGCACCAGGGTGAGGCCCGCCACCAGCCCGATCAGACCGGTCGCCACCGAGGCCCCAACGTAGAGGGCGGCGGCGGCGGTCTCGCCCCGGTGGTACAGGCTGATCGCGTCGAGGGAGAAGGTCGAGAAGGTGGTGAAGCCGCCGAGCACGCCCGTGGTCAGGAACAGCCGTGCCGGGTGACCCGCCGCGCCGCGCAGGGCGAAGCCCTCGGCGAGCACGCCCATCAGGAACGAGCCCAGCACGTTGATGATCAGCGTGGCCAGGGGGAAGCCGAGGCCCGGCAGCAGCCGGGCGACCGCCACGTTGATCCCGTGGCGGCACCCGCCCCCGAGCCCGGCTCCGACAACGACGATGAGGGTGTTGATCATGCCGGCCCTTCCTGTTCGGTCGGGCAGCCACGTCCTGTCGCGGCTTCGGCGCACGGCCCCACCGCGGACGGCTGAGGCGCGCCCGTGCGGTAGGAGCCATCAGCCCGGCCTCCGAGTCGGGCGGTTGTCGGGGCGCTCCATCCCCATCGGGACAGGCTTAGCGCAGGATGCCGGGAAGGGGAATCCGGTTTTCCGGCTCACGCGCTGGTGGGTCGGGGGGCGCGGCGGGTTCACAGATCGGTTCGGATCGGCGCGGGTCCCCTCCCGTGCGGGAGAGCGGACCCGCGCCCTGTCATGAACCCACCGCGCTGGATCGATCGGCGAAGCCGCAAGGCTCAGCGGGCGTAGGCGAAGTGGCTGCGCTGCTCGATCTGGGCGGCATAGAAATCCTCGACCACCTCGCGGACCACCTCGGCCAGCTCGTCGCCCCGGTGCTCGTCGAGCTGGATGTCGCTGCCGACGGTCCGGCCGATGGCGCAGCTCGCAGCCCCCGGCACGAGGCGCTCGTTGTAGCGCTGGTTCAGGCCCGAGACCGAGATGTAGTTGCTGCCGCCGAGTTCCGGACCGTACTTGATCTTGATCTTCTGCTCGGTGTCGGTCCCGCGCAGCCGCGCGCAGAGGCTGATGAAGTTGTCCTGATCGATCTTGGCCTCGAGGCCGGTGATGCTGCCGTGGACGTTGTCCTCCTCGTTGAGCACCTCGGCCATGAGGTTCAGGACGCCGACCACCGGCTCCAGCGCCCGGGCGCCTTCCTCCAGGAGTTTCTTGCGGAAGTCGTTGCTGCGGGCATCCGCCTCCTGCAGCCGCGCGCGGAACCTGTCCTTGACCTCGTTGGCGCGTGCCATCGCGCTCCTCCCTGGTGGTTCATCCGATGCTTTGCCGCCCGGATGACCGAAACCTACGAGGCCAATTCAGATGACGCAAGATAGTGCAAAATATTGATGCCTGCCCAGAACTTGAGCCGTTGCACAGGAATAATACTTGCTCATGGACTGTGCAACGGCGGAGTCTCCGGGATCCGCGCCTATTTCAGGAGCTGCAGCAGGCTGCGTCCGGCCGGGGTCTTGAGTTCCTTGGCGTCGAGCGTGCCGTCCTTGTCGGGATCGGCCGCCTTGAAGCGCTGCTCGACCAGGGCGAGGTATTCCTTGCGGTCGAGGGTGCCGTCGTTGTCGGTGTCGGCGGCCTTCAGGTCCGTCTTGCTGACCCGGCCCTTCAGCTCCTTGGCGTCGACGGTCCCGTCCTTGTCGGTCTCGGCGGCGTCGAAGACCTTGCCGGCCGCGGCCTGGGCCTCGGCCAGATCGATCGTGCCGTCCTTGTCGGTGTCGACCATCTTCAGCGTGCGCTCGGTGCCGGAGGACCGGGCGAAGGCCGCCGACGGCAGCGCGGTGGGGACGACCAGGCCGAGGACGAGCATCGCGGCCAGCGCACATGCGGGTCTGTTCAGGATCGCGGGCATGAACGAAATCTCCGGTGGCGATCAGCGCCGGCAGCCCAAGCCGCCATGCGGCGCGCCGTTCCCAGAGGCGCGTTCACAAGCCGACGATCAGTCAACGGGCCGGACCGTCGAGGGGGGCGAGCCGGTCCGGTTCCCGCGCAGCAGCGGCGACCGGTTCGGACCGGGACAGGGCGTTGGCCAATGCCCTCAGGTCCGGGACCGGCGCGCCCGATGCGCCGAACACCGACCGGTCGAGAGCCGCGAAGGATGCGACAAGACCGGGCCGCGCCTGCCAGATGCGAGCCAGATCCGGCGCTTCCCGCATCGCCGTATCCAGGACCGCGCGGAACCCGGCGGGATCTCCGGAACGGGCCGCCGCCTGCAGCGCGCGCCGGGTCGGGCGAGACAGGCGCAAGGAGGGCCGGCCAAGGCCGAAGCCGATCAGCGCCAAGCCCAGCCCGAAGGCGGCCAGCGCCGAGGCGGCGACCACGAGCGGCGAGGGGATTGCGGGGGGCGCCCGGTCGGTCTCCCGGTCGGGCAGGCCGCCGCCGATCTGCCGGGCCGGGATTTCCGTCTCGCGCATGGTGCGGGTGTTGGTGTCGAACCACGGGATCGCGATGGCGTCGAGGGGGATGATCTCCGGCACGCCGGGCTTCACGTCCCACTGGTAGGTGGCCCGCGCCACGGGGCCCGAGGGGGTCAGCAGGGTCTCGCGGGTGACGGGGCCCGCGAAGGTGATGATGCCGCGGGTGCGCATGACCGGCCGGGGCGGCAGGCCCTCCGCGACCATGCCCTGCGCCTCCAGGGTGACGATCCGGCGGGTGGTCTCGCCGACCTTGATGGTCTCGGGATCCGGGCTCCAGGAATCGGTGATCGCCACGTCCTTGGCCGGCAGCCACCAGGGCTCCTTGGCGTCGGGGCCGCCGCTGGGCTCGGTCCATTGTGCGACCGGGAAGGGGATCGGCTTCGAGCGCACCTCGACCACCCGCCGCTCGCCGACATCGTTGACGGTGAGCTTGTGGGTGAACGGCTCGATGGTGAACTGCCCGGCATGGTGTGGGAAGACCGCCACGGTGCGGTCGAACGCGATGGCGCTCTGGCCGTCGGGAAGCTTGGTCTTGCTCCAGTGATCCCGGCCGAGCTGCGTCCAGGAGAAGTTGGCAAGGGAGGGCTGCACCACCTCCTCGAGCAGGATCGGCTGCTTGTAGACCCCGTGGATCTTCAAGAGCACCATCTCGCGGGAGAAAGGCGCGCTGTTGCCGTTCAGTTCGGCGGTCACCGTCAGGGTGAGGTCGCCCGGCTCGATCTCCGCGCGGGCGGGGAGGGGAGCGAGGAGGGGAGCGAGGAGGAGGAGCGCGCGGGCGCGCCTCTCGAAGACCCCAGAAAAACTCACCACGGGTTGCTCCCGGCGGGAATCGCGGTGCCGGCCTCGACCCGGCGGGTCTGCTCGGCGCGCAGGCGCAGCTTGAGATAGCGGCCGGGATCGTCCGGCAGGGTCTGGAGCCAGAGCCGGTCCGGTCGGATCTCGTGGGCCTCGAAGCTCTTGGTCACCCGGCGGACCTCGCGCTCGGGCGCCTCGGCCACCATGGCGGAACCGCCCCCGGTCCGGCCCCGGCCCGCCGCGTCGCCGGCCGAGCCCCGGGCCTGGCCCTTGCCGGTGTCGATCGATTGCTGCTCGGCCTTGCCCCGGCGGGACACCTTGCTGTTGCCGGGCAGCGACGCGCTGGCGTTCGATTCCTTGTTGCCGGCGAGCCCCTCGCCGCTGGAGGCGGCGTTGATGTCGTTGTTCTGGTCCTGGTTGGCGGTGTTGTTGTAGCGGGCGCCGTACTGGGCGGTGCCGTTGGCGATACCGCCGCCGGGCCCGCGATCGATCACCTCGGCCCGCATCCGGGCGATCAGCGAGCGGTTGGCCTGGGCGTCGGCATCGCGGGGGTTGAAGCGCAGGGCCTCGTCGTAGGCCGCCAGCGCGCCGTCGAGGTCGCCCGCCTTCGCGAGCGCGTTGCCGAGATTGTAGCTCGCGCGCCGCCCGCCGGTGCGGAACAGCGCGATCGCGTCCGCATAGCGGCCGGCCTCGTAGAGCGCGGCGGCGCGCCAGGCCGGATCGACGAAGACGTCCGCGGCCAGACCCGGCAGGCCGAGGCCCATCAGCAGGCGCCCGAAGCCGGTCCGGGGCTGCGAGACGGCGAGCAGCGCCAGGAGGCCGATCCCCGCCAGCGCCAGGCCGGCGATCCGGGCGCGGCGGCGCCAGCGCGGCGGCAGGCCGGCGCGGAGCGGGACGGCGAAGCCCGTGTCGGGGAGGGTGAGCCGCATCAGGCGCTCCTGCGGAACAGGACCAGGACCGGCAGGGCCGCCAGCAGCAGAAGCCAGCGCCCGAGATCCGCATAGGCCAGGACGCCGTAGCCGCCCGCCGCGAGGTGCTGACTGAGCCCGGCGCCGACCGCGTCGAGCACCGGGCCGGGGGTCGCGATGTCGGCGACGGTGCCGCCGCCGGCCCGGACGAGGGCGTCGAGGGCGGCCCGGTCGGGCTTCGGTGCGCCGGGCGGCAGCGGCTTGTCGGCGGGGACGAATAGCGCCTGGAGCCGCCAGCCGTGCTCGGCGATGGCGCGGGCCTCGCGGGTGGCGGCCTCGCCGATGCCGTCGCCGTCGCTGATCAGCACCACGTCGGCAGCCACGACGTTGGCCTCCGCCAGGGTGCGGCGGGCCAGCGCCAGCCCGCGCTCGGGATGGGTGCCGCGGTCCGGCACCGTGTCGGCATCGAGGGCGAACAGGGTGGTGCCGAGGCTGTCGCGGTCGGTGGTGGGGGAGGCGGCGAGGTAGGCGTCGCCCGCGTAGACCACGAGGGCGACCGCCCGGGTGCCGGCGGCCTCGGCGACGGCGGCGGCGGCCTGCCGGACGCCCTGGAGGTTGCCGCCCTCCGTGACCGAGCGGGACAGGTCGACGACGATCACGGTCTCGTCGAGGTTGCGGAAGGTCCGCCCGTCCGCCCGCTCCACCGCGGGGCCGGTGAGCGCGAGGGCGATCAGCCCGGCCGCCAGGGCGGCGGCGAGGTTCGCCTGCCGCCGGCCGCCCAGCACCGCGCCGGTGCGGGCGAGATGGGCCATCAGCGCCGGATCCACCGCCCGGGCCCAGTCGCCCAACGGCGCCGAGCGCCACGCGGCGCGGAGCGCCAGCAGGACGACCACCGGGATCGCCAGGAACCACCAGGGGCGCAGCAGCGCGAAGGCGTCGAGGAAGCTCATCGGGCGGCGTCTCCCACCCGGATCCCCTCATCCCGAGGTGACCGCGCAGCGGGCCTCGAAGGAAGGCTCCAGGGATCGCGCGGCCGGCGGGAGGGCTCCTTCGAGGCCTCCGCTGCGCTCGGGCACCTCAGGATGAGGGCGTGTGCCGGACAGGCGGCGAAACGTGGATCCCTCACGCCCCCCTCCGGCTGGCCAGCAGGGCGGCGGCGGCCAGCAGCGCCAGGGCGGCCGGCCAGGGCCAGAGGTCCCGGCGCAGGGGCAGGGGCGGAGCCAGGGCGCGGCCGCCCTCCAGCCGGTCGATGGCGTCGGCGACGCGGACCAGATCCTCGGTGGTGCGCACCCGGAACGCCTCGCCGCCGCTCGCCTGCGCCATGTCGCGCAGGGTCTCGGTGTCGACCACGTCCTGCTCGCCATCGGCATCGGCCATGTCGCGGGGCCCCAGCGCGATGGTGTAGATCTTGATGCCCAGCGTCTTGGCGAGGTCCGCCACGTCCTTGGGGGCGGTCTGGCCGGCATTGTTGGCGCCGTCCGAGAGCAGGATCACGGCTTTCGCGGCCTTGGCGCCGGACTGCCTCCCGGAGGCGGCCTCGCCGTCCGCATCCCGCGGGTCCAGGCGGCGCAGGGCGAGGCCGAGGCCGTCGCCGATCCCGGTGGAGCGGCCGCTGATGCCGATCGTCGCCTCGTCGAGGGCGCGGGCGACCGCGGCAGTGTCGAAGCTCAGGGCCGCCGCCACGTAGGCCTGGTCGGCGAAGATCACGAGGCCGATCCGGTCCCCGGCCCGGCGGCGGATGAAGTCGGTGCCGACGCGCTTGACCGCGGTGAGCCGGTTCACGGTCTCGCCGTCGAGGGCGAAGTCGCGCCGCTCCATCGAGCCCGACAGGTCCATGGCGATCATGATCTCGCGGCCCGAGGCCGGGAGCGCGGCCGCCGGCATGACGAGGCGCGGACCCGACAGGGCCGCCACCAGGGCGATCCAGAGCGTCCAGGTCAGCAGGGCCCGCCGCCGCCCCCGGGCCGCGAGGTCGGCGCCGGAGCGCGCCCGCCCACCAGCGTGCCGGGCACGCGCAGGGCGCCGCTGCCGCCCTCGGGCTCGGCCGGGATCAGGCGGGCGGCCAGCAGGGGCAGGGAGGGCCAGGAGCGCCCAGGGCGCGGCGCAGTCGAAGGCCGACAGGAGGGCGCTGAGCCATGCGGGCAGGAACGCGCTCATGCCCGCAGCCGTCCGATCAGGCGGCCGAGTTCGGCGTCCAGGGCGTCGAGGTCGGGATCCTGCCGCCGGTACAGCCTGTCGGCGAGCACCCGGCCGGCGCCCCGGGTGAAGAAATCGGTCCTGAACAGCGCGTCCAGGCGGGCGGCCCAGTCGGCGCCCGTCGCCCGGGCCTCGGTCTCGCCGCCGAGGGTCCGGCCGAGACGGCGCAGGAGCCGGGCCTGGGCGACGAGGCGCGCCTCCGGATCGAGGTTCCGGCTTCGGGCGAGTTCGGCCAGCGCCGCCCGGCGGATGCCGGCCCGCGCCCGGCCGCGCCCGTAGCGGACGAGCCCCACCAGCAGGGCGGCGAGGAAGCCCAGAGCCGCCGCGGCGACGACCTCGCCCTGCAGGGCGCCGGCGGCGCCGCCGGGCAGATGCAGGCCCCGGAGCTGTTCGAGGGACAGGGGAATCTCGGCGGGAGTGACGGGGTTCATCGGATCGGACCGCCGTGTCGGACCTCACAGCACCGCATCGAGGCGCTCCATGAGCGGCGCGTAGGCCTCCGGGCCGGTCTCGACGTCGAGGCGCACGCCCGCGATGCCGCGCCGGGCATAGTCGGCGAGCCGGGCCTCGGCGGATTCGCCCGCCGGCCCGGCCGCCGTCGGCAGCGCGGTCCCGCGGCGGCCATCCGCGAGGGCGAAGGGGTAGTATCCCGGCGGCCGGGCGCGCTCGAAGGCGTCGCTCACCAGGATCAGCCGGATGGCGATCCGCTCGGCGAGCAGCGTCAGGAGCTCGTCGAAGCCCGGGCCGGGATCGTCGAGGGCGCTGGCGATGACGAGGTGGCCGCCGGCCGGCAGCAGGCTGCGGGCGAGGGCGAGGGTCGCCTCGAGCGGCGGCTCCGCGTGGGCCCGCGAACCGGACTCGGTCCCGAGGGCGTCGGCATGGGCCTGGGCGAGGGCGCCGGTCACCGCGATCATGGCGCGCTCGCCGCCCGCCGGCCGCAGCACGGTCGGCGCGCCGGCCGAGGCCACCGCGAGGCCGACCCGGCCGCCATCGGCCGCGACCCGCCAGCCGAGCAGCGCCAGGGCCTCGGCGGCCGCCACCGAGCGCAGGGCCCGGCGGGTGCCGAACAGCATGGAGGGCCGGAAATCGGCGAGCAGCACCACGGCGCGGTCGCGCTCGTCGTGGTGGGTGCGGACATGCAGCTGTCCGGTGCGGGCCGTGGCGTTGCGGTCGATGAAGCGGCGGTCGTCGCCCTCGGACCAGAGGCGGACATCCTCCGGCTCGGAGCCGCGGCCGCGGCGCCGGGTGACGATGCCGCCGGGCAGCCCTGCCAGGGTCCGGGTGGCGGGCGCGGAACCCCGCCGGGCGAGGTGGCGCAGGCCCATCAGCGCCTCGCCCGAGAGGTGGATGCCCGCGGCGCTTCCCGTTCCTCCCCCCTTTGCGGGGGCCCCGGCCGTCAGGCCGGGTCGGGCGAGGGGAGCGACGCTTCCGGACGGGTCGCGACGGGCGCCATTTCCCGATCCGTCGCGCTGCCCCGCTCCCCCGCTGCCGCGCAGGGTCTCCTCCCCCGCAGAGGGGGGCGGGGAAGCACGTCCCGGAATCCGGAGCCCGAACACCGTCAGAGCGCCCGCACCCGCTGCACCAGTTCGCCGACGAGGCCGCGCGCCGTCTTGCCCTCGGCGGCCGCCCGCCAGGTCAGGCCGATGCGGTGGGACAGGGCGTCCCGGGCGAGGTCCGTGACGTCCTCGGGGATGACGTGGTCGCGGCCCCGCAGCCAGGCCCGGGCCTTGCCGGCCATCATCAGCGCCAGAGTGCCCCGCGGCGAGGCCGGGTGCTCGATCATGGCGCGCAGGTCCGGGGCCGCCGCATCCGTGCGGGTCGCCGCCACCAGCCGCACGAGATAGTCCTTGAGGGCCGGCGACACGTAGGTGGAGAGCGCCGCCTCCCGGGCCGCGCGCACATCCGCCAGCGACAACCGCATGGTCATGGCGTCGACGTGGTGGGTGATCTCGCCCTCCACGAGGTCGAGGATCGCCCGCTCCGTGGTCTCGTCGGGCATGTCGACCACGACGTGCAGCAGGAAGCGGTCGAGCTGCGCCTCCGGCAGCGGGAAGGTGCCTGCATGCTCGATCGGGTTCTGGGTCGCCACGACCATGAACGGATCGGACAGGCGATGGGTGGTCCCTGAGACCGTCACCTGCCCCTCGGCCATGGATTCGAGGAGCGCCGACTGCACCTTCGGCGGCGCGCGGTTGACCTCGTCCACCAGCACGAGGGCGTGGAACAGGGGCCCCGGCAGGAACTCGAAGGTGCCGCTGTCCTGGCGCCAGACGGTGGTGCCGGTGAGATCGGCCGGCATCAGGTCCGGGGTGCACTGGATGCGCGCGAAGGAGCCGTCGAGCCCGTCGGCGAGCCGCTTGACCGCGCGGGTCTTGGCCAGCCCCGGCGCGCCCTCGATCAGCAGGTGGCCGCCGGTGAGCAGCCCGATCAGCAGGCGCTCGACGAGGCCGACGCTGCCGATCAGGCCGCGCTCCAGCCCCTCGCGGAGCGCCATGACGCGGCCGTGCAGGGCGTCGTCGGGAACGGTGTCGGGCCGACGCTCGGCGAGGGCGCCGCTCATACGCGGACGCATCCTGTGCGGCAGGATCTTGCGCTGCGGGATCTTGCGCGGACCCCGTCCGCCGCTCGGGCCGTGTGCTGCATCCTGCACGTCTCCTCGACCGGGTCCCGAATTCTTAAGGGATCCTCAGGCTCTTGCCGGTGTGCCCGCTGCCCGGTGCGGCCGTCAATCCCGGTTCGGATACGCTTACGGATCCGGGCCGGGCCATGGTGTCACGGTTTCGTCACCTCCCCGCTCCCATGAGACCGCGGATGATCAGCTACACCGCCCTCCCCGAAGAACTGAAATCCGCCATCGGCCTGCTCGTGGCCTTCGTGCTCGGCACGATCATCGGGGCCGAACGCCAGTACCGGCAACGCACCGCGGGCCTGCGGACGGCCGTGCTGGTCGCGGTGGGAGCTAGCGCCTTCGTGGATCTCGGCATGCGGCTCACCGGCCCGGACGGGGGCGTCCGCACGGTGGCCTATGTGATCTCCGGCATCGGCTTCCTCGGCGCCGGCGTGATCATGAAGGAGGGCATGAACGTCCGCGGCCTCAACACGGCCGCGACCCTGTGGTGCTCGGCGGCCGTCGGGGCCTTCTGCGGTGCGGACCTGCCCCTGGAGGCCGTGTTCGTGATGGTGACGGTTCTGGCCTGCAACACCGCGCTCCGGCCGCTGGTGAATGCCATCAACCGCGCGCCGATTCGCGAATCCGCCACCGAGGCGACCTACGAGGTCCAGGTCACCACGGCGCCCGGCGAGGCCGGTCCGGCGCAGGATCTGCTGGTGGAGCGCCTGGAGGCGGCGAACTACCCGGTCGGCAGCGTCGAGGTGGAGGAGCGGGGCGAGAACGCGGTGGATGTGGTGGCGACCCTGACGGCCAGCGCCGTGAAGGCCGAGGAGCTCGACGCCGTCACGGCCGAACTGGCCCGCGCCCCGGGCATTCGTCACGCCACGTGGTCGGTCCAGACCGCCGACTGATCTGTTTTCGGGTCACAGCTCGGTCCGTTCGACCGGAGCGGCGGCTGGTTCCGACCTTCCTCGGCCGTACAATGCGGGTTGAGTAGGCCCGGTAAGCAGACGTGCAAAAGCTGGTACGCCGAAGCCGGTCTTGCGGCGGGGACGCACTGGGTATCGTTCGGATGTTGCAACGCACCAGTCTGGTGATGTACGAGGGGCCATACGACAGGACCCGGTGAAAGCCCGGGTGGCTCTTCCGGCCGCCGATCCGCCGGACCACGCAATCGACGGCGACCGTGTCGCGGACCTCCAAGGAGGCCGACCCGCCGTATTGCGCCTCCCGCACGGGTTCGCGGACGTCGCGCGTGCGGGACGACGAAAGTCTCCCACCCATCATGAATCTCGTACACCTCCGGAGCGAATGGGCTCCGAACGTCACGCGTGAACTGCTGGCCGGCGCGGTGGTCGCCCTGGCCCTGATCCCCGAGGCCATCGCCTTCTCGATCATCGCCGGTGTCGATCCCAAGGTCGGCCTCTACGCCTCCTTCTGTATCGCCGTGGTCACCGCATTCGCCGGCGGCCGCCCGGCGATGATCTCCGCCGCCACCGGCGCCATGGCGCTCCTCATGGTCGGCCTCGTGAAGGACCACGGCGTCGGCTACCTGTTCGCCGCCACCATCCTCACCGGGCTCCTGCAGATCGTCGCCGGGGCCCTGCGCCTGGGCAACCTGATGCGGTTCGTCTCGCGGTCGGTGGTCACCGGTTTCGTCAACGCCTTGGCGATCCTGATCTTCCTGGCGCAGATGCCCGAGCTCCTCGGCCAAGGCACCACGGTCTACGTCATGACCGCCGTTGGCCTCGGCATCATCTACGGGCTGCCGTACCTGACCAAGGCCGTGCCATCACCGCTGGTGACCATCGTCCTGCTCACCGCCGTCTCGATGTACCTCGGCCTCAGCATCCACAGGGTCGGCGACATGGGGGCGCTCCCGAGCGAGCTGCCGTGGGTGGCCCTGCCACAGGTGCCGTTCACCCTCGACACGCTGTGGATCATCCTTCCGGTCTCGCTGACCTTGACCATGGTCGGTTTGTTGGAGAGCTTGATGACCGCGGCCATCGTCGACGAGATGACCGACACGACTTCGAACAAGAACCGTGAATGCGCCGGCCAGGGCGTCGCCAACATCGCTTCCGGGTTCCTCGGCGGCATGGCCGGCTGCGCCATGATCGGGCAATCGGTCATCAACGTCTCCTCCGGCGGCCGCGGGCGCCTCTCGACCCTATTCTCCGGTGTGTTCCTGCTGTTCCTCATCGTGGTGCTCGGGCCTTACGTGGCGCAGATCCCGATGGCGTCGCTCGTGGCCGTGATGATCATGGTCTCCATCAACACCTTCCAGTGGAAATCCCTGCGCACGCTGGTCACCCATCCGAAGGCGTCGAGCGTGGTCATGCTCGGCACCGTCGCGGTGGTGGTCGCCACTCACGACCTCGCCAAGGGCGTGCTGTTCGGCGTGATCCTGAGCGGGTTGTTCTTCGCCCACAAGGTCACGAAGTTCTTCGCCGTCCGGTCTTCCCGTGGCGAGGGCGACGTGCGGACCTACCGGATAACCGGGCAGATTTTCTTCGCCACGGCGGAAGCCTTCCACGCCGCCTTCGACTTCCGCGAGGAAGGGCTGACGGGCGTGGTGATCGACCTGCAGGCGGCACACTTCTGGGACATCTCGGCTATCAACGCTCTTGACCGGGTCGTCCTGAAGCTCCGCCACCATGGCATCACGGTCGACGTCGTCGGCATGAACGAGGCGACGGCAACCATGGTCGAGCGTATCGGCACTCACGATAAGCCCGGGGCGACGTTCGCCGTCGGCGGTCACTGATCCAACGGCAGGCCATCCTCGAATCGCGCTGGTGGTGCCGAGGATGGCCGATTCCCGGTAAACCCACTCAGAAGCAGTCAGGCTACTTTCCACCCCCAGCCGCCGTTCCGCACTCGACCCGTAGCGGACCTTGATCTCCTTCGCTCGTGCATGGCTTGGAAAGCGTCATGGAACCGCTCGCCGATCCCATTGCTCGCGCCCGCTCCACCGGCTCCGGCCACCCCCCGGAAAGTGGGTTCTCCGCCCTAACGCCGGAACTGGCTGTCTACGACCTCGACACAAGCCTGCGCTTCTGGTGCGATCTGCTCGGCTTTGGTGTCGCCTATGATCGACCGGCTGCCCGCTTTTCCTACCTTGTACGAGGCCGCGCGCAGATCATGCTGTGCCAGCGCAATGGTCGCTGGGATACGGGGACGCTGGAGCGCCCTTACGGACGTGGCGTGAACTTCCAGATCATGGTCGATCAGCTTGCGCCGATCCTGACGGCGCTCGCCACGGCGGGATGGCCGCTCTTCGAAGAACCGAGCGAGGCTTGGTATCGGACCGGACCGGTGGAGGGCGGACAGAGGGAGTGTCTCGTCCAAGACCCCGATGGGTATCTCGTGCGCCTCGCCGAGAGCCTCGGGCATCGTCAACCGGAGTAAGGTCCGCTACCAACCCAAACGGGCCTTCCGTTCCCGACCCAAGTCGGTCGCCGTCGGTGGATTGGAGCATTCTCGGATGCAGACCTAGGTCGCGTCTTTATCGAGTGTGGGTGTCTCCGCAGCACGCAAGTCGTGGCGCTGGTCTGATGCGTAGGCATTGATGATCCCTGCCAGCAGACCGGGAAAGCGTGCCTCCACCTCGATCCAGCGGGAATGGTTGCGCACTTCGACGCCGTGACGTTCGCTGCGGATCAAACCGGCCTCGCGCAGAACCTTGAAGTGGTTGGACAGCGAGGATTTCGGGATGACCCGGTCCCCAACTGCCGAGACTGCCGAGCAGGCCTCGACACAGCCCGCCTGCATGATCTTGGCGAATATCGCCGCGCGGCTCGGATCGGCGAGCGCGTGCAGGATCGCCGCGGGACGCACGTCCTCGATAGCGGGGTGAAACAGGGGTCTCATATTTCGTCCATATGGGGTCTTGAACGACGCTCCATTAGTTCCGAAGTTCCGAACTATGGGCCTAAGGCTGCCAGTCCGGAGCCGGTCCCAGTCGGAGATAGCACACATGTCGAAGCTTGAGGGCAAGGTCGCCGTCGTGACCGGAGCATCCAAAGGCATCGGTGCGGGGATCGCCAAGGCGTTGGCCCAGGATGGCGCCGCTGTGGTGGTGAACTACGCGTCCAGCAGGGCCGGGGCTGACACCGTCGTGGCGGCCATCACCTCGGCCGGCGGCAGGGCCATCGCGGTCCAGGGCGACGTGTCCAAAGCGTCCGAGGCGCAGGGTGTGATCGAGGCGGCGGTGCGGGAGTTCGGGCGGCTCGACGTGCTGGTCAACAACTCCGGCATCTACGAGTTCGCGGCGATCGAAGAGGTCACAGAGGAACACTATCGCCGCCAGTTCGACGTCAACGTGCTTGGCATTCTGCTGTCGACCCGGGCGGCCGTGAAGCATCTCGGCGAAGGCGCGAGCATCGTGAACATCTCTTCGGCGATCACGCACGTGCATACGCCGGCGGCGGCGGTCTACGCGGGCACGAAGGGCGCGGTGAACGCGATCTCGGGCGTCCTCGCCAATGAGTTGGCCCCGCGCAAGATACGCGTGAACGTGGTCAGCCCCGGCTACGTGGTGACCGAAGGCACGCACACGGCCGGCATCTCCGGCTCGGAGATGGAAGCCGGGATGGTCGCACAGACACCTCTCGGCCGCGCCGGCCACCCGGATGACATCGCGGGCGTCGTGACGTTCCTCGCGTCCGATGACGCGCGCTGGCTTACCGGCGAGAACATCACCGCCAGCGGCGGTATTCGCTGAAACACAACGACTAGACCTGCGCGCACGGGCCAGACAGGGGCTGCGCGCAGGAGCGCAACGCAGGACGAGCGGTGTCGAACTACGTCAACCCTTCGATAGCGTCTGCTTTGCTGTCTCTCGCACCGGAAGCAGACCCTCGGCTGTCCACCCCCAGCGGTCATTTAGAGCGTTTTCGGTTTGGGCTGAGTCGGCTTGGTGGGGTTCACGCGGCGCTGGGAGGCTGATTCACTAGGCCGGTCGACAGCTGGAGTGATGCATGGGCCGCCCCTACAGCTTGGACCTGCGCGAGCGGGTGGTGACCGCGGCTGCGGCGACCTCGCGCCGTCAGGCGGCCGCCCGCTTCGGGGTCGGCCAGGCAACCGCGATCCGCTGGATGGCGGCGCTCGCCGCGACTGGGACGGTGGCCGCCCGGCCGCAGGGGCGTGCCCGCCGCTCCAAGCTCGACCCGTACGAGACGTTCCTGCGTACGCTGATCGACGAGAAGGTTGACATCACCCTGGAGGAGATGCGCGCCCGGTTGCAGGACGAGCATGGCCTCACCGTCGGGCTCGGCACGCTGTGGGCCTTCCTCGACGCGCGCGACCTGACGTACAAAAAAAGACGGCCCACGCCGCAGAGCAGGATCGACCGGACGTGAAGGCCGCCCGGGAAGCGTGGTTCGAGAGCCAGCCCGATCTCGACCCGGACCGGCTGGTGTTCCTCGACGAGACGTGGACCGCCACCAACATGGCCCGCACCCGCGGGCGCTGTCCCCGCGGCCAGCGGCTGCGCTCCCCCGTCCCGCACGGTCATTGGAAGACCACGACCCTGGTGGCGGGCCTGCGCCTGTCCGGGATCGCCGCGCCGTTCGTGCTCGACGGGCCGATCAACCGCGACGCCTTCCAAGTCTACGTCGATCAGGTCCTGGTGCCCGAACTCGCACCCGGGGACATCGTGATCATGGACAATCTCGGCAGCCACAAAGGCCCGGCCGTGCGCGCGGCGATCGAGGCGGCAGGCGCGCGGCTCCTGTTCCTCCCGCCCTACTCGCCGGACTTCAATCCGATCGAGATGGCGTTCTCGAAGTTGAAGGCGGGGCTGCGCAAGGCCGCCGAGCGCACGCGCGAAGAGCTCTGGACCACAATCGGGCGGCTCGTCGATGCCGTCACGCCCGACGAGGCCGCAAACTTCTTCGTCGCGGCAGGATACGACCCCGATTAAACCGAAACCGCTCTAGGGGCGACTGTCGACGGGACTGGAACTGGCCGAAAGCGGCCGGTCCGCTTCGGCGCAGGCCCGCCGGAAAGCGGATGGCCTCCTATCGACCCGACGTCGCCCGTGAGGCCGGATCGTGCCGTCCCCGGAAGCGGACGAAGGCGCCCTCCTTCCGGCGGGGCCAGCGTGATGAGGATAGCTACAACCAGAAAGTAAAACGAGGTTGTATTAAATACAACGGACGTTCCTATCAGAATGTATCGATGCGTCGTGCTCTCTGGGCTCGCAAAGCGGGCGACGTCCGGATGGCAGCCGCCCGCCCTCACGCCTCTCTCCGCCAGGAATCTCGGACCATGATCACCCGCGCCCTCGACGCACTGTGCCTCAGTGCCCTGGGTTCGACGGCCTTGGGATGGGCGGTGCGCACGGTCGTCATCGTGGCATCCCGGACTGTCGCGCCCCGCAGCGAGGCTGCCGGCGGCCGGCCCGGCCCGATGGCGCCGGCCCGGTAGGCAAGAGGATCGGTGAGCGGCGATGCGGCTCAGGCCGCCCGGGCGAGATCCCCTTCGATCGCGGCGAGCGCCCGCTCCAGCGCCGCGAAGCAGGCCGGATCGAACGCTGTGCCGACATCCGCCCGCATGATGCCGAGCGCCTTCTCAAGCGGCATGGCGGCCCGGTAGGGTCGGTCGGCGGTCAGCGCGTCGAACACGTCGGCGACCGAGACGATCCGGATCTCGGGTACGATCGCATCGCCCTTCAGCCCCCGTGGATAGCCCTTGCCGTCCAGCCGCTCATGATGGCCGCCGCCGATACAGGCCATCTCGTGAAACACCGCCACGCGGGCCAGGATGGTCTCCGACAGGGCGGCGTGATTGCGCATGTCCTGCCACTCGGCATCGTCCAGCTTGCCGTTCTTGTCGAGGATCGCGTTCGAGACCCCGAGTTTGCCAATGTCGTGCAGGAGCGCGGCCCGCTTGAGCCAGCGGCGGCGTTCCGCAGTAAAGCCGAGTTCGGCCGCGATCATATCGGCGTAGACCGCGACCCGCTCGGAGTGGCCGGAGGTGAAGGGGCTCTTGGCATCGATGATCTGGGCGAACGCGCGGGCGATGTCGTCGAGGTAGTCCTCGTCCACCGCGATCGGGCTGACCGGTGCCAGGGCGAACACCGCCGCCTCGACCTCATCCGAACCCAGAATCTCCCAGAAGCGGGGTTCGGCCGCGACCGCTTCGAAGCAGGCGACGACCTGCGGGTCGAACCATGTGCCAGAGCGCGCCCGCACCTCGGCGATCGCGGCCGAAGGGCCAGCTGCGGCGTGGAAGACGTCGACCACCTGCGCGAGCAGCGCCACACGGGCGTAGAGCGGGATCGCAGCGCCCGTGAGGCGGTCCGGCCGGCCGCTGCCATTCCAGTGCTCGTCCAGCGCGTGGATGGCGTCGCAGACGCTCGTCGAAAAGCGGAGCTGCCGGGCGATCGCGGCACCGCGCTGGCAGCGGGTCTGTATGAGCTCGTCGGCGATCGCTCCACCGTTCTGCAAGATGTTGAGCACCGCGCGGAACCGTTCGGCCAAGCCTGCCTTCAAGCCCGTGTGAGCGAAGACAAATCCCAGCACCTTCGGCAAGCTGTCGCTCACCGTCTTGAAGTCACGTTTGAAGCTGAGATCGTCGGATAGATAGAGTTCGCAGATTCGCGCGGCGTTGCTTGAGCAGCCGAGATCCTTCAGCATGATCGTATGGTAGAGTTCCCATAGCTGAAGGTCGGGCAGGCCCATCGCGCGGCCGATGTGGAAGCCGATCCATGTCGCACGAATGCAATGCCCCACGGGCTGACCTTCCGTCAGATCCAGGGCATGGCTCAAGGCACCCAGGATTTCCGACAGGTGTACGGTCTGTGTCTCTGCGTCACCGCTCGCCACGATTCGCATTGGTATAGCCCAAACTCGTGCCTTATAGGCCGAATGACTATCTCCCAAAAATAATGAAACCGTTCATCGACGGTCGTTCCCAAGCGTCCTCATCTCGGCCGGGAGCCGCCGCAAAACCACCCTGAGCGTTGGGGTGGACATCCCCCGACGGCATTGCTGTGCCAGAGCGGCGGTGTTGCGACACCCCTGCAGGCGGCGTCCCCAGGTGGGGTGAGCACCGGCGGGATCGATCCGGTCGAGTCGATTTTCCAGGGTCACCGCTCGGATGCGAGTGGCACAGCCGTGGGTCGCACGATGCTGCGGCGTGATCCGAGGCGGGCGTTCGTCGCGACACCTCCCCGATGCATGGGCGCGATGGAGATCTGCGCCGGTGCTCGTCACTGGGCATGCGGGATAGGCTTGGCCGGTCACGACACGCGGCTCAATCCCTCCGGCATGCGTGAAGCCGTTCGCGAAGCGGCAGAAGAGCGCCATGGCCGACGCGGAGGCGATCTGCGGCGCGGCGCCCGACGCTGCGGTTCGCCCGGGGATCCCGACACAGCTGGGGCGAGGTCGGCCGGCATGCGGTCGCGCCAGCCGCGCATGCGGGTCACCGTCGCCCTGGCGGACATGATGGCGCGGATCGTCTGGGCGTTGATGGCCCACGGGGCGCCTGCGGAACTCCGGCCACGGCGTAACCGCCATGCCGCGAGGCGGGAGGGATGCGGGGACGGTCGTCCATCGCCCCGCCGTCACGCCTTGTTCGCCGCGGGAAGTCCGAAGCAGCGGGCCAGCATCGGGTGCCGCTCGCGCACGGTCCATGCACCGGCAAAGCCGAAGCCCTTCACCGGCAAAGCCGAAGCCCCTGCGCAGCCCCCGCATGCCGTCCGAGCCGCAGATCATGCGCCGGCTCTGGGGATGGAGTGGCGGGGATGGAGCGGCGGGCTCGGCGGCTAGGCCCAACGACCCGTGAACCCGCGCGTTCGCGTGTGCGACACGCCCGCACCCGTCACGCCGGGTCAAACCCGCTCGACCCCACGCTGGGACCGACCGTCCCATAATCCTCCGGCCGCCGCTCTAAACGCAGCATTAACCTTGTTCAGTGATTTGCTGGATCCTTCAAAGCTTCGCGGGGTCCGTACCTGCCGCCGCGCAAGGATGGCAAATCATGCGGCTGATCGTCGGCACACTGATCGTCTTCGTCTGCGTGTTCGGCAGCTACGCGGCGATGGGTGCCCACTTGGCAGTCCTCTGGCAGCCGTTCGAGTTTGTCATCATCCTCGGTGCAGCCATCGGTGCCTTCGTCATCGGCAACACCGGGCCGGTGCTCAAGGCCGTGCCCGCCATGCTGGGCACCCTGATGAAGGGCCCCAAATACACGCAGAACTCCTATGTCGAACTGCTGGGGATGCAGTATTCACTGTTCAAGCTTGCGAAGCAGAAGGGTTCGATGGCGCTCGAGCCGCACATTGAAAACCCGGGCGAGTCGACACTGTTCAACGCCTTTCCGACCTTTGCAGCGAATCATCACGCGGTCGAGTTTGTCTGCGACTACATGCGCATGGTGTCGCTGGGTGCCAACAACGTCCATGAGATCGACGCTCTCATGGATCAGGAACTGGAGACGCACCACCAGGAGCAGGAGCGGGTCGTGTCTGCCATGCAGGCGCTCGCCGACGGAACACCGGCGCTCGGCATCGTCGCCGCCGTGCTCGGCGTGATCAAGACGATGGGGGCGATCAAGGAGCCGCCGGAGGTGCTGGGGCATCTGATCGGCGGCGCGCTCGTCGGCACCTTCTTTGGCGTCTTCGTCGCCTACGGCTTCTTCGGGCCCATGGCGCAGTCGCTCAAGAGCCTCTTCGAGGCCGAATCCAAATACTACCTTTCCCTCAAGGCGGGTCTGCTCGCCCACATCGGCGGCCAGCCGCCGGTCATGGCGATAGAATTTGCCCGCAAGTCTCTGATGAGCGACGTCCGCCCGACCTTCAGCGAAGTGGAAGCGGCAACCGCCGCTCTGCCCGCCCAGATCTGACCCGCTATCCGGCAGGGATTCGATGACCACGATCATCATCAAGAAGGTCAAGAAGGCCGCACACGCCCATCACGGCGGGGCCTGGAAGATCGCCTATGCGGACTTCGTGACCGCCATGATGGCGTTCTTTCTGCTGATGTGGCTGATCAGCATGACGACCCAGGAGCAGAAGATCGGTTTGGCGGAATACTTCTCGCCGGCGGCTTTGAGCCCTGCAACCAGTGGCGCGGGCGGGATCCTGTACGGCACCGCCCTGGACACGTCAGGCAACAAGCCGTCCACGCCCCGCGACGCGGAGCGGGGTTCTGCCGAGCGGGAGGACAGAGTGCGCCCGACCAGTCCGGGCCGCACCAGCGATCTCGATGCCAGCCGCCCGGCCGCCAGCACGGAGGTGAACTACAGCGCCATAGCCAGCCTCCGGCAGGCGCTCCAGACGATGCCCGACATCGCCGAGCTGTCGAAGAACATCGTGATCGAGCAGACCAAGGAGGGCGTGAACGTGTCCCTCGTGGACCAGGACGGCCGCGCCATGTTCCGCGAGGGCTCTGTCGACCCCTACGAGCGCACCCGTCGCGTGCTGGAGGCGCTCGCGCCCGCCCTGCGCCGGCTGCCCAACAGCCTGTCGATAACCGGCCACACGGCCGCCGCACGCCCGGGCTCGGCGCGGACCGCCGAACCCTGGAATCTCACCGCCGGGCGTGCGCTCGCCGTGCGCGAGATCCTGTCGGGTGCCGGGGTTCCCAACGACCACTTCTCGTCCGTGGTGGGACGCGCCGACACCGAGCCGGTTTTCCCCGACAATCCCTACATCGCGCCGAACCGACGGGTGACGATCACTCTGCTCAATGCGAGCCCGCCGGTGCCCCCGAACCTGCTTCGTTGACGACGAGGCACCGCGCCGCCTCGGACGACAACGGCGAATCGCCGTCGAGGCCGCCCATCGGATCATCGTGGCGCATCACGCACTTTGCGCAGGACCACAGGCTACACCGTCGCTTCTGGCGCGCGTGCGGAGACGGAGCGGGCGGCCTACGAACAGGCCCGGCGCGTCTGCGCCGCGCGCCTTGCGTCAGCGCCCTCAGCGGATCCCCAGGATCCACCCCCAGGGGAGGGGGTCGGCCTGTCGGGATGGCTTTCGAGGCGCGGGAACGAATGGAGGTCGCGGTCAGGCCACGGGCCTCGAGCCGCACGGGGCGAGAGACCGTCGAGAAATCAACCCCAGAGACCTGAGCGGCGTCCGCTTCCCCAACCTCGATTCCCAAAAGCGGACCGGCGGAAAACCACCCGACCCGGACATTCGTCCGGTCACGCGGATCACGTGCGAACCCCGGGCTCGGCCCGTTCGAGACCGAACCCCGGTCACGCAACCTCCGCGGCCGATCGAACCTTATCCGGCCGAGACCCGGAGACCGACCATGACCCAATCGCAGAAGCACGCGCTGATCGTCGGGGCCTCGCGGGGCCTGGGGCTCGGCCTCGTCGAGACATTCCTGGCCCGCGGCTGGCGCGTCACCGCCACCCAGCGCAGGCCGTCCCCCGCCCTCGCCGGCCTCGGCTCGGAGGCCCTGCGCGTCGAGTCCGCCGACATCGACGACGATCCCGGCGTCACCGCCCTGCACGACCGGCTGGCCTCCGAGCGCTTCGACCTGATCTTCGTGGTGGCCGGTGTCGCCACCCTGGCGCACGACCCGGCGCACGCGGTGCCCCGGGATGTCGCCGCGCAGGTCTACCTCACCAACGCGATCAGTCCGATCCGCTTCGCCGAGGCCTTCCTGGATCGCCTCGTCCCTGGCGGCAGCATCGCGCTGATGAGTTCGATCCTCGGCAGCGTCGGCCTGAACGAGACCGGTGGCTGGGAGACCTACCGGGCCAGCAAGGCGGCGCTGAACACCCTGGCGCGCAGCTTCGAGATCCGGCACCGGGCGGAGAACGTCTCCGTGCTGATCCTGCATCCGGGCTGGGTGCGCACCGAGATGGGCGGGGCGGAGGCCGACATCGACGTGGCGACCAGCGTCACAGGCCTCGCCGACGTGATCGGGGCGCAGCTCGGCCGGCCGGGCGCCCACTACCTCGACTACCGGGGCGAGACGCTGGCGTGGTGACGCGGTCGTCCTGACGGCCGCTCAGCGGCGCGGGTCGAGGGGCCGGCTGCGCCGCTCGATCACCACGGTCGGGCGGGTGCGGCGCTCGACCACCACGGTGCGGGGTGCCCGGCTCGGGCTCGCATGGGTCAGGATCCGCTCGGGGACGCGCTCCGGCTTGGCCTTCTTGGCCGCCAGGACGTGCGGGCGGACCTCGTCGGCCGGCAGGCCCATCAGGCCGGCGGCGATCTCGACCTGCTGCTCGACATCGTCGGCGAGGTCCTGCGCGGCGGCGACCGCCTCGTTCACCGTCGGCGGCTCGCGGCGGACGCGGATCGGCGGCAGGTCGGCGAAGCTCTTCTGTGTCTTCTTCACGGGGCGACTCGCGGTCTTCATAACCCTGAACATAGCGCCTTCCGCGCGGGTTGTGCAGTGCATCAAAAACGTGTGATGGGCGCCTTGGGCACATGTCTCGCGGATCCGGAACGGAGATGTGACGCGCCCTGGGGCATCCGGTGCCTCATCGGCCGGGCATCCGAGCAATCCGGCGGCGGAATCCGAGCCGTCCAGGCCCCCGTACCGCTCGGCGCGGCATAGTGGCGCAGAGGAGCGTCCGGAAGCGTCGCTCCGGCGCGACCGCGCTGACCCGCCCGTCAGCCCGGCAGGGTCGGATTCATGGTAGGATCTGCGCATGAGCGAACCCCTCGATCCCCGGCTGACTCCGGCCCGGCCGCATGTCGCCGATCTCCGCCTGCGGGACCGCGTCACGGCGGCGCGCTACGTCGCCGGTACGCCGCTGCGCGTGACCGCGCCGTCCGCGCCGCTGCGCCGCGAGCCCGATCCCGGCGCGGGGCTCGACACCGAGGCGCTCCTCGGCGACGCGGTCGATCTCTACGACGCGGCCGAGGGCTTCGCCTTCGTGCAGCTCGCCCGCGACGGCTATGTCGGCTACCTGCCCGCCGACAGCCTGGGCCCGGCCGATCCGGAGCCGACGCACCGCGTCACGGCCCTGCGCACCTTCCTGTACCCCGAACCGGACCTGAAACGGCCGGTCCTCGGGCATCTCAGCCTCGGCGCCCGCCTCGTGGCGACCGGTGAGTCGGGCGCGTATCTGGAGACCCGGGGCGGCTATGTGTTCGCCCGGCATTGCGCCTCCGTGGAGAGCCGCGAACCGGATTACGTGGCCACGGCCATGCGGCTGGCCGGGACCCCCTATCTCTGGGGTGGGCGCACCAGTCTCGGGCTCGACTGCTCCGGTCTGGTGCAGCTCTGCCTGGACATGGCGGGGCTGCCCTGCCCCCGCGACGCCGACATGCAGGAGAGGGCCCTCGGGCAGGCATTGCCCCTCGACCTCGCGCACCTGCGCCGGGGCGATCTCGTGTTCTGGCGCGGCCATGTCGGGCTGATGCGCGATCCCGAGACGCTGATCCACGCCAACGGCCACCACATGGCGGTGGCGGCGGAGCCGCTGGCGGAGGCGGTCGCCCGCATCGAGGCGCACAGCTTCGGCGCCGTGACGGGCATCCGGCGGCTTTAGCCGGCTGTGCCGAAGCCCTGCGCAAAGACGAGACGGGTGTCGCTCACGAAAACCGTCTGTCCCCACCGCGGACGGCGCAGCGGCCCTGCGTGACGCTCTGCGAACGGCGCGGGTCCAATTCCCGCGGCAATCGTGCTACAGAGCGGCTCCGCTTCCCTCTTCCCGCCCGGTTCCTGGGCCAGTCCTGTTGACAGGACCGCCCCGCCCTCGCCACATCCCCCTCATGACCGTCGAAATCGCGACCACCGAGCCCGTTCCGGGCACCGCCGGCAAGCCGCCGCTGGAAATCCTGCTCTGCGCCCCCCGCGGCTTCTGCGCCGGCGTGGTGCGGGCCATCGATGTCGTGGAACGGGCTCTCGCCATCTATGGGCCGCCCGTCTACGTCCGTCACGAGATCGTGCACAACAAGTACGTGGTCGAGAGCCTGAAGCGGAAGGGCGCCGTGTTCGTCCGCGAACTCGACGAGGTGCCGGACGGCGGCGCCCCGGTGATCTTCTCCGCCCATGGCGTGGCGAAGACCGTGCCGGCCAACGCCGATTCGCGCGGGCTCACCACCATCGACGCCACCTGCCCGCTGGTGACCAAGGTCCACCGCGAGGCCGAGATCCATCACAAGCGCGGCCGCCACGTGCTGCTGGTCGGCCATTCCGGGCATCCGGAGGTGGTGGGGACCATGGGCCAGCTGCCCAAGGGCTCGATCACCCTGGTTGAGGATCTCGACCAGATCGCGGCTCTCACCCCCGACAATCCCGACAACCTCGCCTGGGTCACCCAGACGACCCTGTCGGTGGACGACACAAGGCACATCGTCGACGCCTTAAAGAAGAAGTTCCCGACCATCACCGGGCCGCACAAGGACGACATCTGCTACGCCACCACGAATCGCCAGGAGGCGGTGAAGCAGGTGGCCCCGCTGGTGGACGCCTTGATCGTCGTCGGCTCGTCGAACTCCTCGAACTCGCAGCGCCTGCGCGAGGTCGCCGAACGCGTCGGCTGCCCGATCACCCGTCTGGTGCTCCGCGCCGAGGAGATCGACTGGCCGGCCTTCGAGGGCATCCGCAAGCTCGGCCTGACCGCCGGCGCCTCGGCGCCCGAGGTGCTGGTGGAGGAGATCATCGACGCGTTCGCGGCCCGCTACGACGTGATCGTCGACACGGTCTCGACGGTGATCGAGGACATGGTCTTCCCGCTGCCGCGGGAGCTGCGCAGCGAGGCCGCCGAGTAGGCGGTCCAGGCCGACACGCGGGCCTGAGGCTCGGCATGCTCTATGCGGGGGCGCTTCGGCGCCCCTTGCCATGTTGACCTTCCGAAATCAGAGCGCGAACACGTGGCCGTCTACACCGAGGTATCCGACGCGGCGCTCGCCGACTTCCTGTCCGCCTACGCGATCGGCAGCCTGCTCTCCTTCAAGGGCATCGCCGAGGGGGTCGAGAACTCGAATTTCTTCCTGCACACCACCCAGGGCTCCTACATCCTGACCCTCTACGAGAAGCGGGTCCGGGAACAGGACCTGCCGTTCTTCATCGGGCTGATGGAGCACCTCTCGGCCCGCGGCCTCGCCTGCCCGCAGCCCGTGCGGGACCGGGCCGGCCAGGCCCTCGGACAGCTCTGCGGCCGCCCCGCCGCCATCGTGAGCTTCCTGGAGGGCGTCTCGGTCAAGACGCCGGGCGTCGAGCATTGCCGGGCGCTCGGCCGGGCGCTGGCCGAGCTGCATGCCGCCGGCCGGGATTTCCCGATGGTGCGGGAGAACAACCTCTCGGTCTCCGCGTGGCGGCCGCTCTTCGCGCAGGCCGAGGACCAAGCCGATTCGGTCGAGCCCGGTCTCGCGGCGCGCACCCGGTCCGACCTCGCCGTCCTCGAGGCACACTGGCCGCGGAATCTGCCAAGCGGCGTGATCCACGCGGACCTGTTCACCGACAACGTCTTCTTCATCGGCGATGCCCTGTCGGGCCTGATCGACTTCTACTTCGCCTGCACGGACGCTTTCGCGTACGACCTCGCGGTCTGCCTTAACGCGTGGTGCTTCGAGGCCGACGGCACCTTCCACCGGGACATGGCGGCCGGGCTGATCGCCGGCTACGAGGCGGTGCGGCCGCTCGAATCCGCCGAGGTCGCGGCCCTGCCGATCCTGTGCCGGGGCGCCGCGCTCCGCTTCATGCTCACCCGGCTGGTGGACTGGCTGAACGTGCCCCCGGGCGCCCTGGTGAAGCCGAAGGATCCGCGGGAATTCGATCGCCGGCTCACCTTCCACCGGCAGGCCCGGGACGCGTGGGATTACGGGCGGCCGCGCTGAGGGCCCGGTGAGCGCCGACGAGACCGGGCCGGGCGGCCAGGCCGCGGCCGAGCCGAAGCGCGTCACGATCTACACGGACGGCGCCTGCTCGGGGAATCCCGGGCCGGGCGGCTGGGGCGCGATCCTGATCTTCGGCGACACCCGGAAGGAGCTCTCGGGGGGCGAGGCCCACACCACCAACAACCGCATGGAGATCCTGGCGGCGATCGAGGCGCTGGAGGCCCTGAAGCGCCCCTGCCGCGTCGACCTGTTCACGGACTCCCAGTACCTGCGCCAGGGCATCACCAGCTGGATCCACGCCTGGAAGGCCCGGGGCTGGCGCACCGCCGACAAGAAGCCGGTGAAGAACGAGGATCTGTGGCGGCGGATCGACGCCGCCCGCGAGCGGCACGACGTGGCGTGGCACTGGGTGAAGGGCCATGCCGGCGACCCGCTCAACAACCGGGTCGACGCGCTCGCCGTCGCCGCGATGCTGCCGTTCAAGCGCCGCTGAAACCGGATCCGGGTTCAGCGCTCCGCGACCACGACCGCGCCCTCGTTTCCCGCTCTGCGGCCACGGCGGAGCGCCGTGCAGGACGCGCATGGCCGCGTCGGCCACATCGTGCGCGATGACGGAACGACGGTGCACGACAGGCTCCCGCCCGCTGGGCAGACGGCCGGGTCGATCGAGCGCGGGACGATCCCTCCAGCAGGCCGCTCTTCGCCAACCGCTCGTCGAGTGCGATCGCGGGAGCCGGGTGGTCGAACGCCGTCAGATCGTCGATGGCGTCGCGGTCCGGAAAGCGCCCGTCGACGGTGACGCGCCCCCCGCCCGAGGCAACCCTCTCGACGCCGGAAGGCTGTCGCATCCTCACGAATGGGGAAGGCTATGGGGAAGGCTATCGTGCGGCCGCCCAGCGGAGAACCGATCAGGCGGCCCCTTCTCAGTCGGTCTCGCCGTCGAGACCCAGCCAGTGGCGGCCGTCGCGAGCCAGGAGTGCGTCGGCTTCCTTCGGGCCGGCACTGCCCGCCGGATAGAAGGTCACCTCTCCCTGCGGCCAGCCCTTGAGCAGCGGATCGACCGCCGCCCAGCCGGCCTCGATGTTGTCGGCGCGCTGGAACAGCGTCGCGTCGCCGGTCATGCAATCGTAGAGCAGCGTCTCGTAGCCGACATTCGGCCGGTCGGCGAAGAAGTCCTTGTAGCGGAAGCCGGACCGGACCCGGCCGATCGCCATCTGCGGCCCCGGTACCTTGACGTTGAATTCGGTGCTGACCCCGTGATCGGGATCGATCTGGATCCGCATCACGGTGGGCGCGAGATCGGCGGTGGGCGTGTCCTCGAACATCTTGAACGGCGCCGGCTTGAACAGCACCGCGATCTCGGTGCGCCGCCCGGTCATGCGCTTGCCGGTGCGGACGTAGAACGGCACCCCGGCCCAGCGCCAGTTCTCGATATTGAGCTTCAGGGCGATGTAGGTCTCGGTGACCGAGTCCTTCGCCACGTGCGGCTCGTCCCGGTAGGCGGGCACGTCGCGTCCCTCCGAGGTGCCGGCCGTGTACTGGCCGCGCACCGCATCCTCGGGCGGGATCGGCTTCACGGCCTCGGCGAGCTTGGCCTTCTCGGTGCGCACGGCCTCCGCGTCGAAGGAGTTCGGCGGCTCCATGGCGACCATGCAGAGGAGCTGGAACATGTGGTTCGGCACCATGTCGCGCAGCGCCCCGGTCGGCTCGTAGAAGCCGCCGCGCTCCTCGACGCCCACCGTCTCGGCCGCCGTGATCTGGATGCTGTCGATGTATTCCCGCCGCCAGACCGGCTCCAGCAGCCCGTTGGCGAAGCGGAACGCCATGATCGACTGCACGGTCTCCTTACCCAGGAAGTGGTCGATCCGGTAGAACTGGCTCTCGTCGCCCTGTTTGAGGATCCGGGCATTTAGCGCCCGGGCCGATTCGAGATCGGAGCCGAACGGCTTCTCGATCACCACGCGGCGGAAGCCGTCGCCCTCCTGCTTGAGCAGCCCGGCCTGACCGAGCCCATCCACGATGGTCCCGAAGAAGCGGGCCGCCACCGCGCAGTAGAACACCGCGCTGCCGGTGACCCTCTGCTTCACGGCCGCGTAGGTCTCGGGCTTCTCGAAATCGCCCTTGAGGTAGTGGAGCCGGTCTCGGATGAAGCCCCAGCTCTTCGGGTCGATGTGGTCGGCGTGGAACTCCGAGGTCGGGTCCTTGCTGAACGCCTCCAGGGTCTGGGTGAGGTTGTCGCGCAGGGACTCGTCAGTGCCGTCGTTGTGGTCGATGCCGAGGATCGAGAAGCCTTCGGCCAGGAGCCCCGCGCCCGCGAGATTGTAGAGCGAGGGCATCAGCAGGCGCTTCGTCAGGTCGCCACCGGCCCCGAAGATCACCAGCGTACAGGGCGGTGCCGGCTGCGTGCCGCAGGCTGCCGTATCCTTGAGGGCTGTCGTCGGCTCGGCCATCCCTGACTCCCGTCTGGCTGCAGTGCGGCAAACCGGCCTGACAACCCGCTACGGCGAGGCCCGTTCCGGCGCCTATGGGGCTATGCTGCGCCGGGTCCAGGATCAAGGAACCCCGCATGCATACCCGGTTCCTCGAACCCTGAGCCCACAGCCACGTCTTCCGGGGCGACCGACACCGTCACGCCCTTCGACGCCGCCGGACCCTGGGCCGCTTTGCGACGTCGCGCCGATGCGGAGGGTTGCATCACCGGACGGCCTCGACCGGAAGCCGGCCGCTCGCGCCCGCAAATCCCTACTCGTCGGGGCGCACCGCCTGTCCGCCCCGGTCGATCGGCAGGCTCGGACCCTTCAGCTCGGAATCGCTCGGCAGCGAGCGCACGTCCCACCCGCCGCCGAGGGCGCGGATCAGCGTGACCGCCGCAGTGAAGCGGCTCAGCCGCACCTGGAGGGCGTTGACCTCGTTGTTCACGAGCAGGCTCTGCGCGGTCACCACCGTGGTGAAGTTCTGGGTGCCGGCCCGGTACTCGTTGAGGGTGATCTCCACGGCCTTGCGCGACAGGTCCACGGCGGTGTCCTGCGCCTTCTGCTGCTGGCCGAGGATACGCAGGGCCGCCATCTGGTTCTCGACCTCGGCGAAGGCGGCCAGCACCACCTGCCGGTAGCCGGCCACGGCAGAATCGTAGCCGGCCTCGGCCGAGCGCAGGGCCGCCGTGCGGGCGCCGCCGTCGAACAACACCTCGCTGCCGGAGGCCGCCACAGACCAGACCTGGTTGGCGGCCGAGAGCAGGCCGTTGCGGGTCGCCCCCGAGATACCGCCCTGGGCCGAGATGGTCACGGTGGGGAAGAAGGCCGCCACCGCTACGCCGATGCGCTCGCTCTGCGCCTGGACGAGGCGCTCGGCCTGGGCCACGTCCGGGCGCCGTTCCAGGAGGTCGCCGGGGATGCCCACCGGCACGCCGGGTGGATTGCGCGGGATTCCGGCCACCGGGATCGACACCTCCGAGGGCGGGCGCCCGATCAGGGTGGCGATGGCGTTGACGTACTGCACGCGGGTCAGGCGCACCGCGATGGCCTGGGCCTCGATGGTCTGGACCTGGGTCTGCGCGGTGATCACGTCGGACCGGGCCGCGACGCCCGCGGCGTACTGGTTCTCGGTGATCGCCAAGGTCTTCTTGAAATTCTCGACGTTCTCCTCGAGCACCTTCTGGAGCGAATCCGCGTAGCGCACCGTCAGGTAGTCGGCGGCGATCTCCGCCTGGATGCTCAAGCGGGTCAGCGCGAGGGTGGCGGCGTCGGATTGCGCCAGGGCCGCCTCGCTCTCGATGGTCCGGCGCGTGCCGCCGAACAGGTCGAGCTCCCAGCTCGCCTGGCCGAGCAGCGCCACGTTGGTGCGTGTGGTGGTGCCGCTGCCGGTCCGGGTGATGCTCGGCGCGCCGATCACCGTCGGATACAGGGCGGCCTGCGCGGAGGCGACGAGGGCCCGGGCCTGCCGGTAATTCGCCACCGCCTGCCGGAGGGACTGGTTGTCGACGTCGACGAGGCGGATCAGCCGGTCGAGATTCGGATCCCGAAAGACCCGCCACCAGTCGCCGCGCTCCACGGCGTCGTTGGGCCGGGCCTCGCGCCAGCCGTTCTTGCGCGCCGCGACATAGGCCGGGCTGTCCTCGCGGACGCCGCCCTGCTTGTACGCGAAGGGCGTCTCCACAGAGGGCCGGGTGTAGTCGGGGCCAACCACGCAGCCGGCGAGGAGCGGGGCGGCGACGAGGAGGGATGCGAGGGTGCGGCGCCGGCGATTGGCAGCGGCAGGTTCGCGGCTCAACAATCCGACGGACGCAGGCGTCATGCCTAGCCGCGCCCTCATGCTGAGGTGCCGGAGCGCAGCGGTGTCCTCGAAGGACGGCTCCAGCCAGATGCGCGATCCCTGGAACCCTCCTTCGGGGCCCGCTGCTGCGGGCACCTCAGGATGAGGGCGTGGGTTGGACAGATGTTCACACCCGACAGGAGCCGCCGCTGTTTCACGTGAAACCTTAACCATCACTCTCCGGCCGGCAGCGCCGCTTCTCCGCCCCGTCCCGCGCGCCTGCGCCGGTTGAGCACCCTGTGCCGGAGGCGATCGAGGGTGAGGTAGACGACGGGGGTGGTGTAGAGGGTCAGGATCTGGCTCACAATCAACCCGCCGACGATGGCGATGCCGAGCGGGCGGCGCAGCTCCGCGCCCTCGCCGTTGGCCAGGATCAGCGGCACGGCGCCGAGCATGGCCGCCAGCGTCGTCATCATGATCGGCCGGAAGCGCAGGAGACAGGCCTCGCGGATCGCGTCCACGGGATTCGCGCCCCGGGTCCGCTCGGAATCGATCGCCACGTCGATCATCATGATCGCGTTCTTCTTCACGATGCCGATGAGCAGGAACACGGCGATCAGCGCGATGATGGTGAAGTCGGTGCCGGTCACCAGCAGCGCCAGCACGGCGCCGACGCCGGCCGAGGGCAGGGTGGAGAGGATCGTCAGCGGGTGCACGAAGCTCTCGTAGAGGATCCCCAGGACCGCGTAGACCGCCAGGATCGCCGCCAGGATCAGCAGCGGCTGGCGGGAGGCCGAGGCGACGTAGTTCTTGGCCGCGCCGGCATACTCGCCGTGGATCGTGGCCGGGAGCTGCAGGGAGGCCATGGCCCGGTCGATGGCGTCGGTGGCGTCCGACAGGCTCTTGCCCGGCGCGAGGTTGAACGAGATCGTCGTCGCCACGAACAGGCCCTGGTGGCTCACCTGCACGGGGGCGCTGCCGGGCTCGATCCGCGCGAAGGCCGAGAGCGGCACCATCGTCTCCTTGGCGGCCGAGACGGGCGCGCTCGACGAGGCCCCGCCCTTGCTCGCCGCGATGGCGTTGGAGGAGGCGTTGCGGGCCGAGTCGGACGCGATGGCGGCGGCGTTCGAGGCGGTGTCGGCCGTGCTGGTGGCGGAGGCGGCGGCCGCCGCCGCGACGGCGCCCGCGCTGCCCGAGCCACCCACCGCCCCGGAGCCGGTGGCGGCGCCGGTCGCGGCACTCGCCGACGACCCGCTGCCCGGGCTGCTGGTGCCGGTCGCCGTGTTGATGTTGACGGTCCCGCCCGCCGCCACCGTGCCGGCGACCGCGTTGGTGGTGGCCGAGCCCGGCGCGTTGCCGCCCGAGGTCGAGACGTAGATCTGCTTGAGCGTCTCCGGCGTCTCCAGGTAGCGCGGCGCGATCTCCATCACGACGTGGTACTGGTTCAGCGGATTGTAGATCGTCGAGACCTGACGCTGGCCGAAGGCGTCGTAGAGGGTGTTGTCGATCTTGATCGGCGTGATGCCGTAGCGGAACGCGGTCGCCCGGTCGATCACGACCCGGCTCTCCAGCCCGCCCTCCTGCTGGTCCGAGGTCACGTCCGCGAAGGTCGGATCCTTCTGCAGGGCCGCCACCAGCTTCGGGGCGGCGGCGAACAGCTCCGCGGCGGTGTCGCCCTGAAGGGTGTACTGGTACTGGGCGAAGCTCTGGCGCCCGCCCATCTGCAGGTCCTGGCGCGGGAAGACGTAGAGGCGCGCCCCCGCAACTTGCGCGAGCTTCGGCCGCAGCCGCGCCATGACCGCGGAGATCGGCGCCCGCTCGTTGAGCGGCTTCAGGCCGACGAAGACGTTGGCCGAGTTGGTGCCGCGGCCCCCCGTGAAGCCGACGACGCTTTCCACCGCCGGATCCGCGCCAACGATCGCGGTCGCCTGCTTGAGCTTCTTCTCCATGGACTGGAACGAGATGCGCTGGTCGGCCTGGATGCCGCCCATCATCTGCCCGGTATCCTGCTCGGGGAAGAAGCCCTTCGGGACGATGATGTAGAGGTAGACGTTGAGGCCGACTGTGGCGAGCAGGCTCAGCAGCACGAGCCGCGGATGGGCGAGCGCCACCGCGAGGGTCCGTTCGTAGGCGCCGAGCAGACGCGAGAAGCCGCCCTCCAGCATCCGGATCAGCCAGTTCGGCCGGCGGCCCGCCGGGGGTTCGCCGTTGGGGCCGTGCCCCTCGGCCCGGAGTAGCCGGGCGCACATCATCGGCGTCGTGGTGAGCGAGAGGACCAAAGAGATCAGGATCGACAGCGACAGGGTGACGGAGAATTCCTGGAAGATGCGCCCGACGAGGCCGCCCATCAGCAGGATCGGCAGGAACACCGCGATGAGCGACAGGCTCATCGAGATCACCGTGAAGCCGACCTCCCGGGCGCCGATCAGCGCCGCCTGGAGCCGGGGCTTGCCCTCCTCGATGTGCCGCTGGACGTTCTCCAAGACCACGATGGCGTCGTCGACCACGAAGCCGGTGCCGATGATCAGCGCGGTCAGCGACAGGATGTTGAGCGAGTAGCCGAGCAGGTACATCGCCGAGAAGGTGCCGATGATCGAGATCGGCACGGCGACCGCCGGGACCAGGGTCGCCCGCCAGGAGCGCAGGAAGGCGAAGACCACCAGGATGACGAGGCCGACCGCCACCAGCAGCGTCTCCTCGGTGGCCGAGAGCGAGGCGCGGATCGTGGCGCTGCGGTCACCGGTGAGCTTGATGTCGATGCCGCCCGGCAGCGCCGCGGTGATCTGCGGCAGGGCCTCCTTCACGGCGTTGATGGTCTCGACCACGTTGGCGCCGGGCTGCTTGTAGACGAACAGCAGCACGCCGGGCTTGCCGTTGACGATGCCGAGGTTGCGCTTGTCCTCGACCCCGTCGAGCACCTCCCCCACGTCGGTGAGCTTCACCGCGGCGCCGTTGCGATAGGCCACGATGATGTCGCGGTAATCGGCGGCCTTGCGGCCCTGGTCGTTGGCGTAGAGCTGGTAGCGGCGGTCGCCCGCATCGATCTCGCCCTTGGGCGAGTTGGCGTTGGCCGAGGCCAAAGCCGCCCGGATGCCTTCGAGGCCGATGCCGTAGTTGAACAGGGCCGTGGGATCGAGCTCGACCCGCACCGCCGGCAGGGACGAGCCGCCGATATCGACATTGCCGACACCGGGCAGCTGCGACAGCTTCTGCTGCACCACGGTGGCGGCGGAATCGTAGACCTGCCCGCGGGTGAGCGTCTCCGAGGTCATGCCGAGGATGATGATCGGCGTGTCGGCGGGGTTGAACTTCCGGTAGGTCGGGTTCTGCCGGAGCGAGGCCGGCAGGTCGGCGCGGGCCGCGTTGATGGCGGCCTGGACGTCGCGGGCCGCACCGTCGATGTCGCGGTTCAGGCCGAACAGCAGCACGATCCGGGTGGAGCCGAGGGCGTTCGTCGACGTCATCTCGTTGACGTCGGCGATGGCGCCGAGCCGCCGTTCGAGCGGCGCCGCCACGGTGGTGGCCATGGTCTCGGGCGAGGCGCCGGCCATCTGCGCCTGGACGAGGATGACCGGGAAGTCGATCTGCGGCAGCGGCGCCACCGGCAGCTTCAGGAAGGCGAACACGCCCGCCAGCAGCACGCCGATCGTGAGCAGCGTGGTCGCCACCGGCCGTCGGATGAACGGCTCGGAGATGTTCACGGGATGGGGCTCCCGTGGGGTGGGTGGCTGGCTGGCGCATCCTCACCGGAAGAGAAGCGACCGATGCCGCATCTCTCCCTCCCCCCTCTGCGGGGGAGGGTGGCCCCTGCGTCAGCAGGGGTCGGGAGAGGGGACCCGGGTTCTGGATAAGGCGAGGCCTTCATGACGGGCGCGGCCGCATTCTGCACCGTCGCTCCCCTCTCCCGACCCCCTTCGGGGGCCACCCTCCCCCGCAGAGGGGGGAGGGAAGAGCTACGTCCTGACCGCGCCGCGATAGCTGCACCGACCGCTTCCAGCACAGCGTACAGATTGCTGAGCACAACCTCGTTCGGGAAGCGCAGAACCGTGAAGCCCTGGCGCTTCAGCCAAGCATCGCGCTTCGCATCGCGGAGACGGCGTCCCTCCGTCTCATGCGGCTCGCCGTCCAGCTCGACGATCAGCCGTGCAGAGGCGCAGAGGAAGTCGGCGATGTAAGGCGGGATCGGAACCTGACGGCGGAATTTCAGGCCGTGAAAGCGCCTGCCGCGCACCTGCTGCCAGAAGGCATCCTCAGCCCGCGTGTAGGATTGCCGCTGCTCTCGGGCAAAGGCGCGCAGGCGTGGATCGGGCCTGCCGTAACGCAGGTCGTTCCGAGGTGACCCTGAGTCGGACCTGTCACACGCCCTCCCGCCCCCCTCTGCGGGGGAGGGTGGCCCCCGAAGGACGTCGGGAGAGGGGAGCGACGCATCCGGAAAGGTCGCGACGGGTTCCATATCCTGAACTGTCGCGCTGCCCCTCTCCCGACCCCTGCTGACGCAGGGGCCACCCTCCCCCGCAGAGGGGGGAGGGGATGCCTTGGAAACGTCCCGCTTCGTCATGGCAGGACCTCACCACGCTCCAACCCGGGCCCCCGCCGCCCGGAAATCCGCCGCTCCAACCGGTCGAACGCCAGGTAGATCACCGGCGTCGTGAACAGCGTCAGCACCTGGCTGACGATCAGGCCGCCCGCGATGCAGATGCCGAGCGGCTGGCGCAGCTCCGAGCCCACGCCGGTGCCCAGGATCAGCGGCACCGCGGCGAACAGAGCCGCCAGCGTCGTCATCAGGATCGGCCGGAAGCGCAGCAGGCAGGCCTGGAAGATCGCCTCCCGGGGCTCGAGCCCGTCCTCGCGCTCCGCCTGGAGCGCGAAGTCGATCATCATGATGGCGTTCTTCTTCACGATGCCGATCAGCAGGACGATGCCGATCACCGCGATGATGTCGAGCGACAGGCCGAACAGCATCAGGCCGAGCAGGGCCCCGATCCCCGCCGACGGCAGGGTCGACAGGATGGTGATCGGGTGGATGAAGCTCTCGTAGAGCACGCCGAGCACGATGTAGACGGTGACGATCGCCGCCAGCACGAGGAACAGCTCGTTGCCGAGCGCCGACTGGAAGGCGAAGACCGAGCCCTGCGGCACCACCCGGAACGAGGGCGGCAGGCCGATCTCGGCCTTGACCGTGTCGATCGCCTCGACCGCCTGACCGAGGGCGGCGCCCGGGGCGAGGTTGAACGACACGGTGGTGGCCGGGAACTGGCCGAGATGCGAGATCAGGAGTGGCGCCCGCCGCTCGCTGATCCGCGCCACCGCGGAGAGCGGCACCTGCCCGTTGGTCGCCGTGGAGGAGGGCAGGTAGATCGCGTCGAGGCTGCGCAGGGTCGTGTGCAGCTTCGGATCGGCCTCCAGGATCACCCGGTACTGGTTGGACTGGGTGAAGATCGTCGAGATGATGCGCTGGCCGAAGGCGTCGTAGAGGGCGTTGTCGATCGTGGCCGGGGTGATGCCGTAGCGGCCGGCGGTGGGCCGGTCGATGGTCACGTAGGCGGCGAGCCCCTGGCCCTGGTGGTCGCTCGCCACGTCCGCCACCACGGGCGACTTCGCCAGCGCCGCGGTGAAGCGCGGCACCCAGGTCTCGAAATCGTCGATGTTCGGGCTCTCGAGGATGACCTGGTACTGGGTCGCCGAGACTGCCGTGTCGATGGTCAGGTCCTGGACCGGCTGCATGTACAGCCGCATGCCCGGCTCGTTCGCGACCGCCGCCGAGATCCGCCGGATGATCGCGCTGGCCGAGGCCGTGCGCTCATCCCGGGGCTTCAGGTTGATCAGCATCCGGCCGGAATTGAGCGTGACGTTCTGGCCGTCGACCCCGATGAACGAGGACAGGCTGGCCACGTCCGGGTCCTTGAGAACGATCTCGGCCATGCGCTGCTGGCGCTCGGCCATGGCCGCGTAGGAGACGGACTGGTCCGCCTGGGTGATGCCCTGGATCACGCCCGTGTCCTGCACGGGGAAGAAGCCCTTGGGGATCACCACGAACAGGTAGACGGTGAGCCCCAGCGTGCCGAGCGCCACCAGCAGCGTCAGGCCCTGGTGGTCGAGGACCACCCGCAGGGAGCGCCCGTACGACGCGATGGTGGCGTCGATGGCGCGCCGGCCGAGACGGGAGAGCATGCCCTCCCGGCGGCGGGTCTCGGCCTCGGGCACGTGCTTCAGGAGCCGCGCGCACAGCATCGGCACCAGCGTCAGCGAGACCACCGCCGAGATGATGATGGTGGCCGCCAGCGTGATGGCGAATTCGTGGAACAGCCGCCCGACCACGTCGCCCATGAACAGCAGCGGGATCAGCACCGCGATCAGCGAGACCGTGAGCGAGATGATGGTGAAGCCGATCTCGCGGGAGCCCTTGAGCGCCGCCTCCAGGGGCGAGTCGCCCGCCTCCACGTGGCGGGCGATGTTCTCGATCACCACGATGGCGTCGTCGACCACGAAGCCGGTGGCGATGGTCAGCGCCATCAGCGACAGGTTGTCGAGGGAGAAGCCGTAGAGGTCCATCACCGACAGGGCGCCGATCAGCGACAGGGGCACGGACAGGCTCGGGATCAGGGTCGCCGACAGGCTGCGCAGGAACAGGAAGATCACCAGCACCACCAGGGCGATGGCGAGGCCCAGCTCGAACTGCACGTCCTCCACGGAGGCGCGGATCGTGGTGGTGCGGTCGGTCAGCGGCGCCACCGCCACGGCGGCCGGCAGGCTCGCCTGGAGCTGCGGCAGCAGCGCCTTGATCTTGTCGACGGTGGCGATGACGTTGGCGCCGGGCTGGCGCTGGATGTTGAGGATCACCGCCGGCGTCGCGTCGGCCCAGGCGCCGAGCTTGGTGTTCTCCGGCCCCTCGACCACGTCGGCGACCTCCGAGAGCATCACCGGGGCGCCGTTGCGGTAGGCGATGATCGCCGAATTGTAGGCCTTCGGGTCGCGGATCTGGTCGTTGGCGTTGATCGCGTAGGACTGCGTCGGCCCGTCGATCGTGCCCTTGGGCGTGTTGACGTTGAGGTTGGTGATCGTGGTGCGCAGGTCGTCGATGTTGAGCCCGTAGGCGGCGAGCGCCCGGGCGTTGAACCGCACCCGCACGGCCGGGCGCTGGCCGCCCGAGATGCTCACGAGGCCGACCCCCGCCACCTGGCTGATCTTCTGCGCGAGGCGCGATTCGGCGAGGTCGCGCACCTGGGTGAGCGGCAGGGTCTTCGACGTCAGCGCCAGGGTGAGGACCGGCGCGTCGGCCGGGTTGACCTTGGCGTAGATCGGTGGCGCCGGCAGGTCCGAGGGCAGCAGGTTGCCGGCGGCGTTGATCGCCGCCTGGACCTGCTGCTCGGCGATGTCGAGGGACAGGTCCAGGCTGAACTGCAGGGTGATGACCGAGGCCCCCGCGGAGGATTGCGAGGTCATCTGGTTGAGGTTGGCGAGCTGCCCGAACTGCCGCTCCAGGGGCGCCGTGACCGAGGAGGTCATCACCTCGGGGCTGGCGCCGGGATAGAAGGTTTGGATCTGGATCGTCGGGTAGTCGACGGCCGGCAGCGCCGAGACCGGCAGGTTCAGGTACGACACGCCGCCGACGATCAGGATCGCCAGCATCAGCAGCGTCGTCGCCACCGGGCGCAGGATGAAGAGGCGGGACGGGTTCATGGGCGCGACCCTTCCGCGCCGGACAGCCTGCGCTGCAGGGAGGCTTGAATCGGAGGGCACGGACGTCCCATCCGCGCCCTCATCCTAAGGTGCCGAAGCGCAGCGCAGGCCTCGAAGGAGCCCTCCAGCCGGGCGCGCGATCCCTGAAGCCCTCCTTCGAGGCGGCTTCGCCGCACCTCAGGATGAGGAGGAGACTGGGACTGACCTTCCGGAATCTCCCCGACTCCGCGGAAGGGGGAGGGGAGGCCGCGGGTCCCGCGCGCCAGACCCGTCCTCACTGCGCCTGACGGCGCCGGTGCCGACGACCGCCCTCCGCTGTCCCTTGGGCATCCGCCGCCGCGTCGGTCGGCGCGCCGGACTTCACCTCACCCTTGCCGTCGGGCTTGGCCTCCGCGGCCTTCCCGTCCCCTGCCGCCGCCTGTGCGCCCTCCGTGATCCGCACCGGGGCGCCGTCCTTCAGCCGGTCGGTGCCGTCGGTGACGACCCGATCCCCGGGCTTCAGGCCCGAGACCACCACGGTGTTGGTCCCGTCGGTCTCGCCGGTCTTGATCGGCCGGACCGTGACCTTGTTGTCCCCGTCCATCAGGTAGACGTAGGTGCCGGGCGTGCCCTGGAGCAGGCTCGCATTCGGCACGAGCGCCGCGCCCCGCACCGTGTCGACGGTGAGCTTGGCGTTCACGAACTGGTTCGGGAACAGCTCCTCGTCGCCGTTGTCGAACAGCGCGCGCAGCTTCACCGTGCCGGTGGTCGTGTCGATCTGGTTGTCGACCGTGTCGAGCCGGCCGGCGGCGATCTCGTGGGCGTCGCCGCGGTCGTAGGCCCGCACGGTCAGCTTCGCGCCCGCCCGCACCTGCCGCATCACCCGCGCCACGTCGTCCTCCGGCAGGGTGAAGATCACCGAGATCGGGTGGAGCTGGGTCACCACCACGATCGCCGTGGAGGCGGCCGAGATGTAGTTGCCCTGGTCGACCTGACGCAGGCCGACCCGCCCGTCCACCGGCGACGTGATGTGCGTGTAGGCGATGTTGAGCTTCTGCTGGTCGACCAGCGCCTGATCGGCCGCGACCGTGCCCTCGTTCTGCTTCACCAGGGCGCCCTGGGTGTCGACGTTCTGCTTCGAGATCGAGTCCTGCCGGTTCAGGGTCTGGTAGCGCTGCAGGTCGAGCTTCGAGTTCTGCAGGAGCGCCTGATCGCGGGCGAGCTGGCCCTGGTACTGGGCGAGCAGCGCCTCGTAGGGCCGGGAATCGATCTGCGCGAGTTCGTCGCCGGCCTTCACGGTCTGGCCCTCGCGGAACTTCACCTGGGTGAGATAGCCGCTGATCTGCGACTTCACCGTCACGGTGGCCAGCGGCGTCACCGTGCCGAGGCCCTGGAGCACCACCGGCATGTCGCCGGTCGTGACCGCCGCGACGCCCACCGCCTGCGGCATGTCGGCGCCGCCGTGCCGGCCGCCGCGGCCGCCGCCCTTGTGCGCCGTCGCGGGCTCCGCGCCCTTGTCGGTGCGCGCCTCGTACCAGCGATGACCGATCGCCCCGGCGCCGGCGAGCAGCATCAGGATCACGAGCCAGCGGATCGGCCGGAAGCGCCGCGTCCGGACCTCCCGCGCGGGCGCCTCGCCGGGCTGGTAAGCCCGGGCCGTGTCGGTCCGGATCGGTGAACTCTCGTTCATGCCTGACTAGAGCACATGCCGGTCGCCTGCGCGACCGGCGGCACCCTATCCCTCGCTGTCGAAGCCCCCACTCCGCCTCCGGAACGCCGCGTCCCGAAGACCTGTCCTGAAGCCGCCCTGTCCCTCGGGAACCGACGGCTCCGATCCCGTGTGCGGGAGCATACGCCCATAAAGCTGTCCGGGCCCCGAACGGCTCCTTACCGCGGCGACATGTTCACCTGCGGGTTCACCTACGGGGTCACCTGTCGGTGCACTTACCGGTGCCCGGCCAATGCGCCGTCACTAGGGCGGCGACGTTTCAGTCGTGTTGCTGGGTCCCGCCGGCCGCATCCGGCGCCGCATAGGCCCGCAGCACCGCGCGGAAGGCGTCATCCACCGGGGTGACGGTCACGGCGCGGCGCAGGCCGATCCCGACGCCGCCGATCAGCAGCGCCAGGATCAGGCAGCCGAGGACCGTGCGTGAGGAAGGCCGCATCGTCGCATCCGGAAGACCCGCCCGACGATCGGAGCGGCCGCCTCCGGACATGCCGAAAGGGCCACCGACCCGCAAGTCGATGGCCCTTCTTGGGGACCGGAGCGGAACCCCGCTGACGGAGCGAGGGGGCGAAGCTCCGTCGGCGTGTGCGCCGCTCCGGCCGTGATCCGAACCTAAGATACGGGTGATGAATGTCAACATTCGTCAGCCGGTGCGTGCGCGTCGGAATCCGGGTCTGTGCGACCGCGCACATTCCGCAACGCGCGGCGCCCATGCTACAGGCCGGCGATGCCGACACCCTCGATGCCCGGCGCCCACAGCCGCGCCCCCTGCCGCGCCGCATGACGCCCGCCTTCATCAACCCCGTTTTCGACGCCCTCCCCACGACGGTGTTCGAGACCATGTCCCGGCTCGCGCGGGTCCACGGCGCGATCAATCTCGGCCAGGGCTTCCCCGACGATCCCGGGCCGGAGGACGTGCGCGAGCGGGGCGCGCGGGCGCTCCGCGACGGCTGGAACCAGTATCCCCCGATGATGGGGCTGCCGGCCCTGCGGGAGGCGGTCGCCGCCCATTACGCGCGGCACCAGGGGCTCGTCCTCGACCCGGAGACCGAGGTGATGGTCACCTCCGGGGCCACGGAGGCGCTGGCCGGCGCGCTCCTGGCGCTGATCGAGCCCGGCGACGAGGTCGTGCTGTTCGCGCCCATGTACGACGCCTACCTGCCCCTCGTGCGGCGGGCGGGCGGCGTGCCGCGGATCGTGGCGCTGCAACCCCCGGCCTTCCGCCTGGACGAGGCCGCGCTGGCGGAGGCCTTCGGGGCGCGGACCCGCGTCGTGGTGCTGAACAATCCCCTCAACCCGAGCGCCACGCTGTTCGCCCCCGAGGATCTCGACCTGCTCGCCCGCTACTGCCAGCGGTTCGACGTGACCGCGCTCTGCGACGAGGTCTGGGAGCACGTGGTGTTCGACGGTGCGCGCCACCGGCCGCTGATGGCGCTGCCCGGGATGCGGGAGCGAACCGTCAAGATCGGCTCGGCCGGCAAGATCTTCTCGCTCACCGGCTGGAAGGTCGGCTTCGTGATGGCCGATGCCCGGCTGATGCGCGGGCTCGCCAAGGCGCACCAGTTCCTCACCTTCACCACGCCCCCGAACCTCCAGGAGGCGGTGGCCTACGGGCTGGGCAAGCCGGCCCCGTGGTTCGAGGCCATGCGCGCCGGCTATGCCCGGTCCCGCGACCGGCTCGCGGACGGCCTGCGCGGCCTCGGCTTCACCGTGCTGCCGGCCCGGGCCACGTGGTTCCTCAACCTCGACGTCGCGAATCTCGGCTACGCCGACGACGCGGCATTCTGCGAGGCGCTCGTCACCCGGCACGGCGTCGCGGCGATCCCCGTGAGCGCCTTCTACCCGGACGCCGCCGTCCGCAACATCGTCCGGCTGTGCTTCGCCAAGGACGACGCCACCCTGGATGCGGCCCTCGACCGCATGAGCGGTCTTGCCGGGAGGGCGGCGTGACCCGTGGCGGCCCCGTCCTTGCGGGGATCCGACCGGGGGGCCACATCGTTGCGGACGATGGCTTCCCGACGGATCCCGACCATGGACTTCACCCAGGCTGCCCAGGCCGGGCGTTTCGCCCGTGCCGAGACGTTCCCCGGGGGCGCGACGCCCTCCAATCCCGCCTTCCTGAAGGCGGATCTCGGCCGGGAGGCGAGCCTCGCCCGGCTGGAGACGCTGGCCCACCTGATGGACACGGCCTTCGTCATCCCGGGCATCAACCGGCGGGTCGGGTTCGACGCGCTGATCGGCCTCGTGCCGGTGATCGGCGACGTGGCCGGCATGGTGATCTCCTCCTTCATCGTCTACGAGGCGAAGCGCCTGGGCGCGCCGCGCTGGCTGCTGGCCCGGATGGGGATGAACGTCGCCTTCGACGGGCTGATCGGTGCCGTGCCGCTTGCGGGCGACCTGTTCGACGCCGCCTTCAAGGCCAACCGCCGCAATGTCCGTCTGCTGCGCCGCTGGATGGAGCGCAGCGGCGGTCTGCGTCCCACCGAGATCGAGGGCACCGCGACCCGGCTCGACGGCTGAGCCCCCTCAGCCGCTCCCCGTCCGGCCGGTCCTGGGGCTGCCCGGATCTCTGGGCGAGTCTCTGGGCAAGCCCCGGGGCAGCGGGATGGCGCGCGGCACGGGCCGGGAGACAGCACGGATGAACGAGGTCACGCGTCCCGGCGAGAGCGAGGTCGTGCCCGCGCCGATGCCCGGCGCCCAGCCGCTGGTCCTGCGGCCGGACGAGGGGGCACCGGTCCCGGTCGCCGCTGCGGGCCGGCGTACCCGCCTGTCGCCGCTCAACCGGCGCCGCCTCGACAATTTCCGCCGCAACCGGCTCGGCTACGGGTCGTTCCTGATTTTCGCGGTCCTGTTCGTCCTCAGCCTGTTCGCGGAATTCATCGCCAACGACCGCCCGATCCTGCTGTCCTACAAGGGCGAGTGGCTGGTCCCGGTGCTGGTCGACTATCCCGAGGAGAAGTTCGGCGGCTTCCTCGCGACGACCGATTACCGGTCCTCGGAGATCCGCAAGGAGATCGCGGCGAACGGCTGGGCGCTCTGGCCGCCGATCCCGTTCTCGTACGACACGATCAACGAGGATCTGCCGACGCCGTCGCCGTCCCCGCCCACCTGGATGCTCACCGACGCGCAATGCCGGCCCGTGGCCGAGAAGCTCGGCGGCACGGGCTGCGCGGACATTCCCTGGCACTGGCTCGGCACCGACAACACCACCCGGGACGTGCTCGCGCGGGTGATCTACGGCTTCCGAATCTCGGTGCTGTTCGGCCTGATCCTGGCCGCGGTCTCCTCGGTGATCGGCGTCGTCGCGGGGGCCGTGCAGGGTTATTTCGGCGGCTGGGTCGATCTCGCCTTCCAGCGCTTCATCGAAGTCTGGGGCGGCATCCCGACCCTCTACCTGATCATCATCATCTCGGCCTTCATCGCCCCGGGCTTCTTCGTCCTGCTCGGGATCATGCTGCTGTTCTCGTGGGTGGCGCTGGTCAGCGTCGTGCGCGCCGAGTTCCTGCGAGCCCGGAATTTTGAATACGTCCGGGCCGCGCGGGCACTGGGCCTGTCGAACATCCGCATCATGACGGTTCATCTGCTGCCGAATGCCATGGTGGCGACCCTGACCTTCCTGCCGTTCATCCTGAACGGCTCGATCACCACCCTGACGTCCCTGGACTTCCTCGGCTTCGGCCTGCCGCCGGGCTCGCCCTCCCTCGGAGAGCTTCTCGCGCAGGGCAAGGACAATCTGACCGCGCCGTGGCTCGGATTGACCGGCTTCCTGGTCATCGCCGTGATGTTGAGCCTGCTCGTCTTCGCCGGCGAGGCTGTGCGCGATGCCTTCGATCCGCGTAAGACTTTCGTCTAACGTCGCGATCGGCGGGCGAAAATGACGCAGGCGCCCCGCCCGTCTTTCCACAACTGTACGAAGATCGAGCGTTGTCCCGGCATGACCGCAGGGCAATCGTGAGCGATCGTCTAGGTGCGCCCTCGGTCCGGGCGGTAAAGGTCTCTGCCGCCAGCGAAAACCCGGCTCCAGGATCCGGCTAGCATTCGTGGGACCGGCGGGGATAAAGCGCTTCAGAAGTGCGCCTCAAGTGCCATCTATGCAACCATACCCTGTAAGCCCAGCCGCGTGATCGAGGTTTAGACTTCTGCACGATCACAGATAATTGTATGAATCGCCTTGCATTTTCTGGACGCTGTCTTAACTCGCGAAAAGTGAGGATCCAACCAGGCTTTTGCGCCGAGGAAAGAGAGAATGTCAGAAGCTGCGCCGACATCGCAATTGGACTACATCGAACGGACCGTGGACGTCGTCGCGGCCTACGTTTCCAACAACTCGCTACCCTCGGCCGATTTGCCGGCCCTGATCGCGAGCATCCATGAGGCCCTGAACGCGATCGGATCCGGCCCGGTCGCCCCGGCGACCGAGAGCGTCGAGCGGCCGACGCCGGCTCAGATCCGCAAGTCGATCCGGCCTGACGGACTGGTCAGCTTCATCGACGGCAAGTCGTACAAGACGCTGAAGCGCCACCTGACCAAGCACGGGCTCGATCCGCAGAGCTATCGGGAGCGCTACGGCCTGCCGGCCGATTACCCGACCACCTCGGCGAACTACTCGGCCCAGCGCTCGGCTCTCGCGAAGAGCCTCGGTCTCGGCCAGCCGGGCCGGTCTCAGTCCGCCGACAAGGATGCGGAACCCGCTGACGAGGCGGTCTCCGCCCCCGCCCCGAGCCGGCGCAAGGCTTCGGCCGCCGCGACCAAGCCGCGTGCCGGCCGCAAGGTCGAGGCCGCCTGATCGCGGCCGCGGAAGCCGGACGGTCGTAGGCGCGCGATCGGAGACGGTCGCGTCCTCACCGTCCGCAGGTCCTGCAGGGCGCCCTGGCGCGCTGTGGATTCAGGCTGGCTGCGGTCCGGCCTGACGGTCACGCGGCCGCCGATCAGGCCGCGAGCCGCCCATCCAGCGGAAAGACCTTGGCGGGGTTCAGCATCCAGTCCGGATCGAACACCGCCTTCACCCGCATCTGCTGCTCGAGATCGACCTGATCGTACTGGAAGCGCATCAGGTCGCGCTTCTCGATGCCGACGCCGTGCTCGCCGGTGAGGCAGCCGCCCACCTCGACGCAGAGCTTCAAGATCTCGTCGCCCGCGGCCTCGGCCTTCTGCAATTCGCCGGGCGTGTTGATGTCGAACAGGATCAGCGGATGCAGGTTGCCGTCGCCCGCGTGGAACACGTTGGCGACCCGCAGGCCCTTCCCGGCGCAGATCGCGCCGATCCGCTCCAGCACCGGACCGAGCTGGCCGGTGGGGATCGTGCCGTCCATGCAGATGTAGTCGGAGATCCGGCCGGTGGCCCCGAAGGCCGATTTCCGGCCCTTCCAGATCGCGGCCGATTCCGCCTCCGAGCGCGAGACCCGCACGCTGGTCGGGCGGAAATCCTTGGCGATCGTCTCGATCCGCGCCAGCATCGCGTCGCACTCGGCATCCGAGCCCTCGACCTCGATGATCAGCATTGCCTCGGCGTCGCGGGGATAGCCGGCCTGGGCGAAGTCCTCGGTGATCAGGATCGCCTCGCGATCCATGTACTCGATCGCCACCGGGATGATGCCGGCCGCGATGATCGCGGCCACGCAATCGCCCGCATCCTCCACCTTCGAGAAGCCGACCAGCACCGGCCGGGCCCCTTCGGCCGCCCGCAGGATCCGCACGGTGGCCTCGGTGACGATGCCGAGCTGCCCCTCCGAGCCGCAGACGAGGCCGAGCAGGTCGTAGCCGCCGCTGTCGAGGTGCTGGCCGCCGATCTCCACCACGGTGCCGTCGTTGAGCACCAGGGTGACGCCGAGCAGGTTGTTGGTGGTCACGCCGTATTTCAGGCAGTGGGCGCCGCCGGAATTCATCGCGATGTTGCCGGCGATCGTGCAGGCGAGCTGGCTCGACGGATCGGGGGCGTAGAAGAAGCCCTCGTGGGAGACCGCCCCCGAGATGGCGAGGTTGGTGATGCCGCTCTGCACCCGGGCGGTGCGGTTGGCGAAGTCGAGGTCGAGGACCTTGGTCATCTTGCCGACGCCCAGGATGATCGCGTCGGCCTGCGCGATGGCGCCGCCCGCGAGCGAGGTGCCGGCGCCCCGGGGGACGACCCGCACGTTGTTGGCGTGGCAATAGGCCATCACGGCGGCCACTTCCGCGGTGGTGGAGGGCAGCACCACGGCGAGCGGCATCTGCCGGTAGGCGGTGAGCCCGTCGGTCTCGAAGGCCCGGCGCTCGTCCTCGCTGACCACCAGCGCCTCCGGCGCGACCAGGGGCGCGAGGCCGGCCAGGATCGCGTCGCGGCGGGCGAGGATCGCGGGATCGGGGTCGGGGAAGCGGATGGTCATGGGGCTTGTGCCCTCCTTGGGCCCGCGGCGCGGGGTGGCATGCGGGATGGCGTGCCGGCAGCATGGACCGCGGCGGCCGCGCCTTCAACCGGCGTGCGGCGCTGCGTCGTCCCCGCGTCACATTTCAACCACGACGGCTGCCTAGCGTCGCCGGACACGCTTTGCTGCGCCGATCCGCGAGCCCGGCCCTCGGTGCCGGATCCGGTCGACGGGTCCAGAACGGAAACGATGAACGCTCCCGCCTCCAGCGCCCTGCGCGACGATCGTTACGACGCGCCGTCGGCGCATCTCGCCACCACCCGTGACCTCGGGATCCGCAGCCTCCAGCTCGGCATCGCGGCCCTGCAGGAGGCGAGCGCGGCCTTCCAGGGCCGGCTCGGCGCGGCCTTCGAGGAGGCGGTGCAGACGATCCTGCAGAGCAAGGGCCGGGTCATCGTCAGCGGCATCGGCAAGAGCGGCCATGTCGGCCGCAAGATCGCCGCGACGCTGGCCTCCACCGGCACGCACGCCTTCTTCGTCCACCCCACCGAGGCGAGCCACGGCGACCTCGGGATGATCGCCCGGGACGACGTCATCATCGCCCTGTCGTGGTCGGGGGAGACCGCGGAGCTGTCCGACCTCGTCGGCTTCAGCCGCCGGTTCTCGATCCCCCTGGTCGCCATCACCCGCAACGGCGAGAGCACGCTGGGCAAGGCCGCCGACGTGCTGCTGGAACTGCCCCGGGTGCGGGAATCCTGCCCGCACGACCTCGCGCCGACCTCCTCCAGCCTGATCCAGCTGGCCCTGGGCGACGCCCTGGCGGTGGCGCTCCTGGAGCGGCGCGGCTTCACCTCGGCGCGCTTCCACACCCTGCATCCCGGCGGCACCCTGGCCGCCCGCCTCAAGACCGTGCAGCAGGTGATGCACGGACCCCAGGACATGCCGCTGGTCCACGAGACCGCGCTGATGTCCGAGGTGCTGATCGAGATCGCGGCGCGGCGCTACGGCTGCGTCGGCGTCACGGACGCGGCCGGGCGCCTCGTCGGCATCGTCACGGACGGCGACCTGCGCCGCCACATGGGCCCCGCGATCCTCGACACGCCGGTCACGGACATCATGACCCGCGACCCGATCACCGTGGAGCCCCACAAGCTCGCCCAGACCGCGCTGGAACTGATGAACCGCCGGCTGATCACGGCGGTCTTCGCGGTCGCGGACGGACGGCCCGTGGGCATCGTGCACGTCCACGATCTGCTGCGCGTCGGCATCGTCTGAGGCCGTTCGGAGCCGGCGGGTCCGATCCTCCTCGCCCCCGTCCTGAGGCCTCCGCCGCGCTCCGGCCCCTCGGGATGAGGACGGAGGGTCGGACGACCGGCGCCGCTCACAGCCGCGCCAGCAGCTCCGCCTTCTTGGTCGAGAATTCCGCATCGGTGAGCACGCCGCGCGCATGGAGCGCGGCCAGACGCTCGATGGTGGCGAGCACGTCGTCCGATGATGACCGATCCGGCGCAGGCGCTGCGGCGGGACCCTGGATCCCGGCCGCATCCACCGGATGCGGATCCGCCGGGTGAGTGCCCGCGGGGTAAGTGTCCGCGGGGTGAGTGTCTCCTGGGCGTGGATCCGCTTGGCGCGGCGCGGCGACCTCCGCCTCGATCCGGCGCAGGCGGTCGAGGGCGACGGCTCCGGCCGGCCCGGTGAAGCCGAGGCTTCCATCCGCCTGCGACACGCCGGTGATGCGGTGCTCACCGGTGTCGTAGAGAGCCACCCCCGCCCCCGATTCGACCGCGAGCCGCCGGCTGTCCGGGAAATAGGCGTAGCGCAGCCCGTTCTGCGCACCGGTGCTCGCCGGGTTCCCGAGACCGGCCGGCCACCACTCGCCGCCGCCCCGGAGGGCCGCAGGGGCCGCATCCGAGAAGCCGCCCGCCGGGAGCGCCCCGGCCAGCTCGGTGCAGAGCGCACCGACCCGCGCCTTCAGCGCGTCGTCGAACATCCGGCCGACCATCACCATGCCGCCGGGGAACCACTGGCCCATGCCGCCGAGATCCGGATGGTCGAACTGCGCCATCGTGCCGTGGCCGCGCTCCAGCGCCTGCACGAGATGGCGCACCGCATCCAGGCTGACCCCGTGGCGCTCGGCCACGCTCTGCAGCCCCGAGGCGTGGTCCAGCGGTCCGTCGTCGAAGAAACCGTCGCGCGGGGCGCTGTCGGACGGGTTCATGAGCCAGCTCCCGATTCGTCGCAGGGCGGACCGGATCGGTGCAGGCCCGGCGATCCGCCACCCGGCGTGCCCGGCCTGCGGCGGTGAGCCCCAGGCCGGCCACGACGTTGCGCTGCGGACACAATCCCTGGTCGAAGGCACCGGTTCCGGCCCGTCTCAGTCCGCGGCGGGCGGGAACGGACCCGCGATGGTGAAGTCGGTGATCGGCCGGCGGCCGTTCGGCGTCTCGCGGGGCCGCTGCTCCTCGGTGAGTTCGGCCTCGGGCGTCTTGCGGCCGACCGCGAAGGCGGCCTCGATCCGGTGGTTCTCGGGCAGGCGCAGGATCTCGGGGGCACGGACATGGTCGAAGCCGACCATGCCGTGGGCGTGCCAGCCCTGGTGGATCGCCTGGAGCTGGAAGGCCAGCGAGGCGGTGCCGGCGTCGAAGGAGTGGCTGTAGGAGGGCTTCAGCTCGTCGCCGACCTTCATGAGCCCGTTCGAGACCAGGAACAGGATCGCGCCGGTGCCGGATACCCATTTCTGGTTGCCGGGCACGAGCAGGCCGAGGAAGGTCTCCCAGTGGGCGTCGCCGCGGAGCGCGTAGAGGAAGCGCCAGGGCTGCGAGTTGTAGGCGGAGGGCGACCAGCGCGCCGCCTCGATCATCCGCATCAGCTCGGCTTCGGGCACGGCCTCGCCCGTGAAGGCGCGGGGCGAGTGCCGCTTCACGAAGACCGGATCGATGTCGTGGTCGGCGCGGCGGGGCGGGGGCAGGCTCAAGGGATTCGTCTCCGAAGGGCGGGGCGCCCGGGCGGCCGAGCTTGCCCGAAACGCCTGCCCGGAGGCAAACCCGATGCCGACCCGATGCCGACCCTAGGCCACGCTGCGCTCGATCTCCTCCTCGTCGCAGATCACGCCGGCATTGCCCTCGAACTCCGCCGCGAGGTCCACGGGGGCGTGGGTCAGCGCCGGCGAGACCCGGTCGCGGGCGAAGGTCGCCAGGAACAGGCGCATCACGTGGCGGACGCCCGCATCGTTGATGGTGCGCTGGTCCTCGTTGTAGTAGCGCCCGGCATTCACGTTGCTCGTGACGATGTCGTAGGCGGGGAAGTAGACCGCCCGCGGGTCGCCGCGGCCGACCACCTCGCCGGCCGCCACCCGCAGCACCGACTTGGAGTAGCTGTTCGACTCCATCACGTGCCGGTCCATGTAGGTGGCGATCATCGGCACCGGCGAGACCGTGAAGATCACCCGCGCCTTCGGGTTCACGCTCCAGAGCCGGTCGAGGAAGCCGTTGAGGTCGCCGAGCACCTCGCCCGCGCCGGCATTGACGCATTCGTAGAGGTCCGGATCGAAGGTCCCGCCCGCGACCCCGGGGGCGAGCGGCAGCGCCGCCCCGTCGGCCCGCCAGCGCCAGCCTTCCGTGAGGCCGAGCGTCAGCACGAACACGTCCAGGGTCTCGAACAGGCGGCGCACCTCGGCGAGATGCGCGTCGCGCGCCGCGACCACCTCGGCCTCGCTGGCGAAGCCCGCCGGCTCGACCGTGGGGCGGAACGGGTCGACGTAGCGGCCGTCGTCCCGCAGCCACGCCTTCAGCTCCGGCTCGAACTTGCCGTAGGCCCGGTCGAACAGCTGCACGAACTGGCGCGTGTAGTAGAGGTTGCCGTAGCGCGCCGAGAACGTGCCGAACTGCCGGGCATTGGCCTCCTCGGCGCTCATGCCGGGGGGCGGCGGCTCGGTCAGGTAATAGTTGAAGCCGGCGCCGCGCACCGCCTCGGCCACCCGCTGCGCGAAGCAGGAGCCGCCGGTGGCGACCTTGTCGGTCGGCCCGATGACGAACGTGTCCTTCGGGTGCGGATTGACCGCGAAGGGCGGCACGTTGGTGACGACCTTGCGCCAGAATCGCTCGGCCGGTAGACCCGTATACGGATTCAACGCCATCTTCGAACCCTCTTCTTCACGACGGCGGCAGGCCCTCGGGGGCGCTGACCCGTCCGCTGACACCGGCACGCGACGTGGCCCTGAACGACCTGCCCCGGCGCGCCCGCAGCGCGTTCACCCTCGCGACACCCAGTTGGGCGCCCACCTGGGCGACACCATGGCGGAACCGCGCCCGCGCCGCCACGACCCGTGACGGGCCGAGCATCGCGGTGCTGGGCAATTGCCAGGCGCGGGGCATCGCCCGGGCCATGCGCCTGCTCGCGCCGAAGAGCCCGGTCCGCTACCTGCCCATGGGCTCGCTGAAGCGCGACCACGGCCATGTCGACGGCTTGATCCGGACCCTGCGCGCCCACGACCACGTCTTCTCGCAGGCCTTCCCGGCCGGGCTGATCCCGGGCGGCGACGTCGCCACTCTGCGCGCGGCCGACCCGCGGCTCAAGCTCTTCCCGTCGATCGTGTTCTCGGCCTTCCACCCGGACATGGTCTATGCCGGCCAGGCCTCGGACCTCGCCGCCCTGAAGCTCGCGCCGTCGCCGATGGGCCAGTACCACTCGGCGATCGTCCTCACCGCCCACCGGCTCGGCCTCGAGCCGCAGCGCACCGCCGGCCTGTTCCGCGAGGAGGTGTTCGCCCGCCTGGGCTATCTCGACCATTGGGATCCGGCGGTGCGCGAACTCGTCGGCGCGGCGGATGCCCTGGGCTTCGGGCTGGAGCGGGAGGTGACCCGCTGGGCGCGCCGCGGCGCCTTCATGCACCTGATGAACCATCCCAAGGTCCATGTCCTCGGCGACATCGCCCGGCGGCTGCTACAGGAGAACGGGCTCACGCCCGAGCCCGTGGAGATCGAGGATTACCTCGGCGACGAGCTGGCTCAGGACGTGGTCTGGCCGCTCTACCCGCCCATCGCCGAGCATTTCGGGCTGACCGGCTCATACCTGTTCAAGGCCAAGCCCCGGGGCGACGACTTCCCGGTGCTCTACGACCTCTCGGGCTTCATCGCGGCGAGTTTTGCCATCTACGACGCGACGTCCCCTGGGGATCTCGCCTGTCCCCGGGTGGACGCTTGGCTCGCCGCGCCGGAGATCGTCGCGCTGTTCCGGCGCGGTTGAGGCCGTCTCCGGCCGCGAAGGGCGTCCGACCGAAGGATGCGGACGGCCCGTGATCCGGGAGGCGGCGTCTCAGCCTGCCGTGCAGAGTTGGCTGTCGCGGTCGGTCGCGCCGAGGCCCTCGACCATCATCCGGACCAGCCGGTTGACCTCCTGCACCTGGAAGGGCTTGCGCAGGAACAGGCTGCCCGGCACGCCGCTGCGGCGGTTCGTGTCCGTCGAGGAGTAGACCACCGGACGGTCCGGATGGATCGCCCGGAAGGCATGGGCCACGGTCCAGCCGTCGATCAGCCCCGGCAGGTGGATGTCGGTGAACAGCCAGTCGATCGCATCGCCCCGGTCGCGCAGGACGGTCAGCGCCGCCTCGCCCGTCGAGGCCTCGATCACCCGGATGCCGTGCGTCTCGCACAGGCTCGCGATGATCTCGAGGAGCAGGTAGCTGTCCTCGACGATGAGGACGCACTGGGCGGGGCGCATGACGGAGGTCCGGTTTTCGGCCCGTCGATTAGGAAGCGTTAGGGTTGAGGATTCCTTAAGGTCCCGGCCGGAACCGTTACGGTGCGGAAGCCCCGCGCCTGTTGCCGCGCCGCAACCGACACGGCCGAAATGGCCCTTCGCCTCCGTCCGCCCCGCCGCCGCCGCATTCCGGGCGTGTCCCGGGTGCGTCAGCGCACGCCATCGCCCGGTGCGGACCGTCACCACGGCCGCCGCGCCGCGCGACGGAACCGTCGCTTAACCATCCCCGCCTACCAACGGCGCCAGGACTATGCGGAACCGCCTCGAAGACCCGCAGCCGGCCTTCGGCACCGCTCGAGGAGTTTTTCAGACCATGCCCCAGCGTTTCCGCGCCGCCGCCCTCGGCCTCGCCCTCGTCGCCGCCCTCGGCCTCGGCGCCTGCAGCAACGACAAGGACCTCGCCGACGCCTCCGCCTTCGGGGCCGGCGCCGCGACCCCGGGCAGCGCGCAGGACTTCGTCGTCAATATCGGCGACCGGGTCTTCTTCGAATCGGATTCCACCGACCTGACGCCCACCGCGACCGCCACCCTCGACAAGCAGGCCGCGTGGCTGCAGCGCTACCCGCGCTACACCTTCATCATCGAGGGCCATGCCGACGAGCGCGGCACCCGCGAGTACAACTTCTCCCTGGGCGCCCGCCGGGCCCAGGCGGTGAACGACTACCTCGCCACCCGCGGCATCGCGGGCAACCGCATGCGGACGGTGTCGTACGGCAAGGAGCGGCCGGTGGCGGTGTGCAACGACATCTCCTGCTGGTCGCAGAACCGCCGGGCGGTGATCGTCCTCGACCGCGGTGCCGGAGCGTAAGCCGTCGGGACGCGTTACCCGGAGGCGGCCCCGGCCGCCGCCGCGCCGCAGTTTTGCCGCGGTGCGGCGCATCTGTTAGGGCCTCGCGCCGCCACCGGATCGCACCCCCACCATGTCCGCCCGTCTTCGCACTCGCCTCGCGCTCACCACGATCCTGGGAGCCGTGCTCCTCGGCCACCCGGCCGTCGCGCAGGACGCCTCCGAGCTGGTGGTGCGCCTCGGCCGCATCGAGAACCAGTCCCGGCTCATGGCCGGCCAGATCGAGACCCTCCAGTACGAGAACCGCCAGCTCAAGGAGCAGCTGCGCAAGTTCCAGGAGGACGTCGAGTTCCGCCTGAACGAGGGCAAGGGCGGCAAGCCCTCGGCCGCCCCCGCGCCGTCGGGCCCCGTCAACGGCGGGAATCCGGGCGCCGGACGCCCCGGCAAGCGCGGCGATGCCTTCGACCCGGCCCAGGCCCCCGGCGCCCCGGGCACCCCGATGCAGCTCGGCAGCACCCAGCCCTCGGCGCCGCTGCCGCCCCGGGAGGCCGTCGAGGCGGCCGAGGCTGCGCCCCGGCCGCAGCGCCTGCCGCAGGGCGCGATCAACGGGGAGGACGAGGACGCGGAGGCCGGCGCCCCCGGCTACGACGAGCCCGTGGACCTGCGGCCGCCGGCCCGGACCGGGGCGATCCCGGCGCGGCCCTCCGAGAGCGTCGCGGCAACGCGGACGGGCGATCCGGCCGCCGATTACGATGCCGCGGTCGAGCTGTACCGGGCCAAGCAGTACGAGCAGGCCGAGATGGGCCTGCGCCAGTTCATCCAGTCGCATCCCCGCGACAACCGCGTCGCCGGCGCGACCTACTGGCTCGGCGAGAGCTACCTCGCCCGCGGCCGCAACCGCGAGGCCGCCGAGCAGTTCCTGAAGGTCTCCACCGACTACGCCCGCTCCTCCCAGGCGCCCGATGCCATGCTGAAGCTCGGCGTCACGCTCAACGCGCTCGGCGCTCGCGAGCAGGCCTGCGCGACCCTGGCCGAGCTCGACCGGAAATTCCCCAATGCCGGCAGCGGCGTCCGTCAGGGCGTCGCCCGCGAACAGAAGCGCGCCCGCTGCGGCGCCTGAGCGACCCGGGCGACCCGGTCCTCGGCGCCCTCCGCCCCTGGCTCGACCCGGCCGCGCGCGGCGGGCGGGGTATCCTCCTCGCCGTCTCGGGCGGTCCCGATTCGAGCGCCCTGCTGTATGCCGCCGCTGCCCTGCGCGACGCTGGCCCGGTCGCCGTGCAGGTCGCCACCGTGGATCACGGCCTGCGACCGGGCTCGAAAGCCGAGGCCGAGGGCGTCGGCCGTGCCGCCCGGGATCTGGGCCTGCCCCATGCACTCCTGACCTGGGCGGGCGCGAAGCCCGGCACCGGCCTGCAGGATGCGGCCCGCACCGCCCGCTACGCCCTGCTCGCCGCTCAGGCCGCGACGATCGGCGCCGGTCTCGTGCTCACCGGACATACGCAGGATGACCAGGCCGAGACGGTGCTGATGCGGCTCGCGGCCGGCAGCGGCCTCGCGGGGCTTGCCGGCATGCGCGCGGAGCGGACCTTGGCCGCCGGCCTCAGCCTCGGGCGCCCGTTCCTGCACCTGCCGAAGGCGACCCTGGTGGCGTGGTGCGAGGAGCGCGGCATCGCGTATGTCCGCGATCCCGCCAATGGGAATCCGCGCTTCGCCCGCGGCCGCCTGCGCGAGGCTTGGCCGGTTCTGGAACGCGAGGGCCTGACCCCGGCGCGTCTCGCCCGGCTCGCCGAGCGCGCCGCCCGCGACGAGGCCGCGCTCCGGAGCGCGGCGGAGCAGGCCCTCGACAGGATGGGGCGGCCCGGACCGGGGGCGGGGACGGGGACGGGTCTGCGCCTCGACGGAGCCGCCCTGGCGGTTCTGCCGGATGCCGTGGTCCTGCGCTGCCTCGATCTCGCCCTGACCCGGGCCGGCGCGGCACCGCGCCGCCTCGAACGCCTCGAGGCCCTGGTCCTCGAATCGCTCCTGCCGGCCCTGCGCCGCCGTGAACCGATCCGGCGCACCCTGGCGGGGTTTCTCGTCTCCGCCGATTCGGGGGGAGCCGTGAGCCTCGCCCCCGCTCCGCCGCGCCGAAGCACGGGGGCAGGTGCTGCCCTCGCCGCAGGGGCTCCCGAATTACTTGGCAAGGGAGAGCCCCCCGCCTACATTGGTGACGTGTGCACGGATGGACCGGAACAGCCGCGTGGCATCTCCGTCCTGGGGGTCGCACGCGCCAAGGATTGATCGATGAACCCGAATTTTCGCAACTTTGCCTTGTGGGTCGTCATCTTCCTACTGGTGCTGGCCCTGGTCACCCTGTTCCAGAACCCGGGGCACCGGGGCGGCGGCAGCGAGATCGCCTACAGCCAGCTCCTGAACGACGCCGATGCCGGCAAGATCCAGTCGGTGGTGATCTCCGGGCAGGACGTGTCCGGCACCTATGTCGGCGGCGGCAACTTCACGAGCTACGCGCCCAACGATCCGAGCCTGGTTTCCAAGCTTCAGGGCAAGGGCGTGCAGATCACCGCCCGTCCGCCGTCGGACAACACCCCCTGGTTCATCCAGCTTCTCGTGAGCTGGCTGCCGATCCTGGTCTTCATCGGCGCCTGGATCTTCCTGTCGCGCCAGATGCAGTCCGGCGCCGGACGCGCCATGGGCTTCGGCAAGTCGAAGGCCAAGCTCCTGAACGAGGCCCATGGCCGCGTGTCGTTCGACGATGTGGCGGGCGTCGAGGAGGCCAAGGAAGACCTCCAGGAGATCGTGGAATTCCTCCGCGACCCCCAAAAATTCCAGCGGCTCGGCGGCCGGATCCCGCGCGGCGTGCTGCTCGTCGGCCCGCCCGGCACCGGTAAGACCCTGATCGCCCGGGCGGTCGCGGGCGAGGCCAACGTGCCGTTCTTCACCATCTCGGGCTCGGACTTCGTCGAGATGTTCGTGGGCGTCGGCGCCAGCCGCGTGCGCGACATGTTCGAGCAGGCCAAGAAGAATGCCCCCTGCATCATCTTCATCGACGAGATCGACGCGGTCGGCCGCCACCGCGGCGCCGGCCTCGGCGGCGGCAACGACGAGCGCGAGCAGACCCTGAACCAGCTCCTCGTGGAGATGGACGGGTTCGAGGCCAACGAGGGCGTCATCATCATCGCGGCGACCAACCGCCCCGACGTCCTCGACCCGGCCCTGCTGCGGCCCGGCCGGTTCGACCGCCAGATCATGGTGCCGAACCCGGACGTCACCGGCCGCGAGCGCATCCTGCGCGTCCACGTCCGCAAGGTGCCGCTGGCCCCCGACGTCGACCTGAAGACCATCGCGCGCGGCACCCCGGGCTTCTCGGGCGCCGACCTGATGAACCTCGTCAACGAATCGGCCCTGCTGGCGGCCCGCCGCGGCAAGCGCATCGTCACGATGCACGAGTTCGAGGACGCCAAGGACAAAGTCATGATGGGCGCCGAGCGGCGCACCCTGGTGATGACCGAGGACGAGAAGCGGCTCACCGCCTATCACGAGGGCGGCCACGCCATCGTCGCCCTCAACGTCCCGGCCACCGACCCGGTGCACAAGGCGACGATCATCCCCCGCGGCCGAGCCCTCGGCATGGTCATGCAGCTGCCCGAGCGTGACAAGCTCTCCATGAGCTTCGAGCAGATGACCTCGCGGCTGGCGATCATGATGGGCGGGCGCATCGCCGAGGAGATGATCTTCGGTCAGGACAAGGTCACCTCGGGCGCCCAGTCGGACATCGAGCAGGCGACCCGCCTCGCCAAGATGATGGTGACCCGCTGGGGCTTCTCGCCGGAACTCGGCACCGTCGCGTACGGCGACAACAACGACGAGGTCTTCCTCGGCATGTCGATGGGCCGGCAGCAATCGGTCTCCGAATCGACCGCCCAGAAGATCGACGCCGAGGTCCGCCGCCTCGTGGAGACCGGTCTGGAGGAGGCGCGCCGCATCCTGGCCGAGCACAAGGACGACCTGGAAGCCCTGGCGCAGGGTCTCCTCGAATACGAGACCCTCTCGGGCGAGGAGATCCGCAACCTGCTCAAGGGCCAGCCCCCGATCCGCGACGGCGGCGACGTGCCGCCGACCCCGGCCCGGGGCTCCTCGGTCCCCTCGGCGGGCCGCGGCCGGCCGAAGGAGAGCGACGGCGGCCTGGAGCCGCAGCCGCAGGCCTGAGGCACGGACAACAGCACGACCACCGGAAAGGGCGCCCCGCGGCGCCCTTTTTCGTGCCGGCGCCGGATGCGACGCGCGCACGGACCGCGTCGGCAGCCGCCTGTGACAATCCGGACGGCTCGTTTATGACTCGGCCGCGCCAACACGGCCGAAGCTTCGGTGCCGCCCACCCGGGGGTTGGGCCGGACTGGCCAAACGCTCACCCCGTCGCAGAAACGCTTCCATGCCGGTCTCGACCTATCTCGTCGTCGCCCTGGGCGCCGGCGTCGCCGGCTTCGTGCAGGGTCTGTCGGGCTTCGCCTTCGGCCTCGTGGCCCTGTCGTTCTGGGCCTGGGTGATCGATCCGAAGCTCGCCGCCATCCTCTCGGTGGCCGGGGGGCTCGCCGGCCAGATCGTCGCCGCCGTCTCGGTGCGGCGTGGCGTCGATCTCAAGAGCCTCGCGCCCTTCGTGCTCGGCGGCCTCGCCGGTATCCCACTCGGTGTCCTGCTGCTGCCCAGCCTCGACGCCGACCGGTTCAAGGCCCTGCTCGGCCTCCTGCTGATGGTCTGGTGCCCGGTGATGCTGTTCGCCCGGGACCTCCCGCGGGTCACGGCGGGCGGTCGGATCGCCGACGCCGCGGTCGGCCTTGCCGGCGGTGTCATGGGCGCCCTCGGCGGCTTCACGGGCGTGCTGCCGACCCTCTGGTGCACCCTGCGCCGCTACGAGCGCGACGTGCAGCGCACGATCGTCCAGAACTTCAACCTCGCGATGCTCGCGGTGACGATGATCACCTATCTCGCCTCGGGAATCATCACCCCGCCGGTCCTGCCGATGCTGGCCGTGGTCCTGCTGGCCATGCTGATCCCCACGCTCCTCGGGACCCGGGCCTATGGCGGCATCAGCGAAGTGGCGTTCCGCAGGCTCGTGCTGAGCCTGCTCACGCTCTCGGGCCTCACCCTCTTGGCGTCGGCGCTGCCCCGGCTCCTGTAAACGCCGCGCCGCCCCATTTCGAACGCCTTTGTCGGGAAGCAACCGATTCACCGTCGGGGAGCGTCCGGCTCCGGATTTCACCGAAATCTGCTAGGCTCTGCCCGGCCCGCCCTCGGGTCTCGGAGACGTCATGGTGCGCAAGTATTTCGGAACCGACGGCATCCGGGGCCGGGCCAACGGCGTGATCACGCCGGAGCTCGCCCTCAAGGTCGGGCAGGCCGCGGGCCTCGTGTTCCAGCGCGGCGACCACCGGCACCGGGTGGTGATCGGCAAGGACACCCGCCTCTCCGGCTACATGATCGAGACCGCGCTGGTGGCCGGCTTCACCTCGGTGGGCATGGACGTGCTGCTGCTCGGACCGGTGCCGACGCCGGCCGTGGCGATGCTGACCCGCTCCATGCGGGCCGATCTCGGCGTGATGATCTCGGCCTCGCACAACCCGTTCGAGGACAACGGCATCAAGCTGTTCGGGCCCGACGGGTTCAAGCTCAACGACGCGATCGAGCACGAGATCGAGGGGCTGATCGACGCTGACATGCACAAGCGCCTGTCCGGCTCCAACGATCTCGGCCGGGCCAAGCGCATCGAGAGCGTGCATGCCCGCTACATCGAGTTCGCCAAGCGGACCCTGCCGCGGCAGGTGACCCTGGACGGGTTGCGGGTGGTGGTCGACTGCGCCAACGGCGCGGCCTACCGGGTCGCCCCCGAGACCATGTGGGAGCTCGGCGCCGAGGTCATCGCCATCGGCACCGAGCCGGACGGCTTCAACATCAACCGGGATGTCGGCTCGACCGCGCCCGCGGCGCTGATCGACAAGGTGCGCGAGCGCCGGGCCGATATCGGCATCGCGCTGGACGGCGATGCCGACCGGGTGCTGATCGTCGACGAGAAGGGGCATGTGGTCGACGGCGACCAGCTCATGGCGGTCGTGGCGCGCTCCTGGCAGGAGGACGAGCGCCTCACGCAGCCGGGTGTGGTCGCAACGATCATGTCGAATCTCGGCCTGGAGCGCTATCTCGGCGGCCTCGGTCTCACCCTGGCCCGCACGGCGGTGGGGGACCGCTACGTCCTCGAGCACATGCGCGCCCACGGATACAATCTCGGGGGCGAGCAGTCCGGGCACATCATCATGTCGGACTACACGACCACAGGTGACGGCCTCGTGGCGGCCCTGCAGCTGCTGAGCGTGGTGCAGCGGCAGAACCGGCCCGTGAGCGAGGTCTGCCACTGCTTCGACCCGCTGCCGCAGATCCTCAAGAACGTCCGCTACCGGAGCGGCGAGCCGCTCCGCCAGGACAGCGTGGTCAGCGCCATCGAGCATGCCCGCGAGCGGCTCGGCAATGCCGGCCGCCTGGTGATCCGCCCCTCGGGCACCGAGCCGGTGATCCGCGTCATGGCCGAGGGCGACGACCGCGGCCTCGTCAACGCGGTGGTCGATGAGGTGGTCGACGCCGTGACCCGCGCCGCGGCCTGACCGGTCAGGCCGCGGCGTAGGCGGCGCGCAGATCGGGCGGCGCGGTCACGCGCCACGCCCCCAGCAGCGCCGTCCGCAGGGTCTCCTCGTCGCAGAGATCGAGGTCGAGATTGGTCCAGCCCCGGCGTCCCCAGGCGCCGTCCAGGGGCGTGAACAGATCGGGCTCGGCCGCGCACAGGGCGGCCTGATCCGCGGGCGCGAGGCGCAGCACCACCCGGGCCTCCTCGACCCAGAGGGTCGCGAAGACCCGGCCGCCGACCCGGAAATCCGGGTTGCCGCTGTGCGCGCCCGTCACCGTCTCGGGCAGCATCGGGGCCAGGATGCGTACGTCCTCGGGACCCATGGGGATGTCAGCCGGTGCGGAGCCCGGGCAGCCGGGCGGCGATGGTCGGGGGGCGCATGGGTCCCATCCAAGACAGATGAACCGGACCAACCTGGGGATCCCCGGCGGCAGAGGCAAGCAAGTCGCGTCCGGATAACGGTTTCGACAGGCCGGCAACGGATGCGCAAGCCTAACATTTAACGTTAAGCCGGATTTAAGACGTTGCTTCCATCCTTCGCTGCGTACCCCGGGACCGCGCGCCGCGCGTCCGGCTCACGAGTCCAGTGAAGGAATCTCCATGGCCCGCTCCAAGCTGAACGCTTTGGTGCGTAGCCTGACGCTCGCGGCGAGCGTCGGCGCGCCCTGCCTCGCCGCGGCCGCGGATCTGCTGCTTCCGCCGCCGCCTCCGCCCCCGCCCCCGCCGATCGAGGTCGGCGGCGGCTGGTACCTGCGCGGCGACGTGGGCGCGAGCATCTACACCCGTCCGCGCTACAGCGACGCCTACGACTACACCGGCTATCCGGACGCCAACCGCGCCTTCGGCAACACGATCGGCGGCGGCGGCTTTGCCGGCGTCGGCGTCGGCTACCAGTTCACCCCGTTCCTGCGCGGCGACATCACCGGCGAGTACCGCTACTCGACCGGCCTGCGCGGCAGCGAGTATTACAAGGGTCCCGATTTCGACAACGGGCTCGGATCGTACGGCGTGAACAAGTCGAGCGGAAACTTCGATTCCGCGGTGGTGCTCGCCAACGCCTATTTCGACCTCGGCACGTGGTACGGCATCACGCCGTTCATCGGCGGCGGCGTCGGCTACGCCTTCAACCACGTCTCGAGCTACTCGACGAACCAGCAATTCACGAGCCCGACCTACGCCTACGATTACACCAATGCCGGCTGCGGCTGCATCCCGTACGCCCCGGTCTACGACCCGAACGGCAACGCGGTGTACAACACCAACAGCGGCAGCAAGTTCTACAAGGACAAGACGACCGGCAGCTTCGCCTGGGCGCTCCATGCCGGTCTCGCCTACAACGTGACCGACGCGCTGAAGATCGAACTGGCCTACCGCTACCTGAACCTCGGCAAGGCCGAGACGGGACCGGGCTTCGTGCCGTGCTGCACCGGCAGCCTGCAGGCGATCAAGGTGAAGGACATCGAGGCGCACGATGTGAAGATCGGCCTGCGCTACTACCTCGGCGGCCTCGTGGCGGCCCCGCTGCCGCCGCTGATGCCGGAGCCGATCCCCGGCCCGCTGGTGCGCAAGTACTGATCGGGCCTCGGTCCCGATCCCACCGACAGGCGACGACGGCGCGGAGGTTCTCCGCGCCGTTTCGCGTTTCCACGCCCCGTTCCGGTCGATCCGGGCCTGAACGCCGCCAATACCCGACGCGTCACGCCGGGATTGCGATCTCCGGATTGGAAATCCGTCATCGTGTTCAGCAACGGAGAATTAAGGTTACCGACGTATCACCGGGGTGAGGCTCGATCCGCTGCCGTCTCTTGCTGTCCCAGGACGATCCCGATGCGTACCGTCACCTTTCCGCTGCTGGCGGTTCTCGGTCTCTGCGGCGTGAACACCGCCCGCGCCGCCGATCTGGACTACGATTACCTGCGCGGCGCCGATTACGATCCGGTCCCGGCTCCGGTGGTCGACTGGAGCGGCGTGTATCTGGGCGTCCATGGCGGATACACGTCGGCGGGCCTCGGCAGTCGGGGCGCGTTGCAGCCGCTGATCTACCGCGACTCGCACGACACGACCGGCGAATCCGATTTTCGCGCTTCGACGCTGCTCAATCCGCTGTCGACGCGGGTGGGCTCCGGGAGCTTCGGTGCCTTCACCGGCTACAATGCTCAGTTCGACCAGTTCGTTTTCGGCGTCGAGGCCGATTACACCTATTTCGACCGGATGGGCGTGTCGAGCGATGGGCTTGCGCGCAGCCAGACCACCGCAGCAGGCTTCTATCAAGCGGTGAATCTCTCCGGATCGACGGCAACCCGAGTCGAAGATTACGGCACGCTCCGCGCGCGAGTCGGATACGCGCTGGGCAACTTCCTCCCCTATGTGACCGGCGGCGTGGCCATCGGACGGGCGCGGATTGCCGATACGACGACCTATCAGAACTATGGGTTCAACCTGAACGCCTACAATGCGAATCTGGCCGGAACACCGACCTATGTGAACAGCTTCGGCTACACGAGTTTCAGTTCCACGGCGCCCTACAACGGCACGCCCTACACGTCGATCCAGTCTCAGTCGAAAACCAAGGTGGTCGGCGGTGTCGCGGCAGGGGCTGGCATCGAGTATGCGATTACACCGAACATACTCCTGCGTGCTGAATATCAATATGTGCTGTTCAGTGATTTCGATGGCCACAAGGTCAACTTGAATACCGTTCGCGCCGGCGCGGCCCTGAAATTCTGATGCGCGCCTTGTTCCGCTTGCGGGCCGGGCGCCTGCTCCTCACCGGCGTCGCTCTCGCTCTCGCATCCTCGCCGGCATGGTCGGGAGAACGGGCCGAACCGCGCGTGGTCCGCCGCGTCGTGCGGGTCCGGCCGGTGCCCGCCGTCCCGCCGCCGGTGCTGATACGGGACTACCTGCCGCGCAACCCCAACGTCCCGATGTACAACGAGCCGCCCCGCCGCGAGCTCGTCTGGTAAGGGCCGCGGGCCGCGCTCAGTTCTCCAGCTCGCTGTCCCAGTACAGGTAATCGAGCCAGGTGTGATGGTACTGGCGGTGGTCGAACTCGGGCTGCCGGTGGTGCAGCTCGTAGCGCGTCGGCCGCCGGGGTTCGGTCATCAGCGGCATGTCCGCCTCGGCCGGCGTGCGGTTGGCCTTCCGCAGGTTGCAGGGCGAGCAGGCCGCCACGACGTTCTCCCAGCTCGACAGCCCGCCCCGGGAGCGCGGCACCACGTGGTCGAAGGTCAGGCCCCCCGAGGGCAGCCGCAGGCCGCAATACTGGCAGCTGAACCCGTCGCGCAGGTAGATGTTGTAGCGGGTGAAGGCCGGGCTGCGGGCCAGCGCCACGTAGTTCTTCAGCGCCACCACGCTCGGGACCCGCAGGGAGCGCGAGGGCGACCGTGCCTCGACGTCGTAGCTCGCCACCAGGGTGACGCGGTCGAGGAACAGGGCCGTGAAGGCGTCCTTCCACGACCAGAGGGAGAGCGGATTGTACGAGAGCGGCCGATAATCCGCGTTGAGGACGAGGGTTTGGAGATCCATCATCGGCGCGACTCTTCGGACTAGCTCTGGCGCGGAGAACGCGCGGGACCAGGCCGCCGCCCCGCCGGCCCGTCCGAACCGGCCCGCGGCCGATGCAGGACGAGCCGGCGCGCGGAGCGACGGCTTGACGGGAGAGGCGGAGGGAACAACAGGGCGGCGGGCCGGCGCGTGGGGGCGCCGGTCGATGCGGTAGCATCCGGAACGCGGCCGGGCCGGGCCGGCATCGCCACCGGCCGCGCCCTTTCGCGTAGCGACGAAAAGGCCCTGTCCATCAGGTGTTCATCTAATCCCAGCGTGACACCCTTGTGAAGCTTTTCCGGATGGGCCGCGGGGACGCACCCACAGCGGCCGGCTGGCGCCGGATCCGGCCCCGGATCCGGCGCCGGGGTGGGCAGGGGCACGCTTTCGCCCTATTGCTCGCCCAGAGCGCCCGGCCGCCAGGAGGCCCGCCCGGTCCCCGATCGCCGCCGATTCGCCGATGCCGGACCCCGGCCGGCCGCCGTGCGCCCGACGAGAGGTTGCTCATGCATCATATCCCAGCGCGGATCCTGAAGCCGGAGGGCGCGTCGCGCCTGTCCCGCCTGCTCGTTCTGTTCGCCGCGCTGGTGTTCGCAACCCCGGCGGCCCTGACCCTGCCGGCCTTCGCCCAGGATCCGGCGCCCGCCGCCAAGCCCGCGGATCACAAGCCCGCGGACGGCAAGGCGCCGGACACGAAGGGGCCGGACACGAAGGCGCCCGACGCGCAGGCGACCGGCGCGAAGCCGTCCGAGGCGAAGCCGTCCGACGCGAAGCCCGCGGCCCCGCCGGCCGCCAAGGCCGAGGTCCCCGAGCAGTTCAAGAAGGTCCGGGCCAAGCTCGACGCCGCCAAGGCCGAGCTCGACGCCCGCGAGAAGCAGCTCGGGCATACGGACCTGACGGTGGCCGACCTCACGGCCATCCGCGACAGCGCCGTCACGGTCACCGATGAGATCCGCACCCTGGTCACCCGGCTCGACGCGCCGCTGGAGGCCGCGCGCGAGCGCCTCGCCCAGCTCGGTCCGAAGCCGAAGGACACCCAGGAGAGCGCCGATGTCGCCGCCGAGCGCGGCGAGCGCGAGGCCGCCGTCACCCGCATCGACGAGACCCAGCGCCTCGCCCGCGCCCTGGTGGTGCAGGGCGATCAGATCGTCGACCGGGTCTCGAACCGCCGCCGCGAATCCTTCACCCGCGACCTGCTCCAGCGCTCCCAGCCCCTGGTCGGCCCCGGCCTCTGGACCAAGGTGATGGGCGACGTGCCCCGGGACACGCGCGCCCTGCAGAGCGCCGTGTCGGATATCGGGCTGCTGTTCTCGCGCAACGGCAGCCTCACCAACCTGCTGTTCCTGGGGCTCGCCTTCGGGATCTCGGTGGCGCTGTATTTCGGCCGGCGCAACATCGCCCCCAAGGGCGCCCGCCGGGACGCCGCCCGGACCGATCCGTCGCGGCGCGCCGTGATGCTCGCCGCCTGGCGGGTGATCCTGCTCGGCACGGTGCCGGCGGTGGCCGGGTCCTACGCGGTCTACTACGCGCTGGACGCCACCAACCTGCTGCCGTCCCGGCTCCTGCCGGTGGCCGCCGCGATCCTCGGGGGGCTCGCCTTCATCGCCTTCGTGGAGGCCCTCTGCGACGGGCTGCTCAGCCCCGAGAAGCCGGCGTGGCGGCCGGCCCCGGTGAGCGATGCGGCGGCCACGCGCCTGACCCGGCTCGCGGTCGGCATCGCCACGGTGATCACCGTGGTGAAGTCCGTGGAGGCCCTGAATTCCGGGATCTCGGCGGCCCTGCCGATCTCCATCGCCACGCGGGGCATTGGGGCGGTCGCCACGGCCCTGATCCTGGCCGTCGGCCTCCACCGCTTCGCCGATACCGAGCAGGAGGAGGAAGCCTGCTTCGGCCCCTACGTGCCGACCAAGACCACCACGGGCATCGGCGGGCCGGCGCGGCTGCTCGGCTGGGCCGCGGTGGCGCTGATCGGGCTCGGCGCGCTGGTCGGCTACGTCGCCTTCGCGGCGTTCCTGATCGACCAGCTGATCTGGGACGCCAGCGTCCTGGTCCTGCTTTACCTGCTGGTCCAGAGCGTCGACATCTTCGTCGGCCGCGCGCTCAGCGACGAGACCCGGCTCGCCACCACGCTCCAGGCCAATACGGGCCTGCGCAAGCGCTCGCTGAACCAGATCTCTGTCCTGGCGACCGGCGCCGCCCGGCTCGTCCTGTTCCTCGCGGCCGCGATCCTCGTGCTGGCGCCCTGGGGCCTGGATTCCACCGACATCGTCTCCTCGGTCCGGCAGGCCTTCTTCGGCTTCAAGGTCGGCGACGTCACGATCTCGCTCTCCAGCATCGCCTTCGGGATCGGCATCCTGGTGGTCGGCGTGTTCATCACCCGCGGCGTGCAGCGCTGGCTGGAGAACACCTACCTGCCGGCCACGGACCTCGATGCGGGCCTGCGCAACTCGATCACCACGGTGGCGGGCTATTGCGGCTTCCTGATCGCGCTGGCGCTCGCCTTCTCGTATCTGGGTCTGAGCCTGGAGAAGCTCACCATCGTGGCCGGCGCCCTGTCGGTGGGTATCGGTTTCGGCCTGCAGTCGATCGTCAACAACTTCGTCTCCGGGCTGCTGCTCCTGTGGGAGCGCCCGATCCGGGTCGGCGACCAGGTGGTGATCGGCGATCAGGAGGGCATCGTGAAGCGGATCTCGGTCCGCTCCACCGAGATCCAGACCTTCGACCGCTCGGCCGTGATCGTGCCGAACTCGAACCTGATCTCCGGGGTGGTGAAGAACCGGGTGCGGGGCGACCGGACGGGTCGCGTCAGCATCACGGTCAGCGTCCTGCGCAACCAGGACCCGGTCCGTGCGGCCGAGATGATCGCGGCCTGCGCGCAGGGCCATTCCGACGTCCTGAAGGAGCCCGCGCCCCGGGTGGTGTTCAAGAAGATCGGCGATCCCTTCCTGGAATTCGAGCTGCTCGTCTGGATCGTGGACGTGAGCCTCGGCCAGAAGGTGGTGACCGACCTGAACTTCTCCGTGTTCTCGACCCTCTCGGAGGCGGGCTTCATCCCGCCGCTCGGGCCCGGCTCCAGCATCGTCACCGTGCAGGGCCTCGACACGATGCAGAGCGCCATGGGCGAGATCGCCAGCCGCTTCATCCAGCCGACGGATGTCCCGGAGGGGGGCGACTCGGCCCGGGTTCCGCGCGACCGCAGCCTGCGGAGCGCAGGCGGCTGACTAGCCGCTCCCGACGGCGATGCGGACGGCGTTCCCGCCCGCATCCTTGGCGGCGTAGAGCGCCGCATCCGCCCGCTCGAACAGCCGGGTCCGGCTGCCGCCCGTCGCGATGCCGGTCTTGACCTCCAGGGCGATGCCCACGGAGGCGCCGATCCGCACCATCTGTCCGCGATACGGAATCGGCCGGCTCAGGGCGGCGACGATGCGCCGGCCGCACTCCGCCAGCGCGCGGAGATCCACGGGCGCCCGCAGGAGCACGGCGAATTCGTCGCCGCCGATGCGCGCCACGAGGGCCGCGTCCCGGCAGATGGCGGCGAGCCGCGCGGCGGAGCGCCGGATGCACTGGTCACCGGCGATATGGCCATGGAGGTCGTTGACCGGCTTGAACCCGTCGAGGTCGATGAGGATCAGGGCACCGAGGGGATCCGGTCCGGCGCCGGACGATCCGGCGTCGAACTGCGCCTCGAAGGCGTGGCGGTTCGCCAGTCCGGTGAGAGGGTCGCGGTCGGCGCGCCGGCTCAGCTCGGCCAGCCGGGCGATCTCCTCGGTGACGTCCTGCTTGGTTCCGAAGAGCCGGGCTGGCCGTCCGCCCTCGGTCTCGACCGCCGCGCGGATCCGGATCCAACGCGGCCGGCCGCAGGCGGTGCGGATCTCGGCATCGAGCCGGAAGCTCGCGTGCCCGGCGATGGCCCGGCGGCGGATCGACTCCAGCAGCCGCCGCGAGGCCGGCTCGTAGAATTCCAGGATCCGCGGGCGGTGCAGCGCCGCGCCCCGGGGGATGCCGAACAGATCGTGGACTCCCCCGGACCAATCGAGGGCGCCGTCATCCAGGCGGCACGACCACAGCCAAGTCCCGGCGGCGGCCAGGGAACGCTCCTGACGCGCCAGCAGGCCGGCCTGCGCACGGATGATCGCCTGCTGCAACGCGAGCGTCGCCGCGGCGTCGGGATCGGTGGCCGATTCGGCCTGGGCCGACGGGCCGGCAGGCCCATCGACGGCGCGATCGCGGGGCGTCTCCAGCATGGTCAGGGAACGCTCGGTCGTGAGGTCGGTGCACGTTTAGACGACAGGTCTTTGAGGAAGCCCTAATCGTCCGATGCGCGACGGCCCGGCAGCGCCTATATGCCGCCGGGGCGGCTCGACCGTCGCAGGGATGGGTAAGTCGTGACGAGACGCGATCGGGACGGTCGGCATGCGGGGCGCGGGCTCGGCCGGATCACGGGCAGGATGCTGGGGCGCGCGACGGGCTCGGCGGCGCTGACCGCGGCAGCCCTGCTCGGCGGCTGCGCCACCCAGGCGCCGAGCACCGCGGCGTTGCCCAGCATCTACCTGCCCCTCGCCAGCAACAGCGCGCAGATCGACGTCGCGGCGGCCCGCGACATGATCTCGTCCTACCGCCGCAACCGCGGCGCGCCGCCCCTGACGGTCGATCCCGAATTGCAGCGCCTGGCCGAGGCCGAGGCGGCCGCGATGGCCCTGGCCGACCGGCCGAGCCGGGCGCAGACCGTCAAGGCCGCCGTGGAACGGCTCGGCTACGCCAACGTGAACGCCAACCTCTCGGCCGGCTACCACACCCTGGCCGAAGCCTTCTCCGGCTGGCGCGAGAGTCCGCCCCACGACGCCACCATGCTGGCGCCCGAAGCGACCCGGATGGGAATCGCCACCGCCTACGCCCCGGGCTCGAAGTACAAGGTCTACTGGGCGCTGCTCACCGCCCGATAGAAGCGGTTGACCGGCGGGCCCGGCGCCGCGGCGTCCTCACGGCAATCCCTTCACGTTCGGGACCGGCGGGGCCTCCTTGAGCAGCGTCACCGTCACGCGCCGGTTGGCGGGCATGTAGGGGTTGTCGGGGAACATCGGCTCGGTGTCGGCCTTGCCGGCGACCATGGCGAACCGGTCGTCCGGAACGCCGGCGCCGGCCAGGATCTCCCGGACGCTGACCGCGCGGCCCGCCGACAAGTCCCACGGGGGCGCGGCGGGACGCCGGCCGGGGCGGTCCGTGGCGGTGTGGCCCGTGACGGCGATCCGGTTCGGCATCTGGCGCAGGGCCGGGCCGAGCTTCTCCAGCAGGCGCCGGGTGCGGTCGTTGGGCCGGGTCGAGCCTTCCGGGAACATCGAGCGCCCGTCCTGGTCGACGATCGACACGTCGAGCCCCTGCTCGGTCCGGGCGATCACGACGTTCTTCGACACTTCGGCGAAGTCCGGCAGGCTCTGCAGGGCCTGCCGCAGGGAGGCGGCCGCGAGGCCGAAATTCTCCGGCTCGCCGGTGTCGGTCAGGCCGAATTCGCTGCTCTTGTCGAGCCGCGGCGGCGTGGTCCGGTCGGTGGCCTGCTCGGGAGGGATATCGCGCAGGTGCTTCACGTGGTCGGCGGCCGGCAGGCCGTCGGTCTCGATGATGCCGGCGAACTTGGACTCCGTGTTCACGCCGAAGGCGTCGCGCATGGAGCCCGCCACCATCTGCATCTTCTTCTGGTCCTGCGTCGAATACGCGGCGATCATCACGAAGAAGCTCATCAGCAGCGCCATCAGGTCGGCGAAGGTGACGAACCAGCCGTGGCCGCCATGCGCGCCGCCGCGCTTCTTCCTGGCCATGTCATGCCATCCGCGGGCGCTCCGCCGGGGCGGTCCGGGCGGTCACGCGGCCGCCTCCTCGAACGACCCGCGGTGGTGGTGCGGCAGGTAGGCGACGAGCATCTCGCGGACGAGGGTCGGGCTCCTCTGGTCGCGGATCATCAGGATGCCGTCGATGATGAGCGAGCGGGAGACGTCCTCCTCTTCCAGCTTCACGTGCAGCTTGTCGGCGATCGGCAGGGCCACGAGGTTGGCGATGAGCGCGCCGTAGAGCGTGGCCAGAAGCGCGGTCGCCATGGCGGGGCCGAGCTTCGAGGGATCGGACATGTTGGCGAACATCGTCACCATGCCGAGGATCGTGCCGATCATGCCCCAGGCCGGGGCGCAGTCGCCGAAGGCGCGGTAGATCTTCGAGCCTTCGTCGAGGTGCATGAGGAAGTTGTCGCGGTCGCGCTCCATCGTGTCGCGGATGAACTCGCGGTCGTAGCCGTCGGCGACGTAGCGGGCCCCCTGCGCCAGGAAGGGGTCGGAGATCTCTACGTTCTCCAGGGCCATGGGCCCGCTCTTGCGGACCACCTCGGCGATCGTGGTGATCTCCTCGATGAGGTCGTGCGGCCTCACCGCGCGCATGGTGAAGGCGTAGCGCAGGCCCATCGGCAGGCCGTGGGCGATGGTGGCGAAGGGGAAGCGGATGATCGTCGCCATGACCGATCCGCCGAAGATGACGATGACCGCATGCTTGTCGAAATAGGCGGCGAAGTTGCCGCCATCGATCATGATCAGCGTGAACACCACGCCGACGCCGCCCAGCAGTCCGACACCGGTTGCGAGATCCATGGGACGATGACCCGACGGGCTTTCCGGACAGAGCTGCACCGCGCTCGCATCCGCGACGCAGGCGGCCCGCGCCGAGCCTAGGGCATCGGGCTGAACGGACCGTAAAGGCGACTGTTTCGAACCTGTATCAGTCCGTCATCGCCCGTTCAGGCGGGCGCTGGCATACCCGTTTCCCAAGAGGGGTTTGACCCGGATTCGGCGCTGAAGCCGGCCGTGCGAACCCGTCAGAGACGGCGTGAGACCCGGGTCACACGGGCCGCGCCAGGGGTGGCGGAGCGGTACGATGGTTCGTCTGTACGGGCGGGTCCTGGGTTTCCTGAAGGCGGAGCGTCGGCTGGCCATAGGCTTGGCCGCAACCAACGTCGTCCTGGCGATCGCGGCCTTCGCCGAGCCCCTGCTGATGGGCCGGATCATCGACCAGCTGACCCATCTCAAGCGCGGCGGCGACGCCATGGGCACCATGCTGCCGCTGCTGGCCGCCTGGGTGGCGTTCGGCTTCTTCACCATCGCGGCGGGCGTGTTCATCGCGCTCCACGCCGACCGGCTCGCCCACCGCAACCGGCTGTCGTCGATGGCGAGCTACTTCGAGCACGTCCTCGACCTGCCGCTCGCCTTCCACTCGGCCAACCATTCCGGCCGGGTGCTCAAGGCGATGCTGGAGGGCACCAACGGCATGGCGTGGCTGTGGCTCGGCTTCTTCCGCGACCACCTCGTCGCCCTGGTCTCGCTCGGCGTGCTCCTGCCGATGACCCTCCTGATCAACTGGCAGCTCGGCTCGATCCTGGTGGTGCTGGTGCTGGCCTTCACGGCGCTCACCACTTTCGTGATGCGCCGGACCGAGGCGCTCCAGGGGCAGGTCGAGGAATTCAATTCGGGTCTGGCCGCCCACGCCTCGGACGCGCTCGGCAACGTCGCGGTGATCCAGTCCTTCACCCGCGCCAAGGCCGAGAAGGACGCGATGCGCGGCATCATCACCAACCTGCTCGCCGCGCAGATCCCGGTGCTGTCCTGGTGGGCGCTCGCCAACGTGGCGACCCGCGCCTCGGCGACCATCACCATGACGGCGATCTTCGTCACCGGCATCTGGCTCTATCAGGCCGGCACCACCACGGTGGGCGAGGTCGTGGCCTTCATGAGCCTCGCCACCGCCTTCGTGGCGCGCCTCGACCACGTGGTGGGCTTCGTCAACGGCCTGTTCCAGCAGGCGCCCAAGATCGCCGAGTTCTTCGAGATCTACGACACCGTCCCGGCGGTGGCCGACCGGCCGCAGGCCCGGCAGGTGGCGCGCTTTGCCGGCGAGGTCACCTTCGAGGACGTCGCCTTCTCGTACGATGGCCGGCGTCAGGCGCTCGACGGCGTCTCGTTCTCGGCGAAGCCCGGCGAGACGATCGCGCTGGTGGGCACCACCGGATCGGGCAAGTCGACGACGCTCGGCCTCCTGCACCGCAGCTTCGACCCGGCCGCCGGCGCGATCCGCATCGACGGGATGGACATCCGCGACGTCGGCCTGTCGTCCCTCCGCCACAACATCGGCGTGGTGTTCCAAGAGCCGATGCTGTTCGCCCGCTCGATCCGCGAGAACCTGCAGGTCGGCTGCCCCGACGCCACGGATGACGAGATGCTCGATGCCCTGGAGCGCGCCCAGGCCAGCGCCTTCATGGCGCGCCAGCCCGCCGGGCTCGACACGGTGATCGGCGAGCGCGGCCGGTCGCTCTCGGGGGGCGAGCGCCAGCGGCTCTCGATCGCCCGGGCGCTCCTGAAGAACCCGCCGATCCTGATCCTCGACGAGGCGACCTCGGCGCTGGACGCGGCCACCGAGCGCAAGCTCCAGGGCGCGCTGGAGACCGTGATGGAGGGCCGCACCACCTTCGTGATCGCCCACCGCCTCGCGACAATCCGCGACGCCGACCGCATCCTGGTGTTCCACGAGGGCCGGATCGTCGAGGCCGGCACCTTCGACCAGCTGGTGGGGCAGAATGGGCGCTTCGCCGAGCTCGCCCGGGCCCAGTTCATGGCGGCGGAGGCGGAGGACGACGAGGGGCTGGCGCTGGCCGCGTGAGGCTGCCCGGGCGCCGCTGCGCGCACGCCGTCCGCCTCCCCTCGCGGGGAGGGGACGCCCTCACGCCCACCCGATCCGCGCGAAGAACCCCGCGATCTCCGCGGCGGCCCGGTCGGGATCCTCCCGGTGGGGGAAGTGCCCCACCCCCGGGAACAGCGCGAGATCGAGATCCGAGAAGGTCTCGCCCAGGCGGTCGGTCCAGGCGAAGGGAAAGATCGGGTCGTGCTCGGCCCAGCGCACGCAGGTCGGCACGCCGATCGGCGGCAGGGCCGGGGCCTCGCCCTTGAGCATCGCGATCCGCCCGGCATGGGCGGCCCGGTAATGCGCGAAGCCGCCCGCGAGGTTTCCGGGCTTCAGGAAATTGTCCACGAAGGCGTCCAGCACCGGGTCGAACGCGTCCGTCCGATGCGACCAATGGCGCAGGAAGTGGCCGATATAGGCGGCGCAGCTCTCCCGGCTGGCGCCCACCAGCGTCACCGCCAGGTCCATCTGGTTGAAGGACTGGTACCAGATCTCGGTGAGGCGGTCCGGCGCCCCGAGCCGGGGGCCGATCCCCGGATAGACGAAGTCGAACAGGAACAGGCCGGCGCACCGCTCCGGGTGAGACCGGGCGAGGGTCTGGATCACCGCTCCGCCGACATCGTGGCCGACGATGCCGGCGCGGTCGATCCCGAGGGCGTCGAGGAGCGCCACCATGTCGGCGGCCTGCTCCGGCGGGCCGAAGGCGCCCGCGGGCTTGTCGCTGTCGCCGAAGCCGCGCAGATCCGGGGCGATCAGGGTGTGGCGGGCGGCCAGGCGCGCCATCACGGGCTCCCAGGTCAGCCAGAATTCCGGCCAGCCGTGGAGCAGCAGCAGCGGCGTGCCCGTGCCGCAGCGCGCCACATGCAGATCGGCGCCGTTCGCGCGGATCGTCAGGTGCTCGATCCGGTCCATCGTCCCTCCCTCTCGGCCCGGCGGGCCAGCATCTTCGCCTGCAGGCGGCTGCGGCGGGCGGCGATCACCGTGCCGTTGATCTCGCCGCCGAACAGGAACATGGCGGCGAGCCAGTAGAGGAACACCAGGAACACCATCGCGGTGGCCAGACCCCCATAGGTCGACGCGTAGGCGTTGGAGAACCGGTCGAGGTAGTAGCCGAAGCCGAGGCCGGCGAAGAACCACAGGACCAGCGTCACCCCGATCCCCGGCAGCACCGACAGGATCGAGCGCCGTCCGGCCGCCACGAACTTGTGGGCGATGACCAGGACGACGGTCAGCAGCAGGGCCGTCACGGCGATCCGCCCGATCGCCACGGTGAGGCTCAGGGGCTCCAGCCCCGGCGCCACCAGGACGACGTTGCGCCAGATCAGCGGCCCCAGCACCACGAGCAGCGCGAAGGCCAGCATCGCGAACGCCCCGCAGATCACATAGCCGATCGATTCGAGGCGGGTCAGCCACCAGGGCCGACTCTCGCGCAGCCCGTAGGCCCGGTTCAGCCCGACCCGCAGGCTCTCGACCCCCGAGGAGGAGAAGTACAGGGCGAACAGCGCGCCGAGCGTGAGCACGCCGCTGCGCTGCTCGGTGAGCACCCGGTGGACCTCGCCGACGATCGGCTTGGCGATCTCCCGGGGCCAGGCGTCGAAGATCAGCACCCCGGCCTCGTCGGCAAGCGACTGCGTGCCGAACAGGCCGGCCAGCGCCGCCAGCAGGATCAGGAACGGGAACAGCGAGGTCAGGCTCGAGAGCGCGATGTGGCTCGCGATCGCCCAGCCGTCATGGGAGACGAAGCGCTGCGCGGCGACGCCCATGATCTGCAATCCGCTGCGGAGAGGTTTCACGGGTGTCCAACGATCCTCGATCTCGTGATCCTCCCCGGGGAGAGGCCCGCCGATGAACGGTGCCGGCACCCGCGCGTCAACGCCGCCGGCCGGATCCGGTCCCGATCGCCGCCCGGTGACGCGTCCGCGCCACGCCGGCCCCCGGTGGCCGCCGCGCTCCGGCGGGCGGGCGCGATCACCGTTGCGCCCGGCGCGCCGGCATGCTCCGTCCGGCGGACATGCCTACGCTCTCACGCCCGTCGCCGCTCGCGGCCGGCGCCCTTCCGGCGCTGTTCATCCCGATCTGGGCCACGGGTTTCATCTCCGCCCGGGCGGTGGTGCCGCACGTGGATCCGCTGGCCTTCACGGCAATCCGCTTCACGGCCGTCGCCCTGGTGCTGGCGCTGATCGCCACGGCCTCCCGGGTGCGCTGGCCCGGGGACCGGGCGGGCTGGCGCGACCCCGTCATCGCGGGCTTCCTGATGCAGGGGGTCTACCTGTCGGGAGTCTTCTGGGCGGTGAGCCACGGGCTGCCGGCCGGCATCGCCGCCCTCGTCGGCAGCCTCCAGCCGCTGCTCACCGCACTCCTGGCGCAGCCGCTGCTGGGCGAGCGCGTCAGCGGGCGGCGGGCCCTGGGCATAATGATGGGCTTCGTCGGCACGGGCCTCGTGCTCGCCCCGAAGCTCGGGGCCACGGACCCGTCCGGGATCCCGCCGCTGGCGCTCGCCGTCAGCCTCCTGGCGGTGCTGGCGCTGACCCTCGGCACGCTCTGGCAGAAGCGCACCGGCGGCCGGGTCGATCTGCTGGCCGGCGCGACCCTCCAGTTCGTCGGCGGCATGGCCTGCGCCATCCCGCTGGCGCTGGCCTTCGGCAGCACCGCGTTCGACCCCGCCCCCGCCCTGTGGCTCGGCCTGGGCTGGGCGGTCCTGGTCAACTCGGTCGCGGGGATCCTGCTGCTGCTGGTGCTGATCCGGCGGGGGGCGGTGGCGGGCGTCGCCGCCCTGTTCTTCCTGGTGCCCCCGGTCGCGGCCGTGCTCGGCTACCTGCTGTTCGGCGAGGTGCTGACCCCGCTGCAGGGCGCCGGCATGGCGCTCGCCGCCCTCGGCGTGGCGGTGGCGAGCCGGGGCTGAGGCGCCCGGCCTGCGACGGAAGGCGCGGAAACCCTTCGGGGCTTCGCGGTTTGGTGCGCACGGGCCGGCACCGGGCGAGGCGAGGATGGACCAAGAACACCTGGATTCGGGCAAGCCCCGCGAGATCCGCCTCGCCCTCGACGCGATCCCGCTCGGCGGCAAGGCCGAGGGCAAGGCGGGCGACGACGCGGTGCTGTTCGTGCGCGACGCCGACGGCGTGCGCGCCTTCCAGGCCAAGTGCCCGCATCTCGGGGCGCCGCTCGCCAAGGGCGAGATCTGCGGCGGCCGGCTCTACTGCCCCTGGCACAAGGCGGCCTTCGCCCTCGCCGACGGCAGCCTGGAGGAGCCGCCGGCGCTGGACGCGCTGACCCGCTATCCCGTCCGGATCGAGGGCGGCGAGGCGGTGGCGACGCTGACCCCCGAGCCCGCTCCGGCCCGGCACGCCCGGACGCCCCTCGGACAGGTCCTGATCGTCGGCACCGGGGCGGCGGCGGCCGCCTGCATCACCACGCTCCGGCGCGAGGGTTTCGCGGGCGCGATCACGATGGTCGGCCGCGAGGGGCACCCGCCCTACGACCGGACCAAGCTGTCCAAGCAGTTCCTGGCCAAGCCCACCCCGGCGGAGAAGACCCTGCTGGAGCCGGATTTCTCCGCCGCCCACCAAGTCGAGCGGATCGAGGCCGAGGCGGTCCGGATCGATCCGGCGTGCCTCAGCGTCACCCTGGCGGACGGCCGGGTGCTCACCGGCGAGGCGCTGCTGATCGCCACCGGCAGCCGTGCGGTGGTGCCGGACTTCGACGGCCGCGATCTCGACGGCGTGATGACGCTCCGCAGCCTCGACGATGCGGTGCGGCTCAGCGCCGCGGCGGAGCAGGCCAAGCGCGTGGTGGTGATCGGCGCGGGTTTCATCGGCCTGGAGGCCGCGGCCTTCCTGACCAAGCGCGGCCTGTCGGTGACGGTGCTGGCGCGGGAGGAGATCCCCTTCGCCAAGCGCTTCGGCGAGGCCGTGGGCGCGGCGCTGAAGCGCTACCACGCCGGCAACGGCGTGACCTTCGTGACCGGCAAGGTCGCGCGGATCGCCGGCACCGGCTCCGTCGAGGCCGTCGAGACCGCGGACGGCACGCGGCTGCCGGCCGATCTCGTGCTGATCGGCGCCGGCGCCGCGCCGGAGACCGGGATCGTCGCCGGGGTGGAGCCGGACGAGACCGGCGGCCTCCCGGTCGGCGCCGATCTGAAGCTCGCCGACAACGTCTGGATCGCCGGCGACATCGCGGCCTTCCCGGAGCGCGGCAGCGGCGTCACCGCCCGGATCGAGCACTGGCGTCTGGCGCAGCAGCACGGCACCCACGTCGCCCGGGCGATGCTGGGCGCCAGCGGCGCCTTCGCGGGCGCGCCGTTCTTCTGGAGCAACCAGGGCGACAAGCGCCTGGATTACGGCGGCTACGCGCCGGATTTCGATCGGATCATCCTGCAGGGCGATCCGGCGGCGCTGGACTTCATCGCCTATTATGTTCACCACGACCGGGCCGTGGCCGCCTGCAGCATCGGCCGCAACCCGGCCTTCACGGCGTTCCTGCACCTGCTGGGCGAGGGACGCGTGCCCAGCCCGGAGGCAATCGAGTCGGGTGCGGATCTCACCGCGCTGGTGTGACCCGCTCCGTCATCGCTATGCTCCGCTCGCGAGGACGGGCGTCCGGGCCGATGGAACCAGTTCCGGCGGCCCATCTTTCGGTAGACGCCGCCCGCCGTCTCGAGAGTCGGGCCCATACGGGAGGCCCCATGAACCAGATCATCGTCGTCGCGCTCATCTGCGCCGCCTCCGTCCAGGCCCCGGACTGCTCCCGCGAGACCGCCCTCGACGTGGTCACCGGGCCGGCCCACACGCTCCAGGAATGCCTCGTTCAGGGCCCGGTGCTGGCAGCCAGTACAGGCTTCAAGGGCGAGGACGGGGCCTACGTGAAGACGCGCTGCGAGCAGAGGCGCTGAGCCGGGCACGGTCTGGCGAACAGCTTTCGGCAGGGCGGCGGACGGTTCATCAGTGTCGGGACCGACGCGTATCGCCGCACCGGCCCGGCCTTGACTTTCATGGGCTGCGCATCGGCCCGTGAGCTCCGGCATTCAACTTGAGTTCAAGGCGAGCCAAACGAAATCTGCTTCGGCTCCGGCCCGCGACAGGTTAAAAGACCCGATCCAAGAAGACGCCACGCGAGCAGGAAACCATGTCCGCATCCCCCGCCATCCAGACCGAGCCGCAGGATATCGCCACCCTCGCCAGGGCCGCCGGCGAGAGCGTCAAGGCCCTCGTCGCGGAGGCGACCCGCCGGGTCCGCACGCGGATCCTCGGAACGGACGGGCGGATCGACGCGGCCAAGCTCGAGGGCGAGCAGCACGCCGCCCACGGGCTCGCATGGCTCGCGACCTACGCGGAGGCGGTCGCCGAGCTCGGCGGCTACGCCGAGCGCCTCCAGGCCGAGGGCCGGTTCGGCGAGACCGAGTCGCTCCTCGTCCGGATCGGCGCCGGCGAGTATCTCGACCAGCTGTTCTCCGGCATCCCGATGAGCCAGGGCGAGATGGTCCGCCTCACCGGCTCGCTCGGCCTCTCCGCCAAGGAGGTGGCGCAGTACCGCACCGACGCCGTCGAGACCCTGATCGCCGAGGGGAACACCCCCGAGAACCGCGCCGCCCTGGTGGCGCGGATGCGCGACGGCAGCGGCTCGGCCACGGTCGGCGCCTCGGGCCTCGACGAGGACATGGAGGCGATCCGCTCCGAGATGCGCCGCTTCGGCAAGGCCGAAGTGGTCGATCAGGCGCACGAGTGGCACCTGAAGAACGCCTACATCCCGATGGAGATCGTCACCAAGATGGCCGAGCTCGGCGTCTTCGGCCTGACGATCCCGGAGGAATACGGCGGCATGGGCCTGCCGAAGACCGCCATGTGCGTGGTCTCGGAGGAGCTGTCGCGCGCCTATATCGGCGTCGGCTCGCTCGGCACCCGCTCGGAGATCGCCGCTGAGCTGATCCTGTGCGGCGGCACCGAGGAGCAGAAGCAGCGCTTCCTGCCCAAGATCGCCAGCGGCGACATCCTGCCCACGGCCGTCTTCACCGAGCCGAATACCGGCTCCGACCTCGCCTCGCTCCGCACGCGGGCGGTGAAGGACGGCGACAGCTGGAAGATCACCGGCAACAAGACCTGGATCACCCACCCGGTCCGCGCCGACATCATGACGGTGCTCGTCCGCACCAAGCCCGAGGAGAAGGGCCACAAGGGCCTCTCCATGCTGATCGCCGAGAAGCCCCGGGGCACCGACGCGGAGCCGTTCCCGGTCCAGGGCCTGTCGGGCGGCGAGATCGAGGTGCTCGGCTACCGGGGCATGAAGGAGTACGAGCTCGCCTTCGAGGGATTCGAGGTGCCCGCCGGCAACCTGCTGGGCGAGGTCGAGGGCAAGGGCTTCGCCCAGCTGATGCAGACCTTCGAATCGGCCCGCATCCAGACCGCGGCCCGGGCCATCGGCGTCGCCCAGTCGGCCCTCGACGTCGGCCTGCGCTACGCCGAGGAGCGGGTCCAGTTCGGCAAGGCGCTGGTCAACTTCCCGCGGGTCGCCGACAAGCTCGCCATGATGGCGGTGGAGATCAACATCGCCCGCCAACTCACCTATTTCTCGGCCCGCGAGAAGGATGCCGGCAAGCGCTGCGACCTGGAAGCCGGCATGGCGAAGCTGCTGGGCGCCCGCGTCGCCTGGGCGGCGGCCGACAACGCCCTGCAGATCCACGGCGGCAACGGCTTCGCGCTGGAATACCCGGTGAGCCGGATCCTGTGCGACGCCCGCATCCTCTCGATCTTCGAGGGCGCCGCGGAGATCCAGGCCCAGGTGATCGCCCGCCGGTTGCTCGAGGCGGCCTGAAAATCGAGCTCAAACTGGGGAATAGTACGTATCATGGGATTATAAGTCGGCTCATGAACCCGGCTTAAACGAAGTCCCAGCTTCCTGGCCCCCGGTGAACAACTGGGGCGGCTCGGTGACCGCGCACGACGACGACGGACAGACGGGCCGCAACATCCTTCGGCGCTGGCAGGATTGCCGGACGCCGGGGGCACCGATCCCGTCCTACGAGGCCGTCGTGCTCGGGAGCCTCGGCCGCCTCGCCGACCGGGCCGCCCTGGTGACCACCCGGAACGGCCAGGCCGCCCGGATCCTCTGGGCGGGCCAGGAGTTCGGCGCCTGGCTCGCGCAAGGGTCGGAAGGCCCGTCGGCGGAACCCTGTCCCAGCGAGACCGTCCCGGTCGACGCGCTCCCGATCGAGCTGCGCGAGCCCGTCGGCGAGATGGTCGCGGCCGCCCTCGGATCCGGCCAGCCCGCCTACAGCCGGTGCGATCGCCTGGATGCCGGCGTCGTGACCTCGACCCGCCTCGTCGGTGTGCCCCTCGACAACCGCTGGGGCGAGCCGTTCGTGCTGATCGGGTTCGACGGGGCGAGCGTCCGGACCGAACTCGTCCAGGCGATGTTCACCGCCACCGACCAGGGGATCCTGGCCCTCAGCACGATCCGTGACGCGGCGGGCCACCCGGTCGATTTCAAGATCGTCGCCCTCAACCGCGGCGCAGAGCGCCTCCTGGAGCGGCCCGCCGCGGTCCTGCAATGGCAGCGCATCGGCCAGCTCTTCCCGGGGGCGATCACCGCGCGGACGATCGCGACCCTCGCCGCCATGGTCGAGCGGGGCGGGCGCTCCGCCTTCGAGCTGAGCCGCCCCCGGTCCGACGGCGGCACGCTCTACCTCAAGGTCGAGGCGGGCTGCGTCGGCGATCTCCTCTCGGTCACCATGACGGATGTCGGCGACATCAAGGCCCGGGAGGCCTCGTTCCGGCTCCTGTTCGAGAACAACCCGGTCCCGATGTGGGTCGTGGCCGACGCGCGCGACCGCTTCCTGGCGGTCAACGACGCGGCCGTCGCCCATTACGGCTACAGCCGCGAGCAGTTCCTGAGCCGGGCGCCGGCCGATCTCGCCATGCCCCCCGACGCGGCGCCGGGGCTCGGCCTGCCGCCCACCGGCGCCCTCCACCGGCGCGCCGACGGCTCGGCGATCGAGGTCTCCCTGTTCCAGCGGGCGATGCCGTTCGAGGGGCGGCAGGCCGTGCTCGAAGCCGCCATCGACATGACGGAACGCCGGAGGGCCGAGGCCCGCATCGCCCACATGGCGCACCACGACGCGCTCACCGGGCTGCCGAACCGCGTGCTGTTCCGGGACCGCCTCGCCGAGGCGATCTCCCGCCACGCCCGGGACGGGGAGGCGGCGGTGCTGCTCTGCCTCGACCTCGACAAGTTCAAGATCGTCAACGACACGCTGGGCCATCCGGTCGGCGACGCGCTCCTGCGCGAGGCGGCCGAGCGGATCGCCGGCTGCCTGCGCAAGGACGACCTCGTGGCCCGGCTCGGCGGCGACGAGTTCGCCATCCTGGTAGGGGGGATGGATCTCCCGGCCCTGGCCGACGGGCTGATCGCCCGGGTGATCGCCGAACTCGGCCGGCCCTTCCGCCTGGACGGCCAGGATTGCCATATCGGCACCAGCATCGGGGTCGCCTGCCTGCCGCGGGACGGCACCGATCCCGAAACCCTGATGAAGAACGCCGACCTCGCCCTGTACCGGGCGAAGGCCGAGGGCGGCGGCACCTTCCGGTGCTTCGAGCCGGAGATGGATGCCTGGGTGCAGGCACGGCGGCGTCGTGAGAACGAGCTGCGCGAGGCCTTCGCCCGCGGCCAGTTCTCGCTGGTCTACCAGCCGCTGATGGATGCCCGTTCCGACCGGATCCTGGCCTTCGAGGCGCTGCTGCGCTGGTCCCATCCGGACCACGGCCCGGTTTCGCCGGCCGAGTTCGTGCCGCTGGCCGAGGAGACCGGCCTGATCGTCCCGATCGGCGCCTGGGTGATGCAGACCGCCTTCGCGGAGGCGGCGACCTGGCCGGAGGCGATCCGCCTCGCCGTGAACCTCTCCCCGATCCAGTTCCGCAACCGCAGCCTGGTCGAGACCGTGCGTGGCGCCCTCGCGACCTCGGGCCTCGACCCGCGGCGCCTCGAGCTGGAGATCACCGAATCGGTCCTGCTCGCCGACAGCGCCGCCAACCTCGCGACCCTGCATGAGCTGCGGGCCCTGGGCATCCGGATCGCGATGGACGATTTCGGCACCGGCTATTCGAGCCTCGGCTACCTGCGCAGCTTCCCCTTCGACAAGATCAAGCTCGACCGCTCCTTCGTGAGCCAGGTCGGCGAGAACACCCATTGCACGGCGATCGTGCGGGCGGTGGCGAGCCTGGGCGCCAGCCTCGGCATCGCCACCACCGCCGAAGGGGTGGAGACCGTCGAGCAGCTCGCGATGCTCCGTGCGGAGGGCTACGACGAGGTCCAGGGCTTCCTGTTCAGCCGTGCGGTCCCGGGGCCCGAGGCCCGCCGCCTGATCGACCGGGGGCGGGAGCCGGTCCCGGACGACCGGGCGGCCTGACGGCCGCCCGGCCGGTGCAGGCCCGGGGCCTACTTGGTGATCTTCACCGACACCGGATCGCTCGACGGGAAAGTCTCCTCCAGGGCCTCGTCCAGGCGCTCGTTCAGCTTCTCCTGCTTGTTGTCGGGGTTCTTGGCGTCGCCCGGCTTGGCGCTGCCCTGCTGGAAGCCCGGCTTGGCTTCGTTCGGCTTGTGGGTCTCGGCCATGTCGCTCGCTCGTCCGTGACGGAGGCACGCAAGGGTGCTGGTGGGCATCAACGCGAGGGACGGCGGGTGTTTCCGATCTTTCCGGCGGCCGCATGGGCTTTCCGGTCGAAGCGTCCGGCCCATGGCCTCGCCGACGTCACCCGCGCGGCGTCGGGATCCGCGGCAGCGCGACGGGCAGCGCGACGGGCAGCGCGACGGGCAGCGCGACGCCGACGGGCTGGCTCCGCGTCCCGCGCACGGACGGCCGAACCGGCGGCAGGGTCAGGCGGTCGCGAGCGGCCGATCGAGCGGGCTCAGGCCCCTCCTGCGGGCGGTGGCCCCGCGCATCACCGTCTCGTAGACGCCCTCGAGGCGGTCGAGATGGGCGTCGAGGCTCAGGGGCGCCGTCCAGTAGCGGTCGTGGGCGGCCCGGCCCATCCGGGCGGCGAGGCCGTCGTCGGTCAGGCGGCGCAGATGGGCGGCGAGCGCCTCCGGATCGCCGGAGCGGAACCAGAACCCGGTCTCGCCATCGATCACCGCCTCCCGCCCCGCGCAGGCATCGCTGACGATCACCGGCGCCCCGCAGGCCAGGGCCTCGTAGACGGTGAGCGGCTGGCCCTCGTACCAGACGCTCGGGAAAACCAGCGCCCGGGCTTGGCGCATCAGCGCCTGTACGCCGGCGGCGTCGCGCCAGCCGAGCATGACGGCCTCGGGATGGCGCGCCGCGAGATCGGCCCGCTGGGGGCCGTCGCCGACGAAGACCGCCCGCACCCCCGCGCGCTTGGCCGCGTCCGCGAAGATCGGCGCGCCCTTCTCGGTGGAGATCCGCCCGACGAACAGGAAGTCGCCCGGCGCGCCCTCCCGCAGGGGCGCCTGCACCACCGCGATCGGGTTGTCGACCCGGTGGAACACGGTGCCGGGGGGCATCAGCGGCCGGACGACGCTTTCCTGCAGATCGCTGATCGTGACGACATGGGCGAACAGATCCGGCAGCCGGGCCACGTGGGCGAGGCCGGCATGGCGGACCATCCGGGCCACCTTGCGCGGGTAGCTACGTGCGTCGCAATGCGCCGCGATGCAGGCGGCCGACATCGGGGTCCGATGGCAGATCCGCTGCTCCGGATAGGCGTAGAAGCCGCCGGTGGGGCAGACGAGGAAGAACTCGTGCATCGTGTAGAGGCACGGCAGCCCGGAGGCCCGGATCGCCGGGCCGATCGACGGCGACAGCGCCTTGGCGAAGGCGTGGACGTGGACGAGGGTGTCCCGGGGGTCGCAGGCGGCGAGTTCCCGCGCGAGGGCGCGGCGCGCCGCGCCGTTCCAGATCGCCTGGGCGGCGAAGGCCAGTTTGCTGCGCGCCGTGGTGACGTCGTCCTGCTCCAGGCAGACCACCCGGATGCCGGCGGGCTCCAGCCGGGGGTCCACCGGGCCGACCGCGGCGAACAGGCTGACGCGGATCCCCCGGGCGGCGAGCCCCAGGGCGGATTCGATCGCGACCTTGGCCTGGCCGCCGTTGATCGCGGCGTGGTCTGCGACGAGGACGACGTGCACGTCAGGAATTCCGCCGCTCTGATCCGGGGCAGAGATCTGTATCCGGCCGCGGTTGATCCCCCGTAAACCGCTCTCCTTCATCCTCCCGGCTCCCGAGACCGACGCGATCCCCGGGAGGGACACCGTGCATGTCGTGATCCTGGCCGAGTTCGCGGCCGCCAGCGGCGGGGCCGAGAAGGTGGCGCTGGAATCGGCCCGCGGGCTCGCCGAGGCCGGTCTCGCCGTCACCTACATCCAGGCGATCTCGGGGGCCGTCGATCCGCTCCTCGACCATGCCGGGATCCAGCGGATCGATCTCGGCCTGCCCGACATCTGGTCGCTCGGTGCCGCGCGGGCGGCCGCCGCCGGGATCTGGCACGCCGCCGCCGCCCGCCGCCTCGCCGCGGCTCTCGCGGGCCTCGCCGCGCCGCCGGACTGTATCCACCTGCACCAATGGACCCGGACCCTGTCGCCGGCGATCGTTCCGGTCCTGTCGAAGGCCGGGGTGCCGCTGGTCGTCACGCTGCACGATTACGCCCTGGCCTGCCCGAACGGCGTCTATTACCGCTTCGACCGGGCCGAGCCCTGCAGGCTCGCCCCCCTGTCGGCCGCCTGCCTCGCGGCGCCCTGCGATCCCCGCAGCCGGGGGCACAAGCTCGTGCGGGTCGCCCGTGCCGCGGCGCTGCGGCAGGTCGTCGGTCGGGCCAGCCGTCGCCATCCGCTGCACGTCGTCCATGTCTGCGACGCCAGCCGGCAGCGGCTGGTCGCTCTGCTCGGCGGCTACGCCCTCACGCATCATCGGATCGACAACCCCGTCCGGCTTCCGGAGGGGCCCGCGGCCGCGCCCGCCCGCGGCGACGCGATCGCCTATGTGGGGCGCCTGACCCGCGAGAAGGGCGCCGACCTCGTGGCCGACGCCGCGCGGAGGGCCGGACTTCCGGCCCTGTTCATCGGCGCCGGCCCCCTGGAGGCGGAGCTGCGTGCCCGGGACGGCGTGGAGGTGATCGGATGGCAGAGGCCCGAGGCGGTCTGGGCTACGCTCCGGACCCGCGCCCGGGCGCTGGCGGCGCCGTCGCGCTGGTACGAGACCGGCCCGCTCACCGTCTACGAGGCGCTGGCGGCCGGCATCCCGGTCGTGGCCTCCGACCGCTCCGGCGCCGCCGAGAAGGTCCGGCACGGCCGGACCGGATTCGTGCTCGCACCGGAGGTCGGGCCCCTCGCCGAGGCCTTCACGGCGCTGCGGGACGACGCCCTGGCGGCGTCGCTCGGAGCGGAGGCCCGCAGGCTCTTCCGCACCGCGCCGATGGGCCTGGACGCCCATGCGGCGGCGCTCCGGGGGCTCTACGCCCGTCTGTCCGGAGCCGCGGCTGGTGCGATGCAGCATCCGGATTCGCTGGCCCAGCCGCGATGATCCGAGGCGGCCTGGCCCGTCTGGTATACCACAAGCATTCACGATCCGTTCGTGCCCCTCTGGACAGGCAGATCGTTTTTTGCGAAGCGGCCTCTTGCCGGGATCGGCAATCTTGGCCGATCGGATAAATGGCGCAGCTTGCACGCAATCTGCTATCGGGGCTGCAGCCGCGATGCGATGACTGTGCGAGATCATCAGATCTGCATTTTATCGGGCTTACGGGTCCTGCATGGCCCCCGAAGCATGCACTTGACTTCTTGTTGCGGTGCAACATATAGAAGCGCGTCAACGCGGACGCATCCGGCGTCCTGCTCCATGAATGTTGCTGGAGACATCGATGCAGACCCCGAACTTCGAGATCCCGACCGAGATGCGCGACTTCGCCGAGAAGAGCGTCGATCAGGCTCGGACCGCTGTCGGCACCATGATGACGAACGCCGTGAAGGTCGCCGAGCAGGTCCAGACCTCGGGTCAGACCTTCCAGTCGACCCTGACCGCCGCGGTCGCGAAGGGGTTTGATCACGCGCAGGCCAACGCCAACGCGACCTTCGACTTCGCCCAGAAGCTGGTGCGCACGAAGGATCTCCGCGAGGCGTTCGAGCTCCAGTCCGAGTTCGTCCGCAGCCAGTTCGCCGCGCTCCAGGCCCAGGCCAAGGATTACGGCGCCCTCGCCCAGAACGCCGCCGCCCGCTGAGGCCGGCGCGCCGTCCCCGATCCTCGATCGGGGACGCGATACGGGATCCGGAGGGCGCGCGGCGCCGACCGGATCCGAGGCTCTGACACCCGGGCGTCACGGGTCCGAGGCCGACACCGCGGGCGAGCCGGCTGCGCACGACCCTCCGGCCGCCGCTCCGTCAGGACGGCCTGACGCCGACAGGAGGAGATCGCGCGATGGGAAAGCCGCGTCGACCGAGGGGAGGCCGCCCCGCCGGATCACCCCAACCGCTCCGGAAGGCGCCGGCCCCGGCCGAGACTCGCCCTGCGCCGATCGCCGAGGACGCACCCGCGCCGGCGAGCGACGTTTCCGTCGAGACCCACGAGCCGCAGGCCGAGCCGGCCCACGCGGCGCCCGCGGCGACCGCCCCGGTTCTGCCCGAGACCGCCTCTGAGGTGCAGACCGAGGTGCAGACCGAGGTGCCGGCCGATGGGCCGACCGAGACGGCCGCGCAGCCGGTCTCCGAAGCCGGTGCCGCGGCGGATATCGCCCTCCCGCCGGTGCCGGACGCCGTCGACGTCCCAGACCGGATCGTCTTCACCCCCGACCGCTTCGATGTCGTCGAGATCGGCTCGACCATCGCCCGCTACGTGCGCGGCGAGGGCGAGGCGGCCCTGGCGCATCTGCGGGCGCTCTCGGGCGCCCGGTCGCCGGCCGAGGTGATTCGCCTGCAGGTCGGCGAGGTCCAGCGGGCCGCCGACGCGTCCCTGACCTGCTGGGTCACGGTCATCGGTCAGACGAGCCGCGTGGTCGCGTACCGCTGAAGCGGCGCGGGACTTGTCGCATCCCGGCAACACGGGCGCCCGGATCGAACCGGCGGCGGCAACCGTCCGTTAACCAAGTCGGTCCCATGCCGTAACGGAGGGCACGGGAAACGACACCGGACCGATGCCGAACTGCGCGCGCCTGATCCGTACCGCATGGCTTCGCCTGGCCGTGGCGCTTCTGCCGGCCCTGGCGGGAGCGCCGGTTGCCGCGCAGAACGGCGAGAAGCCCGCCGTCGCCATCGGGGCCGACCTCGCGAGCCAGGCCGGCGGCACGCGCCTGACCCTGACTCTGTCCCGGGCCGTCGAGGCCCGCGGCTTCGTGATGGAGCGGCCGGACCGGGCGGTGATCGACCTGCCCGAGGTCAACTTCCAGCTCGAATCCGGGACCGGCAGCCGCCGCGACGGGCTCGTCCAATCCTTCCGCTACGGCCTGTTCGCCCCAGGCCGCTCCCGCATCGTGATCGACCTCACCGCCCCCGCCACCGTCGGCAGGATCGAGTCGGTGACGCGAGCCCGCGACGGCGCGGTGCTGCTCACGATCCCGCTCCAGCGCGCCGACCGCGACGCCTTCCGCAAGGCGGCGGCCGCCGCGGATCCCGCCCCCGCCCAGGCCCGCAGCGCCCCGCCGGAACCGACCGACCAGCGCCCGCTGATCATGGTCGATGCCGGCCACGGCGGCACCGATCCCGGCGCCATCGCGGTGGGCGGCGTGTTCGAGAAGGATATCGTGTTCGGCTTCGCCCAGGCGCTGGTGGAGAAGCTGGAGGCGGCCGGGCGCTACCGGGTCCGGATGACCCGCGACCGGGACGTGTTCGTGCCCCTCGCCGACCGGGTGCGCCTCGCCCGCGAGGCCAAGGCTGACCTGTTCGTGTCGATCCACGCGGATTCGATCTCGGCGGCCCCCCAGGTGCGGGGCGCGACGATCTACACCAATGCCGAGAAGGCCACGGACGCCGAATCCGCCAAGCTCGCGGAGCGCGAGAACCGGGCCGACGCCGCCGCGGGCGCCGACGCCGCCGAGGCGCCGCCGGACATCGCCGACATCCTGCAGGAGCTGACCCTCCGCGAGACCCGCGGCTTCTCGTCGGGCTTCGCCCGCACGCTGATGGGCCAGCTCGCCCCCGTGATCGAGATGAGCGCCAAGCCCCACCGCGAGGCGCGCTTCGTGGTGCTGCGCTCCCCCGACGTGCCGAGCGTGCTGGTGGAGCTGGGCTATCTCTCCAGCAAGCGCGACCTGGAGATGCTGCAATCGCCGGAGTGGCGGGCGGGCGTCACCGGCTCCATGGCCAAGGCGATCGATCTGTTCTTCACCAACCGCGCCACCCTGGGACGTCCGACGGTCATGCGCCGCTCGGCCGCTGTCGCCCCAGTTTCACCATAGAATGCGTGTCGATACGGGACGTCCGAACGCCCCGTCGCACCGCCGTCGAAACCGGCATTCCGAAGGGGCCTGACGGGAGCATCCGGGGGCTGACCGCATCGAGAGCGGACGCACGCGCCGGATGAGCCGATTCCGGCATTCGGCCGGGCCAGCGACGAGCGGAACACCGGATGCGTCTGATCCTTCGTTTCTTCGGGATCCTGTTCAGCGCTGGCGCGGTGCTGTTCGTGGTCGGCGCGGCGGTGGGCGGGTACTTCTACTGGAAGTACAGTCAGGACCTGCCCGACCACGCGGCGCTCGCCAATTACGAGCCGCCGGTGATGACCCGCGTCCACGCTGCGGACGGTTCGCTGCTCGCCGAATATGCCCGCGAGCGCCGGCTGTACCTGCCGATCCAGGCGATGCCCAAGATCGTCGTCGCGGCCTTCCTGTCGGCCGAGGACAAGAATTTCTACAAGCACGGCGGCATCGACCCCGAGGGGATCGTGCGCGCCTTCCTGACCAACGCCAAGTCGGGCAAGCGGCAGGGCGCCTCGACCATCACCCAGCAGGTCGCCAAGAACTTCCTGCTCTCCTCCGAGCAGACCTACGACCGCAAGATCAAGGAGGCGCTGCTGGCGCTCCGGATCGAGGCGGCCTACTCGAAGGACAAGATCCTCGAGCTGTACCTCAACGAGATCTTCCTCGGCACGATCGTGCCGGGCCGCAACCTCCACGGCGTGGCGGCAGCGGCGTTGGATTACTTCGGAAAATCGGTCCACGAGCTGACCATCAACGAGGCGGCCTACCTCGCCGCCCTGCCGAAGGGGCCGAACAACTACCACCCCTACCGCAAGACCCAGGCGGCGCTGGACCGCCGCAACGAGATCATCCGCCTGATGGCGGAGAACGGCTACATCACCAAGGAGGAGGCGGATTCCGCCAAGAAGATGCCGCTCGGCGTCAACCCGCGCGTCGCCTTCCCGAACGCCGCCAACGCCAACTACTTCACCGAGGAGGTCCGCCGCGAGATCTCCGAGCGCTACGGCGAGAAGAAGCTCTACGAGGGCGGCCTCTCGGTGCGCACGACCCTCGATCCGAAGATGCAGGGCTGGGCCCGCAAGGCGCTGGTCGACGGCCTCGTGCGCTACGATCAGGCCCATGGCTGGCGCGGGCCGGTCACCAAGGTCGACCTGACCGGGCGCGACTGGGGCATGGCGGCGGCCGAGGTTCCGGCGCTGGGCGACGTGGCACCGTGGCGCCTCGCCGTGGTGCTGGGCAATGGCGGCGGTGGCGTGCAGATCGGCCTGCAGCCCAAGCGCGAGGCCTCCGGCCAGGTGGTCAAGGACCGCGAGACCGGCGTGATCACGCCCGAGGGCATGCGCTGGGCCGGCCGCGCCAATCTCCAGCCCGGCGACATGGTCTATGTCGAGGCGATGGATGGCGGCCGCGGCCAGTTCCGCCTGCGCCAGAAGCCCGAGGTCTCCGGCGCCATCGTGGCCATGGACCCGAATACGGGCCGGGTGCACGCGATGGTCGGCGGCTTCTCGTACGACGAATCCGAGTTCAACCGCGCCACCCAGGCGATGCGCCAGCCCGGCTCCTCGTTCAAGCCGATCGTCTACTCGGCGGCGCTGGACAACGGCTACACGCCCGCCTCGATCATTCAGGACACCCCGATCACCATCGAGGCCGGCCCCGGCCAGGAGGCCTGGACGCCCTCGAACTACGACGGCAAGTCCGGCGGCCCCCACACCCTGCGCTACGGCATCGAGCACTCGAAGAACCTGATGACGGTGCGGCTCGCCAAGGATGTCGGCATGCCGCTCATCGCCGAGTACGCCCGCCGCTTCGGCGTCTACGACGACATGCTGCCGGTTCTGCCGATGTCGCTGGGCGCGGGTGAGACCACGGTGATGCGCATGGTCACCGCCTACTCGATGCTGGCCAATGGCGGCCGGCGCATCCGGCCGACCCTGATCGACCGGATCCAGGACCGTATCGGCGAGACCATCTACCGCCACGACAACCGCAAATGCATCGGCTGCGACGCCGAGAAGTGGTCCGGCCAGGACGAGCCGAAGCTGGTGGACGATTCCGAGCAGGTGCTCGACCCGCTGACCGCCTACCAGATGGTCTCGATCATGGAGGGCGTGGTCCAGCGCGGGACCGCGACGATCCTGAAGCAGATCGGCAAGCCGCTCGCCGGCAAGACCGGCACGACCAACGACGCCAAGGACGCGTGGTTCGTGGGCTTCTCGCCGGATCTGGCGGTCGGCATCTATATCGGCTTCGACAAGCCGCGCTCGCTCGGCGACCGCGCCACCGGCGGCGGGCTGGCGGCGCCGATCGCCCTGGAGTTCCTCAAGACCGCCCTCAAGGACAAGCCGCCGACGCCGTTCCGCGTGCCCCCGGGGATCAAGCTGATCCGCATCAATCTCGCCAGCGGCACCCGTGCGGGATCCGGCGAGGGCGCCGGGACCATCCTGGAGGCGTTCAAGCCCGGTACCGCACCGGCGGATTCCTACGTGGCGCCGTCGTCCTCGGGCGGCGGCCAGGCGGCCGCCCCCGCGGCGGTCCCGGCCGATCCCGACCGGGCCGCGCAGGCCGGCGGATTGTACTGAGGCGACCGGTCCCGGCTCGCGCTCCGCTCAAGTCGGGTCTGCCCAAGTCGAGTCTGCCCAGGTCGGGTCCGCCCGGCCTGGGCTTTCTGTTGCGAATCCCGAGCGGGCGCAGCGCCGACGCCGGAGCGGCGTTCTGAAGCCGCGGCATGGCCTCGACGAGGGTCACGGATCCGGCCTCATCCTGTCCCCCTCCCGCGTGGGATCAGGGTGCCTGCCCTGGGCGATTCAGGGTCCGTGCCGTCGTTCCGGGGCGCGGCAGCGGCCCTGCGCGGTCCGGAAGACGTGGCTCGCGCGATCCGCGCACCGGCATCCGCGCAGAAAAAAGCCGCCCCGGATGGAGCGGCTCGAAGAGTCATCAGGGAGGCATCAAAACAGAGCGGACGAACATGTCCAACTCGACATCCAGATCACTGGATGCCTCTTTATGCCCCGGAAACCTTAATCGGCAGTTAATACAAATCTTCGGCCGGTGATCTCAGGCCGCCAGACTGTCGAACAGGCCGCGCCCGTCGGTTCCGCCGATCAGGTCTTCGACGAAGTTCTCCGGGTGCGGCATCATCCCGAGCACGTTCCCGGTCTCCGACAGGACGCCCGCGATGGCGTTGAGGGAGCCGTTGCGGTTGGCCTCCACGGTGATGGCGCCGGTGGCGTCGCAGTACCGGAAGGCGACCCGGCCCTCGCCTTCGATCCGCGCCAGCGTCTCGGGATCGGCGAAGTAATTGCCTTCCCCGTGGGCGACGCAGACGTCGATGACCTGACCCGGGGCGTAGGCGCTGGTGAAGCGGGTGTCGGTGCGCTCGACCCGGAGCGTCTGGCGGTGGCAGATGAAACGCCGGTCGACGTTGCGCATCAGCACGCCGGGCAGAAGGCCGGACTCGCACAGGATCTGGAAGCCGTTGCAGATGCCGAGCACGAGCCCGCCGCGCGCCGCGTGGGCCCGCACCGCATCCATGGCGGCGGCACGGCCGGCGATGGCGCCGCAGCGCAGGTAGTCGCCGTACGAGAAGCCGCCAGGCAGCACGGCGAGGTCGGTGCCGGCGGGCAGTTCGTGGTCCGCGTGCCAGACGAGGCTCACCTGCGCGCCGGATCGCCGCAGGGCCCGGACGACGTCCGATTCGCGGTTGGAACCCGGGAAGACGACGACCGCGGCGTGCATCAGAGGATCTCGATCGCGTAATTCTCGACGACGGTGTTGGCCAGGAGCTTCTCGCAGGCCGTGCGCAACGTCGCCTCTGCGGCGGCGCTGTCGACCGCCGAGACCTCGATGTCGAAGACCTTGCCCTGCCGGACGCCGTCGACGCCCTCGATGCCGAGGGATCTGAGTGCGGCCTCGATCGCCTTACCCTGCGGGTCCAGCACACCGGTCTTCAGGGTGACGATGATACGGGCTTTCATGGATCTTCGGGTCTCACGCGTGTCCGGGACGGGAGTGTGACCTGCGACATCGTCACACAGACCGCCGCGGACCGCTTCTAGCAGGAAGGCCGCCGAACTGTCGAACACCCCGCACGCATGGGGATAATTCCGGTATTCGGTGCAACTTGACGAATATTTCTAGAGCAGGCGCACTCGCTCAGCGATGCGTGGCCGGGCTCCGCAGCGGCTCGATGCTGGTGGCCCGGCGCCAGAGCTGGAGCATGACCCAGGCCGCGAACAGGCTGAACACGCCCATCAGGACGTGTCCCACCCGCTCGCCGAGATCGAAGATGCCCGCGATGGCCCAGCCCGCCGCGATGGCCACGGCGAACACCTCGGTGCCGACGAGGACCATCATGCTGATGATGGTGATGGCGTTGCGCCCGTTCACGAGATCCGCCCTCGAATCGATTTCGCGTCCCGGACGCGCCGTCCGGGACGCGCGCAGCTAGCCCGGAGCGGCCGCGTGATGCAACCGACGGGACGGATCCCGCGTCAGCGCGGCGCGCGCTTGGCCAGGATCCGCTGCAGGGTCCGCCGGTGCATGTTGAGGCGCCGGGCGGTCTCGCTCACGTTGCGGCTGCACAGCTCGTAGACGCGCTGGATGTGCTCCCAGCGGACCCGGTCCGCCGACATCGGGTTCTCCGGCGGGTCGGCCCGCTCGCCCGGCTGCGCCATCAGCGTGCCGTGGATCTCGTCGGCATCGGCGGGCTTGGCGAGGTAGTCGAAGGCGCCGAGCTTCACCGCGGTCACCGCCGTGGCGATGTTGCCGTAGCCGGTCAGGATCACGCCCCGGGCCTCGGGACGGCGCTCCTTGAGGCGGGCGATCACGTCCAGGCCGTTGCCGTCGCCCAGGCGCATGTCGATCACCGCGAAGGCGGGGGCGCGCGCCTCGACGGCCGAGACGCCGTCCGCGACGCTGTCGGCCACCTGCACGTGGTAGCCGCGGCTCTCCATGGCGCGGGCGAGGCGGGTCTGGAAGGGCTTGTCGTCGTCAACGATCAACAGGCTGCGGTCGGAGAAGGCGGCCAGCGGATCGGCATCGTCGATCACGGCGGGGTTGGTCGCCGCCACAGTCCCGGGCTGCGTGAGCATCCGACACTCCTTTTGGGTTTTCGTCGTCGGGTTCTTGGTCTGTGCCTCATATAGGTACGGCATCGCGCGGTGGCAGGGGGGCGCGGATACTGAGTTCCGGAGAATGTCGCGGCGCCGCCCCCCGCTCGAAGATGTGGCGGGCCCAGGAGACCCGCACGATCGCCCCATGGGCGTCCGGCGCGGCGACGTTCATCAGGGCGAGCTGCGCCCCCGAGCGCTCGATCAGGGTCTTGGCGATGAACAGGCCCAGGCCGAGCCCGGCCCCCACGGTCTCGCCGGATTGCGGCCGGTCGTGGCTGCGGGTCGTGACGTAGGGCTCGCCGGCCCGCAGCAACACCTCGCTGGAGAAGCCCGGCCCGTCGTCGCGGATCTCGATCCAGACCCGGTCCGGCGTCCAGCGCCCCTCGACGGAGACGCGGGCCTCGGCGAAGTCCACGGCGTTGTCGAGGATGTTGGCGAGGCCGAACATGACGCCCGGGTTGCGGCGGCAGGCCGGCTCCGGGCCGTCGCCGGCGCTGGTGACGTCGAGGGCGGCGCCCAGCGCCCGCTGGGGCGCCACCAGCTCCTCCACGAGGTGGCTGAACGTGACCGTCTCCAGGAAGCCGACCCCGTCCCCGTCGAGGGAGGTCAGCTTGCCGAGGATGCCGCGGCAGCGGTCGACCTGCTCGCGCTGAAGGTTGAGATCCTCCGCCACCGCCGGCGAGGCAGTGGGGCCGAGCTGGCGGATCAGCTCCTTGGTCACCACCATGATGGTGCCCAGCGGCGTGCCCAATTCATGGGCAGCGGCGGCCGCCAGCCCGTCGAGCTGCGACAGGTGCTGCTCGCGGGCGAGCACGAGTTCGGTGGCGGCGAGCGCCTGGGCGAGAAGCCGCGTCTCCTCCGCCACCCGCCACGCGTAGACGCCCGTGAAGGCGGTGCCGAGCAGGATCGCCGTCCACACGCCGGAGACGTACAGGAACGGCAGCTCGATCCGCCCGTCGGCGAACCAGGGCAGGGGCCGGTGCACCAGGGCGAGCAGGGTCGCGAGCCCCACCGCCAGAAGCCCCAGCGCCAGCGTCCGCTCGGGCGGGAGGGCGGTCGCGGAGATCAGCACGGGGGCGAGGAACAGCAGCGAGAACGGATTCTGGAGGCCGCCGGTGAGGAACAGCAGAGCCGCGAGCTGCACGATGTCGAAGGCGAGCAGCAGCGCGGCCGAATCGTCGCTGAGACGGTAGCTCGCCGGGAAGCGGATCCGCAGGGCGAGGTTCAGCCAGGACGAGGTGGCGATCACCAGGAAGCACCAGCCGAAGGGGAGCGGCAGGCCGAGGCCGAACTGCGCCCCGACCACCGCCGCGCTCTGGCCCGTGACGGCGAGCCAGCGGAGGCGGACGAAGGTGTCGAGCCGTAGGTGTCGGGCGTCGCGGCCGAGGCCGCTGAGATCGGTATCGGGCATGCTGTGTTTCGATGCGTCGCCGGACGGACCCGACCGGCCCGGCTTCTCGCGGATCCCCACCGCATGACGCGGTGGCGGGGATCCCGGCAAGCCGACCCGGACAAGTCGTCGCTGGTGAACGTGGTCACAGGCAAGTCGCCGCGGCTCCGGGATGTTCCACCGGCGTTCAGGGTGGAGCATTATCCTACCGATTCGGGTTGCAGGGGACGGGCCGTGCGGCGCAATGCCGGCGGCCGGACCGAGACCGCGAGGTGACGATGCTGCTGGCCTATTCGATGTACGAGGGCGCCCGCGCCCTGATGGCGCCCGCCCGCGTTGCCGCCGATCTGACGCGCTACGGGCTGCAGCTGCCGGGCAACCCCCTGGCCTACGGCCCCTATGCACGCGCGGTGAGCGCCGGCTGCGAGATGTTCGAGCGCGTCACCCGCCAGTACGGCAAGCCCGCCTTCGGCTTCACCGAGACGGTCGTCGACGGCGCGCCGGTCCCGGTCACCGAGCGGGTGGTCTGGGAGCGGCCGTTCTGCCGCCTGATCGCCTTCGACCGCGCCTTCCCGACGCCCCCCGCCGAGGCGCAGCCCAAGCTGCTGATCGTCGCGCCGATGTCGGGCCATTACGCCACGCTCCTGCGCGGCACCGTCGAGGCGATGCTGCCGAACCACCGGGTGTTCGTCACCGACTGGACCGATGCCCGGATGGTGCCGCTGTTCGCGGGCCAGTTCGACCTCGACGATTACATCGACTACCTGCAGGAGATGTTCGCCGTCCTCGGGCCGGACCTGCACGTCATGGCGGTGTGCCAGCCGGCGGTGCCGGTCTTCGCCGCGGTGGCGCTGATGGAGGCGGCCGACGAGCCGGCGGTGCCGACCTCCATGACCCTGATGGGTGGCCCGATCGACACCCGCCGCTCGCCTACCGCGGTGAACTGCCTCGCGCAGGAGCGCGGCCAGGCGTGGTTCGAGCAGAACACGATCAGCCTCGTGCCGCCGATCTACCCGGGGGCGTGGCGCCGGGTCTATCCGGGCTTCCTGCAGCTGTCGGGCTTCATGGCGATGAACCTCGACCGGCACGTCACCGCCCATTCGGACATGTTCGACCACCTGGTGAAGGGCGACGGCGATTCGGCCGAGAAGCACCGCGAATTCTACGACGAGTACCTCGCCGTGATGGACCTGACGGCCGAGTACTACCTCCAGACCGTGCAGACCGTGTTCGTCGACCACGCCCTGCCCACGGGCCGGATGCGCCACCGGGACACGCCGGTCGATCTCGGAGCCATCCGCCGCTGCGCGATCCTCGCGGTCGAGGGCGAGAACGACGACATCTCCGGCGTCGGCCAGACCAAGGCGGCCCTGGACCTCACGCCGAACCTGCCCGACGCCCGCAAGGCCTACCATCTCCAGGCCGGCGTCGGCCATTACGGCGTGTTCAACGGCTCCCGCTACCGGGCGGTGATCGCCCCCCGTATCGCCGCCTTCATCCGCGCCATGCAGGCGGTGCCCGGCACGCGGGGCAGCCACCTGCGGCAGGTGGGCTGAGGCGTTACGTCCAGCCTCCGCCCGCCGCGCCCGGGACAGGCGCGACGGGCCCCCGTTCCCTGCGGACGACGATGCTCACACGGCTCCGACCGCTGCGCGCCGCGCAGTGAGGCCGCACCGGCTCCGGCGAAGTCTCGCCCTGCGCCCGCGCGCGAAAAAATCCCCCGCCGATCCTGAATACATAACGCAGTGATGGCCGGACTGGCGCGGGGCTTGCGAGATGCGCCCCGTGACCTGGATCCGCGCAAGCACCGCCCGCGCACGCACCGCCTGCGCCCAGCCCGACTCCGTCCCCAGATCGGTGGTCGCGCGGGCGCTTGCCCGAGCTCCATTGTCACGCCGGGCCATTGCGCCCCTGCTTAAGAATTGTTCAAACTCGCCCGCAAGGTGTGGGCCGGCGCTTCGGGCCTGAGACCCGCACCGCCAGGGAGAAGACGATGGACCGCAGGACGTTCCTGAAGGGCTCGGCCGCGCTCGGGCTGGCGGCACCGCAGATCGCGCGGCCGGCCCTGGCGCAGGGCGCGAAGGTGCTGCGCTTCGTGCCGCAGGCGAACCTCGCCAATTTCGACCCGATCTGGGGGACCCAGTACGTGGTGCGCAACGCCGGCACCCTCGTCTGGGACATGCTCTACGGCGTCGACGCGCAGCTGAAGCCGCAGCGCCAGATGGTCGAGTCCGAGGAGGTCTCGGGCGACAAGCTGACCTGGACCTTCCGGCTGCGCCCCGGCCTCAAGTGGCACGACGGCGAGCCGGTTCTCGCCAAGGACGTGGTGGCGAGCCTCACCCGCTGGATGGCCCGGGACCCGATCGGCCTGATGATCCGGGGAATCCAGGACGACCTCGCGGCGGCCGACGACAAGACCTTCCAGTGGCGCCTGAAGAAGCCCTTCCCGAAGCTGCTCTACGCGCTCGGCAAGACCAACGCGCCGATGGCCCTGATGATGCCGGAGCGGATCGCCAAGACCGACCCGTTCACGCAGATCTCCGAATATGTCGGCTCGGGCCCGATGAAGTTCGTCCGCAACGAGTGGGTGCCGGGCGCCCGGGCGGTGTTCGAGACCTTCACCGACTACAAGCCCCGCGACGAGCCGAATTCCTGGCTCGCGGGCGGCAAGCGCATGCTGGTCGACCGGGTCGAGTGGGTGATCATGCCGGACGCCGCCACCGCCTCGGCGGCCCTGCAGAACGGCGAGGTCGACTGGTGGGAGAACCCGATCTCCGACCTCGTCCCGCTGCTGCGCAAGAACAGCAACCTCAACGTCGATATCGCCGACCCGCTGGGCAATGTCGGCTCGTTCCGGATGAACCACCTGCACCCGCCCTTCGACAATCCGAAGATCCGGCAGGCGGTCATGACCGCGATGAGCCAGGAGGATTACATGCGGGCGATCGTCGGCGACGACGACAGCCTGTGGAAGAAGCTGCCGGGTTTCTTCACGCCGGGGACGCCCCTCTACAGCGAGGCGGGCGGCGGCAACGTCGGCAAGGGCGACATCAAGCTCGGCCAGAAGCTGCTCAAGGAAGCCGGCTACAAGGGCGAGCCGGTGGTCTGCATCGTGGCGCAGGACCAGGGAATCACCAAGGCGCAGGGCGACATCACCGCCGACCTCTTGAAGCAGATGGGCTTCAACGTCGACTTCGTCGCCACCGACTGGGGCACCACCGGCACCCGCCGGGCCTCCAAGGCACCGCCGTCCCAGGGCGGCTGGAACATGTTCCACACGTGGCACGCGGGCGCCGACTGCATCAACCCAGCGGGCTACCCGGCGGTGCGGGCGAGTGGCGACAAGGCGTGGTTCGGCTGGCCGAACATCCCGCCGGTGGAGACGGCCATCGCCGAATGGTTCGACGCCGCCGACCCGGCCGCCGAGAAGGCCGCCATCGACAAGGTCAACGCCGCCGCCTGCGAGGGCGTGGTCTACGTCCCGACCGGGTTCTTCCTCGGCTACCAGGCGTGGCGGAAGAACGTCTCGGGCATCGTGAAGGGGCCGATCCCGTTCACCTGGGGCGTGTCGAAGGCGTGATGGGGCGGGTGGTGATCATGCCGGCGAACGCGACGCGTTCTCCCTCCCCCCTCTGCGGGGGAGGGTGGCCCTCGCGTCAGCGAGGGTCGGGAGAGGGGAGCGACGATGCAGGATCGGGCTTCGCCCTTCATGCAGGCCGCGCCCCTTCCGGAAGCCGGGTTCCCCTCTCCCGACCCCCTTCGGCGGCCACCCTCCCCCGCAGAGGGGGGAGGGGGTGCGGCGGCGCCCGCCGCGCCCTTCGTCCCACGGCCTAGCGAGGACCCATGCTCGGCTATATCGGCAGGCGCATCCTCGCCACCATCCCGGTCATGGCGGTGGTCGGGCTGTTCGTCTTCAGCCTCCTCTACTTCGCCCCCGGCGATCCGGCGGCGATCATCGCGGGCGACCAGGCGACGCCCGACGACGTCGCCCGGATCCGCGCCACGCTGGGCCTCGACCGGCCGTTCCTGGTGCGGTTCTGGGAATGGTCCTGGCAGATCCTCCACGGGGATCTCGGCACCTCGATCTTCACCAACCTGCCGGTCACCACCATGATCGGCCAGCGCGTGCAGCCCACCGTCTCGCTGATGCTGGTCACCCTGGTCTTCGCCATCGTGGTGGCGGTGCCGCTCGGCGTCGTCGCCGCCTGGAAGGCCGGCAGCCTGATCGACCGCCTCGTGATGGGCCTCGCCGTGACGGGATTCTCGGTCCCGGTCTTCGTGGTCGGCTACGTGCTCGCCTACGTCTTCGCCCTCGAACTCGGCTGGCTGCCCGTGCAGGGCTACACGCCGATCGAGCAGGGCCTGTGGCCCTGGCTGTCCAACCTGATCCTGCCGGCGGTGACGCTCGGCCTCGTCTACATCGCGCTGATCGCCCGGGTGACCCGGGCGACCATGCTCGACGTGCTCCAGCAGGATTACGTCCGCACCGCCCGGGCCAAGGGGCTGGGGCAGGGGCCGGTCCTGTTCGTCCACGCCCTCAAGAACGCCGCGGTGCCGATCGTAACCGTCATCGGCATCGGCATCGCCCTGCTGATCGGCGGCGCGGTGGTGACCGAGACGGTCTTCGCGATTCCCGGACTCGGGCGCCTCACCGTCGATGCGATCCTGCGGCGCGACTACCCGGTCATCCAGGGCGTCGTCCTGCTGTTCAGCTTCGTCTACGTGCTGGTGAACCTCGCCATCGACCTCTTCTACACCGTGCTCGACCCGAGGATCCGCTATTGACCGCGACCGTCGCGCCCTTCCCCAGCAGCGCCCCGCAGGCGGGGACCCCGTCCGAGGCGACCGCCCCCAAGGCGCCCCCGCCGCCGGGCCTCGCCATCGCGGCGCCGCTGCCCGACGTGTTCCCGGCCCGCAAGCGCCGGGGCCCGGTCTGGACCTATATCCGCCGCAACCCGACCATCGTGGTCGGGGGCGTGCTGCTCCTCGTCGTCTTCCTGATGGCTTTGCTGGCGCCGTATCTCGGCACCGTCGACCCGACCGCCCTGGCGCCCGCCAAGCGCACCCGGGCTCCGTCCGCGCAATACTGGTTCGGCACCGACATGCTCGGCCGCGACGTCTACTCGCGGGTGGTCTACGGAGCCCGGGTCTCGCTGCTGGTCGGCTTCTCGGTGGCGTTCCTCGCCTCGATCGCCGGCCTCGCGGTCGGCCTCGTCTCCGGCATGGTGCGCTGGCTCGACGGGATCGTCATGCGGGTCGTCGACGGCATGATGTCGATCCCGCCGATCCTGCTCGCGGTGGCGCTGATGGCGCTCACCCGCGGCTCGGTCCAGAACGTGATCATCGCGATCACCATCGCGGAGATCCCGCGGGTCGCCCGCCTCGTGCGCGGCGTGGTCCTGTCCCTGCGCGAGCAGCCCTATGTCGAGGCGGCGGTGACCACGGGCACGCGGATGCCGGCGATCATCTGGCGCCACATCCTGCCCAACACGCTGGCGCCCATGACCGTGCAGGCGACCTACATCTGCGCCTCCGCGATGATCACCGAGGCGATCCTGTCGTTCATCGGCGCGGGCGTGCCGCCCTCGACGCCGTCCTGGGGCAACATCATGGCCGAGGGCCGGGCCCTCTGGCAGGTGAAGTTCTACATCATCCTGTTCCCGGCGATCTTCCTCTCGATGACGGTGCTGGCCGTGAACCTCGTCGGCGACGGCCTGCGCGACGCCCTCGATCCCCGCATGGCGAAAGACGTCTGATGAGGACCGGCAGCATGAGCGGCGCACCCCTCCTGTCGATCGAGAACCTGCAGGTCCATTTCCGCACCCCCGACGGGGTGAACCGGGCGGTGGACGGGGTCTCGTTCGCGATCCAGTCGGGGGAGACCCTGGCGATCGTCGGCGAATCCGGCTGCGGCAAGTCCGTGACGTCCATGTCGATCCTGCGGCTCCTGCCCGAGCCGCCGGCCCGCATCGCCGGCGCCATCAAGTTCGAGGGGACCAACCTCCTCGACCTGCCCAACAGCGCCATGCGCAAGATCCGCGGCAACGACATCAGCGTGATCTTCCAGGAGCCGATGACCTCGCTGAACCCGGTCCTGACGGTCGGCCGCCAGATCGGCGAGACCCTGCGCCTGCACCAGGGGCTCGGCCGACGCGAGGCCGAGGAGCGGGCAATCGAGATGCTGACGCTGGTCGGCATCCCCGAGCCGCGGCGCCGGGTGCGGGAATACCCGCACCAGCTCTCCGGCGGCATGCGCCAGCGGGTGATGATCGCCATCGCGCTCGCCTGCTCGCCCAAGCTCCTGATCGCCGACGAGCCGACCACGGCGCTCGACGTGACCATCCAGGCCCAGATCCTCGACCTGATGCGCGATCTGAAGGCCCGGGTCGGTGCCGCGATCATGCTGATCACGCACGATCTCGGGGTGGTGGCCGAGGTCGCCGACCGGGTGGTGGTGATGTATGCCGGCCGCAAGGTCGAGGAGGCGCCGGTCCGCGACCTGTTCCGGGCGCCCCGCCATCCCTACACGCGGGGCCTGATGGGGGCGGTGCCGAAGCTCGGCGCCGTCGAGCACGGGGCCGACGCGCGGCTCGCCGAGATCCCCGGCATGGTGCCGAGCCTGAAGGGCCGGATCGAGGGCTGCGTCTTCGCCGGGCGCTGCCCGGACGTCACCGACCTGTGCCGCGCCTACGCCCCGGCCCTGGAGCCGAAGGCGCCGGGCCACCTCGCCGCCTGCCACTACGCGCCGAAGGACGCCCTCGCGGCATGAGCGCCACGCCCGCACCCGCCGCCCGCACCCTGCTGGAGGTCAACGACCTCAAGAAGCACTTTTCCCTCGGCGGCGGCCTGTTCGGCCGGTCGACCCGCGTGCTGAAGGCCGTGGACGGCCTGTCCTTCACGGTGGCCCGGGGCGAGACCCTCTCCCTCGTCGGCGAATCCGGCTGCGGCAAGTCCACCGTCGCCAAGGCGCTGATGCGTCTCTACGCGCCCACCGCCGGACAGGTGGTGCTCGACGGGCGGCGCATCGACGACCTCTCGGCCGGAGCGCTCCGGCCCCTGCGGCGCCACATCCAGATGGTGTTCCAGGACCCGTTCTCGTCCCTCAACCCGCGGATGCGGGTGCGGGCGATCCTGGCCGAGCCGATCCGCAATTTCGGCCTCGCCCGCAATGCCGCCGATCTGGAGGCGAAGCTCGCCAGCCTGATGGAGCGGGTCGGCCTGCCCCGCGAGGCGCTGGGCCGGTTCCCACACGAGTTCTCGGGGGGGCAGCGCCAGCGCATCGGCATCGCCCGGGCGCTCGCCGCCGAGCCGGACCTGATCATCTGCGACGAGGCGGTCTCGGCGCTCGACGTCTCCGTGAAGGCGCAGATCGTCAACCTGCTGCGGGATCTTCAGCGCGAGCTCGACCTCGCCATGCTGTTCATCTCCCACGACCTCGCCATCGTCGAGCACATGACCCACCGGGTGGCGGTGATGTATCTCGGCAAGATCGTCGAGATCGGGCCACGCCGCGATCTGTTCCTGGCCCCGAAGCACCCCTACACGCAGGCCCTGCTCTCGGCGGTGCCGATCCCCGAGCCCGGGGCCGGGCGCACCCGCATCGTGCTCAAGGGCGACGTGCCGAGCCCGATCAACCCGCCCTCCGGCTGCCGCTTCCACACCCGCTGCCCGCACGCCTTCGACCGCTGCCGGACCGAGGTGCCCGGCCTCGACGCGGTGGGCACCGGCCATTTCGCCGCCTGCCACCTCAACGACGCGGCCGCGCCGGCCCGGGCGGCCTGACGGAGCCGTCTTTGCGAGCGCAGCGAAGCAACCCGGTGCGGCGCGCGATCCCCGAGCGTGGCGGATCCCTGGGTCGCTTCGCTGCGCGCGCGATGACGGATCGGATCCCTGCAGACGGCTTTTGGAGACAACCGTGCAGCACGACCTCATCCTGAAGGGCGCGCGGGTCATCGACCCGTCGCAGAACCACGACGGGATCTGCGACGTCGCCTTCGCGGACGGACGGGTCTCGGGCTTCGGCCGCGACCTGCCGGCCGGCCCGGGCACGCAGGTCCGCGAGATGGAAGGCGCCATCGTCACGCCGGGCCTGATCGACCTGCACACCCATGTCTATTGGGGCGGCACGTCGCTGGGCATCGACGCCGACGAATTCTGCCGCACCTCCGGGGTGACCACCTCGGTGGATACCGGCAGCGCGGGACCCGGCAACTTCGCGGGCTTCCGCAGCCACGTGATCGAGCGGTCGCAGGCGCGGATCCTCGCCTACCTGCACGTCTCCTTCGCGGGCATCTTCGGGTTCTCGAAGACCATCATGGTCGGCGAGAGCGAGGATCCGCGGCTGATGGCGCCCCGGGAGGCCGTGGAGGTCGCCGAGGCCAACCGGGACGTGATCGTCGGCATCAAGGTCCGGGTCGGGCGCCACGCCTCCGGCGACCAGGGCACCGCGCCGCTGGACATTGCCCTGCAGGTCGCCGAGGAGACCGGCCTGCCGCTGATGGCCCATATCGACGAGCCGCCGCCGAGCTACGAGGCCGTGCTCGCCATGCTGCGCCCCGGCGACGTGCTGACCCACGCCTTCCGGCCCTTCCCGAACTCGCCCGTGACCGCGCAGGGGGCCGTGAAGCCGGCGCTGCGCGAGGCGCGGGCGCGGGGGGTGCTGTTCGACATCGGCCACGGCAAGGGCTCCTTCGCCTTCCGGACGGCGCGGGCCATGCTGGCGGGGGGCTTCCTGCCGGACACGATCTCGTCCGACGTGCACCAGCTCTGCATCGAGGGGCCGGCCTTCGACCAGGTCACCACCATGTCGAAGATGCTCTGCCTCGGCATGAGCCTCACCGACGTCATCGCCGCCTCCACGGTGAACGCCGCCGTGGCGCTGAAGCGTATGGAATACGGGACCCTGAAGGTCGGGGCGCTGGGCGACGCCACCGTGCTGGCGGTGCGGGACGGGGCCTTCGACTACGTCGACACGCGGGGGGAGACCATGACCGGCGCCCAGCGGATCACCGCCGAGGGCGTGGTGCTGAAGGGCCGGTGGTGGCATCCGGCCTGACCGCGCCGGGACCGGACCCGCAGGTCCTCAGTCCGATCGCATACAGAATATCGACCTTTACAGCCTCTTCGGCGGCCCGATACACTTTCCCGTGAGGGGCGGGCCATCGCCGGCCCTCTGCGACACGCGGTCGAAGCTGCGGCGCCAGGGAGGATGGATGGACACGGGTCAGCCTCTGCTGGAGGTCGACGGCGTCACACTCCGCTACAAGACGCCCGAGCACCTCGTCACCGCCACCTACCGGGTGAGCTTCCGGGTCTGGCCCGGGGACCGGTTCGTCCTGCTCGGGCCCTCCGGCTGCGGGAAGTCGACCCTGCTCAAGGCGGTGGGCGGCTACATGGCCCCCACCGAGGGCGAGATCCGCCTGAAGGGCCGCCCGGTCACCGAGCCCGGCCCCGACCGGATGATGGTGTTCCAGGAATTCGACCAGCTCCTGCCCTGGAAGACCGTGCGGCAGAACGTGGTCTTCGCGCTGGAAGCCTCGGGCCGGCTCAAGGGCCGGGAGGCCCTGGACCGGGCCAACCTCTACATCGACAAGGTCAATCTCACGAAGTTCGCCGACAGCTATCCCCACACCCTGTCGGGCGGGATGAAGCAGCGCGTCGCCATCGCCCGCGGCATGGCCATGGAGCCCGACATCCTGCTGATGGACGAGCCCTTCGCGGCGCTCGACGCGCTCACCCGGCGGCGCATGCAGGACGAGCTGCTGATGCTGTGGGAGGGCACGCGCTTCACCGTGCTGTTCGTCACCCACTCGATCCCGGAGGCGATCAAGGTCGGCTCCCGCATCCTGCTGCTCTCGCCCCATCCCGGCGAGGTGAAGGCCGAACTCAACAGCGCCGAATCCCCGGAGGCGGCGCTGCAGCTGGAGAGCCGGATCCAGCACATGCTGTTCTCGGAAGAGATCGAGGAGGCCGAGAATGTCTAGCGCGCAAGCCCTGACCGGCGCCCCGCTGACCGGCGTCGCGCCGCGCCTGACGCCCGTGGAATCCGGCCGCCCCGAGATCGTGCGCGAGACCGGCCACGCCCATGGCGCCACGGTGGTGGAGAAGCCCCTGTCGCTCGCCGAGCGGCTCTACAACCAGGCCTGGCTGCGTAAGATCGTGATCCTCGTCCTCCTGGCCGGGATCTGGGAGGCCTACGGGCGCTACCTCGACAACGACCTGCTGTTCCCGACCTTCTCGGCCACCGTGGAGGCCTTCTTTCGGGGTATCGCGGACGGCACGCTGCCGGCCCGCGCCTGGTCGTCGCTCAAGGTGCTGCTCATGGGCTACGCCGCCGGCATCGCCCTGGCGACCGTGCTCACGGGCCTCGCCATCGCGTCGCGGATCGGGACCGATCTGCTCGAGACCCTGACGTCGATGTTCAACCCGCTGCCGGCCATCGCGCTGCTGCCCCTGGCGCTGATCTGGTTCGGCCTGGGCAACGGCAGCCTGATCTTCGTGCTGGTCCACTCGGTGACCTGGGCGATCGCGCTGAACACCCATTCCGGCTTCCTGTCGGTGAGCCGGACGCTGAAGATGGTCGGGCGCAATTACGGGCTGTCGGGGCCGCGGCTGATCGGCAAGATCCTGATCCCGGCGGCCTTTCCCGCGATCCTCACCGGGCTGAAGGTCGGCTGGGCCTTCGCGTGGCGCACCCTGATCGCCGCCGAGCTGGTCTTCGGCGTGTCGTCCGGGGCGGGCGGGCTCGGCTGGTTCATCTTCGAGAACAAGAACATGCTCGACATCCCGAACGTGTTCGCCGGTCTGCTCACCGTCATCCTGATCGGCCTCGTGGTCGAGAACCTGATCTTCCAGACGATCGAGCGGCGCACCGTCCAGCGCTGGGGCATGCAGGCCTGAGGCGCCGCGGCGCCCGACGACCGGGAGCGTCCCGGCGCGCGGTCGGGTCCAGCACGTGTTTAGATGCGTCTTCTCGAACGCTGCCTGAATAGAGAAGTAATTTCTCTTTTGCGCGGGTGCGACGAACGTTTTCTTCCTATAAGCTCCGTCGACGACCGCGGAGTCCGATCCTGTGAGCCTCGAATCCTCTTCCCAGGCAGCCCCGACGCCGGCGCTTCCCGAGCGGGGCGGCCGGTCGGATACGGCCGCCTCGGTCCTGCCCGGCATCGGCCTGTGCGCGGCGATCACCGCGGTGGCGATGGCCGCGCAGGCGCTGGAGGAGCGGGTCGCCGGCCATCCCTATATCGAGGCCCTGGTCCTGGCGATCCTGGTCGGCATCGCGGTGCGCACCGCCTGGACGCCCCCGGCCCGGTTCCGAACCGGCATCGCCTTCTCGGCCAAGCAGCTCCTCGAAGTCGCCGTCGTGCTGCTCGGCGCCTCCCTGAGCCTCGGGGCGATCCTCGCCTCCGGCCCGGCGCTGCTGGCCGGCATCGTCGGGACCGTGGTCCTCGGCATCGCCGCCAGCGTGGCGATCTGCCGGGTGCTGGGCCTGCCGGCCCGGATGGCGATCCTCGTCGCCTGCGGCAACGCCATCTGCGGCAACTCGGCCATCGCCGCGGTGGCGCCGGTGATCGGAGCGGAGCCGAAGGACATCGCCGCCGCCATCGCCTTCACGGCGGTGCTCGGGGTGCTGATGGTGCTCGGCCTGCCGCTGTTCGTGCCGCTCGCCGGCATGACCGACAACCAGTACGGCGTGCTGGCGGGGCTCACCGTCTACGCGGTGCCGCAGGTGCTGGCCGCGACCGTGCCGGTGAGCCTGCTGTCGACCCAGGTCGGAACCCTGGTGAAGCTCGTCCGCGTGCTGATGCTCGGCCCGGTCGTGGTGGCGTTCTCGCTGATCGCGCCCCGGCTGCCGCAGGCGGCGGGGGCGCCGGGCGCGCCGGCCCGTCCCGGCCTCACCAAGCTCGTGCCCTGGTTCATTGTCGGCTTCCTGGCCCTGGCCACTCTGCGCTCCCTGGGCCTCGTCCCGGATGCCGCGGTGAAGCCGCTGACCCAGCTCGCCGGCGTGCTCACGGTCCTGTCCATGGCCGCCCTGGGGCTCGGGGTCGACGTGCGGGTTCTCGCCCGGGTCGGCGGCCGGGTCACCCTCGCGGTCATCGCCTCCCTCGCCGTCCTGATCGTCCTCAGCCTCACGCTGATCCGCGTCCTCGGGATCGGCTGACGCCGCGCCGTCCTGCGCTCCGGCCGGATGTGGCGCGGTATTTCCCGGCCTGTGCGCGTCCGGCGCCTGTAACCGGGGCAGGATCGGCATCTTTGTGCAGGTGACGGATCCTTTTCGCGGGCGATCGCGCCCGTTCGGATCGAAAAGCCCTTTCGGTGATCGACTGTCTTTCAAGACCGTCTTGACACATCCGCGATTTTTGCTTTGGAACCACGTCCATCGTCGTCGAAAGCTTCGGATGGACTCGCGCAGTGCCTGAACAGAATCCCGAGAGCCGCCTCCGGTTGGTCACGTTGGTCGGCGAGATCGTCGCCGCCTACGTCTCGAACAATTCCGTTCCGCCGACGGCGCTGCCGGAGCTGATGGCGAGCGTGCATGGAGCGCTGGCGGCCCTCGACGGGCAACCGGCTGCCCCGGCGGAACCGGCCGTGGAGCGGCCGACGCCGGCACAGATCCGGAAGTCGGTCCAGGAGGACGGCATCGTCAGCTTCATCGACGGCCGGACCTACAAGACCCTGAAGCGCCATCTCACCGCCCACGGCCTCACGCCGGAGCGGTATCGCGAGCGCTACGGCCTGCCGGAGGATTACCCGATGACCGCGCCCGGCTACGCCGCGCAGCGCTCCGCGCTCGCCAAGGCGATCGGCCTCGGCGTGCCCGGCGGGCGCAGCGATCAGCGCAGGACCGGCACCGGCGGCTGATCGGCGGCGCGGCGGGAGCCCGGTGGCGGCGCGCTCTCGGCCTTGCGGCTCTGGAACGGAAGCACCTGCGCGGGGCCCGGGACGGACCTGCCGAGCGCGGCGCGGTCCGGACGCCCGAACGTGTCGGCCCAGCTCAGCTTGATCACGTGGCAATCCGGAGCCGCGGACGTGGTCTCCTCCGCGGGGGGCGGTGCCTTGCGGTTGCCGGCGCTGATCCAGCGCACGATCCGGTGCTCGCGCCCGCGGCGCAGCGCCGGCGGTCCATCCGGCGCGCTGCGCCGGCGGATCGCTTGCCTGTCGTCGGTCCTGTCTGAGATCGACACGCTGAATCACCCCGTCCGCAGTCGGGGCGGGAGCGAGGACGGATAGCGGGTGCAGCCGTGGATCCGTCGGGGTGCTCCACCCGCGACAACGGCGCTATCCTACTGAACTTGCAGGGGCCGGACAGGGCGGTCCCGTCCAAAAAACTTGTCTCTGCGTCCCAGATTGGCCCGGTCCCGGCCCCGGCGGGCTCAGGAGGCGTGCGCGCCCGGCACCGCCGCGAGGAGGCTGCGGGTGTAGGCGTGCTCCGGCGCGGCGAACAGCTCCGCGGTGCCCCGCATCTCCACGATGGCGCCGTGGTGCATCACGGCGATCCGGTCGCAGATCGTGGCGGCCACCCGCAGGTCGTGAGTGATGAACAGCATCGCCAGGGACAGACGCTGCTTCAGATCCTCCAGCAGGTCCAGCACCTGCCGCTGGACCGAGACGTCGAGCGCCGAGACCGCCTCGTCGGCCACCAGCACGTCCGGCTCCATGGCGAGCGCCCGGGCGATGCCGATGCGCTGGCGTTGCCCGCCCGAGAAGGCGTTCGGGTAGCGGGCGGCGGCCTTCGGATCGAGGCCGACGAGGTCGAGGAGGTTTCGGGCTCGCTCCCGGGCCTCGGCGGCCGGGACCCCATGGGCGATCGGCCCCGCCGTGATGATCTGCTCCACGGTGCGCCGCGGGTTCAGCGACGCGAACGGGTCCTGGAAGATCATCTGGATGCGGCTGCGCTTGTCGCGCAGGGCCGTCTTGCCGAGGGCCGTGTAGTCGAGGTCCCCCAGCCGGACCGTGCCGCCGTCGGGCTCGATCAGGCGGATTGCGAGCCGCGCCGTGGTCGACTTGCCCGAGCCCGACTCGCCCACGATTCCAAGGGTCTCGCCGCGGCGGACGTCGAACGAAACTTCCTTGACTGCCGCCACGACCCGCGGCTTGCCGAACAGGCCGGAGCGCCCGGAATAGGTCTTGGACAGCCCAGTCACCGAGAGGGCGACCGGGGCCGCCGCGAGGGGCGCGCGCGGCGGCGGCGTGAGGCTCGGGACGGCGGCGAGCAACGCCTTGGTGTAGGGCGCCTGCGGATTGCGCAGCACCGCCTCGGCCGTGCCGGATTCCACGAGCCGGCCGCGCTGGAGCACCGCCACGTGGTCGGCGATCTCCGCCACCACGCCGAAATCGTGGGTGATGAACAGGACGCTCATCCCGCGCTTCCGCTGCAGGTCGCGGATCAGCCGGAGGATCTGGGCCTGGGTGGTGACGTCGAGGGCCGTGGTCGGCTCGTCGGCGACCAGCACCGAGGGCTCCAGCGCCAGCGCCATGGCGATCATCGCCCGCTGCCGCTGGCCGCCGGAAAGCTGGTGCGGGTAGGCCCGCACCGCCTCTTCCGGGTTCGGCAGGCCGACCTCGGTGGCGAGCGCCACCGCCCGGGCCCAGCGCTCGCTCCGGCTGAGCAGGTTGTGCGCCTCGAACATCTCGGCGATCTGGTCGCCGACCCGCATCACCGGGTTCAGCGCCGTCATCGGCTCCTGGAACACCATGGCGATGCGCCGGCCCCGCAGCGACCGCCACGCGGGCTCGTCGAGGGTCAGGAGATCCCGGCCCTCGAACAGGATCGTGCCGGCCGTCGGCTTCAGCGCCCGGGGCAGGAGGCCGGTCAGCGCGTAGGCGCTCATCGACTTGCCCGAGCCCGATTCCCCGACCACGCACAGGATCTTCCCGGCCTCGAGGTCGAGGTTCAGGCCCTCGACCGCGTGCGGGCGGTCGGCGCCCTTGGGGAGCGCGATCGTCAGATCGCGGATGCGGACGACCGGCGCGCTCATGGTTCAGGCCCTCGCTTTGCGGCGACGGAGGATGTCGGGTCCGGCCTCACCCAGATCCCAGAACAGGCCGGCCATGATCGCCAGGCCCTCGCGGGTGCCGGAGGCGAGCATGTGCTCGTCGGGCCCGTGCTGGCGGCAGGCCGGGTAGGAATGCGGCACCCAGAGGGTCGGCAGGCCCAAAATCTCCGAGAAGGCGTCGTTCGGCAACGAGCCGCCGAGATTGGGCAGCAGCGCCGGTTTTTTGCCCGAGCTCGCCTCGATCGACTGGAGCGCCCACTCGACCCAGGGGTCCTCGACGGGGAGACGTGTCGCCTGGAACACCTCCGCGGCGCGGGCCGGACGGACCTCGATCATCGGGAAGCCGTGGGCATCGAGATGGGCGCGGACGTTCGGGATCAGGTTCTGCCAATCGGTGCCGACCACGAAGCGCAGTTGCAGGGTCGCCTTGGCGTGGGGCGGGACAGCGTTGAGCGGGCCGTCCGGATCGCCGGTCTTGAAGGCCAGCACCTCCAGGGTGTTCCAGGCGAAGACCCGCTCGGCCGGACTCAGGCCCGGTTCGCCCCAGTCGGCATCGATCGTGGGCGCGGTCGGGTCCTCGCCGACGCGGATGTCGGCGAGCGCCGCGCGCACGCCCTCGGGGATCGGCGGCGGCCGCAGGGCGTCCACTAGGATGCTGCCCCGCGCGTCGACCATCGAGGCGATCGCCGAGGCCAGCACCGTGCCGGGGTTGCGCAGCAGGCCGCCCCAGTTGCCGGAATGGTGCGGGCCCTCGCGCAGGTTGAGGCTCAGCTCGAAATTGTAGGCGCCGCGGGAGCCCAGGAACAGGGTCGGGCGCTCGCCGTTGAGGCGGGGTCCGTCCGAGGCGATCAGCACGTCCGAGCGGAGGGAATCGGCCTGTTCCCGGCAGAACGGCCGCAGGCCCGGGGAGCCCGATTCCTCGCCCATCTCGATCAGGAGCTTCACGTTGAAGCCGAGATGGCCCTCGCGGGCCGCGATCACCTGCTCCAGGGCGGCGAGGTTGAGGACGTGCTGGCCCTTGTTGTCGGCGGTGCCGCGCCCGTACCAGCGGTCACCCTCGACCACGATCTCCCAGGGGCCGAGGCCCGCGCGCCACTGCTCGGGATAGCCCCGCACCGTGTCGCCGTGGCCGTAGATCAGCACGGTCGGCAGCTCCGCGCCCTCGCGCCGCTCGGCGATCAGGAACGGGCCGTGCACCCCGTCCGGGTTCGGGAAGATTTTTGGAGTTTCAAACCCGAGCCGGCTGACCAGTGGCGCGATGAAGCTTTCGAGGTAGGCGCGGAGCGCCGCCTCCTGGCCGGGGGCCTGGCTCTCGGTGGGCATCGCCACCGCCTCCCGCAGGAGGGCGAGGAACGCGCCCGAATCGAAAGCCTCCGTGGCGCGCGCGATGGCGGCGTCTCGCGTCATGGTGTGTTTCCCGTGAAACATTTTGGTAACCTGTCGACGGGCCCTGGCCCGGCGAAGCCGTCAGTTGCGCGCCTCGGGGGCGGTGATGTCGCGCAGGCCGTCGCCCAGGAGGTTGATCGCCAGCACGAGGAGGAGGAGCGCCACGCCCGGGATGGTGATCACCCAGGGCTGGAAGAACATGTACTGCTTGCCCTCGGCGATCATCAGGCCCCAGGAGGGCAGGGGCGGCTGGACGCCGAGGCCGAGGAACGACAGCGCGGCCTCCAGCAGGATCGCGTGGGCCATCTCCAGGGTCGCCACGACGATCAGGGCGTTCATGATGTTGGGCAGGATCTCCTGGCGGAGGATCCGCAGGTCGGTCAGACCCGCGGCGCGGGCGGCCGAGACGAAGTCCTGGTTGCGGATCTGCTGGGTCGCGGCCCGGGTCACCACGGCGAAGCGGTCCCAGAGCAGGAAGCCCAGTACCAGCACCACCACCTTCAGGGAGCCGCCGACCAGGGCCGCCATGGCGAGCGCCACCAGCACCACCGGCATGGCGAGCCGCGTGGTCACCACGTAGCTGACCACGGAGTCGACCCAGCCGCCGAAATAGCCGGCGCACAGGCCGAGCACCGTGCCGATCAGCCCCGAGATCAGCGCCGCCGAGATCCCGATCAGGAGGGAGATCTGGCCGCCGTAGAGCAGGCGGCTCAGGTAGTCGCGGCCGAGCTTGTCGGTGCCGAGCACGTGGTCCCAGGTGCCCTTGGCCTGCCAGACCGGCGGGATCAGGCGGCGGGACACGTCCTGCGCGTAGGGGTCGTGCGGCGCGATGAGCGGGGCGGCGAGCGCCGCCAGCACGATCAGCCCGAGGATTCCGGCCCCGATCAGGAAGCCGGTGTGGCGCAGGCCCCGCCGCAGGATCAGGCGGGTGGGGGAGGGCACCGCCGCCAGCGCGACCGGCGCGTCCGGGGGCAAAGCGGGGGCGGCGAGCGCCGCCGTGTCGGGGGGGAGGCTCATGGCGATCTCCGTCCTCAGGCCTGGCGCAGGCGCGGATCGAGGAAGGCGTTCAGGAGGTCGGCGGCGAGCGTCAGGCCGATGTAGATCATGGCCAGAACCAGCACGATCGCCTGGACGACCGGGAAGTCGTTGCGGGCGATGGATTCCCAGGCGAGCTGGCCAAGGCCCTGGAGCGAGAACACCGCCTCGATCACGATCGAGCCGCCGAGCATGAAGCCGAACTGCACCGCCGACAGGGCGATCACCGGGATCACGGCGTTGCGCAGCGCGTGCCGCACCAGGATTTTTCTGGGCGGCAATCCCTTGGCGCGGGCGGTGCGGACGTAGTCGGAGGCCAGCACCTCCAGCATGCCGTTGCGGGTGAGCCGCATCACGGCGGGCATCGCGTAGTAGCCGAGCGCCACCGCGGGCAGGACGAAGTTCTTCCACGTGGCGTTGCCCGAGACCGGCAGCCAGCGGAGGTTCACGGAGAAGATCAGGATCAGCGTCAGGCCGAACCAGAAGCTCGGCATCGCCTGGCCGAGCACCGAGACGGCGAGCGCCGTCCGGTCGATCCAGGTGTCCCGCTTCACGGCGGCGACGACGCCCAGCGGGATCGCCACGAACAGGGCCACGCCGAGCGCGATGATGCCGAGATAGAGGGTGATCGGCAGGCGGGCGGCCAGCAGGTCGATCACGCTCTCGCGGAAATAGAAGGAGTTGCCGAAATCGAGGTGCAAAGCCCGCCAGCCCCAGGTGAGGAACTGGGTCAGCAGCGGCTGGTCCAGGCCGTAATCCTGGCGGATCTGGGCGATCTGCGGCCCGGTGGCCTCCGGGCCGGCGATCGCGGTCGCGAGGTCGCCCGAGAGGTGGAGGAGCAGGAAGCTCGCCACCGAGACCGTGAAGGCCACCGCCAGGGCGACCAGCACGCGCCGGAACGTGAAGGCCAGCATGGGCTCAGGCTCCCTTTCGGCGATGCGGACCGGATCGGCTCCCGTCGTCGGAACCCGGCTGGATCGCGGGTCCCCTCTCCCGTGCGGGAGAGGGACAGGGTGAGGGGTGCGACCTCTCCGGGAAGACCTGATCCCTCACCCCAACCCTCTCCCGCACGGGAGAGGGAGCCGGTCGCGCCAAGACCACCATCCTCACTTCCACGACGCCGCGTAGAAGCGCGGCACCTCGTCGGGCTGGGCGGTGAAGTTCAGGTCCGACGTGAAGGCGTAGTTGGTCGAGTAGGAGAACATCGGCAGGGCATAGGCCTCTCCGGCGATCCGCTGCAGCGCCTTGGCGTAGGCGGCCTTGCGCGTCTCCGGATCGGTGGAGCCGTCGCCCTTCTGGAGATCGGCGATCACCTGCGGATCCTTGGTCAGATCCTCCTCGCCGCCGCGGAAATACACCCCGTCGAAGGCCGAGACGTCGTTGACCGAGAACGACCCCCAGGTCTGGTAGCCGATCGAGGTCTTTCCGGCCCGCAGCGCGTCGCGGAAGGCGGCGTAGCGCAGGTAGTTCAGCCGCGCCTTGATGCCGACGGCGCCGAGATAGCCGATCACCGCCTCGGCGTAGTCGCGCTCGCGATAGGCGCCGAGATCGATCTCGAACCCGTTCGGGTAGCCGGCGTCCTTGAGCAGCGCCTTGGCCTTGGCGGGGTCGTAGGCGTAGCGCGGCACGCCCTGGTCGGTGCAGCCGAACTGGTCGACGAAGCACAGCGCGTTCATCACCCGCGAGGCGCCGCGCACGAGGTTGTCGACCATCGCCTTGCGGTCGATGGCGTAGGAGATCGCCTGCCGGACGCGCACGTCCTTGAGCGGCGAGTTCTCCTTGGCGCGGCCCAGCGTGTCGAATTGCAGGAAGCCGACCCGCATCGTCTCGGAGTTGAGGACCGTGATGTTGGGCGCGGCGCGCAGCTGCTCGGCCTGGTCGCTCGGCACCCGCCAGATCCAGTCGACGCCGCCGGTCATCAGCTCGGCCATCCGGCTCTCGCCGTCCGGGATGACGCGGAACTGCAGCTTGCCGATCTTCGGCTTACCCAGCGGACTGCCGGCCCAGTACTTGTCGAACCGCTCCATGGAGACGCCGCGGCCGCTGTCGACCTTGGTGATCCGGTACGGGCCGCTGCCGACCGGCGCCTTGGCGAAGCCGTCGAGACCGACCTTCTTGAAGTAATTGGCCGGGAAGATCGGGGTCGGGCCGGCGAGGTATTCCAGCGCTGCCGGGAACGGCGCCTTGAGGTGGATGCGGACCGTATGCGGGCCCGTGACCTCCACCGACTTCATCCAGTCGACGTTCTGGCGGGTGACCGTGCGCGCCTCGGGCGTCAGCACGTAGTTGAACGTGAAGGCCACGTCCTCCGGCCCGAGCGGGTCGCCGTTGTGGAAGACCACGCCCTCGCGGATCGTGAGATCCAGGGTCGTGTCGTCCGCCCAGGTCCAGGCGGTCGCCAGCATCGGCTTGTAGGTGCCGTCCTTCTGGTCGCGGTACAGCAGGGTGTCCCAGCAGTTCCGGGCCAGGATCACACCCTCGCGGGCGCTGTTGTGATACGGGCTGACATTCTCCGGCTCGCTGTCCGAGGCGTAGACCAGGGTGTCGTCGGCCTTCCCGGCCAGTGCCGGATGCGCGGCGATCAGGGTCGCGAACGAGGCGGCGAGGGTCGCGGCCCGGGTGAGAATCCGTAGCGGCATGCGGTCTCCGACGGCGCGGCGGACAGGTCCGGCGGATCGATCCGCGGCTGCCGCGTTTTTCACCCTGCCATGGTGTTGTGCATCTGGGATCGCAACAAGTAGAATTTGGCGAGTGCTGCGTTGCCGTATTGGCAATGTGCATGGCAGCATACAGCGTATCGAGCACGATAATGCAGACGACGGGCCTGCGCTACTTCCTGGCCGTGGCCCGCACCGGCTCGATCGCGGCGGCCTCGGCCCAGCTCAACGTGGCCGCCTCGGCGATCAGCCGGCAGATCGCCAACCTGGAGGCCGAGCTCGACTGCGTGCTGTTCGAGCGGCGCCCGCGCGGCATGGTGCCGAGCCCGGCCGGGGAGCTGCTGGCGCAGCACGCCCATCAGGTGCTGATCCGCTCCGAGCAGGTGGTCACCGAGATCCGGGAGCTGGAAGGGCTCGCCCGCGGGCTGATCCGGGTCGCCTGCTCCGAGGGCTTCTCCCTCGACATCGTGCCGAACGCGATCGCGGCCTTCCACGCGGCCCATCCCGGCATCCGCTTCGAGGTCACGGTCCAGCCCCCGGCCCAGGTCACCCAGACGGTGGCAGTGGGGGATGCCGATCTCGGGATCACCTTCGCGCTGACACCCACCGCGCAGGTCGAGGTGCTCTACGACGGGCAGGTCGACATGCTGGCGCTGGCCGCGCCCGACCATCCCCTCGCGCGGGCGCCCGCCCTGCGCCTCGCCGACCTGCTGGACTATCCCGTCGCCCTGCCGACCCGGGACACGACCCTGCGGCAGGTCTTCGACGCCGCCTGCGCGCACGAGGGCATCGCAGTGGAGCCGGTGCTGACCTCAAACAATCTCTCGGCGCTGCTGCCCTTCGTGCGGCGCTCCCGCGGCATCGCCCTGATGTCGGCGCTGTCGGTGCAGACGCCCCTGCGGCTCAACGAGCTTGTCAGCCTGCCGATCCAGTCCCGGACGAGCCTCGCCCGGGGCGTGAAGATCCAGGCGATGCGCGACCGGCGGCTGCCGAAGGCGGTGCGGGCATTCCTGCGCCAGCTGCTCGACGCGCTGCCGCCGCCGCGATCGCCGTGACCCTCGGCACGCTCGGCCCGCGACCGCTCAGGCGCCGCTCCGGTCAGCCGCGAGCCGACAGCTGTGGTCCATGACGTCCTCGGCGCTGGCACTCGGCGCCCGGTAGGCCAGCAGGATGTAGCCCGGCTCGGGATCGCCCGGGGGCGTGGCGAGCGCCGCGAAGCTCGTCCGGTGCAGGTCCGGCCGGGCGCCCGGCAGGGTGTGCAGGGCCGCGAACGGGTTGAACTGCGCGGCCTCCGCCTCCGGCACGCGCAGGGCGTAGTAGCGGTCGCCGGCCAGTGGCACCGGGAAGCGGCTCCAGGTGTGGCGCACCTGCCGGCCGTGCGCCCGGACCGCCTTGAGCACGCTCGGCTTCAGGCAGTCGAGATGGATGTGCAGCTGGTCCTGGCTGCGGCCCCGGGCCGAGTTGACCGCCAGCGCGACCTCCGCGGGGGACAGCTTCCCTTTCAGCACGTCCGACACGAGCGGCCGCGCCGCCAGGGCCGCCCGCCAGTAGGCGGCGCCCCGCGGCCCGCGCAGGACCGGTGCCTCCAGGCCCGCCACGGTGTCGGTGGGCATGACGACGCTGTGGGTCGGCTCGCCGGGGGCGCGCAGCACCGCCGAGCCCGGACGATCCGCGTCGCCCAGGTCGACCGAGAGGCACGGGAAGGTCCGGTTGGCGAGCCGCTTGGCGAGCACGCAGGTCTTCAGTGCCGCCCACAGGACGTCGCGGCTCGGATCGGGGGCGGCCGCGGCCGGGACCGCGGCCATCGCGGAGAGCGCCACGAGGAGGGCGGCGAACGGCGCGCGGCGCATGAGGGCTCCCCGATCGAGCCGGCGCGGCGCGTCGGCTTGGCCGTCCCGCAATAGCCGATCCGGGGCCCTGCCGGCAAAGGATCCGGAGACGCTGACGCCGCACCGGAAAACCCGCTATGCCGGCCGCTTCGCCGCCCCGGAGGCCCGCGATGACGCCATGCCCGCGATGACGACCGCGCTCACCCCCGACATCGCCGCGCGCTTCGCCGCGGTCGCCCTGGGCCACGTCGCCCGCGAATATCCGAACAAGCCCGGGCACGTCCTGGCCGGTCCGGCGGATGCCCGCACCCCCGCGGCCCTGCACCCGGCCTTCCACGGCAGCTACGACTGGCATTCCTGCGTCCACGGCACCTGGCTGCTGGCGCGCGTGCTGCGCCTGTACCCGGACGGCCCCCAGGCCCCGGCGATCCGCGCCCGGCTCGACGCGCAGCTGACCCCCGAGACGGTGGCGGGGGAATGCGCCTACTTCGCCGCCCCGACCGCCCGGGGCTTCGAGCGGCCCTACGGCTGGGGCTGGCTCCTGAAGCTCGCCGACGAACTCTCTGCGCTCCCCGAGCGCCGCTGGTCCGAGGCCCTGGCGCCGCTGGCCGGGATGATCGCGCAGCGGTTCCGGGACTTCCTGCCGGTCGCCGTCTATCCGGTACGGGTCGGGACCCATTTCAACACCGCCTTCGCGCTGCGCCTGGCGGCCGATTACGCGGAGGGCGCGGGGGATGCCGGGCTGACCGCCCTGCTGCGCGACACAGCCGAGCGCTGGTACGGGGCGGACACGGACTGCCCGGCCTGGGGCGAGCCCGGCGGCGACGACTTCCTGTCCTCCGCGCTGATCGAGGCCGAATGCATGCGCCGGCTGCTGCCCCCCGCGCGTTTCGCGCCCTGGTTCGACCGGTTCCTGCCCGATCTCCCGGCGTCCCGGCCCGCGACCCTGTTCCGCCCGGCCCGCGTGACCGACCGCTCGGACGGCAAGATCGCGCATCTCGACGGGCTGAATCTCAGCCGCGCATGGTGCTTCCGCGCGCTGGCCGCGGCCCTCGATGCGGACGATCCCCGCCGGCCGCTCCTGGGCGCGGCCGCGGAGGATCACCTCGCGGTGGGGCTCCCGCACGTCACCGGCGACTACATGGGCGAGCACTGGCTCGCGACCTTCGCGGTCCTGGCCCTGGAGGCGGGGCCGGACGGCGACCCGGATGATATTCTAAGAGAAACTTGAGAACTCTTCGCTCCGGGTCAGGCTGGGGAAGGGGACCGACAATAAAAAAAGACCGCCCTCAAGAGAACGGTCCGAAAGTCTAGGGAGGAAACGCCCGAGCGGGGCGGCCGGACAATGCGGTCGGCACCGTCTGGCCCGGCATCAACTCGACACAGGTGGTCTTGTTCCTGGATCCGGAACGCCGCGTCGCAACGGCAATGCGCCCGTCATCGGAGCGATTCCGACCGGCCGGCGCAGATCTCCGGGGCCAAACTCGGCGCGGTAGGTCCGCTCCAGCGTCATCAGGTTCCGCAGGGGCGCTTCGGCGAGGTCGAGGAGCCGCGCATCGCGCCAGCGCAGCTTGCGGCCGAGGTGGCGACGGAACCAGCGCCCGCGCTCCTCCTCGACGAGCAGGATCAGCTTGCCGGTCCAGGTCCGGCGGAACCAGAAGCGTCCGGTCAGCGGCATGGCGGTCTCGCGCCCCGATTGTCGAGGCGAATACAATACATCCAGTCCGGTGTGGCCCAAAATGCTTAGGTTAGAATGCGGACGAATTCGGGCGAAGGCGGTTAAGGATCGCGCGCCCCGTCAGCGCCGCCCGGCTGCGGCGCCGGGGCGGCCGGCTGCCCGCCGCGCTTCGCCGTCTCGTAGAGGACCTGGGCGAGCTGCTCGGCGGAGTAGGGCTTGCGCACGAGGGTGAAGCCGTGGGCGTCGTCCGTGGCCAGGATGTGGCTGTAGCCCGAGGTCAGCACCACCGGCAGGTCGGGACGGTCGGCCTGGAGCTGCCGGGCGAGGGCGAAGCCGCCCATCCCCGGCATGACCACGTCGGAGAAGACCACGTCGAAGCGGTCGGGCGTCCGCCCGAGTTCGCCCAGCGCCTCCTCGGCGGATTTCGCCCAGACCGGGGCATGGCCCAGATCCTCCAGGATCTGGGTGCAGAACCGGCCGACCCCGAGATTGTCCTCCACGACGAGGATGCACAGGCCCCGCCGCGGTTCCGCCGCCCGGCGGCGGTCGCGGTCGGCCTCGGCGACCTCTGCGGGCGCCTCGACCTGGGGCAGGTAGAGCGAGAAGGTCGTGCCGCGCCCGAGCGCGCTCGCCACGTCGATGTCGCCGCCCGACTGCTTGGCGAAGCCGATGACCTGGCTGAGGCCGAGGCCGGTGCCCTTGCCGATCTCCTTGGTGGTGAAGAACGGCTCGAAGATCCGCCCCAGATCGGCGTCCGGGATGCCGTCGCCGGTATCGGAAACCCGCACGGCCACGAACGGCCCCGGCGCGCCGGCATGCCCGCGGATCGGCGGCATCGGGCACTCGCCCTCCAGGCGCAGGGTCAGGCTGCCTTCCCCACGCATGGCGTCGCGGGCGTTGACCGCCATGTTGATCAGCGCGGTCTCGAACTGGCTCTCGTCGGCGCGCACGAAGCGGGGCGTCTCCGGCAGCTCGATGATGACGCGGATGCGCGCGCCGGTGACCGAGTCGAGCATGTCGGCGATGCTGCGCAGGCGCGCGCCGATGTCGAAGACCTGGGGCTTCAGCGCCTGGCGCCGGGCGAAGGCGAGGAGCTGGCCGGTGAGCTTGGCCGCGCGGTCCACGGTGTCGGAGACCGCGTCGACGTAGCGGCGGCGGCGCTCCTCAGCGAGGTCGGGCCGGCGCAGGAATTCCATGGAGGACCGGATGATGGTCAGGAGGTTGTTGAAGTCGTGGGCCACCCCGCCGGTGAGCTGGCCGATGGCCTCCAGCTTCTGCGATTGCCGCAGGGCCTCCTCGGCCTGCCGCTGCTCGGTGATGTCGCGCCCGAAGCCGTAGAACAGCCCGTCCTCCGGCACGACGGTCCAGAGCACCCGGCGCCGGTCGCCGGCGCGGGTCAGACAGGAGAGTTCGACATCCTCGACCCGGCTCTCGTCGCAGAGGGGCCGCAGCGCCGCCTGCGCGGCCGCCCGCTCCGGGGCGGCCACGAAGTCGAGGGCGGCCCGGCCCAGGGTCTCGGCCTCCGACCAGCCGAGCGCCCGGCTCCAGGACGGGTTCGCCGACTGGACCCGCCCGTCCCGGTCCGCGACGAGCTTCAGCACCGGCGACAGCGTCCAGACCCGGTCGCGGTCGCGGGTCTGGGCGGCGACCTGCGCTTCGAGGCGCTCCGCCCGGGACTGGAGCAGCGCCTCGATCCGCTTCCGCTCCGAGACGTCGTGGGCGAAGACGTAGAACCCGTCGACCCCTCCGTCCGCTCCCCGGCGCGGCAGGTAGCGGGTGTCGGCGACGCGGGTCTCGCCGTTCGGGAGCGTCCAGGTCCATTCCCGGCGGATCTCCTGCCCGGCCAGCACCCGCTCGAAGGCGGCCTGCCGCATCGCGAAGGCCTCGGGACCGATGAGCATCCGCACGGTCTGCCCGACGACCTCGGAGGGCCTGCAGCCGGTCCAGGACTCGTAGGCGGCGTTGGCGAACCGATAGGTGAGGCTGCGGTCGATGAAGGCGATCAGGACCGGCATCGCGTCCGCGACCAGCCGGAGTTCCGCCTCCCGGGCGCGGAGCGCGATCTCGCTCCGGCGGCGCTCGGTGATGTCGTTGAACAGGATCGCGACGCGGTTCCGGCCCGGCCCGTCGACCCGGTAGGCGTGCACGTCGTACCAGCGGTCGAGGGCCTTGGCGGCCTGCTCGACGCGGACCGGCTCGCCGGTCAGGGCGACGCGGCCGTAGAGGTCGAACCAGCATTGCTCGTGATCGGGGGCGATGTCCCGCATCCACCGCCCCACCACGTCCGTCAGGCCGGTCTGCCGCTCGAAGGCGGGATTGGCCTCCAGGAAGCGGTAATCGACCGCCCGGCCGTCTTCGAACGTCAGCTCGACCAGGCAGAAGCCGGCATCGATGAAGGTGAAGAGCGAGCGGTAGCGCTCCTCGTTCCGGCGCAGGGCGGCCTCGGCATTCCGGGTATCCAGCTGCGTCATCACCGTCCGGGCGAGCGCCTTGAGGATGAAGATCTGCTGGTCGGTCAGGGTGCGCGGGACGCGGTCGAGGACGCAGAGCGTCCCGATGGCCCAGCCGTCCGGCGTCACCAGGGGCACGCCGGCGTAGAAGCGCAGGTGCGGCTCGCCGGCCACGAGCGGATTGGCGGCGCGGTCCGGCAGCGCGGCCAGATCGGGCAGCACGAGGACGCCGTCCTCGCGCATGGCCTCGGTGCAGAAGCCGAAATCGAGCGGCATCGCCCGCGCGGGGTGGCCGAACGCGGCCTTGATCCACTGCCGGTCGGCATCGACGAAATTGATGTGGGCCATCGGCGTGCCGCAGGCCTGGGCGGCCATCTCGGCGATCTCGTCGAACGCGCGCTCCGGCGGCGTGTCGAGGATGGCGTAGGCGCGCAAGGCGGCGAGCCGCTGGGGATGCTCGGGCTCGAAACCCGACGGGCGGGATATTGTCTCGGTCTGCGACACGGGACCGTCATAGCGTAAGCGCCCGCGCCTCCCTAATGAAACTCTGCCTCACGGGCCCGGCGGCGCGACCAGCCCAAGCATTCCGCGACAGTCCATTAGTCGACATTCGCATCGGATCGTCGGCGACAACATGGTTTCACAGGCGCCGGCCAAGTCTTGTCCGGGCCGGCGATCCCGTCCGGGCGCCCGCTGCGGTGTCTTCGTGATCTGTGCCGGCGCGGACCGCACCGGAGGCCGCGCGGTCACGGCTGTGGATCGGATCGCCGCGGCCGGGAGCCCGCGGGGGCGGTGCGGCGTTGCCGGCTCAAGAGGGACGGGTTCGGATCAGGCATGGCCAAGCGCAGGACGAAGGCGGGCGCCCATCAGGGCTTGGAGGATGCGCCGCTGATGCCCACCGGCGCCCTGGCGGTGGCGCTCCTGGCCTATGCCGAGGGCCCCGGTCCGGTGGTGCATGTCGCCCGGGATGCCCGCCGCCTCGAGGACCTCGCCGCGACCCTCCGGGCGCTGGATCCCGACGCGCAGGTCGCGATCTATCCCGAATGGGACTGCCTGCCCTTCGACCACGCCTCGCCGTCGCGGGCCATGATGGGCGCCCGGGCCGCGGTGCTGCGCTGGCTGACCGACCGGGAGGCGCTGCCGGATTTCGTGCTGACCACCGCCCCCGCCCTCGTGCAGCGCGTACCGCCGCCGGAGACCTGGGCCTCGGCCCGCGTGACCCTGCGGGTCGGCGACCCCCTCGACGTCGCCGCCGCGACCGCCGACCTGAAGCGCCTCGGCTACATCCTCGACGAACGGGTCGACGAGCCCGGCGAGATCGCCGTCCGCGGCCGCACCGTCGAGGTGTTCCCCGCCGCCGCGCCGCGGCCCTGCCGGATCGAGCACGCGGAGGGGCGCGTCACGGCGATCCGCTCCTACGACCCGATCTCGCAGCGCTCGGTGGCCGAGGCGGACGAACTCGTCATCGATCCCGCCACCGAGATCATCCTGGAGCCCGGATCCGGCCAGAGCTTCGAGCCCTTCACCGGCCAGGAGCATCGCCTGGACCGCTATTACCCCCGCCTCGTCACCCTCTTGGACTACGTGCCCGGCGCGCGCCTCGCGGTCGAGGACGGCACGCAGGCCCGGGTCGACGCCTTCTTCGAGCAGATGGACGAGGCGCGGGGCCGGCTGACCGCCCGCGACGCGCAGGGGCAGCCCGGCGCCGCCCTCTATCTGACGCCGGAGGCGTGGCGCGCCATCGTGGCGGCGCACGGCCGGCTTGCCGTCACCGAGGCGGCCGGGGAGCCCCGGGCCATGCCGACCTTCGCCGGCGAGCGCCGGCCGGGAACGGCCTTCGCCAAGGTCCTGCGCGAGCGGCTGAAGGCCGGCGACGTCGTCGTGCTCGCCGGCTCGGTCCGGCCGCTCCGGCGCCTCGTGCGCCAGGCGGGCAAGATCGCCGAGCGCCCGATCCGGCTGATCGACGCCTGGGCCGACGTCGCCGAGGCGGCACCCGGCGACGTCCTCGCCCTGGAGGCGCCGCTGGCGGCCGGCTTCCGGGTGCCCGAGCAGGGCGCGACCGTGATCGCCGCCGCCGACCTGTTCGGCCCGGAGGCCGCCGTCACGGGCGGCGCCCGGGCGATCCTGCCCATGGGCGAGGTCGACCTGCGCCCCGGCGACGTGGCCGTCGACCGGGATCACGGCCTGTGCGTGTTCGAGGGGCTGGAGGCGGTGACGACCCGGGGCGAGGAGCCCTCCGAGGCCCTGCGCCTGCGCTTTTCCGGCGACGCGATCCTGATGGTGCCGGTGACCCAGGCCGACCGGATCTGGCGCTACGGTCCGGAGCCCGACGCCGTCACCCTCGACAAGCTCGACGGCGGCACGTGGCCCCGGCGCCGCCTGGAGGCCGAGGCCACCATGGCGCGGACCGCCCGCCTGATGCTGGAGGCCGCCCGCGCCCGCCGGGAGACGGAGGCGCCGGTCCTGTCGCCCCCGGCCCGGGACATGGAGCGGTTCGCCGCGGGCTTCGGCTTCGCGCCGACGCCCGATCAGGCGGCTGCGGTCGATGCGCTGATGGCCGACCTCGCCTCTGGCCGGCCGATGGACCGGCTGGTCTGCGGCGATGTCGGCTTCGGCAAGACCGAGGTGGCGCTCCGGGCGCTCGCGGCCGCGATCTTCTCCGGCCGGCAGGCGGCGCTGATCGCCCCGACCACCGTGCTGGCCCGCCAGCATGCCGAGACCCTGCGCCGCCGCTTCGGGCGGTTCGGCGTGGAGGTGGCGCAGCTCTCGCGCCTCGTGGCGCCGGCCGAGGCCAAGCGCGTCAAGGCGGGGCTCGCCGACGGCACGATCCGGCTCGTGGTCGGCACCCACGCGCTCGCCGGCAGCGGGGTGTCCTTCGCGGATCTCGGCCTGACCGTGATCGACGAGGAGCAGCGCTTCGGCGCGAAGATGAAGGCCGACCTGCGCCGCCTCGCGGATGGCGGCCACGTCCTGACGCTCACCGCGACCCCGATCCCGCGCACGCTCCAGGCGGCGCTCGTCGGCCTCCAGAGCCTCAGCGTGCTGGCCACGCCGCCGGCGTTGCGCCAGCCGGTCCGGACCGTGGTGGCGCCCTTCGACGCCGAGGCGGTCCGCGAGGCACTGATCCGCGAGCACCGCCGGGGCGGCCAGAGCTTCGTGGTCTGCCCGCGGATCGAGGATATCGGCCCCATGGCCGAGCGGCTGCGCGCCCTCGTGCCGGGCCTCGACATCCTGGTGGCGCACGGGGATCTCAAGCCCTCCGCCATGGACGAGGTCATGGTCCGCTTCGCGGATGGCGACGGCGACGTCCTGCTCGCCACCGCCATCGTGGAGAGCGGTCTCGACGTGCCCCGGGCCAACACCATGCTGGTCTGGGAGGCCGCCCGGTTCGGGCTGGCGCAGCTCCACCAGCTCCGGGGCCGCGTCGGCCGCGGCCAGCGGCGCGGCACCGTCCATCTGCTGAGCGACCCGGCAGCGCCGCCCCCGGCGGCGGCGCTCCAGCGCCTGCGGGCCCTGGAGGCCCTGGACCGCCTCGGCGCCGGCTTCGCGGTCAGCGCCCGGGACCTCGATCTGCGCGGCGCCGGCGACCTCGTCGGCGAGGATCAGGCGGGTCACGCCAAGCTCGTCGGGCTCGGGCTCTACCAGCACCTGCTGCAGCTGGCGCTCACCGCCGCCAAGGGCGAGCGCGCCGAGGATTGGAGCCCCGAGATCGAACTCGGTCTGCCGAGCCGCATTCCCGAGGATTACGTCCCCGAGCCCGAGATCCGCCTCAGCCTCTACACGCGCCTCCTGCGCTTGCAGGATCCCGAGGCGATCGAAGCGTTGGCCGGCGAGGTCGAGGACCGGTTCGGCGCGGCCCCCGCGCCGGTGCTCGCCCTGTTCGACCTAGCGCGGCTGCGCGCATCCTGCTGCGCGCTGGGCGTCGCCCGGCTCCGGGGCGGCCCGCAGGGCGTCGCGGCCGATCTGCGGCCGGACCGGCCGCTGCCCGCGATGGCCGCCGAGGCGGACGTCATCCTGCGCAAGGGACGGGTGGTGTGGAAGCGGCCCTGCCCGGATTCCGCCGGGTGCGCGGCGTTGGCGGCCGACCTCCTGGAGCGCATCCGCGCCGCCCGGGAGCGCGCCGGCTGAGCGCGCCGCCGATCTGCGGTCGATCTTGCGCCGGGCGCTTCAAACCGTCACAGCCTGTCGCGCAGACAACGCGAACGGGAGTGTCCCATGCACGTGACGATCGAGCAGGCCGAGACGGCGATCGCGGCCGCGCGGGCGAAGGCCGTCGAGCTCGGCACCCAGATGTGCATCGCCGTGGTGGATTCCGGCGGCAACCTCAAGGCGTTCCACCGCATGGACGATGCCTGGGTCGGGTCCATCGACATCGCCCAGAAGAAGGCCAAGACGTCGGTGTTCTTCGGCATGATGACCGGCCAGATCGGCCAGCTGTCCCAGCCGGGTGGTCCGCTTTACGGGATCGAGCACTCCAACGACGGGCTGATCACCTTCCCGGGCGGGATCCCGATCGTCGACGCCGACGGCGTGATGTCGGGCGCCATCGGGGTCAGCGGCTCGACGGTGGAGAACGACCACACCGTCGCGGAAGCCGGCGCCAAGGCCATCGGCCAGACCGAACTGCCGGCCCATCCCTGGCGCACCTGAGCCTGCGGATTCCTCAGGGCTCGCGCCGCGCCAGCGCACGGCCGATCCCGAGGAGCAGCATCTCCGAGACCGTCTTCAGATAAGGGTCCCCGTGGCGCTCCAGCGCCGCGTGGACCGCGATGCCGTGGTCGGCCGCGACGTTCAGGTCGGCCCCCTGCGCGGCGCCGCTGCCCTCCGCGGCCCGCACCGACGGCGGATGGAGATCCGTCACGTCGATATAGGCGCCGCGCCCCCGCAGCACGCCGTCCGCGTCGGGCGTCAGGCAGCCGCGGTTGAGGATCCAGCGGGTCTCGCCCGCCCCGGTCAGGATGCGGAACTCCAGCGAAACCGGGCCCCCGGTCCGACGGACATGGTGGATCCGGCCGAACACCCAGTCCCGGTCCGCCGGGTGGATGCGGCCGAGGGCGGCGTCGAGCGGCAGCGGCGTCCCGGCGAGCCGCGGGTCCCCCGCCAGAAGAGACGCCGCGCCCGTGTCGAGCACCGACCGGCCGGCCCGGACGTCCGTATCCCAGAGTCCGATCAGTCCGGCGGCCTGCAGGGCAGAGGCTGCCGTAGAAGCCAGCATCATGGAATCCTCTCCGAACTGGCTAGTATCGATGATTGTACGATGATGGACAGATTGATCCGCGCCACATGCGCGCGGCAAGCCGGATGTCCAGTATCGTCCCGGTCGACAGCTTCATACGCGGCGTCGCGGCCGCCGAGTTTCGGGTCGCATTGCGGCCGAGGAAGACATCGATGCGGCGCAGGGCGAATCTCGGCGTTCCTCGACAGGTCTCGGTCGTCCCATCACGGCACAAAGACCGGATCCACATCGCTGCGGCAGAGAAAGTTCGATCACAAATGATGGGTAGACCGCGCGATCGGAGAGAATTCCGCACTCCGCCCCGGGCTCCGGGACGGCCGCTGCCCGGCCGCCGGAACGCGCGTCGCCCGACCCTGGTGCGGGTTGCCGGTGCGCCGTAACCTGCACCGTCCGGTCGGCATTCGGCAGAGGCACCATGGAGCGCACGGTGGACCGCATCAACCTCCCGCTCTCGCAGGTCCGGCTCTGGGACAGCCTGATGGACCTCGCCCGGATCGGCGCGCTCCCCAACGGCGGCAACGACCGGCAGGCCCTGACCGACCGCGACGCCGAGGGCCGCGCCCTGTTCCAACGCTGGGGCGAGGCGGCGGGGCTGACGCTCACCGTGGACCGGGTCGGCACCATGATCTTCCGCCGCCCCGGGCGCGATCCGAGCCGCAAGCCCGTGGCCATCGGCAGCCATCTCGACACCCAGCCCACCGGGGGCAAGTTCGACGGACCCCTCGGCGTGCTGGCCGGGCTCGAGATCATGCGCGCCCTGCACGAGGCCGGGATCGAGACCGAGGCGCCGCTCCTGCTGATCAACTGGTGCAACGAGGAGGGCGCACGCTTCGCCCCGCCGATGAGCGGCAGCGGCGTCGCCATGGGCATCGTCCCGGAGGCCGACATCCTGGCGACCCGCGACCTCGCGGGCCACGTCTTCGGCGACGCGCTGCGGCGCATCGGCTGGCAGGGCACGGCGGATCCGGCCGCCCTGCGGGAGATCGGCGCCTATTTCGAGCTCCACATCGAGCAGGGCAAGCGCCTGGAGGAGGCCGGCCTCACCATCGGGGTGGTCGACCGGGCGCTCGCCCAGATCTGGTACGAGATCACCGTGCTGGGCGAGGAGGCCCATGCCGGCAGCCCCATGGCGGGCCGGCGGGACGCGATGATGGCCGCGGCGGCGCTGATCGCCTCGCTGGAGGACATCGCCGAGACGGCGGTCGGCGAGGGGGGCGAGCGCGGCCGCGCCACCGTCGGCGTGCTGAAGGCGGAGCCGGCGAGCCGCAACATCACGCCCGGCCGGGTCTGGTTCAGCCTCGACACCCGCCACGGCGACACCGCGCAGCTGGAGGCGATGGGGACGCGTATCCGCGCCCGGGCCGACGCGCTGGCGGCCGGGCGCGGCGTCACGATCCAGGTCTCGGAGTTCTGGCGGGCGCCCCCGACCCCGTTCGATCCGGTTCTGGTGGATCGCGTCCAGGCGGCGGCGGAGGCGCGGGGCCATGCCTGGACGCGGATGCCGACCGCGATCTACCACGACGCCGTCTACTGCGCCCGTGCGGTGCCGGCGGCCCTGGTGTTCTGCCCCTGCCACGGCGGGATCAGCCACAACGAGGCCGAGAGCATCACGCCGGCCTGGGCCGGGGCCGGCCTGGAGGTGCTGGCCGACGCGGTGCTCGCGACGGCGGGTCTCGCCGCCCCCCGGACCGGGCCGGCCTGAGCCCCGGCCGCACCGGCACCCGCGTACGAACGGAGACTGGGTTCCGCATGTCCGACGACAACGTCATCCGCCCCGCCTTCGGCGTCCCCCGCACCCCCGCGCCGGAACCGGAGCCCGATCCCGCCCAGGCGCCCCTGCGCGTCTTCGGCACGGGGGCCGGCCATCGGGTCGGCCTGATCCGGGACCCGTCGGCGGTCGAGGGCGACGTGATCCGGGTCGTGGTCGGTCCGGAGGACGAGCGGGGGGTCGAGACCGTGGCGCTGCTCCCCGCCGACGCGGAGACTGAGGCCGAGCGGATCGGGTTCGCCATCCTGCGGGCGCTGGAAGTGGTCGAGGGCGCGGTCTGAACCGCCGGGTGGGCGGCGCGCGGTTTCGGAGAGCGGGAGCGGCCGGGGCGAACGGGCGCCGGCGGGAGGGCGGCGGGAGGGAAGGCATGACGGGCGTTCGGATCAGCAGCACGGAGATCGCGATCCCCGCGCGGGCCGGACTCGTCTGGTCCGTGCTGACGGATCTGGATTCCTACCCGGCGTGGAACCCGTATATCCGCAAGGCGGCGGGCCGCCTGCGCGAGGGCGCGCGCTGGCGCCTGGAGCGGACCCTGAACGGCCGCGCCTACCGGACGCGCCAGGTGACGGTGACCGGCTGGGAGCCCGGCCGGCGCCTCGCCTGGCGCGGCGGCCTCACGATGCCGCCCCTGCTCGTCGGCGAGCACGAGGTCCGGATCCTCGAGACCGCCGACGGGGTCCGCCTCGTCCAGGCGGTGGCCGTCGCAGGCCTGCTCGCCCCCGCCCTGGTCCCGTGGCTGCGGACGCGCCTGCAGCCCCGGTTCGCGGCGATGAACGAGGCCCTGCGCGACGAGGTCCTGCGCCGGCTGGCCGAGAGCGCCTGACCGCTCCGGTCAGACGACCGGCTTCGGCTTGACGACGGGCGAGCGCGTCAGGCTCTCGATCGCGCGGCCCGGCCGTCCGGCCTTGCGGGCGATCTCTTCCTCCTGCTCGGCGATGAGCTGCCGGGCCGGCTCGTCGCCGTCCAGGCCGCCGAGGATCTCGGCCGGCACACGCCGGTTCGAGGCCCGTGAACCGTCCGTGAAGACGATATCGAACAGAACGGAGCCCCGCTCCTGGGGTCTCGACTTGATGCGTTTGGCCATAGGTGCTGATACGCCGCCGGAATCGGTCGCGGCAAGGTGCGTCGCCGGGCAGGGGGTTGCGCGACGCGCACTGCCGGGTCCGGGCGCCGCCTTGCTCCTGCCGCGATCCCTCCGCCGCCCGTACGGGACGGGCGCCGGCAAGCCGAGGACGTGTGCGTGATACCCTGGGTTCATCTCGATACCGGATCCGTGCCCGGGGGCGGCACCGACCTGCGCCTGATGCGGCGCGGCGACGAATTCGCCATCATGGCCGACACGATCGAGCTCATGAACAACCGGCGCAGCGGTTCCGAGGTGGCGCTCGCCGCGATGACCTGCGCGCGGCTCCAGGACCGGCCCCGGGCCCGGATCCTGATCGGCGGCCTCGGCATGGGCTTCACCCTGCGGGCGGCGCTCGAAGGCCTCGGGCCGGAGGCGCAGGTGGTGGTGGCCGAACTGGTGCCCGCCGTGGTCGCCTGGGCCCGGGGGCCGCTCGCCCACGTCTTCGCCGGCTGCCTGGACGATCCGCGGGTCGACCTGCAGGAGGCCGACGTCAACCGCCTGATCCAGGCCGGCCCGGCGCGCTACGACGCGATCCTGCTCGACGTCGACAACGGCCCGGAGGGGCTGATGCGCAAGGCGAACGACCGGCTCTACGACAATTGGGGCCTGAAGCGCGCCCGCTGGGCCCTGCGGCCGGGCGGCATCCTGGGCGTCTGGTCGGGCGCGCCGGACCGGAAGTTCAAGAGCCGCCTGCAGCGCTCCGGCTTCGCGGTCGACGAGCAGCGCGTCCACGCGAGCGGCCGGGGCAGCGGCCCGAAGCACGTGGTCTGGCTCGGGACCCGGACCGAGGGGCAGGCCGAGACTCGGGGCGAGGCTCGGGGCGAGGGCCGGGGCGAGGGCCGACCGGCGGGCGGCGCCGGACCGCGCGGACCGGCCCAGGGCCGGCGGCGGCCGGCGCGCTAGGGCCGTTCCCGCACGGGGTGCAACCGGGTTCTGTGATTCCCCACCGCGGGGTGACGGGACCGACGATGCGGCCTCCGCGGCGTTCCGATCCACCCCTCTCCGCCTGAGGGGCCCGCGCTCCGGCCCCTCCGGAGGACGGGGGCGGGTCGGACGGCCGGCCCTGGTCCGGAGCGCGCCATAGCAACGCGGGGAGAACGGCTCTCGCGACCGGGGCTGACGCCCAGGGTCGCACCCCCTGTCCCGATGCGGGACGCTTCCGCACATTCCCAGCATGGGTGCGACGGGCGGGCATCTCTACACGGTCGAGGTCAGGCCGAGCCGGCATGATCCCGGCCGCTTCACCTGGGCGATCCGCGACCGCGGCAAGCTGGTCCGGGGGTCGTTCCGCCCGTACACCTCCGAGCACGCGGCACGCGCCGTCGCGGAGGCGGAGATCGAGCGGCTCATCGGCCAGGATGGTCGGTCCGGGGGGGCCTAGATCCCGTTCTCGTCCACCCGCCACCGCCAGATCCGCGTGCAGGGCGCTCTGCGCGTCGCGCGGTCCGTCCGCGATCCCGCGCGGTGACATGCTTTAGGTGCATGGCTGGGCGGCCCGACAGGGGAGCATATGCATATCTCCCCGGCGTCCGATCCGTTGCATGCCGCACTGCGGTATCCTATCTTTGCATTGCGGGATGGCGATGGCGTCGCGATCCCGCTGCCCTTCTTGGGCGTTTCCTCCCTAGACTTCGGGCCGCTCCTTCGGGAGTGGCCTTTTTTGTTTGCGCCGACGCACGGTTCGTTGGCGCGGAACCGAGAGCTTGGCGGTACGTTTTTCCGCCATGGAACACTACCGCTCCACCCTCGGTACCACTGCCGTTGCCGTATTCGGGCTGGTGGCGGCCGCGCATATTCTGCATCCAGGCAATTACGAGGTGCAGACACGCCCTGCACGTCCGGTCGTGACGGCTGCGGCACCGGTCGCGCCGGCCGCCTGGGTGAATCCCCCGGCCCGCTCGTCCGCACCGGAGACCACCGGGGCGCTGGCGGCTGTCCCGACGCCGCGGATCGCCGCCGCGGTCCCCTCCACGGCGATGCCGACCGCGCCGCTTCCGGCCGAGATGGCACGTCCGGCCGAATCGCTGCGGAAGGCCGTGGCGACGCATCGGCCGAAGGGGGCGGAGCGCGGGTCGCGCCGGACTGCCCGGCTTCGCCACGCCGCACTCGAGCGTACCGCGCAATCCGATCGGCCGGCCGTCGTCGCGGCGGCCCCCCAGACGGCCCCGGTGGCCGCCCCGTCCCCGAAGATCGATCCGATCGGCGACATCATCCGCGGTCTCGGCCTCGGTCGCGACGGCTGAGCCGCGCCGCGATGCCCCGACTCCGACGGGGCGGAAGGGTGCGTCGCGCACGGGATGGCGAGATCCGTCGGCTGGTCCGGGGGTAGGCGCGCATCGCCGGTGCGCATGGCGATGCTGTCGCCACGGCGCAGATATAAGTCGGTCGTGATGGACCGGCCCGCCGACGGCAGAACGAACCTGGTGGCGGCGGGTCGCCCGGCTTAGGCGGTCGCCCGGGCGATGCCCATTCCGATCGCAGCCCCTGTCATCTTCGGCGCAAGAGAGGGCGTCATCTGTTTGGGTCGTCGCCGTCCAGGGTGGCGCCGGGGCAGTCGCGCGCCGCCAGGGCGCTGCGGACATGCTCGCGGAAGACCTGGACGCGGGCGGGCAATTCGCGCCCCGCGAGGGTGACGGCGCGCAGATGCGCGCCGCGGGTCGCCCAGGGGCTGAGCACCCGCAGGATCTCCCCCGCCTCCACGGCGCGGGCGGCGACGAGGCTCGGGAGATGGCCGATCCCGGCGCCCGCCAGGGTCAGCCGGTGCGCGGTGGCGAAGTCGCTGACCCGGATGGCCGGGCTCAAGGCCAGCGGCTCGGTACGGCCCTGCCCGTCGGTCAGCACCAGTCCCGCCGTGCCGATCCGCTCCCGGGCGAGGATCAGGTCGTGGTCGTGCAGGCCCGCGAGGTCCGTCGGGGCCGGGCGGCGCAGCAGATAGGCGGGGGCGGCGTAGAGGCCCAGAGCCAGGGTCGCGAGGACCATCGCGCGGTAGCCGGTCTCCTCCGCGCCGCCGAGACGCAGGGCGAGGTCGATCCGGTTGGCCGCGAGGTCGAGGCGCGCGTCGGTGTTCAGCATCTCCACGGTGATCTGCGGGTAGGCGGTCCGGAAGCTCGCGACGATCTCGGGCATCACCTCGATCCCGAAATCGATCGAGGTCGTGATCCGCAGGTGCCCGGTCGGCACCGTGCGGGCGTCGCGGGCGGTCTCGGCCGCCTCGTCGAGGAGGGTCAGGCTCTCCTGCGCCTTGGCATAGAAGGCCAGCCCTTCGGCCGTCGGCGAGACCGCCCGTGAGGTGCGCGCCATCAGCCGGGCGCCCAGCGCCTGTTCCAGGCGGGAGATCCGTCGGCTGACGCTGCCCTTGGTCTCCTGCAGGCTCGCGGCCGCGGCCGTCACCGTGCCGAGATCGACGACGGCGCAGAAGGCCCGCACATCCTCGAGTCCGCCCCGGAAGGTTTCCGTTCTCGCAACCATGGGGTTCCGGATAGCAGGCTCAACCGGTGCCGTGAACGGGTCTACAGGGCTGCTGCGGCGCAGCGACTCGCGCTCGACCGTCTGCTCTGCAGGAGACACCCTTGAAGTCGATTCTCGCCTCCGGCCTGCTGGCCCTGCTGGTCGCCACCCCGGTCGCCACCTCGGCGCTGGCCCAGACCCCGCCGACCCGCGATCCGGCGCAGATCCAGGCCGGCACCTACGCGGTCGATCCCGGCCACACCCAGGTCGGCTGGCGCGTGTCCCATATGGGCTTCTCGAACTATGCCGGCGGCTTCTCGGACGTGTCCGGCACGCTGGAGCTGCAGCCGAAGAACCCGGCGGCGGCCAAGCTCTCGGTGAAGATCCCGGTCGCCTCGGTGACGACCACCAGCGCCAAGCTCACCGACGAGCTCAAGGGCGACCAGTGGCTCGACGCCGCCAAGTTCCCCGACATGACCTTCGTGTCCACCAAGGTCACGCCGGCCGGCAAGGACCACGCGAAGGTGACGGGCGACCTGACGCTCCACGGCGTGACCAAGCCGGTGACGCTGGACGTCACCCTGGTCGGCGCCGGCGTGAACCCGCTGAGCAAGAAGTATACGGTCGGCTTCGAGGCCACCGGCACGCTCAAGCGCTCGGAGTTCGGGGTGAAGACCTACGTGCCGCTGATCGGCGACGAGCTGCACCTCACCATCGCGGGCGCCTTCGAGAAGCAGGACTGACACCGGGGGATCGGCCATGGCGAACGGGGTTTCCGCGCGGCGGTACTCCGCCGTGGCGATCCTGCTGCACTGGGCGAGCGCGCTCGCCGTGCTCGTCCTGATCGGCCTCGGGCTGACCATGACGCACGCGGCCCTGGCGCCGCTGCGCCAGTTCCAGCTCTACCAGTGGCACAAGTCGGTCGGCGTCACGGTGCTGGCGCTGACGGTCCTGCGCCTCCTCTGGCGCCTGACCCACCGGCCGCCACCGCACCCGGCTGGGATGCCGGCGCGGGAGCGGCGGGCGGCCGCGGCGGCGCATCACCTGCTCTATCTGCTCCTCGTCGGGCTGCCCCTGACCGGCTGGGCCGTGGTCTCGCTGTCGCCGTTCAACATCCCGACGGTGCTCTACGGCCTCGTCCCCTGGCCACACCTGCCGCTGGCGGCCCACGTCCCCGACCCCGCCGCCGCCGAGGGTCTCCTCAAGCAGGTCCATGCCCTGGGGGCGTGGTTCCTGGCGGCCCTCCTCGGGGTCCACGTGGCGGCCGCCCTGCGCCACCATTTCCTCCTGCGCGACGACGTGCTGCGCCGCATGCTGCCGGGGCGCCGGCCGTCGACCGCCCCGATCGTGGAGCCCACCCGATGAACGCGCGTCACCTCTGCCTGCTCGCGGCGCTGCAGGGCGCGTTCTTGTGCGCGTTCCTGGGCGCGTTCCTGGGCGAAGCCCTGCCGGCCGCCGCCGCCGAGTGGGCGGTGGATCCGGCCCGGAGCGCGATCCGGTTCTCGGGCGTGCAGGTCGGCGTCCCGTTCACCGGGCGGTTCGAGCGGTTCACGGCCAGCGTGGATTTCGACCCCGCCAAGCCCGAGGCGGGGCACGCGCTCGTGCTGGTCGACCTCGCCAGCGCGCGGACCGGGGACGTCCAGCGCGACGAGGCCCTGCCGCAGAAGGACTGGTTCGACGTCAAGGCGGCGAGCCAGGCGCGCTTCGAGGCGACCCGCTTCGTCGACAAGGGGCAGGGCGACTACGCGGCGGTGGGGACGCTGACGATCCGCGGCACGAGCCGGCCGGTGACGCTGCCGTTCCACCTGACCTTCGACGGCGGCGCGGCGCATGCCGTGGGGCGCGTCGGCCTCGTCCGCACCGAGTTCGGCGTCGGCCAGGGGGCCTGGGCCTCGGGCCAATGGGTGGCGCTCGATGTCGGCGTCGAGGTCGACATCGTCGCGACGGCGCAGCCGGCCTCCGGCCACTGATCCCGGCCCCGGTCGACTCCTTCGGCGGGTGTCACGCGCTCCGTCATTGCGAGCGCAGCGAAGCGACCCAGGGTAGCGCGCCCTCCGTAAGTGTGGCGCTCCTGGATCGCTTCGCTGCGCTCGCAATGACGGCGGCCGGGCGTCGGACGCCGCCCCGTCCCGGCCCGCTACCCCGGCCGGTCCTCCGACCCGGTGCCCAGCGCCCGCTGGACCATGACGCTGTCCGACCAGTGGCCGTACTTGAAGCCCACCGCCCGCAGGTAGCCGACCCGCTCGAACCCGCAGGCCTCGTGGAGCCGCAGGGACGCGGCGTTCTCGGCGTCGATGTAGCCGATCATCTGGCGGTAGCCGCCGGCCGCGCAGGCTTCGATCAGGGCCGGCAGCAGCCGGCGGCCGATCCCGGCATGCAGGTGGTCGGGATGCACGTAGATCGAGTGCTTCAGCGTGTAGCGGTAGGCCGGGCGTTTCCGGAACGGCACCGCGTAGGCGTAGCCCGCCACCGCGCCGTCCCGGTCGGCCACGAGGTGGGGCAGGCGCTTCTTGCGCATGGTCTTGCGCCGCCGCTTCAGGTCGTCGGGAAGCAGACGGTCCTCCTCGGCGACGCCGACATCGCTCACGCCCCTGCTGATGTGGTGCTCGTAGATCGCCACCATCGCCTCGACATCCGCATCCGAGGAGGCGCGGATGACGATGTCGGGGCAGGTGCGGGCCGGGACCAGGCCGGGCGTCTCGACCTCGATCTCCATCAGGCCCCCTCGCGTGCCACGTAGGTGTGGAAGCGGATCCGCCCGTCCGGATCGACCTCGCGGTAGACGCCCTGGATCTCGGCCTCGAAGCCCGGGAACAGGTTGGCGGAGGCCTCGAACATCTTGAAATAGTCGAGCATGGGCTTGGCCCGGTCGTCCAGGCGCTCGCCCGGCAGCACCGTGCCGATGCCCGGGGGATAGACCAGCATCAGCGTGGTGGCGATCCGCCCCTCGGCCTCGGCGATCGGCACGTAATCGACCTTGTTGCGGGTCAGCAGCTGGGCGGCCTTCTTGGGCGGCATCACCATCTCGGGCAGGTGCTCCGGGGCGAACTGGCGCCGCTGGAGCGTGGAGGTGCCGGCCTCCCGGTGGAAGGCGTGGAATTCGGCGCAGAGGTCGCGCAGGCGCACGCCGCGGTAGCGGTTCGGCCGGCGGTTGACGAATTCCGGCATGGCCTCCTCCAGCGGGACGTTGTCGTCGTGGAGCCGCTTGAAGGCGACGAGGCCCGAGATCAGCGTGCCGGCCTTGGAGGATTCGACCCCCGGGGTCAGCAGGAAGAGCAGCGAGTTCAGGTCGTTCTTCTCGGCGACGATCCGGTTCTCACGCAGGTACTGGGCCACGATCGGCGCCGGCACGCCGTGCTGGGCGTAAGCCCCCGTGTGCCGGTCGAAGCCGGGGGTGAGCACGGTGAGCTTGTTCGGGTCGGTGATCGCGTAGCCCGGCGCCACGTGGGTGAAGCCGTGCCAGCGGGCGCCCGGCTTCAGCTCCCAGTGGCGCGGCGTGGCGGCGAGCTCGTCGGTCGGCACACTTTCCCAAGGCACCTCGGCCCCGTCGGCATTCACCGTCACGTCCGGCACGAAGGGGTCGAAGAACCAGCGCCTTGCGGGATCGCGCTCGTTCTCCTCGAATTCCCGCCGGATCGCCCGGACCTTCTTGCGCCACTCGATCCCGAGCCGGATCGTGTCGTCCCACAGGATCATGCCGGAGCGGCCCTTCATCATCTGGGCGCCGACATCGAGGGAGGCAAAGAGCGGGTAGAAGGGCGACGTGGAGGCGTGGACGAGGAAGCTCTCGTTGAGCCGCTTGTGCTCGACCCGCCGGGTCTGGCCGCGGATATGCCCGTCGCGGGTGTGGATCTGCGAGGCCTGGGAGAAGCTCGCGAGCTGCTTGTGGGTCGATTGCGTGGCGACGATGCCGGGCGAGGTCTCGTCGAGGCCGGTCAGCCCCATGGCGAAGCGGCGGGCGTAGAGCGGGTGGAACTTCATGAAGCCCGCCCAGGCCTCGTCGAACAGGATGTAGTCGCAGAGGTGGCCGATCTTCTCCAGGATCTCCTGGGCGTCGTAGATCGTGCCGTCGTAGGTGCACTGCTCGATCACCGCAACGCGGAACGGCCGCTCCCGGCGCCACGCCTCGGGATCGGTCACCAGCGGGTTCCGGCGGATCTTCTCCCGGATCCGGGTCTCGTCGAGGGCCTCATGATACATGGGGCCGATCAGGCCGTAGGCGTTCCGGTCCGTTTCCAGAAAGATCGGGATGCCGCCGCCCAGGAACAGGGCGCCGTGATGCGCCGCCTTGTGGTTGTTGCGGTCGAACAGGACGAGGTCGTCCTCCGCGATCAGCGAGGACAGGACGATCTTGTTGGAGGCCGAGGTGCCGTTGAGGACGAAGTAGGTCTTCTCGGCCCCGAAGATCTTCGCGGCCTCCTTCTGGGCCTTCAGCGCCGGGCCCTCGTGGGTCAGCAGGTCGCCGAGGTCGAGGACCGAGTTGTCGAGGTCGTCGCGGAAGATCGCTTCCCCCAGGTGCTCCACGAAGATCCGGCCGATCGGCGACCGGTTGTAGAAGATGCCGCCGTTGTGGCCCGGGCAGGTCCAGAGCTGGTTGCCCTTCTCGGCGTAGTCGACGAGCGCGCCGAAGAACGGCGTCTTGAGGGTCTGGGCGTATTGCGTGACCCGGCTGACGAGGCCGCGGGCGATGAATTCCGGCGTCTCCTCCGCCAGGAAGATGTAGCCGTCGATGAAATCGAGCAGTTCGACCGGGATGTCCTCCAGCCGCTTGCGGCGGACCATGATGACGATCGGCATCTCCAGGCCGCGCTTGCGCATCATGTCGATGAGGGCGGCGGCCTTGCCGTCGAGGCCGCGCTTGCCCCAATCGACCACGAGGCAGCCCACCGCGGCGTCGGTCTGCACCGCGATGGCCGCGTCCTCGACCCGCCGGGCGCGCACCACCTCGAAGCCGCGCTGCTCCACGGCTGCCACGATCTGATTGACGCGCGCGCCTTCGAGATCGTCCGGATCGAAGGCGGGGGCGCACATCAGGACCGTGAAGCGACGGTGGAAGTCCATGGAGCCCTCTCTGGCCTCGGATGCAGCGCGTGGCTTTCCGGCCCGTCTGCGACGATTGCATGACAACGTGCGCGGCGGGTGGTCGTGGTGCGGACGAAAGGGCGTGATCCGGGCGCGGTCGGAGCCGTTGGAGCGCGGCCTTCCCACCCGCGCCCTCATCCTGAGGTGCCGGTCGGAGATCGGTCGCGCGGCCCGCGGCGGCAACCCGTCTCAGGGTATCACAGGGCGCGCCGCCGCGCCCAGACATCCGGATTGACCAGTCCGCCCGGCCGCCGGCCTGCCAGCACGTCGACCACGCGGCCGGCGGCGGTCTCGGCGGTGCGGATCAGGGCCGACCCGGTGGAACCGCCGACATGGGGCGTCAGGATCGCCCGCGCCTGACGGGCGAGGGGGTGGTCGGCCGGCAGGGGCTCCTGGGCGAAGACATCGAGCCCGGCGCCCGCGATCGTGCCGGATTCCAGCGCCTCCACCAGGGCCGCCTCGTCGATCAGGCCGCCGCGGCTGGTGTTGATCAGGAAGGCGTCCCGCTTCATCCCGGCGAGCTGGTCCCGGCCGATCAGGCCGCGGGTGGCCGGGGTCAGGGGCACGTGCAGGGAGACGATGTCGGCCTCCGCGAGGAGCGCGTCCACCGAAGGAGCCCGCAGGGCACCGGCATTGGCGAAGTCGGCGTCCGGCCGGCTCGGGCCGTAGGCCAGCACCCGCAGGCCGAGGGCCGTGCCGAGCCGGGCCGTCGCCTGCCCGATCGCCCCGAAGCCGACGAGGCCCAGCGTCAGGCCGGCCAGCTCGATCAGGCGGGCGGTGAACTTGAAGCTGTCGTCCCCGCGCCGGACCGAGCGGTCGGCCTCCGGCAGGGCCTTGGCCAGGGCGAAGATCAGCGCCAGCGTCTGCTCGGCCACCGAGACGGCGTTGGCGCCGGGCGTATTGACCACCACGATCCCGGCCTCGGTCGCCTCGGCGGTGGCGACGTGGTCGGTGCCGGTGCCGTGCACGCCGATCACCCGCAGGGCCGGGGCCGCTGCGATGGCGCGGGCCGGGAAGCCGGTGTTGCGGGTGATGACGGCGACGCACGGGGCGGCCTCGCGGGCCAGGGTCTCGGGATCGGTGCCGCTCGCCGGACGCGGCTCCAATCCGGCCGCCCGCAGCCGGTCGAGGCCCGCCGCGTGGATCGGCTGGACGATGAGGCACGGACCGGTGATCACGGGAAAACCTCTGCACTAGAGGAGGGGTGACAGGCACGTTTCGCGCCGGGCCCGTCTAGGCGGGGTGGGCAACCCTGGCAACCGGGCGCCCCGGTCTCCGCCGCGGCAACCCGATCGGACGCGCGCGATCCACACCCGATCGCGGCCGTGTCGGGCCCCGCACGCCCCGCCCGGCCCGACGATCCCGGCCGCGCGCCTCAGCCGAGCTCTAACCCGGCCTTCCGCGAAATCGCCTGCTCGACCGTGCGATGATGAGTGAGGCACTGATAATGATGTCGTTCGGCAATGGAAGTCAGTATAGAAAGCAATCAATATCGATCACGTAGATCGACCCTGCGTGCGCTGAATATAATTATAATTAATCCAAATGTATTTTTGACACACGTAGAGATATTTGCTGCCTTGCTCCGTGATTCGGAGCTTTCGTCACGACAATGCGGTCTCAAGATTTCTCGGTGTCGGTTTCCGCGCGGAACCGGCGCCGGCGGCGCGCGGCACGGCCGGTTCTCCCGATGGCTTTCCTGCTGGGCTTCGTCGGTTCCGGGCTGCACGCGGCCCGCGCGGAGGAGGCCGGGGCCGGCCGGGAGGTCCAGCTCGACGAGATCTCGGTCGCGAGCGCGGCCGCGCCGCGCGGACCGGTCCCGGCCTATGCCGGCGGTCAGGTGGCGCGGGGCGGTCGCCTCGGCCTGCTGGGCGATACCGAGATCCAGAAGGCGCCCTTCAGCATCGCCAGCTACACCGACACGCTCATCCGGGACCGGCAGGCGCGGACGGTATCCGAGACCCTGGTCCTCGACCCGTCGGTGCGCGCCACCCAGACCACGGGGGCGCCGTTCGACTCCTTCTCCATCCGGGGCTTCCCGTCCAACGAGAACACCAGCGGCGAGGTCGCCTTCGACGGGCTCTACGGCATTGCCCCGAGCTTCCGCATCTTCACCGACTACGTGGAGCGCATCGAGGTCCTGAAGGGGCCGTCCGCCGCCCTCACGGGGGTGTCGCCGAACGGCGCGGTCGGCGGCGTGGTCAATATCGTCCCGAAGCGCGCCGGCGCGCACCTGACCCGCGTCACCCTGGATTACGGCTCGACCGCCTGGGGCGGCAGCCAGGTCGACGTCGCCCGCCGCTGGGGGCCGGGACGGGAATGGGGCGCCCGCGTCGTCGGCAGCCTGCACGGCGGCGCCACGCCCTTCGACCGCCAGACCGAGACGACCGGCGTCGGGGCCCTGGCCCTCGACTACCAGGGTGACCGGTTCCGCGCGTGGCTCTACCTGCTGGCGCAGACGGACCGCTTCAACGCGCCGCTGCGCCCGTTCCTCCTGCGGGCCGGCGTGCCCGTACCGCGGGCGCCCGACGGTCGCCTGAACCTGACCCAGCCCTGGGAATACTCGGACGTCGACGATCGCGGCGGCCTGCTGCGCACCGAGTACGACCTGACCGATCAGGTCACGCTGTTCGCGGATGTCGGCGGCGGGCAGACCGGCGTGGAGCGGTACTTCCAATCGGCGCCGACGATCCTCAACGGCCGCGGCGACACGACCAGCACGCCGCAATTCTACGCCCTCGGCGTCGACCGGCTCACCTACGACGCCGGCGTCCGGGCCCGGTTCGAGACCGGATTCATCCGCCACGCCCTCACGCTTCAGGGCTCCGTGTACGACGAGGCGACGGGACGGCGGTTCTCGCCCGGCCGGGGCGCCTACCTGTCGAACCTCTACGTGCCGGCCCTCGTCCCGTACATCGCGCCGATCTACGGCATCGGCCGGCCCCGCCTGTCCGACAGCACCCTGTCGGGGATCGCGGTGGCCGACACGCTGTCGGCCCTCGACGAGCGCGTCCTGCTGACCCTGGGTGTGCGCCGCCAGCGCGTGGAGGCGCACAATTACCTGTCGAATGTCGGCACGCTGGCCTCGTCGTACGACAAGAGCGCCACGACCCCGATGGTCGGTCTCGTGGTGCGGCCCTGGGACTCGGTCTCGCTCTACGGCAACTACATCGAGGGCCTGAGCCGCGGCGACGTGGCCCCGGCGGTGGCGACCAATTCCGGCACGATCCTCGCTCCCTACGTGGCCCGACAGGTCGAGGCGGGTGTGAAGCTCGATCTCGGCCGGTTCGGCGCCACGCTTGGCGCCTTCCGGATCACGAAGCCCGCGGGCGAGCTCGGCCCGCAGGGGCGCTTCGCGGCGACCGGCGAGCAGCGCGTCGGCGGCCTCGAGCTGAGCCTGTTTGGCGAGATCACGCCGCAGGTGCGCGTGGTCGGCGGCGTGACCCTGCTGGACGGACGCCTCGTCCGGACGGCGCTCGCCGCCAATCGCGGGCACCGGCCGATCGGCGTGCCTGAGGTCCAGGCGAGCCTGGGCGCCGAGTGGGACCTGCCCGGGTTGCCCGGCCTGACGCTCAACGGCGCCGTCATCTCTACCGGGCGGCAGTTCGTCGACCTCGCGAACACCCAGGCCCTGCCGGCCTGGGCCCGCCTCGACCTCGGCCTGCGCTACACGACCCTGGTCGCCGAGCGGCCGACGACCTTCCGGGCCAGCATCCTCAACGTGACCGACGCGCGGTACTGGACCGGGGTCGCGTCGTTCGGCACCTTCTTCCAGGGCGCGCCGCGCACCTACCTCCTGTCGATGGCGGTGGATCTCTGAGCCGGACCGGAGCGGCCATGCTGCTTCTGACGGGCCGCGCAATGTTTCACGGGAAACATTTTCTTAACCCTGAAGGTCGGGCGTGCGGGGGCCGCCCGCTGTTGCAGCGGCGCCGTCGCGGCGCGGCGCCGGCCGGGTTACCACCGGTCCACCATGACCACATCGAGCTGGCGCACCCTCCGCAACGAGCAGGCCCGGGCGCGACTGGAGAAAGCCCTGCCGGCCATCTTCCCGGCACCGGTCCTCCAGCACGCCTTGGCGCGCCCGCTGATCCCGCCGACGCCGCGGCTCGCCGTCGAGAGCTACTGGCGCAACCACATCCTCCGCGCCGACCGGCTGGCCCGGGCACTGGCGGCCCGCTCCGGGACGCCGGAGGGCTGGACCTGGCAGCTCGGGGCCGAGGGCCGGGCCGGAAGCTTCCGCATGCCGCCGGCACCCTACCGCGATCCGGCCTTCGCCCGCGGCCGGGGCGTCTGCTGCATCTGCGGTCAGCCGGTCTACCGGTTCGGCTGGCACCGGGATCTCTGGGCGCGCGGCGCCCCCAACACCAATGCCGGCTGGCACGCAGCCTGTGTCGCGGCCTGGAAGTTCTGGATCGCGCCGCATGCCCAGGTCCGGGCGCTGAAGCTCCGCCAGCGGCATCGCTGCACCACCACCGGCAAACGCCTGCTGAAGACGGCCGAGGTCGACCACACCCTGCCGCTCTACCGGGTCTGGCGGGAACACCGCGACGCGCCCTGGCCGGTGCTGCTCGGCTATTGGGGGGCGCCGAACCTGCAGGTGGTCAACCGCGCCGCCCATGTCGACAAGTGCCGCGACGAGGCGGCCGAGCGCTCCCGGACCGTGCAGCGCGCCCGTTTCCGGGTGGTCGAGGACGAGTCCGGGTTCAGCGTGGTCGAGGAGGAGTGACCGGCCGGCTCAGCCGTCCAGGGCCTCGAAGGCCCGCGACAGGTCGGCCAGCAGGTCGGCTTCCGCCTCCAGGCCGACGGAGAGACGCAGCAGCCCGTCGGTGATGCCCGCGATGGCGCGCGCCTCCGGGTCCATGGCCGCATGCGTCATGGTCGGCGGATGGGCGATCAGGCTCTCGACGCCGCCCAGGGATTCGGCCAGCGTGAACACCCGCAGGGCCTCCACGAAGGTCTTCACCGCCGCACGGCCCCCGGCGAGCTCGAAGCTCAGCATGGCGCCGAAGCCCGCCTGCTGCGTCTTCGCCAGGGCATGTCCCGGATCGGTGGGCAGACCCGGGTAATGCACGCGGGCCACCGCCGGATGCGCCTCCAGGAAGGCCGCCAGGACGGCGGCGTTGCGCTGCTGCTGCTCCACCCGCACGAACAGGGTGCGCAGGCCCCGGAGCGTCAGATAAGCGTCGAGGGGCGAGCCCGTGACCCCGATCGTGTTCGCCCAGGCGGCGAGTTCCTCCCCAACGGCCTTGTCGGCGGCGACCACGACCCCGCCGATGACGTCGGAATGGCCGTTCAGGAACTTGGTGGTGGAATGGACGACCAGATCCGCCCCGAGGGCGATCGGCTGCTGCAGGGCGGGCGACAGGAAGGTGTTGTCCACCACGGCCAGCGCGCCGGCCGCCTTCGCGTCCGCGGTGATGCGTCGGATATCCACCACGCGCATCAGCGGGTTGCTGGGCGTTTCGATCAGCACGACCTTCGGCCCCTCGGCCAGGGCTGCCGCCCGCGCGTCCGGATCGGTCTGGTCGACGAAGGCCACGCGGTAATGCCCGCGGGCGGCGCGGAAGCTCAACAGCCGGTGAGTCCCGCCGTAGCAATCGTGCGGCGCGACCAGGAGATCGCCCGGCCGCAGGCTCGACAGCGCGAGATCGAGGGCCGCCATGCCGCTCGCCACCATGACGGCGCGGGCGCCGCCCTCGAGCTTGGCGATCGTGTCGGCGAGGGCGTCCCGCGTGGGGTTGCCGAGACGCGAGTAGTCATAGGGTCCGGCCTGCTCGAAGGCCGGGAACTTGAAGGTCGTCGACAGGTGGATCGGCGCAATCACCGCGCCGAAGGCCGCGTCCTGGGCCACGCCGTTGGCCGCCGCAACGGTACGGGCCGCAAATCCCTCTGACATCGCCTCGTCCTCCACGCAGAGATCGTCCGCACCGTCCAACCGGAGCGAACGGGCGTTCTTTATGCAGAACGTATCAGACTTTCAAGAGAACGATCCCGCGTTCATGCTGGGACGGTCAGCGCCCGGCGACGCCACGGCCAGGGCGCCATGCCGGCGAAGACCTGTCCCGTCGGGTCCGCGCGCGCAGCAGGGCCGCCGCCCGATAGCCGAGCATCACGGTGGACAGTCCGTAGCGCAGGACTGTGTCGCCCCGGCGGTCAGGTCGCCGCCTTGGCCGAGCGTGACGACCGTGTGCCAGTGCCGCAGGTCTTGTGCGCGCTGCGGGGTGAACGCGTCGAACAGGATGTTCCTGTCGGTGGCGGACAGGGGCAGGCACAGGGCGCCACCGGTCATGCCCGGGGGCTCCGGAGGTTGTGCGGCCGCGTCATCGGGTCCCTCAAGGTCGGCCACGATGACACCCTTTCGCCCGCTCGCCGCGGCGGAGTCAGGCGGTGCCGGTCTCGCGCACCGCCGCCGGTGGCGTCTCGTCCGCCACGGCCGGTGCGGCGGCCCGCACGCCCTCGGCCTCCTGCGCCAGGGTGCGGGCAAGGAGACCGGCCCGTCCGGCCCACAGGTCCCGTTCGTCGCGCAGGACCTCAAGCCGGTCCGCGGAGGCGGCCAGTGCGACGCGCAGGCCGTCGATCTCCGCCCGCAGGTCGGTCGTACGCTGCCGCTCGCTCGCCAGGGCCGCCTTGAGCACGCTGAGGGCGGCTTCGGCCGCGCCGCGCGTCCCGGCGGGGCGACGCAGGACCGGTGCGGCCCGCGGCGCCCGATCCGACCCGGCAGGAGCCGGCGCCGGGGCCTGGGATGCGGGCTCCGGACGCAGCCGCGCGATCTCGGCCCGCACCTGCGCGACGTCGAGCCCGGCAGCCGCACGCGGCTCGGGCCCGGCCGCCAAGGGCGCGCGCTCCACGGGAGCGCTCTCCAAGGGGGCGGCCTCCACGGGGGCGGTCTCCGAGATAGCTGTCGCCACGGGATCGGCCCCCACGACCGGAAATCCCTCTTCCTCGAGAACGAGCCCGTGCAGCATGGCGAAGACCCGGTCGCCGTCGAGGCGCGCGAGGTCGAAGCCGCTCTCGGCCGAGAGGCTGCTGAAGCGGGCCTGCCCGCTGGACGACTGGCCCACGAACGCCATCGACCAGTTGGCGAAGGCGCGGCTCTCCGCCGGGCCGCATTGCAGGACCGTGACGTCGTCGTGCCGCAGGTCGCGCTGGATCCGCTCGAAGGTCGTCTCGACCCCCCGACGCGGACCTTCGAGCACCTGCGCGAAGGCGCCCGCGTTGAACATCAGGGCGCCGGTTACCCCGAGGGCCGCGTTGTTCCGCTGGGACGCGTCCAGGATCTGGCGGACCGCGGCCATCACCTCCGGCTCCGAGCCCTGCAGCAGGTTCTTGCTGGCATAGACGAGACGGTAGAGGTCGCTCATGGCAAGGCGTCCCGAAGGGGAGAGTGATCAGGTCTGCGGAAAGCCGGCGAAGACCTGGCGCAGGTCCTCGGCGGGTACGGGCTTGCTGATGAGGTAGCCCTGCACGTCGGTGCAGCCCTCCAGGCGGATGCGCTGCATCTGCTCGGCCGTCTCGACGCCCTCGGCGACGGTGGTCATGCCCAGGCTCTTGCCCAGGCCGGCGATCGCCCGGATGATCGCCTCGCCGTCGGGCTTGCTGGTCAGATCCTTCACGAAGGAACGGTCGATCTTGATCTTGTCGAAGGGGAACGAGCGCAGGTAGCTCAGCGACGAGTAGCCGGTGCCGAAATCGTCCATGGAGACGCGCACGCCGAGTTCCCGCAGCCGGTGCAGGGTCTGGAGCGTCCTGTCGTTCTCCTGCAGCAGCACGCCCTCGGTGATCTCCACCTCCAGCCGCCGGGCGGGCAGCCCCGAGCCGGCCAGGGCCGAGATGATCGTCTCCACCAGCCGGTCGCTCTTGAACTGCGCCGGCGAGACGTTGACCGCCACCGACATGTGCTCCGGCCAGGTCATGGCGTCGCGGCAGGCCTGGCGAACGACCCACTCGCCGATCGGGACGATGAGGCCGATCTCCTCGGCGAGCGGGATGAAATCGAGGGGCGAGACCAACCCGCGTTCGGGATGGCGCCACCGGATCAGGGTCTCGCAGCCGATCAGCGTGCCGCTCGCGAGCTGCAATTGCGGCTGGAAGTGCAACTGGAATTCCCGCCGGGCGAGCGCCTGCCGCAGGTCGAGTTCGAGCTTGCGGCGCGCCTGCATGCGCGCATCCATCTCCGGCTCGAAGAACCGGTAGGTGCCGCGGCCGTCGAGCTTGGCCCGGTAGAGGGCGAGGTCGGCGTTCTTCAGGAGCCGGTCGGCGTCGGTCCCGTCCTCGGGGGCCAGCGCCACGCCGACGCTGGCGCCGATCGTCAGGAGATGGCCCTCCACCATGTAGGTGCGGCCGATCAGGTCGACGACGCGGCGGGCGAGGGCCTGCGTGCCCGCCGCGTCGCGGATCCCGGCCTGGAGGATGACGAACTCGTCGCCGCCGATCCGCGCCACCGTGTCGGTGGGCCGCACCGTCGAGCGCAGGCGGTCGGCGACCGTCTCCAGCAGCGCGTCGCCGATCGGATGACCGAGGGTGTCGTTGACCGGCTTGAACCGATCGAGGTCGATCAGCAGCAGGGCGCAGCACTCGCCCGTGCGCGCGAGACGCGCAAGAGCCTCGGCGAGACGCTCGCGCAGGAGCAGGCGGTTCGGCAGACCGGTGAGGGGATCGCGCCGCGCCATCGCGTCGGCCCGGGCTTCCGTGGCCTTCCGGGTGCTGACATCCTCCAGCGAGACGACCCAGCCGCCCGTCGCGAGGGGATGGAGTTCCACCTGGACCGTGTGGTCCCGGTGCCGCAACTCGAACACGACCGGCTGCCGCCGGGCCAGCGCGCGGCGGAGGCTGCGCAGCAGGGCGCCCCGCGGCGGGGCGGTCCCGGCCCGCAGGGCCCGCAGCAGCGGGATCGCCGAAGCCTGCACCCGCAGCGTGACATTGAGGCCGGCCAGGAGCTGCCGGGCCGGGGCGTTCGCCGCGATGACCGTCCCGGTGGGGTCGATCATCAGCAGACCCTGCCGGACCGCGTCGAGAAAGGGGAGCAGGGGATCGCGCCCGACGCCCCGCTCCGGCAGGGGCGGACGCGCCGCCTCCCGGCGCGACAGGTCGGCAGGCTGGGGATCCGCGCGCATGCCTAAGGGGCCTCGGAGTGAGCCGCCGGGCAAGCTGCGGCTGGAAACAGGGACTCCATAGATGCGAAGATGCTAATTCCATCTTTAAGGACCAGAAGATCGCGGGCTTGATCTGCGTTCAAGACTGCGAATGCGATCATGCCGCTCGCCGCCGCCCGGTCCGCTGCGCTCATGCCATGAGCCCGGTACTCTTCAGGGAGCCGCGGGCGGGGGCGGGCGTCGGCGATCGCGGCGATCCGCAGGTTCCCGGCCGGCGCGCCCGGCCTGTCGGCCGCGCGAGGGGGATCGGTTCGGGCACCCGGACAGGACGCTTGCGAAACCGCCGGTCCGCGGAGGACTACAGGCGATGCGGCGGCGGTCGGTCGGGCGCGGATGCGGAGGTGTGCATCCCGGGCTTGGCCGGCCTGCGCCCGGCCCCTTGCGTCGCGCGGCGAGCCCCACTACATCCGCTTCACCGGACGCGACGGCACGCCGTCCTCCGGTCCTTCCAGCAGCATCGCCGGCCAGCGACGACCCTCAGGGTCGGATGGTCGTCGGACTTGAGCCTAGGCTCAACCCGCACGCGGCGACTGAGGGAGCGTCCATCGTCCAGCGCTTCACCGAAGGGCCCCCGGGCCGTTCTGCGTT
>NZ_JAQPZJ010000001.1:0-2055000 GCF_028920805.1 Methylobacterium sp. 092160098-2 | reverse complement strand
AGCGTGTCGTTGAGGCCCCGGGCGAGCTTCGGGCCGTAGGTGAACACCCGGGACCGCAGCGACCGGTCCATGTGGGCGATGTAGGCGGCGGCGTCCGCCCCGACCTCGCGCAGGTCGACGAGGAGCTGCGCCCGCAGCCGGTCGACCGGCTTGTGCAGGGCCCGGCTGGCCTGGAGCGCCGTGCGCGTCACGGCCTCGCGCAGGGCGTCCAGGCGGTGGGCCGGGTCGTTCCGGGCGGCCATGCGGGCCAGGATCTCGGCCGCCTCCGGCTCCGGCGCGATGTCGAGCCGCAGGTCCAGGCGGCCGTTGTCGAGGAGGGGGATCTCGGTGCGGATCAGCCACGTGATCCGGTGGTCCTTCGTCACCACGGCCCGGAGGTTCGGCACGGCCTTGCGGACCGCCGGGATGCCGGTCTCCGCGAAGGCCCGGGCGGCCTGCATCGCGCGCACGGCGCGGGCGACGCGGTCGTCCTCCACCTCGGCGCCGTATTCGGGCAGTTCGAGATCGGCGAGCAGCCGGTCGAGGTCGACGGCCTCCGGGGACAGGCCGAGCCGCCCGAGGGATTCGATCAGGCTCTCGATGGTCGGGCGGAGACGCTTGCGCGCCATGCGGTCACCTTCGGCAGAAGCGTCTCACGCCAACCCTGACGCGGTCGGGTGCGTTCCGGATCCGATCCATGCGCGGAACCGCGCCCGGACGCCACTCCGAAACCGTCCTTGCGAGCGCAGCGAAGCATTCCAGCGGCGCCACGAGCCCCAACGTTGCGCGACACTGGGTTGCTTCGCTGCGCTCGCAAAGACGGGATCTCACGGTTGCCGGGCCGCCTCGGCGAGCCAGCCGCAGAAGGCCCGCACCGCCGGATCCTCCGCCCGGGGCTCCGGGACGTAGGTGTAGTAGCTCCGTGCCGGCAGAGACGGGCCCGCGAAGGGCAGGGTCAGGCGGCCGGCCGCGACGTCGTCGGCGATCAGCCGCTCGGGCCCCATGGCGATCCCGAGCCCGTCGAGGGCGGCCTGGAGGGTCAGGTAGAAATGCTCCAGCGTCACCGAGGCCTGCGGCTCCAGATCGGGCACACCGGCCGCCCGCAGCCAGTCCGGCCAGACCCGCGGGAGCGTCGCCGCGTGCAGCAGGGTGTGCTGCCGGAGCTGCTCGGGCTCTGCGAGGGGGAGGCGCTGCAGCAGGGCCGGGCTGCAGACGGGGATGCGGCGTTCGGACAGGAACGGCTCCGCGCGATGGCCCGGGCGCGTCTCCGGACCGCCGCGGATCGCGACATCGAACGGCTCCGCGAGCTGCGCCAGGGGCACGTTGGAGGTCGTCAGCCGGACCTCGATCGCCGGGTTGGCCACCTGGAAGCCGGACAGGCGCGGGATCAGCCAGCGCAGGGTGAAGGTGGCGAGCGCATTCACGTGCAGCAGGCGGGGCCGCCCGCGCTCGACCTGGCGGGCCGTGGCCAGGGCGATCCGGTCGAGGGCGGCGCCGATCTCGGTGGCGTAGGCGACCCCCGCCTCGGTGAGGACCACGCGCCGGTTGTGGCGCGTGAACAGCGGCAGGCCGAGCCAGCCCTCCAGCATCTGCACGTGCCGGCTCACCGCGCCGTGGGTGACCCGCAGCTCGTCCGCGGCCCGGGTGAAGCTCCCGTGCCGCGCGGCCGCCTCGAAGGCCTTCAGGGCGTTCAGGGGCGGCAGGCGACGATGCACGGGTCAGGTTTCCTCACGCGAGCGTCAGCATAAGGCGTTTGTCAGCCCCCCGCCAGACCGCCATCCTGGATCGGAACCACGAAGGATGGCTGGATGTCCGTCGCGTCCGTTCCGACCGCGTCTTCCGAAACCGCGTCCCCGCCGGAGGCCCGGCGCACACTCCTGGCGACCGGGGTCAACCACGCCCTGCACGACGGCTACACGGACCTGATCTACGTGCTGCTGCCGGTCTGGCAGGCGGAGTTCGGCCTCGATTATGTCGCCCTGGCCTTCCTGCGGTCGCTCTACAACGGCGCGCTGGCGGCGCTGCAGATGCCGGCGAGCCGCCTTGCCCAGGCCTGGGGCGCCCGGATCGTGCTGGTGCTCGGCACCGGGCTCAGCGCGGCGGGCTATGCGATCGCCGGCGCCTCGGGCGGGCTCGTCGGGCTCGGGGTCGGCCTCCTGCTCGGCGGCGCCGGCAGCAGCACCCAGCATCCCCTGGCCTCGGCGGTGATCGCCCGGGCCTACGGCGCGGCGGCGCGGGGGCCCCTCGGCACCTACAATTTCACCGGCGACCTCGGGAAGGCGGCGGTCCCGCCCCTGGTCGGGCTGCTGCTGACCCTGTCGGGCTGGCGCCACGCCCTCTGGGTGATCGCCGGCGGAGGCGTCCTCGTGGCGGTGCTGGTCGGGCGCCTGCTTCCGCGTGAGCCGCAGTCACGCAGCGCCCAGGCGGCCGCCAAGCGGGCGACCCGCCGGGTCGCGGGCGCATCGCCGCCCGGCGCGGGGTTCGGGCTCCTCGTCGCCATCGGCATGCTCGACAACGCCGCGCGGCCGGCCTTCCTGCTCTACCTGCCGTTCCTGCTGCAGGAGAAGGGTGCGGCGCTGACCACGGTGGGCCTCGCGCTCTCGCTGGTCTTCATCGGCGGCGCCCTCGGCAAGGCGGTGTGCGGGCGCCTCGGGGAACGCCTCGGCGTGACCCGGACCGTGATCCTCACCGAGACCGGGACGGCGCTCGCGATCCTGGCGGTGATCGTCCTGCCCCTGGCCCCCGGGCTGATCCTGCTGCCGCTCCTCGGCGTGATGCTGAACGGCACCTCGTCGGTCCTCTACGGGACGGTGCCGGAACTGGCCCCGGGCGGCCGGGTCGAGCGGGCCTTCGCGGTGTTCTACACCTGGACGCTCGGCGGCAGCGCGCTGGCGGCGCCGCTGCTCTACGGACGGCTCGGCGACGCGGCCGGCCCGCACTGGGCGGCGGTGGCGGCGGCCGGGACGGCGCTCGCCGTGGTGCCGCTGATGCTGGCCCTGGCGCCGCGCCTCGGGGCGGCGAACCGGCAACGGGCCTGAGGCGCGGCGCCGGGGCCGGGAGCATGGCGACAGGAGCACGGGGCAGGATCTGCCCGCGGGGACGGCCCGCGCGTCCCGCCCGGACGCCGCCTCAGAGGCGGCCCAGGGTGTTGACCCGGACGGCCTCGGACCGGCCGTCCACCGCGACGTCCCGGATCTGCGCCGGCGCCACGCGGGCCGCCTGATAGACCGCCTCCGACACCACGGCCACGCAGCCGAGGGTCTTGGTCAGGCCCTGGAGGCGGGCGGCGACGTTGACGGTGTCGCCCAGCGCCGTGAAGCGGGCATCGGTGGCGTCGCCCATCTCGCCGACGATGGCGAGGCCCGCATGCACGCCGATCCCGTACCGGAGCGTGTGCTCCAGATCGGCCGCCAGCAGCCGGTTCAGGGTGTCGACGGCGTCGGCGATGAGGTCGATCGCCCGCAGGGCGTCCTGGGCGGCCTGCCCGGGCTCCGTCTCCAGGCCGAACAGGGCGAGCAGACCGTCGCCGAGGAACTGGTTGGTCGAGCCGCCGGCCTCCCGCACGGCGTCGCCGACCGCGCCGAGGAAGCGGTTGATGATGAACACCGTGTCGTAGGGCAGGCGCTCCTCGGCGAGCCGGGTCGAGCCGCGCAGGTCGACGAACATCGCCACGATGAAGCGCTCCTCGCCGGATTGCGCCCGGTCGAGCAGGTCGGCCTGGCGCATCCGCGGCTGCGGCGGCAGCAGCGGCACCACGGCCATGTCGGTCTCGGGCCGGAACTGACAGGCGAGCCGCACCCCCGGACCGGCGGCGATGCGCTCCAGGACCGACCGCTCGGTGCGGCCGGGACTGGGCGCGCCGTCGCTGCCGTCCGTCACCCGGATGCGGCAGGTGGAGCATCGGCCGCGGCCGCCGCAGACGCTGGCATGGGGGATCCGGTTGCGCCGGCTCGCTTCCAGCACGCTGGTGCCCCGGGGGACCCGCACCACCCGCCCGTCCGGATAGCTGAGCCGGATCGTGCCGCGCTTGACCTCGGCGAGGGTCCGCACGCCGCGCGCTGCGACCACCGCCGCCACCAGGCCCGCATAGGTCCCGAGCAGCCCGTCCCGGATGGCCGCGAGCCGCGCGACCTGATCGGGCAGCCCGACATGGACCGGCTGGAGGGCCACCGCCCGCCACGCCGGATCCTGCGCCAGGGTGAGGATCATGCGGCCGCCCTGCGCGAAGCCCAGCAGCGACAGGACCGGGACCAGAACCGCGAGCGCCAGCAGCCAGGGCGCCATGCGCCCGAAGGCGGGCTTCAGCCGCAGCCAGAAATACAGGCCCATGCAGCCGTGGATCCACGCCAGGACCAGGACCGTGACCTGCAGCAGGCCGAGCGTCGGCGAGCCGATCCAGAAGGCGTAGAGTTCCTGCGCGTAGCCCTTGTCGAGCCCCTCGGTGACGAAGGAGATCCGGGTCGCCGTGATGTGGCTGATGAGGAGCGTCGGGATCAGCAGGCCCGAGACCAACTGCAGGGCCTCGGAGGGCCGCCAATGGAAGAAGCGGGCCGCGTAGAGCGCCTGGAGCCCGAGCAGCAGATGGAGCACCAGGGCGCCGTAGAGCAGCGTCAGGCCGACGGGATTGAGCCAGACGGCCGTGACGAGGTCGAGGCCGTCCTCCATGGCGTCGAGGGAGATGTTGCCCAGGGCGTGGTTGAGCAGGTGGGTTAGCACGTAGCCGAACAGGACCAGGCCGCTGGCCAGCCGGAGGCGCCGCAGGTTCAGGCGGATCCGCGCGGCTTGCGTGGCGGATCGGGGTTGCGCGCCCGCATCGGCGGATCGAAGCGTCGCGATCGAGGCTGTGCGCACCATGCTGGGAGGTCCGAGGAGATCGGTTCTGGGCCCGCCATTCACGGTCCCTCGTACCAGCAAGACTTCCGCCGCGTCCGATTTATTTCCAATCGCCGGCGATCCGTGGAGTCCCGGACGTGAGGATCGCGCGGACCGCCCGCGCCGGAGACCCGATGCTGGACACCTTCTTCGCCCGCAGCGCCGCCGCGGTGGCCTCCGACCTGATCGGCGCCCGCCTGTTCGTCGGCGCGGCCGGCGGGATCATCGTCGAGACCGAGGCCTACGACAGCACCGATCCGGCCTCCCACAGCTTCCGCGGCCCCACCCGGCGCAACGCCAGCATGTTCGGGCCGCCGGCCCATGCCTACGTGTATCGCTCCTACGGGATGCACTGGTGCCTGAACCTCGTCTGCGAGCCCGGCAGCGCCGTGCTGCTCCGGGCCCTCGCGCCCACCGATGGGCTTCCCGCCATGCGGGCGCGCCGCGGCGTGGAGGAGCCGCGCCTGCTCTGCGCCGGGCCGGGCCGCCTCTGCCAGGCCCTCGGCGTCACCGACGCGCTGGACGGCGCGCCCCTCGCGGGGGCGCCGTTCCGGTTCGAGCCCCGCGCCGCGGGCGATCCCGGGGCCGTCGAGGTGGTCAGCGACCGGCGCATCGGGATCACCCGCGGCGCCGAGACGCCCTGGCGGTTCCTGCTCGCCGGCTCCCGCTTCGTCAGCCGGCCGGTGCGGCGGGCCGAACCGGGGGCCGGGACCGCCTGAGGATCGCAGCGGCCGGAGCGGGATGTCCGGTCGCGGATCCGGGACGAGCCCGCGCGACCGGGCCGACGCTTCCGCAGGGGGGCGTCCGTCGGGTAGGACGGGGCCGAGGCGCGGGCGATCCGCCGGGCCTGGGCGCGCGCGGGGAGGGGCCATGGCGGCCAAGGATGAAGCGACGTGGCGGGTCGGCGTCCTGTTCTCCCGCAGCGGGGTGAGCGGCATCACCGAGACCGAGCACTTCCTCGGCACCGCACTCGCGATCGAGGAGATCAACCAGGCCGGCGGCGTGCTGGGCCGCCCGATCGAGCCGGTCTGCTACGACCCCGCCGGCGAGACCGACGCCTACCGCACCCTGGCCCGGCGAATGCTTGCCGAGGACGGGGTCGAGGTGGTGTTCGGCTGCTCGCTCTCGGCGAGCCGGAAGTCGGTGCTGTCCACCATGGAGCGGCACAACGGCCTGCTCTGGTACCCGTCGATCTACGAGGGCTTCGAGTACTCGGAGAACATCATCTACACCGGTGCGACCCTCAACCAGAACGTCTTCGCCCTGGCCGACTACCTCCTGCAGGAGCAGGGGCGGCGGATCTTCCTGATCGGGTCCGACTACATCTACCCGCGGGAATCGAACCGGGTCATGCGCGACCTGATCGAGGCGAAGGGCGGGACCATCGTGGGCGAGCTGTACGCGGCCCTCGACGCGGACGACGCGGCCCACGCCGCCATGATCGCGGCGATCCGCGACGCCGCCCCGGACGCGGTCTTCTCCACCGTGGTGGGGCGCGGGGCCGAGCGGCTCTACCGCGCCTACGCGGAATCCGGCATCGACCGCGCCCGCTGCCCGATCGCCAGCCTGACCCTGGCGGAGGGCCAGATCCACGCGATCGGTCCCGAGCACTGCACCGGCCACGTCCTGGCGGCCCCGTATTTCGGGTCCCTTGCGAGCGAGGAGAACCGGCGCTTCGTCGCCGCCTTCCAGGCCCGGTTCGGGCCCGAGCGCCCCACCAGCATGTGGTCGGAGACCGCCTACGCGCAGGTCCATCTCTTCGCCCGGGCGCTCACGGAGGCCGGCACCCTCGACGCGGAGCGCCTCGGCGCGGCAGCCCTGCGCCAGCGCCTCGCGGCGCCGGAGGGCGACCTCGCCTTCGACGGCGAGACGCGGCACATCTGGCTCACGCCGGGCATCGGCGTCGCCCGGGCCGACGGGCAGTTCGACGTGGTCTGGCGGGCGCGCCGGCCCGTGCGGCCCGATCCCTACCTCGCGTGGTCCCGGTTCGAGACGAACTGGCTGGAGGAGGGTCTCGCCGCGTGACCGCCCCCGCCCGCAAGATCCTGGACGACCTGCGGCGCGCCCGCGCCCTCGTCATCCACCCCAAGGACGAGGAGGGCGCCGCGCTGCTGGAGCAGCTCCGTCGCCTCGGCTGCGCGGTCTCCCTGGCGTGGCCGCCGCCCGCCGCCCTGCCCGCCGACATCGACACGCTGTTCATCCAGCTCGACGACGCTCAGGTGATGCACCTGCTGCCGTCGATCGAGGCGCTGGAGCCGGCGGTCATCGCCATCGTGGCCTACGAGAGCCCGACCTCCCTGAAGGCGATCGCCGACGTCAACGCCCACGGCGTGCTCAACAAGCCGCTCCACCCGCGGGGCGTGCTCACCCAGTTCGCCCTGGCCCGCTACCGGCGCGGCTACGAGGGCCGGCTCACCAGCAAGATCAACCGGCTGGAGGAGACCATGAAGGGCCGCCGCACCGTCGAGAAGGCGGTCCGGCTGCTCGTGGACCTGAACCGGATCGACGAGGACGCCGCCTACAAGATGCTCCGGGACCGGGCCACCGCCGCCCGCGTGCCGATGGCCAGCGTGGCCGAGAGCGTGGTCTCGGCCCACGAGGCGATGAGCGGTCTCGGCCTGCGCATCGCGTTGGCGGAAAAGACCTGATCGCAGCAGCCTGCCGCATTTATGGTCTTGCGGTCCGGTTCGGGGCGCGTATCGTAGTCTAACCGGGCAAGGTTGCCCCGCAGCAAGATTGCTGCATGACATCTCGGCTTTGAAGCCTCTGGTTCGCGGATGATCTTGTCCGCGCCCAGGGGCTTTTTGCGTTTTGGAGCTTTCATGATCCAAGCGAACGGTCCTGCGCGCCCGCCGATACGGGTGTCGTGCATCCAGTTCGCGCCGGACTTCGGCGCGGTCGACGCGAATCTGGCGCGGGCCTCCGATCTCGTCCGCGCGGCCGCCGCCGCGGGCAGCCGGCTGATCGTGCTGCCGGAACTCGCCAGCACCGGCTACGTGTTCGAATCCGCCGCGGAGGCCGCCGCCCTGGCCGAGCCGGTGCCGGAGGGCCCGACCACCCGGGCCTGGGCGGCGCTGGCCGCGGAGCTCGGCGTGCACATCGTGGCGGGGATCGCCGAATCCGCCGGCGACGTCCTCTACAACGCCGCCGTGATCGTCGGGCCGGAGGGCTATATCGGCACCTACCGCAAGGCGCATCTCTGGGACCGGGAGAACGTGTTCTTCGCCAGGGGCGACCTCGGCTTCCCGGTCTTCGACACGGCGCTGGGCAAGGTCGGCGTCGCCATCTGCTACGACGGCTGGTTCCCCGAGACCTTCCGGCAGCTGGCGCTCGGCGGCGCCGAGATCGTCTGCATCCCGACCAACTGGGTGCCGATGCCCGACCAGCCCGCGGGCGAGGCCGCCATGGCCAACACCCTGCACCGGGCTGCCGCCCATGTGAACGGCCTCTTCATCGCCTGTGCCGACCGGGTCGGCACCGAGCGCGGCCAGCCCTTCGAGGGGCAGAGCCTGATCGTCGGCCCCAAGGGCTGGCCGCTCGCCGGCCCGGCGAGCCGCGACCGGACCGAGACCCTCTCGGCGCTGGTCGATCTCGACGCGGCCGGCCGCAAGGACCTGAACCGGTTCAATTCGCTCCTGCGCGACCGCCGCACCGACATCTACGGCTGAGCCGAGATCCGTAACCCTTCCCGTCCGTCCCAAGGAGTTCGTTCATGGTGAAATGGTCCCTCGCCGGCGCCGCGGCGCTCGCCCTCGCCGCCACGGCCGCGCAGGCCGCCGACGGCAAGCCGATCGTCATCGGCATCCCGATCGGCCTGTCGGGCGCCAACAGCGTCGTCGCCCCCTCGGTGGTGCAGTCGGCCGAACTCGCCGTGGAGGAGATCAACGCCAAGGGCGGCGTGCTCGGCCGCAAGCTCGTCCTCGAGGTCGCCGACGACGCCTCCGGGGCGGCGGGCGCCCAGAAGGCCTTCGACAGCCTGATCTACCAGAAGAAGGTCGACGTCCTGATCTCCATGGAGACGAGCGCGGCGCGCAATGCCGGCCTGCCCGCCGTCACCAAGGGGAAGGTGCCGTACATCTACACCTCGTTCTACGAGGGCCATTCCTGCAACAAGAACATGTTCGTGGACGCCTGGGTGCCGGAGCAGCAGGTTCCGCCGGTGGTGGACGCCTTCAAGGCGCAGGGTGCCAAGACCTACTTCCTGATCGGCAGCGACTACGCCTTCGGCCGCGGCATGCTGGGCTTCGCCAAGAGCTACGTCGAGAAGACCGGCGGCAAGGTTCTCGGCGAGGAATACCTGCCGATGGACGGCAGCGACTGGACCGCGATCATCTCCAAGCTGAAGGAGGCCAAGCCCGACGCGCTGATCACCTCGACGGCGGGCGGCGCGCCGAACGTGACGCTGACGAAGCAGCTGCGCGGCGCCGGCGTGACGCTGCCCTTCGCCAACCTCGCGCTGGACGAGGGCACCGCCAAGAGCATGGGCGCGGACGCCGAGGGCGTCTACCTCTCGGCCTCCTACGTCACCGGGATCGACAGCGCGGAGAACAAGGCGTTCCTGGCGGCGATGCAGAAGAAGTTCGGCGCCGAGCTGCGCACCCCGAACGACCTCTCGGTGCCGGAATACGAGGCGATCTACCTCTACAAGGCCGCGGTCGAGAAGGCGGGCGGGACCGAGACCCCCAAGGTGCTGGAGGCGCTGCCGACGGTAAGCTTCACCGGGCCGCGGGGCACGATCACCATGAGCAAGCAGCACCACGCGCCGCTGACCATGTATCTCGGCCAGATCCAGAAGGACGGCACCGTGAAGGTCGCCGGCACCTTCAAGGACGTCGATCCCGGCGAGCAGTGCCCGAAGCTGCAATGAGGGGCGGGGCGCGACGCCTCCCTCTCCCGCCCGGCGACGATGGCCGCCCGTCTGAGGCGGACACCGACGCCGCTGAACGAGCGCGACGCGCCCCCTCTCCCGTGCGGGAGAGGGGTGGGATGAGGGATCGGAGGTTTCGGGATCGCGCGCCCCATCGCCGCGCGGTCAAGGTCGAGACTCTCTCGGAGAGGCCGCATCCCTCACCCTGTCCCTCTCCCGCACGGGAGAGGGGACCCGCGCCCGATCCTGAATCCGCGTTGCCAAAGCAGATGCGTGGATCGGCAGGCCCGCACAGGGGCGCTCATTGCGCCGGGCCTCTGCCGCTTTCGCCTCGTGATGACGGTCCTTCAACCGGAACTCCCCGATGCTGCTCACCCTCGACATCCTGACCACCGCGGCGATCCTGTTCATCGTCTCGATCGGCCTCCTGGCGATCTTCGGCGTGCTCAAGATCATCAACTTCGCCCACGGGGCGTGGCTGACGGTCGGCGCCTATTGCGCGGTGGTGACCGCCAAGCTCGGGCTCAATCCCTGGCTGGCGCTGCCGCTGGCCTTCGCGGTCGGCGCGGCGCTCGGCGGTCTCGCCGAGCACTTCATCATCCGCCCGCTCTACCGGCGGCCGCTCGACGCGATCCTGGCCACCTGGGGGCTCGGCATCGTGGTCGGGCAGCTCATCACCCTGGCCTTCGGCCGGGACGTCCAGCTCACCCCGAACCTGCTGGCGGGCACCGTCGAGATCCTCGGCGTCGACTATTCCGCCTACCGCCTCGTGGCTCTGGGCATCGCGCTGGCGATCGGCACCCTGTTCGCGCTGACGATCGAGCGGACCCGGCTCGGACTCTCGGCCCGGGCGGTGATCATGAACGAGACCCTGGCGCGCAGCCTCGGCATCGACACGGGGCGCGTGCGCCTCGTCGTGTTCATGATCGGCGCGGGGTTCGCGGCGCTCGCCGGCGTCCTGCTGACGCCGCTCACCAGCGTCGACCCGAACATGGGCGTCGCCTGGCTGATCGGCGCCTTCATGCTGGTGATGGTCGCCGACGCCTCGTACCTGGCGCTCGCGGCGGCCTGCCTCGTCTTCGGGGCCGCGCAGGTCCTGATCAGCACCTTCGTGAGCCCGATCCTCGGCAGCATCGCCATCGCGGTGCTCGCCGCCCTCGTGCTGCGGATCAGCCCGAAAGGTTTCTCCCGTGCTTGAGACCCTGCCCGTCACCGAGCGCGCCGCCGCGGCCCCCCGCCGGCGGCGCCTGTCCCGCGCGGCGCCCGTCGTGGTCGCAATCCTGGCGGCGCTCGCCCTCTGGATCGCGCCGCTCGTCCTCGACACCTTCGCGGTCAACGTCCTGACCCGGTCGATGATCTACGCGGTGCTGGCCGTCACGGTGGACCTGCTCTGGGGCTTCGCGGGGATCCTGACCTTCGGGCAGGCGGCCTTCTTCGGCGTCGGCGCCTACGCCACCGCGATGATCCTCACCGCCTACGGGGCGACGCCCCTGGGGATCGCCGCGGCGGTCGCGGCGGCGCTCGTCGCGCCGGCCCTGCTCGGCCTCGCGGTGGGCTGGCTGTCCTTCTACCACCGCTCGACCCCGCTCTACGCCTCGGTGATCTCGCTGGTCGTCCCGATCGTCGTGGTACAGCTGATCTACGCGGGCGGCGAATGGACCGGCTCCAGCAGCGGCCTCGTCGGATTCGACGTGCTGCCCTTCGAGAGCGAGGGCTATTTCCGCCTCGCGGCCCTGTTCCTGATCGTCGTCACCCTGGCGGCCTGGATCCTGGTCCGGGCCGATGCGGGCCGCGCCCTCGTGGCGCTGCGGGACAACGAGGCGCGCTGCGCCTATCTCGGCCTCAACCCGCGGCGCCTGCAGATCCGGCTCACCGCGGCTCTGGCCGCCGTCGCGGGGATCGCGGGCTTCCTGTTCGCCAACGCGTCGGGCGTGGTCGCGCCCGAGAATGCCGGCTTCCTGTTCGGCACCGAGCTGGTGATCTGGGTGGCGCTCGGCGGCCGCGGCACGCTGCTCGGCCCGGTGCTCGGCACCATCGCCATCGACTACCTCGCGGCGAACCTGTCCGGCGACCTGCCGTTCCTCTGGCAGCTCCTCCTGGGCACGGCCTTCGTGGCCATCATCATCCTGCTGCCGGGCGGCCTCGCCGACCTCGTCGGCCGCCTCTGGCGGGCGCTGCCGGTGGGCCGGCGGGAACCCGCGCCGCCGCGCCTCGTCGCGCGGGCGGCCGGGACGGACGCGGCCGCCTCCGCGACCCCCATCCTCACGGTCGAGAACCTCGCCAAGGCCTACGGCGCCCTGACGGTGCTGGAGGGCATCGACCTGGAGATCCGGGCGGGCGAACTCGTCAGCCTCGTCGGGCCCAACGGCGCCGGCAAGACCACGCTGATGCGCTGCCTCAGCGACGGCACCGAGCCCTTCACGGGGGCGATCGCCATCGGCGGCACCCCGATCACCGGGCTGACGCCGAACCGCATCGTCGGCCTCGGGGTCGGGCGCAAGTTCCAGGTGGCGAGCGTGTTCGAGAGCCTGTCGGTGGCCGATTGCCTCCGGCTCGCCCGGGCATCCCATGACGGCCTGAGCCCGGTCGGGCAGGCGGAGACGCTGGGCCTGCCGCAGGCGGCCCTCGACGTCCTGCGCATGACCGGCCTCGACCGCCTGCTGACCCGGCCGACCCGCCTCCTGTCCCACGGCCAGAAGCAGGCGCTCGAACTCGCCATGGTGGTGGCGCTGGAGCCGCGGCTGATCCTGCTGGACGAGCCCACCGCCGGCCTGACCAAGGCCGAGCGCACCACCATCGGGACCGTGCTCAAGGCGCTCACCGCCGGGGGAAGGATCGCCGCCGTGCTGGTCGAGCACGACCTCGACTTCGTGCGCGAGATCTCCTCGCGGATCGTGGTGCTGCACCAGGGCCGCCTCGTTCTCGACGGCACGGTGGAGGACGTCGTCGGCTCCGAGCTGGTCCGGACCATCTATTCGGGAGGTGCCCATGGCTGAGGCAGCGGCTGAGGCAGTGCGGCGGAGCGAGCCGGCGGGCGCCGCCCTCGCCCTGGAGGGGGTGTCGAGCGGCTACGGCGCGGTCTCGATCGTGAAGGGCGTGTCCCTGTCGGTGGCGCCGGGGGAGATCGTGGCGCTGCTGGGCAAGAACGGCATGGGCAAGACCACGCTGCTCAAGACCATCCTGGGCATGGTCGCCCTGCGGGGCGGCGCGATCACCGTCGGGGGACAGGCGCTCGGCGGCCTGTCGCCCGCCCGGCTCGTGGCGCTCGGCGTCGGCTACGCGCCGCAGGAGCAGCCCCTGTTCCAGGACCTGTCGATCCGCGACAACCTGCGCCTCGCGCTCCCCTCCGACCGGATGCTGCCGGAGGCGCTGGAGCGGCTGTTCGGTCATTTCCCGTTCCTGAAGGACCGGCTGGCCCAGCGGGCCGGCACCCTCTCGGGCGGCGAGCAGAAGATGCTGATCCTCGGGCGCGCCCTGATGCTGCGCCCGCGCCTGCTCCTCATCGACGAGATCTCCGAGGGCGTGCAGCCCTCCATGGTCGAGCGCCTGCGCGGCGTGCTCGACGCCGAGCGGGCGGCGGGCGTGTCCATGCTGGTGGTGGAGCAGCACGTCGCCTTCGCGCTGGCGCTGGCCGACCGCTACGCCGTCCTCAAGCTCGGCGAGATCGTCGACAGCGGCCCCGCCAAGGCGCCGGACGCGCAGGCGCGCGTCATCGGCCATCTGGCGGTGTGAGCCATGAGCGAACTCAACACCTTCTCGATCGCCGCCCGCTGCCCGCGGACCGGGCAGCTCGGCGTCGCGGTGGCGAGCGCCGTCCCGGCGGTGGGCGGGCTCTGCCCCTACATCCGCGCCGGGATCGGGGCCGTCACCACCCAGTCCTGGGTGAACCCCTACCTCGCTGCCCGCATCCTCGACGGGCTGGCCGGCGGGCTGGGCCCCGACGCCGCCCTGGCGGCGGCGCTCGCCACCGACGACCGGCCGGACCTGCGCCAGCTCGGCCTCGTCGACGCGCGCGGGACCGGCGCGGCCTGGACCGGCGCCGGCTGCACGGACGCCGCCGGACACCGCACCGGGGCCGGCTACGCCGTGCAGGGCAACATGCTCGCCGGGACCGGCGTGATCGACGCCATGGCGGAGGCCTTCGCGGGGAGCGCCGCCTGCGACCTCGACGAGCGGCTCATGCGGGCGCTGGAGGCCGGCGATGCGGCCGGCGGCGACAAGCGCGGCAAGCAATCGGCGGCCCTCAGGATCGTCGCCGGCGAGGATTACCCGCTCGTCGACCTGCGGGTCGACGAGCACGCCGAGCCCGTCGCCGAGCTGCGCCGCGTCCTCGCGATCGCCCGGCGGCAGCTCGTGCCGTTCGTGGCCGGCATGCCCCGGAAGCACGGCCCGGCCGGCGCCCTGCCGGACGACGTCGTGGCGATGCTCCTGAAAGCGCCCGCTGAGCGGCCGGGCGCTGCGGCCGATGGCGGGGCCGCCGATGCGCCCGATCTCCTGCGCGACGTCATCGGCCTGCGCCAGGAGCCCGGGCGGGTCGCGCACCTGCTGACGCAGTTCGCGCCGGTGCTCGCCGAGATCGCCCGGCTCCGCGACCTCGACCTCGCGGACATCCATCCGCCGGTCGTCTTCGATCCGACCTTGCCGTACCGCCGGGGGCCCCATGACGACCGCCGTGACTGACGCCCTCTGGCCGTTGCCGATCACCGAGCTCGCGCGGCGGATCGCGGCGCGGGAGCTGTCGAGCGCCGACCTCGTCGGCGCCAGCCTCGACCGGATCGCGCGCCTCGACGGCGCCCTGAACAGCTTCGTCCATCTCTCGTCCGCGGCCCTCGACGCCGCGCGCGCGGCCGATGCCGAGATCGCCCGGTCCGGCCCGCGGGGCCCGCTGCACGGCATCCCGATCGCCATCAAGGACAACTACACCACGGCCGACATGCCGACCCGGGCGGGTACCGCCGTGGAGGCCCTGACCTTCCCGGCGGCCGACAGCCACGCGGTGGCGCGGCTTCGGGCGGCCGGCGCGGTGATCCTCGGCAAGCTGCGCATGCACGAATTCGCCTGGGGCATGGTCACGCCGCCGACCCGCAATCCCTGGGACCTCGACCGGGTGCCCGGCGGCTCCAGCGGCGGCTCCGGCGCCGCGGTCGCGGCCCGCCTCTGCCCGGCCGCCCTCGGCTCGGACACGGGCGGCTCGATCCGGATCCCGGCCGCCCTGTGCGGGGTCGTCGGCCTCAAGCCGACCTACGGCCGGGTCGGCCGGTCGGGGATCGTCCCGCATTCCTGGTCCCTCGACCATGCCGGGCCGCTGACCCTGACGGTGGCCGATTCCGCCCTGATGCTGCAGGCCCTCGCCGGCCCGGATGCCGGCGATCCCGCCGCCAGCGCGGCGCCGGTCCCCGACTACACGGCCGGGCTGGACCGGCCGATCCGGGGCCTGCGCGTCGCGGTGATCCGCAACCACTTCTTCGACGCGGTCGACGAGGACGTCGCTGTCGCAATCGAGGGGGCGCTCCGCTTCCTCGCCGGCCAGGGCTGCACGGTCCGCGACGTCGCGGTGCCGTCCCTGCGCCACGGCCTCGGGGCCATCTACGCCATCGAGCTCGCCTCCTCGACCGCCTATCACGACCGCAGCCTCGCCCAGGGCCACGTGGCGGGCTTCGCCGCCGACGTCCGCGACCTCGTGGAGATGGGCCGGCTCGTGACCGGGCCGGACTACCTGCGCGCCGAGCAGGTGCGGGCCCTGATCATGGACGAGATGGCCGCCATCCTGGCGGAGGCCGACGTGATCGTCGGCCCGGCCTCGCCCTTGACCGCGTGGCGGACGGACGAGTCCGCGGTGTCGCTCGGCGGGCGCGCGGAGAGCGTGCTGGCGGCCTCCTGGCGGCTGACCTACCCGTTCAACCTCACGGGCCTGCCCGCGATCGCGCTGCCCTGCGGCTTCGATCGGCGCGGCCTGCCGATCAGCCTCCAGATCGCCGGCCGGCCCTTCGCCGAAGCCGAGATCCTGCGCGTGGCGCACCAGTACGAGCGGGCGCACGATTGGTGGCGCCGGGTGCCGCCCCTGGCCGGCTGACGCGGCGCGCCGGTCCTGCGCAGCTGAACCGGCCCGTTGCGATCGATTGCACGCAACCAATACCGCCTCTCATCGCAAATAGCCGCGCGCTGTACAGAGCGATGCGTGTGGAACCCTTTTTCCGGAGTTGCCGTTGCTGGGTTCGATTGAAACCAGGAGGCTACCAATGCGCAACATCATTCTCTCGGGTGCCCTGTTCGCGGCCCTGTGCGGCGCGGCGAGCGCCGAGGAGACCACGGTCATCCGCCGCGACGGGCCCGCCGTCGTCGACCACCGCGACACCGTCGTCGAGAAGCGTGAGGTCACCACCGGCACCGTCGATTGCGGTTCCAAGACCGTCCACAAGGAGGACGGCATGGGCAACTCCAAGACCGTCCACAAGGAAGGCTGCAACTGAGCCTCCGCGGCCCGTAACGCCCTGACGAGCCTGGAGATCTCAGCATGACCAACAAGCTTCTTCTGTCGCTGGCGACGGCCGGCCTCCTCGCCCTCCCGGTGGCCGCCCAGGCGCAGGGCACCCTGCGGGGCGCGGCCGAGGGTGCGGCGGTCGGCGCCGATGCGGCCGGCCCGGTCGGCGGCATCGTCGGCGGCGCCGTGGGCGCGGCCACCGGCACGGTGGGCGGCATCCTCGGGGTCGACGACCGTCCCCGGTTCCGCAGCTACGTCCGCGACCGCGGCGTGCGCTCCTACAGCTGGGGCGGCCCGGTCCGGGTCGGCACCGTGCTGCCGGAGGACAGCGTGACCTACTACGACGTGCCCGACGAGTACCGGGTGCGTCCGGGCTACCGCTACACCATCGTGAACGACCAGCCCGTCCTGGTCGATCGCGGCCACCGCATCGTCGAGGTCATCGACTGATCGGAGGGGCGCCGGGATCCCGGTGCCCCGCCAGGCAGGACGGCCCGTCCGGCATCGCCGCGGCGGGCCGTTTCGCGTCTGCAGGGCGCGGCCTGAGACGAGAGGACGAGAGATCGCGCGGGCATGGGCACGGGCGCTGGAGACGAGGCGCGACGGACCCCCTCTCCCGAGCGGGAGAGGGCTGGGGTGAGGGACGAGAAGGATCAGGATCGAGCGCCCGGTCGCCGGTCAGCCGAGGTCGAGACTTTCTCGGTAAGGCCGCACCCCTCACCCTGTCCCTCTCCCGCACGGGCGAGGGGACCCGCGCCCGGTCCTGAAGCCGCGTTGCCGACACGGATGGATGGATCCGACGGGCCGCCGCGAGCGTGCGGCCGGTAGCGGAGGGATCGGCTCGCGCCTCACCCCCGCGTCAGCGCCAGTTCCGGCAGGTGCAGGGTGATCCGGTAGGCGGACGCGTCGTGGCTGCGCGTCACGGTCGCTTCGAGCTGGCGCAGGGACATCTCCACCAGCAGGGTCCCGAAGCCCCGGCCCGGCCGCGGTTCGGCCACGCGGGCCATGCGCTCGCACCATTCGAGGACGAGCCCCTCTTCCTGGCGGTCCCAGGTGACGGACAGCGCGCCGTCGTCGGACCCGAGCGCGCCGTATTTCACCGAGTTCGTCGCCCATTCGTGCAGGATCATCGCCAGCGACGAGACGTGCCGCCAGTTGATCGCCACGAGGGGCCCCTCGATCACCGTGGGGACGTGGTCGCGGTACGGGCGCAGGGTCGCGCCGATCAGGCCCGCGAGGTCGCTCATGCCCTGGCCGTCGGAGGGATCGGCCAGGGAATGTGCCCGCCCGAGGGCCGAGATGCGGTCGCGCATGTCGGTGGCGAAGACGCCGATCTCCCGGTGCGTGCGGGCCCCCGCCGAGATCATGCCGCCGATGATCGCGAACAGGTTCTTCACCCGGTGGTTCATCTCCCGCAGCATCAGGTCGCGGGTCTCGGCGAGCGCGTATTCGGGCGAGACGTCGATGCAGACGCCGACGATCCGCTTCCGGTCGCCGCTCCGGGTCAGGCGCCCGTAGCTGCGGATGTGCCGCAGCGCGTGATCGGCGGCGCGCACGCGGATGCGCGCCTCGAACTCGTCCAGGCCGTGCGCCGCTTCGGCGAGAGCCGCCTCGAAGCCGGGACGGTCCTCGGGCAGCACGCTGGCCGCCAGGGCGGCGGTGGGGTGCGGCGTGTCGGGAGTCAGGCCGAAGATCGTGCCGGCGGTGCCGTCGACCACGACGGTCCCGGCATCGGGGCTGTATTCCCAGACGCCGATGCCTCCGGCCTTCACGGCCAATTCCAGCCGCTCCCGCTCCGCGGCGAGCTGGCGCTCCAGGGACAAGGCCTCGGTGATGTCGGTGAGCACCAGGGTGGCGCCGTCGACGCTGCCGTTCTGCAGGCGGTAGGGCAGCACCCGCAGGGAGAGCGTCCGGTCCCCATCCCGGGTGGCGACGCGCCGCTGGATCACCGAGCCGCCGGCGCAGACCTCCTGGGCGTCATGCAGGTATTCTAGGCCGGCGAGCCGGCTCGACACGTCGGCGAGGGGACGTCCCCGGTCGGCCGGCTGCAGCGGGAAGATCGCCGTGGCGGCCGTGGTGAAGCTGCGCACCTTCAGGGCGCGGTCCAGCACGACCACGGCGAGATCGGTGGATTCGAAGAAGTTGCGCAGGTCGGCATTGGCGATGGTGAGCTGCTCGACCTTGGTCTTCAGCTCGTCGTTGACCGTGGACAGCTCCTCGTTCGTCGACTGGAGCTCCTCGTTCATCGACATCATTTCTTCGTTGGAGCTCTTCAGCTCCTCGTTCGTCGTCTCCAGCTCCTCGACGGTGGAGCGGAGCTTGTAGCGCGTGCGCAGCAGCTCCTCCTCCAGCGCCTCGACGTGGTCGCCGCCGGCATCCATCTCGATCAGGTCGAGATCGTCCGCAGCCTGGAAGGCGCCGGTGTCGCGCAGGACGAGCAGCATCGAGCCGTCGGGCAGGGGATCGCAGATGAGTTCGACCGGCTGCACGCCGTATTCCGAGCGGATCTCCACGTCGCGGACGACCACGCGCTTGCGCGCATCCCGGGTCTGGCGGAGCAGCGGCCCGATCACGTCGCGCAGGCCCGGACGGGCCAGGGTGATCGCGCTGCTGCCGCCGGTCCGCGTGACCGGGAAGTCGAAGTAGCGGCTCAGGCGCCCGTAGGCGGCGATGATGCCGCCATCCTCGTTGAGCACCATGCTGGGCGGGGCGTAGCGCTCCATGACGCGGCGCACCGCGACGGTCTCGTCGGCGATCGAGGGCTCGCCGCGGCGCTCCTCGCGCGCTCCGCGCCGGGTCTCGCCGCGCCGGGCGCTCCCGGGCAGGTCGATCGGGTATTGTGGCGCGCCCGGCGGCCGCTCGAACAGGCGGGCGTGCTGGTCGATGACCGGGAAGAGGTGCTCGAACCGGCTGACGCTCTCCGAGGGCCCGAGGAACAGGTAGCCCCCGGGCCGGACCGCGTAGTGGAACAGCGGCACCACCGATTGCTGGAGGCGCTCGTCGAAATAGATCAGCAGGTTGCGGCAGGACAGGAGGTCGACCCGCGAGAAGGGCGGGTCCTTGACCAGGCTGTGGCTGGAGAAGCGGATCAGGTCGCGGATCTCGGCCGCGATGGTGAAGCGCTCGGCATGGGGGACGACGTAGCGCTCCCGCAGATGCGCCGGGATGTCGGCGAGCGCGGCGGCCGGGTAGGTCGCCTCCCGGGCGATCTGGAGCATGCGCTCGTCGATGTCGGTGGCGAAGATCTGGACCGCCGGCGGCAGGCCGAGGCGGCGGGCGGCGTCGGCGAACAGCATGGCGATGCTGTAGGCCTCCTCGCCGCTGGAGCAGCCCGGGATCCAGACCCGGATGTCCTCCTCGGGGTCGCGGGTGCGCAGCAGGGGCTCCACCGCGCGCTCCCGGAGGAGCTCGAACAGCTCGGCGTCGCGGAAGAAGCGGGTGACGTTGATGAGGAGGTCGCGGAACAGCGCCTCGCACTCGGTCTTGTCCGCCCGGACGCGGCCGAGATAGGCCCGGCCGGACTCGAGCCCGAGGACGTGCATGCGCCGCTCGACCCGCCGGACCAGGGTGGTCCGCTTGTAGCCGGAGAAGTCGTGGCCCACCGTCGCGCGGATGACCCGGCAGAGGTCGTCGATGTGGTCGGCGACGAGGCGGGCCTCGTCGTCGACGGCGTCGGTGCCCCGGCGGCGGAAGAAGCTCGTGAGGCAGTCCACGATCTCCCCCGGCGGCCGCACGAAGTCGACGAGGCTGGTGCCGACCGCCGAGAGCGGCATGCCGTCGTAGCGGGCGGTGTCGGGCTGCTGCACCACGCAGACGCCGCCATGCTCCTTGATGGCCCGCAGGCCGGTCGTGCCGTCGGCCCCCGTGCCCGACAGGATCACGCAGGCGGCGTTGGCCTGCTGGTCGACCGCGAGCGACAGGAAGAAGTCGTCGATCGGCCGGCGCAGGCCCCGCGGCTGGACGAAGTGGGTGAGTTCGAGGACGCCGTTCTGGATGACGAGGCCCCGCCCGGGCGGGATGATGTAGACCTTGTCGCCCGCGATCCGCTCCCCGCCCTCGCACTGGAGCACCTCCAGCTCGGTCTGCCGGTCGAGGAGCTGCGCCAGCATGCTCTCGTGGTTGGGGTCGAGGTGCTGGACGATGACGAAGGCCATGCCGGTCGGCGGCCGGGCGCGCGCCAGCATCTCCCGCAGGGCCTCGAGTCCGCCCGCCGAGGCGCCGATTCCCACGACGGGTCCGGCGAAGGGCGGGGCCGTCACCGTCCCGGCGCCGTCCAGGATCTCCGAGGCCTCGCCTCCGGGGGCGTTATGGAAATCCTGGTGCATCGAGATCCGCGAGCGTGAGCTTGGCCTGCGCGACCGTGGCGACCGTGTTGGCGATCGTCATCAGCGAGCCCTCGATGACGAGCCCACTCTCCGCAAGCGTCGGGGTCAGCCGGCTCAAGGTCCGGCCGAGTTCGGTATCGTAGGCGGAAAGCAACGCGGGTTGCGAGCGGCTGACATCGAATTGGGATGCGAAAAGAAAGCGCACCTCGCCCGAGAGCGCCTTCAGTTTGGACATGTACAGCAGATTGACGAAAGGCTTCCCGTCCTTGCGGAAATTCAGGATCGGCGTGCGCACGGAGTCCTGCCGGTCGTTCTCCAGGAAGGCGTGGATCTTGGCCCGCGCCTCCCGGTTGTCGGCGTCGCGCTGGAGGAGGCGGCAATTGCGCCCGACGACCTCCGCGCCCGTATAGCCGGTGAGCTGGTGGAACGGCGCGTTCACCAGGAGCAGGACGTTGTCGTCGGTCGCCGCGGCCAGCGCCAGGGCGATGTGGGATTTCTCGAAGAAGGTGCTGAGTTCGGCCGGGATGGTCTGCGTGTCCACGGTAGCTTCCCTGTCGCCTCCGTTCGGCGCGGCCCGGCCGGTCGCCCCGCGTTCGCGCTGCCGGCCTCGGCGCGGGTCGACATTCCTGACGCGCAACCGCGGCTGCCGCTCTCCAATTCGGGCACCGCGCTGAGGCCGTCCTCATGGGCGCGTCGGATCGGTATGGCAATGACGCCCGACCCCGCCCGCCCGTTCCGCGCGGGCCTGCCGCACCCCGTGTCCGGCGGGGGCACCGACGTTCCGCCGGGCGCCGCCCGGTCCGGCCCGACCGCACCGCCCCGGATGCGGCCGCCTGGCGCCCGACCGCGGCCTCCGGATCTCAGCCCTCGCCCCCGATGATGCCGCGGATGCGGGTGGCCAGCGCCTCCAGGGCGAAGGGCTTCGTCATCACCTGCATGCCGGGGCCGAGATGGCCGTGGTTGAGGGCGGCGTTCTCCGCGTAGCCGGTGATGAACAGGACCTTCAGGTCGGCACGGTGCTGGCGGCCGGCATCGGCCATCTGGCGGCCGTTCATGCCGCCGGGCAGGCCGACATCGGTGATGAGCATGTCGATGCGCACGTCCGACTGGAGCACCTTCAGGCCCGAGGCCCCGTCCGCCGCCTCGATCGCCGCGTAGCCGAGGTCTTCGAGCACCTCGGTCACCAGCATCCGCACGGTGGGCTCGTCGTCCACCACCAGGACCGTCTCGCCCTGCTCGGCGCGGGGGGCGTGGGCGAGGTCGGGCAGGCTCACCTCGGCCTCCGCCTCGCCGAGATGGCGGGGCAGGTACAGGCAGACCATCGTGCCCTGGTCGATCTCGGAGTAGATCCGGACCTGCCCGCCGGACTGCTTGGCGAAGCCGTAGATCATCGACAGGCCGAGGCCGGTGCCCTCGCCGATCGGCTTGGTGGTGAAGAACGGGTCGAAGGCCTTGGCGACCACGTCGGGGGTCATGCCGGTGCCGTTGTCCGAGACGCAGAGCGTGACGTACTGGCCCGGCTCCAGCTCGCGCTCCTGGGCGGCCCGGTGGTCGAGCCAGCGGTTGGCCGTCTCGATGACGATGCGGCCGCCCTCCGGCATCGCGTCCCGGGCGTTGATGCACAGGTTGAGCAGCGCGTTCTCGAGCTGGCTCGGGTCGACCAGCGTCGGCCACAGGCCGCCGGCCCCCACCGACTCGATCGCCACGGCGGGGCCGACCGTGCGGCGGACGAGGTCCATCATGCCCTCGACCAGACGGTTCACGTCCGTCGGCTTCGGGTCGAGGGTCTGGCGGCGCGAGAAGGCCAGCAGGCGGTGGGTCAGGGCGGCGGCGCGCTTGGCCGCCCCCTGCGCCGCGCCGATGTAGCGGTCGAGGTCGCCGACCCGGCCCTGCAGCATCCGGGTCTGCATCAGCTCCAGCGAGCCGACGATCCCGGCCAGCATGTTGTTGAAGTCGTGGGCGAGCCCGCCGGTGAGCTGGCCGACCGCCTCCATCTTCTGCGACTGGCGCAGGGCCTCCTCGGCGCGCATCAATTCGGCGGAGCGCGCGGCGACCCGCTGCTCCAGGGTCTCGTTGAGGCTGCGCAGCGCCGCGGTGACCCGGTCCCGCTCCGCCTCGACGGCCTTACGCTCGTCCACGTCGATCAGGACCCCGGGGAAGCTCAGGGGCGTGCCGTCCGGCGCATGGTCGACGCGGCCGTTCGCCTCCAGCCAGTAGTAGTTCCCGTCGGCACGGCGGACCCGGTACTGGTGCGCGTAGGCGCCCCCCCGGGCGATCGCGGCCGTGATGGCCTCGGCCAGGCCGTCGCGGTCGTCGGGATGTACGGTCTCCACCACCTGGGCGAGGCTCAGGCCCTCGCGGCCGAGGGCCGGATCGAGGCCGAAGCTGCGGGCGAAGGCCTCGTCGACGGTGAAGCGGTCGCTCGGCAGGTCCCAGAACCACGTGCCGATGATTGCGCCGGCCGCGAGGGCGAGCTGCACGCGCTGGATGTTGGTGCGGGCGAGCGCCTCGCTGGCGCGCAGCGCGTCCTCCGCCTGCCGGCGCGCCGTGACGTCCCGGAACAGCACCGAGACCTGACGCCGTCCCGGCGGCTCGACCCGGGCCGCCGAGACGTCGATGAAGCGGTCGGCCTGCGCGAAGAAGCGTTCGAACCGGATCGGGCGGCCGGTGCGGAGCACCCCGCCATACAGGTCGAGCCACGCATCCGCGTCCTCGGCCGCGACGAGGCCGCGCAGGGTCCGTCCGACGATGTTGGGAATGCCGGTGTGGCGCTCGTAGCCCGGATTGGCCTCGATGTGGACGTAGTCGCTCAGGGGGCCGTGCGGGCCGTCGAAGAACTCGATGATGCAGAAGCCGTCGTCGATGGCGTCGAACAGCGTCCGGTAGCGCTCCTCGCCGGCGCGCAGGGCGTCCCGGGCCTGCCGCTGCTCGGTGATGTCGCGCGCCACCCCGGAGAACCGCACCGGGCGCCCGTGGACGTCGCGCTCGATCTCGCCCTGCCGCGCGATCCAGCGGATCTCTCCGGTATCCGGCCGCCGGATCCGGTAGGTGACGTCGCGCGGGGCGTCGCCCCGGCGCCGGCTCGCTGCCGTCGAGACGAGGGTCTGGTCCTCCGGCAGGATCAGGGCCTCGACGATCTCGGCCGGGTAGGTGCTGCGCTCCGGCAGGCCGTAGAGCCGGCAGAATTGCGGGGTCGGGTGCAGGAGCCCGTCGTCGACCCCCACGGTGAACAGGCCGATCCCGCCCGCCTCCTGCGCCCGCAGCAGACGGGCCTCGGCCTCCCGGAGCGCCCGGTCGGCGGTGTCGAGGTCCAGGCTGTCCTGGAGCACCGCCACGTAGCCGACATGGGCACCGGCCCCGTCGCGCAGCGGCGTCACCGAGCCGGACATCCGCCGGCGGCCGCCGACGGCGCGCAGGTGCCAGTCCGCGTCCGCGACGCTGCCCTCGTCCAGGGCCCTGCGCAGAGCGGCCCCGGGATGGCCCGCCGCCCGGTCCTCGGGCGTGAACAGCGCCGCGAAGGGCTGGCCGCCCATCGCCTCCGCCGTCCAACCGAGGATGTCCTCGGCGCCGGCGTTCCAGGCGGTGATGCACCCGTCGCGGTCGAGGGCGATGGCGGCGAACCGGGCGGCGCCGTCGGGGATCGGCGGCGCGCCGCCGGTGCCGGTGGTCGCCGCCCGCGCCCGCAATCCGGCGGCCTCCTCCTCCAGCGCGCGGGCGCGCCGCAGGAGCATGTCGGTCCCTGTCGCGTCCACGCTCAGGGTCCGGGCGTCGCGACGGGCTCCGCCGCCGGCCGCGCGGACGCGACGGGGCCGATCTGCGCGGGGCGGTCGGGGCTGGTCGCCGGGGCGGGGAGGGCCGGTGAATCGGGCACGGGACTGGCGCTGTGACAGAGGTGGCGGGTCGTGGGGGCCTTCTGCCGGAAACGGACCTGGGACGCCACGGGAACGCACCATAACGCGCGGAAACCGCCAAGGCTGCGTCGGCCGGCCCGCGAGGACCGGGTCAGTGCGGCTCGGCGAGGCGGCAGGTGGCGCCGCTCGCGCGGGGCCAGCCGTAGTAGATCGTCTCGGCCTGCACGTCGGCGAGGCCCACGACCTCCGGCACCGAGGCCTGCTGCGTGTCGAGCACCGCCCCACCGGCCCCCGTGAAGGTACACAGGACGGTCACGTTCGTCGCCAGGTCCGGACCGGTGTTGCGCAGGTTGACCATCGCCCGCTGCGGCTCGTGGGAATCCGGTGGCGTGTGGAGCCGGGTCTCGCGAAGGACGAGGGCGGCGTCGGCCCGCGTCGGCGTCGCGCACGTGACGATCAGGCCGGCCGCCAAGAAGGCGGCGGCCGGCCGCGACGTCCGAATCCTGCGCATGATCCGTCCCTCCCATCCTCGCGCCGGGGCCCGGCCCCCGCTTCGGTCAAACTTGGGAACCGGCATCCCGGTTCTCCGCGCGGTGCGTCAGGCGCTTCATACCCGGCTCAGTTGCGCAGCGGCTTGGCGTCGATCTGCATCCGGTAGATCGTCGTCGGGAACTTGACCGCCGAGGCCTCGCCGCCGTTCATCGCCGGCGTGCGGTTCATCTGCGCCGCCGGGATCCACAGGCCGCCCTGCTCGTCGATCCACATCGCGTCGACCCAGACGAGCCGCGGGTCCTGCACCAGGGTGCTCATCGTCCCGTCCGGCGCGATCTTGAGGATCCGCAGGCCGTCCGTGTCGCTCGCGTAGATCGTGCCCGCCGCGTCGATGGCGGTGCCGCCCGTCGCCACGGTGGCGGCGTGGAGCTTGACGTGCTTGGCGCGCTCGTCGTCGCTCACGGTCGCGTCGTCGAGATACCGGGTCTCGATGCTGTAGAGCGGCCCGGTGCAGGCCTGATAGTAGAAGGTCTTGCCGTCCGGCGAGACCTCCAGCTGGTCGGCGTGGATGAAGAGCAGCTTGCCCTGGTCGTCCCGGAGCACCCGGCCCTGGCCGGTGAGCGGGCGCTGCGCGATGGTGGACCAATGGCCGTCGAGCACCCGCCGCAGGCCGCCGGTCTCGCGGTCGAGGACGATCAGCCCGGGCTGGCCGGCATCCGTCAGGTAGATGTGGCTGCCGTTGAAGCGGAAATCGTCGATGAAGCTCTTCTCGCCGGTCGCCGCCTGCAGCGGATAGACCTTGCGCACGGCGTTCGTGGCGAGGTCGATCTGCACGAGCTTCGGGCCGCCCGGCAGCGGCGCCGCGCCCATGCCCGGCGCGCCCTTGTCGACCACCCAGAGGTCCCCGTCCGGCCCGATCCGGATGGCGTTGACCGCCACGAAGGCCTTGGCCGGATCGTCGCCCGGCTTCCAGGCGTTCCAGGCCGCGTCGGGGAACGGAACCGCCTTGCCGTCCCGCCACTCGCCGAGTTCGAGGCCCGTGTCCTTGCTCTGCCGCTGGAACGGGGAGAACAGCCGGCCGTCCGGGGATCGGGTGATGCCGTTGAACACGAGGCTGTCCGATTTCACCATCGGCTTGAGGGCGTCGGACTCGGCCGGCGCCTCGGCGGCGCGGCCGGGCGTGCCCAGGGCGGCGGCCAGCAGGAGGGCGAGGAGCGTGGCGCGCATGGCGGTATCCCGGTCCGATGGTGAAGCGTCCGGGCCGGTAAGCCCGCAGGGCGCGCGGTGTTCCCTGCCGATCCCGTCGGCCGCAACCGAACCTCCGACGCCCCGGCCCCGCCGGGGGCGCCTGCGACGCTCCGCCGGGGCTGGATCCTGCGAAAATGAGAACATATAATGAACAAACGACGCGGGCCGCACGGGGCGGCCGAGGAGGAGCGAGGGATGGCCAAGTACCGGTTCCACTGCACCAACGGCCTCGAATGCGTGTTCGATGCCCGCGGCACCGAGGTCCGCGCCGCGGCACGCCTGGTCGATCGGGCCCGGAAGGTCGCCTCCGACGTGCGGCAGTCGCTGGCGAACCGGACCGACTGGGCCGAGTGGCGGGTGAGCGTGCACGACCTCTCGGGCCGGCGCGTCCTGGTCCAGCCCTTCGAGGGGGCGTCGGGCCGCGCCAGGGCGGCCTGAACGATGGCGCCGCTCCGGACGGGCACGGATCCGGTCGCCGGCGAGCCGGATCAGACGTTCCGCCCTCTGAGCCTGTCCGAATTCATCGGGCAGCGTGCGGCGCGGGCGAACATGCAGGTGTTCATCGAGGCGGCGCGGAAGACCGGCCAGGCGCTGGACCACGTGCTGTTCGTCGGCCCCCCGGGCCTGGGCAAGACGACGCTCGCCCAGATCGTGGCGCGCGAACTCGGCGTGAACTTCCGCTCGACCTCCGGCCCGGTGATCGCCAAGGCCGGGGACCTGGCCGCGCAGCTCACCAACCTGGAGGAGCGCGACGTCCTGTTCATCGACGAGATCCACCGGCTCAACCCGGCGGTGGAGGAGATCCTCTACCCGGCCATGGAGGATTACCAGCTCGACCTGATCATCGGCGAGGGCCCGGCGGCGCGCTCGGTCAAGATCGAGCTGCCGAAGTTCACGCTGGTGGGCGCCACGACCCGGGCGGGGCTGCTGACCACGCCGCTGCGCGACCGGTTCGGGATCCCGATCCGGCTGGAATTCTACGAGATCGACGAGCTGGAGCAGATCGTGGCGCGCGGGGCGCGGGTCCTGGGCCTGGGCATGTCGGCGGAGGGCGCCAACGAGATCGCCCGGCGGGCGCGGGGCACGCCGCGGATCGCCGGGCGTCTCCTGCGGCGGGTGCGGGACTTCGCCGTAGTGGCGGAGGCCGAGACGGTGACGCGGGCGATCGCCGACCGGGCGCTGCAGCTGCTCGACGTGGACGCGGCCGGGCTCGACGTGATGGACCGCAAGTACCTGAGCCTGATCGCGCGCTCCTTCGGGGGCGGCCCCGTGGGGATCGAGACGATCGGGGCGGCCCTGTCGGAGCCGCGCGACGCGATCGAGGACATCATCGAGCCGTATCTCATCCAGCGCGGCTTCGTGCAGCGCACCCCCCGCGGCCGCGTCCTCACCCGGCACGCCTACCGCCACATGCAGCTGCCGGAACCCGGGGCGGCCCCGGTGGCCGCCTGAGGCTGCGGCCCGACGGACGGCGCCGTGCCGGCGGATGGCGACGCGCCGCCCGCCCGTCCCTCAGGCCCTGCGACGCACCGCGCCGGCGTCGTGGTCCATCCGCTGGAGCAGGGCGGCGAGGGGCATCGGCCGGCCGATGTGATAGCCCTGGACGTAGCGGCTGCCGTGCCGCCGCGCCACGTCCAGCTGGGCCTGCGTCTCGATCCCCTCGACGATCCCGTCGAGGCCGAGGTTGCGGCACAGGTCCAGGATCGTGGAGATCAGGCTGCAGCCCCGGTCCGTGTTGATGTCGACCATGAAGCTGCGGTCGATCTTGATCTTGTCCAGCGGCAGGCGGTGGACGTAGCCCAGGCTGGAATAGCCCGTCCCGAAATCGTCGAGCGCGATCTTGATGCCGAGGCTGCGCAGGGCGGTGATGGCCGCCTTGGCGTGATCGAAGTCGCGCATCAGGGCGGTCTCGGTGAGTTCGAGCGTCAGCCGGCGCGGGTCGAAGCCGCTGCCCTGCACCGCGGCCAGGATCGCCAGGACGGTCTCCGGCGAGGCGAGATCGTGGGCGGAGAGGTTGAAGGACAGGCCGGTCTCGGGCGGCAGCCGCGCGCCGTCGGCGAGCGCCTTGCGCAGAAGCAGGAGCGTGACCGTGTGGATCATGCCGCAGCGCTCGGCTGCCGCGATGAACCGGTCCGGTCCGACCTGGCCCAGCGACGGGCTCGTCCACCGCGCCAGACCCTCCACGAAGGCGATCCGCCCCGTCTCCGTGTCGAGGATCGGCTGGTAGTGCAGGACCATCTCGGCGGCGAGGTCGGCCGTCCGCAGGGCCGTCTCCACCGCCTGCTCGGCATGGATGGCGTCCTTGTGCTCCTGCGAGAACAGGGTCGTCGCGCCGCGCCGCTGCTCCTTCGAGTGGTAGAGCGCGTAGTCGGCGCGGTCGAACAGGGCGTCCGCGTCGCGCGTGGCCTTGCAGGAGACGGCGAGGCCGCCCGAGCAGCCCGTGACGACCCGGATGTCGCCGATCCGCGTCGGCTGCTGCAGCGCCGTGCAGATGCCGTCGCAGAAGGCGAGCGCCGCCGCGGCCCCTTCGGACGCTCGGAGAATCACGCCGAATTCGTCGCCGCCCAGCCGCGTCACCACCACGTCGGCGCTGGCGAATTCCGCGAGGCGCCGGCCGGCTTCCGCCAGGACGCGGTCGCCGACATTATGCCCGTAGGTGTCGTTGATCGGCTTGAAACGGTCGAGGTCGAAGATGGCCAGGGCGAAGGGCGCGCCCGCTTCCGAGGGCGAGCGGATCGCCTCGTCGAGCTTCTGGAAGAAGTAGCGGCGGTTCGGCAGGCCGGTCAGGCTGTCGGTCTGGGCAAGGCGCGCATTCTCCTCGGAGAGCCGGCTCGCCACGGCCTGGGACGCCACGAGGTCGACGAAGGCCCGGTAGTTGGTGTTGAGGGTCCGGACCATCACCACCGTCACGAAGGCCGTGTTCGCCGCGATGGCGAGGAAGACCTTGTTCCCGCTCGTCACGCAGCAGAACAGGAACACGCTCATGACGATGCCGGTCACCAGGAAGGCCGCGACCGGCAGATGGGTCAGGCAGAAGATGCAGGCGATCACCGTGACGGCCACGAAGATCGCCGCGTGGCCCTGCTCGTAGGGGCCGCCGAACCCGGTCAGGACCATCGCCCAGACCACGAAGACGATCGAGAAGAAGATCGTGAGCACCGTGGTCCGCCGCAGATGATGGACCGCCTGCGCCTCGCTCAACGTCTCGGGCCGCAGGCGCAGCCAGTGGACCCCGCGGATCAGGCACAGCGAGATCACGACCGCCGGAATGCCGAGCGTCAGGATGGCGGGCGCCAGGGCATAATGCGTCGCGGCGAGCGCGCAGGCATTGACCGAGAGCAGTCCGTAGAGGGACGGGACCTGTTTCTGCAGTTCCGCGAGCTGACGGATGGCGGTCAGGCCGCGCGGGGATTTGGTCAGCGCCGCGATCAGTGTCGACAGAGCGTGTTTCGGGCGGTTCATTGGATCTGCAGCTGCGCGATTTTCGCATTACTATTTTCCTTTCATTAAGGAGCCATTTAAGCGGCGCGCGCGGACGGTGGTCAGCCACGACCCGGATTCGCGTCCTGGACAGCCCCGTCGCAGCAGCCCCGGACGCTTGGCTCGCCGACCGGACCGATCTTCGATCGCGGCCGGCACACCGTGATCGACGGGACTGGACCGTGATCCGTCTTGTCGCGTTGGACGAATCGTGAAATATTTACTGTATTGGTCTTTATTTACTGTGCGGCAATGAAATATTCTAGATCGCTACAATTGTTCGGTTCCGCGCATTTCAGGTGATCCGGGAAGCCCTCCGATTGCCCGCAGGGCGCATCCCGGCGATGATCGTCGGGACGGCCGCCACGCGGCCGCCGGAACGTGTCTGGAGAGTGGTCGATGAGAGTCCCTGCCCGTGCCGTCCGGCCCGCGATCCTCGTGGGCGGCCTGCTCGTGGCCGCCGGGCCGCACGGGGCTGCGGCCGGACCGGGGCGGCCCGAGACGATCCACGTGACCTTCGCCTGTCCGACGGGGCGGACGCTGGCCGTCACGTTCGTGAACGGCGCGGGGCCGGAGCAGGCAATCGTCCGGCCGGGCGACGGCGGCGCCGTCACCCTGCCGGTGCAGCTGAGCGGGTCGGGGTTCCGCTATGCCGACGCCACCCACGAGCTGCGGGGCAAGGGGCGGTCGGTCACGTGGACCGACGGGTCCGGCAAGCCCATCACCTGCACCGATCAGACGCCGGCCGGCTCCGGGCCGCGATAGGCGGTGCCGCATCCGGGCCGCCGGGTCCGGACGCGGATGCCTCCCGTCCGGTCACGCTTCGTGTCCCGGCGCGCCGGGCCATCGGGACGATCCGCGTCGCGGCGGCCGAGCGGATCCGGGCGGTGACCCGCCTGCCATCGGGGCGATCGCCCAGGAGGCCGGATTCGCCAGCCGCGTGCGGATGCGCCGCGCGATCCGCCGGGCCGCTCGCAATCGTCCGAACCCGCGGGGCCCGTCACGGGCCGGTCACGGGCCGGTCACGGCCCGGACATGGCCGCGTCATCGCGGGTCGCGCCCGTTGCGAGCGGCGCTCCCTGGCCCGGCCGCGCGCGACCCGCTAGGAACCGCCCGTCCCGGAGACCGAAGCGTCGGCGTCCGGCGGCGGCCCCCCTCGACGCGGAGAACACCCTTGCCTGCGGCCCCGTCGCGCTTCGACGCCGTTCTCCTCGATCTCGACGGCACCCTCGTCGACAGCCTAGCCGATCTCCGGACGGCCCTCAACGCGACCCTGGCGCAGGAAGGCCTGCCGCCGGTCTCGGCCGCCGCGGTGCGGGCGATGGTGGGCGACGGCGCCCTGGCGCTGCTGCAGCGCGCCCTGCGGGCCTCCGGTGGCGACGCCGACCGGGCGGCGGAGCTGCTGCCGGCCTTCCTGGCCGTGTACGAGCCGATCGCGGCGGCCGGCACGGCCCTGTTCCCCGGCGCGGCGGAAGCCGTCCGCGCGCTCCGGGAGGCGGGCCTCGCGCTGGCGATCGTCACCAACAAGCCGGCCCGCGCCACCGGCCTGATCCTGGATGCGGTGGGGCTGACGCCGCTGATCGACACGGTGGTGGGCGGCGACACGCTGCCCCAACGCAAGCCCGATCCCGCGCCGCTCCGGGAGGCCCTGCGCCGGCTGGGGGTCGAGCCCGGCCGGGCCGTCATGGTCGGCGACATGCACCACGACATCGCGGCGGCCCGCGCGGCGGGCGTCGCCGCAATCCTGGCCCGCTACGGCTACGGGCGCCCCGAAGACGCAGACGCCGCCGACGCCGTCCTCGACGACATCGGCGGCCTGCGGGTCCTGATCGGGGCGCTGCCCGGGCCGCTGGCGTCGGGCCGCGCCCCGGCCTCCTAGCGCCTCGCCGCGAGGGCGCGGCGGCCGGGACGCCCGGCGCCCGGGCGGTCCGTTCGCGGAGGGCGGCCGGCAGCGGCGCGAAGCGGGCCGCGCCGACGCGGTCAGGGCGCCGCGATGGCCTTCTCGACGAAGGCGATGACGCCGGCGATGTAGCGCTGGATCGGGATGCCGCGCTTCCGGTGCTTGGCCCGCTTCACGTACCAGTCCTGCAGGAGCGGCTTGATCAGCGCGGCGGTGAGATCGACGTCGGCGACCGCGAAGACGCCCGCCGCAACGCCGCGGGCGAGGACCTCGGCGAAGATGCGCTCCGTGGCGGCCTCGCTCTCCGTCGCCATCGTCCGGGCGGGGGCCGGAAACCCCTTCGCCTCCATGAAGGCGAAGACGAACCAGGGCTGCATCGCCTCGGTCAGGCGGATATGGGTCTCGATCAGCCAGCGCAGATGCGCGGCCGGATCCCCCTCGATCCCCGCGGGAGCCTGCCGCAGGACGGCCTCGGCCGTCTCGGCCACCTCGGTGAGGATCATCACCAGAAGCGTGTTCTTGTTGTCGAAGTACGAGTAGAGCCCGCCCATGCTGAGGCCCGAGGCCTGCGCGAGGTCGCGCAGGCTGGTCTCGTGGAAGCCCTGCCGGCTCGACAGCTTCAGCACCGCCTCGATGATCCGGGCGAGGTTGGCGGTGGCGACGTGATCCTTCCGGACGCTGATCCGGTCCCGGTGCCGCGCCAGGATCCGCGCGCAGATCGCCTCGGTCGCGTAGGCGTCCTTCGCCGGCAATTCGGCCGGACGGGCGGACGGGGGAGCGTCAGCGGGTCTCATCGATCCATCGTCGCGCGGGCCGGTCGGGGCGACGGCCGAAGACGGTCCCCGTCCCTTGGCCCGTTGCCAGTCGCCCTTAGCGCGTTGCCAGATCCGAATCCAGGCGATAAAAAGCGAGCGCTCGCTCGATTTTTATCGCCTGGGCCGGCACAGCAGGTGGGCTCATGGATTTCACCATCTCCCCGCGCGTCGAGGATTACCGCGCCCGGATCGCGGCCTTCGTGGACACGCACATCCTGCCGCTGGAGGCCGATCCGACGGCCTATGACGGCCACGGCAACATCAGCCTCACCGAGCTGGCCCGGCTGCGGGGTCTCGCCCGCGACCAGGGCCTGTGGTGCCTGCAGCTGCGGCCCGAGACCGGCGGCGCCGGTCTCGACAGGGTCGGCATGGCGGTCTGCTACGAGGCCATGAACCGGTCGATCTTCGGGCCGGTCGTGTTCAACGCGGCCGCGCCGGACGACGGCAACATGATGGTGCTGGAGAAGGTGGCGACGCCGGCCCAGAAGGCGCGCTGGCTCGCGCCGATCGTCGACGGACGGGTCCGCTCGGCCTTCGCCATGACCGAGCCGCATCCCGGCGGCGGCTCCGATCCGGGGATGATCCAGACCCGGGCCGAGCGGCGGGGCGACCGCTACGTGGTCACCGGCCGCAAGTGGTACATCACCGGCGCCGAGGAGGCCGCGCACTTCATCCTGATGGCGCGCACCTCCGACGACGCGCGCAAGGGGCTGACCGCCTTCCTGTTCCACAGGGACCAGCCCGGCTGGCGGATCCTGCGCCGCATCCCGATCATGGGGCCGGAGGAGCATGGCGGCCATTGCGAATTGCTGTTCGAGGGCCTGGAAATCCCGGCCGAGAACGTGCTGATGAGCGAGGGCGACGGCCTCAAGCTCACCCAGATCCGCCTCGGGCCGGCGCGGCTGACCCATTGCATGCGCTGGCTCGGCCTGTCGAAGCGCTGCGTCGCGATCGCCCGGGCCTATGCGGCCGAGCGGCACGGATTCGGCGTGCGCCTCGCCGACCGGGAGAGCATCCAGCTGATGCTCGGCGACCTCGCCATGCGGATCGAGATCGGGCGGCTCCTGGTGATGAAGGCCGCCTGGGCGCTGGACCAGGGCAGCTTCGCCCGCAAGGAGGTGTCGATGGCCAAGGTGCACGTGGCCAACCTCCTCCACGCGGCCGCCGACACGGCGATCCAGATCAACGGCGCCCGGGGCTATTCCACCGACACGCCGCTGGAATGGATCTACCGCTACGCCCGGCAGGCCCGCCTCGTGGACGGCGCCGACGAGGTCCACAAGATGGTGCTCAACCGCAATCTGGAGGCCGAGGGCGACGCCTTCTGGTCGTGGGGTGTCGGGGCGTGAGCACGGCCTCGTCCAGGCTGTCCGCTGTCCCATCCGCCGATCGGCCGAGTAAGCCATGGAGCCCAAGACGATGACCGATGTCGTGATCACAGGCGCGGTGCGCACCGCGATCGGCACCTTCGGCGGCGCGCTCGCCGGAACGCCCCCCTCCGTCCTCGCCGCCCGCTGCGTCGCCGAGGCGCTGCGCCGGGCCGGGACCGCGCCCGAGGCGGTCGGCCACGTGGTCCTCGGCAACGTCATCCCCACCGAGCCCCGGGACGCCTACATCGCCCGCGTCGCCGCCCTGGAGGGCGGCCTCCCCAAGGAGGTGCCGGCCATGACGGTCAACCGCCTCTGCGGCAGCGGCCTGCAGGCGATCGTCTCGGCCGCGCAGTCCATCCTGCTCGGCGATGCGGAGATTGCGGTGGCCGGCGGGGCCGAGAGCATGAGCCGCGCGCCCCACCTCCTGACCACCGGGCGGACCGGGTCGCGCATGGGCGACGCCGTCCTCGTCGACTACATGCTCGGCGCGCTGAGCGACCCGTTCGGCAACGGCCATATGGGCGTCACCGCCGAGAACGTGGCCGAGCGCTACGCCATCCCCCGCGCCATGCAGGATGCCTTCGCGGCCGAGAGCCAGAGGCGCGCCGCCCGGGCGATCCGCGAGGGCCGGTTCCGCGATCAGATCCTGCCGATCGACGTGCAGCGGAAGCGCGAGACGGTGGCCTTCGACACCGACGAGCACCCGAAGGCCACGAGCGCCGACGACCTCGCCAAGCTCCGCCCGGCCTTCTCCAAGACCGGCAGCGTCACGGCCGGCAACGCCTCGGGGCTGAACGACGGCGCCGCCGCCCTGGTCCTGTCCAGCGCCGCGCAGGCCGAGCGCGACGGCGCGACGCCGCTCGCCCGGATCGTCGGCTACACCCATGCGGGCGTGGACCCGTCCGTGATGGGCATGGGCCCGGTGCCGGCGGTGCGGCGCCTGCTGGAGCGGACCGGGCTGCGGGCGGGGGATTTCGACGTCATCGAGTCGAACGAGGCCTTCGCGGCCCAGGCCTGCGCGGTCTCCCGCGCCCTCGACCTCGATCCCGACACGGTCAACCCCAACGGCGGCGCCATCGCCCTCGGCCACCCGATCGGCGCCACGGGGGCGATCATCACCGTGAAGGCCCTCTATGAGCTGGCCCGGACCGGCGGCCGCTACGGTCTCGTGACCATGTGCATCGGCGGCGGCCAGGGGATCGCCCTGGCCCTCGAGCGCGTCCATTGACGCGGCCCTGAACCCCCATGCTGGACGCAGGTCAAAGGACGGCGCTCTGCGCCTGGATCGGCCGGACCCTGGGGGCCGGGACGGTCACCCTCGACGACATCCGGCCGCTGACCGGCGGCTCGATCCAGGAGAACTGGATGCTGGCCTGCCGGGTCGACGGCGGCGAGCGGGGCTTCGTCCTGCGCAAGGACGCGCCGGCCACCATCGCGTCGAGCCGCCCGCGGGCCGAGGAGTTCCGGATCCTGCGCGCCGCCTTCGCGGCCGGCGTGCGGGTGCCGGAGCCGGTCGGATTCTGCGCCGATCCGGTCGTGGTCGGGGCGCCCTTCGCCCTGATGGGGCTCGTCTCCGGGGTCGGGCTGGGGCCGCGGGTGGTGAAGGACACGCGCCTCGGCGGCGACCGGGCGGCCCTGGCCGAGCAGCTCGGGCGGGAGCTGGCCCGGATCCACGGAATCCTGCGGGCCGATGGCCCCGGCCGCGCCGCCCTGGCGGACGACCTCGCCTTCCTCGGTGCGCCCGACGCGCATCCGGCGCTCACCGAGATCCGCACCCTGCGGGCGAATCTCGACGGGATCGGCGCCGTGCGCCCGGCCCTCGAATGGGGCCTGCGCTGGGCCGAATGCCACGCGCCGCCCTGTCCCGAGCCGGTCCTGGTGCATCGCGACTTCCGCACCGGCAACTACATGGTCGATGCCGAGGGCCTGACCGCGATCCTCGATTGGGAATTCGCCGGCTGGGGTGACCCGGTCCAGGATATCGGCTGGTTCTGCGCCGCCTGCTGGCGGTTCGGCCGGCCCGACCTGGAGGCCGGCGGCATCGCCCCGCGGGCCGCCTTCTACCGCGGCTATGAAGCCGAGAGCGGACGCAGGATCGACCCGGAGGCCGTGCGCTACTGGGAGATCATGGCGCATCTGCGCTGGGCGGTGATCGCCCTGGAGCAGGGCCACCGCCACGTCTCGGGCCAGGAGACGTCGCTGGAGCTCGCGCTCACCGGCCGGATGGCGCCCGAACTCGAAGCCACGATCCTGCGCGAGACCGCGCCCGAACGATGGGGAGCCCGATGAGCGCCGCCTACCCGGACGCGCCCGCGGGCGCCGCCCTCCTGGCGGTGGCCCGGCAGGGCCTCCTCGACGAGGTCGCCCCCGCCCTGTCGGGGCGCCAGCGTTACGTCCTGCTGATGGCCGCCAACGCGATGGGCATCGTCCTGCGGGAGATCGAGCAGGAGGGTGCCGCCGCCGAGGCCTGGGCGCGGGTGCTTGGCGTGCTCTCCGCCGAAGGGGACGCCACCGAAGGGGACGCCACCAAAGGGGACGCCGCCGCGCCGGCGGCTCTGGTCGCAGCCATCCGCGCCGGCCGCTGCGACGGCGACGCGGCGCTCCACGCGGCACTGGTCGAGACGACGCGGATCGCCGCCAGCATCTGGAAGGCGCCGGGATAGCGGCCCGCGGGTCGCGCAGGGCGTGCGGGTGCCGCCGCGGAGGCGGGCCGCGTGGCCCCGGCCGGTCTCCCGGCGTCCGCGTCCGGGGCGGGCGCGGGAACGACGGCCGCCACGACGGTGCGTTCCCTCAGTAGGTCCGGCCGGTGCGCTGGCGCCGGTCGAAGCGGCGGCCGACATAGGCGATGAGCTTCGGCACGATGAAGGCCGTCAGGATCTTGCGCAGCATGGGGCCTCCTTCAGCGGGTGCGGCGGACGAGCCAGCCGGCCGCGAAGGCGAGCGCGGCCAGACCCAGCAGGGTGTTCGTGCGGTTGGCCTCGACCGTGCGGATCGCCTGCCGGCCGTAGACCGCGCCACGGCGGCGCACATCCCGGGCGCGTTCGCGGCCCTCGCCGATGAGATGGTCGGCCCGCGTCCGGGCGGCCTCGGCCAGATGGCGGCCATCGTCGGCCAAATCCTCGGCCCGGTCGCGGGCGCGACCGTAGGCATACTGAGCGCCGCCGGCCACTTGGTTCACGGCGCCGCGCACTTGGCGGGCCGGGTCACCGGTCAGGCCGCCCAGGGCGGTCTGGGCGCGACCCTTGAGGTGACGGACGCGCCACGGATCTGGTCGCGGTTCATGCTGCTCTCCTGTCTCGGGGTGATGGGACCTCGCCGGGGGGCTGCGGCGCCGGTGGCCCGGCGCCGCGGGATGAGGATCAGTGCTTGCCGGTGATCTTGTCGGCGAGGGTCTTGGCGCCGTCCTTGACGTCGCCGACGGTCTTCTGGGCCTCGCCCTTCAGCTCCTGCGCCTTGCCCTCGGCCACCAGCTTGTCGTTGCCCGTGGCCTTGCCGGCCGCCTGCTTGACGTTGCCGACCGCCTCGTTGGCCAGGCCCTTGATCTTGTCGGTGGTGCTGCTCATCGCGTGTGCTCCGTGCGGTTGGAGGGGGGTCGGGGATCCCGGCCGGGCGCGTTCCGCCCGCCGGGGATGGGCGGCGCCCGCATGGAGGCGCGGGCGCCGAGGGCGGTCAGACGCGCCGGGTCTCGTAGGCGCCGAGCAGGGTCGCGGGCTTCGGCGCGCCCAGGCGGCCGCCGAGGAAGGCCGCCAGGGCCCCCAGGATCAGCGCCAGCGCCGCGTAGAAGGCGCCCTGCGTGGCCGCCGACTTGGCCGTCACGGCCGCGGCCTCGGCCTTCTGCTTGGCGGTGGCCACCGCCTGGTCGTACTGCGTCTCGTAGTCCTGGATCTGCTGGCGGGCCTGATCGACCGGGATGTTCTGCGCCTTGGCCAGGGCGTCGGCCGCGCGGGCCTCGGCCTGCTGCTTCTGCGACGCGTCACCCGTGAACAGCGCCTTGATCGCCGCCACCGCCGCGTCGCGGGCCGCCTGCGGGTCCTGGCCGGCGGTCTGCTGGCGGACCTTCTGCTCGATGCCGTCCAGCGGGTTCGAGATCTTCGCCAGCGACGGCGCCGCCGCCTGGGCCGCCGTCTGCACGGTGCCGCCCACGAGGTTGCCCGCGCCGCCGAGCGCCCCCGAGACGGTGCTCAGCGTGCCGCCGACCAGGCCGCTGGCGGCCGAGGTCAGCAGGTAGAGCACGACCAGCGTCGTCACCGCCCAGGAGACGAGACCGTGCAGGGCGGCGGCGCCCGGCAGGGGCTTGCCCGAGAGCCGGCCGGCGATCAGGCCGCCGGCCAGCGAGGCGACGATGCCCGAGGCCACGAACCAGATGCCGGCGCCCATCGAGGCGGTGGAGGCGGAGGGATTGTCGGCCGCCGTCGTGCCCACCGAGGCCAGGCCCACCCCGACGCCGACGAGGTTCACGATCACCTGGGTGACCAGGGCGGTGACGGCGCCGGCGAAGATCGCCCCCCAGGACACTTGGTTGAGCAGGACGGCGCGCGTGTCGGCGTGCGCGTCCGGCGCGAGGGGCGTTGCTACGGTCTGGATGGTGGTCACGCTGTGTCACTCCGGTGGTGGTGGTCGTCGTAGGTCGTCGCAAGGGGGGGGGCGCCGGTGGGGGCGTCGCCAGGGGACCTCGCGGTGGGGCGGCGCCGGCGAGGGGGCTCAGTCGCGGGCGCCTCATCCCGCGCGGAAGAGCCCTGGCCGCGCGGAAGATGAGGGCGGACATCGCCCGATCAATGGTCCGTCTATACCGGTACGGCGGTATTCATCCGTCAGGCCTGCTCAGCGGAAAGCCGTTCTCGCGCCCCCACACCACCGCCTCGCTGCGCTTGTGGATGCCGATCTTGCGGTACAAGGCGGCGCCGTGATTGCGCACCGTGTTGCGCGACAGGCCGAGCTTGCGCGCGATCGCGTCGTCGCCGAGCCCCGAGCAGATCAGGTTGAGGATCTGGCGCTCGCGCACCGTCAGGTTCGGCGCCGCCCCCTCGGCGGCCTCCCGGCCGGGGCGGCGCAGGGTCGCGAGCTTCTCGATCAGCCCGCGGCTGAACCACGACGTGTCGGCCATCACGGTCTCGATCGCGTCGAACAGCTCCCGCTCGGTGTGCTTGCGCTCGGTGATGTCCTGCAGGACCAGCAGGGCGAACTCGGCATCGTTGATGGTCACGCGCTCGGCCGAGACCAGGCAGTCGAGATTCGTCCCGCTCTCGTGGCGCAGGCACACCTCGACCCCGAGGACGTAGCCGTGCCGGTCGAGGGCGGCCTCGACCTGCAGGCGCTGCTTGTCGGCGACCCACAGCCCGGCCTCGTCGAGGCTGCGCCCGACGATCCGGTCCTCGCCGTGGCCGAAGACCCGGCTGAACGCCTCGTTGATGCCGGTGACCTGGAACGTGTCCGCCCGCACCAGCACGGTCGGCACCGGCGTCATCCGGAACGCCTTGGCGAAGCGCTCCTCGCTCTGGCGCAGGGCCGTCTCGGCCTTCCGGCGCAGTTCGAGGTCGGCGAAGGTGAACAGCATGCACGGCTCGTCGCCCATCGCGATCGGCTGACCGGCGACGATCACGAACCGGCTGCCGCCGTCGGGCAGATCGAGGCAGGCCTCCATCTGGGGGATCGTGCCGCCGGACTCGAGGCGCGCGACCGCGAGATCGCGGTTGCGGGCGCCGGCCAGGACGTCGACCTCGTAGACGCTGCGGCCGATCACGGCGTCGCGGGTGAAGCCGGTCATCTCCAGGAAGCCGGTGTTGACCTTGACGTGGCGCAGGTCGGACAGCCGGGTGATCACCGCCGGGGCCGGGTTGGCGTTGAAGGTCCGCTCGAACCGCTCCTCGGCCTCGAACTGGTCGGAGACGTCCTTGAGGATCAGCGCGAGGCAGCTCGGCTTGCCGTCGCGGTCCGTGGCCACGAGGCTGCGCAGCGAGTGGACGAAATCCATCTCGGGCTTGTCGGCCCGGCGCACCTCGACCACGACATCGTGGAAGCGCTCGCCGGCGACGACGCGCTCGATCGGATACTGGTTGGGCGCGACGTTGTTGCGGTAGCGCAGGCAGAACCGGTCCCGGTACGCGTCCACGGTCGGCCCGAGCTCGTCGAGGCTCTCGGCGCCGTGCATCGCCAGGGCGGCGGCGTTGGCGTACGCGATGGTCTGGTCGGGCTCGACCAGGATCACGCCCTCGCTCAGGCCGGCGATGATCTGCCGGAGTTCATGCCTGTCGACGCCCGCCGTCACCGCTCTCGCACCCTATGCCGCGCGCGCTGCCCCTCCGGCAGCCGGGCACAAACGGGTTGCGCACAAGCAGGTTCCCTCACCTAAGTTATTTTCTTGGTATACACGCATCATCGACGCGGGCGTTTTGAGCCAAGGATTGATGCTCGGCCCGTCGAGGCGTTGTCTCGCGCAGATCGCCGGCGAACCGCCCAGCAGACCTGGGCGTGCCGAACGTGCGGATATCGACCGAACACCGGGCCAGAAGCGCCGGGGCCGGTGCGACCCCGGGGCGGATCTTCGCGACCACTGTTTAGAAGTTGCAGAAGTCGATGCCGCATCGCGTCCGGGGCACCGGCCGGCCCGCCTGCCGGCCGTGTCGGGCACCGTGGGCCGCGCCGCCTGGGCGGCGGGCCTTCGCGGAACTTCTCCTGACGGGAGCGGTCGGGCGTCCGGATCGGCGGCGTGAAAAAAGCGCGCCGTACTGGTACAAATCTCTCATTTGAAAGAACGTGTTAGGGGCCATATCGGGGCTGCGGGACGTGCCGTGGGGCCCCAGGCTTCCACGGCATCCCACCCCTTTGTCGAGGTTGTGCCGGGCGGATGGCCCTCTTGTCCGGCACGGCCGCGAGGCCGGACGCCCGCGCCACTCCGGGCGCGCGTCCGGCCCGTTGCCCTTTCAGGCCCGCAACCGATCGGCCCTGTCGATGATCCGGCTGCGGATGAACCGCGCCCGCGCTTCGAAATCACCACAGAGGAGACGATGATCCGACTTCGTGCTGCACTGCTCGCGCCCGCCCTGTTCCTCGCCGTCGGCGTTCCGACGGGAGCCTACGCGGCCAACCGGTTCGATGGAGCCTGGTCGGTCATAGCCACCGCGGAGAGCGGGAGCTGCACGGGGCCTTACAGCTACCCGATCGTCATCCGGGACGGGACCGTGGACGATGCCGGCGGCAACGGCGTCGACGCGTCCGGCCGGGCGGGCGCGGACGGCCGGATCACCGGCACGATCCGCAAGGGGCTCGCCAGCGTCCTGGTCTCGGGCCGTCTGCGCGGATCCGCCGGAACCGGCCGCTGGACCCTGTCGGGGCTCGGCGCCTGTGCGGGCCGTTGGACCGCGCGCCGCACGGGGTAGGGCAGGGCCGCGACCGGCAGCCCTGCGGGCCCCGGCCGATCCGTCGCGGGCCGACCCGCGACGGTCAGACAACCAGGATGGCCCAGCCGTGGGGCGGAAGGGTCACCCGGGCGCTCGGGCCGCCGGCTTCCGCGAGATCGCCTTGGCCGGCCTCGATCGTCCGGGCATCCGGGACCGGCAGCGGCACGGCCGCGTCGGCGAGGTTCAGGGCCAGCAGGACGCGCGCGGCGCCGTCGCCCAGCACGACCACGAGCTGCTCGTTGGCGAGGTGCAGGGTCCGTGTCCGCGCGCGGTGCAGCCCGGCATGACGCCGCCGCAGCGCAATGAGGTCCCGGTGCAGCCGGTAGATCGGCCAGCCGTACGGGGCGAGGTCCGCGGGCGTCGGCGGGAAGGCCGGCCGGATCGCGTCGTCGCCGCCGACCCGCTCCTCCTTCACGCCGCGGAAGGCCTGCTCGTCGCCGGCATAGATCGAGGGCGTTCCGCCGCAGGTCAGCAGGATCGCCAGGGCGTGCGGCAGGTGCCGGTCGTCCGTGAGCCGGCTGGCGATCCGCGTCACGTCGTGGTTGCCCACGAAGGTCAGGGGCGCGAACGTGTCGAGGCAGCCGTTGTGCCGGTCCAGGGCGTGGGCCAACTCGAACAGGTTGCGATCGTTGAGGGCGCTCCAGATCGCCTTCCACAGCTCGTACTGGGTCACCGCATCCATGCCGGTGTCCCGCACGAAGCGGGCGTAATCGCCGTGGATCACCTCGCCGACGATGTAGGTCTCCGGGTGGGCGATGCGGACCTGCCGCAGCACGCGCGCCCAGAAGTGCGGGGGAACCGCGTAGGCCGCGTCAAGCCGCCAGCCATCGGCGCCGCGGGCGATCCAATGGTCCATGACGGCGGCGACATGGTCGGCGACCTGCGGCGCGTCGTGATTGAGCGTCACGAGTTGCCGATGGCCCTCGAAGCAGGCGTAGTCCGGCTCGATGCCCGGGCCGGAGCCCCGCGGCCAGGACAGCCTGAACCAGTTGGCCTGCCGGGCTTCGGGCCCGTTGCGCAGGACGTCCTGGAAGGCGGGATGGGCCCGCCCGACATGGTTGAACACCCCGTCGAGCAGGACGCGGAGGCCGCGGGCACGGGCCGCGGCGATCAGCGCGTCGAAATCGGCCTCATCGCCCAGGCGCGGATCGATCCGGAAAGGGTCGATCGTGTCGTAGCCGTGCGTGGCGGCCGCGAAGATCGGCCCGAGCGCCAGCCCGGACACGCCGAGCTCCACCGCGTAGTCAAGCCAAGCCTGCAGGTGGGAGAGGCGATGCACGACCGGTGCGGCCAAGTCGGCCTGGTCGGGGGCGCCGACGAAGCCGAGGGGGAAGACCTGCCACCAGACTGTCTGTTCGATCCAGGGCGCCACCCGGCCTCCGCCTGTCGTCAATCGGGAGCGAACCCCGGTCCGCCGCAATGGTTGCAGGGCCGCCGGTCCGGACGCGGCCGCGCGGCGTGAGACGGCCCGCGGTCGCCCATCCCTCCGCGCCCGCGGATCAGGCGCGGTCCGGGCGCCAGCAGGCTTGAGATCGGTGATCGGACAGGGGCGCAGGGCGCGAAAATCGCGGCTGGTTACCGCTAAGTCCTGGCTGCGACGGCGATATCGCCGCGTCGCCAGGATGCTGAATTGTCACCAGGAAGGCCTGGTGGAGCTGAGGGGATTCGAACCCCTGACCTCCGCAGTGCGATTGCGGCGCTCTCCCATCTGAGCTACAGCCCCGTCGAGGCGCCGGCCTTGTAGGCGCGGGCGGCTCAGCCTGTCAATTCCCTGTTTCAACGTCGCCCGCCGCGCGCCGCTCCGGCGCTGGGGTGCGGGCGCCCCGAGGATAGCGCGCGGACCTGCATGAACGCCCTGATCTGGCTCTTCGACACGGTCGTCCAGCTTTTCATCTATGTCCTCATCGCAAGCGCGGTTCTCAGCTGGCTGGTGGCGTTCAACGTGGTGAACGTGCGCAACCCGATCGTCGCGCAGATCGGCGAGGTGCTCTACCGGCTGACCGAGCCGGTGCTGCGGCCGATCCGCAACCTGCTGCCCAATCTCGGCGGCGTCGACATCTCGCCGATCATCCTGATCCTGCTGCTGCTGTTCATCAGCCGCCTGCTGCACGAGTACGCCGTGCCCGCAACCTACGTTTACGCGCAGTAGGACCGAACGCCCGTGAAGACGAATCCCGGCCGCTTCTTCGAGGATTTCCGCCTCGGCGAGACCATCCGCCACGCCACCCCGCGCACCGTGACGGTGGGCGACGTGGCGCTCTACACCGGCCTCTACGGGCCGCGCTTCGCCGTGCAGTCGTCGGACGCCTTCGCCCGGGCCATCGGCTACCCGAAGAGCCCGCTCGACGACCTGCTCACCTTCCACATGGTGTTCGGCAAGACCGTCCCGGACGTCTCGCTGAACGCGCTGGCCAATCTCGGCTATGCCGAGGGCGGGTTCCGGCGGCCGGTCTATCCGGGCGAGACGCTCTCCACCGTGTCGGAGGTGATCGGCCTCAAGGAGAGCTCGAACCGCCAGACCGGCGTGGTCTATGTCCGCTCGGTGGGCTCCGACGAGCGCGGCGAGACCGTGCTGAGCTATTGCCGCTGGGTCCTCGTGCGCAAGCGCGACCCCGAGGCGGCCATCGCCGAGGAGCACGTGCCGAGCCTCGCCAAGGTGGTCGACCCGCAGGATCTCGCGGGCGCCCTGCCGAAGCTCTCGGCCGCCGCCTACGACACCGACCTCGCCGGCAGCCCGCACCGCTTCGCGGATTACGCGGTCGGTGAGAAGATCGACCACGTCGACGGCATGACCGTCGAGGAGGCCGAGCACCAGATCGCCACGCGCCTGTTCCAGAACACCGCCAAGGTGCATTTCGACGGGCTGGCCGCCAAGGACACCCGGTTCGGCCGGCGCCTGATCTACGGCGGCCACGTCATCTCGCTCGCCCGGGCGCTGAGCTTCAACGGGCTCGGCAACGCCTTCGCCCTCGCGGGCATCAATGCCGGCCGCCACGTGGCACCGCTGTTTGCCGGCGACACGGTCTATGCCTGGAGCGAGGTGCTGGCCACAGCCGATGTCGGCCGCGACGATGTCGGGCTCCTGCGCCTGCGGACGGTCGCCACCAAGAATCAGTCTTGCGGCGCCTTCCCGGACCGCGCGGGCGACGGCTACGACCCGGCGGTGATTCTCGACCTCGACTACTGGGCCTTCGTCCCGAAGTAGGGGGCCGATCAGGGGGCCGCCTCCCGGCACCGCCGCGCGGCGGTGCCGGCAGAGACCGCCTCAGCGGATCCCGCCGCCGACCACGCCCGCCTCGACCGCCAGCGAGAGGCGGTCCGTGACCGCCCACTCGACGCCGACGCCCGCGACCGGCCGCACCGCGATGTCCTGGCGCGTGAACGGCAGCGACCCCGGGGTCGGCCCGACGCGCAGCGTCTGGTGCAGGGCCAGGGCGCCGGTCTTGGCGTAGACCAGCACGTCCGGCGCGACGAGGGTGCCGACCTTCACCTCCAGGGACCCGGCGAAGTCGTTGGAATAGGCGAGCCGCCCGAAGCCCGGCGTGAGGGTGCCGTCGAGCCCAGCCAGATAATCGAACCCGCCGCTGATGCCGTAGAGGATCGGGCCCTCCTGCCACATCCGGCCGCCCTCGAACCCGATCGTCGGGCCCGAATAACTGCCGAAATGCCGGGACGTGCTGACCGCGTAGCCGGTCGAGAGGCGCGCGTAGGAGCCGGTCCAGCGGCCATACGCGTCCTCGGGCATCTGCGGCCAGGCGAAGGAGGGCAGCGGCGCGAAGCCGACGGACGGCCAGAACAGCGCCTGGGCGGCGGCGGGACCCGCCGGGAGACACGCGGCCCCGAGCCCGAGACCGGCCCCGAGCGCGAGACCGGCCGCGAGGCGGCTGAACGGACGGGAATCGGCGCGTCTGATCATCCCGCCATCCTAGCCGAAGCTCCCCGCCCGCGACAGGCGGAACCCGCGCACCCGCGGGATCGTGCGCGGCGCGCCGGGGCCGGCGTGCTCAGCAGGCGGCGACGTTGACCGCGAGGCCGCCCAGGGAGGTTTCCTTGTACTTGGCCTGCATGTCGTGCCCGGTCTGGCGCATGGTCTCGATGACCTGGTCGAGGCTCACGAAATGCACCCCGTCACCGTGCAGCGCCAGGGAGGCGGCGGCCACCGCCTTGTTGGCGCCGAAGGCGTTGCGCTCGATGCAGGGGATCTGCACCAGGCCGCCGATCGGGTCGCAGGTCATGCCGAGATGGTGCTCCATGGCGATCTCGGCGGCGTTGGCCACCTGGGGCGGCTCGCCCCCGAGGATCGCGGCGAGGCCCGCCGCCGCCATGGCCGAGGCCGAGCCGACCTCGCCCTGGCATCCGACCTCGGCGCCCGAGATCGAGGCCCGGCGCTTGATCAGCCCGCCGATGGCCGCGGCGGCGAGGAGGTAGTCGCGGCCGCGCGACTCGCTCCAGCCGGGGCAGAAATCCACGATGTAGCGCAGCACCGCGGGGACGATCCCGGCCGCACCGTTGGTCGGCGCCGTGACGATGCGGCCGCCGGAGGCGTTCTCCTCGTTCACCGCCAGGGCGAACAGGCTGATCCAGTCCATGATCTCGTGGGCCGGACGGCTGTTGGACAGCCGGTTCGCTTCGAGCGTCGCGTGGAGCCGCTTGGCGCGCCGCCGCACCTTGAGGCCGCCCGGCAGCTCGCCGTCCATGCGCAGACCCCGGGCGATGCAGGCGAGCATGGCGTCGCGGATGGCATCGAGCCCGGCCTCGATCTCCGCGTCGGAGCGCAGGGCGCGCTCGTTGGCCATCTGGACCTGCGGAATCGTCAGGCCGGTCTCGGCGCAGGTCCGCAGGAGGTCGGCGCCGCTCTCGAACGGATACGGCAGCGCCACCGCGTCCAGGCCGGCGGTGCCGGGCTCGTCCTCTTCTTCCACGAAGCCGCCGCCCACGGAGTAGCAGACCACCTCGTCCAGAAGCCCGCCGGCAGGATCGTAGGCGCGAAAGCGCATGCCGTTGGTGTGGCGCGGCAGCACCTCGGTGAAGTTGAAGAGAAGGTCCCGCGTGCCATCAAAGGCAATGCCGGGCAGGCCGAGGGCGCCGGTCTCGGCGAGGGCCTGCGTGTAACCGGCCACGGCGTCGGGATCGACGGTGGCGGGCTCGTGCCCCAGGAGGCCGAGGTAGATCGCCACGTCGGTGCCGTGGCCGCGCCCGGTCCAGGCGAGGGAGCCGAAGATCTCCGCGCTCACCCGCGCGACGCCGGACCGGCCGGCGACGCGGTCGCGGAAGCGGCGCGCGGCGACCATCGGGCCGATCGTGTGCGAACTCGACGGGCCGATCCCGATCTTGAACAGATCGAAGGCGCTGATCATGGCGTGGCGTCTCTCCCTATCGGCCCGGGCCCCGGACGCGGCCCTGCAGGAAGCCGGCCATGCGGGTCCCGCAGGAACGCCCGCCGGGTCCGCGCCGCGGCCGCCGGCCGGGAGCCGACGGCGGGAGGCGTGATCGCGGCGCGGACGGGCGCTCAGATCTTCCCGTCGAGGCCCATCTGGTAGTACTTGTGCACGATCTTGTCCTGGTTCTCGAGGAGCCAGTCGATCGAGGGCTCGTTGGTCATGGCCTTGCGGATGGCCTCGGTCATGCCGCGGCGCTGGATGTCGAACAGCGCCTTGTGGTCGACATGCTGCGCCTCGATGACGCCGGGGCTGAGCCAGACCGAGCAGATGATGCCGAGATCGTTGGCCTTGTGCTTGGGGATGTAGCCCGCCCGCACGGCGTCGAGGACGCCGTTGGCGATGGCGAACTGCACGGTGCCCATCAGGATCGAGGTGTACTTGCTCTCGGTGACGCTGACCTTGGACACGCAGAGCGTGACCGGGCGCACCATGATGTCGGTGTTCAGCAGGGCGAAGACGCGGCTGTGGCCGACGACCTGATCGCCGGTCAGCGTGGCGAGGGCGGTGCCGACCGGCCCGTCGAGTTCACCGATGATGACCTCGGGCTCCGAGGCGGTGTTGGGCGGCCCGCCCGCCACCAGGGCCTCGCCGGCCCGCAGGATGATGCGTTCGTTCATGCTGTCCCTCGTGGAGATCGGGCGATCCGGCTCTGCCCGACGGCGCGGCTCCTATCACCGGCCCGCCGCGCCTGTCGACGCGGACCCGTCCGCAGCCGCAGCCGCAGCCGCGCCGATCCGGCCGCCCGCGCACGGCCTTGCGCGTCGCGGTCGGTCCGCGCGCCGCTTGGGGGCCGCTCCGAGGCGCAGGGGAGAAGGCGACGCAGGGGGGAGGGCGGCGGCCGGGCGCCGCCACCCGCCGCGATCAGTCGCGCACGACGACCTTGGTGCCGACCCGGACCCGGTCGTAGAGGTCGACCACGTCCTTGTTGGTCATGCGGATGCAGCCCGACGAGACCGCCGCCCCCATCGTCTCCGGCTCGTTCGAGCCGTGGATGCGGTAGAGCGAGGAGCCGAGATAGAGGGCGCGGGCGCCCAGCGGGTTGTCCTGGCCGCCGGCCATGTAGCGCGGCAGGTCCGGGCGGCGGGCCAGCATCTGCTGCGGCGGGCGCCAATCCGGCCATTCCTTCTTCATGGTGACGGTCTTGGTGCCCGACCACGAGAAGCCCTGCCGGCCGACGCCGACGCCGTAGCGGACCGCCGCGCCGCCGCCCAGCACGTAGTAGAGCCGGCGCTGGCGCGTCGAGACCACGATCGTCCCGGGCTTCTCCTTGCCGGTCCACGCCACGGTCTCGCGGGGGATCGCCTGGCTGCGGAAGACGTTGAGGAAGTCCGCGATGGGGCCCCTGTCCAGCGGGTTGGCCAGCGCGGGGGCGCTTCCAAGCAGCAACCCCGCGAGCCCGAGCAGCGCGATCCGTCTCGGCATGGTCTCCATCCTCCGTCCGTCGTGGCGCAGACCTTCGCGGTGCCCTGCGCGCATCGGGCGAGCCGGCCCGGACTTCACGGCAAGGTTGAGGCCGGGCCGTCGGGATGTGCACTTCCGGGCGTAGCTGTGTGCTGCATGCAACACTCCGCGGACGCCGCGACGCCGTGGGTGATTGCGCCCGGCGACAGCCGTGCTTATCTCAGATCCGTGATCCGATCCGCCGCCCTTCTGGCCCGCCGTGTCGCGGCCTTGCCGGACCGCCTCGCCCGGGGCCTCGCCGTGCTGGCGCTGCTCGTCCTCGCGGCGGCCGCGATGGCCGCCGTGCCGGCACGGGCCCAATCCGCGCGGCCGGAGGGCCCGGCCTGCGCGATCACGAGCCCGCGCCTCTCGGTTCTGTCGGGCACGCCGGACGCGCAACCCGAGGCCAAGCGGTCCGTCTTCGGCCGCACCGATCTCTGCGCCGCCGACAGCGAGATCCTCACCGAACTGGGGCTGCCGCGCCCGCCGGTCGAGGCGCCGCGGCCCCGTCACACTCTTTCCGCATCGTTCGAATACAGGTCCGACATCCTGCCGGCTTCCGCGCCGGACGGTTCGCCGCACCGGCCTCCCCGCTTGGCCTGACGCGCGCCCCGGCCCTGGCGGCCGGCGAGGATGCGCGCCTGTCCTGATCTCCGTCCGACCGGCCTCGTGACCGGTCCCGAGATCTGCCACGACGATGCGCGGGTCCATGCTCCGCGCCAGCCTCAGCAGACGCATGTTTTCAGGAGCGTCGGAAATCGTGACCCGCACTCTGTCCGTCAGAACCTCATCCTCTCGCCGCCGTCCGGGCCGGGCCAGGACCGTCCTGCCCGCGGCCCTGCTTCTGCTCGGCCTCGCGGCCTGCAACCCGAAGCAGGTGGCCGCGCCGGCGCCGCCGGTGCCCGAGGTCGGCTTCGTCAAGGTCGAGCCCCAGGCGATCCCCTATCTCCGCGACCTGCCGGGCCGCGTCGCGCCCATGCGCATCGCCGAGGTCCGCTCCCGGGTCTCCGGGCTCGTGGTGAAGCGGCTCTTCGAGCAGGGCAGCCAGGTCAAGGAGGGCGACATCCTCTACAAGATCGACCCGGCGCCCTATCAGGTCGAGCTCGCCAGCGCCGAGGCGGCGCTCGCCCGTCAGGAGGCCGCCCTCGTGCTGGCCCGGCAGCAGGCCGACCGGCTCGAGCAGCTGCTGACGCGGGCCACCGCCAGCCAGGCCCAGTACGATGCCGCCTTCGCGGCCAAGAAGCAGGCCGAGGCGGAGGTCGCCGGCGCCAAGGCGGCCCGCGACCGGGCGCAGCTCAACCTCGGCTGGACCGACGTGCGCGCCCCGATCACCGGCCGGATCGGCCGGGCGCTGCTCACCGAGGGCACCCTGATCGAGCCGGGCTCCACGGGGGCGCTCGCCACGATCCAGCAGCTCGACCCGATCTACGTCGACATCACCCAGTCGGTGGGCGAATTGAACCGCCTGCGCCGGGACCTCGCCAGCGGGGAGCTGGCGCGGCTGGAGGAGAACACCGCCAACGTCCACCTGATCATGGATGACGGCTCCCTCTACCCGCTGGCCGGCCGGCTCCTGTTCTCGGACGTCACCGCCGATCCGAGCACCGGCCAAGTGACCCTGCGGGTGCAGTTCCCCAACCCGCACGACGAGCTGTTCCCCGGCATGTACGTGCGGGCGCGGATCAAGCAGGGCATCGATTCCGACGCCATCGCGGTGCCGCAGCAGGCGATCCAGCGCACCGACGACGGCCGCGCCGAGGTCTGGGTGGTGCGCGCCGACGAGACGGTCATGCGCCAGCCCGTCGAGGTCGGGCCGGTGGTCGGGCAGAACTGGCTGATCCGCTCGGGGCTGAAGGCCGGCGAGCGGGTCGTGATCGACGGCTTCCAGAAGATCACCGTCGGCGCCAAGGTGAAGCCCCGCGACCAGACGCCGGTCCACGGCGAGACCGGTCCGAAGCACGATACCGACGAGGCCCCCGACGCCTCGGGTGACAAGGCGGAGGTCGCGCCGCGGGCCGCCGCCGTCCAGCCGCGCCACTGAGCCGGGAGAGCCCGATCATGGCACGCTTCTTCATCGACCGGCCGGTCTTCGCCTGGGTCGTGGCCCTGTTCATCTGCCTGGGCGGGGCCCTCGCCATCCCGAACCTGCCGGTGGCGCAGTACCCGGTGATCGCCCCGCCCTCCATCGCCCTGTCCACGGCCTATCCGGGGGCCTCGGTGGAGAGCCTCTACATCGGCACCACCCGGCTCATCGAGGATGAGCTGAACGGCGCGGCCAACATCATGAGCTTCGAGTCGACCACCGACTCGTTCGGCTCGGTGAACATCACCGCCACGTTCCAGCCCGGCACCGACCCGTCGCTCGCCTCCGTGGAGGTCCAGAACCGGCTGAAGCGCGTCGAGGCGCGCCTTCCGGCGGAGGTGCGCCAGCAGGGCATCCTGGTGGAGGAGGCCTCGGCCGCGACCCTCAACATCATCACCCTCGTCTCCAAGGACGGGTCGATGGACGAGGTGGGCTTGGGCGACTTCCTGATCCGCAACGTCATCAACGAGATCCGGCGCATCCCCGGCGTCGGCCGCGCGACGCTCTACTCCACGGAGCGGTCGCTGCGCGTCTGGGTCGATCCCGACAAGCTGCGCGGCCTCTCGCTCAGCGCCTCGGACGTCACCGAGGCGATCCGCAACCAGAACGTCCAGGTCGCGTCCGGGGCGGTCGGCGCCCAGCCGAGCCCGACCCGGCAATCGCTGACCATGCCGATCATCGTGAAGGGCCAGCTCGGCACCATCGAGGAGTTCGGCGCGGTCGTGCTGCGGGCCAATCCCGACGGCTCGAACGTGCGCCTGCGCGACGTCGCCCGGATCGAACTCGGCGGCGACGCCTACCAGTTCTCCACCCGCCTGAACGGCGGCCCCGCCGCCGGCATCTCGGTGACGCTCGCCCCCGACGGCAACGCCCTCGAGACGGCCCGGGCGATCCGCGCCAAGATGGTGGAGCTGTCCCAGTTCTTCCCGCCGGACCTGAAGTGGGACATCCCCTACGACATCACCCCGGCGGTGGAAGCCTCCATCGAGAAGGTGCTGCACACGCTGGTCGAGGCGGTGGTGCTGGTCTTCCTGGTGATGTTCCTGTTCCTGCAGAACATCCGCTACACCCTGATCCCCACCATCGTGGTGCCGATCGCCCTCATGGGCACCGTCACGGTGATGTGGATCTCGGGCTTCTCGGTGAACGTGCTCACCATGTTCGGCATGGTGCTGGCCATCGGCATCCTGGTCGATGACGCCATCGTGGTGGTGGAGAACGTCGAGCGGATCATGAACGAGGAGGGGCTGCCCCCCAAGGAGGCCACCAAGAAGGCCATGGGGCAGATCACCGGGGCGATCATCGGCATCACCCTGGTGCTGATGGCCGTGTTCATCCCGATGGCGTTCTTCCCCGGCTCGGTGGGCATCATCTACCGGCAGTTCTCGATCGCGATGGTGACCTCCATCGCCTTCTCGGCGCTGCTCGCCCTGTCGCTGACGCCGGCCCTCTGCGCGACCTTCCTGAAGCCGATCGAGAAGGGCCACGGCCACGCCAAGGGCGGCGTGTTCGGGATGTTCAACCGGTTCGTCGACCGGGAGACCGCCCGCTACGGCCGCGGCACCCAGTGGTTCATCCGGAAATCCGGCCGGGTGATGCTGGTCTACCTCGCGCTGGTCGCCGGCACCGCCTACGCCTTCGTGAACCTGCCGGAGGGCTTCCTGCCGGTGGAGGATCAGGGCTTCTTCACGGTCGACATCCAGACGCCGCCGGGCGCCTCCTACAACCGCACCCAGGAGGCGGTCCGCAAGGTCGAGGAGCACCTGCTGGCCCAGCCCGGCGTCGCCACCGTGACCATGCTCAACGGCTTCTCCTTCTCGGGCCAGGCCCCGAGCACCAGCCAGGCCTTCGTCACCCTCAAGCCATGGTCCGAGCGCGACGCCAAGAACTCGGCCGCCGCCCTCGTCGCCGGCACCAACGCGGCGCTCGCCAATTACCGCGACGCCACGGTGGACGCCCAGGAACCGCCGCCCGTGGACAATCTCGGCAACGCGGCGGGCTTCTCGTTCCGCCTGCAGGACCGGGCCAACCGCGGCTACGCGGCCCTGCTCTCGGCCCAGGAGCAGCTGCTCAAGCTCGCGCAGCAGAGCCCGATCCTCCAGAAGGTGAAGATCGAGGGCCTGCCGCCGACCCCGCAGGCGGAGCTGGTGATCGACCGCGAGAAGGCCGCGGCCCTGGGCGTGAAGTTCGAGGACATCAACGCCACGATCCAGCTCAACCTCGGCTCGGTCTATCCGAACGACTTCCCCAACCGGGGCAAGATGCAGCGCGTCTACGTGCAGGCCGAGCAGCTCCAGCGCATGAACGCGTCGGACATCCTCAACTACGCGGTCAAGAACGCCGGCGGCACGATGGTGCCGATGTCGTCCTTCGCGGAGCTGAAATGGGGCATGGGGCCGAGCCAGATCGTCGGCTTCAACGGCTACCAGTCGGTGCGCTTCACCGGCGAGCCGAACCCCGGCTACACGTCGGGCGACGCCATCGCCGAGATGGAGCGGCTGATGCTCCAGCTGCCGAAGGGCTTCGGCTACGCCTGGACCGGCCAGTCCTACCAGGAGAAGCAGGCGGGCAGCCAGGCGAGCCTGCTGCTCGCCCTCTCGGTGCTGATCGTGTTCCTGTGCCTCGCCGCGCTCTACGAGAGCTGGGCGATCCCGGTCTCGGTCATGCTGGTGATCCCGCTCGGCGTGATCGGATCCGTGGCGGCCGTCTACCTGCGCGGCATGCCCAACGACGTGTACTTCAAGATCGGGTTGATCACGATCATCGGCCTCTCGGCCAAGAACGCCATCCTGATCGTGGAATTCGCCAAGGACCTCTGGAAGCCCGGAACCTCGGTGATCCGGGCGGCGGTGGACGCCGCCACGCTCCGGTTCCGGCCGATCGTGATGACCTCGCTGGCCTTCATCTTCGGCGTGGTGCCGCTGGCCATCGCCACCGGCGCCGCCTCGAAGAGCCAGCAGGCGATCGGCACCGGCGTGATGGGCGGCATGATCACCGCCACCGTGCTGGCGGTGTTCTTCGTGCCGGTCTTCTTCGTCGTCGTCATGCGCCTGTTCCGGCGCAAGGCGGTGGCGGAGGGCGAGCGGGCGGACGCGGAGACGCGGCACGAGCCGGCGCGGGTGGCGGCCGAGTAGGCCGGCGCGCTCGCGCCCCGGCCCATGCAAGGCGCGACGCGCCCCCTCTCCCGCACGGGGGAGGAGGCGCGCTTCCATGCGCGAGGGCCGTTCCGGTCCCGCCTGCCGCGCGATGGCGGCGCCTCGGCCGTCGATCGAGGACGATAGGAGGCGGGAAAAACGCGTTCGGGCGGCCGAATAATGTCACTCACCCGCGACAGCCTCGGCCGCCGCCTTGTATACAGATGGTCCGAAGCTTGCTGACGCCGCGGTGGACACCGCCGGGGCTGCCGGCCGGTGGCGCATTCACGGTTCCGGAGATCCGCTTGTCCCGTTCGACCCTGAAGACCCTCGTCCGCGGCGTGGCCACGGGTGCCGTCGCGACGTTCGCTTTCGCGGCGTTGCCCGCGCAGGCCGCGAACGTCTTCCGTTTCGCCTTCCAGGGTGACCTGAAATCCCTCGACCCGTACTCCCTCAAGGAGAGCTTCACCGAGGGCATGCAGCAGGCGGCCTACGAATCCCTCGTCACCCTCGACAAGAACCTGAAATTCGCCCCCGGCCTCGCCGAATCCTGGGAGACGCCCGAGCCGACCCGCTGGCGCTTCCACCTGCGCAAGAACGTGAAGTTCCACGACGGCACGCCCTTTACCGCCGACGACGTGATCTTCTCCGCCCAGCGGGTCCGCGCCCCGGGCTCGAACTTCACCACCAACGTCCCGTCCGACGCCGAGTTCGTGAAGGTCGACGACTTCACCGTCGACATGGTGCTGAAGAAGCCGAACCCCATCGCCATCGCCCAGTTCCCGACCTGGCTGATCATGTCGAAGGCATGGTCCGAGAAGAACGGCGTCGTGCAGCCGACGCCGCCCAACGCCTCCAGCCCGAGCTACGCCACCCTCCACGAGAACGGCACCGGCCCCTTCGTGATCGCCGAGCACCAGCCGGGCGTGAAGACGGTGTTCAAGAAGTTCGACGGCTACTGGGGCAAGGTCGAGTCGAACCTCGACGAGGCGGTGCTGACCACCATCGCCAACCCGGCGACCCGCGTCGCCGCGCTCCTCTCCGGCGAGGTCGACTGGATCGACCCCGTGCCGCTGCAGGACCAGCAGCGGGTGAACGCCAGCGGCACCGCCACCGTGATGGCCGGGCCCGAACTGCGCACGATCTTCCTCGGCATGGACCAGGACCGGGACGAGCTGAAGGATTCGAGCGTCAAGGGCAAGAACCCGTTCAAGGACATCAAGGTCCGCGAGGCCTTCTACCTCGCCATCGACGAGGACACGATCGCCAAGCGGGTCATGCGCGGGCAGGCGGTGCCCTCGGCGCTGATGATCGCCCCGAGCCTCTACGACCGCGGCGCCGAGTTCAAGCGCCCCGCCACCGACCTGAAGAAGGCCAAGGAGCTGATGGCCCAGGCCGGCTACCCGGACGGGTTCTCGCTCACCATGGATTGCCCCAACGACCGCTACGTCAACGACGAGGCGATCTGCCAGGCGGTGGTCTCGATGCTCGCCCGCATCAACGTCAAGGTGAACCTCAACGCGCAGCCGAAGGCCAAGTACTTCGCCAAGGTGCTGGCCCCGAACTACGACACGTCGTTCTACCTGCTCGGCTGGACCCCGTCGTCGCTCGACAGCCACAACATCCTCTACGAGATCGTCGGCTGCCGGAAGCCCGGCGATAAGTCGGGCCGGGGCAGCTGGAACCTCGCGGGCTATTGCGATCCGAAGATCGACGCCATCGCCGACAAGGTCGAGGGCGAGACCGACAAGGCCAAGCGCGACGCCCTGATCAAGGAGGGCTTCGACGTCCTCAACACCGACTGGGGCTACATCCCGCTGCACCAGCAGGCGCTGGCCTGGGGCGTCTCCAAGAAGGTCCACCTGACCCAGCGCGCCGACAACCTGCTCCTGCTCTACTGGGTGTCGAAGGATCCGCAGTAGGATCCGGGCGTGCTCGCCTTCCTGCTGCGCCGGGTGATCCAGGCGGCCGCGGTCCTCGCGGTCGTCGGGCTCATCGCCTTCGCGATGTTCCGGTTCGCGGGCGATCCCGTGAACCAGATCGTCGGCCCCGACACCACCGTGGCCGAGCGGGCGGAGATCCGCAAAAATCTCGGCCTGGACGATCCCGTCCTGGTCCAGTTCGCCCGCTACGCCGGCAGCGTGGCGCGGGGTCAGTTCGGCATCTCCTACCAGTTCCGGCAGCCGGTGGCGCAGCTCCTCGCCGAGCGCATGCCGGCGACGCTGGAGCTCGCCTTCTGCGCGACGGTCTTCGCCCTCGTGGTCGGCGTCCTCATGGGCGTCTACTGCGCCCTGCGCCGCGACTCCTGGCTCGCCGGGCTGTTCCAGGCCGTCTCGCTCATCGGGATCAGCCTGCCGACCTTCCTGATCGGCATCCTGCTGATCTACCTCTTCTCGGTGACGCTCGGCTGGCTGCCCTCCTACGGGCGGGGCGACACGGTCCGGCTCGGCTGGTGGACGACGGGCTTCCTCACCGCATCGGGGCTCAAGGCCCTGATCCTGCCCTCGGTGACGCTCGGCCTGTTCCAGATGACGCTGATCATGCGGCTGGTGCGCGCCGAGATGCTGGAGGTGCTGCGCACCGACTACATCCGCTTCGCCCGGGCGCGGGGGCTCACCACCCGCGCCGTCCACCTGCGGCACGCCCTGAAGAACACCCTCGTGCCGGTGATCACCATCGCGGGGCTGCAGCTCGGCTCGGTCATCGCCTTCTCGATCATCACCGAGACGGTGTTCCAGTGGCCCGGCATGGGCCTGCTGTTCGTGCAGGCCGTGCAGAACGTCGATATCCCGATCATGTCCGCGTACCTGCTGCTCGTGGCGCTGATCTTCGTGACCATCAACCTCGTGGTCGACATCCTCTACACGGTGGTGGATCCGCGCCTGCGGCTCTCGACCGGGCGGGCGGCGTGAGACCGGACATGACGCACCGTTCCGCTTGCCTGCCGCGCGTCATTGAACGGGACACGACGGTCACGCCCGCTTCGCAAGAGGCGCGGGTCCCCGCTCCCATGTGGAAGAGGGACAGGGTGAGGGATGAGAACTGTCCGAATGGGGCGCGGCCTGTCGGCGCTTCGAGGGTGCGCTTCACTCTGAGCGGTCTCGACCCTCACCCCGACCCTCTCCCGCATGGGAGAGGGGGCAGGTCGCGCCTGCCAGGCCCGTCGGCGCAAGACGGTCGCGTTCTGGGTTGCCGCTATCGCTTCGCTCCGCTCGCAAAGACGACGGCAGCCGCCCCGAAGCTTTCCACCGGACACGGCGTGAAGGGCGACCGATGAGCGGATACGACCTCGACGCGGGCGATGCCCCGCCGGTCCCCCTGCCGGAGGCGGCGCCCTCCCGCCTCGCGCGCTGGCGGGATTCCGACCTGCTGGCGAGCTTCCTGCGCTCGAAGACCGCCATGGCGGCGCTGGTCGCCACGGTGCTGATGGTCGGGCTCGCCTTCGCGGCGCCCCTGATCGCCCCGCAGAACCCCTACGACCCGGCCCAGCTCGACCTGATCAACTCCAACCTGCCGCCGATCTGGCAGGCGGAGGGTCAGGCGCCCTACTATCTCGGCACCGACGACCAGGGCCGGGACGTGCTCTCGGCGGTGCTCTACGGCCTGCGCCTGTCGCTGATCGTCGGCGGGCTCGGGGTGCTGACCTCCGGCGTCATCGGCATCGCGCTGGGTCTGATCGCCGGCTACGCGGGCGGCGTCCTCGACACGCTGATCATGCGGATCGCCGACGTGCAGCTCACCTTCCCGGCGATCCTGATCGCCCTGGTGGTGGACGGCGTCGCCAAGGCAACCTTCGGCAGCGCCCTCGACGTCGGGCCACTGATCGGGCTGATCGTGGTGTCGATCGGCCTGTCCTTCTGGGTACAGTACGCCCGGACCGTGCGGTCCTCCGTGATGGTCGAGAAGGGCAAGGACTACGTCCAGGCGGCGCGGCTGATCGGCCTGTCCTCCCCGGTGATCCTGGTCCGCCACGTGCTGCCGAACGTCACCGGCCCGGTCTTCGTCATCGCGACGATCAACTTGGCGCTCGCGATCATCACCGAGGCGACCCTGTCGTTCCTCGGCACCGGCCTGCCCGAGACCATGCCGTCGCTCGGCACGCTGATCCGCACCGGCAACCGCTTCCTGTTCTCCGGCGAGTGGTGGATCGTCGCCTTCCCGGGGCTGGCGCTGGCCGGGCTGGTCATCGCCATCAACCTCCTGGGGGATTGGCTGCGCGACGCGCTCAATCCGAAGCTGCAATGATGGGACATCGTCAGCGCGAGCGCAGCGAAGCGAACCAGGGCAGCGCGACCTTGGTGAACGTGGCGCCGCTGGATTGCTTCGCTCCGCTCGCAAGGACGGGGGCGCCCATCCGACGCCCGGTTGCCACCGGAGCCGCCACGCCATGACCGACACGATCCTCTCCGTGCGCGATCTCACGGTCGCCTTCGACACCCGCCGCGGGCCGCTCACCGCCATCGACCGGGTCTCCTTCGAGATCGGCCGCGGCGAGATCCTGGGCGTCGTCGGCGAATCCGGGGCCGGCAAGTCGGTGACCGGCTCGGCGGTGATCGGGCTGATCGACCGCCCCGGACGCATCGCCGGCGGCGAGATCCGGCTGCGCGGCGAGCGCATCGACAATCTCTCGCCCGAGGCCATGCGGCGGGTGCGGGGCAAGCGCATCGGCATGATCTTCCAGGATCCGCTGACCTCGCTGGACCCGCTGTTCCGGGTGGGCGACCAGATCGTCGAGACCCTGCGCACTCACACCGACCTGTCGGGGAAAGCCGCCCGCACCCGCGCCATCGACCTGCTCGCCGAGGTCGGCATCCCGGCCCCCGAGCGGCGGATCGACGGCTACCCGCACGAGTTCTCCGGGGGCATGCGCCAGCGGGTGGTGATCGCCCTCGCGCTGGCCGCCGAGCCGGAGCTGATCATCGCCGACGAGCCGACCACGGCGCTCGACGTCTCGGTCCAGGCCCAGATCATCACCCTGCTCAAGCGCCTCTGCCGGGAGCACGGCACCGCGGTGATGCTGGTGACCCACGACATGGGCGTGATCGCCGAGGCCGCCGACCGGGTGGCGGTGATGTATGCCGGGCGCGTCGCCGAGATCGGCCCGGTCGCCTCGGTGATCGCGAAGCCCCACCATCCCTACGCGGTCGGGCTGATGGGGGCGATCCCGACCCTGTCGCAGGAGGCCACGCGGCTGAGCCAGATCCCCGGCTCGATGCCGCGCCTCACCGCCATCCCCAAGGGCTGCGCCTTCAACCCGCGCTGCCCGAAGGTCTTTTCGCGCTGCCGGGTCGAGCGGCCGGAGCCGCAGGCCGTGGAGGCGAGCCGGGTGGCCTGTCACCTGTACGATGCAGCGGAGCGCGCAGCGTGAGCGCCTACGTCGAAGTCACCGATCTGCGCCGCCGGTTCGACGTCTCGAAGCCCTGGCTCAACCGGGTGCTCGAGGGCGAGCCCCGGAAATTCCTCACGGCGGTGGACCGGGTCGGGTTCACGATCGAGAAGGGCGAGACCTTCGCGATCGTGGGCGAATCCGGCTCCGGCAAGTCGACGGTGGCGCGGATGGTGGTCGGCCTGCTGCCGCCCTCGGCCGGGGAGGTGACGATCACCGGCGTCTCGATGACCGACCCGCGCCAGGCCGCAGCCCGGCGGCGCCTGCGGGCGCGCATCCAGATGATCTTCCAGGACCCCTACGCGTCCATGAACCCGCGCTGGCGGGTGGGCCGGATCATCGCGGAGCCGATCCGGGCCTTCGGCCTGATCCAGGGGGAGGGGGCGATCCGCGCCCGGGTCAGCGAGCTGCTCGGCCTGGTCGGGCTCCACCCGGACGATGCGAAAAAATACCCGCACGAATTCTCCGGCGGCCAGCGCCAGCGGGTGGCGATCGCCCGGGCGCTGGCGAGCCAGGCGGAGTTCCTCGTGGGCGACGAGCCGACCTCGGCGCTCGACGTCTCGGTGCAGGCGCAGATCCTCAACCTGATGCGCGACCTGCAGGACCGTCTCGGGCTGACCTACCTGTTCATCTCCCACAACCTCGCCGTGGTCCGCCACATGGCCACCCGGGTGGGGGTGATGTATCTCGGCCGCCTCGTGGAGGTCGCCGCCGCCAAGGACCTGTTCGCCAGGCCCCGCCATCCCTACACGCGGATGCTCCTCGACGCGGTGCCCGACCTCGCCCATGTCGGCCGCGCCCGGGTGCCGGTCTCCGGCGAGATCCCGAACCCGATCGACCCGCCGCCCGGCTGCACCTTCAACCCGCGCTGTCCGCTGGCGAACGACCGCTGCCGGACCGAGGTGCCGGCGCTGCTGGACGGCGTCGCCTGCCACGCCGTCCAGGAGGGGCGGGCCTGAGGAGGCCCGCCCGGTCGGCCCGAGGGGCCGTCAGGCCGCCCGGACCGTGGCGAGGAAGCCCGACACTTCGGCCCCGAGCTGCTCGGATTGCCGTGACAGCTCCGACGCTGCGGTGAGCACCTGCGCGGAGGCGGCGCCGGTCTCGCTCGCGGCCTGCGTGACGCTGCCGATGCTGACGGTGACCGACTGGGTGCCCTGAGCCGCCTGCGTGACGTTGCGGACGATCTCCTGGGTCGCCGCGCCCTGCTCCTCCATGGCGGCGGCCACGCCGACGGCGATCTCGCGGAGTTCAGTGATCGTCGCGCCGATCGACTGGATGGCCGCGACGGCCTCGCGGGTCTCGCCCTGGATGGCGTTGATCTGCGCGGCGATGGTGTCCGTCGCCCGCGCCGTCTGCGAGGCCAGCTCCTTGACCTCGCCTGCGACGACGGCGAAGCCGCGCCCCGCCTCGCCCGCACGGGCGGCCTCGATCGTGGCGTTGAGCGCCAGCAGGTTCGTCTGAGCGGCGATCCCGGAGATCAGGCCGACCACCGCCCCGATCTTCTCGGCGCCCTCGGCCAGCCCGCGCACGATCGTGGTGGACTGCGCGGCATCCGCGGCGGCCCGCTCGGCCATGATCGTGGAGCGGGCGACCTGCTGGGCGATCTCGCCGATGGAGGCCGCCATCTCCTCGCTCGCCGCCGCCACGGTCTGGACGTTGGAGGAGGTCTGCTCGGCGGCCGAGGCGACGCTCATGGATTGACCCGCCGTCTGATCGGCCGTGCGGCTCATCGACTGGGCGGTCGCCTCCATCTCGGTGGCGGCCGAGGCCAGGCCGTGCGTGAGCTGCGTGACCTGGCTCTGGAACGCCCGCGTCGCATCGTCCAGCACCTGGGCCCGCCGCATCTTGGCGGCGTTCTCGATCGCCGCGGCCGCGTCGGCGTCCCGCTTGGCGATCATCGCCTCCTTGAACACCTGGACGGCCTGGGCCATCCCACCGATCTCGTCCGCCCGTTCCGCGCCCGTGACCGGCGCCTCGAGCTCGCCGGCGGCCAGGCGGGTCATCGTCGCCGTCATGCCGCCGAGCGGACGGATCACCTGCACGACGATCGTGTAGATGCCGTAGGCGATGCTGAGCGCCGCGAGGACGAGGGCGGCCAGCAGGGCGAGGCGCGACCAGCCCGCGGTGGTCTCGGAGCGCTCGAACTCCGCCTCCGCTTCACGGACCTGCAAGGCCGTGAGCTTGCCGAGGGTCGCGTTGGCGGTCCGCAGGCTCGTCAGCAGGTCCGCATGCGTGGACTCGAAATCCGAAGCGCGACCGGCGGTGATGCGCTTGAGGATCTCGGCCGCGATGGCATCGTTCCGGTCGAGCGACCCCTGCAGCTCGGTGGCCAGGGCTTTCTCCTCCGGGGTCAGGTAGGTCGCCAGATAGGCCGACCACTGCGTGTGCAGGTTGGAGAGATCGCGCTCGATCTGGTCCTTCGCCTGGGCCGGGTCGATCTGCCGGCCGCGCAGCCTGCGCGAGACGTCGATCAGGTCGTCATAGGCATCGCGGATGATGCTGAATTGCCGGAGGCAGACGACGCGGTCGTCGAAGACGGTCTTGAAGCTCTGGTGATTCCAGTGAAGGGCGAGATTGCCCATGGCGGCACATGCGAGCAGGAGCAGGCCCATGACGGCCAGGAGTGCGAGCAGTCTGAGTTTGATGGTCATCGTGGGCGGGTGGCCTTCCAGACGGTGGCATCCGAGACCGGCGGCGGCGCAGACACGCGCGCGGTGATTTCGGAGTTTGCACCTTGGTGAGGCACGATGATTAAAGTTTAGTCGATAAATGCAGTCGAGTTTCGAGCCAAGACAAGATTTCAAACGAACGTGATCGAGACTGCAAAGCGCGTGACTGATTTCTATCTGTAACTGATATTTTCAAGAGACTTCTATCGGAAGGTGTAAGGCCCGGCCTGCGACGGGGCTGGCCCGGCGACGGAGCCGGCAGGATCGGCCGCTTCCTCAGGCGTCGCGCCATGCCGAGAAGGTCGCGGCCTGTCCCACATTCATGCCGTCGCGGTCGAGCTGCCAGACCACCGCCTGGTCGATCCAGAACCGCCGCCCGTCCTTGGCGATCCGCAGGCCGCGATAGCCGCGGCTGAAGCCGTCCCGGGTGACCGCGTCGAGGAGGCTCTGCCGCGCGGCCCGTTCGGGCGCCTCGGCCGAGAGCCGCGAGGGCAGGCCGATCAGTTCGTCCCAGGCGTAGCCGAAGCAGGCCTGGGCGGCCCGGTTGCCGTAGACGAAGCGGGGATCCGCGCCGCCATCGTGGGCGAGGACCGCGAAGGGGGCCGCCGCGTACAGCCAGGCCGCATCGGCACCGGCCGGCACCAGGGACTCGCCGAGCCGCCGCGCATAGCTGCCGGTGAGCAGGGCGAAGAAGTCCGGGTCGTGCGAGAGGTCCGTCATGATCCGCTACAGGACAGGGTCCGCGTCGATGCGCATGCGCAGGATCGCGTAGGGCGGCTGCTGAAGGTCCCGGCCGCGGTTGAATTCCGGCCGCCGGTTGACCTGGGCCGCCGAGATATAGAGCCATCGGTCCGGGGTGATCCAGAAGGTGTCGGCCCAGATCAGCCGGTCGTCGGCGGCCAGCACCTCCACGGTGCCGTCCGGCAGGCGCCGGCCGACCGCGTTGTGCTCCTGCAGGCTGAGATAGACCCGGTCCTCGGAATCGGTGGTCAGCCCGCCGGTCATGCCCTTCTCGCCGAGGTCCTTGACCGTGGCGGCCACGGCCGCGTCCGAGACGTTCGGGTCGCGCAGGGCCGCGGTCTCGACCGCGTAGAGCCGCCGGCTCATCAGCGGCGCGTAGTACAGGCGGCGTCCGTCCGGGCTGATCGCGATGCCGTTGGCGCCGCCCTTCGGGCTCTTCTCCGGCGTGTCGCCCTTCCGCTCCATCACGGGCCGCCGCTCCACGAACTTGACCAAGCCCTCCTCGGAGCGCGTGCTGGGATGGTCCGCGAGGCGCCGCACCACCCGCCCGCTGTCGAGATCGACCGCGAGGATCGCCCCCGCGCCGGCCTGCCCCTGATCGGTGACGTAGGCCAGCGCCCGCCCGTCGCGCACGTCGACCCGGAGGTCGTTCAGCGAGGAATCCGGCACCACGCCTGCGTCGAGTGGAATCGTCCGGCGGATGCTGTTCCGGCCGATATCGATCGCCAGGATCTTCGCGCCGCCCGGCACCGGCCGTCCCTTGCCGGTCGGCAGGCCGGCATCGAGCACCCAGAGGGTGTCGTCACGGTCGAAGACGCCGTTCGGCACATGGAACAGGGTGGCCTGCGGCGCCTGCGGGTCCGGGCGGTTGGCCGCCGCGTCGGGGTAGGGCTTCACCGATCCGTCGGGCAGCACCTCGCCGAGGGTGATCGGCTCCGCACCGGTGAAGCGCGGCATCATCACGAAGATCCGTCCGCCCCGGGCGATGGCGAGTCCCGTGGGGGTCGAGGGCGCATCCGCCGCGATGGCGAGGTCCAGAATCCCCGCAGGCCGGCTCGTCGGGGGCGGCGGCGTCCCGGCGCGGGCCGCGGGGGCGGCGAGGGCCAGGAGCCCCGTTCCGATCAGGCGGCGGCGGTCGAGGCGCATGCGGATCCCGGCGTGGCGGTCATCGGAGTCCCGGCGGGGGCGCGGCGCGCGACCGACGGGATGCCGGCTCAACGCATGGGCCGTCCGGGCGATCCCGCGCGCCGGAATCCGCGCCCCGCCGATCGGGAGCCGGCGACGGGCGGTCCACAGGCGCCGCCGCGCGACGCTGGCCCCAGCCAGCGGCGTCACGGTAAGCACGATCGTGCCGGACCTCGATTCGGCGCCGCACGGGCCGAGGCCCGGGCCTGAGATTGGAGAGGTGGGACACGCATGGATCCCGAAGGATCCGAACCGGCGCCGGACACCGCGCCCCGGCCCGGCGCCGGCTCGCTGCGGGTCCTCGCCCTGGCGGTGCAGAAGGGCGGGACGGGCAAGACAACCCTCGCGGCCTCCCTGGCCGTCGCCGCCGCGGAGGCCGGCGAGCAGGTGACCGCCCTCGATCTCGACCCGCAGGGATCCCTGGCCGGCTGGGGGGGCCTGCGCAAGAGCGACCGCGGGAGCAACCGCGAGAGCGACGCCGTCGCGGTCGACCGGATCCAGCCCTGGGAGATGGGCCAGCTGTCGGAGATTCTCGGCATCCTCGCCGAGCAGGGCACGACGCTCGCCGTCCTCGACACCGCCGGCAGCGCGTCCGGCCTCGCGCCGGCCCTGAAGGATGCCGACTTCGTCCTGATGCCGGTCCGCCCCTCGCGGCTCGACATCGTGGCCGCCCGGCCGACCCTCCAGGCGCTCGTCGGGCTCGGGCTGCGGGAGCGGCTGGCCCTGGTGCTGAACCAGTGCCCGCCGCCGCCCTCGCCGCGCACCAGCGCCTACGCGGCGCAGCTGCGCGCCCTGGGCGTCCTGGCCGAGCCCGGCATCATCCACCGGGTCGACCACCAGGACGCCCTGGCGACCGGGCTCGGCGTCACGGAATACGCCCCCGTCAGCCCGGCCGCCGACGAGGTCCGGGCCCTCTGGACCTGGATCGACGGGAAGATGCGGTCGGCCTCCGCCCGCTGACGGCTCAGCCCTGGCCGAGGGCCGCGAGGATCCGCGCCCAGGAGCGCGTGCCCTTGTGGAAGCTCGTCAGGTCGTACTTCTCGTTCGGCGAGTGGATCCGGTCGTCGTCGAGGCCGAAGCCGATCAGCAGGGTGTCGCGCCCGAGGATCCGCTTGAAGTCGCCGACGATCGGGATCGAGCCGCCGGCCCCGACGGTCACCGCCGGCACGCCCCACTCGTCCTGCAGCGCGGCCTTGGCGGCCCCGAGCTGCGGCATGTCGAAGGGCAGGCTGATCGCCCGCGAGCCCTTGTAGGTGATGACCTCGACCCGGCAATCTGCCGGCACGCGTTCCCGCACGAACGCCTCGAAGCTCTCGGCGAGCCGCTTCGGATCCTGGTCGTCCACGAGGCGGAACGAGACCTTGGCGGAGGCGGTCGAGGCGATCACCGTCTTGGTGCCCTCGCCGGTATAGCCGCCGATGATGCCGTTGGCGTCGCAGGAGGGGCGCGACTGCACCAGCTCGATCGGCATGCGCCCGCGCTCGCCCGCGGGCTCCTTGAGGCCGATCGGCCCGAGCAGGGTCTCCGGCGTCAGGCCGAGGCCGCGCCACTGCTCCAGCACCTCGGGCGGGCGCTCGTGCACGCCCTCGTAGAAGCCCGGGATCGTCACGCGACCGTCGGCATCGTGCAGGTCGGCGATGATCTTCGACAGGACGTGGATCGGGTTGCGGGCGGCGCCGCCGAAGAAGCCCGAATGCAGGTCCCGGTCGGCGCAGGTCACCTTCACCTCGAAATAGGCGAGGCCGCGCAGGGACGAGGTGATGGCCGGGGTCTTCCGGTCCCACATGCCGGTGTCGCAGACGAGGACCACGTCGCAGCCGAGCCGGTCGCGGTTGGCGGCGACCCATTCGGGGAGCCCCTGCGAGCCGCTCTCCTCGGCGCCCTCGATCAGGATCGTGACGCCGCAGGGCAACTCGCCGTGCATGGCGATATAGGCCCGGCACGCCTCCACGAAGGTCATCACCTGCCCCTTGTCGTCGGAGGCGCCGCGCCCGACGATTTTCTTGCCGCCCTGCCCGTCATCGGCGAGGTGCGGCTCGAAGGGCGGCGTCGTCCACAGGTCGAGGGGGTCGACGGGCTGCACGTCGTAATGGCCGTAGAACAGGATGTGCGGCGCTCCGGGCTTCGGCTTGTGGGCCAGCACGACCGGATGGAGCGAGGTCTCCTCGACGGAGGTCTCGAAGCCCAGCGCGGTCAGGTCCTTGGCGAGCCAGGCGGCGGCCTCGCGGCACTGGCCGGCATAGGCGGGATCGGTGGAGATCGACGGGATCCGCAGGAAGGCGAACAGCCGCTCCAGGGCGTTCTCGAGATCCGTGTCGATGTCGTTGAGGATCGCGTCGAGCGCGGCCATCGGGGGCTCCGGGGTGCGGCGGGGACTCTGCGGGACGAGGGTTAGCCGAGGCGGGGCGGGGGCGGCAACGTCGGAGGACGGGTTGATTGGCCCCGGAGCCGCTTCGCGGACCCGCCAGCGATCATGGGGTGAGACAGCGCGCACCGGAACAGGCGCAGATTGGAATGGTTATCGATCGAGCCCTCAGGCCGGTGCCCGCGCGTCTCTGCCGGTTGCCGCTTCGGCCGATCCGTTCCCGCCCGGCCCCGGCCGGCCCAGACCGTGGACGACATCATGCGACTCGAGACCCAGCCGCCGGTGTCGGCGGATACGCCCATCGGCATCACGCTGACGATCAACGGGCAGCGGCGCGAACTCCGCGTCGCGCCCTGGACCACGCTCCTCGACCTGCTGCGCGAGCGGCTCGACCTCACCGGCACCAAGAAGGGCTGCGACCACGGCCAGTGCGGCGCCTGCACGGTGCTGGTGAACGGCACCCGGGTGAATTCCTGCCTGACCCTCGCGGTGATGAAGGACGGGGCCGAGATCACCACGGTCGAAGGGCTCGCCGCCCTCGGCGACCGGGCGGGCAGCAACGCCCTCCACCCGATCCAGGAGGCGTTCATCGAGCACGACGCCTTCCAGTGCGGCTACTGCACGCCCGGCCAGCTCTGCTCGTCGGTGGGCCTGATGAACGAGGGCCACGCCCACACCCGGGACGAGATCCGCGAGGCGATGAGCGGCAACCTCTGCCGCTGCGGCGCCTACACCAACATCGTCGACGCCATCGAGGACGTCATGCAGGGAGACGCCCGATGAACCGCTTCGATTACGTCCGCGCCGGCACGGTGGCGGAGGCGGTGCAGGCCTTCGGGGCCGGGGCCCGCTTCATCGCCGGCGGCACCAACCTGATCGACCTGATGAAGTACGAGGTCGAGAAGCCGGGCCGGCTGATCGACATCACCCACCTGCCCCTCGACCGGATCGAGGCGCACGGGGACGGGCTCCGGATCGGGGCGCTCGTGACCAACGCCAAGGTGGCGTACGACGACAGAGTGACGGCGCGCTATCCGCTCCTGCGCAACGCCATCCTGGCCGGCGCCTCGGCGCAGCTGCGCAACGCCGCCTCCACGGGCGGCAACCTGCTGCAGCGGACCCGCTGCTACTATTTCTACGACGTGGCCACGCCCTGCAACAAGCGCGCGCCCGGCTCCGGCTGCCCGGCGATCGGCGGGATGAACCGCATCCACGCGATCTTCGGCACGAGCGACAAGTGCATCGCCACGCACCCCTCCGACATGTGCATCGCGCTGGCCGCCCTGGAGGCCACCGTGCAGGTGAACGGGCCGCAGGGCGAGCGGTCGATCCCGTTCTCCGAATTCCACCGCCTGCCGGGGGAGTCCCCCGAGACGGACACGAACCTCGCCCCCGGCGAGATCGTCGTGTCGGTGGACCTGCCGGAGAGCCGCTTCCCGCAGCACTTCACCTACCTGAAGCTGCGCGACCGGTTGTCCTACGCCTTCGCGCTGGTCTCGGTGGCGGCGGGGCTCGAACTCGACGGCGACCGGATCAAGACCGCGCGCCTCGCGCTCGGCGGCGTCGCCCACAAGCCCTGGCGCAACCGCGAGGCCGAGGCCCTGCTCGAGGGCAAGCCCGCCACCCGCGCCAGCTTCCAGGACGCGGCCGACCTGATCGTCGCGGAAGCCAAGCCGCAATCGGAGAACGGCTTCAAGATCGATCTCGCCCGGCGGGCCATCGTGCGCGGCCTCGAACAGGCCGCCGCCGGCACGCCCCAGTCGCTCAGCGACAAGCGCATCCAGTAGGCCCCGCCATGACCCAGACCTCGAACCCCCAGACCTTCAGCTCCACCGGCCGCGACACCTTCGTCGGCACGCCGCGCAGCCGCATCGACGGGCCCGCCAAGGTCACCGGCCTCGCCAAGTACGCGGGCGAGTTCGCCGCGCCCGACCTCGCCTACGGCTATGTGGTGTCCAGCTCCATCGCCAAGGGCCGGATCACCGCCATCGAGTCCGCCGAGGCCGAGGCGGTCCCGGGCGTCCTCAAGGTCATTACCCACGCGAACCGGCCGCGCACCGCGTGGCGGGACAAGAACTTCCAGGACGCGGTGGCGCCCCCCGGCTCGCCCTTCCGCGCCCTCTACGACGACCTGATCGTGTTCAGCGGCCAGCCGGTCGCCCTGGTGGTGGCGGAAGATTTCGAGACCGCGCGCTACGCCGCGTCCCTCGTCCGCGTCAGCTACGCGATGCAGGAGCCCGTCACCGACCTCAAGGCCGTGCGCGGCGACGCCTACGATCCGCCCACCAAGCGCGAGGGCATCAAGCCGCCGCCGGCTCCGTGGGGCGACGCCGACCAGGCGTTCGGCAGCGCGCCGATCCGCGTGCAGGGCGGCTACAGCATGGCCAACGAGCACCACAACCCGATGGAGCCGCACGCCACCACGGTGGTGGTGGAGCAGGACGGGACCTACACGGTCTACGACAAGATCCAGGGCGTCTCGAACAGCCACCAGTACCTCGTCAACGTGTTCGGCCTGAAGCCCGATCAGGTCCGGGTGCTCAACCCCTATCTCGGCGGCGGCTTCGGCTCCGGGCTGCGCCCCCAATACCAGGCGTTCCTGGCGATGCTGGCCGCCCAGGAGCTGAAGCGCTCGGTCCGGGTCACCCTGACCCGCGACCAGATGTGGTCCTTCACCTACCGGGGCGAGGCGCTCCAGACCGTCGCGCTCGGCGCCGAGCCGGACGGCACGCTGACGACGCTGCGGCACGACGCCGTCCAGGGCACCTCCACCTTCGAGGATTACCAGGAGGTGATCGTCAACTGGTCGGGGGTTCTCTACCGCTGCGAGAACGTGGCCCTGACCTACCGCATCGCCAAGCTCGACACCGCCACCCCGGGCGACATGCGCGCCCCCGGTGCCGTGACCGGGGTCTTCGCCATCGAGACCGCCATGGACGAGCTCGCCTATGCGACCGGCCAGGACCCAATCGCCCTGCGGCTGAAGAACTACGCCGAATCCGACGCCACCGCCCAGGGCAAGCCCTTCGGCTCGAAGGAGCTGAAGAGCTGCTTCCGGCAGGGCGCCGAGCGCTTCGGCTGGGCGAAGCGCAATCCCGAGCCCCGCTCCATGCGCGAGGGGCGGGAGCTCGTCGGCTGGGGCGTGGCCACCGGCATCTGGGAATCGATGATGATGCAGTCGAGCGCCATCGCGACCCTGACGCCGGACGGCCGCCTGACGGTGGGCAATTCCACCGGCGATATCGGCACCGGCACCTACACGATTCTGACGCAGATCGCCGCCGACACCCTCGGCCTGCCGATGGACGCGGTGACGACCAAGCTCGGCGACACCCGCCTGCCGGAGGCGCCGGTCGCCGGCGGCTCCTGGACGGCGGCCTCCTCGGGCACCGCCGTGATGAAGGCCTGCCGCAACGTCGGCGAACAGGTGTTCAAGCTCGCCCGCGGGCTCGAGAACTCGCCGCTCGCCAATGTCGACTTCGACCGGGCCGTCTTCGCGGACGGCCGGATCTCGGTTGCCGGCGATCCGGGCCGCAGCGTCTCCCTGGTCGAGGTGATGCAGGCGGCCGGCGTCGACAAGGTCGAGGCGGTCGAACAGGCCGGGCCCGACAAGGACTTCAATCAGAAATACGAGGCCTACACCCATTCGGCGATCTTCGTGGAGGTGAAGGTCGACGAGGAACTGGGTCAGGTCCGGGTGACCCGCGTCGTCTCGGCGATCGCGGCCGGCAAGGTGCTGAACCCGAAGACCGCGCGCAGCCAGATTCTCGGCGGCGTCGTCATGGGGATCGGCTCGGCCCTGGAGGAGGAGTCGATGCTCGACCACCGGATCGGCCGGTTCATGAACCACAATCTCGGCGAGTATCATGTCCCGGTGAACGCCGACATCTACGACATCGACGTGATCTTCGTGGTGGAGGAGGACAAGGCGAACCCGCTCGGCGTGAAGGGGCTCGGCGAGATCGGGATCGTCGGCACCGCGGCGGCGATCACCAACGCGGTGTTCCACGCCACCGGCAAGCGGGTGCGCGACCTGCCGATCACGATCGACAAGCTGCTCTGAAGCCGAGATCCGAGCGCCGCCGCGCCCGGGGCGCGGCGGTCACATCAACGTCCACGGGCGCATCCGCATCGCGAGCGCCGTGATGCGATCTGGGGGTGCGCGCTCGGTCGGCGTGGCACTCCGCCTGTCGCTCCGCGCGCGAAGGCGCCGAGCGCCCGGAACCGAAACGGCGTGAGAGCTCCGTGAGCCACCTGCTGCACTCCTGGCGCTTCTGGGCGCTCGCCGCCGCCGGCTTCGCGGCACTCACCGCGATCCTCGCCAAGGTCGGGGTCTCGGGCGTCCAGTCGGATGTCGCGACCTTCGTGCGGACCGCCGTGATCCTGGTCTTTGCCGGGGCGATCGTCGTCGGCTCCGGTCAGGCCGGCGGCCTCGCGCAGATTTCCGGCCGCAGCCTCGTCTTCCTCACCCTGTCGGGGCTCGCCACCGGGGCGTCGTGGCTCTGCTACTTCCGGGCCCTGTCGCTGGGCGACGCCGCGCGGGTCGCGCCGATCGACAAGCTCAGCGTCGTGCTGGTGGCGATCCTCGGCGCCACCCTGCTCGGCGAAACCCTCAGCCTCGCCGCCTGGATGGGCGTCGGCCTGATCGCCGCCGGGGCCGCCCTCGTCGCATCCGGCTGGTAAGCGCTGGTCAGCGGATGCGTGCCGGCGCACAGATCCGTTAACCGGTGGAGCGCATCCTGACGGTCCCTCGCGAACGGGGACCGTCATGGATTGGGTCTATCGTGGCTTCGAGACCTCGCTGATCGGTCTCGCCCTGTGTCTCGGCCTCGCCGCCTGTTTGACGCTCGGTACCGAGCGGACACCGCCCGGCACGCTCTCCGTCACCCTGCCGATGCTCACGGTGACCGCTCCCGCGCCCTGAGGCGAAGGGAGCGGTCGGATCCGGCGGAGCGTCAGGCGGCGCTGTTCACGGCGCGGAACATGAAGCTCCGGGCCTCGTCGTCCATCTCGGCCTTGAAGGCGTGGCGGCCCTTCAGCGCCTCGGCGGCCTGCGCGGCCGGCCGCGCGTTGAGCGCGTCGAGGTGGCGCTTGACGTTGGGCAGGTCCCCGAAGGCGCCTTCGCCGAGGATGAACGGCACCATCCGGGCCCAGCCCCAGACCGCCATGTCGACGATCGTGTAGGTGTCGCCCAGCACGTAGGTGCGGTCGGCGAGGCGCTGGTCGAGGATGCCCCAGTGCCGGCGCGCCTCGAAGGTGTAGCGTTCGGTGGCGTAGGCGCCCCCGTCCTGCGCGAAGTGGCGGAAATGCACGCACTGGCCGGAGAACGGCCCGATGCCGGTCGCCACGAACATCAGCCACGACAGCATCTCGCCGCGGACCGGCTCGCCCTCCGGCAGGAACCGGCCGGTCTTGCCCGCCAGATACATCAGGATCGCGTTCGAATCGAACACGGTCACGTCGCCGTCGACGATCGCCGGCACCTTCCCGTTCGGGTTGACCGCCGTGTAGGCGGGATCGAACTGCTCGCCCTTGCGGGTATCGACCGGCACCGGCTCGTAGGGCAGCCCCATCTCCTCGAGGCAGAGGGCGACCTTCATGGGGTTGGGGCTGAGATTGTAGAAGAATCGAATCACGGCGCTCTCCCTGAACGACCCCGGCAGGATGTCCGGGCCGGGCGAACGCACAAGCCGCCGCCGCGCAGGGCGGCTATTCCACGATGATCTTGTAGCCGCGACCCGGCACCAGCGCGGCGCCGCGCTCCAGGCCGTTGAGGACGAGGAACCGGTCGAGCGCCCGGTCGGGCACCGCCATGCGGCGGGCGAGATCCTCGGCATTGGCCGACATCGCCTGGACCACCTGCAGCCGCAGGGGACGCAGGACCGCCTCGTCCGGCGACACGGCGACGAGGGTCGCGGTCCAGCGGCGGAAGGCCGGGTCGGGATCGGCGGTGCCCTTGGCGGCCATGATCATCCGGTAGGTCGAATCGCCGATCCGGATCGCCGCGAGGCGGAAGGTCCACTCCTTCCCCCGCGACAGCGCGAAGGCCGCCGGGTGGCCGCCGACCTCCCGGGTCTCGAAGCCGGCCGGGTCGAAGGCGTCGTTCCAGCTCGCCTTGAGCACCGCGTCGAGGGGCTGGCCCTCCTTGGCCTCGATCTGGTCGAACAGCAGGCGCCGGCTGCCGTCCTGGGTCGTCCCGAGCACCGCCGAGCGGGTGTTCTCCAGGGTGAAGCCCTCCGGCACCTCGAAGGCGATACCGAGGCCGGGATGGATGAAGCGGTGCCCGCGCACCGCGCCGTCGCGCGGATTGTCGCCGTAGGCGAGGCCGTCCACCGCCGCGAGGTAGGTGGCGCGGTCGTCGGTGCCGATGCCCGGCGCGCCGATGCGGCGGGCCGCCCGGGTGACCTGGGTGATGCGCTCGGCCGTGCCCGGATGGGTCGCCAGCATGTCGGGCGCGTTGGCGCTGCCGGCCTTCAGCCCCGTCGAGCGGCTGAGGGCGGTGAGGAAGCGCCCGGCCGCGAACGGATCGTAGCCGGCCTTGGCGAGGGTGCGCACGCCGGTGGCGTCCGCCTCCAGTTCCTGCTCGCGGGAGAACCGGGCCAGGGCGAAGCGGGACTGGTGCTGGAGCTGCGCGCCGGTATCGGGATCGTTCAGCACGTCGGCCACGACCCGGCTGACGAGCGCCGAGCGCAGCTCCAGCTCGCTGCGGGCCGTGGCGTGGTTGAGGGTCACGTGGGCCATCTCGTGCGCCAGGACGGCGGCCACCTCGGAGGTATCGCTCGCCAGGGCCACGAGGCCGCGGGTCACGTAGAGCCGCCCGTTCGGCAGCGCGAAGGCGTTGACCACCGGCGAATCGAGGAGCGTCACCGTGTAGCTCTGATCGGGCCGGTCGCTGGCCCGCACGAGGCGGTCCGTCACCTCCGTGAGCAGCCGCATCACGTTGGGCGCCCGCGCCTCGCCCCCGAAGGAGGCCACGAGCTTGAGGTGGTCGGCGTCCGCGGCGCGCTCGCGGCCCGTCGTGCGCGGCGCCTCCGCGGGCACCCGGACCACGGCCGGCCGCACGGTCGCCTCGGTCTGGTCGGCGACGCAGGCGCCGAGCAACAGGGCGAGCCCGCCGAGCGCCGCCGCACCGCGCGGGCGGCGTCCCGCCCCGTGGACGCACGCCCCGATGATGTGACCCGTGATCCCGCCCATCGCGATCAGCGCCGCAATTCCCGTTCCCTGTCCGGACCGGCCTCCGGCCGGTCCGCCTCGTCCAGAACCTCGATCCCGTCGATGGCGGCCTCCAAGGTCGGGCCGCGCCGGACCTCGAGGAGGCCGCGCACCCGCACGCGCCGGTCTTCGAGCGAGGCCGCACTCAAACCACGGGCGCGCATCATTCGCCAAGTGCGTTTCGATACCGTCACCGTGAGCCCGTCCGTGCCCCGGGCCGCGAAATCGAGATAGGTGCGCGCGCCCCGCTCGCCGATATGGCGGATGCGCCCCTCCACGACGACGAAATGCCCCGCCTTCGCCCGGAGCGCCGGGCCGTCCTGCGCCCCTGGAAGCGGCGCGCGCCAGAGGCCGAGCCTGCGCGCGCGGGCCGCCGCCTCCACGAGGCGCAGGGCGGGGCGGCAGAGCGAATCGGCCTCGTTCGCGTCCGCGACGGCGAGGCCCGCCCCGATGAGGCCGCCCGCCAGATCCTCCTCACCCTCCGCGATCAGGAGATCGGCCCGCACCCGATCCCAGCGGTCGGGCTGCCCGCGCGGAATCACCGTGACCCTGGCGCCCAGCCGGGCCTCCAGCCAGGCCTGGGCCGCGGATGCGGCCTCCGGCGCGTCCGGCCACCGCAGCGAGTCCGGCACCGCCCGGACGCCCGACGCGAGGCGGATCTCCCCCCGGGGGCCGATCCCCGCGATGACCTCGACGCGCGCCGGCCCCGCCATGCATTCGGACAGGCTGGTCCGCGGGGCGGCCCGGACCGGCAGGACGCCCGGCGTCGCGGCGAGGGAGGCCGTGAGCACGACCGCGCGCACCGCCGCGCGCATCCCCGCGCGCACCACCCGCGCCGCTGCCGCGCTCCGCTGTCTCTCCCAGCCCGTGATCCCGCCCATGGAACACCCCCGAGGCCGCGAGCCCCGGCCGTCCGCCTTTCCACCGGGCGCGGTTGGCCTCGGACCGGGAGAATGCTATGGAGCACGCGGTTGTCTCCGTAGCTCAGCTGGACAGAGCACAGGTTTCCTAAGCAGGTTCAATTGGGCGTCGCGTCGGGAAACCGCGCGGCGGATCCGCTCAAAGTCGGGGAAAGCTTCCGGCATCGGCGCTCAGGCGTCCGATGCTCTGCCGATCCCGAGCCAAGCCCGACGGTGCCCCGGCGGGAAGGTGTAGAGACTAGACGGGCGGCACCTAACGGCTGGAGGCGATCCGGCCCACGGTGAAGGGATAGTCCAGGCCACGAACGCGAGCCTTCGGGACGCGGCGGCGAAAGCCGAAGTGGTATGAAACCTGGGGTCGCAGGTTCGAGCCCTGCCGGGGACGCCAAGTTTTCGCGTCTTGCAATTCTCTCCGGCCGCGGAGCCGCGCGCAAATCGTCCGCCACGGTGACCGCCTGCCGGTGACAAGTACCGAGGGCCGCGCTAAGCTTTGCTGCCAGGATTCATGGCGGGGGTGGACGAGCACTTCATGGCGGGCCAGAAGACCGATCAGCGCGACGTTTATGTCGGGCAACGCATCGCCGAGCAGCGCCGGAAGGCGTCGCTCACACAGCGCCGCGTCGCGCAGAGCTTCGGTATGTCTGCTGCCCAGCTCCAGAAGTATGAGAAGGGCACCAACCGGATCAGCGCCGTCCATCTCGATATCTTCTCGCGGATGACCGGCGTGCCGATGGATTACTTCTTCAAAGGCATGCCCCGGAACGATGACTTCGTCGCGCCGGGCTTCGGCGAGCGCGAGCAATCGGCCCTGTCGGATGGCGGCCTGAAGGGGCTGGCCGAAATCGTGGGCCGTCACATCACCGAAAACTTCTCCGAGGAAGCGCGCCGCGACGTGGCCGACGCCATCCGCGCCCTGGAGAGCAAGATCGGCGGTTGAGGCCGCGGCGGGATCCCCGGGGCGGCCGTTCTTTCGGTCGTTTCGTTCGTTATAGCGGATCCGTTCGTTCCTCCATCTTGACCGTCCACTGCTCGGGTGCGAGAACGCCCGCCCCATGAAGGGTCTAACGCCGCGATCGCGACGGCGTACCTCTGAAACCGAGGCCGTCTGATGCCGCGCTCAAACTATCTGTTCACCAGCGAGTCCGTGTCCGAGGGGCACCCCGACAAGGTCTGCGACAGAATCTCCGACACCGTCGTCGACGCCTATCTCGCGGCGATGCCGGAGGCACGGCTCGGCGTCGAGACCCTCGCCACCACCAACCGCATCGTCATCGCCGGCGAGGTGCGCGGGCCCGATTCGGTCACCTTCAAGGACCTCGAGGCCCTGACCCGCGAGGCCGTGAAGGATATCGGCTACGAGCAGTCGGGCTTCCACTGGAAGAACAACGACGTCGCCATCTACCTCCACGCCCAGTCGGCCGACATCGCCCAGGGCGTGGACGCCGCCGGCAACAAGGACGAGGGCGCGGGCGACCAGGGCATCATGTTCGGCTACGCCGCCGACGAGACCCCCGAGCTGATGCCGGCGCCGATCTTCTACGCCCACAAGATCCTCAAGGACCTCGCCGACGCCCGCAAGGCGAAGCAGGGCGACGCCGCCAAGCTCGGGCCCGACGCCAAGAGCCAGGTCACGGTCCGCTATGAGAACGGCCGCCCGGTCGAGGTCACGCAGATCGTGCTGTCGACGCAGCACCTCGACGAGTCCCTCGATTCCGCGGACGTGCGCGCCATCGTCGAGCCCTACATCCTCAAGGCCCTGCCGCAGGGCTGGGTCAACGAGGGCACGGCCTGGCACGTGAACCCGACCGGCAAGTTCGTGATCGGCGGTCCGGACGGCGATGCCGGCCTCACCGGCCGCAAGATCATCGTCGACACCTACGGCGGCGCGGCCCCGCATGGCGGCGGCGCGTTCTCCGGCAAGGATCCGACGAAGGTCGACCGCTCGGCGGCCTACGCGGCGCGCTACCTCGCCAAGAACGTGGTGGCCGCGGGCCTCGCCAGCCGCGCCACGATCCAGCTCGCCTACGCGATCGGCGTCTCGAAGCCGCTCTCGATCTACGTGGACCTGCACGGCACCGGGAACGTGGACGAGGCCAAGCTCGAAGCCGTGCTGATGGACGCCATGGACCTGTCGCCCCGCGGCATCCGCACGGCGCTCGGCCTCAACAAGCCGATCTACGCGCGCACCTCGGCCTACGGCCATTTCGGCCGCGCCCCGGAGGCCGATGGCGGCTTCTCCTGGGAGCGCACCGACCTCGCCGGCAAGCTGAAGTCCGCCCTCGCCTGAGGACGGAATCGCCCCGGACCCGCGGAGCGGGTTCGGGGCAGCGCCGGTTCCGGTGTCGTCCGGGGCCTGCGCCGGACGCACACCCACCGCGATCGGCGCCCCCATGCCTGGGTCCGACCGGTGGCCGGCTCGGGCCGGCAACCGCTCCGTCATCCGGGGCCGCCCCGCGGAGCCCGCATCCAGACGCGCCGGCGGATCCGGATCCGCGTCGGGACGGCGATCCCGGATCCGGGCTTGCCCGCGGCCCCCGGACCGACGGCGCGAGACACCGGCACGGGACGAAGGTCCCACGCCGCCGAGCAACCCCGCTGAGATGCGCAAGCCCTTCGACGGCGCACCGTGACCATGTCTGACACGTCTGGACGCGCCGCACCGCCGGCCGAGGAGCTGGAGCGCGCCTTCTTCGGCCGGCGCAAGGGCAAGCGCCTGCGCGGCCAGCAGGAGCGCCGGCTCGCCGAGCTTCTGCCGGCCCTGCGCATCGACCTGCCGCCGGACGACCGGCCCCTCGATCCGCGGACGCTGTTTCCCGCGATGGCGGCGCCGCCCGAGGCGCTCTGGCTGGAGATCGGCTTCGGCGGCGGCGAGCACCTCGCCGCCCAGGCGGCCGCGCAGCCGACCGTCGGCATCATCGGCGCCGAGCCCTTCGTGAACGGTGTGGTCAAGCTGCTGGCGGCGATCGAGGCGCAGGGTCTGCGCAACGTCCGCATCCGCGACGCGGACGTGACCGCCCTCCTGGCGCGCCTGCCGGATGCCTGCCTCGATCGGGTCTACCTGCTCTATCCCGATCCCTGGCCCAAGCGCCGGCAGCGCAAGCGCCGCTTCGTCTCCGATGCCTCGCTCGCCGAGATCGGCCGGGTGCTGAAGGATGGCGGCCTGTTCCGCTTCGCCAGCGACATCGACGACTACGCCGGCTGGACGCTGGTCCGGGCCGCGCGCTGCCCGGACCTCACCTGGACGGCACGGGGTGCGCAGGACTGGACGCAGCCCTTCCCGGGTTGGCCCGGCACGCGCTACGAGGCCAAGGCGCTGGACGCTGGGCGGCGGCCCACCTACCTGGAATTCGCCCGGCATCCGCGCTGAGACCGGCCTCGATCGCGCCGCCCGGGCGCCCGGTCGCCGCAGGCGGAGCGGAACGCCTTGCCACAGTCACGCTCGATCGCCATCCTGAAGTCCCGCCGCGGTTGCGGATCGCGGGGCGGGGTTCATCTCCGGCGGGAGCGTGCCACGGCACGTTCGAGGATTCTTCCGAGTGAATGAGAGGGTGGGGCAGGACCCGGCGGCGGCGGACCCGTCCCGCACCGGCTTCGACGACGCCGCGATCGGCCTCGTCGTGCTGTCGGCGGACGAGGCGACGATCGCTGCCGCCAATCGGGCGCTGCACGATCTCCTCGGCTGGCCGCAGGGCACCCTGCCCGGGCGGCCGGCCACCGATCTCCTGACCGAGGGACCGGAGGGGCTCCGGGACGGCCTCCAGTTCTGGCGCCGCTCGGACGGCACCTCCCTCGACGTGCGGGTCCGGCGCGCAGGCCTGACCCTGGTCGTCGAGGCGGTCGACGTGGATGCGGCCGCCCATTCCGAGGCGAACCGGGAGGCGCTGGCGGCCGCCGGGCTCGGGGAATGGCGCTGGGACCGGGCGACGGGCCTTCTCACCCTGTCGCGCCGCGCCGCCCGGATCCTCGGCCGGCCGCCGGGTCGCTCCGTCTCGTGGGAGGCGCTCAAGACCGGCCTGTCGCAGGCGGAACTCACCCGCCTGAGCGCGCTCATCGACGACGCGGCCGGAACCGAAGAGCCCTATCAGTTCGACACGGCCACGACGGTGGCGGGGCGCTCCGTGATCCTGCGGGTGCGGGGGCAGGCCGTGCCGGGCCCGGACGGCAGACCGGCCAGTATGGTCGGCGTCATCCAGGACATCACCACACGGGTCGAGGCCCGGGACGAGATCCTGTCCCGCGACCAGCGCCTGCGGGTCGCGACCACGGTCGCCAAGCTCGGGATCTTCGAGTGGCACATGCTCGAGGACCAGGCGATCTGGGAGAACGAGCACATGTACGAGATCTTCGGGCACACGCCCGAGGACGGGACGATCGGCAAGACCGAGTTCCTCAACGACATCCTCCATCCCGAAGACCGTCCCGCGGTCCGCCGGGCGATCTCCAAGGCGCTGCGGGAGGACGGCGATCTCCACATCAGCGGCCGGATCCGGCGCAAGTCCGACGGCGTGTGGCGCACGATCGACATGGCCGGGCGGTTCGAGCGCGACGCCCCCGGCCGCCTGCCGCGCCGCCTGATCGGCGTCGTGGCGGACGTGACCGACCGCCGGGTCGCGGAGGAGCGCCAGAGCCTGCTGATCCGGGAACTGCATCACCGGGTGAAGAACACGCTGGCCACCGTCCAGGCCATCGTCGGCTCCACGGCGCGGACGGCGTCGAGCATCGAGAGCTTCTACGAGGCGTTCGTCGGGCGCATCAAATCCCTGGCGCACACGCACTCGGTCCTCACCGAGGACACGTGGCAGATGGCGTCCCTCGCCAACCTCCTGCGCAACGAGCTGAAGCCCTACGCGGAGGTGGCGCCGGACGGCGGCGCCGAGGGCCGCATCAGCCTCGACGGGCCGGCGATCGACCTGCCCTCCGAGATCGCGGTCCCGATCGGCATGGCGATCCACGAACTGACCACCAACGCCGCGAAGTACGGGGCGCTCTCGAACCGCACCGGGCGGGTGGCGGTGGAATGGTCGCTGGAGCCCGGCGGACCGGCCGGGATCCTGCGGTTCTCCTGGCGTGAGACGGGCGGTCCCCCCGTCTCGCCGCCGAGCCGTCAGGGTTTCGGGTCGCGCCTGCTGCAACGCGTCCTGATCACCCAGGTCCAGGCCGAGGTAACGACCGACTACGCCCCCGGCGGTTTCGCCCTGACGATGCGGGCGCCGATCCCGCCGCGCAACGACAGCCTCAACCCGCTGGTGTGAGGCCGCGTCCCCGCCGCCGGCTCGGACAGGTCACCGTCCTTGCGGGGGACGGGGCCATCGAGCAGCGCACCGCGCCCGCAGACGGCGCGCGGCCCTGGGTCGCTGCGCTGCGCGCGCGCGGACGCGGGGGTCAGGCCGCGCCGCGGGTCCCGGCCTCGCCGCCGCCGTCCACGAAGGCCTTCAGCTCGTCGAGCGACCCGAAGGTGAAGCGGCCCTGCGGCGTCTCCGCCTCGATCGAGCCGTCCTCGAACATCACGTAGGTGTTGCCGCCCGAGGCGTAGCGCCCCACCACGGTGCGCGTGGCGGGCTTCGGAGCCGGCTCGGGCTCGGGGGGAGTGTCGAGGCTCGGGCGCAGGGCGGGTGTCTCCTCCTGCGGTCCCTCCTGCGGCCCCTCCTGCCGGCCCTTATGGGGCTCCTCCGACCGGGATTCCGGAGGCGGCTCGGGGGCGGCGAACAGGTCGTCGTCGGGTGCGAGCGCGGCTTCGGCCTTCGGGGCTTCCGGCGCGGCTGCGCGGATCGGCTCGGCCACGTGGACGGGAGGCGCCACATGCAGCGGCGGCTCGGCCGGAACGGGTCTCTCCAGCTCGGCCAAGGAGGGGCCCGCGACGGGCGTGCGGGCCTCGTCGGCCCGAAGTTCCAGGTTCGGCTCGATCCGGGGGCGCTCGGGGTCGAAGGCCGGCTCCACCACCGAGGGCACGATGAAGGCGGGCGCCGCCGGCAGGACCGGCGGCAGCCGGATCCGGCCCTCGTCGGGGGACATCGTCGGTGCGGCGCCCGCGGTGGCCTCCCGCGGGCCGGCCATCGGATTCCGCCCGATCGCCCGTTCGACCCGTCGGAAACCGAGGGCCACCACGCCGAGGCCGAGGAGGACCGCACCCGACGAAGCCGCCACAGACCCCGCGATCACCATCGCGAGCCCGCTCTCCAGACGCACGTACGGGAAGCCCTGGATCACGGCGGCGCAGCCCCCGATGATCATGGCGGCGGCGAGCGCGAACAGCGCAGCGATCATGATACTCTCTAGACACGGGCCGGCTGACGGCCGGCACTCAAGGCGGTCGCACAGTAAGGCCTACCGGTCATATTGCAAAACTCGGGGCTGAGATTGTCCGGGAAAGCGGAATAGTCCGGATCTCACCCGGCAATCCGCCGCGCGGACCGATCCGCCGCCGCGGCTTCGGGATCGACGGAACGTCCCGCGCTGCGGCCGAACGGCGTTGCCGTCCCGCGGTCGCCGACTTACCTAGCGGGCTCTCGACTCGGGACCCCCGCCGGGGACGAGGCCGCCCCCTGCTAAGCGGAGAAAGACGCGATGACCTTCACCCTGCCGGAACTGCCCTACGCCTACGACGCGCTGGGGCCGTACATGTCGAAGGAAACCCTCGAGTTCCACCACGACAAGCACCACAAGGCCTATGTCGACACGGGCAACAAGCTGCTTGAGGGCACGGATCTCCAGGGCAAGAGCGTCGAGGAGATCGTCAAGGCCGCCTACAACACGAATCAGCCGCTCTTCAACAACGCCGGCCAGCACTACAACCACATCCATTTCTGGCAGTGGATGAAGCCGAATGGCGGCGGCGCGATCCCCGGCGCGATCGCCAAGAAGATCGACGAGGATCTCGGCGGTGCCGAGAAGTTCAAGGCGGACTTCATCCAGGCGGGCGTCGGCCAGTTCGGCTCGGGCTGGGCGTGGCTCGCCGTCAAGGACGGCAAGCTCGCGATCATGAAGACCCCGAACGGCGAGAACCCGCTGGTCCACGGCGCCAAGCCGATCCTCGGCGTCGACGTGTGGGAGCACTCCTACTACATCGATTACCGCAACCGCCGGCCCGACTACCTCAAGGCGTTCATCGAGAACCTCGTGAACTGGGAGCACGTCGAGAAGATGTACGCCGAGGCGACCCGCTGAGGCGCATCGCCGGTGCCGCGGACCCTGTGTCCGCGGCACCCTTGAGGTGGCGCACGAAACCGGCTCTTGATGCGCCCGAGGCCGGATGACCCGGTGCAGAAGGGGCCGGCCATTTCCTTTCGATCGACACGCGCGACGCTTCGACCGTGCTCCCGCCCGCCCCCGCTGCGGGGGGAGGGGGTGAGCGAGCGCCCTGCCCGATGATCCGCTCCATCCTGTCCGTCGGCGGCTGGACGCTGGTCTCCCGCGTCACCGGCTTCGCCCGCGACGTGGTGATGGCCGCCGTGATGGGCGCCGGGCCCATGGCCGACGCCTTCGTGGTCGCCTTCCGGCTCCCGAACCACTTCCGCGCGATCTTCGGCGAGGGCGCGTTCAACACCGCCTTCGTGCCGGCCTATGCCGGGCTCGCGGAGGCCGGCGAGCCCGGGGCGGCGCACCGCTTCGCCGACCGCGTCTTCACCCTGATGCTGATCGTGCAGCTCGTGCTGCTCAATCTCGCCCTGCCGGCCATGCCCTGGGTGGTCCACGCCCTGGCGCCGGGCTTTGCCGAGGACGGCGAGCGCTTCCAGCTCGCCGTGGCGCTGACCCGCATCACCTTCCCGTACCTGCTGTTCATGACGCTGGTGACGCTGCTGTCGGGCATCCTGAACGCCCACCGGCACTTCGCGGTGGCGGCGGGCGCCCCGGTCCTGCTCAACCTCGCCATGCTGGCGGCCTTGAGTGTGAGCTTCCTGTTCCCGAACGCCGCCTACGCCGCCGCCTGGGGCGTCGCCGTCTCCGGCGTGCTCCAGTTCGGCCTGCTCTGGTGGGGCTGCCGCCGCGTCCGGGTGATGCCGGACCTCGCGGTGCCGCGCCTCGATCCGGCGCTGAAGCGCTTCTTCACGGTGCTCGGCCCGGCGGTGGTCGGCTCGGCCGGCTTCCAGATCGCGGCCTTCGCCGACACGATCATCGCGAGCTGGCTGCCCACCGGGGCGGTCTCGGCGCTCTACTACGCCGACCGGCTCTACCAGCTGCCCTTCGGCGTCATCGCCATCGCGGCCGGCACCGTCCTGCTGCCGGAGATGAGCCGCCGGATCGCGGCCGGCGACGTGGCCGGGGCCCACGCGGCGCAGAACCGGGCCGCGGGCTTCTCCCTGGCCCTGTCGGCGCCGTTCACCGTGGCCTTCCTGACCATCCCGGGCCTGATCATGGCGGCCCTGTTCCAGCGCGGCGCCTTCAGCGCCGAGGATGCGGCCCGGGCGGCCTCGGTGCTGGCGGCCTACGGGCTGGCGCTGCCGGCGGTGGTGCTGGTGCGCAGCGCCGTGGCGAGCTTCTACGCCCGCCAGGACACCAAGACGCCGCTCTGGGCCTCCCTCACGGCGATCGGCGTCAACGTGGTCCTGAAGCTCTGGCTGACGGGCCCCTACGGCGTCACCGGGCTGGCGCTCGCCACCGCGGTCAGCCAATGGGTGAACCTGCTGCTGCTGCTCGTCCTGGCCAAGCGCCGGAACTGGACGGCGCCGGGGCGCACGCTCGGCCTCACCGTCGCCGGGGTGGCCCTGGCCTGCCTCGGGCTGGCGGCGGTCGCCGTCTTCGGCCAGGGACTCGTCCAGGCGCTGGTGCCGGCCCTCCCGCACGGGCGCGACCTCGTCGTCCTGGCGGTGCTGGGGCTCGTGGGAGCGCTGGTCTATGGCGGCCTGCTGGCGGGCCTTCTGCACCTGTTCGGCCTGCGCCTGCGCCGGGCCTGAGTGACCCGGCCGGGCTCGCCGCAGCGCGGGTCCGGCCCCAGATCGGGCGAGAGCACCGAGTGAGGAACACCATGACCGACGCATCAGGACCCCTCGCGGGCGTGAAGGCCGCGGTGTTCGACGCCTACGGCACCCTGTTCGACGTGAACGCCGCGGTCCAGCGCTACGCCGAGGCGGTGGGGCCGGACGCCGCCCACCTCTCCGAGGTCTGGCGCAACAAGCAGCTCGAATACAGCTGGACCCTGTCGCTGATGGGCCAGTACGCGGCCTTCTGGGACCTCACCGTGCGGGCCCTCGACTACGCCCTGGCGGTCCACCCGCAGGTCGATCCCGGCCTGCGCGAGCGGCTCCTCGACGCCTACCGCGACCTCGATGCCTATCCGGAGGTGCCGGGCGTGCTGGCGGCCCTGCGCAAGCGCGGGATCCGCACGGCGGTGCTCACCAACGGCAACGCCGCCATGGTCGACCGGGCGGTGGCCTCGGCGGGGCTGGCCGACCACCTCGACGCGGTTCTCTCGGTGGACGACGCGCAGGTGTTCAAGACCCATCCCGACGCCTACCGGATCGCCCTGACCCGGCTGGCGGTGGGGCAGGGCGACGTGCTGTTCTGCTCGTCGAACCGCTGGGACGTGGCGGGGGCCGGGGTCTTCGGGTTCCGGACCGCCTGGGTCAACCGCAAGGGCCTGCCCGACGAGTACATGGATTCGGCGCCGACGGTCGTGATCGGGGCCCTCGACGGTCTGCTTTGACATCCGAGCCCGCGGGGGACGCGGTGCACCGGATGGCCCGCAGCGCGGCCGGGGCGGAATTTTTCGGCCGCGTCTTGGACTAAAGTCGACCTTGCAACGTGGGCGTGTCGCTCTTGGTTTGGGCCTGACTCGGACGCCGGGAAATCGAGCGTCGAGCGGGAGGAAGCGACTGATGAAGCGTATGTTGTTGGCGGCCGCCGCGATCTGCCTCGGGGCGGCGGGGCCGGCCTGGGCCCTAGACGTCACCAAGTCGGTGGATGTGGCCGCGTCGCCCGAAGCCGTGTGGAAGACGATCGGCGGGTTCTGCGGGATCGGCGACTGGCATCCGGTGATCGAGAAATGCGCCCTGTCGAAGAAGGGCGGCAAGGCGGTCCGGACGCTCAGCCTGAAGGGTGGCGGGACGATCGTCGAGGAGGAGGAATCCCGCAACGACACCAAGATGGACTACACCTACACCATCCTGGAAGGCCCGCTGCCCGTCACGGACTATCATTCCACGATCATGGTCGCGAAGGCCGGCAGCGGTTCCAAGGTGACCTGGAAAGGGACGTTCAAGGCCAAGGGCGCTCCCGACGCGAAAGCGGAAGAGGCCATCGCGGGCGTCTATGAGGCCGGCCTGAAGGGCATCGCCGACAAGGCGAAGTAGCCGGCCGGCGGAGGCGGGCCCTGCGCGCCTCCGTCCAGGAACTTCGGACGGGCCGATGCCATATCCGGCACACAATTCAATTGGCCCACTTCGGGGATTCTTAATCCTCCCGGTGTTGGATCGTCCTCAACACGAACGGGAGATCTTTCGCGTGTCCTTGAACGGTTCCTTCACGATGATTCGCGCTGGGGCCGCAGCCCTCGCGGCGACCCTGGTGCTCGGGGCGGTCGCCCCGGCCACCGCCCGCGACCAGACCGGTGCCATCGTCGGCGGCCTCGCGGCCGGCGTCGTCGGCGGCATGGTCGGCAGCGCCCTCGTCAACGGCGCGAACCCGCCGCCCCCGCCGCCCCCGCCGGAGTACCGCCCGCGCCGCGTCGTGGTCGAGGAGCCCGAGACCATCGTGGTGCGCGAGCGCCGCGGCCCGATCTGCCACTACGAGCGCCGCAAGGAATGGCTCGGCGACGGCGAGTTCACCTACCGCCGCGTCGAGGTCTGCGAGTAAGGCATCCGCGCGGTCGCGCGACCGGCGCCGCGTCCCCCGGGGGCGCGGCGCTTTTCATTTCACCACCAGCCAATCCTCGACCACGAGGGCGTCGAGGCCGGTGGTGTAGAACATCAGGATCGCGTCCTCCGCGCCGTGGAGGATCGGCTTGCCCATCACGTTGAAGCTCGTGTTGAGCAGGATCGGCACGCCGGTGATCGCCGCGAAGGCGCCGATCAGGGCCGCGTAGGCCGGGTTCCGCGCCGCCGTGACGCTCTGGAGCCGGCCGGTCCCGTCCGCGTGGACCACGGCCGGAACCCGGGCCCGGACCGCCTCGCGCCAGACCAGGGTGCGCTCCATGTAGGGGCTGTCGGCGTAATCCTCGAACCAGTCCGGCCCGGCCTCGGCCAGGATCGACGGCGCGAACGGCCGGAACGCCTCCCGGTACTTCACCTTGGCGTTGAGGGCGTCCTTGGCGCCCTCCGGCCGCGGATCGGCCAGGATCGACCGGTTGCCGAGCGCCCGGGGCCCGAACTCCGCCCGGCCCTGCACCCAGCCGACGAGGCCGCCCTCGGCGAGGATCCGCGCCGCCGCGCGTGTCGCCTCCGCGTGGCCGACGCGCTTGGCGCGGGGCTCCTGCTCGGCGAGCCGCTCCATCGGGCCGGTGGAGACCCGCGAGCCGAGATAGGGGGTCAGCGGGCGCTGCGCGTGCGGCGGCCCCGCCCAGTCCGGATGGTCCTCCGCGTAGGCGAGCCACGCGGCGCCCACGGCGTTGCCGTCATCCGCCGGGGCTGAGGGCACGTGCAGCCGGGTGAAGCCGGAGCGGCCGAGCACCCGGCCGTTGTAGGAGGAGTTCAGCCCGCAGCCGCCGGCGATCACGAGGTTCTCGGCGGGCGCCAGGGCGTAGGCTTCGGCCACCAGCGCGTCCATGAGGGTGCCGAAAAGATCCTGGCCGCAGCGGGCGAGATCGGCCCAGCCGGTCTCCAGGGCGTCCGCGGGGCGGCGGGCGCGGATCTCCGCGGCCACGGAGCGGATCGTCTCCGCGTCGGCATAGCGCAGGCGGTGGCCCTCGACCGTGCAGAGCCGGCCGAGCAGCGCGGCGAGATCCGGATCGGACCGCCCGTAGGGGGCGAGCCCCATGATCTTCCACTCCTCGCCCTTCACCTGGTCGAAGCCGGCGAGATCCGTGATCAGCCCGTACAGGAACCCCAGCGAGCCGCGCCCGCGATGGCGGCGCAGCTCCGTGATCCGGCCGCCCTCCAGGCGGTGGATCGCCGCCGCGCCGGTCTCGCCCATGCCGTCGACCACCAGGGCCGTGGCCGTGTCGAAGGGGCTGCCCCAGAGGCCGTAGGCGGCGTGGCAGAGGTGGTGCGGGTAGCGCCGCTGCCCGGCGATGGTCGCCCGGGGCGCCGCGCCGGTGATCCGGGCTTCCTGGTTCAGGGCCAGCAGGGTGCCGTGGCCGGCCCGCTCCTGCGCGCCGTGGAGGTCGGCGATGAACACCCGCTCGGCCTGCTCGGGCACGAAGGAGCGGTTGAGCGCCGTGGTGTGGGCGGACAGCGCCATGAGGTCGAAGGCGCCGGTGCCCGCCTGACCACGCAGGAAGTCGGTGAATTGCGGGCCCCAGCTGGAGGCGACGACGAGTTCGGAGCCCGGCGGGACGTGGTCCTTCAGCAGCGACGCCATCACGGCCGGGGCGTCCGGCTCGCAGTTCGGCGCGCGCTTGTACTGCAGGATCCGCTCCGCCGCCTCGGCGAAGAGCAGGGTGCCGTCGGGCCCGACCAGGGCGAGGGCCGGGTCGTGGAAGGTGGTGGCGAGGCCGAGATAGAAGCGCATGCCGACGCGGGGTAGCGCATTTTTCCGCGCAGCGGATCCCGCCTCGTGCGCGGGACGCCGCTATCGCGTGGCGGTCCGCGGCTTGGCCAGCAGCAGAATCGCCGCGCCGGCGAGCCCCGACAGGACCGAGCCCGCGAGCACGCCGAGCTTCACGGCGGTCTCATGCTCCGGATCCGGGAAGGCGAGGCCGCCGATGAACAGGCTCATGGTGAAGCCGATCCCGCACAGCACCGCGACCCCGTAGACCTGCCCCCAGCCGGCCCCGGCCGGGCGCTTGGCCCATCCCAGCGCCACCGCCAGCCGGAGGCTCGCGAACACGCCGGCCTGCTTGCCGAGGAACAGCCCGGCCGCGATGCCGAGCGTCACCGGCTGCAGCAGGGCCTCGGGGGTGAGGCCGGAGAGGTCCACGCCCGCATTGGCGAAGCCGAAGACCGGCACCACCAAGTAGGTGATCCAGGGGGCGAGGGCGTGCTCCAGCCGGTGCAGGGGCGAGAGCGCATCCTCCGGCCGGCCCGGGCTGACCCGGATCGGGATGGTGAGCGCGAGCAGCACGCCCGCGATCGTCGCGTGGATCCCGGAGCGCAGCACGAGGACCCAGAGCACGAGGCCGAGGAGCCCGTAGGCCGGAAGCCATCCGATCCCCGCCCGGTTGAGGCCGTAGAGGGCGGCCACCACCAGGGCGGCGAGCCCCAGCATGGTGAGGTCGAGGCCGGAGCTGTAGAACAGCGCGATCACCACGACGGCGCCGAGATCGTCGACGATGGCGACCGCGCTGAGGAAGATCTTGAGGGAGACCGGTACCCGCGATCCGAGGAGCGCCAGGACCCCCAGCGCGAAGGCGATGTCGGTGGCCGCCGGGATCGCCCAGCCCCGCAGGGTGCCGGCGCCGAGATTGGCCAGGGCGTAGAAGGCGGCCGGCACCGCCATGCCGCCCAGAGCCGCGCAGCCGGGCAGGATCCGGTCGGGCCAGGTGCGCAGCCGCCCGTCGAGGGCCTCGCGCTTGATCTCCAGCCCGACCAGCAGGAAGAACCCGGCCATCAGGCCGTCGTTGATCCAGTGCTGGACGCTCATCGGCCCGAGGGCCGCGTGGAGCCCGTGCGCGTAGGTTTCGGCGAACGGCCCGTTGGCGACGACGAGCGCCAGGGCGGCGGCCGCCATCAGGATCAGCCCGCCCACCGCCTCGCCGGCGAGCAGCGTGCGGATGATCGAGAGGGGGCGCGGGCCCCGCCTCCGCGGCGCGGTGTGGGGAGATGTCATCGCGGCAGGCCTTGCCGCGCATCCCAGGTGGGCGCAAGGGCGCGACCGTAACCTCTATGGCGCCAACCTCTATGACGTCCGTCCCAGCGCCGCGCGGATCAGGGCCAGCCCGTCCGGGCTCGACCACGCGGCCGGTCCCTTCATCACCCCGAGGGTGCAGCCCTGCGCGTCGATCAGCATCGTGGTCGGCAGGCCGGGCGATTGCGTGTCGCGCTGGATGATCGGAAGCACGCGGCCCCCGGGATCGGCATAGAAGGCGAGGTCGCGGATGCCGGCCTGCTTCAGCCAGGCCGGCGGCGTCTCGAGGTTGCGGGTGTCGACGTTGATGGCGACGACCTGGAAGTCGGGGCCGCCGATCTGCGCCTGGAGCCGGTCGAGGGCCGGCATCTCGGCCTTGCAGGGGGCACACCACGTCGCCCAGAGATTCACGAGGAGCAGCCGGCCCTTGAGGTCGGCGAGGCCGGTCTCGGCGCCGTCCGGCCCCTTGAAGCGGATGTCCGGCGCGGGCCGGGCCTGTGGCAGGGCCTGCATGGCGGCGACCTCGCCCTTCGCGGCGGCGTCGACCCGGGCGAGGGCGGGCTTGGCGGCGGCGCAGGGCTGAAGGGCGCCGCCCATGTTGCCGGGCAGGAGACCGCTCCCGTATAGGGCGAGGCCGAGGACGGCGAGCGCGGCGACGCCCGCGCCGGCCAGGATGGGCGTGCGGCCGGGCATCAGGCTCGGGCCTCGGGACGGTCAGGGCGCGGAAGGATCGACATGAGCAACCGGATGTGGGGCGGCCGCTTCGCGAGCGGCCCGGCGGAGATCATGGAGGAGATCAACGCCTCCATCGGGTTCGACAAGCGCCTCGCGCCCCAGGATATCCGCGGCTCGCTGGCGCATGTGGCGATGCTGGGCCAAGCCGGCATCCTGCCGGCGGAGGATGTGGCCGCGATCGAGGCCGGGCTCAAGTCCGTGCGCGACGAGATCGAGGCCGGCACCTTCACGTTCAAGCGCGAGCTCGAGGACATCCACATGTCCGTGGAGAGCCGCCTGACCGAGATCGTCGGGCCGGCCGCCGGCCGCCTGCACACGGCGCGCTCGCGCAACGACCAGGTCGCCACCGACATGAAGCTCTGGGTGCGCGACACCCTGGATTCGCTCGACCAGCAGGCCGCCGACCTGCAGCGCGCCCTCAGCCAGACGGCGCTGCAGCACGCCGGCACGGTGATGCCGGGCTTCACCCATCTCCAGTCGGCGCAGCCGGTGACCTTCGGCCACCATTGCCTCGCCTATGTCGAGATGCTGGCCCGGGACCGGGGCCGGTTCCGCGACGCCCGGGCGCGCCTCAACGAGTGCCCGCTGGGCGCCGCGGCGCTCGCCGGCACCTCCTTCCCGATCGACCGGCACGCCACCGCGGCGGCGCTTGGCTTCGACCGGCCGACCGCGAATTCCCTGGATTCCGTCGCCGACCGCGACTTCGCCCTGGAGGCGCTCGCGGCGGCCTCGATCTGCGCGGTGCACCTGTCGCGCTTCGCCGAGGAACTGGTGGTCTGGACCTCGGCCCAGTTCAACTTCGTCCGCCTGTCGGACGGCTACACCACCGGCTCGTCGATCATGCCGCAGAAGCGCAACCCCGACGCCGCCGAGCTGGTGCGGGCCAAGAGCGGCCGGATCATCGGCGCGCTGACCGGCCTGCTCATCGTCATGAAGGGCCTGCCGCTCGCCTATTCGAAGGACATGCAGGAGGACAAGGAGGGGACGTTCGACGCCCTCCAGGCCCTGTCGCTGTGCCTCGCCGCCATGACCGGCATGGTGAAGGATCTGGAGCCCAACGCCGAGGTGCTCAGCCAAGCCGCCGGCTCCGGCTACGCCACCGCCACCGACCTCGCCGACTGGCTGGTGCGCGAGCTCGGCCTGCCGTTCCGGCAAGCCCACCACGTCACCGGCCGTCTCGTCGGCGTCGCCTCCGCCAAGGGCGTCGGGCTGGAGGCGCTGTCGCTGCCCGAGATGCAGGAGGCGGAGCCGCGGATCACCGATGCGGTCTACGCGGTGCTCGGCGTCGCGAACTCGGTGGCGAGCCGCACCAGCTACGGCGGCACCGCGCCCGACAACGTCCGGCAACAGGCGCAGGCCTGGATCGAGCGGCTGGGCTGAGCCGGCGCGCCCCGCGGGCCTCCGCCGCTCCTCCGTGCTCCTTGGCAGTGGCGCCCGGCGGATGTCAGAGTGGGTTCATGACCTTGTCGATTCACGGCGGAGGGGCCGCGTTGCGCGGGCGAATTCGGAACCCGGCCTGATCCGTCAGGCCGGGCCGACCCGCCCGTGAGCGCCCCGCGGCCGTCGCGCCGCATCCAAGGTCCCCGCCATGCCCACCCACGTCCCGACTCTGCACCTCGTGTGCGGCAAGATCGCCGCCGGCAAATCGACGCTGACCGACCGCCTGGGGCAGCAGCCCGGCACGGTCGTGGTCGCGGAGGATCACTGGCTCGCCCGGCTCTATCCCGGTGAGCAAACCTCCCTGGCCGACTACGCGCGCAACGCGGCGCGCCTGCGCGACGCGATGGCGCCGCACCTCGTGGCGCTGCTGCGACTCGGCCTCTCGGTCGTGCTGGACTTCCCGGCTAACACCGTCGCCAGCCGGGCCTGGATGCGGACCCTGTTCGAGGCGGCCGGCGTCGCCCACCAACTCCACGTCCTCGACGTGCCCGACGCGGTCTGCAAGGCCCGCCTCCGCCTCCGCAACGCCGAGGGTGCCCATCCCTTCACGGTGACGGATGCCGAGTTCGACCTGTTCAGCCGCTACTTCGTGCCGCCGGACCCGGAGGAAGGCTTTACCCTCGTCGTTCACCGGGCGTAGCGCGGGCCGGGGGGCGTTTCGCTCCGCCGACAGGGCGGCGCCCCGATCGCCTCGGGCCCGATGACGGGCGCCCGGTCATCCACAGCGCCCATTAAAATTGTGCATTGCAACCCTCGGCCCGCCCGTGCGTTCAGCGTCTGGATAAGTCCGCTCAGTTACAAGCTTCGCCGTTCGGATCGGAGTTCGCAGGATGCCTGTCGAGAGTTGGCTTAACCCGGAGGACGTGCCGGATTTCGCGGCGCATGCCACGGCGATGATCGACGCCGCGTTGACCGGATCGGGCCTGACGCGCGAATCCTACTGGGCCGCGGTCCGCAAGGGCTACAACACGCCCTACAACGATCCGCCCCGCAAGCGCGCCGCGCCGGCCCAGCCGGACGCGATCGCGGTCCCGGCCGGCCAGGCGGTCGAGCCGCTGCCGGTTCCGGCCGGACTGATCGCGGCCCGGGCGACGGAAGCCCGCGCGGTCTGATGTTCGAGAGATCCGGCGTCGCCATCTTGCCGACGTTTTACGCAAGCTTCACTAATCCCGATCCCCGGTCCGGCTCCTGACGGAGCCGCCCGTCGTCAGGAAGTGAAGATGGTCCGCGTTTCCCGCTCGCTCCCGGTCGGAGCTCTCGCCCTGCTCGCATCCGGGCTGGCCACCGGTTTGCTCGGCGGGGTCGGCCTGTCGGCGACGACGGCCCATGCCCAGGAGGTGGCGCAGGCCCCGGATGCCGGGGGCGGCGACGCGGCCCCGAGCCGCCGGGGGCGGCGGCATGGGCGCGAGCGGACCAAGCGCACGGAGAAGGCGGCGACGCCGCCCGGCATGCAGCAGGCCACGCCGGTGGCGATCTTCGGCGACTGGAACGTGTTCGTGAACGGCGACGGCCGCAACAAGCTCTGCTACGCCATCGCGCAGCCGCAGACGCGCTCGCCCAAGACCCTGAAGCGCGACACCGCCTATCTGTTCGTGAGTGTGCGCAAGGGCGAGAACGTCCAGAACGAGGTGGCGGTGATGCTGGGCTTCCCGTCGAAGCCCGCGGCCTCCCAGATCAAGCCCGGCTCCGCGGCCGCGCCCACCGATCCGAGCCTCAACCTCGGCGCCAGCCGCTACGGCCTCGTGGTGAAGGACGGCAATGCCTGGCTGCAGAACCCCGCCGAGGAGGCGCGGGTCGTCTCGGAGATGAGCGCCCGCAACCCCAAGCTCGTGATCAAGACCACCTCGCTGCGCGGGAACCCGACGAGCGACGAATACGCCCTCGGCGGGTTCGCGGAAGCCCTGAAGCGCACCCGCGACGAGTGCGGCCGGTAGCGCGCGGGTCAGGCCCGGCGCAGCGCGGGGCGATGCGCCCGCGCGGCCGGCCGGCTCGGGGCACGCATGCGCGCGCGGGCTGCCCGGGCCGCCTGCTCGGCCGTGCGGAACACGGCGCCGTCGAGACCGTCGAACGCGCGCGCCGATGAGAAGAACCGGACGCCGCGCCCCTCGGGCACGGCGATCCCGGCGGTGACCTCACCGATCTCGATCACCCGGGCTGGTTCGGCAGGCCCGATGGCCGGGTCTGCGAAATCGGGACGGTTTTCGGGCTGGAACTCTGCGAGACTGTGCATCGGACTGGGAACTCCCTGGGCCGGCATATCGCCGTGCCGGATCGCGTGGGCTGCTGCGGACGGTCGGCGGGGCTAGCGTCGACAGCGCCGACGGGCGGCGGGGCAGCAGGGCGCGTTCAGGAGCGGGTGTCGAAGGGACGATGTTCGCAGGACCATCGGATGTCCTCCAGACTGAAGGACCGCGCGGCACGGGGCCGTCGCAGTGCTTTAGCGTTTGATCACGCGGCGCAAGCTACGCTTCTCAAATCACCGCGGCCGGACCGGCGGAGCGCCCGGGCGTTCAGCCCGGCCGGCACCCTGAAAATGGGCGTGGCGCCGCACACCGTCAACGGAACGGACTTCCGATTTTCGGTGCCCGCCTGGCAGGAATCCGGTGCCGGCCGCGCTCGGGGGAGGCGGGATCGTTCAGGCGGCGGCGATCACCGCGGCGAGGTCGGAGAAGTCCGAGAAGATCCGGGTCGCGCCGGCCTCCGCGAGGCCGGTGCCCGCCGGGTCGTGCCCCCAATGGCCGCCCCCGGTGAAGCCCGCCACCCGCATGCCGGCGCTCCGGGCCGCCGTGACGCCGGGCACGCTGTCCTCGATCACCAGGCAGGCGGCCGGAGCGGCGCCCATGCGCGCGGCGGCAAACAGGAACAGGTCGGGGAACGGCTTCCCCCGTGCCACCTGGGCCGAGGAGAAGACGTGGTCGCCGAACAGCGGCAGCAGCCCGGTCAGGGTCAGGGAATGGCGCAGCCGCACCGGGTCGCTGCTCGACGCGACGCAGACCGGCAGGCCCACGGCGGCGACCGCCTCGGCGACGCCGCGCATCGCCCGCAGCTCCGCGTCGAACAGCGCCAGGGTCTCGGCCTTCACCGCCTCGACGAAGCCGGCGGGGGCGGCGACCCCGTAGTCGCTGGCGATATGGGCCATGATCGAGGGCATCGCGGTGCCGGTGAAGCGGGCCCGCACGGTGGCGAAGTCGATATCGACGCCGATCCGGTTCAGTCCGGCCGTCAAGCAGGCGAGGCTCAGGGGCTCGCTGTCCACCAGAACGCCATCGCAATCGAAGATCACGAGGCCGAGATTCGTCGCGCGCGCGTTCAAGGTCGACCGCTCTCCCGCGGCCCGCCGCCGCGGGGCGAGCCTGTGGCACGGGCCCGGCGACCCGGCAACCGCGCGGATCGACGCTCGCCCCGGCCGCGCCGCAGACGCGCCGCTGGCGCTTGCACCTTGCGGTCCGGACCCATACTCCCGGGGCGGGCGCCCTCGGGCGCGCCGGCGAAAGCCCAAACGGTCCGTAAGGCAAGGCTCAGAAGGCCCCGCGATGTTCCGCTTCCTGGCCCGCGTCCTGGGCTTCCTGCTGATGGCCGGCGGCTTCGTCGCGCTGATCTATGACGGCGCCCGTTCCATCGCCAACAACGGCCTGCGGGTGACGCCCCTCTCCGACGTGATCGCCACCCTGTTCAAGGACAAGGCCAGCGCCCTGCAGGGCAGCGTGGAGGGGGCGGCGCCCTGGCTCTGGCACATCCTGGGCCTGCCGCTCACCCTGGCGCCGGCCTCCCTGATCGGCCTGGGGCTCGGCGCGGTGCTGCTCTGGCTCGGCCAGCCGGGCCGCGAGCCGATCGGCTTCCTGACGAAGCCCTGACGAAGTAATGACGAAGCCCTGGCGCTCGGGCGCGGCCTAACGGCCCGCGAGCCGGGCCTCGGCCTCCGCCAGCGCCCCCTTCAGCCGTTCGACCTCGGCGGTCAGCGCGTAGCGCTCGCTGACGTCGAACTGCGAGGCGAAGAAGTAGACGACCCGGTCCGCCTCATCCCGCACCGGCCCGACATAGAGGGCGTTCTGGAAGGTCGAGCCGTCCTTGCGATAGTTGAGGAGGTCGACCCGGATGTCCTCCTCCCGCCGGATGGCCTCGCGCAGGCGATCGACGGCCTCCGCCTCGGTTTCGGGACCCTGCAGGAAGCGGCAGTTGCGGCCGATCACCTCCATCCGGGTATAGCCGGTCAGCGTCAGGAAGGCGTCGTTCACGAAGACGATCGGGTTGTCGTGCTGGGCCGGATCCGTGATGATCATCGGCATCCGCGTCGCGCGCACGGCTGCGGCGAACGGATCGCCCCGCTGCGACCCCACCTTCACATTGTCCGGCACGTGGCTCGTGGCAGTCCCGCCCGTCTCCATGCGGATCAGCCCTTCCCAACGCCGCTCGGAGCGGCCATTCGATCAGTGTCTCTCGGGGGTACAAGCCGGAATTCGCGTCCGAGGTCCAGTCTCGCGTCAAGGTTTCGCGTCGCCGGGCCGCCGAACGCTTTTCCGGCCGCCTCCGCCTCCCCATATCGGCGGGAGTTCGACACCGGAAGGCAAGCCGATGTTTTCGTTCCGCAAGCGTCCCGAAATGCCGGCCCCGGCCGACGCCCTGCCGGGCCGCCCCACGCCCGTCCCGACAGCCGAGACGCATTTCGTCAACGGCAACCCGCTCAAGGGGCCGTATCCGCCGGGCATCGAGACGATCGTGCTGGGGCTCGGATGCTTCTGGGGCGCCGAGCGCCGGTTCTGGCAACTGCCCGAGGGCGTGTTCGTGACGGCGGTCGGCTATGCCGGCGGCTACACGCCGAACCCCACCTACGAGGAAGTCTGCACCGGCCAGACCGGCCACAACGAGGTCGTGCTGGTGGCCTTCGATCCGGCGGTGCTGTCCCGGGAGGCGGTGCTGCGGACCTTCTTCGAGAGCCACGACCCGACGCAGGGCATGCGCCAGGGCAACGATGTCGGCACGCAGTACCGCTCCGGCATCTACACCGTCGGCCCCGACCAGGAGGCCACGGCCCGGGCCGTGCGCGACGCCTACGCCGAGGCGCTCCGGACGCGCGGCTTCCCCGACGTCACCACCGAGATCAAGCCGCTGGAGCGGTTCTATTTCGCGGAGGCCTACCACCAGCAGTACCTCGCCAAGAACCCGGCGGGCTATTGCGGCCTGGGCGGCACCGGCGTCAGCTGCCCGGTGGGAACCGGCGTCGCCGCCTGAGCCTCACGGGCTCCGTCCGTCGGGCCGCGTCTGCGGGCCCGGCAACGGGGCGGCGCTGCCGTGCGGCGGCGGCGTGCTGTTCGGGCTGCGGAGCACGATCAGCACGCTGCCCAGCACCGAGAGGGCGACGGCGGTCGCGAAGAGGATGAAGAGCCAGCGGGGCATCCGCAGGCGTTAGCACATCGCGTCCGGCGCGCCGAGCGACCAGTCTCGCCGGGCGGATCGTTTCCGCGCCGCTCATCCCCTCGGCGGTGCCACCGTCAGCGCGGGTGGCGCGCGGACGGGTCGCCTCGCCCGCGATGGCGGCCGCCCCGCCTCCGCGCCTCCGCCCTACGGCGCCTTCAGAACCGCCCGGCAGGCGTTGGGGAGCGCGGCCATGGTCATGGCGGGCTTGGGTTTCGGCGGCACCTTCGGGGGCTTCGGATGCAGCACCGCATCCGAGAACCAGTAGCTGAGGTCGTCGCAGCCGTCGCCCGGCGGCGGCGCGCCCTGCGGCTGGCAATCCTCCTGGCCGGCCGGACAGGCGAGCCGGATATGGTAGTGGTAATTGTGCCCGTACATCGGGCGCACCTTGGACATCCAGCGGCTGCCCGCGGCGTCGCGGCAGAGCGCCTTCTTGATCGCCGCGTTGACGAAGATGCGCTCCACCTCCGGCTGCTCGGCGGTGACCTTGATCAGTTGCAGGTGCGTCGGCGTCCAGACCTCCGGATCGATGTCGAGACGGTCGCGGCGGACCATGTCGGTGGCCGAGGTCTCCTCGCGCTCCGCCCGGCTCATGCGGTGGTCGGGCATCGGCGTCAGCCAGACATCGGCGTCGATGCCGATCTGGTGCGAGGCGTGGCCGGTGATCATCGGGCCGCCCCGGGGCTGGGCCATGTCGCCCACGAGGAGGCCGGGCCAGCCGACCCGGGCCGCCTTCTGCGACAGGCGCTCGATGAAATCGACGAGGTAGGGCGTGCCCCACATCCGGTTGCGGGACGGGCGCATGACCTGCCAGTTCGGACCGTCCAGCGGCAGCGCCTCACCCCCGGAGAAGCAGCCCTTGGCATAGAAGCCGTAGATGTGCGCCGGCCCGGAGGCCGCCTTGGTGACGCGCCCGAACAGCGCCTTGGCGGGCGTCGAGGGCGCGTCCGGATGCTCCAGGGGCGGCAGGGGCTTCGGATTGACGCTGCCGCGATCCTGGGCCTGCGCGGCGGCGGGCAGGAGCAGGGCGGCGAGCGCGAGGCTCGGGGCGAAACGCGGCATCGGCATGCGGGGGCTGTTCGTCCGGCTGGAGGGGGCGGGCGCGGGCGGCCCCCCCGAACCTCGCCCAGGGGCGGGGCGTTTTTCGGGCAGACAGCCCGCCGCGTCACGCGAAACGGTCGGGCGGATCCACCGCGACGACCCGGCGGCGCCCTATCGGATGGGGCGGGTCACCGGTCCGCACCAGCCGGGCAGGTAGTCGGCGTCCTTGGATTTCGCCAGCGCCATCGCCCGCTCCAGGGCGGAGGAGAAGTCGCCCTCGATCCGCTTCTCCTTGATGTTCCGCCGCAGGAAGTCGGCCCACAGGAACTCGCTGAACGGGGTGGTATCCTTCGCGAAGCCGCCGGCCCGGCGCAGCTCGCCGGCGAGGCTGCGGTAGGGATCGTCCGCCAGGGCATCGACCGATTTCGGGATGTCCTTGAAGTGCTGGCGCACGCCCTCGGCATCGTAGGGATGCGCCCAGGATTTGTGGTCGCACACCGTCCAGAAAGCGTCCTTGTCGAGGTAGTGCAGGTCGGCCACCACGGTGACGAGCACGCTCTCGACCCCTTCCTCGTGCAGGGCGCGGGAGAGGTGGTGATGATCGATGATGTAATGGCGCTTCTTCGGCCCGAGCAGCGTCGGGATCATATGGGCGCCGAGGAACTCCTCTTTCTTCTCGCCGTCGTATTCCCGCCAGCGCCGCCGCTTCTCCGCCACTTCACGGTAGCCCACCGTCATCTGCGTCGGGCGCAGCTCGGCGATCGGGATTGTTCTGAGCAGCGGCTCTCGGGTGGCCATGGGATCTCCTGACTGCGGGATTTTGTCACGCGCACGTCACAAGCTATTCGGGACCGGCAGATCGGACAGGGCGCGACGCGCTCACGTTTCCGGCATCGCGCGCACGGCTTCGAGGACGAAGACCCGGATCGCCGAAGACAGGTTCTGTCCGTCGCGCCCGGCATCGATCGCCCCGATGAGGGCCTGGACGGACTGGCCCCGCGCCTCCGCGATCTCCCGCAGCGCCGCCCAGAACGGATCCTCCAGGGACACGCTGGTGCGGTGACCGGCGATCATCACGGAGTGCTTGGTGAGGCCGGCGCTCACGGGAGGCGGATCATGCGTTCGGGTCGGAATCCGGCTCGTGCCGCGCGAGGCGATGGCCCTCGTGGCGCTCGGTCTCGAGGGCCTTGCGCCGCTGCTGGAGGGTCTTGGCCTTCTTCGGCTGGCCGAAGGCGATCCGGTTGGCCTCGGCCTTCGTGTCGGCCTCGGCACGGGCCTTCGCCTTGCGGATCTGGCGCAGATTGATGATCTCGGCCACGGATCGCCTCCCGTAACCGGCGCGGGAGGCTCCGCGCCGGGACGTCACACAACAATCAGTCGGCGCTCGGCGCCAGCATCGTCTCCGGCCGGACCACGCGCTCGAACTCCGCCTCGGTGACGTAGCCGAGGCGCAGGGCCTCCTGCTTGAGGGTGGTGCCATTCTTGTGCGCGGTCTTGGCGATCTCGGCGGCCTTGTCGTAGCCGATCGAGGGGGCGAGCGCGGTCACCAGCATGAGCGAGCGGCTCATCAGGTCGGCGATCTTGTCCTCGTTGGCCTTGATGCCGACGACGCAATTGTCGGTGAAGCTCACTGCCGCGTCGGCGAGCAGCCGCACCGATTGCAGCACCGCGTTGGCGATCACCGGCTTGAAGACGTTGAGTTCGAAATTGCCCTGGCTGCCGGCGAAGCTCACCGTCGTGCCGTTGCCGATCACCTGGGCGCAGACCATGGTCAGCGCCTCGCACTGGGTCGGGTTGACCTTGCCGGGCATGATCGAGGAGCCGGGCTCGTTCTCAGGGAGCGACAATTCGCCGAGGCCGGAGCGCGGGCCCGAGCCGAGGAAGCGGATGTCCTGGGCGATCTTGAACAGGCCGGCGGCGAGGGCCGCGAGCGCGCCCTGCGTGAACACCAGCGCGTCGTGGGTGGCCAGCGCCTCGAACTTGTTCTCGGCGGAGGTGAAGGGCAGGCCGGTCAGCTCCGCGACCTTGGCGGCGAAGCGGTCGGCGAATTCCGGATGGGCGTTGAGGCCGGTGCCGACCGCGGTGCCGCCCTGGGCGAGTGCCAGGACCCCCGGCAGGGTCGCGGCGACCCGCGAGCCGCCGAGCGCCACCTGGGCGGCGTAGCCGGAGAATTCCTGGCCCAGCGAGACCGGCGTCGCGTCCTGCAGGTGGGTGCGGCCGATCTTGACGATCGACGCGAACGCCTTGGCCTTGGCGTCCAGCGCGCCGTGCAGGTGGGAGAGCGCCGGCAGCAGGCGCCCCTGGATCTCGCGGGCCACCGCGATGTGCATGGCGGTGGGGAAGGTGTCGTTGGAGGACTGGCCGCGGTTGCAATGGTCGTTCGGGTGGACCGGGGACTTGCCGCCGCGCTGGCCGCCCAGGCGCTCGTTGGCGAGGCTGGCGATCACCTCGTTGGCGTTCATGTTCGACTGGGTGCCCGAGCCGGTCTGGTAGATGACCAGGGGGAACTCGTCGTCGTGGCGGCCCTCCACTACCTCGGCGGCCGAGGCCGCGATGGCGTCGGCGAGCGTAGCATCGAGGGCGCCGAGATCCTTGTTCACCAGGGCGGCGGCCTGCTTCACCACCCCGAGGGCGTGGACGAGGGGTGCCGGCATCCGGTCGGTGCCGATCTTGAAGTTCTGGATCGAGCGCTGCGTCTGCGCGCCCCAGTAGCGATGCGCCGGAACCTCGATCGGCCCGAAGGTGTCGGACTCGGTGCGGGTGGCGGTCTCGGTGGGCGACATCGTGGCCTCTACGTCTGGTGCCGTGCGGTGCCTACTTAAATGAGGCGCGGGTGAATCGCGATGCCGGTTTTCCCGGCACCCCGACAAGAGCGAAGCTCTGTTCCCGCCGGACAAGGAGCCGATGAGCGCGACGATCGATCTGTCCGAACCCGCCGCCCGGTTCCGCCCCGTCGTGCCGCCGCCGCTGAAGGCGCCGCTCGGCCTGTTCGACTTCCTGCGGGCGGCCCGGAAGAATCCGATCACCACCTGGATGGACGCGCATTTCAAGCTGCCGGTGGTGGCGGCCGAGGGCGCGATGGGCCGGATCACCCTGGTGAGCGACCCGGCGCTGATCCGCTACCTGCTCATCGAGAATGCCGACGGCTACCGCAAGGACGACCTGCAGCGGCGTGTCCTCGCCCCGGGGCTCGGCAACGGTCTGCTCAGCGCCGAGGGCGACGAGTGGCGCCTCCAGCGCCGGACGCTGGCGCCGATCTTCAACGCCCGCACGGTCCAGGGCTTTTCGGAGGCGATGAACGCCGCCGGCGCCCGTCTCGGCCGCCGCCTCGTCCGCCGCGACGGCAAGCAGGTCGATGTGGCCCTTGAGATGACCCGCGTCACGCTCGACGTGCTGGAGCGGACGATCTTCACGCAAGGCCTGCCGAGCGATCCCGATGCCCTCGGCCGTGCGATCACGCGCTTCCTGGAAGCGGTCGGGCCGATCGACCCCCTCGACGTGTTCGGCGTGCCCGATTTCGTGCCGCGGATCGGCCGCCTGCGGGCCCGTCCGGCGGGCCGCTTCTTCGCCGAGGTGGTCGATGAGCTCATCGCCCGCCGCAAGGCGCTGATGGCGCGGGGGGAGGCGCCCCGGGACCTGCTGACCCTGCTGCTCGAAGCGCAGGATCCCGAGACCGGCAACGGGCTCTCGGATCTCGCCGTGAAGGCCAACATCGTCACCTTCATCGCCGCCGGGCACGAGACCACGGCCAATTCCCTGACCTGGACACTCTACTGCCTGTCGCAGGATCCGGCCGCCCAGGCGCAGATCGAGGCCGAGGTCGACGCCGCCGGGCCGGGGGATTTTTCCGCGGAGCGTCTGCCGTTCACCCGGGCGGCGATCGAGGAGGCCATGCGCCTGTTCCCGCCGGTGCCGTTCCTCAGCCGTCAGGCGATCCGGGACGACCGGCTCGGCCGGATCAAGGTGCCGCGGGGCTCGCTGGTCATGGTGGCGCCCTGGGTGCTCCACCGCCATCATCTGCTGTGGGAGGATCCGGAGGCCTTCGTGCCGGAGCGGTTCCTGCCCGAGAACCGCGACACGATTCCGCGCTTCGCCTATCTGCCGTTCGGGGCGGGGCCGCGGGTCTGCATCGGCCAGAGCTTCTCGATTCAGGAGGCCGTGATCGTGCTGGCGCATGTGGTGCGGGCGGTGCGATTCCGGCTGCCGGCGGATCATCCGCCGGTGACGCCGCTCCACCGGGTGACGCTGCGGCCGGAGCACGGCTTGCGCATGGACGCGGTGGCGCGGGGCTAGGCCGGGCCCGGTCACCGTGCCGCGGTGCAGCAGGACGGCCGGAGGGGAAGGCGACCGGATCTGATCGACGGTCTCGAGGGTCGCGCATCGCCTGGCGATCGGGCGCGGGCTCCCCGCAGCCGCCGACAGCATCGGAGGCGCGACCGTGTCGTCTCCCGTAGGACGTCCCGGCCGTCGATCCGGCCCGGGAGACGCTCAGCTCTTCTTGCGGAAGGCGTCCAGGCTCACGACCTCGGCGCTGCCCTCCTCGCCCTCCTTCTTGGCGGCGGGGCGGGGGGCCTTGTCGTCGGACTTGCCGGCGGCTTTCTCGCCCTGAGCGGCGGGAGCGGGCAGCCCCTTCGGCGCACCGGAACCGATCGTGGCGAGACCGGCGCTCTTGGGCCGCACCTCGCCGGGTTCCGAACCGGCCCCGCGCGGGCCGGGCTTGGCCGGGGCGGCGTTCGCCTCCTCGGGAGTCTCGCCGGCTTCGCTGAGATCGAACTTCAGGCCGAACTGCACGGAGGGATCGAAGAAGCCCGACAGGGCGTCGAACGGCACCAGCAGCCGCTCCGGCACCCCCGAGAAGGACAGGCCGACTTCGAAGGCGTGCTCGGTGACGTTGAGGTCCCAGAACTGGTGCTGCAGGACGATCGTCATGTCCTGCGGGTACTTCTCCCGCAGGGCCTGCGAGATCCGCACGCCGGGCGCTTCCGTCCGGAACGAGACGTAGAAGTGATGCTCGCCCATCAGGCCCTCGCGGGCCGCGTCGGTCAGCACCTTGCGGACCACGCCGCGCAGGGCGTCCTGTACCAGTAGATCGTAGCGGATGAGGTCGTCTGCCATCTGCGGTTGCGCTCTCGCCCGGTCTGCCCGGCGCCCCGCCGCGGATGGCTGGACCGAGGATTGGAAGTGAAGGCTTCTGTTGCCAGGTGCCTCCGAACCCCGCCTATGCGGTGCTACCCGCTAGGACTTTAGGTCGGTATTGGGGACCGCTTACGCGGCCACCGCCACCGGAGCAAAGTTGTCGTTGGCAACTATTGCAAAGGCCCGATAACGGCGGAACCATGCCGAGCGAAAGTCCAACCTTTACGCCCTCGTCGATCCTATTTCGCCCCCGCCAAAGCCCAGGCTAAGATCACGCGCCTTGCGGCAGCATGTCCTGGGCTCGGGTGGAGGCGCCGGGTACCGCCCCCGGGTCCGATAGGTTTATTGCGAAGAACGTTTATCGCCATAGCCGGCCTCGCGACCGGCTCCCAAGATATAGAGGGGATCGGTCCGGTTTTGAAGCCCGATCGTGTCGCGCCGCCGTCTCATTTGGAGCCTCCGGGTGAGGCTGTTGCCGGAAGCGCGCAGTCGCCTTCCGGCGCGGTGGCCGACGCCCCTCGTCCCGGCATCTGGTCGGCGGCCTGGCATCTCGGCGGGCTGGTCGCGCTCGTCGTCTTCTATCTCGGCGCCGCGAGCCTGCTCGCGCTGGCTGTCGTGCGCGTCGGGTTCGATCTGTGGAGCGGGATCGATCCGTTCCTGCCGCCGGAGCGGCGCCCGTTCCTCGGTGCGGTGGAGCTGACCCACCGTGCCTTCGCCACGGACGTCCTGCGTCAGGTGTTCCTCGCCGTTCTGGTGGTGGGTGCGGCCTGGTGGCGCGACCGGACCGGCTGGCGCCGCCGCCTCGCCCTCGACCGCGAGCGCCCGAACGGGATGCGGCCCGTCGCCCTGCTGGGGCTCCTCCTCGTCTGGCCGGTTCTGCACATCGCCTGGGTCACCGGCACCGCGGAACTGTTCGGTGCCAGCTTCGGCCAGCACGTGCGGCTGTCCCCGTTCATGAGCCAGGCCGCGGTGGCGGCGTGGCTCGCCTATCTGGCGATCCTGGCGCCCGTGGCCGAGGAGCTGCTGCTGCGCGGCGAGGCCTTCGCCCGTGCCCGGGCGGTGCTGGGGCCGGCGGGGGCGATCCTGGTCACGGCGGTCATCTTCGCCGCCGCCCACATCTCCTCCTGGGGGCTCGCCCGGCCGGTCTCCCTGCTGCCGCTCGCCCTGGCGCTCGGCTGGCTGCGCTGGCGGACCGGCCGGCTCTGGCCCGGGATCGCCCTGCACGGCTGGTCGAACCTCGCCCTCGTGACCTACCTGCTCTGGCCGGCCTGACCGCCAGCTGGTGACGGCGGTGGACAGATGTCGGCGGCGCGCTTGCCCGCCGTCGCGCCGGCGCGCAGGAATGACCGATGGACGCTTATCAGGACCTGCTCCGGCGCATCCTCGACGAGGGCGTGGCCAAGGACGACCGCACCGGCACCGGCACGCTCTCGGTGTTCGGCCACCAGATGCGCTTCGACCTGTCGGCCGGCTTCCCGCTGGTCACCACGAAGCGGCTGCACCTGCGCTCGATCATCCACGAGCTGCTCTGGTTCCTGACGGGCGATACCAACGTGGCCGCGCTCCAAGCCAACGGCGTGACGATCTGGGACGAGTGGGCCGACGCGCACGGCGATCTCGGGCCGGTCTACGGCAAGCAGTGGCGCTCCTGGGAGAAGCCCGGCGGCGGCACCGTCGACCAGATCGCCTGGGTGCTCGACGAGATCCGGCGCAACCCCGATTCCCGCCGCCTGATCGTCTCGGCCTGGAACCCGGCCGACCTCGACCGGATGGCGCTCGCCCCCTGCCACTGCCTGTTCCAGTTCTACGTGAGCGAGGGGCGGCTCTCCTGCCAGCTCTACCAGCGCTCGGCGGACGCCTTCCTCGGCGTGCCCTTCAACATCGCGAGCTACGCCCTGCTGACCCACATGATCGCCCAGGTGACCGGCCTCGGGGTCGGCGACTTCGTCCACACCTTCGGCGACGCGCATCTCTACCGGAACCACCTGGAGCAGACCCGGACCCTGCTGGGCCGGACCCCGCGCCCGCTGCCGCAGCTGCGGCTCAACCCGGAGGTCCGCGACCTCTTCGCCTTCCGGTACGAGGACATCGCCATTGCGGGCTACGAGCCGCACCCGGCCATCGCGGCCCCGGTGGCGGTATGAGCCCGATCGTCTCCCTGGTCGCCGCGGTCGCCCGCAACGGCGTGATCGGCCGCGACAACGGCCTCGCCTGGCATCTCTCCAGCGACCTGAAGCGCTTCAAGGCCCTGACCATGGGCAAGCCGATGCTGATGGGCCGGCGGACCTGGGATTCGATCGGCAGGCCCTTGCCGGGGCGTCGCACCCTGGTGCTCACCCGGGATGCCGGCTTCCGCGCCGAGGGGGTCGAGACCGTCCATGACTGGCCCTCCGCGCTGGCGGCCGCCGCCGGGGCGGAGCTGATGGTGGTGGGCGGGGCCGAGATCTATGCGCTCGCGCTCCCGCAGGCCGACCGGCTCCATCTCACCGAGGTCGAGGCCGAGCCCGAGGGCGACGTGCGCTTCCCGGCCTTCGACCGCGGTCGCTTCCGGGAGACGTTCCGCGAGGCGCATCCGGCGGGACCCCGGGACGAGCACGCCTTCGCGTTCGTCGATTGGGAGCGCGTCCGCTGAGGCGCGCCGCCGCAATTGCGTTCCATGCCGCGCATGCCCACCTGCCAGCCTTGACAGCACGGGGCGCGCGCCCGCAGGTGCCTGTCGGGTGCGCGTGCTCACGCCGGGCCTGCGCATCCTGCGGGAAGATGCGTGCGTGCAGGCTCTTAAGGCTTGAGGCCGGATGCGGTCGCCTCGCGATCGATCCGGATGGCCGGGACTAGGCGGGCGAGCGTGGCCGTTCAGGCAGGGGGCGCCGGCCGGGGTATGGGCCGGGCGCGGACAGGCAGGAGACGACGTCTAGGATGCCTTGGAGCAATCAGAGCGGCGGCGGGGGCCCGTGGGGCCGGCCCGGCGGCAACGGCGGCGGTCCCTGGGGTGGTGGCGGCGGCGGCGGCAAGACGCCGCCGAATCTTGAGGACCTGCTCCGGCGCGGGCAGGACCGCCTGCGCGGTCTGATCCCGGGCGGCGGTGGCGGCTCGGGCGGCTATGGGGGCGGCGGGGCGCAGGGTGTCGGCGGCGGCCGCAGCGCGGCGGTGATCGCCGTGCTCGCCGTCGCGATCTGGCTCGCCACCGGCTTCTACACCGTCTACCCCCGTCAGGTCGGCATCGAGACGATCTTCGGCCGCTATGTCGGCACCAAGGGCGAGGGCCTGCGCTACAACTTCCCCTATCCGATCGGCGGGGTGGTGAAGCCGGATGTCGGCTCCCAGAACTCGATCCAGATCGGTTTCCGCGCCGGTCCGAACGGCCAGGGCCGCACCCGCGACGTGCCGGACGAGAGCCTGATGCTCACCGGTGACGAGAACATCGTCGATCTCGATTTCGAGGTGCAGTGGCGGGTCAACCCGCTGAAGGCCTCCGACTTCGTGTTCAACCTCCAGAACCCGGAAGGCACCATCAAGGCGATCTCCGAGAGCGCGATGCGCGAGGTGATCGGCCGCCGCAACATCCAGGCGATCCTCACCAACGAGCAGTCGAGCATCGCCCAGGAGGTGAAGGAGATGGTCCAGAAGGCGCTCGACGAGTACGGCGCCGGCGTGCGCATCGAGGTGGTGCAGCTCGTCTCGGTCAACCCGCCGCCGGAGGTGCGCCCCGCCTTCATCGACGTGAACGCGGCCCAGCAGGACGCCGACACGGCGCAGAACGAGGCCAAGACCTACGCGAGCCGCGAAGTGCCGCAGGCCCGCGGCAAGGCGTCCCAGATCGTCCAGCAGGCCGAGGCCTACCGGACCAAGGCGACCGCCGACGCCACCGGCCAGGCGGCCCGCTTCAGCGAGGTCTACGCCTCCTACAAGGCCGCCCCGGCGATCAGCCGCGAGCGGATCTTCCTGGAGACGATGGAAAAGGTACTGGGGTCCGTGAACAAGGTGATCATCGACCAGAACGGGACGCAGCCCGGGGCGGCGACCGCCGCCGGCGTGCTGCCGGTGCTGCCGCTCTCGGAGTTCGGCGCCCGCGCCCAGACCCAGACGGGAGCCGCCCGATGAAGCAGGCTCTCCGCACCGGCCTGATCGCGATCGCGGCGATCGTCGCGATCGGCCTCTACGCGTCGATCTTCACCGTCGGCCAGATGCAGCAGGCCCTGGTCCTGCAGTTCGGCCGCGTCCGCGCCGTCCTCAACGCCACCGGCGAGGAGAAGCCCGGCCTGTACTTCAAGATCCCGTTCATGGAGAACGTGGTCCTGTTCGACAAGCGCGTGCTCGACCTCGACCTGCCGGTGCAGACGGTGCTCACCGCCGACCGGCAGAACCTGGAGGTGGACGCCTTCGCCCGCTACCGGATCCTCGACCCGCTCCGCTTCTACCAGGCGGTGGGCAATATCGGGCTCGCCAACCAGCGGCTCGCGAGCTTCACCAATTCCGGCCTGCGCAACGTGCTCGCCCGCTCGACCCGCGACGCCATCGTGAAGACCGACCGCGGCCAGCTGATGCACCAGATCCAGGAGGACGTGAACCGGCAGGCCAAGGCGCTGGGCATCGAGATCGTCGACCTGCGCATGACCCGCGTCGATCTGCCCGCGCAGAACTCGGCCGCCGTCTACCGGCGGATGAAGACCGAGCGCGAGCGCGAGGCCGCCGACATCCGCGCCAACGGCGACCAGATCGCCGCCACGATCCGCGCCAAGGCCGACCGCGAGGTCACGGTGATCCTCGCCGACGCGACGCAGACCTCCGAGCAGCTGCGCGGACAGGGTGACGCGGACAAGAACCGCATCCTCGCCGAGGCGTTCGGCAAGGATGCGGACTTCTTCAGCTTCTACCGCTCGATGCAGGCCTACGAGAGCGGGCTGAAGGGATCCGACACCCGTCTGGTGATCAGCCCGACCTCGGACTTCTTCCGGTACTTCAGCGACCCGCAGGGCCGGCCCCCGGCCCCGGCGGCCCGCGGGCCGCGCGGACCGGCCGATCCGAGCGCCGCCACCGGGTCCACCACCGGGTCCGCGGCCGGGACGGCACGCTGATCGGGATGCGAGTTGGCGCCCCGGCGTCCGGAGACTACCTTGCAGGAAAACCCGCGGGCCCCCGATCATCGGTCGAGGCCCGCGGCGCCGGAAACGCGTTCTTGAAGAGGTCGACCATGCACCCCGTCGCGAGCGCCCCCGTGGCGCCCTTCGGCCGCGCCACCGCGCAGCCCCGTTCCCGCGCCCGCGCGCTGATGGCCTCGATCCTGATCGGCGCCTCCGTAGCCGCGGCCGCCCTGCCGGTTCCCGCCCTCGCCAAGGGGCCGGCCTCGCTCGCGGATCTCGCCGAGCAGGTCACCGACGCGGTGGTCAACATCTCCGCCTCCACCACCGTGGAGGCCCGCGGCGGCCGCGCCATGCCGCAGGTCCCCCCGGGCACCCCGTTCGAGGACCTGTTCGAGGAGTTCTTCAACCGGCGCGGCGGCCGAGGCGGCGGCGGCGGTGGTGACGGCGAGGCGCCGCGCGCGCAGCGCAAGTCCAATTCCCTGGGCTCCGGCTTCATCATCGACGCCGCCGGCCTCGTGGTAACGAACAACCACGTCATTGGCGACGCCAACGACATCCAGGTCATCCTGCACGACGGCACCAAGCTCAAGGCCGAGATCGTCGGCAAGGATTCGAAGATCGATCTCGCGGTCCTGCGGGTGAAGCCCCCGGCCGATCACCCGCTGAAGGCGGTGCCGTTCGGCGATTCGGACAAGATGCGCCCGGGCGACTGGGTCATCGCCATCGGCAATCCGTTCGGGCTCGGCGGCTCGGTCTCGGCCGGCATCGTCTCGGCCCGGGGCCGTAACATCGAGTCCGGACCCTACGACAACTACATTCAGACCGACGCGGCCATCAACAAGGGCAATTCCGGCGGTCCGCTGTTCAACATGGACGGCGAGGTGATCGGCATCAACACGGCGATCCTGTCGCCGACCGGCGGCTCGGTGGGCATCGGTTTCGCGGTCCCGTCGGGTACGGCCAAGCCCGTGATCGATCAGCTCCGCGATTTCGGCGAGGTCCGCCGCGGCTGGCTCGGCGTCCGCATCCAGAACGTCGACGACACCACCGCCGAGGCGCTCAACCTCAAGGGCGGGGCGCGGGGCGCCCTGGTGGCCGGCGTCGACGAGAAGGGCCCGGCCAAGACCGCCGGGATCGAGGTCGGCGACGTGATCCTGAAGTTCAACGGTGCGCCGGTGAAGGCCTCCGGCGACCTGCCGCGGATCGTGGCCTCGACCCCCGTGGGTCAGAAGGTCGACGTGGTCGTGGTCCGCAAGGGCGAGGAGGTGACGAAGCCCGTCACCCTCGGCCGCCTGGAGGACAGCGACAAGCCGCAGCTCGCCAACCTGCGCCAGCCGGAGCCCGAGAGCGCCACCCGGCAGGCGCTGGGCCTCAACCTCTCCGGCATGACCGACGAGCTGCGCAAGAAGTTCTCCATCAAGGACACCGTGAAGGGCGTGGTCGTCACCCGGGTCGACCCGAACTCGACGGCGGCCGACAAGCGGATCCAGCCCGGCGAGGTGATCGTCGAGGTCGGCCAGGAGGCGGTGAGCACCCCGGCGGAGGTGACCAAGCGGATCGACGCCCTGAAGAAGGATGGGCGCAAGTCGGTGCTGCTGCTGGTGGCGAGCGCCACAGGCGACGTCCGTTTCGTGGCCGTCGGGCTGGACTGAGCGCTGTCCCACGCGAGATCGAAGGCCGTCGCTTCGCGAGGAGCGGCGGCCTTCCTGCGTTCAGGACACCCGTGGTGCCGCGGCGCGGCACGCCGGTGCCGCGAGGCGCAGCGGTTCGCGAACCAACCGGAGATCGAGAAGCTCCGCGTATCGACACGCTCTGACATCGCGGCCGCGATGGGCGCCGTCGCCTGCGCGAAGGTCGAGCCGGTGCGCCGGCGGGTCGGTGCGATCGGCGTTCAGGCCCCGGCCGTTCCGGGCGCGGTCCGCGCCCCGACCCGCACCCTTCAGTGAGGGCTCACCCCACGAACTCCGCCGCCGCATAGCCCTGCAGGTACAGGAGCGCGGTGAGGTCGCCGTGCTCGACCCGGACCCGCGCCGCGGCGGCGACCGCGGGCTTCGCGCGGAACGCCACGCCGAGGCCGGCCTCGGTCAGCATGTCGAGATCGTTGGCCCCGTCGCCCACCGCCAGCGTCTCCGCAGGGCCGAGGGACAGCGCCTCACGGAGTTCGATCAGCGCCGCGCGCTTCTCGGCCTTCCCGACGATCGGATCCTCCACGAAGCCGGTGAGCCGTCCGTCCGCCACGCCCAACAGGTTGGACCGGTGCTCGTCGAAGCCGATCATCGCCGCGATCGGGCCGGTGAACAGGGTGAAGCCGCCCGAGACCAGGCAGGTGTGGGCGCCGTGCGCCCGCATCGTCCGCACCAGGGTGCGGCCGCCCGGGGTCAGGGTCAGGTGCTCGGCGATCAGCCCGTCGACCGCACCGACCGGGATGTCCTTCAGGAGCGCCACGCGCTCGCGCAGCGCCGGCTCGAAGGCGATCTCCCCGCGCATCGCCCGCTCGGTGATCGTCGCGACATGCTCCTTGAGGCCGAGCGTTCCGGCGAGCTCGTCGATGCATTCCTGCTCGATCATGGTGGAATCCATGTCGGCCAGGAACAGGCGCTTGCGCCGGTGCGCGTCGGCGGGGAGCACGGCGAGGTCGATGGGTTCACCGGCAAGGGCCGTCCGCAGCGCGTCGGTGAGGGACGCCGCGGCGGCGGGCTCGCCCGGGACGAGCAGCTCGGCCGCCACCGCGCCGTGCAGGATCCGGGGCTGGTGCTCCGTCCGCAGCACCGCGCGGGCCTCGGCCAGCACCGCATCGGTGATGGACGGCCGATCCGGGTTTGCTATCAGGACCGCGACCAGCATCGTGGAGTTTCACCTTGCCGCCAGACCGGGAGGAAGCCGGGGGGCGCCCGGCGGCGATCCTCATCGCAGGGCCCACCGCGTCGGGCAAGTCGGCGCTGGCCGCCCGGCTGGCGGAGCGTCACGGCGGCGTGGTGATCAACACCGATTCCATGCAGGTCTACGGCGACCTGCGGCGCCTCACCGCCCGGCCCGACCCGGACGAGGAGGCACGGGTGCCCCACCGGCTCTACGGGCATGTCGACGGCGCCGTGAACTATTCCGTGGGGCATTTTTCACGGGATGTGGCGGCACTGCTGACGACGCTCGGCGGGCAAAGGCTGGTCTTCGTCGGCGGCACGGGCCTGTACTTCCGGGCGCTGGAGCAGGGGTTTTCGGAGCTTCCGCCGGTGCCCGAGGCCGTACGCGCGCAGGTGCGGGCGGAGGCCGAGGGCCGCCCCACCGAGGCACTGCACGCCGACCTCGCCCGCCATGATCCCGAGGGCGCCGCCCGCCTGCGCCCGAGCGACCGGATGCGGGTGATGCGGGCCCTGGAGATTTTTCTCGCCACCGGCCGGCCGATCGCGAGCTTCTACGGCGATCCGATACCCGGGCCGCTCGCCGGGTGGGCCCTCGAAAAAATCTTCCTGGCCCCCGACCGCGCGGTGTTGCGCGCCCGCATCGACGCCCGCTTCCGGACCATGATCGCCGAAGGGGCGCTGGACGAGGTCGCCCGCCTGCACAGGCGAAACCTCGACCCGCTGCTGCCGGTGATGCGCGCCCACGGCGTGCCGGGCCTGATCGCGTATCTCGAGGGGGCGATCGGACTCGAGGAGGCGATCGTCCGGGGACAGGCGGATACCCGGGCCTACGCCAAGCGCCAGTTCACGTGGTTCCGCCACCAGATGGGGGAGGACTGGCGCTGGATGGATCCGGAGGAGGCTGCGGCGGCGCTGTGAGGCTTCCCGCGGGCTCCCTCCCCGTGCGGGTGAGGGAGCCCGGCTTCCGGAGAAGGCAGGGCCTGCACGCGGGGCAGAATCTTCTGCACCGACGCTGTCCTCGCCCGACACCCTCTCCCGCGACGGGGCGAGGGAGGGGGCACACGGGGCCGTTTCCGACCCCTCCGGACCGCGAGGGGAGCTGCCGCCCTCAGCGCTCCAGCCGGGCCACGAGGCTCGACGTGTCCCAGCGGTTGCCGCCCATGGCCTGAACCTCGGCGTAGAACTGGTCCACCAGCGCCGAGACCGGCAGCTTGGCGCCGTTGCGGCGGGCCTCGTCCAGCAGGATGCCGAGATCCTTGCGCATCCAGTCGACCGCGAAGCCGAAGTCGAACTTGCCCGCGTTCATGGTCTTGCCGCGGTTCTCCATCTGCCAGGAGCCGGCGGCGCCCTTGGAGATCACGTCGAGCACCGCTTCCACGTCGAGGCCGGCGCGCTTGGCGAAGTGGACGCCCTCGGAGAGGCCCTGGACGAGGCCGGCGATGCAGATCTGGTTGACCATCTTGGTGAGCTGGCCGGCGCCCGCCGGGCCCATCAGCCGGCAGGCCCGGGCGAAGGACCCGATCGCGCCCTCGACCTTGGCGTAGGTCGCCGCGTCGCCGCCGCACATCACGGTCAGCACGCCGTTCTCGGCGCCGGCCTGGCCGCCGGAGACCGGCGCGTCGATGAAGCCGAGCCCCTTGGCCTCCGCGGCCGCGGCCAGTTCCCGGGCCACCTCGGCGGAGGCGGTGGTGTGGTCCACGAAGACCGCGCCCGGCGTCATGCCGGCGAGCGCCCCGTCGTCGCCCAGCACGACGCTGCGCAGGTCGTCGTCGTTGCCCACGCAGGCGAAGACGATCTCGGCGCCCTCGGCGGCCTGCCGGGGCGTGGGGGCGAAGGCACCGCCATAGGTCTTCACCCAGGCTTCCGCCTTCGGCGTGGTGCGGTTGTAGACGGTGACGTCGTGGCCACCCTTCTTGGCGAGGTGGCCGGCCATCGGCCCGCCCATCACGCCGAGACCCAGGAATGCGACCTTCGCCATGGTTGTCCGCTCCTCGCAGGCCCGGACCGCGCCGGCGCCCTTCCTTCTCCGACGGCGGACGGCGACGGAGCTCGGCAGCCTGGCCGTGAAGGGGGTCGGGGCCGTGCCGGAGACCCGATGTGACACATTGGGCGTCGTGCCGCCGCCGACGCTGCATCACAGCTCGGATCGCTTGCGTCAACGGCGGACGAATAGGATAACCCGCCCGTGTAGCCCGGGACCACGAAGTCCCAGCCGGAGCCCCCGCGCGTGGCCCCGTGCGCGAGGCGGTCGGTCAGGGAGTGGGACATGGGTACGGCGCTCGGCAGGCATGGGCCATGGGCCCTCGTGGGCGCCCTCGGCGCCGCGGCGCTGGCGATCGTGGCGAGCCAGCGGGGCGAGACCATCAACGCCCTCTGGGTCGTGGTCGCGGCGGTCTGCGTCTACCTGATCGCCTACCGCTACTATTCCCAGTTCATCGCCGACAAGGTGATGCGCCTCGACCCGAAGCGCATGACGCCGGCCGTGCGGCACAATGACGGTCTCGATTACGTCCCCACCAACCGCGGCGTCCTGTTCGGCCACCACTTCGCGGCGATCGCGGGCGCGGGCCCGCTGGTCGGCCCGGTGCTCGCCGCCCAGATGGGCTACCTGCCCGGCATGCTCTGGATCCTGGCCGGCGTGGTCCTCGCCGGCGCCGTGCAGGACTTCATGGTCCTGTTCGTGTCGATGCGCCGGGACGGCCGGTCGCTCGGCGAGCTGATCCGGGCCGAGCTCGGGACGATTCCCGGCATCATCGCGCTGTTCGGCACCTTCCTGATCATGGTGATCCTGCTGGCCGTGCTGGCCCTCATCGTGGTCAAGGCGCTCGCCGAGAGCCCCTGGGGCACCTTCACGGTGATGTCGACGATCCCGATCGCCATGCTGATGGGCGTCTATTCCCGCTATATCCGGCCCGGCAAGATCGGCGAGGTCTCGATCCTGGGCTTCGTCCTGCTGATGCTGGCGATCGTGGCCGGCGGCTCGGTGGCGGCGAGCCCGGTCTGGGGCCCGGCTTTCACCTTCACGGGCCCGCAGCTCTGCTGGATGCTGATCGGCTACGGCTTCGTCGCCTCGATCCTGCCGGTCTGGCTGCTCCTCGCCCCGCGCGACTACCTGTCGACCTTCCTCAAGATCGGCACCATCGTGGGCCTCGCCCTCGGCATCGCCGTCGTGGCGCCGCACATGCAGATGCCGGCGGTCACCAAGTTCGTCGACGGCACCGGTCCGGTCTGGGCGGGCAGCCTGTTCCCGTTCCTGTTCATCACCATCGCGTGCGGCGCGGTCTCGGGCTTCCACGCCCTGATCTCGTCGGGCACCACCCCGAAGCTGATCGCCAGCGAGGCCGATGCCCGCTTCATCGGCTACGGCGGCATGCTGATGGAATCCTTCGTGGCGATCATGGCGCTGGTCTCGGCCTGCGTGATCGACCCCGGCGTCTACTTCACCATGAACTCGCCCGCCGCCCTGCTCGGCACCACGCCCGAGACCGCCGCCGCCGCGGTGACCAAGCTCGGCTTCGCCACCACCCCGGAGGTGATCACCCAGACCGCCGCCGATGTCGGCGAGCACACGATCATCTCCCGCGCCGGCGGCGCCCCGACGCTCGCGGTGGGCATGGCCCACATCATCTCGTCGGCCATCGGCGGCAAGGCGATGATGGCCTTCTGGTACCATTTCGCGATCCTGTTCGAGGCGCTGTTCATCCTCACGGCCGTGGACGCGGGCACCCGCGCCTGCCGGTTCATGGTGCAGGATCTGGTCGCGCTGGCGGTGCCGTCGTTCAAGAACACCACGTCGTGGGGGCCGAGCATCGCGGCCACCGCCATCTCGGTGGGGGCCTGGGGCTACTTCCTCTACCAGGGGGTGACCGACCCGCTCGGCGGCATCAACACCCTGTGGCCGCTCTTCGGCATCTCGAACCAGATGCTGGCCGCGGTGGCGCTGACGCTCTGCACGGTGGTGATCTTCAAGATGAAGCGCGAGCGCTACGCGTTCGTGACCATCATCCCGACCGCGTGGCTGTGCATCTGCACCCTCACGGCCGGCTGGCAGAAGATCTTCTCCGCCGATCCGAAGATCGGCTTCCTGGCGCACGCCCAGCGCTACGCGGCCGCCGCCGCGGAGGGCAAGATCCTGGCCCCGGCCAAGAACGCCGACCAGATGAGCCAGATCATCCTCAACGACCGGATCGACGCGGTGCTGGCGGCCCTGTTCATCGGTCTCGTCGTCGCCATCGCGGGCTTCGGCATCGCCGCCTGCCTGAAGGCGTGGCGCGCGGATCGCTGGACCGCCCTGGAGACCGAGCCCCACATGGTCCCGGCGGAGTAGGGGGAGGGCCATGCGGCAGCCGTCGAACCTGCGGGATCGCCTCCGGACGCTGTCCAAATGCGTCTGCGACGGCGCCCGTCTGATGGTGGGGCAGGGGGACTACGCGGCCTATGCCGAGCATGTCCGCCGCACCCATCCGGACCAGGCGCCGATGACCGAGGTGGAGTTCTTCCGCAACCGGGAGAACGCCCGCTTCGGCGTCGGCAACACCGCGGGCTTCCGCTGCTGCTGAGCGCGGACCCGATGCGGCCCGGCCGGCGTTCTCCAGGCCGGAGGGCCGCCCCGCCCTCGCGAGACGCGGAGCACCGATGACCGACGAGAGCGTGCAGGCCCCGATCGAGCCCCGGGCCGTCAACATCGCCCATGCCTGGGAGCGGGCCTACTGGGCGCGCCGGTTCATGGTTCCGGTGGAGCAGGTCGAGGCCGCCGTGGCGGCGGTCGGCGACGATCCGGCCCGCGTGGCGGCCCATCTCGGGCGGGACTGGCCGGGCCACGAGCCCGCCACCTGAGCGCTCGTCCTCCACGATCCCGGGCTTAAGCTCGGCCGCATCTTGACTCGGCGGCCACAATATCCGCCATCTCAGGCCCGACGGGAGGTCGGCATGAGCATTTTCCAGGACGCCATCCTTCGGTTTGGCCGCACGATCATGTCGTATGCGGGCGACGCGGTCTTCCTGCAGGCTGCGGTTTCGTCCGCCGCCAACGTCATCGTGGCGGATGGGGACGTGGGCGAGGAGGAGATCGAGTCGGCCATCACCGGCATTCGCGCCAACCCGATCCTCGAGAAGTCGTACGACACGCTGCGCGTCGAGCAGGAGCTCTATGAGGCGATCGCCCGAGCCAAGACCCGGGCCGGGCGCATTGAGAACCTGCGCCACGTCGGCGCCATCGCGGAGCGGCCGATCGAGCAGCGCCAGGACGTGTTCCTGATCGGCGCCGACGTGGCCGATATCGACGGGATCAGCGCGGTCGAGCACAAGGCGCTCGACGAGATCGCCGCCGCGCTGCAGGTCGACAAGTCCGCGCTGCTGCGGTGATCCAGAGGGCGCAGCGCCCGGCGGACGCGGGGACGCTGCGCCGAGATGTCTCGCCAACCCGCCCCCTCATCCTGAGGGGCCGGAGCGCCGCGGAGGCCTCGAAGCAGACCGCCAGTCGGCGCCGCGATCCCTGGCGCCCGCCTTCGAGTCCCACGACGCGGGCACCGCAGGATGAGGGCGCAGCGGGATGCGGGGCATGAGGGGGGCGACCGCAACCCTGCGGCGATGCGGTCCGGCCCTTGCTTGATCGGACGTGATCGCGAAACAATCCGGGTCTAGCCGGTGAGCCGGTACACAGCGCGGAATTGCCGGCCCGCCGCCGGCCGGCGGAGACCGCATGGGCCTCGTCCTCTACGCCCTCAAGTTCCGGATCACGACCTACGTGCTCGCCGTGCTGATGATGCTCGGCGGCGTCGGCGCGATCCTCGTCACGCCCAAGGACGTGCTGCCGGTCGTCGACATCCCGGTCGTCGTGGTGGTTTGGACCTATACCGGCCTGTCGGCGCCGGAGATGGAACAGCGCATCACGACCTACGCCGAATACGGGATCTCCAATAACGTCAACAGCATCCGACGGATGGAGTCGACGACGCTCCAGGGCACGGCGGTTCAGCGGATCTACTTCGACCCGTCCGTCAGCCTGGATCTCGCCATCGCTCAGGTGGTCTCCTCCACCAACTCGATCCGCGCCGTGATGCCCACCGGCACGCAGCCGCCGGTGATCGTGCGCTACTCCGCCTCCTCGGTGCCGGTGATCCAGCTCGCCCTGACCTCGGCCAAGCAGAGCCTCAACGAGGTCTACGACTACGCCCAGTACCGGATCCGCCAGACCCTCGCACAGGTCCCGGGCTCGACCCTGCCGTCGCCGTTCGGCGGTGCGCCCCGGCAGATCATGGTCGATCTCGATCTCAACGCCCTCCAGGCGCTCGGCCTGACGCCGCTCGACGTCACCAACGCCATGACGGCCCAGAACCTGACGGTGCCGTCCGGCCTCGCCAAGATCGGCGAGCAGCAATATCCGGTCCAGCTCAACGGCACCCCGCCCTCGATCGAGACCCTGAACCTCGCGCCGATCAAGGTTGTGGCCGGCCAGCCCGTGCTGATGCGCGACGTCGCCTATGTCCGCGACGGCGGCCCGCCGCAGGTCAACGTGGTCAGCGCCGACGGCCAGCAGGCCGTGCTGATGCAGATCATCAAGAACGGCAACGCCTCGACGCTGAACGTCGTCAACAACGTCAAGGCGGCGATGCCGACGATCCGCGCCGCCGCCCCCGACGGCCTGTCGATCAAGCCGCTGTTCGACCAGTCGGTCTTCGTGTCGAACGCCATCGAGGGCGTGCTGCACGAGGCGCTGACCGCCGCGGCCCTGACGGGGCTGGCGATCCTGCTGTTCCTCGGCTCCTGGCGCTCGACCATCATCGTGCTGATCTCGATCCCGCTCTGCGTGATGACCTCGCTCGCGGTGCTGGCGGCGCTCGGCGAGACCATCAACGTGATGACGCTGGGCGGCCTCGCCCTGGCGGTGGGCATCCTGGTGGACGACGCCACGGTGGCGATCGAGAACACCTACCGGCTGTTCGAGGAGGGCGAGGAGTTCCGCGAGAGCGTGGTCCACGGCGCTGCCGGCATCGCCAAGCCGGCGCTGATCTCGACGCTCGCGATCTGCGCGGCCTTCACGGCGGTGTTCGCGCTGACCGACACGCCGAAATACCTGTTCACCCCGCAGGCGCTCGCGGTCGTGTTCGCGATGCTGACCTCCTACCTGCTGTCGCGCACCCTGGTGCCGCTGCTGATCGACGTGATCGTGGCGCCGGAATACCGGCAGAAGCACGCCAAGGACCGGGCGGAGCACGAGGCCCCCCGCCGGGGCCGGATCGCCCGGGCCGCCGGTCTCGTCGGCGCCCCCGTGATGCGGCTTGCCGGCTGGATCCATGGCCACTTCGAGCGCGGCTTCGCGCGGTTCCACCGGGGCTATGTCGGCCTGCTCCACGCGGTGCTGCGCCACCGGATCGTCACCGTCGGCGTCGTCGGCGGCGTGCTCGGCCTGACCGGCGTGCTGTTCGCCTTCGTGGGCCAGGATTACTTCCCGCAGATCGAGGCGAGCCAGATGACCCTGCATCTGCGCACCCGCACCGGCATGCGCATCGAGACCGCCCGGCAGGTCTTCGCCGAGGTCGAGGGTACCGTCCGCGAGGTGATCCCGGCGGATGAGATCGATCAGATCCTGCAGAACCTCGGCCTGCCGTCGAACAACTACAACTTCGCGTTCTCGGACGGCTCGTTCGTCTCCTACAATGACGGGCAGATGCTCATCAGCCTGAAGGAGGGGCACGGCCCGGTGGCCGGCTACATGAAGCGCCTGCGCGACGTGCTGATGAAGCGTTTCCCCGACGTGACCGTCTATTTCCAGCCCGCCGACATGATCACGCAGATCCTGAATTTCGGCGTCCTCACGCCGATCGACGTGCAGGTCTCAGGCCGGCACAAGGAGAAGGATCTGGAGGTCGCCCAGCGCATCGTCCAGCGGCTGAAGCACACGAAGGGCCTCGTCGACGTCCACCTGCAGCAGATCGTCAACGCGCCGCAATTCTACGTCGACGTCGACCGGCGCCTCGCCTCCGAACTCGGGCTCACCGAGCAGCAGGTGGCGCAGAACATGAACATCTCGCTGTCGGGCAGCTACCAGGTCACGCCGAACTTCTGGCCCGACCCGAAGACCGGCATCCCCTACCAGCTCTGGGTGCAGACGCCCGAATACCGCAACAGCTCACTCACCGACCTGCGCAACACGCCGATATTCGTGCGGGCGGCCGCCACCTCCGGCTCGGGCCCCGGCGTGCTCACCCTGCTCTCGAGCCTCGCCGACATCCGTCGGACGCCGACGCAGACCATGATCAGCCACGTCAACATCCAGCCGACCTTCGACATCTTCGCCTCGGTGCAGGACCGGGATCTCGGCACGGTGGCCCGCGCGATCGACGCCATCGTCCAGGACGAGCAGAAGAACCTGGAGGCGCCCGACAAGATCGTGGTGCGCGGCCAGATCGAGAACATGCGCTCGGCCTTCTTCCGCCTGGAGATCGGCCTCGGCATCGCGCTGATCGCCGTCTACCTCTTGATGGCGGTGAACTATCAGAGCTGGGGCGACCCGTTCGTGGTGATCGCGGCCCTGCCGATGGCGTTCTGCGGCATCACCTTCGCACTGTTCGTCACCGGCACGACCTTCTCGATCCCGTCGATCTTCGGGGCGATCATGTCGGTGGGCATCGCCTCGGCGAACTCGATCCTGCTCGTCACCTTCGCCAAGGAGCACCGGGAGGCGACGGGCTGCAGCGCCCTGGAGGCGGCGATCACCGCGGGCGAGACCCGGCTCCGGCCGGTGCTCATGACCGCCTCGGCGATGTTTTTGGGCCTGATCCCGATGGCGCTGGGCACCGGCGAGGGCGGCGAGCAGAACGCGGCGCTGGCCCGCGCCGTCATGGGCGGCATCGCCTTCGCGACGCCCGCGACCCTGCTGCTGGTGCCGTTCCTCTACGTGCTGATGCGCGGCGGTCCGGCCCGGCCGGTGCAGGATTACCTGGAGCCGGAGGGGCGACCGGCGGCGGCCTGAGCGCCGGACGGGCGGCTCTCGCCTCCCCCGCGTGGGGAGGCCTTGGAGGTGGGGGTGCAGGCGGCGCCGGGACGCTCGATCCTGCACCTTTCCGAGCCCCACCCCGTAAGGAGGAGGGGAAACGGCTCACCTCTCCTTGAACCCGCATTCCGGCGTGTCGTCGGCGTTGCCGTGATACGTCTACGGCAGGAACAGCCTCAGGCCGGCGTGGTGGCGTCGTGCGGTGCCTATCCGATCAGTAGCGCCGCTCCATCCGTCGCTCGTGCCGGTCCATCCTCCGGTCCTGCCGGTTGACCTGCCGGTCCATGCGCCGCTCGTGTCGGCCCATCCTGCGATCGTGCCGACGCTCCATGCCGAGGGTCTGCGCCTTGAGGATCAACCCGTCTGCGACGCCGGCCGCCTCGACCGCAGGCCGAGAGGTGCCGAAGGGCGCTGCCATTGCGCCGCTTCCCAGGCCGAGCGCGAGGGCTGCGGCGACGGAAAACCCCGCCAACTTCAGATGCGACATCGCCCTCTCCCTCGCTTGGTCGTTGCCGTCAGGACCGACCCTCGCAGTCTTGCGGATTTTTCGTGCGCTGCTTGATCGACGGAGACAATCCGAACGGAATGCGGCGCACGCCATGGCGCGACAGCGCAGCCGGGATCGTCGCGGATCGGAGGCGTCCGGCAAATTGACGGGATCGATCGGGTTCAGGCCCTGACGGACGCCGCGCGCCCTGAGCCCTCCGGGGCGACGACACGCACCCCATCGCTTGCCGGAGCCGCGCTCCTCCCCCTTGCGGGGTGGAGTTGGAGGTGGGGGCGCAGGATGAGGCGGTGCGGTGCCTTCTGCACCACCCCACCCGTAACCCCTCCCGGCAGGGGGAGGGGATGCGCGCTGCCCTGTCGGAACGGGGTGTCAGACCGAGCGGTGTGGATCCGGTGGTCCGCAGGGGGAGAGGAGCGGCGGGCGTCGGTTCGGAACCGCCACGCCCGGACACCGCTGGCCCGTGCGGACCGCACGAATGTCCTCAGCCCTCCTTGAAGCCGTATTCCGGCGTGTCGTCGTCGTTGCCGTAATACTTGTACGGCAGGAACTTGCCCGACATGGTGAGCTTCACCCGGTCGCCCTTGTTGTTGGCCTCGCGGGCCATGTCCATGTTGAAGTCGATCGCCGACATGATGCCGTCGCCGAACTCCTCTTGGATCAGCTCCTTGAAGGTCGTGCCGTAGACCATCACCAGCTCGTAGAACCGGTAGATCAGCGGGTCGGTGGGCGGCAGCGACGGGATCGAGCCGCGGTAGGGCGGCTCGTTGAGCATCCGCTCCTCCGCCTCGGTGAGGCCGAAGAGTTCGGCCGCCCGCTTGGCCTGGGCCTTCGGCAGCTTCATCTGGCCGAGGCACGCGGCGGTGATCAGGAACGGCGACAGGCCGCCGATCGCCTCGTGGATGTGCTTCCAGGTCCAGCCCTTCTCGCGCTTGATGTCGAGAAGCTTCTCGGTGAGGTCCTCGCGCTTCATGGTCGGCTCCTGGGTTTCAATCTGCGATGGGTTCGGTGAGGCCGCGTCGTCCGCGGCCCCACCCACCCCGATGCGGGGTGCGCGTCCGGATCGCGACCGGTGAGGGGATACGGTCGCGACCGGACGCGGACATCCGCCGATCATCGGCCTGGCCGCTATCGGGAGCGGCGCCGGACGACGGGCGGACCCCCTTCGCTGCGCAAGCGGTATGCCAGCCGCGGAAATTCCGGAATCGCCAGCGCCGGCAGGAGGTTGGCCGGCCAGTGCGAGAATCACGACATCTCGTTGGAAACGAGATATCGTTAGACCATGACGACATATCGTGACACCCGCGAGATGGGCGCGTTCGGGGCGGTCTTCGAGGCGAGCCCGGATCCCATGCTGGTGCTCCTGCCCGAGGAGGACCGGATCGCCGACGCCAACGCGGCGGCGGCGCGTCTGCTCGGTCACGGGCGTCCGGCGCTGCGGCGGGCCCGGGCCAGCGCGCTGTTTCCGGGCCAGCTCGCGGCCCTCACGGCGTTCACCCAGGCCGTCCTGGCGAAAGGGCATTGGTGGACGCGGACCCTGGCGCCCCGCGACGCGGCGGGCCGCGACCTGCGGGTCGAGACCGTGGCCTTCCCGCTTCCGGGCGAACAGATGCGCCTCGTCGTGGCGCTCGCGGATCCGGACGCCCTCCACCGCCGTCAGGTCGACGGCGAGGCCGAGGCCCATATGCGCGCGGGCCTCTCCGAGTGGCAGCGGATGGAGCGGATCTTCCGCGACATCGAGCGGGGCAACCAGCTGATCCTGCGCGCGGCCGGGGAGGGGATCTACGGCGTCAACGCGGAGGGCGTGACCACCTTCGTCAATCCGGCTGCCGCGCGCATGCTCGGCTGCGAGGCCGCCGACCTCGTCGGCCGGGACATGCATGCCGCCGTGCACCACACCCGCGCCGACGGCAGCCACTACCCCCATCGCGACTGCCCGATCTACGCGGCGTTCCGCGACGGGATCGTGCATCAGGTCGATCACGAGGTCTTCTGGCGCGCCGACGGGACGTCCTTCCCGGTCGAGTACACCTCGACGCCGATCCGCGACCGGGGACGCCTGCTCGGCGCCGTCATCGTGTTTCGCGACATCAGCCAGCGCCGGGAGGCCGAGGCCCGGCTGACGAGCGCGCTCGCCGAGGTCGACTCCCTCCGGGAGCGCCTCGAGCTGGAGAACGCCTATCTCAAGGAGGAAATCCGGGCCGAGCGCCAGCACCAGGGCATCATCGGCCGCTCCCCCGCCATCGCGGCCACGCTGCGCCAAGTCGACCTCGTGGCCGGAACCGACGCCACGGTGCTGATCACCGGCGAATCCGGCACCGGCAAGGAACTCATCGCCCGGGCGATCCACGAGGCGAGCCGCCGCAGCGCCCGCCCGATGATCCGGGTGAACTGCGCGGCGATCCCCCGCGAGCTGTTCGAGAGCGAGTTCTTCGGCCATGTCAGGGGTAGCTTCACCGGGGCGCTGCGCGACCGGATCGGGCGGTTCGAACTCGCCGATGGCGGCACGCTGTTCCTCGACGAGGTCGGCGAGATCCCCCTCGACCTCCAGGGCAAGCTGCTCCGCGTCCTGCAGGAGCGCTCCTTCGAGCGGGTCGGCGAGGCCCGCACCCGCGCGGTGGACGTGCGCGTGGTCGCGGCCACCAATCGGGACCTGCGCGCCGAGGTCCGGGCGGGCCGCTTCCGGGAGGATCTCTACTTCCGCCTCAACGTCTTCCCGATCCAGGCACGGCCCCTGCGCGAGCGGCCCGAGGACATCCCGCCGATCGCCCTGCACCTGCTCCGGGTCGCCGCGCGCCGCCTCACCGTCCCGGAGCCGCGCCTCTCGGAGGGCGATGTCCGCCGCCTCTGCCGCTATCCCTGGCCCGGCAACGTCCGCGAGCTGGAGAACGTGATCGAGCGGGCGGTGATCCTCTCCGCCGGGGGCCGGCTCCGCCTCGATCTGCCCGACGGCGAGGCGACCGGGCCCACGGACCCGGCCGCACCGGCCGCGGCGCCCGGCGGGCGGCCGGCCACGGAGGCCGAGCGCCGCACCCGGGATCGCGCCGAGATCGTCGCCGCCCTGTCCCTGGCGGGCGGCCGGGTCTCCGGGCCGGGCGGCGCGGCCGAGCTGCTCGGCCTGCGCCCGACGACGCTCGCCTCGCGGATCAAGGCCCACGGGATCCCGCGCGGCTGATCCGGCAGGTCCTTGATCCGATCTTAAGATCGCTGTGCCAGGGGTCGCTCCGGCCTTCCCCGTCGACGTCGCAGCGCCCCGGCCGATGCAGGATCTCTCCGAGCCCGTCACCCTCCCGGCCGGCGCCGTCCTGTTCGAGGAGGGGGCGATCGGGCACTGTGCCTACCTGATCCTGAGCGGGCGCATCGCGATCTTCCGGCGGCGCGACGGTGGCGAGACGGTGCTCGGCCGGCGGGGCGCCGGCGAGCTCTTCGGCGAGATGGCCATCCTCGACGCCCTCCCGCGCTCCGCCGGCGTCCGCGCCGAGGAGGACTGCGTGCTCGTGCCCGTGGGGGCGGCGCAGATCCGCCAGCGGCTCGCCGGCGCCGATCCGATCCTGCGCCTCTGCCTCGAGGGGCTCATCGCCCGGTTCCGGGAGACCCTGCCGCGCCTCGGACCGGCGGTGGCGGGGAGCCGGCCTGCGGCGCTTTCGCCGGCCGCCCGAGCCGATTTCGACGCGACGGTCGCCGCCCTCGCGCAGGAGCGCGCCTTGCGGCGGGCCCTGGCCCAGGACGAGTTCGCGCTGTTCCTGCAGCCGATCGTGCGGCTCGCCACCGGGCGGCTCGCCGGCTTCGAGGCCCTGATCCGCTGGCACGACCCCGAGCGCGGGCTCGTGCCGCCCGCGGCCTTCATCCCGGCCGCCGAGGCGAGCGGCCTGATCGTCGCCATCACCGCCTGGGTGATCGGCGAGATCGGCCGGATCGTGCCCCCGATCCTGCAGGCCGGCCTGCAGGCCCCCGCCTCCGTCGAAGCCTCCCTGTTCGTCAGCTTCAACGTCACCGCCCAGGACCTCGCCCGGTCGGACATTCCGGGCCAGATCGACGCGATGCTGCGCCGGACCGGTATCACCCCCGGGGCCCTCAAGCTCGAGATCACCGAGAGCACGCTGATGCAGGATCCGGCCGGCGCCGCCGCCGCCCTTGCGCGCTGCCGCGCGGCCGGCCTCGGCATCGCGGTGGACGATTTCGGCACGGGCTATTCCTCGCTCAGTCATCTCAGCGCCCTGCCGATCACCACGCTGAAGGTCGACCGGGCCTTCGTCCGGGCGATGCTGTCAGAGCCGCGCGATCGCCGGATCGTCCAGACCATCCTGCGGCTCGCCGAGGAGATCGGGGTCGCGGCGGTCGCGGAGGGCATCGAGGGCCGCGCCGAGGCGGAGGCCCTGGCGGCGATGGGCTGCGCCCTGGGCCAGGGCTACCATTTCGGTCGTCCGATGCCGCAGGCCGATGCCTTTGCGGCGGCGGCTGCCTGGGATGCCCTGCGCTGGCGGTGCGGGCCGGCCGAATTGGCCGATTCCGGGCGGCAGGGGGGCCACGGCGCCCAGATCTGAGGGAGTCCGGGCCTCGGCGGCGACGTTTGCCGCCTCCGCGAGCGTGGTTTCGATGCACCGGGCCGGCGGGAAGCGCGCGGCTCCGGGCGGAAACGCTTGCATCCGGTGCGTGTTTTCGGACCATGCGTCTTCGGGTCTCGGAGGCGGGCTTTGGGCGGAGACGAGCGGGACGGGCAGATGGCCGATGGGGCGGCAGGCGCATCCGCGCGGCCGGTGCCCTGGGAATTCGTGCTGCCGGACGAGACGGCCACGGAGGATCTCGGCCTGTTCCTCTCCGAGTTTCTGCTCCCCGGCGACGTCGTCGCCCTGTCGGGTGGCCTCGGCGGCGGCAAGACCACGCTCGCCCGCGCGGTGATCCGCGAACTCGCCGGCGACGCGCAGCTGGAGGTTCCGAGCCCGACCTTCACGCTGATCCAGCCCTATGCGGCCCGGGATGGTCGGCCGATCATCCATGCCGACCTCTACCGGCTGCGTGACCCGGACGAATTGGTGGAACTCGGCTTCGACGAGATGGCCGAGGGCGCGATCACCCTGGTCGAGTGGCCGGACCGGATGCCGCCCCGCGACAGTCCGGTGCTGACCGTCGACCTGTCCCTGCGGGCGGAGTTCGGCCCCGAGGCGCGGCTCGCCCGGATCGACGGCACCGGCGGCATGCGCGCCCGCCTCGATCGGGCCCGGGCGGTGCGCCGCCTCCTCGACCGCAGCGGGTGGGACATCGCCGAGCGGACGCTGATGCAGGGGGACGCCTCCTCCCGCGCCTACGAGCGTCTGACCAAGCCCGACGGCACCAGCGCCGTGCTGATGATCGCGCCGCCTCGGCCGGACGGGCCCCCGGTGCGGGACGGCAAGCCCTACAGCGCGATCGTGCACCTCGCCGAGAGCGTCCACGCCTTCGTGGCCCTGGACCGCGGCCTGCGGGCGCTCGGCCTCTCGGCGCCCAAAATCTACGGCGAGGACCTCGCCGAGGGCCTGCTGATCCTCGAGGATCTCGGCAGCGAGCCGGTGATCGAGGGGGGCGCCCCGCGGCCCGAGCGCTACGCCGAGGCCGTGCGCGTGCTCGCCAAGCTCCACGCCAATCCGCTCCCCTCGGCCCTGCCGGTGGAGGACGGGATCGAGCACGTGCTGCCGCCCTATGACATGGAGGCGCTGCTGTTCGAGGCGGAACTGATGCCCGAATGGTACGCGCCGGCGATCCGGAACGTCAGCCTGACGGCGGAGGCGCGGGCGGCGTTCGTCGACCTGTGGCGGGAGGCGCTTCAGGGCGCGATCCCGGACCGGCCGACCTGGACCCTGCGCGACTACCACTCCCCGAACCTGATCTGGCTGCCCGAGCGCGACGGGCTGGAGCGGGTCGGGCTGATCGACTTCCAGGACGCCGTGATGGGCCACCCGGCCTACGACGTCGCGTCGCTGCTGCAGGATGCCCGGGTCGATTCCAGCGCCGAGTTCGAGCTGCGGCTGCTCGGCCTCTACGCCCGCGAGCGCCGCGGCCGGGACCCGGCCTTCGATGTCGGGGCCTTCGCCACCGCCTACGCGCTGCTTGCGGCCCAGCGGGCCACGAAGATCCTCGGCATCTTCGCGCGCCTGGACCGGCGCGACGGCAAGCCCGGTTATCTCGCCCATCTGCCGCGGATCGAGGGTTATCTCGCCCGCAACCTCGCCCATCCGGCGCTCGCCGGACTGCGGGCGTGGCACGCGGATCATTTGCCGGGCCTCGTCGCTCCGGCTCCCGAACCCTGACCATCGGATTCCCGACCGCATGAGCGAGCCCGCCCCCGCCGTCAGCCGCGCCTTCGTCCTGGCCGCGGGCCTGGGCAAGCGCATGCGGCCGGTGACCGCCACGGTGCCGAAGCCCCTGGTGGAGGTCGCCGGCAAGGCTCTGCTCGATCACGCCCTGGACCGGGTCGCCGAGGCCGGAATCGGGACCGCGGTCGTCAACGTCCACTATCTCGCCGACCTGATCGAGGGGCATCTTGCGGGCCGGACCGAGGGGCCGGCCACGCTCGTGTCCGACGAGCGTGGAGCGTTGCTGGAGACGGGCGGTGGCATCCGCAAGGCCTTGCCGCTGCTGGGCGCGGGGCCGTTCGTGGTGCTGAACTCGGATTCGTTCTGGCTCGAGGGGCCGGCCTCCAACCTGCGCCGGTTGATCGAGAGCTGGGATGGGGACCGCATGGATGGCCTGTTGCTGGTGGCCCCCACCGCCACCAGCCTCGGCTACGAAGGGGCCGGTGACTTCGTGATGGACCCGGACGGGCGCCTGGAGCGGCGCGGCGAGCGTGAGGTGGCGCCCTTCATCTACGCGGGCGTGGCGATCCTCACGCCGAGCCTGTTCGCGGACACGCCGACGGGCGCCTTCTCCCTCAACCTGCTGTTCGACCGGGCGATCGCGGCGGGGCGGCTTTTCGGGATGCGGCTCGACGGCCAGTGGCTGCATGTCGGAACGCCCGAGGCGATCCGGGCCGCCGAGGAGCGCGTGCGGGCGAGCGCGCGGACTCCGTAGGTCCGGGGGAGCGAGATGGGACGCATGGGCCGAGCAAGTCGTTGTCCAAAGTGTCTTGCCAAGCCGGATCCGAGCCTCTAGAAGCCCCTTCACACCGGCGGGCCAAGACCCCGCCGCCGTGTCAGGCGCCCGTAGCTCAGCTGGATAGAGCACCAGACTACGAATCTGGGGGTCAGAGGTTCGAATCCTTTCGGGCGCGCCATCTAACCTATTCTCATGCATCGCTTTTTCCTTTCGACACCTTCGGCTTCGGAGGTGCGGTTTGCAGTTGGTTTGCAAATTCGGTTCGCGGTGAGTTCTCCCAGTTGAAAATGGCTTGGTCCGCGAGTGCCCGGGTTCGGGCGAGATAGCGGTCCAGGATCACGGTCACCGTCTTGAGCGAGTGGCCGGTGATGGTGGCAATCTGCTGCGGGTTGCACCCGGCCTCTGACAGCATGGTCACGGCTGTTCCGCGCAGGTCGTGGAAGTGCAGCGATACCGGCTCATCCAGGCCGGGCAGGCTGATGCGGCTGAGACCCGCTTCGGCGGCAGCCTCCTCCCAGAGCCGAGCGAAGTAGCGCTTCTGCAGCGCCCTCCCGGTCTTTGTGGTCAGCACCAGAGGTGAGCCTCGCGGCATGCCGTCCAGCATGCGCCGCAGCGCCCGCGTGCAGGGTATGGTGATGAGGGGCGCCACACGGCCGCCGCGGGCGCTCTTGCCCTGCCGCAGCGAAATCGCGGACCCGTCGTAGGCGGACCAGGGTAGGCGCAGGATGTCCGCCTGCCGCTGGCCGGTATGCAGGGCGATGATGAGCGCGCGCTGCAACTCAATCGGCGCCACAGCCATGAAGGCCGCGATGTGCTCAGGCAGCCATACGATCTCGGACCGGTCGGCGTGGTAGAGCCGCTTGAAGCCACGGACGTGGTTCGCCTCGACCCGCCCGTTCTCCTGAGCCCAGGTCAGCATGGCCGAGATGACCGACAGCCGGTTATCGGCTTCGCGCTCTCCCGAGGTGCGGGCGACCTTCGCACGCCAGTCGAGGAAATCGCGCCGCACGCCGGGTTCGTTCAAGGCTTCGATCGGCATGTCGCCGAACTCGGGCTCGGCCTTGGTCAGCATGCGCTTGTACTCGCGCTGCGTTCCGGCCGAGAGCTTGGTCTCGAACTCCGGTGAGGCAGTGAACTCGCGCGTCAAGCCGTTGAAGGTTTCGCCCGAATGCCGGGTCTTGAGCGTCCGCTCCGCCTCGGCGTAGCTCAGGATGAAGGCCCGCTCGCCGGGCTCGCCTTCGAGCCGCATCCCTGTGGCGCGGTGATACCAGTAAGCCCGGCGCGTTCCGTCCTTGAGCTTCTTGTAGGTGGCGAACACGCCCGGATAGTCAGCTCGCACCACGGCTCGCCCTCCAGGCTTCAAGCTTGGTCAGCGGCTGAGCAGCATCGTCCCCGGAAACCACGACGATGCGGCCGGTGCCGGGATCGATCTCCACGCGACCGACCTTGAGCCCAGCGGCCTGGGCACCCTTCACGGCTCTGGCGATGGCTGCCTGCGTGATTACTTGGCGGCGCGGCACGACCTTAGCCCTCCACGTTCCAGCGCTGCGCACGGAGTGCGGAGATTTCGGCTTCGAAGGCGGCGATGCCCGCCTCGACGTCGCCGGGAAACGGAGCGGGGTCGGCCGCACCTTGCTCCCGGATCTTGGCCCGGACGCGGGGCCAGAGGTCATCGAAGATGGGCCACGCCCGCACCTGCGTCGTGACGACGTGCTCGGGAGAGTCGTATTTGCAGAGCTCGCCCTGGCTGTTCCGGGCGAAGAGCAAGGTCCCCGGGAAGGTGTACATCGGCTCTTGGCCGTTGCCCCACCCGTCGTCCCGCATGGCGCTGAACAGGCCTCGTCCGCCCCGCATAGCGGCCGCTGCCTCCTCAGGCGTGAAGTGTGAGGCGATCAGCGCCTTCACGGCACACAGGCGCATCAAGTCGGCGAGCTTGAAGTCTACGTGATAGCCTTTGCCTTTCGGCCGCTCCGGAAAGAGGTCGTACCGCGTCAGGTAGTTGCCGATTTGACCGCTCGTCATGCCTACGAGCGCTGCGGCGTCGCTACGGCTGAAGGCCCAGCTCTCGATACGTGCGGGTTCCATCGACCTCTCCAAAAGCTCACAGTGATGCTATGCCGTGGCACCCGCGATGTAAAGCATCGCAGCGATTTTTTATCAGATTGCATTCCGCCGCTGTTGATGGCGCGGCAGAGCTCAGGAGCTACCACCGCGGTTCGCATGATCCCGCGCCGCACGAGCGACCAAGTGGGAGAACCGATCGGCGACCTCCCGCTGGTCGAACCGCTCTGCCAAGCGCCGCAAGACGGCGTTGACGAATCCTGTCACGGCCTTCGAGTCCCGCCCGAGGATGACCAGCAGCTCCTCGAAGCAGGCCGCCGCGATGTCGGCCTTCTGCGGTGCCCGGACCCGCTTGAGCTTCGACCGATAGTCGGCCTGGTACCGGCGCTGGCGCCGCAGTCTGGCGCGGTACCGCCGCGCGTCGTTCCCGTCGTGAAAATCGTCCGACATGGTCCTCTCCGATCCCCCTTTCCGAGGATTGTGAAAGGTCATGAAAATCGCAAAGGCCGGTCGCTCGGTGCCCTCAGACCCGCAGCCGCTCCGAAACTCGGAGAGCTGCCGCCGTTTCCCCCTGCACAACCTATTAGGGTTCGACGGGAGAGCCCTCTTTGTGAGCCCTCCCGCAGAGATCGATCCGCACACAGGTCGGTTGGCCCGATCAGTCGTCCTCCAAATCTTGATCGCCGCCCCGCAGCCACACGACCTGCGCGCTGTGACCCTCAGGTGCCCCAAGGCTCGGCTCCGCATTTCCGCCGTCCTCGAGGTCCGGATCGCCGTCGATGATGTCGAGCGCGGCCACGAGGTGGTCGACGGTATCGAGCGCCAGGGCGAGGGCGCCCTCGATGCGGGCGCGCGTATCAATGGTCACCGGTCGCACCCGGCGACGGAACGGGATGACATTGGTCATAGGTCAGGCTCCCCTAGACTCGGTGGCGGCGTGATCGAGCAGTTCGAGGGCGAAAGCCCTGATGGCAGCGGGATCGCCATCGTCGATGGTTCGGGCGGCGAGCATCGAGAGGCGGGTTTCGCGGTCGAGGCGGTTGCCGGGGGGGCGTCTCGCTACTTCGATGTCGACGGCGGTTTCGACTTCGGTCAGTGCGTCGCCGAGCCAGAGCATCAGCTTGCCAGCGTCGTTGTAGTCCGAGTCGCTGCGGGGCCCGGGGCACGTCATGCAGCGAGGTCCCCATGTGTAGGCGTAGGCCATGGCACCGACGTGCTCGGCTATCGCTTGGACCGCCCGCAGCTCGTCGATCGTGGCGGACGCGAGGTCAAGCATGCCGACGAGGCTAGGCGGACCGGCATCGACCGCGAAACCGGCGCGTCCGGTCGCGCCGCTCGCCAGCACGTCGAGGTGCAGCTCCCGCCGAAGCCGCTCCCTATCCTGCGCTGTCATCTCTGGCCGGGACCGTCGCTCAAACTCGGCGATCGCAATACCACGCAGTCGGCCGAGCTCGATCGCGATGCCCTCCGGGATCCGGGCGAAGCTGAACGGCTCAATCGCAGGAGAGGCCATGAAGCCTGGCGGTGGAGCGTACCAGTCAATCGGCTCGACCGGCCCACGCTCACTCACATCACCGATGATCGCTTGGTGGATGTCGAGAGCGAGACGCCCCGTGAACGAGAGGTCGGAGCGCGTCCGCCCCGGGAGCACCTCCGACACGTATTCGAGCCAGCAGATGGCCAGCGCCTTGGCGAGCACATTGTCTGTCGTTGCCGGCAGGGCCTCGGCACGGTCGAGCAGGGTGTCACGACGCTGAGCGGCTCGCTCATAGGCGGCGTCGGCATCGGGGTCGCCCTCAGGCTTTCCGAGTGTCGCATTCCAGGCGCGCCAGCCGTCCATCAATGCGGCCTCCGCACCTCCGGGGGGCGCACGCTTGATGAACCGCCCAGCCGCATCCCGGGCCCGGGCGGCGCGCTGGCGGAGGTCGATGGCCTCGCGGCCAGCCTTCGCGGTGTTCGGCTTCCTCATGGCAGCCTCCCTCACGCGACAGGCATGAAGCCGTAGGCGAACACGCCCCCGGCGATGATGAGGGCGGCGGTCAGCAGCTCGCCGGCGAGGTCGAGGAAGCGCGGCGCCCGAACGTAGGCTGTATCGGGCCGGATCGGCGCGACGGCCTCCCAGGCCTCGACGGTGCCGGGAGCGGCCTCGTCGGCCTCCAACGGCGGCTTGGTGCGATTGTAAAGGGCTGAGGGCGAGCGAGAGCGTTCACCGGCGCGTGCCGGTGCTGTAGAATGACGGGTAGCCATAATCGTCTCCAGAGGACGTGCGTGGTCAGGCCCGGCGCGGGAGATTCCACCTTCCCGTCGGGCCGTCTTTTGTGATATCCTGAATGTATGAGCTCGTCAATTCGGGATATCCCAAAAACTCGAGGACGTCCGAAGACGACGGGTCGCGGCACAGCCGTGGTCGTCCGGTGTCATGACGAGCAGCTCGCACCTCTAGACGCTTGGATCGAGGCTCAGCCCGATCCGAAGCCCTCTCGCCCGGAAGCGATCCGCCACGCTCTCACGGACTGGCTCACTGGCCAGGGCTACGTGCGACACCGCGAGGATCCGGAGGGGGTGAAATAGTTATGTCCGAAGAAACCGGCGAACTGGAACTTTGTTGATGGCTAGCGGTGACAGAACTTCGATTTCGAACGTTGTCGTCAACGTGCCTGCAAATACTATAGATCTAATTAATTACGCTGGCGCAACTCATAGCGTCATGCTTCCGGCGGGGAAATATCCCGCTCAGAAGCATACACTTCATATCAGCGTTCTTGGCGGAGAAAAGACCACTGTAACTCGCGTGATGATCAAGCTGAGCCGCGCCCAACTCATTAATGCCGGAATGGATTTGCGAAATTCGAGTTTGATCGGTCTAGAAATCGATGTACTGCCAGAGATATCTCAAGGAAAAGCCAGTATCTGATTATTCGTTTTGGACGACATGCCGGTGATTTCTACAGATGACCATGCCCTTAAACCCGCTGAAGTCATCTTCGTCGAGGAAAACCGCGAGGGCCGGGCGTGCGGCTGCGCATGGAGCCGATGGCCTGATCATGCGTAAGCCGGGTACCAAGCCCATCACGGACGCGCGGATCGAGCGCGCACTCGCGCTTTGCGCGTATCTTGCCGCTCGGGATGGGACCGGCATCGTCTACACGCCAGTTATGGATCGGCCGGAGGCGGGGCTGAGTGCGGCTCGGGCCGTTGATGACCCTGAGTTCCGGGCGAAGCGCTGATTGCAGGTTTATCAGCCTCCTTTTCTGCGCGCGCAGGCAGCTCCAGAAATTTCAACGCGCTTGCAATCAAGAATGCCATGACAAGGTATCCGATCAAGGCTTCACTGGCTGCTACTAAACGCGTTTCTGCGAGAGGTACGATATCGCCGTACCCAAGAGTTGTCCAAGTAACTATTGAAAAGTATAGGCTATCGGATGGAGATGGTATAGTTTCCTTTGTGTCGGGAAGTTTCAGGCCAATATGTCTATATATGATGGCGTAAATAACAATCATTGCGATAGAGAAGCCTACAATGCTCACTATTAGAACACGACCGCGATCAATCAGGTCTTTTCTGCGATAGATCGCAAATACGGCCGAAAAAGTATTGGATAGAAACAAAAGGACCGCGATGGAAAACCCAATATAAATTAGATTGCTAGGCTTAGGGTCAACGAAGAATAGGCCAAAGATCGAGACCGAGATCAGTAAAGCAATGCATATGTATAATAGATACATGCCGAATTTGGATCTGCGCTGATCATTCATCATGTAAACCATTGGTGGAGCGTTTAAAGCGATCTATCGAGGCCACTTGGCCTTCTGCAAAGAGGCTTGGGCCAACGCCGTAGCACCGAGTTGGGTGTCCCGGCGTCAACCACCGTGATGGCGAACAATCCCTAACACAACCTAGCGGAAGCTTTGCCGCTCATGTACGCTCGGAAAGAACGAGAACGGATGCTGAGCGGGTAGGATGAAATTTCTGCGGTTTCGCGTCACGAAAGCCCAAAATCGAAGCTTGAGGGTCTTCTCGACGCTTTGCTCGACGCGCAGCCCAGGCCTAAGCCGCCATTATCAGAGGCTCGACAGCAGCCTCTCGGGCCAGCGTTAAAGGCCACTGCGAGTTAGCTAGCAGCGATCGGGTAACCGACGTCCCGTTTTCGACAGCAAAATCATGGAAACGCTCGTGCCAGCATGGCTGAACTCCGCGCTGTCGTCGTTAGGTCGAGTTCTTGGTCCAGTAGGCAGAAGGTTTCTCGCCCGACGGGGTGCAGAGCAGGGGCTTCCGTCTACTTCACCTGAATTTGACGAAGCACTTGATGTACTATCGGGAGGCGATGGCCTTCTTGGGAAAGCCTTCACCGGGGCCAAGGCCTGGGCAAGTGAGGTCCCTGTTGCGTTTAAGGAGCCTAACTTTCAACTTTGGGCCCGGGACCTAGCCACCAGAGAGGTTTTCGTCCGAGCCGCAACGCGGCGTTGGCAAAATCTACCTTCTAATCCAGAGGACGAGGCGACAGCAATCAAACGCTACGCCGTGCTCGCCTCAGATGCGCAACAGCGGGCCTACCGTCCCTATGAAGACGCGATCAACTTTCTAGTTCTCTCCGTTCAATCGGTACAGTCGGCAAGTGAGCGAGCGGCGGCCCAAAAAGGCAACGCCGACCGTAAGGTTATTGTCGATGCCATCGCTTCTCAAGGCGACCGTATCGACGCTACGCTTACGAGGATGTTCGAAGGAGGCAGTTCTCGGCTCGAGCCACTAAACATCCAGGGCCCGACTTACACAGCTGATGAACTTGCTGAACTGTCCAGCGAACTCCTCTCATGGCCAAGCGATATAAATGGTCATGTTATGCCTCGGCCGGAACTCGATGAGCTTGAGGAACGGCTTACCGCGCCACAAACAGAAAAAGTAGGCCGGAGTGTTCTTCTGTTTGGGCCGCCAGGATCAGGAAAGTCAGCCGTTCTTGCCACGCTTGGTAAGCGTCTCCGCGCTCGCGGCGCAACTGTTATTGGCATTAAGGCAGACGCTTTGCCGGCGGATATAAGCACAGTTGCTGACCTTGGGCCCGCACTTGATCTTGGCGAAGATATTGTTGCGGAGATTAGTGCCCAGACAACTCGGGGTGCTGTTTACGTTTTAATCGATCAACTTGATGCTGTGGCCTCACTCATCGACGGTAGCGGCGGTCGGTTGCGTGCGCTTGGCTCCTTGGCGCGCCGCCTCCGTGCTTGGCCGGAGATTCGAGTAATAGCATCGGTTCGACCCTTCGAGTTCGCGGCCGATGGTGGTTTTCGTACAGCGTTTCCTGAAGCTGTTGTTGATCGGGTGGATTTATCACTCCCAGCTCGGGCGGACGTCAACGAAGTTCTGACGGCGCTAGAGCTCAATCCTGCCGAGATCCCCGCAGCTCTCGACGAAGTCATCCGAGTGCCTCAGGCGCTACGAGATATCGTAGCTGCCCGGCGTGCAGGGTTCGCGTGGAGTGCCATGGCGACGTGGCGTAGTACACAAGCGCTTCGCTTTGATCGTCTCGTCGCAGTTCACCCAACGCTGGGGCTCGACCGCCTGATCGAACATTTGGTTGGCGCGCTTCGAAGCACCGGCACTTTGTGGTCTGCCTATAGCAGTCTGCCGCTCGGAAGCACGCAAGCTGTCGATCGACTATGTGCTGAGGGGATATTGCGCCGTCGCGATGAAAGCGGCCTCGTGGGATTCGCCCACCAGACCTGGGCCGAAACGCTTGATGCGCGACTAGCCCTGGCGCAGGGCGATCTAGCGACTCGCGTCATCGAAGCAGGCAAAAATTTGCTCGCTCGCCCTCAAGCGTTAGGTGTTCTTCGTTATGCGCGCGAGGCAGCGCCCGATATCTACGATGCTGCCATCAAGGATTTGTGGAGTAAGCCAGAGCTCAGGCGTCATCTAAAACACCTCATACTTGACCTGGCAGCGGCAGGAGATGATCCGACCCAGGGCGAACGACACATTGTGATTGGCGTAGTAGCTGGAGACGACAGCGCGCTTGCCGAGCGGGCTTTGCGCTTGAGTGCAGGCAAACCGAAATGGTTTGAGCTTCTACGGGGACCTGTATCTGACCGAATGGCAAGCGTGGCGGATGAAAGGGCGCGTAGCGTCTGGCCATGGCTTTCATCTAACGCGACCAACAATGGCATCGAGGTTCTAGACCTGCTTCACCGTCATTGGCAAGGGCACCCGAGCCATGAAAGGCTTATTCCTCATGTCTTAGAGCATCTGGAGACATGGAATGACCGGGCCTATGAACTTTTCCGCGGCGCCCTCGTCAGTTCTCTTCAAGTAAACGTGTTTTCGGTCGGAGCCGTGCGACAGCAAGCCAAAGTCGGACGGCACGACGTCGCGGCAAAGCTTGTCGGCTTATTATTTGACCAAATTGTTACTAGAATCAAATTAAGAATAGGTTCGGGCGTAAAAGTTGACGCGAAGTTCGATGCTTCGGATGGTGATGACGGTTTGACCGCCGCTTTTTCGAGGCTGCAAGCTGAACATGATAGGTCTGTTTCATATCAGCTCGCAAAAGAACTTAGAGAACTCCACGGTCTCTACGATTTTGCAGAAATAGTTCGCAAATCACCAAAGCCATATGTCGATGAATTATTGCCGAGATTTTATGATATGGGTTCTACTGACATGGCAGAGCTTGCGGAAGAAGATTTTCGCGAGCTTCAGAGCGCCGGCAGGCAAGCTGCTAAATACGATCTTCAATTAGTTGAGGGGCTTAGAGTTGGGCTTGAGGAGCTTTCTCGTATTGACCCGCCCGCCTTCTGGGAAGCTATATCGCGCATCGCACCCGGGAATCAGCTCCTAGACCGCCTGATTGCTTCAGCGCTAGCGGTGAATATCGAAGTTAATATAACCAAAAGTCTTGATTTTTTAGAAGCTGACAGGTGTCGGTTGAGGCTGGGTGATCGGTTTGAGAACGATCAAGGAGATACGTTAGATTTGATTTCTGCGCTGTCTGCCTGCGCTGATCAGCAAGCAAACGATCGCCTCGTCGCGTACATTTCCAGTTGGAACGAGTACGAAATAGATTCGGCGGATGACGTCAAACACAGACGAATGACCCGTTATTGGAACCGACTTCATCGTGCGCGCTTGTTAGAGTGCCTAAAAATCGAGCGGCTCTCAGGACCGTCTCGCCGATATGTTCAAGAAGAACTTCGAGCAGTACCTGCGGCAGACCGAGTGCGGACGCGTTCAGTTTCCGGTTGGGTGCATTCGCCTATGTCAACTGACGGAATGGAGCGCGCGAGCGACGAACACTTACTTAGGCTATTTTCAAAATTGCCTGATGGTGTTGAGCGATGGCATGCGGATTCGGCAAGAACATCTCTGGTTGGCGGCAGCCGCGAGGCTTCAATGGCCTTTGGCGAACTAGCAAAACGTCAACCGGCGCGGGTGCTAAAGCTTATAAAAAGATTTTCGCCACAAACTCATCAGGTTCCGGTAGGCGCAGCGCTTCGAGCGATATCCGAAACAAATCTGATTGACCCCGGCGAAATGTTGGTGGCTATTGATGAGGCGCTTAGCCGGGGTTTCGACGGCAACAGCTTCCGGCACGACGTGATTTGGGCTTTGCATCAGATAGTCCAGAAGCTTCCTGGTCTTGAGGACCGCTGGGTTAAAGCGCTCCTTTGTTGGATGCGCCCATTTGATGTGGCCGGAGCCCAATCAGAATTGATTGACACTGCATATGAGCCGCGCAAAAGGCCACTACCTGGTACCGTGCTATTCGAAAATGGGCGCCTTCGACTGGCTTCTGGCGGCGAAAACTCGACCATCCTTCGTGTTTGTTCGCTTGCGATTTTGCGACGAGAGCCTCGGGATTACTCGATTTGGTTGGACATGCTAGAAGATCATTTGGAGAAGCCGGAGAGTAGCGCAGTCTGGGGCGATCTAAGTATACTGCTGGGTCAACTCGCTTGGGCCGATCGGTCAAGAGCATCCAGCTTTGTCGCTGCATTGATGAAAAGCCAGCCGGAATTTCGTGACAGCGAGGATAGTGCTCGCTTAATCGCGAGGCTGCTACGCGTCCTTCCGCAGTCCACAATCGATGATGTACTTTCAGCATGGCGTGCTTCTGACTGGCCACTTGCATCAATTGCGATTGGAGAGATCGAAGCTCTACGGGCAGCACTCTTTGGCCCCGGTAGAAGCGTCGAAGATTGGCTTGAGCTCGCCTCGGCCGGGCCGGTATTTTCAGATGTAGTGGCTGGTGTGGCTAACGTAGCCGTCGCGTTTTGGGATGAGGCTGAAACAAAGCCAAGGGTATGGAGTCGTCGTGTTCTTCCCTTTCTAGCAACTCGTCAGGAGCCGCGAGTAGCACAAGCATGTGTTGATTTCTTCCGACGGGTTGCGCCGTGGCCAGCTGAGGATGATACGCGCCACCTACTTAGGGTCTTTTCTAACAACCCAGTTGCCCTTCAACATGCATCGGCTTCACTTGCGGATGATCGCTTAGGCGATCTTCTGGAAGATCCGCTGGCTCACGAGGCAATTCTGGATTTTATGGAAGCGTCAATCAGATCTGCCGATCGCAAACTGGCAGATTATCGCGGCACTGGACCGATGCTCGCCCGAGGCCTTATTCCGATCGTTCTTACGTTGCATAGGGAAGCCAATTTTAGAGAGCGAACTCTTGGCTTGTTCGAGAGCATACTTGACGTCTTGCCTGACGAGACAGAGGGTCTATTAAAGGAACTGCAATAATCCGGGGGTCGGCCGTCGCCAAACGTTCTTGCCCCTCGACTCCTACTGCCATCTGGCGCGCTTACACTTCGGTCAGGCCACGGCTCGGCGGCGTATAGCCGTCGCGCTCAAGGTCCGGCAGCGTGACGCCCATATCGGCTGTCATACCGCCCCGACCCCGGACCTTGATGCCTGTGGCCCGCATCCCTGCCCGGTGGAGGCCGGTCACTTCGATCTGGCCGTGGAATCCCATGTCGGCGAGCCGGTCCACGTGACGGCCGAACTCCTCGACGTGGGCGCCGATGCCGCCTCGGCCGTTGCCGGCAGCACCGATGCCACCCGCCGGCGCCTCCGGTATCTCTAGGCCGCTGCGGGTGATCGACCGGATCGACCCGTCCGGCATCTTCATCGTGCCGTTGCCGAGGTCGAGGCCTTCCTTGCCGTCGAGGCCCTTGATCAAGCGGGGTTCGCCGGCACCGGCCGTCTCGGTGGGCGCGCGGCGCAGGCCTTCGAGGTAGGGGTGCCGGAACTTGTAAGCGAGGCCCGGGTACTTGGGCCGCTCGAAATCGCGGATGCCGTAGGCAAGCGCACCCTCGCCGCCCTGGGCACCCATGATCCGGTCATAGACGGGACGGTACTTGCCCAGCATCTCGTTTCGGAAATGCCGCTGCTGCGCCGCCACGTTGCGCCAGTCCACGCCCATCTTGGCGGCTGTCGCTTGGAGCGCCCGAAAGCGATCTAGGCGCCACTGGCCCGTCCCGAAGGCCGTGCCGTGATCGCCCACCGCGCCGGGGTTCAGGTTGATACCGCTCTCGCCCTGCATCATCGCGACCATGGCGCGCGCCTTGTCTAGCGGCATGCCGAGGCCGCCGAATGCAACATCCGACTGCAGAAAGCTCAGCCACGAACCGACGCGCTCCCGCCCACCCGGTGCGTAGGAGGCTCGGTAGCTCTTGCCACCGACCACAGCGTGATAGTCGCTGCCGAGGCCGCCGCCGCTGCCCGCGCCACGGACGATCCCGGCAACGCCACCGCCGCCCAGGCCATCACCCACACCGCCGCCGCCGCTATAGCCACCCAGGCCGCCGTTACCGCCGCCGAAGCTGGCCTTCTGGATCAAGCCCCCGCCACCGGCACCGCCGCCCATGCCCTCACCAGGCATGAAGTGGATCGGGACGAAGATGCCGGCTCGAAACTGCTCGTTCAGTCGCTGGAATAGGGTCTTGCCCTCCGCCTCGACCTCAGGGGCCTTCTCCTTCACGCCCTCGGCCACGCCCTTGCCGACCTTGGTGCCGGCGTCCTTGCCGATCTCGTCGGCCTTCTTGCCCAGCACCATGTCGGGCAGGTTCGGATCCAGGGCGCCGAGGAGCCCGCGTCCAATCCCGTCCTTGGTGAACTCTGGCATCTTCAGGGTGTCGTAGTGCTGGGCCAGCTCGGCCAAGCCGCCGATCGCCGTGATGCCGAGCGCCCCCTTCGCCAGCCCGGCGATCCTGCCGCCCTTCTTGGCCGCGTCCGGCAGGCCGCCGCCGTTCACCGCCAGCTTCGCGGCGGCCAACTCCAGAGATGCCGCCGACTTCGTGAGAGCCAGCGCCGAACCCATCAGGCCCAGCGTGCCGGCCGCCTTGGCGATCTTCCCGCCGACCACGGTGACCGACGTTCCGAGCGCGACGATCTTCGGGTCCAGCTCGGCGATGTGCTGCTGAAAATCGGCGATGGCGGTGGCCGCCCGTGTCAGCAACCCGCCGCCCTCGCCGTTGTTGTCGAGCGACCGGCCCATGGCGGTCTCGACGTTGAGCCGGGTGTTCTCGATGCGCTTCTGCGCACCGTAGAACCCGCCCATGACCGCGTCGCCGATCGACTTGGCGAACCCCTCTGGGGTCTCCGCGATCTTCTTGCGGTACTCGTCGAACAGCTCGGGCTTCTGGGCGATCGAGCCGAGCTTGCCACCATGCTCCCGGGTCACCAGCGCATTGAGCTGCGCCTGGGTCGGGTGCGCGTTGATGACTGCCCGCAGCAGTCCCTCGGTGTCCACCGATTCTGCCGCCATCTTGTAGAAGTCGCCGACCGTCTTCGCGATGGCGTGGGCGTCGGCCGCTTTGAGCTGACCCTTCTTGTTCTTGTCGAAGCTCTGCCCAATGATTCCGGTGGCGTCGGCCGTGAACTTGTCCCGGTCGAGCAGGGCGTCGGGATCGTTCATCAGCGCCTGCAGCCGCTGCATCTGCCGGGGCGTCATGTCCTTGCCGAAGCTGCGCTTCACCGAGCTGCCGAGCCGATCGGCGTTCAACGCGTCCGGCATGCGGACGAAGTCCTGATACCGGACCCCCATGGCGTCGAGGGCGGTCAGACCCTGCTTCGAGGGTGCGATGAACTTCGAGGAGATGCCGCGGGCCGCGGTGCCGGCCTCCTCACCGGAGTAGCCGGATTTCCGCAGCAGCGCGAAGATGGTGTCCATGGTCTCGATCGAGAACCCGGCCCCGGTCCCGGTCGCGCCGCCCATCTTGAACGCGGCCTGGATGTCGTGGTCCTCGAGGCCGCCGACCTTCGCGGTCTTCACCGCCAGATCGACATTGCGGCGCATGACCCTCTTTGCCGTGGCGGCATCCTCGATGTGCTGGTTGGTCGAGAACACGATGCCTTCGAGGGTCTTGGCCGCGCCCGGCAGATCGACGTTCATCGCCTGGGCGTAGTCCTTGATCTCCTCCACGAAAGGCTCGACCAGATCCTTCCGGACCCCGCGGCCGGCGAGCGTCCGCTGCGCGTGCAGGACCTGGATGTCGTTGAAGGTCGAGGAGCCGCCAAGCCGCACGGCCTGGTCGATCCGACTCTGGCGCTCGGCCGGCGTCAGCCCCGCCATGGCAACCTGCCGGCGGATCTCCATGTCGAACTCGGCGTAGGTGTGCTCGGCCGCCTTGGCCGTGGCGTCGATCTTCCCGCCGACCACGACAGCACCCGCGGAGACCAGCCCTCGGCGAGCTGCAGCGCGCTCTTGGTTTACCACGGCCTGTTTGGCGGCGAGATCCTCGACGGCGACCTGGCGCTTGAACGCGGCCGCAGCCTGATCCGTGCTGCGGGCCAGGGTGCGCTGCTGCTGCTCGACGCGGGACAGATCCACACCCAGGCGGGAGGCTGCGCCCTCGGCTGCCCGGAGTGCCGCCGTCTCCGCGCTGAAGGCCGCCGTCAGGGCCTTGGTCTCTCCGACGGCCGCACGGTGCGCATCGCCGAGGCGTCGGACCTCGGAGGCGAGCCGCGCGGCCTGCGCCGCCTGGTCGCTGCCCTTGATGAACGTCTGCGCCTTGCCGTACTCGGCCGCGGCCTTCTTGGCCACGTCGAACTCTCGGGCCAGCCGCGTCGCCTCCGCGCCGACCCGCTGCATGCCACGGACCGTGGCCTCGAGCGGCTTACGGGCATCCATCACGTCGGCTGCCGCCTTGGCCGCCTTCGCCTGCTGCTCCCAGGCCTTGTTCAGCTTCGCGGCCTCGGCCGTGTACTTGGTGACGTCGAGACCTTGCTGGATCGCCTTGGCAACCTTGGCCATCTCGGCCTCGACCCGCGACTCGGCGGTGATGAGGAGTTTGGCCTCGATGGTCTTGGATGCCATGGTGGGTGCTCCTCAGTGCGTTCCGGGGGCGGTCGGGATCGAGGAGCCGATCTCGGCGGTCGCCGCCCCCATGGCGACGGTCGCGGCTGCAAGCGCTGCGGTCTGGCCGTTCACAGCGGCTTCGAGGTTGGTGAGGGCCTCGCGCGCCGCATCGGTGTCGATCTCGCCGAGCTGCCGGAACACCGTGCTCAGGATCTGCTGCGACGAGTTCGGCTCGGGCTGGGCCGCGAGCACGGCGGACGCTCGGGCGAGGGCCACGCCGACCTCGGAGCGCAGGGCGTAGGTAGCGGGCACCTGGATGTTGCCGGCCGCGTCGATCGAGAACACGGCCTGATCGCCGGCGAGCACGACCACGGCCAGATGGTCCCAAGTCTCGGCCGGTGGCGGGCTCGCCTCGGCCTGCGGTGCGGGTTTGGGGGAATCGGTCAATGTCGCGTCTCCGGATGAGGATGGACCGGGATCGCCCCGACCCAGGAGGACACCGCGTCGACCGTCCGCAACTCGGGCGCCTCGCGGAGCAGCAGCACCGCCGTGTCGGGGGAGAGGTCGAGGCGCAGAGCCAAGGCGAAGGCGACGAGGCGGCGCTCCTCGGCCGCGGCCTCCGGCGCTCCCATGATCGCGTCGATCCGGGTGTCCCGGCGGAGACGGTAAGCCTCCGCGCGGTCCGCGGCGTCGAGGTCGTGCATTTCCGCGAGGGTCAAGCCACGCTCCGGAGTGGGAGGGACGCGAACGGGTCCTTGGATTCGGTGTCGCGCGGGGTATCGTCCACCATCTCGAAGCGCTCGAGCACCGGCCGGGCGAGCTCAGCAGGCTCGGGCAAGTCGCGCTCGAGATGCGCGAGGGCGGTGTGGGGACTGCGGAACTGCTCGGCGGTCACGAAGTCCTCGCTGTGGACGTCGAAGGCCGGCAGGCTCACGGTGTTCAGGAGCGAGGCCGCGGTCCACGGCGTCGCAATCGCCACGCGATAGCGGGTGCGCGTGAAGCGGCGGCGAGTGCACTCCAACGGCGATCCGGTTCGATCGAGGCTGCCGGTGCTACCGACGTACAGATACCCCTTGCCGGCCTTTCTCTCTGAGGCCTGAACGTCTTTCTGCTGATCCTGTCGGAGTGGCTCGACGCGGCCGTCGATCACCCAGAGCGTCACCGTCTCCTGGCTGACGATCTCCTCGGGGACGTGAACGAGGCGGCGCAGCTCGTCCTCGACTGGCAGGATGGCGCCGAACTCCTCCTGCAGGGGCTCGGCCTGCTCGCGGGCCACCTCCGCTTCGGCGAGGTCCCGGAGCAGGCCCCGCAGCGCCAGGGCGTGCCGGCGGTACTCGGCCGGGAGGCGCTGGCGGATGGCGTCGCACTTCGCCACGGCATCAGCGTGCTGGGCGCGGCGTGCGTCCCGGTCACCGTTCACGACGTACTGGACCACCGGCTCGAAGAAGATACCGTTCCCTACGGCAAGCTGAGCGTGGACCTCGAAGACGAGCTTGTCGCGAGAACAGGCGCTGCCGGTGCCTCCTGAGATCAGGTTGGCCTGACAACCCCGCCGCAGCCAGCGAGGCCGTGTCGGGCGCCCGCGGCCCATGCCATTTGACGCCGCCATGGGGGGCGCCGCCGATCGCGCCGGCATCCGTCTGCGGGCCCGCCTCGCCCGTGACGGTCTCGACGGCGCTCGGCGACAGGGCCTCGGCGGAGAGAGGGGCAAGGAGTACGAGACAGCCTCGCCGAACCCCGAGCCGGGATGAGACTCTGCGAGAGATGGCGGAAGGTGCAAACTGCATCGGCGAGTCGTCTCGGTATAGCAAGGACATCCGAAGTGATGCCCCAATAAAGAATCATATTGTTTATATTTTTTGGGAAAAGATCGCTTGTGTCCCCTCAGGCAAAGAACTTATGCGCAAACGATATCGTCGTTCAAGAAAACAGAATGCCATTTTACTTGAGGCGACGAGGCTAAGATTCCGCTTCGTCGAGGGCGGGTGGAAGGACTCTTCGATTGGCCTGCAGCGCCTCGGATCTGCGCACCGGACGCACTGGGGGCGAGGGTCGGCCGGTTGGAATGTTGTTCGTGTGACTTGCTTCGTCGGCGAGCGGCGTTGCGTCGGGGGCGCAGATCCTCGCTTGAGCCGCCATTTTTCGATCGCGGCGCGTTCAGCGCGCTACCGGTCCGGCCGGTGAAGCGCACGACCCTCGACCTGGAACGATGTCCATGTTTCCTGGTTTCGAGATCCCTAAATATTCGCCCGTCTCAAGTGCAGTTCTGTTCGGCTGGTTCAGAAGCACCTTGAGGCTGCTGCCGAAGAGCCGGCACTTGGATTTTGGCCCTGGCAGCAAGCGTGACCAGTCTCGACCTTGGCCCCGACGGACCGGACCGTGCACGCCATCGTCGTGTGACGGCGCGGCTCAAAGCCATTCTGCTCGATCTTCGACGCTGCCGTCCTGTCCTGGGGCGACAAGCGTCACCATGGGACAGGTTCGCGTTGCGCAGAGGGGCCCGCCCGCAACGATCCGTGGGGCATATTGGCTGGTCTCGGTTGGCTGCCGTTGTCATGCGCGCAAGCCGGCGCACGCCGTCATGTCGCGTGCCGCTTTCGGGCACTGCCTTGGGGGACTTGGACGACCCAAATGGGCGCGCATCCGTCGACCGACACGATCCGGGCGAACGGGCGAACTTACGGATTCGGCCGCCGAAAGCCGATGGGCAGGAAAGCACCCAACCCAGTCATTCTGAAGCGCCCACGATCCGGCGGTCATGGCCGGAAGCAGAATTCCCGCTTTGTGAACCTTATACTTGGGACGCGGACCTTTCATCGTTCCGCGATGGATTGCTTCCATGCCTGACCGGCGCGTGCCCATGGCGGAACCGTCAAGGGGGGCTCGCAACGGTCGAGATCGCGAGGCCCCGCAGGAGTAGCGCTAGGTCGCGGGCGACATCGCCGCCGCGGGCGCGGACTTGCGGTCCATCGCCGAGACCACGAACGCCGTGAGGAATGCCAATGGCATCGTCACGATCGTGGGCGGATCGATCGGGAAGATCGGTGCGGCGTTTCCGAGCACCTTCACCCAGACCGGCGGGCCGAGAACCGTCAGGACGGTCGCGCCGACGAGCCCGGTCACCCCTCCCGCGATGGCGCCCCGGGTCGTCAGGCCGCTCCAGTACAGCGCCAGGATCAGCAGCGGCAGGGTCGAACTGCAGCTGACCGCGTAGGCGAGGCTGATCATGTAGGCGACGTTCTGGGTCTGGAAGGCGATGCCGAGCAGTACCGAGATGATGCCGAGGCCGACCGTGGCGAGCCGCGAGGCGCGGATCTCGCTGCGCTCCGTTGCCCGGCCCCGGCCGATGATGCGGGCGTAGAGATCGTGCGAAACCGCCGAGGCTCCCGTCAGCGTCAGTCCTGCGACCACCGCCAGGATCGTGGCGAACGCCACGGCGGAGACGAGGCCCATGAGCGTGTCGCCGCCCAAAGCGTGCGACAGATGGACGGTGGCCATGTTGCCGCCGCCGCGGATGGCGCCCTTGGCGTCGAGATAGGCCGGGTCCCCGCCTATGATGGCCAGCGCTCCGAAGCCGATGACGAAGATGAGGGCGAAGAAGCCGCTCTGGCACATCACCGCCCAGAACACCGACACGCGGGCGGCACGGGTATCCGGGACGGTGAAGAAGCGCATCAGGACATGCGGCAGGCCTGCCGCCCCGAGCATCAGGGTCATGCCAAGGGAGATCGACTGCCACACGCTGCCTGAATAGACCTGGGGCATCATCATGGCCGCGTGCTTCGGATGCACCGCTATGGCCTGGGCGATGAGGCTGTCGTAGTCGAATCCGAAGCGCGCCAGGATGAGCAGCGCGATCGCGACGCCGGCGGCGAGCAGCAGCGTCGCCTTGACGATCTGCACCCAAGTCGTCGCCACCATGCCGCCGAACATCACGTAGCAGATCATCAGCGCGCCCACGAGGATCTGCGCGTAGAGATAGTCCAGCCCGAAAAGCAGCCGGATCAACTGTCCCGCCCCGACCATCTGGGCGATGAGGTAAAACATCACGATGACGAGGGTGGCGATAGCAGTAAAGATGCGGATCGGCGTTTCCGACAGGCGCGTCGCGAGGACGTCGGCCACCGTGTAGCGGCCGAGCTTCCTCAATCTCTCGGCCACCAGGAAGACGACGAAGGGCAGGCCGGTCGCGTAGCCGACGGCGAAGATCAGGCCGTCGAAGCCGGAGGAGCAGATCAACCCGGCGAGGCCGAGGAGCGCGCCGGCGGATATCATGTCACCGGCCAGCGCGATGCCATTCTGGAAGCCGGAGATCTGGCCCCCGGCGGCATAGAACTGATCGGCGGATTGAGCGCGCCGGGCCGCCCAGTAGGTGATGCCCAGCGTCACGATGACGATGCCGACGAACATTCCGATCGCCGCGGCGTTCAGGCCGCCGCCGGGATCGCCCGCGAGCGCCGGGGCGGTCGCGCCCAGGAGCAGCAGGGTGGCCAATAGGGATCTTCGCATGGGGTCGCCTCCTCAGCGCGCGGTGAGACGGTTGGCGAGCAGGACGTAGAGTCCCGTCAGGATCATGGTGGACAGGATGGCGAGGAGGCCGCCGACGGTGGCGACCGTCACGGCCATCCCGGGCGCGATCGGCCGCGTCATGGTGGCGGGCGAAACGATGAAGGTGCCGACGAAGCTGCCGTAGATCACCGTTTGAATGCACGCCATGATCCATCCGAGTCGGGCCTGCGGCAGATCGTTCTTCGGGACTTCGAGATGTGTTTCCTCTGCTGACACCGTTCGACCTCCGGCTTCGACGCGTTGATGTTGGATCGGGCGTTTATTCGGCAGCCTTCGATGCGGCATCGGCGACCACGTGGCCGAATCCGTTGTTGACGCGGCTGCGTTGATACTTGTTGAGCCAAGTTTTGAACTGGACGGGCAGCATGTCGTAGGGGCGCGCCTCGCCCAGAACCATCGCCGCGTAGACCGGCCAGTGGGGGTTCGCGAGCATCGGCCTGCCGAGCATGACGATGTCGACTTGGCCCTCCCTGACGATCGACTCCGCGAAGACGGGATCAGCCAGGTTCCAGTTCGCGGCGGTCAGGACCCCCGCCTCCTTGCGGATTCGCTGCGCCGCCGGGACCATGAAGCCCTCTTCGTCCCACGGCGTTTGGGCGCGGCCCGAGTTGCCGCCGAAGGAGACGTCCACGAGGTCGAGTCCCCGGGGCGCGAGGAGGCGAGCCAGTTCGACCGACTCGTCGATGGTCTGGCCGCCGGGTGCGAATTCCGTCACGCCGAACCGCATGGAGAGCGGCAGCCGCTCGGGCCATTCCGAGCGGACGGCCTCGAAGACCTCGACAAGCAGCCGGCTGCGCCCGGCGAAATCGCCGCCGTATTCATCGGTGCGCCGGTTGGCCAGGGGCGAAAAGAAGCTCGACAGGAGGAAGCCGTGCGCGCAGTGGATCTCCAGCCACTGAAAGCCGGCGTCCCGCGCCCGGCGTGCGGCCTCGGCGTACTGGCGCGTGACGGTCGCGATATCGTCGTGCGTCATGGCCCGCGGGATGCGCGGCATGACCCCGCCGAACGCATCCGCGGAGGGGCCGATCATCTCCCACGCGTCGGGGTGATCTTCCGGCAGATGGCCGCCGCCTTTCCACGGAGGCTCGACGCAGCCCCGCCGGCCCGTGTGGCCGAGCTGGATGCCGGGCACGGCCCCGACGGTCGAGACGAAGCGGGCGATCCGGGCCAGGGCTTCACCCTGCTCGTCGTTCCAGATGCCCGCGCATTGCGTGGACATGCGGCCTTCCGGCGACACGGCCGCCTGCTCGACCACCACGAGCGCGGCGCCGCCCGCCGCCTTCGAGCCCAGATGGACCAAGTGCCAATCGTTCACGAGGCCGTCCGGCGACGAGAACTGGGTCATCGGCGAGACCGCGATGCGGTTGCGCAACGTGACATCGCGGACCCGGAGTTCGCTGAACAATGAGGACATCGTGCCCGCTCTCCACGCACGCTCCGTCCAGCCGAACATCCTGCCGGAGAAGCGAGCTATCTGCTCGAAATTGAGCCAATACAGTTGCGGAACGAGCAGTCGAATGCCGAGCTGTCCGCCAGTGATGACTTGTTCAAGCCCTAGACTGCCCTTAGCTTTGGACGGCACTCTTCCAAATTCGGGCCGGGCTCGAACAGATTCCGGACAGCGTGCAGCGCGGAGGCTGGCGGGACGTGCCGACAGGGTCGGGGACATGACGAGCGCGACGATGCAGACGCGTGACATCGGCTCCTGGCCGAAGAATATCGCGCTGGCCCGCAGCACGGGGCGGGGCTGGCGGGACATTCACGCGCAGCACGTCGCCGTCGAGCCGTGGACGGGGACGCTCGATCCGGTCGGCAATCCCTGCCTCGGCTACTGCGTCGCGCGTCCGGCCCAGATCCGTAGACGCATCGGGCGCGGCGGCGCGACCGAGGCGAGCACGTTGCGTCCCCGGCAGTTCCACCTGATCCCCGCCCACGACAAGAGCGAGTGGCAAAGACGCGGACGCTCCGAGATGCTTGCGATGCATCTCCGCCAGGGATTGATCGACGAGACCGCGCGCCAGATGTGGAGTGCGACGGCGCCACGGGTCGAGCTCGACATTCCGCTTGGAACGTCTGATCCGCTCCTCGAGCAGCTGGCCCTGGCCATCCTGGAGATCCTGCGGGAGGAGCCCGATGCCTCATCGGCGCTCTATGTCGACGAGCTGGTCCACGCGATGGTCGTGCGCCTTGTCCGGGCCTATACGGCGAACGGTCGCTCATCACGGACGGTATTGGACAACGATGCGCTGGATCGCGGCGAGATGCGGCGCATCCGCGACCTGATCGAAGAGCGGCTCGCCGAGGACCTCTCCCTCGAGGCGCTTGCCGCCGAGATCGGCGTATCCCCCCGCACCCTATCCCGCGTGTGCCTCAAGCAATGGGGAACGACGGTTCACCAGTATGTCCTCTCACGCCGTGTCGAGCGGGCCAAGACCATGCTCCTCTCGACCGACCTTGCCATCACGGCGATTGCCTTCGATACGGGCTTCTCCAGTCAAAGCCATCTGGCAACGGCCTTTCGGCGGTTGACCGGGCTCACACCGAAACATTACAGGCTCATTGGTCGATCATAAATTGTGAGTTGTTCTGACAGTAATTGTAGTGGAAGCATTTACGCCACGTTGCAAGCCGCCGGTCGGACCTGATTTCAGTATTCTTTGAGCCCGTATTCCGGCCTGTCGTCGTTGTTGCTGCAAGACTTGTGCGGCGGGAACTTGCCCGACATGGTGAGCCGCACCCGGTCGCCCTTGTTGCTGGCCTCGCGGGCCATGTCCATGTTGAAGTCGATCGCCGACACGATGCCGCGCCGAACCCCTCCTGGATCAGCTCCTCGAAGGTCGTGCCGTAGACCATCACCCGCTCGTAGAACCGGTAGATCAGCGGCTCGTTAAGCATTCGCTCTTCCGCCTCCGTGAGGCCGAGGAGTTCGGCAAGTCACGCCTCGCGTTCGCGCACCGGGCGAGGGTGACGGGCGAAGCGGTTTACCGTCGGGACTGCCGATGCCTTCCGCGCGATCCGGCGGCAGATATCCCGCCGCGTGGGCGATGGCCGCGGATCAGGCCCGGCGGGCTGGAGGCTCGGCGGCGCCGGCTGCCGCGTCCGCCTCGCTCAGGGAAGGCCGCACGACCGGCGGATGGCGCGGGTCGTACCCGTCCGGCATCGCGTCCCGCAGCGTCGTGGAGCGGGTTACCAGGAAGTCGATCAGGTGGTTGCGCAGGGCGTAATACCCGGGCGCATGGTGGAGCTGCGTGCGATCACGGTCCTTCGGCAGCGGGTTCTCGACGATCTCCGCGACCCTCGCTCGGGGTCCGTTGGTCATCAGCACGATCCGGTCGGCGAGATAGATCGCCTCGTCGACGTCGTGTGTGATCATGAACACCGTCTGGCCGGTCTCGACGCAGATGCGGCGGACCTCGTCCTGCAGGGTTCCCCGGGTCAGCGCGTCCAGCGCCGAGAAGGGCTCATCCATCAGCAAGATCTTCGGCTCGATCGAGAGCGCCCGGGCGATGCCGACGCGCTGCTTCATGCCGCCCGACAGTTCGGACGGGCGCTTGTGCTCGGAGCCCGCCAGTCCCACCGTGGCGATGGCCTTCCTCGCGCGCGCCTCGACCTCGGCCCTGGGCGCCGTCCGCCAGCGCGCGGAGACCGCGTAGGCGACGTTGCCGAGCACGCTGCGCCAGGGCAGCAGGGCGTGGCCCTGGAAGATCACCGCCCGATCAAGGCTGGTTCCTTCGATCGCCTGCCCATCCACGATGACGACGCCCTCGGACGGGGCCTCGAGCCCCGCCAGGATGTTGAGCACCGTGGTCTTGCCGCAGCCCGAGTGCCCGATCATGCACACGAACTCTCCGCGGCGCATGGGCAGCCACAGGTCCTCGAAGATCGTGGTCGTCTTGCCCCCTGGCCCCGGATAGCGGCGCGCGATCCCCTCGATGGAGATGAACTTCTCTGCGTTCGACATGCGGCTGGTCCCGGCCTGAACGGGAGCGGGGGCGGCACGGCTGGAGCGCCGCACGAAGGGAAGCAGCTTGCTCATCGGGTGCCTCATTCGGGGAAGGTGACGAGGCGCTGCGCGCGCGCCAGCAGCTGGTCGAGGGCCATGCCGACGACGCCGATCACCAAGATCGAGGTGATCACGTTGGTGATCGAGAGGTTGTTCCACTCGTTCCAGACGAAGTAGCCGATGCCGGTGCCGCCCACGAGCATCTCGGCCGCGACGATCACGAGCCAGGCGATGCCGATGGAGATGCGCATTCCGGTGAGGATGGTCGGCGCGGCGGCCGGCAGGATCACCGTGAACGCCCGGCGCACCGGCCCGACCTCCAGGGTCCGGGCGACGTTGAGCCACTCCTTCCGCGTGCTCGACACGCCGAACACGGTGTTCATCAGCATCGGCCAGAGCGAGCAGATGAAGATCACGAAGATCGCCGACAGGGCCGAGTCCTTGATGGTGTAGAGGGCGAGCGGCATCCAGGCGAGCGGCGAGACCGGCTTCAGGATCTGGATGAACGGATCGAGCGCCCGGCTCATCAGCGGCGACATGCCGATGAGAAAGCCGACCGGGATCGCCACCAGCACCGCCAAGCCGTAGCCGAGCGCCACGCGCCCGATCGAGTAGGCGAGCTGGATACCGATGCCCTTGTCGTTCGGGCCGCGGTCGTAGAACGGGTCACTCAGGTGCCCCCAGATGGTCGCCCCGACATCCAGGGGGCCGGGCATGGCCGACTTGCCGGTGGTGGCCGCCTGACCCATCAGGGCCGCGTATTCCGGATCCATCGCCTCGGTCTTGGCCGTGCCGCTCACCGCGACCTGCCAGCCGAGTAGGATCACCGCGAGGAGCGCCAGGGAGAGGATGCCGGCGCGCAGGGTCAGGGTGCGTTGCATGACTCAGCTCGCGCGCTTGATCTTGAAGGAATCCAGGTATTCCTGGGGCTTGGCCGGATCGAAGGGCTTGCCCATCACCACGAACGTCTTCGTGGTGGTTTCCGGCGGGGCGAGGCCGTCCTGCTTCATCAGCTTGGCGGCATCGGTGGCGCGGTAGACCTGCCTCGCTACGGCGGCGTAGTCGACATCGCCCTTGATCTGGCCCCAGCGCTTCATCTGGGTCAGCGTCCAGATCGCGAAGCTCTCGTACGGGAACGGGTCGAAGGCGACCCGCCGCGGATCCTTCCTGACGCTGCCGAGGCCGTCCGCGTAGGTGCCGGTCAGGACTTGCTCCACGACGGTGAGCGGCTGGTTCAGGTAGTTCGCGGGCGCGATTGCGGCGGCGATCTCCTTGCGGTTCTCCAGCCGCGAGGCGTAGGCGGTCGCCTGGAGGATGGCGCGCAGGAGCGCGGCCGTGGCGTTCGGCATCTCGCGGATCGTGTCCTGCGCGACCGAGAACGAGCAGCAGGGATGCCCGTCCCAGATCTCCTTCGACAGCACGTGGATGAAGCCGACGCCGTCGTAGACCGCGCGCTGGACGATGTTGTCCGGCGCCAGGAAGCCGTCGATGTTGTCGGCGCGCAGGTTCGCGACCATCTCGGGCGGCGGCACCGAGCGGAGCTGCACGTCGGTGTCGGGATCGATGCCGTGCTCGGCCAAGTAATAGCGCAGCAGGTAGTTGTGGTTCGAGTAGTCGAACGGGATGGCGAGTTTGAAGCCCTTCCAGTTCTTCGGGTCGCGATTGTCCTTGTGCTTGTTGGCGAGGCAGATCGCCTGTCCGTTGACGTTCTCGATCGCCGGCACCGCGAAGGGAACGGGATTCGAGCCGAGGCCGAGCGTGATCGCGATCGGCATCGGCGCGAGCATGTGGGCGGCGTCGTATTCCTTGTTCAGGGTCTTGTCGCGCACCACCGCCCACCCGGCGGTCTTGACGACGTCGACGTTCAGGCCCTGCTTCTCGTAGAAGCCCATGGGCTTGGCCATGATGATCGGCGTGGCGCAGGTGATCGGGATGAAGCCGACCTTGAGATCCGCCCTTTCCGGCCTGCCGGCCTCGGCGAACGCCTCGGCCACGAACTGCGTGGGCAGGAACTGGGCGACCGCCGCTGCGGCGGTCGCGGCGCCGACGCTCTTCAGGAAGGCGCGGCGTCCGGCATCGTGCGGGAACACCGCCCGCAGCATCGCTGCCTCGACGACGCGCACGACCGCGGCGTCGCCCGACGGGAGAGAGGCTTCGTGCGCGGCTTGGTCCGCATGCGCACCGCAGGAGCAGCCGCCGAGCCTGCGCCGGGCATCAAAAGGATTGTCGGAACGGGCCATCGAGAACTCCGGCGTTGAAGTCTTGAAATTCGCAGCAACTGTCGCGCCAAGCGCGCCGCATCATGAAATCTTCGCCTGGATCAGCATCCCCCCGCCTGGCTGGCGAAGGTCGAGACGGTGGGCCGGTGCCGGTCTCTCGGCAGCGTCGAGCCGTGCCGGATCACCGGAGCAACATCGCGAGGCCGGCACCTCCGATGAGCCTTCCCGGCACCGTGTCGAGCGGGCTCTTGCGGGTTGCACGGGCGGAGGGCCGGGGAAGCGCAGAGCGGCCGCTGCCGGCGCCTTCCGCGAAGGCCGGGACCAGGGCTCAGTCGACGCGGGAGACGCGGGAGACGCGGTAGACGCGGGAGACGCCCGCGATCGCGAACGCTCCCGTCCCGACCGTCACGGAAGCCGTCACCCTCGTCGAACAACCGGTCGAACGCGGCGCCTGGGCGGGCGACCTCAGTCCCCGCGTTGAACAGCGTGCCGCACGCGTCCTGCACCTGGAGGATGCCGCACCCGATCCCGAGCCGGCCGCCAAGACCCTCCCGGAGGTGCGGCGCGGCCGAGAGGGGGTCGGCGTGGCCGGGGGTCTCCAGGATCCACGCGACGGTCCGGCCCTGTTCGCCGACCTGGGCGATCACGCTGTCAATCACCGCCGCGGCGCGGCTCCGGGGATCGTGCATGGCGAAGGTTGCGGTATGGGTCGGTTCGTCGATGAGGCCGTGCACGGCGGGGCGCGGGGTCGTGGCCGAGAGACTGGCCTCGACCTGCCCGTGCGCCTGCGCCAAGGCGGGATCGGTTGCGTGAAAATCGTTCGTCATCGTCAGCGCCTCAGGCGGCCAGCCAGGCGGTGACCTCGCCGTCGCGCCGCTGTTCCATCGCGAGCCGGCTCTCGGTGTGCTCGACGATGTGCCAGGGCTCCCCGGGGAGCGGCGCACCGTGCAGCGCGATCGGTGTCGAACGCGTCTTCAGACGGATGACGGGTAAAGCGTGCGCGTAGCCCGGATGCTCCCGGCCCAGGATCGCGTGGGCGATGGCCTCGGCCTGGCGGGCGATCGGCTCGATGAAGCGGCAGGGTCGCCCCGCGATGCTGATGCAGTCGCCGAGCGCGAAGATGTCGGGTCCGCTCGTGCGCAGGGTCGCCGGATCGACGACGATCCCGCGGTCGAAGGCGAGCCCGGCACCGCGCACGAGCCGCGAGGGCGTGGCGAGCCCGGTCGCGGCGATCACCGTCGTGGCGACCAGAATCGTCCCGTCCGCGAACGTGAGCGCGACCTCGCCGCCCGGCCGGCGGCCGAGGCCGCGCACGACGGCGTTGGCCCGGTAGCGCACGCCCAGCCCTTCGAGTCCGGCCAGGAGCCGGCGGCCCGCCACGTCCGGCAGGAGCTCGGGCAGCGGCAGCGCCCCGATCCCGACGAGCGTCACGGCGTGTCCGGCCCGGGCGAGGTCCTCCGCGAGTTCGCAGCCGACCATGCCGGCGCCGATCACCGCGACGGCACGGGGGCCCTGTGCGAGTTCGGCGTGCAGGGAGGCCCAGGCCGCGAGGTCGTTCACGCGCCAGCACAGGGTCGGGTCGAGGCAGGCCGGCAGCGCCGGACGCGCGCCGTGGGCCAGGACGAGGGCGGTGTACCCCAGGGTGCCGCGCGTGGTGCGCAGGCTGTGCCGCTCCGGGGAAAGGCCCACGGCCACGGTGTCGGCCATCAGGCGCAGGCCCAGGCGGGCAGCCGCCGCGGCGCCCGTCTCCCGACGCAGCCTGTCCGGCGACAGGCCGCGTCCCAGCGCAACCGAGAGTTCCGGTTTGTGGTAGACGTCGCCGCCGCAGGCCGTCACCAGTGTGATCGGAACCTGGGTGTCCTCGGCCCGGATCGCCTCCGCGGCCGCCCATCCCCCGGCACCGGCGCCGACGATCACCACGCCCGGCCGGCGCTGCGCGGCCGCGGCCGCCGGCACCGGCGCGACCGGGGCCCGCCGCCGGTACGGTTCGAAGTCGGACTTGGTCACCCCGCAGATCGGGCAGGCCCAATCGTCCGGGATGTCGGCGAACCGGGTTCCGGGCGCCAAGCCGCTGTCGGGATCGCCCTCGCCCTCGTCGTAGATCAGCCCGCAGGCCCGGCAGAGGAACTGCTTCCAGGGGCCGAGGCCGTCGGTGGGTTCCAGGACGGTCATGCCCGACCTCCCACGCCGGTGCCGCTCGGCACCACCTCTCGGGACAGGCGTGCCATCTCCCAGCGCAGGTGCTTGATCGCCGGCGTGACGATGGCGACGAAGTGCGCCTCGCGGACGCGGCGCTGCGGGGCCGCCGACATCAGGTAGCCGCGCGCGCCCTGATGCAGGAGCGCCGACTGCGACGCGCGCAGGGCCAGCTCGGCGGTCTGGGCCCGGGCGTCGAGGACGTCGATCAGGTAGTCGGTTGAGCCATCGTAGGGCGTCTCGGCGAGCCGCATCACCCGGGCGCGGAGCTCCGCGAGCTCGGCCGCGACCGTGTCGGGGCGGTCATCGAGGAACTGGTTGACGTGCCCAAGGGTCTCCTCAACCGCCAGCATGGCGTCGAGGCTTCCCTCGGCCACGCCGAGCCCCATGCCGCATTGGAGCAGGATGAAGGCGCCCCGGATCCCTCCGATAAAGGGCCGGGCCGGATCGGCGATCAGGTCGTCCTGCCCGACGAAGTACTCGTCGAGCCGCACGCCCCAGGTGCTGGTGCCCTCCATGCCGGAGAAGTGCGGGCAGGGCCGCAGCTCCGCGCGGTCGCAGCGCAGCAGGAACATGATCTCGTGGCTGATGGCGTCGCCGGCGCCGAGGACGCCCGCGATGGCCCCGCAGTACTGGCCGGCGCCGATGTGGCTGACCCAGGGCAGCATGCCGCTGACCCGGTAGCCGCCGGGCACGCGACGGGCGCGCAGCAGGATCGGCTCGATCCCGGCGAACGCCTTCATCGGGTTGGAGAGCGCCGTGCCGCCGAAGGTGCGGCCCGCGACGTGGTCGTCGAGGAATGCGCCGGAGAGCGCCGGGTTGCCCGAGCGCTCCAGGTAGAGGCCGCAGACATCGTGGCACCACATCAGGAAGCCGGTGGCGCCGCAGGCCCGGCTCGCCGCCTGCATGGCGGCGATGGCCAGGCCGACGCGCGCGCCGTGCCGGTCGAGATGGACGCCGAGCGCGCCTGCGTCTCCGAGCCTGCCCATGATGTCGAGCGGGTACGCGCCGTGGTCGATCTTGCTCGCCGCCGCGCCCAGGGGGCCGTCGGCAATGGCCGTCGTCTCGGCGAGGACGGTCTCGTCCGTCCACGTGCGGCCGGCCGGGCTCGCGAACGGCGCCTCCGTCACGGAGGGCCCGGCCGGTGGAAGGGCGAGGGCGCTCGACATCGTGCAATCTCCTCAGGTAGGGGAAAGGGGGCGGGCCCGCCGGGTCCCGCCGACGCGCTCAATCGGCCAGGCCGATCTTGAAGGGGACCGGGTTGCGCAGGGTGTTGGCCACCGGCGAGAAGTGGTTCGCGTGGCGCACGATCTCGTCGAGCGCCTCGCGGGTCGCGTCGCCCTCGATGGTCACGGCGACCCGGATCTCCTGAAAGCCCATATCCTCCGGCTTCTTCTCCGCCCCGCCGGCGCCCCAGGCGGCCGGGTTGCCGATGTCGCCCTCGAGGTGGAGCTCCAGGCGGGAGAGGCGCACCTGCTTCCAGGTCGCCACCGCGGTGATTCCGACCGCGAGGCAGCCGCCGAGGGCGGAGAGCACGATCTCGCCGGGCGCCGGCGCGGTGTTCTCGCCGAACAGATGCAGCGGCTCGTCGACCACGACGGGCGCATGGTCGCCGACGTAGCTGAGGGTGCGGTACTGGCCGTCGACGACCGTGTGCACCTTGTTGGTGCCGCGCGAGCCGGGATTGCAGCGGCCCTTCTCGGCGAACTGCATCAGGCCGTCGCGGTCGATCGGACGCAGGTAGGTGGTGACGGTCTTCGGGGCGGCGCTCGCGCTCATCTGGTGTTCCTCTTCCGGCTCAGCCCCGCAATTGTCGGGGGCTGCTCGGAAGGACTTGCGCAAGGCAGATGCCAGGATGGCCGAGCCGGTGATTATCTTTGAAAATCCAGGTTTTCCAAATTCTTAGGTGAGGGCCGCGGTAATTTGATCGCCCGGTTGCGACAGTGAATGTCGACATTGTGTCGACATTGTCGGACTTGGGCGAGGCTGGTTAGGCCCTCGGCTGGAGCTTCCGCCAGCGGTAGGAGAACTGGCGCTCGGTGAGGCCAAGCCTCTGCGCGGCGCGGGTCTTGTTGCCACCCGCTTGCGTGAGGGCCAGGCGCAACTGCGCGCCATCGTGCGAGTCGGCGGGCAGATAGGGCCGAAGGCCGCCCATCGCATGGACCGGGTCTCCCCCCGACGGCACGATGTGCCGTGCCGGCCCCGGCGCAACCGCCCCCGAGACAGTCACGCCCCCAAGCATCGGCTGCAGGTCGTCGACGTCGAGAACGCCCTCGCTGGCCAGCAAGACGAGCCGCTCGATGAAGTTGGCGAGTTGGCGGATATTGCCCGGCCAGGGCTGGCGCGCGAGATGTGCGACGGCCGACCGGGTCAGGTTGACGTTGCGCTGGTTGGCCTGGTTCGCCTGCGTCAGGAAATGCAGCACGAGGTCCGGAATGTCGTCTCGCCGTTCGGCCAGGGGCGGCAGGGTGATCGGGATGACGTTGAGTCTGTAGAAGAGGTCCTCCCTGAAGCGGCCGTGGGCGACCTCGGCCGCAAGGTCCCGGTTGGTCGCGGCGACCAGGCGCATGTCGACGCGGATCTCCCGTTTGCCGCCGAGGCGAACGACCGTCCCCTCCTGCAGGGTCCGCAGCAGCTTGGTTTGGAGGATCGCCGGCATCTCGCCGATCTCGTCGAGGAAGATGGTGCCGCCGCTCGCCTGCTCGAACCAGCCGGCGCGTGCCGCGACCGCCCCGGTGAACGCGCCGCGCTCGTGGCCGAACAGTTCGGATTCGAAGAGGCTCTCTGGAATGGCCGCACAGTTCACCTTGACGAACGGCCGGTCCCGCCGGGGGCTTGCGAGGTGGAGCGCGCGGGCGAACAGTTCCTTGCCGGTGCCGGACTCGCCGAGCAGCAGGACGCTCGCGGTCGCGTCCGCGACCTTCTCGACCTGTACGAGCGCGCGCAGCAGCGCGGGCGAGGTGCCGATGATGCCGTAGCGGGCCCGCTTGATGCGCAACTCGCGAGCCAACATATCGTTGTGCTCCTCGAGCGCGCGTGTCTTCCGCTCGACCCGCTCGTTCAGGGTCAGCAACTGGCTGACCATCGTGGCGATGATGCGAAGGAGGGTGAGGTCGTCGGAGAGCGGTCGCTCCCGGTGGCGGATCCTGTGGCAGGCGATGGCGCCGACAGTTCTCTGCTCGACCCGGATCGGGAGCGCCAGGAACGACACCGCGCCACGGGGCAGTCGCGCGCGCTCGACCGCACGCCCTAGGAAGACCGGGTCATTGTCGATGTCCTGGACGATGACGAGGTGGCCATCCTGGATGACACGGCCGGTGATGCCCTCGCCCGGCGCATACCGGCCGCGGGCGACCTCTTCGCGGGTCAGGCCGTAGGAATGGGCGATGCGATAGCCGGCGCCGTCAGGGTCCTTCAGGACGATGCGTCCACGGTTGAGCCCGACGATCTCCGAGAGCAGGTGCAGCATCTCGCGGGCGACCTGGTCGAGGTGCAGGCCCTTACCGACGAGGTTCATGACCTCTTGGATGAGGAACATCTCCTGCGTGCGCCAGTAAGTGCTCGACGTTGCGTTGCCTGCCCGCTCCTCCATGGCTGATCGCACCTCAGTTGCCCGACTGCCGTCGGCAACCTGCAAGCCCTGTGCAAGGAGAGGTGCGAGACACGCCAGCACCGCATCCCCGACGACGCGCCGGATGACCGGCAACCGATGCAAAGGCTGAAAGCGGCCCGCTCCCGTCCTCCCCGGAGGCGGCGGAAGCCGACATTCCCGCGGACCCCGCCATGTCGGCGATGCTGCGGGCAGACCCCTGAGATCGGGTGCTGGATCCCTTGGGATGCGCGCTGGGCCGAAGGCGCCACGGCAGCGCCCGCACGACGGAGGCGCTCCGTCGCACAAGACAGCGCCGTCAAGACGGTGTGAGGGCCGCCGCCGGACGCTGCGGCGTCAGCCCGACGACGCCAGACGTGGCGAGCTCGGCAGACGGCGGCCGATGCGGCGAAGGGCCGAAAAGGCGATCAGCGCAAGACGACGCGCTTTGCCGATGATGTCATCGGCTATGTCCACATCGATCTCGCAGAGGTCTGGACGGGAGATGGCACCCTCTACCTGTTCGTTGCCATCGATCGAACGTCAGAGCTGGCTTTCGCCAAGGTGGACGCTGACGCGAACCGCATCCTCACCATGTCACGCCGGACGATCTCGATCGTCCAAGCCCAGAGCAGGTGCCCGAACACCTCCGAGAACACCTCATGGGCGGAAATGTCCCAGACCTGGGGCGCCCAGCCGCCCAGCGGCAGCAGGATGGCGTGGAACAGGAGGGTTATGATCAGTCCGAAGGCCAGTCCTTGCCCCAGCGTCACGAGCGGGCATGCCGTTGCGAGCAGGCAATAGAGCAGGCCGAAGACGATCGAGAAGCCCTGGTGCACCAGGGCGACGCCGTAATTGATGACGTGACCGGTGAAGACGTAGGTCATGTCCTCGGCGTTCAGGCCAAGCGCTTTGAGGATGGCGAAGGGTGGCGAGATGCGGCCGGCCTCCCGGGGCGGGAAAGGGATCTCGGATCCCCACTTGACGAAGCTCGAAAGATTTCCGCCCAGGAATCCCGCCCAAGCCGCGTATCCGTAATCGAAAATACCGTCATTTTTTGAATTTGTCCCCAATTTGTCCTCCATGTGTAATTCTATGTCGTCCGTACAATCTCCCTAGGAATTCCAATCTTCTTAAATTTGCGGACATAGATCCAAAAAACGGATCGATCAACTGCCTGTATCACAGTTTTAAACCAAAAATTTGCAAAATCGTAATATGATTTAACCTAGAGATTTTGGTCGATTGCGGAGGTTGTTGTGAAAATATCGACTTTGATCGTCGCTGTGTCGGGATGTGTCGGTGCGCTGTGCGTGACTGTTACTGCGAAGATGGAAATCGACGAGTACAAATCATACAGCGATAGCGTCAATGCGCTGACGGGTGCTTCCGCGTCGTTGAAGATCCTGGGCGCTTCGACCCGCATCGCGCAGGAACGGGGGCCCACCAACAGCAGTCTCGGCAGTGAGAGACCGGTGCCACGCGCTGTCGAGCAGGCGCTCAGCGAGGCTCGCACCGACACCGATGCGGCCCTACGAGAGGCCAGCCTCGCCGTGTCCACATTGCCGGAGCGATGGGGAGCCAAGGCCGCCGAGGCCGTCTCCGAGACCGTTCGGCGCCTCGCCACCGTGCGGCAGCAGGCCGATGCCGTGACGGCTCATGTTCAGGCACAGCGATCCCAGGACGCGGTGGCGGGGATCGTGAAGGCCTTGATCGCCGTCCCGCCAGTGCTCGACCAGGCGTTGAATGCTGTGGACGATGCCACGATGTCGGCCGATCCGAGCCTGGGCTCCTGGCTGACGATGGCCCGGACCGCGACGGAGCTGCGCGACTTCGCGGGTCAGATCGGATCCGTGTTCACCCCTGCTCTCGTGACCAGGCGGCGTATGACGGACGAGGACATCGGGCAATACAATCGATTGAGCGGCTATGTCGACGCGCAGATGCGGCAGATCCTGCTCGCCCGTGGCAAAATCGGCGACGATGCGGGTGTCGATGAGCTCATAAGGACCATGCGGGCGCAATACATCGAAGGCGGCCAGAAATTGGCCGCCGATCTCGTGGCCCAAAGCTTATCCGGTCAGGCCGCGACCCTGACGGTGCAGGACTTTGCCGCCCGTTATGTCCCGGCCATGAGCGCGATCGTCGAACTTCGCGATCGATTGTTCGTCCGGGCTTTCGACCTGATCAAGGCGCGCATCGCCGCGGCCCGGACGCGCTTCGTCCTCTTCCTGATGGGCGGCGGCGCGGTGCTCGTGATGTGCGGCGGCGTGATCGTGGTTTGCGTCCGGAGGATCTCGATGCCGATCCGCCGCATGGCACAGGTCATGAGCCGGATTTCCGACGGTGACACCAGCCTCGTCGTTCCCGACACGGCCACGAAGAACGAGATCGGCCTGATGGCGGCGGCCGTGCAGGTCTTCAAGGATAATCTGATCCGGAGCCGGCACCTGGAGCTGGAGGCTGCTCAAGCGCGCGCCGCCGCCGAGGCGCAGCGCAAGCGCACCATGCTGGAGCTGGCCGACGAGTTCGAGCGGGCGGTCGGTAGCATCGTCGGCCAAGTCTCATCCTCGGCCACGGACCTGCAGGCCACCGCCCAGGCCATGACCGCCACCGCCACCCAGACGGCCGGCCAGTCCACGACCGTGGCGTCCGCCGCCGAACAGGCCGCGAGCAACGTCAACACCGTGGCGGTCGCCGCCGAGGAGCTGGGCACGTCCGTGCAGGAGATCAGCCGGCAGGTGGACGGCTCTTCCAAGCTCGCGCAAGCGGCGGTGGACGAGTCGGATCAGACGGCGGCTTTGGTGCAGGAGCTGAGCGGGACGGTCGCGCGGATCGGCGACGTGGTCGGGCTGATCTCCTCGATCGCCGGGCAGACCAACCTGCTGGCGCTGAACGCCACGATCGAGGCAGCCCGCGCCGGCGATGCCGGGCGCGGCTTCGCGGTGGTCGCTGCCGAGGTCAAGGAACTCGCCGGGCAGACCGCCCGGGCCACCGAGGAGATCTCAGGCCAGATCACGCGTGTTCAGGGCGTGACGGCCGAGGCGGTCGGTGCCATCGGGGCGATCACGGCGCGGATCCGGGAGATCAACGGCGTGGCGGCCTCGATCGCCGCGGCGGTCGAGGAGCAGGGCGCCGCCACGCAGGAGATCGTGCGCAACGTCGCCCAGGCGGCCACCGGCACGGCCGAGGTGACGAGCAACATCACCGGCGTGGCCGAGGCCTCCGAGGAGACGGGCGCGGCCGCGGCCCAGGTGCTCAGCGCGGCGGACGAGCTGTCGCGCCAGTCCGAGCATCTCGGGGCGGAGGTGGCGCATTTCCTCGCCACCGTCCGAGCCGCCTGAGACTGGCGCGGGCTCCGAGCCCCCTCCCGCTCGCCCGACTGCGTGCAGGCGGCTGGATCGGGTGCGATACGGGGCTCGGCCATCCGAGCGTCATCGCCGACGCCGGTCAGCCTGAGGAATGTGTCACGGCCTAAGCTGCTTCACCTTGAGGCAGAACAAAGCCGCCATGACCGGAACGAACATCCCGCTGGGCTCCAAGGAGGATGAGACCGCCCTCCGATCACGGACGGACGCGCTCGCCGCCGATCTGGTCGTGGCGCGGATCGAGACGCTCCTGCAGCTGTTGCGTCGGAGACGGACCGAGCTGAAGGCCCAGATTGCCAATCTGCAGAGCGTGCAGCCGAGTGCCGAGACCCGGCTGACCGAGCTCACCGCAGCGTTGGTCGGCCAGATGAGCGACAGCGTGGCGCATCTGAACCTGCTCGTCGATCAGGCCGAGCTGTTCGTCCAAGAGCTGACACGCGACGCCCCCTCGGCTTGAGCCCGTGTGAGATCAGCCGATCGCGATCGCCCGAGCCGCGTCGAAGGCGGGATTGGCGAAGCGGGGACCGGCCGGGTTGCACAGGATCCGGGTTCCGCCGGGCCGAACCAGGTCGAGGCTGTGGTGGACATGGCCGTGCATCTACAGAGCCGCGCGGCCGGTATCGGTCAGGGCGGACAGGTCCAAGGTTAAGCTCCCTGCGTTCCAGGTGCCGCGCCAAGCGGGAGCGATGCAGTCCGGATGCGGGGCGTGGTGGGTGACCCCGATGAGCGGCAGCGCCCCATCACCCTCGTCCATGAGCGCGGCCAGCTCGGCGCGGGCGTGACGGTGCAGGGCCGCGGCGTCCCCGACCGTGAGCAGGTGATGGCCGCCGTCATGGGCGACATCGATCGGCTCGCCGGTCGGCGTGTCGGGATCGAGCTGTCCGGCCAACCGACAATCGCTCCGCAGGGTGGTGCCGACGAACCGGCATCCGGCCAGGATCTGAGCGCGGGCGAGAGCCTCGGGCACGATGTCGTGCCAGTGCTCGTGGTTGCCCAGCACGAACACGACGGGCTCGTCGTTGGCGAGGCGGCGCAGGACCCTGAACGTCTGCCGGGGGTCGGCCTCCCACATATCGCCGGCCGCGACCAGCAGGTCGAAGGCGGGCGGCTCGGACCGGAACTGATCCGGATACAGCACCGTCTCGAGGTGCCGGTCGGACAGGATCCAGAGCTTGGCCAAGGGATCTCCCGCGCTCTCAGGGGCGCACGATGCGCACGGCGTCGAAGCCTTCATCGGGACTGGGCGGCTCGAAGCGTTCGGCCACGGCACGCAAAGCGGCCTCGGGAACGATCCTGTCGGCGGAGCGTGCCGCGTTCCGGCCCAGCGCGGTGGCGAGCGGCGTGTCGATCCAGACGGCGGACACCCGGGCACCGTGGCGCCGGGCCGCGTCGATGATCGGCTTGCGGTGCCGGTGACCGGGCAGCGCGGCATCGAAGACGATGGCGTTCGGGTGATCGCGGGCCGCTGCGTGCGCCCAGGTGCTCTTGCCCGCCCCCTGCACGCCGCACACGACGATCACCTGCACGGGCGGCGTCGCCGCGGCGAGGGCGGCATCGAGGGTATCGAAGGCGGCCGCCCAGGCCTGGCGGTTTAGCTCCGGCGTCCAGAGGCGGCCAGCGGGCGTCTCGAGGAACCGATCCGGATCGATGATCACGCGCCCCACGCTCCGAGCCGAACGGGGCACGATCCGCGCACCGGCAACCGCCAGGCGCGGCCGTTCGACAGCGAGCGGCTGCAGGCCTGCCGCAGCTTGGCGACAACGTCCTCGGGCTTGTGCCGCGTCGTTCCCACCTGTTCGTCCTCGTCCTGGTCCGAAAGCCATATCTCAGGGCGGGCCCCTTGAGTGGGGCGGATCAACCGGCGTGTCGTCCAACGGCTGCCCCGGCTCAGGCGAGCGGGAGCACCACGCTGAGGTCGTGGACCTGCCCGACCCGTGTCCAAGGCGGCTGATGGTAGACCTTGTAGCCCCCGTTCCCGTCCGGCAGGAACGTTTCCCCCGAGCGGGGGAGCCAGTCGAGGCTCAGGGCCGCATAGGTCTGCAGGATGGCGCGGAACGGCTTCCGGTGGCGCATGCGGACGTAGCGGCCCGGCCGGAACGCGACGGGTTGGAGCAGCTCGTCCGCGACAGTCAGGCCGCGGTCGACGATCGCGCAATCATGACGGAACACAGCGTCCGGGGTGATCAACGGTGTGTCGTAGGTGATGCCGACCGCCTCCACGTCCGCTGGATCGATCCCGATCGACGCGAGATAGCCGTGAAAGGCCGTCCAGTGCGCCTCGAAGGCCGGGTATGGCCCATGGAACCGCACCGCGCGCAGGGTACAGGCCGGCCGCTCCTCGACCCGGGCCACCTCGCCGCCCGCGATCGGGGCCGCCGGTTTCGCCGGCAGGGCCTGCTGGGCGACCATCCGGTACTGTGACGGCACGGCGCCGAACTGGCGGTGGAAGGCGCGCACGAAGGCTTCGTGACTGGCGTAGCCGGCATTCAACGCGACGTCCGTGATGGGCTGGCGGCTCATCTGCAGGTTCATGGCGGCGCGGTCGAGGCGCGTCCGGCGCATGTAGGCGGAAGGCGTCTCACCCATCACGGCCTGGAACAGGCGCTGGAAGTGAAACAGGCTGAGCCCGACATGGCGCGCGATGTCGGAGAGGCCGATCTTCTCAGCCGGGCTACGCTCGATGAGCCGTATTGCGCGGGCGATCCTGGGGTCGTCCAGCATCGTCGGCGGCGGCCGTTTGGGTGAGCTGCTCGGGCGGTGGGCGATCCGCGGATCCCGGGTGAGAAGATCTCGCTCCCAGGAGATCTGGTCGTTCAGGTCCTCGGCCACAATCCCTCCATGCGAAGCCGGATCGCAAGTTTGATCAAGTCAAGTCGGTGCGTCGCAGCTAGGCTGCAGGAAGAGTCGTGCGAGAGCTGTAAAAGCTTGTGGGGTCTGCGGCAATGCTTGTGCAGGCCGCCGCTCACTGCGCACGGCGCCTTCGAGACTTTGGGGGGGCGAGGATGATTCATCGACGGGCCGTATGCCGCTCTGCGGTTGCTGCAAGCATTCTGATCGCCGCCTGCGCCCCGATCGGTCGAGCGGCTGCGGATCCGGGCAACGGGCCCGTCCCGCAGGCGGGTCCGGGCGTGCCGGTCCCACCAGCCGGTGACAGCGGGGCGCGCCCGCCGGGGCCGAGCGGGTCGCCCGAGAGTCCCTGCGCCGCGGTCGAGCGCGTCGCCCGCCGGTACCTGCCCGATCCCGAAGACCGCGCCCCTCACCGTGTCGCCCTACGCCGAGAGGTGCAGCGGGCGCTCGACGCGTGCCGTGGGGGCGGGGCCGGCGCGTCCGGCAGATCGTGAGCGCCGGAACCGTCGGGGCGGCTGCCCTGCGCGAGGCCTGCGCGGGTCAGGAGCCCGCGGAGTGGCCGAGGGTCGCTCCCGGCACCGGCGCAGACTCAGACGGCTGCAGATATTTGCACTATAGATTGCGGAAACACATTATAATAATACAGTAAAATTCAATAAAAGTAAATATTGATATAATGATCATTGATTGTTTTCAAAGACAAAATACGAAGCGTCGCAGCTTCGTCATCATATAAAATTATTGCTGCGCCTTAGGCGGGGGAATTTTATCTTGGGACAGCGCAAGGTCCGCATCGGTGTTGCCGCTCTGGCGGCGCTGTCCGCCGAGTCCTGGATCCTGCCGGCAGGCGCGGCCGACTACTCGATCTCGGGCGGGAACACGTACACCGACACCGAGACGTTGGCGGGCACGGATCGACTCTCGATCGAACCCGGCGGCAAGCTCTCCGTCAACAAGAAGGCGGCGATCAACTGGAACGATGCGTCCAGCGATCTGAAAATCTTCAATGCCGGCACGATCGAATCGACCAAGGCCGGCGGCCGGGCGATCGACGCGACGGGCAGTGACAATACCCGCACTCTGACGCTGGAGAACAAGACGAACGCGCGTATCAAATCCGACAGCGACGCGTTCCGGATCAACGTCAACCCGAACCGGCACGGTGACGCTCGCCAGGAGCAACGGCTCGAGCGGCACGCTCACCATCGGCGCAAGAGCGGGTCAGGCGGCGGTCGCCGCCGGCACCGTGCAGGCCAGTGAGGTGCATTTCGGTGCCGGCACCGGCGCCCTGGTGTTCAACCATACCGGCAACCCGGACGGCACGGCCGTCACCTTCGCGCCGACGATCACCGGCCGGGGCCGCGTCGATCACCTCGCCGGCCTTACGATCCTGATCGACGCCAACACCTACACGGGCACCACGACCCTCTCCGGCGGAACGCTCAGCGTAGCAAACGCCCATGCGCTCGGCTCCTCGGCGACCACCGTTTCGGCTGGCGCCACCCTCGACGTCAACGGCGTGACCCTCGGCAATGCCCTGACGCTCGCCGGCTCCGGAGCCGGCGGGGTCGGCGCGCTCACCGGTACCAGCACGGCCGGTGTTTCCGGCGCGATCACGCTGGCAGGCAACATCGCGCTCGGCGGCACCGGCAACCTGACCGTCTCGGGCAGCATCGGAGACGGCGGCAACCGCTCCAGCCTGACCAAGATCGGCACCGGCACCGCGATCCTCACCGCCGCCAACACCTATGGCGGCGGCACCACGGTTGCGGCCGGTACCCTCGCCCTCGGCGGTGCCGGCACTCTCGGCAGCGCCCTGGCCACCACCACGATCACGGGCGCCACCAGCGTGCTCGACCTCGGCGGCACCCGCCAGACCCAGGCCGCCGTCAGCCTCGGCCAGGGCGCGACCCTGCAGAACGGCGCGCTCACCGCCCCGGTCACCGCTGCGGGCGGCACAGTCGCGCGCATCTCCGGCCCCGCCACGCTCACCACGACCGACGGCACCACCGTCTCGACGGCCAACACCTACACGGGCGCCACCACGATCGGCGACGGATCGGTCCTGAAGGCGGGCGGCGTGGGCGGCTTCTCGGCGGCCTCCCCCCATACCCTGGCAGGCACCGGCACCCTCGACCTCGCGGGCGCCGCCAACACCGTCGGCGCACTGGTCAGCGCCTCGCCGGCGACGGTTGTGACAAGCAGCGCGGGCGGCCCGGCCGTCCTGACGGTGGCCGGCCTGAGCGCCGGCAGCTTCTCCGGCACGATCCGGGACGGCGCCGGTCCGCTTGGCCTGACTTTGGCGGGCGACACCCTCACGCTCACCGGCGCCAACACCTACACGGGCGCCACCACGATCGGCCGCGGCGCCACCCTGCGGCTCGGCGATGGCGGCACCGCCGGCGCGATCGCGGCGACCGCCGGGGTCGTCAACGACGGCGCCCTGGTGTTCGACCGGGCCGACGCCGTGAGCTTTGCCCCCGCGATCTCCGGATCGGGCAGCCTCACGCAGGCGGGAGGCGGCACCACCGTGCTCACCGGCCGCAACACCTATACGGGCGCCACGACGATCCGTGGCGGCACCCTGCAGATCGACGGCGTGCTCGCCGCCTCGGAGGTGACGGTGAAGAGCGGCGGCACGCTGGCCGGCTCGGGCAAGATCGGCGACCCGCTGATCGAGGCCGGCGGTCGGCTGGCGCCGGGCAGCGCCACGGCGATCGGCACCCCGTCGATCACCGGCCCGCTGACCTTCGCGCCGGGCTCGTTCTACACGGTCAAGGTGACGTCCACCGCCAACGACCGCACCGCGGTGACCGGCCCGGTCACGATCCAGGGCGGCACCGTGCAGGTGCTGGCGGGCGCCGGCACCTACACGCCGGCCCTGCGCTACACGCTGCTCACCGCCTCCGGCGGCGTCACCGGCCAGTTCAGCAGCCTGCAGACAACGAGCAATCTCGCCTTCCTGACGCCGTCGCTGGCCTACGACGGCCACAGCGTGTCGCTGGGCTTCGCTCAGACGGCGCCGCTCACCAGCGTGGCCACCACGCTCAACCAGGGCAACCTCGCCCAGGCCCTGAACGGCGCCGGGCCGACCGTGACCACAACGGCCACCACCGGCAGCGCGCCCGCCACCGCGGCGACGAGCGTGCCGGCCTTTGGCACGGTCACGACCACGGTGAGCACCGCGGGTAGCACCACCACGGTGGTGGCAAGCCCGGCCGCGCAGGTGGTGACCGCCGTGCTCAACCAAACGGCGCCCGGCGCGGTGCGGGCGCTCAACAGCCTGTCGGGCGAGATCCATGCCTCGGCAGTGACCGCGCGGGCGCAGGCCGCCCTCACCGTGCAGGGGGCGCTGCTTGAGCACCTGCGCTTCGGCGCCGGCCCGGCCAGCGGCCTCGGCCTGACCGGCACCATCGGCCAGCGCCTCGCGCCCGGCACGACCCTGCCGGCCGGCTCCGCCGCCTTCGCCACGGACGAGCCCGCCACCGGTGTGGTGACGGTCCAGCCGCTGACGCCGGGCTACGGCCTCTGGGGTCAAGCCTTCGGGGCGTTCGGCGCCACCGAGGGCACGCGCAACGTGGCGCGGCTCAGCCGGGAGACCGGCGGCTTCGTACTCGGCGCCGAGACCGGCCCGGGCGTGCTCGGGGACGGGATGGGCGACTGGCGCGCGGGCGTCGCGGCCGGCTACGCCTTCACGCAGTTCGACGTGCGTGCCCGCCAGTCCTCCGGGCAGATCGAAAGTGGCTTCGGCGCCGCCTACGCCAGCGGCGCGCTCGGCGCCGTACGGGTGCGGCTCGGGGTTGTGTACGGCAGCGACGCACTCGACACCCACCGGACGGTGTTGTTTCCGGGTTTTTCGCAGGCGATCACGGGCCGGGCCGGGGGCACGACGCTGCAGAGCTTCAGCGAGGTCGGCTACCGGATGGGCGGAGCGGCGCGCTCCGTCGAGCCGTTCGTGGGCGTCGCGACGCTGCGGCTGCACCAGGACGGCTTGACCGAAACGGGCGGTTCGGCGGCGCTGGCGGTGTTCGGCCGGAGCTACGGGGTGGAGACAGTCACGGCGGGAGCGCAGGCGCAGGCGATTGTGGCGGACCTGTTCGGAGGCGCAGGTCCGCTCGTGGCGCGGGGCCTGATCGGCTACCGGCGGGCATTCGGGACTGTGGCGCCGGCAGCGCTGCTGGCGTTCCGGGGTGGGGGCACAGCGTTCCGCACGGGGGGTGGGCCGCTGGCCGAGGACGCGGCGGTGGTGTCGGCTGGGCTGGACTGGGAAACAGCGCCGGGCGCGCGGCTGGGCTTGGCCTATGACGGCCAGATCGGGCGGCGGGCGCAGGACCATGCCGTCAAGGGCAGCCTCTCCTACCGATGGTGAGCCGGCCGGGCCCGGGCTGCGCCTATGGGCGACCTGTCGAGGGCCGACGGGACTTAAGAGCACGCGGCACCGCGCGCGCTGTCACAACTCCGTACCGACACACCAAAACGCGTTCCCCCACAGCCGTCACCCCAAGCCGACGTTGTCCTGTCCGACTGCATGTTCGAAAGACGACCGTTTCCCGACCTTTGGGCGAGCCCTCGTCGAGCCGCTGGAGACGCATCCGTGTGCGTCGGAGTAACGCGTCGGGTTTTCCATGTTCAGAGAATCGCGCCTACCGGACCTTCCCGACCTGCGCGCCGGGGATGCTCCCACCGCCACCCAGGCTCGGATCGTCAACGGATGAGAGCCCTACCGGGCGACCTCAAGAGCAGCCTGCCGGAACTCGCTCGGCGTCATGCCGTGATGCGCTTTGAAGCGGCGGGAGAAGTGGGCCTGGCTGGAGAAGCCACAGCTATACGCGACTGCGCCGATCTGCAGATGGCCATGCTCGATCTTGCTCAGCTGATGCCCGGCCCTCAGAAGACGGCGCTCCCAGATGTAGTCGGACACGTGCCTGCCACGCTCATGAAACATCTCCTGTAGCCGGCGCAGCGAGACGCCGACAGCCGCGGCGAGTTCCGGAGGTCCGAAGTCGGGGTCACCCAGATTGGCCTCGACATAGGTCTTGGCGCGCTGAACCGTGACTGTTTCATGCAAGGGGCGAGACACCTCCTGTGCCAAGCGCTCGGCGATGCTGGCCGCGATCAGGTCGATGCCGATGGCCGACATGCGGTCTGCCACGGCCGGCGTGAGGCTATCACTGACACGCATCAGCTCAGTGAGGAAGCCTGTCGCCAAGGCGGTGCTGCCGAGGTCTGCACCGATGGTCAGCCCGCTGTAGAGCCGAGCTGGACCGAGGACAGACTCGAGCCGCTCGCGGGGGATGTGGAGGGTGAGCATCTGGCTGCCCGAGCTGTATTCCTGCGCCGCCGGACGACAGTCGAGCACCATGAGATCGCCGGGCCGTTGCACCGAGGTCCTGTCGGATTGACCGGTCTTTGCAATTCCTGCCTGCCGGAAGAATATTCCGACAGCATTCTCCTGGCCATGATTCCTGACCAGGTCGGGCGTCGCCTCAGCGCGTAAAGCGCCATGGGAGGTGCGTATCGCTTCGATCGAGCCGACGGTAGCAACTTCTATCTTGGCATCGAATGGATCGTCGGTCAGGCGCTTCTGCTCGGCCGGCACGCGCATGTCGGACATGGCATCGCGCCAGCTTCTAAATCTGTCGCGAGGATGAAATTTCTCCGTTGAAAATAGTGTCCGCATGTATTTTTGTCTATATTTAAATATACCATCACTAGTAATGCATGAATTCTCGACGAACTCTGATGCAATGTGGCTTATGATATGGAAATGGCGTAATGTCAAAATCTAACAAATCTCAGCCAAAAATAAATCTAAGAGTGAGTTATTGGCAGATATACCTTCTATATGATCGCTGAGGTTGTGAGGCGGTCAGTCAGTATTTGTAGAAACTAAAAACTGTTATTAAGCGCTAAAATTGATTTCCATTAGGTGTGAAATGTCAGAAAATACAATCTAATTGTACGATAGACGCTGAGCTGACCAGTATTATTGACCAGGCTGATTGAGAGGCGGCTGCAGGGCCGGGGCCATGGGAAGCCGGAAGGCCAGATCCGGGACGGTGACAGGCGCAGGTGGTCGGTAGCCCGAGGACGAATGCGGCCGGACGCGGTTGTCGGTATCCCGCCACCGCCTGCCGGCGTCGTTCGCAACCCGCACGCTTCATAAAATATACTGTTGGCCGCAATAATTTATGCACGGTCGCAAAATCAAATTCTAACCACCCCAATGCGCAAAAAGTTTTGGAAATTTTTTACTTGGTCAATGCGCGTTGTCGGAAGGATTGCCGTGAAACCCGCGCCTGACCCAATTTATGACGGGCGCCAGCAATTCATCGGTTTGCGTGATGGGTATCAAAAACAAAGGGGACAGCAGGACAGCGGTTACCCAAGTCGGAGCGGACTGGTTCACGACATACACCAGCAGTACTGAAGCGGCGGCAGCGGACACGACGAGCCAGATTCTTATAAAGCCTTTGATCATACGCATTGAACAAGCTCCTTGGCGCGCGCAGGATTTTCGATTGTCCTGCTGAAGATAGAGGAATATAAAAATATCTGGCCGAACGGGCGTAGGGCGAAGGGCTCGTCTGGCTTCCAAAAACTTACATCCCACCGCATTCCCGCCATCCACTAGCGGTTATGGCATCAACTCATAAATTGATTTTGACCGACTTAAAGTGACAGATCACACGCTCGGGTTATGATTAATTTTTATCTTCTTCATTCGATAAACAATAGCTCTTTTAGAGATTCGACGGCGAGATGGGGTGTCTCGTAATTTCAGTCTTAGATGCGCATCTATGCAATAGACCTGCTCTTCATTGGCACGCCGAGCATGATATTTATAGATATATCTGATCACATCCTGTATCGCCAGGATGATAAAATAGATTGAGATCCCCGATAAGCCTTAAATCGTTCGTCCCGTCGCAAGGCCGCATCGAACAATCGCGGTCATTCCGGGATCGACCTGCCTTGAACCTGCCTTGAAGGAGCGCTGGCGCTGCGGGGCGCCTGCGCGGGCCGTTTCGCGCTTGAAGGACCCGGACATTCTGTAGACCGACCCACCGCGTCGTCTCATATCGGCGCCGGACCGTGTCCATAAAACGAGGGCTCCTCCGACGCGTGCCAGACAGGCAGGCTGGATCACCCCAATCCGGCCGCCATGCTGTCGGGGGATCGTGTCGGCTCGTCAGACCTCGGAAGAGCGGTCTCGCTTACGATCGATCGGGCAGGGGGGATGTCCAATCCAGCGCGATGCGCTCCTGGTGCCGAGCGCACGACTGTCGACCCCTGCTGCCACAGCTCGAATGTCTGCGTCCTCGACCGTCCGCGCGGTAGCAGACCGCCACGAGACCACTCCTTTTAGACAGTCGCACGGCCAGGCGGATCGCGCTCACACGCACGGGCGCCGACGGCAGCCCTGGTGCCGGCCGCCCCTGCGCGCAGAGCGAAGCACGCCCACAGCACCACGCCCAAAGCCGCCTGCGACGCCGCCTGCTTCGTTCCGCGCGCAAGAACCGGAATGCTGCAACGGATCCCGTTCCGCCGGCTTGGTGAGGGGAGGGGCACGCCCGGCCCGACCCGAGAGACGCGCCGCATGGACGACACCGCCATCAAGCCCTCCCGGCGCCACGCCGATCTCGGTCCCGCCTTCTTCGATCCGGTCACCCCGGCCCGTTTCCCGCAGACGATCCTGCGCTACCGCAATCAGGCCTGGGCGGAGCGGGTGGGCCTCGGCGGCCTTTCCGAGGCGGCGTGGATCGCCCATTTCGGCCGGTTCGAGCCGCTGCCCGGCAGCTTCGAGACGCCCCTGGCCCTGCGCTACCACGGCCATCAGTTCCGCTCCTACAATCCGGAGCTCGGCGACGGCCGCGGCTTCCTGTTCGCGCAGCTGCACGACCTCGAGGACGGGCGGCTGCTCGACCTCGGCACCAAGGGCAGCGGCACCACGCCCTGGTCCCGCGGCGCCGATGGACGGCTCACCCTCAAGGGCGGCGTGCGCGAGGTGCTGGCCACCGCGCTCCTGGAGGCACAGGGCGTCTACACCTCGAAGAGCTTCAGCCTGATCGAGACCGGCGAGGACCTCGTGCGCGGCGACGAGCCCTCGCCGGCCCGCTCCTCCGTGCTGGTGCGCCTCTCGCACGGGCATATCCGGATCGGCAGCTTCCAGCGCGTCCTGGCGCTCGGCGAACCGGACAACGTCGCCCGGCTCCTCGACCACACGATCGAGACCCACAGGCCGGACCTCTGGCGGGCCGGCCTGGAGGATCGCGGCGTCGCCTTCCTGGAGGATGTGGTGGTCAAAGTCGCCCGGATGGGCGCGCAATGGGCGGCGGCCGGCTTCGTCCATGGCGTGCTCAACAGCGACAACATCAACGTCACCGGCGAAAGCTTCGATTACGGGCCCTGGCGCTTCCTGCCGCATTTCGACCGGGACTTCACCGCGGCCTATTTCGACGAGACCGGGCTCTACAGCTTCGGCCGTCAGCCCGAGGCGCTGTTCTGGAATCTCGCCCGGCTCGCCGACTGCCTGCTGACGCTGGCCCCCCAGGCGCGCCTCGAAGCCGCCCTTTCCGGCTTCGGCCCGGCCCTGCAGGCGGCCTTCGCCGAAGCCCTGTTCCGCCGCCTCGGCCTCGCCGCGGCGCCGCAGCCGGAGACCGACCGGCTGGTCTCGGCGGTCTGGCGCTTCCTCGCCGAGACGCAGGCGCCCTTCGAGCGGTTCTTCTTCGACTGGTACGGGGGGCTCGCGAGCGCCGGGCGGGCGGAGGCGGGACCGGCCGCCGCGCAGTACCGGTCCGAGGCCTTCACGGCCGTGCGGGCCGCGCTGGAACCGCTGGCGCCCGCACCGGGCGCGCGGCTCGACCATCCTTACTTCGCGGAGGCGCCCTGCACGCTCCTGATCGACGAGGTGGAGGCGTTGTGGGCGCCGATCGCCGCGGCGGATGACTGGTCCCTGTTCGCGGCGAAGCTCGCCGGGGTGGCCCGGATGGCCGAGGCCTGCGGAACGGCGCCCGCCTCGGCCTGAGCGGCCTCTTCCTCGGCGAGCCGCCGGCGCTCCTCGGCGTAGCCCCCCGCGATGGCGAGATCGACCAGGCGCCGGGTCAGCCGGAAGGCCAGCCAGAACAGAGCGAGGCAGAGCAGGGTCGCTGCGGCGGCTTTGAGCGGATCCAAGGGCCTCCTCCGGTGATGCCTCCTGACGCGTGAGGACTGATAGAGCCGTAGGCGGCCCGGGCGCAATTGGACTTGACGCCGAGACAGGCGTCCGGTCCTTCCTCGAAGCTGCGGGTTCGCCGGCTCTCTCCGAACGCGCACCATCCCGGAGTGGGACCGGCGTGTGGGGATCTTCCCGTACCTGTACTGGAAATCCGCCAGCGCGGCGCTCCGTCCGGCGGCCTTCGCGGATCTGGACCGTGTGACCCTTCACGACCTCTCAGGCCGACCAGCGGGTCACGCCGAGACAGGGACAAAATCGCTTCCTTATGTCCAACACGAGGGGCGATCTGAGATACGGATGGAATTAATCGAACGGCAATTCATAATAATATATGCAATACATCTTGCTTTAATAATATTATCGCGATGCTTTTGTTCTATTGTCGCAATGCGTTCGCTTTATTTGGGCGGTATCTATCGTCATTGACCGCGCGCAAATTATCCCTTATGGAAATTGACCGTGTAGGAACTGTATTGGCCGTTCGGCCTTCGCCCTGAAACACGAATGCAACCGTTCTTCTCGACCGATGATGTTCATCCCAAGGCCGCGTTCCGGCGTTGGCGGGAGATGGTTTGTGAACGCTTGGTACCCGTCGCGTTGCAGACCGATGACGCCGGCCACTTCCGTGGCAAGCTCGAGGTCACCGATATCGGCGGGGTGCCGATCTCGCACTTCGCCCACACAAGCCTGCGGACGGAAGCGACAGCCGACATGGTCCGGCGGAACGGTCGGCACAGTCGCGTCTATGCCATTCTGAGGCTTTCCGGGAACGCCAGCTACCAACAAGGCGACCAGGAGGCGAAGACCCGGCCCGGCGATCTCGTCGTCCTCAATGCGCGTCCGGCCGTCTGCATGACGGAGCCGAGCAGTTCGCTGGTGCTCGATCTGCCGCGCGAGCGCCTGGAAACCGTTCTGGGCCCGTCCCGGCTGTTCAGTGCCCTCACAGTCGGCGCGGATCTCGCCTCCGCGACCCTGGCGAGCACCTATTTCCGAGATCTTGTCCGGCTGGGTGACCGGCTCGCCCCCGACGCGGCCGCGCGCATGGCGTCGATCGGGATCGACCTGATCGTGGCGAGCCTCGCGGAGCGTCTCGCGCAGAATGTGCCGCGCTCCACCCACGGCACCGTCACGGTCCAGCGCGCCATGGCCTATATCGAGGCGAACCTGAGCGATCAGACCCTCGACCCGCCACAGCTCGCCGCCGCGGTCGGCGTGTCGCTGCGCCGCCTTCAGGAATTGTTCCACGAGCGTGGCCGGCACATCTCAGACTACATCTGGGAGCGCCGCCTGGAGCTCGCGGCCAAGCGCCTGACCGATCCCGCCTGCGCCCATCTGCCGATCGGCATGCTGGCTTACGGAAGCGGCTTCGCCAGCCAGGCCCACTTCGCCCGACGCTTCAAGGAGCGGCATGGCCTGACGCCGACGGAGTTCCGGCTGGCATCCCGGCAGAACACGCCCGATGCGCGGCCCAGGGGGCGGCCGGCGCGCATTCCGGGGCTGGATTGACCGCGAGGGCGCCGGCGCGTCCCTGGGTCGCGTTCCGAAACGTCGGCAGACCGTGTTGACCGAGGGCGGTCGGCGACCCCGGCGCCGGAAGCCGGATCGTGCTATGGCCGCCCGCGACCGGACCACGCGATCCGGCAACCGGATGCCCCTCGATCAGGCGGATGCCCTTGCGCGAGACCTTCCACATCGAAGTCCTCGGACCGGAACCGGACGAGATCCAGACGCGGATCTCCGTGCGGGTCGGCAGTCTGGAGAGCGCGCAGGAGCGGGCTCTGCGCCTGTTCGCCCGCGCCCGGGTGCCGCAGCGGTCGGGGGAGCCGGCCGAGGCCGTCCGGGTGATCGACGGTGCCGGCCGCGAGGTGTTCTATCGCACGCGCTTCGACGCGGGGGATTGAGGCGCGAGGAATCCGTCGATGCGCACAGCCCTGATCCTGCCGCTCCTGCTCCTCGCCGCCTGCGCGCTGTTCCTGCGCAGCTACACCCTGCCGCCGGCCCCCGACCGCCGGGGCGGCACCACGCTCCTGCTGACCTGGCCGAACCGCCCGGCCTTCGGCAGCCCCCGGGCCGATTGCCTCGCCGGGCCCGCGGACGGGCCGGTCCTGCCCTGCCTGATCGCCTCCGTCGCCCGGGCGCGCGACGATGGGTACACGCTGCTGCAACTGCCGTTCTGCGCGGCCTGCTACGACCTGTCCGGGCGGATCGCCGTCATGGGCGGCGACGCGGCGGCGACGCGGGCACGGCTGGTGCAGATCGCCCGCTTCGGATGGTGACACGCGCCCGGGCGACGCGCTCCCGGGCGCGCTCCAGGGTCCGGGCGACCGGGAACAGGGGATCGCGCCCCGCCTCGACCAGGAGATGGGCGATCGGCCGGCGCTCCGTCCAGAAGGTGGTGCCGAGGGCGAAGCCCGGCGGCGCGCAGGAATCGATCCGGTCGATCGGCCAGTCGCCCGCGGCCAGGGCCTCGGTCAGCCGGTGGACGAGCTGGACGCCCGGCGCGGTCTCCGGTCGGGTCTCGTCGTTGGCGATCTTCAGCACCCAGGCCTCCCGGCCGGTGACCGGCAGGATCAGGGAGGCCAGAAGTTGCTCCCCCCGGCGCAGGCGGGCGATGCGCACGCCATCCGCCGCGCCGAGATCGGCCAGGGCGGCGCGCAGGAAGGCGATCTCCGCCGGCCGCTGCGCCAGGCTCGTCCCGGCCTGCCCCTTCCAGCCGGCGGTCTCGAGGGCGACGTGGGCGTCCAGGGCCGGGCCGAGGGCTTCGGGCGCGGCGAGGATCTCGAAGGTCACGGGCCCCGCCGCCTCCAGGCGCGCGCGGGCGCGGCGCAGCTTGCGGCGGCGTTGACCGGAGAGGTGCCCGAGATAGCCGCTCCGCGCCTCCGGCCCGAACCCGCTCAGATCGAGCAGGCCGCGGTCATGCGGCCAGTAGGCGGCCCGGCGTCCGCCCTGCGCGGTGAGGAGGTCCGGCAGGGGGCCGTCGGCGGGGGCGTTCGGCAGGAGGAGCCGCGGCGGCAGGCCGAGCATGCCCGGCGCGGCGAGCAGCCCCGCGAGTCCGGCCTGTGGATCGGCGCCGTCGAGGAGCGGCGCGCCGAACGGGGCGTAGCCGTGGGTCCAGCCCATGAGCAGCGGCAGCGGCAGGCCCCAGCGCCGCCGCGACAGCCGGAACGGCCAGACGGCGACGAGCCGGGCCCCCGGCGCCTCCGGCGGCCGGTCGGCGACGAGGAGGAGCCGGACGCCCGCCCCGAAGGCGTCGCGGGCAGCCAGGGCGTAGCCGGCCTCGTAGAACGGGTTTCGGATGAGGGACGCCGCGCCCAGCGCCCGCCAGGCCGGGATCCAGGGGGCTCGGGGATCGAGGGGCCGGACCGCTGCCACGAACCCCCCCGGTAGCGCGGCGATGTCTGCCATGGCGGGACCGTCAGGCCGCGAGCCGGTGGCGGATCGCGCCGGCGAAGCCGAGCACGTCGTAGCGCCATGCCGTCATGCCGGCGGCGACGGCGAGCAGGACCAGGCGCAGGGCCTGCCCCGGCGGCATCAGCCCGCCCGGGACCAGGGCGATGCCGGCATTCACCGCGCCGCAGGCGAGCGCGATCCCGGCGATCCCCGCCATGTCGGCGAGGGGCAGCGGCATCGTCGTTCCGGCCCGGCGGGCGCCCAGCACCAGCACGAGGCAGGCCGCGCTCTGGCCGCCCGCGAAGGCGAGGGCCGCCCCGGCGGCACCGAACCGCGGGATCAGCAGGAGCGACAGGGCGGCGACCGCGGCGAGGGTCGCGAAGGCGGCGGCGGCCTCCAGGCCGCTGGAGCGGGTGAAGTAGATCACCTGCCCGAAATAATAGGCGCGGAACATCATCAGGATGGAGGCCAGGATCAGGACCGGCGCGAGCTCCCGCGCCTCCGCCCGGTAGGCGGGCCCGAGCAGCACCGCCACGACCAGATCGTCGAAGCACAGGAAGAACACCGCCCCGAAGGCGGCGACCAGCGTCATGGCCCGGGCGGCGTCGCGCAGCACCCCGGAGGCCGCCGCCATCCCGCCCGCCCGCGCCTCGCGCTTGGCGATGGAGATCAGCGACAGGGCGATCGCCTCGCCGAACACGATGAAGCTCTGCTTCAGGAAGTCGGCCAGCGCCCCGTAGGCGCCGAGCCCCGCTGGCCCCACCGTCTTGGCGATGATCAGCCGGTCGAGGCTCTGGGCGAGCGCCGCCGTCCCGAAGGACAGGACCAGCGGCCAGCCATAGGCGAAGAGCCGCAGGGCCTCGGCCCGGCTGCCGCGGCCGGGCATCATCGGCGCGATCGTGGCGGCGGCGGGGAGCGAGGCCAGGACGTTGGCGGCCGCCACCGCGAAGGCGAGATGCAGCGGATCCTGCGAGAGATGCAGCGCGAGGCTGCCGAGGGCGAGGATCAGGACGGCCCGGCTCATCACCGAGGCTGCCACCGCCCCGGCCCGGAGGCGCGTCCGGGCGATCTCGGTGGAGCCCTCGAACAGGGTGCTCCCGAAGGCGAGCGCCAGGATCGCGGCCGCCATCCGCGCCGACATCAGCCCGAGGCCGGCGGCCAGCGCGCTCCCGAGCCCCGCGAGCAGCAGCGTGCCGCCCAGGATCCGCACCACGGTGCCGACCTGCGCGGGCTCGCGCGCCTCGTCGTAGAGGGCGAAGAACGCGAATTTCGGCCACTGGCAGGTCGCCCCGTAGAGCACCAGCGACCAGGACAGGACGTAGAGGTAGGTGCCGTAGCTCTCCACCGGCGCGAGCCGCGTGAACACCGCCACGGAGGCCATGTTCAGGGCTGCCGCGAAGCCCCGGGAGCCGACATAGATCAGGCTGTGTCGGGCGATCATGTCCTAGAACCGGTCACACGCACCACGACCTCGCACCACGCTGGGACAGACCGGCTTCGTGGCGGGACGTAACGCAGGGACGGCGGGCATGACAGCCCGGGCCGTGCAGGCGGCGTGCCGCCGGCCCCGGCCCTCAGCCCGCGCCCCGCTTCCGGATCAGCGACGCGCCGGTCATCTCGGCCGGCTGGTCGAGCCCCATCAGGTCGAGGAGGGTGGGCGCCACATCCGCCAGGCGGCCGTCGGCCAGGGACACGCCGTCGACGCCGATGAGCAGGGCCGGCACCGGGTTGAGGGTGTGGGCGGTGTGGGGCTCCCCGGTCTCGGGATCGCGCATCATCTCGCAATTGCCGTGGTCGGCGGTCACCAGCAGCGCCCCGCCCTGCGCCGTCACCGCCTCGACCACGCGGCCGAGGCAGGTGTCGACGGTCTCCACCGCCTTCACGGCGGCCGCGAGACTGCCGGTATGGCCGACCATGTCGGGATTGGCGAAGTTCAGGATGATGAGGTCGTAGCGCCCGGAGCCGATCGCCTCCACGGCGCGATCGGTGAGTTCCGGCGCCGACATCTCCGGCTGCAGGTCGTAGGTTGCGACCTTGGGCGAGGGCACGAGGACCGCGTCCTGCCCCGCGAACGGTTCCTCGCGGCCGCCGTTCATGAAGTAGGTGACGTGCGGGTACTTCTCGGTCTCGGCCATGCGCAACTGCGTGCGGCCGGCCCGGGCCACGGTCTCGCCGAGGCCGTTGGGCAGGTCGAGGGGGCCGAACAGGGTCTCGGCGAAGGCGTCGATCTCGACGCTGTACTGGACGATCCCTAGGGCGGCGGCGAACCGGACCGTCCGCGCGCGGTCGAATCCCGCGAAGGCCGGGTCGAGGAGCGCCTCCAGGATCTGCCGGGTCCGGTCGGCGCGGAAGTTGAAGCACAGCAGGCCGTCGCCGTCCCGCATGCCGGCATAGTCGCCGATGATCGCGGGCCGCATGAACTCGTCCGACACGTCCTGCGCGTAGGACGCGGCGACCGCCTGCCCGGCCCGCTCGAACCGGGTCCCGCGCGCCTCCGTGAGGGCGTCGTAGGCCGTCTGGACCCGCTCCCAGCGCCGGTCGCGGTCCATCCCGAGATAGCGGCCGCACAGGGTGGCGATGCGCGCGCCCTTGGGCAGGGTGGCCGCCACATCGGCGATGCAGGTGGCCGCGGAGCGGGGCGGCATGTCGCGCCCGTCGGTGAAGCCATGGAGACGGACCGGGATCCCCGCCGCGACCAGCAACCGCGCCAGCGCCACGGCGTGGTCCTGATGGGCGTGGACGCCGCCGGGCGAGAGCAGGCCGACGAGGTGGCAGGTGCCCCCCGATGCGCGGAGGGTCTCGATGAACCGGATCAGCGCCGGATTTTGGGCGAGCGAACCGTCGGCGACGGCGGAGTCGATCCGCGGCAGGTCCTGCAGGACCACGCGGCCCGCCCCGATATTGAGATGCCCAACCTCGGAATTGCCCATCTGCCCCGCGGGGAGGCCGACATCGGCGCCGAAGGTTTTCAGCTGCGCCCGGGGATGCGCCTGCATCAGCGCGTCGAAGACCGGGGTCTTGGCTTGGTGGACGGCGTTGTCGGCCACCGCGTCCCGCAGACCCCAGCCGTCGAGGATCACGAGCATCACGGGACGCGGCGTACTGTCGGGCACGGTCACAACTCTCCTGCGCTGCCGCACGCGGGGCGCGGCCGGTCTCCGGGCCCTGCGCGGCCGGATCGTTGCGCGTGTCGATAATCGCCTTGGCCCCGTGAGGCCACCGCCCCAATGGGCGAATGGGCGACGGATGCGAGAGAGCGTCGGGCTTCTGACATGGCAGGGCCGCGCCCAGCCCATCGCCAGGCGCGGCGCCGGCCCGGCGTCAACCGGTCAGTTGACGCGCGCCGCGTCGGATCCCGGCGGGACGCCGAGCCCGGGCCGCTTGCGGCGCAGGGCGGCCCGGAGGACGGTCCGCCAGTAGCCCGGATGGGACAGGAACCCCGCCGCCCAGGACAGATGCATGGCCACCGCCGCCGGTCCGCTCAGGAGCAGGACGGGGTCCCGCGCCTTGAGGGCCAGGGCGAGGCCGCACAGGCCGCAGGCTCCGGCGTAGAGCAGCAGCGGGATCAGCAGGGCGGGCATCAGGGCCGCCAGGGGCAGGGCCGCGACGGCGTAGAGCAGAACCAGGGCCGGCAGCATCTGGCGGGCGCGCGGCAGGCTGGCGTGCTTCTCGAGGGTCCGCGCGCAGCCGCGACCGTACTGACGGTATTGCCGCGCGAGGCTGCCGAAGCGCGCGCGGGGAAAATACGTGATCGCGAGGTCGGCGGCGAGGTAGATCCGCCCGCCCGCCGCGCAGAGCCGCCGGTCGAGCTCGGCATCCTCGTTGTGGGTGAAGGTCTCGTCGTAGCCGCCCACCCGCAGGAACGCCCGCCGGTCGAAGGCCGCGTGGTGGCCGTGGGCGACGTAGCCCGAGATGCCGCCCTGCCGGTGGGCCGAGCCGCCGTTGCCGAGGCGGCTGTTCTGCGCCGCCGCGATGGCCCGCTGCAGCGGCGTGACCCCGACGGTCCGGAGCGGCACGACCACCGAGACGGCTTCCCGCAGCTGCATCGTGCCGACGAGGTTCTGCACGAACCCCTCCGGATAGACGGCGTGGCAATCGGCGCGGACCAGGTAGGCGGAGGCGGGATGCGCCAGCCGTGCCGCGAGGTTGAGGGCCGCCGCCTGGATCCGGCGCTCGTTGTGGACGAGCCGGATCCGCGGATCCCCGGCGCTCAGGGCGGAGACGATCGCGCAGGTGCCATCGCGGCTGCCGCCATCCAACACCAGCAATTCGCAGGCGACCGCATCCCGGTCGGGCAGAACGGACGCGATGGCCTCGGCGATGTGGCCGGCCTCGTCGAGGGCCGGCATGGCGATCGTCACGAGCGGAGCACCGGCGGCGCGCGCGGGGGTTCTCGTGGGTGATCTCATGGGGGCTCTCCCGACACCGGGCCCCGGTGGTCGGCGGATCCGGGCCGGCCGTTCCGGAGGGAAGCGGACGCCGACGGTCCCGCATCCGAGGGCTCATCTGCCGTGATTGGCCGCGATTACGGTCATTGATCACAACCACCACTTCGGTTGGCCGCACCGATACGACGAAAGGTGTAATTCTGACCGCCCCACCGCAATGATAGCCCGTTCCGGCGGGACAGCCGGACGGCTCGACAGTCGATTCGAACCGGATCCCGCGAGCTCGATCACGGGCTCGAAGCGTCATGCGGGACCCCCTCGAATGATGAAATCTTTGGATGCGCTTGCCCTCGGCCCGTCGGAATGCGGGCTGACCGAACAGCGAGGCGATCCGTCGACGCTGCGGGTCACCGAGATTGCGCCCGACGACCGGATCATCGCCTTCGACGCCGTGGGCCTCTGGCAGTATCGCGGTCTCTTGCGCGTCCTGATCCTGCGGGACCTGAAGGTCCTCTATCGTCAGACCGCCCTCGGCGCCTGCTGGGCGATCGCACAGCCGCTCTTCACCGTCCTGATCTTCACCGTGATCTTCGGCCACTTCGCCAAGATCCCCACCGACGGCGCGCCCTACGCGCTGTTCGCGGGCAGCGCGGTCGTCCTGTGGACCTACTTCGCCGAAGCGGTCCGGCGCAGCGCCAACGGCCTCGTGGCGGAGGCCGAACTCATCCGCAAGATCTACTTCCCGCGGCTGGTCATCCCGCTCGCCACGGTGATCTCGCCGATGGTCGACTTCGCCATCGCGCTGGCCGTCATGCTGGCCCTGATGGTCTGGTACGGCGTGGTGCCGGACTGGCACCTCGTGCTGGCCGTCCCGACACTGATCGTCACGGCGATGCTCGCCCTCGGGGTGAGTCTCTGGCTCGGCCCGATCAATGTCCGCTTCCGGGACGTCAAGCACACGCTGCCGTTCCTGATCCAGATCTGGATGTACGCCTCGCCGATCGTCTACGCGTCGAGCATCGTGCCCGCCTCGGTGCGCTGGCTCTACGCACTCAATCCCATGGTCGGCCTGATCGAGGCGTTCCGGTTCGCCGTCCTCGGCGGGACGCCGCCCGACGCCTTCGCGATCACGGTCTCGGTCACGGCTGCGTTCGTCCTGCTCGTCAGCGGACTGATCTTCTTCCAGCGCATGGAGCGCTCCTTCGCGGATGTAATCTGATGTCGATGGCAATCAGCGTACAAGATATCGGCAAGCAGTACTGGCGCGCGCCGCGAGCCGCGCACCAGAACTCCCTGCGCGACGCCCTCAGCGAGGGCGTCCGGGGCCTCCTGTCCCGCCGCTCCGAGGCGCGCCCGGCACGGGAATCCTTCTGGGCGCTCAGGGACGTCAGCTTCGGCATCAAGCACGGTGAGAATGTCGGCATCATCGGCCTGAACGGCGCCGGCAAGAGCACGCTCCTCAAGCTGCTCTCACGGATCGCCGCCCCCACCACCGGCCGCATCCGCCTCGAGGGTCGGGTCGGTGCCCTGCTCGAAGTCGGCACCGGCTTCCACAGAGAGCTGACCGGCCGGGAGAACATCTTCCTGTACGGCTCGATCCTGGGCATGGGCCGGCAGGAGATCGCCGACAAGTTCGACGCGATCGTCGCGTTCTCGGAGATCGGAGACTTCATCGATACGCCGGTCAAACGCTACTCGAGCGGCATGTATGTCCGGCTGGCCTTCTCGGTCGCGGCCCATCTCGAGCCCGACATCCTGCTCCTGGATGAAGTCCTGGCCGTCGGAGACTACGCCTTCCAGAGAAAATGCATGGACTTCGCCCATCGCCTGCAAGCGAGCGGCGCCACCATCCTGATCGTGTCGCACAACATGTTCAGCGTGAAGACGATGTGCAAGCGCGTGATCTACATCAAGAACGGGACGGTGGCCTATGACGGGCCCGTGGATGCGGGCCTCAAAATCTACGAGCAGGACAGCTACCTGTCCCATCCCTCGTGGTACAGACCCGAACAGTCGAGCCAGGACTTCCGGATCACCGGCGTCGAGATCTTCGACGCGGCCGGAGAGGGCAAGACGGTCTTCTCCCACGGCGAGCGGATGCGGATCCGCATGCGGTATGCGGCCGATCTGCCGATCCACGACGCGAACGTCTCCTGCTCCTTCACCCGCGCCGACGAGACCCATTGCTGCACGTTCAGCACGCTGCTCGACGCGGCACCGGTGCCGGTGATCGCCGGTACGGGGACGATCGAGCTGCTGACACCGCCGCTCCGGCTCACCGCGGACGATTACCGGGTGTCGATCTCCGTGCGCCGCAAGGGCTTCGACACGATCGCCGACGCCAAGATCGGCGCCCGGTTCCACGTTCAGCACCCGGATCTCGATCCGTACATCTTCGGCATCTTCCACGAAGAAGGTCACTGGACCTTCGGCAGGTAGACTTATCGGGAAGGCAAGGAACCATGAGCACGGTCGATGTCGTCGTCCCCTGCTACAATTACGGCCGCTACCTCCGCGCATGCGTCGACAGTATCCTGACGCAGCGCGATGTGGACGTCCGGATTCTCATCATCGACGACATGTCGAACGACTCATCCGAAGAGGTGGGACGGGCCCTGGCCCGGGAGGATGCCCGCGTCACCTATCGGCGCCACACGGTCAACCAGGGACACATCAAGACCTTCAACGAAGGAATCATCGACTGGGCCACGGCCGACTACACGCTGCTGCTTTCGGCCGACGACATGCTGACGCCCGGGGCGCTCGCCCGCGCGGCGCAGGCGCTGAACCGGCATCCCGAAGCGGGGCTCGTCTGCGGGATGGCGGTGTCCCAGGCCGGCGACGTGGAGCCGGTGGCCGTCGCCGACGCATCGGACCCGGAATGCCGGCTCGTCCCGGGGCGCACGTTCATCAAGCGCTTCTGCGACTTCGGAAACCAGTTCGCGTCCCCGGTCGTGATCGTCCGCACATCCGTCCAGCATCGTCTCGGCGGCTACAATCCGAAGATGCGGCACACCTCCGACATGGAGATGTGGATGCGCTTCGCGTGCCATGGGCCCGTGGTCATCCTGAATGCAAAGCAGGCCTACTACCGCTGGCATAATCAGAACATGAGTTCTCATTACTATGCACAGGCGATCAGCGATCGCCGTGAGCAGATGGAAACCTGCCGCGTCATCCTGCAGGAGCAGGGAGACAGGATCCCCGAGCTTCAGGGATGGGTGGCCGCGATGCAGCGGCGGATCGGACGCGAACTCCTGATCACGGCGAGCAACTCCTTCACCCTGCATCACGACGACGACTGGAAGGAGATCCTCGCAGCTGCAGCGGAGTTCGATCCGCACCTGCTCCTGCGGCGCGACTGGTGGAAGCTCGCCCTGAAGCGGGTGATCGGTCGTCCGGCGCTCCATACCTTCCGCAGGCAGCTGCACCGATCGAACGGACGGTCGATCCGGGACTGTCGTCTCGACTGGACGAACCATGGCGAGGTCACCGGCTGGTGGCCCGCCTGAACATCCTGTCGCGGACGGTGGCTTCTCGGCGCCGCATGTCAGCACAGGTGCAATCGAGCGGAGGACGACGTGCAGAGGCCCGTCATAAACGTCGCATTCGGCATCGATCAGTCGTACATCCCACAACTTCGTGTGGTCATGCGCTCGATCGAGACACGAAACGAACGCAACCCGCTGCGGTTTTTCGTCTTCCATGACGGCATCGACGCGGCCAGCCGAGCCCAGGTTTCGACCCGGCGCGCCACGATCGAGTGGATTCAGATCTGCGATCCGGTCCTGCTCGGGTTCGACGCCCATCGCCCGAGCATGAGTCGGGCGACGTATTTCCGGTTGATGATCCCGCGATTTATGCCGCCTGACGTCAGCCGTGCGATCTATCTCGATTCCGATCTCATCCTTCAAAGCGACATCGCCGAACTCTGGGACTTCGACCTCGGCGCCCATGCGCTCGGAGCCGTGGTCGATGCCGGCCTCAACCCGCGCGACTTCGCCGCGCGGTACGGCCTGCCGGCCCAGGGCCGATACTTCAACGCGGGCGTGCTCCTGCTGGATGTCCAGAAACTCAGAGCGGACCAGAGCTTCGATCACACGATCGCGCTCCTTGCAAGCAACGTCTACGATTACGACGATCAGGATGCGTTGAACATCAGCTTCTGGAACCGCTGGACCAGCATTCCACCGGACTGGAACTTCCAGCGCAATTTCCTCTACGAGAAGTTCGCAACGTGGACCGCCCTGACCCGGAGCGCCCCGCGGCCGAAGATCATCCACTTCACCGACGCGACCAAACCCTGGCGCCGCGACGAATGGCATCCTCTGGCGTGGCTTTACCTGAAGGAGCTGCGCGGTGCCGAGTTCGGCCTGAGCCTCCTGCGCAATGCGGGCATCGGCTTCAAGACCCGGCTCAAATGGCGTCTGCGCTGGCTGCTGTGGAATTTCAGATGCTTCTGCAGATGGAACCTCGGCCTCCAATAGCGAAGCCGGCCTTCTCCTGAGTTTCTCGGAAGCGTGCCGGCGCCGAACGCGCCGACGCGGCCCCGGTCGAACCCCGACACGCCACGGCGCCCGACATGAAGCTGACCTACTTTGCCGGCGATCCGCCGAACTTCGGGGATGAACTCAACCCGCTGGTCTGGAGCGCGATGCTTCCGGACGGCTTTCTGGATGATCGCGAGGAGGCGCTGTTCCTCGGGATCGGCTCGATCATCCAAGACATCTACCCGAGATCGGCAAGAAAATACGTTATCGGGTCCGGCTACGGCGGCTATTCGGCGATGCCGGACGTGCATGACGGATCCTGGGACGTCCTGTTCGTCCGTGGCCCCGGGACCGCGCGGCGCCTCGGCCTCCCGGCGGAGCGGGCGATCTGCGATCCAGCCGTCCTGCTGCGCCTGCTGCCGCTGCCGGAGGCCGCGTCGGGCATCACGGTCGCCTTCATGCCGCATTACGAAAGCCTGGAGCGTGGCTTCTGGCAGGTGGCCTGCCGGATGGCGGGCGTCACGCTGATCGATCCCCGGGACGATGTCGGGCGGATCCTGTCCCAGATCAGGGGCGCCAGGCTCCTCATCACCGAGGCGATGCACGGCGCCATCGTCGCCGATGCCCTCCGCACGCCCTGGATCGCCGCCAAGCCGCTCCATCACTCGCATCGCATGAAGTGGCGGGACTGGTCCGAGTCCCTCGAGATCGACCTGCGCCCGCATGCCTTGCTGCCGAGCAACATCCGCGAGATGTATCACGCCGTTTGGCCCAACGCCGAAGTCTGGCGCGCGGCGCGTTCGAGCACGATGCCGACTCTCAAGCCCGTCAATCAGATGCTGACCTGGATCGCCGCGAAGCGTCTGCAGCAGCTGTCGCATGCGGAGCCGCAGATGAGCCGCGACACCCGGCTGGATGCGGCCGTCGACGGAGTCGCCTCTGCCATAGATCGGTTCGTTCGGTCCCGCGGCGGTTCGGGCCTGCGCGCGACCGGGCGGGCATCGGCTTCGGCCCGTTCCGCGTCGATGCGGTCGATGCGCTTGACGGCGTGAGGGCGGCCGCGGGGGCGATCCCGCCGATCCCCGTGACGGCCCGGCTGGCGTCCGATCAGATCGGCCGATGCATCGAGGCCATCTGAACCAGCGCCCTTCGGCAATCCCGGCGCGCGACCAGATGATAGGTCGCGCGGACCGGGAAGACCCTCAGCGCTCCGACGATGGCCCTGAAGGCCCGGCGCTTCTGGCCGCGCGAGGCTGCGGCGATCATGATCGTGACGAAATACCAGTAAAAGTGCTGCAGCGTGCCTTGATACGCCCTGAGGAACGCGAGGGGCGAGGGCCAGATACGCCATTCCGGCACACTATGCCTGAAGAAGACCAGCCGGTCGTAGGCAAGACGGTCGTACTGAATCGCGTCGTAGGTGCCGTGGGCGCGGCCGCGGAAGAGCATGCAGGGTGTCTCGACATAGCCCAGGGTCCGCCGGCGGGCGATACGGAGCTGCCAATCCAGGTCTTCTCCACCGATGAGCGTCTCGTCGAACAGACCCACCAAATCGCGGACGCGTCTGCGGACCACGAGTGTGCCCAGTTGAGGAAAGTAGCCGCTCAGCATGGTCCGAAGAAGCGCGTCGCCGACGCCCGGATGCCGTTCCGGCCAAGGGGCGGAGGGATTCTTCAGGTCCGGGTCCGTGCCGACGGCCTGCCCGAGAACGCCGTCCAAGGCGGGATCCGCATCGAGGACTGCAATCTGCGCACGCACATTCCCCGGAAGCCACGCGTCGTCATCGTCGAGGAAAGCGATGAAGTCGCCGGTCGCCAAACGCAGGCCCGCATTCCGTGCCGCGCTCGGCCCGCGGCGCTCCACCGCCACGTAGGTGGCCCCGAACGCCTCGGCGATCGCCCGGTTCTCGCACGCGCCCCCATTGTCCGCGACGAGGATTTCAAACGCGAGATCGCGATTTTCGAGGCGCCGGATGCTTGCGAGCGCACCGCGCAGAAGATGGGGCCGCCGGAATGTCGGCACGATGACCGAAACCAGCTTCGGACCGTCTTGCATCGGGGCGCCTCCCAGGCCGATGGATCTGCTGCGACATGACAGGGCAGTACGGCCTCGGACTGTTGGAGCACCCCGAGACGCCGGAGATCAGACCCATTCTTCCCACGCATCGAAGGCGCCGCGCAGCAGGGCCTGGAAGATCAGATCATGGTCGAAGCAGGTGACGAAGGTCCGCCCCACGGTGCCCTCAGGTTTGGTCTCCTCCGCCTGCGCATAGAGGGTCCGGTAGCCGGCCTCGCGGGCCGCCTGTTGGGCGAAGGGCGTCCAGTTCATCGATTGACCGAGCGGGATCGCGAAGCTCGCCGGAGCGACGCCCAGGCGCCGCGCGATGATGGCCCGGGAGACGACGAGTTCCTCGACGGTCCGATCCGTGTCGAGGCGCCCGAAATCCGGGTGCGTCACCGAGTGGCTGCCGATCTCGACCCCGGCCGCAGCGAGCGCCTCGATGGCGCGCCAGTCCAGGATGCCGCGCGGCCCGGTCTCGGGCCGGTCCAGCCAGCCCGCCACGATGAACAGGGTCCACGGGATCCCGTAATCACGCAGGATCGGGGCCGCCGCGCTCAGCACGCTGTGCCAGCCATCGTCGAAGGTGATGGCGAGGTCGCGGGCGCCGCCGCGTCCCTCGGCGATGGCGGCCGCCGGCACGAAGCGGTAGCCCAGACGGAGCGCCCGCTCGATCTGATGCCGGAAGCGCCCGGGGGCGACGTCGTTGACGCCGCATTCCGGCTGGCCCACCGAGTGGTAGCAGAGGATGCGCCCGCCCGGCAGGGCCCGACGCCGGCGGCCGAGGGCGAGCGTCGTGCGCTCGCAGGCCATCCGGGCGGCGGCGACGCGCGGGCGGGTCAGGCCGACCGTCCGGGCGAGGCTCTTGACCGGTGCGGGGATCATCGCAGGGCGGCGCGCAGGCCGTCGACGACCTGATCCTGCGCCGCCTCCGTCATCGCCGCGTAGAGCGGCAGCAGGATCGCGTGGTCGCGGGCCCGCTCGGATTCCGGCAGCGCGAACCGCCGCGGCGCCTCGGCGTAGGGCGGCTCCAGATGCGCGCACATGATGCCCCGGCGGGTGGCGATGCCCCGGTCGAGCATCGCCTGCATGACCGCCTGCTGGTCCGCATCGTCCGGGAGGCGGACGCAGTAGCTCTGCCAGTTGCTGCGCAGCCCCATCGGCTCGGGCGGCGGCGTCACCCCGGGGAGGTCGGCCAGCCGCACGCGGTAGCCGTCGGCGAGGTCGCGGCGCCGGGCGATCAGGTCGGGCAGCCGCTTCAGCTGCTCCCGGCCGATGGCCGCCTGCACGTCCGTCATCCGGTAGTTGAAGCCCGCGATGGCGTATTCCTCGACCACCACCCGGGCGCTGCCGTGGCGGGCGATGTCGGAGACGCTCATCCCGTGCTGGCGCAGCAGCCGGAAGGTCCGGTCCCACGCGGCGTTGGCGGTGGTGATCATGCCGCCGTCGCCGGTGGTCAGCACCTTGCGCGGGTGGAACGAGAAGCAGGCGATGTCCCCCGCCGGGCTGCCGATCGGCCGCCAGACGTCGCCCTGGAGCCGCTCGGAGCCGATGGCGCAGGCCGCGTCCTCGATCACCGGGATGCCGGACCGGCGCCCGATCGCCACGATCGCCTCCAGGTCGCAGGGCATGCCCATCTGGTGGACGCAGACGATCGCCTTCGTCTTCCCGGTGATCGCCGCCGCGGCGGCGTCCGGGGCCATGTTGTAGGTCGCCGGGTCGATGTCGACGAAGATCGGCGTCGCCCCGCACTGGGCGATGGCGTTGGCGGTGGCGATGAAGCTGTGGCTCACCGTCACCACCTCGTCGCCGGGGCCGACCCCGACGGCGAGGAGCGCGAGATGCAGCGCGGTCGTGCAGTTCGAGACCGCGCAGGCATGGGGCGCGCCGACGATCGCGGCGAACTCCGTCTCGAAGGCCGCGACCTGCGGCCCCTGGGTCAGCCATCCGGAGCGGACGACGGCGGCGGCGGCCTCGGCCTCGGGGTCGCCGACTTCGGGCTTGGCAATCGGGATCATGCCAGCGCCCGCCGCAGGTGTTCCGAGCGGGACTCGTCCTGCCACCAGGCGACGAGGTCGGCGAGGCCCTCGGCCGCGCCGATCTTCGCCTCGAAGCCGATCAGCGCCTTGGCGAGGCTCGTGTCGCAGAGGCGCCGGGGCACCGGGTTCACGGCCCGCTCGGCCTCGTGGATCAGCGGCGTGCCGTCCCGGCCCATGATCCGGGTGAGGTGGCCGGCGAGGTCGACCAGCGAGGTCTCGACGCCGGTGCCGACGTTGAGCACCACGTCGGTGGCCGGCGAGATCGCCGACAGGATGTTGGCCCGGGCGATGTCGCGGACATGGACGAGGTCCATGGTCTGCAGGCCGTCGCCGAAGACGATCGGCGACTGGCCCTCGGCCAGGCGCTGCATCCAGCGGACCATGACCTCGGTGTAGCGGCCGGTCAGGTCCATCCGCGGGCCGTAGGCGTTGAAGTACCGGAGCGCGACGTAGTCCAGCCCGTACATGTCGTTGAACGAGCGCAGCAGACCTTCGCCGAAGGACTTGGCGGCGCCGTACAGGGTCCGGTTGTCGTAGGGGTGGTGCTTCTCGGTCGTCGGGAAGACCTCCGCCATCCCGTAGACCGAGGCCGAGGAGGCCATCACCACCTTGGCGACGCCGGCCTCGACGCAGCTCTCAAGCAGGTTGAAGGTCGCGGCGGCCATCACCTCGAAGGCGTGGCGCGGCTCTGCGGCGCATTGCGTGATCCGCAGGGCCGCCTGGTGGAACACCACGTCGGTGCCCTTGACCAGCGTCTCCATCAGGGCGCGGTCGCGGATGTCGCCCTGGACGAGGCGGACGCGGCCGGAGCCGAGGGCGTCCCCGAGATTCTCGGGGCGGCCGCGGATCATGTTGTCGATGGCCACGATCTCGTCGCAGCCGGCCTCGACCAGAAGGTCGATGATGTGCGAGCCGATGAAGCCCGATCCGCCGGTGACCAGGATCCGGGTCCCGCGCAGGTCGCCGCTGAACCGGCTTCCCTTGGTGACCTCACGCAGCTTGGGCATCGGCGACCTCGCAGTAGCTCGCGACGGCCCGGCAGACGGTGTCGATCTGCGCGGACGTCATCTCGGGGAACATCGGGAGGGACAGGGTCCGGGCGGCCAGCCGCTCGGTGACCGGCAGGCGGCCGGCGCCGTCGTCGAGGTGACTGTAGGCGGGCTGCCGGTGGACCGGGACGGGATAGTGGATCCCGGTGGCGATGCCGGCCGCGTTGAGGTACTGGCGCAGCCCCTCGCGGTCCGCCGTCGACACGGCGTAGACGTGGAACACGTGGTCGAGCCCGGCGGGCGCCGGCAGCTCCAGGCCGAGGCCCGCGAGCCGGGCGCCGTACTCCGCCGCCACCGCCTGGCGGGCGCGGGTCCAGCCCTCCAGGTGCGGGAGCTTGACCCCCAGCACCGCGCCCTGGACGCCGTCCATGCGCAGGTTGAAGCCGTGGCGGACGTGGTTGTACTTGCCCTGCTGGCCCCAGTCGCGCAGGCAGCGGGCCGCCGCGGCGAGGTCGTCGCGGTCCGTGACGATGGCGCCGCCCTCGCCGTAGGCCCCGAGATTCTTGCCGGGATAGAAGCTGAAGCAGCCGATATCCCCGATCGTGCCGGCCTTGCGGCCGCCGCGCTCGGCGAGATGCGCCTGGGCGGCGTCCTCGACGAGGGCGAGCCCGTGGCGGCGGGCGATGGCGCCGAGCGCGTCGAGATCGGCCATCCGGCCGTGGAGGTGCACCGGCAGGATCGCCTTGGTGCGGGGCGTGATCGCCGCCTCGACCAGGGCCGGGTCCATGGTCCAGGTGACCGGGTCGATGTCGACGAGGACCGGGGTGGCCCCGGCATACAGGACCGCCGCGACCGTCGCCACGAAGGTCGACGAGACCGTGATCACTTCGTCGCCCGGGCCGATGTCGAGGGCGAGGAGGGCGAGGTGCAGGGCCGCGGTGCCGCTGCTGACGGCGACCGCGTGGCGGGCGCCGCAGGCCTCGGCGAAGGCCGTCTCGAAGGCGCTGACCGCCGGGCCGAGGACGAAGTCGCCGCTGCGCAGGACGTTGAGGATTGCGGTCTCGACGTCGCCGCCGATCGCCGCGTACTGCGCCTTGAGGTCGAGGAAGGGGATCACGAGGCCCTCGCAAGTGGCATGAGGTCGATGGGCGCACCGTTCTGGCGCAGGGAGCGCATGGCGGCTTCGAGCATCTCGACGACGCGCAGGCCGCTGTGGCCGTCGGTCATGGGCGCGGTGCCGTTCTCGATGGAATCGGCGAAGTGCTCGATCTCGACGATCAGCGCCTCGCGGAAGGACAGGTGCGGCGACCACATGTCGCCGGTCCGGTAGGAGACCATCAGCTCGGTGATGTCGTCCGAGCCGCCGCCGACCGTGACGCCGCGGTCGTAGACCTTGACCTTCTCGATCGGGTCGAGGTCATTGTAGACGATCATCTTCTTGCTGCCGCCGATCAGCGTCTGCCGCACCTTCACGGGCGCGAGCCAGTTGACGTTGATCTGCGCGACCACGCCGCGCGGGTAGAAGACGGTCAGGTGGGCCATGTTCTCGGGACGGCCGCTGAAATGGCCGGTGCCGCTCGCCGAGATCGCCACCGGGGCGAGGTCCAGGATGCGGTCGAGGATCGCGAGGTCGTGGACCGCCAGGTCCCAGATCACGTTCACGTCGCGCTGGAACAGGCCGAGGTTCACCCGGGTCGAGTCGTAGTAGAACACGTCGCCGATGGCGTCGGTCGTGACGAGCTCGTGGATCTTCTCGACCGCGCCCGTGTAGACGAAGGTGTGATCGACCATCAGCCTCAGGTTGCGCTTGGCCGCCTCCTCGATCAGCAGCCGGGCCTCGAAGGCCGAGGGCGTGATCGGCTTCTCGATGAAGACGTGCTTGCCGGCCCGGAGCGCGTTGATGGCGATCTCGAAATGCGAGCTCACCGGCGTCGCCACCATGACGGCGTCGATCGCGGGATCGGCCACGAGGTCGCGCCAGTCCTGATGGAGCTGGACGGCGGGGTAGCGCTTGCCGGCCCGGGCGAGCGCGGCGGGCGACTGGTCGGCGATGGCCACCAGCTGGCAGCGCTCGCTCTCCGACGTGCACCGGGCGAGGTTCGGCCCCCAGTAGCCGTATCCGACGATACCGATCGAGATCATGAGTGCATTCCCCTCAAGCAATCTGCAGAGGCTCGGCCGGCTCGGGCCGCGGCGACTGGACGGAACGGGCGCGCGCGGCGCTTTCGGCGCGCTTGGTGCGCGTGTCCCCGACGACCCGCGCGGGGCATCCGGCGACGATAGCGAAGGCCGGGACATCCCGGGTGACGACGGCACCGGCGCCGACCAGGGCGCCCTCGCCGATGGTGATCCCCGCCACGATGGTGGCGTTGGAGCCGATGGAGGCGCGGGCCTCGACCACGGTCTCGACGAGCTCCCACTCGCCGTCCCGCTTCAGGCTCCCGTCCGCGTTGGTGGCTTCCGGGTAGAGCTCGTTGGTGAAGACCACGCCGTGGCCGACGAACACTTCGGCCCCGATCGTGACGCCCGCGCAGATGAAGCTGTGCGAGGAGATCTTGCAGCGCGGGCCGATATGGCTGCCGCGCTGGATCTCCACGAACGGGCCGATGCGTGAGCCGTCTTCGATTCGACATCCATAAATATTGACCAGATCTGGGTACAATATGCCCACATCAGAACCAATATTGACATCATTAATCGGCATACCGGTCGCTCCACCCGCCGAATTTCCGTGCGGTAAAGCTGCACAGAGCTGCAGGTGGCCGGGAACCCAGGCTTTCGATGTCGTTCGTCCGTCGAAAGGCGAATAGCGTCTGCCCGATGCTGCCGGCCGTCGCGATCCGGCGACGCTCCGGTCGCCGCGCCTACGCCGAAAGGCGGGGATCCTGCCCCGACGGGACGGCGCCGGCCCACCTTTTGGAGGAGTCCCGGCGGACTTTGCCGTTACGCATCATGCCGCCTCAGCCACCCATAAGCCCGTGAGGCCGACGCGCGGTTCGCCGCTCGATGGCCACGCCCGGACATGGCAGCGCATTCGAGGGGACGACGCGTGTCGAGGATTCTGGCGAAGACTGAGCCTATGCCTGCCGGATATCGGTCCGCCGTCACCCGGCGCGCCTCCCGAGCCGGCATCATGGCCTGCCTGCTCGCCCTGTTCACGGTCCCCGCGGCGGCGGAGTACCGGATCGCCCCCGGGGACACGATCGAGGTGTCGGCCCTGAGCCTCCCGAACTTCAAGCAGGAATCCACGGTCTCGACCGATGGCGCCCTCATGGTCCCGCTGCTCGGGGACGTGCCGGCCGCCGGCCTGACCCTCGCGGAGCTGCGCCGGAACCTGCAGAAGACCCTGGCCGCCAAGGCGGTGCGGCAGCGCGGCCCGGACGGCAGGGAAACGATCGCCGTGATCGAGCCGGACGAGATCGGCGTGCGGGTCGCGAAGTACCAGCCGATCTACCTGAGCGGCGACGTGACCAAGCAGGGCGAGCACCCGTTCCATCCGGGCATGACCGTCCGGCAGGCGGTCGCCCTCGCGGGCGGCTACAATCTCCTGCGGTTCCGGATGGAGAACCCGATCATCGAATCCGCGAACCTGCGCGCCGACTACGATGCGACCTGGGCGAGCATCGCGCGGGAGAATGCGACGATCTGGCGCCTGAAGGCGATCATCGCCGCGCCGCGGGACAGGAGCGCCCCGGCCGCGGACCCGCAGGCCGCCTCGGGCGGCCGCCCGACACCGGCGCAGAAGCTCGCCGAGCAGCAGCTCCGGATCCAGCTGACCGACATCGCGAAGGAGAAGGAGCATCTGCAGCGCTCCCTCGCCCGGGCCCAGACGCAGTACGCGAATCTCAGCGAGCAGCAGGTCAAGGAGAAGGAGGGCGTCAACGCCGATGCCGAGGAGTACGACACGGTGCGTGCCCTGTTCCAGCGCGGCGCGGTGGTCACCACGCGGCTGACCGACGCCCGGCGGGCGGTGCTGCTCTCCTCGACCCGCGCCCTGCAGACGACGGTCCAGCTCACCCAGCTCGACCGTGACAAGAGCGACGTCGCCCGCAAGCTCGAGCGGGTCGAAGACCTGCAGGCCATGGACGCCCTGGAGAAGCTCCAGGCCGCGGAGAGCAACCTGTCGGCACTTCGCTCGAAGCTGAACAGCATCAACGACAAGCTCGTCTACACCGGCGCCCTGCGGGCCCAGCTCCTATCCGGAAGCCGGGCGCAGGCCGCGATCTCGGTCTTCCGCCAGGGCAGCACGTCCCGGACCCAGCTCGACGCCGCCGAGGACATGGAGCTTCAGCCGGGCGACGTCCTGGAGGTCGCGCTAAAGCCGGATCCCACCCTGCGGGGCATCGGTGACGGAGCCGGCCAGAACTGACGCCCCCCGGTTCGGCACCCCATGGGCCGAGCCGACACCCCCTTTGACAGAGAGCGCTCCGAGGCGGTGTCCGCCGCGGTGAGGAGAGAGCCATGAACCGACACTCGACCAGCGCGTCCTTCCTGCCGATCGGTGCGGCCCGCGCCGGTGGGACGGGCCCCTGGCGCAGCCTGCCGTTCTCGTCCGAGACGGAGGCGCAGGTCTCCATCCTGACGATTGCCCGGCAGAACTGGCGGTCGATCCTGGTCTTCGCCACCATCGGCCTGGTCTGCGCCGGATTCTACGTCGCGACCGCGCCCGCGATCTTCACGGCCCGGACGCGCATCTACATCGAGAGCCGCACCAGCCCGGTGACGGCCCGCGACACGCCCAATGCCGGGGCCCCGCTCGAGATCGCCGAGGTGGAGAGCCAGGTCGAGTACATACGCTCGGAGAAGATCGCGCTGGCCGCCGTGCGCCGGCTCGGCCTCCCCCCCCTGCAGGACCTCGCGGTGCCCTCGCACCCGCTGGTGGCGAAGATCCGTGAGGTCGTGAAGGCCCTCAAGGCGCTCCCCCATCGATTGATCGGCACCGAACCGCCGGTCCGGGAGACTGCCCCCGTGAGCCCGGAACTGAGCCAGGCACGGACCCTCCGGGAGAACGTGGAGGCCAACCGCATCGGCGCGGCCTACGTCATCGAGGTCGGGTACAGCGCCGACAACCCGACCACCGCCGCCGCCGTCGCGAACGCGGTGGCCGAGGCCTATGTCAGCACCGAGCTGGAGAACCGGGCCCAGATCTGGAAGGTCGCCGGCGAGTGGATGCTGCCGCGGCTGAAGGAACTCCAGCAGCGCGCCAGCCAGGCCTCGCGCGAGGCCCAGACCTACAAGGCCGAGCACACCATCATCGACCTGGGCAAGCGCGGCCTCGTGGGCGAGCAGCAGGTGGAAGAGCTCAACACCGCCGTGGCCGCGGCCCGCGCCAAGACCATGGATGCCCGGGCGGTGCGCGACCAGATCCGCGGGCTCCTCGATTCGGACATCGCCGATCCCGGGATTACCGAGGCCTTCAAGGATAGCGTGATCATCCAGCTGCGCCGGCAATATGTCGACCTCGTGCAGCGCGCCGACGACCTGAAGCGCCGGCTCGGCCCCGACCACGAGGCGGTCCAGGCGATCCAGCGGGACATTCAGGCGGCCAAGCAGTCGCTGCGCACCGAACTCGAGCGCCTCGCCATGTCCCTGGACCACGATTACGAGGTCGCCAAGGCACGCGAGGACAGCATGACGGCGGCCTTCGACGCCCTGATCTCGAAGACGCTGATCATGAGCAATGCCCGGGTCAAGGCGAAAGAACTCGACCGCACCGCCGAGACCTACGACCAGATCTACACGAACCTGCTCCAGCGCTACATCGACGCCGTCAACCAGCAATCCTATCCGCAGCCCTCCGCCCACGTGATCACGCCGGCGACCGTGCCGGAGGCTCCGAGCGCGCCCCGCGGCAGCCTGATCCTGCTCCTCGGCCTCTTCGTCGGCACCGGGTTCGGGGTGAGCGGCGCCTTCGCGCGGCACTGGTTCGACCGGACGATCCGCTCGCCCCGGCAGCTCACCGGCCACGGCCTGACCTGCCTCGCCGCTCTCCCCGAGCTGCGGCGCGAGCCGGGCTTCCGGGCCGCCCTGGCGCTGGCTCAGGCCCATGCCAGCGAGGCGCAGCGCCCGGCCAATGTCGAAGCGTTCAAGGCGAGCGCGGTGCGGTTCATGCCCCAATCGGTCTTCGTCGAGCGCCTGCACAGCCTGAAGGCCCATGTGCTGGGCAGCGATCGCCGCGGTGCGGTCTTCGCGATCGGCGTCACCTCGGTGGGGTCCGGCGCGGGCAAGACCCTGTTCGCGAGCAATTTCGGTCAGCTCCTCGCCCGCGTCCGGTCGAGCGCCGGGCGGGTGCTGGTGATCGACGCGGACGTCAGGCGTGCGACGCTCTCGCAGATCAACCGGGCCACGGACCAGCGCGGCCTGCTCGATGTGCTCGCCGGCCGCTGCTGCGCCACGGAGGCGGTCCGGCCCCAGCCCGGGGAAGTCCGCCTGCTCGCCTGCGGGAACCGCCACCCGAACGACCCCCATTTCAGCGACCTGATGACCCCGGAAGGCGTCGCGTCGGTCGTCGGGGACGAGCGCACCACCCTCGACCGCGTCGTCGTCGATCTGCCGCCGGTGGACGAATTGCCCACGCTTCAGCCGCTCCTCGACAGCCTCGACGGCCTGATCATCGTGGTGGAGGCGGGGCGGACGAGCATCGACGAGGTCGCCGCCGCCGTCCACGATCTCGAGTCGAGCGGCAGCACCGTCCTGGGCATCGTGCTCAACAAGACGAGCGACGGGACGACGGTCCGGCGCGGCGGCCTCAGGAGCGCGCTCCGGCGCTGGGCCACGGCCCCGCGGCGGCCCCACGACGCAACCCAGGCGGCTCTGTGATCGGCCCGCTCAGCCGGGGCATCGGCCGGACCTCGGCCTTCGGGCCGGGCGCGGCCACCGCGCCCCCGGCGGTCGCGAACCCGAAGACCGCGCCCGGCCGTCGGGTCGCCTTCTTCGGGCACGATCTGGCCGAGCCGACGGTCCGGAAGCGGGTCGATGCCATCCGGGAAGCCGGCTGGTCCGTGGTCGTCTACGCCTTCGAGCGGGCCCGACCCGGCGGCGCAGCCACGCCCCGGGAGGCGGACGACACCGTCCCGCTCGGCCGGACCGTCGACCGGAACTACGCAAGCCGGCTGCCGCGCCTCGCCCTCGGCATCCTCCGCGCCCTGCGCCGCGGGCCCGACCTGCGCGCGGCGGACGTGATCTACGTGCGCAACCTCGACATGGCCCTCGTGGCCTGGACCTCATCACGCCTCGCCGGAAGCCGCGCGCGCCTCGTCTACGAGGTGCTCGACATCCAGCGGCTGATGGTCCGGCCGGACGCCCCGGGGTGGATCGCCCGCACGGTCGAGCGCTGGCTCCTCCGCCGCAGCGCCCTCCTCGTCGTGAGCGCACCGGACTTCATCGACCGGTACTTCCGGCCCGTCCAAGGCTTCACCGGCGCGTGGCATCTGCTGGAGAACAAGGTCATGGGCCATCGCCTCGGCGAGGTGGCGGACCGGCTCGATCGCACCCGCGCGGCTGAGCCGCCCTGGGTGATCGGCTGGTTCGGGACGCTGCGCTGCCGCAGGAGCCTGACGCTTCTCGCCGCCATTGCCGACGCCCTTGGCGACTCGGTGCGGATCGTCCTGGCCGGGCGTCTCTCCGAGGAGGACATAGCCCCGCACATGCTGGCCGAAACCCTGGACGGCCGTGCGAACATGGCGTTCCGCGGTCCTTACGCCAATCCCCGCGATCTCCCCGAGATCTACAGCGGGATCCACTTCAGCTGGGCCGTCGATTACCTCGACGATGGACTGAATTCGGACTGGCTGCTGCCGAACCGGCTCTACGAGGGCGGCCTGTGCGGGGCGCTGACGCTCGCGCGCGCCTCGACCGCCACCGGGCGCTACGCGGTCGCCGAAGGGCTCGGCTGGGCCTTCCCCGAGCCGCTCGCGGATTCCGTGACGGCGTTCCTGCGGACGCTGACGCCCGCCGTCTACGCGCAGCGACACGCCCGCCTGCTCGCCTGCGACCTCGCCACGTTCGTCGATGTCGGCGGCATGCGCGATCTCCTGGTCCGGGTGGACTGAACAGGCCTCTTCAGAGCAGTCCGGGCATCGCAATTCCGGCGCGCAGGCGCGGGCTGATTCGCCCGCCGCGCCGGGCGGCACGCCCAGCCGCGCCGCGGATCCGGATGCCCTGCCATTCGGTACCGCAGCGTACCCATGAAATCAGTACTCGACTCAAAACAGCCCCAACAAACACCCACATATGTTGCATTTTAGCCTCATCATTTGACACCGGATCGCATTGGGGCGAATACTTGCAATCGAATACCTGAAGCGCATTCGGATCATCGAAATCGGTTCGAAAGCCAAGCCAAACGCCTTAGCAATAAGCGGAGGCAAGCAAAGCAAAGTTTGATCATTCAGAAAATCGATGAACGATGGACTACATTCGCAAAGATCTTGAGACCGATCGCTGCCCGACGACAAACGACCTTGCGAATGCACATCTCGATCAGTTCAAGAACCGGCTATCAAACAAATCACCCTGTACGTACGTAGTGAGCGATGATTGTATTTAGAGAAGAAATTTAGGCAGTTAATTTCATACAGGGTATTTACAGGCGATTTTACGAAAGTTAGCATTGTATCCGTGGTCATCGGCCATCGCCCCAGACGACCGGAGCGACCGCGTATCTCAGTGTCACGCCGTCGGCGGGCTCATTGGGTACTCACGTCATCGCTGACAATGGACTTCCTTCGAAAGGAGGTAATTTCTCATGGCCAGTCTTGGTACTCGAGACGCGCTCATCATCGTTGAGCGGGACACGGCCGAGAGCCGCGGCGGCTTTTCGGGTGCACATGCCGGTGACAACCCGGCCGTCGTCGAGCAACGGGACCAGTCCCGGGGCCGCTCCAGCCGCATCGTGATCATCGATCGACGCCAGCTCGTCGGCCGATGCCTCGCCGCCTCGCTCAGCGAGGCCGACCGGGAGACTTCGTTCGAAGTCTTCGCGGACATCGAATCGTGGAAGCGTCAGACGCCCTTCGTTCCGGCGAGCGTGGTCGTCCTCTGCCGGCCGGACGGCAATCTGTCCGAGACCGAGTGGGCCGAGATCACCCGGGAGCTGACCTTCCTGCAGGGCGAGGCCGGCACGCCGCCGGTGGCGGTCATCTCGGACGGCGAGCACCTCGAGCAGATCGTGCGGATCATCAAGCTCGGGGTCAAAGGCTACATTCCGACGACGACCTCCGTCGACATCGCCCTGCAGGCCCTCCAGCTCGTGCAGGCCGGCGGCGTCTACATCCCGGCCGAGTGCCTCCTGCCCCTGCTGGCCAACATCAAGGTGGACGAGCCGGTCGAGGCCGGCGACGATGAGATCTTCTCGCCGCGGCAGCTCTGCGTGGCGCGGGCGCTGCGGAAGGGCACGCCGAACAAGATCATCGCGTATGAATTGAACATGTGCGAGAGCACCGTGAAGGTTCATGTCCGCAACATCATGAAGAAGCTCAAGGCCAAGAACCGGACGGAAGTCGCCTATCTGACGAACAAGTACTTCCTCCGTGAGGATTCGAGCCTGGCGAGCGTGAAGGCCCCCGCGGCCTGATCGCCCCCGGCGCCCCTCCCGCGGTCGCAGGGTGACCCCGGCGAGACCGCGATCCGGCGGCGCCAAGCGAGGCTTCACGGACTCCTCTCCGGTCGACGGCTTGATCGGCCCGGGAGGGGCCTCGTCAGCCTCGCCGCCGCTCGAGGCATCGGGCTCCTGAAGCGGACGGATCGCCCGCGCCGCCCCGGCGGGCGCGATCATCGGCGCAGATCCCGGCTCGCGCGGCGACGGGCCCCATCGCGGGCGAAGTCGAGATCGCTTCCCTGCCGGCCGCCCCAATCCGTCGCGGGCAGTTCGCGTAGCGTCTCGCCCGCCCCGTCGGGCATGCGGGCGCCGGGCCGCACCGGAACTGGCCGCTTCGGCCGCTGGCGGGCCGCCGCCCGTCCAGGCATCGCGCACCCGGCCGCCGACCGCCGCCACCCGCATTCAGGGCCACGCCCGCCTCGCGCTTGGCGGCGCCCCGTAGCGCGGCGCCGGACGCGTCCCCCCGCCCCAGCCTGGGAGCCTGGGAGGTGCCGGCACGTCCGCACAGGGCTCGACATCCCCCGTCCTTCGGTCCGCACCCGTGCTGCCCCGACATCACCGTCCGGACATCGCGGGTGTCAGACGGCTACGCCCTTCGGCCTACGTCGAGCCATCCTTCGGCGATCCGGCGAAGATTGCGCACAGGCATCACCCGAATTGCCAAAGACGGCTGCTCTTTTCTGACCGCTTCATCTCAGGGCGCACGCGGCTAAGATGCGCGCATCGGGCTATAGCAGAGAACTCCCGAAAGAGTTCCGACCGAGGAGAATCCTGTTGGCGGCGCGTTTCTACTTCGAGATCGCAAATGCCGAGGAGACGATCCGCGACCTGGTCGGCGTCGAGGCCGCGGGCCTCGAGGAAGCCCTGATCGAGGCCCGCAGCGTGATCGCCGAGATGGCCGAGGAGATCACCGGAGGCGGCCGGGAACCGCTCTGGACCCTGCTCGTGCGCAACGAGGCCGGCTGGCTGGTCGGCCGGTTGCCCATCCGGAAGTGACGGCACTGGCCGCACCCGCCGCCTCCGAGGCGCGCCTGTTAAGATATCGTTAACGGATCGTCTTGAGGATCGGGCCAGCCCTCGCACCGTGGCAGCCATGGCCGGAATGCCCCTCTCCTCGACCGACCCGCGCGCCGCCCTGCAGGCTGATGCCATGGCCGCCCAGATGGCGCTGGCCGCCGACGCCCTGCAGTTGCGCGGCGATATCGAGACGGCCGAATCGCTTCGCGCCATGGCGCGGCACAACCGGATCCTCGGACTCAAGCTGCGGGTCGAGCACGGTCTCGCGCCGCTCCCGAGCCGCGACCGCGTCCGGCGTCAGGGCAGCGCGACCCGCTGACGGTTCCGCCCGGAGCGACGCGGCACGCCCGGTTTCGCTCCCCTTGAGACAGGGCGTCCCGGGCACAGGCCCCCACGCCCGCACCGGCGCCGATTGCTCGCCGCGCCTTAACGGCCGGCGCCTGCCCCGTCTTGCGACGGGCCCGACCCTGACCGATGCCCCCGGGGCGGCCGATCCGCCGATCGAGCCATGCGGCGGCCTTGCCTGTCGGCGCCGGCGGATGCGGGCTCTCCACGTGCGGTCGCCCGCCTCGCGCCCGATCCGGCCGAAGCGGCACGCCGTGTCCTGGACAGTCCCCCCGCGGGCCGGCTCCGCCGGAAAGCGGGTTCGGGACGGTCGCGGTCCGAACGGGATGCGTGAAAGGCGCCATCCCATTGAAAAAATTCGACATGGCTGGCGTCGAATTGAGAGTGTGATAGAGTAGCAGCTCAGCTTGCGACAGGAAATTCAGTCGTCGTGCCGGCGCCAGAAGCGGAAAATTCGGATATCAGCACAACCCTGGCGCTGGACATGGTCGGGCGCGCCTATTTGGCCCTCGCTCTGCTCTATGAGACGGCTCATCCTGGCGAGTTCGGCGATGTCCAGCAGAAGATCCGCACGTTCGTCGAAGATAATTTCCGCATCATTCAAGAAACAAGCCGCAACGGAAGCCTGACAACCGGGACAGTCGACGACGCCGTTCAACTTGTGAACAGCGTCCTCGTTGAGGTTGAAAACAAGATTGCCACGATGATCCGGCCGACACGACCTATGCGCAGCTAGGTATCGTCTTGAGATAGGCTTGCGCTGAGCTTGTCCGTTCCGAGACTGTTGCAGTCGAGCCATGGGCCTCCGCTAAATCGCCGTGCGGCACGCCTTGTCGAAAAGTGCAATTGGCCTCAATATCGACAGATATAATTGAGCATGTTACCCGGAGAAAAGGGCAGCAATAGAATATCAATCACGATGATATGCAGCGATGATTGTGATCGAGGCGCGCGCAGTGCGGATGTCGCGCTCGAGGTCCTGATCCGGGCCTATCACGCTCTTGCGGTGGTCTACGAGCTGTCCAGCCCCGGTGCCTACGTGGCGCTCCATGGCAAGATGATGCCCTACCTGCTGGACAGCTTCCACCAGGGCACGAAGCGGGACGCCGTCGATCCGAATCTGGACGCGGCGTTCTCGACCGCCCTCGAACGGGTCCGCTGCGCGCTGGACGACGTCTGCTCCGACGTGGCGGCCGTCCGCACCCGCAAGGCGGAGCGCGACCGCTGATCCGCCAGGCAGGCTCGGCCGGAGCCTGGGATCAGCGCACGGGCTCGAGGCGGCGCTCGGGCCCGAGGAGCAGGCGCGGCCGGATCTCCCGGTCCGGCGCAGCCGCGGGCACCAGGCGCGCGAGCTTGGCCGCCAGAGTCACCGACAGGATGTGCCGCCACGCCATGGGCGTGCCGAGCAGTTCCCTCACGGCCGCCGCGTAGCCCTGGGCGCGTCGCCGGTCGAGAACGCGCCGGTGTTGCCAGCGCTTGGCCGTCGCGGTCCGGTGAGCCCGGAGCGCCGCCCGGGCGTCCGGGGTGAGCCCCGGCCGGTCCAGCATGGCGTCGTCGAAGGCCAGGATCGCCGCGAGATCGTCCGTCCGGTGCTGGGCGCTCAGCGAGTTCGCCCGTTCGACCGCCACATAGCCGCAGGGCGCCGTCACGGCGAACACCGCCCCGGCCGCCAGCGCCTCCACGTAGAGGGCGTAATCCTCCCCGAGGCGCAGGCGCACGTCGTAGCGCAGCCCCTGCCGCTCCAGGAATCCCCGCCGCATGACCGGCTTCAGGAAGCCGAGTTCGCGCCGGTACGCGCCGGGACGGGGGATGTTGCCGGCCACGAAGGTCGCGAGGGTGAGCCGCTGCGGCCGCCCGGGCCCGGTCACGAGGCCGGCGGCGGAGCCCGCCTCGCGGCCGCGGACCATGATGATGTCGTCGGCGATCAGGTCCCAGGTCCGGGGCGCGGACAGGAGCCGGCCGAGCCGGCCGTCGATGAAGTGGTCGTCGGAGTCGAGGATGCAGAGCAGCGGGGCGGTCGCGGCCGCGATGGCCCGGTTGCGGGCGGCCGCGGGTCCGACATTGACGGACAGCCGGATTAGCTTCAGGCGGCCCGAACCGTCGTCGGCCGCCGCGGCGGCCGCGCCGGTCCGGTCCGCGGAGGCATCGTCCACCACGATGACCTCCGCGACCTCCGGCTGCCGGAGCGCCGAGGCGATGGCGGTCGCGATCGTGTCCGCGGCGTCCCGGGCCGCGATGATGACGCAGACCTCCGGGACGGGGGACGGGGCCTGTAATCTGCGCACCGGACGACTCCGCGACTCTCGGGCCGGTCCGCGCCGCGGCCGGTCCGCCGCACGGTAGGACGGCTCCGCCGCGGGGTGCGAGATCGTCCGAAAGGAGAGGGAGCGCCCCGGCCCGGATCGTCCGAATGATCACCGGTCCGCGGCGCCCCCGTCGCTACGATCCGCACCGCCGCGATCGGGCGGCGAAGATAAGGACGCGCGCATGACGATCTGGTCCGGCCCGGTCCGCCGCCTCTGCGTGGCGGCGACGCTCCTCCTGCAGGCCCATCCCGGCAGCGCCGGCGAGACCGCCGCTCCGCCGGCCGGCGCCCCGGCCGAACAGGGCGGCGGATCCTTCGTCGAGACCTTCAACACCTTGAGCGACCGCCGCTGGTACATCTCGGACGGCTGGGCCAACGGCGACTGGCAGGGCTGCATGTGGTCGAAGCAGCGCGTCCGGATCGCCAAGCCCGGCGAACTGACGCTGGCCCTGGCGAACATCGCCTACAAGGAGCGCCCGTTCAGCTGCGCCGAGATCCAGACCCACGAGCGCTACGGCTACGGCACCTACGAGGTCCGGATGCGGCCCGGCGCCGGGTCCGGCATGGTCTCGGCGTTCTTCACCTACAACGGCCCCGAGAACGGCGACCGGCGCACGAACGACGAGATCGACTTCGAGTTCCTCGGCAAGGACACCGGCAAGGTCCAGCTCAACTACTTCGTCGGCGGCGTCGGCGGCCACGACAGCTTCGACCCGCTCGGATTCGACGCCGCGACCGCCACCGCCGACTACGCCCTCGAGTGGCTGCCCGACCGCCTGCGCTGGTACGTCAACGGACGCCTGCTGCGCGAGGTGCGCGCCGCGCCCGACCGGCCGCTCCCGTCGCATCCGGGCAAGATCATGCTCAGCGTCTGGTCGGGACAGGGCCAGGATTTCGCGTCCTGGCTCGGGCCGACGGTCTATCCGGGACGGCCGGTCACCGCGCTGTTCGAGCGGGTGGCGTTCACCCGGATGGGCGATCCGTGCGGCTTCAAGGAATCGATCGTCTGCCGGTAGCGGCCCCCGTCTGTCGGCCGCGCCCCGGACACCGGACGGGGCGGAATCTTAACGTCTCCGCATCACGCTCAGCCCGCGAATTTGCCCGGAGCTGCGCGATGCATTGGTCGAGCCTCGTCATCGCCGCCTACGCTGCCGGATTCGTGGAGTTCTGGCGCCTCTGCATCGAGGCGCCCACCGCCGAGGACGATGCGGCCTGACGTGCCCGCGTCGCCGCGGCGGCCCGGGCCGGCCCCGGGGGCGTCACCGCTGATTGGCGATGGGCCGCAGCAGCGCGCCGAGCAGAAAGGCCAGCTGGCCGCAGATCAGCAGCGCCGTACCGCGGCGCAGACACGCACCTGCGCTCAGGTTGTAGACGCAGAGGCCGTAGCCGACCTCCGCCGCCACGATCGGAACGAAGACCAGCAGCCGCCAGACCGAACCGAAGCGTCCGAGCATCACGCCCAGCAGGGCGTTGAGCATCATGCCCTTCATCGGCGTATTCCACGGTGTGCGCGGCGATTGGGACGCGGCCGCCAGGCCATGGCCCTAGCGGCTGCCGCGCTGGCTCAACACGGCCGGCACCGTCTTGAGCAGGATGCCGAGGTCGCGGGCGAGACTCCACTGGCTGGCATAGGCGCAATCCAGGGCGACGCGCTCGGCGTAGCCCGTGTCGCTGCGCCCGGAGACCTGCCACAGGCCGGTCAGCCCCGGCGGAACCGAGAAGCAGGTGATGAAGTCGGCGCCGTAGCGGACGACCTCCGCCTGCACGATCGGCCGCGGACCGACGAGGCTCATCTCTCCGCACAGCACGTTCCAGAGCTGCGGCAGCTCGTCGAGGGAGGTCTTGCGCAGGACCTGGCCCAGCGCCGTCACGCGGGGGTCGTGCGTGAGCTTGTAGGACGCCTCCCACTCGGCCCGGGCCTCGGGATGCTCGGCGAAGTGCCGCGTCAGAACCGTGTCGCTGTCCGGCACCATGGACCGGAACTTCAGGCAGCCGAAGGGGCGCCCGTACCGGCCGAGGCGCTTGTGGCGGAAGATCGGCGACCGGCCGTCGCTCCCCCAGATCAGCAGGGCGATGAACAGCAGGAGCGGCAGCAGCAGGAGCAGGGCCGTCAGGGCGATGGTGGCGTCGAGGATGCGCTTCGTCACCCAGCTCGCCCTGAGGCCCGGGCCGGCCTGCACCGTCGCCGGCAACGTCTTGACCAAGGCCTCGTTGATCGTCTCGACCACATCCTGCGGCGTCGACGACTCGATCGGCGTCGGGGTCCCGGCCGGGCGCAACATGTCGGCTCCTTGACTCGAAGCGAGACGGGGTCCGAACCTGCGGAGCGGCGTGCGCGCCCGGCCGGTCCGGCCCGCGTCGCCGCAGCCGGCTTCGACGGCTGTCAGCCGGTCCGAAGGGGCGTCGATCGCAGGCGGAACCCTTGCGCCGACTCTGGGCCGGCGAGAGGTTCGGCAACAAGACGGCCGCCGATCCATCAATGGAGGTAAATCGTTGCTGGTCGTGCTGGTCTTCGCTGCGCTGATAGGAGGAGCGATCGGCTTCACACTGGTCCTGCCGAAGGGGATCCTGGTCGCGCTGCTGGCCGCCCAGGCTGCGGCGGCCGTTTCCGTCGGCCTCGTCGCCCTCCTCGCCCGGCGCCGCTGAGCGGCAAGACCGCTTTCGGGGAGCCCCGCTCCCCCGATCGAGGTAGGGACCTCCGGCTCTCAGCCCGGTCTATGGCGGCGTGTCCGGCCCTCCCGGACGCGAACGAAGCCGCACGGGCGAGATCGGCATTCAGGTCTGCCCCGGCGCGGCGCGGACGATCACCGGACGAGGCGCGCCGTGGCCCCTCCAGAGCGCCGCATCATCGGGTTCGACGGCCTCCGGGCCGTGGCGTTCCTGATGGTCTTCATCAGCCACAAGGCGTCGAGCCCGAGGACCGAAGCCGTCGGCACAGCCGGGGTGTGGCTGTTCTTCGTCCTGAGCGGCTTCCTGATCGTCCGCATCCTCGACGCCGCCCGCGCGGCGGTGGAGGCCGGCACGGCGACGCCGCTCGGCAGCCTCGGACTGTTCTACCGGAACCGGATCGCCCGCATCGTGCCGGTCTACTACGTCTTCCTGTTCGTGCTCTACACGGTCCGGCCCGGCGACCCGTCCAGTCTCGGCACCGCAGCGTTCAAGGGCGCGACGTGGTTCTACGTCACGAACGTCTACATCGCGCAGAACGGCTGGGGGACCGAACTCGGCCACCTCTGGAGCCTCGCAGTCGAGCAGCAATTCTACCTGCTGTTCGCGCCGGCGGCGCTGTTCCTGCCGCGGCGGCACCTCGGCACGCTGTGCGGGATCCTGATCGGGGTCAGCGTCGTGACGCACGGCGCCCTGTGGCTGTCGGGCGCCGGGCCGACGCGCTTCGATGTCGATACGCTGGCCAATCTCGGGCTGATCGCGCTGGGCGGCCTCGCCGGTCTGCGCACCAAGCCGCTTCCGGCCTGGCTCGCCCACGACGCCGCCCTGGCCGGCGTGGCGATCCTGTTCCTGACCCTGCCGCTCGTGGTCGCGCCGACCGGCTGGTGGCTGATCCTCGGCCGCCTCAGCGGCGTCCTGGCGGCGCTGCTCCTGCTGCAGGTGGTTCAGGTGCGGGACGGCCGCGCGGTCGCCCTGCTGGAGATCCCGTGGCTGCGCCGGATCGGCGTGATCAGCTACGCCGCCTACCTGTTCCACGTTCCGCTCCACGCGGAACGGGTGCTCGCGCCAATCGGCCTGGACGTCGCCGGCCCGCGCCCGGTCTCGATGGCGCTGGACCTGATCCTCACGCTGTTGCTGGCGGAATTGTCGTGGCGGCTCCTCGAGGCGCCGGCCCGCCGGCTCCTGCGGGCGCCACCCCGGCGGGTCGGCTCGTCTGCGCTGATCGGCCCGTAGCCGCGTCCCGCGGCGGCAGCGGCCGGGCCGGTTTGCGGATGCCCGCGGGCGGGCCCCGTCTAGCTCTTGATCGGCAACCGGCCGACCTCGGCACCGGTGGCGTCGCGCACGACGAGCGTCCACCTGCCGTCCGAGCCTGCGGCACCCAGATCGCCTGCCACTTCGTCGATCACGCTGCGGGCCTCCGCCAGCGCCTCGGCCAGGTCTTCGGCTTCCACGCCCTGCGCGTCGCGGATCGTTTCCTTGCCGTTCTCGATATCGAAATAGAAGCGACTGGGCACCCATCTCCTCCCTGAATGCTGCCCTCGGGAGGGCCCCCTCGGATACTACCTACGTAGTTCGCCCGTGCCCGACAATGCTCAGTAGGAGACATAAACCTTAACAAACACCAAAACTGTTTTCGCCAGTCGCGTTGCAATAATGTCGAGATTCCATCCAAATAATCCATTATAGGTATCGCCGATCACCCTTCCGGCCGCGTCGGCCATGGCGACGCGCGGTGACGGGCCTCAGCGGCGTTCGACATGACAGCCTCCGGCGATTCGAGCCTCAAGAAGGATTCTCCCGCCTCGGCGGAGCGAAAGCAGAAATTGCGCGCCCATGTCCGGTCGATCCTGACGCAGGGCCTCACCCCGCAGGAGCCGCGTCCCGGCGGCGAATCGAAGCCCGGGTCACGCTGAGCGCCCCCCGCCACCGGGGCCATCCGCCGCAAGAGGAAGGGCTGCCGGCGGCCCTACGCCCTTTGAGCGTCGTGCGCGCCGATCACTTCGGGCTCATGTCGAGGGCGGCCCGGGAGGCCGCGCCCGTCGGGCCAGGAAACGCGATGGCGGATCAACTCTTGTCCGATGCCCGGGGCACGTCCGTGGACGTCTCGTTCATCATGGCCGCGCACGATGCGGCGCCCTGGATCGAGATGGCCGTTCGCTCCGCCCTCGCCCAGACCGGCGTCGCCGTGGAGGTCGTGGCGGTCGATGACGGCTCGCGGGACGGGACCGGGACCGTGCTGGCGCGCTTGGCGGAGGCCGATCGGCGCGTCCGCGTGATCTCCCTCGCCGGGGCCGGGCCGGGATCGCCCCGGGGCCCGTCGAGCGCCCGGAACGCGGCCCTGGACGCCGCCCGGGGCCGCTGGATCGCGATCCTCGACGCCGACGACCTGATCCTCCCAGATCGCTCCCGGTCGCTGCTCGACCTTGCCCTGGCGGCGGATGCCGACATCGTCGCCGACAACCCGATCCCGTTCACGGACGTGTTCGATCCCCGGGGACCGGGCATGATGGAGGGCGGCCGGGAGCCGTACCTGTTCGAGATCGATCTCGCCAAGTACATCGCCTGCAATCAACTTCTCAGGCCAGGGACCAAGCTCGGCTACCTCAAGCCCATGATCCGGGCCGAGACCCTCAACCGGCACAAGATCCGGTACGACGAAGGCGTCCGGATCGGCGAGGACTTCCTGCTGTGCCTCGAGGCCCTCGCGGCGGGCGCGCGGTTCGTGGTCACCAGCGACGCGGGCTACGGCTATCGGCGCGGCCCGACCTCCCTGTCCCACCGGCTGCGCCAAGCCGACATCGCGCGCCTGGAGGCGGCCTTCGCGGCCCGGGCGGAGCACGGCCGCCTCGCGGAGGCCCGGGCGCGGTCCGCTGAGATCCGCCACGGCAGCCGCGCCTACCGCGACGGCCTCGCGATGATGCGCATGATGGCCCAGGTCATCGAGGCCGCCCAGGCCGGCCGGTGGATCCAGGGCGCCGCCCTGGCGCTCCGGCATCCCCGGATGTGGCAATCCCTGGCCGCGACGCTGCTGGAAGCGGCGGGCAAGCGCCTGCGGCCGAGGCTACACGCCCTCCCAATCGGACAGAGGTGAGACGATGCGCCTGTGCATCTGTATCTGCACCTGCGAGCGGCCCGTCGGGCTCGCGCGCCTTCTCAAGGCGCTGGACCAGCAGCGGCTCGGCAACCTCGCCGAGACCGCCCTGCGCATCCTGATCATCGACAACGGGCGCAGCCGCGCCGCCGTGCCGGTCGTGGAGGCCTACCGGGCGACCGGCCGTTTCCCGGTCACCTATGCCCGGGAGGAGACCCGCGGCCTCGCCGCGGTCCGCAACCGGAGCCTCGCGGAGGCCTCCGCGGCCGGCGCGGATTGGGTCGCGCTGATCGACGACGACGAGTTCCCCGACCGGGACTGGCTCCACAACCTGCTCGAGACCGCCCTCGGAACGGGGGCCGCGGCCTGCATCGGGCCGGTCGTGCCGTTCTTCGACCGGGTGCCGCCCACCTGGGCGGCGGCGGGGGGCTTCTTCGCCAAGCGCCTGCCGGTCCGCGACGGCTTCGTGCAGGACGGCTACACCGCCAACGCGCTCCTGGACCTGCGGGTGATCCGGGCGCTGGGCCTGTCCTTCGACATGCGCTTCAACACCCTGGGGGGCGAGGACACCTTCTTCTTCCGGTCCCTGCTGCAGGCCGGGCACCGGATCGCCTGGGCCGAGACGGCTTTGGTCTACGACAGCATCCCGACGCACCGGATGCGGGTGCGCTGGCTGCTGGCCCGCTGGTACCGCAGCGGCAACGTCGAGGCCTATCTCGGCCGGCTCCGCCCGGAGACGGTGACCGGCCGCCTCGCCAATGCGGGCCGCGGCCTCGCGCGCCTCGGCGGTGGCCTGCTGCGGCTCGGGATCGCCGGCCTGTCCCTCAGGCCGGAGACCCTGATCGGCGGCGGCTATACGCTGTGCCGGGGGGCCGGCCTGCTCGCGGCGGTCATCGGCCTGAGCTACCGGGAATATCACCCGTCGCGCTACCGGTAGCGTCTCCTCGCGTCTCCTAGCGGGTCGCGAACGCGATGCTGAGCGCCGCCTTGGCCACGAGGCCCGGGCTTGCCAGGGCGTCGCGGTACTGGCGGTAGCGCCGGTCGAGGGCATTCTGGACGACGACATCCGCCGTGACCCGGTCGGTGACCGCATAGGTGGCGAAGAGGTCCACCAGCCCGTAGGCCTTGGTGGCCCGGTTCCGGGAACCCGCCGGGAGGTCGGTGCGCGCATCCACCAGGGTCAGGCGCGTCCCGACGGTGAGCCGGTCGGCGAGGAAGCGCAGGCCCAACGTCGTGCCGATCCGGTCCGGCGGCACCGTGAGCAGGCTCTCGCGGGTGGCTCGGTCGCGACCGTCGATATGGGTGGCGGCGAGCGACACGAAGCCCCGGCCCCAATCGTAGATGCCCTCCAGTTCCACGCCCGACAGGTCGGCCCGGGCGATGTTGCGGTACTGGTAGGAGCGCACCGGGATCACGCAGGGGAAGCGCCCGGGCCGGGCGGCGCAGGCCGAGGTCGGGATGCCGGGAATCGCCGGGACGAAGTAGGTCGGCCCGACCGCCTGCATGTCGATGAAGGCGTCGACCGCGGTGTCGAACACGGCGAGCTTGGCGCGCAGGGAATCCTCCGGCCCCATCACGGCGTCGGCGCGCAGGTTGACGCCGCCCTCGACGGTGCGGGCCACCTCCGGCCGCAGGGCCGGATTCGGCAGGATCGTGAAGGCCGGGAACGGGTGGAGGCCCTGCACCAGCGTCTCGGTGACGGTGGGGGCGCGATAGCCCTCGGCATAGGTGCCGTAGAGTTCGAGTCCGCCCAGCGGCGTAACGCCGATCGTGATCTTCGGCGAGACCCGCGCGCCGCCGGCGCGATAGGCCCCGCCGTCGAGCCGGTAGCTGTCGCGCCGGAGCGCGCCGACGATCCGCAGCCACGGCGCGGCTTGGATCTCGTCCTGCAGGAAGGCGCCGGCCAGGTCCCGCCGCCCCGACGGCGTGAAGGCCGCCGCGAAGCCGCCGGCCCGGTCGGTGGTCCGGACGCGATTCGCCACGCCGTCGCCGCCGAGCGTGAGCGCGTGCGCGACCGGACCGGTCTCGAACCGGGCGGTGTTGTGGGCGTCGAAGCCCATCGTCGCGATGTCTTAGGTCAGACGGTCGCCGGCCCGGGTGCCGAGCCGGCCGTAAACGCCCCGCGGCGAGTCCTGCAGGAAAGTCAGGGCGTCGTGCGTCGTGGTCGCGTAGCCGTCGAGGCTGAGATCGACGAGCGGCACGTCCGGCCGGGCGAAGCGGTAGCCGACGGTGTAGGTGTCGGCCTGCACGGCGTTGGCGAAGCGGGCCCCGCCGCCGGTGTCGCCGCCATTGACGAAGTCGAAGCGCTGGAGGAGCGCGGTGGCGTGGATCGCGTGTCCGTCCGCGGGCCGCAGGGTGAGCTTGGCGAGGCCCGCATTCAGGTCGCTGCCGGTATCGGGCACCGGCAGGCCGGCGCCGTCGCGATAGGGCGCGGTGTCGCGGAAGACGAACTGCCCGAACAGGTCCGCGGCGGTGCCGATGCGGGCGCCGAGCGCCGAGCTGTTCACGAAGCGCTGGCCGTTCGTGCCGAAGCCCTGCTTCTGCACGAAGCCGGCGGTCTCGTCGGGGGCCAGGATGTCGTCGATCGACCGGGTGCGGAACGCCGCGACGCCCCCGATGGCGCCCGAGCCGTAGATCGTCGCCGTGGGCCCGCGGGTGATGTCGACGCCGCCGACGAGTTCGGGATCCAGGTAGAACACGCCGTTGGCGCCGTGGCCCGAGACCTGGAAGTCCTGCCGCGCGCCGTCGACCAGGACGTTGACCCGGCCGAAATCCTGCAGGCCGCGGATGTTGATCGCCTGCGCGGGATCGGTCCGGTTCTCCTGGGTGGTCACGCCGGGCACGTCGCGCAGCACCTCGGACAGGCGTCCGGGCTGGAGCCGGTCGAGGGCCGCGCGCGGGACGACGCTCGTGCCCGCCAGGGCGTCGACGGCCGGAACGGCGGTCTTCGTCGCGGTGACCGACAGCGTATCGAGGCCGATCTCGGGCTCGAGGCGCGCGGCCGGGCCGGACTCCTCCGCCCGGGCGCCCGGCAGAGTCGCCAGCGCAACGCCGAGGGCGACGAGCGCCCGGTGGAAAGCAAAAGCCATGATGACGGTCGCCCCCGCACAGTCGTTTCCAAGAGCTGGCTGGCGGATGGCTGGCTTGCTGAAGCTTTTCTCGCCGATCGCGACGGCGATGCGCAACAGATTTTTCTGGGATGTCGGGCCGGCATGCCGAGAAGGCCGTCCTGGCGCCGGCCGGACGACGTCGAGGATCCACGAAATTCGGTCAGGTCGGTGTCCGGCCGGCCACATCCCGATGCGGCAGGAGGAAGGGCTGGTCGCCCTCGGGCACCCGGCCGACCGGCCAGCGGACGCCGAAGACCCGCGCGATCAGCTCGTCCGTCAGGACCTCGGCCGGTCGCCCGCGCGCGACCAGCCGGCCCCCGTCCAGAACCAGAAGCCGGTCGGCATAGGCCGCGGCGAGGTTGAGGTCGTGCAGGATCGCCACCACGGCGACGCCGGCCGCTGCCAGCCCGGCCGTCGCGTCGAGAAGCGCGCCCTGGTGGCGGAGGTCGAGACTCGCGGTCGGCTCGTCGAGGAACAGCACCTGCCGCTCCGCGACCGTGCGGCCGGCCTCCAGCTGGCAGAGCACGCGGGCGAATTGCACCCGCGCCTGCTCCCCGCCCGACAGAGTCGGATAGGCGCGCCCGGCGAGATGGGCCGCGTCGGCCTGTTCGAGGGCCCGGGCCAGGATCGCGGCGCGGTCGCGGGCGCCGAGGCCCCGGCCGATGCCGTCGAGGCCGATCCGGACCACCTCGGCCGCCGTGAATGGGAAGGCGAGGCGCGCCGCCTGCGGCAGCACGGCCCGCATCGCTGCGAGCCGCCAGGGCGGGATCGTCTCAATTGCCGCGCCGGCATAGGCGACGGTGCCCCGGGTCGGGCGCAGGGCGCCGCTGAGCAGGCGGAGGAGGGTGGACTTGCCGGCCCCGTTCGGGCCGACGATCACCTGGAGGGTGCCGCCTTCCACCCCCAGGGAGACGTCGCGCACGAGGTCGCGCCCCGCCACCGTGACGGTCAGGTCGCGCGCCGTGAGCAGGGCCGGATCAGACATCGTCCGCCCGCACCCGGTCGAGGAGCAGCCACAGGAAGACCGGCGCCCCGACCAGCGCCGTGACGATCCCGATGGGCAGTTCGGCGGGCGCGGCGACGAGGCGCGCCACCACGTCGGCGAGGATCAGGAAGGCGCCGCCGAGGAGCGCCGAGGCCGGGAGCAGCAGCCGGTGCCCCGGGCCGACCAGCAGCCGCAGGGCGTGCGGCACCACGAGGCCGACGAAGCCGATCACCCCGGCCGCCGCCACGCTGGCGCCGACCGCGACCGCCACCAGCACGATGCAGGCGCGCTTCAGCCGCTCCACCGGGACGCCGAGATGGAACGCCTCGGCCTCGCCGAGGACCAGGGCGTTCAGGCCGCGGCCGAGGAACGGGACCGCGGCCAGCACCGGCAGGATCAGCGGCGCCGAGGCCGCGACCTTGGCCCAGGTGGCGCCCCCGAGGCTGCCGAGGGACCAGAAGGCGAGATCGCGCAATTGCCGGTCGTCGCTGACGAAGGTCAGCAGGCCGGTCAGCGCGCCGGTCAGCGCGCCGAGGGCGATCCCGGCGAGCAGCATCGTCGCCACGGCGGTGCGCCCGGACCGCGTGGCGAGGACGTACAGGATGAGGGTCGCGCCCAGGCCCCCGAGGAAGGCCCCGGCCGGCAGGACCGCGTAGGGCAGCGGCCCGGGCAGCCCGAGATGGGCGAGGATGCGGTCGCCGAGGACGATGATGAGCGCGGCGGCGAGCCCCGCCCCCGACGAGACCCCGACCAGCGCCGGGTCGGCCAGGGGATTGCGGAACAGCCCCTGCATCAGCGCGCCGGAGACCGCCAGCCCCGCCCCGACCATCAGCCCCAGCAGAGTGCGGGGCAGGCGGATGGAGAGGATCACGAGGGCGTCCCGGGCGCGCGCCGGATCGCTGCCGTCCCCCAGCAGGACCGCGAGGACCCGCTCCACCGGGATGCGGATCGCCCCGAGGCTCACGGAGAGCAGGGCGGCGGCCACCACCAGGGCCGCCAGGATCCCCAGCACCCAGGGCGCCGTGGACCGCCGGCTCACGCGCGCCGCCCGCCGCCGCGCGGCTCAGTCACGCGGCAGGTCCGGGTAGAGCGCCCGCATCAGGTCCATGGCGGCCTGCGGCGTGCGCGGACCGAAGCCGAGGAGGTAGAGCCCGTCCATGGCCACCAGCCGGCCTTGGGCGCCCGCGGGGGTCTGGGCGAGGGCCGTGCCGGGGGCGAAGATACCCTCGGGCTTCGGCGGCTCCGGGCCATTCTGCATCATCACCACCGCGTCGGGAGCGGCGGCCACGATGGCCTCGTCGGTCATCGGCTTGAAGCCCTCCAGGCCCGTGGCCGCGTTGGCGATGCCCGCCAGGGTCAGGATGCCGTCCGCCGAGGAGCCGGCACCGCCGACGACGGTCCGGCCGCCCTGGACCGAGAGGACGACGAGGGCCCGGGCCGGCCGGGCGATCCGGGCGCGCCGGGCCGCGAGGTCGGCGAAACGGGCGCGGACCTCGGCCTCGAGGGCCTCGGCCGCGCGCTCCAGCCCGGCGAGGCGCCCGACCGTCTCGATCTTGTCCAGCACGCCCTCGGGGCTCGGCGGCTCCGTCACGGTCTCCACACGCAGCCCGGCCTCGCGCAGCTGCGCCAGGACCGCGGGCGGGCCCGCCCCCTCGGTGGCGATGATCAGGTCGGGCTGCTGCGCCAGCAGGCCCTCGGCCGAGAGCGCCCGCAGGTAGCCGACATTCGGCTTCTCGCGCAGCGCCTCGGGCGGGTAGAGGCTGGTCGTGTCGATCGCGACGATCCGGCCGCCGGCGCCGAGGCGGTAGAGGATCTCGGTGACGGCACCGCCCAGTGCGGCGATGCGGGTGGCCGCCTGCGCGGCGGCGGCGCGCGGGGCGAGCGCACCGGCCGCGGCGGCGGCCAGGAGGGTGCGGCGCGATATCGGGGCGGGGGCGTTCATTTGGTCAGGATCAGCTTGTCGCTCGCGGTCACGCGCAGGCGATAGGCGTGGCCGCCGTGGCGGATGACGATCTCCCGGCGCCCCTGCAGGAGACGCGCGGAGCCGATCTCGGCCGCCGGCTCCGGCAGCGGAACGGGCTGCGTCGCGCCGGGCCCCGCGCGGGTCCCAGCCGGAAAGCCGCGCTGCCCCTCTCCTTCGGCACGCAACATGGACCGATCGCTCCAGAGCTGTTGTTTGTAAATCTTCAAATGAAAGACTTACTTGGATAGAGAAACAGCTTAGCGGCAATCGATTGCGGGCGCCACCCCGCTGCGGTGGCGTCGTAATACTTCATAAATCTCCTGTAGAGGCCGGGCGATTCCGATTTTCGGATCCGCCGATGCGGCGCTGGACCGGTTCGGCTCCGTCGAGACCCTCGACCCGAGCGATATCGGCCGGAGCGCTGTCGACCGCGACGACCGGGTGCCATCGGGGCCCGCGCCCAGAGCGGGCCGGCATGGGCCGCCACGCTGCGCGCCCAGTCCGGCCGCGCGATCGCCGCAGCGGTGAGGCGGGCGAGGCGCTGCGTCGGATCGCCGGAGCTGAGCGGCGTCAGGCCGCCGCGCCCTGACGCGGGCCCGCGTCCCAGTCGCCCCCCCAATCCTGGACGCTGTGGCCAGGCGCGACCTCCCGGTAGAGCCGCTCCGGCGCCATGTAGTCGGGCGCGCGGATCGGACTGCGGATCTCGTCGTCCGGCAGGGCGTGCCGCGCGCCCCGCCGGGCCGGATCCGGGACCGGCACGGCGGCGAGCAGCTTCTTCGTGTAGGGGTGCTGCGGGTCGCCGAAGATCGCGGCGCGCGGTCCGATCTCCACGATCTCGCCGAGATACATCACCGCCACCCGGTGGCTCACCCGCTCCACCACCGCCATGTCGTGCGAGATGAACAGGTAGGCGAGGCCGAACTCGGCCTGGAGATCGAGCATCAGGTTCACGACCTGCGCCTTCACCGAGACGTCGAGCGCCGAGACCGCCTCGTCGGCGACGATCAGCCGGGGGGTCAGGGCGAGGGCCCGGGCGATGCAGATGCGCTGGCGCTGGCCGCCGGAGAATTCGTGCGGGAAGCGCCCGGCCGTCTCGGGCGCGAGTCCGACCCGGGCGAGCAGCTCCTCGGCCCGAAGCCTTGCCGCGCGGGGCGCGGCGAGGCGGTTGATCAGCAGCGGCTCGGCCACCGCCGCACCGACGCTCAGGCGCGGGTCGAGGCTCGCGAACGGGTCCTGGAAGATCATCTGCATGCGCTGGCGGCGGGTGCGCAGGGTCTTCGGGTCGAGGCCGGTGATGTCCTCGCCGTCGAGCAGGACCGAGCCCGACAGCGGCTCGACGAGGCGCAGGATCGCGCGGCCGGTGGTGGACTTGCCGCAGCCGGATTCGCCGACCAGCGCCAGGGTCTCCCCGGCCGCGAGGCTGAACGAGACCCGCTCCACCGCGTGGACGCGGCCGGTCACGCGGCCGAGGAGGCCGGAGCGGATGTCGAACCGGGCGGTCAGGTCGCGCACCTCCAGCACCGGGCGCTCGGCGGCCCTGACGGTGTCGGGGGTCTCGGGCGTCGGCGCCGCCAGGCCGGTCGCCCGGTCGACCACCGGGAAGCGCATCGGGCGGGCGCGGCCCGCCATGGTCCCCAGCCGCGGGACCGCGGCCAGCAGCGCCCGCGTGTAGGGCTCGGCGGGGGCGTCGAAGATCCGTGCGGTCGGGCCGGCCTCCACGGCGCGGCCCCGGTACATCACCACGGTGCGGTCGGCGATCTCGGCGACCACGCCCATGTCGTGGGTGATGAACAGGACCGACATGCCCTCCTCGTCCTGCAGGCTCTTGATGAGGTCGAGGATCTGGGCCTGGATCGTGACGTCCAGCGCCGTGGTCGGCTCGTCGGCGATGAGGAGCTTCGGCCGGCAGGCGAGCGCCATGGCGATCATCACCCGCTGGCGCATGCCGCCGGAGAAGCGGTGCGGGTATTCGTGCAGGCGCGACCGGGCGGCCGGGATCCGGACCTTGTCGAGGAGCCGGAGCGCCTCCGCCTCGGCGGCGGACCGCGACAGGCCCCGGTGCCGGATCAGCGCCTCGGCGATCTGGAAGCCGATGGTGAGCACCGGGTTCAGGGAGGTCATCGGCTCCTGGAAGATCATGGCGATGGAATCGCCGCGCACCCGCCGCATCTCGGCCTCGGGGGCCGTGAGCAGCTCGCGCCCCGCGAAGCGCACGCTGCCGCCAATGCGGCTCGCATCCCGCGGCAGGAGGCGCAGGATCGACAGGGCGCTGACGCTCTTGCCGGAGCCGGACTCGCCCACGAGCGCCACGGTCTCGCGGGGCCCGACATCGAAGGAGACGCCGTGCACGACCGCGCGCCAGCGGCCCTCCGAGCGGAAGGACACGGTGAGGTCGGAGACCGAGAGGATCGGATCCGTCACGGGCTTCACTCCTGATCCAGCGGGGTTCGACGGGGCGACTCCACACCGTCCCCGCGCCCTCCGACGCGACGATGTTCCCGCCTCTCCGATGCGCACCGACGCTGATGACGGAGCGCGACGGGCCCCCTCTCCCGTGCGGGAGAGGGTTGGGGTGAGGGATGAGAAGGTTCAGGACCGAGCACACCGTCGACGCTCCGACAGGGCGCGCCCCATCCTGAAAGACCTGATCCCTCACCCTGTCCCTCTCCCGCCCGGGAGAGGGGACCCGCGCCCGATCCTGAAGCCCCAGTGCCGGAAAGGGCCTTTCGGTCTGTCCGCCCCTCTGCGGGGGCAGGCGCGGTCACGGCAAGCCGGCAGCCCTCGAAGCCCCGCGGCATGCCCTAGAGCACCCGGCGCGGGTCGAGGGCGTCGCGCAAACCGTCGCCGATGAAGTTGATCGACAGCACCGTCAGGAAGATCGCGCCCCCCGGGAACAGCGCCCAGTGCGGGGCGACGTCGAGATGGTCCTTGGCGTCGAACAGCAGCCGCCCCCAGGTCGGGATGTCGGGCGGGAAGCCGAGCCCCAGGAAGGAGAGCGTCGATTCCGCGATGATCGCCGACGAGACCTCGATGGAGGCCGCCACGATCACCGGCCCCAGGGCGTTCGGCAGGATGTGGCGGCGCACGAGGTGCCCGGTGGTCGCCCCCTGTGAGCGGGCCGCCTCCACGAACTCCTTCTCGCGCAAGCTCAGGAACTGCGCCCGCACCAGCCGGGCGACCGGCATCCAGCGCAGGCCCCCGATCACCGCGACGATCATCAGGAACACGCCGCCCTGGCTGCCGAACACGGCCTTCAGGCTGTCGCGGAACAGGTAGATCACCAGGAGCAGCAGCGGCAGCTGCGGCAGCGACAGGAACAGGTCGGTCAGCCACATCAGCACCGGGTCGAGGAGGCGGCGCGACATGCCGGCGAGCGCGCCCACCAGCACGCCGATCAGGCTCGCCACCGCCATGGCGGCGAAGCCCACGGCGAGCGAGATCCGGCCGCCGTAGATCATCCGGGCGAGGAGATCCTGGCCGAGATCGTCGGTGCCGAACGGGTGGTCCCAGGACGGGCCCTGGAGCTGGGCCGCGAAGTCGATGTCGTCGATGGCGACCGGCCAGAGCAGGCCGCCGAACACCACGCCGGCGACGAGGAGCGCCAGCACGCCGACGCTGGCGAGCGCCAGCCGGTGCCGCCGGAAGCGCCGCCACGTCTCCCGCCCCGGCGAGGCCGGCGCGCGGGCGACGGGCACCGCCTCATCGGAGGGCGATGCGAGGGTCGAGCCAGCCATAGAGCAGGTCCGCGACGAGGTTGAACAGGATGACGAGGCCGGCGAACACGAAGGTCACCGCCATCACCACCGGCGTGTCGTTGGCCAGCATCGCGTCGATCAGCAGCGAGCCGATGCCGGGGATCCGGAAGATCTGCTCGGTGACGATGGCGCCGCCGAACACCGCCGGGATCTGGAGGGCGACGAGCGTCACCACCGGGATCAGGGCGTTGCGGGCGATGTGCCGGCGGGTCACCGTGCCCTCCGACAGGCCCTTGGCGCGGGCCGTGGTGACGTAGTCGAGGCGGGCGACGTCCAGCGCCGAGGCGCGCACGTAGCGGGTGTAGGAGGCGGCCTGGAAGAAGCCCAGCACCGCCACCGGCATGATCGCCTGCCGGACATTCGCCCAGACCCAGGGCAGGCCGGAGCCCGGCAGGTCGGCCTGGTAGACGAAGGGCAGCCAGCCGAGCTTGATCGAGAACAGCAGGATGAACAGCAGCCCGGTGAAGAAGGTCGGCAGCGAGAAGCCCACGAAGGCCAGGGTGTTGGCGACCTGGTCGGCGAGCGAGTAGGGCCGGCGCGCGGCGTAGAGGCCCACCGGCACGGCGATCAGCAGCGCCAGCACCTGGGAGGAGCCGACGATGAACAGGGTCGTCGGCAGCCGCTGCAGGATCAGCGTGTCGACGTTCACCCGGCTCGCGAACGAGAAGCCCCAGTCGCCCTGCAGCATGGCGGTGAGCCAGTGCAGGTAGCGGGTGAGGATCGGGTCATCGAGGCCGAACTTGACGCGGAGCGCCGCCCGCACCTCCGGGGGCACGTTCGGGTTGCTGGCGAGTTCGCCGAACGGATCGCCCGGCGCGAGCGCCAGGACCGTGAACAGGATCAGGCTGATGCCGAGCAGGCTCGGGATCGCGATCAGGAGCCGTCGCAGGATGTAGGCGCCCATGGCCCGCGCTCCCGCTCAGGCCTCCCGGTACCAGTCGGGCAGGAACGACAGGTCGTTGTCCCAGCCGCTGCGGGGCGCCGTGAGCGTCGCGCCCACCGCCGAGACCTCGGCGCGGTGGATCAGCGGCAGCACGTTCTCGGAGACCGCGAGGTCGTTGCAGGTGATCAGCAGAGCCGCGCGCTTGACCGGGTCGAGCTCGCTCTGGGCGGCGTTGTAGGCCTTGTCGTAGGCGTCGTTGCGCCAGCGCACGACGTTGCGGCCCTGCCACTTGTTGGCCTTCTGGGCCACCTCCCAGGAGGCGTACATGAGCAGCCAGATCGCCGGATCGGCCTGCGTCATGCTGTAGGCGTACATCTCCATGTCGGCGTAGAAATGCGTGCAGGTGTCGGGGTTCGCCGGGTCGGAGGAGAAGAACACCGAGCCGGTGACCGATTTCAGCTCGATCTCGATGCCGGCCTTGGCGGCCGCCTGCTTGATGATCGCCTGGGTCTTCTGGCGCGGGGCGTTGATCGAGGTCTGGAAGACCAGCTTGAGCTTCTTGCCGTCCTTGGCGCGGATCCCGTCGGAGCCCTTCTTCCAGCCGGCCTCGTCGAGGAGCGCGTTGGCCTTGGCCGGGTCGAAGGCGAAGCTCGTGTTCGTCGAGACGAAGCGGTCGGGGCCGTTGACCGTGTTGGCGGTGGGCTTGCCGGTGCGGCCGTAGATGTAGGTCTGGATCGACTTGCGGTCGACCAAGAGGTTCATCGCCTGGCACACCTTCGGGTCGGAGAAGGCGGGGTGCTTGGTGGTGATCGAGGCGCGCTCGCCGTCGACCTCGACGTTCGGGTCGGTGGCGTTGAGGAGCAGGAACTCGAGCTTGCCGCCGTAGACCACGTCGACCCGACCCTTGCCGCCGGTCTCCAGGCGCTTGAGCACCTCGTCCTCGATCAGCATGTTCCAGGCGTAGTCGTACTCGCCGGTCTGGAGCACGGCGCGGGCGGCCGAGACCGCGTCGCCGCCGCCCTTCATCTCGATCGTGTCGAAGTACGGCCGGTTCGGCAGGTGGTAGTCGGGATTGCGCTCGCCGCGGACGATGTCGCCGGGCCGGAACTCCACGAACCGGTACGGGCCGGTGCCCACGGGGGCGAGGTTCTGGGGCGCGTCCCGGGACTTGGCGCCGCTGTAGGGTCCGAACAGGTGCTTCGGCAGCACCATCCCGACGATGCCCACGAAGGCGTCGCACCAGTAGGGCGTCGGCTTGTCGAACAGCACCCGGACGCTGAGGTCGTCGACCTTCTCGACCTTGCAATCCTTGTAGGAGCCGGCCGTCACCGCCGCGGTGGCGGGGTCGCGGGCGTAGTCCCAGGTGAAGACGAGGTCGTCGGCGGTGAGCGGCTTGCCGTCGTGCCACGTCACGCCGGGCTTGAGCGTCCACACCACCGAGCGGCCGTCGGCGGCGAGCGCCCCGTTCTCCTTGGACGGGATCGAGGCGGCCAGCACCGGCACGAGGTTGCCGTCCGCGTCCCAGGCGGCGAGCGGCTCGTAGAAGATCCGCGAGGCGTCCTGGTCCTTGGTGCCGATGGCGAAATGCGGGTTGATCAGCGTCGGCGCCTGCCACCAGAGCAGCTTCAGGGCGCCGCCGCCGCCGGCCTTGGTCGGCTTGTAGCCGGCCCGGATATCGGCCGCCATCGCGACCCCGTTCCCGGCCAGCATCAGCCCGGCCATGGGCGCGGTGAGGCCGAAAGCCACCATCCGCTGCACGAAGGCGCGCCGCGACAAGCGGCCGCCCTTCACCTGCCCGATGAGGCCGCGCAGATCCCGCTCGTCCATGTACGCATTCCCGTTGACCGCCGCGCGGCACAGCAACATTCCGGTGGCGGCCTTGGCAAGGGGCGGGCCAGTGACGGTTCAACTGAAACGTGTTGAGGAAGGTTCGCTTCGTGCACAGCATGGCCCCGGCCCTGCATGCCAGTCCCTCTCCTGCCGCACCGAGCCGTGCAGCGCGACGCCGCCGTCTGTGCGAGCGCAGCGAAGCAATCCAGCAGCGCCACGGCCCCTGACCGTGCGCAGCCCTGGGTCGCTTCGCTGCGCTCGTGATGACGGCGCGGAGCCCGCTATGATGGGGCGAACGCGACGCGCGACCTTCCGGGAGACGACACGATGGACAACCGCAACACCGTGTGGCGCCACGTCGACGCGCAGACGGAGCGGCTGATCGCCCTGTCCGACCGGGTCTGGGGCATGCCGGAGGTCTGCTACACGGAAGCGCGCTCCTGCGCCGAGCACGTCGCCGAGCTGCGCCACCAGGGCTTCCGCGTAACCGAGCAGGTCGCCGGCATCCCCACCGCGGTGATGGGCGAGGCCGGTGAAGGCGGGCCTGTCATCGCCTTCCTCGGCGAGTACGATGCCCTGCCGGGCCTGTCGCAGGAGGCGGGCGTCGCCGAGCACCGGCCGGTGGAGGCGGGCGGCCACGGCCACGGCTGCGGCCACAACCTCCTCGGCTCGGCGGCCCTGCTGGCCGCTACCGCCGTGAAAGACTGGCTCGCCGAGACCGGCACCCCCGGCCGCGTGCGCTACTACGGCTGTCCCGCCGAGGAGGGCGGCGCCGCCAAGGCGTTCATGGTCCGCGCCGGCGCCTTCGCGGATGCCGACATCGCGATCTCCTGGCATCCGGGCAGCTTCTGGGAGGTGGCGCCGCCGGTGGCGCTCGCCAACACCCGGGCGGATTTCGTCTTCACCGGGCGCACCGCTCACGCGGCGGCCGCACCCCATCTCGGGCGCTCGGCGCTGGACGCCGTCGAGCTGATGAGCGTCGGCGTGAACTACATGCGGGAGCACATGCCGTCCGACGCGCGGGTCCACTACGCCTATCTCGACGCCGGCGGCATCGCCCCCAACGTCGTCCAGGCCGGCGCCACGGTGCGCTACTCGATCCGGGCCCGCGACCTGCCGGGCATGCTGGCGCTGGTCGAGCGGGTGAAGAAGATCGCGGAAGGCGCCGCCCTGATGACCGAGACCGCCCTCGAGGTGCGGATCGTCAGCGCGGTGTCGAACCTGCTGGGCAACGATCCCCTGGAGCGGGCGCTGCACGGCGTGATGGAGGAGCTCGGGCCGCCGCATTTCGACGAGGCCGACCGGGACTTCGCGGGCAAGATCCGGTCGACGCTGACCGACGGCGACATCGACGCCGTGTTCCGCGCCATCGGCATGCCGCGCAACGAGGCACCGCTGGCCGATTTCCTCGTGCCCCTCGACGCGCCGCGCAACCCGGCGGTCGGCTCCACCGATGTCGGCGACGTGAGCTGGGTGGTGCCGACCGTCCAGGCCCACGCACCCACGGTGGCGATCGGCACGCCGTTCCATACCTGGCAGGTGGTGGCGCAGGGAAAGACGCCCGCGGCCCACAAGGCGATGGTGCAGGTCGCCAAGGCGATGGCCGCCACCGGCGCCCGGGCGGTGACCGACGCGGCCCTGCGCGACGCCGCGAAGGCGGACCTCGCCCGCCGGGTCGGCGCGTCCGGCTACGTCTCGCCGCTGCCGCCGGAGGTCGCGCCGCCGCTCGGCATGTCGCTGGGGCGGTGAGGCCCCCTCAGAGCGTCCGGGCGCGGAGCGCCGTCACGACGATCTCGGCCAGGATGACGACGCCGAAGATCGCGGCGAGCACCACGGCGACCTGATCCCAGTAGAGCAGGTTCAGGGCGGTATCGAGCGCGACGCCGATGCCGCCCGCGCCGACCAGCCCGAGCACGGCGGATTCGCGGATGTTGATGTCCCACCGGAACAGCGCGATCGACCAGAAGGCCGGCTTCACCTGCGGCCAGTAGCCGAGCAGCAGCGTCGAGAGCCGGCCGGCGCCCGCGGCCTGCAGGGCCTCGATCGAGCCGCGATTGGCCTCCTCCAGCGCCTCGGCGAACAGCTTGCCGGTGAAGCCGACGGAGCGGAGCGCGATCGCCAGGGTCCCGGCCAGGGGCCCCGGGCCGAACACCGCCACGAACAGCAGCGCCCAGACCAGGGAGTTCACCGACCGCGAGGTCACGAACACGAACTTGGCGAACAGGTTCAGCGCGCGGTTGGGCGTGACGTTGCGGGCCGCCATCAGCCCGATCGGCACCGCGATCGCGATGGCGATCAGGGTGCCGAGCGTCGCGATGTGGAGCGTCTCCACCAGCGCCCGCAGGGTCGGCCCGACATAGCCGGCATCCATCGGCCACATCCGGCCGAACAGGTCGGCCAGCTGCTCGGGGGCGTCGTAGAGGAATTCCGGGATCACCTCGATGGTGCGCAGGCTCGCCACGAAGGCCGCCACCGCGCAGAGCGTGAAGGCGAGCCGCGCCAGCCGCTTCCACAGGGGGAAGCGCTGCCAGTGGCGCGGGCCGGCGGAAGCGGGGGCGAGGGCGACGCTCACTGGAACACCTTGCGGGCCCAGCCGGAGACGATCTCGGCCACCATGATCAGGGCGACGATGACGATCAGGATCGCCAGCACGACGTCGAAGTCGAAGCGCTGGTAGGCGGTGAACAGCGTCGCGCCGATGCCGCCGCCGCCGACGATGCCCACCATGGTGGAGTTCCGCAGGTTGGAATCGAGCTGGTAGGTGGCGAAGCCGATGAAGCGCGGCAGAACCTGCGGCTGCACGCCCATGATCAGGGTCGACAGGAAGCCGGCACCGGTCGCCCGCACCGCCTCGACCTGCTTCAGGGAGATCTCCTCGATCGCCTCGGCGAACAGCTTGGCGATGAAGCCCACCGAGGCGACGATCAGCGCCATGACGCCGGCGAGCGCCCCGAAGCCGATCGCCTTCACGAACAGGATCGCCACGATGATCGGGTGGAACGACCGGCAGAGCGCGATCAGGATGCGGGTCGGCCACGTCACCCAGGGCGGCATCAGGTTGCGGGCCGCCAGGAAGCCGATCGGCAGGGCGACCGCGATGCCGATCACCGTCGCGATCACGGCGATCTGCAGGCTCTCGAGGATGCCCGACTGGATCAGCTCCCAGCGGGAGAAGTTCGGCGGGAACATCCGGGCCAGGAACTGCTGCCCGTGGGCGAGGCCGCCGGCGAAGCGCTCGGGGGAGAAGCCGAGCTGGGTCGCCGCGTAGACCGCGTAGAGGGCGAGGAGCGCCCAGCCGGCGCGGGCGGTCCAGTTGGGCCGGAACGCGACGCGGCCGGCGGCGTCGGAGGAGGCCGGTCGGGCGGTCGGAATCATTCGAGCCAGTTCTCGCCGCCGTAGATGCCGCGCAGGTCGGCCTCGCTCAGCCGGTCGGGCGGCCCGTCATAGACCACGTGCCCGCCCGACATGCCGACGATCCGCGCCGCGAAGCGCTGGGCGAGCGCCACGTTGTGGATGTTGACCACCACCGGCACGCCGCGCTCGGCCGCGAGCCGGGACAGGATCTCCATGATCTCCACGGAGCTCTTCGGATCGAGGGACGAGGTCGGCTCGTCGGCGAGCACGATCTCGGGCTCCTGCATGATCGCCCGGGCGATGCCGACGCGCTGGCGCTGGCCGCCCGACAGGGCGTCGGCCCGGCGCGTGGCGAAGCCCGACAGGCCGACCGCGTCGAGGAGGTCGAAGGCGCGGGCGATGTCCGCCTCGGGGAAGCGGCGCAGCCACGCGCGCCAAGCCGGCACGTAGCCGAGGCGGCCGCAGAGCAGGTTCTCCATCACCGAGAGGCGCTCGACCAGGTTGTACTCCTGGAACACCATCCCGATCCGGCGGCGCGCCCGGCGCAGGGCGGGGCCGGAGAGCCGGGCGAGGTCCTCGCCGCGGAACAGGATCTCCCCCGCGGTCGGCTGGACCAGCCGGTTGATGCAGCGGATCAGGGTGCTCTTGCCGGTGCCGGACGGCCCGATGATCGCCGTGAGCCCGGTGCCGGGCACCACGAGGTCGATGCCCTTCAGGACCGGCTGGCCGGGCCGGTATTCCTTGGTCAGCCCGCGGATCACCAGGGCGCGGGGATCCTCCGCCCGGGGATCGCCGTCGGGTCCGTCCTTGACCGCGCGCATCGCGCTTCCCGCCGTCACAGCCTGCATCACGGCTTGGGCGCGTCCGCGGCCTTCTTGCGGGCGGCCTCGGCCTCGCGGGCGGCCTCGCGCTCGTAGGCGACCTTGTTGTACGGCGTGCCCGATTCCTCCGCGACCTTGCGGACGATCGCCCAGTCCTTGAGGTAGGTGATCGGCGCGAACCGGTCGTCGCCCTCGAAATCCTTCACCATGTCGGGTGGGAAGCGGAAATCGTAGAAGCACTGCTTCAGCTTCTCGGCGAGGTCCGGCTTGAGATCGTGGGCATAGGCGAAGCCCGAGGTCGGGAACTTCTCGCTCGTGTAGATCACCCGGTAATCGTCGCCCTTGATCGTGCCGCGGGCGACCATCCGGTAGAACACGTCCGAGGCCACCGGGGCGGCGTCGTAGTCGCCGGTGCCGACGCCCAAAGCCGACTTGTCGTGCCCGCCCGAATAGATGAGCTTGTAATCCTCGCCGGGCTTCAGCCCCTGCTCGGGGAAGAGGGCCTTGGGGGCGAGGTTGCCGGAATTCGACGACGGCGCCGTGTGGGCCACCCGCTTGCCCTTCAGGTCGGCCAGCGTCTTGTACGGGCTGCTCGCCTTCACCACGACGATCAGGTTGTAGCCCTCAGACCCCTTCTCGGTGCCCTTGGCGGCGAACGGGACCGCGCCGGCCATGTTGACGGCGAAGCCGAGGGGCCCGGTCGAGAAGCCCGCCACCGTGAGCCGGCCGGAGCGCATCGCCTCGATCTCGGCGGAGTTCGACTGGACCGGATAGTAGACGACCCGCTTGCCCGTGCACTGGCTGAGGTAGGTCGTGAACGGCTTGAACGAGTTCTCGTAGACCGCGGGATCCTCCACCGGCGTGTAGGCGAAGACGATGACGCTCGGGTCGCGGGTCTTGGCCGGGACGTCGGCGACGAGATCCTTGTCGGCGTCGCAATAGGCATCGTCGAGCTGGCCGCGGTTGGGACACGCGTCGGCCCTGACGGGCGACAGGAAACCGAAGCCGCAGAGCAGCGCCAGGGCTGCGCCGTATCGGGCGAATGTCACGCGGTATCCTCCCTGCGGAGCCGTGCCTCGGGCCGGCGCCGTCATGTCCTCGCTCGATCGCGGCCGAGCCTTAAGTCGGCAAACTTGTAGGCGGCGGCTTCCGGGCGATGCAAGGCAGTCCGTGGAACAGAAGTTGAAGGACACGGCCCGGTGACAGGGGCCTGCGGCGGATCCGAAGCGTCCCGTTTCCGTCGGCATCCAGGTGCCCACCGCCGGAGCCCCAGGGCGTGACACCGGGCGCCGAAGGGAAACCGGTTCCGTCCTGGCGCGCCGCGACAGGGCCGCCGCGCCGCTGATACGGTATCGCGCGGCTGTGGAGCGTTTCGATGCGGCGATCAATCCTGTTCCTGACGGCCGGCCTCCTGGCCTGCAGCCCGCGTGCGGCCTCCGCCGAGCCGGCGCAGGACGGCGTCGCCGATCTCGGCAGCTATGCCGCCCGCGTGGAGATGCATCCCTTCGAGAGCCTGACGCTGACCGACCGGCAGTTCCTAGCCGGCACGTCCGAGGGTGCGAAGCCCGTCACGGTCGCCGGGCTCCTGCGCATCGCCAAGCCGGGGTCGGAGCGGTTGCCGACCGTGATCCTGATGCACGGCTCCGGGGGCCTCGGCGGCAACATCGAGTTCTGGCAGCGGGCGCTGGCGGCGCGGGGGATCTCGACCTTCGCCATCGACGGCTTCACCGGCCGGGGCCTGACCAGCGTCAACACCGATCAGAGTCTCCTCGCGCGCACGAACCTGATCCTCGACATCTACCGGGCGCTGGGCGTGCTGGCCCAGCATCCGCGGGTCGATCCGTCGCGCATCGCCGTGATGGGCTTCTCGCGCGGCGGCCAGGCTGCGCTGTATGCCAGCCTCAAGCGCTTCGACGCGGCCTGGAACCGCTCCGGCGTCACCCCCGCCCTCTACCTGCCGGTCTATCCCGACTGCGCGATCCGATTCCGGGACGACACCGCCCTGGTGGACCGGCCGATCCGGATGTTCGGGGGCAGCGGCGACGATTACAATCCGGCCGCGACCTGCGCCGCCTACGCCGAGCGACTGAAGGCGGCCGGCGCCGATGTCGGCCTGACCGTCTATCCCGGCGCGCAGCACGTCTTCGACAACCCGAACGGGCCGGCCCACCCCGTGGTCGCCAAGGGCGCGCAGACGGTCCGGGCCTGCGCGATCCGCGAGGCGGAGGGCGGCGCCCTCGTGGAGGGCCCGAACGCCACGCCGTTCGCCTATACCGCCCCGTGCGTGCAGCACGACCCGCATATCGGCTCCGACGCCGCCGCCCGCGCCGCGACCCTGTCGAGCGTCTCGGACGCGCTCGAGGCCGCGTTCCGGCGGCCGTGACGGCCGGATCGTCGCCGGATCGACGCCGTGCAGGCGTCACTGGAGATCGATGACCGTCCGTCCCGACGGATGGGCCCGCGGTGCGGGCTCCCGCCTGTTGCCGAGGAAGTCCGTCGGCGGCAGGGCGCCGGGCTTGGCGCCGGGCTTGGCGACCGGTGCGCCGCGCGCGGCCTGCACCACCTGTTCGGGGCGCTCGGACGTGGCCGGCCCCGCGACCGGCGGCAGGGGCGCCACCACGCGTCCCTCCGCCTGATCGAGGCAGCGCCGCAGGGCGCCCGGGTCCGGCAGCAAGGTGCAATCGTTCACCGAGAGCGGGCTCGGCTGCGCGGCGGCGGGGGCCGCACCGAGGCCGGCCAGCAGGGCCAGGACGGCCCGGGCTTGCCGGGACCGGGCTTGCCGGGACCTGGCTTGCCGGGACCGGGTCGGGATCATGGCTGCGCCTGCCGGATCCGCGGGTTGACCTGCCGGATCTCGACCTCGCTCGGCTCCGACGGAAGCAGCCTGCGTGGGACCGGCGCCCCGACGCGGCCAGCCTGCTGCTGCGCCTGGGGCGCCATCGGCTGCGGGGACGGAGCATTGGCCCGGACCTGCTGCGGCGGTTGTGCGGGCGCGTCCGCCTGGTCGAGCCGGCCGAGCCGCACCCGCACATACGCGACCGAACGGTTGGCCGCATCGAACCCGCACTCGTAGGTCACCCGCACCCATTCCTTCGCGGGGCTGAGGAAGCGGATCGAATCCCCCCGATAGCGCACCACCGTGGCGGCGCCCTCGGGCGCCTCCGCCTGCTGGAAGATCTTGGCGAAGGGCCGCGAGACCCACTCGAAATCCGTCGGCGCCTGCGCCTCGATCCGCGGCGCGCAGATCTGGGACGCGATCTCGTTGTTGGCGCGCACGCAGGTGGCGTCGCAGCCCGCGGGGGCGGGCGCCGGTTGCGTCGACGCGGCCCTGGCGGAGGCTGGCTGCTGCGCGGGCGGTGTCTGTGGTGAGGCTGCCGGCGGGGCCGGGGCCGCGGGCGGAGCCTCGGCCGAGTTGGCGCCGACGGACCCCAGGGTCGCGGTGGCGAGCAGGACCTGCATCAGCGATCGGCCGCGCTGCCTCATCGTAGCCTCCCACCCAACGCGTATCGCAGACGATTTTTCGTCTTGCGGTGAATTCGATCTCTTCGTCGTCCGCGAAAACCTTTCGGCTCAAGCACAGTCGACGGATCCTAAGCGGCGACGGCGGCATGGCCCTGTGAGACCCGTCCCACATCACCTTTCGGAGCATTCTTGCTTGGCCAGCAACATACCACTTTCAGCCATAACTGATGTGACCAATTTAACACGCCTATACCGACCTGTGATGGCACTAACGAAGACTGCCTATCCCGTGGAATGGATTCTAAGTCAGCGATCGCGGCAGGGTCACTTTAAACAGTTGAGAATGTTCGTCTTTCGACGCGCCATCCATACTGAATTCACGGCATTTTTATCTGAAAAATGAATCCAGAAAATTGTAAAGATTGTAGATTTTTGCCTAACTCACGCTTGACACCCATCATCGGCTTATGGATACGCTTAACAAGCCGTTAAATCGCTGTAACGATAGAGCGACTGCGATGGCATAGATTGTGTTCGAGAGGACACATAAATAAAAATGGGAGTGTATCTATGTTCAAGTCAGTTGTTCTGGCGTCCGTGGCGGTCGCCGGTCTGACGGCCTTTGCGACAGGCGCCTCGGCGCAGTCCCAGACCCCCGTCATGGGCGCTGGAACTACCGCGAACGAAGCCTTCGTCATCCAGCGCGGTCTATCGAACTCCGCGACTGTCGATCAGACCGGAACGAACAATAAGGCCGGCAAGCTCTCGACCAATGTCGACCTGTCAGTCCCGAATCTGTCGGAGAGCAACCTGAACGGCGTCTCGAACGGCGCCCAGACCATTCTGCAGAACGGTGCGTTCAACGAACTGAAGGTCACGCAGGGCGGCTCGAACAACACCGTGAGCACGATCGCCGGCAATCGCTACGGCAATCCGACGATCGGCGTCGCCAACGGCTCGTTCCAGCAAGGCATCGCCAACTACGTCGACTCGAATCAGCTCGGGACCAACGGCGTGGCGCAGTTCCAGCAGAACGGCGACAAGAACAAGGCGTGGATCACCGCCGAGGCCGGATCGAAGAACACCTACGCGGGCATTTTCCAGTTCAACGGCGACAACAACAGGGCCCGCATCACGCAAGACTACAGAGCTGACAACGCCTATGCAGCGATCGTCCAGTCCGGCGACTATAACGTAGGCAACATCAGCCAGAACGGCAACACCAACTACGCCGCCCTGCTCCAGATCGGCCGAGGCAACGAGGCGTCGATCACGCAGACCGGATCGTCTGTCGGCGCCTTCGGCTATCAGAACGGCTTCGGCAATTATGGATCCATCACGCAGTCGGCGAACTCGGCCAATGCTGCTTTCGCGCAGATCGGCGGCTTCAACAGCGTGACGATCCGCCAGCACTAATGGATCGGGCTGAGGCCCATCCCCAGTCTGACGTGTCCTGGAAGGGGCGCTCCTGCGGGAGCGTCCCTTCTCTCGCCATCCCAGCGTCTTCAATCGCAGGCGCAGTCTCGATCATGCCCAGCCTCACCGTCGATCCGCCCGTCCTCTGTCGCGTGGTCGAGAGCCGCTCGGCCGAAACGACGCGTCTGGCTCTTCGCGTCGAGGCGCCCCGCGGCACCGCAGGGCGGTACAGCCTGGTCGTGCGGAAATCGGATCCGGCAGGCACCGCGACGATGCAGCAGGGCGGTGGCTTCGACCTCGCCCCCGGCGAAACCCGGGATGTCGGCAATCTGACCGTCAGCGTCCTGCCGAACGGCCAGCTCCGGATCGACGCGTCCGTGCTGATCGACGGGCGCAAGATCAACTGCGGTCATATCAGCATATACGATCTTTGATCGGCCGATCGATAATCGCCGATGTCAGTCGGTTGACATACCACTTTTTCGTTATCGGGAAATTATCCGTCGATTCATTGACATGGGCTGCCAACGGCGGCAGCGGTTCGATTCTTATCAGAATTCATTGTGCCATAGTCACCACACGCCGGCTTAGAAGCCATGTGGATAAGATATTTTGCTGTACGTTATCGAATAGCACTGATTTAAGGTGGGCCAAACAAGCAGGGGGGACAGATGATGCGCCGCACGCGCCGCAGCCGGACCGCAGGTCAAGTGCTGCTCTTCGTCCTCCCGCTCATGGCCGGCTCGGCGGCGGCCCAGGATCGCGTCGCGATCGAACAGATCCAAGCCCTAGCCCAACGCCCCGCGGCCGGTGCTCCGGGGCGGGCGATCCAGGAGAGCGACTACATCCTGGGCAACCAGTCCGGCATCCTGCTGCTCAGCCCGAGCCTCCCGCCCCAGCCGGCAGCCAATCAAGCCCGGGCCCTTCAGGTCGGAACAGGCAACATCTCCACGATCGACATGTCGGGCTACGGGAATGTCGCGGTCCAGAGCATCATCGGCGCGCGCAATACGGTGACGCAGCAGCAGACAGGCTCCTACAATCAGTCGACAGTCTCAGTCTTCGGCGATTCCAACACCGTCGGTACCCGGCAGGACGGCAGCGGCGCGGCCGCGACGATCACGGTCCGCGGCGACAACAACGCCATCTCGGCGCAGCAGCAGGGCAACAACGCCCTGCCGATCAGCATCACGCAAGTCGGCAACGGCGCCAACGTCTCGGTCACCCGGAGGTAACCCCATGCGCTTGTCCCGTCTCCTCGGGCCGCTCGTCTGCGGTGCGGCTCTCCTTGCGGGCGCAGAGGCGCAGGCCAGCAGCCTCGTCTACCAGCCGATCAACCCGTCCTTCGGGGGAAGCCCCCTGAACGGCGCCTGGCTGCAGGCCGAGGCCGCCGCCCAGAACGACGCGCAACGGTCCGCCCAGCGCGACCAGCAGCTGTTCTCGGCGGCCCAGAGCAACGCCAACACCAAGACCCCCGGTCAGATTTTCGCCCAGCAGTTGCAGACGCAGATCTACAGCTCGCTGGCGAACCAGATCACCCAGGCCCTCTTCGGCGAGAACGCCCAGCAGAGTGGCAGCTACAGCTTCGGCGGATCCCAGGTCACGTTCCAGCGTCTGGGGACCAACATCCAGCTCCAGATCTTCGACGGCCAGTCGACCACCACCATCGTCGTCCCGGCGACGGCGGCGGCCGGCGGCAGCGCGATCGCCACGACGCCGCTCTCGGGCGCGCCCTGAAGCCGGGCGCAGGACGATGCAAACCGATCATCCTTGGCGGCCGGCTTCGCCGACCTGTGCCGCGCGAGCGGACGCGGCGGACCGGCATGCGGACCGGAACGGAGACGGCGTTGCCCGTGCGTAGCCTTCTGAACAGCCTGGTCGGCGCCGTCATCCTGTGTGCGGGCCTCGCCGCCTGCGCCCCCTGGGAGCGGGAGCTGCTCGCCCAGGCCCCGGTGGTGACGCCGCCGTCGCCCACCGACCTCAATCTGGAGACGCTGCCGCCGCCGACTCGCCGGGTCGACATCGCGATCTACAGCTTCCCGGACCTCACCGGTCAGAACAAGCCGAACGACAACATCGCGGAATATTCCCGCGCGGTCACGCAGGGCGGGGGCGCCTTCGTGGTCGACGCCCTGCGGCGCGCCGGCCGCGGCCAGTGGTTCTCGGTGGTGGAGCGCACCGGTCTCGCCAATCTGCTGCAGGAGCGGCAGCTCATCCGGGCCACGCGCCAGGAATTCGAGGGCGTGGAGGCCAAGCCGCTGCCGCCGATCCGGTTCGCCGGCCTGATCGTGGAGGGCGGCATCATCGGCTACGATGCCAACACCGTCACGGGCGGCGCCGGCGCCAACCTTCTGGGCATCGGCGGCGACACCAAATACCGGCGCGACGAGGTGACGGTGGCGATGCGCATCGTCTCCGTGCAGAGCGGCGAGGTGCTCAACAGCGTCACGGTGACGAAGACGATCTACTCGGTCGCCCTCAACGCCAACGCGTACCGCTACGTGGCGGTGGCCAAGCTGCTGCAGGTCGAGGCGGGCGTGACCCGCAACGAGCCGACCCAGATGGCCGTCCGCGAGGCGATCGACCTCGCCGTCTACGCGACGATCATGGAAGGCACGCGCAAGAAGCTCTGGCGCTTCCGGGACCCGGTGCTCGGGACGCGCTTGGTCGACGCGTACCTCGCCCGCGACAAGCCGACGCCGCTCGAGGTTCCGGCCGCAGAGGCGCCGGTGGCGCCGGTGGGGCCGGTGGTGGTCAAGTCCTGAACCGCCATGCTGGAGCCCGTCGCACGCCCGCTCCGGTTCGGCCACCGCCGCAGGGGCGTGCGGGGGCCGCTCGCCCTCTGTCTCGTTCTGGCCGCCGCCCTGACCCCGATCATCGCGCCCCGGGCATCGAGCACCGCGCGTGCCCCGATGGCGCCGGATGCGGCCGACCTCACACCCTTCGCGCAAAGTGCGCCGCCGCCGATTGGGCCGGTGGCCAGCCTGGTCCGGTGGCCGGCGATCAGTCCGGCGATCAGTCCGGCCATGGCCGACCTTCTGGTCCTGGATCGGGGCGCGTTCCAGCCGATCGATGCCGCGTCGCTGCTGTTCTCGCGGGGTGATGGCGACCTGGACCGGCTGATCGCGACCGCGGCCGCGGCCAACGACCTGCCGCCCGACTTCTTCCTGCGCCTTCTGCGTCAGGAGAGCGGCCTCAATCCCTATGCGGTCAGTCCGGTCGGCGCACAGGGAATCGCCCAGTTCATGCCCGGGACCGCCGCCGAGCGCGGCCTGCGAAACCCGTTCGATCCCGTGGAGGCGATTCCGAAATCCGCCGAACTCCTGCGCGAGCACCGCGCGCGCTTCGGCAATCTCGGTTTGGCGGCCGCCGCGTACAATGCCGGCCCTCAGCGCGTGCGCGGATGGCTCGACGGCCGTTCGGGCATGCCCGCCGAGACGCGCGACTACGTGATCCGCATCACGGGCCGCCCCCTGGAGGAGTGGGCCCTGCAGAGCGGCCGGTCCCTGCCGGGGACGGCGCTGGCCTTCCTCGCCCCGCGCAGTCTCGGCTCTGCCTGGGCCGGCCGCGCCGACCCGCTCCTGCGTCCTGCGTCCCTGCTGGGGACCGAGCCGGTCTTGCGCGACGGGCCCGTGCCGTCGACGGCGCGCTCCGCCAGGACGAGGTCCCAGCGCCCGTCGGCACGGAGCCCGCAGCCGCGCTCCGAGCAGGCCCTCTGCGCGGTCCTGAACGGCGAAGGCCGCACCTGCCTCGTCCAGGCGGTCTATTGAGGGGGCGCGAGCTGCTCGATCCGGACCGCCTGGGCGGGCGTGGTCGGCTGGCGGCACTGCCGAAGCCTGCGCCGCTTCCCGCGCCGTGATGCCCCCGCCGCCGGGATTGGGCCCGCCGCCTCAAGCAGGGACCGGTCGATCACCGGCGCCCGCTGAAACGCAGCCGGTCGCGGGCCGGGCGCGAGGCGCTGCCCCTCGTAGAGTTCGATGCAGTCCCGGAGGGCCGTCGGGTCGCGGATGAAGGTGCAGTCGTTCACGTTCGGCACCGGCGCGCCCTGCGCCGCAGCGGCGGTGATGCTCCCCGCGGCGGCGGCGGCGAACACAATCGTCCGCAGTGCAAATCCGGACATGGACGAACCTCACGGCCGTGCAGGCGAGTCGCTGCGTCGGCCTGAACCTACATTATTCAGCGTCTATCAGAACATTCACCTATCCTGCCAGTTCCGAAATTCTGATTTCGCTCGATCTCCAGAGGCCAGATCTGGGCCGCGGCCGCCGGTCGGGCGCGCGGCCGAGGCCCGCCCGACTTCGCCGCCCCGTTTCGCAGCATCGACCGGCGCTCGGCGGACCGCCGCGCCACGTCGCCGAGGGGGTCATCTCCACATCCGCAAGTCATGTCGGCGAGACGGCCGGCTCCTAGTGGCCTGCAAGCGGCGGCACCTGGCGCAGGCGCCCCCTCGTCCGACCGATGCCTGCGGGACGGGCCTGATCGGCAACGGCACAGCGATCCGGTGGGATGTCGGTGAGGGCCGCTCAAGGCGATCCCCCGGAGCGCGGCAAGCTGCAGCGCCAAAAGGACTGCCCCTTCACGGGGGCGGATCACTCTGCCGACGGCCCCGCGCAGCCCGCACGGTCCGCCTATGGGATGGCGTCACAGTCCGCTGAGTGACGGTATCGGGTCGAACGCAGCCGTGCGCGCGGCCAATCCGGCCGCGTTCAGATTCTAGACGCCCGCCCGCGATGGCCCGCCCACCTGCCGCAGGGCCTCGCCGGCGATCATCGCGGCCGCAACCGCGACGTTGAGCGAGCGCAGGCCGGGCCGGATCGGCACCACGATCCGGGCATCGGCCGCCGCGTGCACCGCCTCCGGTACGCCGGCGGATTCGCGTCCCATCATCACGCAATCGTCCGGGCGGAAGGCGAAGTCCGTGTAGGGCAGGGCGCCCGCCGTGGTTGCGAGGACGAGCCGGATCCCGGCCTCGGCCCGCCACGCCGCGAAGGCCGCGAATGAGCGGTGCCGCGTGATCGCCACGTGGTCGAGGTAGTCGAGCCCGGAGCGGCGCAGGTGCCGGTCGGAGACATCGAAGCCCGCGGGTTCCACGATCTCCACCGCGAGCCCCAGGCAGGCGGCCATGCGCAGCATCGTGCCGGTGTTCTGGGGAATGTCGGGCTGGTAGAGGGCGAGGCGGAGCATGACACCCGCCTTGTGCGGGGTGGGGCCCGCGCCGTCAAAGGCCCGCGCCGACGACGCACAGCCGGCAAACCGCCGCGGCGGCCCCCGCCGACGCCGAGACCGGGCGGAACTTAAGCCCCGCCAGAACCTTGAGGCGGCGCCACCCCATGTTCGGCCCCCGTCTGAAAGACCTGCTCCGATGCGCACCCCGCTCCTCGCCTCGGCCCTCCTGCTGGCCGGCCTCGCCACCGCCTCGGCGCAGACCGACGGCACCAAGCCGGACGGCGGCAGCGCCGCGACCCCGGTTCCCGGCGCACCCGCCACCATGGCCGACAACCTGCGCCCGACCTTCGTGGCTCAGACCCCCGACGACATGGTCGCCAGCAAGCTGATCGGCTCCAGCGTCGTCAACGGCGCCAACGAGACGATCGGGCAGATTGCCGATTTCGTCCTCGACCAGAAGGGCGCCGTGAAGGCCTGGATCATCGGGGTCGGCGGCTTCCTGGGGATCGGCTCGAAATACGTCGCGGTCGACCCGTCCGTGCTCAAGCTCGACCGCACCGACGGCAAGACCCTTCAGGCACGGATCGACACGACCAAGGACCAGCTCCGGGCGGCGCCGGAATACGTCTATCTCGGCAAGGAGCCGCCGAAGGGCGCCGCTCCGGCGAGCCCCGCGGGGGAGCCGGCGCAGAAGCCCTGACCGCGCCGACGGCGCGGGGCCGGGCGGCCGGCGGCACCGCGCCGGCTTGCTTCCGCGCGCCGTTGTGTGCTGTGCCGGCCTCCCCCGGAGGTCGGAACCCGTCCCATGCGCCGCGCCCTCGTCCCGCTTCTCGCCTTCTGCCTCGGCCTCGTGGGCCTCACCGGGGCGGCGGTGTTCGCGTTCCTGCCCGACAAGGCGCCGGTGGGCGTACCCGGCGTCGGCGGCCCGTTCACCCTCGTGAACCAGGACGGACGCACCGTCACCGAGCGCGATTTCGCCGGGGCCACCCATCTCGTGTTCTTCGGCTTCACCCACTGCCCGGATGTCTGCCCGACCACCCTGCAGCAGATCTCCGCCGTGCTGGCCGCCCTCGGGCCGAAGGGCCAGGCGATGCGGGTCGCCTTCATCACGGTGGATCCCGAGCGGGACGATCCGGCGAGCCTGAAGACCTACCTGTCGAGTTTCGATCCGCGCATCACCGGCCTCACCGGGACCCCCGAGCAGGTCACCGCCACCGAGAAGGCGTACCGGGCCTATGCCCGGAAGGTGCCGGCCAAGGACGGCGACTACACGATGGAGCATACCGCCCTGGTGTACATCATGGACGCGCAGAATCACTTCCTCGGCGCCCTCGACCTGACCCGGCCGGCCGACGAGGTCGCTGCGCAGCTCGCCAGGAAGATCTGAGCGCGGTGCGGTCCGGCCGGGGACGCGCTACAGCGTCATCCCGGCATGGAAGCGGTCGGGGGAGAGGGGCAGCAGGAACTGCACGCCGAAGCCGCCCTCGAAATAGCGGACCAGCCGCCCCGGCGTGCTGCCCACCGTGACGGCGGCGCCGAGGGGCAGCGGCACCGGGCAGGAGATCGCCACGCCCGACATCGAGATGTCGATGAGGCGTGCCCTGATCTCGCGGCCGCTCTCGACGCGCAGGATCACGGCCGTGTTGGTCGGGACGAGACGCTCGTGCGAGCGCCCCTCCGGCAGCCCCAGCATCTCCCGGTTGGCCAGCCAGGTGAGCTGGGAGGCGAGCTTGTCCCGCTTGCGCGGCGTGGCGTTGAGCTGGACCGCAAAGCCGTCCGCGCAGGGGCGGGCGATCACGCCTTCGATCCGGCCGATATGCTCCAGGTAGAGCACCACGCGTTCGCCGACTTCGCCCTGCACCGCGCAGGTTAGCCGCACGCCGCCCGGCGACATGTCCACCGTCTGGCAGGGGTACTCCCGACGATCGGCCAGCATGTAGCGGCCGAGCACGGCGACCCGCACGCGCTGGTGCCGGCGCTGGTCGGCCGCACCGCGCGCCGGCTCGGGGGGCGCCCCGCGTCGATCTGTTCCGGCGGTGGCCGCGACCGCGATCATTCCGAGATAGGTCCTACGCCGAGATAAAGGCCGGTACAGACTAAGCTCGGACTGTTACGAAACCCTTTTTTCCTGCTTCTGCGTGTTTCGGCCCTGTAGAAGCATTCACTATCGGACGTTGCCTCGACGGGCGCGATCGACTTTCGCCGTGACGGTGTTCTCGGATTCCCGCGCGGATCCGCTCGTGGCAGCGAGCGTCATCCCAGTGAATCTTTGAATGAATACAATCCTCAGGCGCGTCCGCCGGCGTGGACGAGGAGGTGACCGTGGCGCACCGGTCCGGGATAGGTGGCGCTCGTGCGCACGGCGGTGCGGGCGGGCGGCCCCGCCTCGGGACGGCGGCTGGGCAGGATGCGCAGGGAGGTTGTCTCGGCTTCCATCAGCGGGCGCAGGCCGAGCCAGTGCGGCGCACCGTCGAGGCTCAGGGTGCCGAGGGCGCGGACCTGGGTCCGGCCGCGGTGGCGCAGGGGCAGGAGCAGGAGTTCGAGGTCCGCCGCCTCGCCGGCCGCATTCGTGCCGCGCAGGCCCGCCACGACGCCGAGCGTGTCGCTGGCGACGATCTCGACGATCCGCCAGGGATCCGGGGCCCGGGAGCCCCAGAGCCGGGCGAAGGGCTCACCCTTCAGTTCACGGCCATACAGGGCGCAGACCCGCGTCCCTGCGAGCCGGATCGTCGCGGAACGGGCGAGCATGTCGAGTTCCAAAATCAGGCTGTCGGCGAGAAGGTGCCGGATCTCGCCCGGCTCGATCTCGGCGCGCTCCGGAGCAGCCCGCTCTCCGCGCAGGCGCTCCCAGTAGGCGTGGAGCATGCGGCTGGTGGGATGTTTCATCGGTGTCCCGATTCTCAACGCCTGTGGTTCATCCCCGGATCACTCTGGCACATCCGCGCGGGTGTGACGGGCCGATCCGGGCGCTCACCGCGTCTGGGCGCATGGGCCGTGCCGGCCCGGTGCGTCCGCGCATCGCTGGACCGACCGGCGACGCGCGGCCCGGGGGTTAGCGCGTCAGGGCCGGCGACACAATCGTCGCACCCCGCGCGGCGCTCAGCCGTCATCCGGGGCGGAACCGGTGCGAAGACAGATGGGCGCCGTGTGATGGACTGGTATCCTCTGCGTCTTTGCGAGCTTCAATACGTCGCCGGGGCTTGCCCAGTCGCGCCGCGCCCCGACATGGTGCCGCGATGGATGCCTCCCCCGACTTTCCGCGGCAGAGCCGCGTGCCCGTGTTCAACATGCCGGGGGTTGTCACCCTCGCGATCGGGCTTCTTCTGGCGATCCAGGCGGTGCGCGAGTTCCTGCTGCCGGACACCTGGGACATCCGCCTCGTCCTCGATCTGGCGCTGATCCCGGCGCGCTGGACCCTCTGGTTCGATCCCGGCCAAGCCACCGAGGTGATCCGCGCGGCCGCCGATACGGGCGATCCCAGCCTTGAGGCGGCCCGCGAGGCCTTCGCCCGCTACATCGTGGGCGAGCACGCCCTCCAGCCCTGGACGCTCGTCACCTACGCGCTGCTGCACGGCTCGTGGATGCACGTGATCTTCAACAGCGTCTGGCTCGCGGCCTTCGGCGCCCCGGTGGCGCGCCGCTGCGGCGCCCTGCGCTGGTGCGTCCTCGCCCTTGCCGGCACCGCGGCCGGGGGCCTGTTCCACATCCTGATCGATCCCCTGGGCGCCGGGCCGCTGGTCGGCGCCTCGGCGGGGATCTCGGCCCTGATGGCGGCCGCCGCCCGCTTCGTGTTCCAGCCGCCGGTCTCCGGCTACGGCGCGCCGGCCTGGCAGGTGCCGCCGGCCCGGCCCGCCGAGACGATCCCCGAATTGCTGCGCAACCGGACGGCCGTGTCGTTCCTGGTGATCTGGCTCCTGACCAACCTGCTCTTTGGCCTCGTCAGCATGCCGCTGGTCGGCGAGAACGCCGCCATCGCCTGGGACGCGCATCTCGGCGGCTTCATCGCGGGCTTCTTCCTGTTCCCCCTCGTCGACCCTCGGGAGCCGCGGCGGCACTGAGCACCTTGCCATCCGGCCGGATCGGTCACACACTCGCCACAATGTGAACGCGCCGGGCCCAACCCGGCCGAGAACGCAATCAGGGCGCCGCGGGCTGACGGCGTACCGGACGCGTCACAAGGGAGAGAGCCATGACCGTCGCACGCATCCTCGCCGAGAAGGGAAGCTCCGTCGTCACCGTGAGCCCCGACAAGACCCTGGAGGACGTGATCCAGATCCTCGCCGACAAGCGGATCGGTGCCCTGGTGGCCGCCCATGCCGACGGGACGGTGGCGGGCATCATTTCCGAGCGGGACATCATGCGTGCGCTGGCCCGGCACGGAGGCTCGGCCTTCGACGCGCCGGTCTCGGCCCATATGACCACCGCGGTCACGACTTGCGGTCGGAGCACCACGATCGAGGAGGTCATGGCGCTGATGACCGACGGGCGCTTCCGCCACGTGCCGGTCTGCGAGGACGGGCGGCTGATCGGCCTGGTCTCGATCGGCGACGTGGTGGCGCGCAAGATCGCCTCCGTCGAGGCCGAGCAGCAGGCCCTGCGCGACTACATCACGATGGCGTAGGGGCGCGAAGCCTCACGTCTCTCGCGCCCTCCGCCCCCGGGCTTCACCGGTTCAGAGCAGGCCGGCGGTGCCGGAGCGCGACGCGCGCCCTCTCCCGCACGGGAGAGGGGACCTGCGCGCCTCCGCGTCGACGGACGAGCGGGCCGACAGCTCAAGCCCATGATCACCCGCGGTCCGTTTCACGCCTTCATGGGATCGAGGGTGACGTGCCAGAGGTCGGTGTCGGCCGCGTCCTTGAGGGTCACGGTCATCTGCTCGGTCCGACCGTCCACCGCCACGTGGCCGAAGAACTGGTAGCCGGCGGCCGGCGACAGGTTCACCTGACCCTTGTCGGGCGCCTTCACGAAGCGCAGCTGCGGCCCGAACGTGTTGTCCAGGGCGTTCGGCCCGAAGGTGCCCGCGTGCAGCGGGCCGGAGACGAACTCCCAGAACGGGTCGAAATCCTGGAACTGCGCCTTGTTGGGGTCGTAGTAGTGGGCGGCCGTGTAGTGCACGTCGGCCGTGAGCCACACCGTGTTGCGGATCCCCGCGCTCTTGATGAAGCGCAGGAGGTCGGCGATCTCCAGTTCGCGCCCCAGGGGCGGCCCGTCGCCCTGCGCCACCGCCTCCGAGCCGAAATTCCGGTCGACGTCGTAGGTCACCACGAGGCCGAGGGGCATGTCGGCGGCGATCACCTTCCAGGTCGCGCGGGAGTCGAGCAGCGCCTGCTTCAGCCACGCGAGCTGCTGCGGCCCGAGGAAGTGGGATTCGGGGCCGTACTCCGTCTGCTTGTTCTCGCCGTTCGGGCCCCGATAGGAGCGCATGTCGAGCATGAACACGTCGACCAGCGGACCGTAGGCGATCTTGCGGTAGACCCGGCCGGGTTCCGCCGGCTCGAAGCGCATCGGCATGTACTCGTGAAACGCCTTGGCCGCCCGCAGCTGCAGGGCCAGGACGTTCGGGTCGGAGTATTTCTTCTTGAGGTGCTCGGCCCGGGTGAGGGGTTCGCCCGGCCACCAGTTGTTGGTGACCTCGTGGTCGTCCCACTGCGCCAGGATCGGCACGGCGGCGTTCATCGCCAGCACGTTCCGGTCGGTGAGGTTGTACTTGTGCCGGCCCCGGAACTCCGCGAGCGTCTCGGCGGGCTTGGCCACCTCCTCGGTGACCCGGTTGCGCCACAGGCTGCCGTCGGGGAGCTTCACCTCGGACTGGATCGGCCCGTCGGCGTAGATCGTGTCGCCGGAATGGATGAAGAAGTCCGGCCGGTTCTTCAGGATGGCCGAGTAGATCGTCATGCCGCCGCGGGCCTCGTCGATGCCCCAGCCCTGGCCCGCCGTGTCGCCCGACCAGCAGAACGACACCGTGCGCCTGTCCGCCGGCGCGGTACGGAACCGGCCGATCTGAGCCGGTCCGACAATCGTCGGGGCGGCGATGTCCTGGAGGCGGACCCGGTAGAACACGTCCTGGCCGGCCGGCAGCCCGGTCAGGGCCACCTTCACGGTGCCATCGGTCTCGGGCAGGGCGTCGGCGAAGACGCCGCCGCGGATGTCGGAAAAGCTCTCGGTGGTCGCCCATTCGACGATCGCCCGGGCGGGCCGGTCGGAGCGCGCCCAGACGACCGCCGAGTCGGTGCCGACATCGCCCGATTGCAGGCCGTGTGTGAGGACCGGCCGGTCGGCGGCACGGCTCAGGCCGGGGCGCCCGAGGCCGGAGGCCAGCCCGACGAGGCTCGCGCCCCCGGACAGCAGGATCTGACGGCGACTCGTATACATTGGAAGCCCTCCAGTATGCAGGGCGCCCATCGCAGGCGGTCGCGACAGCCGGATGACGGGCAAGCACGCAGGCGGGCTGGATCGGGGCCCGACAGCCTCACGCCCGAGCCGCGGCACCTTCCAGCATAGTGCGGATCCGGGGCAGGGCGGCCCGGGCGGCGCGGTGCCCCAGAGCAATGCCCTCCGCGGCGCGGTGGAAATCGAACAGCCCGAAGGCGCCGAGATCCGGGCCGATGGCGACGTCCGGCGGGTCGCGTTCCAGCCGCGCCCGCGAGATCCGATCCTGGGTGGTGTTGAAGGCGTCGAGCACCACCCGGGCGATGCCCGGTACGGCGAGCTCGGGCTCGGGACGGTCGAAACCCGGCAGGCGTCCGCGCACCACCTGCAGAAGGCCCCGGCGCGGGGGCGGGTGCGGCGCCTCGCGCACCACCGGACCGCCGGTATCGCCGTTGAGGTTCACGCAGATGACCAGGTCGGCACCCAGCGCCCGGGCCAACGCCACCGGCACCGGGTTGACCAGAGTCCCGTCCATCAGCACGCGGCCCGCGTGGGCCACCGGTGGGAACAGGCCGGGAATCGCGTAGGAGGCGCGCACCGCATCCACCGCCGGGCCCTCGGTGAGGCTGATCTCGTCGCCGGTGCCGTACTCGGTGGCGACGCAGCCGAAGCGGATGGGCAGCGTCTCGATGCGGCGCGCGCCGAGATCCGCGGCGAGGCGCTGGCGCAGACGGTTGCCGGCGATCAGGCCGGAGCCCGGCAGACGGGGATCGATGAGCCCGACGACGCGGCGCCGGGTCAGCGCCCGGGCGAAGGCTTCGAGCCGGTCGAGGCGCCCGGCCGCGTAGCAGGCGCCGACCACCGCGCCGATGGAGCAGCCCGCCACAACGGTCGGATGGATGCCGGCTTCCTCCAGGGCACGGATCACCCCGATATGCGCCCAGCCCCGGGCCGAGCCGCCGCCGAGCGCGAGCCCGACCCGCGGTCCGGCACTCGGCGACGGCCGGACCGGCTCGACGGTTCCGGGAAGGAAATGGGGATCGGCGGATTCGTCTTGCCACCGTGTGGCAAGAGGGTGGTTCATCGCCCGGCGGCCTTCAGGACGACCTGGCCGTCCGCCTCACGGACGACGCTGCGGTAGAAGCAGTCCCGCCGGCCGGTGTGGCAGCAGCCGCCGTCGCCCCCGACCTCGACGCGGATCAGCAGGGCGTCCTGGTCGCAATCGACCCGCATCTCGACCACGCGCTGGATCTGACCGCTGGTCGCCCCCTTGTGCCAGAGTTCGCCCCGCGAGCGCGACCAGTACCAAGCCTCGCCGGTCTCGAGCGTGCGCGCCAGCGATTCGGCGTTCATGTGGGCGAGCATCAGCACCCGCCCGTCTTGCGCGTCCACCGCGATGCAGGCGACGAGCCCGTCGCGGTCGAATCGGGGCGTGAGGGCCGTACCTTCCTCGACCTCGGCGCGGGTGCCGGGGGGAGCGAAAGCGATGTCGCGGGCAGTCATGGGCAGGTCGTCGCCTGAGGCTACTTGGCGCCGCCGCGCACCAGGGTCAGGAAGCGGACCTGCTCGTTGGCATTGTCCTTGAAGACGCCGCGGAACTGGCTGGTGATGGTCGAGACGCCGGCCTTCTGGACGCCGCGCATCGCCATGCAGAGATGCTCGGCCTCCACCATCACGGCGACGCCGCGGGGCTTGAGGATGCTCTCGATCACGTCGGCGATCTGGGCGGTCATCGTCTCCTGGGTCTGCAGGCGGCGGGCGAAGGTGTCGACCACGCGGGCGAGCTTCGACAGGCCGACCACGCCCCGGGTCGGGTAGTAGGCGATGTGGGCGAGGCCCATGAACGGCACCATGTGGTGCTCGCAATGGGAGTGGAACGGGATGTCGCGCACCAGCACGATGTCCGAGTAGCCCTCGACCTCCTCGAAGACGCGTTCGAGGAGCTTCTCGGCATCGACCCCATAGCCGCCGAACAGCTGCTCGTAGGCCTTGGTCACCCGGGCCGGCGTGTCGAGCAGGCCCTCGCGGGTCGGATCGTCGCCGGCCCAGCGCAGGAGCGTGCGCACGGCGGCCTCGGCCTCGGCGCGGCTCGGGCGGCCGGTCTCGATCCCGTCCGGGACGCGGGTGGCGGAAGCCGGCTCGGGCGCGACCTCGATGGGACGCCCGTCATCCACCGGCCGATTGTCATTGCGCATGCCGTTCAGCCCTTGCCCATCACTCCCGTTCCGGCCGAAACCCTGGCCATCGCCCTGGTAGGACAAGGATTTGAGCGCGGCATCCATGGCATCTCCGGCCCGCGCGATGCGGGACTTCATCGGGGTGCTGTCGGGCTTTGCGTACATCGTCGGATCGGGTCGGGCGTTCGAGGGAAGTTCCCGGGCTCGAAAAGGTTTCAAGCCGGCGCCCCGGGATGGTCTAAAGCCGTGAGCACCACCGTGGCCGTGGGCGCGACCCTGGTCGACGGCCCGCCTCCTCGCGAAGCGACCGTACGGCGCCTATATCATCGTTCGCGGGGCAACGCGCAATGCGCGATGCACGCGGCAGAGTCCCGATGGGATTGACGCCTCCGGTTGAGGACCCGATGCTCGACGATATCTACAACCGCCGTATCCTGGAACTCGCCGCCGATATCCCCCGGCTCGGTCGGCTGGAGAACCCGGATGCCAGCGCCACCGCCCATTCCCGCCTGTGCGGCTCGACCGTGACGGTCGACCTCGTCCTCGGCGAGGACGGCCGGGTGACGGATTTCGCCCACGAGGTGAGGGCCTGCGCCTTGGGGCAGGCCTCCTCGTCGCTGATGGGCCGGCACGTGGTCGGCACCACGGCGGAGGAGCTGCGCGGCGTCCGCGAGACCATGCGGGCGATGCTCAAGGAGAACGGGCCTGCGCCCGATGGCGCCTGGGCGGACCTCGCGGTGCTGGAGCCGGTGCGGGCGTTCAAGGCGCGCCATGCCTCGACGCTCCTGACCTTCGACGCGGTGGTGGACGCCCTCGATCAGATCGCCGCCAAGCGACGGGCCGCCTGAGGGCATGGTCCGGCGCGCCGCCCATTGGGCGATCCGCCTGTATCAGCTCACCCTGTCGGGTCTGATCGGCCGCCAGTGCCGTCATTGGCCGAGCTGCTCCGAATACACCGATACGGCCATCGCCCGGCACGGGGTCTGGCCCGGCGGCTGGATGGGCGTCGCCCGGATCTGCCGCTGCGGCCCGTTCGGAACCCACGGGATCGATCTCGTGCCGGAGCAGCTGCCCGCGGGATCGGCGTGGTACCGCCCCTGGGCCTATGGCCGCTGGCGCGGCGTCGAGGCGCCGCCGTCACCCTTCGCCTGTGAGGCGGTGGCGGAGGGGCGTGGAGCGGACGCGCGGTGAAGGTCGCGATCCCGGCCTGTTTCAGCTGAAGCAGCAGGCGACGGGGTCGATGCCCAGGCGCCGAACAGCCCGCCCGCTCCGGCGTCTGGCCGCTCCGGCCCGTCACAGGGCCTCGTCCACCCGGTACGGGATACGCGGTCCGCGAGCCCTCGGCGCTCGCCGTGCGACCGGCCGCAACCGAAGGCTTCGACCCCGGTTGTCCTTGCGGAGAGCCCGGCATGTCCGCGGCTCACGGCGAACCGGAGCGGGCACAGAATGTCCACCGAATTCAGAGGCAAGACGCATATCGACATCTATGACCGCGCCATCCGCGAGGAGTGGGCACAGCGCTTCGGCGTCAGCGAGGAGCGGCTGCGCAAGGCTGTGACCATGGTTGGAAGCCGGATCACGAGCGTGGCCGCCTATCTCGACAAGCCGGCCTCCTGAGCGCGGTGGCATCGTGGACGTGCCCCCCGATTTCCGACCGCCCCCGGAGCTTCCGGCGGCGGCGACGCCGTCGGTCGAGCCCGGGCCCTCGTCCGGATCCGACGACGCTGTAACCCAGCCTCCGGCCCGGTCGCCCGATGCCCTCACGTTCGAGCAGATCCGCGAGCGGGCCTACGAACTCTGGGAGCGCAACCACCGGCCGGAGGGTTTCGAGATCGAGTTCTGGCTGCTGGCCGAGCGGGAATTGCGCAAGGAGCGGGAGCGCCGGAAGAGCGCGGATCGGCCGAACCATCCGGCATCCGGTTCGCCGCCGGCCTGAGCGGCGGTCTAGCGAGACCGGGGCATCATCCGCCATCGACCAGGCGGCGCGGGATGACAGCCCCCGGGATGAGGCCGCACGGGCCGCGGAATCTGGTCGGCGGGGCCGGCCTGTGCGCGATCGGTGGAGGGCCACCACAAGGTCGCGGGGGATCGCCCGCATGGCCGCGCAACGCGTAGGGCGCGATCTGCGCTGGGCCTTGCGCGGTCGCGCGCCATGAGAAACCTTCGGCCCCGAAGGCCCGGTCTCCACCGCAACGGGCCGTCCGCTCACCCGTGCGACAGGAGTCCCCGTTGAAGCCTTCCGTCCCCGCTGCCCGCGACCGGCCCGGTGCCAACGCTGGACCGGTCGCGTGACCGGTCTCGCCGCCCTGAACGACATGGATGCGCCGGCCTTCGAGGCGCTCCTCGGCAGCGTCTTCGAGCATGCGCCCTGGGTGGCTCGGGCCGCCTGGGCCCGGCGGCCCTTCGCCGGCATCGCCGATCTGCACGCGGCGATGATGGCGGCGGTGCGTGCCGCCCCCGTCGAAACCCGCCGCGCCTTCCTGAACGGCCATCCGGAACTCGCCGGGCCCGAGGCCCGCGCCCGCAGCCTCACCGCGGATTCCGCGAGCGAGCAGGGGAGTGCGGGCCTCGACCGCATGGGCGAGGCCGACGCGCAAGTCTTCGACCGCCTGAATGCCGCCTACCGGGCGCGCTTCGGCTTCCCGTTCATCATCGCCGTGCGAGGCCGGGGACGGGCCGAGATCCGGTCCATCTTCGAGGCTCGGCTCGGCCGGGATCCGGCGGTCGAGGAAGCGACCGCGCTGGAGGAGGTCGCCCAGATCACCCGGATGCGCCTGGACCGCCTGATCACGCCGTGAGACGACCCGCGACGCGGCGGTCCCGGAACCGGCCCGGGTCTCAGGCCTCGATCGCCGACCGGGCCTCCTTCACGGCCGCCTCGAAGGCGACGAAGGCCGTGGTCGCCTGATCCCAGGCCTGGCTGCGCACGTGGCGGATCAAGGCGGCTGCCTGTTCGCGAGCCTGCGTCAGCGGCCGCTCGATGGCGGCGGCGCGCGTCGAATCGGCGGGGATCCCCTCCGGCGGCGTGTCGGTCGAGCGCATCCCGACCAGGGTCGCCGCGATCGCGCGGCGCCAGGCCGCGCAATCCGCCGAAAGGCGGATCACTTGCTGATCCGCGCTGGTCCCGATCTGGCGATCGAGCAGGGTACGCCCCAGATCCTCGATCCGACTCAACTGCGCCAGGGCATCACCGATCTCCCGGCGCGCCTTGTCGGTGCCTTCCGCGATGCGGCCGACATTCTGGGCGATGTCGCCGGTGGCCTGCATCTGCTGGCCGAGGATCTCCGAGGCCTCGCGCATCTGCGCCGCCACATTCGCCACGGCGCCACTCTCGGCCTCGACGCGGGCATTGGCCCGCATCATCGCGGAGGCGCCGGCCTCGACCGCGTTGCGGCTGCGGGTCACCGCGGCCTGCATCGCCGCCATCTCCTCGCGCAGGCCGCTGACCCGCGCCCGGATCTCGTCGGTCGCCTTGGCGGTCTGCGCCGACAGCGTCTTGACCTCTGCGGCGACCACCGCGAAGCCGCGGCCGGCCTCGCCGGCCCGTGCCGCCTCGATGGTGGCGTTGAGCGCCAGCAGATTGGTCTGGGCCGAGATCGCCGCGATGGTGCCGGCCATCTCCTCGATCCGCAGGGCGGCGGTCGAGAAGCTGTCGAGCCGGCTGCCGATCTCTTCAGTCCCCTCTTCGATCCCGCGCATGCCCTCGGTGGCGCGGTGAAGGTCGCCCACGCAGGTGACGATACCGGCCCGGGCCGTCTCGGCAGTCTCGGCCGCCGAGGAGGAGCGGGCGGCGATCTCCCCCGTCGTCGCGGCGAGTTCCTCGCTCGCTGCCGCGATCAGACGGGCCTGCTCGGCGGTGCCGGAGGCGTCGTGGGTCATCCAGCCGATGGAGGTCCCGGCGTCGGAGGCGGAGGCGGACAGGCGCGCCAGGAGCGACAGCCACTCGCGATCGACGGTCGATTCGGGTTCGGGACGCAGAGGTTCCACGATCAGCGCCGCCGCCGGAATCGTGGACGGCGCAGGCGTTATGACCGGGGTTGCGACCGCGTCAGAAACGTGACGCTGCCGACGCAAACTGAACATGCGGGACACTCCGATATCCGAATCGAAGCGGACCCTCGCACAGAACCTTCAATCAATGGTGAAGGATAACCGGATCTGCCCGCCGCCGATATAGCACTCTGCGGAAGTGCAATCGGCGGCGCTGCCAGAGGTTGCGCCTCCAGATATGGATCTATCTGGAGGCGCAATGCTTCATTCGCCCGTCAGAGCGGCCTTGGTGCGCGACCACCAGCCCGCGCGCTTGGGACGGTCCGGATCGGCGGGCGGCGTCAGAACCACCGCCACGGGCTCCGCGGGGACCTCCGCCGGGGCAGCGGTCGCGGCGTCCGGCGCAGCGGCGGGCTCCCGGTCGGCCGGCACAGGGGCTTCGGCTTCCGCCACCGGCAGATCCACGGCGGTCTCGGTGCGGCCGGCCGCCGGGGCGGCCTCGACCGCCTCCGCCACCGCCTGGGCGCTCACCGGCTCTTCCGCCGACAGGGCCACCGTCTCGCCCACCGCCTCGGAGCATCCTCCGTCTCGGCGGCGTCCGGGCGTGCGGCCCTCGCTCCGTCCGGCGACCGCCGCGGCGTCCGCGCGGCGGCGGCGGCGTCCGCCCTCGTCCTCGGCGCGGGCCGCCTCGTCGGGGCCGGCCACGGCCTCGTCGGTCTCCCGGCCTCGGCTGCGACGGCCTCGGCCGGCGCCTCGGCTGCGGCCGGCTCCTCGCCGTCCCAGTCCTCGTCCCGACCGTCCTCGTCCGAACGCTCGCCCTCCTGGCGATCATCGTCGCCGCGATCCTCCTCGGCGCGACCGTCCTGACGCCCGCCCCGGCGGCGGCGGCGGCGGCGCCGGCGGCGGCCTTCACCCTCCTCGCGCGTCGCCTCCTCGCGCGTCTCGGCGCGGCCCTCCTCGGCCTCGCCCTCGGCATCCGCCTCGACCTCGGCCTCGACCTCGTCGGCCTCCTCGTCCTCGTCCTCGAACTCCGTGGTGGGCGAGATCGCCTGGGCGCGCACGCCCGTCACCGGACCCTCGGCGCGCTGAGCCGGCTCGCCGCGGTCGAGCTGGAAGGCCGCGGTGGCGGCCAGCCGCTCGTCGGCCGCGATCGTGATGGTCACGCCGAAGCGCATCTCCAACTCGCGCAGGTGCCCGCGCTTCTGGTTGAGGATGTAGAGGGCGACCTCGGTGCGGGTCCGCAGCACGAGGTTGTGGCTCGCCGACTTGAGCAGCGCCTCCTCGATGGAGCGCAGGATGTGCAGGGCCACCGAGGCGGTGGCGCGCACGAAGCCCGAGCCGCCGCAATGGGCGCAGGGGATCGAGGAGGATTCGAGCACGCCCGTGCGGATGCGCTGGCGGCTCATCTCCATGAGGCCGAAGGGCGAGATCCGGCCGACCTGGATGCGGGCGCGGTCGTTCTTCAGGCACTCGTTCAGCTTCTTCTCGACGGCGCGGTTGTTGCGCTTCTCCTCCATGTCGATGAAGTCGATGACGATCAGGCCCGCGAGGTCGCGCAGGCGCAGCTGGCGGGCAACCTCCTCGGCGGCCTCCAGGTTCGTCTTGAGGGCGGTGTCCTCGATGTCGTGCTCGCGGGTGGCGCGGCCCGAGTTCACGTCGATCGAGACCAGGGCCTCGGTCGGGTTGATCACCAGATAGCCGCCGGACTTCAGCGAGACGTGGCTGGAGAACATCGCGTCGAGCTGCTGCTCGACGCCGAAGCGGGCGAAGATCGGCGTCGGGTCGCGGTAGGGCTTCACGACCTTGGACTGGCCGGGCATCAGCATCCGCATGAAGTCCTTGGCCTCGCGGTAGGCGTCCTCGCCGGCGACCAGAACCTCGTCCAGATCCTTGTTGTACAGGTCGCGGATGGCGCGCTTGATCAGCGAGCCTTCCTCGTAGACCAGCGCGGGCGCCATCGAGGTCAGCGTCAGCTCGCGGACCGACTCCCACAGCCGCATCAGGTACTCGAAGTCGCGGGCGATCTCGGGCTTGGAGCGCGAGGCGCCGGCGGTGCGCAGGATGACGCCCATCCCTTCGGGCACCTCCAGATCCTGCACGACCTCCTTGAGGCGCTTGCGGTCGGCCGCCGAGGTGATCTTCCGGGAGATGCCGCCGCCGCGACCGGTATTGGGCATCAGCACCGAGTAGCGGCCGGCGAGCGACAGGTAGGTGGTGAGCGCCGCGCCCTTCGTGCCGCGCTCCTCCTTGACCACCTGAACCAGGATGATCTGGCGGCGCTTGATCACCTCCTGGATCTTATACTGGCGGCGGTAGTGGCGGGGCCGCTCGGGGATTTCGGCCAGGGCGTCGCCGTTGCCGCCGACCTGGGCGATCTTGGGCTCGGCGTCGGGATCGTCGGAATCCTCGTCCGACTCGTCCTCATCCTCGTCGGACTCGTCCTCGTCGTCCTCCGACTCGTCCTCGTCCTCATCCTCGTCGTCGGATTCCTCGTCGTCCTCGTCGGACGCGTCATCCGCCTCGTCGGCGTCCGCCGGCTCGGCGGTCTCCTTCGCGAGGGACTCGGCCGGCGCTTCGGCGACGGTCAGCGCCCCCGCCACGGCGATGCGGGCCTCGGCCTCGACCGGGGCGTCCTGCTCGGCGGCGTCGTCGTCAGCGACCGGCCCGGCCATGTCGTGCGCCGCCTGCGCCTCGGCAGGGGCGGCCTCGGCGGGGGCAGCGTCGAACGGCGCCTCGGCCGCCGGCTCGGCGGCCTGCGCCGGCTCGTCCCGTGCCGGCTCGTCCTGCGCCACGGGAATGTCGCCGGCGGCGGTCTCGGAGGCGAGGGCCTCCCGCACGGCCTCGGGATGCTCGGCGAGCGTATCGGGCTCGGCGGCCGGATCGAAACCGGCTTCCGTCCGGATCTCGGCCTGATCCTCGGTCTGGGACGCCTCGTGCCCGTCCTCGGCGCTCACGGTCTCGTCGGCGCCGCGGGCGCGGGCCTCGGCGCGGCGGCGGCCGCGGGGCGGCCCGCGGCGACCGGCGGCGGCGCTCCTCACGCTCGCGGTGCTCCTCGGCGTCGCGGGCGTCCTCCTCGAGGAGCGCCTGCCGGTCGGCGAGCGGGATCTGGTAATAGTCGGGGTGGATCTCGTTGAAGGCCAGGAAGCCGTGGCGGTTGCCGCCATACTCCACGAACGCCGCCTGGAGCGACGGCTCCACCCGGGTCACCTTGGCGAGATAGATGTTGCCGCGCAGCTGACGCCGGTTGGCGGCTTCGAAATCGAACTCCTCGACCCTAGACCCGTGGACCGTGACGACCCGGGTCTCCTCCGGGTGCATCGCGTCGATCAGCATTTTGTTGGCCATGTCGGACTCTCGGCATGGCGGCCGACGTCGTTCTCCGTGCCCGTGGTCCCGGCGGCGCCTCGCCCGACGTCAAACCTGTCGGGTGGGGTGCCGGCCTCGTCGCCGAGGCGGATGGGTTCGAGGGGAAATTGCCGTCAACCGCCGTTCGGCGCCCTGGGCGCCTGGGGTTGAAACAGGCCGGGAGGAGGGACGGACCGGTGCGACGCGCCTCTTGCGCCTCCGGGGCACGCGCAGCTCTATGCTGGGCCGTGCGTCCGTCCATCGTGGTCCCGACCTCGCGAAACAATCTCGGCCGATGGGGACCGGCCGTGAATTCTGGGGTGCGGCGGAGAAGCTCCGCCGCGTCGTGTGACACCTGCCCGATCACGGGCGACACCCGTCGCCGTCAGGCGGACCGAAACGGCCCGCCGCGACACCGCGACCGTTTTCGCAAGGAATTCGGTCACGTCCGCGGGCCGTTGCGGCGACCGGCGGGACCGGAGAGGGGTCCTCATCATTACAGACCGCTGTGCGGATTTGGCAAGGGTCAAGCGTGAATAGATGTCACGGGGCTGTCATGGCGCGCGAGGGCGGAGCCGCCGTCCCTGCGTGCGCGGTCCTGCGTCGTAGCGCATCCCCGGGGCCCGGTGCGTGCGCGCGCGATGCCGGGGCGGCGATCCGGCCGGGAGGATCCTATTCCGCCGCCGCGATCCGCGGTGCCACCCCGGCGAGCGCGGCGGGCTTCGGGCCGCCGGTCGCCCAGTCGAGCAGCTCGACCGTGTGGACGATCGGGATGCCGGTGCCCTTCCCGATCTGCGTGGCGCAGCCGATGTTGCCGGTGGCGATCACGTCGGGGCGCACGCGCTCGATGTTGGCGACCTTGCGGGCGCGCAGCTTCGCAGCCAGCTCCGGCTGCAGGATGTTGTAGGTCCCCGCCGAGCCGCAGCAGATATGGCCCTCGGGCACGTCCTTCACGGTGAAGCCCGCCCGCTTGAGCAGCGTCTTCGGCTCCAGCCGGATGCCCTGGCCGTGCTGCATCGAGCAGGCGGAGTGGTAGGCCACCACGAGGTCGTTCTCGGCCACCGGAGCGAGGTCGAGCAACGCCAGATACTCGGTGACGTCCTTGGCCAAGGACGACACGCGCCGCGCCTTCTCGGCATAGGCGGGGTCGTCGCGGAACATGAAGCCGTAATCCTTGATGGTCGTGCCGCATCCGGACGCGGTGACCAAGATCGCGTCGAGGCCCTTGGCGATCTCGGCGTCCCAGGCGTCGATCGTCTGCTTGGCATGGGCGTGGGCGGAATCCTCCTTGCCCATGTGGTGGGTCAGCGCCCCGCAGCAGCCCTCGTTGGCGTGCACCACCTCGATCCCGTGCCGGTTGAGCAGCCGGATCGCCGCCGCGTTGAAGTCCGGCCGCAGCACGCTCTGGGCGCAGCCTCGCAGCAGGGCGACGCGCTTGGTCGCCGGGCCGCCCGTCGGCGGGAACCGGCCCGGCCGGTTGGTCGGCTCGCGGGGCGGCATCCCGGCGGGCGCCAGGTCGACATGGCGGCGGGCGGTTGCCGACCCGCGGCAGCCGCGCCACCAGCCCGCGGACCGGGCTTCCGAGCTTGGCGGCGGCGAGGGCGAGGCGGAACCGGTTCGGGTACGGCAGGACCTGGGCGAGCAGCGTCCGCAGGAACCGGTCGCCGGCCGGTCGCGCGTAGGTCTTCTCGATATGGGCCCGGGCATGGTCAACGAGATGCATGTAGTGCACCCCGGACGGGCAAGTGGTCATGCACGACAGGCAGGAGAGACAGCGGTCGATATGCTTGACCACCTCCTGCGAGGCCGGCTTGCCGCCCTCCAGCATGTCCTTGATCAGGTAGATGCGACCGCGCGGCGAATCGAGCTCGTCGCCGAGCAGCAGGTAAGTCGGGCAGGTCGCCGTGCAGAAGCCGCAATGCACGCAGGTCCGCAGGATCTTCTCCGAGGCCGCCATGGCGGGATCGGCGAGCTGGGCGGGGGCAAAATTGGTCTGCACGGTCTCTTCCTGCCTGCTCTCCGCCCCCCTTGCGGGGCGGAGTTCCGGGATCGCGGATCCCGCATGGGGGGCGCAGGAGGCACCGTTGCGCCCGGTCCTCAGCCACCCCGTTGCTGGCCCCTCCCCGCGGGGGAAGGGGATGAACCTCAAACCTGCGCGTACATCCGGCCGGGGTTGAGCACCCCGGCGGGATCGTGCGCCGCCTTGATGCCGGCGGTGAGCCGCATCAGCGGCTCGGCCAGCGGCTGGAACACCGGCACGGCGGCGCGCACGGCGTCGGGGGCGCGGACCAGCGTGGCGTGGCCGCCCTGGGTCTTCACGGCCCGGCGCACCGCATCGGCGCCGGCATCGCCCTCGGCACCGGTGGCGAGCCAGATCAGGCCGCCGCCCCAGTCGAAGAACCAGCGCGCGGGGCGCTCCGCCGCCACCGCCGCCGCCAGGGCCGGCCCGTGGGTCGGCGCGGTGGAGATCCGCCAGAGGGCGGCCTCCCGCGGCTCGGCGAGCGGCGCGGCGTCCCGCACGGACCGCCAGAGGGCGGCGCCGGCCTCGCCGTCCACGATCTCGGGCTGGCCGTAGCGCTTGAGCAGGCGGCGCAGCTCGCCCGTGCGGTAGTCGATGGAGTCGGAAAAGCCTTCGAGGCGCATCAGGGTCCGCGCCTCCGGGGCTCCGATCCCCGCCGGCAGATGCGCGGCGCCGGTGAGTTCGAAGGGCGAGCCGAGGGCCTCCGAAAGGGCCGTCACCGCCCGGGCATCGTCCAGCCCGGAGAAGACGAGGGTCGCCACGCGCTCGCAGGCCGGCAGCACCTTGAAGGTGACCTCGGTGAGCAGGCCCAGCGTGCCGTGGGCGCCGGCCATCAGCTTCACGAGGTCGAGCCCGGTGACGTTCTTCATCACCCGCCCGCCCGACTTGATCGCCTCGCCCCGCCCGTTGACGAAGCGCACGCCGATCAGGCTGTCCCGGGCCGCCCCGGCATTGATGCGGCGCGGGCCGGCATTGTTGATCGCCGCCACCGCGCCGAGGGTCGGCGCGCCGGAGCTGCCGTAGAGGCCGCGCAGGTCCATCGGCTCGAAGGGCAGCATCTGGCCCCGGGAGGCGAGCAGCGCCTCGACCTCGGCCAGCGGCGTGCCCGCCCGGGCCGCCACCACCATCTCGGCGGGTTCGTAGAGCGTGACGCCGGTCAGCGCCTTCGAGGAGAGCGTCGCGCTGTCCTGCGCGGGCCGACCGAGCCCCGCGGCGGTGCCGCCGCCCGCGAGCCGCAGGCGCTCGCCGCGCCCGGCGGCCGCCCGCACGATCTCCCCGGCCTCCGCCTCGGTGCCGGGCTCGTACACGCCCATCGTTTCCGTCCCGGTCCTGTTTGTATCCATTCCAGGACGGGTGTCGCCGGATCCGGCGGCGGATTCAAGCGGAGGTGGAGTCGCGGGGTTTCAGCGGGCGGGTTTCCTGTGCGGGGCTGCCGCGAAGGCGCCTGCCTGGGGCCTGGAACCCTGCTCCGCCGCCAGGGTCCGCGCGGGACGCAGACGCGCCAGGACCTGACGGCGCAGGCCGGCGATGTCGAAGATCCAGACCAGCGCCCCGTAGAGGGCCGTCCCGGCCGGGACCAGGACCGCCAGCGCGGTGGCGGGCGGCAGGTGCCGGAAGGGGGCGAGCGCGAGGCCCATCGCCGCGCAGGCGAGGGCCGCGACGCCGATCTCCCCCCAGGGCAGCACGATCCGCTCGGCGCCGGTGAGGGCACACCAGCCGAGCCACAATCCCGCGGCGGCGAGCCCGGCGGTCTGCGCCAGGGCGACGCCGATCCCGCCCATCCGGTCCGGCAGGATCAGAAGGCCGGCGCCGTTCACCGCGAGGCCGACCAGGGCGGCGGCGACCACCGGCAGGGTCCGGCGGCGGATCTGGAAGACCGGGTTGAGGGCGTAGAACATCATCGACAGGCAGAAGAGGCCCGGCATCAGCACGGTGCTGTAGGTCTCGAACGGCCCGCGATAGGCGTCCGGCACGACCAGTCCCTGGAGGGCCGGCAGCACCGCCCAGAAACCGACCGCGCAGGGTGCCAGCAGGGCGAACACCGTGCCGGCATTGGCGGCGACCTGCGCCTCGGCGGCGGCGCGGCCGCTCTGCTCCTCTGCCTGCACGGCGAGCTGGAACAGGAGCAGGTCGAGGGCGGTGCCGAGCGTCGTCATCGCGCGCGCGGTGACGTCGGCGGCCAGTGCGAAGTAGCCGGCCTCGGCGAAGCCGGCATGGCTGGCGATGGCGCCCCGGTTCACGAAGGCGAGGCACTGATAGGCGGTGTTGGCGGCGATGAGCGGCAGGCCGTAGCGGGCGAAGACCCTCCAGGTCGCCGACAGGCGCGGCCGTTCGAAGGGCGTGTGCGGGTCGCGCAGGGGGTGGCGCAGCAGGAGCACCGCGAGGAGCTGGCTGAGCCCCGCCGCCGCCAGCACCCAGGCCGGCTGGGGCAGCCACCACGCCGCCGCCGCCATCAGGGCGAAGGACAGGACGTTCTTCACCGCGACGAGGCCGAGATAGAGCTTGCCGTCGAACCGGGCCCGGGCGAGGGCCGCGTGGTAGTCGAACACGCCGATGCCGAGCGCCGCGAGGCCGGTTCCGCACAGGACCGCCTCGCGCCCGTCGGCGCCGCCGGCGAAGCCGAAGGCCCCGCACAGGGCGGCGGCGGCTAGAAGCAGCAGGCCGATGCGCAGATAGGCCCGGTCGAGCCCATGGCGGATCCACGGCTCGTCGACGCGCACCCGTCCCGAGTAGAACCGCGTCGCCGAGAGGCGCAGCCACTCGAACAGCACCGTGTTCAGCACGATGGCGCCGGTGGTCGCGAGGGCGAACCGGCCGAAATCGGCCGGCCCCAGCAGCTTGGCGATCAGCAGGCCGAGGACGAAGTTGAGCCCCGCATTGATGACGAAGGCGGCGATCACGGCCATGGACGGCGTCTCATGCGCGGCGGGGTCGCCCCGCCCGTTCCCGCGCTGTAGCGCGCGAGCCGTAAGACTCCCCTAACCGGGCGAGATCGGGGCGGAGACCCGCGGGGCCTCCGACACCGTCCGGTCAGGCGGCCCGGACGGTGTCGAGGAAGCGCGTGACTTCGGCCGTGAGCGTCGCGGATTGGCGCGACAGCGCGGACGCCGCCGCCAGCACCGCGTCGGCGGCCCGGCCGGTCTCCTCGGCGGCCCCGGCGACGCCCAGGATGGTGCTGGTCACCGCGCCGGTGCCGACGGCCGCCTGCCCGACGTTCCGGACGATCTCCCGGGTGGCCGATCCCTGCTCCTCCACCGCCGCGGCGATCGCGTTCGCCACGCCGCTGATCTCCTCGATCCGCCCCGTGATCGCGCCGATCGCCGCGACGGCCCGGCCGGTCACGCCCTCGATGCCGGCGATCTGGCCGGCGATCTCCTCGGTCGCCCGCGCGGTCTGCGCCGCCAGCGCCTTCACCTCGCTGGCGACGACCGCGAAGCCCCGGCCCGCCTCGCCGGCGCGGGCGGCCTCGATCGTCGCGTTGAGCGCCAGCAGATTGGTCTGGCCGGCGATCGCCGCGATCAGCCCGATCACGTCGCCGATCCGCGCGACCGCGCCGCTCAGGTCCCGGACCAGCGTGCCCGTCTGTCCCGCCTCCGAGACGGCCCCTTGGGCGAGCTTGGTCGATCCCTCGACCTGCCGGCCGATCTCCTCCACGGAGGCCCCGAGTTCCTCGGCCGCCGCCGCCACCGTGTTGACGTTGGCGGCGGCCTCCTCGGCGGCGGCCGCCACGGTGCTAGACTGGCTCGCGGTCTGAGTCGCGGTGGCCGTCATGGTCTGGGCCGTACCCTGCAGGGCGGTGGCCGAGTCCGAGACCTGAGCGATGATGCCGCCGACCGTCTGCTCGAAGCGCTCGGCCATCGCCCGCAGGTCGGACCGGCGCCGCGCCTCCGCCGCCAGCCGCGCCTCGGCGGCCTCGGCTTCGAGCTGGCGGCTGCGGATCAGGTTGTCCTTGAACACCTGGACGGCCCGCGCCATCGCGCCGATCTCGTTGCGGTAGGCGCGCGCCGGGACCGTGGCGGAGGCGTCCCCGTCCGCCAGCGCCTGCATCGTCGCCGTCAGCGCCCGGAGCGGGCGCAGCACGCCGCCGAACAGGGTCCACAGGCCGAGGGCCACCAGCAGGATCACCGCCAGCAGCGCCGCGACGCTGTGCACGACGTCGGTCCGGGCCGCGTCGGCGAGAGTCTCGGCGCGCGCCACCATCGCGTCGAGGGCCGCGTCGCAGAGGGCCACGAGGGAGCGCTGGTTCTCGGTGTTGCGGTCGCGCAGTTCCGCGAAGGTGTGGCGCGGGGGCGTGTGCGTGCTGAGCGCGTCGAAGACCGCCTGAGCGATGGCCTTGGTGTCGCCCTCGAAATTGTCGGCCTTCGCCCGCACGAACGCGGCCCGCACCGTCTCCGAGACGTCGGTCGCGGCCTCGGTCGTGCGCCGCCACGCGGACAGTAGTTCGGTCCGCTCCTCAGCCGCCGCGACGGTCTCGGGCAGGGACCACGACGTTCCGGCGATCAGGGAGGTCTGCACCCGCACCGCGACGTTGCCGCTGGCGACGCGCGTGTCCCAGGCCGCCTGTTTGAGGGCGAGATAGCGCTCCAGGACGGGATCGGACCGGGGAATGGCCGCGTCGACCGCCTTCAGCGTGGCCGTCAGGGCCTCGAGCAGGTCCTGGAAGGCGGCCATCGCGGCGTCCCGCAGCGCCGGCTCACGACGGGCCTTCGGCAGCCTGAGGGCCGCGTCGATGCGGGGGCGCAGGGCCGCCATCGCCTCCTGGGCCGCATTCAGGCGATCGAGCGTCGCGCTGACCGTCGGCTCGGCCAGATCGCTCAGGCTGCGCTGAGCCTGGCGGTAATTCTCGATCAGCGCCTGCCGGCTGCCCGCGATGGTCGACAGGGTCTTCGCGTCCGCGGGCGCCTCACCCCCGAGGGCGAGGGTCGATCCGCGCTCGAGCCGCAGCGGCAGGATGGTCCGGAGGAGTCCCTGGCTCGCCTGCGTCAAGGTCACCGCCCTGGCCGCACCCATCGCCTGCGCCCGCTCGTCGATGAGTGTCCTGGTGGCGTTGGCCAGCGCCATGCAGGCCATGATGACGATCACCAGGGACAGCAACGTCCGGATCGAGAAGCGCCCCAGCCAGCGAGTCATGGGTAAAGTCTCAAGGTCTGCGATGCTTTGTCTTAAAACGTTAGGTTTTGTCAGGCAATCGGCGGATCATGTGTTGTATAATTGCGATTTTATACGGATATTGTCATCGAGATTTTATAATAGAACGCGAATTTGATTGAGAGGCGAGTCAATTTACGGGGGTTGTGCCGAATTTATAAGCGCTGAAATCAGCGTGGCCTGGGCGGCGCGGCGGGGCTGCTCCCCGCGGTCGAACGGCGCGAGGCGGATCTGGCGCCCTGCGGTCGCATCCGCGAACGGCCCGAGGCCGAGCGCGGCCGGCCTGCCGGCACCCTGCGGGAGCGTGCGGCGAAGCAGTCCCGGGCGGGGCTCGCCTGCTCGGTGTCCTGCCCGTCGGGCCGCCGCGTCCCCTCGTGACGACGAACAGGGCCGCGGGAGCGGACGGCTTCGATCGCATCCGGATGTCAACGTGATGGCTGCCGGCCCGCAGGCGGCCCGCGTATCGGCGGCAGCCCTGCGCGACGCCTACAGCCCGCGCTCGTAGCGCCAGGCTTCCATCCCGTCCTCGTAATAGTCCGGCCGCACGGCGAAGCGGGTATAGCCCCGGCGCTCGTAGAGGCGGATGCCGGCGCCGTTGTCGGCGCGCACCTCCAGCCGGAGCCGGTCGCAGCCCTGGCTGCGGGCCTGCGCCTCCGCCGCGTCGAGGAGTCGGCCGCCGAGGCCGAGGCCGCCGCGATTCGGCGCCACCGCGATCGACGCCAGCCGGGCGATCCGGCTGCTGCGCCGCCGCTCCAGCACCGCGGCGCCGACGAGGACCGGCGTCGGGTCCGCATCCGGCGCGTCGATCAGCGCCGCCAGCACGTCCATGGTGGGCGACAGGATCGCGTGGCGGATCGCCCGGCGCTCCGCCCGGTCTGTGGCGAAGGCGGCGTGCTCCAGGGCGACCAGGGCGTCGAGATCGGCGAGCGTGGCGGTCCGGATCGTCGGCTCGGGGAGCCCGTCGCCGACCGGGTTGCGCAGGGGGGCGCTCACGCCCGCGCCGTCGCGGTGGATCTGGTCGGCCCGGCCATCGCTTGCTTACCTGCGTGTTCTGCCCGCTCCGGTCAGATGCCCGCTTCCGCCCCGCTTGGGAAGCCCGCACGGCGCCTTCGGCCCGGTCGGGCTGCGTCGTTTTTGCAACGGGCCGCACGGGGTGTGGATTCCGGGCGGAAAAGCGGGCGGTCCGGGGCATCTTCCCCTTGCCGGGCCGGGCCTGTCTCCGTATATGCGCCGTGCCCAATTTCGCACGTGCCTGTGGCCGCGTGTCGGTTGGTGGGCATCCGGTCAACTGCCGGACAGCCGCCAGGGGTCTTAAAGGATCGATGGTCGCAAGGGTGGATCCCTACGGCCGGCATCCAGGTGGCAACACCGGACCCCGACAACAACCGGCAGCCGGAGGCGAAACCGGCGAACCCCGCTCTCCACGGGGGACGCAGCTTAAAGCAACGACGAACGGGCTTTTTTGGTCTCGTCGGCCCTCCACAGGCCGGCACCGAAGAGGCTTGTTTCTCTTTGCCCGGCGTGCGGTGGGGGTCATCCCTTCCAATCCACGGCAGCTTCCGGGTGCTCTGCGCCCGCACTGACGCACGCGTCTCCAAAGCGCGTGGGTCCGCGCGACGCATCGCCCCCTGACGCCGACGGCCAGTCCTGGCCGTCATCTTCGACAGCGCGCCCCGCGTAGGGCGCTCGCGAACCCGTGCCGGGAGACGACTATGACCGACCGCATCCGTGACTTCCTGCGCGTGCGCCGCGACCTCGGTCAGGACGAGGGCCCCGTGATGGTCCTCGATCTCGACGTCGTGCGTGACAACTACACCGCCTTCGCGCGCTCCCTGCCGGACACCCGCGTGTTCTACGCCGTGAAGGCGAACCCGGCCCCCGAGGTGCTGCGCCTGCTCGCCGAGATGGGCTCGTGCTTCGACACCGCCTCCGTCGCCGAGATGGAGATGGTGCTGGCCGCCGGCGCCACCGCCGACCGGATCTCCTTCGGCAACACGATCAAGAAGGAGCGCTGCATCGGCCGCGCCCTGAAGCTCGGCATCCGCCTGTTCGCGGTCGACTGCCAGGCCGAGGTCGAGAAGATCGCCCGGGCCGCCGTGGCCACGGACGTGCCGACCGGCGAGATCCGGGTGTTCTGCCGCATCCTGTGCGACGGCGCGGGCGCCGACTGGCCGCTCTCGCGCAAGTTCGGCTGCGTGCCCGAGATGGCCGCGGACGTGCTGGAGCACGCCCATCGCCAGGGGCTGGAGGCCTACGGCATCTCGTTCCATGTCGGCTCGCAGCAGGGCAACACCGAGGCCTGGGACGGGGCGCTCGGCTCCGCGGCGGCGATCTTCCGCGAGTGCGCGGAGCGCGGGATCGGCCTGTCGATGGTCAATCTCGGCGGCGGCTTCCCGACCAAGTACCTCAAGGCGGTGCCGGGCGTGGAGAGCTACGGCGAGGCGATCTTCCGGGGCCTGACCAAGCATTTCGGCAACCAGATCCCCGAGACGATCATCGAGCCGGGCCGCGGCATGGTCGGCAATGCCGGCCTGATCGAGGCCGAGGTCGTGCTCGTGTCGAAGAAGTCCGCGGACGCCGACGAGGTCCGGTGGGTCTACCTCGACATCGGCAAGTTCGGCGGGCTGGCCGAGACCATGGACGAGGCGATCCGCTACCCGATCCGCACCGCCCGGGACGGCGACGCGACCGAGCCCTGCGTCATCGCCGGCCCGACCTGCGACTCGGTGGACGTGCTCTACGAGCGGCAGCTCTATCCGCTGCCGGTCTCGCTCTCGATCGGCGACAAGGTGCTGATCGAGGGTGCGGGCGCCTACACCACCACCTACGCGGCGGTGGCCTTCAACGGCTTCCCGCCCCTTCAGCAGATCGTCATCTGACCTGCTGCAGAACCTCCCGGCAGCGTGTCGCTGCCGGGAGCGATCTCCCGCTGTCGCATCGACGGATCGCCTTCGGCCGTCCGTCGGAACCCACCGCTTCTCCCGCTTGCCGGCCCGGGGAGGGCACAGCCATGATCGAGATCCGCGCGGAGCATGTCCACGACGTCCCGGCGCGCGAGCGCCTGCTCGACGCGTGCTTTCCCGGCAACCGCCATGCCAAGACCTCGGAGCGCCTGCGCGAAGGCCGTCGGCCGGCCCGCGGACTCGCCTTCGCGGCGATTCGGGGCGGCCGCCTCGTCGGCACTCTGCGGCTGTGGCACGTCGAGGCCGGGCCCGCCCGCCCGGCGCTGCTGCTCGGCCCACTCGCCGTCGATCCGGCGATCCAGGGGCAGGGGCTCGGCTCGGTGATGATGCAGGCGGCCCTCGGCCGGGCGGAGGCCCTCGGCCACGGCGCCGTGCTGCTGGTCGGCGACGCGCCCTACTATGCCCGCTTCGGCTTCGACCGGGCGCTCGCGGAGGGCCTGACCCTGCCGGGGCCGTTCGAGCGCGAGCGCTTCCTCGGTCTCGAGCTGCGCGCGGGCGCTCTGGCGGGCGTCGAGGGGATGGTCCGGGCGACCGGCGTGCAGTCGCCGGTGGGCGCGGTGGCCAACGAGGCGGGGGTGGCGCGACGACGCGCCGCCTGAACGGGGACACCAGACGCCGCGGGGGTGAGATCGGCTTTCCCCAACGCGATTTCATCCCGAGGTGCCCGCGTGAGCGGGCCTCGAAGGAGCCCTCGAGCCAGCCGCGCGATCCCTGGAGGCCTCCTTCGCGGCCTCCCTGCGCTGCCGCACCTCGGGTTGCGGGAGAGGGTCGGAGGGGCGTCCCTTCCGGATGGCGCAACCCGGTCATGCCCGCGACGGCGGCCGCGTCCACCCGCTTGGCCGGTCTCGTGCATTGCGCCCGGCGCCCGCGATCCCGCATAGACGGTCCGCCGGCCTCCCGGAGAAGGTTGCTCGACCGATGCAGATCGCCACGCCCTACCTGATGTTCCTGGGCGACGTGCCCGATACGCTGGCGGCCAAGACCGCCTACGGGATCAAGGACTGGCGCCCCGAATGGTGCGTCGGCCAGATGCGCCTGCCGGGCTGCGCCGCCGATCTCGGCATCCCCGACATGACCCTGCCCGAGGCCCTGGCGAAGGGCTGCCGGACCCTTGTGATCGGCGTCGTCAATGCCGGCGGCGTGCTGCCGGATCACTGGGTCAAGGAGATCGTCGCGGCGATCGAGGCCGGGCTCGACGTGGCGAGCGGCCTGCACGTCAAGCTCGGTACGATTCCGGCCATCGCGGAGGCCGCCGCGCGGCGTAACCGCCAGCTCCACGACGTCCGCCACACCGACGAGCGCTTCCCCACCGGCAAGGGCACCAAGCGGTCGGGCCGGCGCCTGCTCACCGTCGGCACCGACTGCTCCGTCGGCAAGAAGTACACCGTGCTCGCCCTGGAGCGCGGCATGCGCGAGCGCGGCCTCGACGCCGATTTCTGCGCCACCGGCCAGACCGGCGTGTTCATCTCTGGCCGGGGCGTCGCCATCGACGCCGTGGTGGCCGACTTCATCTCCGGCGCCGTCGAGACGATCTCGCCGGAGGCGGCCTCCAACCATTGGGACCTGATCGAGGGCCAGGGCTCGCTCTACCACCCGTCCTTCGCGGGGGTGAGCCTCGGCCTGCTGCACGGCGCCCAGGCCGACGCCTTCGTGGTCTGCCACGAGCCGACCCGCACCACGATGCGCGGCGTGAAGCACCCGCTCCCCACCATCCGCCAGGTGATCGACCTGGCCGTCCAGCTCGGCAGCCTGACCAACCCGGCGATCAGGCCGGTGGGCATCGCGGTCAACACCCAGGCGCTTGCCGAGGGCGAGGCGCGGGCGCTCCTCGAGACGCTCGCGTCCGAGCACGACCTGCCCGCCACCGACCCGGTGCGCTTCGGCGTCGACGGGCTGGTCGACCGGATCGTCGCCGAGTTTCCGGAGATCTGACATGGCCCGTCGCCTGAGCCTCGCCGTCGAGCGCTTCCCGATCGCCGGCGCCTTCACGATCTCCCGCGGCAGCCGCACCGAGATCGCCGTCGTGGTGGCGACGCTCACGGACGGCGACACGGTCGGGCGCGGCGAGTGCGTGCCCTATCCGCGCTATGGCGAGAGCGTCGAGAGCGTCAGCGCGCTGATCGAAGGGCAGGCGGAGGCGATCGCGGCCGGGATCGGGCGCGATGCGCTGATGACCCGCATGAAAGCGGGGGCGGCGCGCAACGCCCTGGACTGCGCGCTGTTCGACCTCGAGGCGAAGCTCCAGGGCCGCCCCGCCTGGGCGATCGCCGGTCTGCCGGCGCCGCAGCCGGTCATCACCGCCTACACGCTGAGCCTCGGCACGCCGGAGAGCATGGAAGAGGCCGCCCGCAAGGCGGCCCACCGGCCCCTGCTCAAGGTCAAGCTCGGCGGGGTAGGGGACCCGGAGCGCATCGCCGCCGTCCGGGCCGGCGCGCCCGATGCCCGGCTGATCGTCGACGCCAACGAGGCGTGGCGGCCCGAGACCATCGAGGCCAACCTCGCCGCCTGCCTGAAGGCCGGCGTCGCGCTGATCGAGCAGCCGCTGCCGGCCGACGCCGATGCCCTGCTCGCCGAGATCGCGCATCCGGTGCCGGTCTGCGCCGACGAGAGCCTGCACGACCGCGCCGGCCTCGACGCGCTCGCCGGGCGCTACGACGCGATCAACATCAAGCTCGACAAAACCGGCGGCCTGACCGAGGCGGTGCTGCTCGCCCGCGAGGCGAAGGGGAGGGGGCTCGCGATCATGGTCGGCTGCATGCTCGGCACCTCGCTGGGCATGGCGCCGGCGGCGCTCCTCGCCGAGGGGGCCGACTTCGTCGATCTCGACGGGCCGCTGCTGCTCGCCCGCGACCGCGACCCGCCGCTCCGCTACGACGGCAGCCTGATGCACCCGCCCACGCCGGAGCTGTGGGGATAGGATTCGCCTCGCCTGTCACCGGCGGGGCGTCACAACGGGTTTGGGATTAGGTATACCAGAAGGCTTGCGTTCCGCCCGCCCGGCTGCCATCCATCGGCGGTGCGATGGGGCCGTGGCGTGGACGCGCTGTTCCCCGCAGCCAGACAACACAACAGCAGTCTTCAATGCTGGGGAGGAACGACGTGGCCAGAAACATCCTGATCCTGGGGGCCTCCTACGGCTCGCTCCTGGGGACCAAGCTCCTGATGGCCGGTCACAACGTGACCCTGGTCTGCCGCAGGAAGACCGCCGACCTGATCAACCGCGAGGGCACCGAGGTCCGCATCAAGCTCCGCGACGAGAAGGAGCACCGCGCGATCCACTCGCGCGACCTGCCCGGCAAGGTCGACGCCATGCCGCCGGAAGACGTCGACGTGTCGCGCTACGACCTCGTCGGCCTCGCCATGCAGGAGCCGCAGTACAACAACCACACGATCCGCGTCCTGATGATCAAGATCGCGGCGGCGAAGCTGCCGTGCCTGTCGATCATGAACATGCCGCCGCTGCCCTACCTCAAGCGGATCCCGGCGCTCGCCGCCATGGATCTTGAGGATGCCTACACCAATGCCGGCGTCTGGGACCGGTTCGAGCCGGGGCTGGTGTCGCTCTGCTCCCCCGACCCGCAGGCCTTCCGGCCGCCGGAGGAGGAGGCCAACGTCCTCCATGTCGGCCTGCCGACCAACTTCAAGGCCGCGACCTTCGCCGATGAGGCGCACAACACGCTTCTCCGCGAGCTGGAGGCCGACATCGACGCCGTGCGCCTCGACGGGCACGACGTGCCGGTGAAGCTGAAGGTGTTCGACTCGCTGTTCGTGCCGCTGGCCAAGTGGTCGATGCTGCTCACCGGCAATTACCGGTGCATCACCCCGGGCGCGCCGCAATCGATCCACGACGCCGTCCACGGCGACCTCGCGCGCTCGCGGGCGATCTACGACCATGTCGACGGGATCGCCCGGAAGCTCGGCGCCGACCCGGCCGATCAGGTGCCGTTCGAGAAATACGCCAAGGCGGCCGAGAGCCTGCTGAAGCCGTCCTCGGCGGCGCGCGCGGTGGCCAACGGTGCGCCCTACATCGAGCGCGTCGATCTGCTGGTGAAGCTGATCTCGCACCAGCTCGGTGATCCGAACGCCGAGATCGACCGCACCGTCGAGACCGTCGACCGCAAGCTCGACGAGCGCATCATCGAGGGCTGACGGGCGCCGTCGCTTCGCTCCGCCCCGGTATCACGGGCGCAGCGAAGCGATTCAGGTCGCGCGACATCGGCGGCCGTGGCGTCGCTGGATTGCTTCGCCGCGCTCGCAACGACGGCGAGCGGGCGCTGGAGCCGCTCCCCCGGAGCGCGTCGCGTCACGGGACACGGCGTTCTGGCCTTCGGTCCTTCCGGCCCTCCCCTCATCCTGAGGGGCCGGAGCGCAGCGGAGGCCTCGAAGGAAAGCTCCAGCCAGCCGCGCGATCCCCGGAGGGCTCCTTCGAGGCCGCTGCGCAGCACCTCAGGACGCTGGCGATGTGTGGGACGGCCCTCCGTCAGGCGCAGCCCGACCGGTCGCGGCCCTCCATCACTCCGCCAAGTCCAGGAAATGCCGCCCCTGGCGGTCGTCGATCTCGATGATCCAGAGATCGGAATCGAACCGGATCTCCTTTGTCAGGCGCTCCTCCACGTCGAGCGGGCTGCCGCCGGTGACGATCCCGGCGAAACGGCGGTCGCCGCTCTCCTCGGCCTCGAACAGGGCCTGCGGCGCCGGTCCGTAGAGGTCGGCGCTGCCGTCGAGCCGGTCGACCTTCACGAAGATCGCACCCGCCTCCGCGGACCCGCGCCGCCGCAGCACGGCCGGGATGCCGGCGACATCCAGACGCCGCAGATGGGCCGAAACCCAGAAATCGGAGCGCAGGCGCATGCGTCTGTAGCCCTGTGAGGATCCGTTCGCCGCAGGGCCTGTGTCCCGGCGGATCAGCCGGATCCGGAACCCTGCGAGCGCCGGGTGGCGCGTCCTCCGCCATGCGCGAAAGCGCCGGTCCGGGCAACCGCCGGTGCACGGCTCGGCATCTCCATAACGGTTCAGGCGGCGGAATATTCCTTCAGAAAATCGAGTATTTATCGGGATTAAAATAGAATTGATCGATGTGCGACAACGCACATCTATAGTATTGTTTGCTGATTATCTGAGCAAAGGGCGCCCGAATTTGCATCTCACGATGATTTAAGGAGCACTCCGATGTGGAGAATGACCTCGCTTGCGGCGCTGATCGTCGCCGGCCTGTGCGGTGTTGTGCCGTCGGCCCACGCCCGTCCGGAGACGCTCATGGATTCACTGGGCAACCGCGATTCCGCATCCTGCCCGCGCTACCAGCGGACGCCGCAGGATCGCTGCAACATCGTCGTGCATCGGCCCGGGGGTAATCCCACGCAGGACATGACCGGATCGATCGGACACGCGAAGTCCTGGCAGGCCAATGGCGGTCCACGCTGCAAGACGATCTGCCGGTTCACCGGCACGCAATACTGAGGGCCCGCCTCCGCGCTCTCACGCCGATCGGCACCCGCGCCGCAAGCGCGGCGGGGGTGCCGCCCTGTCTCGCCTAACCGTGGCCGGCCCGGGCCATCAGCTCGCGCAGGGTCCGGCCCGTCGCCTCGCCGGTGACCGGCAGCTTGGCGCTGCGCTCGAACTTCTCGATCGCCGCCCGCGTGCCCGGTCCCATCGCGCCGTCGGGCTTCACCGCGTAGCCGAGCTTCGACAGCGCCTTCTGGGCCCGCATCACCGGATCACCGTCCTTCTCGGGCTTGGCGGTCTTGGCGGCGTCCTTCGTCTCCTTCGGAGCCGGCTTCGCGGCCGGGCGGACCGGCGACGCCTTCGGGGTGACCGAGGCGGTGGTCTCATCGGATCGGATCAGCTCGCCGATCGCGTCCCGGGCCGCCGGCTTGGCGGGCGCCGGCGCGGCGACGCGTTCGGGATCGATGACGCGCACCGGATCCCGGGCCGCCTCCCGGACGGGCTCCTTGGCGGCCGGGGCCGCCTCGCGCGCGGCAGGTGCCTTCTGGGCGAGCTTGGGCAGAATCGGCGCCGGATGGCGCCCGGTCTGGTAGCCGAGGGCGTTGACGCAGACGAAGCCCGCCGCGCAGAGGGCCGCGAGGCTGCCGAGAACGGTGCCCGGGCTGGTCCGGCAGGTGGCGCCCGTCGCCTTCAGCGCGCCGACGAGGACGGCACGCCAGTCGCCCTGGACGGCGGCGCGGCGCGGCGCGGGACGGCGTGCGCGGCTGGGTTCGCCCGGTACGGTGATCTCGCGGTAGCCTGACATCATGTCTCCTTCCGGGGGATCTGCCGATCAGGCGGTGCGGCGCAGGACCGGGTCGGCCGGGACCGAGGCGGCGCTCGGCTCCGCGTCGAACAGGCCGAGCGGCAGGCGCACCACGCGGCGCGACACCGGGGCGCCCCGCACGGCGGTGCGGATCGGGGCCGGCCCATGGTCGGCCGCCGGAGCCGGGCAGACGAGGGGCAGGGTTACGGTCACGACGGTCCCGACCTGCGGGGCGCTCTCGATCAGCAGGGCGCCGCCGTGCAAGCCGACCAGGCCCTGCACCACCGAGAGTCCGAGGCCGGTCCCCTCGTGCTGGCGCTTGTAGCCGCCGCTGCCCGCCTGGAAGAACGGGGTCCCGAGCTTGGGCAGGTCGTCCGTACCGATGCCGACGCCGGTATCGGCCACGACGATGTCCAGGCTGCCCGCGCCGCGGCGCAGGGACAGGTCGACCCGGCCGCCGCGCGGGGTGAACTTCACCGCGTTCGAGATGAGATTGATCAGGACCTGCCGGCAGGCGGCGGGATCGGCGGTGATTTCCACCGGGCCCGACGGGGGGACGGTGAGGACGATGCCGGCGGCGTCGGCCTTCAGGCGCATCAGGTCGCAGCAGGCCCGAAGCAGGCCCGCGATGTCGAAGCATTCGGGGGCGCAGTCGAAGTTGCCGCTCTGGATCCGGCTCATGTCGAGGAGCGTGTTGACCACGCCGAGCAGATGGTGGCCGGAGGCGCCGATAATGCCGGCATATTCCCGCGCCTGGTCCGGGCCGAGGCTGACGGCGCCTTGGCCCGCCAGGACCTCGGAGAAGCCGATGATCGCATTGAGCGGCGTGCGCAGCTCGTGGGTCACGTTGGCCAGGAACCGGCCCTTGATCGCGTCGGCGCGTTCGGCCTCGGCGCGGGCGCGCTCCAGCTCCACGGCATGCCGGTGGTGCTCGGTCATGTCGCGGGTGACCGCCACCACCGCCATGGCGGCCTCGTGCGGCCCGTGCTCGATCCGGTGGGCGCGCATCTCGGCGTGGATCAGGCTCGCGCCGTCGGGCCGGCCGGCCTCGGCCTCGACGTGCAGGCGCAGGGGCAGGGTCGCGGGCCGCCCGGTCGCCGCCACGTCGCTCACCGCCTTGAGGAAGGCCGGCCGGTCGGCGACATGGACCCGCTCCAGCAGCCCATGGCCGCGCAGCCGGGCCGGGTCGCTGCCGAGCAGCCGCGTGGCCGAGACCGAGGCTTCCAGCACGCGGCCGTTGCGGTCGTGCCAGGTCACGAGATCGTCGATCGCCGAGAGGAGCAGCCGGTCGCGGGCCTCGTTGTCGCGCAGCCGCTCGCGCCAGACGCCTTCGTTGCGCATGTGCTCCAGAGCCTGGGCGGCGACATGGCCGATCGCGGTGATCGCGAAGGCCGGGAGCGCGATCCCCGCCGAGATGTCCATGACCGGCAGGGCGCCGGCCCAGGCGCCGAGGGCCACCACGGTCAGCACGCCGAGAACCGCCATGACGGAGGCCGCGATCGTCGCGCGGAGCGAGCCGGAGACCAGCGCCTCCAGGGGGATCGCCACCAGCCAGACCGCGGCGGGCGATGCGGCGCCGCCGGTGACGCCCGCCAGGGCGACGACGAGGCCGGTCAGGCCCGCCGAGGAGACCGCGTGGGCGATCCAGAGGGACCCGGTGCGGGCGAGCAGGACGGCGGCGAAGACCGGCAGCAGCAGGCTCGCGATCGCCAGGACCTCGAAGCCGGACGGCACCCCGCGCCAGAGCAGATAGGGCGGCAGACCGACCATCATGACGGCGCCGGTCGCCAGCCGCGACACCAGGAAGCGCTGGTGGCGCGCACGGGCCGGCGCATTGTCGGCCACGGATTCGTGGACGAGACCCGCGAGCCGGTCGTCGATCAACGACGTCAGGACAGTCTTAATGGTCAAGGTTGGCACGCGCCGCGCAGAATGCGTTCCCGCATCCGTCGCGCCTCCGGTTCGACTTCGAACGACTTCCGGACGGTCGCAGAGCCGGCTTAAACGAGTGTTGCGGGACTTGTCCGATTGATCGGGATGCTTTCCGCGAGGTAACCAGCCGATTGCGGACAAGCTTCATTCACCATCGCGCGGAAAAGCTCGGGTCGGTTGAGGCCCGGTTGAGGAAATCCGTCGAATGCTTCCGCTTGATCTCGAGCGGAGGAATCGTCTCATGACCGTCCTGCTGCGCGCCGCGCTGGTGATCGGCGTGCTCTCCTACTTTGCCTTGCTGCGAGCCGGGACGGATCCGGCCGCCGAGGCGAGACGGCTCGCCGACGCGGTGCCCAGCGCCCAGGCGGCGCTGCCGGCGGCCCTCGACGCGGTGCCAGCCGAGGCCCCGCGAGCGGGCGGTGCCGCGCCGTCCTGGCCCGCGGCCTGATGGCCGAACTGAGCCGCCGCGCCGCGGAGCCGACGGCCTCAACCGACACCCTTGAGGAGACCGATCGGCAGCCCGCTTGGCGGGGCGCCGATCCGCAGCGCGATCCGCCCGTGGATCCCCGCTGACGTCCAGCCCGTCAGGCCGGCTCCCCGCCGCCCGCCGCCCGGGCGCGCACCGGCAGGGAGGGGCGCTGCGCGGCGACGCGCTCTGCGCCCTGGCGCAGCTTCGCCTCCGGGCCGTGCAGCGGCTGATGGGCCTCGCCGCGCCCGCGCTCGGCGAGGGGCCGGTCGAGGATCGCGGCGATCAGGTCCCGGGAGGCTGGCCGGCTCACGGTGCGGAACAGCCGGACGAGGTCGGCCACCCGCTCGGCCGAGCGCGCGACACCCTGGTTGAGGGTCAGGAAGATGTAGACCGCCTCCTCCTCGTGCAGGCCGGCGGCCCGCAAACCCAGGGTCAGGAGGTCGTAGCGGGCGCTGGCGTCGGCGACCACGGTCAGGAAATCGCGCGGCAGGCCGAGGCCGTCGGCCAGGGCCGCCATGAAGGCCGGCACGTCGCGGGCGGCTGACAGGCCGGTCAGGGTCTCGCCAAGGCCGCGGGGCGCCGGCGGGCAGGGGCGCAGGGCGGCGGTCGCCTCGACGGCCCGGCCGATCACCGTGCGGCGGATCGGATCGGCGTGCAGGTACAGGGGCACGAGGTCGGCGGCCGAGACGTCGGGCCGGACCAGGAGGAGCCGGGCGAGGTCGGGGGCGCTGCGGCCGCGGTTCACGAGCCGCGCCAGGGCTGCCCCCCGCAGGGTGTGGCCGAGATTGGCGGCCAGCGCGCGGTCGATCTCGGGGCGGCCCTCGCGGGAGAGCTCGTCCACCGCCTCGCGGCTCAACCCGGCCCGGGCGGCGATGCGGGCGGCGATGTCCGATCCCTCGGCCAGGGCCGCCTCGATCAGGCGATGGCTCAGGGTCGGGGCCAGTTCCACCACCGCGTCGCGGGCCTCGCCGCCGCGCAGCGCGAGCGCCTCCAGCACCGCCGGCGGCGTCTCGGGGCAGGGGGCCAGCTTGCGGGCCACCACCCGGGCGGTCTCCTCATCCACCGTGGGGATCAGGCCGCAGGCGAGCGATTCGAAGATCTCGATCTCGGTCCTGTCCCGGGCCGCCGCCCGGACGAACAGGTCGGTCTGAACCCGGAGGATCACCGGCTTGAGATCGAGATTCTCGATGCGTGAGAGTTCGAGGAGCCCGGACAGGTCCGGCGGAGCATCGACGGATAGGGGCATGGAGGATCGGTTACGCAAGACTGCAGTAAGGTCACGCTAACCGCATCGACGTGAATCGACCTTTAAACCGCCTCCGCCGCGACCGTGCCGTCCTGCATCATGGTGGCCCGCGCGCGGCCCCGCTTCGGCCTCAGCGCGTCAGCCAGAGAACGAGGCCGAGCCCCACGGCCGCCGCGACGATGATGCCGACATAGAGCGGCAGGACCCAGGGCTGCCGCTGGTGCACGTAGCCCTTCGCCGCCTGCTCCGAGGGGGCACGCTCGTTCTGCCGGGCGATCCGGACCTCCTGGGGCGTCGGCGGCGTCCCGCCGGCCTCCTCGCAGGTCCCGAGCGGGGCCGCGCCGATATCCATGTGCGGGGTCTTGTCGGCGGTGCGGCCGCTGTCGATGTCACCCTTGAGCTGCGCGGCGGTCGGCGCGTCGGAATCCGGCGGCGGATCGCAGGGCAGGTTCGCAGGGGGCGGCGGGGTCTCGGATCGCAGCGTCATCGGGGGGACTCCAGTCTCCGGTCACAACGCCCGATGGGCCCGGTCGGCTGCGGCCAGGATGTCGCGGCTTTCAGGCCTCTCCGGCGCCGCGCTTCAGCAGCGGCCGCGCGAGCATTTGCCCCGCATCGGTGAAGCCGGCCGCCCTGCAGAAGGCGCGCAGGGCCTCCTGGTCCGGCGCCGCGGCCAGGAGCAGCCGGTCGCAGCCCGCCTGTCGCGCCGCCCGGCCGGCCGCCTTCAGCAGCACCCGGCCGATGCCCCGGCGGCGGGATTCGATCGCGACCGCGAGGCTGGTGATCAGGCCGAAGGGCCGCGGCGCCTCGAGGGTCCGGACGGGGGACACGGTGATGAGGCCGCTCGGCGGTCCCCATTCTACGGCGACGAGGGCGGTGCCGCCGTCCTGTTGCAGGGCGTCGAGCCGGGTCGCGAGGTCCGCGGCGCCGACCGCGATCCCCGCCTCACCCAGCAGGGCCGCGAGCCCGGCGGCGTCGGGACTCGCGGCAGCGCGGATCTCCAGCCCGTAGCGAGTGCCCAAATTCCGCTCCTGATCGGCCGGCCCGGACGTGCAACGCGGCGCATCGCGATCCGTCCCCCGCGGGCGCAGCCCGCACGGGCCGCGTCGAGGCCGGTGCCGTCGTGGCCCTCGGCCTCGTCCTTCGACGGGATCTGGAGAGCGTCTTCAGGAAGGCGAACGAGCGCCGGACCGGGCTTCGGCGGGGTCACCCGCAGTGTTCGCGGGAGTGTTCGCGGGGCGGAACACGCACGGGCTTTGGCGCTTTGCTTCCCAGTTCAAGTTCGGGGAGCGCGCAGCATGGCGGGTCGGGTGACGGATCAATCCACCGACGACGCGGCCGGCAAGGCGCATCCGGAGACCGAGCGGCCGGTGCCGCGACCCGGGACGGCCGAAGAGGCCGAAGCGGTCGAGCGGCACAGGGCCGAGACGGACGTCGCCGCGGGCGACCTGGCCGACGATCTCGCCGACTTCGCGTGATCCGGCCGGCACGCGGGCTGCGGGCCGGCCGGGTCCCAGGGGCCCGGCCGAGGGGCCGGGCTCAGGCCGTTTCTTTGGCCTTGCGGGGGCGGCTCACGCGCTTGGGCTTCTCGGCCACCTCCGCGACGGGCTCCGGAGCCGGCGCCGGCGCCGGCGCAGCGGACTTGCGGCGCTGCTGGCCGAGGCCGAGGCTGCGGGCGAGTTCCGAACGCTGGGCCGAGTAGCTCGCGGCCGTCGACGGGTAGTCGCGCGGCAGGCCGAAGCGCTCGCGATACTGCTCGATCGTCAGGCCGTTGCGCGACAGATGGCGCTTCAGCGTCTTGTACGGCTTGCCGTCGATGAACGAGATCAGCGCGTCCGGCGTCACCGACTTGCGGATCTGGGCCGGCGTCGGCTTGTCGGCCGTCTCGGTCACGGTCGCCGCGGGGGCCGAAAGCTTCGTCAGCGCGGCGTGAACGCCGGCGAGCAGACCGGGCAACTCGCTGATGGGCACCGAATTGTTCGAGACATACGCCGAGACGATGTCCGACGCCTGCTCGATAAAGGTCTGCTGCTGCTCAGTGGCGGTGTCGTCCATCGATGATTCCCTCTATCCGACCGTGGTGAGACGGTTCTAAGACCCCGTTTCATAACGGGCTGAACAGCTTAGCGGTTGGGTGAGCGGCGGGCATCGCAGGCGTTGGGAGAGTATCTGACGCTCACCCAGGAACCCCGATGTGGACGCCCGCCGCCCGCGCCGAGCTTGCGCGCGAGAGCCTGCCCTATGCAACCTGCCTGAGCGATGCCGAATGGACGGTGCTCGCGCCGCTACTACCTGCACCGTCCAGCACAGGCCGCCCATGGCGCTGGCCCGTGCGCGCGATCCTCGACGGCATCCTGTACGTGCTGCGCACTGGCTGCGCGTGGCGGCACTTGCCACTGGACTTCCCGCCCTGGAGCACGGTGCATCGCTGGTTCTTGCGCCTGTCGCAGACAGGCGTATTCGAGCGCCTCGCCCACGCTCTCACGATGGCCGACCGGGAGCGGGTCGGACGCGAGGCCAGCCCGACCGGCTGTGTCATGGATGCGCAAGCGGCGCGCTCGGGCGGCGTGGGGGTGGCAGGTGAGCGCGGTTACGATCCAGCCCGGCGGGTCGTCGGGCGCAAACGCCACGCGCTGACCGACACAGACGGCCGCCTACTCGTGGCTGGCGTTTCATCCGCTGACCTGCACGACAGCCACGGCGGCATCGCCCTGTTGCGGGCTTCGCGCGGGCTATTCCCTTTCCTGACGCACTGCTTTGCTGACCGCGCCTACAGAGGTGAGCGCGTCGGCAGGGCCACGGCCATCGTGGTCGAGATCGTCGAGGCGGAAGCCGGGCAGAAGGGCTTTGCCGTTCAGCCCAGGCGATGGGTGATCGAGCGAACATTCAGTTGGATCAGCCGCTGCCGCAGGCTCGCGCGCGACCACGAAGCGACCCCGTCCTCCGCGCTCGCCTTCTTCGTGCTCGCTGCGGCCATGATCCTCGTCAGGCGGCTCGCCAGAGCGTTATGAAACGGGGTCTAACGTCTGTGCAGCAAAATCAAGTCGTCGTCGAGCATTTCCCTACACAATGCCCCGGTCATGAACACGCATATTGTTGAAGCCGTGGGTCGAGCTGAAATCGTTGGTCGAGCAAACCGACATGCCGGAGGCGAGGTTGGATGTGGCCGCGGCCTGCGGACGGGCGCCGATTATGCCTTCTGTCGCGATCTAGCGGCGGGCTTCCTCTGCGAAGATCCGTTTCGGGTCTGATGAGACGCCCGGAACTTCACGCGGCGGCCCGCCGCGATGTCCCGTCAGCGCGTCGACGCGGGATGAACGTTTCGGCCGGACTGTCACGTGATCTGCGCGGGGCCGGTCCTGGCCTCGGGCGCATCTGGGCCATAAACGTCCGGGTGAGACGGGATCCGGGGCGATCGACGTGGACCAGCAATCGGAACCGGGCACCGTCTTCGGCGCCACCATCCCGTTCGTGGATCATTGCGGCATCGAGGCCCTCGACGTGCGCGCCGGCCGGACGCGCCTGCGCCTGGCCCTGCAGCCGGAGCACGCCAACAATCTCGGCATCGCCCATGGCGGCGCGCTCTGCACGTTGCTCGACGTCGCCCTCGGGACGGCGGCCCGGCTGCAGGCGGGGCGCCCCGTGGTGACCCTCGACATGCAGACCCGCTTCCTCGCCCCCGGGCGCGGTATCCTGATCGCCGAGGGGCGGGTGACCCGGGCGGGGCGGTCGGTGATCTTCTGCGAGGCCGAGATCCGGGATGCGGCGGGGGATCTGGTGGCGACGGCCACGGGGCTGCTCAAGCCCGTCGGCGAGCGGCCGGGACCGGCGTAGACCGCCCGCGCCGCCGCGGTGGGTTGCGGCTCCGGACGCCTGCGCGGTCACGTCGGGCCGCGCCCGCATTGACGTGCGCCCGGCACGGTGGAAAAGCCTGTGTCATGACGATGCCGGATGACGCGCGCGCAGCCCTGGCTGCGCCTCCCTCAGAGGCCGACGTGGCGGCCATGAAGTCCGAGGCCGCGGCGTGGTTCGAGACGCTGCGCGATCGCATCCTCGCGGCCTTGGAGGCCATCGAGGCGGAGGCGACGGGCCCGTTCCATCCCGATGCGCCCGAGGGCCCCGGAACCTTCGAGAAGACCCCGTGGAACCGGACCGACCATACCGGCCGGCCCGGCGGCGGCGGCGTCATGGCGATGCTGCGCGGCCGCGTCTTCGAGAAGGCGGGGGTGCACATCTCGACGGTGCATGGCGAGTTCGCGCCGGAATTCCGGGCCCAGATGCCCGGCGCCGCCGAGGATCCGCGCTTCTTCGCCACCGGCATCTCGCTGATCGCCCATCCCTGGAACCCGAACGTGCCGACGGTGCACATGAACACCCGGTTCGTCGCGACGACGCGGGCGTGGTTCGGCGGCGGGGCCGATCTGACGCCGGTGCTCGACCGGCGCCGCAATCAGGACGATCCGGACAGCCGCCATTTCCACGCCTGCCTGGCGCGGGCCTGCACGGCGCACGGCATCGATCACGCCCGCTACAAGGCGTGGTGCGACGAGTATTTCCACCTCAAGCATCGGAACGAGCCGCGCGGCATCGGCGGGATCTTCTACGATTATCTCTGGAGCGGCGATCCGCAGGCCGAACTCGCCTATACCCGCGACGTCGGACAGGCCTTCCTGGAGGCCTATCCGAAGATCGTGCGCGACAACGTCACCACGCCCTGGACCGAGGCGGACCGCCACGAGCAGCAGGTGCGGCGCGGCCGCTATGTCGAGTTCAACCTGCTCTACGACCGGGGCACGATCTTCGGCCTGAAGACCGGCGGCAACGTCGCCTCGATCCTCTCCTCGATGCCGCCGACCGTGCGCTGGCCGTGAGTGCGGGGCTGCCGGCCGCCTACGCCCCGCAGCAGGACGCGGCGCTGAAGGCGATCGCCGCGTGGCGGCGGGACGGGGGATCCCAGGTGTTCCGGCTGTTCGGCTATGCCGGCACCGGCAAGACCACGCTCGCCCGCCGGATCGCCGAGGATGTCGACGGCACGGTGGTCTACGGGGCCTTCACCGGCAAGGCGGCCTCGGTGATGCGCCAGAAGGGCTGCTACGACGCCGCTACGATCCACTCGCTGATCTACCGCACCAAGGAGGCGGAGGAGGGCGGACCGACCTTCACGCTGAACCGCTCGGGGCCGGCCGCCAAGGCGGATCTGATCATCATCGACGAGTGCTCGATGGTGGATTCCGATCTCGGCAACGATCTTCTGTCGTTCGAGCGGCCGGTGCTGGTTCTGGGCGATCCGGCGCAGCTGCCGCCGGTGCGCGGCGGCGGCTTCTTCACCGAGGCGGAGCCCGACGTGATGCTCACCGAGGTGCATCGGCAGGCCAAGGATGACCCGATCGTCCGGATGGCGATGACGATCCGCGAGGGCGGCCGGCTGGAACTCGGCAGCTATGGGCAGAGCCGGGTCGTATCGCGCCGCACCCTGGATCCGGCCGAGGTGCTCGAATGCGACCAGGTGCTGGTCGGCCTCAACAAGACGCGCCGCCTCTACAATGCCCGGCTCCGGGAACTCGCCGGCCACACGGATCCGATGCCGGCGATCGGCGAGAAGCTGGTCTGCCTGCGCAACGATCGAGTGAAGGGCCTGCTCAACGGCTCGACCTGGACGGTCCAGGCGCTGCGCGCACCGCCGCGGCCGGATCTGATCCGGCTCGACGTGGTGCCGGAGGACGATCCGGCCCTGCGCCGAAAGCCCACCGACATCAAGGTGCTGCGGGCGATGATCACCGGCTCGGACGAGGAGATCCCGCTGTTCCTGCGGCGCGAGACGGACGAATTCACCTACGGCTACGCGCTGACGGTGCACAAGGCCCAGGGATCGCAATGGGACCGGGTGACGTTGTTCGACGAATCCTACGCGTTCCGCGAGCACCGGGCGCGCTGGCTCTACACCGGCCTGACCCGCGCCGCGCAGGCGATCACGGTGGTGGTCTGATCCGGCGCAGGCGGGCGACGTCTCGCTTGTGAAGCTGCGCCGCGCGTGCTAGGCACCGCCGGTCTCATCGAGGCACCTTGCGGAGAGGTGGCAGAGCGGTTGAATGCACCGCACTCGAAATGCGGCATGCCTGCAAGGGCATCGGGGGTTCGAATCCCCCCCTCTCCGCCAGTCGTCCCGTGACGCACGCCATAGATTTTCGTTTTTGGGCGCGTTTCCGGCTACGATCTCATCATAATTTATCGCTGACGCGCGTGCGTCATCGATAAATAAGGACTGTTCGCCCTGGCAATTCGATGCCTCGCGATCCGATCGTGGCAGGCCTGGAACCCGCCGCGCTCCTGTACAGGCTGAGCCGCATCTACTGCTGAGACATGAGGCAGGAGGATGCCCTTTCGCATCCAATGCGTGTGTTCCGGCGGGCGATGGATTTCGCTAGAGCATTTTCGATTTGATCTGGCTCATATCCTGCGGCGGCGCAGAAGGTGGCACACTCATCGGGCGTGATCGTATCGATGAGCCGACCGATGGCTGCCCACAATCCCTCGACAGTGCGCTCGGCGGCCTTGCGCAGCAGCGCCTTGAGCTTTGAGAAGGCCATCTCGATCGGGTTGAAGTCGGGCGAGCCGGGCGGGAGGAAGAGCAGCCGCGCGCCGGCCGGCCCTGTGTGGCTGCCGAGGTTGTCCATCACGACGGTGTCGCCGGGAGCGAGTTCGGGCACGAGCACGCGCTCGACGGAAGTCTGGAAGGCGTCGCGGTTGATCGAACCGTCCAGCACGAACGGCGCCGCGAGGCCCGACAGGCGCAGGCCCGCCACGAAGGTCGTGGTCTTCCAGTGACCGTGCGGCACGCTCGAGCGAAGCCGTTTGCCGCGGGGGGGCAGGTGCGGGCCATGTCGGTCGAGGGCCAAGTCTCGTCGAGGAACACGAGGTGGGCGAGACCGAGATCGGACTGGCCCTCGAACCACGCCTCGCGGGCGGCCTTCACGTCCGGACGGTCGTGCTCCGTGGCGTGGGCTGTCTTTTTGTGTACGTCAGGCCGCGCGCGTCAGGAAACTGCACAGCGTGCGCGGCCCAACCGTTCGGTCGTGCTCATCCTTCAAGCGGACCTGCATCTCCTCCAGGGTGACGTCATCCCGCTCGGCGATCAGGGCCCGCAGGAACGCCTCGTGCGGATCGAGCTTGCAGCGGCGTGCCCGACCTTGCGGACGGGCCGCCACCGTCCGGGTCGTGGCCAGTGCCGTCATAAAGCGGATCGCGGTCGCAGCACCCACCCCGAAGTGCTTGGCCGCTTGCCGGCGCGATGTCGCGCCTGCCGCGTCAACCACCCGCTTACGTAGATCCTGGCTGTCGGGTCGGCCCATGACGTGCTCCTCACAGGGAGCGCGCAATGAATCAGCCCAAATGCCCGGTGTGAACCCCAACCGTCCGATTCAGCGCCTTCCGAAAAATCTCTAGTCGATCTGGACAAATAATTGAATATACTGTTAGGTGAAATGTTTTATAGTTTGTTGATTTCAAATAAGATTGGATTTTTTGGGTCAAAAAACAATCTATCCGCTAACGATCCTTTGCGACATAAGTTTTTGCGAACACAGAGACCGCCTCGGCGACATGGTCCTTGATCTGATCGGGGTCGATGGCGAAGGTGTGCGGGGTGAACAGCATCAGCGGAACGAATTTGCCCATGATGCTGCCGGTGAAGATCTCCGCCGCCCGCGCCGGATCGTCGCCGGTGAATTCCCCGCGGGTCCGGGCCTCGGCCAAGTAGCCCGTGAGCTTCTGCAGGGTACGGCCCGGCGCCATCGCGTAGAAGGCCTCCCCGAGCGCCGGATGCCTGTGAGTCTCGTTCACGATCATGCGAGCCAGCGCGACCACCATGGGGCTGCACATGCATTCCAAAAGTGCGATGCCGACCGATTGCAAGACGATTGGAATGGGCCCATCGCTCTCCAGAGTTGAGTCGAGAACTTGTCGGACTTCGTTGTTCCGGTTGTCCACCACTTCGATGAACAGATCTTCCTTGCTGCCGAAATGCCGATAGAGCGTTTCTTTGGACGACCCAGCCGCGAGAGCGACCATCTGCATCGTCGTCTCAGCGAAACCGTGCTCGAGGAATACCTTCTCGGCAGCCTGGGCAATCTCCGCGCGGCGCCGCGCCCCGCGCGGGATTGGCCCACGCGCGGCCTTCTGATCGACCTCTGCGGCGCTTGACATCGCTCCGTCCACCCTCGCACATCCGAACCGCCGGGTTCGGTTATGTTGACCGCGTCTAAGGCAAGTGGGCCGCGTGATCGAGTGTTCCTTCGGCTGCGCGGTCGATAGGGTTGCGAATCCGATTCATGGCCGACGATGATACTGACCGTCGATCGCGCTCCGGTGGCCGCCCGCGCGACCGCCGCGACTATATCGATCTCGGCTCCGAAGCCGATAATCGCGGGCGCCGCGCGGCACGCGCATCCGACCGCGAGGAACGGTGGGACGGTGCAAGGTCCGTGGCGTTCGAGACGAGCCGCCGCAGCTCCGACCGCGCCCGGGACGAAGCGCAGGACAATTATCCCGATGACGATCAGGACGATGACGGAGGCGAATCCGTAGGAGATCGCGGGCGTCGGGACGCGGATCGATCGGCCGATGCCGATCGCCGCGGGCGTCAGCAGAACGAAGAGCACCCCCGCGGCAAAGGATCGGACGGGCAGGACGGATCGGGCCGCGATGGGCGGACCGGCAATGCGGAACAGGGCGGCCGGGATCAGGATGCTGAACGGCGCAGCAAGCGCCGACCGCTCGTGATCGGCATCGGCGCGGTCGTGGTCCTTCTGATGGTGGCTGGCGGCCTCTATTTCTGGCTGTCGACCCGCGGCAAGGCCTCGACCGACGATGCCTATACCGACGGCAACATCGTCAGCATTGCGCCCCAGGTCGCCGGGCAGGTGATCTCCCTCGATGTCACCGACAACCAGTTCGTCCACAAGGGCGACCCGCTGTTCCGCATCGATGCCCGGCAATACGTCTACCGACAGGAGCAGGCCCAGGGTCAGCTCGACGCGAGCAAAGCGCAGATCGCCAATCAGAAACTCGGCGTCGAGATCGCCAAGAAGAACTTCCCGGCCGCGCTGGCGCTGGCGCAGGCGAACCTCGCCTCGGCCAAGGCCAACCTCGCCCTGCAGCAGGCGAATTACGACCGGCAGAAGAGCCTGCCGAAGCTGGCCACCACCCAGCAGGATGTGGATACGACCGCCGCGAACTACCAGCAGGCGAAGGCGCAGGTCGAGCAGGCCGAGGCCCGGGTCATCCAGGCGATGCCGGTCCAGCAGAATATCGGCCAGTCCGAGCAGCAGGTCGACCAGCTCCAGGGGCAGGCCGAGCAGGCCAAGGGCCAGCTGGACCAAGCCGTCCTCAACGTCGAGTGGACTGTCGTGCGCGCGCCCCAGGACGGCTGGGTCACCCGGCGCAACGTCAATGCCGGCGACTACCTGACGGCGGGCCAGCAGGTGATGTCGCTCGTCACCACCGACGTCTGGATCACGGCCAACTTCAAGGAGACCGAGCTGGACGGCATGCGGCCCGGCCAGCAGGTCACCATCACGGTGGACGCCTATCCCGACCTCGACTTGCATGGCCATGTGGACTCGGTCCAGCGCGGCTCGGGCTCGAAGTTCTCAGCCTTCCCGGCCGAGAACGCCACCGGCAACTTCATCAAGATCGTCCAGCGCGTGCCGGTGAAGATCGTGATCGATTCCGGGCTGAAGAAGGACGAGCCCCTGCCCCTCGGCGTCAGCGTCGAGCCGACGGTGCTGCTGAAATGAGCGGCGATCCGAACCAAGGCTGGAAACCCGCCTACAACCCCTGGCTGATCGCCATCACGGTGACGCTCGCCGCCTTCATGGAGATCCTCGACACCACGATCGTCAACGTGGCGCTGCCCTACATCGCGGGGTCGCTCGCCGCCTCGAGCGACGAGGCGACCTACACGCTCACCGCCTATCTCGTCGCCAACGGCATCGTCCTGACCATCGCCGGCTGGCTCTCCGACACGATCGGGCGCAAGCGCTACTTCCTGATCTGCATCGCGATGTTCACGGTGTCGTCCTTCCTGTGCGGCATCTCGCAGAGCCTGGGCCAGATCATCGTGTTCCGCTTGATGCAGGGCTTCTTCGGCGGCGGCCTGCAGCCGAGCCAGCAGGCGATCATTCTCGACACGTTCCCGCCCGCCAAGCGCGGGGCGGCCTTCGGGGTGACCGCCGTGGCGACCGTGGTGGCGCCCGTGCTCGGGCCGACGCTCGGCGGCTACCTGATCGAGCACCTGGACTGGCGCTGGATCTTCTTCGTCAACGTCCCCGTCGGGATCCTGGCGGTGATCGCCAACAGCATCCTGGTGCAGGACCCGCCCTCCGAGCAGGAGAAGCGCAAGACCAAGCGCGGCATCGACTATATCGGCCTGTCCCTCATCGTGATCGGCATCGGCTGCCTGCAAATCGTGTTCGACCGCGGCGAGGACGACGGCTGGCTCGGCTCGCCGTTCATACGGATCATGGCGACGATCGGCTTCCTCGGCGTGTTCGGGGCGATCTCCTGGCTGCTGACGGCGAAGAAGCCGATCATCGACCTCGACGTGTTCAAGGACAAGAACTTCGCCATGGGCTGCGTGCTCATCGGCGCCATGGGCTTCGCCCTCTACGCCAGCGCCGTGGTGATCCCGCAATTCGCCCAGAACGTGCTGGGCTACACCGCGCTGAAATCCGGCCTGATCCTGTCGCCAGGCGGGATCGTGGTGATCATCCTGATCCCCATCGTCGGGCAGCTCATGAAGGTCGTCCAGACGCGCTTCATCGTCATGTTCGGCTTCGCCTTCATGGGCGCAGCCCTGTTCTATTCCAGCCGGCTCGCCCCCGACATCGACTTCAGGACCCTGGTGCTGATGCGCTCCCTCCAAACCGCGGCGCTCGGCTTCCTGTTCGTGCCGATCTCGACCATCGCCTACCTGACCCTGCCGCAGAAATACCGCAGCGACGGCGCGGCCCTGTTCTCGATGTTCCGGAACGTGTTCGGGTCGCTGGGGATCTCGCTCTCGACCGCAGCCATCACCGAGCGCACGCAGGCCGACCAAGCGCACCTGTCGGGGTTCATGACGCCGCTGCGCTCCGGCTACAACACGCTGATCCAGGAGAGTGAGCACACCCTCCGCTCACTCGGCCGCGCAGCCTCCGTCGTGCATCAGCAGGCGGTCGCCCACACCTACCAGACCTACATGAAGCAGGCGCAGGTCTTGGCCTACAGCAACATCTTCCAGTACACGGCCGTCATCGCCCTGATGGTCGTGCCGCTCTGCTTCCTGATCTCGGCCAAGACCGCGCAGGGCGGCGGGGGAGGACACTGACATGACCTCCCACATCTCCTCCCGCATCTCCTCCCGGCCCCGCCCGTGGCTGCGCGGCGGCGCGGCCCTCGCCCTATCCGGGCTGACGGCCTGCACAGTCGGACCGAACTTCCTGCCCCCCGCGGCGGCGCTCGCGGAATCGAGCGACTACCTCGATACCGGCCAGCCGGCCCGGGCCCCGCTGCCGCTTCTCGCCCACACCAGCGCGATGGAGCCGGCGGTGACGTGGTGGCTCGCCTTCCGCGATCCGATCCTGGCGCAGCTCGAGGACCGCGTCGCGGCGCAGAACCTCGACGTGCAGACCGCCACAGCGCGCCTGTTCCAGAGCCGGGCCCAGCTCGGCACCGCGGCCGCCGCCGGCCTGCCAACCCTCAACGGCCAGGGGAGTGTCTACCGGCAGCAATTCAGCAAGAACGGCACGATCGGCCTCCTGTCCAACTCCCTCGGCGGCGTCACGGGTGGCAGCGGCTCCAGCGCCTCCAGCAGCGACCTGACGGCGCCGCTGACCAACGGCTTCGAGAGCTATACGCTGGGCTTCGACGCCTCCTGGGAACTCGACCTGTGGGGCAAGGTCCGCCGGTCGGTGGAATCCGCCCAGGCGCAGGCGGACGCGGCCGCCGAGCAGCGGCGCGACGCGCTGGTCTCAAGCCAGGCGGAACTCGCACGCGACTACGTGCAGCTGCGCGGGACGCAGGAACAGATCCGGATCGACCTCGCCAACATCAAGGTCAACGAGCAGATCCTCGACGTGGTGCGGATCCGCCAGCAGCGGGGTCTCGTCACGGGCCTCGACACGGCGAACGCCGCCCAGCAGGTCGAAGCGATCAAGGCGCAGCTGCCGCAGCTCCAGCAGCAGGAGATCCAGCAGATCAATGCCATCGCGCTGCTGCTCGGCGAGCCGCCGCTCTCCCTGTCGCAGGAGCTGGTGACCGGCCGCGCGATCCCGCCGGTGCCGCCGCGAATCCCCGTGGGGGTACCGTCGAGCCTCGTGCTGCGCCGCCCCGACATCCGGCGGGCCGAGGCCAACCTGCACGCGGCGGTCGCCGAGATCGGCGTCGCCGAGGCGCAGTTCTTCCCCTCCGTGACGCTGTCGGCGAGCCCGGTCGTCAACGCGGTCGATCCGGGCAAGATCTTCCGGGGCTCGTCCCTGCAATACATGCATGTGGGGCCGTCGATCTCCATCCCGCTCTTCGAGGGCGGGCGGCTCAAGTCGAACCTCGTCCTCCAGCGGGCCCGCCAGCAGGAGGCGGCGATCGCCTACCAGAAGGCGGTGCTCCAGGGCTGGCACGACGTCGTCAACGCGTTGGCTGCGCTCAGGGGCGACGAGGGCCGCCGGGCGCGGCAGGCGCGGCAGGTGGCCGATGCGCGGCAGGCGCTGGCGCTGTCCCGGGCGCGGTACACGCAGGGCGTCGAGATCTTCACCACCGTCCTCCAGGCCTCTCAGACCGTGCTGCAGGCCGAGACCAACCTCGTCCAGGCGACGGCGGCGATGTCGACTGACTTTGTGGCTCTGTCGAAGGCGCTGGGAGGCGGCTGGGAAAGCACCTTCCCGGCGGGTCCGACACCGGCGCTAGACCTGTCCCGGGTCTCTGTCCCGGCTGCCGATCTCACCCATGCGGGCGCCGGGCCGAGTCTGTGAGATCAGGCCCGAGCGGCCTGGTGTCGGCGTCGCCTTAAACGTTTGCCCGAACGGCTTCTTCGCCTGGAAGAGCCGCCCGGCTGCGAGGCGGCAGCGCGAGGATCTCGTGCTGCTCACCCCTGTTCGCTCCACCTTCGCGCTCTCGCACGAGACCTATGGCAGCCCCGTGTGACGCACGAGCTGCACGAACAGGGCGTGGCGGCAGGCCGGCGACGCGTGGCCTGGCTGATGCGGGGCGACGGGCTCAGCGACGATGTGTTCCCCGGTCACGAAGAGCCTGCGATCCCTTGCCTAACGAGAATGTGTAGCGATTGAAATTTATCGCCAGAACCGAAACAAAAATGGCAGTTCATGGCATAAAGTCACGTCTATTTGATCCTGCCTGCGAGTTAAATTGCGACCGATGGTCATTTTCGGAATCATTTTTGGGGCAGTGCAGAGATACGGAAACAAAGAGAAACGCGATTTGCATCCAAATTGCTCGATTGTTTCTGATAAACGGGGGTATTTTGTTGCCAAATGGCCACATATTATTCGCGCTGTTCTTGAGCTGGATTAAGCCTCATTGCTCAACCGTGCCGACCCGCGCATCCTGATCCTGCATCGGGGCATCGCAGTCCAACGCCCCGTACAAGCCTGCCTTCAGATGCAGGCGGCGATGCACTTCGCGGCGAGATCCGGAAAACGGGCGCTGCCGCACCACGGGTCTCGAAGCTTTGAGGATATCGATGAGTGTCTTGAAAAGCGCGCTGCTTGCGTCTGCTGCAGCAGTCATAGCGGCGGGGGCAGCCCATGCCGCAGACCTGCCGGTCAATAAGGCTGTCCCCGTCGAGTACGTCCGCGTCTGTGGCGCCTATGGCGCCGGCTTCTTTTACATTCCTGGGACTGACACTTGCCTCCGTATCGGAGGCCGTGCGCGGTTCGAAGGTGGCTACCAGCCCAGCTACACCCGCCAAAGCGGCACCAACAGTGGTGACACCTCGGGATACCAGGGGCGCCTGCGCATCAATCTCGATGCCCGCACGCAAACCGCTTATGGGACCCTGCGAGCCTTCGTGCGCCTCGATGCCGGCGCCCGGACGGGCTACTCCGGTGTCGGCACTTCAGGAACCCAGCAGCGCATCGGTCAAGCCTTTCCCGGTCTCGGCATCGATCAGTTCGGCCGCGATCAGCAGTATGTGAATGTCGACAAGGCATTCATTCAGTTCGCGGGGCTCACCGCTGGTCGCGCCTCCTCATTCTTCGATTTCTACGCCCACGATTTCGAGTTCGCCGGCGCCACTCTCGGATCCGACGTGTTCTCTACAAATCTGCTGGCCTACACGGCGACCTTCGGCAATGGTTTGTCGGCGACCCTGTCCATAGAAGACCCTGTGTTCCGTCGAACCCCGATCTTCTCGCCGACGAACAACCCAGCTGGTGTCACGGTCAACGCCAGCGTTGCGAACTTCGCACAAAGCAATTCGCCAGCTCCGGTGTTCATCGGCTATACTAACGGTATTCCAACCCGCTATAGTCAGGTCGATGTGATCCAGCGCGAGCGGATGCCCGACTTCGTCGGCGTCCTGCGCGTCGATCAAGCCTGGGGCACGGCCCAGCTCTCAGCTGCGGCGCACGAGTTGAACGTCGGCGACGTCGCCAACGGCGCCGGTACGGGCACGGGCTCAAACGTGAGCATCCCACACACCAACAGTGTGTACGGATGGGCCGTACAGGGCGGCTTGAAGATCAACACGCCCTTCATCGCGCCGGGCGACTCTCTCTACTTGCAGGGCGCCTATGGAAATGGCGCGCAGATGTACACCGGATACTGCGCCTATACCGGCTGCTACACGCAGAGCACGCAGACCATTCAGGGCCAGAAATTCAATCAGTATTTTGCCGACGCTACACTCAATCCATTCACTGGTCAGCTTGAGACGTCAACGAGTTTCACGACCACGATCTCGTATCTGCACTACTGGACGCCGGAATGGCGCTCGGCCTTCTTCGGCTCGTATGGCGAGCAGAGCTTCTCGAATGGGGCCCGCCTTGCGCAAGGTGCCATCTTCAGCCTAGAAAACCCCAACGGTACGAATGCCTTCGGCTCCAACGCCGTCGGTGTGCCAGGCACTCGGTTCTACCAGCTGAGCCAAGCGCTGCGCGACACCTACCAGTTCGTCGCTGGTGGCAGCATCATCTGGTCGCCGGTCAAAGACCTCGATATCGGCGTCGAGGCGTTCTACACGCAAATCGGACTGAAGAGCGGCCGCGCTATCGATTTGGACAAGAGCCCAACGGCCTACTCCAACATCTCCGGCATCAACAACGGAACCTTCGCTGTTGCCACCGCGACGAAAGACTCGATCTCTCAGGTTCGTTTCCGCGTCCAACGCGATTTCTAATTCCAGATCGAGACCGGTTATCTCCAAAGCTTCCCGGTCTTGATGTCCCCGTGCAAAGGGACCTTACTCACCCGGCCTTTGTGCCGGGTTTTTTGTGTCCGACGATGCGACAATGCGGCAATGCGGCAGCGCCGACATCCATCGCCGCCCGATTTCTTCCGAAATGGCCTGGGCAAGGTCCAAATACTATTTGGAAGAAGCACGAATATATAAAAGATTTAGCGCGCGGATCTGACGAATTTCATGCAGAAATGAATCGGCAACATCGATCGCGATATTGTGTTCAATGTTTGGTCATGCCGTGTGCATTGGCACACTGCGTTCAAGGTGCGACCGATCAGGCCGGATCGATAGTGGCCAATCCGTGTTTGACACCACCCAGGGGATAATGCCCCACGTTTCTCTACGGTGCATTCTGTGAAAAAGATCGTTTTGTGTGCAGTCTTCGCTGCAATCCTCGCGACCCCCGCTGTCGCACAGGCGGTGATCGAGACGCCGACCAGCACAACCGTCGTCGTCCCGCCTGGCGCGCCAGGCGTGATCACGCGTCAGCCGGGCTCAACCGGCGATGAGGATGCGTTCACCTACTCGCCGTCCGGCCGAGCGGAAGATGGCATCGCAACGGACTCGGCCGCCGCCGGCAATGAAGCACAGCCCTCACGCGTCGGTTCGACCGGGAGCGGCGGAGGCAAGTGACGCTCTAGGGTGTGGACTTGATCAGCATTAGAAGACGATGACGGCGGCCAGAGCGAGGGCCGAGGCGTAGTTGCGGGCGAGTTTGTCGTAGCGGGTGGCAATGCGGCGGAAGTCTTTGAGGCGGTCGGAGGCTGCTGTCGAGGGCGGCTGCATCGCCTGCCCATTCGGCCTTGGCCAGCGCGGCGGGCGTGGATTTCCAGAAGCCGCGCCGCGATCAGCGGTTGAGGCGGTTGTAGACCGTGGTACGCGGGCCGTAGGCGACCGGGCAATCACGCCAGCGAGAGCCCGATGTCAGCACGTGCAGGATGCCCGAAATGATCTGCCGGTCGTCCTTCGGCTCGGGTCCGGGCTGATCCTTGGGCATGAACGGTTCGATCGCCGCCCACTGCTCATCGGACGAGCCAGAACAGGTCCGCCATCGCCACCTCCAGGCCGCAAAACGGCCGCCCGGAATCACAAAACGACAAACTCTGCAACGCCTTGGTTCGGTCCACACCCAGCCGAAGGACCTGAGATTTGCGTGTTCCGGCCCCTCGGCTTCAATGGCGAGGGGCTTCGAAACCAGCCCGGGAGCAATGCGCCCAACCCGGACGGTCAAATCCGATGGACAACGCCTCCGAAGCGGATGTCGAGCCAGACAGATCTCACGTCAGGGCGGGCCGGAGCGCCGCGTCGGCGGCGTGCTGGTTGGCGGAGATTCGCAGGAATTCGAAGGGCGCGATCGCTCCGGCGTGATGTCGACGCCCCGTGACGCGTCGTCAGGGGACCAAAGCGGTGGAGCCCCGTCTCACACCGCGCCCCTGAATCGAACCGTAGGCGGTGCACCCGCCTCAAGCAGGCCCGCCAATTTCTCCAGTGCCTCTCCAAGCGTTTCGCGATCGGGCGCTGCGTTGACGCAGACCCGGACGGTATCGCTTTGGTGCAACGACGACACCTCGAACAGGCTGATCGGCGTAACCCCGACCCCGGCTTCCTCCGCGGCCTGCGTATAGGCTTCCGCCGACCAGCCGTTCCCCAACTTCAGACAGAAATAGTACGCGTTCGGTTGGGTGAGGATGGCTTGCCGAGGCAGGAGACCAGCCACGAGTGCCTGCCGCGCTTGCGTTTCCGCACGCATCGCGGCGACGACTTGATCGATCCGCCGCGACTCCAGAAGGCGCGTCGCCCATTCTGCGTTGAACGGCGATGCCATCAGCGTGGTCGCACGCAGCGCGATACCGAAAACAGAGACCAGCTGCCGGGGCACCCGCAGGAAGCCGATGCGCAATCCCGGGCCCGCAAGCTTCGACAAGCTTGAGATGTGCACGACCCGGTCCGGCGCTGACGCAGCCAGCGGTCTCAGGATGGGGTCGGGCAGGAAGCCGTAGACATCATCTTCGACGATCAGGACGTCGTGGCGCGCACAGACTTCGGCCACCTCCCGCCGCCGTTCGTCCGACATCGTGGCGGTGGTCGGGTTGTGCAGCGTCGGCGTGCAGACGAGGACTTTCGCTCGGGTCCGGCGGCAGACCACGTCGAGGTATTCGGGCACGATGCCTTCGCGGTCCATGCGGACCCCAACCAGCGAGCGCCCCAGCATGCCGGCCGCGGATTTCAGGCCGTAGAAGCTCAGCTCCTCGGCCAGGACGGCATCGCCCGGATGCGTCAGCGCCATCAGGGAGAGCAGCAGGCCGTGCTGGCCGCCGCAGGTCACCAGCACCTCGTCGGCCCGGGCTTCAATCCCGAAGCGACCGAGCCATCGTGCTGCAATGGTCCGATGCCTGAGAAGACCGACGTCGACTTGGCTCGCGAGCAGGCCCCCGAGATCGACGGCGCCGTCGAGTTCGGGGCGGATCAGCGCCAGCGCAGGGTGATGCATCGCATGCGCCGGGAAGTTGTGGGACAGGTCGACGAAGGTCTGGCGTGGGACCGGCTCCCGAAGGGAGGGTTTTAGGTCTGCATAGATGCCCTACCTTCTGGATCCTTATGGGTCCCTCAGGAGGTCGATCATGGGGCTGCGGTGCAAGCGCTGTGGGAGTGAGGAGCAGGTCAAGAACGGGCTGATGCGCTCCAAGCAGCGGTATCGGTGCAAGGCCTGCGGCCTGAACTTCACCGACACGCCCGCACGCGGCAAGCCGCTGGCCATGAAGGCCACCGCGGTTCTGCTGTATGTCAGCGGCTTGTCGATGAACCGCACCGCCAAGTTGCTGGGTGTCTCGACACCCACGATCCAGGCCTGGCTGGAGCAGTTCGCCGCCGCCTACGCGCAGAAGCCCGAGCCGGAAGGCCGGGCGGTGGTGATCGAGCTCGACGAGATGTGGCACTACCTCAAAAAAAGTCCGAGCCGCTCTGGATCTGGAAGGCTTGGGATCGTGCTTCAGGGCAACTGGTGGACTGGGAGTGCGGCGGTCGTGACAAGGCCACCTGCGAGCGTCTGATCCAGCGGCTCGCGCGCTGGCGCACCCGGCTCTACTGCACGGACGCCTACGCCGCCTACACCGTCCTCCTGCCGCTCGGGCAGCACTATACCGGCAAGGACGAGACCCACGGCATCGAGCGGGACAACGCCCGGCAGCGGCACTGGCTCGCCCGCTTTCGACGCCGCTCCATCGTGGTCTCGAAGAGCAAACGCATGGTGGACGTCAGCCTCGCCCTGTTTGCCCGCTTTGCCGGGAACAGCAGGATCAGCGACCTGCTATCTATGCTGACCTAAAACCCTCGACCAGGGCGTCGAGACCCTGCTCCGCCATGACCGCGGTGAAGATGTCGAGGTAGCGCTCGCGCGCCGCCAGGAAATCCGAGAGATCCGGCGGGGCGAGGGGATCCGCGCGACAGGCCGCGAAGGCCGGCACCTGATTCATCCAGTCGAGGACGCCGCCCGGGGCCAGGGGATCTTCCGCCTTCGTGGCGGCATCGAATTCGGCGAGGGTCCGGTAGGCGGCCTGCGGACCGAGCCGTTGCAGATAGTGGTGGAGGTCGTAGAGCACGCTCTCGATGCCCCGGGCATCGTAGTGATCGAGGCCGGCGACGGGCTGGCCGAGTTCCGCGAAGCCGCTGCCCGCGAAGGGATCGGCCACCAGGGTGGCGCCCCGTGCGGCAATCTCATCCTGGGCCCGGGCGTAGAGCTGGATCGTCTCCGCGGAGAGGGCCCGGTCGCGCCAGCCCGGCCCGTAGAGCCCGAGGCGTTTGCCCCGCAGGGCCGTCTCGGAGAGCTTGGCAGCGTAGCCGCCCTTCGGACGGCGGCCGATCCCGGCCACGGTCTTCGGATCGGCCGCGGTGTAGCCGGCCAAGGCATCCAGGGTCAGCGCCGCGTCGCGCACGCAGCGGGCGATCGGCCCGACCACGTCGCGCGTGCTGCCGGCGAGCGGGACCACCCCGGTATTGGGCACCAGGGCGAAGGTTGGCTTGATGCCGACGAGACCCTGCGCCGAGGCCGGGTTCTGGATCGAGCCGCCGGTCTCCTCGGCGAGCCCCAACACCGCGAGGCTGGCGGCGACGGCGGTCGCAGTGCCGGCGCTCGATCCGCCGGGCAGGAGGTCGGGCGCCATGGCGTTGAGCGTCGGGCCGGCCCAGCTGTCGTTGGCGTGGCTGCCCGTGGCGCTCAGCACGGGCACGTTGGTCTTGCCGAGGATGACGCAGCCGGCCGCGCGCATCCGTGCCACCACGGGCGCGTCGGTGGCGGGCATCAGGTCGACGCCCCCGGCCTTGGCGCAGAGGAAGTGCCAGCCGGCCGTGGTCGGCAGGCCGGCGACGTCCATCGTATCCTTGATCACGACCGGCACCCCGGCCAGCGGCCCGAGGGCCTCGCCGGCGGCCCGGCGGCGGTCGATCGCCCGCGCCTCCTCGACGGCGTGCGGGTTGAGGAAGATCACCGCGTTGTAGCGCGGGTTGTAGGTCTCGATCCGGGCCAGGAAGGCTTGGGTCAGGGCCTCGGCCGTCACGCCGCGCGCGAAGGCGGCCTGGGCGTCGGCGACGGTCATCTCGGACAGCATCCCGGCAAGATCGGGCGCGTCGGTCGGGGCGGCATCCATCGGAAACTCCGGGCTTGGGACGGACAGGCGGGGCGTCGGCGGCTCAGGCCATGCCGACGAACTCGTCGATCAGCGATCGGTCGCGTGCGACCTCGGGCGGGACCTCGCGGGTGATGACGCCCTTCTGAAGGATCAGGATGCGCTCCGAGAGGCCGGTGATGCAGGTGAGGTTCTGCTCGACGAGGAGCAGCGCGATCCCGCGCTCGCGCCCGATCCGCAGGAGGATCTCGATGATCTCCTCGATGATCGAGGGCTGGATGCCCTCCGTCGGCTCGTCCAGCAGCAGGATGGTCGGCCCGCCGCACAGGCAGCGGGCGAGCGCCAGCAATTGCTGCTCGCCGCCCGACAGGGCGCCCCCGGGCCGGTCGAGATAGGCCTTCAGCCGGGGGAAAGTGGCGAGGATGTCGGCGATGGTCTCGTCCTCGCCGCGCTTCGACAGGAGGCAGCCCATGCGCAGGTTCTCGCGCACGCTGAGCGCCGGAAAGATCTCCCGGCCCTGGGGGACGTAGCCGAGGCCCATCCGGGCCCGGGCTGTCGGGCTGCGCCGGGTGATGTCGGCCGCCTCGAACCGGACCTGCCCGGCGGTGGCCGGCAGGTAGCCCATCAGGGTGCGCAGCAGCGTGGTCTTGCCCATACCGTTGTGGCCGAGGATGCCGACGAACTCCCCCGGTCGCACCGCGAGGGTGACGCCGCCGAGGATCGGGATGCGGCCGTAGCCGGAATGCAGGCCCTCGACGGAGAGGAGCGGCGGGCTGGCTGAGGCGGTCATGTCAGGCGGCCTGCTTGCCGAGATAGACGTCGCGGACGCGGGCATCGGCCAGCACAGCGTCCACCGTATCCTCCATGAGGATCCGGCCCTGGTTGAACACCGTCACGGTCTTGGCGATCATCCGGATGAACGGCATGTCGTGCTCCACCACGATTAGGGCGTGGGTGCGGTTGATCTCGCGGATCAGCTCCGCCGTGCGGTGGACCTCCTCGTGGGTCATGCCGGCGGCGGGCTCGTCCAGGAGGATCAGCTCGGGCTCCTGGGCCAGCACGGTGGCGATCTCGACCCATTGCCGCTGGCCGTGGGCGAGCTGGCCGACGATCCGCCCGGCGATGCCCGTGAGGTTGAGGCGCGTCAGCGTCTCGTCGACGATGCGGCGGGTGCGGGCGATGGACTTGCGCCGCCCGGCCGCCACGAAGACGTTCTCGTGGACCGAGAGGCCGTTGAACACGTTGGGCACCTGCGTCTTGATGCCGACGCCGAGCCGCGCGATGGCGTGGGGCTCGGCCCCGGTTATGTCGGTGTCGCGCAGGCGGATCAGGCCCTCGGTGGGCTTGAGCTGCCCGGTCAGGATCTTGAAGAAGGTGCTCTTGCCGGCGCCGTTGGGGCCGATCAGGCAGCGCAGCTCGACCTCCCCGAGGGTGAAATCGACATCGGCGACCGCGGTCACGCCGCCGAACCGCATGGTCACGCCGCGAGCCTCGACGAGGGGGCGCAGCGGCGCGCCGTGATGGCCGGTGAGCGGGCTGAGGGCGTTCATCGTGCGCTCCCCGTGGCGAGCCCGTCCTGCGCCGTGCCGGCGACCCTGCGCGGCCGCCGCTCCAGCAGGCGCAGGCCGAGGCTGCGGGCGACCGGGACGAGGCCCTGGGGCACCAGCAGGACGAAGCCGACGAGGACGAGACCGAGGCCGAGGTTGGAATCCACCGCGCTCTGGCTGCCGGCGGCGATGATCAGCGCCTGGATCAGCACCGCGCCGAGCATCGGCCCGATCAGGGTGCCGAGACCGCCGACCAGCACGTAGATGATCACCTGCGCCGACATCGGCAGGGCGAAGACCGTCGGGCTGATGAAGCCGCCCCAGTTGGCGTAGAGGCAGCCTGCGAGGCCCGCGACCCCGGCGGCGATCATGAAGGCGATGAGCTTGTAGAGGCGCGGGTCGTAGCCGATCAGCTGCGCCCGCGTCTCGTTCTCGCGGATCGCCACCACCACGCGGCCGAGGCGGCTCGCCAGGATCCCCCGCAGCAGGGCGTAGACGAGGACCAGCGCGCCCATCGCGGCGTACCAGATCCCCTCGATGTCCAGGGGCTCGTCGGGATGGCCGGGCGCGTTGAGGGCGGGGATCGCCGGGATGCCGTTGAAGCCGCCGAGTTCCGCCACGCCGATCCGGTACTGGCTGCCCGAGGTGGCGTTGACGAGCTGGAACAGGATCACCGACACGGTGAGCGTGATGACGCCGATATAGGCGTCGCTGATCCGGCCGTAGAACATGAAGTAGCCGAGCAGGCCGGCAAACAGCATCGGCACCAGGATCGACAGCAGCACCGGCACGCTGCTGTCGCCCATGTTGAGGACCGCGACCGCGTAGGCGTAGCCGCCGAGCCCCAGGAAGGCCGCCTGCCCGAAGCACATCACCCCCGCGAAGCCCCAGACGAAGCCCTGCGAGAGGCCGAACATCGCGAGCGCCGCGAAGCCGGTGCATTGAACGAGGCCGAACGTATCGAGGGCGTGCGGCGCCCCGAACAGGATGGCGAGGCCGAGGGCCAGCGTCGCCAGGAATCCCGCGGCGGAGAGCCGGCGGGCGGGGGCTGCGGAGGTCATAGGCTGCGCCTCAGGTAGCGGCCGGTGATGCCTTGCGGGAGGACGCGGATCAGCAGGATCGCCGCGACGAGGAGGGCGACGTCGCCGATGACCGGCGTCGTCTTGAACGAGACGAGTTCGTTGATGACGCCGAACAGGCTGGAGGCGAGGCCGGTGCCGGTGACGATGGCGGGGCCGCCGCCGAGAACCGTGATGAAGGCGCGGGCGATGTAGGCCGCGCCCATGGCCGGGGAGACGCCCGAGATCGGGGCAAGGACCCCGCCGGCAAGGCCCGCCAGGGCGGCGCCGAGGGCGAAGGTCGCCATGTAGATGCGGTTCGGCTGCACCCCCAGCGCCGCGGCCATACGCGGGTTCTGCATGGTCGCGCGCAGGATCAGGCCGAACTTGGTGAAGCGCAGCACCAGGAACATCGCTCCCAGCGCGGCCAGTGCCGTCGCCACGATGACGAGGCTGTAGAGGCTCGCCCCGTAGCGCCCGATGTCGAAGCTGCCGACCGGCGTCGAGACCCCGCGCACCACGTTGCCGTAGAGCGTGGTGATCAGCCCGATCAAGCCCAGGCTGATGCCCCAGGTGGCGAGCATCGTGTCCATCATCCGCCCATAGAGGAAGCGGATGACGGTGCGCTCCAGGATCAGCCCGATCACGCCGACCACCAGGGGCGGCAGGACGAGCATCGCGATCCAGATGTTGACCCCGGCGCCGCTCGCCATGACCGCCGTGTAGGCGCCGAGCATCATGAATTCGCCGTGGGCGAGATTGATGATGCGCATCATCCCGTAGATCACCCCGAGGCCGAGGGTGATCAGGACCAGGGTGGCGATGCCGGTGATGACGTTGAAGGCGAGCAGTCCGGCGAGATCCATCTGCCTCAGCCCTTCAGGTCCGGCGTGAACTGCTTGTTGGTGCGCGGATTCTTGATCAGATCGCAGGCGCCGCCGGTATCGGCCGGGAACGAGTTCGGGAAGGTGGCGAGGATCTCCCACTTCCGGTCCTTCGGGCGGGCCAGATAGGTGTTGCGGATGGTGTGGTGGGTGGCGCCGTCCATCGTGACCTTTCCGGTCGGGGACTCGATCGACAGGCCGCTCTCCAGGGCGGCGATGACCTTGTCGCGCTCGATCGAGCCGGCCTTCTTCACCGCTTCGGCCCAGAACAGGATGCCTTCGTAGGTGGCGGTGTCGAGCTCGCTGAGATCCGTGACGTCGGCGCCGAACTTCGCCTGCATGCCGGCGACGAAGGCCTTGCTCGCGGGTGTGTCGAGGTCGTTGTACCAGCCGTAGCAGGTGATGATCCCGTTCGTCGTGGAGGGATCCATCGTCGTCAGTTCGTCGCCGAGCCCGAACACGCTCGACCCGACCGGGATCTTGGACTTCATGCCCGCCGCGTCCCATTGGCGATAGAAGCCCGAATGGTTGGCGCCGACCAGTGCCGAGAGGACGAGATCGGGCTGCGCCTGCTGGATGCGGCTGATCGCGGACGAGAAGTTGGTGACGTCGAGGGGGAAGAAGTCGGTGCCCAGCACCGAGCCGCCGCCGTCCTTCATAAACTTCGTCATCCAGCTCGCGGTGATGTGTCCGTAATTGTAGTCCGCCGCGATAATGTAGGCCTTCTTGCCCCAGGTCTTGAGGGCATAATCGACGATGTGGTTGACGGTCTGCGCGGGGGTCGACCCGGTGCAGAACACGTTGCGGTCGCAGACGCCGCCCTCGTACTGGGTGTTGTAGAAGTAGAGAGTCCTCGCGCGGTCGAAGATGGGCCGGATCGCCTCGCGTGAAGCCGAGGTGATTCCGCCCTGGATGACGTCGACCTTGTCCTTGAGCGCGAGCTGCTGGGCATACTGGGTGTAGAGCTGCATCGACGATTGCGTGTCGTAGGCGATGAGCTGGATCGGCCGCCCCAGCAGCCCGCCGGTCTTGTTGAGTTGCTCGACCGCGTACTCGGTGGTCTCGATCATCCGCTTGCCTTCGAGGCCCAGCGCGCCCGATCCGTCGAGCAGGCTGCCGAGCTTGATCGGTTCGGCGGCGAGGCCCTTCCGCGCGACGAACGGCATCGCGACGGTGCCGGCTGCGGACGCCATCGCCAGTTTCAGCACCTTTCGACGGTCCATCGCACTCATCCCCCGAACTCCTCTCGACGTCGCGCTTCGGGTCCGGTGACCGGAAGCGGGCGCAAAGGACATTCGCAAGGTCGATGCCAATCAATCTCACAGATCGGTCAAAAATCGGACGCGTACGGTCGGTGCAAGCGACGGGACGAGGCGCAGGCGGGGCGTCGTGACGGCAGACAATCCACACAACGATCACAAGGCCGCGGCAGTGACCCGGGCCACGGTGCGGTCGTACCAAGCACGGTGTCCCGTCGGAGGGTCTCGCACGCACGCCGGCCTTCAGCGACGAGAACGCTCTCCGTCTCTCTCAGGCAACTTGATGCCGACAGACCGTCCGCCGGAGCTTGAACGCGGGGACAGGGCGTCAATCGACACCCCATCCCATTGCGTCGGAGGCCAGAAGTCAGCGTTCCGGATAGGCTTCCCGCGCCTTCCCGAACATGATCCGGTGGCGCACCTCGCGGAAGGTGCTCGCGACGCCGTCCTCTCGAGTGAGGAGCGAGACGGCGACCGCCACGATGAAGGACAGCGGTATACTGATGATGGCCGGGTTTTTCATCGGGACGAACCACCAGGCTCGCGAGGCGTCGGCGAGGTTCTTCTCGAGCATGTCCACCTGAACGGTGGGTGACAGCCCTATCATCAGGAGGGCGGAGAACGTCCCGACGCCGATGCTGGCGACCGCCGCCGGGGTCATGAACCGCTTCCAGGTGATGGACAGAAGCAGCGCGGGAAAGTTCGCGGAGGCCACGACGGCGAAGGCGAGCCCGGCCATGAACGCGACGTTCTGACCCTCGAAGACGATGCCCAGGAACACCGCCAGGGCGGCGATGGCGACCGTCGCGATCCGCGCGACCGTGAGCTGCTCGGACTCGGAGGAATGCCCCTGGCGAACGACGTTGACCCAGAGGTCGTGGCAGACCGTCGCCACCCCGGACAGCGTCCGTCCTGCGACGACCGCAAGCATCGTCGCGAACGCCACGGCGCAGATGAAGCCGAAAACCCGCTTCCCCCGACCGTGAGGGCGAGTTCCAGGAAGAAGGTTAGGTCATTCCGATCGAACATGCCGCGCCCTGAGCCGATCGAAGCGTAGCTCGTTCGCTTGAGCCGCGGAAGTGGCGGGCGTCGCCACGAATGCTGGCAACCCTGGCCGAGCAGACGATCGCAGGACAGGACAGCATCCACATCATGGCGGAATCGGACCTCATGGGATCGCAGGCAAACTCGCGGGCTGACACGCTCTTCGACAATCGAAGGTGGAGCGTCCTGTGTGGAAGGCGCCCGCATTGCAAGTGACGAGTTGGGCTTCGGACGCGTTGGTCGGGTGCCGTCTTGTGTCCGGCCTGTCGATGCAGGCATTGATGTTGACCGCTGGCCCTGATGGTATCCGCGCGCTGGGTCCCACTCTGCTTTGCGGGCCATGACGCCGACGACGTATTCCGGGGTGTCCCGGCTCCCGGTCTGACCGGTTCGCCATCAAGTCTCATCGTCCGCGCAACCTGGAAAAGTCTCCTTGCCGTGCCGTCAGGCGGCAATGGCCGCCGGTATGCGGTCGCTACCGCCGCGGGTCATGATCGCCCAGGCGACCCGTGCGGTGCGATTGGCCGCCGTAACAGTCACAACGCGGACCGGCTTGCGCTGGAGCAGCGCCGGCAGCCGCGGGTCGACCGAGGTCGGCATCGCCTTCGCGCGCCGGACCAGAGGGGTCAGGCCGATCACGAGCAGGCGGCGCAGGTCGCGGTCGCCCATGCGCGAGACCCGGGCCAGGCGCTCCTTGCCGCCGCTGGAGTTCTGCAGCGGTGTCCGGCCCAGCGAGGGGGCGAACCGTCGACCATTGCGGAAGCGCTCGGGCTCACTCACCGAAGCGGCCAGCGCCGTCGCCGAGACGATGCCGAGACCGGGGATCGTCGCCAGGCGCCGCGACAGGTCACTGTCCCGATGCCAGGCCAGCAGCGCCTTCTCGAGTCGGGTGAGCGGGATCTGCACGGCGCCGATCTGATCGGCCAGCCCGGTCACCACGACGGTGGTAATCTCCAGGGGGATGGCACCTGCAGCCGCGTGGCTGCTGCGTCGACAGCGACCACATCGTGGCACTCAGGTGCCGTCAGTCGGAGCGGGCGCCATCCACCCATCTGCTTCCAGACGCACCGATGAAAAAGCGGACGCTGGTCGACACGCCTCGATGGTCATTACGGGCAATGTTCTGCCCGCAGCATAAAGCCTCGACCTTGCCCTCCAGCCCGCCTCCGCCGCATCCGGAAAACCGGACTACGGCATCGATGCTCCGGGCGTGCGACGCCGGAAGCTCACCACCGGCATTGTTGGGGCTGCACTCGCGTCACGAGCGGTCGCGACAGCAGCGCGCCGGCGGTCGCTTGCCTGTTCGCGGCGCTCTACGGGCTCGGAATTCTCAGTCTGGTCGAGGGTCGACGCTGTTCACACCGCCTCAACTTCGGGATGCCACGGTGAAGCCGCACGGATGGCAAGGCGCTTCGTCGAGCTTGTGTCAAACAACTGCCCAGACGGACGCTAAGCGGACATGCCTTCGACTTGGACGTTGCGAGGATCCTCCAGAGCGCGCCGGGCGATCCGATTGGCACGACATCCAACCTTGTCCGCAACGTCGCTTACGACTGCAGGCATCGTCCTTGCCGTGGTCCTCACCGGGGCCGGGATCCTCGTGGCGCAAAAGCTCTACGACCTGGAGATCCGCAGCACCGAGCGAAGCCTTGTCAGCCTCACGACCCTGCTTTCCGAGCAGGCCGACAGGTCGATGCAGGCGATGGAGGTCATTCAGCTGGACGTGGCAAGGGAGCTTGCTAGCGCTCGATCGTCGGCCGACCGCTCGTTCGCGTCGCTTGGCTCGAGCACGGCCATGCACGACAAGCTTCGTGCCAGCGTCTCGGCCCTACCCCAGGTCAAGGAGATATCAATCATCGACCTCCAGGGCAGGACGATCAACTCCTCGATCGACCGGCCCGCAGATAAAGAATCGTCCCGTCCTTCTTTCCTCGAAGATCTCGGCCGTGATCCCTCCGAACGGACGATTATCGTCGCCGGCACGGCCCGGCCGGACGGTTCGGGCCTGGATCTGATCGTCGCCCACCGCATCGCGGACATCGATGGCCAATCCGTCGGCTACATGATCGGAGCCGTAGACCTCCGCTACTTCGAGCGGCTCTATGCCAGGGTCTCCCCCGACGAGGCCGACGTCATCTCGTTCGTCCACACGGATCTGACCATGCTGGCACGCCATCCGCGTCCGCCCGGCGCGATCGGACGCAAGGTCCCGCGGCTCAAATGGATGCGGGTCCAAGGGGCGGAACGTCCCACCTCCGGCGTGGAACGCATGACGACACCGATCGACGGGCAGGATCGGATCGTCGCGGCCCAGCTCATGGAGCATTATCCGATCATCATGGGCACGAGCCGCACCATCTCGGCGACGCTGACCCCATGGCGGGCGCAGACCCTGCCCTTGACCGCGACGGTGGCGCTGCTCGTCGGCGGCGTGTTTTTCATCGTCAGGATCGCCAAGGCGCAGCTTCGCGCCCAAGAGCGCCTCGCCTCGTCTAGCGCGGCGCAGGCTGCCGCCGAGGAAAGGGCATCGGCGGACCGCCGCCTGCGGGACGAATACGCCCGGCTCGGGACCGCATTGGATAGCATGAGCCAGGGGGTGCTGCTGCTCGACCACGAGAGCAGGCTCGTCGTCCTGAACGCCCGCATGACCGAGCTGTTCGACATCCCGCCGCTCCTACGCGAAGCGGGTAGCCCTCTCGATGTCCTGCTCCGTCAGATCATCGCCTCCATGTCGAAGGCCGAGGGAGATCGACTGTCGGATATCCTCGCCGCCAGTGTGAGGGAGAGCCGCCCGGCGGCACTGGTCTGCGATCTGACCGACGGCCGCATCGTCGGCTTGACGACCGCAACCGTGCCGAGTGGCGGCATCGTCTGCACCTTCGAGGACATCACGGAACGGCACCGCGCCCAGGCCATGATCGCCCATATGGCGCATCACGACGCGCTGACCGGGTTGCCGAACCGCGTCCTGTTGCAGGAAGCCACCGGTCGGCTGCTGGCCGAACGCGGGCGCACGCCGATGGATGGCGGCGGGGGGGCATTGCTCCTGCTCGACCTGGACGGCTTTAAACAGGTCAACGACGTCCACGGCCATCCCCTCGGCGATGCGCTGCTTCGGGCGGTCGCGGCGCGGCTCTCGGCTCTGATCGCCGCCCCCGACGTCCTGGCGCGCCTCGGCGGGGACGAGTTCGCCGTCGTGCGATTCGGGCAGGACGAAGAGGCGGATGCCGTTCGACTGGCCGAACGCATCGTCTCCGCTCTCGGAACCCCGTTCGTTATCGAGGGCGTCCACCTCTCGATCGGGACGAGCATCGGAGTGGCGCGGGCGGACGTGGCGGACGGCTCGCCCGAAACGCTACTGCGCAACGCCGACATCGCCCTTTACCGGGCCAAGGCCTCCGGCAGGCGCACATGGTGCCTCTACCAACCGCAGATGGAATGCGAGAACCGTGAACGGCGGCGGCTGGAGGAGGATCTCGGCTGTGCTCTGGAGAAGGGTCAGTTCGAGCTGCACTACCAACCCATCGTCGGAGCGGCGAGCCGCGCGGTGACCGGGTACGAGGCGCTGCTGCGCTGGCGCCATCCCACGCGCGGCCTCGTCCCGCCCGCCGCGTTCATTCCGATCTGCGAGGAGACCGGCCTCATCCGCGAGATCGGCTCGTGGGTCCTACAGCGCGCCTGCGAGGACGCCGCCGGTTGGCTGCCCGGCCTGCGCGTGGCCGTGAATCTCTCGGCCGTGCAGTTCCGAGAGAAGGAACTCGTCGCCGTGGTGGAACGCGCACTCGCACGTTCGGATCTGCCGGCGAAGCTGCTGGAGCTCGAGATCACCGAAAGCGTGCTCCTTCGGGACGACCTGACGAACCTGGAGATCCTGAAGGCTTTGCATCGGATGGGCGTGTCCATCATCATGGACGATTTCGGTACGGGCTACTCTTCGTTGAACTACATGCGTTGCTTCCCGTTCGACAAGATCAAGATCGACCAGACCTTCGTTCGGAACCTGTCGAATGGCAGCCAGGGCGTCGCCGTCATGCGCGCCGCCATCGCCCTGGGTCACGCTTTGGGCATCACGGTGCTCGCCGAGGGGGTTGAAACCGTCGAGGAGCGCGATTTCCTTGTCGCTGAGGGATGCGACGAGCTGCAGGGATACCTGTTCGGTCGACCAGAACGGATCATGGACGCGCGCCGTCGCTCAGTCGACCGTCACCCGCCTGCTTCATTCCGGAACCGCCGCAGTGCATAAAAGTTGCTGCGGCGCACGTCTCAACACCGTGCAGCCCATTTGTGGGCGTTTCCTCCCTGACTTGGGCCGCTCGTTCGGGAGTGGCCTTTTTCTCATTACGTTGTTGTCGCCCTGAACGTCCGGGCGATTTGCGTACGCCTTTCACAAACCGACATTTACGGCTGGTCTCGACAATGGCTGTGGGGAAACGCCTGGGTTGTTAAGAGTGTCCGCCAGGGTGGTAGGGCGGGATGGACGCTTCGTAATGGGCGCGGACCGGGGCTACGTCTCGGGCGAGGAGATCCAGGCCTGCGAGTCTCGACCGCGAGATCGCCGAGCGTGCTCGCGAGGACGAGATGGCGCGCAGACTGATGACCATCCCAGGTATCGGTCCGATCACCGCCACGGCGCTGATCGCCCTAGCTCCTGCAGCCGAGACCTTCGAGCTGAGCGGGCGGCTTTAAGCCGATCCGCTTTCGTAAGGGGATGTGGCGAAGCGGACAGCATGGTTGAGGCCGTGCTCCTGAAAGGCACGGCTTCGTTAGGCTCTATGCCGCCCTCACGGTGGCTAGGAAGCGCGCAACCTCAGCACTGAGGTGCTCTGACTGGCGCGACAACTCCGAGGCCGCGCCGAGGACCTGGCTCGCCGCCGCGCCCGTCTCCTCGGCCGCACCGGCAACACCCGCGATGTTGCTTGTCACCTCACCGGTGCCCTGCGCCGCCTGAGAGACATTCCTGACGATCTCCTGAGTCGCCGCACCCTGTTCCTCGACGGCTGCGGCGATCGAGGTCGCAACGCCGCTGATCTCGCGGATCCGTTCGGTGATCCCGGTGATCGACGTGACAGCTTGACCGGTCGAGGCCTGGATCTGAGCGATCTGACCCGATATCTCACCCGTCGCCTTGGCGGTCTGCTCAGCGAGCGCCTTCACCTCAGACGCCACGACCGCGAAGCCGCGCCCTGCCGCGCCGGCGCGCGCCGCCTCGATCGTCGCGTTCAGAGCCAGAAGGTTCGTCTGCCCAGCGATCGAGGAGATCATTGTGACCACATCGCCGATGCGCGACACCGCGGCGCTCAGCTCCTGAACAGGTCCGCCGGTCTGACCGGCCTCGGTAACAGCGGTCCGCGCGAGACCCGCCGAGCCGGACACCTGCCGACCGATCTCCTGAACGGACGAACCGAGTTCCTCAGCGGCCGCAGCGACGGTGTTGACGTTCGAGGCGGCCTCCTCGGCGGCCGCGGCCACCGTGGTCGACTGGCTCGCCGTTTCCGTCGCCGTGGCGGTCATGGTCTGCGCGGTCGCCTGCAGCTCGGTCGCTGAGGACGACACCAGGCCGATGATGCCGCCGACGGCGGCCTCAAAGCTGTCGGCCATCTGCCGCATGCCGGCCTTGCGTTGTTCCTCGGCAGCCAAACGGGCCTGGGCAGTCTCTGCTTCAAGCTGCCGGGTGCGGATCAGGTTGTCCTTGAACACCTGTACGGCGGCGGCCATCGCGCCAAGCTCGTCGCGTCGGTCGGCTCCGGGAACCGTGACAGAGGTATCGCCGGCCGCGAGCGTGCCCATCGTGGCCGTCATGCGGGTGATCGGGTGCGCGACGCGGAGGAGGCTGAACAGCGTCGCTGCAAGCGCAAGGACAAGGGCGACGACCATCGCGACGTAGGTCACGCGTGCTGTTTCGTCGACGTTGGACACGGTCGTGTCCGCCTCGTCCTGAGCACCCTTTCGATTGAGGGCCACAGCTTGTGTGATGATCTGAGACAGGCCTGAGTAGAGCCTCACGATCTCAGGCTGCGTAATCTCGGTTAGCGCCTCCGGCTGGCGGCCTGCATCCATCAGCTCGACCGCATGCTTGCCGATGGCTCCGAACTCGGTCCACTCTTGCACGAACCGATCGTGGAGAGCGCGCTCCTGGGGCGAGGAGATAAGCGCTTCATAGCGTTTGCTGACCTGTTCAGCGGCTTCGATTGCCGACAAGTACTGCTTACGATGCTCGGCCAGTTGCTGTGTGTCACGCGTCGCGGCTACGAGCCGGTACTGGCGCACGCGAGCCTTATCGACGGCTGAGTTCAGCTCGCCGAGCGTTTGAACGGAGGGCAGCCAGTTGCCTGCGACTTCGGTCGCGCTGTGACGGATCGCGCTGAGCTTGAGCAGCGTGAGGGCACTTTCGCCGGCTATAATGACTGCCAGTAAAGCAAAAAGGCCGGCAAGCGCGGCCTTGATCGAGATACGCATCGATGATCCGGCGGATAGTGGAACGCTACGAGGCGTCCGATGGCATACCATCCAGCAAGGGTTACCACCTGCCTAAACGGCTACGGGTATCGCGCAACCGTGAGATCTGTTTCTGCCGACAGGGTCGGCTCGACTGAGGGGCCGGACGCGGTATCACAGTGTAGATCACGGTTGCTCGCTCTCGAAGAACGACACGAGCAAGCTCGGCATGCGTCTAGGCCCGCAATCCCCCTGAGCCGACTTTGTGTGGCGGCCGGCGACTGACGGATTTCAAGAAGCCCGGGACATGTCCATGACGTCCGATCTGGGTCGTTATAGGAATGGCGGCTCTCGGTGATTTTCCGCTGGTCCGCTTTCGGGCGACAAACGCTTCGAAGCGGACCCCGTTATGACGTTTGCGTTCGACCCGCCGCAATCACATCGGTCGGCGCATCATTTCGCGAACACCTCTTTGGCAGCGAACAGGCCATTGAGTGCCGCAGGAAAGCCTGCGTAGACGGCCATCTGCATAATGATCTCGGTAATTTCTTCGCGCGAGAGACCAACATAAAGGCCCGCCGCGATGTGGACCTTGAGCTGCGGGGCCGCGTTGCCCATCGCTGTCAGAGCCGCGATGGTGGCGATCTCGCGGGCGCGCAGGTCGAGGCCGGGGCGGCTGTAGATGTCGCCGAAGGGGAACTCGAGCAGGTAGGTCGCGAAGTCGGGGGCAATGTCGGCGAGCGAGGCGACGACCTTCTCTCCGGCCTCGCCGTCGATCTCAGCGAGTGCCCGTCGTCCGCGTTCGAGCCGGCTTTCGCTGCCGCTGTGGGGGAATTTCGTCATAGGCCTGTGTCCTCTCGTCCGGACCGGCGTAGCCGGTGATCTTGGTGTCGAGGACGAGGAGGCAGGCTTGCAGGTCAGCCACGTGGGCGCGGACGCGCTCGCGGTGCTGCTCCAGCATGTCCCGGCGCTCAGCCTCGGTGACGACGCCGCTCTCCCGCAAGGCTGCGTAGCGCAGCATCTCCCGGATCGGCATTCCGGTCGTCTTGAGACGGCCGAGGAACGCGATCCAAATCAGGATCGATGCGTCGTAGTCACGTTGGCTCGATTGGTCCCGGTCGGCATAGGGAAGCAGTCCGATCCGCTCGTAGTAGCGGATGGTGTGAGCGGACAGTCCCGAACGCTTCGCCAGTTCGCCAATCTTCATGAGCACCGTTCTCGCCACGACGCATCTGAGGCTAGGAGTTTGAGTGCGCTCTAAGTCAAGGCCCTATCCAGCCGCTATGTCTCGGTTCGCGCCATACCGCGAGCCAAGGTCGATGGGTTCCTGCAAAGGACCGCTTTCGGAAAAACCTAACAACGGCCGGCACGGCCGGCTTGGGTCGCTTCCGGAATGGCGGCTCGGGGTGAATTTCGGCTCTTCCGCTTCCTTTACTGAGCACGGCAAAAGCAGACGACCGGATGGGTCCCGCTCCCGACACTGCAGCGCTTGCCGGTGCGCATCGTGCAGAGGCCGGCCCGTGATACAATCGGACAAGCTGTAGTGAGCGCCTGTCTTTGGTTGGCCAAGTTGATGATTGTAAGTGCATATGCCCATCGAGTAGGCAGCTAATAAATTAAGATATCTATCTTATCGTATGCCAAATTCAACACGCTGACCGCATTCCATGTCTGCTCTCGATGCTTGGGAATTACCAACCTCTTGTGGCATTTGGTGTTGGTATTCCAATGCCACAGCTGCCTTCGTGCCGTGGCTTAGTCAGTCCTCTGTGCCGCACGAGCAACTGATTGAACAAAATCGACGCTTCGATGCAGCCTTGGAGAATATGAACCAAGGCTTGTGCATGTTCGATGCGGACCGACGTTTGTTGGTCTGGAACAAGCGATATCTGGAGATCTTCGGACTTGAGGCTGACCAGTTGCATGTCGGAATGAGCCAGCGACAGATCATCGAGATCTTGGTTGGCCTCGGACGTTACGCAGCTGGCACCACGGTCGATGCTCTGAGTGAAGGCACTCGGACCTCGCTTATCGAGGGGCAGGCTACGTCAATCCTGCGGGAGCTCGCGGATGGGCGAACGGTCTCAGCGACTCACAGGGCGATGAGCGGCGGCGGGTGGGTCGCAACTTTCGAGGATGTGACTGAGCGCCGCCGCAACGAAGACCGTATCACCTACATGGCGCGGCACGACGCCCTGACCGATTTGCCCAACCGCATGGCCTTGCATGAGTTTGGCAACGGAATGCTGGGGCAGCCTATGCCGGGTCGTTCCCTCGCCGTGTTGTGTCTCGACCTTGATCGGTTCAAGCTCGTCAACGATGGGTTCGGCCACGCGGTGGGCGACCAACTTCTACGGTGTGTCGCTCAGCGGCTTCAGCGAGAAGTTCGTGAAGGAACTACCGTCGCGCGGATGGGGGGAGACGAGTTCGTCGTCCTGCACCGGGTCAAGGACCTGAAGGCGGCGGAAGCGCTGGCGCGGCGACTGATCGCGTCAGTCAGCGCGCCCTACGAGCTCGACGGATTGCGGGTTGAGATCGGTATGAGTGCCGGAATTGTGTTGTCCGGCGAGATGGATCGTGACGTCACTCAGCTTCTGCAGAACGCCGATCTGGCGCTCTACCAAGCAAAATCGGACGGGCGTGGGACGTTTCGGGTCTTCGAACCCCAGATGGACGAAAGCGCACGAGCCCGCCTCAACTTGGAGCGGGAACTGCGCGAGGCGCTGACCAATGAGCGCTTTGAGGTGCACTACCAGCCGCTCGTCAAACTCAGCAGCAACGACGTGACTGGCGTTGAAGCCCTGGTTCGGTGGCGGCACGCCGAGCGGGGCCTCGTGAGCCCTGCGGTGTTCATTCCGATCGCAGAAGAAACTGGCTTGATCGTACCGTTGGGCGAGTGGGTGTTGCGGCGGGCGTGCGAGGATGCCAAGCGATGGCCCGCTCACGTCGGTGTCGCGGTCAACGTATCGGCCCATCAGCTGCGCCAGCGCAACTTCGCGACGATGGTGTTCTCGATTCTATCAGAAAGCGGCCTCGATCCGAGTCGGCTCGAACTGGAAATCACCGAGAGCGTACTTCTGGAAGAAACCGATGCGAACCTTGAGACGCTGCACGTCTTGCGCAGTTTTGGTATCCGCATCGCCATGGACGACTTCGGCACCGGCTATTCCAGTATCAGCTACCTGCGTCGGTTCCCCTTTGACAAGATCAAGATTGATCGGTCCTTCGTGCGCGAGATCGGCGAGAAGCCCGAGGCGGCCGCGATCATTCGGGCTATTATCGGTCTCGGCCAGAGCCTCAATATGACGACCCTTGTGGAGGGTATCGAGACGGACATCCAGCGTAACGCTGTCCTCTCCGAGGGGGCTCATGAGATGCAGGGCTTTCTGTTCAGTCCTCCGCGCCCTGCCCAGGAAGTCGATGCCCTATTTAAAGTCGAGCATTCCAAGAATAAGGTGGCGTAAGTATCGCGGAAAAATTCAATTTTACCACGCGAGAGCCCGGTGCCGGATCTATGCGCCATGAGGTGACTCATTCGATTGACCAGGAACGCCGAGGCGACCCTATCGCGAGGAACGGATGGCGAAGCCCGGAGGCGTTCACGCCGAGTTCGACCTCCGCCAGCTGAAAGCTGCGTAGCGCAATTGCGAGGCCGTCGCCAAAGTCAGCCAATTCAGTGTCACTGATCCGCAACACGGCAGCGGGGGTGTCTGCTAACAGGACAGCAACGCGTGTCGCGACATGACCGCGGGGGGGCGCAACCGAAACACCGGCCTCGCGATGAAGCGGACGTCACCGTTCCGCCCGCTCACGACCGATTTCGTTGAAAAACTCGCGGTCGGCCTGGATTGAGATTTGACCCGAGACTTGGCCGAGGGGCTCCCGCCAGACGGTCAGGCTAGATCACGGCGCGAGGCTCCCGCTTCGATGGCCGTCACGACGCGTTCACGCAGATCGGCGGACAGGGTATCCGGCTCTCCTGATCAGAAAGCCGTGCATCGAATCACATCTCCGTCCGTGCCAAAACCCCAGACGACTCAACTCGCTCGGATCGCGCTCTAGAGTGCAACCGAGCAGTTGCAGGGCTCCGCGCCAACGCAATGCACATTCCATTATACCCTCCGCTGCGTGTCCGGGGCGGATTTGGCGGAGTGTCGAGGAACTTGGCCGGAAGTGCGGAGCGTCCCCCTGAAGTGCTCTGTGGATCCGGCCGTGTCGCGGTGCGTGGTGGCCGGGGTGATGCTCTGCCGCACATCGTCGAACGGCTTGCGCCGGCTCAGATCGGGCGCCTGCGCCGGGCGGCTCCGGTGACATTCGCCACGGTCGCCGGTCGTCCGATCCGCGCCTCGGCCTGAGATCCGGAGAGGCGGCCCTCGCCACGCCCGGAGGGCCGCGCATCGGCCATGAGGCCCGCCCCGAACGCGGCGGCGGGAGATGGCCGCTTCGCGCAAGCCGCCTGCTCGATCTCCCCATCAGGTCGGGCGTTCGGCGTGCGCGGGACTTCGTGGGTCGCCTCCAGGACACATCGCCGAATACGGCGCGCGTCGCGCGGTGAGCGCAGTCCCTGTCCGGTTCGGTCAAGGAGCGCCCGCCGAGACGGGCTATGTGAGCGGAGTATCGTCCGTTCAGCGGCTGCCGAGGAGGTCGCCATGGCGTTTTCACCGTTTTCACGGGCCGGGGCCGCCCTCCTGATGCTCGCCCTTCCCAGCGGAGTCGCGGGTGCGGCCACCCGCGGGGAAGCGCAGATCCGCCTCGCGCAGGGTGGCATCGCCATCCCCAGCGAGGCGCAGCTCAACCGCCTCGAACGCGAGGCGATCACCACGCCTCCCCTCGATGTGAGCGATCCTCCGCCGGGCGTCGAACCGGGCACGCAGAGGCGGCATCGGGACCCGCGGGATCGCCGCAACGACCGCAGGCTCCCGGGGGAGGGGGGCGCCTGCGAGGCGTGCTGAACGGTTCCGGCCGGCGCCTCCGCGCGACACGCCCCCGGTCCGAAATCCCGGTGTGAGGTCACGATGCAGGATGCCAAGCCTGTCGCTGTCGATCCCGACCGGACGGGATCGGAAAGCCCGCGGCACCGCGCCAAGCCGCCCCGGCGGTGGAGCCGGGCGCTCGTGGCCGTCGCCATCCTGCTCGTGGCCGCCGGCGCGTTCGCGGTTGCGCATGTCTGGTCGCCGCACGCCAACCTGCGCATCACGCTCGGCCCCCCCGGCAGCACGGCCGAGCGGTTCATCACAGCCTTCGTGTCCGTCTCCCGGGTGCAGCATCCCCGCGTCAATCTCGACCTCGTGCGGGTCGACGACCTCGCGGGGAGCGCCAAGGCTCTGGAGGAGCGCCGGACCGATCTCGCCATCGTGCGCAGCGACGCGGGGGCACCCGCCAACGCACAGACCATCGTCATCCTGCGCCGGGACGTGGTCGCCTTGATCGTGCCCCCGCACAGCCCTGTCAGCTCGGTCGCCAACCTGGCGGGCAAGACCGTCGGCCTCGTGGCCGGCCCGCTGCAAGACACCAACACGCGTGTCCTCGACATGGTGCTGAGCTACTTCAACATCCCCGCCAAGGATGTCGGCAGGGCCATTCTTCCGATCGACGCGCTGGCCCAGGCCGTCCGGCAGAAGAAGGTGGCGGCCATCCTGGCGGTCGGTCCCATGGCGCCGGGCGAGATCGTCGATGGGGTCGCCGCCGTCGCGCGCGCCACGAAGGGCACGCCGGGCATCCTCGCGCTCGACGAGGCGGAGGCGATCGGCAAGCGGTTCCCCGGCTTCGAGGCGATCGACGTGCCCGTGGGGGCGTTCCGGGCGCGTCCCGCCACGCCCAGCGAGTCGGTCACGACGCTGGCGGTCACCTATCGGTTCGCCGCCTCGGAGCTGATGCCCAACGTCGTCGCGGCCGCCATCGCCCGGTCGATCCTGACCACAAAGGCCAAGCTCACGGCCGTGACGCCGCTCGCCACTCAGATCGAGGCGCCCGATCCGGACGACAAGAGCCCGATCCTGCCCGTCCATCCGGGGGTCGCGTCCTATCTCAGTAACGGGGACCAGAGCTTCTTCGACCAAGCCCAGCAATATCTCTATCTCGGCGGCGTGGTGATCAGCCTCGCCGGATCGCTCCTCGCCGCCGCCTCGGCGGGCTGGGCCCGGCGCCGATCGGAGGCGGAGTGGCGCCCGGTCCGGCGCCTGGTCGAGATCGCCGACGCGGCGCCCGGCGCCGACCGTACGGAGCTCGCCGCCCTGGAGGGCGAATTCCGGGCGATCGTCTCGGCGATGCTGGGCTGCACCACCGGGGCCGTCAGCACCGACTGCCTGTCGGCCTTCGCGACGGCCCTGGCCCATGCGCGCGACGCCCTCGACCGCCGGCGCGCAAGCCTCGGCCCCGAGACGGCGCTTCCGTCCGCACCGACGCTCGTGGTCGCCCATTGACGGCGGGCCCGGGTCCGGGCGGTGGCTCGGGCCGGCTGCGGCCGGCGATCGAGCGACCGAAGCCGTGAAGGCGCTCTAGCGCGCCGCCGGCGTGCGGAGGAGCAGGACGCGCAGGCGACCGCCACCCAGCACGCGGCCGATCTCCCGGTAGGCGAAATACGGGAGCAGCGCCACGAACATCACCCAGGCGAAAGTGAGCACGCCCCGCGGGCCGCCGGCCATCTCCGGAAGAACGGTGCCCGGCGCCTTCCCGTGCCAGGCCCCCACCAGCACCTCTTCGAGTCCGTAGGCCGCCACCAGGACGGCGGTGAACAGAAGGGAGCGGTACAGGATCCCGTAGACGAGGGGGCCGCGCGTGATGCGCCGGCCGAGGCGGAGGGATCCGAGCTTCGCCGCCTCGGCGATCAGCATGAATTTGGCCAGGACCAGGGCGTTGATCAGCCCGAGTGCGTAGAAGTGATAGCTCGGATAGTGCGGTATATCCTGATCGACCCGTGCGTAGATGTTGATGCTGAACAGAATCAGGGTGCCGAAAACGACGATCAGGTAGATCGCGAAGGCCAGGTAGCGCTTCGCTTCGGCGGCGGCCCGACGTCCCAGGGATCGGGACTTTGCGCGCCCGTCGGCACCCGGCAGCTCCCGCGGGGCAGGGGCAGCCGCCAACGCCTCTCGAGACGTGACAGGGGGCATGGCTCGTTCTCCGCGGCTCCCGTGCGCCCATGGTCCGCGCGCCGGGCGCGTGGACCATGGGCCGGTTCCGCATGCGCACCCGAAGCCCCGGACCGGGCTGCCCGGTCCGGGGTCTGACAGGCCGCGGGTCAGGCCGCGAGCTTGACGGCGTGCTTGCTCTCGATCGTCCGCCGGATCAGGCGACGGGTCCGCTCGGTGAAGGCCATCTTGTCCGCCAGGCAGCTCTCCAGCAGGACGCCGACCCCGAAGTGACCGCTCACATCGGCCATGGCGACGAGGGCGACATACTCGGCGATGCGCAGATGCATCAGGTGATTGGCCTTGATCAGGATGAACAGGGCCTTGGCGGCCGGGGCCTGGATCTCGGCCAGCTCGCGCCGGAAGTCTTCGAGGAAGACTTCTTGAAGCCGACCGTTGGAGGCAATCGGTTTCTCGCCGATCAGCTGAAAGCAGCGATCGAGCGACTTGACCGTCTTCTCTTGGATGAAGGCGCGTGACTGGAGCGCCTCTTGGATGGCCGGATCCTGCGTGGCTTGGCCCAGCTCCTCGTAAATCTTCGTCGCGCGCTCCGCGTGATGCCGCGCATCGCTCAACATGCGCACGAAAAGCTCCTTCGGTGACTTGATCGGCATGGTCATCTCCTCACGCTGCATCGTGATCAACCGAGGCATCTCTCGAATGCCGAGACCGCTTCGCGCGTCCTTGAGCGGACCGGAGGCAGCGTTCTTCCGATCGCCGGGATGTGCGGAACGCGCCGACCGCCGTGAAGCCCGATCGGTCGCGCCCTGACCGGGCACGCAAGGTCAGTTCCCTGCCTCGCCTCACCGCACCGAAGCGGAGGGCTTATTATGCAGTCGCGGCGATCCCATGCTTGATCGGGGAAGACACCGGCCGCCGGCGCGATTGACAACGGCTTCGGGCCGCCTGGGCGCCGGACGGAAGCGACGTTCAGGATGGAACGCTGCGGTCGGAGCGGCGCAACGCGGCTGCGCCGGTTCACCGGCACGCGAGTCCCCGCGGATCAAGCGGCGTCGGCAGCTCGGCGTTACGGTACGGCCGAGACGCGTCCGAGGGGCCGCAGGGCTTCGTGTCCGGCGCCCCTCGGCAGGTCGTTCTCCTGAACGGAGACCATCCATGAGAACTCTGCAGATTGCGTCGGTGGCCTGTGCCGCCCTGATCATGAGCGGCATGGTGGCCGAAGCGCGTGGCTTCTACGGCGGCCGGGGGGGCTTCCGCGGCGGTGGTTTCCGCGCGGGCGGCGTCCAGGGCGTCCGGGTCGGCGGCTATCGCGGGGGGATGGGCTATCGCGGCCGCTACGGCGCGGTCGGCCGCTATGGGGCGGTCGGTCGATACGGCGGGGTTGGCCGTTACGGATACGGATATGGCCGCTACGGCGTCCGTCCCTACGGCTACGGCCTGGGCGCGGCTGCCGTGGGCGCTGCCGCCGCCACCGGATACGGTGCCACCTACGGCCGCTGCGGACCCTACGCCTATTACGATGCCTATGCGGGCGTCTGCCGCCCGTATTGATCCTGCTGCGACAGGGTCGAGGCCGGCAGGCCCCGACCCCCAACCCCCGATCATCCGGCCCGAGCCGGCGGCCTGCCCCGGCAGAGTGGCCCCAGAATGGGTTCGGCCCAAGCCATGACCTCCCGAATCGTCGCCCCTTTCCTCATCGCCGCCTGCCTGAGCGCACCCGCCCTGGCGCAGCCGTCCGGCTTGCAGCAGCCTGCGGCGCTCATTCACGGCAACTATTGTGGCCTCGGCAGCAATGCCCCGTTGCCGCCCGTCGATGCGCTCGATGCCGCCTGTGCGCGTCATGACGCCTGCACCCCCGTCGGCGGATTGCCGTCACGGGCCTGCAATCTGCGGCTTCAATGGGAGACGGACCGCATCGCGCGCGATCTGCGGCAGCCGGACGATATCCGCGCCCTGGCGGGCTTCATCGCAGCCGGGGCCGCGATCTTGCCGTTCGACCCGAATGCCCCGGTGGCCGTGCGGATTCCGGCCTCCGTGCGCTACGACGTTCCTCCGGCTCGCGTCCATCGGCCCGTCTACCGCGTCTATTAGGGCACGACCTCCGGTTGCGTCGGCCGGACAAGGCTGCGGGGCAGCCAAGTCCGGCCGGCGCGGTTAAGTCTGGCCGGCGCGGTCAGCGGCGGAAGCCGCCCCGGAACCCGCCGACGCGCCGTCCGTAAACGGCGCGGCCCCCGTATACGCGGCCCCCCCGATACACCCGCGCACCCCGATAGACGGCGCCGCCCCGGTATCCGTAGCGGGCGCCGCCGCGGTATCCGTACACGCCGCCACCCCGGGGCCCGTAGTAGCCCGGTGCGCCGGAGACGTTCGGTCGGCAGGCGCCGTAGGGGCCCCGATGCAATCCGGGCCCACAGCCGCCGGCGGCCTGCGCGGCCGCAATGCCGAGTCCGCCCGAGCCGATGGGAGGCAGGCCCAGCATGGCAGCCAGGGTGAGGGCTGCGAGCGAGATGGTCCGTGTCGCTTTCATCGGGATCTCCTGAATTCGCTGGGTGATGCCATGCAATCCGGATTCTTGTGCTCGATTGACCAATGCTGTCTGCCGTCGATGGGAAAGCGGCCGTCCGGCGATCGCGGCCGTGGCGCCCAAGGGCGGCCTGAAAGGCCGGCCCGTTCCGTCCATTCAGGAAGGGGTACGGGATCGGGCGGCCCCGGATCGGCTGCCGCATCCGGAGGCCGGCTCCCACGCCTCCAGATGCTCGGCGTCGTACCGGACCAGCGTCTGAACGCGTGCGTGAAGGCGGCGGCTTCGGAAAAGCCCAGACAGGCCGAGATCTGCGCCAGCGTCATGTTGGTATCGGCCAGGAGCTGCTGCGCCGTCTCGAACCGGATCTGGGTGGCCACCGACCGGAAGCTCGTGCCTTCGGCCCTCAGGCGGCGGCTGAGGGTGCGCCGATGCACCGCCAGATGGCGCGCGACGGCTTGGCCGGACCACGGATCCTGGATGAACTCCGCGCGGAGCAGCCGCCGCAACCGGTCCGACATCGGGAGCGGAGCTGCCGCCCCGACCTGTCGGATGCGGCCTTCGGCGATCCGGTGTGCCGTCCGATCTGCGCCCGGGACCGGTTGCTCCAGAAGGCGCGCCGGAAAGGCGAGGGCCGCCCATTCCTGATCGAACCTGACGGGCGCGCGGAAGAAGTGCCAATAGGGATCGGTCTGCTCCGGCGGTGCCCGCGGCAGCAGAAGCTCCGACGGGGACCAGCGGGCGCCGCACAGGGCGCGCACGATATTGACGACGGTGGCGAGCGCCCCCTCCGCCTGCAGGCCCACTGCCGTCGCGCCGGTCTCGTAGGGAAAGTAATGAAGCAGCGCCAAGTCGGCCTCGACGAAGAGTCGGACCGCCGAGCCGCAGGTCCAGGCCCAGGGCCGGGTCTCCAGCACATGGAGGGCGTCGCCGATGGTCGCCGCGTTCCGGATCAGGATGTTGCTGGGCCCGAGCTTGGCGAGGGCAATGCGCTGCCCCACCAGCAGGCCGAGATGGCCGCACCGCGTGCGGTTCGCCCCCAACTGGAGCACGCGGCCGAGCGCGGCGTTCGAGATCGGGCTGGCATCGTCTCCGGACGCCCAGCGATCGCAACCGGCCTCGCGCAGGATGTGGACGGGATCGGCGCCGAGTTCCCGGAGAGCGGCACGGGTCGCGCTCGCGACGCCGCCATGAACGGTTTCGACGGAGGGGGAAAGATCCGCATCCGATGGGTGGAAGAATTCGAGACTGTCACAAGAGTCTTCGCACACGAGAGCGAGGCGACTGGTCATTGCACAAATCCCATTTCTCCAATTCGGGCTCAATTCAAAATCTTGCCCTCCCGGCGGCATTGCGCTGGATCAATATTGTCAAAAAATCTGTGACATGTTTTGAATATGCAACTAAAATGCAGTATTCATGAAGGGTTTTGTCCGGGCACAGGTGGTCGATCGGCGTTTTCGCAATCGTGTGTCGGTATCTGCGGCTCCGGCCATGTCGCGCACGGCGCGGCGTGGTGCAGGGCGGCGGGGAAGGCCTGGCTCCCGCCCTCTCCGGAGAACAACGCGGCCGAGATCCGGGTGACGGACCGGGAACGGCGGGCGGCCTCGCGCGGGGCGATGCCGACCCGGCGCCGCGCCTCCACCCGCAGCCACGCCTCGGCCCGCAGGCCATCGCGCTCACCGGCGGGACGACGGGCAAGGCGACGGGCAAGGCGACGGACAAGCCGACGGGCGTGATGCAGCCCTATCCCGCCTGGAAACACCGACATCGCGGCCCGCGGGATCGACATGCGCGCGCCGGAGAACCTGCCGGGCCCAGACGCCGCCGGCCTGCGCGATGCTGGGCCGACCGGGACACCCGGCCGGCGGTCACCAACTGCCGGGACCGCGTGCGAGCCCCGCCAGGGTGAACAGATCGATCGACAGCTTGGCGCCGACCACGAAGGCGTCGGGGATGGTCTTGCGGTAGAATGGGAACCGGGTCTGGTCCGGATCGAGGATGTATTGCAGGTTCGGCGTCAGCCGGATCGCCGGATTGACCTGGATGCCGTAGTTCAGCTCCATCATCACCTGCTGCGTCGGGATCTTGCGGAACAGGCCGAGCGTGCCCTGCGCCAGGGCGATGTTGGACAGGGCGAGCCGGCTGAAGGCCTGCGTGTTGATGACGAAGCCGACCGTATCGAACGGCCGGCCCGCGAAGGTGCCGGTCTGCAGGGCGCCGATCTCCAGGAAGTGGTCCTCGACGAGCCGGCCCGAGGTGCCGGCCATCGCGACGCCGAACAGCGTCAGGCCCTGGATCGCCTTCGGATCCGGCCGCCACACCATCTGGTTGAACCGGGCGTAGACACCCGAGCGGCCGAACCGGGTCATCGCCGGCAGGCCGGTGAGTACCGCGGGCCGCCCGGTCACGTCGCGCACCGGATCGGCGTAATCCGAGGCGTCGTACCAGCCGCCGATTCCGTAATCGCGGGGCAGCACGTCGTTGGCGAAGGTGGTCGTGTAGCCGAGTTCGAACGGCACGATGGCGCCCGTCGCGCCCTCGAGCGAGAAGTCGAGGCCGTTGTCGCCCGGCTGCTGATGCCGCGGGTTCACCTCGTAGGCGCCGACATGGAAAAACGTCGTGTCGGTGAGCCACGCCCTGGCATGCGCTCCCCAGCTGGAGACCGGTCAGAAGGTGAAGTTCGAGGTCTTGAACACGAAGGTCGGGTTGCCGCAGGCTGAATTAGACTGGAAGTTGCAATAGAGCGGCTAATTCAGGAAGCTGATATTGGCGACCAAGCGGCCGGCCTCGACGTCGAGACGATTGTCGAACAGCTTCTGCTGGTAGGAGAGCAGCGTCAGCCGGGTGGTCTGGTCGCCGCCGTAGATCTCCTGCACGCTGGTGTTGTTGCCGATGACATCGTTCGACAGGCTGCGTCCGTGCCGGTTCGTCACCGCCAGGTGGAATGCGCCGCCCTCGAGCCCGGCGAGGCGCTGCAGGTCGCCGTCGATGCCGAGGACGAGCTGGCCGGCATAAGCCGCGCCCTGCCGGAGGCCGCCGACCGGGTTGATCGCCCCTTGCCCGGTGAAATTGGCCAGGAGACTGAGGCCGTTGTCGAGATCCAGGGTGCCGGGCGGCAGGGTCGGCGGCGTCGCGGTCTGCCCAAGCGTGTCGGCGGCGCCGGCCGGGCTGTCGGCCCCGTCGGAGCCCGGGCCCTCCGATCGCGGCGGCGGGCGGCTGGCCCGGCGCCGCAGCACCGGGCCGACGGCCGTGGCCGGCACGGCGCGGCCGGCCCCCGCCTCCTGGCTCCATCCGGGGTGCGGCAGCGCCAAGCCCAACGCGAGCGCGAGCGCGGCGCGCGTCGCCAAACCCTTCATGACGGATCCCCCCGTGACGCTCTGTGGTGTCCGGGCCCGGTCGTGCGCCGGGCTCCGGATCGGGGCCTCAGCCTGGGCGCTTCTTGATGAGGCCCACCGTGAGCGCGGTGACCAGGGTGCCGGCGGCGAGCGCCAGGACGGCGCCCGGCAGGTTCGTGACGGCGTTCGGGATCGGCAGGACGAACAGGCCGCCATGCGGCACCTTCAGGGTCACGCCGAGGGTGAGCGCCAGGGCGCCCGCCACCGCGGACCCCGCGACCAGAGACGGGATCACCCGGAGGGGGGCGGCCGCCGCGAAGGGGATCGCCCCCTCGGTGATGAAGGCCGCCCCCAGCACGGCGGCGGCGCCGCCGGCCTCGCGCTCGGCTTGCGTGAAGCGGGCCGGGAACAGGCGGGTCGCCAAGGCGAGGCCCAGCGGCGAGGTCATCCCGCCGAGCATCACCGTCGCCATGGGCGCGTCGACGCCGGAGGAGAGCAGGGCCGCCGCCGAGGCGTAGGCGGCCTTGTTGATCGGGCCGCCCATGTCGACCGCCATCATGCCGCCGAGGACGAGCCCGAGCACCAGAGCGCTCGCGCCCTGCATGCCCTTGAGCCAGGTCGTGAGCGCCGACAGCACCGCCGCGACCGGCACGCCGACCACGTAGATCATCAGGAGGCCGGTGATCGTGGTGGCGAGGAGCGGCAGGATCAGGACCGGCTTCAGGCCCTCGAGGTTCCTGGGCAGCCGGATATGCGTGTTGAGGAAGCGGGCGGCGTAGCCGGCGATGAACCCGGCCGCGATGCCGCCGAGGAAGCCGGCCTGGAGATTGGCCGCCAGCATGCCGCCGATCATGCCGGGGGCGATCCCGGGCCGGTCGGCGATCGAGTAGGCGATGTAGCCGGCGAGCGCCGGGACGATCAGGGCGAAGGCCGCCTTGGCGCCGATCTGCCCGAGGGCGTAGCCCAGGGTTCCCGCGTGGTCCGGCGCCATGGCGTCGATTCCGCCGACCCCGGGGGGCTCGGCGCGCGCCGGTTCGATTTCCCGGTGGTGCTGATCGACCGGGCCGGACCGCCGGGGGCCTACGACAGCGTCGTCCTCGACAACGTGGCGGCCTGCGCGACCCTCGTCGGTCATCTGGCGGCCCAGGGCTACGGGCGGATCGGCGGCCTGTTCGGCTCGACGAGTTCGACCGCGCAGGAGCGCCGTGCCGGCTATCTGGAGGCGATGGGGCGGCACGGCTTGGCGCCGCAGATCCGCAGCGTGCCCCCGAACGCGGCCGCGGCGATGGCGGAGGCCACGCGCTGGTTCCAGGAGCCCGACAGGCCGGAGGCGCTCGTGGTCTCGAACGGGCTCATCCTGATGGGCGCCGTGCGGGCGGCCCGTGCCCTGAATCTCGCGCTCCCGCGGGATCTCGCGCTCGCCGGCTTCGACAACGAGCCGTGGACCGAACTCGCCGAACCGGGCCTCACCGTGATCGAGCAACCGGTCGCCGAGATCGGCACCCAGGCGATGCGCCTGTTGTTCGAGCGGATCGAGAGGCCGGATCAGCCGGTCCGGCGCGTGGTCCTCAGCGGCTGTCTCGTCCCGCGCGGTTCGACTGGGACACGGTGACGGTCTGCCTGTGCGCGCGCGCGGCGCCGCGGATCGGGTTGTCTACCGGGCGGAGCACGCCACCGGTTCCGGCCGCGCGGGGCGTTGGGTCGGCGGCCCGCGCCGGGCAGCGCCCGAAGCGGGTCTTCCGGCTACCCAGGGCAAACGCCATGCGGTAGCCTCCCGCCGGGCCCGGTCCGGACGAGCGGTCCCGGTCCACCTGCCGAAGGCTTCGGCGCGCACCTCCGGATGCCGGGCCGCGCCCGGCCGGATCGGCTGCGCGAAGGCTCCGACGGCCGGCACGGTCTCCGGTCGCGAAGGGCATGACCGACAGGGTGCCCGAGGCCCGGGACGACACCGCAGACATCCGCGCCTTCGAAACAGGATCCGACGATGACCGACGAACCGCACGGCCTCGATCGCGGCTTGACCAATTACGGCGACCGCGACTTCGCGCGCTACCTGCGCCGGTCCTTCGCCCGCTCCATGGGCATCTCGGTCGGACTCCTGAACAAGCCGGTGGTCGGCATCGCGATGACGCCGTCGGGCTTCAACAATTGCCACCGGGGCATGCCCGAGCTGGTGGAGGCGGTCTCCCGCGGCGTGCTGGCGGCCGGGGCCCTGCCGCGGCCCTTCCCCACCGTGTCGCTCGGCGAGGTTTTCCTCAATCCGACCAGCATGATGTATCGCAACCTGATGGCCATGGACACCGAGGAGATGATCGGGGCCCAGCCCATGGACGCGGTCGTGCTGATCGGCGGCTGCGACAAGACCGTGCCGGCCCAGCTCATGGGGGCGGCTTCCGCCGACCTGCCGGCGATCCAGCTCGTCACCGGCCCGATGTCCACCGGGCGCCACCGCGGGCAGAGGCTCGGCGCCTGCACGGATTGCCGGGGCTTCTGGGCCAAGTACCGGGCCGGCACCGTCGATGCGGAGGAGATCGCCGAAGTCGAGGGACGGCTCTCGGTCACGCAGGGCACCTGCGCGGTGATGGGCACGGCCTCGACCATGGCGTGCATCGCCGAGGCGCTGGGCCTGTCGCTGCCCGGCACCGCGGCGATCCCCGCGGTGCATTCCGACCGGCTGGTGGCCGCCGAGGAGACCGGCCGGGCCGCCGTGCGTCTCATCGAGACGAAGATCAGGCCCTCCCAGGTCATCACCGAGAAGTCGGTGGAGAACGCGATCCGGGTGCTGATGGCGGTCTCGGGCTCGACCAACGCCATCGTGCATCTCACGGCGATCGCCGGGCGGCTCGGCATCCGGGTCTCCCCCGAGCGCTTCAACCAGATCTCGGACGAGACCCCGGTTCTGGTCGATCTCAAGCCCGTGGGTCAGGGGTACATGGAGGATTTCCATGCCGCCGGCGGCATGGGGGCGCTGTTGCGCGAGCTGCGGCCGCTCCTGCACCTCGACACCGTCGATGTGGAGGGCCGCACCCTCGCCGAGCGCCTGGACGAGCCCGCCGGCTGGGTCGACCGCACGGTGATCCGCCCCTTCGCCGAGCCGGTCTCGGCCGTGGGCGGGTTGGTCGCCCTGTCGGGCAGCCTCGCCCCGGACGGAGCGATCTTCAAGCGCGCGGCCGCGACCCCGGCGCTGTTCGAATCCGAGGGTCGGGCGGTGGTGTTCACCGGCCTGGAGGATCTCTCCGCCCGCATCGACGATCCCGACCTCGACGTCGAGCCGGGCGATATCCTCGTGCTGCAGAACGCCGGTCCCCACGCCGCCGGCATGCCGGAGGCCGGGTATCTGCCGATCCCGAAGAAGCTCGCCCGGGCGGGAGTGACGGACATGGTGCGGATCTCCGACGCCCGGATGTCCGGTACGGCGTTCGGCTCGATCGTCCTGCACGTGGCGCCCGAGGCGGCGGTGGGCGGACCGCTGGCGGCGGTGCGCGACGGCGACCGGATCCGCCTGTCGATCCGGGACAGGCGGGTCGACCTGCTGGTCGAGGCCGACGAGATCGCCCGCAGGCTCGCTGACCACCGGCCGCCGCCGGCCCCGGCCCGGGGCTACAAGGCCCTCTACCGCCGCACCGTCACGCAGGCCCCGCACGGCTGCGACTTCGACTTCCTGACGAAGGTCGACGCCTAGGGCCTCGTCCGATCGCGCGGCCGGCCTGCGTCGTCGGGTCGACCGTCGCGACGTCCGATCCTATCCGACCTCTCGACTCGGCTCGGCGGTGAGGCCGTCGAAATAATCGAAGAAGACGCGGTCCGGATCGTACCTGTCGCGCAGGTCGCACAGCCTCCGCCACTTCTCGGGCGTGAAGGCCTGGGCGACGATCTCGGGCTGTTCGACCGTGTTGGTCTCGCCGATGTAGTACCCGACGTTGAACGGTTTCAAGACGGCGGTCACCGCCCGATGCCATTCGGCATTGACGGCGTCGGCATCCGCATCGTGCCACATCGTCCAGGGGCCGCCATAGATCTTGGAGGTGATCGAGCGCGCCATGTCCCGTTGCGGCCCCGGAACATGGGGCCCGCAGAAGATCGTCGTCAGGAACACCGAGATCGCCGAGGGGGCCCGCTGCCAGGCCGGCAGGATGGCCGCCATCACCGCGCCGGGGCAGTGGTCGGAATAGGTGGCTTCGACTCTGGATCGCACGCCCTCCGGGAAAAGCGCACCGGAGGCATCGAAGAGCTGCTCGAAATCGAGGGGCGTGACCCGGGAACGCGACAGTGGCTCGACCGGCGCATCGTCCAGCGGCTGCAAGGCGCGCCGGGCCGCTTCCGGATCGTCCTCGAAGGCGGTCGCGGTGACCATGCAGACCCAGCCGTTGCTGCCGGCCGCCCTGTCCGCCAGCGCGGGCGGGGCCTGGACGAGGAACAGGGTCAGCTCGACGCTGGGCGAGATCGCCGGTGCGGCCTGCCCCAGCCAGGTGCCGACAGCCGGGGCATCCGCGAGCCAATAGAAGGACTGACTGCCATGAATCGCCTTCGGCAGCGGGTGAAGTTTCAGAAAGTATTTCGTGACGATGCCGAAGAAACCCGAGCCTGCGCCGCGTGCGGCCCAGAAGAAATCCGCGTTCTCGGACTCGCTCGCCCGGATCAGCGCGCCTTCGGCCGTGACGAGTTCGATCGCCTCCAGGCTCTCGGTGCCGTATCCCCAGATCGTGGGGTTCCAGGCCATGCCGCCACCGAGGAAGTAGCCGCTGGCCTTGACCTGCGGACAATGGCCGGTCGGAAAGGCGAGCCCGTGGGCGTTGAGCGCCGTCTGGATCTCGCGATTGCTGAGGATGGGCTGGATGACCGCCCTGCGATGCTCGACATCGATCGAGAGGATCCTGTTGAGGCGTTCGAGGTCGATCAGGATGCCGCCGTTGCGCAGCGTCGGCTGGCACCAGTTGTGGCCGCCGCCGCGGACGACCACCTTGAGGCCATGCGCGCGGGCGAACTTCACGGTGGCGATGATGTCGTCCTCGTCGGCCACCTTCACGATCATGCGCGGCGCCCGGTCCGGGATCAGCCGGTTCCACAGATTCCCATGAAGGGCGTCCCGGAACTGCGCATCGCCCGCGTCGATGACGGGACCCTTGCAGAGCGTCCTCAGATCCTCAGCATTCATGGCCAAGCCCTGCACGAGCGAGGAACCCGCCCGGACCGATCTGCCCGAGCGGGTTCAAGGTTGCGGTCGGTCGCCCGGCCCGACCCTCAATAGGGGACGCGGTCCGCCTTCTGGGCGTATTTCTTCCACACCTCCACGGCTTCTTCGCGCATGATCTGCTGGGTCGGGATCGAGCGCTCCCCGACATCCTTCTTGAGCTCGGCGTAGATCATGCTGTCGTCGAAGCCGCCGTATTCGAGCGCGTCCTCGACCTGAGCCGCATAGTAGACATTTTTGATCCCGGCCCAATACGCGGCCGCCATGCACATCGGGCAGGGCTCGGCGCTGGTATAGAGCGTCGCGTCCCGCAGCTTGAAGGTACCCTGCGACTTGCAGGCCTTGCGGATGGCCTCGATCTCCCCGTGCCACGTCGGATCGTTCTCGGCGACGACGCGATTGGCGCCCTCCGCGATGATCTCGCCGTCTTGGACGATCACGCAGCCGAACACGCCGCCGGCACTGTCGACCAGCGACGTCTTCTCCGACAGCGCGATCGCGCGGGCCATGAACTGTTCGTGTTTTTCGGTCATCGAATCCTCTGCATCGTCATGTTTTCAGGCCAAGTGCGACTATGATCTGCGGCGATGTTCTTGTCGATGTCCGGGGGGATGGGCGTCGATCAACGGATTTGAACTTGGTGCCGTATGATCAAGAATCCTGCCTCGGAGACCGGCATCGCCTTCGGTTCGGGACAGATGGTCTCGTGGGTCGATGAAACCGCGCAGGTTGCGAGGGGGGGCGGGATCGAGCCGCGCCCGCATCCGCCGCGATGGTTCTCGCAGATCAGGTCGTCCCGCCAAGGCCGTGCGTCCCGTGAAGCGCATGTCCGTTCGCCAATACCGGATGGTCATGATCCGACGACGATCTGACTAGACATGGCACCGGGAGACGCGTCAACGCCGTCAAGACATCCGCCGCAATTGAATTGTAAATATTCACGAATGCAATAAATATCTGATGCATAGACGATCAGATTCGCCGGGGTCGCGGTTCCTGCAGCAGATCCGAGGCGTTGCAGTCGCGCCGTGGAGTTCGCGAAGTCGGATGGCGCTCGGTCTGAGACGCAGGAACAAGAAAAAATATTTCCGCCTCCGCCTCGTCCGTTTGGCCAGCGCGCCGCCTTTTTGTTGTCGCTCCGTCCCAGACCTGCGGCACGCGAGGCGCCGGCGCGCTGGAAAAAGTCCGGCGATTCTGGCTGCGTCCCCGAGATATAACTATCCTTTCGATGTTTTGGTTCAAAGAACGATCTATAGCTGTATTGTATTATATTTACAATATTTGCATTGAGCTTTTCCGCCAAGGCCTTGACTTTAACTGGTGTCGGCTTGCTGATGGGGGCATGCAGAGCGACGCCGCCGGCGGAACGGCGGCTATGCGATGCCAGACCAATCTTCGGCTGTTCCTCCTCGTCTTTCGTGGGGCGGCGGGCTTCTTCAAGTCTGCCGCGGTCGCGGTGTGATGGTCCCCGAACCGATGCTTCGATCCGCCCGGCGGTGTGGCTCGGTTTAGCGCCGAGGGCTGCACCCCGCTTCGCACGAGCGGGCGAGGGCAGGGCGTCGTGCAACGGAAGTGCGTCGGTTCATGAGCGGTGCCTCGACGTCCGTCACCATCGTGACGCAGACGACCATCCGGCCGGAGAGCGCCGACGCCTTCGCCCGATGGCAGTCCGACACCCATGCCGTCGTGGCGACCTTTCCGGGCTTCATCGAGCAGCAGCTCATCCCGCCGCGGCCGCCGCTGCAGGTGGATTGGGTCATCCTGCAGCGCTTCAGCGGCCTGGAGCAAGCGCGGGCGTGGCTGGGCTCGCCCGAGCGGCAGGCCCGGATCGAGGGCGCCACGCCCATGCTCGTGGGCCGCGACGACGTCCATATCGTCAAGGACGATGCCAGTGCAGCCCGCACGTCGCCGGTCAGCGCGGTGATCAGCACCCGCGTTAAGCCCGGCCTGGAGGCCGCCTACCTCAAGTGGGAGCAGAAGATCGCCGCCGCCCAATCGAAGGCGCCCGGCATGCAGGGCTACCGGTTCGAGCCGGCCGTGCCGGGGGTGCAGGAGGATTACGTCGCGATCCTGCGCTTCGACGGCGAGGCGAACCTGCAAACCTGGATGGACTCGCCCGAGCGGCGGGCCCTCGTCGCCGAAGCGGCGCCGCTGACCGCGGAATTCCACACGCGGACGGTGCAGAGCGGCTTCGAGCAATGGTTCCGCACCGTCGCCCCGGCCGGAGGCCCGGCGCCCGCGGCGTGGAAGATGAACATGATCGTCGTGCTGACGCTCTACCCCACCGTGTTCCTGTGGGGGGTCTTGGTCGGCACGCCGATCCTCTCCGGGATGCTGAAGCTGGATTTCCCGGTCGCCCTGTTCATCGGCAACGTGTTCAGCGTGCTCCTCACCGCGCAGATGGTGCCCTGGACGGCCCGGCGGCTGGGCTGGTGGCTGTCGCCGGCTCCGGGGCGGCGGGCCCGGGCCAACCTTCAGGGCGCCGCGCTGCTGATCGCCGCCTACGCGATCATGATCCTTGCCTTCTGGAAGCTGTCTTGACCGGGCTCCGGTTGCTATCCCGGATGAGGCCGTTCTCCGCGGCGGGTCTGCTGATCCTGGCCTGCGGATCCGGGCCGGTCGGGCTGGCCCGGGCCGAGCCTTCGCCGGATTCGGCCACGTCCCCGGCTCCGGAGATCGCCGGGGCGGCAGGCGGCACGCGCGTTCCCGGGGCGCGGGCTCCGGCCCGCGCGGAGCGCCAGGAGGCCGGAATTTCCGTGGCGGCCGCCACCGTGATGGCGGCGCCGCCGCCCTCGTACCTCGGCTTCTCCGACACGGTGGTCAGCTACCGCTTCCAGGGCCCGTCGGCGGAGCCCGGGCTCTTCGTGCGGCGTCCCGACGGCACGGCGCAGGGTGGGTTCGCCCCGCGCGAGGTGCCGAAGAACGTCGTCAACGTGTTTTACGCCGACTCATGGGCTTACGGCACCAACCTCATCTCCCTCGACATCCTCACATCCGGCTCCCAGGATCCTGCGGGCGACAAGCGGCGCCCGTTCAAGGATTACGGCGCGACCGAAATCTACCTGATCTATCGCGGCGTCCTGAGCTTCAACAAGATCTTCGATATCGAGACCTTCGCGATTCCGGGCTTCGTCAAGGATGTCGGCCTGTCGTTCGGGGCCGACATCAACACCAAGGACACGTATTTCGACGCCGAGAAGCGGGCCGGCACCTTCGGCCTCAGCTTCGCCTTCGACGTGCCGGCCGGGTTCGTGAACCTGAAGGTCCAGGGCTACAAGGACTTCTCCCGCAACGGCTTTGCGGGGAACGGGCCCACGCCGGGCATACCCGGGAATGGCGCCGTGCCGGGCTTCGATTACTCGCACTTCCGCAGTGTCGAGTTCAAGTTGACCCCGGAATTCGAGATCACCTACACGATCCCGCTGCCGTTCACCGGGCTGCCGCTGTCCCTGGCCGGCTTCAACACGATCATCCTGCCCAAGGGGCGCTACGGCACGATCAACCAGAACGACACGCAATTAGAGTTCGCCTCACAGACGAACCTTGTCCTGGATGTCGGGCAGTTGCTCGCCGGGACCCCCAACCGGGTCGAGGTCTTCGCCGGGTTCCAGTATTGGCGCAACAAGTTCGGCGCCGACCCGCGGCGCACCATCAACACCGAGGAAAAGGCGCTGATCGCGGGGGTCGCCTATCACCTGAAGTGACGGCGACGCGCGTCCCCGCTCGCGGTGCGGGGGATGGCGCCGACGTCTCGGGGCCGGCGTCCCGGAAGGCCGCGCCGCCGGGACCGGCCCCGCGCCCTCAGGCGCGCACCAGCTTGGACACGACGGCCAGCAGCTGCTCGGGCTTGAACGGCTTGGTGATCCAGCCGGTCGCCCCGGCCGCCTTCGCCTGCTGCTTGATGCCCTCGTCCGATTCCGTGCTCAGGAAGAGGATCGGAACGCCCGTGCAGGCGGGCAACGTCCGCAATTGCTTGATCATCTCCAGCCCGTTCATCACCGGCATGTTGAGATCCGTGATGACGAGGTTGAGGCTGGCGCTCTTGGCTTTCGCCAAGCCTTCGGCGCCATCGCCGGCCTCGATCACCGTGTGGCCGGCCGGGCCGAGGACGACCTTGATCATCTGCCGGATGCTGGGCGAGTCGTCGACGGCGAGGACAGTGGCCATGACAAGGATCCCGTTCTTGTGCCTGAAGCGTGGGCCTAGCGGAGTGCCTGGCCGGGGAGGGCGATCGCAGCGCGTTGGAACGCGCCGCTGACCGCCGGCGGCACATTGGCCAGCGCGATCTCCGTGGCTTGACGCTGTGCCGCCTTGTCCGCCGCGAGCACGATCTGGACGAAGGTGATGTCCGCGCGCTCGACCGCCGCGCAGTCCAGGGTGAGGCGCGTCGCGCCGGCGAGGGCCGCCGCCAAAGCGCCCTGCAGCGACCGGACCGTCCGGATGGTGCAGTCGGATTCGAGCGTGAGGACGGAAGCCTCGGACATGCGGGTTCAGGCCCTCGACGACAGGATTGGGCGCCGCTGCGCCTCTCCGGCGGAGACAACACCGCGGCGGGTAAATTCTTTCTGACCGACGGCAGACCAATCCACCGCTGTTGCCGCCGCCGCCGGACGCTGCACAGCTGGAATTCGATTCAGCATGGAACGGAATTCAAGCGTCAATACAGAAATCTGTTGTCTCGCTCTTGCGCTTCATTGCCGGTGATAACGCTTTCTTTAACGGCGATCCTTACTGTCGGGCCGACGCCGTCCATCGGTTTGCGGCTTGACCGGCGCGCGACGGTCGACGCCGAGAGATCCGACATCTGATGTCCTTCCAAGCTGCCCACGACATTCTCAGGCAGGTCCCGGCCCGCTTCCGGCGGGCCGACGGACGGCGCGGATCCGGCGCAGTGCCCGGCGCGGTGTCCGGCTCCGCGCTCGCGCCGCCGGATCGTCCCGAGACGATGGCATCCCCTGCCGCCGATACGTCGCCGGCGCCGCAGATCGAGATCCCGGCCGACCCGGCGGCCGCCACGCGGTCGGCCGATCTGCTGCAGGCCTGGCTCGGCCTCTCGGCGCAGCAGCGGGGGCTCCTGGACGCCCTCATCGCCGAGCTCGGGATCGTCTCCGCGGATGTGGAGGCGAATGTCCACGGCCTGTCCAACCGCTTTCAGAACATCGCGGCCTCGACCTGCGAGCAGTCGGAGATCGTGCGCGGCCTCGTCGCCTCGGTTCAGACCGTACGGATCGACGACAAGACCCTGGACCTCGGAGATGTCGCCGCCGGCCTCGGCGAGACGCTCGCCGCGCTGATCGCGCGGATCACGCTGATGTCCTCCCGCGGGACGACCCTCGCGCAGGGGCTGGCGGGGGCCCTCGACGGCCTGTCGTCGGTCGAGGGCAGCGTGGCGGAGATCGAGAAGATCAACCGCCAGACCAACCTGCTTGCCCTGAACGCCAAGATCGAGGCCGCCCGGGCCGGCAGCAGCGGCGCGGCCTTCGCGGTGGTCGCCGACGAGGTGCGCGGCCTCGCCACGACCATCAACGCCCTGTCGGACGTGATCAAGCAGCAGATCGGCACCATGGCGGCCGACCTGCGCAGCAGCCACGCCCTGCTGGGCGACATCGCGGCGATCGACATGTCCGAGGAGAGCCGCACCGCCGAGCTGCGCGTCCGCATGGTGATGCGGGCCCTTGTCGAGCAGAACGCCCAGGTCGCCGGTGTCCTGCGCCAGACCGCCGAGACGACGCAGGCCATCACCGAGGACGTGTCGGCGGCGATCGTGGCGATGCAGTTCCAGGACCGGGCCAAGCAGCGCATCGAGAACGTCGAAGGCCTGCTGCGCGCGGCCGGTGCGGAACTCGGCCGTCTCTCTGGCGCGGGCGACGGCGCGGTGCCGGATTCCAGCGCCGACCCGGCCTGGATCGAGGCGGCGATCGCGCGCTGCACCCTCGGCGAGGTCCGGGCGCGCCTGACGGAGCGACTGCTCGGGGTCGCCCCGGTCGCGCAGCGCCCGGCTGCCGACGATCTGGACGGCATCGACCTGTTCTGAACCCGAGCGCGCCGCCAGGCGCGGTCCGCGGGCAATCCGGTCCGGCCCGGCCGGCGGTTGCGCCGCGGCCGGGGCTTCGGCGCCGGATCTGCCGCGACCGGCCCCACGTCTCATCCCCGTCTCTCCGCCGGCCGCACCCAGCAGGGCCGCGGCCCCCATCCGCATGGGATGCACGACGAGAGCCCGTGCCGGACCGACCGGCACAGGATGCCGGATACGGCGATCCTGTGATCCACGGCTCACGCGATCTCAGTATCCGATAATCAAATCCTCTGGGCGATGGGCGGATATACTGTCCGTCAGGCATCGAAACCTCGGCGTTAACCGAAAATTTTTAGTCAGATTATATACAACCGGTGAAATCGGGCGGCGGATGATCGTCGTTTCGCGTCGCCGTGAGGGTGCGGCGCGACTCGGCAATCCAGCCGAACGCTTGAGTTCAAAGACATTCGCCCGGTGACAAAGTCGAAGTCTTCGCGTTCGCTCGAAGCCGGGCGGTTCATTCTGCATCTGTGTCTAGCGTGAGCGGGTCCGACCGTCCCATGACTGCTCTCGATCCCGCCGACGTCTTCCGGGCCGAAGCCGCCGAGCTTCTGGCCTGCCTGGAGACGACCCTGCTCGACCTCGGCGACAGGCCCGAGGACCGCGCCCTGATCGACACCGCCTTCCGCGCCCTGCACACCATCAAGGGCTCGGGCGCCATGTTCGGCTTCGAGCAGGTCGCCGCCTTCACCCACGACTTCGAGACCGCCTTCGACCGCGTCCGTCGCGGCGAGGTTCCGGTCGGCCACGACCTCGTCAACGTCTCCCTCTCGGCCAAGGACTATATCCGCGGCCTCATCGAGGAGCCCGAGGCCAGCGCGCCCATCATCGGCGAGGCCATCCTGGCCGAACTCGAGCAGCTCCTCGGCACCACCGGCCGCCCCGCCGCCGCGCCGTTGGCCCCCCATCCGGAGCCGGTCGCCGATCCCATCCCGATGGTGGAGGGCGGCTGGCAGATCGGCATCGCCTTCGCGCCCGACGTGCTGCGCAACGGTACCAATCCCCTGGCGCTCCTCGACGAACTGCGCGACCTCGGCGCCTGCACGATCGTGCCGCGCCTCGACGCGCTGCCCGAACTGCCGGGCCTCGATCCCGAGAGCCTCGCCATCGGCTGGGACGTCACGCTGCGCGCGGCCGTGACCCGCGAGGCGATCGAGGATGTCTTCCTGTTCGTGCGGGACGAGATGACCCTGACCCTGGTCCCGATCTCGCCGGCGCAGCCGGACGCCGCACCCGAACCGGGCGAGGCCGCGCCCGGGCCTTTTGCGCCGCCGACCGTCACGGCTCCGGCGGCGGGTCTCGCCGCCATCGCCTCCGTCGAAGCCCCACCCGTCGCGCCGCCGGCGATCGCGCCCGCGGCCCCGACCGCTGAGCGGAGCCCGGCGCGGCGGGCCGAGGAGCGGCCGGCCAGCAGCGTGCGGGTCGAGGCGGAGCGGCTCGACGAGCTGATGGACCGGGTCGGCGAACTGGTCATCGCCCAGGCCCGGCTGAGCCAGCTCGCCGGCCTGAGCGCCGATCCCGGCCTCAAGGGCATCGCGGAGGAGATCGAGCGCCTGTCGGCGCGGCTGCGCGACACCACGATGAGCATCCGCATGGTCGCCATCGGCGCGCTGTTCGGCCGTTTCCGCCGCCTGATCCACGATCTCTCGCGCGATCTCGGCAAGCCGGTGGAGTTCGTCACCGGCGGCGAGGACACCGAACTCGACAAGACCGTGATCGAGCGGCTGGCCGACCCGCTCGTCCACCTGATCCGCAACGCCATCGACCACGGCATCGAGGCGCCCGGGCGCCGGGCCGCCGCCGCCAAGGCCGCGACCGGGCGTATCACGCTGACCGCCGAGCATGTCGGCGCCCAGGTGCTGGTGAGCGTGCGCGACGACGGCGCCGGGCTCGACGCGGCACGCATCCGCGCCAAGGCCGAGGAGAAGGGCCTGTGCGCGCCCGGCGCGGTGCTCACCGACCAGCAGGTCTACCAGTTCCTGTTCGCGCCGGGCTTCTCGACCGCCCAGGAGATCTCGGCCCTGTCGGGGCGCGGGGTCGGCATGGACGTCGTCAAGAAGACGATCGAGAGCCTGCGCGGCACGATCGACATCGCGACCGAGCCGGGGGGCGGCACGACGGTCGCCCTGCGCCTGCCGCTGACGCTGGCGATCATCGAGGGATTGCTGATCCGGGTGGGGGAGGGGCGCTACGTCATCCCCCTGGCGGCGGTGGAGGAATGCGTCGAGCTGCCCGCCGGCGAGCGCGGCGGGCGCGGGCGGGACTTCCTGAACATCCGGGGCGCGCTGGTGCCGTTCCTGCGGCTGCGCAGCCTGTTCGGGGCCGCGGGCGAGCCGGAGCTGCACCAGAAGGTGATCATCGTCGCGGCGGGCGAGGCCCGGGTCGGGCTGGTGGCGGACCAGATCATCGGCAACCACCAGACGGTGATCAAGTCGCTGTCGAAGCTGCACGCGGACGTGGCGACGTTCTCGGGGGCGACGATCCTGGGCGACGGCACGGCGGCGCTGATCATCGATGTCGGCCGGCTCGTGAGCGGCGGCGGCGCCGAGGGCGCGCGCGTGTATCAGGAGGTGGCGTGATGAGCGGCGGCGTGACGAGCGGTTCTCTCGGAACCGGACCGCAGGCGGGGTCGCGGGGCGGCCAGCAGGTGGTGATGTTCCGGATCGGCACGGAGAGCTTCGCGCTGGATGCCGGGATGGTGCGCGAGATCATCGATCCGATCCCGGCGACGCGGGTGGCGGGGGCACGGCCGCATATCGACCGAATCGTGAACGTGCGCGGCAACGTCATCCCCCTGGCCGACATCCGCGAGCGGTTCGGGATGCCGGCGGCGGCGGACAGCCCGGACACGCGCTTCCTGGTGCTGGAGGTTGCGGTGGGGGGCGATCCGGTGGTGGTCGCGCTGGTGGCCGACAAGGTGTTCGCGGTGACGGAGATCGATCCGGCGAGCTGCCAGGCGGTGCCGTCGGTCGGCACGACGTGGCGCCCTGAATACATCCGGTCGATCGTCAAGGCGAGGGATGAATTCATCATCGTCCCCGAACTCGAGCAGATCCTCAACTGAAATCTTGTGGCTGTCCTGTCCAAGTGTTGCGTGCGTGGGGTGAGTACGATGCGTTTCTCGATCAAGGCCAAGCTCGCAGGCGGCTTCGGCGCCGTCCTGCTCCTGACCGCCGCGGCCGGCGGCGTCGGCTATCAGAAGTTGATGTCTTCCGAGGAGTCGATGAAGTTCGTCATCAGCCGCGCCGAGCTGCAGGCCCTCGTGCTGGACGCGAAGGGCCACGCGATCAATGGCGTCAGCAACGTGCGGGCGGCGGTGATCAGCACCGATGACGCCCAGATGACGGAGTTCAGCAAGCGCGCTGCGGACAACCGCAACGACGCCGTGGCGGGCTTGGCCAAGGCCAAGGGCTACATCGTCGCGGATGAGGGCAAGCGGCTGCTGGATGACCTGTCCGACAAGTACGAGAAGCAGCGCGCCCTGGCCGGGAAGATCATCGATCTGACGAAGCAGAATTCCGGCGTCAGGACCTGGGCCGAGATCAACACGACGGGTCGGCCGGCGACGGCGGCGCTCCGTTCGGAACTCGACACCTTGGCCAAGGGCCGCTCGGGCGAGACATCGGGTGACGACTTGGCCAAGTCTGCGGCCGCCTTCCAGATCCGCATGGAGCGGGCCTGGGGACAGCTTCAATCGGCGACCGGTGCGACGACCCTCGAGGTGCTGGAGCAGCGGGTGAACGCGGCCAAGCAGGTGCGGGATGAGGTCGCGCACGCCATGGACGACCTCCTGCGCGCGAGCGCCGCGCAGGGCATCTCGACCGAGGGGGTGCGCCAGAAATACGCCGCCTGGTCGGCCTCGTTCCAGAAGGCGCTGGCGACCATCGAGACGGGGGCCGCCGTCAAGGCCGCCGACCTCGCCTCCGGCGAATACGCGACGCTGAGCCTCGCGGCGAACCGGGCCTTCGACGCGCTGGCCGAATTCCAGAACCGCCGCATGATCGACGCCGTCGGCAGGGCCAAGGCCGATGCGAGCGAGGGCCAGACGATCCTGCTCGCCACCGTTGCGGCGGCGCTCCTCCTCGGCCTCGGCATCGCCACCTGGCTCGCCTTCTCGATCTCCCGTGGCCTCGGCCGCGCCGTGACCCTCGCCGACGCGGTGGCGATGGGCGACCTGAGCCAGACCGCGAAGGTCACCTCCAACGACGAGCTCGGCGACCTGGTGGGGGCCATGGGCCGCATGACCGAGAACCTGAACGCGACGGCCGCGCTCGCCAACGCCATCGCCCAGGGGGACCTCAGGGTTGAGGCCCGGCCGCTCTCCGACAAGGACACGATGGGCATCGCCCTGCAGACCATGCTGACGAAGCTGCGCGCCGTCGTGGCCGAGGCGAGCGCGGCGGCGAGCAACGTGTCGGCGGGGTCCCAGGAGCTGTCGGCCTCGGCCGAGCAGCTGTCGCAGGGCTCGACCGAGCAGGCGGCCTCGACCGAGGAGGCCTCGGCCTCGATGGAGGAGATGGCCGCCAACGTGAAGCAGAACGCCGAGAACGCCAGCCAGACCGAGACGATCGCCAGGCAATCGGCCCAGGACGCGGAGGCCAGCGGGGTCGCCGTCGGCCGCGCCGTCGAGGCCATGCAGACCATCGCGCAGAAGATCACCATCGTGCAGGAGATCGCCCGCCAGACCGACCTGCTGGCCCTCAACGCCGCCGTCGAGGCGGCCCGGGCCGGCGAGCATGGCCGCGGCTTCGCGGTGGTGGCCAGCGAGGTGCGCAAGCTCGCCGAGCGCAGCCAGGCGGCCGCGGCCGAGATCGGCACGCTGTCGTCCGACACCGTCAAGGCCGCCCAGCAGGCCGGCGACATGCTCGGCAAGCTCGTGCCCGACATCAAGAAGACCGCCAGCCTGGTGGAGGAGATCACCGCCGCCTGCCGCGAGCAGGATGTCGGCTCGGGCCAGATCAATCAGGCGATCCAGCAGCTCGACAAGGTGACCCAGCAGAACGCCAGCGCCTCCGAGCAGGTCTCGGCCACCTCCGAGGAACTGGCCACCCAGGCCGAGAAGCTGCAGGCGACGATCGCCTACTTCCGCATCACCGAGGCGGCCGCACCGGTCGGGCCTCTGGCCGGTGTCGATCAGGCGGTGACGCGGCTGCGCGCGACCGCGACGCGGATGGGCGCGCCCTCGGCGGCGATCCGCTCGCCGAGCCCGAAGCGGGCGGGGGGGCGCAACCCGGCCGCGGCCGGGGGCTTCGCCCTCGACATGGGCGAGGGCGACGCGCAGGACGCCGCCTTCACCCGCGTCGCCTGACATCTCGCCCGACAGGTCGCCCGACCTGTCGGGCGAGGCCCGGATCCGCGCGGCGCTCGTCCCCGCGCGGATCCTGCCGTCGGCGCGCGTCGCAGTCCATCCGGAGACTCTGCATGTCCAGTGTGTGGCAGTACCTGACCCTCGGTCTCGGCGCCGAGACCTTCGGGATCGACGTCGAGCACGTCCACGAGATCCTGGACTACCGGGTCCCGGCGGCCCTGCCGCAGGCGCCGGCCTTCCTGCTCGGCATGATCGACGTGCGCGGGCAGAGCTACCCGGTGGTGGACCTGCGCACCAAGCTCGGCCTGCCGCCCGTGGCGCGCACGCCGGCGACCCGGATCATCCTGCTCAACGTGCCGATGCCGGGCCGGGCGCTGCGGGTCGGGTTCGTGGCCGACCGGGTGATCGAGGTGACGGAACTCGACGGGACCGAGATGGAGGCGGCCCCCGAGGTCGGCGGCCGCTGGAACGCGCGCTACATCGCCGGGATCGGCCGCCGGGGCGAGGCGTTCGTGGTGGTGTTCGACCTCGTCGCGCTCATGGACGGCGACGGGCCCGCGCTCGCCGCGTCGCCCCAGGCCGCCTGAGCGGACCCGGGACCATGGAGACCGATCCGGGTCACCTGAGCGACCGGCATTTCCGCTCGGTTGCCGACCTCGTCCAGCACCATGCCGGCATCCAGCTGCCGCCGGCCAAGCGCACCATGGTCGAGGGCCGGCTGCGCAAGCGCATGCGCGCCCTCGATCTTCCGACCCTCGAGGCCTATGGCCGCCACCTGTTCGAGGCGGGCCATCTCGCGGACGAGTTCCCGCACCTCGTCGACTGCGTGACGACGAACAAGACCGACTTCTTCCGCGAGCCCGCGCATTTCGATCTGCTGCGCACGACGATCGTCCCGCGGCTGGCGGCGCGGGGCGACCGGCCGCTGCTCAAGGTCTGGAGCGCGGCGGCTTCGACCGGGGCGGAGGCCTATACGCTGGCGATGGTCCTGCAGGACATGGCCGCCGACCGGTTCCGCTACGCCATCCTCGGGACCGACATCTCCTCGGAGGTGCTCGACCGCGCCCGGACGGCGATCTACCCGGAGGAGATGCTGGAGGCGGTGCCGCCGGACCTGCGGCGGCGCTACGTGATGGTCGCGCGCGATCCGGCCCGGCGCGAGGGGCGGATCGTGCCCGAGCTGCGCGCCCGGGTGCGGTTCCAGCGGCTCAACCTGATGGACGAAAGCTACCCGATCGACCGGGACGTCGACCTCGTCTTCTGCCGCAACGTGCTGATCTACTTCGACAAGCCGACCCAGAAGGCCGTGGTCGCACGCCTGGCCGGGCACCTGCGCCCCGGCGGATACCTGATCGTCGGCCATTCCGAATCGATGGCGGGCGTCGGCGTGGCGGGCCTCGACCAGATGTCCTCGACCGTCTTCAGCAAGCTGAGGGATTCCGGCCGGTGAATGCGTCGAGACCGATCCGCGTCCTCATCGTCGACGACTCGGCCTCCGTCCGCCAGACCCTGTGCGGCATCCTGGAGACGGCGCCCGACATCGCGGTCCTGGGTACCGCGGCCGATCCGTTCATCGCCGCCCGCCGGATCCAGGAGGAGATCCCGGACGTCATCATCCTCGATCTCGAGATGCCGCGCATGGACGGCCTGACCTTCCTGCGCAAGATCATGGCGCAGAAGCCGCTCCCGGTGATCGTCTGCTCGACCCTGACCGAGGCGGGTTCCCGGATCCTGTTCGAGGTGCTGGAGGCGGGCGCCGTCGACGTACTGCCGAAGCCGCGGGTCGACACCCGCCAGTTTCTGCTCGAATCCACGGTGCGGGTCTGCGACGCGGTGCGCGCGGCCGCCCGGGCCAAGCTGCGCGGCAGCCGGCCGCCGCGACAGCTCGTCGAAGCGAAGCTCTCGGCCGATGTCGTCCTGCCGCCGCCCGTGCCCGGACGCGTCGTGGTCGAGACCGACCGGATCGTCTGCATCGGCGCGTCGACGGGCGGGACGGAGGCCCTGCGCGACGTACTCGAGGTGCTGCCCGCCGAGTCCCCCGGCCTCGTCATCGTGCAGCACATGCCGGAGCACTTCACGGCGGCCTTCGCCAAGCGCCTGAACGGGCTCTGCGCGATCACCGTCAAGGAGGCGGAGGACGGCGATCCGGTGCTGCGGGGCCGGGCCCTGATCGCCCCGGGCGGGCGGCACCTCATGGTCGAGCGCCGGGGCGGCAGCTACGCGGTGTCGGTGAAGGACGGTCCGCTTGTCGCGCGCCATCGCCCATCCGTCGATGTGCTGTTCCGGTCGGCCGCCCGGGCGGCGGCCGCGAACGCGCTGGGCATCCTGATGACCGGCATGGGCGACGACGGCGCCAACGGCCTGCTGGAGATGCGCCGGGCCGGGGCGCAGACCGTGGCGCAGGACGAGGCGAGTTGCGTGGTGTTCGGGATGCCCAAGGAGGCGATCGATCGCGGCGCGGCCGCCAAGGTCCTGCCGCTCGAGCAGATGCCCGGGGAGATCCGGCGGTTCGGCCTGACCGTGGCGGGGCCGCGCTGAGGCCGGTGTGACCGCCGGCCTCGGGCTCAGGACTGGTCGCGACGCTCGGACTTCGCCTCGGATCTCGCCCGGCGCGCTCGCGTGCGGCTGTATTGCGGAGGCGATCCGCGCAGCGCCCCGGCGGGAGCCGTCTTCACGGCGCGGGCCGGAGGCGGCCCCATATCCCCGCCGCGGCGCGCACCCGCTTTCGCGCGCTTCGTACTCCGCCCGCTCGACGTTGCGATGCTGCCTGCGCGGATGCCGGCCTCCTGTGTCCGGGCATCCAGCAGGTCCTGAACACCGGGCGGATGATCGGGCACGGGAAACAGGCTGGCCAGCCCGTCGGCGACGCCTCTGAGCACGGCATCCGCCTGCTCTTGATCTTCCCTGCCCTGTACGACGATGAAACTCATCTGCGCACCCGGATCGTTGGTTCAGATCCTAAACTCGACGGGATGCGAAGGGTTGCTCAGGCCGTTGTGAAGTCGTCCGGTGATGTCGGACATCGGCGCTTCATGAACGCGATGTAATCAACTTGCAGTCGTGTCGCGAAGAGTGCCGAATCATTGGGCAGGCCCGGGGCAGGGCTTCGCGACCACTCGCGGCGACCGCTCGCGGCGGCCGCTTCAGCGCCGGCAGGGTCGGGGCCGGCCCCGCGCAGGACGAGGCGAGGCTGTGCCCGTGCGCCACGTCCCCAGGGCGCCGCGTGCCGGCACCGCCGTCACCACGCGGCGCGGAAAGCCCGGCCGGCTCACGCGGCGTAGCGGTCGAGCGCCAGATCGTCGCTCGCGATCTCCGGGGCCCGGCCGGACACGAGGTCGGCGAGCAGGCGGCCCGAGCCGCAGGCCATCGTCCAGCCGAGGGTGCCGTGGCCGGTGTTGGTGAACAGGTTCGCGACCCGCGTCCCCCCGACGATCGGCGTGCCGTCCGGCGTCATCGGCCGCAGGCCGGTCCAGAACGCGGCCCGGGAGAGGTCGCCGCCCGCGGGGAACAGGTCCTGCACCGAGCGCGCGAGGGTCTCGCGGCGCGGCAGGCGCAGGGCGCTGCTGAAACCGGCGAGTTCGGCGGTGCCGCCGACGCGGATGCGGTCGCCGAGCCGGGTGATCGCCACCTTGTAGGTCTCGTCCATCACCGTCGAGACCGGGGCGGCGGCCGCATCGGTGATGGGCAGGGTCAGGGAATAGCCCTTCACCGGGTAGACCGGCAGGGCGATCCCGAGGGGGCGCAGCAGGGCCGGCGTGTAGCTGCCCAGCGCCGCCACGTAGGCCTCCGCCCGCAGGAGCTCACCGCCAGCGGTCTCCACCGCCGTCACCCGGTCGCCGGCATGGTGCAGGCGCGCGATCGCCGTCCCGTAGCGGAAGGTGACGCCGAGTCCCTCGCAGATCGCGGCGAGGCGCTGCGTGAACAGGTGCGCGTCGCCGGTCTCGTCGCCCGGCAGCCGCAGGCCGCCGACGAACACGTCCGGCACCGCCGCGAGCGCGGGCTCCGCGGCGATGCAGCCCGCCGGATCCAGAACCGTGTAGGGCACGCCGTAGGCGTCGAGGACGCGGGTATCGTCGCCGACATGGTCGAGCTGCTTCTGCGTCCGGAAGAGCTGCAGCGTGCCCTTCTCCCGGTGGTCGTAGGCGATGCCCGTCTCGGTGCGCAGGTCGCGCAGCACGTCGCGGCTGTACTCGGCGAGCCGGACCATGCGGCCCTTGTTCCGCCGGTAGGCCTCCTCGGTGCAGTTGGCGAGCATCCGCGTGAGCCAGCCGTAGAGGCGGCGCTCCAGGCGCGGCCAGAGCACCAGGGGGCGGTGCCGCATCATCAGCCACTTGAGCGCCTTCACGGGGATCCCGGGGGCCGCCCAGGGCGCCGCGTAGCCCGGCGAGACCTGGCCGGCATTGGCGAAGCTGGTCTCCAGGCCGGCGCCGGGCTGGCGCTCCAGCACGGTGACCTGATGGCCGGCCCGGGCGAGGTAATAGGCCGAGGTGACGCCGACGACGCCGCCGCCGAGGATGAGGACGTTCATGGCGGGCCTCAGGCTCCGAGATAGACGCGGTGGAAGCGGTGGCCGAGGTTGGTCAGGACCTCGTAGCCGATCGTGCCGGCCGCCGCGGCGACGGCGTCGACGTCGCGCTCCGGCCCGATGATGTCGACGAGCGCCCCCGGCCCGATCGTGCCGGGGGCCAGGTCGGTGACGTCCAGGACGAGGCTGTCCATCGAGACCCGCCCGACCACGGGCAGGCGCGTGCCGCCGAACCAGGCCGCCCCACCGGCGGTGCTGCGGAAGAACCCGTCCGCGTAGCCGATCGCCACGGTGGCGAGGCGGCTGTCCCGGCCGACGGTCGCCACGTGCCCGTAGCCGACGGGGGTTCCGGCCGGGACGCTGCGCGTCTGCATCACCCGCGCCCGCAGACCGATCACCGGCCGCATCGGATTCGGGGCGTCCGCCTGCGGGGCGATCCCGTAGAGGGCGGCGCCGGGGCGCACCAGGTCGAACCGGAAGTCCGGCCCGAGGAAGATCCCGGAGGAGGCCGCGAGGCTCGCGGGCACGGCCGGCAGGCGCCGCCGGACGACCTCGAAGACGGCGCGTTGCGCCGCGTTGACGGGGCTGTCCAACTCGCCCGCACAGGCGAGGTGGCTCATCACCAGCTGCAGGTCGAGGCCCGCGAGCGCGTCCGGCGCGTCGAGGAGCGCGCAGGCTTCGTCCGGCGCGAAGCCGAACCGGGCCATGCCGGAATCGATCTGGAGGATCGCGGGCAGGCGCCGGTCCAGGCGCCGGGCGAGACCCTGCCAGCCGTCGCGCTGCGACCGGTCATTGAGGACGGGGACGAGGTCGTGGGCCGCGCAGGCCGCCTCGCTGCCCGGGGAGGCGCCGTTGAGCACGGCGATCACGGGGCCGGGGCCGAGGATCGCCCGGAGGGCGACGCCCTCGCCGACCTGCGCCACGAAGAAGTGCCGACAGCCGGCGGCGGCCAGGACCGGCGCCACCCGCTCGGCGCCGAGCCCGTAGGCGTCCGCCTTGACCACCGCCGCGCAGACGGCCGGCCCGGCCTGCAACGCGAGGGCACGGTAATTGTCGGCGATGGCCCCGAGGTCGATCGTCAGGAGCGCGGCTGCCGTGCCTGCGGGACCGGCATCGGGCCGGTGATCGCGATCGATCCTGCTCATGGCGACCCCCGGGGCGGCTCCCTGATGCGCTGCCGCCAAGCTATACGGAGGATCGTCGAACAGGCGTGCGATGTGTCGAAGCGTCTTGCGACGATTGGCGGCTCGTGCAATTTTCTACGGCGATTTCGAAGATCCTTCGTGACCCGCCGTGGACGAGATCGACCGCCGCATCATCCAGGCCCTGCGCGTCGACGGCCGGATCAGCAATGCCGACCTCGCCGCCGCAATCGGCCTGTCCGCCTCCGCCTGCCACCGCCGCGTGCGCCTGCTGGAGGAATCCGGGATCATCCGGGGCTACACGGCGCTGATCGGCGGCGGCGCCGACGCGCCGGGCCTCGTGGTGCTCACGCAGTTCACCCTGGACCGCCAGACCGAGGATTACCTCAACCGCTTCGAGGCGGCCGTCCGGCGCTGTCCCGAGGTGCAGGATTGCTATCTGATGACTGGGACGGCCGATTACCTGGTCAAGCTCAAGGTGGTCGACGCGGCCGATTACGAGCGGCTGCACAAGGATGTCCTGTCGCGTCTCCCCGGCGTGGCCCGGCTGCAATCGAGCTTCGCCATCCGGACCGTCGTGGCGGCGGGCCGGCCCCTCTGATGGCCGACGCGGATCAGGATGCGAGAGGAGCCCCGGCATGACGTCGAGTCCCGGTTCTGACACGGTAGCCCCCTGCGACCTGCGCCTGCGCGATGTCACGCTCGCCGAAGGCCGCCGGGCGACCATCGACATCCGGGACGGCCGCGTGGCCATCCTGCACGATCCCGGCGCGCCGCTGCCCCCCGCTGCACGCACGATCGACCTCGGCGGCGCCCTGGTGCTGCCGGGCTTGGCGGACGGGCACGTCCACCTCGACAAGTGCCTGCTCGGCCTCGCGTGGCGCCCCCACCGGGCGCAGGGATCCGTCCGCGCGATCATCGCGGACGAGAAGGCCTTCCGCCGGACCACGCGGGTGCCGCTCGCCGCGCAGGGCGCCGAGGCCCTCCTCGAACGCATGCTCCGCGGCGGCACGACGAGCCTGCGGACCCATGTCGACATCGACGACGTCACGCGGCTCGACCACCTCGCCCAGATCCTCGACCTGCGGGCGCGCTGGTCCGACCGGATGCAGATCCAGATCGTCGCCTTCCCGCAGAGCGGGATCCTGGGATGCCCGCCGGTCGCGGATGACCTGGACGAGGCCCTGCGGATGGGCGCCGATCTCGTCGGCGGCCTCGATCCCGTCGGCATCGACGGCGATCGCGACGGTCACCTGGACATCGTCTTCGCCCTGGCCGAGCGTCACGGAAGGGGTATCGACATCCACCTTCACGACGGCGGCGAAGCCGGCCTCGACACGATCGCGGCGATCGCGGCCCGCACGGCTGCGGCCGGCCTCGGCGGGCGGGTCACGATCAGCCACGCCTTCGCCCTCGCGGAAGCCGACGATCTCCAACTCGGCCGGATCGCGGAAGGCCTGAACCGGGCCGGCGTCGCGATCCTCAGCAGCGTGCCGGGCGGGCGCCGGTGCCCGCCGATTCCGCGGCTGCGGGACCTCGGCGTCCCGGTCTGCTTCGGCACCGACAATGTCCGCGACTGCTGGAATCCCGCCACGGTCACCGGCATGGTCGACCGCGCCCAGCTCGCCGCCTACCGGTTCGATCTCCGCACCGACGGAGAGCTCGCCGCGCTGCTCGATCCCGTCACAACCGTCCCGGCGCGGGTTCTGGGGCTGGGCCCGGGCGTGGTGGCGCCGGGGGCCCGGGCCGACCTGGTCGCCTTCCGCGCCGGCAACGTGCCCCAGGTGATCGTCGAGCGCCAGGCGCCCGTGCTCGTCGTGGCGCGGGGGACCGTCGCGGTCGACCGGCACGGTGCGGCCGCCGGAGGCCCGCCGCCGTGAACGACCGCGCCCTGCGCTATCTCCTCGCCGTCGTGCGCGCGGGCTCGGTCCGGGCCGCCGCCGAGGGCCTGAATGTCGCCGCCTCGGCCGTCAGTCGGCAGATCATCGAGCTGGAGGCGCAGGTCGGCGAGACGCTGCTCGAACGCCTGCCCCGGGGCGTGGTCCCCACCGAGGCCGGCCGTCTGGTCGCCGAGCACGCGCAGCGGCAGGCCGACGAGGCGGCGCTCCTCGAGGACCAGCTCAAGCGCCTGCGCGGGGTGCAGCGGGGGACGATCAGCCTGCGCTGCGGCGCTGGCTTCCTGATCGACCTCCTCGACAACGCCCTCGCGGGCTTCGCGCAGGACCATCCGGGCATCGCCTATCAGGTCGAGATCGGCACCACCGACGGCATCCTCGCGGCGATCGCGCGGGGTGAGGCGGATATCGGCCTCGTCTACAATCCGCCCGCGCATCCGGATGTCCGCGGCGTCGTCTCCGCCCGGCAGCCCTTGCTCGCCGTCCTGCCGAAGGGTCACCCCCTCGCCAATGGGTCGGCGCCGGTTCCCCTGCGCAGCTTCGCCACCGAGCCGGCCGCCCTGCTGCCGCCCGACCACGGGGTGCGCCAGCTCCTCGGCCGCGTCGAGGCGGATGGCGGGTTCCGGCTGGTGCCGCGGCTGGAGACGGCGTCCTTCGAACTGCACCGCCGCTTCGTCATGGCGGCCATGGGGGTGGCCTTCCTGCCCCGCTTCGTGGTCGCGGCCGAATTGCGCGCCGACCTCCTGGACGCGGTGCCGTTGCGCGACGCCATCCTGTCCGAGGCGAGCGCCCACTTGGTCATCCGGGCCGGGCGACGGCTGCCCGAGGGGGCGGCCCGGCTGCTGGGCTGGCTGGCCGACCACATGGTGGCGTTCCGGCCGCCGCCGGCCTGATCGGGACCGTGCTGAATTTCCGCACGCATCGTGCAGAAATCGGTTGTTGTCGCAACGCTCGATTACCGGAACGATAGTGCCGCATCGTGAGGACGGATCGGCATGACCATCGCAACGGTAGGGGTCGTCGGGCTCGGCAATATGGGTCTGGGCATGGCCGCGACCCTGGCCCGCAAGGGCTTCACGGTCCTGGGCTACGACCTCAGTCCGGCCCGGCGCCCGGCCGCGGAGGCCGCCGGCGTGACGACACTCAACACCCTCAACGAGGTCCTGCAAGCGGCCGACGCCCTCGTCTTCTCGCTGCCGCTGGCGCGGGACGTGGAGGCGGTGGTCACCGCGGAGGGCGGCCTCCTGTCCCGGACCGACCGGAAGGTTGTGGTGGTGGACACCTCGACCTCGGATCCCGGCACCACCCGGCGCCTGGCCGAGCGCCTCGCCGCGGCCGGCCACGCCCTCCTCGACGCGCCGGTGAGCGGCGGCCCGTCCGGCGCCGCCGAGGGGACCCTGACCATGATGGTCGGCGGGGCGGAGGCGGATTACGCCCTGGCCCGGCCGGTCCTGGAGGCCATGTCGGCCCGCGCCCCCCATGTCGGGCCCTCGGGCGCCGGCAACATCGTCAAGCTCGTCAACAACCTGCTGGTGGCGGCCCATCTCGTGACCACCGGCGAGGCCCTGCGCCTGTCGGAGGCCGCGGGCCTCTCGGCCGACGAGGCGGTCAAGGTCGTCAACACCGCCACCGGCCGCAGCGCGATCAGCGAGGTCATGGTCCCGCGCTGGGTCCAGTCCGGCACCTTCGACAGCGGCTTCTCGGCCGGCCTGATGCGCAAGGACGTGCGCCTTGCCCTGGAGCTCGCCGCCGAATGCGGGATCGACCTGCCGCTCTCCGCCGAGGTGAAGCGGATCTGGCAGGCCACGCAGGCCGCCATCCCCGACACGGCCGACTTCACCCGCATGGCCGATTACCGCGATCACAAGGGAGCCCACTGATGTCCGGCACGCCGCACTCGCCCGCCGCCGATCGGGTCGCCGCCCTCCTGACCGACCTCCTGCCGGGCGGCCGCATCGGCAGCGTCGTGGCCGGCGAGGTCCTCGCCGGGACCGGCGCCGCCCTCGACCTCGTCAACCCGGCGGACGGCGGTGTGCTCGCGACCTTCGCCGATGCCGGGCCGTCGGTGGTCGAGGCCGCCATGGCGGCGGCCCGCGACGCCCAGCGCGCGTGGTGGGGGATGAGCGCCGCCGCCCGGGGCCGGGCCCTGTGGGCGGTCGCCGCCCTGGTCCGGCAGCACGCCGGGGCGCTGGCCGAGCTGGAGACCCTCTCGGCCGGCAAGCCGATCCGCGACACGCGCGGCGAGGTCGCCAAGGTCGCCGAGATGTTCGAGTATTATGCCGGCTGGTGCGACAAGCTCCACGGCGACGTCATCCCGGTGCCGAGTTCGCACCTGAACTACACCCGCCACGAGCCCTTCGGCACCGTGGTGCAGATCACCCCCTGGAACGCGCCGATCTTCACCGCCGGCTGGCAGATCGCCCCGGCCCTCTGCGCCGGCAACGCCGTGGTGCTGAAGCCCTCCGAGCTGACGCCGCTGACCTCGCTGGCGCTGGGCCTGCTCTGCGACCGCGCCGAGGGGATGCCCCGCGGCCTCGTCTCGGTGCTCGCCGGCGCCGGTCCGACCACGGGGGCCGCCGCGGTGGCCCATCCCGACACCCGCCTCGTCGTGTTCGTCGGCTCGGCCGAGGCCGGCGCGCAGATCGCCGCCGCGGCGGCCCGCGCCATCGTGCCGAGCGTGCTGGAGCTCGGCGGCAAGTCGGCCAACATCGTGTTCGCCGACGCCGACCTCGACCGGGCGCTGATCGGCGCGCAGGCCGCGATCTTCGGTGGCGCCGGCCAGAGCTGCGTGGCGGGCTCCCGCCTCCTCGTGCACCGTTCGATCCACGCGTCCTTCGTGGAGCGCCTGTCCCACGCCGCCGCGCGCATCCCGGTGGGGGCGCCGACCGACCCGGCGACGCAGATCGGGCCGATCAACAACCGGCGCCAGCGCGACAAGATCGCCGGCATGGTCGAGGCCGCGGCGAGCGCCGGCGCCACCATCGCGGCCGGTGGCGCCTGCCCCGCGTCCCTGCGGGACACGGGCGGCTTCTATTTCGGCCCGACCATCGTGGACGGCGTCGCGCCGGACGCGGCGATCGCCCGGGAGGAGGTGTTCGGCCCGGTCCTCACGGTCCTGCCGTTCGACGGCGAGGACGAGGCGGTGGCGCTGGCCAACGGCACGCCCTACGGCCTCGCGGGCGCGGTCTGGACCGGCGACGGCGGCCGCGGCCACCGGGTCGCGGCGGCTTTGCGGGCCGGAACGGTGTGGGTCAACGGCTACAAGACCATCAACGTGGCCTCGCCCTTCGGCGGCTTCGGCCGCTCGGGCTTCGGCCGCTCCTCGGGCCGCGAGGCGCTGATGGCCTACACGCAGACCAAGAGCGTCTGGGTCGAGACCGCGGCCCAGCCGGCGGTGACCTTCGGCTACGTGGGCTAGGCGCCGGGCGCGGGGGGCGACGGACGGGATCAACCGACACGACCGGCGGCCAAGTCCGGCAGGCAGGGCGATGGGCAGCCCCGGAGGGGCGGGGAGGATGACGATGGCGGGCGAACTGTTTGCGACGAACACGCGGCCGGACGCGCCGCCCGTTTCCGGCGGCGGGAAGCTGACGCTGTTCCTGCTCGCCCTGGTCATCGTCATCATCGCCGAGGCGATCGGCAACGTCAGCATCCCGGTGGGAGCCGGCAAGATCGTCCTGCTGCCGCTGCTCTGGGCCCTGCTCCTCGGCGGGGCCCTGGGGCTGATGAGCCCGCGCCTCCCGGCGCCCCTGCGGCTGACGGGCGCCCTGCAGAACGCGGCCGGGGCCTATCTCCAGCCGGCGCTGCTGATCTTCATCGCCAAGCTCGGCCTGCTGGTCGGGGGCTCGCTGCCGAAGATTCTGGCCTCGGGCTGGGCGCTCGCCTTCCAGGAATTCGGCCATTTCTTCGGGACGATGGTGTTCGGCCTGCCGGTGGCGCTCCTCCTCGGCATCAAGCGCGAGGCGATCGGCGCGACCTTCTCGGTCGGCCGCGAGCCGAGCCTCGCCATCATCGGCGAGCGCTACGGCATGGATTCTCCGGAGGGCCGCGGCGTGCTGGCGGAGTACCTGACCGGCACGGTGTTCGGCGCGGTGTTCATCGCCCTGCTGGCCGGGCTGATCGCCAGCCTGGGCGTCTTCAACCCGCTGGCCCTGGCGATGGGCGCCGGCGTCGGCTCCGGCAGCATGATGGCCGCCGCCTCGGGGGCGATCGCCGCTCAGCAGACCCCCGAGGTCGCCAAGGATGTCGCGACCTTCGCGGCGGCCAGCAACCTCGTCACCACGACGATCGGCACGTACTTCACCCTGTTCCTGTCGTTGCCCTTCACGATCTGGGCCTACGGCAAGCTGGAGCCGATCCTCGGCCGCAACCGGCCGGATGCCGCCCGCCCGGCGGCGGTCGACCCGCAGGCGGAGGCACCGGTCCATCAGGAGGTGCGGATCGGCCTCGCCGAGACCGTCCTGGCCTGGATCCTGATCGGTGCCTACGGGCTCATCGGCAACTGGCTGACCTACGGCGTCGTCCCGGACGCGAAGGTCGTCGGCGGGATGGCGATCATCATCGGCACCGTGCTGGCCGGCTGGATCGTCTACCTGCTCCTCGGCCGGCGCCTGCCGGCGGTCCTGTGGGTCTCGATCATCGGCATGGCCCTGACCTATCCCGGCACGCCCTACGCCGCCGAGATCGCCGCCCTGACCGGCAAGATCAACTTCCTGGCCCTGGCCACGCCGATCCTGACCTTCGCGGGCCTCTCCGTCGCCAAGGACGTGCCCGCCTTCCGCCGCCTCGGCTGGCGGATCGTGGTGGTCTCGTTCATGGCCAATGCCGGGACGTTCCTCGGTGCGGCCCTGATCGCGCAGTTCTTCATGCATCCGCCGCTGGGGTGAACCGCCGCGCCGTCCGGCGTAGGGTGAGGCAGGGGGAACGAGGCGCTCCGGCGGCCTCTGGCATGGGTGAGAGACCACATGGGGATCGAGGCAGAGACCGTGGAGCGGATGGTCGCGTGGCGGCGCGACCTGCACACCCATCCCGAACTGGCCTACCAGGAGGTCCGCACGGCGGATCTCGTCGCGCGGGAACTGGCCGCCTGCGGCCTGTCCGTGAAGACCGGGCTCGGGCGCACGGGCGTGGTCGGGACCCTGAGCCGGGGCGACGGCCCGACCATCGGCCTGCGGGCCGACATGGACGCCCTGCCGATCCAGGAGGCGACAGGCGTCGCCTACGCCTCCCGGACGCCCGGCGTGATGCATGCCTGCGGCCATGACGGCCACGTGGCGATGCTGCTCGGCGCGGCGCGGCATCTCGCGGCCCGCACCGACCTGACCGGGACGGTCCACTTCATCTTCCAGCCTGCGGAGGAGTGCGAGGGCGGCGGGCGCGCGATGGTCGAGGACGGCCTGTTCCGGCTGTTCCCCTGCGACTCCGTCTACGGGCTGCACAATTGGCCGGGCCTGCCCCTCGGGACCTTCGCGACCCGGGTCGGCGCCATCATGGCCTCCCTCGACACGTTCGAGATCGCGGTCACCGGATTCGGCACCCATGCGGCCATGCCGGAGCGCGGCACCGACACGCTCGTGGTCGTCTCCGAGATCGTCCTCGCCCTGCAGACCATCGTCAGCCGCCGCATCGCCCCCACGGAGCCGGTCGTGCTCAGCGTCACGCAGATCCATGGCGGCGACGCCTACAACGTCATTCCCGACCACGCCGTCATCCGCGGCACGGTCCGCTGCCTGGACGAGGCGGTGCGCAAGCGCGTCGCGGAGCTCATCGAGGCCATCGCCGGCGGGACCGCCGGCACGCACGGCGCCCGCGCGGAGGTGGCGTACCGGTTCGGATACCCGGCCACGGTCAACACCGCCGATGCCGTCGGCACCGCCCTCGCGGCCGCCGGGACCGTCCCGGACATCACCGCGCGCCGCGGCGATGTCGGCCCCTCCATGGCGTCGGAGGATTTCGCCTACATGCTCGAAGCCTGCCCAGGCGCCTATGCCTGGATCGGCACCGACGGGACGCGGCCGAGCCTGCCGCTCCACAATCCGCGCTACGATTTCAACGACGAGGCCCTGCCGGTCGGCGCGGCCTACTGGGCTGCACTGGCCACACACAGCCTCGGGACCTGAAGCTGCGGGACGGAAGGCGCGGCCGCGGACATCGTCGGTCCGTCCGCGGCGCATGCTCCGGAATAACGCCCGCGCAGGCCGCGCGGGCGTATCTTGAGGGCGGGGGTCAGGCGGCCATCGGCGCGTAGCGCTTGTGACCCTTCACGTCGAAGCGGTCGAGCATCATGACCTTGTCCCAGGCCTTGACGAAGTCCGCCACGAAGCGCCGCTGGCCGTCGCTGCCCGCGTAGGCGTCGGCGATCGACCGGAGCTGTGCGTTCGACCCGAAGACGAGGTCGCTGCGGGTCGCCTCGAACTTCGTCTGGCCGCTCGCACGGTCCTTGAGCGCGAAGGTCATCCCGTCCGCATCCGCCTTCTCCCAGACCAGATCGACGTCGGTCAGGTTGCGGAAGAAGTCGGTCGTCAGCACCCCGATCCGATCGGTCAGGACGCCCCGGTTCGACCCGTCGTGGTTGGCGTTGAGCGCCCGCAGGCCGCCGGTCAGGACGCTCCATTCCGGGGCCGTCAGAGTCAGCAGGTTGGCCTTGTCGAGGAACATCTCCTCCGGCGAGACGCTGCGGGTCATCTGCCCGAAGCCGTCATCGACGTAGTTGCGGAACCCGTCCACCACCGGCTTCAGCCACTCGAACATCTCGAGGTCCGTGAGCGCCTGGGTCGTGTCCACCCGACCCGGCGTGAACGGCACCGGCGTCTCGACTCCGGCATCGCGGGCCGCCTTCTCCACGGCGACGCAGCCGCCGAGCACGATCAGGTCCGCGAGGGAGATCTTCTTCCCGTCGCTGCGCCCGCCGTTGAAGGTCAACATCACGTTGCGCAGGGCCTCGATCACCGGCGCGGCCCGGCGGTTGACAGCCCAATCCTTCTGCGGGGCGAGGGCGAGTCGGCCGCCATTGGCACCGCCGCGCTTGTCGCTGTCCCGATAGGTCGAGGCCGCCGAGAAGGCCGTGAAGGCCAGATCGGACACCGACAGGCCGGTCCCGGCGATCGCCTGCTTCAGCACGGCGATCTCGGCCTCGCCGACCAGGTCGTAGTCGCGCTCCGGCAGCGGATCCTGCCACAGGAGCCCGTCCTCGATCACCACCTCCGGGCCGAGATAGCGGTGCTTCGGACCCATGTCGCGGTGCGTGAGCTTGTACCACGCCTTGGAGAAGGCCTGGGTGAAGGCGTCGAAGTCGTTGAGGAACTTCTCGCAGACCTTGCGGTACTCGGGATCGACCTTGAGGGCGATGTCCGAGGTCATCATCATCAGCGGGTGCATCTGACCCGCGACATGGGCGTCCGGCGTCTTCGGCGCGTTGGGGTCCTTCGGCGTCCACTGGAGCGCCCCGGCGGGGCTCTTCGTCTGTTCCCACTCGAACTTGAAGAGGTTCTCCAGATAGGCGTTGTCCCACTTGGTCGGATCGGGCGTCCAGCTGCCCTCGATGCCGTTGGTCATCGTGTCCTTGCCGGAGCCGGACCCCTTCGGATTGTGCCAGCCGAGGCCCATCGCCTCCATCGGCGCCATCTCGGGGGGCGGACCGATCTCCTTGGCGGGGGTCATGCCGTGGCTCTTGCCGAAGGCGTGGCCGCCCGCGATCAGCGCCACGGTCTCCTCGTCGTTCATCGCCATGCGTGTGAAGGTCACCCGGATGTCGTTGGCCGACCCCTGCGGATCGCCGTTGGCGTAGGGTCCCTCGGGGTTCACGTAGATGAGCGCCTGGTGGGAGGCGGCGAGCGGGTTCTCCAGGTCGTAGTCGGCGTCGCCGTTCTTGCCGCGCCAGCGCTTGTCGCGGTTCACCATGTCGTCGAAGCTCGAGACCGAGCCCATCTCGACCACCTCGGGGCCCCAGTAGGTGGCATTGTCCGCCTCCCAGGCGTCGAGCCGCCCGCCGCCGAACCCGTAGGTCGGCAGGCCCATGATCTCCAGGGCGCAATTGCCCGTCAGGACCATCAGGTCGGCCCAGGACAGGGCGTTGCCGTACTTGTGCTTGATCGGCTGCAGGAGGCGGCGCGACTTGTCGGTGTTGCCGTTGTCCCACCAGCTCGAGATCGGCGCGAAGCGCTGCATCCCGGTGCCGGCGCCGCCGCGCCCGTCGGCGATCCGGTAGGTGCCGGCCGAGTGCCAGGCCATGCGGATCATCTGCGGGCCGTAATTGCCGTAGTCGGAGGGCCACCAGTCCACCGACGAGGTCAGGAACTGCTTGATGTCGCGCTTGAGCGCCTCGAAGTCGATCTTGGCGAACTCAGCCGCGTAGTCGAAATCCGGCCCGAGGGGATCGGCCGCCAGCCCGTTCTGGTGGAGCACTTCCACCCGCAGGCGATGGGGATACCAGTTCTCCAGCGTCGGACGGTTGCCGTGGGCGCCGCCGATCCGGTCGCCGCCGAACGGACACTTGCCCGCCATCGGGAACGTCGTGGTGTCCGTCTTGTCGATCGTCTCGCTCATCAGTGGTCCCCTAGGCATTGAGCCGCCGGCCGCCCGAAGCTCGGGCATCGAAGGCGGCGGGGCGGTGCAGGCAGTTCGAACCTCCGGGGAATCCCCGTCGCGCTCGAGGCTGGTGACGAAATGAGGCAGTCGCTCCCGGGATCAAGTTCGGAGCAGCGAAGTCCTTCCAAGGACCGGGGCAGGCGGCCTCGCAATAGTGCCGATGACATTGCCGTGATCCGACCCGCCGCCGCAGGCACCGACGGCGCGCGGGGATTCCACGTCGACACGGATACCCGCCCGGGGGTCGCTGATCCTCGCGAATCTGTGTCTCGGCGTCTCAGCGCACCACTTGGCGCACCCTCTGGCGTGAATCCGCTCCTCGTCAGGGCGCCGGACGCGCGCTGGCTGCCGGGGCGGCTCCGGCGGAGCCCGTCTCGGAACCGGTCACGACCTTTCGGGCCGCGGCCTGGCTCTGGCTGGCGTAATCGGGGGGGGATGCCGCGCCCTGCCAGATCAGCAGACCGGCCCATGCGGCGATCATCAGCGCCACACTCACGGCGAGCACGACGAGAACCGGCCTGCCCCGCCGGCCCTGGCGGCTCTCCTGAGCCGTGCGACGTTCGATCATCCGCTCCTCGCTGAGCCCGTCTTCAGACATCCGGGCTCAAACCCGCGACGCTGCGCCTGGGTCCCGCCCTGCGACGCTGTGCACCGCCGCCTCCCTCGGCCCATTGGCGGCGATGCGCGAGGATCATACAGTCATACACATGACCTTCACGCCCGCGCCGCAGCCCGATCTCCGTCTGCCGCTCTATCAGCGACTGCGCGACGCGATCGCCTTCCAGATCGCGCGCAACGTCTGGCGGTCGGGCGAACCGATTCCCACGGAGGCGGAACTCGCGGCGACCCATCGTGTCGCCATCGGCACCGTGCGCAAGGCGATCGATGTCCTGGTCGCCGACGGCTTGGTGGAGCGCCAGCAGGGCCGCGGCACCTTCGTCCGCCGGCCGCGCTTCGACCGATCCTTGTTCCGGTTCTTCCGGCATCTGGGGCCGGATGGGAGCCAGGCCGTGCCGGAAGGGCGGATCCTGCTGCGCGAGGCCCGGCCGGCGCCCGCGGCCGTGCGCGAAGCCCTCGGCCCCGACGCAGGCGGCGAGGCGATCCGCCTGATCCGGACGCGGCTCCTGCAGGGCCGACCGATCCTGTCCGAGGAGATCTGGCTGCCGGCCGCACGCTTCGCACCGCTCCTCGAGGCGCCGCTGACGGAGATCGGCGATCTGCTCTACCCCGCCTACGAGCGCCTGTGCGGCGAGATCGTCGCCCGGGCGGAGGAGACCCTGACGGTCGGCATCGCCGATGCGACCGACGCCGAACGCCTCGGGATCGCGGAGGGCGAGCCTGTCGTCGTGATCGCGCGCCTCGCCTTCGGCTTCGATGCCCGCCCGATCGAGTGGCGCGTAACGCGCGGCGCCGCCAAGGACTTCCGGTACCACATCGACATCCGGTGAAAGGCCGCCGCCTTGACGGGCCGTCAGGCCCATGCTCATTAAGTCATATAAATGACTAGTCCTCTTTAGAGGGCGGAGGAAAGCCCGTGTTCCGCTGGTACCGTGAGGTCGGTCCGGCCGAGCGTCGCACCTTCTGGGCCTGTCTGGGCGGGTGGTCGCTCGACGCCCTGGACGTGCAGATGTTCAGCCTCGCCATCCCCGCCCTGGTCGCGAGCTTCGGGCTCAGCCGCCCGGAGGCCGGCCTGATCGGCGCGGTCACGCTGGTCACGGCGGCGATCGGCGGCTGGCTCGGCGGCCTCATGGCGGATCGGATCGGCCGCGTCCGGGCCCTCCAGATCACGGTGCTGTGGTTCGCGGTCGCGACCTTCCTGGCGGCCTTCGCGCAGAGCTTCGGCCAGCTCTTGATCGTGAAGGCGCTGCAGGGGATCGGCTTCGGCGCCGAATGGGCGGCCGGCGCGGTCCTGATGGCGGATGCCATTCGGCCCGAGCATCGCGGCAAGGCGCTGGGCGCCGTCCAGGGCGGCTGGGCGCTCGGCTGGGGCGCGGCCGTGCTCCTGTCCACCGCGGCCTTCGCCGTCCTGGATCAGGAGACCGCCTGGCGGGCTCTGTTCGCCTGCGGCCTCGCGCCCGCGCTCCTCGTCCTCTACCTCCGCCGCTCGGTCCCGGAGCCGGTCCGACCGGCCGCCGGACCGATCCGGCCGGCCATCGGGCCGCTCCTGATCTTCTCGCCCGGCCTGCGCCGGATCACGGTGATCGGGACGCTGCTCGGGCTGGGGGCGCACGGGGGCTTCCACGCCCTGTTCACGTGGCTGCCCACGTATCTGAGCGTCGAGCGCGGCGCCTCCGTGGCGGGCACCGGGCTCTACCTCGCGATCATCATCGCGGCCTTCGGCCTGGGCTGCCTCGTGGCGGGCGGCCTGGTGGACCGGCTCGGCCGCCGGCGGACGGTGGCGTTGTTCGCCGCCGGCTGCATGGCCCTGGTCGTCCTCTACCTGCTGGTGCCGGTCGGCGGCACGGGGCTGCTCCTTCTCGGCGCCCCGCTCGGTTTCTGCACGGCCGGGATCCCCGCGAGTCTCGCCGCTCTGTTCAGCGAGCTCTTCCCGGACGGCCTGCGCGGGACCGGGATGGGCTTCTGCTACAATGCCGGCCGTCTCGCCTCCGGGGTGCTGCCCCTCGGCGTCGGCCTGCTCAGCGAGATCTGCGGCCTTGGGACGGCGATCGGCCTGTCGGCCATCGGCGCCTACGGGCTCGTCCTCCTCGCCGTCGCGCTCCTGCCGGATCGGCAGTCCGGCGGCGCGCTGCTCCCCCAGACCGTGAGATGATCCGATGAACCGGCGCCTGTTCTGCCGTACCCTGTTCGCGGGCGGCGTCGCGCTCGCATTCCCCGTCCGCGGCCGGGCGGCCGAGACGGGCCTCGACGCGCGCGACGGCGTGGCGGCGGTGGATACCCACGCCCACGTCTTCACCCGGACCCTCACCCTGGTCGGGGACCGGCGCTACGCCCCGGCCTACGACGCGAGCATCGCCGATTATCGCGCCATGCTGGACCGGAACGGCATGGCGCGCGGCGTGCTGATCCAGCCGAGCTTCCTCGGCACCGACAACAGCTACATGGTCTCGGCCCTGCGATCCGCCCGGGAGCGGCTGCGCGGCATCGCGGTGCTGGACCCCGCGGCGGAGACGGCCACCCTGCGCGATCTCGCCGACCAGAGCGTCGTCGGTCTGCGCCTCAACCTGATCGGCCGGCCGGACCCGGAGTTCGGCAGTCCGGTCTGGCGGGCCCACCTCGCCCGCGTGGCGGATCTCGGCTGGCAGATCGAGGTCCAGGCCGAGGCGCGGCGCCTCGCGCATCTGCTGCCGCCGCTGATCGAAGCGGGCGTTCCGGTGGTGGTCGATCATTTCGGCCGGATCGACCCCGCCCTCGGCATCACCGATCCGGGCTTCGCCGACCTCCTCGGCTTCGGCCGCGGCGGCCGCGTCTGGGTCAAGCTCTCGGGCGCCTACCGCATCGGCAGCGGCGCGGCCGGCCGGCAGACGGCGCTGCAGGCGGCCGAGCGCCTGCGCGGTGCCTTCGGTGCGCGGCGCCTGCTCTGGGGCAGCGACTGGCCGCACACGCAGTTCGAGACCCAGGCCAGCCCCGCCGAGGCGCGGCGCGACCTCGACGCCTGGGTACCCGACCCGGCCGAGCGCCGGATCATCCTGGGCGAGACGCCCGCCGCCCTTTTCCGCTTCGACCACTGAGCCGCCCGGCGCGCGCCGGCCCGGATTTCAACGAGGACAGGACCATGGCAACACCGACCATGCCTCACGGGGCGGACGCGGCCGCCTTCGAGAGCCGAACGATGCGGAAGGTCGGCCTGCGCCTGATCCCCTTCCTCGTGCTCTGCTACTTCATCGCCTACGTCGACCGGGTGAATGTCGGATTCGCGGCGCTGACCATGAACCGCGACCTCGGCCTTTCCGCCGCGGCCTTCGGCCTGGGCGGCGGCCTGTTCTTCGTAGCCTACGTGCTGTTCGAGGTGCCGAGCAACCTCGCCATGGAGCGGGTCGGCGCCCGGATCTGGATCGCGCGGATCATGATCACCTGGGGGCTCGTCGGCATCGGTTCGGCCTTCGTCACCGGTCCGGCGAGCTTCGCCACCGCCCGCTTCCTGCTCGGCGCGGCCGAGGCCGGCTTCTTCCCCGGCGTGATCCTGTACCTGACCTACTGGTTCCCCAAGGCCTATCGGGCGCGGATCGTGGCGATGTTCATGGTCGCGATCCCGCTCTCCAGCTTCTTCGGCTCGCCGCTCTCGGCGGCGCTGCTCACCCTCGACGGGGCCGCGTCCCTGCGCGGCTGGCAGTGGCTGCTGATCATGGAGGCGATCCCGGCCGTTCTCCTCGGCATCGCCGCCCTGGCGCTGCTGCCGAGCCGGCCGGCCGAGGCGGCCTTCCTGAGCCCGGTGGAGCGCCGATGGCTGGCGGACCGGCTGGAGACCGAGCGCCGCGCCGCGGAGGCGGGTTCATCGCACCACGCCCACGGCCTCGCGGCGGTGTGGGCGGTGCTCGCCAGCCGTCAGGTCTGGCTCCTCGCCGTGATCTACGCGGGCAGCTCGGCCACCAGCAACACGCTGTCCCTGTGGATGCCGCAGATCCTCAAGGGGTTCGGCCTCAGCAACCTGGAGACCGGCCTGCTGAACATGATCCCCTTCGGCATCGCCTCGGTGTTCATGATCGTCTGGGGCCTGCGGGCGGACCGCAGCGGCGAGCGCATCTGGAGCACGGCCCTGCCGCTGGCACTGACCTCGCTGAGCTTCGCCCTGACCCTGCTGACGGGCTCCCTCTGGATCACCCTGGTCCTGCTCTCGCTGGTCCTGCTCGGCAATTACGCGATCAAGGGCCCGTTCTTCGCCCTGGCGACCGAGACGCTGCCGCCGGCCCAGACGGCCGCCGGCATCGCGGCGATCAACACGCTGGCGCATCTGGGGACCGGAGCGATCACCTCGCTGATCGGGGTGCTGCGCGAGCAGACCGGCAGCTTCCCCGTCGCCCTGCTGCCGCTCTGCGCCCTCACGGGCATCGGCTGTGCCCTGGTCTTCTGGATCGGCCGGCACCCGTCGCGGCCGCCGGCCGTCGGCCCGGCCCCGTCGGTGGCGGGGGGCTGAGGCTGCGGGGAACCGTCCGGCCGCCCGTCGATCCCGCGACCGGCCTCCTCGGCGATCCCGCGCCGCCATGCCATGATGGCGCGGGAGGATTCGACATGCACGACAGCGGCGACGATCACACGCACCCGCATGCGCACGACGAGGCCCACGAGCCGGGCGCCCCGGAGCGGTGGAAGCACGACGGCGTGCGGGTCATCCCGGGCGACCGGCTCGATGCCAACACCGCGCAGACGCCCGGCATGTTCCGGCAGGCGGCCGTCAACGCCGCCCGGGTCGGCGCCCAGAAGATCTGGGCCGGCACGGTGGCGATCCAGCCCGACGCCAAGACCGGCGTGCACCATCACGGCGAGCTGGAGAGCGTGATCTACGTGGTCTCCGGCCGGGCCCGGATGCGCTGGGGCGACAAGCTCGAATACGTGGCCGAGGCCGGCCCCGGCGACTTCATCTTCGTGCCGCCCTTCGTGCCGCACCAGGAGATCAACGCCTCGACCGACGAGCCCCTGCATTGCGTGCTGGTGCGCTCCGACAACGAGGCGGTGGTGGTCAACCTGCCCGATGTCGAGGCCGCCGAGACGCCCGAGACCGTCTACTGGGTCGATCCGATCCACAGGCATCCGTGAGCGACCGGCGCCCGCGGCGATAGGCCGGACGCCGCGCCCCGGCGGCCGCGTCGAGTGCGACAGCGGCCTCGCCCGGCCGGCCCACCGCGTCTTCCCGCCGGACGCCCCGCCGGCCTCAGACGGGCCCCGATCCGGGATGCGGGCCCATGCGGCGGCGGTCGTGTTCGATGGCGAAGACATGGGCGTAGAGGTTGGCGACCCAGCCCCGGCCCTCGACCGTGAGGTCGAGGAAGCGGATCGCATCCCCGATCACGGGCTCGATCTTGCCCCAGAAGAAGGACGGATAGCGCTCTGCAAGGTCGGCCGGGCTGTCGTAGCCGAGTTCCGCGTTGACGCCGATCTCGGCGAATTCGTGAAACAGCGCATTCAACTTGCGCGGATAAAGCGGGTCGCCGAGCTGCCCGATCAGGTCGGCCGCCCGCAACAGGCCCGCCTCGGTCCCGGTCTCGCGATGCGCGTCGTCTTCCGGCACCGGGAAGCGGGTCAGCTCGATCGCCCGGATGACCCGGCCCGCATCGACGAGATCGTGCGTGCCGAAGCGCTCTTGGACAGCGAGTTTCGAGCGCTCGACGTGATACGGCGCCAGCGCCGCATCGGAGGCCCCGCGGGGCAGGCACACGGTCCCGCCCCGCGCGTCGATGACGAAGGCCTGGGCCCGGTCGCCCGCGCAGACGCCGCGCACGTAACCGATGTCGTGGTAGAGGGCGGCCAGGATCATGTGCAGCCAGTCCTCCGGCGTGACACCCTCGTGCAGGAAGCGGCCGCGCAGGATGTCCTGGGCGACCAGGGTGACGAGGGCCGTATGATCGCCGTCATGGTAGAGGGCATCGCTCCCGACGATCCGCTCGATCGTCAGGCGCGCCGAGGCCTCGATGATCTCGGCATAGCGCGGCTCCCGACTGCCGAAGGTCCGCTGGTAGGTGACGGCGAGGTGCTCGCCGAGGGCATCGGCGAGCATCTTGGTCGCGTCGAACATGGTCGGGCCTCGCCGTCAGCTGCGGCCGGCGGCGACGCGCCCGGCCGGGTCGGTGCAGATCACGTGGACCGCTCCCCGCGTTGCACCAGCCGTTCTTCGAGATAGGCCGCCGCATCCGCGTAGAGTTCGTAGCGGCGGAGCAGGACCGCGCGCTTCTCGGCCGGCGTCGCCGCATCGAGCTTGCCATGGGCCTTGTCGGCGCGGGCGCGCAGCTTCCTGGCGAGCTTCTCGAACGCCGCGTCGATCCGGGCGCCGACCTTCTCGCCTTCGGCCCGGGCCGGATCCCGATCGTCCGGCGCCCGCCCCGGCGGGGGCTTCGTCGCTTCTCCAGCCATGACGCGTCTCCGGTCGCGGTGCTCCGTGGCCGAAGCGTATGACGGAACGATCACGGGTGCGATACCGGATCGTCCGCCCGCGGACCGATCGCTTCTCAGGCCTGTCACGGAAGGCTGCTCTAGCTCGGCCGTCCGACACGCAGGGGGACCCGCGATGAGGCTCGACGACAGTGCTGCCCTGGATGCCGCCCTGGAGGCGATCCGGCGCGACCTTGCCGACAGCTACGATGAGGAGGTGGAACTCGGGCTCGAGGAGGAGCGCCTCGATCGGCTCGCCGCCGACGGCGCACAGCCCGAGCGCCTGGACCGCAAGGTCTATTTCCGCGAACTGCTGCGCCTGCAGCACGAACTGGTCCGCCTCCAGGACTGGGTGCAGGATCGGAAGCTGCGTGTCGTCGTCCTCTTCGAGGGCCGCGATTCGGCCGGCAAGGGCGGCGTGATCAAGCGGATCACCCAGCGCCTCAACCCCCGCGTCTGCCGCGTGGCCGCCCTGCCGGCCCCGAGCGAGCGCGAGCGGACGCAATGGTACTTCCAGCGCTACGTCTCTCACCTGCCGGCCGGCGGGGAGATCGTGCTGTTCGACCGGTCCTGGTACAACCGCGCCGGGGTCGAGCGGGTGATGGGCTTCTGCACCGAGGCGGAGGTCGAGGAGTTCTTCCGCTCGGTGCCCGAGTTCGAGCGGATGCTGGTGCGCTCCGGCATCGTCCTCCTCAAATACTGGTTCTCGATCACCGACGCGGAACAGGAATTCCGCTTCCAGATGCGGATCCGCGATCCGCTCAAGCAGTGGAAGCTGTCGCCGATGGACGTCGAGTCGCGTCGGCGCTGGGAGGATTACACGCGGGCGAAGGAGGACATGCTGGCGCGCACCCACATCCCCGAGGCGCCCTGGCGGGTGGTCGAGGCGGTGGACAAGCGCCGGGCCCGCCTGAACTGCATCAGCCATCTGCTCGGCCAGATCCCGTACGGCAGCGTGGAGCACCCGCCGGTCCACCTGCCGGCCCGCCTGCGGCATGCGGATTACGTGCGCGGTCCGGTCCCCGCCGAGATGTACGTGCCGGACGCGTACTGAACGGGGCGCCGCGGCCCGGGGCGGGAGTCGTGATCCTGTCGTGCAGACGCCGCTATAGCGCCGCCATGGCGAAGCGCCCGATGACCCTCGACCTGTTCACGACCCTCGACATCGTCGATGACGACGTCTCGGCCGTCGTGGACGCGTATCTGGCCGATCCCACGCCCGGCTCTGTGGCGTTCGGGGACGGCTTCCGCATCGACCCTGCGGTGGCGGTGGCCTCGCATCCCTTCGCCCGGACGCTGATCGATCAGCCCTGGGCCGATACCGGACTGCGCCGGGCGGCGATCCGCGCCGCCATCCTGCTGGCGGAGCCCGAACGGGTCTGATCGAACCGGGCCGTTCGGCCCGTGACTGCCGCGCTCGGGATGGCGGGGCCCGTCGCACCGCCGGCGCGGTCGCGTCGCGGCGGCGCCCGGTCGGCCCGCTTGCGCGCGATCTGCGCGCGATCTGCGCCCGGGTCAGACCTCCTCCTAAAGCGGTACGCGCGTGGCCTTCCATCGGCGCGGCGACCCGGATCTATCCTGGGGCGATCACGGGGCGGATGGACGGCCCGCCGCCACGGTGAACGATTGGTTTACCCAATCGGCAAACTTGCACCGACCGCCCCGATCCGGATGCGATCGGCCGGCGTTCTACGGGCAGTTCCACCGGAGACGTGCTGCCATGCTGATCTTGAATCCGCTGACCGGACAAACCGTCGAGGTGCGTGTTCCCCGGCCGAAGCCGAAAGCCGCCTGAACGCGCGTCGCGTTCCGCTCGGCGGGCGGCCCGGGAGGCCTCCCGCGCTCCGCTCGCTTCCCCTGCACGTCCGCGGCATCGGCGGCGTGCCCCTCCAGACCCGCCTACGCCATGATGCCGACCGACCTCGACAGACCCGCCGAACTGACTCTCTGGCCGGGCTACGCGCCCGCCCGGGTCGCCGACTCGCGCAGCTTCCCGACGCTGCGGGCCGCCCTGGCCGCCGCGCTCGCGGCGATCGACGCCGAGGATGCCAGCCCGTGGATCATCACGGAGGACGGCGACATCCTCGCGCCGGGATGGATCCGGGCGAACTCCGCGGGGGCCCGTCCCCAATAGCCGGCCGTCAGCCCGCGATCCCGGGCGCCCTCCGGTAATCGCTCGGTGAGAGTCCGTAGCTCTCCTTGAAGCGTCGGCTGAAGTGGCTCTGGGTACTGAAGCCGCAGCTATAGGCCAGCTCGCCCACGGACAGGTGGCTGAAGCCGGGATCCGTGAGCCGCTGTGCGGCGCTCTCCAGACGCCGCCGCCAGATCCAGTCTGCGATGTTGCGGTCCTGCTCGCGGAACAGCGTCTGCAGGTGGCGCAGCGACACGCCGACCGCCGCCGCGAGCTGGGTGGGGTCGAGATTCACGTCGCCCAGATTGGCCTCGATGTGGGCCAAGGCGCGCTGAAAGATGAGGATCCCCTGGATGTTCCTCGGGGGCTCGTGGGCGAGGCGCTCCGCGATGCTGGCGACCACCAGGTCGACGCCGATCGAGGCCATGCGGTTCGCCATGTCCGGGGTCATCTGACCGGCGGTGCGGGCGAGCTCCTGGAAGAAGGTCGTGACCATCGACGTGCCGACTTGGTCGGCCCCGATCGTCAGGGCCGTGAAGCGGCGCGTCGAGCCGAGCGCCCGTTCCAGGCACGCGCGCGGCATCTCGATGAACAGCGTCTGCGTGTCGCCATCCGAACCCATGACGGCCGGTCGCCGATCCATCACGACGATGTCGCCGGGATTTTGGATCGCGGTGCGATCGTCCTGCGCGCTGAACACGCGGCCCTTCAGGGTGATCGCGACGTTCAGCGTCTCGTATTTGCCGTGCCGCCGGATCGTGTCCGGGGTCGCGACGGTCGTGACGGCACTCTGCGTCACCCGCGTGATGAGCAGAGGTCCGACCTCGGCGGCCTCCAGGGAGCCGGCGAATCCGTGAGCGGCGGTGGGCGTAAGTTCGACAGGCACAATGCGATCGAAGATCGTCTCACGCCAGAAGCGGAAACTGTCTTCTGGCGCGTAATCCGCCGTCGAGAACAAAGTCCTCATTGCAACTTCTTGTATTCGGGCGCCCGCGTGCGCGCTCAGGAAAACGGTAGCACGCTTCCAGGCAAGCGCAATGGGACGGACCAACCTATGAAGGTTTTCATCCCATTCAGGAGGCCGCCCCGTGTCCCCATCGACTCCGATGAGCCCCCAATCCAATATCGAGCTGGTTGCTGGGCTCGTCGTTGCCTACGTGTCGAATAACCGGGTCCCCGTCACCGAATTGCCGGCCCTGATCGCGCAGTGCCACAGCGCGATCAGCGCGCTGGCGTATCCCGGGAGCGGGCCGGTGACGGCGGCCCCGGATCTGCAGGTGCGGCTCGACAAGCCGAGCGCGGCGCAGGTCCGCGGCTCGGTCCGGCCCGACGGCATCATGAGCTTCATCGACGGGCGCGTCTACAAGACCCTCAAGCGCCATCTGACGGCGCATGGGCTAGACCCGCTGAGCTATCGCGCGCGCTTCGGCCTGCCGGGCGACTATCCGATGGTCGCCCGGGAATATGCCGAACGCCGGGCCGCGCTGGCGCGTGCGATCGCCCAGGGCGTGCCCCGCGACCGGGCCGCCTGAGCCGGCGGATCCCGACGGGCTGAGGCCGACCCACCTCGGATTCCGACGAGGAGGTTCTCCTGACCGGGCAACGGGCCGTCTTCCCGGGGCCGATGACCCACCGGGAGACCGGCGTTTCCGAAAGGCCCGGCGTCCCGCGCTTCAGGCGGCCGCATGCCGGCCGTCCGGCAGCAGATCCCGGCTGGCCTGTTCGATACGCTTGAGCCAGTCCTCGGCCGACTCCGCCCGCACGATCGCGGCCTCGGCGCGCTCGTCGGCGTCCCGGACCCGCCCGTCGGCCAGCGCCTCGACCTCGCGGACGCGCAGTGCCGCCTGGGTCTGCACCTCCTGCAGATGCGCCCGCAGCGCCTCGATTTCCTGCCGGGCCGCCTGCAACTCCGCAGACAGGGTCTCGCAGGTGGCGGATCGCTGGCGCAGGCGCTGATCCTGCTCCTGGGCCGCGATGCTCGCGGCCGACAGCGTGTCCAGAACCTGGCTCCAGTCCGCATCCGGCCGCGACGGTGGCTCGGACGGCGTCTCGGGACCCGCTCCGGAGGCCGCCACCGGGAGCGGCCCGGCGACCGCCGGATTGCCGTCGGCGGTCGCCGGGGCCGGCTCCGCGCGCGCGATGCGTGCGTCGAGCTCTGCCCAGAAGGCCGCGTTCATCGCCGCCGCGATCCGGCCGGGCCCGCGCGGGTCACGAGGCCGCCCGGGTGGCGGAGGCCCGGGTCCGGGCGTCCTGTGGGCCCGCCTGCGTCACGAACTCCGCGTCGATCGTCTCGGCGATGCGTTGGAGCATGAGTTCCGCCGCTGCAGCCCGCTCTTCGGCGGCCGCGGCCCGGTCCTCGGCGGCCTGGATCAGTTTGATCGCCTGCGCATGGACCTCGTGGGTCTCCCGCTCGGCCGCCTGCACCTGGGCGCGGGCCGCATCCATGTCGGCCCGCACCTGCCGCAGGAGATCCTGGACGTGCGTCTCCTGCTCCTGCGCCCGGTCTTCGACGTCCCGGATGTACCGGGCCGCGCCCTGCACCCGCTCCAGCAGGTCCGGCCACCGCTCCACCGGCGACGGGTTCGGGTTCCGGCCCTGCGCGGTGGCGCGCTCGTCCGCGGCGAGAAGGACCAAGTTGCCGGTCCGGATCCGGGTCGTCGGCTCGCGGATGTCGCACGCGGCGGCTTCGATCGGGGTCAGCGTCTCGGCCTTGGGGTGCTTCGTCTGTTCCATCACGCGTCCTGCCGGCAGGGTGCAGCGCAAGCCTCCGATGAGGCATCGGTGTCCGTCCCACACCGATGGAAAATGGTTAACAACTCCTTAACACTCGCGCTAGGGTTGCGTTCGAGCGGCCATGATCGCCTGTCGCTGCACGCCGGACCGCCGGATCGGGCTGACGGCTCAGGGGTAGCGGACGGGCTGCGGATCCTCCGGCAAGGGGATGAATTCGGCGTCGTTCGGCACCGTGTCGAACCGGCCCTGGCGCCAATCCTCCTTGGCCTGCGCGATCCGCTCGGGGCGGGAGGAGACGAAGTTCCACCACAAGTGGCGTGGACCATCCATCGGCTCGCCGCCCAGCACCATGAACCGGGCCCCCTCCAGGGCGCGCACGCTGATGCGGTCGCCGGGCCGGAACACCAGCAGCTGGCCGGGCCCGAAGCCGTCGCCGGCGATCTCGATGGCGCCCGCCACCGTGTAGATCGCCCGCTCGTCGTAGGTCGGATCGAGGGGCAGGACGGCCCCGGCCTCGAGCGCCACGTCGGCGTAGACCATCGGGCTCGAGGTGCGCACCGGCGAGCGTGCGCCGAAGGCCTCGCCCGCGATCAGCCGGACGGTCTTGCCTTCGCCGGTGAGGACCGGCAGCGCGGCGGCGTCGTAATGCTCGAAGGCGGGGGCGTTCTCCTCGTCCCGGTCGGTGAGGGCGACCCAGCTCTGGATGCCGAACAGCCGGGAGCCGGTCTGCCGCAGCGTCGGGGCCGTGCGCTCCGAATGGGTGATGCCGCGGCCTGCGGTCATCCAGTTCAGCTCGCCCGGCCGGATCGGCAACTCCGTGCCGAGGCTGTCGCGGTGCATGATCTCGCCGTCGAACAGGTAGGTGACGGTGGAGAGGCCGATATGCGGATGCGGCCGCACGTCCATGCCCTGCCCGAGCAGGAACTCGGAGGGGCCCATCTGATCGAAGAAGATGAAGGGGCCGACCATCCGGCACTCGGTGGAGGGCAGCGCCCGCCGCACCGCGAAGGAGCCGAGATCGCGCGAGCGGGGCACGATCAGGGTCCGGATCGCGTCGCAGCTGAAATGGTCGCCCGGGATCGGATCCTCGGCACTGTGCCAGCTCATCGCCTTGCTCCTTCGCGCGGGGGAGGGAGGAGCGCCATCGGCTGCTGCGCGGCGCCCCGGATGGCGGAGCCGACATCGTTCGGGATCGGCCGGCCATCCGCAGGCATCCTGGACCGGGACCGCCCGAGTTGAAACAGAAACGATCGAAACGCATCGTTTCCGATTTCCGCCCTCAGGGTCCCGGCCGCGCGCCGCTGGCTACCAGACCGTCGGCTTCGGGTTGCGCTCGTCAAAGCCCTTCTGGTGCCAGTACGGATAGATCGGCGTCTCGTGACTCGCCGCGTCGAGGCGGGCGACCTGCTCGGCGGTCAGGGTCCAGCCGAAGGCGCCGAGATTCTGCTTCAGCTGTTCCTCGGTGCGGGCGCCGACCACGATGTTGCACACGGTCGGCCGGGTCAGCAGCCAGTTGAGCGCCACCTGCGCCACCGTCTTGCCGGTCTCGGCCGCCACGGCGTCGAGGGCGTCGACCACGCCGAACAGGTATTCGTCGGAGACAGGCGGCCCACCCTCGGCGCCACCGGCGGCGATGCGGCCGCTCTGGTTGGCCTGTCCGCGGCGGATCTTGCCGGTGAGGCGGCCCCAGCCCAGCGGGCTCCAGACCATCAGGCCGACACCCTGGTCGATCCCGAGGGGCATCAACTCCCACTCGTAGTGGCGGCCGATCAGCGAATAGTAGCCCTGGTAGGCGACGTAGCGGGCGAGGCCGTGGCGCTCCGAGGTCGCGAGCGCCTTCATGAGCTGCCAGCCGGAAAAATTCGAGGCGCCGATGTAGCCGATCTTGCCTGCGCGGGTGAGGTCGTCCAGCGCCCGCAGGGTCTCGTCCACGGGGGTGAGCGCATCGAACCCGTGCATGAAGTAGACGTCGATATGGTCGGTGCCGAGCCGCTTCAGGCTGGCCTCGCAGGCGCGGACCAGGTGGTAGCGCGAGGAGCCCACCTGGTTCAGGTCGTCGTTGAACCGGAAGGTCGCCTTGGTGGAGATCAGCGCCCGGTCGCGCTTGCCCTTGAGGGCCTGACCTAGGATCTCCTCGGAGGCGCCGCCCGAGTAGATGTCGGCCGTGTCGAAGAAGTTGACCCCGGAATCGAGGCAGAGATCGACCATGCGGGTCGCCTCCGCGACGTCCGTCTGGCCCCAGCGCTGGAAGAATTCGTTCGTGCCGCCGAAGGTGCCGGTGCCGAAGCTGAGCACCGGCACGGTAAGGCCGGAGCGTCCGAACTGCCTGTAGTCCATCGGATCCTCATCGCGATCGCGGGCGCCGCATGTCGGCGCGCCTGCCGGTCTAACGCGGTCGCCGCCCCGGCTTTCCCGGAGGCTGGGACGGCACGACCAGGGCCGTGCGCGTCAGCGCCGCGACTCGACGACCGGCGCCCCCTCGCAGCGCTGGCCGGCGGCCGCGCCGGTGCGCCGGTCGGGCGGCAGGGCGTCCGGGGATCCGGCCTTCTCGGGCAGGATCGCGACATTCGCCGTCATCCCCGCCGCCAGCACGATCGGGCACGGCACGTCGTCGAGGTCGATCCGGATCGGCACCCTTTGCGCCAGCCGGACCCAGGTGAAGATCGGGTTGACCGTCGGCAGCCCCTGAACGCCCGGGGCGGCGTCGGCGACGCTGATGCCGCGGCCGAGGCCGATCACCCGGCCTTGGATCGGACGGTCCGGCCACGCCATCAGCGACACCCGCGCGGCGTCACCCTCGCCGATGCGCGGCAACTGAGTCTCCTCGAAGTAGCCTTCGATCCAGAAGCTGTCGCCGTTGACCAGCGTCAGCGCCGGCAGCCCCGTGGCGGCGAACCCGCCCTCCTGCAGCAGCAGGTTGGTGACCCAGCCGTTCACGGTGGCTCGCAGGGTCGTGCGCTCCAGGTTGAGCCGCGCCTGCGCCAGCGCGCCCTCCGCCTGGACCACGTTGGCCTGGGCGGCCTGCGCCTGGCCGCTGGTCGTCTGCTTCTGCTGCGGGGTGGTGGCGAGATCGTCGAGTTCGGCGGTGCGCTGCGCGATCCCCGCGAGGTAGCCGGCCTGTGCCCGGGCGCTGGCGAGGGCGCCCTCCGCCTGGGTCACGGCGTTCCTGAACGTGCCGGGATCGATCGTGAACAGCACGTCGCCCTTGCGGACGAACTGGTTGTCCCGGACGCGGACCGCCACCACCGTCCCGGAGACCTCGGGAGCCACCTGCACGGTGTAGACGCGCACGCGCCCGTCCCGGGTCCAGGGCGTGTAGGCGTAGTAGAGGAAGGCGAGGTAGGCGAGGCCCATTGCCGCCGCCAGCGCCAGCAGGGTGGCGGCGACGTTGTAGGCGGGCGGCGGCTGCCAGTCGCGCAGGGACGGTCGCGGGGTCGTGGCCATGTCACGGACCCTGGACGCGCAGGGACAGGATCAGCAGAGCCGTCACGGCGGTCAGGAGGCTGAAGTCGAACAGGGCGCGGTTCCAGACAAGGTGGTTGATGCCGATCCAGTCCAGGATCCAGCGCAGGCCCCAGGTGATCACCAGGGCGGCGAGCAGGCAGATAACCGCGGGCTCGACGTAGAGCCCCAGCACGTCGACCGCCCGCAATCCGATCACGCCCGCACCCCCGGATCGAGGTTCGGCCAGCCCGCGCGGTCGAGATCCGACACGAGGGCGGCCAGCGCCCCGATGCGCTCCGCCTGGAGCGGCAGGGTCGCCCGGTCGGCGAGCTCGCGCAAGGGATCCGGCACCGCATCCGCCTCTGCCGGACGGGACGCGGCGAGCCGGGCCCAGACCGCCCGGCCGACGCGGCGGCCTTCCCGGTCGTCCGTCTCCCGCAGGGCGAGCAGCAGGAGCCCGATGACGAGCAGGCGCTCGCCGCCCCGGGCCATCGCCTCATCCGCGCCGATGAGGGCGAGCCGGCCGAAGCCCCGGGCGAGGTAGCGGTCGCGGGGCGGCAGCAGGAGCGCCGGATCGAGGGCCGCGCCGCGCACCGACCGGACCAGCCGGCGGCGGGCCCGCAGCCGCAGCGTCGCGGGGCTCACCGGCGGCGGCAGGGCGGCGAACGCGACCGCCGCCACCGCCATCCCGAGCAGCTCGGCCAGCACGGTGTTGAGTGAGTCGGCGAGGTCGTAGGTCATCGGGTTCTTGGGATCGAGGACGCCGAAGACGAAGAAGCCGAAGCCGATGCCGTAGATCGCGCGCTTGTCGGCCCGGCCGACCACCGCCAGCATCGCCACCGGCAGCAGCACGGCGGCCAGGAGCACGAAGCTCCCGGTGGTGGTCAGCAGGGTGTAGCGCAGGGTCAGCCCGACCACGGCGGCGAGCAGCGCGCCGATCAGGAAGGCGCGGGATTCCGCCCGCGGGTCGGCATGGGCGGCGAGCAGGACGCAGACGAGGCTCGCCCAGGTCGCGGCGCCGGCCCCGTGCGACCAGCCTGTGGCGTACCAGAAGCCGTTGACGAGCAGGACGGCGGCGGCGGTGCGCAGGCCGTTGTCGAAGGCGTGCCAGCCGTCCCAGTCCAGGTCGTTCCACAGGAGCAGGTGCGGGCGGAACGGAACGCGCCGCCGCCCCACCCGGCCCCCGGCCCGCAGGAGCCGCGCCGAGACCCGGACGCGCCCGATCTGCCGGACGGCGATCGCCCCGCCGGCCCCGATCAGGTCGGTCGAGCGCGATCCCGGCCGGTCCGGCAGCAGGGCCCGCAGCAGGCCCGCGGCGAGCACGCGCCGCAGCCGGGGGGCGGCGTTGCGGATCCCCCGGCCGCCGGAACGGAGGGAGGGCTGCTCGGTGAACGTGTCGGTGACCTCCTCGCCGAGCGTCATCACGGCGGCGATGGGCATCGGGCCCGGCCGCTCGCCCCGCCGCAGGGCGGCCATCCAGGCGTCGCAGGCCTGCGCGGCCGCCTCGAGCCGCCCCGCCAGGGCGCGGCTGACGGCGGGGACGCCCGGCGCCACGAACACGTTCGACGCGTAGGCGCAGCCGATCCCGAGCAGAATCGTCGAGCAGCGGTCGACGCCGATCTGGAACACCGTCTCGGGGCTCTGCACGTCGGCCAGGGCGATGATCGGCACCGTGAAGCCCATGGAGGCGAAGCCGTAGGCGCGCTGGCCGCTCTCGACGCTGGAGGCCGCGGTGAGCAGGCCCATCCACAGGGCCAGGGCGAGGTCGAAGGCCAGGGTCGCCTGGGCGAAATTGGCCACCAGCACCATCGCGACGGTGACGCCGACAAGCGTGCTGCCGGCCCGCCACAGGCTCTTGCGCAGGGAGGCCGCGCGGGTGGCGAGCGTCACCGAGATGACCGTCCAGCCGGCCCAGTGCGGCAGCGCCAGTTCGAGCCACATGGCGAGCCAGATCGCCGCGATGGCGGTGAGCGCGATGCGCACGGCCTCGGCCGCCTCCCGCGGCCACCACGCGGCGAGGCGCTGCAGGAGGCCCGGCGCGTCCTCGGAGAGCGCGACCTCACCGGCCACGGCGCGGCCTCAGCGGCCGGGGCGGGTCGGGGAGCCCGGTCGCGGGCTCACTCATAATGCTCGGCGACGTCGACCTTCCCCTTGAACACCCGGTAGACGACCAGGGTGTAGATCAGGGTGATCGGCAGGACCACGATCCCCGCGCCCCAGAACATGAAGGACAGGCTCGCCTCCGGCGCCGCCGCCTCGGTCACCGTCACGCTGAACGGCACCATGTAGGGCAGGAACGAGGCGGCGAGCGTCGCGAAGGCGGCGGCGAAGATCAGCGCCACCAGCGGGAACGGCAGGGCGTCGTTCCGGCGCCGCGCCGCGTAGAGGAGCCCCGCGCAGGCCGCGGCCCCCACGAGGGGCAGGACCAGCATCTCGGGCCGCTCGATCCAGCGGTGCAGCACCCGCAGGTTGATCGCCAGCGCGTACACGAAGGCCGCGCCCAGGAAGGCCAGCACCCCGAGCAGGAGCCGCGGCAGCAGCCGGAAGCCGAGGTCGCGCACGTCGGACTCGGTCTTGCCGCACAGCCACGCGGCGCCGAGCAGCGCGTAGCCGAGGCACAGGCCGAGCCCGCAGAGCAGCGAGAAGGGCGTGAGCCACCCGAACGCCCCGCCGACATAGAGCCCGTCCCGGACCGGCAGTTCCTGCACCAGCGCCCCGACCGTCACGCCCTGCACGAAGGCCGCGCAGGAGGAGCCGCCGACGAAGCCCGCGTCCCAGACCCGCCGCAGCCGCCGGGACTTGTAGCGGAACTCGAAGGCGACGCCGCGCAGGATCAGGGCCGCGAGCATCAGGAGGAGCGGCAGGTAGAAGGCCGAGAGCAGCAGCGCGTAGACCGCGGGGAAGGCCCCGAACAGGATCGTCGCGGCCAGAACCAGCCAGGTCTCGTTGCCGTCCCAGACCGGGGCGATCGCCTGCATCATGTGGCGGCGCGCCGCCTCGTCCGGGGCGATCCCGAACAGCATGCCGACGCCGAGGTCGAACCCGTCGAGCAGCACGTAGAGCATCAGGGTGAGGGCGAGGGCGGCGGCCCAGAATTCGATCATGGCCGCTTACTCCGCCGGTGTGCCGGTCGGCGTGGCGCCGGGCGTGCCGGGACTGTCGCCCGGTACGGCGAGCGGCCGCTTGGGGTTGGCGGCGCTCCCCGCATGCGCGGGCGTCGGCAGGATGCCGGCCCTGAGCATGCGGTAGATGTAGACGGTGCCGGCCGCGAAGATCAGCGCGTAGACCGCGCCGAACACGGCGAGGGAGGTCGCTACCTGCGGGGATGTCAGGAACGGCGTCGCCGCGTCGGCGGTGCGGAGCTGGCCGTAGACCGTCCAGGGCTGGCGCCCGACCTCGGCGGTGAACCATCCGGTCAGCGTCGCGACGAAGCCCAGGGGGAACGACAGGAAGATCGCCCATTGCAGCCAGCGCGCCCGCTCCAGCCGCCCGGTGGCGTAGAAGGCCATCCCGCCCCAGGCGAGCGCCAGCATCAGCAGCCCGCAGCCGACCATGATGCGGAAGGCGAAGAACGGGATCAGCACCGGCGGCCGGTCGGCCTTGGGGATGTCCTTGATGCCGATCACCTTGCCGGTGAGGGTGCCGTCGTCGATCAGGCTGCCGGCGGGGGCGGGCAGGGCGATGACGAAGTGGTTTGTCTCCTGCGCCTCGTCGGGCCACGCGAACAGGATCTCGCCGGCCGGCGCCCGGCTCTCCCAGTGGCCCTCGATGGCGGCGATCTTCGAGGGCTGGTGCCGGACGACGTAGTCGCCGGTGAGGTGGCCGAAGAACAGCTGCAGCGGCACGAGGACCGCGGCGAGGCCGAGCCCCATCCGGACCATGGCGCGGGCCTCGACGCGGTCCCGGCCCCGCAGCATGGACCACGCGCCCGTCGCCGCCACGCAGAAGCTGGTGGTGACGTAGGCAGCCAGGACCATGTGGGGGAAGCGGACCCAGACGACTCCGTTGAAGAGGATTGCCCACCAGTCGGTCGGCACGAACACGCCGTCCGGCCGCAGGGCGAAGCCGGTCGGATACTGCATCCACGAGTTGTTCACGAGGATCCAGAACGACGACAGGCTGGTGCCGAGGCAGACCATCAGGCAGGCGAACAGGTAGAACCAGCGCGGCACCCGCCGCCGGCCGAACATCAGCACGCCGAAGAACGAGGCCTCCAGCGCGAAGGCCGTGAAGCTCTCGTAGCCGAGAAGCGGCCCCTGGATCGGCCCGGTGCGGCGGGCGAGTTCGCTCCAGTTGGTGCCGAACTGGAACGCCATGACGATGCCGGAGACGACCCCGAGCCCGAAGGCGACCGCGAAGATCTTGAGCCAGAAGTCGAACAGGCGGTCGTAGACCGGCTCGCCCGAGATCATCGCCCGCGCCTGGAGGAAGGCGAGCCAGGCCGCCAGCCCGACCGTGAAGGCCGGGAAGATGATGTGGAACGAGACCGTGAAGGCGAACTGGATGCGCGACAGCATCAGGGCGGAGATGTCCATCGTTCCTCTCTCCAGCCGAAGCTCGCCGGTCCGCCGCCCCCGCTCGGGCGCATCGCACCCTCAGATGTCCACCGGCGGGGCGCGGGGAACCGCGCCTCGCGGAAGTGTCAGACGGTGTCGATCCTCAGGATCGGCGCCGTCTCGGCCCGGCTGCGCCGGCAGGCCTCGGCGTCCTGCTTGAGGTCGATGCCGTAGGTCGGGATCACGGCCTTGAGGCGGGGCAGCCAGCCCTCCGGCGTCAGCCGGTCGGCGAAGCACTTCTCGAGGACCTCGACCGCGATGAAGGCCGCCGTCGAGGCGCCCGGCGAGGCGCCGAGCAGCGCGCAGATCGAGTGGTCGGCGGCGGCCACCAGCTCGGTGCCGAACTCGAGGTAGCCCTCCTCCAGCGGGTTCGACTGGCCGGTCGGCTTGATCGTCTGCACCCGCTGGCCGGCGACCGCCGACGTCCAGTCCTGCTTCAGCGCCTTGGGGAAGAACTGCTTCAGGGTCGCGAACTGGTGGTCGGAACTCTGGAGCACCTGGCCCACGAGGTACTCGGTCAGCGCGACGTTGTCCTTGGCGACGTCGAGCAGCGGCACGATGTTGTGCGGGGTCAGCGCGGTGAACAGGTCCGTGAGCGCGCCGTGCTTGAGGAAGCGCGACGAGAAGCCCGCATAGGGTCCGAACAGCAGCGAGCGCTTGCCGCCGATGATGCGGGTGTCGAGGTGGGGCACCGACATCGGCGGCGAGCCGGAGGCCGCCTTGCCGTAGACCTTGGCGTGGTGGCGCGCGCTGACCGCGTCGACGTCGCAGCGCAGCCAGATGCCGGAGACCGGGAAGCCGCCGTAGCCGCGCCCCTCCGGGATCTTCGAGGCCTGCAGCAGCGGCAGCGAGCCGCCGCCCGCGCCGATGAACACGAACTTCGCCGTCACGGTCTGGCGCGTGCCGTCGTAGGTGTCCTCGACGGTGACGGCCCAGCGGCCGTCGTCGACCCGGTCGAGGGCGACGACCTTCCGGTTGTAGTGCACGGAAAAGCCGGGCTGCGCCGCGAGCTGCTTGACCAGCAGGTGCGTGAGGGCGCCGTAATCGACATCCGTCCCTGTGACGATCCGGGTGGCGGCGATGGGCTCGCCGGGGGCGCGGCCCTCGATGATCAGCGGCGCCCAGCCGGCGATGACCTGCGGATCCTCGCTGTATTCCATGCCGTGATAGCAATGGTGCGCCGACATCGCGGCGTAGCGCGCCTTGAGGAACGCGACGTTCTCGGCCCCCCAGACGAAGCTCATGTGCGGGCAGGGATGGATGAAGGCGCGGGGATCGGGGATCGCGCCCTTCCGCACGAGATGCGCCCAGAGCTGGCGCGAGATGTCGAACTCGGTGTTGACCTCCAGGGCCTTGGCGATGTCGACGCTGCCGTCGGGGCGCTGGGGCGTGTAGTTCAACTCGCAATTGGCCGCGTGGCCGGTGCCGGCATTGTTCCAGCCCTCCGAGCTCTCCTGCGCGCAGTCGTGGAGCGTCTCGAACATCGCGATCCGCAGCGACGGCTCCAGCTCCTTCAGGACCGTGCCGAAGGTCGCGCTCATGATCCCGGCGCCGATGAGCACCACGTCGGGAGTGTCGTCGTCGCTTAGGCCGGCCATCGCGGAACTCCTGGCACCGGTTCGGGGGAACTCACTGGGCGTTCGGAACGAAGGGCAGCCGGGCCTCGGCGCCGGGGGCGAGGATCACGTAGGCTCGGCACCAGGGCTCGTCGTCGACGAGGCGCCAGGAATGGCCGGAGCCGGCGGTGTCCTCGGCGATGAGGATGTCGCCGGGGCGGATCGTGAAATGCGCCCCGGCCTTCGTCTGGAAGTCGAGGGTGCCGCGCAGGGTGATGACGAACTGGCGGGTCGGGGCCGTGTGCCACGCGTAGGTGCCGCCGGACTGCGTCTCCCGGAAGGAGATCGAAACCACGTCGGTCGTGCCGCTGAGGATGTCGCCGCGCTCGCCGTGGGGCAGGTCGATGACGCCCTCCGCGAAGTGGGAATTGCCGTCGTCACCGGTCCAGATGCGAACGCAGCGGATCATCGGGCTGACCTCCAGCTTGGGATCGGCGCGTCAGCGCCAGAGGTTGGTCTTGGCGAGGTCGACGATCTCGGTCCCGCGCCCGTCGATCACCGCCTTGGCGAGCCACATCCCGAAGCCCGTCACCTGCTCGAGGCCGACCTTAGGCGGCATCGACAGTTCCTGGCGGGCCGAGACGACGTCGAGGAGGGCCGGACCGTCGTGGTCGAGCAGCGCGCGCATCGCGTCCGGCAGTTCGGCCGGATCCTCGACGCGCCGGGCGAAGATGCCGGCCCCGCGCGCCATGGCGGCGAAGTCCGGGTTCACCAGTTCGACGCCGGTCTCGAGGAAGCCCGCGGCCTTCATCTCCATCTCGACGAAGCCCAGGGTGCCGTTGTTCAGCACCACGATCTTCACCGGCAGCTTGTGCTGGTTGAGGGTCAGCAGGTCGCCCATCAGCATGGCGAAGCCGCCGTCGCCGGAGAACGAGATGATCTGCCGCCCGGGATAGGCCGCCTGCGCGCCGATCGCCTGCGGCAGGGCGTTGGCCATGGAGCCGTGGTTGAGCGAGCCGATCAGCCGGCGCTTGCCGTTCATGGCGAGGTAGCGGGCCGCCCAGATCGTCGGCGTGCCGACGTCGAAGGTGAACACCGCGTCCTCGGAGGCCGCCTCGCTGAGCGTCCGGGCGACGTATTGCGGGTGGATCTTGCCGCCGGGCTTGCCCACCGCCAGGGCGTCGAGCCCGGCGCGGGCCTTGCGGTAATGGGCGAGGCTGTCGTCGAGATGCGCCCGGTCGGTCTTCGCCTGCAGCTTCGGCAGCAGCGCCGTGATCGTCGCGCCGACGTCGCCGATCAGGCCGAGATCAATCCGGCAGTGGCGCCCCAGGCTTTCGGCCCGCAGGTCGACCTGCGCGATCTTGGCGTCCTCCGGGTAGAACTGGCGGTAGGGGAAGCTGGTGCCGAGCAGAAGCAGGGTGTCGCAGTCGAGCATCGCCCGGTAGCCCGACGAGAAGCCGATCAGCCCGGTCATGCCGACGTCGTAGGGATTGTCCCACTCGACGTATTCCTTGCCGCCCAGCGCGTGGACCACCGGCGCCTTCAGCGCCTCGGCGAGCTGCAGCAGCTCCGCGTGGGCGCCGGCGCAGCCGCGGCCGCAGAACAGGGTCACGCGGCCGGCATCGTTGAGCATCCCGGCCAGCGCATCGAGGTCGGCGTCGCGCGGGCGCACCACGGGCGGGGGCGGCACCAGGGCGGCGGAGAGTTCGGGCGCGTTCCCCGGCATGGCCATGAGGCCGACATCGCCGGGGATCACCACCACGGCGACCCCGCGCTCGGCGACGGCGACGCGGATCGCGGTCTCGATCACGCCGGGCAGCTGGGCCGGCGAGGAGACCAGTTCGCAATAGTGGCTGCATTCCTGGAACAGGTTCTGCGGGTGGGTCTCCTGGAAGTAGCCCCGGCCGATCTCCGCCGAGGGGATCTGGGCCGCGATGGCCAGCACCGGCACGCGGGAGCGGTGCGCGTCGAACAGGCCGTTGATCAGGTGGAGGTTGCCCGGCCCGCAGGAGCCGGCGCAGACCGCGAGGTCGCCGGTCAGGTGCGCCTCGGCGCCGGCCGCGAAAGCGGCGCTCTCCTCGTGGCGCGTGTGGATCCAGGCGATCGAGCCGTCCTGGCGCAGGGCCTCGGTCAGCCCGTTGAGGCTGTCGCCGACGACGCCGTAGATGCGCTTCACGCCGGCCTGCGCCAGCGCCCGGACGAACAGATCGGCGACCTTCGTGCTCATGGTGTCTCGCTCAGCTGAGGGGCCCCGACGGATGGTCCCGGCGGGTTCAGGCGCCGGCCAGCCCGTGGCCGGTCATAGTCTTGGGATCGCACACCGCGTCGAAGCGCTCGGCCGGAACGCCCTCGGCCAGGGCGGCCTCGCGCAGCGTCGTACCCTCGTCGTTGGCGCGGTGGGCGATTTTGGAGGCGAGGTCATAGCCGATCACCGGCGACAGGGCCGTGACCAGCATCAGCGACTGGTTCACGGTCTCGTCGATCCGCTTCCGGTTGAGCTCCGTGCCCGCGACCGAGTAGGTCCGGAATTTCTCGCAGGCATCGCCCAGCACGCGGATCGCGTGCAGCGTGTTGTTGATGATGATCGGGCGCATCGCGTTCAACTCGAAATTGCCCTGCGCGCCCGCGAAGGCGACCGCGTTGTCCTCGCCGATCACCTGAATGCAGACCATCACCATGGCCTCGCACTGGGTCGGGTTGACCTTGCCGGGCATGATCGAGGAGCCCGGCTCGTTGGCGGGCAGCAGCAATTCGCCGAGACCGCAGCGCGGCCCCGAGGCGAGCCAGCGCATGTCGTTGGCGATCTTCATCAGCGCGACCGCGAGCCCGCGCACCGCCGCCATGGCGGCGACCATGGCGTCGAGGGAGCCTTGGGCGGCGAACTTGTTGGGCGCCGTGACGAACGGCTTGCCGGTCAGCGCGGCGATCTGGCCGGCGATCTCCGCGCTGAAGCCCTCCGGGGCGTTGAGGCCGGTGCCGACCGCGGTGCCGCCGGCCGCGAGCTTGTAGAGCCCGGCCCGCGACGCCGCGACTAGGGCCAGCGCGTCGCGCATCTGCTCCACGTAGCCCGACCATTCCTGGCCGACCGTCAACGGCGTCGCATCCTGAAGATGAGTCCGGCCGGTCTTGACCACATCCATCCAGGCCTGCGCCTTCGCGTCGATCGCGTCGGCAAGGGCGTGCGCCTGCGGGAGGAGCACCTCGTCGAGTTCCAGCACCGTCGCGATGTGCATCGCGGTCGGGAAGGTGTCGTTCGACGACTGGCCCATGTTGACGTGGTCGTTCGGGTGGACCGGGCTCTTGGAGCCGAGTTCACCGCCGAGGAGCTGGATCGCGCGGTTCGACAGCACCTCGTTGACGTTCATGTTGGACTGGGTGCCGGAACCGGTCTGCCAGACGTAGAGCGGATAATGCGCGTCGAGCTTTCCCGCGATCGTCTCGTCTGCGGCCCGGACGATGGCCTGCGCCCGCCAGTCCTCCAGGCGTCCGGCCGCGGCGTTGACCAGGGCCGCGGCCTTCTTGACGTAGCCGTAGGCGTGATAGACCCGCTTGGGCATGCGATCGTTGCCGATCGAGAAATGCTGGAGCGAGCGCTGCGTCTGCGCCCCCCAGTAGCGGTCCGCCGGAACGTCGATCGCCCCCATCGAATCCGTCTCGCGGCGTGTCCCCGTGGCGGAGATGCCGATCGGGATTTCGCGCAGGACAGGATGGTCCGGGGCAGACGCGGGCATCGTCATCCTTCTCGGTGTCGAACCGTATGGCACAGAGCAAGTCTGGGTCGGCGAAACGGATGTGCTTTGAGGTAAATCGTATTAATATTCCCTGTTGCTTGATGGACTGTTGCCAAATCGAGATCTTCAGGAATTTTCTGTTCTTTTTTTACAAATTTTTGAATATATTAACATAGTGTCATGCATATCGTACGTGCCGATTGCCAGACGACGCGGATCGATGTCAAGGGTCGCGTAATGTCGCCGGTGCAAAAATATTAGATGGATTGATCAATTTATAGCGCGGCTGCTGTTCGGGCTGGAAAATTGCGCGCTATCGAAATTGGAAACCAGTGCAGCCTCCGTAGATCCGAGATCTCGGGCGGGCCTATCCCATCGCAGGGGAACGCCGTCGATCCGCGCGGGCGCGTACAGCCTGAGGGCGGATCCCCACGCCGTGTGTTCGATCTTTGGTAAGAAGTCCCGATCCTGATCTCCGCTGAAGGCGGGCCCCGGTGCGCCGCCGGCATGGTCGGTGAGCAGAAACGCCGTGCGGGCCAGGGAGAGCTTCGCGGTGACGGCGCGCCCCTCCCGCAACCGGGCGATCAGGCCCCGTATGGACGCCGCCGCCATCAGATAGCCGGTGGCGTGGTCGAGCGCCTGGACGGGCAGCGGCACCGGCGGGTCGGCCTGTTTCCAGCACTGTCCGGCCGCCGCGATGCCGGCCGACATCTGGACGAGGCTGTCGAAGCCGCGCCGGCCGGCCCAGGGCCCGGTCCAGCCATAGGCGCAGAGCGTGACGTCGATCAGGTTCGGATTGAGCGCCCGGCGATGCTTCTCCCCGTAGCCGAGCCGCTCCAGGGCATCCGGGCGGTATCCATGCACGAGGATGTCCGCCTCCGAGAGCAGCCCCTCGAACCGCTGTCGGTCGGCGGCCCGATGGAGGTCGAGCCGGGTGCAGACCTTGCCCAGGGTGACGTCGGGCGCCAGGGACGGCTCGTCCCAGCCGGGCGGGTCGATTCGCAGGACGTCGGCGCCCAGCCCGGCCAGGAAGCGCGTGGCTACCGGTCCCGCCAGGATGCGGGTCAGGTCGAGGACCCGGATCCCCGCGAGGGGCCGGGCCGGGTCCGGGCGCCACCGTCCGGAGTCGTGGCCGGGCGCCTCCGTGACCGCCACGAGGGGCTCGGCCCGGACCGCCCGGCCCTGGTCCAGTCGCTGCCACGCCTCCAGGCTGCGCATCGCCGCGGCGCAGCCCCCCGCGCGCAGGATCGCCGATTCCAGGGTCTCGGCCGTCTCCCGGGCCACGGCGGCCGCAACCGCCTGCCGGTCGCCCGGACAGTCGAGCACCGAGAGGGCGGCGGCGCGATGGTGGGGCGCGTTGGTGTGCAGCCGGATCCAGCCGTCCGCCGCCCGGTAGTCGCCGGCGATCGGGTCCCAGGCGGCCGGCATCGTCCATCCGCGCGGCCGCACCGACGGGCCGAACCACGCCGAGGCGAGATGCCGGTCCACCGTCACGGCGGGCGCATCTCCGAACAGGCCCAGAAGTTCGGAGACGGCGAGGCCGGCGGCACCGATCGCCGCCGTCGCCAGCTCCGTGACGGGGAAGCAGGACGGCAGGCTCTCCGTGCCGGTGACCGTCAGCCGGTCTCCGGCATCGGGCGGCAGCGCCAGGGCTGCCAGCGCCTCCGCGAAGATCGACCGCAGGGCGCCCTCGTCGGCGTGTCGCTTGCGCATGGTCGCGGCCCTCACATGACCTGTGCAGGGTGGCGGCCGCCGACGGATGAATCAATCTTGTACCGCTGATGGGCAGGACGGACCGGCTCCCCGCTCCATCCGGACGGCGCCGTCCGGGCGCCGGCCCATACCGGCCCATAGCGGCAGGGCCGGCCTCGCGGCCGGCCCCGATGCGCGTCGCGGCGCCGTCCGCGCGGGGGCGGCGCCCGTCGGGCCTCAGGCGAACATGTCGGGCTGGGTCTCGGCGATGTGGTTGTACAGCGTCTGGAAGTGCAGCCAGCCGATATAGTCGCTGCCGACATGCTCGCGGCTGTAGCGGGCGGTCTTCTCCGAGAGGAGCTGCGGCTTGATGCCGGAGGCCTCGACGAGGAGCTGCTGCTTGCAGGCCCGCTCCAGGGCGATGAACCAGAAGGCCGCGTCGTCGATGCTGTGGTGCGAGCAGGTCAGCAGGCCGTGGTTCTGGTGCAGCACGCCGCGGTTGCGGCCGATCTGCTGGGCGACCGAGAGGCCGCTCTCCTTCTCCACCGCCACGGCGCCGGCCGAGGCGCCGATCACCGCGTGGCTGTTGTAGAAGGCCGCCGCGTCCTGGCTGATCATGTCGAGGGGCCGACCGGTGGCGCACCACGCGGTGCCGTAGGTGGTGTGCGCGTGGCACATCGCCATGACCTCGGGGTACTCGTCGTGCACGGCGGCGTGGAGGACGAAGCCCGCCCGGTTGATGGCGTGGCGCCCCTCGACCACCCGGCCCTTGTGGTCGGCCAGGATCAGGTTCGACATCCGCACCTGCGAGAAGTGCACGCACATCGGGTTGGTCCAGTAGAGCTCCGGACGCTCCGGGTCGCGGATCGTCAGGTGCCCGGCGAAGCCGTAGTCGAAGCCGTGCATCGCGAAGGCGCGGCAGGCGGCCACGAGGTGCTTCTTGCGGTAGTCGCGCGCCTCGGCGTGGTTGGCGAATTCCGGAATCTCCGGGAAGATCAGGCCGGCCTGCTCCGGCTGGTAGATCGAGGTCCGCTTGCGGCCGGCATCGTCGTCGGGCAGGTCGAGGGCGACGGGCGCGTCGTGGGAATGATCGTCGAGCATGGCGTATCCTTTCGTCGGGTGAGGGGAGGGCGTCAGCGGTTGACGAGGCGCTTGGGCACCGTCAGCGCCAGGAGGCTGCCCAGGGCGAGGCACGCGGCGAGGGTGTAGACGCCGAGGCTCGTGGACTTGGTGGTGTCGATGATCCAGCCGATCAGGTAGGGGCTCACGAAGCCCGCGAGGTTGCCGACCGAGTTGATCACCGCGATGCCGGTGGCGGCGGCCGCCCCCGCCAGGATGGCGGTCGGCAGGCACCAGAACTGGGCGAGCGTCACCAGCACGCCGATCGTCGCCACGGTGAGCGCCGCCTCGGCGATCACGAGATCCGTGCTGAACCGGATGCTGACCAGCCAGCCCGCCACCCCGACGAGGCCCGGCACCGTGATGTGCCAGCGCCGCTCCCGGGCCGCGTCGGACAGGCGCCCGACCGTGATCATCGCCACGGCGGCGGCGCCGTAGGGCAGCATGGTCAGGAGGCCGATCTGCAGCGGGTCGGAGACGCCCGCGCCCTTGATCAGGGTCGGCAGCCAGAAGCCGACGCCGTAGAGGCCCATGATGAAGAAGAAGTAGATCCCGCAGAGCAGCCAGACCCAGCCGCTGGTGAAGCCGTCCCGGAACCGGTGCGCGGTCACGGAGGCGCCGTCGGCGGCGACATTGTGGGCGAGCAGCGCCTTCTCGTCGGCGCTCAGCCACTTGGCCTTCTGGATGCCGTCGTCGAGATAGGCGAGGACGCAGAAGCCCAGCACGACGGACGGAAGCGCCTCGATCAGGAACAGCCACTGCCAGCCCGCGAGGCCGCCCGTGCCGGCAAACGCGTTCATGATCCAGCCGGAGACCGGTCCGCCGATCAGGCCGGCGATCGGGATGCCGGTCATGAACAGGGCGATGATGCCGCCGCGGCGCTCGGACGGGTACCAGTAGGTCAGGTACAGGATCACGCCCGGGAACAGGCCCGCCTCGGCGAGGCCCAGCAGGAAGCGCAGGACGTAGAACCAGGTCGGCGAGGTCACGAACATCATGGCCGCCGAGATGACGGCCCAGCTCAGCATGACCCGGGCGATCCAAATCCGGGCGCCGACCTTGTGGAGGATCATGTTGCTCGGCACCTCGAACAGGAAGTAGCCGAGAAAGAAGATCCCGGCGCCGAGGCCGTAGACGGTCTCGCTGAACTGCAGGTCGCTCAGCATCTGCAGCTTGGCGAAACCGACATTGACGCGGTCGAGATAGGCCGCGACGTAGCAGGCGAACAGGAACGGCACGAGGCGCCACGTAACCTTGCGGTAGACCCGCGTCGTCTCGTCGATACTGGGCTCGACGAGGGTCATGACCCCCTGTGCCATTCCGGTGTCTCCCTAGACTTTATCGTTTCGCCACCGTCTGCGCGGCGCGGCCGGCACTATCGTGCTGCGTCCAATCGTTGACAAACGACGATTTTTCACGCTTTTCGTGAATTCAATTCATGGATTGTCCCATGCGCCGGATCCCGAGCTTCCCCGCCCTACGGGCCTTCGAGGCGGCCGCGCGCCTCGGCAGCTTCGCGCGGGCGAGCGAGGAGCTGCACCTCACGCCCTCGGCGGTGAGTCACCAGATCCGCGCCCTGGAGCGCTGGTTCGGACGGGCCCTGTTCCGGCGGGCGAATCGTCAGGCGACGCTCACCGCCGACGGCCAGCGCCTGCTCGCGGGGCTCTCCAGCGCCTTCGACGCCATCGAGGCGGTCTGTGCCGAGCTGAGCCCGCCGCCGCCCTCGTCGCTGGCCGTCCACTGCACGCCGAGCTTCGCGGCGAAGTGGCTGGGGCCCCGGCTCCCCGCCTTCGTGGAGACGCATCCCGGCATCGCCATCCGCCTCTCCACCAGCGCCGACCCGTTGGATCTCGCCCGGCACGAGGAGATCGACATCCTGATCGCCTACGGCCGGCCGCCGCGCGGGCCCGGACTGACCGTCGAGTCCCTTGGGCCGGAGGAGATCGCCGCCCTGTGCACGCCGGAGGTTGCCCGGGCCGCGGGGTGGGCCGGGGCCTTCACCCGGCTGGACTCGTCCTTCAGCCCCATCCGCTGGCCGGACTGGTTCGCCCATAACGGCCTGCCCGTCCCGACCGGCGCGTCGGGCGCGGCCTTCGACCGGGGTTCGCTGGTGATCTCGGCGGCCGTCCAGGGGCTCGGCGTGGCGCTGGAGACCCTGCGGTTCGCCCGGGACGAACTCGCCGCCGGGCAGTTGGTGCGCCTCGGCGCCGGGCGGTTCGAGAGCCTGTCCCGGGACCTGCACTTCATCTGCTACCGCGAGCGCGACGGGGCCTTGGAGAAGATCCGGGCTTTCCGCCGCTGGCTGCTCGACGTGGAGGTGGAGAGCCGGGCGGTTCCGGCCTGACGCGGAAAGATGTTGGCGCGGAAAGACATGGGCGCGGTGATCGTCGTCGGCCGGATCGCTTCGGCGACAGGCGGGCGCCTCACGCCATCGGTCCGGGGCGCGTGAGGCGAGCCCGGAACCCGGAGCCAATGGCGGTGCAGGGTCCGGCGCGCGTCCCCCCGGTCGAAACGGTTGTGCCAGTCTTGTCATGCGGCGGGTCTCAACGGGATCGGGAACCGCGCTAGGTGCAGGTCCAAACAACGCGGCAAACGCGGCGGGACCCGAGCCCGACCGTGCGCCCCCAGGGAGAACGCCCCATGTCCCTCTTCGCCAAGCTGCAGCGGCGCGCCGACGAGGGCCGGCCCGTCCGGGTCGGCCTGATCGGGGCCGGCAAGTTCGGCGCGATGTACCTCTCGCAGGCGCCACGCACGCCCGGGATCCACCTGATCGCCGTGGCCGATCTGTCGCCCGACCGGGCGCGCGCGTCGCTGCGGCGGGTCGGCTGGGAGGAGGCCCGGTTCGCGGCGCGCGGGCTGGAGGAGGCTGCCCGGGCCGGCACGACCCTCGTCACCGAGGATGCCGACGCGATGATCGCGAGCCCGTTCGTGGACATCGTCATCGACGCCACCGGCAGCCCGGCCGCCGGAATCCACCACGCGCTGCGGGCCTTCGCGGCGGCCAAGCACATCGTGATGGTCAACGTCGAGGCCGACGTGCTGGCCGGGCCGCTGCTGGCGCGCAAGGCGGCCGAGGCCGGGGTGATCTACTCCATGGCCTCGGGCGACCAGCCGGCGCTGATCGCCGAGCTGGTCGACTGGGCGCGCACGATCGGGCTGGAGGTGATCTGCGCCGGCAAGGGCACCAAGTACCTGCCGGTCTACCACGCCTCCACGCCCGACACGGTCTGGGGCCATTACGGCTTCAGCGAGAGCCAGGTCGCGGGCGGCGACTTCAACCCGCAGATGTTCAACTCCTTCCTCGACGGCACCAAGTCGGCCCTGGAGATGGCCGCGGTGGCCAATGCCTGCGGGCTCACCCCCCCGCGCGACGGCCTCGCCTTCCCGCCCTGCGGCGTCGACGACCTGCCGAGCATCCTGAAGCCCGTGGCGGATGGCGGCCTCCTCACCGAGCGCGGCACCGTCGAGGTGGTCTCGTCCGTCGAGCGGGACGGGCGGCCGGTGTTCCGGGACCTGCGCTGGGGCGTCTACGCGGTGTTCGAGGCGCCGAGCCCCTACGTGCGCGACTGCTTCGCCCAGTACGGCCTCAAGACCGACGCCAGCGGCCGGTTCGCCGCCACCTACAAGCCCTATCACCTGATCGGGCTGGAGCTCGGGATCTCGGTGGCCTCCATCGCGGTCCGCGGCGAGGCCACGGGTGCCACCGGCGACTGGCGCGGCGACGTCGCCGCCACCGCCAAGCGCGCCCTGCGGGCGGGCGAGCGGCTCGACGGGGAGGGCGGGTTCACCGTCTACGGCAAGCTGATGCCGGCGGCGGAGTCCCTGGCGCAGGACGCCCTGCCGATCGGGCTCGCCCACAACATGGTCCTCAAGACCGACGTGCCCGCCGGCCGGGCCGTGCGCTGGAGCGACGTCGCGTACGAGGCCGACCAGGAGGCGATCCGCGTCCGGCGCGAGATGGAGGACCTGTTTCGCGGGGCGACGGGGCGGGCCGCCGGCTAGGCGCTCATGCGCGCCGGCCGGCCGTGCGCCCGGTCGGCGAGCGCCCGACCAGCTTCCGGAACGTCCGGCTCATGGCGCCGGCGCTCGTGAAGCCCGACCGCGCGGCGACCTCCGCCATGGACCCCGCGCCGGAGCGGATCAGGGCCTCGGCCCGGCCGACGCGCTCGCGCATGATGTACTGGTACGGCGTCACCCCGGTGCTCTGGCGGAAGGCCCGGATGAAGTAGCCCTCGCTGAGCCCGACGATCCCGGCCAGGGCCGACACGGTGATCTCCCGGTCCAGGTGCTCCCGGATATACGCGCAGGCGCGCCCGGCCTGCGACGCCGACAGATCGGGTCCGGCCGACCGGCCCGCCGTGCGGACCGCGATGACCGAGCGCAGGACCGCCAGATGGAGGCTCTCGATCAAAAGCGGGTCGGGCGAAGGATCGTCCCGATGCGCGCAGCTCAGCGCGCTGAGGATGTGACAGGTGCTCCGGCAGGCGCGGAGGTCGCGCCCGTCGGTCGCAAACGCGATCTTTCCGATGGGCGCTTCCGCGAGGCGCTCGACGGCCGCCGCCGAGAAGGACAGGACCCGGCCGGTATACGGGCCGACCCACCGGGTCGTGCCGTGCAGACCGGGGCGCCGGACCAGCAGGCCCTCGCGGTCGCTCAGCCGCGCCGCGATCTCGTAATCGACCTCGTGATGCGCCCCCGCGGGCTGCGTGCTGGCTGCGACTTCGAGACCGGAGACCGCATGCGTGCTCCAGCCCCCGGTGGCGAAGCGGAAATCGATGAAGGTGATCTCCGGGAGACCGCGGTCGCCCGGCGCGCAGCAGGTCAGTTCAGGACGGCCGGAGAGATGTCCGGAACTGCCGCTGGTGGCGTACGTGATGGTCTCGGGCGTGCTGTCCATGCGGGCCAGTCGGTTCCGGCTTCATCGCCCTCGGGCGCCTGAGGAGGGCGGCCTCGCGGCCGCCCTCCCGATTCTCCTCCGTCAGCGAAGGGCGCCGGTCACGCCGCCTACGAGGCCGCCAACCGCGCCGAGCACGCTGCCCACCAAGCCGCTCACGAGGCTGCCCGCTTGGCCGACGACCCCCGAGACCGCACCGAGTTCCTGGCTTGCGTCGACCCCCAGGCCGACGGTGAGGCCGACCCCGAGGCCGCCGCCCACCTGGTCAAGCTCGGTGGCGCTCAGCTCGCGGACGGTATCGATGCTGTCCTGCATGATCGTTCTCCTGATTGAGATTCAAGAAGAAGTTTATTCTGCTCGATCTATTGTCTGATCGCAGCGTCGAGGCGCCTTGGACGTCGGCACCTGCCTTTAGGATTACAGAGATGTGCTTCGTGTCAATCGGTATCTGGCTGCCGATACGTGTCGAGTTCTCTCGAATTCGGCGAATGCGCAAAAACTGACCGGGCTTGCCTTTCCCAGGGCGCGCTCCAGGCGCTTTCGCATCGAGCGCCGTCTTCGCTGGGGCCCCGTGCCTCTCGACAGCATCGCGAAGACGCGATCTTTGCGCTGCAGCACGAGAGCGCGCAAAAATTGACCTTGTTTTGCGGCGCAAAACAAACCGGACCCTCATTTTATTCAAGCAGTTGATATCGTTGAAGTTTTACAGAAAACTGCGACGATCTGACGCGGAATCGGGAATACAAAATTCGCATTCCCGTGCAGTGTTGACACAGCACTCGTACGATGCGACCGAACAAGCCGGATGACGCCGAGGGGTGCTATCCTCGAAGATGTGGTCTCGTTCTGGGAAGGTTGCTTTAGCCGGGTGCCAAGTCCGCTCTTTCGACTGGAAGTTATAGAGGCACGACGCAATGCGTGGCTGGGCGAGGCGCAGATCATCCAGCCCTTGCCGATCCGCATCGTGGCCCTGTCCTGCGTGGCCATGGTGGCGGCCGTCGGCCTCTATGCCTGGCAGGGCACCTATACCCGCCGCATCCACGCCGTCGGCCTGCTCGCGCCCGATATCGGTCTGATCAGTCTCGCCAGCCCGGTCGCCGGCCGCGTCGGCTCGACGGGGGTGCGCGAGGGCGACAAGGTCGCCCGCGGGCAGCTCCTGTACACGATCGACCTCGACGCCGTGTCGGCGAGCGGGCCTACGCAGGAACGGGTGATCGCCGAGCTGGAGCGCCAGCGGCAGAGCGTGGAGCGGCAGCGGGCCGCCCGGGCCGATCTGGCTTGGACGGAGCGCCAGGCCCTCCGGGAGCAGGTGGCAAATCTGAGCGAGCAATCCGCCCAGCTCGCCAAGCAGATCGACCTGCAGGAGAAGCTGGTGCCGCCGCTCCGGTCGCGGGTCGAGGAGCTCGCCGACGCCGTGGCGCGCGGCTTCGCCCGCGCCGCCGATCTCCAGAGCCAGAACTACCTCTACATGCAGGCGAGCGCGCAGCTCGCGCAGTTCCAGCAGAGCCGCCTCCAGGTCGACGGCAAGCTCGCCGACACGAAATCCCAGCTCGCCGCCTACGACGACCGGCTGGCCCGCGACCTCGCCGACCTCGACCGGACCGCCGCCCAGCTGGCGCAGCAGAAGGCCGAGAGCGAGGCGCGCCGCGCCATCGAGGTCCGGGCACCGGAAGCCGGGACCCTGACGTCGATCCGCGCCCAGGTCGGCCAGACCGTGGCGGCCGGGGCGACGCTCCTGACCCTGCTGCCGAGCGCGGGGCGCCTCCAGGCCAACCTGTTCGTCGATTCGTCGGCCATCGGCTTCGCCGAGGCCGGCGCGCCGGTGATGCTGCGCTACGCCGCCTTCCCGTTCCAGCGCTTCGGCTTGCATCGCGGCGTCGTCACCGAGGTCACGCGGGCGCCGCTGGGCAGCGACGACGCCCCGGATTTCGCGCGGCGCGCCTCCGCCCGGGGGGAGGGGACCGACCTGTACCGCATCGTCGTCCGGCCCGATTCCGACACCGTGCTGGCCTATGGCGAGCGGCGCAGCCTCGAGGCGGGCATGCGGGTCGAGGCCGATATCGCCCTGGAGAAGCGGTCGCTCTACCGCTGGCTGCTCGATCCCGTCGCGCATGTCCGGGAAAGCCTCGCCCTCGTCACGCGCGGCGGCCTCGACGCCCTGCCGGTCCGGAAGGCGGCCCCGTGACGGCGCCATCCCGTGCCGCCCGGCTGGACTTCGGGCTTCGCCGCCGGGTGCCGGTCGTCCTGCAGGCCGAGGCCGCCGAATGCGGCATGGCCTGCCTCGCCATGGTCCTGGCCTATCACGGCCGCCAGCTCGACCTCGCCACGCTGCGGCGGCGCCATCCCCTGTCGCTCAAGGGCATGACCCTGCGCAACCTGATCGACCTCTGCGGCGCCCAGGGCCTGACCGCCCGCGCCCTGCGGGTCGAGCTCACGGATCTGCCCCGGCTCCGGCTCCCCTGCATCCTGCACTGGGGCCTCAACCACTTCGTGGTGCTGACCCGGGTCGAGCGCGGCGGCCTCGTTATCAACGATCCGGGCCGCGGCCGGCGCCGGATCAGCCTCGCGGAAGCCTCGCGGGAATTCACCGGTGTCGCCCTGGAGGCGGTGCCGAACCCGGGCTTCAAGCGCGAGCGGGCCAACCCGGGCCTGCGGCTGCGCGACCTGTTCCGCAACATGTCCGGCATCCGCGCCGCCCTGGCCCAGGTGCTGGCCCTCTCCCTGGGGATCGAACTCGTCGCCCTGCTGATGCCCATCGCCTCGCAGGTCGTGATCGACGAGGTGATCGTGAATGCCGACCACGACCTGCTCCTCGTGGTGGCGATCGGCCTCGGATTGCTGCTGCTGCTCCAGCTCGGCCTCAGCATCGCCCGGACCTGGGCGATCATGCTGGCCGGGACCCGGCTGAACTACCAATGGTCGGCCGGCCTGTTCGACCACCTGTCGCGGCTGCCCCTCGACTATTTCGAGAAGCGCCATGTCGGCGACGTGATCTCCCGGTTCGGCTCCCTGGCCACCATCCAGAAGGGCCTGACGACCGACCTCGTCCAGGCCGTCCTCGACGGCCTCATGGCGGTCGGGATGCTGGCCATGCTGATGGTCTATGGCGGCTGGCTGGTCGCGGTGGTTCTGGCCTCGACGGCGCTCAACGCGATCCTCCGGGTCTTCGCCTACGGCGCCTATCGCGAGGGCAGCGAGGAGGCCCTCGTGGCCGAGGCCCGCCAGCAGACGCACTTCATCGAGACGGTCCGCGGCATGGCGAGCGTCAAGCTCCTCGACCTGCGCGAGCGGCGCGGCGGCGCCTGGATGAACCACTTCGTCACGGCCCTGAACGCCCGGCTGCGGCTGCAGCGCCTCGACCTCGTGTTCGGCCGTGCGAACGAGTTCCTGTTCGGCCTCGACCGCCTGATCCTGCTGGTGCTGGGCGCCCGCGCCGTGATCGGCGGGTCGCTGTCGCTCGGCATGCTGGTGGCGTTCCTGGCCTATCGCGACCAGTTCGCCACGCGGATCGGCAGCCTGATCGACGCGTGGTTCAAGCTGCGCATGCTCGACGTGCAGACCGACCGGCTCGCCGACATCGTTCTGTGCGAGCCCGAGGAGCAGGATCTCGCTGCCGCCGCGCCGCCCGCGGCGCCGGTCGTCGCCCTGAAGGCCGGGGCGCTCGCCGGCGTAGGCCTGGCGCTGCGCTACGGCGCGGACGAGCCCTGGATCTTCCGCGGGGTCTCGCTGTCGGTCCGGGCCGGCGCCTGCTTCGCGATCACCGGTCCCTCGGGATGCGGCAAGACCTCGCTCATGAAGGTGATGATGGGGCTGACGCCCCCGACCGAGGGGATCGTCGCCGCCGACGGCCAGGACATCCGCACCGCCGCCGGATCCTACCGCCGCCGGATCGCCGGCGTGATGCAGAACGACGGCCTGTTCGCGGGCTCCATCGCCGAGAACATCGCCGCCTTCGACGAGCATCCGGATGCCGGCTGGATCGCCGAATGTGCGGCCCGGGCCGCGATCCTGGACGATATCCGCCGCATGCCGATGGGCTTCGAGAGCCTCGTCGGCGACATGGGCTCGACCCTGTCGGGGGGCCAGAAGCAGCGCATCGTGCTGGCGCGCGCCCTCTACCGGCGGCCCGAGATCCTGTTCCTCGACGAGGCTACGAGCCATCTCGACGAGGCCACCGAGGCGGTGATCGCCGAGGCTCTGCGGGACCTGCGCATGACGCGGGTCATCGTGGCCCATCGCCCGGCGACGATCGCCCATGCGGACGCGGTGTTCGATTTCCCCGCCCAGGTCAGGGGCGCGGCGGATCTGGCTGCCGCGGGCTGACGCGGTTCGCCTGAGGCCGCGCGGGCCGGATGTCGCCCGGAGCCAGGCCGAAGCGCTTGCGGAACCCGCGGTTGAAGGTCGGCACGTCGGTGAACCCGCACGCATAGGCGATCGAGGCGATCCGCACCTTGTCGTCGCGGGCAGCTTCCAGCCGTCGGCGCGCGAGGTCGAGGCGCGCGTCGCGGATCGCCGTCGCGATGCCGCCGGTCTCCGCGAAGGCGCGGTACAGGCTCGTCCGGGACAGGCCCAGCGCCCTCTGGATGTCCTGTGGGTTCAGGTCGGGATCGTGCATCCGGCGCGCGATATGGGCGCGGGCGAGCGAGACCACCGCCGCCTGCGAAACCTCCGCGGGCTTCGTGCGCCGGGCCGTGCCGTCGACGAGGTGGCCGAGAAGGTGCAGCACGCCCTCGATCGCAGTCTGTGCCTCGCCCTCGGACATCCAGGCGATGGAGGCGGCCACGGTGCACAGGCGCGTCCGGAACGCCACCCCGGCCGGGTGCGGGTTGAGGCTGCGGCCCGCGAAGGCGTCCGCATCGCCGACCCAGGCTTCGAAGACCTCGCGCGGCACGGCGAGCCGGATCTCGCCGTAGGCGCTCTGGGTGCCGGCCACGAAGGGCCGGTTCCGCGACAGGAAGCTGATATCACCGGGGTTCAGTTGGGCGCCGCGGCCGTGCTGCTCGTGATAGCCGATGCCGTCGAGCCCGAGGCCGATCACCACCATCGCGCGGGCGTTCCGGTCGACGTGCCGGGACCGGAACTCCAGCTCCACCGGGCTGCTGACCGTATGGGTCAGCGACCAGCCGGCCGACGCCACGGTCAGGCGTTTGGCCGCGAAGCGCTCCCGGGGATGCCGCCGGCCGATGTCGCCGAAAGCGGCCAGGGCCGTGCAGCGCCAGAATTCGAAGGCCTGCTTGGGCTCGACGTGATTGGTCGTCTCGACGAGGCTTGGGACGAGCACCGGGCTCAACACGTGTGACACTCCCGTCCGGCCCGGCGGCGCTGTCCCAGCGCCTGTGCAACTCTATCGTGTGAATCTTGCCGGATTGGCAACCGACGCCGATCGGGCCTGACGATGCGGGGCGTCCCCGCGCGGCCTATGCAACGGCCCGGCCGGACAGGCCGCGCGGTCCGGCAAGCAGCAGCGCGGCGCTGGCCCCGAGGACGATCGTGATCACCGCGAACATCGCGTGCGGTCCGTAGGCCGAAAGGACCGGCAGGAGGATGAGCGGCGCCAGGGCGGCGGCGACCCGGCCGCCGGCCCAGGCGCAGGTCATGGCCGAGGCCCGCAGCGGCGTCGGGAGGAGTTCCGTGGCGTAGACGGCGAGGACGCTGCCGTAGGTCGCCGCGGCGGTGTTGAAGGCGATGCCGACGAGAACCAGCGTCAGGAACGTGCCGCTCGCCGCGAAGGCCGTGCCCAGGGCCGCCATCGCGGCCGCCAGGGCCGTCAGGCAGGCGCGCCGCTCGAGCCGGTCGATCACCAGCGCGGTCAGGAGGGTGCCCAGCGGCGGGCCGAGCATCGACAGCGCGGCGAAGGCGAGGGATTGATCGACCCGGAAGCCCTTCTCCACCATCACGACGGCGCTGAGCAGCGGGAAGGCGATCGTCGCCAGGGGGGCGAGCGTGAAGAGGCCCACGAACAGGGCCGTCTGGCGCGTCTGGCGCGTCCCGGTGAACAGGGCGCGAAAGCCCGCCGGCCCGTGTATCGCCGGCCCGTGTATCGCCGGCGCTGGGGCGAGGTCGGCTGCTCCGACGACCGGCGCCCGGCCGGCCGCGCGCTCGAACCGGCGGCAGGCCCCGTCGGCCTCGACGGGTCGCCCGACCGAGGCCAGCCATCGCGGCGATTCCGGCAGCCCCGCGAACAGGATGCTGCCCAGGGCCGCCAGGGCGCCCCCGAGGATCAGGGCCCAGCGCCACGGTTCGACGCCGAGGGGAGCCCCCGGTGCGAGCGCCTGCACCAGGAGGAGGACGGCCAAGCCGCCGAGGAGCCCGATCCCGGCACAGACCATCAGTGTCGCGCCGCGGTGGCGCGCCGGCGTCACCTCGGCGAGGTAGGTCGCGACGAGGGGCGGAAACCCGCCGATCGCGAAACCCGAGACCGTGCGGGCGAGCGTCAGCGCCGTGAGCCCCTGGCTCGCGGCGGCCGCCAGAGATCCGGCGGCCATCAGCGCCAGGGAGGCCTGAAGGGCGCGCCTGCGGCCGAAGCGATCACCCAGGATCCCGAAGAAGGGGGCGCCCACCGCCCCACCGGCGAAGACGGAGGCGAGGAGCAGCGAGAGGCTGCCCCGTGGCATGTTGTGGGGCGGTGCGAGGAAGATGGCCGCCAAGGCGTTGCTCAAGGCGACCTCGGCGATGTCGGTGAACAGGCCCAGCGTGCAGACAGCGAGCGCCGCCACGTGGAGCCGCGTGATCGGGAGGGAATCGAGCCGCCGCGTGACGACCGCCACCGATCCGGCCGCGGGCGCGGCGCTATGGGAGGGCGTCGCGGCCTGCAGGCGGGCGTCCATCACGGGCGTTTGTCCTCTCCCGACCGGAGCGTGCGCGCAACCGGTGCCGCACCGCCATAGCTGCGCGCCTCGAACCGGGAAACGTGGTGGCGCTCACAAACGCACGATGCGCTGCTGTCGCGGGTCACACGAGATCCGGCGCCGCGCAGGCCGGCCGGCTGCCGCGGACGTCCCTGCCTCCCGCTCGTTTCGCCGACGGAGCGAAGCCGGCCTGGGCGCGCGCCGCGCTGATAGGGTCCGCAGCCGCCGGCTAGAAGCGCGGTTGCGTGTGCCGAGATCGATCGCGCTGCGATACGGGAGCGACCGGGCCGGGCCGATGGCCGATCACGTCGCCGTTGCGGTAGGCCTCCCGGATGTTGCGTCGTGCGGAGCGACCGGCCGTCCCACCGGGCTGCGTCACGGCCGAGTCGCCGGATGGCGCCAGGACGGTCTGTGCGGAGGCCGCTCCCCCGCCGAGCAGGGACAGGATGACGACGCAGCCCGACAGACCCTTCATGCCCGCATTCCCCTCGCCTGATCGCGCCGTCCCAGCGGACGGTTCCAGCATCGCCGGCGCGCGTCATAGGTCCAGGGTATCTACGTCCACGCGGACGATCGGTTCACAAGCGAGCGCGAGGCTGGTCCGCCGAGCCCGGTGAGGCTCCCGGCGGGAGCCCGCCCGGCCATCGTGCGCGGGCGCGGTCGGGGTGCCGCGCGGCAGCCGGGAAAGGCGCCGGGGATCGCGCCGGTCAGGCCGCGTTGCGGCCGAGCCGGATCGCCTTGGCGATTTCCGAACGTCGCTCGGCATAGCCGGGCGCGGTCATCGGGTAGTCCTCCGGCAGCCCGTAGCGCGCGCGATACGAGGCCGGCGTCAGCCCATGCGCCGTGAGATGCCGCTTCAAGGTCTTGTAAGATCGGCCATCGATGAAGCTGACGATGCCGTCCGGGCGGACCGACCGATGGATCTGCGCGGGGGTCGGCTGCTCATAGGGGATCTCGGCGGCCTTCGGCCGGTCTGTCAGTGCGAACAGGGCGCCGTGCACGGTGGCCAGAAGCGGCGGCAGGCTGGTGTGAGGAATTGCGTTGTTCGACAGGTAGGCCGTGACGACGCGCACCGCGACCTCGCTGATCGTCGATTCGAGATGGTCTTGGTCTTTCGGCAACGCGATCGATCGCATCTCTGGTCCCGGCAACCTCGCTCGGTCCTTATGACTACTCGTACATTATGGCCTGTCAATACTTGTTCGCATGTCCGGTAAACCTCTTGTTATGCATACAAAATTTTATTGAGATCTTAGAGAGCCGGATCCGAAGGCTTATCGGTCTGCGCTGTTGTCTGAGGTGTCCGGCCTTCGCGCCGGGGTGGTCCACCGTCGGGCGCAGGGAATGTGCGGCTGCCTGAAGCCGGGCGAAGGAGCGCGGCCGATGCGACGGTCCGACGGGGCCGAGCCGTCGATGGATCCAGGCCGGCGCCGGACCTTGCCGGGTCATGCCTCGTTCGCGATGGGAGGCGCGCCGGACGGGGCGGGCTCTCGGGCGCGGCCGATCTTCGAAGGGTGGCGGGTGTGAGGCTGCGCCGGTTCTGTCTCGGGCGTGACGAAAATGTGGCAGAAGCTTGACTATTGCAGCGGAATCAGTTTATCCCTTGACCGTTGCCTTGCGGTTACACCCCCGAGACCTCTGGAGGTTCGGATGTGCGCGCGGAAGACCTTCTACATTTTCGTGGCGGCCACGGACGGTGAGCAGTTCTGCGCCGTCCGACAAGACCAGCCGATCCCGGCGATCATCGACGGTGTGCGCTGGATGTATGTCGGCTGCATCGATACCGCGCGGGACAAGCCGTACGGGTTCGATGCGGACGCGGCGCATGCGGCGATGCGGCGGGGCGGCGTCTACCTCTACCGGCGCGAGCTGATGTTCCGGCGGGCCAATTTCCTGCTCGAAGCCGCCTGATGGGGGGCCGGGCCGGTGCGGTTCTGGCGGGCGCGCTCGTCGTCGGTCTCGGGCTCGCCCCCGGCACCGCCGCGGCGCAGATGCCGACACGGGTCGGCACCTGCGTGGCGACCACGATCTCGCGGATCGGGACGCGGTTCAGCGACAAGCTCGTGAAGCCGAAGGGCGACGGGATCGACGAGGGGACGAGCGTCGATCTCAAGAACGGCGTCTACGGCGTCTCCTACGCCTATATCGACGCGATCGCGCGGTCGCGGGTTGGCGATCGGGTGATGACCTGCCTCGTCGCCCTGCCGACCGGCTGCCCCAAGGGCGACGATCGCGGCAAGATGTATACGACGACCAACCTGCGCACGCTGGATTCCTGGACTCTGCCCGACTCCCAGCACATGTGCGGCGGGGCCTGACCCGGCGGCGGTGAACCCGCCACCAGTGTGACCGCGTTTCCCCGCCGGGGGCCGGAATCCAGGTCTCGGGGAGCGGAGGAGCATCCGTGTCGATCAGGAACGGTCTTGTCGCCCTCGTGCTGGCGGCGGTGGGGATAGTGCCGGCTCCCGCCTGGGCGTGGGGCGTTCCCGGATGCACCAACCTTCCCGAATACAACCGCGCCCTGGGCGCCCTGCAGGGCATGACGAGCGCCTGCGACATGAGCGTCGAGGAGGCCCGCCGGATCGTCGCGGCCCATGACGGCGTCGCGCCCGGTCCCCCGGCCGCCGCAGCGCCGCCGCAGGCCACGCCGCGGATCGCCCCGCGCCATCGCCGGGCGCGGGCGCACCGGGCGCGCGTCCGCAGCCCCGCCGCTGAGACGGCTCTCCGCCGGCCGAGCGACGCTTCAGGCCTCGTCCCCGGCGCGGCCGGAGGATCCGTGCGGGTGCGGGCCCAGTCCCGGTCGCGCTCCGCCTGCCGGGCGCGCTGCTCCGCCACGTAGGCGTCCTGGTCGGCGCGCTCCCGCTTCCGGCGGCGGTCGGCGGCGGCCGCCGACCGCTTCTGCCACGCCTCCGTCTCGGCCTTCTGGTGGAGCAGTTCCTCGACCGTGATGGGCGTCACCGGCGCCTTGGGTTGCGCCCAGGGATAGGACCGCCGGGGCGGTGGCGGACGGGTCGCCCGGTGGGCGGATTCCTGTCCCGTCCGCCGGAGCCCTTCGGCCGCCTCGGCGAAGGTGAGGCCCGCGCCCCGGGCGATGCGCTCGGCGGCGGCCCGGGCGGCCGCGCGCTCGCCCATCGTGGCGCCCTGGGCGGCGAGGGCGAGGCATTTTTCGAACCGGTCTCGGTCGGCGGGCGTCATGAACGGCGTCTTACCGCCAAGTCGGCCCGCCTGTCCCGTCGCCCCGAACCTGTCAGTCCCGCTTCGCGCTGGCCACCGCGTTGGTGAAGCTGTAGCTGCCGAGCTTCTCGCCGACCACCTGGATGGCGCCGTCCGTGAGGGAGTTCAGCCGTCGGGAGCGGATCTTCATGGTCCCGGAGATGCCGGCGTACTTGCCGGTTCCGCCGATCCACTCGCCCGTGCCCTCGTTGACCGCGCCCAGGGGCTGGACCGGATAGTCCCACTTCTCGAAGACGTGGTCGCCGTCGGCGTCGACGTAGTCGCAATAGCCGTGATTCTCGAGGGTCTTGGCGGCGGTGTCGATCAGCGGGGCGGAGGTGCAGCGTCCGGCCATGTTGTGCAGGAGCCGCCCGCCCGATTCGTTGACGGCGGTCATCATGTTGATCGTTGCCGAAGCCGTTCGGTTGTCGCCGATCGTGACAGGTTTCGCCGCAGAGATATTTGTCGATGTGTAAGTTATCCTGAAATCGCCCTGTCGCGGCATGTCCTCGGCGCGGGCCGTTATGGCAGCGGGCAGCATCAGGACGAGCGCGACAGCGGAGAGTCCTGGGGCGAATGCTGTGTGGATGGTCCTTCGTGTCATGGCGACCTCCCAGTCCGACGCTTTCAAGACCGGTCGGCATCGATCGCGCAATTGGACGACGGCCGAACGAATCGTGTGCGTCGAGTTAATATTGTTATAGCGGGTTTAAATATTCAATATGTTTGGAGTTTGACAGTTTTTGTCGCTCGATCTGCGCGTCGCCATCGCTGCCGGGCCGGCTGGCGGTCCATATGCGCCTGGCCCGCCGTGCGTCTGGGGCCGGTCATGCCGCGCGATTCCGGCGCGTGGGCGGGCCGATGCTACGAGCGGGCGCGTCCGTCCCCGCCCGGACCGATCACCGGCAAGCCGGTCCCGTCCGGCAGGCCGCCGAGCACCACGAGGATCCGTCCCAAGAGCGCCCGCGAGTGCCGCGCGCCACTGCCGGCGCGGTCCGGCCGCCCCGGACGGCCCTCGTAGGCCGCGCGCAGCCGGGCGAGCTGACGTCCGCGCGTTTCGGGATCGCTGGAGCCCATGGTCCATCCCCCCGGCGGGCTCTGATCCGCGGTGCGCCCCCGCGAACGAGCCTTCGACCATCCCGAGTCGGGGAGTTGGAAAACCGTGTCTGAACGGTCCCTACGACCTTTAGCGCCGGAACGCCTGGACATGCGTCGCAGGCTCCCCGACCGTATGGCCAAGGATGCGGGTGCCGTTCTGGTCGGCACCAACCATCAGACAGGGGGTTCCACGCCCCAGGGCCGCGCGTACGGCCCCGCTGGCGTTTTAGTCGCGTCTAGGAACGAAATCCAGCCCGGCGTGCCGCCCCGCGCTCGACATGGCGGAAGCCGGCATCGATCAGGAGGGCCAGCGCCGACACCACGAGGCCGCCCTGCAGCACGTAGGCGGTGTTGCCGGTGAGGAGGCCGGAGATGATCACTTCGCCGAGGGTGCTGGCCGCCACCGTCGAGCCGATGGTCGCCGTCGCGAGGCCGATGACGGCAGCGAGGCGGATCCCCGACAGGATTATCGGCAGCGCCAGGGGCAGCTCGACGCGGAGGAGCCGCTGCCGGTCGGTCATGCCCATGCCGCGCGCGGCCTCGATCAGCGCGGGATCGAGCCCGTCGAGCCCGGTGAGCGCGGTCTCGAAGATCGGCAGGAGCCCGTAGAGCACCAGGGCGATCAGGGTCGGGACGGCGCCGAACCCGAAGATCGGCACCGCCAGGGCCAGGACCGCCACCGGAGGAAAGGTCTGCCCGATCCGGGCCACCGACCGGGCGAACGGCAGCACGTCGCGCCCGGCCGGCCGGGTGGCCGCGACCGCCAGGCCGACGGCGATCGCGGCGGCCGTCAGGGTCGCGGCGGCGACCAGCAGGAGGTGATTGACGGCGAGCGTCAGCAGCGGCGTCTGCGCGTAGATCGGCGGCGTGTCGCCGGGGGCGAACGGCTGAAACAGGGGCGCGAATCGGCCCGGAGCGACCAGGAACACGCCGAGGAGGGCGAGGAGCGCGGCCCAGGCGAGAGGCGGGGCCCGGCTCACGGCCGGCCGCCCTGCGCCTCGAGGGCCGCCCGCGTCACCCGTCCCAGGATGACGCCGTCGCGGCTGACCGGCAGGGCCGGGCGCCGGGACCACAGGCTCTCCGCGAGGGCGGCCCGCACCGAGGTCCCGGCCGGGAGGGGCGGGCCCGGCGCCGGGCCGGGCTCCACCAGATCGTCCACCACGCGCAGGGCCATGAGCTGGAAGGCCCGGTCGCCGCTGCCGAGGAGGGTGCCGACGAAGGCGGTGGCGGGTGCGCCGAGAAGGTCTGCCGGCGGCGCCTCCTGCACGAGGCGCCCGGCATCCATCACGGCGATCCGGTGGCCGAGGTGCAGGGCCTCGTCCATGTCGTGGGTCACGAGCACGATCGTGGTGTTGTAGCGCTGCTGGATCGTCCGCAGATCCTCCTGCGCCCGACCGCGGATGATCGGATCGAGGGCGCCGAAGGGCTCGTCCATGAGCAGGATCGGCGGCTCGGCGGCGAGCGCCCGGGCCACGCCGATCCGCTGCTGTTCGCCACCGGAGAGCGCCGCCGGCAGGCGATCCCGGTAGGCCGCCGGATCGAGGTTGAACAGGCTGAGGAGTTCGTCGACCCGGGCGGCGATCCGCCTCCGGTCCCAGTCGAGCAGCTTCGGCACCACCGCGATGTTCTCCGCGACCGTGCGGTGGGGGAACAGCCCGTGTCCCTGGATGGCGTAGCCGATCCCGCGCCGCAGGAGATGCGGGGGCACGTCCCGGATGTCGCGGCCTGCGATCCGGATCGTGCCGGCGCTCGGCTCGATCAGGCGGTTGATCATCCGCAGCAGGGTGGTCTTGCCCGATCCCGAGGTGCCGACCACCGTCAGGATCGTCCCGGCCTCGACCCGGAGGGTCACGTCCGCCACGACCGTGCGTCCTTCGAAGACGCGGCTCACCTGGGCGAGGTCGATCATGGAACCCGCTCCGCCGCCCGGCCCCGGCTCAGATCGACGACCGCGTCGAGCAGCACCGCGGCGCCGGTCGCCATGGCGACGGTCGGCAGCGCGCCGAGCAGGACGAGGTCGCCCGCATTCTGGCTGATGCCCTGGAAGACGAACACGCCGAGGCCGCCGCCGCCCACGAGCCCCGCGATCACCGCAAGCCCGATGTTCTGGACGAGGACGATCCGGATTCCGGTCAGGATCGCCGGGAGGGCGAGGGGCAGCTCCACCTGGAGCAGCCGCTGCCGCGCGGTCATGCCGACGCCCCGGGCGGCGTCGCGCACCGGCCAGGGCACGGCATCGAGGCCCGCGACAGTCGCGGCGGCCACGGGCAGGAGCGCGTAGGCGAACAGCGCCACGAAGGCCGGCGCGGCGCCGATTCCCGCAATGCCGAGGGCGGCCGCGCCCGGGACCGCCCGGCCGATCCAGGCCAGGGGCGCGATCAGCATCCCGAACAGCGCCATGGAGGGGATGGTCTGCACGACGTTGAGGGTCGCGAGCAGGCCCGTCCGCAGCGCAGGAACCGGGCGCGCCAGGATGGCCGCCGGGATCCCCAGAGCGGCGGCGGCCGCCACCGAGGTGAGGGCGAGAACGGCATGGGTCCGCAACTCCCGGCCGAACGTGTCGGAGCGGCTGGCATATTCCCGCAGCACCGAAAGGTTGTTCCAGAACCCGGTCCGCAGGGCGAGTCCCGTCGCGGCGACCAGCAGGGCCAGCAGGGCGATCCGCAGGATCGGTCCCGGCCGCAGCCGCGCCAGCCCGTCGCCGACGGCGAGGGCCGCCGTCGCGAAGGCGAGCCACCAGCCTGCATCCGGCGAGACCCGGCCGTACCGGTCGCCCGGCAGGGTCAGGTGATCGGCCGCCCAGCCGGCCGACAGGCCGAGGAGCAGGAGGATCGCGGCGGCGGCGGCGAGGCGCAGGGGCGGCGCCGCCCGGAGCGCCAGCAGCGGCAGGCCGAGGGCGACGACGCCTCCGAGGAGGAGCACCGCATCCGACGGGAGGGCGGACCAGGCCGTCAGCCCGGTGCCGGCCGCGATCCGGTTCGGCCGGGTCGTCATCAGCGGCAGGGCGAGCAGGCTCAGTCCCAGCAGGGCCGCGAAGGCCGAGCCCAGCGGATCGACCCCCGGGCGGAGCAGCCCCGTCGCGGAATGTCCCCCCATCCTCAAGCTCCGACGGCGCCGGCGCGCGCGGGCCCGCGCAAAAGTGGCCGGCCTCGCGACGAGTCCCCGCGACCCGCCGAGAACCCATGCCGGCAGAGTTTCGGCTTGTCGACGCGTGTCAGCGCACGAATCCGTTCTGCCGGAGGAAGTCCGCTGCGACCGCGGAGGCGGGTTCGCCGCCGATCTGGACGCGGCCGTTGAGATCCCGGAGCGTCGCCAGGTCGAGTCTGCGGAAGATCGGATCCAGCACCGTTGCGATCTCGGGATGGGCCATGAGGACCGCCCCGCGGACCACCGGCGCCGGCTGATAGACCGGCTGAACGCCCTTGTCGTCGTCCATCGTCACGAGGCGCGCGACCGCGAGGGCGCCATCGGTGCCGAACACCATGGCGGCGTTCGTGCCGGACGTGCCCCGCGCCGCCGCGGCGATCGTGGCGGCCGTGTCGCCGCCGGCCAGGATGACGAGCTGCTCCGGCTTGAGGGTGAAGCCGTAGGTCCTGCCGAAGGCCGGCAGGGCCCCCGGGGCGGTCACGAATTCCGACGCGGCGGCGAGCTTGATCGCGCCGCCGCCCGCTACGTAGCGGCCGAAGTCGCTCAGGGTCTTCAGGCCCGCGGCCTGCGCGATCTCCTGGCGCACCGCGATCGCCCAGGTGTTGTTGGCCGAGGCGGGCGTCAGCCAGACGAGGTCGTTGGCCGCGCGATCCAGGTCCCGGGCCGTCCGATAGGCCGCCTCGGGATCCTTCCAGACCGGGAGATCCGCCTTCCCGAAGAAGAACGCCGCGTTGCCGGTGTATTCCGGATAGATGTCGATCTGACCCTCGATCAGGGCCTGGCGCACGATCGCGGTGGCGCCGAGCTGGATCTTGTCGACCGTCGGGAGGCCCCGGGCCTGCAGGGCCTGCAGGATGATGTTGCCGAGCACCCCGCCCTCCGTGTCGATCTTGGAGGCCACGACGATCCCGGCCGCCGGCGCGCCGGGCGTCGGGCCACATTGGGCGACCAGCAGCGCCAGGGCCGGTGCGACGAACCACGCGAGGATCCGCCTCACCTTGGCCTTCGGATCCCCCGTTCGCGTCGTCCGGTCTCGGCGGGGGCCTGCCGCGCGCGATGTCCGGCTGGGGCGGGCGATGATCCCGTTGAGCCCGGGCGACAGGCCGGCGGCCACGGTCGCGACGCGATTCGACTTCCGTTTCATGGGGATGGCTTCGCCGCCTTTGCACGCGCCGCTCATCGCTCCCGCGCCGCTCTCGGTCCCCTCGCGAGGCTCGCGACGACAGGGATGACCTCCGCGCCCGGCGCCTCCGACCTCGACCGTATCAAATCAACCCACTCCGGTTAATGATGTTTAACCTTTACGCGATCCTGACGCGAACAATCCTAGCCTTAGAGATATAATGTTGAGTAGATCGTTTGCGTCGAAAGGAGGGGAGTATGTCGTATTCGATTCTGGTCCGCGATCTCGCCCGCGAACCTGGCGGTGCTCCCAAACTTCTAGCCTACGACATTCACGACCGGTCGGCGGCGGAGACTCTCGTTTCCGTGATCGCCACGTCGTACCGGGATCACGGTTTCAACCCCGCCACCCGCGTCCATTGGTTTCGGCACGAGGGCGGGGTGCGCGAGATCTTCACCTGGCCGCGGCAGTGACCGCCGGCGCGCCGCCTCAGGTGCCGCAGAAGGTGCGGTAGCCGACGCCACCGTCCTCGGGCGCCATGGCGAAGGCGGCCTGATCCGGCTGATCCGCGTAGGGGCGGGACAGCACGGTCAGCAGCGTCTCGAACGGGGCGAAATCCCCCCGTTCCACGGCTGCCTCGATCATCGCCTCGACCCGGTGGTTGCGCGGGATGAAGGCCGGATTGACCCGGCGCATCGCGGCGGCGGTCTCGGCCGGGTCGCGGGCCTCCTGCGAGAGCCGCCCGCGCCAGTCCTTCGCCCAGGCATCGTAGGCCGTTGGATCGACGAACAGGTCGCGCACGCCCGCGTCGGCCTCCGGCCGCTCCGCGGCGGCGCAGAGCGTGCGGAACGTCAAGGTGAAGTCGGCCCGATTCTCGGCCATGCGCTTGAGGAGATCGCCCGCCAAAGCGGCGTCGCCGTCCCGGGTCTCGGCGAGGCCGAGCTTGCGGGCGAGGCCGCCGTGATAGGCCGTCTCGAAGCGCGCCGCATAGGAGGCCAGCGCCGCCTCGGCCTCGGCGACCGAGCCCGCCTCGTCCTCGGCGAGCAGCGGCAGCAGGGTCTCGGCCAGCCGCGTCAGGTTCCACAGCGCGATGCGCGGCTGCTGGCCGTAGGCGTAGCGGCCGTTGCGGTCGATGGAGCTGAAGACGGTCCCGGGATCGTAGGCGTCGAGGAAGGCGCAGGGTCCGTAATCGATCGTCTCGCCGGCGATCGACATGTTGTCGGTGTTCATGACCCCGTGGACGAAGCCCACATGCAGCCAGCGGGCGACGAGTTCGGCCTGGGCGGCGATGACGCCCTCCAGCAGCGCGCGGTAGGGGTTCGCGGCCGAAGCGGCCTCGGGATAGTGCCGGGCCACGACGTGGTCGGCGAGCGCCCGCAGGCCCTCGACATCGCCCCGGACCGCGAAGAACTGGAACGTCCCGACCCGGATGTGACTCGCGGCCACGCGGGTGAGGACCGCGCCCGGCAGGAGCGTCTCGCGCACCACCGGCTCGCCGGTCGTCACGGCGGCGAGCGCCCGGGTGGTCGGGATGCCGAGCGCCGCGATGGCCTCGCTGACGAGATACTCGCGCAGCACCGGACCGAGCGCCGCCCGCCCGTCGCCCCGCCGGGAGAACGGTGTCGGGCCCGCGCCCTTCAGCTGGATATCGCGGCGCTGCCCAGTCCGGTCGAGCACTTCGCCCAGGAGGACCGCGCGGCCGTCGCCGAGCTGCGGCACGAACTGGCCGAACTGATGTCCGGCATAGGCCGCCGCGATCGGATCGGCGCCCTCCGGGACGGCGTTTCCCGCAAGGGCCGCCACGCCGTCCGGGCCGGCAAGCCAGTCCGGATCGAGGCCGAGCTCCGCGGCGAGCGCCCGGTTCAGCCTGACGAGACGCGGGGCCGCCACGGGCGTCGGCGGCCGGCGCGCGTAGAAGCGCTCCGGCAGGCGGGCGTAGCTGTTGTCGAAGGGGAGTGCCGTCATCGTCGGGATCTATGGACGGTGGGCGCGGGGGACAAGCGGAAGCCGGAAGGAGCTCGTCGATCGCGTCACCGCCGGCCGGCCGGGTCGTTTCCACCGATGCGTGCCGCAGCGCTCGCGGCAGACGGGCCCGGTTCCGTGCACCCGCTGCTCTGGCCCCACCGGCAGGCGCGGCCTGTGATGGCGGCCCGATCCGCTGGGCGCGACGGCCACGGCGGCGGGCCCACGCCGCGTCTGTCCCGCCGGACCGATATCCCTCGAAGTCGCGCCCCGGCGGGGACAGGCCCGTGCGGCTGCGCAAGTTCGGCTGGGGGCGCCGGGGCTGTGACGGGACGCTAGCGGCTCGTCGTCGGAGGGGTCCCGGTGGCCGGAGGCTTGCCGGTGCCGACCTGACCCTCCGTCGGCGGAACGGCCGACGGATGGGTGACGGCTTCCGTCGCCGTCCGGCCGGGATCCTTCGTATCGGCCGCCGGCTTCGGTGCGGTCTCGGTCCGGGGCGCCGGTCCGGTTCCGGGCCGATCCTGCGCCCAGGCTGCGGCCGGGAGGGCGGCCACGGTCGCGGCGGCGAGGAGAAGGGCGGGGATCGGTCGGTTCACGTTGGGCTCTGTGGCGTTCAGCCGGGCGTTCCGCAGGGCCAACGGATGGCCGCAGGCGTCGTTCCGGCACTCCGCGCCGCGGTTTTGACGGGTGGATGCGGCCGCCCTGGCCGCGCCCGATCCCGTCATTCCGAGTCCGGGCCCCGGGATCGCACGTCAGGGCCCGCAACCTCAGGGCTCACGCCTCCGCGTCGGCCTTCCGGGTCTTGCGGCCCTTGGCCACCTTCGTCCCGTCCGCATCCGGCGCCGCGGCGGACGCCGCAGGCTCGCCCCGCTTCGCGGCCGGGCTCCGGCGCTTGTGGCCCAGGCCGGCATTGCGGGCGAACTCGGCCCGCATCGCCGAGTAGGTGGATGCGGTCGTCGGATAGTCCGGCGGCAGACCGTAGCGCTGCCGATACTGCTCGATCGTCATGCCGTTGCCGGTGAGATGCCGCTTCAGCGTCTTGTACGGCTTGCCGTCGATGAAGCTGATCAGGGCGTCGGGGGTGATCGATTTCTTGATCTGCGCAGGCGTCGCCTTCTTGAATTCCGGCTCGGCCGAGACCGTCGTCTGGCTCAGGCCGGCCAGCGCGGCATGAACGCCGGACAGAAGCGACGGCAGATCGGGGACCGGGACGGAATTGTTGGCTACGTAAGCGGAAACAATGTCGGCCGTCAGCTCCACGAAATCGACTGGATCCTGATGCGGTGCGGGATTGCTATCTTCCATGAACGCCTCTCACGTTGGAGTGATGCATGAACGTTGATCCGCCTCTCGACAGTCAAGTCCATATATGAGCGAAGATAACCTATTATGGCTGTTATCTACCGAATGTCTGGGCGAATACCAACATAGATCAGTAGCGATTCTGCCGCTGGATCATTCCGGTCGGAGCTGGCAGCGCGGCTTCCCTCGGATCGTCCGCACGGGGGCCTGCGGCGCGGGCCCGGGCGGGCGGCTTCAGGAAGTGTTAATCCTGCCGTGATCAGTGGCAGGGTCGCTCCGGCTTTGGGGGTAAGAAGCCGAACGGCAGGCGGGCCGAGCCCTGCCCCTTCATGCTCGGCCCGCGCCCCTGCGGCGCTCACGCGTTGACGGCGGTCCCGATCGGCGTGGCGATCGCGCCGCGCGTCCCGGGTGGGACCACCGATTGCAGAATCCGCGCCGGACCGGATGCGGGATCCCCGCGATAGCCGCGCTCGAGCGTCATCAGCGCGTGCATCGGGGCTTCAGCCAGGTCGAGAAGGCGCGCGTCGCGCCAGCGGCGCTTGGTGAGGCCGGTCCGGCTGAGCCACCGGGGCTTCTCTTCCTCGACGAGCAGGACCAGCTTGCCCGTCCACGTCTTGCGAAACCAGAACCGTCCCGTGAGCTTGGCTGCGCCGAACATGCCGCACCTCGCGTGAGAGCCCCCTGAGCCAACGTGGGTCAAGCTCGGCGGTTTCCGCCGGAGACCGACCGCAGGATGCCGGGCTGGCGGCGCAGATATGCATCGGCGACATGCATTGGGACATGTGCAAACGTCCGCGTCCGCGGCGACGGTCCGGCCGGGCCGGATTTATCGGCAGGTCGCGTCGTCCGGGCGCCCGCGGCCCGGGACCGCGAGCAGGCGGCCCGCCACCGCGCCGGCCAAGGCCGCGACGGCTTTCACGAGGAAATCGTCGAACCGGCCGTGGCGGGTCCCGGTAAGGGTCTGCCCAAACTCCAGGCCGCCGGCGAGGAGGATGCTGCCGACGAGGATCCAGCGCCCGTGCCGCGGGTAGCCCATGGCCATCAGCAGCCCGGCGAGCGCGTAGGCGGCGAAGCGCTCGATGCTGGGTTCGGCCGTGACGACGGGGCGGAGCCCGATCGGCACCAGCGTGACGGCGGCGATCAGGGCCACCAGGATCCAGGCCGCGATCCGGATCAGGCCGAGCCACGGCACCTTCCCTCTCAGCATCGCGGAATCGTAACCTCGCGCCGACGGCGCCCGCGTACAGTGATGGCGCGCTGCCGCCTGTAGCATAACGGCGGCCGGGGACCGGAACATCTGCTCATGCTTCGTCGTCTGGTCGCCGCGATCCTGTTCGCCTTCGCCACGGTGCCGGCCGCCATCGCGGCGAACCCGGTGCGGGACGTGCTCTGGGTGGCGCTGCAGGGCTGCGTGCTCGCCAAGAAGGCGGCGGGCCGGAGCTTTCCCTGCCTCTCCGTCGACCTCGGCGATGGTACGCGCCCGGGGACGGCGGTGCTGCGCGCGCCGGGACAGCCTACCCACACGGTGGTGATGCCCACCGACAGCATCTCGGGCATCGAGGCGCCCGTGCTCCAGGGACCGCGGGGCGCCGCCTATTGGCGCGCGGCGCTCGCGGCCCGGCACTTTGTGTCGGATGCGCTGCCGGGCCGGCTGCCGGTCGCGGCGGTGGGTCTGGAGGTGAATTCCGTCGGCGGCCGCAGCCAGGACCAGCTTCACATCCATCTCGACTGCATGCACCGGAGCGTCATGGCGGCCCTGAAGGCCCATGGCGGCGCCGTCGGCGAGACCTGGGCCCCGTTCCCCGTGCCGCTGGCGGAGGCGCGTTACGTCGCGCTGCGGATTCCCCCGGACGCGGTGGCGGATTTCAACCCGTTCGCGGCTCTGGCCCGGGTGCCGGGCTGGCAGGGGCATCTGCACGACGCGAGCTTCGCGGCGGTGGAGGCGGATCCCGGGGATCCGCAGGGCGGGATGATCCTCCTGGCCTATCGGGAGCCGGAGGCCAGCGCCGAGTACCTGATGGATCACAGCTGCCGGATGGCCAAGCCCGGCCGGCACGGCTGATCGGCCGCCGTCCCGAGCCACCGCCACTGTTGCTGCTACGTTCTATCCGAGCTGGGCGCGAATCGGGCATAAAGCGATCATGCGCATGCCGGTGCTCAGCTTGTCCGCGATGCTCCTCCTGACCACCGGTCCTGCCGTCGCGGGTCCGGTCGCCGGAGCGTCCGATCCGGCCGAGCTGGAGCGCGCGTGGCACCGCTGCCTTCGAGACGCCTCCGGGCATCAGCCGACGGGTCAGAGCCGCGCCGGGGACGAGCGCAACGCCCTCGACGAGTGCAAGTCCCGCGAGGATGCCCTGGTGGCATCCCTGATGGCCGGCGCCCGCCCGGCGGACGCACGCACCGGCACGGTGTGGTCGCGGACCTGGGTCGCGTTCGCGGAGCCCCTTGTCACCTGGTTCGGGGCGCTGCGGCGCTGAGGGCGCCCCGCGCCGCGTTTCTCGCGTCCGATCCAGTCCCGCCTGGCCGGCACGATCTGGCCGGCACGATCTTGTGCGCTGCGTGTCCGCAACGCTCACGAACCGTCGCGGATATCGCGTTCGCTGAGGCCCGCTCCGCGGCGTCGCACCACGCCTTGCGGGACGAACCGCCGCCGCCGCCGATCGTTGGGCATCCATGAGCGCGCAGAATCCCAAGCTTCATCCCGATGCCGTCGCCGAGGCCCGTCGTCGCGAGATGGCGACCGAGCATCTGCTGTTCGGGACGGTTCGGTTTCTGGCGCAGCGTCATCCGGAATTGCTGGACGAGCTTGAGGGCAGCCTCGCCCACCTGTGGGATCCGGTCGAGGGCGAGGCGCGGGACGATGAGGCCGTGCGGACCATCGCCCGGCGCATCATCAAGGGCCTGCGGGCCGAAGGCTGATCCGGCCCGTCCGGGCTCACCGCTGGGCGGCGTCGTTCACCTTGACGGTCGGGATCATCGCGACGGCCTTCGCGGTCACACGGTCGAAGACATCGCCGGTGAGGCCGCGCTCGGTCGCGAGCTTTCGGATCCGCTCCGCATGCTGCGCGAGGGTCAGCCCGAAATAGGTCTTCTCTGTCGCCTGTTCGACAGACTCGTTCGCCACGCTTCGACTCCTGTTCATGGTGGGTGAGCGCCGATGATTTGGGCCGCGGCGGCCGCGGCTTCAACCCCCGCCCGGAACAGGGCGCCCCGGCCATGACGGTTCGTCATACCCTTGGGGGCGCCCTGCAGATGGCCCGCCTGGCCGGGCGCGATGGGGCCGGACGGCCTGCGGTCTCAGCGGCTGCAGCCGATGCAGATTCCGCGCGTGATCGCGTCGTTGCGCTCCTCGATGGCATCCCGCCGCTCGATGCTGCCGGTCTCGCTCGGGCCGAGGGCGCCGGGGTTGGGCACCGTCTGGCCGGTCGCGGCGGTGTGGGGCGCCTTGGCGGTCGTATCGGGGCCGCCCCCGGTTCCCGTCCTGCCGACGGGGTCGGCCCAGGCGGTGGCTGAAGCCAGGCTCAGGGTGGCGGCCATGGCGAGGGTTGCGGATCTGCGCATGTGAAGCTCCCGGAACTGCGTGCGTCGGTCTGCGAGAAACCGACGCTTGTCCGTTCATGAAGTTCCCGCGCCCGCGACGCGCCCGCGCCGGCATGTGGTGCATTCGGAGGCGCCGTTTCGCGGCGATGCCGTCGAATTCCGCGGTTAACCTTCGGGCGTAATGGCTAATCAATTTTGAGAGGTATTTCGCAGGCGGAATTGGCGGATCGTGGCGCAGTAACATTCGGAGGCGTGCGTCATGAACCCGACCGTCAAAGCCGTTCTGCTGAACGAGCGGGCCGCCGTGCTGTCGGCCATCGCGGCGCGCCAGGGCACCGTCTCCGACCTGCTGGTCCAGATCAACGGCGTCGAGAACGACATCTGGCGCCTGCGCCACCGCCTGATCGACCTCGAAGCGTACCTGATCGGGCATCGCGTCGACCTGCCGAGCGCGAATGGCGGATCCGCCGGGACCGCGGAGGCCGCCGGCACCCTGACCCGGTGCGATCCGGTGCCACCGGCCGGGATGCGGCCCGCGGAGGTGATCGGCCTTCCGGCCTGCAAGCCGCTCGGCGAATTCGTCCGCACCAAGGGCGGGGCGCGGAAGGCGCAGGCCGCCGCCGGCCGCCTGGCCGAGACCGCCTGAGAGGGTCGGGGGATCTGCGCATGCGCCGCATCCGCACTGGCCTGCGCTGGCGGCGCGGGCCGCCGGCACCGGTCCTGCCCGAGAGTCTGACACGCTTCGTCTCGGAGCCGGGAGCGTTCACCGCTCCGCTGTGGGACATCGCCCTGGCGTTGCTGGCCGGCGTCGTCGTCGCCCTCGCCTGCGGCTGGATCCTCCAGGCTTGGTAGCCGGTCCTGACTGTATCCCGCCCATGGCCTATGAGGATCGGCGAGGATCCGGAGGGATGGACGGATGAGCGACGGCAGCGGCGCGCCGAGCGTGAAGATCGCGGAGGTCCAGCGCCTCGCCACGGCGCTCGCGGCGCGGGTGCGCTACGCGCAGCTCGTCGGCCGTCCCGTCTATGAGGCGCAGATCGCCGCCCTGGTCGGCGCTGCCCGCCTCATGGACGAGGAGAAGGCACCCTGGCCGCCGATGGTGGAGGAGGTGCTGACCGAACTCGCCCGCTCGATCGAGGGGGCCGTCACCGTCGCGGCTGACCCGCCGGAAGAGCCCTGAACGGCCGCCCTTCTCCCGGTCGACGCATCGTCGGTGCCCCGCGCGAAGGCGTCTGCCGGGCCGAGCCCGGACCGAATCGGCGCGCGGGCCGTCATCCATCTGCACGCCTGCTGCGCGGGGCGGGCGATCCCCGTTTGCGCCATCGCGGGGGGCGGCTGCCGGCCGGACCCTATCGACGTCGGAACTTCGGCGCGAAGGGTCGATTGACCAGAGGGATCGGTACGGAGATCTGCGCCCGTCGCCAACGTGCGATGGACTGATCCGGCCGAAGTCTTCGCCTTGAAGTCGATGGCCGAATGATCCTGAGCCTGCAGGCCGTGCAGGTCGCGACCAGCAGCGACGATACCGAGAGCCAGCTCGTCTTCGCCGACGGATTTCTGGTCGCGGTGTTGGTCCGCCTCTCGGCGCAGCACGGCGAGGACACCGGAAAGTGGTTCCTGGAGGCCGGATTCGGCCCGCTCGCACCGGCTTGTCCGCCGCTCTTCGCGGATCTCGCGGCCGCCCGGGCCTGGATCATGCGGCGGCTGATCGCTGCGGCGTGATCCCGATACCGCCCGCCCTCAGAGGCCTTTCGCGAGCCAGCGGAGCGCGTGTCTGAGGCGCGCTGCGCCGTCCCCGGCGAACCAGAGGCCGTGTGCGAAGATGACCCGCTCGGGAGCCAAGGTGAGAAGGTCGCTCGCTGCTCTCGCGGCGTCGTGCCGGCGGAGTTTGATCACGAGGCGCAGGTAGGGTGGCGGCTGGCCGTGCGGTCGCGTCATGCGGGCGAGGCGCAGGAACGGACGCAGGAGCGCCGGCATCTTCTCCGGTTCCAGGTTGAGGACGAGATCGGTCAGGATCAGCGTCCGGCTCACCCTGTGGACGAACGCGACCTCCCGGAACCCGAAGCCGCCCGGCACGACGATCTGGCGCAAATCGGCCGCCCAATCGGAGGGGGCGTCATCCCCGAGAACCCGGTCGATGCGGAGGCCGGCGCGGCGGACCGGGCGACGCTGGCGCAGGTTCGGAGCTGCCCAGGTCAGCGCCTCCGGACAATGCGCCTGCCACGCCTTCAGGAAGGTCCAGTGGGCGATGTTGGGGGCGACCAGATGCCGGATCGGCCCCAATGCGGCGATCTCGCGGTACAGGTGCGGATCGAACCGTGTCGGTGAGTGCAGCCAGAGTCCGCCGTCGCGAAGGCGGACGACGGTCATGCGGACCGGGAGGGGGATGCCGAGGACGCGGAGCGGTCCGCTGTCGACGATCCAGACGCCATCGGCCACCGGCTTGAGGACGTCGAGGGGCGGATAGGTGGCTTCGGGCAAGTCCCGGTCTCTCCCTCGGCCGCGCAACGTCGCGCCCACGAACCTGTGCAACCGCGGAAGCGCAACGGATTTCCCGGATGGATCGCCGCAGGCCGGCGGACCACGCCCCCGCCGCGGCCGGCGCGCCCGACCTCCTCATAGGAGCCAGGACGGCGCGTCGAAGCGCGCTCACGATCCTGAGGATCGTGTCGGCGCGTGGCAGGCCCGTCCGAGAGCCGGACCGTCCGGACCGGTCCAGATGCGCGTCGCCGCCGCCCCCTTCGGTGCCGCCCAGGGTCCGAACGGATCGAGGCGCAGGGCAGGCGCGGCGGATGGGATGATGTGGCGCTCGTTGGCCGGGAGGTGGAAATCTCCACCTCCACCATCCGCCGCGTCAGCGGGCCCTACACGGCCTGGATCGGTGCGTGCTTGCCGTCATGCGCCGCACCCGAATCCAGGCTCTGCGTCTCTGCGCTGTCCTGCTGGTCCCGCGTCGGCGGCGGATAATCCGTCAGCGGACGCCAGGGAGCAGCCGGGGCGCCCAGGCGGGCGCCGGACGGCCGCAGCGAGAGCCAGATCGCCACGGCCATCCAGGGCACGACGAAGAAGACGAAGGCGGCAAGCCCCACGGCGATCCTCCACGAAACGGTTTCGTCGTGAGAACGCCGGACGGGCATCCAGAGATCCGCCGCCGTGCCGGTCATCCCGCGCGGTCGGTTGATTGCGTCGCTCCGGGCGGCGGCGTCGGGTCGGATGGACGGGGCGATCGGGCCTGGAGCCCCGCCCATCCCGAACCTACAACGCTGGGGGGCACTCAGCCCGGATGCCCGGATCTGGCCGGCGTATCCCGGTCCGGGAGCCGACGCGGCGAAGTGCAGCCTGCTGGGAGCGAGCAATGGCAGATCTGTCCGGGAAGACGGTCCTGATTACGGCGGCGGGGCAGGGGATCGGGCGGGCGAGCGCGCTCGCCTTCGCCCAAGCCGGGGCTCGGGTCCACGCCACCGACATCAACGCGGATGCCCTCGCCGGGCTGCGCGCCGACGGTCTCAGCACCGCGATCCTCGACGTTCTCGATGCGGGCGCCGTCAGCACCCTGGTCGCGCGGATCGGCGTGGTCGACGTCCTGTTCAACTGCGCCGGCATCGTGCACGCCGGCACCATCCTGGAGATGCGCGACGACGACCTCGACTTCGCCCTCGATCTCAACGTCAAGGCGATGATCCGTACGATCCGCGCGGTTCTGCCCGGGATGCTGGAGCGCCGCGACGGCGCCATCGTCAACATGGCGTCGGTTGCCTCCTCGGTGAAGGGCGTGCCCAACCGCTTCGCCTACGGGTTGACGAAGGCGGCGGTGATCGGCCTGACCAAGGCGGTGGCGGCCGACTATGTCGGCCACAACATCCGCTGCAACGCGATCTGCCCCGGCACGGTGGAGAGCCCGTCGCTCCAAGAGCGCATCCGCGCGCAGGGCGACTACGCGCAGACCCGCGCGGCCTTCATCGCGCGGCAGCCGATCGGGCGGCTGGGTACCGCCGAGGAGATCGCCGACCTCGCCGTTTACCTGGCGGGCGCGACCTACACGACCGGCCAAGCCGTCATGATCGACGGCGGCTGGACGATCTGATCCGGGCCGGATCGCCCTTTACGCCTCCTCCGCGGCTTCACCGAGCAGGGTCCGGATGAAGCGGCGGGTGCGCGGATCCTTCGGGTGGGCGAACAGGTCCGGCGCCGGTCCCCGCTCGACGATCGTGCCGCCCTCCAGGAACACCACCGTGTCGGCGACGCGCCGCGCGAGGCGCAGGTCGTGGGTTGCCATCAGCATGGTCATGCCCTCCCCCGCGAGGCTGGCCAGCACATCCACCACCTCGGCTGCGAGTTCCGGGTCGAGGGCCGAGGTCGGCTCGTCGCAGAGGAGCAGGCGCGGGGAGGGGGCGAGCGCCCGGGCGATGGCGACCCGCTGCTGCTGGCCGCCTGACAGGTTGGCAGGCCAGTCCCCCGCCTTGTGGGCGAGGCCGACGCGCTCCAGCAACTCCAGCGCCCGCGCCCGCGCCCTGGCCTGCGGCCACTTGGCGACGGTGACGAGCCCCTCCGTGACGTTCTCGATGACGGTGCGATGGGGAAAGAGCTGGAAATTCTGGAACACCATGCCGGTCTGGCGGCGCACCGCGAGCATCTCCCGCCGGGTCGGCGGCCGGTCCGGTCGGAAGGTGAGTCGGATATCGCCGAGGTCGAGCGTACCGGACCGCGGCATCTCCAGCAGGTTGACGCAGCGCAGGAGCGTCGACTTGCCCGAGCCGGACGGGCCGATCAGCGCCGTGACGCGGCCCTCGGGCACTGCGAGATCGATGCCCCGCAGGACCGCGTTGCCGCCAAAACTCTTCTCGATGGCCGACAGGGCGATCATGCGCGCGCCTCCAGATATCCGCCGTATCGCCCGAGCCGCCGCTCCAAGAGCGTCTGGATACAGGACAGGAACGTGGATAGGACGAGGTAGATGAGCGCCACTTCGATGTAGAGGATCAGCGGCTCGTAGGTGACGGCTACGATGCGCTGGGCGGCCTGGAACAGTTCCGGCACGGTGATCGCGGCTGCGAGCGAGGTGTCCTTGACCAGCGCGATGAAGGAGTTGGCGAGCGACGGCACCGCCACCCGCGCTGCCTGAGGCAGGATCGTGCGCCGCAGGGCTTGAGCGGGCGTCATGCCGGTGGCGTAGGCCGCCTCCCATTGTCCCCTCGGAATGGAGGCGATGGCGGCGCGGATGATCTCGGACGTGTAGGCGCCGACATTGAGCGTGAACCCGATCACGGCCGCAGGGAAGGCGTCGATCAGGATGCCGGTGCTCGGCAGCCCGTAGAAGATCACGAAGAGCTGCACGAGGAGCGGCGTGCCCCGGAAGATCCACACGTAGAACCAGGCCAGTGCCGCCAGCGGGCGTGGGGCGAACAGGCGCACGAGCGCGGTTCCGAGCCCGAGGCCGAGCCCCAGCATGAAGGCGATCAGGGTCAGCGGGACCGTGAAGCGGAGGCCGGCCGCGAGCAGCGGCCCCAGCGACTGGAGCATGAGGTCGAGCCAGTGCGGCACGGGGGGGCGTTTCCTTTCGGTCGGACAGGGTTACGGGTTTCGCAGGTTCGGCCTCGGGGCATGGCCTTCGCCGAAGGATATGTGCGGATCCCCGCGTCCCCTCGGGGAGGGATCCCGATGCGCTCTGCCTTCAGAGGCGCGCCCGGATCCTCGCAGCCTTCAGGCTTGCAGGGGCCTGCAGGCGACCCGCAGGGGCGCCGCGACGGGCCCCTTCCGGACGGCTACTTCGAGACGTCGGCGCCGAAGTACTTCTGGGCGATCGCCGCGTAGCTGCCGTCGGCCTTGATCGACTCCAGCGCCTTGTCGATGGCAGCCTTCAGCGCGGGGTTGTCCTTGCGCATGATGATCCCGGATGCGTCCGCGTCCGTCTGCTCGGCGACGATCTTCACGGGCGCATTCGGCTTCTGCTTGTGGAAGTCGAGGAACGACAGGCTGTCGTTGACGGTCGCGTCGGCGCGGCCGGTGGCCACGAGCTGAACCGACTGATCGAATCCGTCCGTGCCGACGAGCTCGGCACCGGACTGCTCGGCAAGGCGCGCGAAGTTGCTGCTCAGGCTCTGCGCGGCCTTCTTGCCCTTCAGGTCGGCGAAGGACGTGATGTCCGCCCGGTCCGCGCGGGTGATCAGCACGGCCCGCGCCCGGATATAGGGCTCGGAGAAGTCGAACTTCGCCTGACGCTCCTTGGTGATGCCGACTTGGTTGATCACCACGTCGTAGCGCTTGCCGTCGAGGCCGGCGATCAGGCCGTCCCATTTGCCTTCGAGGAATTGCGGCGTGACGCCGAGCTTCTCGGCGACCTTGCGGCCGATCTCCACGTCGAAGCCGACGAGCGCCCCGGAGGCGTCGTGGAACGTGAACGGCGCGTAGGTGCCCTCCGTCCCGATGCGCAGGGTCTTGGCCGCACGGATCGCGTCGAGGTCGTCCGCCTGCGCGGGCATTCCGAGGAGGCATGCCGCAGCGGCGAGGACCAGGGCCAGGCGGGTCGAGACAAAGCGCATCGTGGTTGGCTCCAGCGCGATAGAAGGTCCTGCCGCTGTCGCCGAGGTCGCTCTCAGCTGTCGACGCGGGACGCAGTAAAGGTTTCGGGCGGCCAGCGCGTGGCCGGGACTTGATGGACCGTCAGGGCATGCCGCCGCATGGCGCCACGCTCATGAAGGCCGCGCTTCCCATATCAAGGGGAACCCGGGACGCCTACCGACAGGGGCATCGTCCCGGGGATATGATGCGGCCGCGGACAGGCCGGCTCCGTGCTAGGAGGAAGCGGGTCTCGAATCCGGACCGATTCACGCGCCGGGGAACGCGGCCTTCTCGATGGAAGGAGCGCGCATGACCTCGCCTGCCCAATCCTACCGGGGCGTCTTCCCGGTCGCCCCGACGGTCTTCGACGCCGCGGGCGCCCTCGACCTCGACGGGCAGCGCCGGGCGATCGACTTCATGATCGACGCCGGCAGCCAGGGCCTGTGCATCCTCGCCAACTTCTCCGAGCAGTTCGTCCTCACCGACGCGGAGCGGGAGACCGTCATGCACGCCGTGCTGGAGCACGTGGCCGGCCGCGTGCCCGTGATCGTCACCACGACCCACTTCGCCACGCAGGTCTGTGCCGAGCGCTCGCGGCTGGCGCAGGAGGCCGGGGCCGCCATGGTGATGATCATGCCGCCCTATCACGGGGCCACGATCCGCGTGCCGGACCTCGGAATCTACGAGTTCTTCCGCGCGGTCTCGGACGCGATCTCGATCCCGATCATGATCCAGGACGCTCCGGTTTCGGGGACGCCGCTCTCGGCCGCGTTCCTGGCGCGCATGGCCCGGGAGATCGCCAACGTCGCCTATTTCAAGATCGAGACCGCGCAGGCTGCAGCCAAGCTCCGCGAGTTGATCGCGCTGGGCGGCGAAGCGGTGGTGGGCCCCTGGGACGGCGAGGAGGCGATCACCCTGATGGCCGACCTCGATGCCGGCGCCACCGGAGCGATGACCGGCGGGGCCTATCCGGACGGGATCCGGCAGATCACCGACGCCTACGCGGCGGGCCGCCGGGACGAGGCCATGGACGCCTACGCGCGCTGGCTGCCGCTGATCAACTACGAGAACCGGCAATGCGGCCTGCTGGCCTGCAAGGCGCTGATGGCCGAGGGCGGGGTGATCGCCCACGAGACCGCGCGGTTGCCGATCCAGCCGCTGCACCCCGACACGCGCGCCGGGCTGATCGAACTGGCCCGCCGGAACGATGCGCTGGTCCTGCGCTGGGGGCGCTGAGAGGGCGCTGCGGCCTCGGACAGGCGACTCCCTGAGCAAGGACGACCCGTAGGCCTTCACCGTCTCTGCTTCACCGTCCTGCTTCGTCGCCGCGCGTGCAAGGCGAGCGGGGCCGCCTAACCCGCCCGGCTCAATACGCCGACGCGGCCGGGGCGCGGGTCCCGAGCGCGCCCGAGAGCCGCCGCACCGCCTCTCGCGCCAGGGCCGGGCTGATGGCGAAGCAGATCCGGACCAGACCTTCGCCCTCCGGCCCGAAGGCGGTCCCCGGCGCCACCCCGACCTTGGCCTCCCGCAGCAGGCGCAGTGCCAGGTCGAGGCTGGGCTCGTCGCCGCCCATCCGGGCCATGAGGTAGAAGGCCCCGTCAGGCGGTGCGACCGTGACGCCCGGGAGACGGGACAAGCCCTCCATCAGGATCGCCCGGGCCTCGGCGCAGCGGTCGACCATGGTGCGGATGAAGCCGTCGCCCTCCTCGAGGGCCGCGATGCAGGCGTGCTGGACGAAGGTCGGGATCGAGGTGGTGCTGTACTGTCCGAGCTTGGCGAAGGTGGGCGCGAGGCCACGGGGATAGATCACCCAGCCGGCGCGCCAGCCGGTCATGGCCCAGTTCTTCGAGAAGGTGTTGGTGACGATCAGCCGGTCGTCCTCCGAGCAGATCTGCAGGAAGGACGGCGCGATCCGGTTGCCGTAGGTGAAATGCGCGTAGACCTCGTCCGAGAGGATCCAGAGGCCGCGCTCCCGGGCGAGGTCGCGCAGGGCCTTCATCTCCGGCAGCGGCATGGTCCAGCCGGTGGGATTGGAGGGTGAATTCACCATGATCACCCGGGTGCGCGGGGTGAGCGCCGCCTCGATATCGGCGAGCGGCAGCGCGAAGCGTCCGTCCGGCAACCTGCGGTACGGGACCGTCACCGGGACGCCGCCGGCGATGCGGACCGCCTCGCCGAGATTCGGCCAGGCCGGGGACGGGATGATCATCTCGTCGCCCGGCTCCAGCAGCACCTGGGCGGCCTGCATGATCGCGTTCATGCCGCCCGCCGTGACGGCGAACCGGTCGGGCGGGATCTCCACGTCCCAATGGCGGGCGTGATAGGCGCCGAGCGCCGCGCGCAGCGCCGGCAGCCCCAGCGAGGTCGTGTAGCGGGTGTGCCCGGCAAGCATCGCCTTGTGGGCCGCCTCGACGATGAAGGGCGGGGTCGGCAGATCGCCCTCGCCGATCCAGAGCTTCACGACCTCCGGGTCGTCCCGCCCGCGATCCGCCACCAGCCCGATCTGGCTCGTCCCGATGCCGCGGATGCGCGCCGAGAGGGCGGAGCCGAGATCGACGGGCGCGGCGGATGCGGGGATATCGGCCATGGCGGCGCGTGCTCTGCTTGCGTCGGGACGCGGCGTGCCGTGGCGCGGCATGCACCGGAGCGCCTGCAGGATCCCGACCTGTGGGGAAGGCCGCGACCCTGCCGCGTTCAAGCGCGGACGTCCAGACCCGCGCGTCGCCCGGATCAGCCCCGGAGGCCGACGCGCGCGGCCGCCCCGACGCGCGGCCGTTCTGCATTCTGACTTTTCAGACATTTCTGAAATTGCTATATGCCGAGTCGCGCTCAGTGCCGGAGGCCCGACGTGCTCGCCAATCTCGATCCCCTGATCCTCGCCCGCATGCAGTTCGGGTTCACGGTGGCCTTCCACATCGTGTTCCCGGCCTTTTCGATCGGCCTCGCGAGCTTCCTCGCCGTGCTGGAAGGGCTTTGGCTCGCCACCGGGCGTGAGGTCTTCATGGACCTGTTCAAGTACTGGATTAAGATCTTCGCGATCGCCTTCGCCATGGGCGTCGTGTCGGGGCTGGTGATGTCCTACCAGTTCGGCACGAACTGGTCGGTCTTCTCCGACAAGACCGGCCCGGTGCTGGGCCCGATGATGGCCTACGAGGTGCTGTCGGCCTTCTTCCTGGAGGCGGGCTTCCTCGGCGTGATGCTCTTCGGCATGACGAAGGTCGGGCCGCGGCTGCACTTCGCCGCGACGCTGATGGTGGCGTTCGGGACCTTCTTCTCGGCCTTCTGGATCCTGTCGGTGAATTCCTGGATGCAGACGCCGGCGGGCTACGGCACGAACGCGGACGGCCAGTTCGTGCCGCTCGACTGGTGGGCGATCGTGTTCAACCCGTCCTTCCCGTTCCGCCTCGTGCACATGGTGCTGGCCGCCTATCTCACCACCGCCCTGGTGGTCGGCGCGGTCGGCGCGTGGCACCTCCTGCGCGACCGGTCCAATCCGGCTGCCCGGACGATGTTCTCGATGGCGATGTGGATGGCCGCGCTGGTGGCGCCGGTCCAGATCCTCGCCGGCGACGCGCACGGCCTGAACACGCTCGAGCACCAGCCCGCCAAGGTCATGGCCATGGAGGGGCACTACCAAAGCCACCCGGACGGCGCGCCGCTGATCCTGTTCGGCCTGCCCGACCAGGAGACCGGCACCGTCCGCTACGCGGTCGAGATCCCGAAGCTGTCCTCGCTGGTGCTGAAGCACGATCCGAACGCGCCCCTGAAGGGGCTCGACAGCCTGCCGCGGGCGGAATGGCCGCCGGTGCCGATCGTGTTCTGGTCGTTCCGCATCATGGTCGGTCTCGGGATGCTGATGCTGCTGCTCGGCGCCCTGAGCCTCCTCGCCCGCTGGCGCGGGACGCTCTACGCATGGCCGCCGCTGCACCGCTTCGCGGTGGCGATGGGCCCGGCCGGCTTCGTGGCGGTGCTGGCCGGCTGGATCACCACCGAGGTCGGGCGCCAGCCCTACACGGTCTACGGCCTGCTGCGCACGGCGCAGTCCGCCTCGCCGCTCCACGCGCCCGCGGTGGCGGCCTCGCTCACCGCCTTCGTGGTGATCTACTTCGCGGTCTTTGCCATGGGCACCGCTTACATCCTGCGCCTGATGGCCAAGCCCCCGCATGCCGGCGAGCGCGGCATCGAGCCCGGCGTGCCGATCCGGACGGCGGGCCTCACCCCCGCCCCGGCGATCGATCCCGACCGCCATCTCCAGCCGGCCGAGTGAGGAACCCATGGCCTACAGCTTCGACCTCACGGTGGTCTGGGCGTTCGTGATCGCCTTCGCGGTCTTCGCCTACATCGTCATGGACGGCTTCGATCTCGGCATCGGCCTCCTGTTCCCCCTCCTGCGGCCCGGCGCGGAGCGGGACACCGCGATGAACTCGGTCGCCCCGGTCTGGGACGGCAACGAGACCTGGCTCGTGCTGGGCGGCGGCGGCCTGTTCGCCGTCTTCCCCCTGGCCTACGCGGTGATCCTGCCGGCGCTCTACGCGCCGATCATCGCGATGCTGCTCGGCCTGATCTTCCGCGGCGTCGCCTTCGAGTTCCGCTGGCGCGATCCCCGCCACCGCGCCGCCTGGGACGTGGCCTTCGCGGGCGGCTCGCTGGTGGCGGCCCTGGCCCAGGGCATCACGCTGGGCGCCCTCCTGCAGGGCATCACCGTCGAGGGGCGGGCCTATGCCGGCGGCTGGTGGGACTGGCTCACGCCCTTCAGCATCCTCGTCGGCGCGAGCGTGGTCGTCGCCTACGCACTGCTCGGGGCGACGTGGCTGGTGATGCGCACCGAGGGCCAGCTCCAGGCGCAGGCCCGGCGCTATGCCCTGGGCCTCACCGTGGCGACGGTCGCGGCCATCGCCCTCGTCAGTGCGGTGACGCCGTTCCTCCAGGGCCGCTACGCCGAGCGCTGGCTGGCGATGCCGAACGTGCTCGTCACCGCGCAGGTGCCGCTGCTCGTGGCGCTCGCCGCGTATGCCCTGTGGCGGGCCCTGCGCAGCGGCGCCGAGCGTGCGCCCTTCCTGATTGCCCTGGGCCTGTTCGCCCTGACCTTCCTGGGACTGGGCATCAGCATCTTCCCCGACGTCGTGCCGGGCCGGATCACGATCTGGCAGGCGGCCGCTCCCGAGGCGAGCCAGATCTTTCTCCTCGCCGGCGCCTCGGTTTTGATCCCGATCATCCTATCCTACACCGCGTACGCGTACTGGGTTTTCCGCGGCAAGGTCGACGCGCACGGATATCACTGATGGCACCCGCATCGGCACAACCCCTCTGGAAGCGCCTCGCTTGGTTCGCGGTGCTCTGGGCCTCGAGCGTCGTCGGCCTCGCCTTCGTGGCGACGCTCCTCCGGTTCTGGCTCAAGTCCTGATAAGCCGGGGGCGACCCCGTACCTTCCCCGCGTCGGACCCTCGCCGTGCAGCTGCCTCCCCTCGTCCAGACCTTCGTGCTGCACTTCGGCGAGATGGGCTCGCGCTGGGGCATCAACCGGACCGTGGGGCAGATCTACGCCCTGCTGTTCGTGGCCGAGCGGCCGTTCAACGCCGACGAGATCGTGGAACGGCTCGGCGTGTCGCGCTCCAACGTCAGCATGGGCCTGAAGGAACTGCAGGCCTGGAATCTCGTGCGCCTCCAGCACCGGCCGGGCGACCGGCGCGACTACTTCACGACGCCCGAGGACATCTGGCAGATCGTTCGGACGCTGGTCGAGGAGCGCAAGAAGCGGGAAGTCGATCCGACGCTGACCCTCCTGCGCGAGCTCCTGATGCAGGACGCCGCCACCGAGGAGGAGCGGCACGCCCAGGAGCGTCTCAAGGAGATGCATGACCTCTTCGAGCTGTTCGCGGGCTGGTACGCCGACGTGCGCCGCCTCGAAACAGAGCGCCTCGTCCAGCTCCTCACCCTCGGCGCAAAGGTCCAGAAGGTGCTCGAGATGAAGGATCGCCTGACCCGTCTGCCGGGGCGGATCGGCGGTCGGGCATCCAAGCCGGACTGAGTCGGCCGGATGCGCCGGGGCGCACGGCTTTGTCAGGTCCGATCAGGCCCGGGCGAGAGCACGCCGGTAGAGGGCGATGAGGGAAGTGCCGACATGCTCGATATGGCCGCGCAGGCAGGCCGCGGCCTCCTCAAACCTGCGCGCCTCGCACAGGTCGAGGATCTGCGCATGTTCGCTGAGGGCGCGGGTCGCGTCGTTGGAGGTCGAGATCTGCAGCCGCGTCGGCCGTTCGCAATCCTGCAGCAGTCCGGACACGATCGTCAGCGACCGCGGGCGATTGGCGTGGCGGAGCAGGTCGAGATGGAAACGGCTGTTCAGGTCGCCCCATCGGAGGACCTCGCCCGTCTCCAGCGCCGCGCCGTACTCCTGCGCGAGCGCGTCGAGATCCCGGATCTCGTCGTGCGACAGATGAGGGGCCGATAGCAGCAGCAATTGCGGCTCCAGCTGGACGCGCAGCTGGAAGATGTCCTCGACCTCTTGCAGCGACAGACCCGTCACGACCGCACCCCGATGCGGCATGATCTTCACGAGATTACTGGCTTCCAGATGGAGCAAAGCTTCGCGGATCGGGATCCGGCTGATCCCGAATTCCTCAGCCAGGGCATCCTGGCGAAGCTGCACCCCGGGCGGCAGGTCCCCGTTCAGGATCTGCTGACGCAACGAGTCCGCGACGGCCGCGGACACGGTCTTGTGCCGCAGCCGATCTGGCGCCGGTCGTCCGGGGACCGCAGGGGACATCAACGCCTCGCCGAATGTATACATTTATGCAGGACACCGTCATGCCGCGGAAACGCTCGCATGTCCAATGCCAGATTGTCCTGATCGAACTTGAGGTTGCAAATTTACGGGCCCCTGCTGTTGGGTTGTACGTCTCGGCCCCCGCCCGCGATGTCATTCAGCCAGCAGGAACATCATGCGACTCACCTGCTGATCGCCGATAACGCACGCAGACGTGGACGGCACTGATCCAGATTGCGAAAACCAGGACCGAAACCGGGTGGGGCACGGCCCCGTCGCGCGGCCTATCGTTCTGGTGGATCGCGCCGGTGGTGCGGATCGGCCCAAGGCGACTGGGCGAGGGTCTGCCCCAGGTATGCGATCAGCGCCGTCACCCGCGCAGGCCTCGGATCGCCGGGGGGCATGACGAGATGCAGCGCGATCGGGGGCGGCGACCAAGCGGGCAGCACCCGTTCGAGGCGCCCGGCCTCGAGATCCTCCCAGATCATGAAGTCCGGTTGCAGGGCGAGGCCGAGACCGGCCCGAAGCGCCGGTGTCAGGGCCTCGGCATTGTTCGCCCGAAGCTGGCCCGCGGGCACCACGACGGCCTCGGTCCCGGCTCCGTCCACGAATCGCCAGCGATCGGGCGTCGGCAGGTAGGCGTAGCCGAGGCAGGTGTGATGGACGAGATCGTCCGGATGTTCGGGCCTGCCGTGCCGGTCGAGATAGGCGGGCGTGGCCACCAGCGAGCGGCGGATCCCGCAGAGCCGGCGCGCCCGCAGCGATGAGTCGGGCAGGGCGGCGATGCGCAGCCCGGCATCGAATCCGCCCCCGACCAAGTCGACGACCGCGTCGGACAGGTGCAGGTCGACCGAAACGGAGGGGTATTGCTGCAGGAAGGCCGGCAGAATCGGCGCCACGTGCATCACCCCGAAGGTCATCGGCGCGGCGAGGCGCACGAGGCCGCGCGGCTCTGTGGCGCTCGCCGTCGCGAGGGCCTCGGCGGCCTCACCTTCGGCCAGGATGCGTGCGGCGCTGTCCTTGGCGCCTTGCCCAGCCGCCGTGAGGGCGAGTTTCCGGGACGTGCGGTTGAACAGACGGGCACCGATCCGGACCTCGAGCCGGCTCACCGCCTTCGAGACCGTGGCCTTCGACAGGCCGAGCTCCGTGGCAGCCCGACCGAAGGAGCCGGTCTCCACCACCTTGGCGAACACCGCCCAGGCCTCGAAATCGGGCAATCGCATCGGTCATTTCCAGAAACGATAGGTTTCCATCGTTTCTATTTTCGCGAGACATGGCAAGGGGCACATTCCCGTCATCAAAACACGCCGCCCTCCGCGGTGGCCTGTCGGGAGACATCGCCATGGTTCAGACCGGCCTCCATCATGTCACGGCCTTCTCCGGCCCGGCCCTCCGCAACCTCGACTTCCACACCCGCGTCCTCGGGCTGCGTCTGGTGAAGAAGACCGTCAACTTCGACGATCCGGGCACCTATCACCTGTATTACGGCGATGCGGTCGGGCGCCCGGGCACGATCCTGACCTTCTTCCCCATCGAGCACGCCGCGCCGGGCCGCGTCGGGATCGGCGAGACCCAGGAGACCGCGTTCCGGGTTCCCCGCGCCTCCATCGGCTGGTGGACCCATCGCTTCATCGAGAAGGGCGTCGCCCACGAGCCGCTCGTTCAGGTCTTCGGCGCGCCGACCCTGCGATTACGCGATCCGGACGGCATGATGCTCGCCCTGGTGGGTGTCGATGTCGGCGATGCGGAGGGCTGGGCGTCGAGCGAGGTACCGGCCGAGCACGCGATCCGCGGCCTCCACGGGGTGACGCTGCTCCTCGACAGGGCCGAGCCCACGGCCGCGATCCTCACGGAGGTGCTCGGCCTGCAGGAGGTCGGCCGCGAGGGCAGCCTGATCCGCTTCGCGGGCAGCGCCGAACTCGGCGGGCTCGTCACCCTGCGGGCGGTGGGCGGCTTCCTCCCCGGACGGCCGGGGGCGGGTTCGGTCCACCACATCGCATTCCGGGCGGCGGACGACGCCGCGCAGGCTGCGATGGGGCAGGCGCTCGCGGCGCGGGGCCTGCACGTCACGGAGCAGCGCGACCGGCAGTACTTCCGCTCGGTTTACTTCCGCGAGCCCGGCGGCGTGCTGTTCGAGATCGCCACGGACGCGCCCGGCTTCGCGGTGGACGAGCCGATCGAGGCCCTCGGCCAGGCGCTCAAGCTCCCCGCCGGCCTGGAGCCGCACCGGGCCGAGATCGAGGCCGTCCTGCCCAAGGTCGCCTGAGCCGCGACACCATCATGCCCGCCCCGCATCCGTGCGGGGCGGGACCGCGCCCCATCAGCCGTGAGGCCATCATGACCCAGGATACCACCGGCTTCATCCACCGCTTCGAGCCCGGTCCCGACACCGCGCGTCCCCTGCTGCTGCTGCACGGGACCGGCGGCGACGAGAACGACCTCCTGCCCCTCGGCCGCATGGTCGCGCCGGAGGCCGCCCTGCTCGCGCCGCGCGGCGGCGTCAGCGAGAACGGCATGCCGCGCTTCTTCCGGCGCCTGGCCGAAGGCGTCTTCGACGAGGCGGATCTCCGTCGGCGCACCGGCGACCTCGCCGCCTTCGTGGCGGCGTCCCGGGCACGGTACGGCCTCGGGGCCCCCCTGGCTTTGGGATTCTCGAACGGCGCCAACATCGCCGCCTCGCTGCTGATGCTCCGGCCGGAGACCCTGACGGGTGCCGTGCTGATCCGCCCGATGGTGCCGTTCGCCGAGCCCCCGGCCGCGGACCTCGCGGGCCGGCCGGTCCTGATCCTCTCCGGGGCGATGGACCCGATCGTACCCGTCGAGAATGCAAGGCGCCTCGCGCAGCAGCTTTCCGCCTCCGGGGCGCGCGTGGAGCATAGGATCCTGCCGGCCGGCCACGGCCTGTCGCAGGCCGATGTCAGTCAGGCCCTCGCATGGCTTCGCAGCCTCCCACGCCCCGAAGCGGCCTGATTCCGCAACTGACGACAGGATGGAGCGATTGACGATGTCCCCGATTTCCTCTCCCGGCGCGACCGCCCTGCTGCCGGTGGCCGGCCGGGTCCTGATGAGCGCGATCTTTCTCGTGAGCGGCGCCGGCAAGCTCGCCGCCCCCGCCGCGACGCTCGCCACCATCGAGGCCGCCCATCTGCCGCTGCCGCCGCTCGCCTACGCGGCGGCGACAAGCGTGGAGGTCGTCGGCGGGCTGCTGCTCATCGCCGGCTACCGCACCCGGCTCGTCGCCCTGATCCTCGCGCTCTTCGCGGTCGCCACCGCGGTGACCTTCCACGCGGCCCTCGGCGACCAGAACCAGATGTTCCACTTCCTGAAGAACCTCGCCATGGCCGGCGGCTTGCTTCAGGTCGCGGCCTTCGGGGCCGGTCCGTTCAGCCTCGACGCGCGGCAGGGCCGGGCCTGACCCGTCCTTCGACTGTTGCGACTATCGTGAGACCACCATGCCCTACTTCACCACGCAGGACGGCACGCAGATCTACTTCAAGGATTGGGGCACCGGGCAGCCGGTGGTCTTCAGCCACGGCTGGCCGCTCAACGGCGACGCCTGGGAGGACCAGATGCTGTTCCTCGGGCAGCACGGGTTCCGGGTCATCGCCCATGACCGCCGGGGGCACGGTCGCTCCGAACAGCCCTGGTCCGGCAACGACATGGACACCTATGCGGACGATCTCGCCGGGCTGATCGCCCATCTCGACCTGCGCGAGGCGGTGCTGGTCGGCCACTCCACCGGTGGCGGCGAGGTCGCCCGCACCATCGGGCGGCACGGCACGGCGCGCATCGCCAAGGCGGTGCTGGTCGGGGCCGTGACGCCCCAGATGGTCCGGACCCCCGCGAATCCGGACGGCCAGCCCAGGGAGGTGTTCGACGGCATGCGCGACTCGGTCCTCCGCGACCGGTCCCAGTTCTTCAAGGACCTGAGCGGCCCGTTCTACGGCGCCAACCGACCGGGCGCCGCTGTCAGCGACGGTCTGCGGGACACGTTCTGGATGCAGGGCATGATGGCCGGCCTGCGGAACGTGCACGCCTGCGTGGCGGCCTTCTCGGAGACCGACTTCACCGCGGACCTGAAGCGCATCGACGTGCCGACCCTGTTCGTGCACGGCGACGACGACCAGATCGTGCCGATCGACGCCGCGGCGCGCGCCGCCGTCAAGCTCGTGCCGAACGCCGTGCTGAAGGAGTATCCGGGCGCCCCGCACGGGCTGGCCGCCACCCACAAGGACCGGCTCAGCGCAGACCTGCTCGCCTTCATCCAAGGTTGAGGAGACCGGCGGCCTTTCCCGCGCGGGTCCGGGCTCCTAAAGCCTGCGACGGGCCGCACGCCGCGGTCCGTCAGACCCGAACCTCCGCACGGATCCTCGCATGCCGACCTCCGACGCACCCCTCGCCCTCGGGATCATCGGCGCGGGCATCATGGGCGAGCGCCTGCTCGGTGCGATCCACGGGGCGGCTGATTCGCCCGTGCGGGTCGCGGCGATCTGGGATCCGGCCCCGGAGGCCCTGGCCCGGATCGGCGCGGCCTTCCCGGCGGTGCCGCGCGTAGCCGACGCCGCCGCGGTCGTGGCGGCGAGCGACTGCGTCTACGTCGCCTCGCCGCCCGCCTCGCATCTCGACTATGCCCGTGCCGCCCTGGCCGCCGGCCGGAGCGTCTTCTGCGAGAAGCCGCTTGCCATCGATCTGGCCGATGCCCGCGCCTTCGTGGCGGACACCACGGGTGCCGCCGCGGTCAATTTCCCGTTCGCCTCGTCGCCGGGCGTGGCGACGATCGAGCGCTGGATCGAAGCGGGCGCAGTCGGCACGCCCCGGGCGCTCACCATCGCGGTGGCATTCGCTCGCTGGCCGCGCCCCTGGCAGGCCGACGCCGCGCACTGGCTCGACGCCCGGGCGGAGGGCGGCTTCACCCGCGAGGTGGTCTCGCATTTCCTGTTCCTGGCCCGCCGCCAGCTCGGCCCGCTCCAGGGTCTCGCCGGACGGATCGCCTTCCCGGAGCCGGGCCGGTCCGAGCGCGCGATCGACGTGACGCTCAGCGCGGGTGGGATTCCCGTCACCCTGACCGGCCGGGTCGGGGGCGTCGAGGCCGACGACCACAACACGTGGACGCTGGAGGGCGACGCGGGCGCCGTCCGGCTGCGCGACTGGGCCATCGCCGAGCGTCGGGGCGCCGACGGGCGCTTCGAGCCGGAGCCGGACGCGATCCCCAACGAGCGGCTGCGGCCGATCACCCTCCGGCGACAGCTCGAGGGCGTCGTCCGGATGGCCCGCGGCGAACCCCACCCCCTCGCCACCTTCGCGGAGGCGCTCGCCGTGCAGGAGGTCGTAGAGGGTATCCTGGCCTTGTGAGGGCCGGGCGCGGGCCCGCGCCCGAAGAACGAACCCGCCGAGGCTCCGCCGTCTTCGAGCGGAGGGCGGCCATCCAGGCCGCGGGACGCGGGTTGGCCTCTCGCTACCCTGGATCGCTGCGCTCGCGATGACGGAGCGGACCGGGACCGAGCGACCCGGACCGTGAGGCGTTCAGCTTCCCAGCAGGTCGACCAGGAACGGGATCAGCGGCGCGTCGGCGGGCGGCATGGCGAGATCGCGCAGCGCCTTCGGCCGGACCCATTTGAGCGCCTGTCCCTCCATCGGGCGCGGCGTGCCGGTCCAGCGCCGGCAGACGTAGAGCGGCATCAAAAGGTGGAAGTCCGGATAGGCATGGCTGGCGAAGGTCAGCGGCGCGAGGCAGGGCTCCTCGACCCGGATGCCGAGTTCCTCGGCGAGCTCCCGGATCAGGGTCTGCTCGGGGCGCTCGCCGGGCTCGACCTTGCCGCCGGGGAACTCCCACAGGCCGGCGAGCTGCTTGCCCGCCGGACGCTCGCTCACCAGCACCCGGCCGTCGACGTCGACGAGGGCCACGGCGACCACCAGGAGCAGGCGCAGCGCGCCGCCTTCGAGCCCGCTCATTGCGCCACCGCGAAAGCGGCCGAGACCTCGGAGGACATCTGTATCGTGCCCGCCTCGATCGGCACCCGTCGCCCTTTGGCGGCCATCGGTGCCGCGCGGGCCATCTCCAGCGCCGGGCGGTACGGTGTCCCGACCGTGGTGGTCAGCGTGCAGAGCGCGCCGAGCTTGGCCCCGACCGCCTCGGCGAGCGCCTCGGCCCGGCTCCGGGCGTCCCGGGTCGCCGCGACCTGAAGGGCTGCTTCGCTCTTGTCCGGGTCGCGCAGTCCGAAGCTCACGCCGTCGATGCGGTTCGCCCCGGAGTCCAGTGCTTGCCGGAGAAGGTCGCCGAGGCGGTCCATATCGGCGAGGCGGACCGTGACGAGGTTGCTGGCGCGGTAGCCGTCGGGCTCCTCGGTCACGGCGCCTCCGGGCCGGGCGACGGTGCGGGTCGCCGTCTGCAGGGTGACGGCGGCCGTCCCGATATCGGCCGGCGGGACCCCGAGGGCACGGGCCTGCGCCGAGACGCCGGACACCGCCTTCGAGGCCGCGTCGAGGGCGGCTGCCGCGGTCGCGGCGCGCGCCTCAATGCCGACGGTCACCTCGGCGAAGTCCGGTGCCCGTGTCTCCGCCGCGCGTCCGACCACGCTGATATGCCGCTTGCACGCCGCGTCGTCGGCCTGAACCGGGGCCGCCAGGACCGTGACCAACAGGGCGCCGGACAGGATGGCCCTCACGAGCGGTAATCCCCGTTGATTTCGACATAGGCCTTGGTCAGGTCGCAGGTCCAGACGCGGGCATTGCCGTCGCCCAGGCCGAGATCGACCCGGATCTCGATCTCCGGTTCGCACATCACGGCGCTGGCAGCCGCTTCGCTGTAATCGGGGTCGCGGGCGCCCTGGACGGCCACCCGGACGTCGCCGAACCAGATCGCGAGCCGGTCGCGGTCGGCGGGCTCGCCGGCCTTGCCCACGGCCATCACGACGCGGCCCCAATTGGCATCCTCGCCGGCCACCGCGGTCTTCACCAGCGGCGAGTTGGCGATCGACATCGCGATGCGGTGCGCGGAGGCGTCGCTCTCGGCGCCGGTGACCCGCACGGTGACGAACTTGCGCGCGCCCTCACCATCCTTGGCGACGAGCTGGGCCAGCTCGATCAGCAGGCCGTCGAGCGCCTCCCGGAAGCCGGCGAGACGCGGGTCGGCGGGATCCGTGATCGCCGGATGGCCGGCCCTCGCGGTGGCGAACAGCATCAGCGTGTCGGAGGTGGACGTGTCGCCGTCCACCGTCACGCAGTTGAAGCTCGTCTTCGTCCCGGCCGAGAGGAGCGCCTGCAGCACGTCCTGCGGCAGGGCCGCGTCGGTGAAGACGAAGGACAGCATCGTCGCCATGTCGGGGGCGATCATGCCGGCGCCCTTGGCGATCCCGTTGATGGTCACGCGCACGCCGGCGATCTCGGCCGTGCGGGTGGCGAGCTTCGGGAAGGTGTCGGTGGTCATGATCGCGCGGGCCGCCGCATTCCAGGCGGCCGGTCCATCCTCGGCCCGGGCCGCGCACTCCGCGAGCACGCCCTCGAACCGCTCCGCCGGAAGCGGCTCGCCGATCACGCCGGTCGAAGCCACGTACACCTCCCCCGTGCGGCAGCCCGCCGCCTGCGCGGCGATCTCGACGGTGCGCGCCACCGCGTCGCGGCCGAGCCGGCCCGTGAAGGCGTTGGCATTGCCCGAATTGACCACCAGCGCCCGCGCGGATCCGTCGGCCAGGGCGTCGCGGCACCAATCCACCGGTGCCGAGGGACATTTCGACCGGGTGAACACCCCCGCGGCCCGGGTGCCGGATTCCAGCGCGACGTAGAGCACGTCGGTTCGGCCGCTGTAGCGGATCCCCGCCTGAGCGGTGGCGATGCGCACGCCCGGCAGGGGGGGCAGCTCGGGCATCGCGGTGGGCGCCAGCGGGGAGACGGGAGGGGCTTTCGCGGATGACATCGGCTCAGGCTCCGGCACGCGCGGCTCAGGTTCCGCGGCGGCCCGGTGTTGCCCGCGCGACCCCTGCGGCGTCAACCGTGTGCTCAGCCTATGGCCACGCTTCGAGCTGCTTCGGTTTTGTGCACCGACGGCGCCGAATACGGCGGTATCACGGCGTCGGGCTTGCGTGTGGATTGCATCCCAGCCTAGCATGCTGCATCGCAAAGTCAGCGCGAGGTCGAGTGCGGAATGCCCCCAGCCGACGTCGAGACTGCCTCGGGCAGCCTTCCCCAGGGCAGCTGCTATCGAATCCAGGTTCTGGTGGTCGGCTGCCACAAGCGCTGGCGCGACGAGGTCTCCGCGCAAGTCCGGATGCTGGGTTATCAGGTCACCGCCTGCGATCGCGGCGTCGATGCCATGACGGTGCTGGCCCTCGGCCTCCCCGTGGATGTGATCGTGGTGGATACCGCGCTCCAGGGGGGATTGTGCTGCGCGCAGCTCGCCGTCGAGGCGCGGGCCCTGCGCCCGGCCCTGCGCATCATCCTCGCCAGCGACCCGGTGGACGCGATGGAGCCGGAGGCGTCGGCCCGCGTGCCCGACGCGCTGCGCGTCCCGCGCGACCAGCTTCAGAACGGCATGGTCGCCACGATGATGCGCGAGGCGCTGGCGAACCGCGCGGCCTGAGGTCCGGCGCGACGGCCTGAGGGGCCTCGCAAGGCGTCGACCGAATCGCGGCCGACGCGACTCACGACGTCGCCGCGCCTCCGTGCCGGTTCGGGACTGTTGCAATCGGGACGGCCCGCTCGATGTCAGCAACGCGGGCCGGGCCGCACGGCAATCCAAATGCAGCGGCCGCGTGATCCGGTGAAAGAGGGATGAGCGCGCAGTTTTAGCGCGGCTCAGCAGCGGACACGCGCAAGGCGAAGCTTTCTGGCGACCCAGGACGCGTTGTCAGAACTGGTCTATCGCGACGAGAACGCCCCGATTGCCGTTTGCGCGTGCCGCCCTGCGTCTGCGGCTGACTTGCATGGCCTGAATATCAAATATATCTCAAGACATTGCCGCCAAATATATATAGTACAAGTTGAACTTGATCGCGTGACACGATGTTGTCATGATTGAGGCGTCTATCGTTCGGCCGAGAACTTGGCCTGTTCCGTGGAAGATGCGCCTGTGAGAACTGGGATACGCTCTCGCCTCTACGCGGGATTTGCGATGCTCGTCATGATCACGGGTATCATCGGTGCATTCGCGATCTACCAGCAGGGTGTGATCAGCGAAGACCACGCGCTTCAGGAGCGGGTGGAGCGGGGTGCGCAATCGGTCCTGATGATCGACGGTCATGCCGCACGCCTCATCGGAACCGCCGAACGGTACCGGCTCCAGCCGGATCCCGATCTGATCGTCGCGATGGAGCAGACCCGGTGGGCGATCGAGCAGACCTGCGACAAGTACTTCTCGCTGGCCATGACGGACGGGGGGCGGAAGCTGTACGACGACGTGCGGGAGGCCGCCCGCGCGATGAAGCCGGAGCTGGAGCGCCTCGCGGCCTCGGGCGCGAGCCTGCGTGAAGCCAGGGCGAAGCTGTACGAGACCGGCAATACCCTCACCGTTCTTCTCGGAAACCTGCTCGCGGATGTGCGCGCCCGAGGCGGCGAGGCAATGCTGGCGCGGATCGAGCACATCGAGAATGCCGTCCTGCGGTCCCGCATCGCATCGGCCCGCTTCGTGATCGGCCTGGATCCGCAGGACCGCAGCACCTTCGAGCAGCGGGTCGAGCAGGCTCTGGCGGCCCTGGATGCGTTCAAGGACACGCAGGGCGGCGCGGTCTTCGCGCAGCAGGTCAGGGCCGTTCGCGACGCGCTGGTCGCCGCCGCGACCGGCTTCCGTGCGTACGATCAGGCGGTGGCTTCGGCAAAGGCGACGTTCGAAACCGGGATCAAGCCCCACACCGACGCGATCGAACGGCTCGGCATCGCGCTGCGCGACCGGATCGTGGCCGCCGGCGAGAGGATTTCCCGGGAGACCGCGTCGGCCGCGTCACGGGCCCGCTACATCCTGATCGGCCTCGTCGGCGCGGCCCTGCTCCTCGGGGGCGTCCTGGCCTTCATGCTGGCCCGCAGCATCATCCGGCCGATCGCCGGCATGACGGAGGCGATGACGCGGCTGGCCGGCGGCGACCTTCAGGTCGTGGTGCCGTACCGCGACGCGGCCGACGAGATGGGCGCGATGGCCAAGGCCGTCGACATCTTCCGGCAGAACGCGGTCGCCCGAGCGGAGCTCGAGGCGGCGCAGGCCGCCGAACGGGAGGCTCGCCTGCGCCGGGCCGAGCGGGTCGAGCAGCGCGTCCAAGCCTTCCAGGCGAAGATCGCCGCCTCGCTCGCCATCGTCACGGCGGCGACCAGCGAACTCGACGCGACCGCGCAGGCGATGACCCGGGTGGCCGACAACACCAACAGTCAGGCGGTGACATCGAGCTCGGCCGCCGCGCAGACCTCGGCCAATGTCCAGACCGTCGCGGCGGCCGCCGAGGAGATGGTCTCCTCGCTTCAGGAGATCGAGCGGCAGGTCGTGCGCTCCAACGAGGTGGCCGGTCACGCCGCCCACGAGGCCGAGGCGACCAACGCCGCCATGGCGAGCCTGCGCGCCGCCGCCGAGCAGATCGGCGCCGCCGTGATCATGATCTCCGGCATCGCGAACCAGACCAACCTGCTGGCCCTCAACGCCACCATCGAGGCGGCGCGGGCCGGCGAGGCGGGGCGCGGCTTCGCCGTCGTGGCCTCCGAAGTGAAGGAACTCGCTTCGCAGACGGCGCGGGCCACCGAGGAGATCGGCGGCCAGATCGCCGCGATCCAGGCGGCCTCGGGGCAGGCCGCGGAGGCGATGGCCCAGATCGGCCGCACGATCGCCGCCGTGAACGAGATCAGCGGCGCCATCGCCGCGACGGTGGTGCAGCAGACGGCCGCCACGAGCGAGATCTCGCGCAATGCCGGTGAAGCGGCGCGGGGCACGGAGAATGTGTCGGCCAATGTCACGCGCGTGCTGGCCGCCGCTCGCGAGACCGGCAGCGCAGCCGCGCAGGTCCAGAGCGCTGCGTCCGAGCTTGCCACCCAGTCATTGACGGTCAAGCGCGAGGTCGACAGCTTCCTCGACGACATTCAGGCGGCGTGAAGGCCAGGGCGGCCTAGATGGCGGCGGTGTCCGTCTCGTCGCCGTCGCGCGTCCGCCGCTCGCGGGGGCGCCGATCGAGGAAGGAGCGGCCGAGGGCGCGCAGCGGCGCCGTCAACCGACGGACATCCTCGGCGCGTTCCATGACGCGCTCGCCGTTGCGGATTTCCTTGTCGAGCTTCGCCATCGTCCGGGCCAGGGCCGGGTCGTCGTCGTCGAGCCAGACCTGGGTCACGCGGGCGAAAGCGATGACCACGCCCTGCAGCTTGAGCTGTCCGAGGGGGCCTTCGGTGTCGATCCCGGCCGCCGCCAGCATGTAACGGTGCGAGTTCAGCATCACGCCGTTCAGCGCCAGCATCGACAGCGGCTCGCCGCGCAGCGCGTAGGCGATCCGGCGCAGAGCGGGCTTGTAGGGCTCCATCGCATCGATGCGGCGCATCAGAACGTCGAACAGCCGCTCGCGGGTGGGCTCCTCCTCGAGGCCGGCGAGATCGCCCTCCAGGACCTTGCGGTCGATGATGCGGGTCAGGCCGCCGAGCACGGCGCCCTTCGACGGGAACAGGTCGCGCAGTTCGGCGAGCGTCAGGCCCGCCTCCCGGGCGATGTCGCTCACCTCGATGTCGTTCCAGGGCTGCTCGGCGGCGAGCCGCATCAGAGCCTCGACGGCGGCCTCCCGGGGCGGCAGCTTCGGCGCGCTATCCTCCGGCGCCGCACCGGCGCTCCGCGCCGCGCCATCCTGAGCGGAGGCCGCGGGGGCGACGCTCTCGGTGGCGCTGCTCGCTTTGGGGGACGTCGCGCCCTTGCGGGGACGCTTGGAGGTGGCTCTGCTGTCGGTCATGGATCGGTCGCCCGGTCTGTCGGTCGTGTCGCCTCATGTAGGCGAGCCGGCGGCGAAGGGCAGGGCCGTCGCGCGGCCATGCCGCACGGACGCCGCACCGTGTCAGCCGGCGAGGTCCTCCGCCCGTCTGCGGGCCGCCGCCACGGCCTCCCGCATCAGCGCGCCGAGGCCGTCCGGCCGCATCAGCACGTCGAGGGCCGCCGCCGTGGTGCCGCCGGGGGAGGTGACGTTGCGGCGCAAGTCCGCCGCCTCGGCCGGGTCCGCGTCGAGGAGCGCACCGGCCCCTGCCACCGTCGCCCGGGCGAGGTTGCGGGCCACGTCGGGATCCAGGCCGGCCGCGATGCCGGCATCCGCCAGGGTCTCGGCGAGCAGGAATACGTAGGCCGGCCCGGAGCCCGAGACCGCCGTCACGGCGTCGATCTGCGCCTCGTCGGTGAGCCACGCCACCGTGCCGTTCGCCGCGAACAGCGCCTCGGCGGCCGCGCGCTGCGCGGGCGTCACCTCGGGATTCGCGCAGGCGCCGGTGGCGCCCCGGCCGATGCTCGCCGGCAGGTTCGGCATGGCCCGGACGACGGCCCGCGCCCGCGGCAGGCGGGCGCGGAGATCCGCGATGGTCTTGCCCGCCAGGATCGAGACGAGGAGCGTGTCGCGGCCGATCAGCCGGTCGAGCCCCGGGGCGGCCGTCTCCAGACCCTGCGGCTTGATGCCGAGGACCAGAACAGCGCCGGGCTCGGGGGCCGGGGGGTTCAGGGCGATGCCCCGTTCGGTGCAGAGGTCCACGATCGCGCCGGACGGCACGGGGTCGATGATCGTTGTCCGGCGCGGGTCGAGGCCAGCATCCAGCCAGCCCGCCAGCATCGCGCCGCCCATCTTGCCGGCCCCGGCCAGGACCAGCGAGGCGGGCATCGGCATCGGGCCGGTCACGCCTCGCCTTCGGTCTCAAACAGGACAGCGTCCAGCGCTTCGCGGGCGCTCTTGCCGGCCCAGAGCACGAACTGGAACGCCTGGAAGTAGCGTTCGCAGGCGTCCACCGCGGTCTTCATCATGGTGGCGCATTGCGGGTGGGTCGGCACCGCGCCCCCCGTCAGCAGCAGGGCGTGCCGGAACATCACGACGTTGTCGGTGGTCCAAAGGTCGAAATGGCCGACCCACAGTTGTTCATTGATCATCGCGATCAGGCGCATCACCTCGGTGCGCTGCCGCTCCTGCACCTTGAGGTCGAAGGCGCAGGCGACGTGAAGCGCCTCGACATCCTCGATCCAGGTGAAGGCCACGTTGTAGTCGGTCCACCGGCCGGGGCTCGTGACCGACATCTCGTCGGTCTCGGCCCGGTCGAAGATCCAATCGCGCAGGGAGGCCAGCCGCTCGACGACGTCGAGCGGATGCTCGTTCCGGTCCGGGTCGTGGAAGTCGACGTTGAGAAGCGGCATGACGATCCAAAAGGACGGCCCGGACGAGATCCGGCCCGACGTGACGGTGACGCGAAACCGGAGCGTGAGAACACTCCGAGAACTGGAACGATCGGCAGATCTAGGCCGGTGGTGATGCGATCGACTGTCGAAGCTCTGCGGACATCGCCCTGCAGCCCCCGAATCACCCTATGCCCGACTATAGACCGGCCGTGACTCGCGACACAAAGTGCAGGTCACAATCGGTGAACAGGAAACCGGATCGTCGCCGCGGCTTCCTGTGTAAAAGCCGGGGGCGTTGCCGCGGAGACTCAGACGGCCTCGCTCAGGCCCGCGGCGCCCGCTCCGGCGGCACCGGATTTCGCCTCCAGGGCCGCAATACGGGCCGACAGGGCCTCGTTCTGCGCCTGCAGCTGAGTCACGAGGTCGCGGAGCACGTCGAGCTCCTCGCGCGAGGCGATGTCGAGGTCGCGGATGACGCGTTCGAGCTGCGCCCGGGCCACGGTCTCCGCCTCGCGACGGACGCCCTGCGCGGCGCCGGCCGCGTCGGTCATCAGGCGGGCGAGGTCGTCGAACAGTCGATTGGAGGGGGGCATCGAGGTCTCCCGGATCGGCCGGCTGCCGCGGCGGCCGCCTGACGGCGCGATTCGAGAGGACGAGATAGGAATCTTCGCGATGGGGAGCAACGCCCGGTCGGTCCGGGACGGCGAGGCGGAGGCGCGAGGCCCCCGCTTCGCCGGCTGATCACATGTGGCGCATCATGCGGCGATGCATGCGGTGATGCATCATGCGGCGCTCCATCCGGCGGTGCATCATGCGGCGCTCCATCCGGCGGTGCATCATGCGGTGCTCCATCGGGGTCATGCGGACATGGGTCACGGCGTCGGGCGCCGTGACGGCGCCGGGCATCGCCGGAGCCGCCGAGGCCGGCTGGACGAGGGCGGCGCCGCCCAGGGAGGCCAGCACGGCAAAGGCGAAGGTCAGTTTCCTCACGAGGAGACTCCAATTTTCTGGTGGCCGGGTCGGGTGCCCGGTTCCTCCTCCCGGACGGGAGGTGCGGAGAGTCGTCTCGTGCCGCGGGGCGGCACGGCGGGTCTGCGAGGACCCGCCGCCATCAACTGCCAAGTCAGAGATTCGTTTCCTCGAAGGCCTTCACCCATTCGGCACAGATTCCCGAACGCACGATGTCGTTGCGGGTGAACTCCACCACTGGGATCGGCATCATCCGGCTCTTGACCATGTGCATGACGGTGCGCAGGCCGGAGGTCTCGCGCAGGTCGGTCTGCGACACATCGCCGTTGATGATGACCTGACAATCGTCGCCGATCCGGGTCAGGAACATCTTGATCTCGTTGATCGTGGTGTTCTGGGCCTCGTCGAGGATCACGAGGCAGTTCTTGAAGGTCCGCCCGCGCATCACCTCGAAGGGGACGATCTCGATGTCGCCGGTCTTGAGGGCGATCTCGAAGGCGGCGGCGCCCATGCGCTCCTTCATGGCCTCGGTCAGCGGGGCGACCCAGGGGGCGATCTTCTCTTCCAGCGTGCCGGGGAAGTAGCCGAGGGACCGGCCCGAGGGCACGTTCGGGCGGGTGATGACGACCTTGGCGATCCGGCGCTGGCGGAGCTGGTCCGCCGCGCGGGTGCCGGCGATGAAGGTCTTTCCGGTGCCGGCCGGCCCCAGGACGATGACCTGCGGGGAGCGGGCGAGGGCGTCGAGATACTCGGCCTGGCGTTCGGTGAGCGGCTGGATGGGGGCGAGGTTGCGTTCTTCGTCGAAGCGTGTGCGGTGAATGCGGGACGTGCGGTCTTCAACCAGTTCAAGTCGTGCGCGGCGTCTCTTCATGGATGTACACTCCAACGGGACTAGCCAACCTGGATCTGTATCTGAACTGCCGTTTACCTGCGTGCTCCCGGTTCTATTCGTTTGCGAAACTTAATACCGGCCCCAGGCCGAAGGTTCCGCCCCGCGCTCGTCCGCCTGTGGAGAGCGTCACGACGATCCGTGCGCGGCCGAATACACGATGCAACTGGCGCACCAGTGCGATTCGCATCCGACGAATGCGCGCCGGGTGTGACCAAGGGGTGACGGTGGGCGAGGGGGCTTCGGAAAAGCCGCGCGGCTGGCGCGGATGCATCAGGTTCGGGACGGGGGAGACGCGATGACGCGGCATCCGGCACGATCACGATCCTCCCCGCCCGCAGGGGCGAAGCCGGCCGACCCTGCCGCCCTGAAACGTCCGGGCTTGGTCGGCGGGACGGGCCTCACCCGGCCTGGATGAAGCTGTCGAGCACCATTTTCTGGCCGGCCTTGTCGAAGTCAACGGTGAGCTTGTTGCCATCGACGCCCGCGACCGTTCCGGGGCCGAACTTGGTGTGGAAGACCCGCTGGCCGGCCTGGAAGGCCGAGGGCGCGCCCGTCGACTTGGCGATCAGCTCGCCCTCGATCTGGCGGGGTCCGCCGGACTGGCCGCCGGAGCGGCCCCCCGGGCCCGCCGACCGGAAGCCGCCGCCGGACCCGGACCGGCCACCCGGCGCGGTGTTGGCCTGCGCCCGCTGCCAGCCCGGCGTGCCGTAGCTCGATCCGAACGGCGCCGGGTTGCGGTCGAACCGCGAGGCGCCGGCCGAGAAGTGGGCGGGGGCCTCGACCACGTCGACGGCGGTCTCGGGCAACTCGTCGATGAACCGCGACGGGATGGTCGACGACCAGAGCCCGTGGATGCGCCGGTTGACCGCGAAGGACAGCTTCGCCCGCTTGCGCGCCCGGGTCAGGCCCACATGGGCGAGGCGCCGCTCCTCCTCCAGGCCGGCGCGGCCGCTCTCGTCCAGCGCCCGCTGGTTCGGGAACAGGCCGTCCTCCCAGCCGGGCAGGAACACGGTGTCGAATTCGAGCCCCTTGGCGGCGTGGAGCGTCATCAGCGAGACCCGCTCGGCGCCCTCGGCCTCGGAGGCCTCCATCACCAGGGAGACGTGCTCCAGGAAGGCCGCGAGGTCGGGGAATTCCTCCATGGAGCGGACGAATTCCTTCAGGTTCTCCAGCCGGCCGGCGGCGTCGGCCGAGCGGTCCTTCTGCCACATCTCGGTGTAGCCGGATTCCTCGAGGATCGTCTGCGCGACCTCGCTGTGCGGCTGCGCCTCCACCAGTCGCGCCCACCGTGCGAAGCTCTCGGTGAGCGCCCGCAGGGTCGAGCGGACCCGGGGCTTCAGCTCGTCGGTCTCGCACAGGCGCTCGGCGGCGATCCGCAGGGGCAGCCGGTTGGCGCGGCCGTAGGTGTGGAGCTGCTGCAGGGTGGCGTCGCCCAGGCCGCGCTTGGGCGTGTTCACGATCCGCTCGAAGGCGAGGTCGTCGCTGACGTTCACGGTGGCGCGCAGATACGCCAGGGCGTCGCGGATCTCGGCGCGCTCGTAGAAGCGCGGGCCGCCGATGACCCGATAGGGCAGGCCGAGCTGGACGAACCGATCCTCGATCTCGCGCATCTGCGCGGAAATCCGCACCAGCACGGCGATCTCCGACAGGGGATGCTGCTTCACCTGGAGGGATTCGATCGATTCGGCGAGCATCCGCGCCTCCTCCTCGGAATCCCAGGCGCCCGTGACGGTGACGCGCTCGCCCGGCTCGTCGTCGGTGCGCAGGGTCTTGCCGAGGCGGCTCTCGTTCTTGGCGATCAGCCCCGAGGCGGCGGCGAGGATATGGCCGGTGGAGCGGTAGTTGCGCTCCAGCCGCACCACCACCGCGCCGGGGAAATCGTGCTCGAAGCGCAGGATGTTGTCGACCTCGGCGCCGCGCCAGCCGTAGATCGACTGGTCGTCGTCGCCCACGCAGGCGATGTTCTTGCGCTGTTGCGCCAGCAGGCGCAGCCACAGGTACTGCGCGACGTTGGTGTCCTGGTACTCGTCCACCAGGATGTAGCGGAACCGGTCCTGATAATTGGCCAGGACGTCGGGGTTCTCCCGCCAGAGCTTGAGGCAGAGCAGCAGGAGATCGCCGAAATCGACGGCGTTCAGCGTCGCGAGCCGGGCCTGGTAGGCGGTGTAGAGCGCGCCGCCCTTTCCGAAGGCGAACGAGGCAGCCTCGCCCGGGGGCACCTGCTCGGGGCCGAGGCCGCGGTTCTTCCAGCCGTCGATGGCGTGGGACAGGGCCCGGGCCGGCCAGCGCTTCTCGTCGACGTTCTGGTCGGCGATCACCTGCTTCATCAGCCGGAGCTGATCGTCGGTGCCGAGGATGGTGAAGTCGGATTTGAGCCCGACCAGCTCGGCATGGCGGCGCAGGATCTTGGTGCCGATGGCGTGGAAGGTGCCGAGCCAGGGCATGCCTTCGCCGGCGGGGCCGATCAGCGTGCCGATCCGGTGCTTCATCTCCCGGGCGGCCTTGTTGGTGAAGGTCACCGCCAGGATGTCGAAGGGGCGCGCCCGCCCGGTGGCGATCAGGTGGGCGATGCGGGTGGTCAGCACCCGGGTCTTGCCGGTGCCGGCGCCGGCCAGCACGAGGATCGGGCCCTCCGTGGTCTCGACGGCGCGGCGCTGCTCGGGATTGAGCCCCTCGAGATAGCCGGCGGCGTCGCGGCGGAGGGCGCCCATGGCGCGGGCGGTGATGGACGTGGCGGGCGCGCCGTCCCCGGCGGGCTGCGCTTGCGGGTGGTTCTGCATCCCGCATCCCTGGACCAAATCGCGAACGGCGTCGAGGCCGTTCGCGCCGCCGAGGGGGCGCGGAGCCATGAAGCGCGGCTGTCCGCGCCGGGACGATCCGCGCCCTTCGGGGCCCGCGGCCGGCTGCGGGGCGCCGCCGTCTCCCCGGTGGCCGCGGATCGGCACGTGTGTGATCGGGGGCCGACAGCGGCGGCGGAGCGCGACAAGCCCCCTCTCCCGTGCGGGAGAGGGTTGGGGTGAGGGACCAGGTCCTTCCGGAGAAGTCGCATCCCTCACCCTGTCCCTCTCCCGCACGGGAGAGGGGACCCGCGCCCGGTCCGGAACCCCTCGCCCGGGGTGCCGCGGACAGCCGCGCGCACCGCTCCGGACCGTGGCATCGCCGCTGGCGCTCCCGGGGGCTTATCGTGCTATGGCCGTGACAACTGACTCGCGGGGGCACGCGGGGCATGGCGGCACGGTGATGGCGCGGCCTCGCGGAGAGATGGTGCGGAACAGGACCATTGCGTGATCTTCTGACCGCGCTGGCGTGCGCCGTCATCCTGGTTCTCGTGGCGGCGCTCGCCGTTCCGCCCTTCGTCGACTGGCAGGCCCATCGCGCGCTCGTCGACCGGGCGCTCGCCCGGTCCCTCGGCGTCCCGGTCCGGACCGACGGCCGGATCGAGGTCCGGCTGCTGCCCTCGCCGCGGCTGCGCGTGGACCGCCTGCATCTCGGCGCCGATCCGGACCGGCCGAGCCTGGACGCCCGGTTCGTCAAGGCCGAGATCGCCCTCGCGCCGCTCCTGAAGGGCGAGTTCCGCTTCACCGAGACCCGGATCGGCCGGGCCGAGATCAAGCTCCCGGTCGCCGGCCCCGACGCCCTGAAGCTGCCGGCCGATTTCGGTGGCGCCCTGCGCGACCGCGACCTCGCGATCGAGAACCTGCAGATCCAGCAGTTCCTGGTCACCACGCAGGTGCCCGCCACCGGGCGGACCGACCAGCTCTACGTCCAGGACCTGCACCTGCAGGCGCCGGCCCTGGTCGGCCCCTGGCGGGTCGAGGGGACGAGCGGCGGCATCCCGTTCCGGGCGGTGAGTGGCACGCCGGGACCCGACGGGCGCCTCGCCGCCAAGATCTCCGGCGGCGGCGACGCGGCTCCGCGCTTCGAGGCGGATGCACGCTTCGGCCTCGCGCCGAGCGAAGCCGGCGGCTCCCTGGTCGAGGCCGAGGGCTCGGCGCGCCTCGTCGTCGGGCCGCCGACCCAGGCCGCGGGCGCCTACCTGCCCTTCTCGCTGGCCGGCACCTTCAAGGCCCGGGGCACGCAGGTGCGGTTCGAGGGCGTCGACCTCGCCATCGATCCCGGGGGCCGGAGCCTGCGGTTCGGCGGCACCGGCCGGCTCGATCTGCGCCAGTGGCGCGGCGGCCTGACCCTCGAGGCCCGCCGCCTCGACCTCGACGCCTTCCTGACCTCGGCGGAGGGCCAGAATCTGATCGGCCGCGGCCTGCCGCGCTCGGCCGGCAGCCTGCCGGCCATGCTCGATCTCGACCTCACGGTGGGCAGCGCCGTGCTCGGCGGCGAGGATTGGTCGAACCTCGCCCTCACCGGCACCCTGGAACGGGCCGGCGGCCTGCTGCTGCGCCGCCTGTCGGTGACGGGCCCGGCCGACGCCACCGTCGCGGCGAGCGGGCAGGTCGAGACGGCCCCGTTGCGCTTCACCGGCCCGGTGTCGCTCACCGCCCCCGATTCGGAGGCTTTGGGCCGCTATCTGCGCCGCCTCGGCGCCGAGGGGCCCCTCGTCGCGCTCCTCGACGGGCGCACGGTCGAGGCCGCCGCCGACCTGTCGGCCGCCGCCACCGGCCTGTCCCTGCGCAACCTGCGCCTCGGACTCGGACCGGCGCGGATCACCGGCAACGCCCGCTACACCGCCGCCGAGGGCACCGAGCGCGGCCGGTTCGAGGCCCAGATTCGCGCCAGCGGCCTCGACATCGCCGGCCTGCCGCCCCTCGGGACGACGCTCGGGACCCTGCGCGACACCGACCTCGCCCTGACCCTGGAAGCGAAGGATGTCCGGTTCGGCGCCACGGGCTCCGGCACCGGGACGATCGCGGCGCGGATCCAGTCCGACGGCGCCGGCCTCAAGGTCGACAGCCTCGACGTCACCGATCTCGCCGGCGCCAGCGCCCGGCTGTCCGGCCAGATCGGTGCGGACGGGACCGGCCGCGTCTCCGGACGGCTGAAGGCCCCGGCGGCGGCGCCGCTGCTCGGCCTGCTCGAGCGGGTCTGGGTGGGCGAGATCCGCCTGCTGCCCGCCGTCCTGCGGGACGCGCCCCTCGACCTCGCCGTCACCCTCGACCGGGCGGGCGGCGCGGCCGCGGCTTTGCGGACCCAGGCGCGGGGCAGCGCCGGCGGCGGCACCCTCGACCTGACCCTGGCGAGCCGCGGCACGCGGATCGAGGGCGGCACCGCCACGCTCACCGCGCCCCGGGCGGGGGCGTGGTTCGGCCGCACCGACATCGTTGGCCTCCAGCAGCCCGCCGAACTGCACGTGACGGCCGAGCGGCCGGACGGGCAGGCCCTCGCCCTGACGGCGAACGGCACGGTCGCGGGCCTCCGGCTCTCCACCGGCCGCCCGATCCTGGTCGGTCCCGACTTCGTGCCCACGGGCGGCGAAGTCCGGGCCGACACGGCCGATCTGGCGCCGTTCCTGACGCTCGCCGGCGCCGCGACCCTGGCCCCCGGCGCGTGGCCGGCCGATCTCACCGTCACGCTGTCGCGGCAGCAGGGCGAGGCCGCCGCCGCCATCGCCGGCACGGTCGCGGGTTCGGGGGTGAACGGGACGCTGCTGCGGGCGGCGGGCGGCGCCCTGCACGGCCGCCTCGCCCTCGACCGCCTGTCCGTGCCGCAGCTCGCCGCCGCCCTGGTGATCCCGCCGGGGGCGAACGGCACGTTCGGGCCGCCGACGGCCCATCCGGCCCTGTCCCTCGACGCCCGCGTCGCCAGCCTGGATCTCGGGCGCGGCCTCGTCGCCACGGAGGCGACGGCCGCCCTGGGCCTCACCGATGGGAACCTGATCCTGCGGGACCTGTCCGGCAAGCTCGCCGGGGGACGGCTCGTGGGTTCGGTGACGATCGCCCGTCTCGGGGCCGGCGCCGCGGTCTCCGGCTCGGGCAGCCTCGACGGTGCGGCGCTCCCGACGCTGGCCGGCGGCCCGATCGGCGGCCGCCTGAGCGCCGATCTGCGGTTCGCCGCCACGGCCGAGACCCTGCCGGGCCTCGCCGACAGCCTCTCGGGCAGCGGCGCGCTCACCCTGACCGATCTGAGCCTGCCCGCGGCCGATCCCGCGGCCCTCGGCCGGGTGCTGGCCCGGGCGGCCGAGATGGACGACCCGCTCCGCGAGGGGCGGCTCCAGGCCCTGGTCACCGAGGAACTCGCCCGGGGCGGCGGGCAGGCGCGGGGATCCGCCCGGGCCGCCGCCACCATCGTGGGCGGCGTCCTGCGGGCCGGGCCGTTCGACCTCGATCTCGGCCCGGCCCGCTGGGCCGGCACCGTCGGCTACGACCTGCGCGCCGGCCGCCTCGACGTCCGCGGCACGCTCGTGGGCGGCCCGGTCCCCCGGGGCTGGAATGCCGGCCCGCCCGCGGTCCAGTTCGGCCTGACCGGGCCCCTCGGCGCGCCGGAGCGCGTACTGGACGTCGGCACCCTGTCGAACGGCCTCGCCGCCTTCGTGCTGCAGCGCGAGCTGGAGACGATCGAGCTGACCGAGGCCGACCAGGTGGAGCGGCAGCGCCGCCGCGCCCGGATCGAGATGGACCGGGCCCGCGCGGCGGCTCTCAAGGCCGCGGCCGAGAAGGCTGCCGCCGAGAAAGCGGCTGCGGAGAAAGCCGCCGCGGAGAAGGCCGCCGAGGAGGCGGCGAAGCGGGCCCGCAATCCGGACGAGGGGATCGCCCAACCGCCGGCTCCCGCCGAGGTCCGACCATGAGGCCGGCCGCATCCTGAGGCAGCTCCCATCTCCGTGGGACCGGCCCCTCTGAACGCCTCAGGCGCCGCGCCCCGTCATGGCCCCGTCATCGCCGTCATGGGCCATGCGCCCGCACGGACGACGGCGCTCAAGCCTTCCCCACCGCCATGAGCGCGAAGGCGTAGATCAGCGCCACCTCCTCCAGCCGGTCGAACCGGCCGGCGGCGCCGCCGTGGCCTGCCTCCATGTTGATCCGCAGGAGCACCGGCCCGCCGCCCGTCATGGTGGCGCGCAGCCGCGCGACCCACTTGGCCGGCTCCCAGTAGGTGACGCGCGGGTCGGTGAGCCCGCCGAGCGCCAGGATCGCCGGATAGTCCTTGGCGGCGACGTTGTCGTAGGGCGAGTACGACAGGATTGTCCGGAAGGCGGCCTCGCTCTCCCCCGGGTTGCCCCATTCGGGCCATTCCGGCGGGGTCAGGGGCAGCTCCGCGTCGAGCATGGTGTTGAGCACGTCGACGAAGGGGACGTCGGCGACGATTCCGGCGAACAGCTCCGGCGCGAGGTTGGCCACCGCCCCCATCAGCATCCCGCCCGCCGATCCGCCATGGGCGACGATGCGCTTCTCGGCGGTGTAGCGCGCCGCGATCAGGGCCCGGGCGCAGGCGATGAAGTCCGTGAAGGTGTTGGGCTTCTTCTCGCGCTTGCCGTCGAGGTACCAGCGCCAGCCCTTCTCGGTGCCGCCGCGGATATGGGCGATCGCGTAGACGAAGCCGCGGTCGACGAGGCTCAGCAGGTTCGTGCGGAACGCCGCCGGCATCAGCGTGCCGTAGGAGCCGTAGCCGTAGAGCAGCAGCGGCGCGCTGCCGTCGAGGACGAGATCCCGCCGGTGCAGCAGCGAGATCGGCACCTGCGCGCCGTCGGGCGCGGTGGCGAAGAGCCGCCGGGTCACGTAGGCGGCCGGATCGTGGCCGCTCGGCACCGCCTGACGCTTGCGCAGGACCCGCGTGCGGGCCGCGCAGTCGTAGTCCCAGGTCTCCGACGGGGTCGTCATCGACGCATAGACGAAGCGGATCGTGGCCGTGTCGAAGGCGAGGCCGGCGCGCAGGCCGAGGGAATAGGCTTCCTCCTCGAAGGCGACCGTGTGCTCGGCGCCGTCGGCCAAGTCGCGCACGACGATCCGCGGCTTGGCGTTCTCGATCTCCAGACGGATCAGGTGGCCGGTGAGCAGGTGCAGGTGGCGGATCATCACCCCGGCCCGGTGCGGCACGAGGTCGGTCCAGTGGGCGCGGCCCGGATCGTCCAGCGGCGCGGTGACGATCTTGAAGTCCTCGGCGCCGTCCGCGTTGGTGCGGATGAACAGCCGGTCGCCGCGATGCTCGACCCCGTAGATCAGCAGCGGCGTGCGCGGCTCGACGAGGCGCAAGGGGGCGTCCTCCGCGTGCCGGTCGAGGAGCCGGACCTCGGAGGTCTCATGGTCGCTCACCGTCACGTCGAGGAAGGCGCCGGATTGGGTCTTGCCGATATGGACGAAGTAGCCGGCATCGGCTTCCGTGTAGACGGTCTCGTCCTCGCTCTGCCCCGTGCCGATGCGGTGCCGCATGACCTTCGCGGGCCGGTGGTTGGCGTCCACCGCCACGTACCAGAAGCTCGCCCCGTCCGCGGCCCAGACCGCCTCGCCGGAGGTCGCGTCGACCCGGTCGTCGAGATCGAGGCCGGTGGCGACGTCGCGCACCCGGATCGTGTAGAGTTCCGAGCCCTTGGTGTCGGCGCTCCAGGCGAGTCGTTGGTGGTCGTCGGAATGCACCGCGGCGGCGATCTCGAAGAACGGCAGGCCCTCGCCCTCTCGGTCGCCGTCGATGAGGATCGTCTCGTCCGGGTCCGGCCCCGTTTCGGGCACGTCGGGCGACGTGGCCGGCCGCCTGCAGATCAGCGGGTGCTGGCCGCCCGCGCGATGGCGGGTGTAGTAGGCGAAGGGCCCGTCCGGCTCCGGGACGCCGCTCTCGTCCTCCTGGATGCGCCCGCGCATCTCGGCGACCAGCTGCCGCCGCAGCTCCGTGCTCCCGGCGAGCGCCTGTTCGGCGAAGGCGTTCTCGGCCTTCAGGTAGGCGGCGATGTCGTCGGGGAGCGCCGACGGGTCCTTGAGGACCGTCTGCCAGTTCTCGGCCTTCAGCCAAGCGTAATCGTCGGTGATCTCCTGCCCGTGGACGCTGAAGCGTCGCGGCCGGACCTCGGCGACCGGCGCGCCGGACCGGTGAGCGAGCAAGCCGTGGCCGATCTCCGTCATTGTCTCTCCCGTCGGGTCCCGTCACGTTCGGGTGACGGGATGTGTCCCGCCCGGCGCCGGGATGCAAGGCACCCGGGGCGCAGGGCGGCAGGGCGAGGGCTGTGTTGCGGGGCGGAACGGCGCGGTGATCCCGGGATCTGCGTCACCCCGTCGTCCAGGGGCATCCGGGCCGGGCGCACCGCGCCCGGGGTCTGAACGCCATCGGCTCGGCCGTCCGAGCGGCAGAGAGTCTCCGAGAGAGCCGCCGAGAGAGCCACCGCGCCCCGCGGCGTCGCATCCGCGGGGCGATCTCCATCCACCGTCGTCCGTTCAGCGGCTCTTCTTGTAGAGCTTGCTCGCGATCTCGAAGATCTCCTGGGGCGCGTAGTTGGGCGCGAATGCCCCGTAATTGCCGTCGAGCTCGGGGATCTTGCCACCCTCGGGCAGACCGTCCACCACTTCCAGGTTGCCGGGCGGATCGCCGGGCAGCGCCACCTCGTCGTTCGACCACACGCCCGCCGCTTCCTTGTAGTCGTCGGGGCTGAACCGGTAGAGGCGCCGGTGCGAGCCCTCCTGCAGGTATTTCTGGCATTCCGGTATCTTGTCGAGGACGATGTTCGGCGTGGGCAGCATCTTCTCGATCTCGACGCCGGTGAGCTTCTTGAGCGCCAGCGCGTAGGCGTGGGCGTGGACCGAGCCGCGCACCAGGAGATAGCCGCAGACCTCGCGACCGGTCGGGTCCGTCAGGGTCTCGTAGACGCGCAGCTTGTGCAGGCGGGCGCCGCACTCCAAGTGGAAGTTGTGCAGCAGGTCGATGATGATGTTGCCCGTGGTCGTGACCATGTCGACGTTCCACGACTGGGCGTTCGAGTTGACCGGTGTCGCGCCGCCGCCGTTCGACAGGAAGCTGCCGGCCAGCCGGATGTCCTGCATGTCGTGGAAGGGGGCCTTGGAGACGTCGACCTCCTCGGTGTCGTCACCCGGACCGTTGTTCAGCATGGCGATGCCGGTTGAGACCAGCTCGACATGCCCGAGTTCCTCCGCGAAGATGCTCGATACCAGGCTGTAGAAAGGGCGCAGCTTCGATTTGTTGCGGAAGTTGAAGCTTTGGAACATGTAGTTTCCGAGCGTCGACATCTCGCCGTATTTTCCGCCGAGCAGCTCCTGCAGGGCGGCAGCGGCGTTGGGATCGGGCTTCTTCGGCTGGGGCAGTTCAGCCTGAAGGCGGTCGAGCTTCATGAACATGCGAGCAGCTCCGTTTGCGCGGTGTGCGCAAGATGGCATCTGTTCGGACGGATGATTGTTCCTGTCGCCTCGCAGATCGACAGGTGCGGGATCTGGCAATTACGCCAGGCGGGATTACGAATTCCGCCTCGATACGGTGGCAGCTGAGAAGCAGCCCGTCGCATATCCATCCGCACCGGCCGGCCCGCTTTCGCCCCCTGTCGGCCGTGCGGAACGCCGTCGCCGCTTCCGGGGCGCGGCCCCTTGTCGGTCAGCCGGCAGCTTCGGCTTGGAACGGGGCGCGGCCCCTGGCGCGTCGCGCCGAAGGGGGCATCCGCCTCCAACCCATGCCGGCCGCCGGGACGGCCGTCGGCCGAGCCCGAAAGCAGCCCCGCATCCATCAACTTCGGCTCGCGGTGGAAAGCGGCCGCCAGGTGCCGTTCCACACCCGGAATTGCAGACATCACGTCCGGAGCGGACGCTTCGCCCTTCCCGTGAGAGGGTAGATCGGCCCCGATCGCCGAGGCATTCGCGATCGGGCCGGTCCCCATCACCGCCGTATCACGCGCCGGGATTACTGACGGTCGTCCAGCTCCGGCACGCCGCTGCTGCGATCGGCGTAGGCCGCTCGAAACGCCGGGCGCTCCTGCCATCGCCGCCAGAAGGCATCGAGGTGCTCGAACCGCTCGTCCAGCGGCGTGGCGCAGACGGGGAATTTCGAGAAAGCCACCGCCGTCGCCAGCGTGATGTCCGAGAAGGTCGGCGCATCCCCGCCCAACATCCAGGCGCGGCCGTCCGACAGGTGCCGGTCCACGAGCCCCGCGTGAGCCAGCGCCTCCTTGCGGCAGTGCTCACCCCAGGCCGGATTGTGCGTCAGTTCGAGCTTCGGACCCAGCCCACGGTGCAGGACGTGGAACATCGTGGTGATGCGATAGAGGATGTGGACCCAGATGCGGCTGTCCCACATCGCGTCCAGGCCCTGCGCCATTGGGGTTTCGCCCAGGATGCGGCGGCCGGGGAAGGCTTGGTCGAGGTAGCGCACGATGGCGGTCGTCTCGGACAGGATCTCGCCGTCGGCGAGGCGTAGGGTCGGCGTCTCGCCCCAGGGATTCATCTTGAGGTGTTGCCAGCCCCGCTGCTCTCCACCGGGGGCCATGTCGTAGATGACCTCATCGAACTGATCGGCGATGCCCTTCTCGTGCAGAAAGAGGCGCACGCGCTGGGGGTTGGGGAAGGCCGAGGGCGAGGTGAAGAGGCGGGGCTTGTCCGTCATCGTAGCGTCCTCCACGGGCACCTACCGTGCGTCAGGTAGGTGCGGTCGGAATAGGAGCTTCACGCATGGCCTGTCAAAGCCTATCTGGCGTCAGGTAGCAGGGGGGCCGAGATGAGTGGCGACACGATGCGGGACCGGATCATGGAGGCCGCGCGGCTGACCGTGCAGGATCTCGGATACAGCGGACTCAGCTTCCGTGAGCTCGCCAAAACGGTCGGGATCAAGAGCGCCTGCGTATTCCGACGAAGCCGGCCGGGGATTCCGATTTGAAGCCGGCCGTCGTTCCGAGGCGAAGCCGGCCACCATTCCGATCTGAAGCCGGCCGGTGGCGGAGGCGCTCCCGTGGGTCGGAGGTGAAGATCACGGGGTCGGTTCAGCAGGTCAAGCGGTAGGTTCGGCCGCCTTGATTTTGCGTAGGCTCTCGCCGGCGAGTTCGATGCGGTGAGCGTTGTGCAGCAGCCGGTCGAGAACGGCGTCAGCGAGCGTGGGGATGCCAATGATGTCGTACCAGCGGTCGACCGGCACCTGGCTGGTGATCAGGGTCGCGCCAGTGTCGTAGCGATCCTCGATGATCTCCAGGAGGTCGCGCGCCTGCTCGGGCAGGAGTGGCTCGGGTCCCCAATCGTCGAGGATCAGGAGGTTCACGCGCGCGATCTGGCGCAGCATCCGGCCATAGCGACCATCGCCGCGCGCCAAGCTGAGAGCCGCAAACAGGCGCGGGACCCTGTAGTACAGCACCGAGAGGTCGTCTCGGCAGGCCTTGTGCCCGAGCGCGCAGGCCAGCCAGCTCTTGCCCACGCCGCAGGGGCCGGTGATGACGAGATTACGCCGGGTCCGGATCCAGTCGCCGGTGGCGAGCTTGAGGAACAGCGCACGGTCGAGGCCGCGATGGCTGCGGTAGTCGACATCCTCGATGCTGGCGGGATGGCGCAGGTGCGCGGCCCGGGCGCGGGTCTCGAAGCGCTTCTGCCGACGGGCGGTGGCCTCGTGTTCGAGCAGCAGTCCGAGCCACTCGGCGTGCGAGAGCGCGCCGGCTTCTGGGTTGGCATCGAGCGTCTTGAAGCCCGAGGCCATGCCGGTCAGGCCGAGCTCGCGCAGGAGATCGAGGGTGGGATGGGTGAGCATCGTCGTCTCCGTCAATGGAAATAGCGCGGGCCGCGCAGGTTGGGGTGGAGCAGGACGGGAGCGGCCTCGGCAGACGGCGCGGTGCGGTCGAGGCTGTTGGCCAGGATCGAGGCGATGCTCTTGTAGGTGAGCGCACCGATGGCCACGGCCCGGGCCGAGGCAGCCTCCGCCCGGCCGGGGGCGAGCCCGCGATAGAGGCGCAGGATGCCCAGGCAGGTCCGGAAGCCCTGCTCTGGGTGAGGACGGTCGTGGAGGATGGCTACGACGAGACCCTCGGTCTCCGGGCCGATGCCGCGTGCCCAGCGCCGGAAGCGCTCGGGGCTCCACTCGGCGTAGCGCCGATGCGCGCTGGGCATGTGCTCGGGATCGGTGCCGTGCCGCTGGCCGGCATAGCGACGCTCATGGGCGGCGACGCGCTGACCGCGGTGGAACACCTCGACGGTGCGCGCGGTGATGCGGAGGTCGACCTGCTCGCGGATCAGGGCGTGGGGCACCGAGTACAGGAAGCCGGCCGCCTCGACGTGATAGTCGAGATTGACCCGAGCCAGCCGCCACTCGGCGAAGGTGTAGTCTTCCACCGTCAAGGGACGGAGCGCCGCCCGCTCGATCGCCTCGAACAGGGCGCGCCGGGTCGTGCTGAGCCGGCGCATGAGGTGGGCGTTGATGCGCTCCACCATCACGGCGATGGCGGCGTTGCATTCGGCGAGTGAGAAGAACGTCTGTCGACGTAGCCGTCCGAGGATGTAGCTCTGGGCAAAGCGGACGCCGGCCTCGACCTTGGCCTTGTCGCGCGGCTTGCGGGGCCGGGCTGGCAGGATGCCGACGCCGTAATGGTCGGCCATCATGCCGTAGGAGCGGTTGATCTCCGGGTCGTAGAACGAGGCCTTGTGGACGGCACTCTTGAGGTTGTCCGGGACGACGAGGCGGGGGACGCCGCCGAGGAAGCGGAACAGGCGGACGTGCGCGCCGATCCAGTCGGGCAGCGTCTGCGTCCAGGTCGCCTCAGCGTAGGTCAGGCTCGACGCGCCCAGCACCGCGACAAAGATCTCGGCCTCGCGCACCACACCGGTGGCCGGATCGACGATGGCGATCCGCTTGCCGGAATAGTCGACAAAGACCTTGTCGCCGGCCGCATGGTGCTGGCGCATCACCGGGGTGAGGCGGCGCTCGAACTCGCGGTACAGGTCGCAGAACCGGGAATAGCCGTATCCCTCGGGATGAGCCTCCCGGTACTCCTCCCACAGCACCGTGAGGTTGACTCCAGGCCGGCGCATCTCTCGGACCAGCGACGGCCAATCTGGCTCGGCTAACCGTCGAAGGCCCTGCTTCACTCCGGCTCGGGCGAACAGGCGCTGTTCCAGAACCGTGTCGCCGACCTCGGGGCCGAGTGGCCAGGTCAGGCCGGCAGCGCTGGCTCGGCCGAGGTTGTCCTGCACGGTGGAGCGGGCGATCCCGAGGGTTCGTCCGATCTCACGCGCGCTCACCCCCTCATGGGCGAGCCGCAGCATCTGTCTGATCTGTCGCATGGTCAGCTCTCTCCTGGCCGGCATCCCATCCTCCTCGTGGTCGAGGACTGGGATGCCGCGGTTGCTGACCCACGGGGATGCGCCGTCGCCGATGCCGGCTACCGAGTGGCCGGCTTCATCTCGGAATGGTGGCCGACATCAAATCGGAACGCTGGCCGGCTTCGCGTCGGAATGGGTGGCCGGCTTCCGTCGGAATCCGCAAGAGCGCCAGCATCCACTACTACTTTCCGACGAAGGGTGCGTTGGTCGAGGCGATCGTGAGGCGCTACATCGATCGCTACGAGCGCTACCTCGACGAGGTCCTGAACGACGCCACGGACCGCACGACCGTGATGCGGCGGTACACCGACGTGTTCCGGGACACGTTGCTGAACGGCAATCGCATGTGTTTGGCCGGGATGCTGGCGGCGGAACGGAACGACCTCCCTGCCGAGGTCCGGACCGAAGTCGTCCGGTGGGGCGAGATGAACGAGCGCTGGATCGCGCGGGTGCTGGCCTCGGGGGAGGGGGATGCCCCGGAGGAGATCCGGCGGCGGGCGAAGGCCATCTTCGCGGCGGTATCGGGCGCGCAGATGATCGCGCACGGCCGGGACGAAGTCGCCCACTACACCGATGTCATTGCGGCTTACCGGGAGAGCGGCCTTATCCCGTGACTTGGGTCGCGTATCCTATGACCGGACGCGCCGAGAGGCCGGGGTGGGGCGTCAGCGAGTGGCAAGGCGAGGTCCGCGTCGATGCGTTGCCGTTCGAAAGCGGAGCAGCTGAGATCCACCCAAAGCGGCTATTGCCCTCCCGGCCCGAGTCGGACGTCCGATAGATCTCCGATCTCCCGAGGAGCTGTTCGTCGGCCGTGCGACGAACCCGGCGGGGTGCGCGGGCGGCATCACGCGGCACAACAAGGGTGAACGGCGTCACCTTTGTCCGCGAAGGCGTGGGTGGAGCCTCGCTGCGCGTTTGCCCTGGCCGCGATCAAAAGCTGTAACCGACACGCAGTCGCATCTGATGACGGTCGAAGCTGGACAAATCGAGCGGACCGGGCTCACCCGCCGACTGCCCGGCGATCTGGAAGCTCCAGGTGAATGAGGCCCAGGCATGCGGCGACAGGGTCACATAGGCCGTAGGCCCGAGATACGCGGCCTGACCCGCGAGCCGGTCCAGCGTCAGGCCATCATAGGTCCAGGCATAACGGACCTCGCCGCCGAGGAAGTAACCCGGTTGCACGCGGTAGGCCAAGGCGCCGGCGACCTCGACGCCTGACCCAGCCACGCGCGCGTCCGTCGCGTTCATCCGGACCGATGAGAATGCGAAGCCGACGTTGACCGCAGCGATCAGCATGTCAGGGATGACCTCGCGGTCGGCCAAAAGCCCGACCTCGGTGCCGAAGCTGCTGGCCGGTGCGCCTGATCCCCCGTCTACGGTCCCGTATCCCGGCACGAGGTTGAGGGTCAGGCCGAAGGGCGCGGTGCGGCGGTCCAGCAGACGCAGACGGGTTTCGAGGAAGCCGCCGTTGAACCCGCCCGTGGTCCGGGTCGGGTCGCCGGGCACGCCGATATCGTAGGCGTTGAAGGTGATCCCCGGCGCCAGGCGGAAGTCGCGGGTGAGTGGGACCTTCAGAGCGAGCCCGCTGTCGACGGCCAGGAAACGGCCCAGGCGCTTGCCCAGGCGCCCGCTCGTCTCCCATTCCAGCTCGACTTCCCCGGGTACGCCGAGGTCGCTGCCTTCCGTGAACCCGAACAGATGCTCGCTGTCGAGGTCACCGGGCGTCAGGTTCTCGGCGGCGGTGGGAAGGGTCTGCGCAAGCGCCGGTGCCGTGAGCTGCCCGAGCATCACCGCGAGCCCGCACAGGAGGGGGCCTGACACCGGCGACCGATGTCGGGCGGACGTCTGCCGCATAGCCATGACCCATCATTATAGCCTATGCTATACGTATTAGGCGTTGCGATGACGGGCCGTCAACAACCAAGGCTTACGGAGAGGGGCGGCCCGGCTCACGTGCCTTGCCGCCGTCCGATGCCTTTCACTCAGGCGGTCCCGGACAGGCGCGAGGTTCGTCGGCCGGGGGGAGCGCGACGTCTGCTGCGCCGGCGGGATTGCCGAACGCGGACCGATTCTCAGTGGCCCGGCGCGAAGCTCTTCACGGACAGGAGATCGAGGGGCCGGATGTCGGGCGGGCTCTCCAGCATCTCGTGCTGCAGCGTTCGCAATGATTTGACGATCTGACCGTGGATGTGATCCTCCCGTCCCTCATGACTGAGGAACGTGTCGTAGATGCCGTAGGTCAGGTCGTCGATCTGGAAGGCGTACCAGGTTATCGTACCCGCCTCATCCTCGGCGAATTGCTGCATGTCATGCAGCCACGTTTCCAGCTGCTCCTTCGTCTCCGGCTTTGCCTTGAGCGTGACCAGAAGGCCGACGTTGCGGGGTGAGGTGCGCAGCGTAACCGGGCCCGCGCTGCGCCGAGCCGACGCCTGGGCCGCGCCAACCTTGAAGGCCGCGCCGGGATGATCGTCGCGCAGGCGGCTCTGACCATAGACCCGCTCCCGGGCTGTCTGAGGACGGGCGGGTCGATCCTCCGGGATCAGGCCGCGGCGGCGAAGCTCTGGGGTGATCAGATCCCGAAAATCTTCGAACGTGCCGTAATTCGTCACCCGGGCGATGTTGAATCCATCGACGTCGGCGACGTCGAGCCATTCTTCCAGATGATCGACGATCGTCCTGGGGGACCCGACACAGCTCGCGCTCATCCCGCCCACGCAGAGCCATTCGGCGAGCCGCCGCGGCGTCCAGACGAGTTCGCTGTCCACGCGCGTCAGCATATCGCTGAAGGCCCGGATGCCGTCCCCCTGGAACTGATCGAGGGGCTTGTCCGGATCCGCGCCGGAGAGGTCGATGCCGGTCCAGCCGCCCCAGAGCGCCAGGGCCGCATCGACCTGCGCGCGCGACTTGATCAACGCGAGCTTCTCCTGGGCGGCTGCATCGGTCTCCGCCACGATCGGCGTCAGCATGATGATGATCTTCAGGCTGCGCGGATCGCGGCCCTGCTCCGCCGCCAGCATCCGATACTGATCGACGACGGTGCGAGTGTCCTTGGGATTGGTGCCGATGAGGAAGACCGCCTCGGCGTGGCGCGCGGCGAACTTCCGTCCCCGGGCGGAGGCGCCGGCCTGGAACAGGAAGGGCGTGCGCTGCGGGGAGGGCTCGCACAGATGTGCGCCCGGGACCTTGTAGTATTTGCCGGCGTGCCGAATGTCGTGAACCTTGGAGGGGTCGGTGTAGAGGCCGGTCTCGACATCGCGCCGCACCGCGTCGTCCTCCCAGGAGCCTTCCCACAATTTGTAGCAGACTTCCATGAACTCATCGGCCATGTTGTAGCGCTCGTCATGGGCGATTTGCGTGTCGAGTCCGAGATTGACGGCCGCACTCTGCTGGTAAGACGTCACGATATTCCAGGCGACACGACCTTTCGTCAGATGATCCAAGGTGGTCATCGTCTTCGCGAACTTGTAGGGCAGCTCGTAGGTCAGCGAGACGGTGGCCCCGAAGCTCAGATGGGTCGTGGCTGCCGACATGGCCGCGATGGTCATGAGCGGATCGCCGACCGGCGCCTGCGCGGCCGTACGCAGCGCCGCATCGCGGTTGCCGCCATAGACATCGTAGAAGCCGAGCACGTCGGCGATGAAGAGCGCATCGAACCCGCCCTGCTCCAGCACGCGGGCCAGCTCGATCCAGTATTCAATATCCTTGTAATTGTGCGTCTGGTCTCCCGGATACCGCCACATGCCCGGGTTCTGATGGACGACGCAGTGCATGTCGAAGGCACTGAGGAAGATGTGCGGTCGCGTCGCTCGCTGATCGATCAGCATAATTCTATCCATCGGCCGGAAGAAGGGCGGTGTCGTGGACGGAAGCCGCGCGCGTCTTTGAGGCGGGTCTTGCGACGCTAGATCTTGGACGCGAGGATCGAGATGGCCCGAAAGTCTGGCGGGCCGACGAGGATTTCCTCGCCGATGCGGCTCAGCAAGCGGCCGACCTCCCCATCCAGATGGGACTTGCGTGCGTCCTCGTCGAAGAACGTGTCGAAGATGCCGAAGCGCGTCTCCGAGATGCGGTAGGCGTACCACGTCGCGGTGCCGCCCTCGCGGATGGCGGTCGTGAAGGCGGCGTGGAGCGTCTGCGCGACCTGCTCCTGCTGCCCGTTCTTCGCCTCCAGGGTTACGACGAGACCGTGGGTCGGCCCACGATGCGCTCCGGCAGCCGAGGCTCTGTCGGAGGGAGACGCGGGTTGACGGGTCATGGCGTGGCCCTCCGGCAAGGCTATCGTGCGTGTGCGATCACAATCGACTGGTCTCTGAGTGAGATCGTTTCGCAGTAAGTCCGATTTGATCGGCCTTCCGCTTCTTACATTAGGGAAAGTATTGCAATACGGACCGCGGCATTAAGATTTAAATTTTGCATGTCGGCGGGCGGGATAAAAGACTGCTCTTCAAACGGCCACGGGCGCAAAAGAACGTGCTACGCCGCTGTCGGGCGGGTGCGACGATGCGGATTCCTGCGCCGGTCCCGCAGGCGCCACCCGCGTCGGGCATCGCGACAGCCGGCTCGGGGTGGCGGGCTGGCCGTCGCGACGCCGGCATGGGTGGGGCGGTTGTCGAACCGAGGCCTGCCCGCCGACCAGCCGAGACGGGTGGCTGTCGTGTGGGCCTGCGTCCCGTCCGACGGGGCAGGCGGAGCGCCCCGAACCGAGCCAGGACCTCACGGACGGCTCGGGAAGGGATGTCGGGCCGGCTCAGAGCCGACTGATACCTTCGGATCGTGTTCGGCTAGATGCGGACGATGGAAATCCATCCGGCGCTGACTTCCTGCCTCCGGCACTTTCGACCGCATGATACGGCCTCGATTACGCCAAATGTCGGTCTCGATCAGGAAGATGACACGCGATTATCGTGTCGTAGAATTTAGTATTGATATTTGATATTTTCATTCGCATTTTGATATTTTAAGGGAAAATTTAAGATCGATCGCTATTTTCATCGGTGTAGATGTCGGGGCTGCGCTCGGGCCATGAGAATTTGGTTCTCCAGACTTTCGATCAAGCACCGCCTTGTCGGCGTCCTGGGCCTGCTCATCGGCTGTCTGCTTCTCGTCGACGGCCTGGGTCTCCACGCGGTCGGCACCCTCGCCGATGACCAAGCCCACCTCGGCACCAACACGTTGCCGAGCGTCCGATATGCCGGCGAACTGCGCGGCGACGTCATCGATGTGCGCGTCAGCGTCGTCAACCACATCCTCTACACCGACGCTGCCCGCATGCAGGCCGAGGAGGCCGCCCTGTCAAAGAAGACAGAGGCCACGGCCGCGGCGATGCGCAACTTCGCGCCGCTGATCGGCGACGCGCGCGAGCGTGAACTCTTCGACGGGTTCCGCCGTGAATGGCAGAGCTATCTCGCGGCGATCCCCGCCGTGCTGGAATACTCGCGGACCGGGCATAAGGACTTGGCGCTGCGCGAGAGCCTCGTCGGCGTCCGCCCGCACATCAAGGCGGCCTCCCAGGCTCTCGAAGAGATCGTAGCCCTCAACAATGCCAAGGGCGAGAACGCCGTGGCGCAGGGGGTTGCGACCGCGTCCAAGGCCAAGCGGCTCATGCTCGCCATCGGCGCCTTGGCGCTCGTGGTCGCCACCATCCTCGGAACCCTGATCGTGCGGAGCATCGCCGCCCGTGTCCGGGCCGTGCTGGAACCGATGCGGCAGTTGGCGGCTGGGGATCTCGCCGTCGCGATCCCGCACCAGGGCGAGGCGAACGAGATCGGCCAGATCGCCGACGCCGTGCAGGTGTTCAAGGAGGCCGGGATCGAGGCTCGGCGGCTGGCCGCGCTGCAGGCCGAGGCCGATGCCGCCAAGATGCGCCGGGCCGAACTCCTCGACCGCATCACGCGTGATTTCGAGCGGGAGGCGGGTGCGCTCACGGGCGAGCTGACCGCGGCTGCAACCGAGATGGAGGCGACCGCCGCATCGATGACGGAGATCGCAGCGCAGACCAATACGCTCGCAGTCAGCGTCGCGGTTGCAGCCGAACAAACGTCCGGCAACGTGCAGCAGGTTGCGAGCGCGACCGACGAGATGGCGGCCTCCGTCCAGGAGATCAGCGGACAGGTGACGCATTCGGTCGCGATCGCCGGCGCGGCCATCGCGCGCGCCCAGGAGACGGGCACCATCATTCAGGAGCTGTCCGACAGCGCCGACCGGATCGGCGTTGCGGCGGGCCTGATCTCGGGCGTGGCGAGCCAGACCAATCTGCTCGCCCTCAACGCCACCATCGAGGCGGCCCGCGCGGGGGAGGCCGGGCGCGGCTTCGCCGTGGTGGCCGCGGAGGTCAAGACACTGGCCGAGCAGACAGCCCGGGCGACGCAAGAGATCAGCGCCCGGATCGGTGCGATCCAGTCCGCCACGCGCGGCGCGGTCGAGGCGGTCCAGGGCGTGAGCCGCACGATCGACGACATGTCCGGCATCGCCACCCACATCGCCTCGGCGATCGAGGAACAGGGCGCGGCCACGCGCGAGATCGCGCGGAACGTCCAGGAGGCCGCACACGGGACCCGGCAGGTCACGGATCACATCGGATCGGTGCGCGAGGGCGCCGGCGAAACAGGATCGGCCGCGACGCAGGTTCTCGGTGCCGCGTGCACCCTCGCCGTCCGGTCCGATGGGCTGAGCCGAGCCGTCCGCAAATTCCTGGACGAGGTCCGCGCCGCTTAGTGGGGGAGGGGCCGCGGGGATCGACGCCCGTCTGCCACGCCGATGCCGGTCCACCTCAGACGCCCTGGCACGCCCCGCCGTCTCAACCGTCCCGCGGCAGGGGGAGGCCGGTAAGGCGGCTGTGATCGTTCGCCCAAACGGTATCCTGCGGTCAGGCGCGACCTCCAGGCGGCTCTCCTGGGGCATATGTCGGCCTTCGACGCCCTCGACCGGGTGGTGCGGACGTTCCGTCGCCACGGCATCGCGCTCCCTGTGGTCGGCATGAACGCGGCGACGGCAAGCCGGGTCGAGCGGATCGGCCCGCACGACAAGCCCGGGGCGGCCTGCGCGGTCGGCGGCCCTTGATCCGACCGAAGGCTATCCGCGCGCGGGCTGGCGGTTCGTGAGGATGCTCGCCCGGCGCGCTGCTTACGGTAATCGGATCGCTCCCGGCCCCGAGGGGGCATTCGGCGCACGATTCCTGTCCGGCTTACGGGAGATGGCCAGAGCGTCCAGAGCGCGGCGATCCGTCCGTCTGTCTGCGAGAGCGGCTTGGAAGGGGGCGCGGGCACTTGCCTGCCCTATGCCGACATGCTCCCAATCACCGGGCGCGGACGGCCACGATCAAGACGCCCTCGATCCGACTGGCTGTCGGGGGCGAAAGACTGGCCTTGTCGTTGTAGAGGAAGGCCGCATGGTAGATCTCATGCGAAATAAGGCAAACGTGATCGCGTTCTACGAGCTGATGTTCAATGAGTGCCGTCCGCGTGAAGCAATCGAGCGGTATGCCGGCGACGCTTACATCCAGCACAACCCGCATGTGGCCACGGGCAAAGACGGCTTCATCGCCTATTTCGAGCGCATGGCGCGTGAGTGGCCGGGGAAGCGGGTGTCGGTGAAGCGGGCAATCGCCGAGGGCGATATGGTCGTGCTGCATTGCCATCAGCACTGGCCGGGCGACCACGATTACGCGGCCGTGGACCTTTTCCGTCTCGATGAGAACGGCCGGATCGTAGAGCACTGGGACGTGCTGCAGATCCTGCCAGAGGCCTCAGCCAACCCCAACGGGATGTTTTGAACGGCGACACTCGCCTCCGCATCGGCGTGCCGCACGATTCGAGGCCGGCATGCGGGCGCGTCGCGCGGGCGCTGCGGCGGGTCGTGAGCGGATGGGTGGCCTCGTCCGCTTCCGCACAAGGCTGCGTGGGGGCGGACGGGCAGGCCCCCCCCTGGCTGTCGATCCAGGGGGTTCGGTTCGGGTATGAGCCTCGCGACCGGGGCGGTGACATCAGCCCCGGTCGCGATCGGCGGGTCCTGTGGCGCTGGGATGCGTGCCAGGGCCCGCCGCCCTTGAGGCTCGTTGGCTACGGCTTGTTGGCTGGGGCCGGGTTGGTCGTCGTCGCCGGAGGCGCCGGGTTTGCCGGTGCGGTGCTGGCAGGCGGCGGAGGAGGCGGGGGTGTCTCGGCCTTCTTCTCGTCTTTGCAGGCCGTGAGCGCGAGCAGGCCGACGAGCGGCAGCAGATAGCCAATACGCATGAGCGTTCCTCCTGTTTGGACCGGGTAGGCGGTAAGGAACGTCACCCGACCGCTGTTCGATCCGGCGCGCGGTGATCCCGGCCCCGCGCCTGATGCCGGTTCATCATGGGTATGGTCGCGGCTGCCCACCGCCACCGGTCTGATTTGGATGTCCCGCGAGACCATCCGGAACAATTCTCTCACCCCGTTCCATCATCGCAGACCGCCAAATCGGGACGGCACGGAGCGGGGATCGCGAGATTCTGCTTCGGGCCGGAAACAGGCGCGGCGACGACGTCCGCGGCCCTGAATTCTTGCCCGAAGGCGGACCGGGGGAAACCCACCCCGAGCGGTCGCTCCGTTCCCCACCCATGGGGCCTAGGGAAGGCTGTCATGCCTTCCCGGGAGCAGCGCGCCTCGCCCTGGTCCCGAGCAATCCGGTTCAGGTGGATGGGCGCTTCAACGGTCTTCGGCGCTCTTCATGCGCAGGCGCCGACGCGTTATACGGCAGCGCTTGAGGTCTGATGTGTTCAGGACGTGCCCAGGTGCCGGACTATGAGGAAGAAGCCCGCATCATTCGCGAGCTGACGCGGGCGGGCGCCGGACCAGACCCTTTCTCGTCGGCCGTTCGCGCCACGCGCATGCCGATGCTCATCACCGACCCGCGACAAGACGACAACCCGATCGTCTTCGCCAACGCGGCCTTCACGCGGCTGACGGGCTATGGACGCGACGCCATCATCGGGCGGAACTGCCGCTTCCTGCAGGGACCTGCGACCGACCGGGCGGACGTCGCGCGCTTGAGGAGCGCGATCGACAGCAGGACGCCGATCGAACTCGACCTCCTGAACTATAAGAAGGACGGCTCGACATTCTGGAACCGCCTCCTCGTCTCTCCCGTGTTCGGGGAAGACGGTCAGCTCACCTACTTCTTTGCGTCCCAGTTCGATGTCACCCTGGAGCGTGAACGTCTGGTTCGCCTCCAGCGCGACCGCCTTGATCTGGAGGCGGAGGTCGCGCGGCGCAATGTCGAGTTGCAGGCGAGCGAGGAGCGCCTGCGCTTTGCCCTCGAGGCGGGGCAGCTTGGAAGCTGGAGCATCAACCTCGACACGGGGCATCTGACAGCGTCCGACAGCTGCAAGGCGATCTGCGGACGCCAGCCCGACGAGCCGCTGAGTCTCGAAGAACTGCGCGCCTCCATCCACCCGGACGATCGTGCGGTCCAGCAGGACGCGATTGAGCAGGCGATCGCGAACCGGTCGCTTCTCGACGCCGAGTATCGCCTGACGACGCCCGCCGGTCAGGAGCGATGGGTCCAGATTCGGGGGAAGGCGCATTACCGGGCCGACGGGACGCCGATCCTGATCACGGGAACATCGCAGGACATCACGGACCGTCGGGCGGTTCAGAGCCATCGCGCGCTGCTGACCCGCGAACTCCACCATCGCATGCAGAACACGCTGGCCTCGCTGCAAGCCGTCGTCTCGCAGACCATGCGGCGCGCCAACTCGCTGCAGGACGCCGCCGCGACGCTGACGGCGCGCATCCAGGCGATGTCGGCCGCCAATACCCTTCTGATCACGGAGGATTTCGGCAGCGTCTCGATGCAGGGCCTCATCATGCGTTCGCTCGCTCCCTTCGGGGTCGAAGACGGCGACCGCTTTCAGCTCTCGGGACCGGATCTGCGCCTGCCCCCACAGGTTGTCGTCGCCTACGCCCTGGCACTCCATGAGCTGGCGACCAACTCGACCAAGTACGGCGCGTTGTCTGTCGCCGCGGGTGTGGTCGACGTGGCGTGGAGCGTTCAGGGCGGGAAGGAGCCTCCGCTCCTCCATATTCGCTGGCAGGAGCGCGGAGGTCCCCCGGTCGTTGCCCCGCGGCAGACGAGCTTCGGAACCCAGCTGATCAAGCGCGTTTTGGCCACGGAGATCGGTGGGCGGGTCGATATCGACTACCGCGCCGAGGGCGTCGTCTTCACAGCCGTCGCCCCGTTGGCGAACGCCGACCGGGATGACCGCGCTCAGACCGAATAGCGCCGTCCGCCGGCCATCCGGTTGCTGCCCCGGGCGGACCGTCGTCGGCCCGAGCGACCCGGCTTTCGGTTGCGGGACCGCGGGAGCCACGCCCGACCTCGGGCGTTGCATGACGGGCCGTGGCATCGAACACGGTCGCCGGTTCGATCCCGAGGTGCCGCCATGGTCGCGATCCCCAATCCGTCGCCGGATGCGCAGGACGATCACCCCGAGGTGGAGCTGGACCGGGTGAACGACCTCCTCGCCGTCTGGGCGGCCCGCTCCGCCGCCGAGAGCGCCGCGCTCATCGAGCGGTTCGAGGCGATGGGTTACGAGGTCCGGGACAAGTCCGAGGACGAGATCGCCGAGATCCTCCATCGGGCACCGACCCGTGCCGCGCGAAAGACCGCGGCGCGATAGCTGAGAGTTGTAGGTAAAAAAACCTTGAAATTCTGATTTTTCCTGATATGGTGCGGCTTCGGCGCGTCCGCGGTGAACCATACGGAACAAAGCATGAACAAACCTTTCAAGGGTCGCCGCGTGGCTTCGGTGCAGGCGCGGCCGCGCGGCGCCGGACCTGGGGATCTGCCGGCGGATGCGTGCCGCCTTCTGGCGCGACTGGGCGAGGCGGGCGCCGATGCGCGGCCCGATCCCCTGGTTGAGGATGCACTGGTGATCCGGCGCGGCGGCGGCGGTGTCTCGGTGGGGGGCGGGCGCTTCGCGGCCGCGGCCGGCCGGGCTCTGGCCGCGGCCGATCTGGCGACGTGGAACGAGGCCGGCACGCGGCTGACGATCACGGAGGTCGGGCGGGCGCGCCTGCGCCGGCAGGCCATGCCGGGCGATCTGGCCTTCGCGGCCCAGCACCACGACCTCGCCGTCGTGGAGGGGGGTGGTGCGGGGCCGACCCTCCGCAACGCTGCCGAGAACCCCCTGGCCTGGATGGTGCGCCGCCGCGACCGGGACGGCATGCCGCTCATCGACGCGGCGGCGTTCGAGGCCGGAGAGCGGCTGCGGCGGGACATGACCGCCGCCGCGTTGCTGCCGCGCATGGGCTCGGATTTCGGGGCCCCCCGGGTCGATGGCGGCGGTCCCCGTGACCCGGCCAGCGCGGCCGACCACGTGATCGCGGCCCGGCAACGGGTGCGCGGGGCCCTCGATGCGGTCGGGAGCGACCTGTCGGGCCTGCTGATCGACCTCTGCGGTTTCCTCAAGGGCCTGGAGCGGATCGAGGCCGAGCGGCGCTGGCCGGCCCGCTCGGCCAAGGTCGTGGCCCGCATCGCCCTGGGGCGGCTGGCCGAGCATTACGGGCTGGAGCGGGAGGCGACGGGGCCCGATCGGGGCCGCCTGCGCCTCTGGCGGGGGTGAGGCCCCTCAGGCCCCGGCGGCGAGCCGGACCGCGTCGCGGTGGATGCGTTCCGCCATCGCCCGCACGCCGTTGGAGCGCTTCGAGGTCACGTGGGCGCCGAAGCGGAGCTGCCGGAACAGGTCGAGGCCGTCGGTCTCGGCGGCCTCCCGGGGCGTCTTGCCGGTGTAGAGCGCCACCATCAGCGCCACGAAGCCGCGGACGATGAACGAATCGCTGAAGCCGTGGAGGACGAGGCGCGGCGTGCCGTCGGACGGCTCCGCCTTCGTGTCGATCCAGACCTGGCTCTCGCAGCCATGGACGCGGTTCGCCTCGGTCCGCTCCGACTCGGGCATCGGCGGCAGGGCGCGGCCCAGCTCGATCAGATACTCAAGCCGCATGTCGTCGTCTTCGACGATCTCGAAATTCTCGATGATGGTGTCGATCGGAGGAAGCATGCTCGGCCGGGTCCGGTAGGGTCCACGCCGCTATAGGCCGACCGCGCCGTCATGGCGACGGGGCCCGGCGACGCGGTCGCTCATTGCGCGGCGGGGCGGGTCGGCGGCAGGGTCAGCCACAGGGGATCGCCCGGGCTGGCATCGCCCGACACGCTGATCTCGGCCTGTGCCGCGTAGGCGGCGATGAGGCGGGGGCCGAGCTTCGGGACGTTCGACCGGCCGGAATCGGCCATCTCGCTCACCCCGGAGACGATCGACAGGCGCGCCGGGAGGCCGGACTCGATGTCGATGGCGATGGAGCAGGCGACGTGCTCGGCCGTGGCGTCCAGGCACTCGGCGACGATCTCGGCGACGATCATGCCGAGGGCATTGGCGGTACGCGGCTCCACGAGGCCGTTCCCCGAGCCGCCGACATGGACGCTGATCCGCCCGGCCCGCCGGAGCTGCCCGAGCCCGGAGGCGAGGCGGTGGAGGTAGTCCTTGAGGTCGATCGACGCGATGTGCGGCGCCTCATGGAGATGTTGCTGCACCAGCGCGATCGCCCGGACCCGCTGGCCCAGGGCCTCGAAGCTGCCCCGGCAGGCATCCGGCGCCGCCCGGCCGTAGAGGCCGATCAGGCTGACCATCACTTGGAGGTTGTTGCGGACCCGGTGGTAGACCTCGGCCAGCAGCGCCTCCTTCTCGGCCAGCGCGTGCTCGATATGCTCCTCCGCGTGCTTGCGGTCGGTGATGTCGAAGCAGGAGCCGAGATAGCCCTGGAACCGGCCATCCTCCATGAGGGGGCGGGCCGTGTCGAGCAGCCAGCGGTACTCGCCGTCGTGCCGCCGCAGCCGGAACTCGACGGTGAACGGCGCCCGCGCCTCGAAGGCCTCGGCGACGATCCGGGCATGCCGGTCGAAATCCTCGGGATGCAGTCCGCTGCGCCAGCCGAGCCCGAGTTCCGCCTCGAGGGGGCGTCCGGTGAATTCCAGCCAGCACTCGTTGTGGTGGATCGCGTGACCGGCCTCGTCCGAGCGCCACATCATCAGGGGCACGACGTCGGCGAATCGCTTGAAGCTGTCGCTCAGGGCAGCGGCTTCCGCGGTCCCCTGTGCCGGACCCCGACCAGGATCCCCCGAGGGGCCGTTATCCGGCGGTTGTGCCGCGCCGGACCCTGGTGGCTCACCGACCATTCTGTACCCGATTCACTTTGACGAACTGCGTAAAAGGCGATGCCTGCGTGCGGATGGCGCCGGTCAACGTGTCGACCGGACGGCCGTTCCGGTCTTCCACCGCCTTCAACAGCGCACTTTCGGCGACGATAGCCGCGATACCTTTCGAGCCCGTTCCGCGCCCCGCCGCCCTGCGCGCCCGAACCGGGGCGCACGGCCGGACCGCACGCGCCGGCGAGCCGGTCGGGCAGACCGGCCATCACGCGGGAGCGACAACCTGTGAGTGACGATGAGATAACTTTAGATAGTTCGTGACGCGATGCTCTGGTTGTGTCTGATGGTGTTTGACACAACCTTGAGGGCGCCGTGCTGCCTGGCCCGATCGCGACCGTTCCCATCCTCCGCCGGAGGGGCGCCGGTGGCGACGCCAGCCGGTGGCGGATCACGCTGCGGCCCAGAGCCTTCCGCCGGGGCGCTGCCCGCTGGTGCGCCCTCGGTGGCTGCCTCCTCCTCGCCATGGCGGGCAGTGCGACCGCGCGGCCCTTCTCCGAACCGGACGACCGGAACCTCGACCGGCACGGCCATTACCGGAGCCGGGACGGATCCGAGGTCCATCAACCGGCCAAGAGCCTCGACGGCGCCAAACCGGCCGGCGCCACCGCCAAGTGCCGGGACGGGACGTGGAGCTTCAGCCATACCCATCGCGGCACCTGCTCCCGCCACGGCGGCGTCGCCCGGTGGGAAGGCTGAAGCCCAGGGCGAGCTCTGCCTTAAATCCTATTCTGGGCCAAGAATAGGAATTTGCGCTTGACACCGTCGCGCTGCCCGTGTATCAACACGGCACGGTCGAGACGTGTGCGGAGAGACGCCGATGTGGCCACCTCCTCCCAGCAGGGCGGATAGCCGCGCCGAGGCCCTGAAGCTTCTCCGAGAGACCGATCTGCCGTTCGACGCGATCAGCGCCCGCCTCGGTGTCCATCCGAGCACGGTCCGCACGTGGAATGTCCGGGCCGGCTGGCTGAGACCGCGGAAGCATCGGCCCAGGCTCCTGACGGCGCGCTGGCCGGCGGCGCGTCGGGCGGCGCTGATCCGCCTGCTCTGCACCCCGGGCGCCGATCCCGGCGACGTCACCGAGATCCTGGGACTCGGCCGGCTCGATGCCGCGATGCTGGCCTCGGCCTTCGGGGCGGATCTGCCGCCGACTTTGATCCGGCGTGGCGACCCGGCGACCGATCCGGCGACCCTGCGGACGCATCTGCGCGCCCACATCGTCCGGCAGATCGCCGCCTTCGACGCGACGCTGAGCGGGGTGGGGCCGGCCGCGCGCGACTCCGCCCGGATCCTGCGCGACCTCGGCGGGCTCAAGCGGCTCCTCGACACGGTGGATGCGGACAGGGCGCGGAGCGCGGGGGAGGAGGGGGGCGATGGGAGCGAACCCGACCTGCCCTCCCTGCGCGCGGAGATCGCGCGACGCTATGCTGGCTTTGTCGGCGGCCGGACGGCTGCCTGACTTCCTCGGGACCCTGCCTCAGGACCTGCTCCGGGCCCTGGCCGGCGACTGGCTGCATCAGGCCCGGCCCGATCAGCTGCCGCCGCCCGAGCCCTGGACCACCTGGGCGGTGATCGGCGGCCGCGGCAGCGGCAAGACCCGCACCGGGGCCGAGTGGGTCGACGCCCTCGCCCGGGGCGATCCGGCCTTCACCGAGGACCCGGTCGGACGGATCGCGCTCGTGGGCGAGACTCATCTCGACGTGCGCGACGTGATGGTCGACGGGCCCTCGGGACTCCTCGGCCTGCCGGCGCGGGGGCGCGTTCGCCCGGTCTGGTCGCCGAGCCGCCGCCGCGTCGAGTGGAGCAACGGTGCGGTCGCGCTGGCCTTCTCGGCTGAGGAGCCGGACGCCCTGCGCGGTCCGCAATTCGGCGCCGCGTGGTGCGACGAGGCCGCCAAATGGCGCCGGCCGGACGCCGCGTTCGACATGCTGCAATTCGGCCTGCGCCTCGGCGCCCGGCCGCGCAACTGCGTGACGACGACCCCCCGGCCGGTGCCGCTGATCCGCCGCCTGCTCGCCGATCCGCGCACGGTGGTGAGCCGGGCCCGGACGCATGACAACGCCGCGCATCTCGCGCCGGACTTCCTCGACCAAGTGGTCGGGCGCTACGCCGGCACCCGGCTCGGCCGTCAGGAACTCGACGGCGAGCTCATCGCCGACCGGGACGACGCCCTGTGGAACCGCGCCGCGCTGGAGGCGGGCCGGGTCGCCGCCGCGCCCGATCTCGGCCGGATCGTCGTGGCGGTGGATCCCCCGGCCGCCTCCGGGGCGCGCTCGGATGCCTGCGGGATCGTGGCGGCCGGGCGCGCGGGGGGGCACGCCTACGTCCTGGCCGATGCGAGCCTCGCCCGCGCCACCCCACAGGCCTGGGCGGGTGCGGCGCTGGCGCTCTATCACCGCCTCCAGGCCGACGCCCTCGTGGTCGAGGTCAACCAGGGTGGCGAGATGGCCGCCGCCGTGCTCAGCCAGTGCGACCCCGCGGTGCCGGTCACGCGGGTGCACGCCACGCGCGGCAAGTATCTCCGCGCCGAGCCGGTCTCGCTGCTCTACGCCCGCGGACTGGTCCACCATGTCGGGGCGTTCCCGGCGCTGGAGGACGAACTGTGCGATTTCGGGCCGGACGGCCTGTCCGGCGGGGCCTCGCCCGACCGGCTCGACGCCCTCGTCTGGGCGCTGACGCATCTGATGCTCGGGCCGCAGGCCGAGCCGCGGATCCGGCGGCTTTGACCGCGGCGTCTAGAAAACAATTCGGCGCGCTTCCGTGAGAAGCGCGCCGGAGGTGGTTCGTGGTCTCTGGAACGAACTGCATCCTGTATACACAATGTCGTGCGCCAAAGCTGTAGCTGTCCTGCCACGGCGTGCCGTCCCGTGCTGGGAATCCCCACCACAATTCATTCCGCTTGTGCGACGGCGGCGGGTGGATCGGGCCGCGCATCCTGGGGGCACGATCCTTGCCGTCAGCTTGGGGCGCCGCAGGCGCGCCCGGCATCCAGAACCCCGGGCCCCGGCGGGTCCTGCAATCCGGACGGTCCAGCACGGGGGGCGCCGTCACGGAGGCGCGGTCAGGGTCCGCAGGGCGGCCCGGACGTCGGCCAGGGAGCCGACCAGGGCATAGCAGGCGAAAGCGTGCGCGCCGGCGGCGGCGTGCGTCACCCGGAACCGGCAGCTCAGGCGGTTCGCTCCGGCCTCGGCGTCGACCGCGAAGCCGGGTCGCGGCGCGTCGGGCTCCTGCTCCGGCGGGCCCGGCGCCCAGACCGCCAGAGCGTGCGAGCCCTCCGGCGTCGCCAGGATCACGGGGTCCGGCCGCTCCCCCGGTTCGGGATCGAGGGGCGCGATCCCGCCGCTGGCCGGGTCGAAGCGCCAGGCCGACGAGAATTCCGCCGGCACGGCGGCGGCGAGGGGTTCGAGCCGGAGCGCCGCCGCGGCCTCGGCCAGGTCGAAGCGGGCCTGCACCTCCACGGCGTTGCCGAGGCCGGGCAGGCCGAGGGCAATCCGCTTGTGCAGGATCGGGGCGGGCAATGCCGCGGCCGCGGCGCCCGTCGGGCAGTCTGACGGGGGCTCGTCGGCGGGATCGGACGGCCCGTCCCAGGCCATGCGGGTCTCGGTCTCGGCCCAGCTCCGTCCGGCGCGCAGGGCGCGGAGACGGCGGGCGGCGGGTTCGCCGGTGGGGTCCTGCGGGGTGCCCGCCTCGCTCGCCCGGCGGCAGCCGCCTCCGGACCCGACCTCCGCCCGCGCCTGCAGGGCATCGCCCGGTTCGGTATCGGCCAGGAACGTGACGCCGTCCCAGGTCAGGGTGTCCACCGCTCCGGCGACCCGCCGGGACAGGCGCAGGCTGATCTCGGACCGGCCGAAGGGGCGCGCCAGGATCAGGGTTCCATCGGGTTCCGGCCAGAGGGGCGCGGGCCCGGGCGCATCCCCGGCCCGGGCGGGCGCGGCGAGGAGCGCCGCGACGAGGCCGCCGAAACGGGCGGCGCGGAAGCGCGCCCGGAACCGCGCCTGGGGCCGTGTGGGGAACCGGGGCTGCATTGCGTGACCATAGCTCAGGAACGGACCGGCATGTCGACCCTCCTCGAACGGCTGGCGCGGGTGGCGCGCCGCGCCAGCGGCGGCCCGGCGCCCGCCACCAAGGCCGCCGCGGCCCCGGCCTTCGCCCTCTATGCCGAGGGCCGGGCCAGCTGGACGCCCCGCGATCCGGCGGCCCTCGCCCGGGCCGGCTACCAAGCCAACCCGGTGGTCCACCGGGCGGTGCGGCTCGTCGCCGAGAGCGCCGCGAGCCTGCCGCTGATCGCCACCGGCCCCGGGGCCGAGCGGGCGGGCGACCTCCTGGCGCTGCTGGCGCGGCCGAACCCCCGGGAGAGCGGCACGCACCTGCTTGAAACCGTCTATGCCGACCTCCTGCTCGGCGGCACGGCCTATCTCGAGGCGGTGAGCCTCGACGGGCGGATCGCGGCGCTCCAGGCTCTCCGGCCCGGGCGCATGCGGATGCTGCCGGGCCCGGACGGCTGGCCGACGGCCTATCTCTACACGGCGGGCGGACGCAGCCGCCGGTTCGATCTGCCCGAGCCCGGGGCCGCCGTGGCGCCGATCCTGGCGCTGGCGCTGTTCCACCCGGACGACGAGACCGGCGGCCTCGCCCCGATCGCGGCCGCCGCCGCGGCCCTCGACATCCACAACGCCGCGAGCGCCTGGAACAAGGCGCTCCTCGACAATGCCGCCCGGCCGTCCGGGGCCCTGGTCTTCGCAGGGGCGTCGCTGTCCGAACCGCAATTCGACCGGCTGAAGGCGGAGCTGGAGGCGAATTACCAGGGGGCCGCCAATGCCGGCCGTCCCCTGCTGCTGGAGGGCGGCCTGGACTGGAAGCCCCTGGCGCTGTCGCCGCGGGACATGGATTTCGTCGCGGCCAAGAACGCGGCGGCCCGGGAGATCGCCCTGGCCTTCGGCGTGCCGCCGCTGCTGCTGGGGCTGCCCGGCGACAACACCCACGCCAACTACGCCGAGGCCAACCGCGCCCTCTACCGCCAGACCCTGATCCCCCTCGCCACCCGCACCGCGCAGGCGCTGGCCGGCTGGCTGGAGCCCGCCTTCGGCCCCGTCGACCTGGAGCCGGACCTCGATCGGATCGAGGCGCTGGCGGTGGAGCGGGAATCCCTGTGGCGCCGGGTCGAGGCCGCCGATTTCCTGTCGGTGGCGGAGAAGCGCGAGGCGGTGGGCTACCCGCCCGCGATGCCGCAGGAGCCGGGTTCCCGGTGAGGCGCAGGTCTCCCTCCTCCCGGCGCGGGGGAGGAAGGGCCCGTGGCAGTTCCGAACGTCCCCTCACGACCCGCTTCACGCGAGGATCCCCCCATGGACGGGCATTTCTCCGGCTATGCCAGCCTCTTCGGCGTGCCCGATCTCGGCCGCGACGTGGTGGTGCCCGGCGCCTTCGCGGTGAGCCTCGCCCGGCGTGGGGCCGCGGGGGTGCGGCTCCTGTTCCAGCACGACCCCGCCGAGCCGATCGGCCGGTGGCTCGCCCTGCGCGAGGATGGCCGCGGCCTGTTCGCGGAAGGCCAGCTCAACCTCGCGGTGCAGCGCGCCCGGGAGGTCGACGCCCTGATGCGCGGCGGTGGCCTCGACGGGCTGTCGATCGGCTTCCGCACGCTGCGCGCCCGGAAGGGCGCCGGCGGCGAGCGCCGGCTCCAGCAGGTCGATCTCTGGGAGATCTCGCTCGTGACCTTCCCGCTGCAGCCGGGGGCGAGGGCGAGCCCCAGCCCCGAGCCGGATCCGGAGGCCGACGCGATCCGCGGCCTCGCCGGCCTGATCGCCCCGCTCCGCACCGCCAGACCCGCCGCCCGGCCTCGGCTGGCCGCGCGGTCCTGACTTTCACCCCGCCGACGAGGCTCACGATGGACGCCCAGACCCTGAACACCGATCCCGCCTTCGCGACGAAGAGCGGCCTGCCTCTTCTGGAGAACAAGGCCGCGCAACCCGAGGGCGGCCCGGTCCGCTCGGCCCTCGACGAGCTCGCCGCCGCCTTCGCGGCCTTCAAGGAGACGAACGACGCCCGGATCGACCAGATCGAGGGCCGCCTCGGCGCAGACGTGCTCACGGAGGAGAAGCTCGCCCGGATCGACGCGGCCCTCGATGCCGCCCGCACCCGCCTCGACCGGATCGCCCTGGAGCGGGCCCGGCCGCCCCTCGGGCAGCCGGACGTCCGCGAGGCGGGGGCCGCGCACGAGCACAAGGCCGCCTTCGATCTCTACGTCCGGGCCGGCGAGAGCGGCGGCCTGAAGCGCCTGGAGGCCAAGGCCCTGTCGGCCGGCTCCGGGCCGGACGGCGGCTACCTCGTCCCCTACACGATCGAGCGCACCGTGCTGACGCGCCTCGGCCAGGTCTCGCCGATCCGGTCGATCGCCAGCGTGCAGCAGATTTCGGGATCCCAGTACAAGCGAGCGGTCTCGGTGGGCGCGCCGGTCACCGGCTGGGCCGCCGAGACCGCGCCACGACCGGAGACCGCCGCGCCGGCCCTGTCGGAGATCGCGTTCCCCGCCATGGAACTCTACGCGATGCCCGCCGCCACCCAGACGCTTCTCGACGATGCCGTGGTGGATCTCGACGCGTGGCTCTCGGCCGAGGTGGAGACCGCCTTCGCCGAGCAGGAGGGCGTCGCCTTCGTGTCCGGCAACGGCGCGAGCCGCCCGCGGGGCTTCCTCAGCTACGACACGGTCGCCAATGCCGCCTGGGTGCCGGGCAAGCTCGGCACGATCGCCACGGGGGCGGCCGGGGCCTTCCCGTCCGCCAGCCCGGCGGACGTGCTGTTCGATCTGGTCTACGGGCTGCGGGCGGCCTACCGGCAGAATGCCGGCTTCGTCATGAACCGGCGCACCCAGAGTGCGATCCGCAAGTTCAAGGATGCGGAGGGCAATTACCTCTGGCAGCCGCCGCTCGCCGCCGGCCGGTCCGCCACGCTGATCGGCTTCCCGGTCACCGAGGCCGAGGCGATGCCGGATCTCGCCAAGGACAGCCTGTCGGTCGCCTTCGGCGATTTCCGCCGGGGCTACCTCGTGGTCGACCGCACCGGGATGCGGGTGCTGCGCGACCCGTACTCGGCCAAGCCCTACGTGCTGTTCTACACCACCAAGCGCGTCGGCGGTGGGGTGCAGGATTTCGACGCGATCAAGCTGTTAAAATTCTCCTGAGGGGATGCCGCGTCGCTCCCCCTCGGCGCTTTCGGATCGCCGCGCCGGTTCATCCGCGATGCGCGCTCCTCCGCCGTCTGGGGAGGCCCGGGACCGGGGGCGTTCGGACGTCACCGGACCGCTCGGTCCAGAGCCGCCCCCGCCCCTGGCCCCTCCCCACAGGGGGAGGGGGGACTGCACGCGTCCGGGACGGCGCCGGTCTCGGACGGGGACGTGTGATCCCTCGGGCCAGCGCCTTCAGAAGGACCGCGCGCCTTCAGCGGCCCGGATTGCCGTCGCGCAGGGCGCCGGTCGGCTCCTGGACGTGGGCCTCCAGGAACCAGAGGTGCTTGTCGACCGCCCGGGAGATCTCGGTGAACAGGTCGGCCGTGCCGGGATCGCCCGCTTCGTCGGTCTCGTCGATGTTCTCGCGCACGGCGTTGGCGTAGCCGGCATAGCTGTCGATCAGCGCCGCGACGTGGTCGGCGATGGCGTAGATGCCGGTCGGGTAGGGCGGCAGCTTCGTGCGTTCGGCGACCACCTGGGCCGATCCGAAGGCCGTGGCGCCGAGCTGCACCGCGCGCTCGGCGACCTTGTCGTTGAGGTCGTCCAGCTCGGTGCGGAAACCGTCGAGCATCTCGTGGATGCCGATGAACTGCGGGCCCTTCAGGTTCCAGTGCGCCTGCTTGATCGCCAGGGCGAGGTCGATGCCGTCCGCGAGCCGTGCGTTCAGGGCGTCGATCGAGACCTTCTTGGCGTTCGAGTCGGTGTCGTTGCGGGTCTTGTGGGTCCGGGGTGTGGTGCTGGTGCCGCTCTCGGCCATGCTTTCGCTCCGTCAGTCGAAAAGGTTCGGATGCGAAAGTGCCGGTGCGGCCTCAGGTTCCCGCAGCCGCGACGGATCCGCGGCGGCGGGACTGTTTCGCCGCAGGGCGCGCCTAGCGGTTGCGGCCGGGGCGCGCCATCCAGTCCGACCGGTTGCCGCGGGAGGCCGCCTCGCCGACCTGGATCCGCTGCAGTTCCGCCGAGCGCGAGGCGATCCAGCCGGCATGCTCGGCCACCGGCGTCACGGCGGTGAAGCCGCCGCAGGCGGTGCGCCGCGTACCCTGCTGCAGGGCCCCGCTCGACCAGCTGACAACGCCGACGATCCGGTAGCCGCCGGGGCCTCCGGTCAGGATCGGGCCGCCGGAATCGCCCAGGCAGGCGCCGGCGCCCGAGGTCTCGGCCATGCGCCGCCGGTCCGTCACGACGGTCACCCGGTTGGCGACCTGCAGGGAGCCGATCGACACGAGGTGGGCGAGACGCAGGACCCGCGCCGAGTTCCGCCGGTTCTCCGCCACCACGCCGAAGCCCGCGATGTCCACCGGCTCGCCGTTGCTGATCGAGCCGGCGCCCCGGGGATCGAGGGGCACGTAGTCGTTGCCGAGCGGCTGCTCGAGCTTGAGCAGCGCCAGATCGACGCCGGGCTGATCCTCGGGGGTCGTCCCGGGCACGAAGTCCGGGTGCATGGAGGCGGCGATCACCGGGGTCCGGTGCTGCCGGAAGCTCCGGTCGACGCTGATCACCGTGTATCCGGCGGGGCGCATGACGCAGTGGGCGGCGCTAAGCACGAGATCCGGGGCGATCAGCGTCCCCGAGCAGATCTCGCCCTCGGTGCTCTCGATGCGCACCACGAAGCTGCGCGCGCCGTTCGGATCCCGCGTCGTCGCGCCGTTGATCACCGCGGCGGCGGGAGTGGGGAGCAGGCCCGTCAGGGCGCCGAGCAACGACACGCCGAGCAGGCCGCCCCACAAGCTGCCCCTCAGGCCGCCGCGCAGGCTGCGCTCGCGGGGGCCGGCCGTCCGGATCGGGCGAGGGGACATCGGGATCTCCGGGCGCGCGCACTGCGCGGGTGGGGGCGCCGGATGCGGGAGGCGGCGCGCGTTGAGCCTAGAGCAAGGCAAGTGCCCGGCCAAGCTGAGGTTCCCTGCGCACACGTCGCCGTGACGTTACTCCGTCCAGCGCGCGGTCCGGTTCCAGCCACCGAGCACGCGATCGATCCAGCCGCGCTGCGGCCCCGTCAGGATGCCCTGGGTCAGGCCGCCGCAGGCGCCGCCGATCCAGGCCGACAGCGCCAGGACGGCCCCGTCCGGTCCCGCGATCGGGCCGCCGGAATCCCCCTGGCAGGCGCCGCCGCCCGTGCCCTTCAGCCAGACCAGGACCCGGCTCGGCCCGTAGGGCTCGATCACCGGCAGCCCGACGCTGCGATAGGTGCCGGTGGAGCGCGGATCGCCGGGCTTGGCCGCGCCGTAGCCCGACAGGGTCAGGATCTCGCCCGCCCGGGCCGGGGCGGCGCTCAGGGTCACGGGCGCGAAGCGGGTCGGCAGCGGCGTCGCGGTGCGCAGCAGCGCGAGGTCGATGGAGCGCCGCCGGGCCGCCGCCGCGCCGGGCGCGTAGCCCGGATGCAGCGCCTGCGCGGCGACGTCGACGAGGACCGGTTCGCCGGTGGCGTCGCGGAAATGGACGCGGTGCTCGCTTGCGTCGGCGAGGCAGTGGCCGGCGGTCAGCACCGTGTCGGGGGCGAGCACCACGCCGGTGCAGACGCCGCCCTTCGACGACAGGACCATCACGGCCCCGCCGGCCGGCGCCTCGGTGCCGCCGACCACCGCCTGCGCCGGGAGGGCGGCGAACGCCAGGATCGGCGCCAGGGCCGCCGCGAAGGCCGCCGCAAGGCTCCCCCCCGCCGGGTGGCGCACCGGGCGGCGCTTCGAGATCGGCATCGGACCACCTGCAGAGAGACGCGCGATGATCCCGTTACGCATCGAGGCCGCCGCCGTCGAGCCGGTGGGCGTGCCCGACCTGCGCGCCTACCTGCGGTTCGAGTCCGATGCGGGCGCCGACGAGGACGGGCTGCTCCAGGCCCTGATCAGTGCGGCGCGCGCGAGCCTGGAGATCGAGACCCGCCGGATCCTGATCCCGGGCCGCTACCGGATCGCCCTGTCCGCATGGCCGCCGGACGGGCAAGTGCCGCTGCCCCTGAGCCCCCTGGTCGCGCTCCTCCGCGCCGGCTTCGCGGAGGCTTCGGGGGACGTCTCCGACCTCGCCGCGGGGCTCGTGCGCTTCGGCCCCGATCCGGGCGAGGCGCCGTCGCTGCGCATCGATCCCGCCGTGCCGGATCCCGCCGGCCGCACGATCCTGATCGAGGTCGCGGCGGGATACGGCGGCGACGGGCCGCCGCTCCCCGAGCCTCTGCGCCTCGCGATCCTGCGTCTCGCCGCCGCCCGCTACGAGCATCGCGGCGACGAGCCCGATGCCGCCCGTACCGACGCGGCCGAACTCGCCGCGCCGTTCCGGCGGATGCGGCTCTGACACGGCTGTGACGCTCGCTCCCGGAGTTTGCCCGATGGCGTCCTCGTCCCAACACCCGCCCCTCGGCGCGCGGCGCCGCCGCTTCGTGCTCGAACGGCCCCTGGAAGAGCCGGACGGCTTCGGGGGCGTGCTGCGCCGCTACGTGGCCGGCCCGGTCCTGTGGGGGGCCCTAGCCCCGGCGGGGATGGCCGATCGCCCGGCCGGCGGCCGCACCGACACGCTGCCCGCCTACCGCGTCACCCTGCGGAGCCGGGCCGAGCTCGACCCGACCATGCGGCTCGCCGCCGGCCCCCGCCGCTTCGCGATCCGCGCCGTCACCGAGCCGGATGCGCGGGGCCGCGACCTGATCTGCCACGTCGAGGAACTGCCCCGGGAGGGCCGGTCGTGAGCGATCCGGGCCCGCTCCTGGCGCTCCGCGCTGGCCTGATCGCCCGCTTCGCCGCCGATGCCGCCCTGGCCGCCCTGCTGGGCGGCCGGGTCCGGCTCTACGACGAGCCGCCGCGGGGCACGCTCCCGGTCTACGCTCTGTTCGGCGACGCCGAGATCACGGACGATTCCGTCGACGGCGCCGAGCGCCACCGGCATAGCCACGCGATCGTGGTTATCGCTCAGGCCGGCTCGGTGCGCACCGCCCTCGACGCCGCGGCGCGGATGGCGGCCCTGCTGCAGGACGCCGCGACGCCGCCCGTCCTCCCCCTTGCGGGCTGCCGGCTCGTCACCCTGCGGGTGCGGGCCGTCCGCGCCCACCGCGACGCCCGGACCGGCGAGGCCCGCGCGAGCCTGACGGTCGAGGCCGTCACCGAGACCCTGTGAGGAGAAGGCCGATGGGCGCGCAGAAGGGCAAGGACCTGCTGATCCGGGCCGGCGACGGCGCGGGCGGCTTCACGGCGGTGGCGGGCCTGCGCAGCCGCCAGATCACCCTCAACGCCGAGACCGTCGACGTCACCAACGCCGATTCCGCCGGGCGCTGGCGCGAGTTGCTGGCCGGCGCGGGGGTACGCCGGGCCGCGATCGCCGGCTCCGGCGTGTTCCGCGACCAGGCGTCGGATGCGCGCCTGCGGCTGCTGTTCTTCGAGGGCGCGGTCGAGGTGTTCCAGATCGTGATCCCGGCCTTCGGGACCCTGGAGGGACCGTTCCAGATCGCGAGCCTCGAATACCGGGGCGACCATGCCGGCGAGGTGACCTTCGACATGAGCCTCGAATCCGGCGGCGCACTCGCCTTCGCGGCGGCCTGAATCCCATGGCCAACCGGATCCGCGGCGAGGTGCCGCTCGACCTCGGCGGGCAGCGCTACACCCTCTGCCTCACCCTCGGGGCGCTGGCCGAGCTGGAGACCGCGCTCCAGGCCGGCGATCTTGCGGGCCTCGCCGCGCGCTTCGCGGGCGGGCGCGTCTCGGCCCGCGACCTGATCGCCCTTCTGGGCGTCGCCCTGCGGGGCGGCGGCCACGATCTCGACGACGCGGCGGTGGCGCGGCTGCCCCTGGCGGGGGGGCTCGATGCCGTCTCGGCCGCCCTGGGGGACGTCCTGGCGGCCGCCTTCGGGGAGGCGCCGGGCCCGGCAAACCCTCCCTAGAGCCGGATGCGGATCTGCCGCCGCGTCCGGCTCCGGGCCGCTTCCCCTGGGACGACGCCCTGGCCCTCGGCCTCGGCGCTCTGGGCTGGCGGCCCCGCGATTTCTGGTCGGCGACCCCGCGCGAATTCGCCGCCGCGCTCGGCCGGCGCGGCGGGCCGGAGCCGCTGACCCGCGCCGCCTTCGCGCGGCTGCTCGCCGCCTATCCCGATCCGACATGAGGCGCCCCGATGGCCGAGAGCGAGACCGACACCCAGGCCGACGACCGGATCAGGCAGCTCGAGACCCTCGACCGCCTGGCGCAGACTTTCGGCCGCAGCCTCGACACGGCCCTGACCCGCGGGGCCGCCTCTGGTCGCAGCCTCGACGGGGTGCTCGGCACGATCGGGGCGCGCCTGGCCGGCGTGGCGGCGCGGGCGGCGGCCGGGCCGATCCAATCGGGCGTCACGGGCCTCATCGGCGCGATGCTGGGCTCGGGCTCGGAGGCCGGCTTCGCCCGGGGCGGCGTGTTCCGGGGCGGCCGCGTCCAGCCCTTCGCCGCCGGCGGTGTCGTGGCCGCACCGACCTACTTCCCCATGGCGGGGGGCGCCGGCCTCATGGGCGAGGCCGGCCCCGAGGCGATCCTGCCCCTGGGCCGCGGTCCGGACGGGCGGCTCGGCGTCGCCGCGGGTGGCGCTCAGGCCCGGCCGGTCTCCGTGACCGTCAACATCGCGACTCCCGACCCGGGAGCCTTCCGCCGCTCCGAGGCCCAGGTGACCGCGAGCCTCGCCCGGGCGGTGGCGCGCGGCCAGCGGGCGACGTGAGGGATCCCGCCGCCGACGCCCCGCTCCAACCGCCGAGTTCGCCATGGCCGACGACTTCCACGAGGTGCTGTTCCCCCTCGACGTGTCCCTGCGCGCGAGCGGCGGCCCGCAGCGGCTCACCGAGATCGTGACCCTGGCCTCGGGCCGGGAGCACCGGAACGGCCGCTGGGCCGATTCCCGCCGCCGCTACGATGCCGGGTTCGGCATGCGCGGCCTCGACGCGCTGCATGCCGTGCTCGCCTTCTTCGAGGAGCGGCGCGGGCGGCTCTACGGCTTCCGGTTCCGCGACCGGGTCGACGGCCGCTCCGGGCCGCCCGGCCGGCCGATCGGGCCCCTCGACCAGCCGCTCGGCACGGGTGACGGCACCGCGACCGCCTTCCCCCTGGTGAAGACCTACGGTGCCGGTCTCGCGCCCTATCGCCGCCGGATCGCCAAGCCGGTGGCGGGCAGCGTCCGGGTGGCGGTCTCGGGCCGGGAGATCGAGCCCGGCGCCTTCGCCTGCGATCCGACCACCGGTCTCGTCACCTTCGCCTCCGGCCAAGTCCCGCCCCCGGGCGCCGCGGTGACGGCGGGCTTCGCCTTCGACGTTCCGGTCCGCTTCGACACCGACGCGCTGACCATCGACCTCGCCGCCTTCACGGCCGGGGAGATCCCGAAGGTGCCGCTCGTCGAGATCGTGCCCTGAGGAGGCGTGAGGCCATGCGCGACATCCCGGAGGCCTTCGCGGCCCATCTCGCGGGCGGCGTGACCACTCTGTGCCGCTGCTGGTCCCTCCGGCGGCGCGACGGGCTCGCCCTCGGCTTCACCGACCACGACCGCGACCTTACCGTCGCGGGCCTCGTCCACGCCGCCCGCACCGGGCTGGAGGCGGCCGAGGCCAGCGCCGAACTCGGCTTCGCCGTCTCGGGCGGCGATGTGGCCGGGGCGCTCAGCAGCCTCGGCCTCACCGAGGCGGACATCGCCGGCGGCCTCTACGACGGTGCCGCGGTGGAGACCTGGCTGGTCGACTGGACCAACCCCGAGACGCGGCTTCTCATCGACGTCGCCACCATCGGCGAGGTGCGCCGGGATGGGGACGCCTTCGTGGCGGAGCTGCGCGGCCTCGCCCACCGGCTCGGCGCCGAGCGGGGCCGAACCTACCGGGCGACCTGCGGTGCCGATCTCGGTGATGCGCGCTGCCGGGTGGACCGCGCCGCGTGGACGACCACCGGCCGGGTGACCGGCGTGCCGGAGCCGGCCACGCTCGCGGCGACGCTCGTCGGCGCCTTCGCGGACGGCCTGTTCACCGGCGGGCGGCTCACCTGGACCGCGGGGGCCAATGCCGGGCTCGCGGCGGATCTGCGCCTCCAGCTCGGGTCCCTGATCGAGCTCTGGACCGTGCCACCCCGGCCGGTCGCCGTCGGCGACGGTTTCAGCCTCACGGCCGGGTGCGACAAGCGCCTCGCCACGTGCCGCGACCGCTTCGCCAATGCGGTCAATTTCCAGGGCTTCCCGCACATGCCCGGCAACGACGCGGTGATGCGCGCGGTGCCGGGCTCCGACCACGTCCTCGACGGCGGGAGCCTGTTCCGATGAGCGCGATGCGGCGGGATATCGGTGTTGCGGCGCTCGGCGAGGCGCGCCTGTGGCTGGGCACGCCCTACCGGCATCAGGCCTCGCTCCGGGGCGTAGGGTGCGACTGTCTGGGCTTGCTGCGCGGGGTCTGGCGCGGGCTCTACGGGGACGAGCCGGAGGGGCCGCCCCCCTATTCAGGAACCTGGGCGGAATCGGCCGCGCCCGGGACCGACCCCCTCACCGAAGCGGCCGCCCGCCACCTCGTGCCGGTGCCGGGACCCCTGGCGGATCTGGCGCCGCGGGCGGGCGACGTCCTGCTCTTCGCCTTCCGCCGCCGCCTGCCGGCGCGCCACTGCGCCATCGCCACCGGCGACGGCGCCATGATCCATGCCCACGACGGCGCGGTGGTCGCCGAGGTGGCGCTCACCGGCTGGTGGCGTCGGCACGTGACGGGGGTGTTCCGGTTTCCGGACGTCCCGTCGGGCCGCCGCGGCGTCGCCGAGTCCGACCTGCTGCCCGGCCGCGGTGCGCATCGAGACCGCCGAGTCGATGGCGAGCAGGTCGATCTCGGAGCTCCGTCATGGCGACGCTGATCCTGTCCTCGGCCGGCGCGGCGGTGGGCACCGCCCTCGGCGGTCCGATCGGCGGCATGGTCGGTCGGGCGCTCGGCTCGGTCGCGGGCGCGGCGCTGGGCGGCGCCCTGTCGGGGTCCGGGCGATCTACGCGCTTCGTCGAAGGGCCGCGGCTCGCCGACGTGGCCGGGCTCACCTCCACCGAGGGCGATCCGATCCCGCGGGTCTACGGCCGGGCGCGGATCGGCGGCACCCTGATCTGGGCGACCCGTCCGCTGGAGGTCGCCAACACCGCGGTGCAGCGCGCCGCCGCGCCCGCCAAGGCCATGGGCGGCCTGACGGGCGGCCAAAGGACCGTCACGACCCGCTACACCTACTTTGCCAACCTCGCGGTCGGTCTGTGCGAGGGCGAGATCGCCTTCGTCCGCCGGATCTGGGCGGACGGTAAGGAGATCGACCAGGTCGGCCTGAACCTTCGGGTCCATACCGGCGGCCCCGGCCAGGAGCCCGACCCGCTCATCGTCGCCAAGGAGGGGGCTGAGAACGCGCCGGCCTATCGCGGCCTCGCCTATGTGGTGTTCGAGAACCTGCCGCTCGCCGCCTTCGGCAACCGCGTCCCGCAATTCGCCTTCGAGGTGATCCGCCCGGTCAACGGCCTGTTCGGCCGGGTGCGGGCCGTCGACCTGATCCCCGGCGCCAGCGAGTTCGGCCTCGATCCGGACCGGGTCACCGTCGATCTCGGGCTCGGCCGGACCGAGGCCGCCAACCGGCACCAGCTCCAGCGCGGCACCGACGTCGTCGCCTCCCTGGACGCCCTCCAGGCGCTCTGCCCGAACCTGCGCCGGGTCGCCGTGGTGGCGACGTGGTTCGGCACCGACCTGCGGGCGGGATCCTGCCGGGTCGTGCCGAAGGTCGAGGCCGCTCACAAGCGCGCCCTGCCGGAGGATTGGCGCGTTGCCGGGATCACCCGCGACCGGGCCGAGGTGGTCTCGACCCTGCCGGACGGCAGCCCGGCCTATGGCGGCACCCCCGCGGATGCGGGCCTGACCCGGCTGGTGGCCGAGCTGGCGCGCCGGGGGCTCGCGGTGTCGCTCTATCCGTTCGTCATGATGGACGTGCCGGCCGGCAACGCGCTGCCCGACCCGCACGTCCCCGGCGCCGCGCAGCCCGCCTATCCCTGGCGCGGCCGCATCACCTGCGATCCGGCCCCGGGCTGCCCGGGAAGCCCGGACGGGACCGCCGCGGCCGACGCGCAGGTCGCGGCCTTCTTCGCGGGCGGCTACCGCGCCGCTCTGCTCCACTACGCCGGCCTCGCGGCCGGCTGGGCGGCCTCCGGGGTGCCGCTCGCGGCCTTCGTGATCGGCAGCGAGCTCGTCGGCCTCACCCGGGTGCGCGGCGCCGCCGGCTACCCGGCCGTGGACGCCCTGCGCGACCTCGCCGCCGCGCTCCGCGAACGCCTCGGCCCGGCGGTCACCCTGGTCTACGGCGCCGACTGGACCGAATACGGCGCCCATGTCCGCGACGGCGGCGCCACGGTGCGCTTCCCCCTGGACGCGCTCTTCGCCGATCCGAACATCGGCGCCGTGGGGATCGACTGGTACCCGCCCGTCTCCGACTGGCGCGACGACCCGGACCACGCCGACCTCGCGGTGACGGGCGACATCGCCGACCGGGCCTATCTCAAGGCGCGCGGCGCGTCCGGCGAGGCCTTCGACTGGTACTACGCCGACGCGGACGACCGGGCCGCCCAGGCGCGCCGGCCGATCACCGACGGCGCCGCCGGCAAGCCGTGGCTCTACCGGGCCAAGGATCTCGTCGCGTGGTGGTCGAGCCCGCACATGGAGCGCGACGGCGGCGTCGAGACCCGCAGCACCGCCTGGGTGCCGGCCGGCAAGCCGATCTGGCTCACCGAGATCGGCGTGCCGGCGGTGGACAAGGGCACCAACGGCCCCAACGTCTTCCCGGACCCGAAATCCTCCGAGAGCGCCTTCCCGCCGGAATCCCGGGCCCTGCGGGACGAGCTGATCCAGCTCCGCGGTCTGGAGGCCGTGATCGCCCGGTTCGACCCGGCCGTGCCGGGCTTCCGGGAGGCCGACAACCCGGTCTCGCCGGTCTATGGCGGCCGCATGGTCGATCCCGACGGGATTTTCGTCTGGGCCTGGGACGCGCGGCCCTTCCCGGCCTTCCCGACGGTGCGGGGCGTCTGGGCCGACAACGCCAACTGGCGGGTGGGCCACTGGATCACCGGCCGGATCGAGGGCTGCGACCTCGACCTGCTGGTCCTGAGGATCCTCGCGGATTTCGGCTTCGACGCGCCGGTCTCCGTGGAGGCCGCCGCCTATCTCGACGGCTACGTGATCGACCGGCCGCTCACGGCACGCGGTGCCTTGGAGACCCTGGCGCAGGTCTACGGCCTCGACGTCTCGGCGGTGGCCGGGACCCTGCGCCTGCGCGGTCCCCGCCGCGACCGGCCCGTGGTCCTGGCCGAGGCCGACCTCGTCCGGCTGTCCGAGGACCGGCCGGTCCTGCACCAGGTCCGGGCCGAGGAGAGCGCCCTGCCGCGCTCCGTGGAGCTCGGGATCACCGAATCCGAGAGCCCGGATTACCGACGCGCCACGGCGGCGGCCGTGCGGCCCGCCGGCCTGCGGCGGCGCGAGACCCGGATCGAGTCGGCGATCGTCACCCGCCGCGAGACCGGCGACGGGCTCGCCGAGGCGCTGCTCGACCGGCTGATCGCGGCCCGCGACAGCGCGGTGTTCACCGTGAGCCCGCGCCGGGTCGAGCTGGAGCCCGGCGACCTCCTGGCGGTGCCCTGCGCGGTGCCGGGCGGCACGGTCCTGCGCCGGATCGACCGGATCGACGACGCGCCCACGGGCCGCCGGATCGAGGCGAGCGGCGTGCCGCCCCGGGCGGGACCCGGGCGCGGGCTGCCTCGCCAGATGGCCCAGGCGGCGGTGGCGCCGCCCGCCTTCCCGGGACCGCCGGTCGCCCTGGCCCTCGACCTGCCGATCGACCGCGGCAGCCCGACCGTCCTGCAATACGCCGCGGTGGCGGCCGAACCCTGGCCCGGCGCGGTCGCGATCTGGCGCGCGGCGGGCGACGGACCGCTCGCCCTGCACAGCGTCGTCGACTACCCGGCCTGCCTCGGGCGCACCCTGTCGGCGCTGCCGGCCGGCCCGCTCTGGCGGATCCAGCGGGGTGTGCATCTCGACGTCGCCCTGCGGCGCGGCGCGGCCCTCGCGTCGATCGGGGAGGGCGCGATGCGCGCCGGGGGCAACCTGTTCGCCCTGCTCGGCGCGGATGGCGCCGTGGAGCTGCTCTGCGCGGCGAACGCGCTGCTGACCGGGCCCGACACCTACCGGCTGTCCGGCTTCCTGCGCGGGCTCGCCGGAAGCGAGGCGGCGGCGGGGCGCGTCAGCCCGGCGGGGAGCCTGATCGTGCGCCTCGACGACGGCGCCGTGACGCCCCTGATCGACCGGCTGGACGAGGTCGGCCGCGCCTTCCGCTACCGGATCGGGCCTGCGGACAGCGATCCGGCCGATCCGGCCTTCACCGAGTTCACCGCCACGGCCGGCCTCGCGGCGCTCACGCCCCTGCGGCCGGTCCACCTGCGGGCGCGGCGCGGCGCGGATGGCGTGCGGCTCTCCTGGATCCGCCGGGCCCGCCGCGACGGCGACGCCTGGGAGCCGGCCGAGATCCCGCTCGACGAGCCGGAGGCCTACGCGGTGACGCTGTTCTCGGCCGCCGGCACGGCCCTGCGCACGCTCCGGGCCGAGGCCCAGCACTGTCTCTACGCGGACGAGGCGGCCGATTTCGGCGGGGCCCAGGCGCATCTCGACGTCGCCGTGGCGCAGATCGGGCAGGTCGCCGGCCCCGGCCCCGCCTGTCGCGCCCGCATCCCCGTCCGCACGGCCTGACCGCCCGGGAGTTGCCCCATGTCCGACGCCACGCCCCATCTCGGCCTGCCGCTGATCGCCGCCAGCCAGGCGCAGAAGCACGTCACCCACAACGAGGCGCTCGGCCTTCTCGACGCCCTCGTCCAGCTGGCCTGCCTGGACAAGGACCTCACCGCGCCGCCGCCGAGCCCCGCGGAGGGCAACCGCTACCTCGTGGTCGCCGCCGAGCCCGGGGGCGCCTGGGCGGGGCTCGCCGGACAGGTGGTGCGCTACGGCGACGGGGTCTGGACCGGCGCGGTGCCGCGGGCCGGCTGGCTCGCCTGGCTGATCGACGAGGCCGACCTCTACGTCTTCGACGGCGTGGCCTGGACGAGCTTGAGCCGGACGCTGACGGCGATCCAGAGCGTCAGCCGCCTCGGGATCAACACGGGGGCGGACGCCACCAACCGCCTCGCCGTCAAGGCCGATGCCGCGCTCCTGACCTGGGACGACGCCACGCCGGGCAGCGGCGACATGCGGGTGTTCGTCAACCGCAAGGCCGCCGCCCGCGACGCCGCTCTGGTCTTCGAGACCGGCTACGCGGCGCGGGCGATGCTGGGCACCCTCGGGAGCGACGACTTCAGCCTGAAGGTCTCGCCCGACGGGGCCGCCTTCGCCACGGCGCTCACCGCTTCGGCCCGGACCGGCGGGATCGACTTCGCCTCGGCCGAGACGGCGCTCGCGGCCGCCCCCATCACCGACCTCGGCGGTGCGGGCACGCGGCGGGTGCTCGTCACCGGCGCGGCACGGATCGCGAGCTTCGGCGCCGCGGCCGACCGGGAGCGGTTCGTGCGCTTCTCGGGGGCCGCGACCCTGGTCCACGATCCTGAGGCGCTGGCGCTGCCGACCCGGGCCGATCTCGTCACGGCCCCCGACGACACCTGCATCGCCGCCTCGGACGCGGCGGGCCGCTGGCGCGTGCACCACTACCAGCGCGCCGACGGGACGCCGCTCGCCACCGGCGCGCAGGTGCTCGGCGCGACTGGGTCGGTCCGGCTCCCGGGCGGCCTGATCGTGCAATGTGGGCTCGTCACCGCCGCCGACGCGGACGTCGCGGTGGCGTTCGGCACCGCCTTCCCGGGGAGCTGCCTCGGGGTCTGGGCGCAGCCGGTCGCCGGGGCCGGCGCCGCGCTCTACGTCGCGCAGGTCAGCGACGTGGCGGTCGCCGGGTTCACGCTCCGCACCCGTCGCGCGACGGCCGGTTCGGTGGCGGGCGCCGGGTCGGTGCCGACCTACTGGCTCGCGCTGGGTGCGTGAGCGCCTGACCCTGCGGGTCCGTCGCGGCCGCGTCCGCTGTCAGTCCGGGACTGCGCCGAGGGCCCGCAGCATGACCGGCTCCACGGCCGCGTACCCCGCCCCGTTGAGGTGGATGCCGTCGTCGGTGAGATCCCGCCGGAGCGCCCCCTCCGCCGTGGCGAGCGCCGGCCCGTAATCGACGAGGCGGGCGGGGCCCGCCGCGCAATAGCCGCGCAGCCATCCGTTCAGGGTGCGGATCCGCGCCACCGGGCGCAACTCGGGGCGCCAGCCCCAGAAGTCGCTCGGCATCACGGTGCCGATGGTGAGCGGCAGACCGGCCGCGAAGGCCATCCGCCCCATGGCGATGATGTTCTGGGCGATCGCCCGGTCCGGGACCGGGCCGCCGATCTCCGCGATGTCGTTGATCCCGCAGAGCAGATGGACGCCGCGCGCATCCGCGGTGTCCCGGAGGAAGCGCGCCCGGATCTGCGCGCTCGTCTCGCCCGGCACCCCCCGGGCCACGAAGCCGTGTCGCGCGAAGGTCTCGGCCCGCACGACGCCCCAGGCGGCGGTGATCGAATCGCCGATGAACACGAGCGGCCGGTCCTGTCCGCGTCCCACACGTCCCCCATCGGCGCCGCGCCCGGGATCGGGCGGCGCCGCCTTAGCCCGGCGGGGTCGGGCACGCCACCGTCCGGAGCACGCCCATGTCGAGCCCCCTCCCGAATGCGCGGGATTCCTTCGCCGCCTCATGCCGCCGCCTCGGGCCGCGGCTGATGCGCGATCTCGGCCTGAGTGACGTCCAGGCCGCCGGGCTCCTGGGCAATCTCGGCTACGAGACCGGCGGGTTCCGCCACCTCCAGGAGATCGCCCCCGCGGTGCCCGGCTCCCGCGGCGGATGGGGGCTCGCCCAGTGGACCGGCCCCCGGCGCGTTGCCCTGGAGGCCTGGTGCCGGGCGCGCGGCCTTGATCCCGCCGATCCCGAAGCGGGCTACGGCTATCTCTGCGCCGAGCTGCGCACCACCGAGGCGCCGGCCCTCGCCGCCCTGAGAACCACGACGACCCTCGCGGCCGCCACCGAGACGGTCTGGCGGCGCTACGAGCGACCGGGCGTCGTCGCCCCCGCGCGCCGCCTCGCCTGGGCCCGCCGGGCGCTCGCCGCCCTTCGCGACGGTCCCGCCGCTCCGGCACCGGCCCGGCGGCCCGGACGGGCCTGACCGGCCCCGTCGCACCCGATCCCGAGCCGGCCGGGTCCGCCGCGCGCATAGCCACGGAGATCGACGATGATGCACCATATCCGGGCGGGCCTCGCCCTCGCCTGCACGAGCCTGTCGCTTGCCGCGCTCGCCGAGCCGGCCGCCGCCCGTTCCGCCACCAACCTGGCGATCCCGTGGGGCGACTGGCTGGTCGGCCTGCTCCAGCCGGTGACCGCCGCCCTCGTGCCCCTCGCCGCCGCCGCCGTCACCGCCGGCATCGCCCGGGTCGCGCCCTGGGCCGCCTCGGTGCTCACCCGCGATCGGATCGAGGCCGCGATCCGCGCCGGGGCCGAGTTCGGGCAGAATGCCGTGGCCGGGGCCGCCCGGGGCCGAACCGTCGGCGTCGATGTCGGCGCCGCAGTGGTGGCCGCCGGCGCCCGTCACGTGCTCGCGACCGCCCCCGCGCACGTCGTCCGGAAGGCGGGCGGGCCCGAGGGCGTCGCCGCGCGGATCTTCCGGGCGCTGCCCCTCGATCCGCAGGCGAGCGCAGCCAACGTCCTCGCCCCGGCGCTGACCCAACTGCGCGAGCCGGACAAGCGCCGCGGCTGAGGCCGGCGCCCCGGGAGCCCGTGGAACAGGGATCGACGCCATGAATACCGCCCGCACCACGACCCGCAGGGCCTCGGGATGGGCAGTCGAGCCCCCCGAGGACGGGGCCGGTCCCGGCGTCGCGCTGGGCGGCCGGCCCCGGACGATCCGCTTCCCGCCCTTCTGGCACGCGTGGTTTGCGCGTCAGACCGAGCCGCGGCTCGCCGCCCTCGACGAGCTGGTCGACGCGCATGTCGAGCGCCGGGCGCTGCGCCGCTACCTGCGGCGGCTGAAGCACGCGACGGTGTTCGCCTTCGTCGCCGCGGCGGCGGCCGCGCACTGGTTCTCCGATCAGGTCGCGTGGCTCGCCGCGCATGTCCCGGCCCTGCGGGCCCTCTGGAAGCTGCTGACGGGAGCGTGAGATGCGTCTGCGCTGGGACAGGGTTCTCGACCGGGCCTGGCTCGCCCTGGCCGCCACCGCGGCGGTGACGGTCGCCGTCCACGAGGGCGGCGCGGTCGGCCGGCGCGCCTGGACGCTCGGGTCCGGCGGCGGCGCGCTGGCCGCGCCGGCGGGACCCGGCGGGGTCAACCCGCCGGCCCGCGCCGCCCTGGCCTGCGGGCCCGCCCCGGCTCCGTCGCCATGACAGCGGTCGACGCGCCTGTGCGAAGCGGCCCGCGGCGTGGAACCGGGCGCCGCCTCGGCCGTCATGTCGGCACGATGCCGTCCGCCGCCAGATCAACCGCGAAGGGAATGTCCGGACCGACGCCGACAACCGCCGGGGTTGACGCACGGCTACGTATTCAGGACGCATTCAGTGCCCTGGGCGCACATCGTTCGCCAATGCGCTACGCCATCGCCCTCGTCGCCATCAGCCTGACCGCCGCGGCCCTCGCCGCGGGCGGGTTCGGCTCCATGGCGGATGACGGGCCGGCCCCCCAGACGGGCGCCGTCTCCAGCCAGGCGCCGCTGCGCATCGAGAGCTGCCTGTCCCCCGCCGACCTGCGCGAGGAGGTCGGCGAGCGGCGGGTGATCCCGCCCGTGGCGGCGATCCGCGCGGCCCGCACGGTGATCCCCCGGGCCGAGATCCAGCGGGCGAGCCTCTGCCGTCACGAGGGCGGCCTCGTCTATATGCTCACCGCCTTGCGCCGGGACGGGCATTTCGTGCACGTGATCGTGGATGCGCGCACCGGCACCGTGGCGGGACAGTATTGAGCGGGCGCCGCAACCGTGTCGGAGGGGAGTAAGCCGTGCGACTGCTCGTCGTCGAGGATGACAAGGACATCAACCGGCAGGTCGTGGCCGCGCTGGAGGAGGCCGGCTACGTGGCCGACAAGGCCTATGACGGCGAGGAGGGCGGCTATCTCGGCGAGAGCGAGCCCTACGACGCCATCATCCTCGACATGGGCCTGCCCAAGGCCGACGGCGTCACGGTGCTCCAGAAGTGGCGCCGGGCCGGCGTGAAGACGCCGGTGATCATCCTCACCGCCCGGGACCGCTGGTCCGACAAGGTCGACGGTTTCGATGCCGGTGCCGACGACTACGTCACCAAGCCCTTCCACATGGAGGAGCTGATGGCCCGCGTCCGGGCGCTGCTGCGCCGCGCCGCCGGACACGCCACCAGCCAGATCGCCTGCGGGCCGGTCACCCTCGACACACGCTCCGGCAAGGTCTTCGTCGACGGCGCCCAGGTGAAGCTGACGAGCCACGAGTACCGGCTGCTCTCCTACCTGATGCACCATACCGGCCGGGTCGTGTCCCGGGCCGAACTGACCGAGCACCTCTACGATCAGGATTTCGACCGTGACTCGAACACGATCGAGGTGTTTGTCGGCCGCCTGCGCAAGAAGCTCGCGGTGGACCTGATCCAGACCGTGCGCGGCCTCGGCTATCTCGTGGATCCCAACCAGCCGCCGGCGCGGATGTGAGCGCGGCCGCACGTTCCGGCACGCTGCCGGCCGTCTTCATGCGCGGCGGCACCAGCAAGGCGCTGATGCTGCACCGCCGGGACGTACCGGGAGATGTCGCCGCCCGGGAGCCGGTCTTCCTCTCCACCATGGACAGTCCCGACCCGTTCGGGCGGCAGCTCAACGGCATGGGCGGGGGCGTCTCGTCGGTGTCGAAGACCTGTGTGGTGGAGCGCTCTGCGCGGCCGGATGCCGACATCGACGACACCTTCTTGCAGGTCGTGGTCGGCGACGGCTGGCGGGTCGCGCGCGGCGCGTTCGTCCGCACGGCGCGCCCGCTGATGCGGGGCACCGTGTTCGACGATGCGCCGCCGCCCGTCTGAGCGACCGACGCATCCATGATCGACCTCATCGGCCTCTTCTCCCTGCGCCGCCGCTCCATCGCGGTGCGGCTCGCCGTGTCGGCGTTCCTGTCGAGCTCCGCGATCCTGCTGATCGCGGCCTGGATCCTCACGACCCTCTATCGCGAGAACACCGAGCGCTCCTTCGACAGCCGGCTCCTCGTCTTCGCCAACAACCTCGCCACCGATCTCGTCTCGCCCAACGATCCCGAGAGCCGGACCTTCTCGCTGGGCGATCCGCGCTTCGACCTGCCCCTGTCCGGCTGGTACTGGCAGGTCGGCAAGCCCGACGCGAAGCCGCGGGACGTGCGCACCTCCCGCTCGCTGGTCGGCGTGCCGCTGCCGGCGGCCACCGATTCGGACGGCAAGGCCGGCGTCGGCCAGATCCGCCAGGGCTACGGCAAGGGGCAGGACGGGCGCCTCCTGCGCATCATGGAGCGCGACGTCGATCTCGGCGAGGAGGGCCGCTACACGGTCCGGGTCGCGGGTCCCGCCGACGAGATCGTCAACGACGTCGACCGGTTCCGCAATTCGCTGACCATCACCTTCGGCCTGCTGGGCCTGTCGCTGGCGATCACAACCCTGCTGCAGATCCGGTTCGGCCTCGCGCCGCTCAAGAAGATGCGTGCGGCGCTGGGCGCCGTGCGCCGGGGCGAGGCCGACCGCATCACCGGCACCTATCCCCGCGACATCGCGCCGCTCACCGGCGAGGTGAACCTCCTGATCGAGACCAACCGGGAGATCCTGGAGCGTGCCCGCACCCAGGTCGGCAACCTCGCCCACGCCCTGAAGACGCCGCTCTCGATCATCGTCAACGAGGTCGGCGCCTCCGATGCCCCCGAGGAGCTGACGCACAAGATCCGCGAGCAGGCCGCGGTGATGCGCGATCAGGTCAATTACCATCTGGACCGGGCGCGGGCCGCGGCGCTCGCCGGCACGCTCGGCACCTCGACCGAGGTGGAGCCGGCGCTGGCCGGCCTCGTGCGCACCTTCGGGAAGATCTACCGGGACAAGGATATCGCCTACGACGTCCACGTGCCTCCCGGCCTGCGCTTCCGCGGCGAGCGCCAAGACTTCGAGGAGATGGTCGGCAACCTCGTCGACAACGCGTCGAAATGGGCCCACGGCCGGGTGGCGATCCGGGCCGAGGCGGTCGACAAGGACGATTATCCCCACCTCGTCGTCGCCATCGAGGATGACGGCCCCGGCCTGCCGCCGGAGGCCCGCCAGGCCGTGCTCGGCCGGGGGCGGCGCCTCGACGAATCGAAGCCCGGATCCGGCCTCGGCCTGTCGATCGTGGCCGACCTCGCCGCCCTGTACCGGGGGCGGTTCACCCTGGAGGAGGGAGCGCTCGGCGGCCTGCGGGCGGTGCTGGAGGTGCCGGGCGACCTGCCCGTCGGCACCGCGACCCACTGAGGCCGTCCGCGAGTTCCGCGAGGGGGCGGTGTGAGGCCGACGCGGCCTCATGGCCCAGCCCAGGCCCTTGTCATCGTGGGAGAGTTGCGTGACACCGTGCCGCCGTCGGGAGGCGTCGTGGCATCACGCTGCCGGCTCCACAGGGCGTGGGGAGGGGCGGGCCGGTCCGGCTCGTTGGCGGAAAGGTCCATGACGGCGATCTGGTTCATTCTGGCGGCCATGACCGCGGCGACCGTTCTCGGCCTGCTCTGGCCGATGTCGCGGCGCGCCGCCGTGCCGACCGGCGAGGCGGGCGGGAGCGGGCTCGCCACCGAGACCGCCTTCTACGAGGATCAGATCGCCGAGATCGACCGCGACCTCGAACGCGGCCTGATCGCTCCGGACGAGGCCGAGACCGCCAAGGCCGAGGCGGCCCGCCGCCTGCTCCGGGCAAGCCGCGAGGCGCAGCGCGAGGCCGAGGATGCCGGCCTCGTCGAGGCCGCGCGCCCGGCCGAGCCGCGCCTGCGCCGGCGGCGGGCCGCCTCGGCCTTCGCGCTCTCCACCATTCCCCTCGTGGCGCTGATCGCCTACGGCCTCTACGGCTCGCCCGAACTGCCCGCGCAGACGGAAGCCGACCGGCAGGCCACCCGCGGCGGGGCCGACGAACTCATGAAGGCGGTGGGGCAGATCGAGGCGCGCCTCGCCCGGGACCCGAACGACGCCCGCGGCTGGGCGGTGCTCGCCCCGGTCTACATGCGCACCGGCCGCTTCGACGATGCCGCCCGCGCCTACGCCAACATCGCGCGCCTGAAGGGCGAGACCGCCGACACCCTCGCCGATCAGGCCGAGGCCCTCACGGCGGCCGGCGACGGCACCGTCTCGCCCGAGGCCAAGGCCCTGTTCGAGAAGGCCCAGGCCAAGGAGCCGAACGCCCCGAAGCCGCGCTTCTATCTGGCCCGGGCGGCCGAGCAGGCCGGCGATACCGGTGAGGCAATCCGCCAGCTCACCGAACTCGAGGCCAGCAGCCCGCCGACCGCCCCCTGGCTCGGAATCGTCAAGCAGAGCCTCGCCCGCCTCAAGGGCGAGCCGCCGCCGCCCCCGACGACGCCCCAGGCCGCCCCGAAGATCCCGGCCGAGCAGCAGGCGGCGATCCGCGGCATGGTCGACGGTCTCGATGCCCGCCTCAAGGCCGGCGGCGGCACCTCCGACGAATGGCTGAGGCTCGTCCGGTCGCGGGTGGTCCTCGGCGAGCCCGATCAGGCGGCCGCCGCCCTGGCCCGGGCCCGGACCGCCCTCGCGGGTGACCCGCAGGGGCTCGCCCAGGTGGAGCAGGGCGCCCGCGCCGTGGGACTCGGCGCGGAGGGCGCGGCGCCCGGGCCCGCCGGGTCGGGTGAGGCCGGCCCGACCGCGCAGGCCGAGAAGGAGGCCGCGATGGCGGCGGTGCGCGCCATGCCGCAGGCGGAGCAGCAGGCGGCGATTCGCAGCATGGTCGAGGGGCTCGACCGGCGCCTCGCCGCGCGGGGCGGCACGCCGGACGAGTGGATGCGCCTCGTGCGCTCCTACAGCGCGCTGGGCGAGCGCGACCAGGCCGTGAAGGCCCTCGACCGCGCCCGGATGGCGCTGGCCGCCAACAGCGACGCGGTGGCGCGGCTCGACGGACTCGCCCGGGAGCTGGACCTCGCCGCCAAGCCGAATCCCTGACAAGCCCGATCCGCGACACCGCGAAATCGTGAGGCCGCCTGCGCGGGACGGGGCCCGTACGACAATCGGTCCTGATGCCCGCCCTTGACCCGCGGGCGCCTGGAGCCGACACCCTCAAGACTAGAATGAGAACGGTTCCGGTCGGGGCGGGTCTCCGCGCGCCGGACCGCGGGGTGGAAGTATCGTGACGCGTAAGAAACGCCGCCTGATCCTGATCGCCGCCTGCGGCAGCGTGCTGGCGCTCGCCGTGGGGCTGATCCTGTACGCCATGAGCGGCTCGATCGTGTTCTTCCGCTCGCCCACCGACATCGCCCAGCAGGCCATCGCCCCGGGCACGCGCCTGCGGCTCGGCGGTCTGGTGAAGGACGGCTCGCTCAGGCGCGGCCCGGACCAGACGGTCGATTTCGCCGTCACCGACACGAACGCCACCGTCGCGGTCCACTACAAGGGGCTGTTGCCGGACCTGTTCCGGGAAGGGCAGGGCGTGGTCGCCGAGGGGGTCCTGGAGCCCGGCGGCGAGTTCCGCGCCGACACGGTGCTCGCCAAGCACGACGAATCCTACATGCCCCGCGAGGTGGCCGACGCGCTGAAGGCGCAGGGGCGCTGGCAGGAGGGGGGGCCGAACAAGGCGGCCCCGGCGCCGAAACCCGCTACGGCGGCGGCGGACAGCACCCTCGGCCCCCGCAGCGAGCGGTGAGGGAATCCGCATGATCGTCGAGACCGGTCACTTCGCCCTCGCGCTCGCGCTGGCGATCTCCCTCGTCCAGATGGTGATGCCGATCTGGGCGGCACGTTCGGGCGATCCGGCCCTGCGCCAGACCGCTTCGCAGGCGGCGCTCGGCGCCTTCGCCTGCGTGTTGTTCGCCTTCGCGGCGCTCACCTGGGCGCACGTCACCTCCGATTTCTCGGTCCAGAACGTCGTCGAGAATTCGCACACGCAGAAGCCGCTGATCTACAAGCTGTCCGGCGTCTGGGGGAACCACGAGGGCTCGATGCTCCTCTGGGTGCTGATCCTCACGCTGTTCGGCGCCTGCGTGGCCGCCGCCAAGAACGCGGTGCCGCCGCGGCTGCGGGCCAACACCCTGGGCGTGCAGGGGCTGATCACCTTCGTGTTCGTGCTGTTCATCATCACGACCTCGAACCCGTTCACCCGCGTGATCCCGGCGCCGCTCGAGGGCAACGACCTCAACCCGCTGCTGCAGGATCCCGGCCTCGCGATCCATCCGCCGCTCCTCTATGTCGGCTATGTCGGCTTCTCGATCAGCTTCGCCTTCGCGGTGGCCGCGCTGATCGACGGGCGGATCGACGCCGTCTGGGCGCGGGCGGTGCGACCCTGGACGCTGACCGCGTGGTGCTTCCTGACCCTCGGAATCGCGATGGGCTCCTATTGGGCCTATTACGAACTCGGCTGGGGCGGCTGGTGGTTCTGGGATCCGGTCGAGAACGCCTCGCTGATGCCGTGGATCGCCGGCACGGCGCTGCTCCACTCCACGGTGGTGATGGAGAAGCGCGACGCCCTGAAGGTCTGGACGGTGCTGCTCGCCATCCTGACCTTCTCGCTCTCGCTGATCGGCACCTTCCTGGTCCGCTCCGGGGTCATCACCTCGGTGCATTCCTTCGCCACCGACCCGACCCGCGGCGTCTTCATCCTGGCGATCCTGGTGCTGTTCATCGGCGGCTCGCTGACGCTGTTCGCGTGGCGCGCGCCGCTGCTCCGGCAGGGCGGTCTGTTCGCGCCGATCTCCCGCGAGGGCTCGCTCGTCCTCAACAACCTCTTCCTGGTGGCGGCCTGCGCCACCGTGCTGGTCGGCACCCTCTACCCGCTGGTGCTGGAGATGCTGACCGGCGAGAAGATCACGGTCGGGCCGCCCTTCTTCAATTCCACCTTCGTGCCGCTCGCGATCCCGCTGCTGCTGATCGTGCCCGTGGGGCAGGCACTGGCCTGGAAGCGCGGCGACGTGCTCGCCGCCGCCCAGCGCCTCTTCGCCGCGCTGGCGGTGGCCCTGGTCGTCGGCTTCGTGGTCCTGGCCCTCACCTGGGGCGGCCCGGTCCTGGCGCCGGTGGGGATCGGCCTCGGCGCCTATCTGCTGATCGGCTCCGTTCTGGAGATCGTCACCCGCGCCCGGGGCTACGGGGCGAGCCGGGCCCGCTCGCTCGGCCAGATCGGGCGCCGCGCCGTCGGCCTGCCGCGCTCGGCCTGGGGCACCGCCATCGCCCATGCCGGGGTCGGCGTGGTGGTGCTGGGCATCGCCGCGCAGGGCTGGGCCACCGAGGGCTTGGCGACCCTCAAGCCCGGCCAGACTCTGGCGACGGGGCCCTACACGGCCACCCTGGACCGGGTCGCGCCGCGCAAGGGACCGAACTACGAGGAGGCCGCCGCCTACCTGACGATCCGCACCCGGGCCGGCGACGAGGTCGGCCAGGTCGAGACCGGCAAGCGCTTCTACCCGAGCCGCAAGATGGCGGTGACGGAGTCCGGGCTGCTGACGATCGGCGCCAGCCAGGTCTATGCGAGCCTCGGCGAGATCGGCCAGGACGGTGGCGTCGGCCTGCGCCTCTACTACAAGCCGCTGGTCCTGCTGATCTGGCTCGGGGCGGTGGTGATGGCGGTCGGCGGCGGCCTGTCGCTGACGGACCGGCGGATGCGCGTGGGCGTCCCCGCCAAGGCGAAGGCGCGGCCGCTTCCCGTCGCGGTGCCGGCCGAATGATGGCGCGCCGCTCCCTCCGATCGGCCCTGGCGGCGCTGGCCCTGCTGGCGTCGCTTCCCGCCCACGCGGTCCAGCCCGACGAGGTGCTGAAGGATCCCACCCTGGAGCACCGCGCCCGGGAGATCTCGGCCGAGCTGCGCTGTCTCGTCTGCCAGAACCAGTCGATCGACGATTCCGACGCGCCGCTCGCCAAGGACCTGCGCCTGATCGTGCGCGAGCGGCTGCAGAAGGGGGACAGCGACAAGGCGGTGCTCGATTACGTCGTGGCGCGCTACGGCGAGTTCGTGCTGCTGCGCCCGGTCTTCGCGCTGCACACCCTGCTGCTCTGGCTGACCCCGGTTCTGGCGGTGCTGCTGGGCGGCTTCGGCCTCTGGCGCCTCGCCCGCCGCCGGCCGCCCGCGCCGGTCCGGACTCTGTCGGCCGCCGAGCAGGCGGAGGTCGCGGCGCTGCTGCGACGCGATTAGAATTGGGGGCGGTAGCGATTCGCCCGCCCCATTCGGCACGAGTCTTGGATCGGGCTTCGCAGACCGCATGATCGGCGACGCGCCCCGGGGCAGGACGATGACGGCCGCTACGCTCACCATCTCGAGCCGCAATTATTCCTCGTGGTCGCTGCGGGGCTGGCTGATCTGCCGAATGGCCGGTCTCGACTTCCAGACCGAGGTCCTGTCCGGCACGGATGCCACCAGCCGGGCGGAGCTGCTGCACCTGTCGCCGTCGTTCCTGGTGCCGCGCCTGCGCCACGGCGACGTGGTCGTCTGGGACACCCTGGCCATCGCCGAATACCTCGCCGAGACTTTTCCCGCGGCCGGTTTCCTTCCCGGCAACGCGGCGGAGCGCGCCCATTGCCGGTCCATCTCCGGCGAGATGCATTCCGGCTTCGTCAATCTCCGCTCGGCCCTGCCGATGAACCTGCGTGCCTTCCACCCTGACTTCCGGGTGTTCAACGGCGCGAAGGCCGACATCGAGCGTATCGTGACGATCTTCGACGATTGCCTGGACCGCTACGACGGGCCGTACCTGTTCGGAGCGCGACCGTGCCTGGCGGACGCCATGTATGCCCCGGTCTGCACCCGCTTCCGCACCTACGACGTCGCCCTGCCGCCCCGCGCCGCCGCCTACCGCGACACGATCCTGCACTGGCCGCTGATGGTGGAATGGGCGGAAGCCGCTGCCGACGAGCCGGACGAGATCGAAGAACTGGAGATGGAGTTCTGACGAGCCGCCTGCTTGGCGTCCGGCCTGCGCAGGTCGTCCCTGCGAGCGGGGCGCGCAGGCAACCCGGATGCCCTCCTTCGGTCGCTCCCAGTCGCCGCCGGACGAAGGCGACTCACGCACCCAACGATCCAGGTGACGGGACACGGGCCAGCGTCGCGGAGGTGCATGGCTCGCGCCGCTCGGAAAGGCAGAGGCGGACGATCGAGCAGATTCACCGTGTGGATGCAATTTATTGCAGGGCACAAATTCATGTTGCGCCGCACGCAGATGTAGTCAGTCACCGCTCCGATTCAAAAAATGAATTTCTGACAAAGAATTAGCCGGAATCGGCCGGGGCGCGGTCGGCCGGGTTACAGCTCGACAAACGTCCTTTGTCGAGCGACCGGACTGCGCGATTGAAGCCAACCGGCATTTCTGTTCCTCTTCGCATTAGAACAGGAACAGACTGGGCTGGAAACCATGGCGCGTCACGAGCCCTGGAGCGCGGAGCGCGCATCCGGGATCATCGCCGAACACACCCATCTCGAAGGGGCCACGCTGCCGATCCTGCACGCGCTGCAGGAGACGTTCGGCTACGTGGATTCCGGCGCCGTGCCGCTGATCGCGGACGCGCTGAACCTGTCGCGCGCCGAGGTGCACGGCTGCATCACCTTCTACCACGATTTCCGCGCCCACCCCGCCGGCCGCCACGAGGTGAAGCTGTGCCGGGCCGAAGCCTGCCAGGCCATGGGCTCCGACAAGCTCCATCGCGAGATCCTCGGCCGCCTCGGCTGCGGCTGGCACGAGACCACCGCCGACGGCAGCGCCACGGTGGAGCCGGTCTACTGCCTCGGCCTCTGCGCCAACGGTCCCGCCGCGCTGGTGGACGGTGAGCCCGTCGCGCACCTGACCGCCGACGCCCTCGAAGCTGCACTGACGGAGGTGCGCCAGTGAGCGTGACCCTCTACATTCCCCGCGATGCCGTCGCCCTCGGCCTCGGCGCCAACAAGGTCGCCCGCGCCCTCTTCGCCGGCGCCGAGCGCCGCGGTCTCGACGTCACCATCGTGCGCACCGGTTCCCGCGGCCTGTTCTGGCTGGAGCCGATGGTCGAGGTCGGCACGCCCGAGGGGCGCGTCGCCTACGGCCCGGTCAAGCTCGCGGATATCGACGCCCTTCTGGATGCCGGCCTCGCCACCGGCGGTGACCATCCCCTGCGCCTCGGTGATCCTGAAAAAATCCCCTACCTCGCCCGGCAGCAGCGGCTGACTTTCCACCGCTGCGGCGTGATCGATCCGGTCTCCGTGGACGATTACCGGGCCCATGGCGGCTATCGCGGCCTCGAGGCCGCCCTGAAGCTCGATGCCGAGGGCATCGTCGCGGCGGTGCGCGATTCCGGCCTGCGCGGCCGGGGCGGTGCCGGCTTCCCGGCCGGCATCAAGTGGAACACCGTGATGCTCGCCAAGGCGGACCAGAAGTATGTGGTCTGCAACGCCGACGAGGGCGATTCCGGCACCTTCGCCGACCGGATGATGATGGAGGGCGACCCCTTCAACCTCATCGAGGGCATGACCATCGCGGCCGTCGCGACCGGTGCCACCCGCGGTTACATCTACCTGCGCTCCGAGTACCCGCAGGCGTTTGCCACCCTCAAGGAGGCCATCGCCAACGGCGTGACCGCCGGCGTGCTCGGCGAGAACATCCTGGGCTCGGGCAAGACCTTCCACCTGGAAGTGCGCCTCGGCGCCGGTGCTTATATCTGCGGTGAGGAGACCTCGCTGCTGGAGAGCCTCGAGGGCAAGCGCGGCATCGTCCGCGCCAAGCCGCCGATCCCGGCGCTGAAGGGCTTCCTCGGCAAGCCGACGCTGGTCAATAACGTCATGACCTTCACGGCCGTGCCGTGGATCCTGGAGAACGGCGCCAAGGCCTACGCCGATTACGGCATGGGCCGCTCGCTCGGCACCCTGCCGATCCAGCTTGCCGGCAACATCAAGCACGGCGGCCTGATCGAGATGGCCTTCGGCATCACCCTCCGGCAGGTGATCGAGGATTTCGGCGGCGGCACCCGTTCGGGTCGGCCGGTCCGGGCCGTGCAGGTCGGCGGGCCGCTCGGGGCCTACTTCCCCGACCATCTCCTCGACACGCCCCTCGACTACGAGGCGATGGCGGCCAAGAAGGGTCTCGTCGGCCACGGCGGCATTGTGGTGTTCGACGACACCGTCGACATGGCCGCCCAGGCCCGCTTCGCCTTCGAGTTCTGCGCCACCGAGTCCTGCGGCAAGTGCACCCCCTGCCGCATCGGCGCCACCCGCGGCGTCGAGACCATGGACAAGGTCATCGCCGGCATCCGGCCGGATGCGAATCTCAAGCTGGTCGAGGACCTCTGCGAGGTCATGACCGACGGGTCGCTCTGCGCCATGGGCGGGCTCACCCCGATGCCCGTCATGAGCGCGATCACCCATTTCCCCGAGGATTTCAGGCGCGCCGGCGATCTGCCGGCCGCGGCCGAGTAAGGAGGCGTCGATGGGCCTGATCAAGGAGATCGACTACGGCACGCCGATCCGCGTGGCGGAGCAGACCGTCACGCTGACGATCGACGGCATGTCTGTGACGGTGCCGGCGGGCACCTCGGTGATGGCGGCGGCGATGCATGCCGGGACGCAGATCCCGAAGCTCTGCGCCACCGATAGCCTGGAGCCGTTCGGCTCCTGCCGCCTCTGCCTCGTGGAGATCGAGGGCCGGCGCGGCACCCCGGCCTCCTGCACGACCCCGGCCGAGAACGGCATGGTCGTCCACACGCAGAACGAGAAGCTCGCCAAGCTCCGCAAGGGCGTGATGGAGCTCTACATCTCCGATCATCCCCTGGACTGCCTGACCTGCGCGGCCAACGGCGATTGCGAGCTGCAGACGCAGGCCGGCGTCGTCGGCCTGCGGGACGTCCGCTACGGCTATGACGGCGACAACCACGTCAAGCCGAGCGCCGAGAAGTATCTGCCGAAGGACGAGTCGAACCCGTACTTCACCTACGACCCGTCGAAGTGCATCGTCTGCAACCGCTGCGTGCGCGCCTGCGAAGAGGTGCAGGGCACCTTCGCGCTGACCATCGCGGGCCGCGGCTTCGACAGCCGCGTGGCCGCCGGCCCGACCAACTTCTTCGAGTCGGAATGCGTCTCCTGCGGCGCCTGCGTGCAGGCCTGCCCGACCGCGACCCTTCAGGAGAAGTCGATCCACGAGTACGGCCAGCCCGAGCACGCCGAGGTGACGACCTGCGCCTATTGCGGCGTCGGCTGCTCGTTCAAGGCCGAGATGCAGGGCGAGCGCGTCGTCCGCATGGTCCCCTACAAGGGCGGCAAGGCCAATGAGGGCCATAGCTGCGTGAAGGGCCGCTTCGCCTACGGCTACGCCACCCACAAGGACCGCATCACCAAGCCGATGATCCGCGAGAAGATCACGGATCCGTGGCGCGAGGTCTCCTGGGAGGAGGCCATCGACCGGGCCGCGAGCGAGTTCAAGCGGATCCAGGCCAAGTACGGCAAGGATTCGGTCGGCGGCATCACCTCGTCGCGCTGCACCAACGAGGAGGCCTACCTCGTCCAGAAGCTCGTGCGCGCCGCCTTCGGCAACAACAACGTCGATACCTGCGCCCGCGTCTGCCACTCGCCGACCGGCTACGGCCTGATGTCGACGCTCGGCACCTCGGCCGGCACACAGGACTTCAAGTCGGTGGAGCATTCCGACGTGATCCTGGTGATCGGCGCCAACCCCACCGACGGCCATCCGGTCTTCGGCTCGCGGATGAAGAAGCGCCTGCGTCAGGGCGCCAAGCTGATCGTCGCCGATCCGCGCAAGATCGACCTCGTGAAGTCGCCCCACATCAAGGCCGACTATCACCTGCCGCTGAAGCCCGGCTCCAACGTGGCCTTCATCAACTCGCTGGCGCACGTGATCGTCACCGAGGGGCTGATCGACGAGGCCTATGTCCGCGAGCGCTGCGACCTCGCCGAGTTCGAGTCCTGGGCCCGGTTCATCGCCGATGAGCGGCACTCCCCGGAGAGCCAGCAGCCCTTCACCGGTCTCGACCCGGCGGAAGTCCGCGGGGCGGCCCGGCTCTACGCCAAGGGCGGCGCGGCCGGCATCTACTACGGTCTGGGCGTCACCGAGCACAGCCAGGGCTCGACCATGGTGATGGGCATGGCCAACATCGCCATGGCCACCGGCAATATCGGCAAGCTCGGCGCCGGCGTGAATCCCCTGCGCGGCCAGAACAACGTGCAGGGCTCCTGCGACATGGGCTCGTTCCCGCACGAGCTCACCGGCTACCGCCACGTCTCGGACGACGCCACCCGCGAGAGCTTCGAGGCCCTCTGGGGCGCCAAGCTCGACAACGCGCCAGGCCTGCGCATCACCAACATGCTCGACGAGGCCGTCGAGGGCTCGTTCAAGGGCATGTACATCCAGGGTGAGGACATCGCGCAGTCCGACCCGGACACGCACCACGTCACCTCGGGCCTGATGGCGATGGAGTGCATCGTCGTCCAGGATCTGTTCCTGAACGAGACCGCCAAATACGCCCACGTCTTCCTGCCGGGTGCCTCGTTCCTGGAGAAGGACGGCACCTTCACCAACGCCGAGCGCCGCATCTCGCGGGTCCGCAAGGTGATGGCCCCGATGGGCGGCTATGGCGACTGGGAGGGCACCGTGCTGCTCTCCAACGCGCTGGGCTACAAGATGGAGTACAGCCACCCGTCCGAGATCATGGATGAGATCGCCTCGCTCACCCCGAGCTTCACCGGCGTGTCTTACGCCAAGCTCGACGAGCTCGGCTCGGTGCAGTGGCCCTGCAACGAGAAGGCGCCGCTCGGCACGCCGATGATGCACGTGGACCGGTTCGTCCGCGGCAAGGGTCGGTTCATGATCACCGAGTTCGTGGCCACCGAGGAGCGCACGGGGGCGAAGTTCCCGCTGATCCTCACCACGGGCCGGATCCTGTCCCAGTACAATGTCGGCGCGCAGACCCGGCGCACCGAGAACTCGCGCTGGCACGAGGAGGACGTGCTGGAGATCCACCCGTTCGACGCGGAGCTGCGCGGCATCGTCGACGGCGATCTCGTCGCCCTGGAGAGCCGCTCGGGCGACATCGCCCTCAAGGCGAAGATCTCCGAGCGGATGCAGCCGGGCGTGGTTTACACGACCTTCCACCACGCCAAGACCGGCGCCAACGTCATCACCACCGACTACTCGGACTGGGCGACCAACTGCCCCGAGTACAAGGTGACGGCGGTGCAGGTCCGGCGGACCAACCGGCCGTCCGACTGGCAGGCGAAGTTCTACGAGGAGGACTTCTCCCTGACCCGGATCGCCAATTCCCAGGGCACTGCGCTCGACGCGGCGGAGTAAGAGTATCCGATGAGTGCCGTGACGCAGGCGGACAAGCTCGTCCGCATGGCCAACCAGATCGCTACCTTCTTCCGGTCCTACCCGGAGGAGGAGGCGGTCGCCGGGGTCCAGAAGCACATCAAGGCGTTCTGGACGCCCAAGATGATCGCGCATCTCGAGGCCGCCCTCCCGGAGCAGGGCGACCGGGTCGACAGCTACGTGCGGCGGGCGTTGCAGGGCGAGGAGCCGGCGGCCGACAGCCCGGTGCGTCCCGCGACCCGGGATCCGCAACTCGCGGGCGCGGGCGCCAGCGACGCGGGCTGACCGATCGGCACAGGTCGGAGGCTTCGGGCTCTGACCCGGCCGAAGCCGAGCGGCGAAGGATCACGCGAAACGCCCCCCTCTTCCGACCGGGAGAGGGGGGCGTTTCGCGTCTGGCCTGTGCCGATGGGTGAAGGGGGGCTGGCGCTGACGAGGTGCGCCGACATCGGGCGCGTCTGAAGGGGCGCCCGCGCCGTCATGCGATGGCCGCCCGATCTGGGCGGCCATCGCCCCGTCGGACCCGGCGACGTCGGTCGCCGAGCCTGCGGATGTCAGTTCTTGAGGGCGACCGTGAAGTCGGCCTCGGTCTTCTTGCGGATCTCGTCCTCGGTGACGCCGTCGGCGAGTTCGATCAGCGTCATGCCGCCGTCGCCCTTCTTGTCGATGGCGAACACGCCGAGATCGGTGATCACCAGATCGACCACCTGGGTTCCGGTGAGCGGCAGGTCGCAGGCCTTGAGCAGCTTCGGGCTCTCGGTGCCGTCCTTGTTCTTGGCGACGTGCTCCATCACCACGACCACGCGCTTCACCCCGGCCACGAGGTCCATGGCGCCGCCCATCCCCTTCACCATCTTGCCGGGGATCATCCAGTTGGCGAGGTCGCCATTGCCGGCCACCTGCATGGCGCCGAGGATCGACAGGTTGATGTGCCCGCCGCGGATCATCCCGAAGGAATCCGCCGAGGAGAAGTAGCTCGTCGTCGGCAGGGCGGTGATCGTCTGCTTGCCGGCGTTGATCAGGTCCGGATCCTCCTCACCCTCGTAGGGGAAGGGGCCCATGCCCAGCATGCCGTTCTCCGACTGGAGCTGCACCGACATGCCCTCGGGGATGTAGTTCGACACCAGCGTCGGGATGCCGATGCCGAGGTTCACATAGAAGCCGTCCTCCAGCTCCTTGGCGGCGCGCGCCGCCATCTGCTCGCGGGTCCAGGCCATCGTTCTCGCTCCCTTCCCGTCCGGTCAGTGCGTGCCGCCGCCGGCCGCGGCGGCCGGGGTCGCATCGTTGCGCGTGCGCGTCGTGCGCTGCTCGATGCGCTTGTCGCGCACGCCCACGTCGACGATGCGCTTCACGAAGATGCCGGGCGTGTGGATCGTGTCCGGATCGATCTCGCCCGGCTTCACGAGATGCTCGACCTGCGCCACCGTCATCTTGGCGGCGGTGGCCATCATCGGGTTGAAGTTGCGCGCGGTCATCCGGTAGCGCAGGTTCCCCTCGGTGTCGCCCGTATGGGCATGGACCAGGGCGAGGTCGGCGAACAGGCCGCGCTCCATGACGTAATGCTCGCCATCGAACTCGCGGACCTCCTTGCCCTCGGCGACCTTGGTGCCGACGCCGGTCTTGGTGAAGAAGGCCGGGATGCCGGCGCCGCCGGCGCGGATCCGCTCGGCGAGCGTGCCCTGCGGGTTGAACTCGATCTCCAGCTCGCCGCCAAGATACTGGCGGGCGAATTCCTTGTTCTCGCCCACGTAGGACGAGATCATCTTCCGGACCTGGCGGGTGTCCAGAAGCTTGCCGAGGCCGACCCCGTCGATGCCGGCATTGTTCGAGACGACGGTGAGACCCTTGACGCCCGAGAAGCGCACCGCCTCGATCAGCTCGTCCGGGATGCCGCAGAGGCCGAAGCCGCCGCACATCACCATCATGTCGTCGTGCAGGAGGCCGGCCAGGGCCGCGGCGGCATCCGTGTAGACCTTCTTCATCGAACCGTCCTTTTCCCGCCGGACCCGACCGGCCGAAACCTTGGGAAGTGCGTGTCCTCGCGCCTGCTCTCCCCGATTCCGCGCGTGAAATCCAGTGGTGCGCCGCACCGGTCCGCGCGGACGCGGGCGATCCGTAACCGGCACTGCGTTGGGGAGGGCAGGGCGGCCCTGCGCGGGCGCGGCAGACAAAGCCGGCCAAGGACGCTAAATTGCTCACTCGACGTGCAGACCCTGCCGGGCCGCGGCAGCCCGAGGGGCCGGCGCGGCGCCCGGCTTCCGGTTACAGCCGCCGCCCCTTCGGAGCATGATGTCGCTGCGCCGCCCGATCTTCGTCCTCGCTCTCGGGAGCCTGATCGCGGCCGGCCTCGGCCTGCGCGATTGGCCCCTGGAGGACGGCCGGGTCACGGCCTACGCGCGCCGCGCCTTCGACGCCTACGGCCTGGGCCTGACGCTGCAGGGCCCCGCGAGCGTCGCGGTGCTGCCTTGGCCGCGCCTGACCCTCGACCGCGTCCGGCTCGCCGCCGGTTCCGACGGACCGGTCCTGGCGGATGCGGGCCGCCTGACCCTCGACCTCGACCCGCTGAGCCTCCTCGGCGGGCGCGCGGCCGTGAGCGGGCTTCGCCTGGAGGGTGCGCGGCTGTCGGATGACCCCGCCGGCTGGGACGCCCCCCTCGCGCGCCTCGCCGAGCAGTCCCGGTCCGGCGAGACGCCCCGGCCACGCCGGATCGTCGTGCGCGACGCGCGCCTCGCCGCCGGCGACACGGCCCGGGACATCGACCTGGACATCGCGTGGCCGCTCTGGGGAAAGACCGCCGAGGGCCGCGCCAGCTTCACGTGGCGGGGCGTGCCGACCCGGATCACCCTGACCCACCTGCGTCCGGCCGAGCTGGCCCAGCGCCGCCGCAGCCCGTTCACCGCGGAGGTCACGTGGCCGGACGGCAGCCTCGCGGCGGACGGAACGGTGGCGCCGCCTGCGGAGGGGAACGCGCTGCCCGTCCTGTCCGGGCAGGTCCGGTTCGAGACGCGATCCCTGCCGGAGAGCCTGGCCTGGATCGGCCGTGATGTGCCGCTGGCGCCGCTCGCCGGCGCCTTCTCGATCGACGGCCGGTTCGAGACGGCGGAGCGGTCCATCTCGTGGCCGAGTCTGCGCATCGGCCTCGGTCAGAACGTGCTGGAAGGCGCCGGCGCCGTCGCCTTCGGACCCGGCAAGGCGCCGCGCCTCTCGGTGCAGGCGACCCTGGCGGCCGAGACCCTCGACTTCACGCCGCTCGTCGAGGATCTGACCCGGCTCCTCGATCCCGCCCCGGTATCCGTCGCCCTGGCGCCGCTCACGCAGGGCGACCTCGACCTCCGCCTGTCGGCGGCGGAGGGCCGCGCCGGCGCCGTTCGGGTGCAGGATTTGGCGGCGAGCATCCTAGTGCGGGATACCGCCCTTGAGGTCGCGGTGAACCGGGCCCGGATCCAGGACGGCACGTTCAAGGGGCGCGTGAACCTGACGAGCGGGACCGATCCGGCCGCGACGGAGCTGCGCACCCAGGGGAGCCTCGACCGCGTCGATCTCGGTGCGCTCCTCGGCGAGATCGGCGCGGCCCGCTGGGTGGTCGGGCCCGTCCAGGGGCATTTCGCCCTCGAATCCAGGGCGCGTGACACGGTCGGCCTCCTGGCGCATCTCGGCGGACGGGCCACGCTCGCCATGGATGGGGGCGCCATCGCGGGCCTCGATCTCGCCGACGTCGTCCACCGCAACGGTGCCGTGGCGTCCGGAGCTCTGGCGCGCCGGAACGGCCGGACCGCGTTCGAGCGGGCCGTGGTGACGGTGCGCTTCGTCGACGGTGTCGGCGAGATCGCCGAGTCGGGTCTTCTGGGGCCGAGTGTCGGCGCCACCCTTCACGGCCAGGTGTCGCTGCCGGAACGGCGACTCGACGCCAGGGGCGATCTCGTCCTGCGGCCGCCCGGCGATTCCGCCCGCGGGATCCTGTTCGCGGTGACGGGCCCCTGGAACGCCCTGACGGCTCAGACGGCCGCCCACAGCGAGCCGTCCGATCCGGCCGGCCGGATCGGGGATGCGATGCTGCCCGATCCTCTCAAATTGCCCGCCACCCTCGGCCTGCCCGGCAGTGTCCGTGCCTTCGCGCCGTGACGGTCGCGCGTTGGCGCCGGCCCCGGCCAAGCTCTAAGATCGGATCCCGATCGCCGTCATGATCCCCATGCGCCGCCTGCTCATCGAGGAACCCGTCACCCGCGCAGGGCCTCTGGCCCGGCGGCTCGCCGTGTTCTCCGTCATCGCCACCGGCATCGCCCTGATCTTGGTCCGGGACCCGCGTGCCGACACCGACGCGGCGCTCGCGGCCCTGGTGGCCGGGTTCGGGGTCGCGGTGCTCGCCGCGGCGGCTGCGGTCTTCGCCTTCGTGCGGGTCTGGCGCGAGGGGGCTCGCGGTCTCGGGGCCGCCCTCGCAGGGCTGATCCTCGCGCTGGCGGTTCTCGGCTATCCCGCTTTCCTGGGCTTGCGCAGCCTGCGGCTGCCGGCGCTGTCCGACATCACCACCGACATCGACAACCCACCCGCCTTCTCGCGCTCGCGGGCGGCCTTCGCGGCTCGCGGCGGCCGCTACCCGGCGGATCCCGGCCCCGCGATCCGCGAGCGCCAGCGCGGCGCCTATCCGCAGATCGCGCCCCTGACCCTCGATATCGGCGCCGACGAGGCCTTCGAACTCGCCCGGCAGGCGGCGCTGAAGCGGCACTGGCAGATCGTCGAGGCGATCCGGCCGGGGGGACGCACCGGGAACGGTCGGATCGAGGCCGTGGCCCGCGGTCTGATCCTCAACCTGCCCGGCGACGTCACCGTGCGCATCCGCCCCCGCGCGGACGGGGCGCGGATCGACGTGCGCTCGGCCTCGCGCCTCAGCGGCCGCGATTTCGGCAGCAACGCGGACCGGATCCGGGCCTATCTCGACGACGTCGCCAACCTCGCCCTCGCGGTGAAGTGACCCGTCGCGTCCCTCAGGCCGGCGCGTAGGTGCCGTCCAGCCGGGGGGCGCCGCCGCAGGTCGCGCGCCCGCGTCCGACAAGATCCTCCAGATGGGCGAAGACCGACAGCGCCGCGGCGCCGCGGAGGCGGGGATCGAGCCCCTGGTAGATCGCCGCGACGATGTCGGCGATCCGCCTGTCGCCGGCCGCCAGCCGCGCGCGGATCGCCGCTTCGCGCTGGCGGCGGTGCCCGGCCAGCCCGCGCAGGAACCGGGCGGGCTCGCATACGGGCCCGCCATGGCCCGGCCAGTATACGGTCTCGTCGCGCCCGCGCAGCTTGTCGAGGGAGTCCATGTAGGCCCGCATCGCGCCGTCCGGCGGGGCCACGATCGTGGTCGACCACGCCATGACGTGGTCTCCCGAGAACAGCGCCTGCGCTTCCGGCAGCGCGAAGGCGAGATGGTTCATCGTGTGGCCGGGGGTCTCGACGGCCACGAGGGTCCAGCCTCGACCGGACACGGAATCGCCCTCCGCCATGATCCGCTCGGGAGCGTGAGCCCGGTCGGCGCTGGCGTCGAGCATCGGCGCTTCCGCCTCCGAGAGCGCGCGTGCGGCCCGGTGTGGCCCGCATCCGACGATCGGCGCTCCGGTGCGGGCAGCGAGGAGCCGCGCGCCCGGAGAATGATCACGGTGGGTGTGAGTGACCACGATGGCCTCCACACGCTCCCCAGCGAGGTCCTGAAGCAGCGCTTCGATATGCACCGGATCATCCGGGCCCGGATCGAGCACCGCGACGCGATCCTGGCCCACCACGTAGGTGCAGGTGCCGCTCGCCGTGAAGGGGCCGCCGTTCGGCGCGACCCGGCGGCGGATCAACGGGGCGACCGGCTCCAGCCGCCCGGCTGGGGGCATCGAACGATCGAAGGTCAGGCTGTTCTCGTCGGCGTCCGCCATCGCGATCCCATGCGATCGACACGGCGCTTCCTTGGACGGTTCGACGCCGCGTGGCAATCGGCCCGGAGACCGCGATCCGACGTTCCGGGCATTCCCCGCGCGTCCGGCAAGTTCCGATGTCGCAGACGCGCTCTGAGACCGGATGACCGCCCCTGCACCGACCTCGCCCCCTGGAGGCGGCCGTCGGTCTGGGCGTGACGCTTACGGGCCAGACCGCGACGAAGGACGTCAGCCCTGGCGGCGGGTCTGTCGAGCGCGCACGCGGACCGGTACGGGCGCCGGTGCCGGCAGGAGACCGAGCGCTGCCGCGCGCAAGGCATCGCCGGTTCTATCGACGAGATCGGCGAGGCGCACCGCCAGCGCGGCGGCCTTCGATCGAACGGCACTCTTGGCAGATTGCAGCATCGCAAATCCCGGATCGAGCCTGGAGACCTCTCTTCGAACGCTAGCGCCCCTGTCTCGTTCCGTCACCCCTTGACGCGGACAGCGCACGAACCCCCCGCTCCCCAGGGGACTTCGCGATCGGGGCGGAACCGGAGCGAAACCTTGGCGTTTTCGTGTTCAGAACGACGCGGCCCGCCCGCGTTGAGACTTTCGAAGGATCTGAACGATGCTCGGTTGGGCCGTAACTTTTCTCGTCGTCGCCCTCGTGGCCGCTCTGCTTGGCTTCGGCGGCATCGCCGGCACGGCGATGGAAGCTGCCAAGCTGGTATTCTTCGTGGCCATCGTCCTCTTTGCGATCTCGGCGGTCGTGGGACTGATGCGGGGCCGCTCGCCGACACTTTGAGGAACGACCGGAGACGCCGGCCCCGATCCCGGGCCGGCGCACGGCGCGATGAAAAGCCGCCGCCCCGTGCGGCGGCTTTTTCCGTCGTGTCGGTCCGCATACTGGGCTCGAGACGGTTCCGTCTGGCCGAGGCGGGGGTATAGGGATGGGCGTCCGCTGGATCCGGGGTCGAGGGCTCTCGACCGTCAGGCTTTGCGGTCGGCGCTGTCCAGCTTCGCGATCAGTTCGGCAAAGCGGTCGGGCACCGGTTGCTGCGTGACCGTGTCGTACATCGCGCGCAGCTGCGTCGCGATACGATTGCGGGTCTGGTCGCTCAGGCCGTTCTTGGTCCGGTGGCCGGTGGTCTGGTCAGGGGTGTCGAAAGGTTGCTGATCGACGGCGCCGTCCTGGCCCTCCGACGAGCGATTCGAGACAGTCTCGGCATGCGAATAGCGCGCGCGAAGACCTCCCTCCTTTCCCTGGTCCACCATCAATAGGCCCCTTGTTGCCGAAGTCGGCTCGGCCGCATTGTGCTGCGGCTCGACATACGCCATGGCTGCGGCGGCAACGCCTGCCCGCCGGGATCGGTTCCGCCGGGGGGTGGAACGGAGTGCGGGCCTCCGCGTTGGGCGGTAGGCTGCGCAGGACACAAGCCGGCCCCGGCAGGACTTCGGTAAAGGACCGAGGCGTTCGCGGCCGGGCAACACGGCGAGGCACAGGGGATCGAATGTCGACATCGCAACTCGTGGTACAGCACCTGCCGTACCTGCGCCGCTACGCGCGGGCGCTCACGGGTAGCCAAGTGGCGGGCGACGCGTATGTCGCCGCCACCCTGGAGACCCTCGTCAACGAACCGGACACGCTCGGCCGGAGCACCAACATCAAGGCCGATCTGTTCCGTGTCTTCACGCGGATCTGGAATTCGCTCTCGGTGAACGGCCGCAGCGAGCAGGTTCAGCACGATCTGCCGGCGGAGGTCCGTCTCGGCCAGATCACGCCGCTGCCGCGGCAGGCGTTCCTGCTCTCCTGCCTCGAAGGCTTCTCCGAGGAAGATGCGGCCATCATCCTGGGCGTCGACGTCTCCGAGGTCCGTGACCTCGTGGACGAGGCCGGCCGCGAGCTGGCCGCCGACATGGCGACCGAGATCCTCATCATCGAGGACGAGCCGCTGATCGCGATGGATCTCGAGGCCCTCGTGGAGGGTCTGGGTCACAATGTCATCGGCGTCGCCCGCACCCGCACCGAGGCGATCAAGATCGCCGGCGAGGGTAAGCGTCCCGGCCTGATCCTGGCGGACATCCAGCTCGCCGACGGCTCCTCGGGTCTTGATGCCGTGAACGATCTCCTGAAGACCTTCGAGGTCCCGGTGATCTTCATCACGGCCTATCCGGAGCGGTTCCTCACCGGCGAGCGTCCCGAGCCCGCCTTCCTCATCGCGAAGCCCTTCCAGCCAGCGAATGTCTCGGCGGTGATCAGCCAGGCGCTGTTCTTCCAGCAGACGGCCCGTCGGCGCGAAGCCAAGACGGCCTGAGAGGACGGCCTGAGCCGGGCTCGGCGGTTCTCGCCGGGCTGAACCGGTCCCAGGCCGCCTCCGAGCCTCGATGACGACAAAAACCCCGGCTTGCGCCGGGGTTTTTTGTTGTCCGTGCCGGAGGCCCGGACATCCCGGATGCAGGCGCAAAAAAACGGGCCGGAGAAGTCTCCAGCCCGTCGCGAAGGTTCCGGCCGATGCACAAGGGGAATGCGGGGAGGACCAGGTGGCCGGGTGCAGAGAAAACGGATGCCGGACCGGGAGGTTCCAGCAAACGCACTTTTTCTGATGCGGTGGCCTTTTGGCCACATGTGGATGGTGTGGATTGCGGGCGTGCGCCGCCGCACCAACGGCCGGGCTGTCATCGAATACTCAGGATACGTAGGCGCGTCACAGTCTAGGAACCTGCGATTGCAGGGCGCGTTATACGAACATCCTGTCAAGCTCTCGCATGAGGTCGGGGCAATGCTGCGGTCTGGTTTCCTCCTGGGCGTGAGTGCTCCTGCCGCTCTTCTCACCGTCCTCGTCCAGCCGGTCGTGCGCGACACGGCGGATCGTTGGGTGCCCCCGGTGCCCACCGCCCAGACGGCGCAGATTCCGCTGCCGGGGATGCGGCCGGTCTCCATCGCGCTCAGCCCGACGCGGGTCGCGGGCGTTCAGAAGGCCGACGGTCGGATTGCCCCGGTGGCAGGGGAAGCCCAGGATCTGGAGATCAAGCCGATCCTGCGTCAGCCGCCCCGGCGTATGGTCCGCGAAGGCTGCGAGACGGCGCTGAGCTCCCTGGTCGGGCCCGAGGCGCGCCGCATGACCCCCGGGCGTTGCATTTCCTGATCGTTGCCCCCCGGATCCCGTAACGCAAAAGGCCCTGTCACCATGGCGGGGCCTTTTGCGTTGGTGTGCCGTGTTGGCATAGCCGAAACGAAAACGGCGCCGGTCCGAAGACGCGGCGCCGCTACGCGATACGCGTGAGCCGATGCCTCACTCGGCCCGGCCTGTCCCCGTGGACTGACCGCCCTTGCGACCGGCGGACGAGGCCAATTCGCGATCCTGCGAAAAGGACCGCTTCTCTGCCGGCACGCTGCGGCCGCCCTTGCTGGCGATCTCGCGCTGCCGCTCGAGGTTCATCGAGGCAAAGCCCCGCTTCGAGGTCGAATTTCCGGATGCCATCAGTTCCTCCTCAGGCTTCGCTTCACCCCGCAACAACCTTCAGCAATAACCAAGGTTCCTATCCCGAGACCTGCTCAAGCTTCCGCCAGCTAAGCTTGGCAGCAACCCGGACTTGTGTCGGGCGTTGGTCGACGTTCGACCTTGGTCGACATCCGCGGCCGTGTCGGCATGACCGGAGCCACGGCGACTTGGTCCGGGAGGCGGTGCGACAGTGCGGCCGCAGAAAGAGATGGGGTATCGCGCATGACGAACCGCAACATGGTCAAGGATCCTGTCCCGGGCACGGCGACGGAGCGGCCGAACACGCCGCCGATGCCGCCGATGCCGGCCGCGGAAGATTCCGCCACGCCAACCACCCGTGAGGAGCCCACCGACTCGCCCCATCTGAATGCCAGCCTCAAGCACGAGGCGCCCGCTCCCGGACGCCAGGGCCTCTCAACCGAGCGCTGATCCAGGCCGAAGCCGCCCTTAAGCCTGCCGCCGGTGCGTGAGGCGGATCAGAGCGGCGATCAGGAGGGCGATTGCCAGGATGGTGACGATCCCGGCCCCCGTCAGGATCCGCTGGATGAGCGGCGTATAGAGACCCCGTGCGGCATCGTAACCGTAGCAGAGCAGCGTGAGCCGGTCGGCGAGGCTGCCGACCCGGCCTTCGCCGGCCTCGGTCAGGGCGAGGCGGAGATCCCGCCCGGTCAGGGCGAGGGGCGACAGCACCTGTGCCACCCGGCCGTCGGCGGCGAGAAGAATGGCCGCCGCCGGATGGGCGAAGCTGTCGGTGCCGGCATCATAGACGGCCTGATAGCCCAGGGCGCCGGTGAGGCGCGCGAGGGCCGCGTCCGAGGCGATCAGCGCCCGGGGGCGGGCCGATGCATCCCGGTCTCCCAGCGTATCCGCGAGCATGCGGCGCGCGGCCGCGGAATCGTCGCGCGGGTCGATCCCGACTAGGACGAGCCCGTAATCGTCCCGCGGGAGTCCTGTCGCCGCGAGGGCCTCCACCGACATCGACACCATCGGGTCGCATACATTGCCGCAGGTGTAATCGACCGGCAGCAGCAGGGCGGCCCGACCGTCGAGGGCCTTGCCCAGGGTGGTGGGCTGCCCGGTGCGCGCATCGGTGACCGCAAGGTCGAGCGGGACGCGGGCCCCCGGGGGCGGCGTGACCGCGACACGGGCGAGATCGGCCTGGACCAGCCGGGCTGCGGCCGGCCTCGACCCCAGGATGAGGCCGAGTGCCAGCAGGGCGCCGAGACCACACCGCCAAGTTGCGTCCAGTGCAGGGCTGGACAAGTGCCTGACGAACCGCATGGATATACGGGCCCGTCCGGCCCCGCCGTCCTGGGCGTGAGACCCGTCGCGGAGCCCCCGAATGACCCTCGACACCGAGGTTTCCTCCCTGAAGCAGGTGCCGCTGTTCCGCGAGGTGGAACCGTCGCGCCTGAAGCTTCTGGCCTTCACCAGCGAGCGGGTGCATTTCGAGCCGGGGCAACGCTTCTTCGCCCGCGGCGATGTGGCGGATGCAGCCTACGTGATCCTCTCGGGCACCGCGGAGGTCAGCATCGATGGCCCCGCCGGCCCGGTGCGCCTGGCGTTGCTGGGCCAGGATGCCCTGGTCGGCGAGATGGGCATCCTGGCCGAGCAGCCCCGGTCCGCCACCGTGACGGCGCAATCCGCGGTGACCGCCCTGCGCATCGACCGCGGCGTCTTCCTGGAACTGCTGGCACAGTTTCCCCAGATCAGCATCGCCCTGATGCGCGTCCTGGCCTTGCGGCTGGAGCAGACCAATCAGGCGCTGGCCGAGAGCCGCGGCTGATCACGCTGCGTAAGTGATGAATTCCAGGAGCGACCCGTCCGGATCCCGGAAATAGACGCTCTGGCCGGGACCCGCGGCGCCGTGCCGCTCCACCGGCCCGAGTTCCACCGCGATGCCGGATGCCTCGAGATGCGCGATCGCCGCCTCGATCGGACCCGACCAGCGGAAGCACAGATCGCTGTTGCCGGGCTGGACGGGTTTGGCCGCCACGGGCACCGCCTCGACGCCAGGGCCATGGCAGTTGAGCTGGACGCCGCCGAACCGGTAGGCGAAGCCTGGGCCGCGCTCGATGATCTCGGCGCCCACCACATCCCGGTAGAAGGCATTGGATCGGGCCCAGTCGCTGACGTGGATCACACAGTGGTCGAGGTGTATCGCCGGGCTGAGCGGGACCTCGGGTACGGTCGTCGCCTCGGTCGGAAGAGTTTGGGTCTCGGGCATCCTTAACCTCCGCGCCGGCCGCAATAGAGCGTTGCCGCGATTCTGAATTAGGGCGCAACCGTGGCCGCGCGAGCCGCCCGCGCGCGATCCGCTGCGGCGGAAAAGCTACATCGTCACGGGCGCTGAGGCGGTAGGCATGGCGCGACGACCGTATCCCGCACGACAGGACCTATGATCGCCACGCTTCCATCGGCCTGGAGCCGCCTGCGCCGGATCGCCCTCTCGCGGATCCTCCTCGCCGTGGTGGCGATCGCGCCGCTGGCGGCCTGTCAGACCCGTCCGGTCCAGGTCGCGCAGGACGACGAATCCGCTTGGTACATCGGCGCAAAGCCCGACAAGCCCTTCGACATTCCCCTCGTCGATACCCAGCGGCTCGACCCCAAATATCGCCGGCAGCAGGTCAGCTACAACGGCCCCGAGCAACCCGGCACCATCGTCGTCGACATCGACAAGCGCCAGCTTGTCCTTGTTCAGGCCGATGGCACGGCGATGCAGTACGGCGTCGGCGTCGGCAAAGCGGGCTTCTCCTGGAAGGGCGAGGCCCGGGTCGGGCGCAAGGGTGTCTGGCCGGATTGGAGCCCGACGGCCACGATGGTCTCGCTCCATCCCGACTTGCCACGGACCCGTAAGGGCGGCGTCGACAACCCGCTCGGTGCCCGCGCGCTCTACCTGTACCAGGGCAACCGCGACATCCTGTTCAGGATCCACGGCACCAACGAGCCCTGGAGCATCGGTGAGCAGATGTCGTCGGGCTGCGTCCGGATGCTGAACGAAGACATCGCGGACCTCTACGAGCGCGTTCCGGTGGGAACCCGCGTTCTCGTCAAGCGCAACGGCCAATACCGGACCTGATCGGTCTGGCTTCCCCGACGTCGGCTGCGCCGCGCAAAGGCGGCGGTCAGCCGGCCGGCCTCACAGAGGCGGCGTCGCGTGCCTCTTCGGAGGCGTGGCGCGCGAGACGGCCGAGACCCTCACGATCCAGCGCCGGGTCACGCAGGGCGCCGTCCCGTACCATGCCGTCGCTCGCCAGGACCGCGGCCGTGGTCAGCCCCGGGCTCGTACGGGCGGCCGGTCCTTCCGGCCCGATCGCGAGGCCGATCCAGGTGAGAAGGGCTGCGCTCAGGGCCACGCCGGCGAGCAGGGTCTTGAGAAAGCTCATGCGATACAACGACGGCTCCGGGGCGCCGTTCCGTGGCGCAGCCCGCACGCAGGGTCGGAACGCTTTCGCAACCACGACGGGAGAAAGTCGGCGCCGGGGAAGCGCCGTCCCTCCGGTCGCCCGACAAATTCGCCACATTGGTCGTGCAGCGTGACGGCCCTCACACCGCTTTTCTTCGACGCCTTGCCTCCCGCGTGGACAGTTCCGTGATGATCAGACCGATGCTTGCCCTGCTCCTCCTGTGCGGCCCTGCTGCCGCGGCCGGGACGATCAGCGGTCCGGCAACCGTGATCGACGGCGACACGATCGAGGTGCAGGGGACGCGCATCCACCTGTACGGCATCGACGCCCCCGAGACCGCGCAGAGCTGCGAGAGCGCCAAGGGCCTGGAATATCGCTGCGGCCGCGAGGCCGCGCAGGCCCTGCGCGCGCGGATCGACGGCGGCGTCGTCACCTGCGAGCGGCGGGAGGGAGCCGTCGCCGGGCGTGTCACCGGGATCTGCCATGTCCATGGCGAGGATCTGTCCGCCTGGATGGTCGGCCAGGGCCTGGCGCTGGCCAGCCGCCACGTGACGCCCACCTATGTCCGCCACGAGGGGCACGCCTGGGCGACCCGCCGCGGCATCTGGGCCGGCACCTTCGAGAAGCCGGCCGATTGGCGCCAGGATCGGCGCCGGGTCGAGGCCACGGCCGGGGCGAGCGCGGCCGACTAGCGGGTCCGGCGGCTCAGGCCGTCGCGTCCTGCCCCTCGGTGAATTCCCGCCACAGCAGGACCAGGGCGGCCATCACCGCCGGGCCAACGAACAGTCCGAGCAGCCCGAAGGTCTCGACGCCGCCGAGGATGCCGAGGAGCACCCACAGGAAGGGCAGTTTCGTCGTGCCGCCGATCAGAGCCGGCCGGATGAAATGGTCGGCGACGAAGGTCACGACGAAACCCGCCGCAGCCACCACCAAAGCCGCCGTCACCGAACCCGCCGCCACCAGAAGAAGCGCCGCGATGGCGATGGCCACGGCGGCTCCGAACGGAATCATCGCCGCGACCGCCGTGAAGGCGCCGAGCAGCACGGGGTGGGGCACCCCCGCGAAGTGGTACACGATCCCCAGCACGAAGCCCTCGCCGAGCCCGACCAGCACGAGCCCGTCGACGGTGCCGTGCACGGAGGCCACCATCTGGCGGGCGACGCGCTCGCCGCGCGGGCCGAACAGCCGGTGGCAGGCGGTCAGCGACTGGTCCCGCACCGTCCGCCAGTCGCGGAACAGGAAGAACAGGGCCACGAGGCTGAAGCCGAACAGCACGATCCGGTGCACCACCTCGCGGCCGACATTGCGCGACGCCCCGAGCACGGAATTGTTCTCGAACCGGCGCAGCAGGTCCGAGCCCGCCTGCGCATGGCCGAGATTGTCGTTCCACCACGCGGTCGCCTGCGCGGCGCCGTAGGGCAGGTGCTGGAGGAATTCCGGCGCCGGGATGCCGTTCGCCTCGGCATTGCGGACGAACTCGGCCACGTCGTGGGCCTCGCGGGCGGCCTGGACGCCGAGGATCGCCAGCGGCGCCAGGAAGACCAGCGCCACCGCCGCCGTCATCAGCGTGGGCAGCAGGATGTTGTGCTTCCCCGGCGGGAAGCGGTGCTCCAGCCGCGTGTAGACTGGCCACAGGGCGATCGCCAGCACCACCGCCCAGGCCAGCGCGGGCAGGAACTCGTGCAGGATCCAGAGACCCAGGGCCGACAGGGTCAGCACGAGCAGGACGCGAGCCGCACCCTGGGAGCGCGCCCGCTCCTGTGGCGGGAGGGGTGGCGTCTCGATCCGCGCCGGCGGAGCGGCGGGCTTGGTGATCGGTGGCATCCGTCTGTTCTCCTGAGGACGCGTGGTCCTCTCGCCGTCAAGCTAGGGTCGGCGCGATCGGCGCACATGCGCGTCCGCGCACCCGGCGGCGCACGCTTGTGGACAGGCGCTGAAACGCCGGGGAAGCGCCGCGGTTGCCGCCCCTGACACCCTCGTGTAGAGGTCGCCGCCATTCGACGGGGCCGCGTACGAAGGCCCGTATACGCGTAGGGTGGCCGCACGGGGCGTTTCCGCCGGGCCGCCCGGGCGGCGAGGGGGCTCCCGCACGACCGATCCGGAATTCGAACAGCCCGCGAGAAGACATGTCCGACGAGCCCGCCCACGGCAGCGCCACCTTCGAGCGCGTGGCCGACATCATAGCCGAGACCGCCGACATCCCGCGGGACAAGATCACGCCCGAGAGCCACGCCATCGACGACCTCGGCATCGACAGCCTCGCCTTCCTCGACATCGCCTTCGCGGTGGACAAGGCCTTCGGGATCAAGCTGCCGCTCGAGCGCTGGACCCAGGAGGTCAACGAGGGCAAGGTCCCGGCCGAGGAGTACTTCGTCCTCAAGAACCTCTGCGCGCGCATCGACGGCCTCGTGGCCGAGAAGGCCGCCAAGGTCTGAACGCAGGCCGATCCGACCCATCATGCGCCTCGAATATTTCGAGATGATCGACTCCGTGCGGCTCCTCGATCGGGCCGCCGGCCGCATCGAGGCGCTCGCCCGGGTGCCCATGGCCAGCCCGGTCTTCGAAGGGCACTTCCCCGGCCATCCCCTGGTGCCGGGCGTCCTCCTCACCGAGACGATGGCGCAGGCCTCCGGCTACCTTGTGCTTGCCCATCTCGACTTCGCCCGGATGCCGTTCCTCACCGGCGTCGACAAGGCCCGCTTCCGGTCCTTCGTGGGCCCCGGGGCGGACCTCCTCGTCACGGCGCACCTGGAGCATGACGGCTCGGGCTACGCGGTCACCAAGGCGGCGATCAGCCACGACGGCAAGGCGCTGTGCGACGCGGAGCTGCGCTTCCGCACCATGCCGTTCCCGGACGGCCTCGACGCGCCGATGCGCGAGCGGGCGCGGACGATCGGCCTGTTTCCCGATTCGGCGCCGGCCGAACGCGAGCCCTGAGTCAGCCATGAGCCGCCCCGTCGTCGTCACCGGCCTCGGCCTCGTCTCCTGCGCGGGTGAAGGCGTCGATGCCCACTTGGCCGCCCTCGCCGGGGAGGCGGCTCCGCGCACGGACAGCGAGACCTTTGCGCCCTACCCGGTGCATCCGGCGCCGGCGATCGCCTGGGACGGCCAGATCCCCAAGCGCAGCGACCAGCGGCAGATGGAGGCCTGGCAGCGGCTCGGCGTCTACGCCGCCGGCCTCGCCCTCGACGCCGCGGGCGTGAAGGATGAGGCCGCCTTCAAGCAGGCGCTCCATCTCGTCGTGGCGGCGGGCGGCGGCGAGCGCGATTACGCGGCGGACGGGGCGATCCTCACGGGCCTGCGGGACGCCGCCGATCCGGGCGCCTACCTGAACGAGCGGCTGCAGAACGACCTCCGGCCGACCCTGTTCCTCGCTCAGCTCTCGAACCTGCTCGCCGGCAACATCGCCATCGTGCACGGGGTGACGGGCGCCTCGCGCACCTTCATGGGCGAGGAATCCGCCGGGGTCGACGCCCTGCGGATCGCCCAGGCGCGGGTGGCTTCGGGCCAGATCGATGCGATCCTGGTCGGCGGCTCCTACAGCGCCGAGCGGCCGGACGTTCTGGTCATCCACGAGATGGGCGGCTACCTCGCCCGCGACGCCTACCGCCCGGTCTTCGCGCGCGGCGAGGCGGGCGGCTTCATCCTCGGTAGCTGCGCAGCGTTCTTGATGCTGGAATCGGCTGCGCATGCGGCCGCCCGCGGTGCCCGTGCCCTGGCCCGGCTTGAGACGGTGGCGAGCGACCGGACCCGGCGCAGGCCCGGCAGCGTCGCCGACAGCCTCGAGGCCCTCTGGCGACAGGCCGGCCTCTCGAGCCCCGATCACGTCCTGTCCGGTGCCACCGGAGTCGCGCCGATCACCGCGGAAGAGCACGATGCGCTGGCCCGTCTCGCGCCCGGCGCGCGGCTGCGCGCCCTCGGGGACGTGACCGGGCACGGGCTCGAAGTGGCGGCACCCTTCGGAACGGCGCTCGGGGCCGCCCTCGTCGCCGGCGGCAGCGCCCGCGAGGTCGCGGTGACCGCCGTCGGCCATCGGCGCGGCGAGGGTGTTCTGCGCCTCGTTCCGGCCTGAGCAAGCCCGTCCGGTGCCTGCGTGCCGACGGCGCTAGTTCGTGCGGCCGTAACCACAGATTTCATGCGCCCAAGCCGCATTGAACTCCCTTATCTCGTTGTTCTCGCGGCCGTTCTGGCGTTGCTCAACCGCATTTTCCGCTGACAATTTCCCGCATCGGCGGGCCTGTTGCCGGGTGAAATATTTCCCTGCGCTTGCCAAAAAACCGCCGGCGGTTTATTTAAGCCGTATCGGCACGTGTCCGGATATCTTGGACCGTTACGCCTTCGCAGGGCGGTTCTGACTTTCCTATCGCTATCGGTCGATGCCGGCGCCTTCTCGCATGAGCGGGTGCCATTCCTCACTATGCCTGCGAAGATCAAGGACTTCCATGAGCACCGGAACCGTCAAGTGGTTCAACGAGACCAAGGGCTACGGCTTCATCCAGCCGGATGACGGCGGCAAGGACGTGTTCGTTCACATCTCGGCCGTCGAGCGCGCCGGCCTGCGCAGCCTGAACGAAGGCCAGAAGGTTTCCTACGAGCTGGAGACCGACCGTCGCAGCGGCAAGCAGTCCGCCGGTCAGCTCCAGACGGCCTGATCGCCGTCCTAGGCGTTTCTGTCGAAGCCGCTCCCTTGGAGCGGCTTCTTCGTATCTGCATTCTCTTTCCTTGCCTTTCTCTCGTGGGCGACGGCCTTCGCCGCGCCCGATCCAGGAGTGTCTGTGAGCTTTTTGAAGAATCAGGGTGTCGTCGATCGTCTGGAGACCGCCGCGAAGGCGCGGTCCGAGATGCTGGCCCGGTTCCGGGCGCGCCCGTCTGCCGATGATCCCACGGTCCTGGCTCGCCAATCCGCCCGCCGCGCCGTGGTCGATGCCCGCGAGGCCCGTGCGGCCGAACGCGCCGCCCAGCGTCAGGCCGAGCTCGAGCGCGCCGCTGCCCTGGCCGAGGCCGAGCGTCTCGCGGAAATCGAGCGCAAGCACGCCGAGCAGCTGGCCGCGCAGGAGCGCGCCAAGGCTCTCCAGGCCGAACAGAAGGCCCAGCGCGACGCTCGCTATCTCGCCCGCAAGGCGAAAGCGCAGAAGAAGCGCTGAGGCGCGGCAGCGGCAACACCCTCCAGGAGCCCGGCATGTCCCACAAGTTCAAGATCGGCCAGCGTGTCTGCCGGCCCCGGCTCGGGACCCCCGGCGAAGCGGGCGAGGTCGAGGTGTTCGAGGTCCTGCGGCTCATGCCGCAGGATCAGACCGGCGAGCCGAGCTACCGGATCCGCACGAAGGCCGGCGAGCGGGCGATCCGCGAAGGCGACCTCGTCGCGGCTGCGCAGCCCTGATCCGGGCGCACCTCAGAGCGTCCGGAACATCACCAGCGCATCGACCGGCCCGAGGTCCGGGTGTCGAAAGGCGCCCGGCAGCCGTCCGACCACGGCGAAGCCGAAGCTTTCCCATAGCCGGACGGCCCGGACGTTGGTGCTGACCACGAAGTTGAACTGCATCGCCGTGAAACCGCGCGTCCGCGCCCGATCGAGGGCATGCACGCACAGGGCGCGGGCGATTCCGCGGCCGATCGCGGCCTCCCCCGTCATGAATCCGCAATTGGCGACGTGGGCGCCTCCGCCCGCCTGATTGGCGCGCAGGTAATACGTGCCGACCACCGTCCCCGCTTCCTCCGCCACGAAGGTCTCGCGGTCCGGTCCGGTCCAGTAGGCGAGGGCTTCGGCCTCGCCGAGGTCGCGGTCGAGGGCATAGGTCTCTCCCGCCCGGATGGTCGGCACGATGATGCGGGTGATCGCCGCGTGATCGGTCGCCCGCGCAGGTCTGATGTCCAGGCTCACCCGAATTGCTCTCGCAGGATGCGCTCGTCGAGGCTGTGGCCGGGATCGTGGAGCAGCACGAGTTCAGTGGCGCGGTCGAGGGATGTCTCCACGGTGCAGACGCGGCGGAACTCGGTGTGGTCGGCGACCGCCGCCACCGGGCGGTGGGGCGCGTCGAGCACGTCGATCCGGATGCGGGCGTAATCCGGCAGGAGCGCGCCACGCCAGCGCCGGGGGCGGAAGGCCGAGATCGGCGTCAGTGCCAGCAGCTTGGCGTCCAGGGGCAGGATCGGGCCGCCGACCGACAGGTTGTAGGCGGTCGAGCCCGCCGCGGTGGCGACGAGTACGCCGTCGGCGATCAGCAGGTCGAGCCGGACGTTGCCGTCGACGGCGATCTTCAGCTTGGCGGTCTGGTGGGTCTGGCGCAGCAGATAGACCTCGTTGATCGCCCGTGCCCGGTGGGAGCGGCCTTCGGTGTCGAGGACGTCCATCACCAGCGGGTGGATGACGCTGCGATGCGCCGTCTCCAGATGCTCCAGAAGGTCGTCGTCGCGAAACTCGTTCATCAGGAAGCCGACCGTGCCGCGGTTCATCCCGTAGATCGGCTTCGGGTTGTCCATGAAGCGGTGGAGCACCTGCAGCATCAGGCCGTCACCGCCGAGCGCCACCACGACGTCCGCCTCCTCGGGCGGGACGTGATCGTAGCGACGCATCAGGGCGGCGGCGGCCTCGCGGGCATGGCCGGTCGGACTCGCCACGAAGGCGATCTTCTGGAAGAGCGCCATGGCTCAGGCGCAGCCGCGCAGGCGCGTCAAAATCGCCTCAGGGTTCACGTCACGGCTCCAGTCTGATGAGCGAACCGCCCGGTTGACGTCCTGGCTTGGCATGGGCCTCACTCTGACGGCACATGCGCAATCGGAGGCATAGCATGGAGCGTCCGCTCCTCGTCTACACCACCTTTCCCGACCTCGCCTCTGCGCTGAATATCGGCGAGGCCCTGGTCCGCGAGCGTCTCATCGCCTGCATCAACGTGATGCCGGGCATGCAATCCGTCTACAGCTGGAAGGGCGCCGTCGAGCGCGGCGCGGAGGTCGCGGCCCTTCTCAAGAGCCATGAGGGTCTCGCCGACGCACTGACGGCCGCCCTGAAGGCGCGACATCCCTACGACACGCCGATCATCCTGCATCTGCCGGTCGCCGGCGCGGACGCCGACACCGCCGCCTGGATCCTGGCGGAAACGCAGCCGGACGGCTCGGCTGGAGCGGAGCCCCAGTCGGCCTGATCCAATAGGCCGAGCCCGCGGCACGACAAACCGCTGTGCGATCACCGCACCCGGGCGAACACCGCTTTGGCACCGATCCGGACGAACGCGCCGGCCCACCGGCGCCAGGACGACCGGGCGGTCCGGCGCCGCGTTGCGGCGCTCGGCGATGCCGGCACCGAGCAGGCTGTTGCCGGCGACGGTGACAAGAGCCGCCGTCGCTCCGGCGAACAGGACGGCTGCCGCTGCGCTGAAAGCCGGGCGCGCGCGGTCGTGCGCTGCGAGCCACGACGAGGCGTATCCCGCGATGGGGAGCCCGGCATCCGAAGCCGTCGGATCCATCTGCGCCTCCGACCGGATCCTGCATCTGGCGGTCTGTGGGCGATGAGCGATTCTCGCCCCGATCTGCGGCCGCGGATCGGAGCCGAACCCGTCAGGTTGCCGGCCTCGCTGTCGGGCGTCTGTGGACAAGACCCCTGCGCCGTCGGACGCCGCATGGAGCGCGTGCATCCGGGTATTTCCTTTGCCTTGCTTCTCGGCGTCGTGAACAGATCTAAGTTTGCATGCAAAGGTTCGAGATTAAAGATCGATGTTTCAGATAAAGAAAAGCATCGGAAGTTCGTTGCACGCGAAAAAGATTGAGAAAATCTGGCGGCCGATTTTAATGGGCTGCGGCGCGCGTCGCGCCCGAGACAAAGCCGAGGGGAAACCATGGGATGGTTCAGGATGGCAGACCGCGCCGCTGCGGCTCTGCTGATGTCGGTCATGGGCGCCCTGAATGTTCAGGCGGCCGGCGATCCGAAGAAGGAACCGTTGATGACCATCGAGGCGGCGCCGTCCGGTCCGGCCGGTCTCGCCTCAGCCGATCCGCCCGCCTTGCGGTACGGGGTTCTCTATGCCGACGACAAGGGTCACAGCCATGTCCAATACTGTGACCTGAAGAATTTCATCTTCAAGAGCTACGCGCCTCCGGCAGCGCCGCAATACGTCGGCTTTCCGCCGGGGGAGGTGGCGTCGATCAAGTATGCGGTCCTGCCCGTCGGCTATGTCGGTACGTGGCACACGGCGCCGGGGCCGCAATGGGTGATCACCCTGTCGGGCCGCTGGTCGGTGGAGGCCACCGACGGGAGCGTGCTCGAGCAGGGACCCGGCGAGGTGGAGTTCAACGCCGACATGGGATCGACGCCGCAGGGGGCGGAGGGCCATGTCGGGCACCTGACCCGGCAGGTCGGCGATGTGCCGAACGTTCAGCTCATCGTCTCGCTGAAGCCGTCTTCCGGAAAGGCCCGCAACACCAACCCGTGCCAGCCCTGAACGCGTGATCCGGGCCGGCGGTGGCCTTCCGTCGGCCTGCGCGGGTCAGCCGCCGCTCACGGGATAGCTGCGCCCCTTCCAAGTGGCCGCGCCGGCTCGCTCGCGGCGCAGGAGCACGTTCCACTGGATCGCCAGGGCCACCGCGACCGCCGCCGGGTGGAGCGGGATCGTCGCCCAGGGTGCCCGGACCGCCACCGTGACGGCCGTCCGGGTCGCCAGCGACAGGGCCAAGGCCAGGGCGGCCAGGGCCAGGGCGGAGGCGGGCACCAGCCCGAGCAGGCCGGCCAGAATGAGGAGCGGCGGCAGGACCTGGCCGCAGCCGAGCAGGAGCGTCCAGACCGGAAGGGCGCGGGGCGTGGCCATGCCCTCGTGGGCGTTCTTGGAGAAGCCGGCCCAGGCTTGGGTGAAGCCATCGTACATCCGGCATGTCGCCAGCGCGGCGGCGGCCACGAGATCCGTCCGGTAGCCCGCGGCACGGAAGAGGCGGGCCAGGCGGACGCCGTCATGGAGGGACCTGCGGATCGCAGCGTGTCCGCCGACGGCCGTGTAGGCCGCACGATCGACCAAGATCAGCTGACCGCAGGCCGCGCCGAGCGACGGGTCCGGCAGCCGACGCATCAGCGGCACCGGCAGGAAGCCGAGGAGCAGGAAGTCGATCATCGGGACGGTCAGCATCTCGCCGAGCGTGTCCGTGCGCTGCCGGGGTACGCCGCTGACGAGCGCCGCGCCGGTGCGGCGGGCCTGGGCCGCCACGGCAGCCGCGGCCTCGGCCTCGAGGCGCACGTCGGCGTCCAGGAACAGCAGGTGGTCGCCGCGGGCGAGGCCGGCCATATGGCTGCAGGCGTGGTTCTTACCCGTCCAGCCTTCGGGAAGGGCCGGCACCGAGACGAGGCGCAGACGCGGATCACCGACGGCGCGCACGATCTCCGCGGTCGCGTCCGTGGAATGATCGTCACCGACGATCACCTCCACCGGAACCGATGTGCTGGCGAGCGCAGCCCGCACGGTGGCGTCGATGTTGCCGGCCTCGTTGCGTGCCGGGATCAGGATCGAGACCAGGCCCGTCCCGGTCTCCGGCATGGGCCGGCGCAGAGCCGCGAGATTCACCGCCGCCAGCACGGCCGGCAGGAGGGCGGTGACCAGGCAGAGCAGGGCCAGGGCCGTGAGGATCGAATCGGTCATCGTCCGCGCCGCGCTGGTGTCGTGTCTCGACCAGGGATCGTACGGGGCCGGGCGCGAGCGGAAGGGGTCATCCGGCGCGATCCTGGCCGCCCGCGGCGCGATGCGCCGGATCGAAGCGTCGCCCGGAGAGCTGGGCCGCCACGCGTCGCCACAGATCGTAGAGGCCGCCGACGCCCTTTCGGCCGGAGACCAGGGTGCGGAAGCGTCCGGGTTCCCGGCTGATCACATCGGCGCTCAGACGGTCGAGGGTCGCGGTCAGGTCGGATTCCAGGCGCGCGAGCCGCTGGTCTCGCGGAAGCGCGGCGAGTTCGGTTCCGCCGATCCCGGGACCGAAGGCCACGAAGGCGCCGGCGCCGCGCTCGTCCCAGAAGGTGTATTCCACGGCGAGGGGAACGAACAGGGCGTCGGGGGCGATCTCGGCGAGCCGTGCCACGCCGGGCCTCAGTGCCAGCGGCCGTGCGCGGGCATCCGCGAAACGGCCCTGTGCGGTGATCCAGAGCATGCCGTCGGAGGACGCCAGGATCGACCGGGCGGCCGTGAGGAACTGCGCCGCCCCGCGCGGGCTCTCCAGGTCGACCCCGAAGGCGCCGATCCGCTCGAAGATCCGGTAGCGCGCCAGCATCGCGGCGTCGAACGGGGCGCGGCTCCATCGCTCCGGATAGAGGCGGCCGGCCAGCACGACGATCAGCGCGGCGTCCCACCACGCCGGGTGGTTGCAATAGACCACGATCGCGCCCGGATGGCTCGTCGCCGGCGGTGTGCTCCAGAGGGGCAGCCGCACGGCGTCGAGGTGGCGGTGCATATAGCGCTCGAACCACGCCACCATGAAGGCGCGGATTCCGGGCGAGATCGGGGGCAAGGGGGCGCCGCGCGTACCTCTCTCGCCCCCCGGGACGGAGGCGGGAGGTGGCGGCGTCGCCGTCACGCCGAGGCGCGCAGGGCGCCGCGGGCGTCCTGGTCGTGCGCGTCGGCGGCGATCCAGCCCGACATCATCACCATCGGCATGCCGGGCCCCGGATGGGCGGCGCCCCCCGCGAGGTAGAGGCCGCGCACCTGCCGCGAACGGTTTCCAGGCTTGAATGCGCCCATCACCCGCCCGTGGGAGGCGAGACCGTAGATCGCGCCATTCAGCACCTTGTAACGCTCGTGGATGTCCTGCGGCGTCAGGTGGCGCTCGACGACGATGCGCTCCTCCAGGTCCGGCATGCCGCCGGTGCGCTTGAGCTTGTCGAGGATCGTCCGGCGGTAATTCTGGAACAGCGGTCCGTCCGGACGCCAGTCGTGGTGCGGGCGCAGATACGGGGTATGCACGAGGACGTAGAGCGCCTCGCCACCCTCCGGTGCCACGCTCGGATCGGTGGAGGAGGGCGCCGCCAGATAGGCGGTCGGGTCCGGGGCCGGCTCGCCCTTGTTGTAGATGTAGTCGAACTCCTCTTCCGGATCCCGGGAGAAGACGAAGTCATGGTGGTTCAGGTGCTCGTAGCGCTTGTTCAGGCCGAGATAGAGCACCACGCCCGAACAGGCCGGCTCGGGGTTCTTCTTGGCGTAGACCTTGGCCGCTTCGCCGCCGACGAGTTCGCGGTAGGTGCGGACCGAATCCATGTTGGAGATCACCGCGTCGAAGGGCGTGACGCCGTGGGCGGTCCGCACGCCCCGCACGGCGCCGTTCGCGGTCTCGATTCCGGTCACCTCGGTGTCGGTCTTGCAGGTGGCGCCGAGTTCCTGGGCGAGCTTCGCCAGCCCCTCCGCCACGGCGCGGGTGCCGCCCATCGGGTACCAGACGCCGTCGGCGGTCTGCATGTGCGCGATGGCGCAGAGCACCGCCGGCGCGCCGTAGGGCGAGGAGCCGACATATTGCACGAAGTGGTCGAGCATCTGCGCGAGCCGGGCGTCCTTGACCTTGCCGCGGATCGTCGAGGCGACGGAGGCGTGCATGCGCAGGGAGAGCACGTCGCGCAGCGTGCTCGGGTTCATGTTGGCGCGGATGTTGATCGTGTCGAACAGGTCTTCGACCGGCTTCCAGAAGAAGAACTTTTCCGAAACGCCGTGCAGGTGTTCCGAGATCGAGAGGAACTTCTTGTAGCCCTCGCCGGTGCCGGGCGCGAAGCGCTCCATGTCGCCGGCCATCCGCTCGACGTCCTGCATCAGGTCGATCTGGGTGCCGTCATCGAAGAAGCACCGCCATTGCGGGTCGAGGCGGCGCAGATCCATGTAGTCGTGGACCGAGCGGCCGGCTTCAGCGAAGATCCGTTCCAGCACCCGCGGCACGGTCAGGATGGTCGGGCCCATGTCGAAGCGGAAGCCGCCCTCATGGAGCACCGCCGCCTTTCCGCCGAGCCAGCCGTTCTTGTCGTAGACCGTCACGCGGTGTCCCCGCGCGGAAGCGACACACGCGGCCGCCAGACCGCCGAGTCCGCTGCCGATAACGGCCACCGTTGAATCCTGGCTCATCCTGATGGGTCGCTCCCCGGGCCTTCCACGAACGTGACCCGCGACAGCGAAGCTAGCCCCGGGGTCGTGCGGGTCAACGCGCCACCCGGTCGCGGCCGCATCCGGTCAATCCTCACCTGTGGACAGCCGGGTCAGAAAGTTGCCGATCTCGCGGCGGCGGCGATCCGCCTCCAGCACTTCCGGCCCCAATCCGTGGCGCCATGCGAGCCGGCGCACGGCTGCGGGCTCGCCTGTCTGAAGTCCTGCGATCTCGTCGGCATAGGCCGCCACCGTCTCCGGATCCTCCGCCAGGCCCGCCGCGACGATGGCCGTGTCGCACAGGCGGAGCATCGCGGCGACTTCGTCCAGGTCGAGTTCGGGATGATACTGCGTCCCCCAGAACCATCCGTCCCCCTGGCGGATCTCGATCGCCTGGATGCCGAGGATCCGGTTCCCGGCAAGCACGCGGGCGCCCGGCGGCGGTTGGAGCACCGCATCCGCGTGAATCGCGGGGGCGTCCCACGTGGCGGGCCGGCAGGCGAGGAGCGGATGGGTCCGGCCCTCCTCGGTCGGGGTAATGGAGCGAGCGAAGCCGTATTCCGGCCCGCGCGGGTTCTCGGCGGCCCGCCCGCCCGCCACCGTGGCGGCGACCTGCACGCCCCAGCACGATCCGAAGATCGCCAGCCCCGCGTCCAGGGCGGCCCGCATCAGCACGAGCTGCCGCCTCACCTCGGGCGTGCCCTCGGAAACTCTGAGCGTCGAGCCGGTGAAGATCATGCCGTCGAAATCCGCGAGGGTCGCCGGGAGGGTGGCGTCGGCATCGGCGGGGCTGACGAGATGGCAGCTGATTTCCGGTCGAAGATCCCGGACCACGGCCGCGTAGGACTCGGCCGAGGTTCGGCCGGTGGCCGCGACGTGCCGGTCCCGGGCCGCGCGGTCGTTGCCGTCGGCGATGAGCAGGCGGAGCATGGGAGTTCCGTTGAGCGGGGCCGTGCGGCGGGGAAGCTGCATGTGCGCTCGCGGAGCCGCGGGGAAACGGCGCGGATCGTCGCGGGCCGAGCATGCCGCAGCCCGGAGCGGTTCCCGGAGCCCGTCGCGGGCGACCGGGTCGGAGCGCCCCGGCCGGACGCACAGGGCAACGACCACGGTGTGACGGATGCCGAGCGCACGGGTCTTGGCGCGGGTCTCGGCACGGGCCAAGGGTCGGGCCAAGGGACGGAGCTCCCGTCCATCCCTCGGGCTGTCGAATATTATTTATTCGTTGGCGCATCCAAATGAATGATGCGCATTATCCCGCATACGATTCATATTGGATCAGATCATTACTGAAATCAGGCTATGCTGGAGGGCGAAATGCCGGATTTCACAGGGATCGAATTCTGTGTCCGAGAGGGGTGGGGTCTCCTCGTCCAAGACACGGAGGCCGTCCGTAGCGCGGTGCAGGCGGGCGCCTGCGCGGGGTCTCGCAGGACGGTCGTGCCGAGGCGTGCCGCGATCGACGACCGTCATCCGATGATCGAGCTGAACGGCAATTGCCTCGCCTTCGCGACGCTGCCCGATGCCGTGGGCCGGCCGGTTTCCGGAAGGCGGGCCGGCTGTGCTGTGAGGGGGCACGGCCATGTCGGCGAAGTCCGCGCCTCGGCAACGCGCACCGGGCGGGATTATCCGATGACCTCGGAGGGCTCCCGGCAAGATCCTGACGGGACGAGCGTGGACCCTCCGCTCTCCGTTCGGCCGGACTCCCACAGCCATCCCCGCTCCGCGCAGGCGGGGCTGGAGACGGTGCTGCGGCCGCACCTGCAGTTCGGCGCGCCTGCCGCCTTGGGCGGATCGCCGTGGCGCAGCGCGCCGTGATCGTCTCGGGATCGCCTGGGACGTCTCAGATTCAACCGGTGAGGCAACCACATGTGGAGAGCCCTGCTGATATGGCCGGTGTTGCTCGTGATCGGCCTGACGCTTCCCGCATTCCGGACGCGCTCGACTCCGCCCGTCCATCAGGCGGCCGAGATCGAGGCCCTGGTGAACCGGGCGGCCGAGGCGTTGGAAGACCGCGGCGCCGGGGCGTTCGGAGAGTTCAGACGGAAAGGTAGCGTCTGGCGCTACGGGGACGTCTATCTGTTCGTCATCGACATGAAGGGGATCGTGCTGTTCAATGCCGCGCATCCGAACCGCGAGGGGCATGATCTTCTCGACGAGCGCGACGCCGACCGGAAGCAGTTCCACAGGGACTTCATCGAGGCTGTGGACCGCTTCGGTTCCGGCTGGGTCGATTACATGTTCCCGAAGCCCGGTCAGTCCGTCCCGACCGTGAAATGGAGCTACGTCTGCGCGACGCACGTCGCCGGTTCGGACGCGGTCATCGGTGCGGGCGTCTACGTCGAGTAACGCGGGTCCGATCCGCGCGCCCGATGGCTGCCCTACACGGTCCGCCGCGCCGCCAGGGTGAGGGCGAGGCCGAGCCCGCAGAGCGTCAGCGCGCCCAGCACCGCGAGCGACGGCGCTGCGGCGGAGAACCCTTCGCCGAGCGCGCTCTGATACGCCTCGATCGCCCAGGCATTGGGGGTGAGCCAGCCGGCCTGCTGCAGCCAGGGCGGCATCAGGAAGCGCGGAACCATGGAGCCCCCCACCGCCGAGAGCAGCAGCACTCCGAAGGTCGAGGCGAGGTGCGCCTGCTGGCGCGAGCCAGCCAGCGCGCAGGCAGCGAGCGCGAGGCCGGCGGCCATCGCCGAGACCAGCAGGCAGGTGGCCAGGAAGGCCGGCCAGTGCGGCCCGATCTCGACTCCGTAGAGCAGGGCGGCGGCCAGGAAGATCAGCCCGGCCTGGACGAGACCCTGCAGCGTCAGGAAGGCGAACTTGCCGAGCACGACCACCGGCAGGCCGCCCGGACCGGCCATCAGCCGTTCGGCGAGGCCCGTTTCGCGCTCCTCGACCAGGGACATCGCCCCCTGCATCGCGGCGAAGAGCAGGAACACCGCTGTGATCGCACCGGCATAGTAGCTCACCCGCGCATTGGCGCTGCCAGCGGCGGTGCTGCGCCGCTCCACCAGGGCGGCGAAGCTGAACGGCTCCTTCTTGGCCCGCTGCTCCGCGAAGGCCTCGTCGAGGAAGCGGCGCTCGTCGGGGCCGATCTTGCCCGTGCGCTCGACGTCGGCGACGATCCGCGACAGGACCACGTCGGGCAGCGCCTCGTTCAGGACCCGCTGGAGCTGGCCCAGGGCAATCGGCGTCGCCAACGCCTTGGCGGGGTTCTCCACCAGCACCACCGGTTGATCGACAGACCCGGATGCGGCTTCCGCAGGCGCGGCGATCAGGTCGCCGCGCAGGACCAGCGCCACGTCGACCTCGCCCGCACGAACCGCCTGCGCCACGGCGGCAATGTCGGTGGCGGGCAGGCGCGTCACGCGCAGCGAGGGATCGGCCGCGAGGGCGTCGGCGAGGCGCTCGGTGGCGGCGGTGTGGGCCAGATCGGCCAGTCCGAGATGAATGCGGATCCGGTCGCCGATCGCCCCGGAGAAGATGGCCGCGAAGATCGAGAAGATCACCGTCGGCAGCACGAAGGCCATCACCAGCGCGGCCCGGTCGCGCAGGAGGGTCAGGAGCATCACGCGGAAGGCGGCGGCGATCATCCGGCTGCACCGACCCGGAGCGGCGTGGCCGCGGGATCCGTCAGCTCCCGCGGCCGGAGGGCGTCGAGGTAGAGCGTCTCCAGCCGTGGCGCCCGAACCCGGATCTCGGCCACGGGAACGCCCTGGGCGCGCAGCGCGCCCAGCAGGGCCGCGCCGTCGAGGCCGGAGCGCTCGACGGACCGCCAGACGAGGCCTCCCGCCTCGGCGGGCGCGAACCCGGCCCGGCGTAGCACACCCTCGGCCGGTCCCGTCGCCGGGACGGCGAGGCTCAGCTCCCGCTCGGGGGCGCCCGTGCGCAATTGCGCGAGCAGATCGGCGAGCCGGCCGGCGCGCACGACCCGACCCTGGGCCAGGAACGCAACCCGGGAGGCGAGGCGCTCCGCTTCGGCGAAATCGTGCGTGGCGATCAGGATCGCGGTGCCGGCGGCCTTCAGGCGGTCGAGCACCGCGTGGATGGCGGCCCGGGCGGCGAGGTCGACGCCGCTGGTCGGCTCGTCGAGGAGGACCAGCCGGGGCCGGTTCATCAGGCTCGCCGCGATGTTGACCCGGCGCCGGTATCCCCCCGACAGGACGCCCACCGGGCGTCGGGCCACGTCGGCGATGTCGGCCATGGTCAGGGCGGCCTCCACGGCGGCCTTCCGGTCGCGTCGGGCAACCCCCGCGAGCTGCCCGAAGACGCCGAGATTCTCCGAGACGGTCAGCCGGGGATAGAGGGCGATCTCCTGCGGCACCCAGCCGATGGCGCGGCGCGCGCGTCCCGCGCGATAGGGGTCCGCCTCAGCCACGCGCACCGACCCCGCGCTCGGACACAACCGCCCCGCGACGAGGCGCATCAGCGAGGACTTGCCGGCCCCGTTCGGCCCGAGCAGCGCGAGGGTCTCGCCGGCCCCGAGCTCAAGATCGACCCGGTCCAGGACCCGTCGCCCGCGGAGGTCGAGGCCGACGTCCACGAGGCTGACGAGGGGGCCCTCCATCGTCTCACCGTCTCGGAAGGGCACGGCCAAGGCGCACCCGCAGGGCGGCGCCCGGTTCCCGCAGGGCGAAGGCCGCCTCGGCGAAATCGGGCCGCGCCCGGCGCCCGACGGCGCCCGAGAAGCCATAGGGCTCCAGCGGCAGGCCGAGGCCGGTCCGGTCGAGGCGTCCGTTGCCGTTGGCGTCCTGATAGGCCGCCACCGCGTAGGTCCCCGGCGGAACGTCCCGGAAGGTGAACAGAGCCCGGTCGGCCGTCGCCGGCGAGTCGTCGCCCCGCAGGCACGACGTCTCCGAAAGACCGCCCTGACAGAGCGCCACGCGCACCTGACCGCCGCCCGGCTCGATCCCGTCGACCTCGACCTGAACGGCGGCGGCCGAGACGGGCAGGGCTGCGGCGCAGAGCCAAGCCGACAGGGCGATCGTCACGCGGCCTGTCGGCCCGCGGCCGTGTCTCCTCCGATCCGTCGCCGCGCTCACGAGGCCTCGCCGGAGGTCGCCAAGGGCGCCGTATCGGGAATGCCCGCCGTGGCGGCGGCGCGGGCGCCGGCCAGTTCCTCGATCAGCAACCGCGCCGAGATGCGGGCACCCTCGTAGATTACCGGCAGGCCGGAGCCCGGATGCGTGCCGCCGCCGACGATGTACAGCCCCGGTCCGAAGCGGTTGTGCGGGCGGAAATACAGCATCTGCATCAGGTCGTGGGCGAGGTTGAAGGTGGCGCCCTCATGGACGGCGAAATCCTCCTCCCACTGGGTCGGATCGATGATCCGCTCGTAGCGGATGCGGGATTCGAGATCGTCGATTCCGAGGAGCTTCAGACGCTCCAGGATCAGCGCGCGGTAGGTCTCCCGCAGCGTCGACCAGTCGATCCCCGCCTTGAGGTTCGGCACCGGTACCAGAACGTAGAGAGCCGTATGCCCGGGGGGCGCCATGCCGCCGTCCGTGTAGCCCGCGTGCTGCACGTACAGGGAGGGCTGCATCGGCAGCGTGCCCTCGGTGATCTCGCGGATGTTTTTCTCGTAGCCGTCGGCCAGGAGGATCGTGTGGTGCCCGAGGCTGTCGGGCATTTTCCCCTCGAGGCCGAGATACAGCATGAAGGTCGAGCAGGAGAGCCGGGCCTTCTGGATCTTGGCGTCGCGCCAGCGCGGCCGGTGCCGCTCCGGGATGAGGGCGCGGACGACCTTGGCGAAGTCGCCGTTGATCATCACCGCGTCGGCGTTGAAGGTTTCGCCGTCCGCCACCAGGCCGCAGGCGCGCTTGCCGTCGAACAGCACCCGCTCGACCGTGCTGTTCAGCCGGAGATCGACGCCCATGCGGCCGGCCAAGCCCGCCATGGCCTCCGAGACGGCCCCGCAGCCGCCCACGGGGTGGTAGACCCCGTGCTCGTATTCGAGGAACGACAGGATGGTGAACAGGCTCGGGCACCGGAACGGCGACATCCCGAGGTATTTGGTCTGGAACGAGAAGGCGAGGCGCACCCGCGGGTCGGCGAAGTGGCGCTTGAGGTCGCGGTCGACGCTCCGGCCCGGATGCAGGTAGGGCAGGGCAGCCAGCATCGCCGGGCTCGCCATGCTGCGCAACGTGTGGAAGGCCTGTTCGAGGACCGGCTTGAAATAGTTCAGCTTGGTGCGGTTCTCGGCGAAGAAGGCTTTGACGTTTTTGGCGTCGTCCGGCGCGAGGCGGGCGATCTCCTGCTCCAGGCGCCCGACATCGCCCGTGGCGCTGATCGTCCCCGAAATGCCGTCCTGCCCCTCGAAAACGAGGTGGTACTGCGGGTCGAGCCGCTCGAGCTTGACGTGGTCTTCCAGCCGCTCCCCGCAGCTCGCGAAAATGTCCGCCAGAATCTGCGGATAGAGGAAGAACGTCGGTCCGATATCGAAGCGGTATCCGCCGGGCGCCTCAACGGTTTTCGTCCGGCCGCCGACTTGGGAATCCTTCTCGAAGATGGTGACATGGATCCCGGCCCGCGCCAGGAGCAGGGCAGAGGCAAGCCCACCTGGCCCGGCCCCGACCACGGCCACCCGGCGCCCGGTCAGCGCTCGCAACCCATCCCCAGACTGAAGCAACGTCCCCGACTCCTCACAGAATCCCGACACCCATGTGGCCAAGCTAGCTTGGCATCATCGCGCGGCAATTGCAGCCGTTTGTCGCGCGCAGAACGCTGTATACGATCATACCAGGGACACGCATTCGCAAGATTTGCGCAAGGCCGCCGTTGTCCCGGCCACCGAGGCGTCCGAGGGCGGGCCGGCCCGCAGGCCGCGGACCTGCGCGGGCCGAGACGCGGCCATCATCCGGGAGCCGCCGGTCGGCGGACATCCTGCGCCTCAGCACCGGCCCAGGCGTCGATACCATCCATGCCGGGGCCGGCCTCCGCCCGAAGGTCCCGCTGCCGACCGCCCCCTGCATCGGGCGCCCGGCCAGGGCGGCGATGCCGAGATCGGATTCCGGGCCCCGACCCGCCGGCGCCGCGCGCTCACGTCGGACCGAGGCGCCCCTGGCCGCGGGCGATGGTGAACAGGGCGATGCCCGCCGCCGTGGCGACGTTGAGCGAATCGAATCCGGCGGCCATGGGGATGCGGAGCGGCCGCGCCTGGGCCAGAGTCGCCGCGTCGAGGCCCGGCCCCTCGGTGCCGAGGATCAGGAGCGCCCGCGCCGGCGCGGTGACGGCATCCAGGGACTCGGTCGCCCCAGGGCTGAAGGCCAACGGCTGGAGGTCGAGGGCGTCGGCCAGCCGCAGCCAGTCTTGCCCCGCCGGGAGCCGCCCAAAAGGCTGGATCAGCGCGGCCCCGGCCGAAACCCGGATGCTCTTGCGATAGAGCGGATCGCAGCTCTCTCCGTCGAGGATCACCGCGTCGGCCCCGAAGGCGGCCGCGTTGCGGAAGGCGGCGCCGACATTGTCGTGATTGGTCAGGCCGGCAAGGCCGACCACCAGCGCGGGGGCGGGCGGCGGCGGCACGAGGGCGGTCGCCGCGGGTTCCGCGCCGCGCAGGCCGATGGCCAGGACCCCCCGGTGGATCGGGAAGCCGGTGACCGCGCTCATCACCGCCTTGCTGGCGCAATAGACCGGAGGCGGCTCCGGGCAGGCGGCGACGTCGGCGACGAGGCTTGGCCAGCGCTCCGGGGCGATCAGGATCGATTCCGCGCGGAACCGGCTGCGGCGGCCGAGGAGCAGCCGCAGCGTCACCTCGCCCTCGACGATGAAGCGCCCGGCGCGGCCGACGAGGTCGCGCTCGCGCATCCGGGTATAGGGCTCCAGGCGGGGATCGTCCGGGTCGCCGAGGTCTTCCGGGTCCGGGGTCACCTCAGCCCTGGGCGCGCTCGGTGCGGCTCGCCAGCGGGTCGGCCTCGGCCTTGGTCGGCACCTTCACCAGCGCCTCGCCGTCGAGGACGGTCTCGCCCCCGACGGAGCACCGGCAGGCGAGGCGCGCCCGCCGCCGCTCGGGCATGAGTTCGGCCACCGTCACGGTGACGTCGACGACGTCGCCGATCCGCACCGGGGCGCGGAAGTTCAGGGTCTGGGAGATGTAGACGGCGCCCGGTCCGGGCAGGCGCGTGCCCAGCACCGCCGAGATCAGCCCGGCCGTGTACAGGCCGTGGGCGATGCGGGTGCCGAAGGGCGTGCGCGCGGCGAAGTGCTCGGACAGGTGGATCGGATTGCGGTCGCCGGTGATCTCGGCGAAACCCACCACATCCGACGAGGCGATGGTCTTCGACAGAGTCTCCGACAGTCCGACTTCGAGATCCTCGAAATAAAGCACGCGCAGTTCGGGCAGCATGACGCGGCAGACCTCCGGTTCGGGCCGGTCATTCGTCTCGTGCGGCCGGCTCCGGCAACGGCGTCGCACGATCCCGGCGCCGAATCCACCCGGACAAAGGCTGAAGGGCCTCGAACTTTCTTGAGCCGCCGACAGGGTTTTCTCAACAGCCGCTCGACAGAGCCGTGCGCGTCGGCGAAGAGGCGTCCCGTGATCGCCGATGATGTGCCCCCGCCCGCGCGGCCCGCCCTGCGCCCGGTCGTCGCCCGCGTGGCGGCGCTCAACCTCGGCTATTTCAGCATCGAGATCGCGGTGGCGCTCGCCATCGGCTCGGTGGCGCTGATCGCCGACAGCCTCGATTTCCTCGAGGACGCCGCGATCAACCTGCTGATCTTCGCGGGCCTCGGCTGGAGCGCGCGCAACCGCGCCCGGCTCGGGACCGCCATGGCGGGCATCCTGCTGCTGCCGGCGCTGGCGGGCGCCTGGGCGGCCTACGGCAAGATCGCCGATTTCACCGCCCCCGCCGCTCTGCCCCTGACCCTCGCGGGTCTCGGGGCACTGGCCGTCAACCTCACCTGCGCGCTGATGCTCGCCCGGCATCGCTCCGGCTCGGGCAGCCTGACCCGGGCGGCCTATCTCTCGGCACGCAACGACGCCTACGCCAATCTGGCGATCATCGCCGCCGGCCTCGTGACGGCCCTCCACCCATCCCCCTGGCCCGACCTCGTCGTGGCGGCCGGGATCGCGATCCTCAACGCCGACTCGGCCGCCGACATCCTCAAGGCGGCCGCGGCCGAGCGCAGAGCCGCACGATAGCGGCCCCTCAGCAGCGACCATCATGCGCATCTTCCCCATCTCGGATCTGCACCTGGAGCGGCGCCGCCTCGACCTGATCGCGCCGCCCGCAGAGCCGTTCGACCTGCTCGCCTGCCCCGGCGACCTCCACGAAGGGCATCCCGAACGGGGGCTCGCGGCCCTGCTGCATCTCGCCCAGGGGCGGCCGATCGTGCTGGTGCCGGGCAACCACGAGCGCTATGCCCCGACCGGGGACCGGCGCACCGCACCGGAGCTGCTCGCCGCCCTGGAAGACGAGGTCACGCGGCTCAACGAGCTGGGTGCCCGGATCCATCTGCTCCAGCGCGCGCAGAGCTGCGTCATCGACGGCGTCCGCTTCGTCGGCACCACCCTGTGGAGCGACTGGGACCTCGCCGGGCGCTGGCTCGCCCCGGATGCCCCGGACCGGCCCGCCGATCCGGTGGCCTACGCGGCCGCCCGCATGACCGATCCTGTGACGGGCTCGCGGGAATATCTCGGCGCGATCCGCAAGGCCGACGGCAGTCCCTGGCAGCCCGCGGACGCGATGGCGGAGCACCGGATCGAGCGGGCCGCCCTGCACGCGGCGCTGCAGATCCCGCACGACGGTCCGACCGTCGTGGTGACCCATCACCCGGCGAGCCCGTTGGCCGCGGACCGGTTCCGGGACGTGGCCGGCGTTCCCTGGTGGGTGCCGGCCTTCTATGCCAGCACGGCCCTCGACGCCCTTTCCGATCCCGCGCGACCGGCGCTGTGGATCTCCGGGCATTTCCACGCGGGCCACGACCTCGCGGTCGGGCACTGCCGCTGGGTCTCGAACCCGGTGGAGGGCGCGACCTACCGCGGCGATTTCGTCGTGGAAGTCGAGAACCGGTGATTTAGTCCCGTCCCAAGAGATCGCACCGTCGAGGCTGTGCCGTTGCGCACGGCTTGGCCGTAACGGCGGGATGTTGTCGGAGCGAGCGCCCGTCCAACCCTGATCGGCCCCGCATCCCGGGGGCCTGGTTCGGGGTTCTCATGGTCGGATTTAGCCTGACGTCACGCGGGTTCGCCGCGGTGGTTCTTGCCGTCACCGCTCCCATCTCCGTCGCGTCGACGGCGACGGGCGCCCGGGCGGCCTCCGCTGCGCAGCCGGGGCAGACGGTCGGTCTGCCGGTGGGCGATCAGCTTCCCGTCGGCCTGTATTTCGTGAACCTGTCGAGCTTCGGCGTGCGCGGCACCCGCCCGCGGGATTCCGCGACCAACGTCAACCTGCCGACCTTCGCGTGGGCGACGCCCTGGGACGTCGCGGGCGCGCGCCTGCAATTCTTCTTCACCCAGCCGATCGCGGCCGCGAGCAGCCAAGGGGCGCCCTACCAGAGCGGCGTCGGCCAGCAATTGCTCGCCGCGCAGCTCGCCTGGGATCTCGGCGGGGATGTGGGTGTCAGCTACCTGTTCGGCGGCTACCTGCCGATCCAGACGCGCTTCCTGACCCAGTCCGCCTCGCTGACCCACCGCTTCGCGGTCAGCTACACCGGCCAGGGCTGGAACCTCACGGCGAACCTGCTCTACGGCGTCTTCCTCGACCCGCGCTCGCCCAGCGGCACCCTGTACCCGGACTACCTGAACCTCGACCTGACCATGACGAAGAAGTTCGGCGCGTGGCAGGTCGGCGCGGTGGCGTTCGGGTCGACGGACCTTCCCACCGGGGTGGCGAGCTACCGCCCGCAGGGGCAGATCGCGGTGGGCGGTCTCGTCGGCTACAATTTCGGGCCCGTGAACCTCCAGGCCTACCTCACCCACGACGTGGTCGAGCGCAATTACGGCGGCCGCGAGGTCCGCGGCTGGCTGCGGGCGATCGTGCCGCTGTACCAGGACAAGAACGAGGTCGAGCCGGGCCGCACCCTGGTGACGCGGCGGCAGGCCGAGTAGCCAAGCCGGCTGACGCTGTCCGGGCTGGTGCCATCCCGGGCGCAGGCGGCGGATCCGGGTCACGGACCGCTGCCGCGCGGCGAATGCACGACGACGGGGCCGGACGGGGCCCCTTTTGCGTGCAGGATTGCGCTGCCGTTCAGGCGGCGGATCCGCGCCCCGGCTGACGGGGCGCGGCAGAGCCTTCAGCCGTGCACCAGCACGTTGCGGAACTGCCAGGGATCGCTGGTGTCGATGTCCTCCGGGAACAGGCCCGGGCGATCGGTGAGCGGCGTCCAGTCCGTGTACACGCCCACGACCGGACCGAGATACGGGGTCTGGACCTCCAGGCAGCGGCGGAAATCCATCTCGTCGGCCTCGACGATGCCGGCCTCCGGGTTCTCCAGGGCCCAGACCATGCCGGCCAGTACCGCCGAGGTCACCTGCAGGCCGGTGGCGTTCTGGTACGGTGCGACCCGGCGGGTCTCCTCGATGGAGAGCTGCGAGCCGTACCAGTAGGCGTTCTTCTTGTGGCCGTAGACGAGCACGCCGAGCTCGTCGATGCCGTCGACGATCTCGGTCTCGTCGAGGATGTGCTGCTGCTCCTGCACCTTGGCCGCCTTGCCGAACATCTCGTGGAGCGACAGCACGGCGTCGTCGGCCGGGTGGTAGGCGTAGTGGCAGGTGGGCCGGAAGACCGGCTTATCGCCCTCGCGCACCGTGTAGTAGTCGGCGATCGAGATCGCCTCGTTGTGGGTCACGAGGAAGCCGAACTGCGAGCCGGCGGTCGGGACCCAGGTGCGCACCCGCGTGTCGGCCCCCGGCTGCAGCAGATAGATCGCGCAGCGCGAGCCCTTCTCCTGCTCGCGGGCGTTGTCGGGCTTCCAGGTCTCGTGCGTGCCCCAGCCGAGCTCGGCCGGCTGGTTGCCCTCGGAGACGAAGCCCTCGACCGACCACGTGTTGACGAAGACGCCGCGCGGCTTCGGATTCTTGGCGCGCTGCGTGTCCCGCTCGGCGATGTGGACGCCCTTCACGCCCAGATCCTTCATCAGGGCGGCCCACTCGGCCTTGGTCTTGGGCTCCGGCCGCTCCAGGCCGGTATCCTGGGCGATATTCAGGAGCGCCTGCTTGACGAACCACGAGACCATGCCGGGATTGGCGCCGCAGCAGGAGACCGCCGTGGTGCCGCCCGGCTTCTGCTCGCGGGCATCGAGGATGTTCTCGCGCAGGGCGTAATTGGTGCGGTCGCCCTGGCTCTTGGTCTTGTCGAAGTAGAAGCCCGGCCAGGGCTCGGCCACGGTGTCGATGTAGAGGGCGCCGAGTTCGCGGCACAGCTCCATGATCGCCCGCGAGGAGGTGTCGACCGACAGGTTCACGCAGAAGCCCTGGCCGCCGCCTTCGGTGAGGAGCGGGGTGAGCACGTCGCGGTAGTTCTCCGGCGTCAGCGCCACCTTCTCGAAGCGCAGGCCGTGCTTCTCGGCGAGGGCGCGATGCGTGTCGACCGGGTCGATCACCGTGAAGCGGGCCCGGTCATACTCGAAATGGCGCTCGATGAGCGGCAGGGTGCCCCGGCCGATCGAGCCGAAGCCGATCATCACGATGGGGCCGGTGATCCGGCCGTGGATCGGGTGACGGGTCGGCTGATCGGTCATGCGGGATATCCTCGTTGGCGGATGCCGGGCGCGTCCGCTCATCTGGCTCGCGGGCGGGTTATGGCGCGCGTGTGACAGTGCAGCGACAGGCCCGCGCCGCCGGAGCGGTGCCGGTGCGGTCCAGGGGCCGAGTCGCCGGAAGCGCGCTCAATGGCCGCTCGCCCGTCGCCGGTCAACCGCGCGGATCCGCGCCTTCGTTAACGGCATCTTGCACGCGCCCGGTCGAAACCATGACCTCGACGCATGCGCCCCCCGCCTTGGAACGGATGGCAGGCTCCGCGTGCAGGGCTCATATTGCAGTGCAGCAAGGTCACCGAGAGGACCGCAGGAACTGGGGAGCGTGGAAACGCCCGGGCCCTCGCACTTGGAGTCCGTCATGCTCGCGCTCATAACCTCCCGGATCCCCGGCCCGGCCGTCGAGACCGCCGACCGTGATCCCGGCTTCCTCACCCTCGTCTTTGCGGTCGCCCGTGGCCTGCGCAACGGAGCGGAGACCGCCTTCGCGCGCCGCTGCGCCCTGGCCCGCGCCGTCGGCGGCCCGAATCCGCTCTGAGGGCGGCCCCCGACCCACTGACGATGCTCCGGACGATTGCGTCGCCCCGGCTAGGGCATTAGGCGGCTCTGCCGTCCAATGGCTTCGGGGGATCGTGATTCCATGCCGACATTTCGTGCGCATCTGCGTCTCAGCCTGATCGCGACCTTGCTCACGGCGGTCCCGATCCTGGCGGCGCGCGCACAGGATGCCGAGCCCGAGGCCGCGCCGGCCGCCGAGGCACCCGCCAAGGCCCGTCCCAAGCCCCGGCCGAAGCCCGTCCCCCACAAGGCGGCCAAGCCCGCGGAGGCCGCCAAGCCCGCCGAGGCGGCGAAATCCGAGGCGGCCGCCACGCCTGCGGCGGCGCCGGTCCACGCCGCGTGGCCCACCGGAGCCAGCACCGTCAGCGAGAGCTACGGCGACTGGACGATGACCTGCACGCGTCCGAACGAGAAGGTCACCTGCATCGTGGCCCAGGCGCAGGGTGATTCGCAGACCGGCCGGCGCAAATTCGGCATCGAGCTGCAGACGCCGGCGAACGGCCGCTCCGAGGGGATCGTGCTCATGCCCTTCGGACTCGCCATCGAGCCGGGCGTGACCTTCAAGCTCGACGAGCAGACCCTGGGCAAGGGTGCGCCCTACACGACCTGCAGTGCCGAGGGCTGCATCGTGGCGATCAGCTTCCCGACGCTGGCCCTCGACGGCATGCGCACCGCCAAGGCGCTCACCGTGACCGGTCAGAAGGCGGGGGGCACCGAACCGGCCACCGTCTCGGTGCCGCTGTTGGGTTTCCCCCAGGCCTTCGACCGGGCCGTCGCCCTCAGCGGCTGAGGCCCGTCGCCTTTTCGGGTTACGGTTAAGCCAGCGTTAGCCGCAGCGCGGCAGGATCCCGCCGAGATGTGGCGCCGCGCGCCGCGGCGCGTCCAGTGCCGCGCGCCGGGTTCGGATCGGCGAGGCGATGGGATCGGTGGGCGGGCGACCCCGGGTCGGTCGAGGACGTGGCGTGCGGCTGCTGACGACGGCGTCGCTGGCGCTGCTTGCCCTTCTGGCGGCGATCGACCCGGTCCTGGCCGCACGGCTGATCGGCGCGAAGGGCAGCGAGAGCGGCAACGGTGCCGGCGGTTACGGCCGGATCGTGTTCACCTTCGACAAGCCGGTCGCGATCAAGACCAAGCTCGCCGGCGGCGTGCTCCTCGTCGGCTACGGCGAGCGGATCGCGGCCGGGCCCGAGCACCTCGCCGACGACATGCCGGCTTTCGTCGCCAGCGTCCGCCGCGATCCTGACGGGACGGGCCTCCGGCTCGCCCTGCAGCGGCCTTACCAGGTCAACGTCCAGACGGCCGGCGAGCGGGTGTTCGTGGACCTGCTGCCGGAGGGCTGGTCCGGCCTGCCGCCGCCGCTCCCGCCGGAGGTGATCGCCGAACTCGCCCGCCGGGCCCGTGCCGCCGAGGAGGCGCTCAGGGCGCGCATCCCGGAACCCGTGCGCCGGCCGCTGTCGCTCGAACTGGCGCGGCTTCCGACCTTGACGCGGCTGTCGCTGCGCCTGCCCGCCGAGGCCGTCTCAACGGTGACCGCCGAGGGGCCGGCGACGCGGGTGCGGGTGGTGGGGGCCTGGACCATCGACACGGGCGAGACCCGCGGCCGTCCGAGGCCGGGCATCGCCAAGCTGGCCACGGAGATCGACGCGAGTTCGGCGAGCCTGCTCGTCACCCCCGAGGACGGCTTCACGATCGGCACCGAGCGCGAGGACGGCGCCATCATCGTGGACGTGGTCCGGCGCAAGCCGCCGGAGCCGGCGACGACCGCCGTCGACGTGCCGGGGCCAGCCGCTGCGACAGCGTCGCCGCCGATCCCGATCCCGGTCCCGCCGCGCCAGGCGGCGCCGGCCGCTCCGCCCCGGCCTCCCGAGGCACCGCCGAAGCGCCGTGCCGGCGGCGGCCTGGTCTTCCCGTTCCAAACCCTGCCGCCGGCCGTCCTGTTCGAGCGCGGCGGCGTCGCGACCCTGGCCTTCGAGACCGCCGAGCCGGTGACCCTGCCGCCGGCGAGCCAGGGGCTCGCGCCAATGGGGCCGCCCGCCCGGAGCGGCCCGCTCACGGTGATGCGGTTTCCCGTCCCGCCCGGACGCCTCGTCGATCTCAGCGCCGTCACCACCGCCAGCGGAGTCGCCTGGGAACTCTCGGCGGGCGAGACGCTGAGTCCGAGCGACACGATCGATCCCGTCCGCAAACCCGATCCGTCCGGCCGCATGGCCGTCACCCTGGCGCTGCCGCATCCCGGTTCGGCGACGTGGCTCACCCTCGACAACGAGCGGATCGCGGTGGTCACCTCGGCCGCGCAGCGCCCGATCGGCAACCCGAAGAGCCGCCGCTTCGTCGATTTCGAGATCCTGCCGAGCCGGCACGGTCTCGCGGTGCTGGCCGGCGCCGACGATCTCGCCGTGCGACCCGAGCTCGAGAGCGTCTCGATCGGCCGTGAGGGCGGTCTCGCCGCCTCCATGGCGGCCCGCAAGCCGGAAGCGGTGCTCGCGGATGCGGGTGCGCTTGCGATCGCGAAGGAGCCCTGGGAGCGTGCCCGGATGGGCAACGTCCGCGAGACCCTGCGCGGCCTCTTCGACGCGGCCGTCGCTGCGACGCCATCCGAACGCGGTCCGGCCCGCCTCGCTTTGGCGCGTGCGGATCTGGCCAACGGCCTCGACTACGAGGGCCTCACGGTCCTCGAGATCGCGGCCGCCGACGATCCCCTCCTGGCCTCCCAGCGCGAGACGGCCATCCTGCGGGGCATGGCCCTGGTGCGGATCGGCCGGAACGCGGAGGCGCTGAAGGCCCTCAGCGTGCCGCCCCTGGCCGATGATCGCGAGGCCGCCCTGTGGCGGGCGATGGCGGCAGCGGGTGCGGGCGACTGGAAGGCGGCGGAAGCCGGCTTCCTCAAGGTGCTGCCGCTGGCCAGCGGCTATCCCACGGATGTGGCGCAGCTGATCCGGGCGAGCGCGGCCGAATCGGCGATCGAGAACGGCGATGCCGAGACCGCCGCCGCCCGGGCCGAGGCAGAGCGTCATCTGGCGCCCTGGATCCGGGACCGCTTGGCCCTGGTCCGCGCCCGCGTGGCCGAGGCGACCGGCCAGACTGAGGCGGCCCTCGACGCCTATGCCCGCCTGGAGGATTCAGCCGTGCGGCCGGTCTCGGGCGAGGCCGCCCTCAGGGGGGCGCTCCTGGCTCGGGCTTCCGGCAAGCTGGCCCTCGATGCCGCCACGGAGCGGCTGGAGCGGCTCGCCCTGACCTGGCACGGCGGCCCGGTCGAGGACGGCATCACCGCCGGCCTCGCCCGCCTCTACCTCGACGCGGGCCGGTGGCGGGACGCCTTCACGGTGGTGCGCCGGGCCAATGCCTCCGCGCCCAACGCCCCCACCACGGAGGCCCTGACGCGGGAGGCGCAGATGGCCTTCGAGAACCTGTACCTCACCGACAAGGGCGACAAGCTCTCCGGGATCGAGGCCGTGGCGCTCTTCTTCGACTTCCGGGAGCTGAGCCCGATCGGGCGGCGCGGCGACGCGGTGGTGCGCCGGCTGGCCGACCGCCTCGTGGGCCTCGACCTCCTCGATTCCGCCGCCGACCTCCTGAAGTACCAGATCGACAACCGCCTCACCGGCCCGGCGCGGTCCGCCGTGGCGACGCGGCTCGCGACGGTGCGGCTGATGGACGACAAGCCGATGGAGGCGCTCAAGGCCCTCGACGCCACCGAGCTGCCCGAGCTCCCGGGCGAGCTCAGGCGCGCCCGCGGCCTGATCCGCGCCCGTGCCCTGTCGGACCTGACCCGGACCGACCTCGCCCTGGAGACGATCGACGGCGAGAGCGGCCCGGATATCGACCGGCTGCGCGCCGACATCTACTGGGGCGCACGCCGCTGGCGCGAGGCCGGCGAGGCCCATGAGGCGCTGCTCGGCGATTCGTGGCAGTCCGGCCAGCCGCTGGACGATCAGGCGCGCGCCGACGTGATCCGCGCCGCGATCGCCTACGATCTCGCGCACGAGGCCATCGGCCTGGAGCGGCTCAAGGCGAAGTTCTCGGAGGCCATGGCGGCGAGCCCGGACGCCCGCACCTTCGCGCTCCTGACCGGCATGGACCCGACCCGGGCGCCGGGCTTCCGGGACATCGCCGCGCGCGCCACGAAGGCCCAGACCCTGTCGGCGTTCCTGGCCGAGTATCGCAAGCGCTACCCGGACGCCGCCACACCCGCGCGCGGCGGGCCGGACGCACCCGGCGCGAGCGGCGAGGCGTCCCAGGAGGCTCCGCAGGCAGGCGGGGCGGGCGGCCAGCAGAGCAGCGCCGGATCGCCCGGCGCGCCGCCCGGGTGAGCCGGCCCGTCGATCCGGACGCCCTCCTGACGACCGACGACGGTCGCGTCTGCACGCCCGAACGGAAGGCCGAGCGGCGCGAGTTCCTGTGCGGCCTGCAGGGCGCCGGCACGTCGAGCGGGATCGCCCGGAAGGGGCCGCAGGCCGGCCGCGTCTAGGCCGATGCCGCGCGGCCCGTCAGGCGACTCCGCGCACCGATCCCCGCCATCGCGCGATCCTGCGGTGTCGCCGCGGAGGCCGTCCGGATTCGCCCGGATCGTCGACGGCCGGTCGCGGCTGCCGTCATCCGCCGTAGCTCTGGACCAGCGAGCCGGCGACCAGGGTCCAGCCGTCGACCAGCACGAAGAAGATCAGCTTGAACGGCAGGGCGACCGTCGCCGGTGGGACCATCATCATGCCGACGGCCATCAGGACCGACGCGACCACGAGGTCGATGATCAGGAACGGGATGAACAGCAGGAAGCCGATCTCGAAGGCACGGCGCAGTTCCGAGATCATGAAGGCCGGGGTCACGATTTCCAGGCCGACATCCTCCGGGCCCTTCGGCGCCGGCACCTTGGCGAGGTCGAGGAACAGCTTCAGGTCCTTCTCGCGCACATTGCGCAGCATGAAGGTCTTGAACGGCGCCGAGGCGCGCTCGAACGCCTGCGCCTGCGTGATCCGGCCGGCGACCAGCGGCTCGATGCCGGCGCTGTAGGCCGCGCGGCCCGTGGGGGCCATCACGAAGGCGGTCAGGAACAGCGCCAGGCTGACCAGCACCGCGGTCGGTGGCGCCGTCTGGGTGCCCAGCGCCGACCGCAGGATCGACAGCACCACGACGATGCGGGTGAAGGCCGTGGCCATGACCAGCACCGACGGGGCCACCGCCAGGACGGTGATCAGCGCCACGAGCTGCAGGGCGCGCTCGGTGGTGCCGCCGGCGCCCAGATCGAGGGTGACGCTCTGCGCGAGGGCGGGGCCGGTGGCGAGCAGACCGCCGGCCAGTCCGGCCAGGGCGAGCAGCTGCAGGCGCGGCTTCGGGACAAGGGCCGCCGGGCGAGGCGGCACGGGACGATTCTGGGTCACGGATTGTCGCAGCTGGGTGTGGCCGGACGCACCCCGGCCCGGCGCGCTTCGAGGTTCTGCCAGACGAGGAGCGCCGGCAGACCGAGCACCACGTCGGGCACCCGGCGGGCGAGCGAAAGGGCGAGGGCGGTGCCGGCATCGATGCCGAACAGACCGCAGACCAGGACGAGCCCGCCCTCCTGCACACCGAGGCCGCTCGGGACCGGAAAAGCGGCGGCCTTGATCGCCTGGCTGAGCGCCTCGATCACCAGGATGTCGGCCAAGCCGACATGATCCACGCCGATGCAGGCGAGGACGACGGCGACCTCTGCCGTGCCGAGCAGCCAAGCCAGCGCGTGCAGGACGAAGGATTGGGCCAGGTGGCCCCGTCGGCTCGGCGCCCAGATCGTGTCCAGAGCCCCCTGGATCCGCCGGGGCGGCTCGGGGCGCGCCTCGGTCTCGCGCACGAAGCGCCGGCCGAGGGCGGTGAGCCGATCCTCGATCACCCGCACGATGCCGATCCGCTGGAGGGCGAAGAACGCCGCGACCACCAGACCGGCCACTGCCAGCGTCCGCAGCGTCCAGCTGGCGAGCGCAGCCGCTTCGGCGCCCTGGACCCGGCTCAGGAGGCCCGCGCCGAGACTGGCGAACAAAGCGAGGGTTCCGACCTGGAAAAGCAGGTCGGCCAGGACCGAGGCCGCCGCCAGGGACCCGGCAACACCCCAGAAGGTGAGAAGGCGTGCCCCGAGGACGTCTCCGCCCACCGAGGCGACGGGCAGCAGAACGTTGATGCCTTCGCGGACGAAGCGCAGGATCAGACAGGCCGGGCCGGCCGGGGGCGGCAGCCCGTCGAGGATGCGCGCCCAGGCGAGGCCGCAGAGGAGGATCACGAGGATCCGCACCAGCGTGACGCCGGCGAAGCCCGCGAAGCCGATCCGCCCGAAGGCCGTGGCCACGGCGGCCAGATCGTTGGTCGCCACGAGCCAGACGGCGAGACCGAGGCCGATCAGGGTACCGATCAAGGGGAGGCGACGCAGCACGGCGTGGGCTGCCCGCCGCTTCCGGGAAACGTTGTTGCCGGTCACGGTGCGGGGGCCTCGCGTCGAGAGGCGGGCAAGAGCGCGCTCCAGGTTGTGCCGGTCAGCGGACCGGCGGCGATTCGTCGGATGGTATCGCCGCTAGAGCGGTATTGGGGCCGAATTCGGGGATTGCACGGCGGGGCAGGACGGGATCGAGTACGGCGGCACGCGCTTCGGCCGGGCCGGCGGCGGGATCGAGCAGGAAAACGCGGCCCGCAGCCAGGCTCGCGCCGGTGGCGACCGCCACCGCGCGCTTGGGGCAGGGGCCGAGGCAGCCCGATTCCACGACACAGAGCTTCCTCCGGCGGCCGGCTCCCCCGTCCTGGACGGCCTGCTTTCCGGCCTTTTTCAGCAGGGCACGGAGGTCTCGGCCGCGCAGACCCTGCCGCTTGGCGCATTTGGAACAGACGACGACGATCTCGGTGAGCTTGGTCTTGGCCGAACGGCCGGTCGGGCGGCCATCCACGCCCGGGACATGGGGTTCTGTCATCATCCAGAGACTGTAGGACGCGATACCCGGTGCGGGCTACGGTGCCTGTCGCCGCGGTGCAGCGACGGGCGGAGCGGCCAAGCCGGGTGCCATAAAAAGGGCCTAAAAGAACGGGATTCCGGTTATCGCGCACGGGCCGCCCCTCGGCCGGCGCCGCGGCAGCGGAACCGGCGCAGACCCAGGAACAAAGAGCGGATGAGCTTCGACGACGTCAAGGACGACACGCGCGAAGGCGAGATCGTGACGTTCGCCGCACCGACGATGACCGAGTTGCGGCGGAGCGCGGAGACGATCCGGCCGGTGCCGGAGAAGCGCACCGCACGAGCGCTCGTCGCCTCGGTCCGTGAGCGCCTGGACTGGACCCGTCTGCCCGGTCTGCGCCCGCGGCAGGAGGACACGTCGAGCTACGGCGCACGGATCATCCGCCGGATCGGCTTCTTCGTGCTTTTGCCCACCCTGGTGGTCGGCCTCTACCTGTTCGCCTTCGCGTCCAACCAGTACGTCGCGGAGGCCCAGTTCGCGGTGCGCGGCAATGTCGAGCCGATGGAGAACATCTCGCTCGGCCAGTACACGAACCTGATCCAGAAGCATAACAGCCAGGACAGCTTCATCGTCCGCGACTACATCAACAGTCAGACCCTGGTCGAGGCTCTCGAGAAGAGCATCGGCATTTCCAAGATGTTTTCGCGGTCCGAGGCGGACTTCTGGGCGCGCTTCGATCCGACCGATCCGATCGAGGATCTCACCAAATACTGGCGCAAGCACGTCGAGGCGCATATCGACTCGATCTCAGGCGTGATCCGCCTGTCCGTGCGCGCCTTCACGCCCGAGGACGCCCTGACCATCGCCCGCGCGGTGGTGTTGCGCTCCGAGGCTCTGATCAACGACATCTCGAAGCGGGCGCAGTCCGACATGGTCGCCCAGGCCGAGGCCGACGCCAAGGTCGCGCAGGACCGCCTGCGCAAGGCGCATCTCGCGCTGCAGGCCTTCCGCAATCAGTGGGGCGTGATCGATCCGATCAAGTCAGCGGAGGGAACGCTGACGGCCCTGACGTCCCTGCGGAAGGACAAGCTGAAGGCCGAGAACGACCTGCAGGTCCTGCGCGGCTCCAATCTGGACGAGCGGTCGCGCTCGATCCAGACGCTGGTGGCCAACATCGCGGCCATCGACCAGCAGATGAAGACGCTCCAGGACGAGATGACCAGCGCCACCGCCGGCGCGGGCGGGCAGAACCTGACCGAGGCTCTGCTCCAGTACGAGGGCCTGCTGGTCGAACGGACCATCGCCGAGAAGCTCGAGGAATCAGCCCACACCCTCCTCGACCGGGCCCGCGTCTCTGCCAGCAAGCAGCACATCTTCCTGGCCACCTTCGTGCCTCCGGTCCTTCCCACCGACAGCCTCTACCCCGAGCGGGGCCATACCCTGCTGGTGGCGTTCTTCTGCTTCCTGGTGATCTGGAGTTCGTCCGCGCTCCTGCTCGCAGGCATCCGCGACCAGAGGATGTAGCCGCGGTCGCGGCTCCCGGATCTGGATCCGGGGCGGCGCGGTCTGTAGAGGGAGGCGGCCCGGCCTTTCGGGCGTCCCAGAATGAGCGAACGCTAACACGCCATGTCGGATTTCTCCGATCTCGTCGCGAAGGCGATCCAGCCGTCGATGACCCGTGAGGAGCGCGAGGCGGTCTACACGGTGGTGCGGCAGGCCGTGCTCCGGCTGCAGGAGCGGGAGGCGCTGCCCGCCGACGATCCGCGGGTGGCCCTCCAGCGCCACCTGGTCGAGGAGACGATCCGCGACGTGGAGGGCGACGTGGCCCGCTACGAATCGCTGCGCAAGCTCGACGCGGCCTTCGCGGCCCAGACCGAGGCTCATAAGGCGGCGCAGAGCGGGCGGCGCTAGGTCCGTTCACGACCGCGTCGAGACAGCGCCATCCACATCGATTCCGGGCCGGATTTCCGCCGAGCGGGAGCGCGCCTGAGCGGGGATCGGTCCCGCGACCCCTGGCGCGTCAGCCGCAGGCGACACTCGTCCGGACGCTCCCGGGCTCGGCCACTTCGAGCCCTGCCGAGACGTATTCGTTGAGCTTGTTGCGCAGGGTCCGGATCGAGATGCCGAGGATCCGGGCGGCGTGAGTCCGGTTGCCGAGGCAATGATCCAGGGTGTCGAGGATCAGGTCGCACTCGACCTGCGCCACGGTCCGCCCCACCAGCCCGCGGGTGGCGGCCTCGGCGACCTGCGCGGCGCGCGCGGCCGGTCCCTCGGCCGCGAAAGTCTCGCCGTCGGGCGAGAGAATCGCCTCCGGGCCGATCGTGTCGCCCGAGGCGAGCAGCACCGCCCGGTGAAGGGTATTCTCCAGCTCGCGGACGTTGCCGCGCCACGGGTTCTTCAGCACCAGGGTCCGGGCTTCCGGAGAGAGCGGGCGGACCGGCATCCCGTTCACCGCGGCGTATTTCCGGGCGAAGTGAGTGGCGAGTTCGATGATGTCGGCCGGACGCTCCCGCAGGGGCGGCAGCCGCAGGGCGACGACGTTGAGCCGGTAGAGCAGGTCCTCGCGGAACGTGCCCTTCCGGACTTCCTCGGCGAGGTTGCGGTTCGAGGTGGCGAGCACGCGGATGTCGACCCGCACCGGCGCCGTGCCGCCGACCCTATCGATCACCCGCTCCTGGAGGGCCCGCAGCAGCTTCGCCTGCAGGCGCACGTCCATCTCGGAGATCTCGTCGAGGAGCAGCGTGCCGCCATTGGCCTCCTCGAACCGGCCGATCCGTCGGGCGACCGCCCCCGTGAACGCCCCCTTCTCGTGGCCGAACAGCTCGGATTCGAGCAGCGCCTCGGGGATCGCCGCGCAGTTCACCGACACGAAGGGCTTGCCCGCCCGGTTGGACTTCTGGTGGACGTGGCGGGCCAGCACCTCCTTGCCGGTGCCGCTCTCGCCGGTGATCAGCACCGAGGCTTCGGAGCGCGCGACCTGCTCGGCGAGCTTGACCACCCGCTCCATGGACGGGTCGCGCCAGACGAAGGCCGCGCGATCCGTGGCGACCGCCTCCAGCACCGCGGCGATCATCTCCGGGTCGGGGGGGAGGGGGATGTACTCCTTGGCGCCGGCCCGGATCGCCGCCACGGCGGCCGACGCGTCCGCCGACACGCCGCAGGCGACCACCGGCGTGCGGATCCGCTCCGCCTCCAGGGCGGTGACGAGCTCGTGGATCGGCAGCCCGACATCGATCATGATCAGGTCGGCGCCCCGGGCGCGCAGGACGTTGAGGCCCTGCGGCACGGCATCGGCCTGCGTCACCGACGCGCCGCGCTGCATGCAAATCTTCGAGGCGGTGATCAGCTCGCCATTGAGCCGCCCGATCATCAGAAGCCGCATGGTTCGTCCCTCTCAAACATCCTGGCGCGGGTTACGCGCCGAACTGGCCTGCGGCCGTCGCCGGCGCCCGGGCCACATTCTCGGTCGCCCAGGTCATTCACCCTTGACGATCTCGGTCATCGTCACACCGAGCCGATCCTCCACGAGGACGACCTCGCCGCGGGCGACCAGCCGGTTGTTGACGAACACGTCGATCGCCTCGCCGACCTTCCGGTCGAGTTCGAGAACCGCCCCGGGCGCCAGCCGCAGCAGGTCGCCGATCGGCATCCGGGCCGAGCCCAGGACCGCCGAGACCATGACGGGCACGTCGAAGAGCTGCTCCAGGTCGGCGGCGGTCTTCGGGGTGGTGGGCGCGTCGCGGATCGAGCCCGCCGCGTAGTCGGTGTCGTGCTCGCCGAGCTGGGGCAGGCTGAAATCGTCGGACATCAGGATCTCCTCACAGGCTCGTCGGCAGGCCGAGGGCGTCCAGCACCGCCGCCTCGATGCGGGCGCGCTCGCGGACGATGCCGCCGTCCGCCCACTCGATGCGGGCGTCGCCCGCCGCCATGTCGGGGTCGCCGAGGACGACGAGGCGGCCCTCGTAGCCGCGCTCGCGGGCGAGGCGCTTCACCAGGGTCTCGACCTCCTCGACGAGGCTGTCGTGCACCCGCACCACCAAGTGCGGCACGCCGCGCAGATGCTGGAGCGCCGTCCGGGCCGCCTCGCCGATGCCGGCGAGCGGGGCGGCATCGAGGGCGTCGCCCGCCACCTTGCGGGCGATCAGCATGGCCACCTCGACCGCTTGCGCCTCGCGCTCGGTGTCGCGGGCGTCGGCCTGGGCGATCAGGCCCGCGGCGGCGAGCGCCAGGCGGGTCATGGCGTCGGCGAGCCGCCCCTGGACCTGCGCCTCGGCCTGGGCGCGTCCCTCCTGCAGGCCGCGGGCATGCGCCTCGGCCTCGGCGCGGAGCGCGGCCTCGGCGGCGCGCTGGGCCTCGGCGCTCGGGCGGGCGCTGCGGAAATCGGTCTCGAACAGGAACGGCTTGGCGCTCCGGGCGGATTGGGCGCTCAATAGACCAGCTCCTCCTCGGCGCTATTCTTGGCGATCATGATCTCGCCCTTCTCGGCGAGGTCCTTGGCGATCTCGGTCATCTTCGCCTGGGCCTCGTCGACCTCCTTGAGCCGGACCGGCCCGAGGGCGGCCATCTCGTCGGTGAGGTTCTTGGCAGCCCGGGTCGACATCTGCTGCATGAAGAAGGCCCGGGTCCTCTCGTTGCCGCCCTTCAGGGCGCGGCACAGGGTGTCGTTGTCGACCGAGCGCATCAGCGTCTGGACGCTGCCGGGATCGAGCTTCAGCAGGTCCTCGAAGGTGAACATCAGCTCGCGGATGCGCTTGGCCGAGCCGCGGTTGGCCTGGTCCAGGGCGGCGAGGAAGCGGCCTTCCGTCTGCCGGTCGAAGGCGTTGAACACGTCGGCCATCATCTCGTGGGCGTCGCGGCGCTGGGTCTGGGCGATGGTGGAGACGAACTCGACCCGCAGGGTCTCCTCGATGTGGCGCAGCGCCTCCTTCTGCACTGTCTCCATGCGCAGCATCCGGTTGAGGCAGTCGATGGCGAAATCCTCGGGCAGGATGGTGAGCACCTTGGCGGCGTAGTCGGCCCGCACCCGCGACAGCACCACCGCCACGGTCTGCGGGTACTCGTTGCGCAGGAACGAGGCGAGGATCTCCGGGTCGACCTGGGCGATCGAGGCCCAGACGCGCTTGCCCGACGCGCCCTTGATCTCCGCCATGATCAGCGAGACCTGATCGCTCGGGAAGATCTTGAGGAGCAGCGCCTCGGTCCGCTCGAAATTCGACGAGATGCCGCCGCTGTTGCCGAGCTTCGTCACGAATTCGATGATCAGCTTCTCGACGGTCGTCGCCTCCAGCGTGCCGAGCTGGACCATCGCGGCGCTGACCTTCTTGATCTCCTCCTCTTCGAGCGCCTGCCAGATCGGCGCGCCTTCCTCCTCACCGAGCATCAGCAGGAGCGCGGCGGCGCGCTGCGGACCGGGCATCGCCGCGAACGAATCGCCGCCCGCCGTCGCCAGCGTGTTCGCCAAACCCTGTCCCGCACCTGCCGCCATCGTGTTGCCCTCGACGCCCTACGCTTCACTCTTCCTGGATCCAGGTGCGCAGCACCTCGACGGTCTCGGACGGGCTCGCCCGGACCATGTCGACCACGCGCTGGACCGTCTCGGCCTGGACCTGGCCGTTGATCTTGGCGAACTCCATCAGCCGCGCGGTCGGATTGTCGCGGTCGATGACCGTCACGGTCCCGCTCGGACCCGCAACCACGGCGTCGCCGGGAAAGCCCATGCCGGCCGCGGCCAGAGCCGGCGCCTCAGGCACCGGCGCGAGCACCTGGCGCACCAGGGGGCGGACCACCGTGAGGAGGACGATGAGGGTGAGCAGCGCCAGGACGGCGAGTTCGGCCATCCGCAGCACGTCCTCCTTGGTGGGGGCGAGCAGCGACTGGATGAGCGTGGGCTCGGTGAATTGCGGCACGCTCGGCGCCTCCGCGAAGCGCAGGTTCACCACCTCGATCTGGTCGCCGCGGGCCTTGTCGAAGCCGACCGCGCCGCGGACCAGGGCGGTGATCCGCTCGATCTCGGCGGGCGTGCGCGGGCTGTAGGTCTGCTTTCCGTCGGGCGCGGTGGCGTACACCCCGTCGAGGACGACGGCGACCGACAGGCGCTTGATCCGGCCGCCCTCGGCGATCTCGGTCTTCGTCACGCGGGAGATCTCGTAGTTCGTGGTCTCCTCGTTCTTGTTCGTCGCGTCCTTCGGCGTGGGCGCCTTGTCGCCGCCATTGGCGCCGGGCAGCTCGTTGCCGACGCTGACCTGCCCCTCGGCATTGCCGGTGACCGCCGATTCGGTGCGGGTCTGGGCGGAGCGCACGACGCGGCTCTCGGGATCGAAGGTCTCGGAGCGGCTTTCGATCCGGTTGAGGTCGAGTTCGGCGTTGACCTGGACGCGGGCCCGGCCGGTGCCGACGATCCCGGCGACCACGTCCTCGATCTGGCCGCGCAGGCGCCGTTCGAGGGCGGCCTGCCGGTCCTCGAAGCCGCTGGCGACGTCGGTCCCCGCGTCCCGGGCGCCGTCCGCCAGCAGCCGGCCGCGCTCGTCGACGATCGAGACCCGGTCGGGCTTGAGGCCTTCGACCGCGGAGGCCACGAGATGGCGGATCGCCCGAACCTGCCCGGCGTCGAGGTCGCCCATCAGCTTCAGCACGATGGCGGCGCTCGGGCTCTCCCGGTCGCGCTCGAACAGGCGGCGCTCCGGCAGGACGAGGTGGACCCGGGCCGCCTGGACCCGGCCGATCGCCCGGATCGAGCGGGCCAGCTCGCCCTCCAGGGCGCGCAGGTGATTCACGTTCTGCACGAAGTTGGTGGACGAGAACGCATCGCCCTTGTCGAAGATCTCGTAGCCGACCCCGGCCTGGGTCGGCAGCCCCTTGCCGGCCAGATCCATGCGCAGCTTGGCGAGGTCGGGGCGGGGAGCCAGGATCGTCTGCCCGGCATCGCCCCGGGTCTCGTAGCGGATTCCGCGGCTGTCCAGCTCGCGGACCACGGAGGCCGAGTCCTGCATCGACAGGTCGGAGAACAGCACGCCCATATCGGGGCGCGAGACCCGCAGGATGATGAACGCGAAGAAGCCGATGAGGGTCAGCGTCACCGCCGCCATGGCGGCGATTCGGGCCGGTCCGAACTTCGTGACGAGATCGAGGACCGGCTTCACGGGAGGATTCGCTGCACTCTAACGCTGGCGGACCCCGGCGGCCCGCTCGGCAGAAATTGCCCAGGTCGTGGTTAGCGAGGCGTTAATGCCGCGCAACCGGGCTCCGAAGGCGGGCGCCGGAACAGCACGAAGCCGCGCCCGGAATCCGGACGCGGCTTCGTGGGTTCTCGGATTCGGGCGATCCACCCCACCGGCGCCGTCGACGTGGTCGCTGCGGGAGTGAGGCCATCGCGTCAGTCCAGGATTGCGAAGCGGAGCCCGTCATCCAGAGCCGCCGACGCGCCGGGTTTCGGCACCCTCGGTCGTGTTGGGGTTCCGGGGGCGTCTGCAGCATCCCGGAACGATGGCGCCCGACAGAGGCGTCGGATAATCAGTGGCGGTAATGCTGGATCCGCGTCGTCCGCAGGCCGGCGAGACCGTGCTGGTCGATGGAGAACTGCCAGCTGAGGAATTCCTCGGTGGTCAGCGTGTAGCGCTTGCACGCCTCCTCCAGGCTGAGAAGGCCGCCGCGCACCGCGGCCACGACCTCGGCCTTGCGCCGGATCACCCAGCGACGGGTGCTCGGGGGCGGAAGATCCGCGATCGTCAGGGGGCTGCCGTCGGGCCCGATCACGTACTTCACTCTCGGGCGGCTCGGTTCGGTCATGATACGCTCTACACTCGACTGACCTGTCGAGCATTGAAGGTACTTGCGCCCGCTTAAGAGATGTTGAAGCGAGTCACTCGGATGTGATTCGTTAAGTGCCACTTGTGGACAACCCGATGGTCTGCACGCTGGACAGCGGCACTTTCTGGGAGCCGATGATCAGCACCGGTGTCGTCCCGCTGAGATCGACCTCGTCGACGGTGCCGGTGAGGCTCGTGTCGACCGCCACGGTGGCGCCGGTGGCGTCGGTGGCCGAGACCTTGATCGAATAGTTCCCATCCGGCGCGGTCAGGCCCGCGGAGGTCTTGCCGTTCCACGTGTAGGCCTGGCTTCCGGCGGTCAGCGTCGTGCTCTGCGTGGCCACGACGTTGTTCTGGGAATCGAGGATCGAGATCACCGCCTTGGAGGCGGCCCGGGCGGGCGTCAGTGTCCAGGAGGCCGAGCCCTTGGACAGCTGCGACGCGCTTCCATCCGCCGTCACGGTCTTGCCGATGTAGCTCGTGGCCGAGGCCGAACTCGCCGATTGCGACGCGCTCAGGATGCTGTCGAGGCGGTCGTTCGATTTGAGCTGCTGCTCGACGCCGGCGAACTGGACCAGCTGCTGGGTGAACTGATTGGTGTCCATCGGATCGAGGGGGTTCTGATTCTTGAGCTGCGTGGTCAGCAGAGTCAGGAACTGCGTGAAGTTGCTGGCGATCTCGGTGGAGTTGCCGCTGCTGCTGCTCGACGACGCGCTCTTCGTCGCCGTCGTGCTGGTGAGGCTGGATATGCCGCTCGTCATGCTGATCTCTCCGGTGCTGCGCCCTGGCGCGGGCCTGGATGCGCGCTGTGTCTGTGTCGGTTCGCGATGCGGGCGCTTGCGCGCGCCGCCTAGATTCTCATGTCGACGCCGCCGTAGCCGCGCAGAAGGCGGATCGGGGCGATGTCCTGGGAGGCCTCGGCCTGATCCTGGGACCAGTTCGCCCCGTTGCTGCGGGGGGAATCCCCCTGCTGGCCGCCGCTGCCGCCCTGGGCGCTTCCGTCGCCCCGCAGCGACAGGTTGATTCCGCCGCCCGAGGGGTCGAATCCCGCCTGGGACAGCGCCTGTTGCAGCTGGCCGGCGTCGCGCTGGAGCAGGGCCAGGGTCTCGGGCCGGTCGACCACGAGGTGGGTCATGACCCGGCCATGCGCCTTGTCGATCTCCAGCTTGACGTCGATGCGCCCGAGTTCGGCCGGATCGAGCCGGATCTGGAACTCGTTCGATCCGCGCAGGGAGCGCAGGCCGATGGTCATCGGCACTTGGCCGATGGGGATGGGCGGATCGGTCTGGACCGGCGCGGCGGTCTGGTTCGGCGCAGCGGTGCCCTCTGCGGCCTTCGTCGTGCCGACGGCCGGGCTCGACGGGACCGGCGGCGTCTGGCCGCCCTGCGGGGCCGGGGGCGTGCCTGAGAGCGGACCTGCGCCCTGTCCCATATCGGCCAGGGCAGTCAGGAAATCCTGGCCGTCCTTGTCCGATGTCGCGACCGCGGAGCCGCCGGCCGCCTGGCCCTCCACCGGGACGGTGCTCTTCCCCACCGAGCCCGGCTCGTTGCCCGCGCCTGCCGCCTTCGCCCCGGAGGGGATGCCGGCGATGCCCGATACGGCATCACCCGCGGGGCTGCCGACCGGCCCGCCGCTGCCGGGAGCGCCCACGGCTGCGCCCGTTCCGAGGAGCGCTGTCCCGCCGTCCTGCGCGGTCGCCGCGCCGGTGCCCGCGGGCGCCTCGGTCTTGACCGTTCCGGTCGCCGCGCCGCCCTCGGTCAGCGCGGCGATGAGGGCCAGCAGCGAGGCGGCAGGGTCCGAACCGGCGGGCGGGGCGGCGGGCTCGGCCGTCTGCGGCGTCGTCTGCGGCGCCGTCGTCTCAGCCTGCACCGTCGTCTCGGCCTGCGCCGCCTCGGGAGCCGCCGTGTCGCCTGTGGCGGAGGCGCGATCCGATGAGGTCGTGGCAGCCTCGGAGCCCTGTCGTGCGGCGGGTTTCGCCTGGCCCGTCTGTGTGTCGCGCGCCGCGGCCGGCATCCGCGCTTCCGGGCGTGAGTCTGCGGCAGCGCGCGGTGCGTCGGCCTTGCCGGTACGCCCCGCCGGAGCCGTCGCCTCCGCCTGTCGGGCGCGGTCGGCCGTCCGGTCCGCGGCGCGGGCCTCGGCCTGTCGCGCCGAATCCTGCGCACGGTCGCCGGCCGCCCGGGCGGCCTGGGCCTGATCGCGCTGATCGGCCTGTCGGGTGCGGGCCGACGCGGCGAGGTCGCGCAGGTCGGCCGTGCGGGCGCGTCTCCGCCGCGTCGTCGCGGGCCTGGGCGGCGGTCAGGGCGGCGCCGAAGCGATCCTGCGTCGAATCCCCGGCCCGGGCGGCCACGCCCGCCGCCTCCCAGCCCGACCGCGGGGCAGACGCACTCCGCGCGGACGGAATCCAGGTGGTGACATCCAAACGATCCGCCGCACCGCTCGCCATACCGGACTCCTCTGGGCCGCCCGCAGCAAGCTGTGCGCCACCGGGGTGGCCCGCTAAGAGACTGAAAAATATAGTGCTCTTCCGCGGCGCGCGGCGCGGCCCTGATCGAACCTGCCGCCCGATCGGCAGGATCTGCCGGGTGTCGGCGCTGGCCGCCCTGGAAAGCCGGGCGAAGTCCCGCTATAGACGGCCCGTGCAGCCAGGAAGCTTCCGGGCCGGCGGCTGCGGACCCTCGCGATGAACGCCCTCGATCTTCCCAAAGCCCCCCACGAGACGCGCGTCGTCGTCGCCATGTCGGGCGGCGTCGATTCCTCCGTGGTCGCTGGCCTGCTGAAGCGGCAGGGCTTCGACGTGGTCGGCGTGACGCTCCAGCTCTACGACCACGGCGCGGCGAGCCACCGCAAGGGCGCCTGCTGCGCCGGCCAGGACATCAACGATGCACGGGCTGCGGCGGAGCATCTCGGCATCCCGCATTACGTCCTCGACTACGAGGACCGCTTCCGCGACGCGGTCATCGAAAAGTTCGCCGAGAGCTACCTCGCGGGCGAGACGCCGATCCCCTGCGTCGAGTGCAACCGCACGGTGAAGTTCCGCGATCTGCTGGGCCTCGCCCGGGACCTGAACGCCGATGCGCTGGCCACCGGCCATTACGTGGCGAGCCGGGCGCTGCCGGGCGGCGGCCGGGCGCTCCACCGCGCCCTCGATCCGGCCCGGGACCAGAGCTACTTCCTCTACGCCACCACGGCGGAGCAGCTGGCATTCCTGCGCTTTCCCCTGGGCGAGCTGGAGAAGACCGAGACCCGCGCGCTCGCGAAGGATCTCGGCCTGTCGCTCGCCGAGAAGCCGGACAGCCAGGACATCTGCTTCGTGCCGCAGGGCCGCTACAGCGACGTGATCGCCCGCCTGCGCCCCGATGCGGCGCGGCCCGGCGAGATCGTCGACCTCGCCGGCCACGTCCTCGGCCGGCACGACGGCATCGTCCACTACACGGTGGGGCAGCGGAAGGGCCTCGGCCTGTCCGGGCCGGAACCGCTCTACGTGGTGCGCCTGGAGCCGGATGCGGCCCGGGTGGTGGTCGGACCACGCACAGCCCTGGCCACGACCCGGATCCGCCTCTCGGACCTGAACTGGCTCGGCGAGGGCCCGGCCGAGGCCGTGCGCGACCTGCCGGTGGCGGTGCGCGTGCGCTCGACCCGGCCGCCGCGCCCGGCGACACTCACGGTCGGGCCGGACGGCACGGCCGAGATCGTTCTCACCGAGCCCGAGGACGGCGTGTCGCCGGGCCAGGCCTGCGCGATCTACGCGGATGACGGGCCCCGGGCCCGGGTCCTGGGTGGCGGCACCATCCGGCGTGTCGACGCGTTGTCGGCCCGGCCCCGCGAGGCCGCCTGATCTCAACCTCTGGAACCTTCGAACGATGCTGAGCGAGCCGCAGATGGCCGGGCCGAGCACGGCCCTGATGCGCAAGGCCTATGCCCGCTGGGCCCCCGTCTATGACGTGGTCTACGACAAGCTCACCGAGCCCGCGGCCCGCGCCGCCGTCGAGGCGGCGGCCGAGCACGGGCCGCGGATCCTAGAGGCCGGCGTCGGCACCGGGCTGGCGCTGGGCTACTATCCGACATCGAGCTTCGTCTGCGGCGTCGACCTCTCCGAGGACATGCTCAAGCGCGCCCGTGCCAAGGTCCGGCGCCGGAACCTGTCCCACGTGAAGGGGCTGCAGGTGATGGATGTCTGCCACCTGGGCTACGCCGATGCGAGCTTCGACGCCGTGGTGGCGCAGTTCCTCATCACCCTGGTGCCGGATCCCGAGGCCGCGATGTCCGAGTTCCTGCGGGTGGTGCGGCCGGGCGGCGGCATCGTGCTCGCCAACCATTTCGGCCAGAGCGACGGCCCGGTCGCCCGGGTCGAGGAGATCGTGGCCCCGCTCTGCACCAAGATCGGCTGGTCGTCGGACTTCAAGGCGACGCGGATCGAGGCCTGGGCCCGGCGCAACGGCGTCGAGGTCCTGGGATTAAAGCCGACCTTCCCGGGCGGGTTCTTCAAGATCCTGCGGATGCGCAAGCCCGGGTGATCGAGACCGGGAACGCGCCCGTCGGCGAAGAGCGGCGTGATGGACGCTGGAAGCGGCTGCGGCGCTGGCTCCCGCTGGTGCTGCTCCTGACGGTGTCGGCGATCGTCGTGGTCTCCGGCGCCGCCCAGCTCCTGAGCCTCGACCGACTCCTCGCCTCGCGGATCTGGCTGCGCGGCTTCGTCGAGGCCGGCTATCTCCGCGCCTTGGTCGCGGCCTACTGCCTCTATGTCGGGGCCGTGGTCGTGTCGGTGCCGGCCACGCTGATCCTGACGATGGTCTGCGGCTTCCTGTTCGGCATCGTGCCGGGCGCGCTCACCGCGGTCTGCGCGGCCACCACGGGCGCCGCCCTCGTGTTCGCCATCGGCCGGGGGCCGGGGGCCGACCTGCTCCGGCGGATCGGCGGCACGCGCCTCGCCGGGCTGGCCGAAGGCTTCCGGCGCGATGCCTTCGGCTATATCGCGGTCCTGCGCCTCCTCCCCCTGTTCCCGTTCTGGGTGACCAACCTCGCCCCCGCCGCCTTCGGGGTGAAAATGCGGGTCTTCGTCCTCGCGACCTTCCTGGGGCTGCTGCCCGGCGCCGTCGTGTACGCCACCACGGGAGCGGGCATCGAGGACGTCGTCGCCGCCCACGAAGCCGCCAAGGCGGCCTGCCTGGCGGCGGGGGCGGGCGGCTGCGACGACGCCCTGACCCTGCGGGCCCTCGTCACGCCCAAGATGGTGGCGGGCCTCGCGATGCTAGCCGTCTTCGCCCTGGTCAGCGTGCTGCTGAGCCGGCGCGCCAGACGCGGCTGAGAGCGACGCCCGGGATACGCAATCCTCCGCCGGCTGTGTTTTTCCGTGTCTGAGGGCACATGCAACCGCCTGCGGGTGGATATCGTATAGTGCTCACTGCCGAGAGCCTGTATTGCCGCCTGCGAATCTGTGGCTTGCGAACATGTATCCCGCGAAGGCCGGACCCGGCTCGAGCTTTCTCAATCCGCCCTCCGCCGATCCGAATCCGCGATGCCCGCGCGGAGCGTGACCGGCGTGTCCGTCGAGTCCGATGAGGCCGCGGCACCGGCGATGCCGGCGTCCGCCCCGAGCCGCGATCTGCCGGAGCGGCGCACGGCCCGCCTCGGCCTGTCGGGGCGGCTGTTCCTCGTCACCGTCGCGTTCGTGGTGGTGGCCGAGGTGCTGACCTATGTGCCGGCGGTGGCCAATTACCGGGTCGAGTGGATGTCGGACCGCCTGGCGGCCGCGCAGGTCGCCGCCCTGGTCCTCGACGGCCGGACCGGGGAGCCGGTCTCCGAGGCGCTGGAGAGCCGGCTCCTGGCCGGGGTGAATGCCCGGGCGATCGCGGTTCGCGGCGGTGGCGCCCAGCGCCTGCTCGCCATCGAGCCCATGCCCGAGCAGGTCGCCGACATCGTCGATCTGCGCGACGTCACAGCGCTGTCGGCGATCCGGGGGGCGTGGCGCACCCTTGTGGCGCCGGTCCGCGAGCCGATCCGCGTGATCGGGGAGGGGGGAATCGGCTTCGACCGGGTCGAGATCCTCCTCGACGAGGCGCCGCTGCGCACCGCCATGATCGACTATGCCCTGCGCCTGCTGGTCTCCTCGCTGATCATCGCGGCCGCCGCGGCGGGCCTCGTCTTCGTGGTGCTGCAGGTGCTCATCGTGCGGCCGGTTCGGCGGCTCGCCACGAGCATCACGGTCTTCGCGGACGATCCGGAGGATGCGGGGCGGATCATCGCCCCGTCCCGCCGCAGCGACGAGATCGGCCAGGCCGAGCGGGCGCTCGGGCGGATGCAGCGCAGCCTCGCCGACCAGCTCCGCCAGAAGCGGCGGCTCGCCGAACTCGGGCTCGCCGTCAGCAAGATCAGCCACGAGCTGCGCAACCTGCTGACCGGCGCGCAGCTTCTCGGCGATCGCCTGGAGGGTACCGAGGATCCGACCGTTCAGCGTGTGGCCCCGCGCCTCGTGGGGACGCTGGCCCGGGCGATCCGCTTCTGCGAGGCGACGCTCGCTTACGGGCGCGTCTCCGAGCGGACGCCGCTCCTGGCCAGCACGCCGCTGGCGCCCATCTTCGCGGAGCTTCCGGATCTCGCCGCGCTGGCGGCGCATCCGGTCTCCGTGGAGGTCGCGGCGGCCGACCTGAGCGTGCAGGCCGACCCGGAGCAACTGGCGCGGGCGCTGGCCAACCTCGTCCGCAACGCCGTGCAGGCGCTCGACGGGGCCGCCGTGCCGGAGGCTGCGGTCCGCGTCGTGGCCTCCCGCGGGGCGCCGGGCCGGATCACGATCCTGGTCGCCGACAACGGCCCCGGCCTGCCGGCGCGCGCCCGGGAGAACCTGTTCGCGCCGTTCCAGGGCTCCATGCGCTCCGGCGGCACGGGGCTCGGCCTGCCGATCGCCGCCGAGCTGATCGGGATCAACGGCGGCACGCTCACCCTCGATGCCTCCGAGGCCGAGGGGCTGAGCGGCGCGCGCTTCCGGATCGTCCTGCCGGAGGGCTGACGAGATCGGCCGTGGGCGGCGGCCGTCACCACCCCATCAGCGCGCGCGGCAAGGTCCCAGCGGCAAGGCGCGAGCGGAAAGGCGTCCGTGGGCCTATTCCGCCGCGGCCCGGACCGGTTCGCCGACCCGGATGCCGAGGTCGGCCAGCAGGGCCGCGTCGTCGTCCTGCCCGTTATTGGCGGTGGTAAGCAGCCGCTCGCCGTAGAAGATCGAGTTCGCGCCCGCCAGGAAGCACAGCACCTGCGCCTCACGGGTGAGGCTCTTGCGGCCGGCGCTGAGACGGACCCGGGATCGCGGCATCACGATCCGCGCCGTGGCGCACATGCGCACGAGATCGAACGGATCGACCGCCGGCTGGTCCTCCAGCGGAGTACCGGGCACCGCCACCAGGGCGTTGATCGGCACGCTCTCGGGATGGGGGGCGTGGTTGGACAGCACCTGGAGCATCGCGGCGCGGTCGGTGACGCCCTCGCCCATCCCGACGATGCCGCCGCAGCACACGCCGATCCCGGCCTCGCGGACATTCGCGAGGGTCTGCAGGCGTTCGTCGTAGGTCCGGGTGGAGATGATGTCCTCGTAGAAATCCGGGCCGGTGTCGAGGTTGTGGTTGTAGGAGGTCAGCCCGGCCTCGGCGAGCCGTCCGGCCTGGGAGGGCGTGAGCATGCCGAGCGTCACGCAGGCTTCCATGCCGAGGCCGCGCACGCCACGCACCATGGCGAGAACCGCGTCGAACTCGGGCCCGTCCTTGGGCTGGCGCCACGCGGCGCCCATGCAGAAGCGCTGGGCCCCCGCGGCCTTGGCGGCGGCGGCCTCGGCCAGCACGGTCTCCACCGGCATCAGCCGCTCGCGGGCGACGCCTGCGCCCTTGTGGTGGGCCGATTGCGGGCAATAGGCGCAATCCTCCGGGCAGCCGCCGGTCTTGATGGACAGGAGCGACGCCCGCTGGATGTCGGCCGGGTCATTGTGCCGGCGGTGGACCTGCGCCGCCCGGAACACGAGGTCCATCAGCGGCAGGTCGTGGATCGCGCGGATCTCCGCGACGCTCCAGTCGTGGCGGATGTCGCCGAGGTCGGGCTGCGGGGAACCGGGAAGGGAAGTCGCGCTCATCCGGTGTTTGAGCCGGATCGGCGGACAGAAATCAAGCGGGCCGGGCGCCCGAACTCCCCGCGGACGGATCGGTCTGGACTTCGAGGCCGTGCCAACCGAGGCCGCGCGACGTCTCGCGGCCCGGTATCCGGGGGAGGGCCGTGCCCGTGCCGGTCCCGCTCGACGCCGCTCGTGAGACCGTCCGGCTGGCAGGACGCCCGCCCGGTCAGCGATCCAGTCTGATCGGAGGCCCCAAGGATCCGGCCGCTGGCCCCGACCAGGCGCGCGAGGCGATTGGGCTGCGCCGCGATCCACCGGATCCGGTCGGGCTCGTCCCGCACCGCCTGCTTGACGGTGTCGGCCCGGATCTCGATCGCCTTGCGCGTCGGCGGCTCGGGTTCCGACCCTGCGCGCGGGCCTGCGGACAATCCGATGTCGCAGTCTTGTCCGGCCGAAGCGCGGGACGATCACCGATACCGGTGTCTGTTCCTGGAACCGGCACCACCGCCCGGATGCGGGCGGCGGCGCGGCCAGTCAGTCCGTCGGCTCGCCGGCGGAGACCTTGGCGGTCCAGTCGTCGAAGGCGATGACCTGCTGACGCTGCTCGCCGAGCCGGTCGATCCGCAGGACCATCTCGTCCCCGGCCTTGAGGTAGCGCGGCGGCTTCATGCCGAGCCCGACGCCCGGCGGGGTGCCGGTGGTGATCACGTCGCCCGGCTCCAGCAGCATGAAGTGCGACGTGTAGGCGACGAGCTGGGGAACGTCGAAGATCATCGTGGCGGTGGAGCCGGTCTGACGGCGCTCGCCGTTCACGTCGAGGCTCATGGCGAGGTTCTTCAGGTCGGGAATCTCGTCCAGCGTCACCAGCCAGGGGCCCAGCGGCCCGAAGGTCGGTGCGCTCTTGCCCTTGGTCCAGGTCGGACCGCGGTTCATCTGCCATTCGCGCTCGGAGACGTCGTTGCAGATGCAGGCCCCCGCCACGTAGCTCAGCGCCTCGTTGGCGTGGACGTAGCTGGCGCGCCGCCCGATCACCACGGCGAGTTCGACCTCCCAGTCGGTGCTGTGCGACCCCTTGGGGATGATCACCGTGTCGTTCGGCCCGCACAGGCTGGACGGCGCCTTGTTGAAGATGATCGGCTCGGCCGGGATCGGCGAGCCGGTCTCGGCGGCATGGTCGGCGAAGTTCAGGCCGATGGCCACGACGTTGCGGGTGCCGCCCACGCAGGGGCCGAGGCGCACGTCCGGCGGCAGATTCGGCAGGGTCTCGGGATCGAGGGCGCGCAGGCGCGCCAGCGAATCGGGCGACAGCGCCGGCCCGGCGATGTCCCGCACGATGCCCGAGAGGTCGCGCAGGCCGCCTTTCGCATCCACGAGGCCGGGCTTCTCGTCGCCGCTCGGGCCGTGCCGGAAGAGCTTCATGGCCGCACTCCTCATCCTTCCCTGTGCCGGTCTGCGCCGGACGCCGGGACCATGGCCGGGCCTCGACCCGGGTGCAAGGCCGGCGGTCCGCACGCAGCGCCCCGCCGGGTGTCGCAGCCAAGCAACAGGCCTGCAAAAAAGTTCATGGTCTGATGATAGTGGATCTATTGTTCAGGGCACGGCGCAAGAGGAAAAGTTGGGTGCGTAATTATCGAAAACAGGTCTTCGCCGGGCATCGGCCCCGATGAGACAATGCATCCTGATGCCTCTACGGATCTTCTTTTCGCCTCCTGAGGCCGTCCTGGTCATTGCGGTTCAGTCCCCGCAACCGGCACCATGCCCGAAAGGGTGCCACCTGATGAAGCTCTAACAATCCTCGGCGCCCGCCAGAACGACAACGCTTGGGGGACGAGATGGGCGGAACGGTGCGCGCTGCAATGCTGGCGGCGACGGCAATGATCCTCGGTGCCGGGCAGGTTCAGGCTGGGGCGTTCGGTCTGCGGGAGCAGAGCACGCAGGCGCAGGGGCTGGCGTTTGCGGGTGCGGCCTCGGGATCGGGCGGCGTGTCGTCGATGTTCTGGAACCCCGCGACCATCACGATGAACCCGGGCTTCGTCGCGGAGCAGAACTTCACCTATATCGGCCTGTCCTCGGAGATCCGCCCGGCGCCGGGCAGCAATCCGGGCTTCGCGCGGCTGGGCGGCTCGGGCGAGCTCGGTCAGGGCGCCCTCGTGCCGGCGGGCGCGACCTCGTACCAGCTGAACGACCGCCTGTGGCTCGGCCTCTCGACCGGCGCGCCCTTCGGGCTCGTGACCAAGCCCAACCAGGTCTGGGCCGGGGAGGTCTACGGACGCTCGTCGCGGATCTTCTCCCTGGCGATCAACCCGGTGATCGGCTTCAAGGTCAACGAATGGCTGTCGATCGCGGCCGGGCCGAACATCGAGTATTTCCGCCTGACCCTGCGGCAGGCGCTGCCGGTCCCGGGCCTCCTGCCGACCGCCTATCCGAGCTCCTTCCTCAAGGGGGAATCCTGGGGGGTGGGCTTCACCGCGGGCGCCACGCTGACGCCCCGCGACGGGACCGTGCTGGGCATCGGCTACCGCTCCTCGGTGCACCACGACATCGACGGCTCGATCGGCGTGCCGCTGCTCGCCCTGGCCCCGCTCGCCGGCCAGGTCCGGGCGAGGCTGAACACCCCCGACAAGCTGAGCGTCGGCCTGACCCAGGCGGTCTCGCCGGTGGCGCGGGTGAACCTCGGCTTCGAGTGGGACAACTGGTCGAGGCTCGGGACCATCGGGATCGTGTCGAAGACCCTCGGCCTGCCGGTGAACACCCTGCCGCTCAACTACAAGGACGGGTTCACCTACGCGATCGGCGCCGAGTACGACGCCTCGCCGAACCTGACGCTGCGCACGGGCTTCGCCTACGAGACCTCGCCGATCGACTTCCGGAACCGTTCGGTGCGGCTGCCGGACGGGGATCGCTACATCGCCTCGGTGGGCGCCAGCTACCGCTGGAGCCGGCAGCTGACGCTGAACCTCGCCTATTCGCACTTCTTCCTGGACCGGTCGCGGATCCTGGCGGGCCTCGGCCGCGACTACAACGTCGGCAACATCGCCTTCGCGGGGGTGGTGGATTCCAGCGCCGACATCGTCTCGGTGGGCTTCCGCTACGTGTTCGGCGCGCCGCCCGCCCCCGCCCCCGCGCCCCTCGTGCGGAAATGGTGATGCGCCTGCGCGGGGCGCCCGGCTCCCCCGGGCGATCCGCGACGGGCGGTGCCCCGCTCCGGTTCGCCGCGGATGGCGCGCCTCAGGCCCGCATGCGCACGTAGGTCCCCGGCGCCGGGCCGAGGGATTGGAGCGCATCCCCGCCGGGTTTCCGGGCCGGCACCCGCTCCGGCGCCTGCGCCTCGATCCACTGGAACCAGTACGGCCACCACGAGCCCTTGGTCTCGACCGCGGCGCTGATCCAGTCCTCCAGCGTCCCCTTGACCGGGCCGCCGGTCCAGTAGCCGTATTTCGGCTTGGACGGGGGGTTGATCACGCCGGCGATATGGCCCGATCCCGCCAGCACGAAATCGACCTTGCCGCCGAACACCTTCGAGCCCTCGAAGACCGAGAGGGCCGGCGCGATATGATCCTCCCGGGTTGCGAGGTTGAAGATCGGGACCTGCACCTTCTTGAGGTCGAGGCGGACGTTGCCGAGCACCATCCGTCCCTGCGCCAGCGTGTTGTCGAGGTAGCAGTTGCGCAGATAGAAGGAATGATTGGCCGCTGGCATCCGCGTGGCGTCGGAATTCCAGTACAGCAGGTCGAAAGCCGAGGGCGATTTGCCCTTGATGTAGTTGTTGACGATGTAGGGCCAGATCAGGTCGTTCGGCCGGAGCATGTTGAAGGCGTTCGCCATCCGGGCGCCCTCCAGGTAGCCCTGCTCGGCCATCCGGGCCTCGACCTGCCGGATCTGCTCCTCGTCGGCGAAGACCTTCAGGTCGCCGGCATGGGTGAAGTCGACCTGCGTGGTGAGCAGCGTCGCGCTCTTGATCCGCCGGTTTCCGGTGGCGGCCTGCATGGCCAGCGTCACGGCGAGCAGCGTCCCGCCGACGCAGTAGCCGGCCGCCGTGACCTCGGTCTCCCCGGTGGCGACCCCGATCGCGTCGATGGCCGCCTCGATCCCCTCGCGCATGTAGGACTCGAAGTCCTTGTCGGCATGCCGGGAATCCGGATTCACCCACGAGATGCAGAAGACCGTCAGGCCCTGGTCGACCATCCACTTCAGGAAGCTCTTCTGGGGATTGAGGTCGAGGATGTAGAACTTGTTGATCCAGGGCGGAACCATCAGGAACGGGCGCCGCAGCACGGTCTCGGTGGCGGGCGCGTACTGGATCAGCTCGATCAGATCGTTGCGGAACACTACCTCGCCGGGGGTGACCGCCATGTTGCGCCCGACCTCGAACCCGCTCGGGTCGGTCTGGCGCACGCGCAGATGTCCGCCGCCCGCCTGTAGATCCTCCTCGTACATCTTCAGGCCGCGGACGAGGTTGGCGCCGTTCTCCTGGAGGGTATGGCGGATCAGCTCCGGGTTGGTCGGCAGGAAGTTCGACGGCGAGAGCATGCTGGTGAGCTGGCGCAGGTAGAATTGCGCCTTGTGGCGCGTGTGCGCATCGAGCCCCTCGGCCTCGTCCACGAGGCTTTCGGCCCAGCGGGCGGCGAGCAGGTAGGCCTGCTTGATGAAGTCGAAATACGGGTTGGTCGACCACTCGGCATGGGCGAAGCGCGCGTCCCGGGGCTCCGGAAGAACCACCGGGTCGGCGGGCTGGCCCTGCAGGCGCAGGTAGGTCGAGCCCCAGAGCGACAGGAAGGCCTGCGACAGGCGGGCCTGGGCCTCGGCGCTCCGCTTCGGGTCGGCGAGCCAGGTCTCGGCCACCTGTCCGAGGACCTTGGCGGCCTCGTTCATCTCGCTTCCGGGGGCGCCTCCCTGTCCCTCGGGCCCGAGGGCGCGGGCGATATTGCGCCCCATCGCCTCGACGAACTGTCCGGCATTGCGGGACAGCGCCTCGAAATCCGGCATCGGAGCAGCCATGCCGTCCGGCATCGCGCCGTTCGAGACCGACTTCGGAGGGGCGGTCCGATCCGGCGCCTGCGGACTCGTCAAACGTGCCTCCCTGTGTTTCGTCTGTCGACCCGATCGCGCGGGCCTCGTTTCCGACAAAATAAGGAGCGAGCCAGAGCTTTCGCCACCCCGGTTGCGGACGTCGCCGAAACATCCGGCCGTTCTTTTCAAACCCATGTGACGATGGATCGTGCCATTTTGAACCCTGTCGCCCGCATGTCCCGCAGCGTGCCGCTGATCCGCACGGCCGGCCTCGGGCTGCTGGTCAGCCTGCTCGGGGCCTGCTCGGGCGACGTCGTCCGCTCGCTGGCCTCCGATGCAGGCTACGGGCCGCGGACCGTCGCCGCGCCGGATTTCGTCGCGGAATCCCGCAGCAAGGCGCAGCCCGACTTCATGCCGGTGGGCGTCGACGCGCCGAAGCGCCCGGTCCGGGCCAAGTCGGTCACCGGCCAGAAGGCCCTGGAGGCGGAGCTGGAGAGCGCCCGCGGCCGCAACGAGGTCCGCGGCCGGGCGGCGGCGAGCGCCGGGCAGGGCGCTGCGGCCACCATCAAGCCGGCCCCGGCGCCGCCGCAATAGCACCGATTTGAGCACCGATTTGTGGGTCGGCGGCGGCCCGCAACTCTGCTAGAGCATGGGGTTCGCGCGACCGGCCCAGACGAAAGACGCCAGATTCGGGACGCGCCGATGGACACGCCCATGACCGACTTCCACCGCATCAAGCGACTGCCGCCCTACGTCTTCGAGCAGGTCAACCGGATCAAGGCCGCCGCCCGCGCGCAGGGCGCCGACATCATCGATCTCGGGATGGGCAATCCCGACCTCGACGCCCCCAAGCACGTGATCGCCAAGCTGTGCGAGACGGCCGGGCGGCCCCGCACCGACCGCTACTCGGCCTCGAAGGGCATCGCGGGCCTGCGCAAGGCCCAGGCCGGTTACTACCAGCGCCGGTTTGGCGTGACCCTCAACCCCGACACGCAGGTGGTGGCGACGCTGGGCTCCAAGGAGGGCTTCGCCAACATGGCTCAGGCGATCACCGCCCCGGGCGACGTCGTGCTGGTGCCAAACCCGAGCTACCCGATCCACGCCTTCGGCTTCCTGATGGCCGGCGGCGTCATCCGCTCCGTGCCGGCCGAGCCGACCCCGGCGATGTTCCCGGCCCTCGAGCGGGCCATGCGCCACTCGATCCCGAAGCCGGTCGCCCTGGTCGTCTGCTACCCGTCGAACCCGACCGCCTACGTGGCGAGCCTCGACTTCTACCGGGATCTCGTGGCCTTCGCGAAGCAGCACGAGCTGATCCTGCTGTCGGACCTCGCCTACGCGGAGGTCTATTTCGACGACAACCCGCCGCCCTCGGTCCTGCAGGTGCCCGGTGCCATCGACTGCACGGTGGAGTTCACCTCGCTGTCGAAGACCTACTCGATGGCCGGCTGGCGCATGGGCTTCGCGGTGGGCAACGAGCGCCTGCTCGCGGCGCTCACCCGGGTGAAGTCCTACCTCGATTACGGCGCCTTCACGCCGATCCAGGTCGCCGCGACCGCCGCCCTCAACGGGCCGGACGACTGCATCCACGAGATGCGCAGCATCTACAGGAAGCGCCGCGACGCGCTGGTGGAATCCTTCGGCAAGGCCGGCTGGACCATCCCGTCGCCCGCCTCCTCGATGTTCGCGTGGGTTCCGATCCCGGAGCGCTACCGGGAGATGGGCAGCCTCGAATTCTCCAAGCTGCTGCTGGAGAAGTCGGATGTCGCGGTGGCGCCCGGCATCGGATTCGGCGAATTCGGCGACGAGTATGTCCGCATCGCGCTGGTCGAGAACGAGCAGCGCATCCGGCAGGCCGCGCGCAACATCCGCCGGTTCTTCGACGGCACCGACAAGACCCTGCACAACGTCGTGCCGATGGTCCGGGCCGGCTAGCCGACCCCGCGCGGATTGTTGCCGCGGGGCGACAGGCTCCGCCAAAGGCGCCGACGCCCCGCGCCGGCGCTTGTCAGGACGGATCGCGATGGCCAGGGTCAGGTGCGGGGGTCCTCCCGCGTCCCGAGTGTCGCATGCGCCGCCTGAACCTGATCGCCGCCCTGCTGCTCGCCGCCGCGGCCTCGGCCTGTGCGCCGAACCCGATCATCGCCCGGGATCCGATCCCCGCGCCCGGCCCGGCGGACGTGTATGCGTGCGACTCGAAGCCGTTGCCGGTCAACGCCTTCACGACGGATTGCCGGCCCGTGCCGGCGAGCCCGCAGGTGGTCCTGCGCGCACGCGGCTGATCCGCGCCGGCATTTCGGTAACCGGTCGATTCGGATGGGCCGGACAAGCCGCCCGCGATCAGCTAGACTGTAGGCCAGATGCCGGACCGGCCGGCCCCCTGACGGAGCATCGCGTGAGCACCAAGACCCTGATCGCCGCCGGACTGCTCGCCCTCCTGGCGGGGCAGGGCGCCTCGGCCTCCGACGTCGCTTACCCGCCCGCGCCGTACCAGCCCCGCGCCTTCGTGTTCACCGCGCCGAACGGGCCCACCGTTCTCGAGACCGAGGGGTGCTGCCAGGTGGTGGTGCCGCCGGGCCGTCCCGATCTCGCGCAGCCCGCGGTCCCGGTCGCCGAGGTGATGAACGGCGGCGGTTTCGGCTATACGGGCTTCGACTATTACAACGACCAGATCACCGAGGGCCGGTTCGGCGCGCGCAAGCGGCCGAAGGAGTACGTGATCGCTCCGTCCTACATCGTGCCGCCGCGCTACTGAGCCGCCGGGCGTTCCGGAGCCTCAATCCTTGTGCGGATCGTGGCCCCAATTCATCAGCGACAACCGCCACGGTGAGTCGGGGTCCTTCCGGGCCTCTCCGCCCTGCTTGAGATGGCGGTGGACGTAGCCCACCACCTTGCGCATGGCGGCGTAATCGTCGTCCGTCAGGTCCGCCTTCTTCGTATCCTTGATCGCCAGGATGCGCCGGCCCATCGCGTGGCCGGTGGACTCGCCGCCGCCCTTCTTCTGGCCGACCTCCTTGCTGGCCTCGCTGTCGAGGTGCTTCTTCAGCGCCGCGGGCGTCATGTTGACGGCCTCGTTGAAGTCCGCCCACGTCGCCGCGTGATCGTCGTCCGCCATCCGCTTGCCTCCTGGGCCCTGTCGTTCGTGCCCGACAACGCGCCCGAGGCTTGCCGGCTCGCCTCCTTCCCTGCGGTCGGGCGCCGCACGGGCGGCATGCGACGCGACGCGGAAGCGTTTACAGGCCGGGTCCCGGGGGCTATCACCCCGACCCGACGAGCCTCCATTCTTTCCCCAAACCCCATTCCCGAAAAACCAGATGCGCGCCGAGATCGAGCAAGCCTCGGATGCCGCCAAGCAGTCTATAGGGCTGCTGAGGAGGCATCTTTGACTGGGATACAGTCGATAAACGCCTCGCGGAGCTGAACGCGGCTTCCGAGAACCCCGACCTCTGGAACGATGCCGAGGCCGCCCAGAAGGTCATGCGCGAGCGCCAGCAGCTCGACGAGGCCGTCACGGCGATCAAGAAGCTCGAGCGCGATCTCGAGGACGGCGCCACGCTGATCGAACTCGGCGAGATGGAGGGTGACGAATCCTCGATCCGCGAGGGCGAGGCGGCGATCCTGGCCGTCGAGAAGGAGGCCGCGAGCCGGCAGGTCGAGACCCTGCTGTCCGGCGAGGCCGACGGATTCGACACCTATCTCGAGGTCCATGCCGGGGCCGGCGGCACTGAGAGCCAGGACTGGGCCAACATGCTTCAGCGCATGTATGCCCGCTGGGCCGAGCGTCGGAAGTACAAGGTCGAGGTCGTCGAGATGACCGACGGCGAAGAGGCCGGGATCAAGGGCGCCACGCTCCTGATCAAGGGCCACAACGCCTATGGCTGGCTCAAGACCGAGTCCGGCGTGCACCGTCTGGTGCGGATCTCGCCCTACGATTCCAGCGCCCGGCGGCACACCAGCTTCGCCAGCGTCTGGGTCTATCCGGTGATCGACGACCGGATCGAGATCGAGATCAAGGAATCCGACTGCCGGATCGACACCTATCGGTCGTCGGGCGCCGGTGGCCAGCACGTGAACACCACCGACTCGGCGGTGCGCATCACCCACAACCCCACCGGGATCGTGGTGGCGTGCCAGCAGGAGCGCTCGCAGCACAAAAACCGGGCGACCGCCTGGAACATGCTGCGCGCCCGCCTCTACGAGGCGGAGCTGAAGAAGCGCGAAGAGAAGGCCAACGCCGAGGCCGCGTCCAAGACCGATATCGGCTGGGGTCACCAGATCCGGTCCTACGTGCTGCAGCCGTACCAGCTGGTGAAGGACCTGCGCACCGGCACCCAGTCCACCGATCCGGACGAGGTGCTCGACGGCGATCTCGATCCGTTCATGGAGGCCTCGCTCGCCCAGCGGGTCTACGGCGGTGGTGAGGCGGTCGAGGATATCGACTGATCCGAACCTCCGGGGATCCGAACGATTGTCGTTCCGGTCCCCGGGGCGTCCAATCCGATCACCTCATCCTGAGGTGCCGGAGCGTAGCGGAGGCCTCGAAGGAGGTCTCCGGATACCGTTGCGATTGCGGGAGCTCTCCTTCGAGGCCCGCTGACGCGGGCACCTCAGGATGAGGGCGGTGGGTGGGAAGGCCTTGAGCATCCCACCGGCCAAGCCCCTCAATACCCCAGCGCCGCCCCGTCCTTGCGCGGGTCCGAGCCGGCCGCCAGCGTGCCGGCCTTGCGGTCGATCCAGATGATCTGGCCGCCGCCGAGCGGCAGCGGCGCCCGGATCGCCGGGTGGCCGCGCTCGATCAGCCCCGCCATCACCGCGTCGGAGATCCCGCCCTCGACCTCCAGGGTCCCGCCATAGGCGAAGCTGCGCGGGGCATCGAGCGCCTCCTGCACGTCGAGGCCCCGGTCGATGAGCCCGGAGAGCAGCTCGACATGGCCCATGGCCTGATAGTGGCCGCCCATGACGCCGAACGGCGCGACCGCCTGCCCGTCCTTCATCAGCATGCCGGGGATGATCGTGTGCATCGGCCGCTTGCCGGGCCCGACGCTGTTCGGGTGGCCGCCCTCCGTGCGGAACGACAGGCCGCGATTGTGCAGCAGGACGCCGCTCTCGGGTGCCAGGATGCCGGAGCCGAAGCCCTGGAAGATCGAGTTGATCAGCGACAGGGCGTTGCCGTCCCGATCGACCACGCAGAGATAGACCGTGTCCTTGTGGGCGCGGCCCTCGGCGATCTCCTGCCTGATCTCGGGATAGATCTCCGGCTCGCGGGCCCGGCCCATGTCGATCGCCCCGTGGGCGGCGGCCTTCCAGGCGTCGGAGAGGAGGTGCTCGATCGGCACCTGGGCGAGGGCGGCGTCGCCGAACAGGACGTCGCGGTGATGATAGCCCTGCTTGCAGGTCTCGGCGAAGAGATGCAGCCGGTCGAGGTCCGAGAGGGCGCCGACGTCGTAATGCGTGAGCACGTTGAGCATCATCAGCGCCGCCAGGCCTTGGCCTGCGGGCGGGCACTCGTAGACGTCGTAGCCCCGGTAGCGGGTTGAGACGGGTGTCACCATGTCGGGCCGGGCAGCGGCGAAGTCGTCCAGGGTGTGCAGGCCGCCGAGCGCGTTGAGCCGGCTCACCATGTCTTCGGCCACCGGCCCCGTGTAGAAGCCGCGCGCGCCCTCCTGGGCGATGCGCCGGAGCGTCGCCGCGAGCTTCGGCAGGCGCAGGACGCTGCCGATGGCCGGCACCTGCCCGCCGGGCAGGTAGGTCTCGGCGGCGTGCGGATCGGCGGCGACGCGCTCCGCGCCCCGCTGCCAGTCCCAGCCGACCCGTTGCTGGATCACGAACCCGTCCTCCGCGTAACGGATCGCCGGCTGGAGGAGCTCACCCAGCGAGCGGGTGCCGTGCTCGCGGACGAGCAGGTCCCAGGCTGCGACGGCACCCGGCACCGTGACGGCGTGCGGCGAAGTCGGCGTGATGGCGACGCCGTGCTCGGCGTACCAGTCGGGCGTGGCGGCCGCCGGGGCGCGGCCCGAACCGTCCAGGGCGAGGGGCTTGGTGGCGCCGGCGGGGGCGTAGAGGGCGAAGCAGTCGCCGCCGATGCCGGTCATCAGCGGGTCGACCACGCATTGCACGGCGACCGCCGCGATGCCGGCATCCACGGCGTTGCCGCCCGCGCGCAGCACCTCGATGGCGGCGAGAGTCGAGAGCGGGTGCGAGGTCGCGACGGCGGCGTTGGCGGCATAGACCGGGGAGCGGCCGGGGGCGGAGAAGTCTCTCACGGGATGTCCTGCTGTATGGATCGTCTCGACGAGACGACGCTGCTTGATCCAAAAATCGGCCTGAGTTGCCGGAGCGAAGCGGAGGCCTCGAAGGAGGGCTCCAGGGATCGTGCGGCTCGCTGGAGCCCTCCTTCGAGGCTCGCTGTACTCGCACCTCAGGATGAGGGAGGAGGGTGGGAAAGAGAAAGTGCGCTTGTCACGCGCCCTGACCCTCGGGCATCGCCACCCAATGCCCCGGCGCCACTTCAATGAGCGACCCGTCCGGCGGCTGGTCGTGGCCGGCGAGGTCCCGCGCGGCGAGCCGGGCGCGCTCCTCGGCCGGGTGCGGCACCGGCACGGCCGCGAGCAGGCGGCGCGTGTAGGGATGGCGCGGATCCTCGTAGAGGGCGTCGGCCTCGGCCATCTCGACGATCCGCCCGCGCCAGAGCACCGCGACCCGGTGGCAGAGGTAGCGGACCATCCGGAGGTCGTGGGAGATGAACAGGTAGGACAGCCCCATCTCGTCCTGCAGGTCCTGGAGCAGGTTCACCACCTGAGCCTGGATCGAGACGTCGAGCGCCGCGATCGGCTCGTCGGCGACGATGAAGCTGGGCTTCAGGGCGATCGCCCGGGCGATGCAGATGCGCTGGCGCTGGCCGCCCGAGAACTGGTGCGGGTAGCGCCCCATGAACCGCGGATCGAGCCCGACCCGCTGGAACAGCGCCGCGACGGCCTCACGCCGCTCCGGGCCCCGCATGTCCCGCCGGTGCAGCTTGAACGCTTCGGCGACATAATCCCCAGCGGTCATGCGCGGGTTGAGGGCCGCGTAGGGGTCCTGGAACACGGTCTGCATCCGGGCGCGCATTCTGCGCATCGCCCCCGCCGAGAGCTTGGCGAGGTCGGTGCCCTCGAAGGCGATCGTGCCGGATGTCGGCGGGTTGAGCATCGTCACGGCCCGGCCGATCGTGGACTTGCCGGAGCCGGATTCGCCGACGAGCCCCAGGGTCTCGCCGGGACGGATGTCGAAGCTCACCCCCTCGACGGCGCGGAACACCGAGGCCTTGCCGCCCCACCACGAGCGCAGGGGATAGTGCTTGGACAGGTCCCGCACCGAGACGACCGGATAGTCCTGCGGGCTCATCGCGCGGCCTCCCGGCTCAGAAGCTGCGGCAGGTCGTACCAGGCGGCGACGAGGTGGCCGGGGGCGGCGCCGGGCGCCTGCGCCAGGGGCGGCATCTCGGTCCGGCACCGGGGCGTCGCGTAGGCGTTGCGCGGCGCGAAGGGATCGCCCGGCGGCAGGTGGCGCATGTCCGGGGGCGCCCCCTCGATCTGGTGCAGACGACGGCGCCCAGCCCGGCCGCCGGAGAGGTCCGGCAGGGAGCGCAGAAGCCCCAGCGTGTAGGCGTTGCGGGGATCCGAAAAGATGTCGTCCACCGGGCCGCGCTCCAGGATCCGGCCGGCATACATCACCTGAACGGTGTCGCTGATGCCGGCCACCACGCCGAGGTCGTGTGTGATCCAGATGATCGCCATGCCGAGCTCGCGCTTCAGCTCCTGCACCAGGCCCACGATCTCGGCCTGGACGGTGACGTCGAGGGCGGTGGTCGCCTCGTCGGCGATCAGCAGCTTCGGGCGACAGCTCAGGCCGATGGCGATCATCACCCGCTGGCGCTGGCCGCCGGAGAACTCGTGCGGGTACTGGTCGAGGCGCGCTCCCGCGTTCGGGATGCGGACGAGGTCGAGCAGTTCCTTCGCCCGGACGCGGGCGGCGCGGGCGTCGAGGCCCAGATGGATGCGCAGGGGCTCGATGATCTGCGCCGCTACGGTCATGCCGGGGTTGAGCGAACTCATCGGGTCCTGGAACACGAACCCGATCGCGCCGCCCCGAACCTTTCGGAGTTCCCGCTCCTTCAGGGCGAGGAGATCGCGCCCCTCGAACAGCACCTGCCCGCCGGTGATGCGGCCGGGCGGGCGCGGGATCAGGCCCAGCATGGCGAGCACGTGCACGCTCTTGCCGGAACCCGACTCGCCGACGATCCCCAGGGTCTCGCCCTCGTGCAGGGTGTAGGAGACGCCGTTGACGGCGTGGACCGCGCCGCCGTCGGTGTCGAAGGCGACCGCGAGGTCGCGGACGTCGAGGAGAGGCTTGGTCATGGGCGCTGTCATGTGCGCTGCCTCGGGTCGAGGGCGTCCCGCAGGCCGTCGCCGAACAGGTTGAAGGCGAGGACGGCGAGGAAGATCGAAAGGCCGGGCCAGATCGCCATCCAGGGCGCCTCGTCCATGAAGTTCTTGGCGGTGTTGAGCATCGCCCCCCAGGAGGGTTCCGGAGGCTGCTGGCCGAGGCCCAGGAACGACAGGCTCGCCTCCGCGATGATGGCGGCCGCGATGGTGAGCGTCGCCTGGACGAGGATCGCAGGCACGATGTTGGGCAGGATGTGGACCCGGGCGATCCGCCAGGGCGGGTTGCCCATGGCCCGGGCCGCCTCCACGAACTCCTCCGCCGCCACGGCGCGCACCTGCGCCCGGGTCAACCGGATGAAGGTCGAGGTCGCCGAGAGGCCGATGGCGATCATCGCGTTGACGAGGCTGGGGCCCAGGAAGGCCGCGAGCGCGATCGCCAGGATCAGGAAGGGAATTGCCAGGAGCGCGTCGGTAAGGCGCGAGATCGCCCCGTCGATCCAGCCGCCCGCGTAGCCGGCGAGCAGTCCCAGCGGCAGGCCGAGGGACACCGCCAGCGCCACCGACACGAGGCCGGCGCCGAGGGAGGCGCGGGCGCCGAAGATGATCCGCGAGAGGACGTCGCGGCCGACCTCGTCGCCGCCGAACGGGTGCGCGAGGCTCGGCGCGCCGCGGACGTTGCCCCAGTCGGTGGCGGTGGGATCGTAGGGGGCGATCCAGGGGGCGAAGACCGCCATGAGGATCAGCAGGCCAACGATGATGAGGCCCGCGACGGCGCTCGGGCGCGCCCGCAGGCGCCGCCAGAAGGCCGCGAGGGTGCCGGGTTCCTGGATGAGGGCCGGCGTGCCCGCGGGGGCCGCGAGGCCGGTGGCTTCGGCGATGGGGGTGCCGGTGCTCATCGGGGGCTCGCGGGGTTGGCAGCGATGCGTACGATCCGCGCACACTGCTTTTCAGCGCAGCCCATGATGGTTTCAGGCCGGCCAGTGCGAGATGCGACGCGCTCCCTCTCCCGCTCGGGAGAGGGGACCCGCGCTTCACTCTGTGCACTCAATTGTAACTCCCGAAGTCGCAGCTCTGAAGACTGCGAGAGCGAGGCGCGGGCAATCATTGCGCTCATGCCCGCCTGAGCTTCGGGTTCACGGCGGCCGAGAGCAGGTCGGCGGCGAGGTTGAGGGCGATGTAGGTGGCGGCCGTGCAGATCACGACGCCCTGCACCGTGGCGAAATCCCGGTTGAACACCGCATCGACCATCAGCTTGCCGAAGCCTGGCACGGAAAACACCTGCTCGGTGAGCACCGCCCCCGACAGGAGCTGCCCGAATTCCAGCGCCCCCAGGGTGATGATCGGGATCGCGGCGTTCGGCAGCGCGTGCCGCAGGGTGACCCGCAGGGGCGAGACGCCCTTGGCGCGGGCCGTGCGGACGTAGTCGGAGCCGAGCACGCCCAGCATCGCCGCGCGGGTGTGGCGCATCATCACCGCCGCGATGGCGTTGCCGAGCACGAAGGCCGGCATCACCATGGCGGCGAGGTTGTCCGACAGGCTCTCGAACGGCGAAACGTAGCCCGAGGCCGGCAGCCAGCCGAGTTCCACCGAGAACAGAAGGATCAGCAGGATCCCGAGCCAGAAGTTCGGCACCGAGAGGCCCCACAGGGCGATCCCGTTGGCGATCGTGTCGGCGGCCTGCCCGCGCTTCACCGCCGAGAGCACGCCCATCGGTACGCCGATGGCCAGCGCCACCAGCATGGCGAGACAGGCGAGTTCGAGGGTGACCGGCAACTTCTCGACGATCAGCTCGGAGACCGGCTTCTGCAGCCGGATCGACTCGCCGAGATCGCCCCGCAGCACGCCGCCGGCCCAGTAGGCGTAGCGTACCGGCAGGGGCTCATCGAGGTGGTACTTCTCGCGGATGAAGGCGATCACCTGCGGGTCGCGCTCCTCGCCGGTCAGCGCGGTGGCGACGTCCCCCGGCAGCAATTGCTGCAGGGCGAAGATGATCATCGAGGCCAGGATCAGGGTCGGGATCGCCAGGGCGAGGCGTCGGGCCAGAAATCGAAGCATCAGAGCCGCAGCATCAGTTGAACTTCAGTCCGGTGAAGCGCACGAGCCCGTCCGGATAGGGCACGAAGCCCGAGAGCTTCTGGCTGTAGGCCCAGAGCAGCTTGCGGTGCAGAATGTAGATGCCGGGCCGGTCCTTCAGCACCTGATCGGCCAGGGCCTTCCAGGCGGCCTTGCGCTTGGCCGGATCGATGGTGCCGCGTTCGGCCTGGAGGGCCGCGTCGGCCTCCGGGCTGCAGTATTTGGGATAGTTCAGCGCCGCCTTGCAGGCGAGGAAGCTGTAGGTGTTCCCGTCCGGGTCGGACCGGCCGCTCCAGGAATAGAGCTGCGCCTCGTAATTACCCTTGTCGGCGGCATCGAGCGCCGTGGTGAAGTCCACGGCCTGGATCTTCACGTCGAACCCGGCTTCCTTGGTCATCGCCTGGATCACTTGGCCCACCTGGGGCGACTCGCTGTTGGCGTAGACGGTGAGCGTGATCTGCGGGTTCGGCTTGCCGGCCTCGGCGAGCAGGGCCTTGGCCTTGGCCACGTCCCGCTTCGGGATCGGGTATTCGGCGACGTAGTTCGGGTTCTTCGGGTTGACCCACTGGTTCCCGGCCAGGAACTCGCCGTTGTAGACGACCTGATTGATGGCGTTGCGGTCGATGGCGGCCTCGAAGGCGGCGCGAACCTTCGGGTCGGCCACCGGCGAGCCGGCCTTGTTGGGATTGAACAGGATCTCCTGGAAGCCGAGTTCGGTGGTGGACTCGAGCTTCAGCTTGGCGTCGCGCTTCACCTGCGCAACGTCGGTGGGGGCGAGCCGCTCCAGCAGGTCGAGTTGCCCGGCCCGCAGATTGGTGAGCCGGACCGTGGCGTCTGGGATCGGCCGGAACTCGATCCGCTGGATGTGGATCGCGTCCTTGTTCCAGTAATCGGGGAAGCGTTCGACCACGATCCGGTCCTGCGGCACCCGCTCGACGAACTTGTACGGCCCGGCGCAAACCGGCGCGGAGGCGAACTTGTCGCCGAGCCGCTCGGCGGCCTTCGGCGAGACCATCATGCCGGCCCGGTCGGTGAACTGCGCGAGCAGCGGCGCGAAGGGCTGCTTCAGGTTGATGCGGACGGTGAGGTCGTCGACCACGTCCACCGAGTCGATCGGCGCGATCTCCGACCGGCGCTGCGAGCCCGGCATCGTCCTATGCCGCTCGATGGAGTACTTGGCCGCGGCCGCGTCGAGCTTCTCGCCGTCGTGGAACAGCACGCCCGGACGCAGGTGCAGGGTCAGCGCCTTCTCGTCCGGCGACAGCTCCCAGGAGGTGGCGAGCTGCGGCACCGGCTTCAGGTCCGGCCCGATATCCACGAGCTTGTCACACAGGGCGGCGAAGACCATCCGGCTCGCAAAGGTGCGGGCGAGCGTCGGGTCGAGAGCGTCCGGATCCTCCATCATGCCGTAGCGCAGGGTCTGCGCGGCGGCGGGCCCGGCGAGGGTAAAACCGGCAAGGAGGCAGGCGGCGAGACGCAACATGAGACCAGTCCGGATGCAGGCGGAGAGGGCGGCACGGATCGGCCGCAGCCGATCCGGGAGACGGGCGACACTGTCGCGCAGCCTCCTGGCATGCACAATCCCAGGCAGCATCCATGCCATGCGGCCAATCTGCATCTTGTATTCGGTTTTCCGTGGCAATCTGGCCCGGGCCTCCCGGATCGGGCCGGCGCCGCATCCGATCGGCGCCCCCCGCAGGCCCGGCGCCGACCGCGTCCGCGATGCGAAGGTCCGGCTCGAGAGGGATTGTACAGGGCCCGAGATGGATCCAATTTTATAGATCGCCTGAACAACCCGGAAAAATTTTGGGCCGCAAAAGACAGCCTGTGTATTCCTATTGATGATGCAGGTGTGATGGTCCGGCGGCACGTCGTCATGTTGCCTGCGTTGTGCTGGAACCAGCGCCGTCGCGACTTCTACGCCGTGACCGCCGACGTCTCGACGGAGGGGATCCGCTTCCGCTCCTCCTCGCTGTTGGCGATCGGCGAGGATCTGACCTGCAGCATCCGCCATGTCGGGACTCTGGAAGCGCGCATCGCCCAAGTGGCCGGTCAGGAATTCGTCGCCTGCGTCCGGGGTGGCCGCGCGATCCTCGCCGACCTCGCCCGACAGTTCGTGACGCTGGCGCGCGCCCAGGACCTGCAGCCGGAGCCGATCCGGGCCCACAAGCGGATCGTGCCAAAGCAGAAGATCGTCCAGGTCACCACGGCCTCCGGCCAGGCCTTCCTGGGGCATGTGCTCAACGTTTCAGCCTCCGGGGTGGCGCTGCTCGTCGACCACGAACTGGAGATCGGCGCGACCATCCAGGTGGGGCACAAGGCTGCGACGGTGATGCGCCACTTCGCGCACGGCGTCGGGGTCGCCTTCACGGAGCCGTTCGAGCCGGCTGCGGTCCACGAGGCGATGTCGTTCTGACGCGCCGACCCGGGGCGGCCTGATCCGGGGAGGCGCCCCGCGGCGATGGCCGCCGGCCCCTCGCAGCCGCGGTGGAACGGCGCTACATCTTCGCAGATTCAGCGAAGGATTTCCGATGAAGCGTCTGCTCTCCTCCCGACCCGCCGCGTCCCTGGCGCTCCTGCCGGCCGCGCTCATCCTGCTGCCCCAGGCGGCGCTCGCCCATCCGGGCCACGGAGCCGCGACGGGCGCGGAGGCAGGCTTCCTCCACCCGCTGATGGGCGCCGACCATGTGCTCGCGATGGTGGCGGTCGGACTCCTCGCCAGCCTGCGCGGCGGACGCGCACTCTGGGCGCTGCCCCTGTCCTTCCTGGCGCTGATGAGCGTGGGGGCCGGCCTGGGCATGGTCGGTTTCGCGCTGCCCCATGTCGAGGTCGGGATCGCGCTCTCCATCGTCGTGTTCGGCCTTGCCGCCATCATCGGCCTGCGCGCGCCGGTCGCCCTCCTGGCCGGCTTGGTCGGCGTCTTCGCGGTGTTCCACGGCTACGCCCACGGGACCGAGATGCCGGAGACCGCCACAGGCCTGACCTTCGGACTCGGCTTCCTGGCAGCCACCGCGCTCCTGCACGCGGCCGGGATCGGCCTCGGCGTCGCGGCGGCCCGGATCGGGGCGACGCGGGCAGCGCCGACCCTCGGCGCCGGCCTCGCCGCGGCCGGTCTCGCCCTTCTGGTGCTGCCCGCCTGAGTGCGGCGGCCGATAGGGTCCCGGGGCGAGCCTCCGCCGCAGGCGAAGGGCCGCGCCTGAGCATTCGCATCGATCTCGGGCCGGGGCACCGCCTCGGTCCCGGCAAGGTGCGGCTTCTGGAGATGATCGCCGAGCACGGCTCCATCGCGGCGGCCGGCCGCGCGCTCGGGATGTCGTACCGGCGGGCGTGGATGCTGGTGGAGGCGATGAACACCGGTTTCGGCCGGCCCGTGGTCGAGGCGCAGACCGGCGGGCGGGCCGGAGGCGGCGCCCGTCTCTCGGACTTCGGAACCGATGTGGTCCGCCGGTACCGGGCCGTGGAGGCGGCCGCGGAGGCGGCGGCCGCCCCGTTCCTGGGGCGGCTCGGGCAGGTCGGGGACACGTAACCGCCCCGGGCCCGGGCGCGATATCCGGGGTGCGATGTCACAGGCCCCCCGGGGCTGACCTCGCCCCAAGCCGCCCCACGTCCCGCCGGTCGCATCGATCCCGGCGGCAGGAAAAGGACCCGACATGACAAAGTTACCGACGCTCGTCCTGGCGAGCCTGTTGGCCGTCGTCACCGGCGCGCAGGCGGCCCCGAAGATCGAGCGCCTGCGCGGCACCGTCGAAGCGGTCTCCGGCGATGGCTTCACCGTGAAGACCCTGGACGGCGCGTCGGAATCCGTGGCGCTCGCCCCCGACGCGAAGGTTTCCTGGGTCGTCCCGTCCAGCCTGGACGCGATCAAGGACGGCGTCTTCATCGGCACGGCCACCAAGGGCGAGCCCCCGGTGGCCCTCGAGGTCGTCCTGTTCCCCGAGGCGATGCGCGGCACCGGCGAGGGGCATTACGACTGGGACATGATTCCCGACCGCACGGCGGCCGGGGCGCCGGTGAAGAGCGCCATGACGAACGGCACCGTGAAGGCGGACGTGCATGCGACCGCGCCGGACGCGCCCCGCGTGAAGAGCGCGATGACCAACGGGACGGTCAAGGCGAGCAGCGGCAGCGCGGAGCGGACCCTCACGGTCGATTACGGCCAGGGCCAGTCCCTGCAGATCCTCGTGCCGCCGCAGGCGCCGGTCGTCAGCTTCGAGCCTGCCACCGCGTCGGCCGTCGCACCCGGCGCCAAGGTCTTCGTGATCGTTGCGCGCGGGGATGACGGCCGCGTCACCGCCCGGCGGGTCGCCGTCGGCAAGGACGGCCTGACGCCGCCCATGTGAGAAAAATCTGCCGGCGCCCCGTCGCCGGCGAATCGCGAGACGCTGACGCGCCGCCCGGCCCGGGATCCGAGCCGGGCGGCGTCCTGCCTGTCGACGCGGCACATCGGCCTGTCAGGACAGCATTCGTGCACATTGCGCGACCCGTTGCCGACTAAATCACCCGGGGAATGTTGCGGGACCGCAACATCACTCTGGAACTGCCAAGGCGCTCACGAATCCTCGTTGCTCGCCGAAACCCGTTCGCACATGGTGATCGTGCACGGGGGCATCGCCAAGCGAGAGCCCGCAGGAGCCTGCCACCTAAGACGCGGGCCAAACCTACAGAACGTGCGGCTAGACCCGGACAACCGGGCACGTCCGCATCATTGGGTCTCGAAGCTTTGGAGATGTCTATGAAGCTCTTGAAGAGCTCATTGCTCGGGTCTGCTGCTGCGTTCGCGGCGGTAGGCGCAGCTCATGCCGCCGACCTCCCGGTCAAGAAGGCGGTTCCGATCGAGTACGTCCGCGTCTGCGGCGCGTACGGCGCCGGCTTCTTCTACATTCCCGGCACCGACACCTGCCTGCGTATCTCGGGCCGCGCCCGGTTCGAGGGCGGCTACATGACCAGCTACTCACGGCAGAATGCCAACGGCGGCGATACGTCGGGCTACCAGGGCCGGATGCGCATCAACCTCGATGCCCGCACCCAGACCGCCTACGGCACGCTGCGCGCCTTCGTCCGCCTCGATGCCGGCGCCCGCACGGGCTATTCCGGCGTCGGTACGTCCGGCACCCAGCAGCGTATCGGTCAGGCCTACCCGGGCCTCGGCATCGACAGCTTCGGCCGCGACCAGCAGTTCGTGAACGTCGACAAGGCGTTCATCCAGTTCGCCGGCATGACGGCCGGTCGCGCCTCGTCGTTCTTCGACTTCTACGCCCACGACTTCGAGTTCGCCGGCGCCACCGCGGGTTCGGACATCGCCTCGACCAACCTGCTCGCCTACACGGCGACGCTCGGCAACGGCCTGTCCGCCACGATCTCGGCCGAAGATCCGGTCTTCCGCCGCAGCCCGATCTTCTCGGCCTCGAACAACCCGGCCGGCGCCACGGTCAACGCCAACCTCGCCAACTTCGCTCAGTCCAACTCGCCGGCTGAAGTGTTTATCGGCTACACCAACGGCCAGCCGACCCGCTACAGCTTCGTCGACGTGATCCAGCGCTCGCGCATGCCCGACGTCGTCGGCGCCCTGCGTCTCGACCAGGCCTGGGGTTCGGCTCAGCTGTCGGCCGCCGTGCACGAGCTGAACGTCGGCAACGTCGCCAACGGCGCCGGTACCGGCACCGGCTCGAACATCAGCATCCCGCACACCAGCAACTCGTACGGCTGGGCGGTACAGGGCGGCCTGAAGATCAACACGCCGTTCATCGCGCCGGGCGACGCCCTCTACCTGCAAGGTGCCTACGGCTCCGGCGCTCAGCTCTACACCGGTTACTCCTCGTTCAGCGGCTCGTACTCGCAGAACGCGGCGACGATCCAGGGCCAGAAGTTCAATCAGTTCTTCAACGACGCGACGCTCAACCCGTTCACGGGCCAGATGCAGCAGTCGACGAGCTTCTCCGCGACGGCTGCGTACCTCCACTACTGGTCGCCGGAGTGGCGCTCGGCCTTCTTCGGGTCGTACGGTGAGATGAACTTCTCGGGGGCGGCCCGCGCCGCTCAGGGTATCGCCTACGCGGTCGCCAACCCGTTCGGCCTGATCAACTTCGGCGCCAACGCAGTCGGAACGCCGGGCACGCGCTTCTACAACCTGAGCGAGGCGCTGCGCGACACCTACCAGTTCGTGGCGGGCGGCAGCATCATCTGGTCGCCGGTGAAGGATCTCGATATCGGTGTCGAGGGCTTCTACACCCAGATCGGCGTCAAGAACGGCCGCGTGATCGACAAGGACAAGAGCCCGACCGCTTACGCCAACGTCGCCGGCATCAACAACGGCACCTTCGTGCCGCGGACCACGACGTCGGACAGCGTCTCCACCTTCCGCTTCCGCGTCCAGCGCGACTTCTAAGCCGCTTTACCGGCGCCGGGGCTTCGGTCTCGGCAACGGTCCCCGTGCTTCAGGAACCTCAAGGCTCGGCTTCGGCCGGGCCTTTTTCGTTGTGGTCGCCCTTCTGGACGCGCGAAGCGGCGCGTCGTCACGCGGCCTGATCGAGCTCCACAATCGCGCCTGTCGAGAACGGCGCCGAAGCAATTCGGCCGCCCTCCGGCGCCCGTCCCGGCGCACGCAGGCACCATCTCGCTTGCAACTTCCCCTATGCGTCGAACCGAGGCGTCGGGCCGTCCCGCCGCCTGTTCGGGGCCAGGCCGCACGCCTCTCGACGCCGACGCGGAGCGCGGGTCCGCCTGCGTCGGCGATTCGCGGGACCGCGGATTCCGGGTCGAGAGAGCCGCGCCATCGGCGCACGATCCCCTCTCTCGCCGCCCCGTCCGCGAGCGAAGCCGGGACCCTGTGTCGGGATGAACCGGCCGTGCCCTGGGCCGGGTCAGGGCCCGCGATCCCTTCTCAATCCTGATCGACGGCCCGGACGAGGGCCGCTCGCACGCCGAATCGGCGCCCCGGAATCACGCCGCGCTGCGGGTCCGTAGCGGCCTTCGGCCCGGTCCGTCGCGGCTGCTCCGGCGACGCGGAGTGTCCAGAACTGGCGTTTGCAGCCGCCTCGGACGGAGGGATTTCGCGCGCCTCTGCGGTGTCTTTCATCGATGAGATGGCGTCCATCGAGAAGAAGACACTCGATTATTTTGCGGAATGAACAAAGTAAAAATCCAATACGACTTCAGTATTAAAATATAAAATGTTGCTGATCTACAACAAAAACGAAACTGTTGCTCCAATGAGAGATTTATTGTTGCCAAGATATGATCACGCGCACAGTGTTGTCGACGTATCTGCTCGGCTTGGGACGAAATCAGTGAACGGAGACCCGGATTGGACTCCGTGTTTCCCAAGGGGGAGATAATTACTCTTTCGTTGTGTCGTAAATATTGAGGGATCGGGGGGGGTCTCAATGAACTATTTGGAATCGGTATTTCTCGGGGCCGTGGCGGTGATCACGACGGTGGGTGTCGCAGAGGCCGCCGACCTGCCGGCCAGGACGGCGGTGCCCGTCGCGTATGTCCGCGTCTGCGGCGCATACGGCCCCGGCTTCTTCTTCATCCCCGGCACCGACACCTGCCTGCGGCTCTCGGGGCGCGCCCGTTTCGAGGGCGGCTACAGAACCAGCTACGGGCGGCAGTTCGGCACGAACCTCGGCGACACGGCCGGATTTCAGGGCCAGATGCGCATCAACCTCGATGCCCGCACCCAGACCGCCTACGGCACGCTCCGCGCCTTCGCGCGCCTCGATGCCATCGCGCGGACGGGCTACATCACGTCCGGGACCCAGCAGCGCATCGGCAACGCTTTTCCGGGCTTGGGCATCGACCAGTTCGGCCGCGACCAGCAGCACGTGAATGCCGACAAGGCGTTCATCCAGTTCGCAGGGCTGACCGCCGGGCGTGCATCCTCGTTCTTTGACTTCTACGCCCACGATTTCGAGATCTACGGTGCCACCGCTGGCTCCGACGTCGCCTCGACGAACCTGCTCGCCTACACGGCGACGTTCGGCAACGGCCTGTCCGCCACGGTCTCGGCGGAAGATCCGGTCTACCGTCGCAGCCCGATCTTCTCGCCGACCAACAATCCGGCGGGTCTCCAGAACAATGCGACGCTCGCGAACTTCGCGCAAACCAGCGCACCCGCGCCGGTGTTCATCGGCTACACCGACGGTCTACCCTCGCGGTACAGCTTCGTCGACGCGATTGAGCGCTCGCGCGTGCCCGACATCGTCGGCGCCCTGCGCCTCGACCAGGCCTGGGGCTCGGCTCAGGTCTCGGCCGCCGTCCACGAGCTGAACGTCGGCAACGTACAGAACGGCGCGGGTATCGGCACCGGCTCCAACCTCAGCATCCCGCACACCAGCACCGCGTATGGCTGGGCGGTCCAGGGCGGCCTGAAGATCAACACCCCGTTCATCGCGCTGGGTGACGCCCTCTACCTGCAAAGTGCCTACAGCAATGGCGCGCAGATCTATGCCGGATATTCGGCCTTCGCCGGGAGCTATACGCAAGCCAGCGCCGGATATCATGGACAGAAATTTAATCAGTATTTCTCGGATGCGACGATCGACCCGTTCACCGGCCAGCTGCGGGAGTCGCGGGCCTTCTCGGCGGTCGCGTCGTTTCTGCATTACTGGACGCCGGAATGGCGCTCGGCCTTTTTCGGATCGTACGGCGAGCAGGATTTCGATCGGAGCGCCCGGCTGGGGCAGGGCGCGATCTTCGGACTGGCGAATCCGAGAGGCGCCAACAGGTTCGGCGCCAGCGCCGTCGGGTTGCCGGGGACACGGTTCTATGCGCTCAGCGAGGCCCTGCGCGACACCTACCAGGTCGTGGCGGGCGCCAGCCTCATCTGGTCACCGGTCCGCGATCTCGATATCGGCGTCGAGGGCTTCTACACCCAGGTCGGCGTGAAAAGCGGCCGCGTGATCGACTTGGACAAGAGCCCCACCGCCTACGCCAACATCCCCGGCATCAACGCCGGCACCTTCGTGCCGCGTACCGTGACGCAGGATTCGGTCTCGCAGGTCCGCTTCCGCGTCCAGCGCGACTTCTGATCGGCAAAGCCGGTGGCGGCGCGCGGTCCCGCCGCTTGCCGCCGTGCCCGCCGACTTCGAGGCCCGGCACCCAGCCGGGCCATTGTCATGCGCACAACGATGGAGAGTGGTCTTTAATCCCGGCTTACGGGACAGGTGGCGCCCTTTGTTCCGCGGGTCGCGTTGCCGCCCATTCTCGACGCTGATACGCCGAATGTCACTTTATCTCCGCCGACCGTGCGGGACTCGACGGACCGCGTCCCATCACGCGGCCGCGACGGCGCGGCGAAAGGCGAAACGGCCCGCAGGCGGCGAGATATCCGGGGGGACGCCATGACCAGCACCGCTTCGACGAGCCCGATCCCATCACCGTCGAAAGACCGTACCCGAGACGGGCGCGCGACCCGGTTCTGGCCGGACGTGTGGTGGCGCCTCATCGACCTCAAGATCGGCATCATACCGCTCCCGATCTTCGTCGTGCTGGCGATCCTCCTCACCGTTCTGGTCCAAGAGGGCGAGATCAAGCCTGACGGGCCGACCATGATCGCCGTCCTGGTGATGGGCGGCTTCACCTGCGCGGAGATCGGCAAGCGGATCCCGATCCTGAAGAACATCGGGGCCGGCGCAATCTTCGCGACCTTCATCCCCTCGGCGCTCGTCTACTACGCCCTGGTGCCGCCGCAGATGGTGAAGGCGATCACCGATTTCACCAAGTTCACCAACTTCCTCTACATCTACATCGCCACGATCATCGTCGGCTCCATCCTCGGGATGGACCGCGAGGTCCTGATCAAGGGCTTCCTCAAGATCTTCGCGCCGCTCGCCCTCGGCTCGGTGGCGGCGGCCCTGGTCGGCACGCTGGTCGGCACGCTCCTCGGCCTCGGCCCCTACAAGACGTTCTTCTTCATCGTCGTGCCGATCATGGCCGGCGGTGTCGGCGAGGGGGCGATCCCGCTCTCCATCGGCTACGCGGCGATCCTGGGCGTGCAGCAGGGCGTCGTCTTCGCCCAGGTTCTGCCGCCGGTGATGCTGGGCTCGCTCACGGCGATCATCCTGTCGGGCACGCTCAATTCCGTCGGCAAGCGCTACCCGCACCTCACCGGCGAGGGGCGGCTCCAGCCCGATTCGGACGAGATGAAATCCAGCGATGCGCAGGCCAAGTCCGAGGCCGCACGCGGTCAGATCGACCCCGCCACGATCGGCGCGGCCGGGCTGACGGCGATCACCCTCTACCTGCTCGGCGTCATGGCCCACCACCTCGTCGGCCTGCCGGCCCCCGTGGCGATGCTGTTCCTGGCCGTGTTCGCCAAGCTCGCCAGCGCGGTGTCGCCCCATCTCCAGGCGGGCGGCTTCGTGGTCTACAAGTTCGTGCAGGTCTCGATGACCTACCCGCTGCTCTTCGCCATCGGCGTGGCGATGACGCCCTGGCACGAGTTGATGGCCGCCTTCACGCTGGTGAACCTGATCACCATCGTGTCGACCGTGGCGACGCTGATGATCGTGGGCTTCGTCGTCGGGCGCTGGCTCGGGATGTACCCGATCGAGACCGCCATCGTGAATGCCTGCCACAGCGGCCAGGGCGGCACCGGCGACGTGGCGATCCTCACGGCGGCCAACCGCATGGCGCTGATGCCCTTCGCGCAGATCGCCACCCGGATCGGCGGCGCGCTGACCGTGACCGGCACCATCATCGCCATGAAGTGGATCGGTGCCTGACGGGCACCCGGAAAGGACGTCGTCATGGCCGGTGATCCCGGGGCCGTCGAGGCCACCCTCAAGTCCAGGATCGGAGCGATCCTCCGCTCAACCAGCGGCAACTTCCTGGAGATGTTCGACTTCTTCCTGTTCGGCTTCTACGCCACCTATATCGCGCGGGCGTTCTTCCCGGCGGGCAACGAGACCACCGAGCTGCTCCTGACCTTCGGCACGTTCTGGCTCGGGGCGCTGATGCGGCCACTCGGGGCGATCGTGCTGGGCGCCTATATCGACCGGATCGGGCGCCGGAAGGGCCTGATCATCACGCTCGCGATCATGGCGAGCGGCACGGTGCTCATCGCCTTCTGCCCGAGCTACGACACGATCGGCGTCGCGGCCCCGCTGATCGTGCTCGCCGGGCGCCTGCTCCAGGGCTTCTCGGCGGGCGTCGAGATCGGCGGCGTCTCGATCTACCTGTTCGAGATCGCCACGCCCGGGCGGCGCGGCTTCTACACCTCGTTCCAGTCGGCGAGCCAGCAGGTGGCGATCATGTTCGCCGCCTTGATCGGCTACGGGCTGAACGCCTTCCTGACCAAGCAGCAGATCGGCGATTTCGGCTGGCGCATCCCGTTCCTGATCGGCTGCCTGATCGTGCCGTTCATCTTCTTCATCCGGCGCTCGCTCCAAGAGACGCAGGAATTCGCCAAGCGGACCCGCCACCCGACCACCCGCGAGATCCTCACCACGGTGGCCGCCAACTGGCGGATCGTGCTGCTCGGCATGATGCTGACCACGATGACCACGGTGACCTTCTACATGATCACCGTCTACACCCCGACCTTCGGCAGGAACGTCCTCAAGCTCACCGAGACCGACAGCCTGATCGTGACGCTGTTCGTGGCGATCACCAACTTCATCTGGCTCCCGGTGGGCGGAGCCCTGTCGGACGCGATCGGGCGCAAGCCGGTGCTGCTGACGATCTCGACCCTGTCGCTGCTGACGACCTACCCGGCGCTGCACTGGCTCGTGGCCGATCCGACCTTCGGCAAGATGCTCGCCGTCGAGCTGTGGTTCTCGTTCTTCTTCGGCGTCTACAACGGCGCGATGGTGGTCTCCCTCTCCGAGGTGGTGCCAGCCCATGTCCGCGCCAGCGGCTTCTCGCTGGCCTACAGCCTCGCCACCGCGCTGTTCGGCACGGCCACGCCGATGGTCTCCACCTTCCTGATCGAGAAGACCGGCGACCGGGCGGCGCCGAGCTACTGGCTCATGGCGGCGGCCGCCTGCGGCATCGTCGCGACGCTCGCGCTGTTCCGGGGCCGGCCGGGACTGGGGCGCGTGCCCGCCCACGCCTGAGGGCGATCGCCGCTCAGCTCTCCTGCCAGATCCGGATCCGGGCCTTGAACGCGGCCCGGATATGCGCCCGGGCCGCCGCTTCTGCGCCGTCTGCATCGTGCGCCCGGATCGCCGCCACGATGGCGGCATGTTCGGTGAGCGACTCCGCGGCGCGGTCGGGGGCCGCCAGCGTGGTGGCGCCCGGCAGCAGCACCAGGGACAGGCGCATCGTCTCCAGCGTGCTCTGCAGGAAGCGGTTGCGCGCCGCTCCGTGGATCTGCCGGTGGAACAGACGGTTGGTCCGCGCGAGCGCCGGCGCGTCCCCCAGCAGCGTCCGGTCCCGGGCGACCATCTCCTCCAGGATCTCGGTCTCGACCGCGCTCGCATGGATCGCCGCGAGGCGGGCGGCCGTCCCCTCCAGCACCTCGCGCAGATCGTAGAGTTCGCTCACCTGCCCGTAATCGAGCTGCGCCACGCTGGCGCCCCGGTGCGGTTCGTGCGCGACGAGGCCCTGCGCCTCCAGCCGGCCCAGCGCCTCGCGCACCGGCGTGCGGCTGATCTGAAACCGCTCGGCCAGCTCCGCCTCGCGCAGGCGGCTGCCGGGCGCGAGTTCGCCCTCCTCGATCGCCCGCAGCAGCCGCTCATAGGCGCCGGCGCCGCTGGAGCGCTCCGATTCGCTCGCCTTCATTCCCGGCTCTCCTCGGCTTGGCCATAGCCCGAAACCGACGCCGCCGAAACGCTTGCGGCATATTGCATGCACTCGTATACAATGCCGCGAGGCCGAACGGCGAAGAGGAGGTTGGCATGCAGCGCCCGGGCGACGCGCAGTGGGACGTGGTGGTGGTCGGGTCGGGAAACGCCGCCATGAGCGCCGGGCTCGCCGCCCTGGAGCGCGGCGCCTCGGTGCTGATGATCGAGAAGGCGGAGCAGGATCTCGCCGGCGGCAACACCGCCTACACGGCAGGCGCCATGCGCTTCGTCTACGCGGGCAACGACGACCTGATCCCGCTGCTGGCCGACCCCGAGGATCCGCGCCTGCCGCGCACCGATTTCGGCGCCTATACGGCGCAGACGTTCGAGAAGGACTTGCTCGGCTTCAACGACGGGCGGCCGCTGTCGCGCGAGCAGCGCATCCTGATCGACGAGAGCGGCGCGGCCCTGCGCTGGCTGGCGACGCAGGGCGTGAAGTTCGAGCCGATCTACTCTCGGCAATCCTTCGAGAAGGAGGGGCGCTTCGTGTTCTGGGGCGGCCTGACGCTCGCCACCCACGACGAGGGCTTCGGCCTCGCCCGGACCGAGCTCGAGGCCTTCACCGAGGCCGGCGGTACGATCCGCTACGGCTGCCCGGCCACCGGGCTGACCGTCGAGGACGGACGCGTCGTCGGCGTGGAGACGCCGCAGGGAGCCTTCCGCGCCAAGGCCGTGGTGCTCGCCTGCGGCGGCTTCGAGTCGAACGCCGCCCTGCGGACGCGCTTCATCGGCGAGGGCTGGGACAAGGCCCGGGTGCGCGGCACGCCGCACAACCAGGGCGACGGGCTCCAGATGGCCCTGGACCTGGGCGCGAAGGCCCACGGCTTCTACGGCGGCTGCCACGCCACGCCGATGGACCTGCACACGCCCGATTACGGCAACCTCGACCTGCCGCACGGCGAGCGCAAGCACTACCGGAAGATCTGCTACTTCCTGGGGCTGATGCTCAACGCGAACGGCGAGCGGTTCGTCGACGAGGGCAAGGATTTCCGCAACTACACCTATGCCCAGTTCGGCCGCGCGATCATGGAGCAGCCCGGCCACGTGGCCTGGCAGATCTTCGACGCCAAGGTCGATCACCTACTCTACAGCGAGTACCGGTTCCGCGACGCGCATTTCCTCGAGGCGGATACCCTGGATGGGCTCCTCGACAGGCTCGACGGCATCGACCGCGCGGCCGCGAAAAGGACCATCGCGGATTTCAACGCCGCCGTGGACGGGACCGTGCCGTTCGACCCGACCGTCAAGGACGGGCGCGGCACGAAGGGTCTCGCCCTGCCGAAGTCGAACTGGGCCCAGACGATCGAGACCGGGCCGTTCAAGGCCTACCCGGTCACCGGCGGCATCACCTTCACCTATGGCGGCGTCGAGGTCGGCGACGATGGCGGCGTGAAGCGCGAGGACGGCCGTGCGATCCCTGGCCTCTACGCCTGCGGCGAGATGGTGGGCGGCGTGTTCTTCAACGGCTATCCCGGCGGCTCGGGGCTGACTTCCGGCGTCGTGTTCGGCCGCCGCGCCGGCTACGGCGCCGCCGCGGGGGCGCGGGGCTGAGGACCCTCGGCCGAGCGCGACCGGCTCCGTCTTCCGTGGGGGCTAGGGTGCTTGCCCATCGGCCCGGACCGGGCCCGACGCGCCCCCCTTTCCCGCGTGGGGGAGGGGACCCGCGCGTCCTCCTGTGCCCGTGCTGCCAGACTGAGGTGTGAATCCGGTCGCCCGCAGAGGGGAAGGGCGCGTGGGAGACCCGTCCGATCCCCGCATCTCGACCCCGCGCCCCCTGTCCGAGCCGCCTCGGCGGGCGTAGAAGCCCGCCCATGCCCGCCCGACACGCCGTCTTCACCATCTCCCGCGGCGTCCCGTTTCTTCCGACGCTCGCCGAGGCGCTGCTTTCCGGCCGGCTCGTCGGGCCGGTCGCGGACGATCCGCTGGCGCTCGCCGCCGTCACGATCTACCTGCCGACCCGCCGCGCCGCCCGGGCGCTCGGCGCGATCCTGGCCGAGAGGCTTGGCCGGGACGCGCCCGGTCGGGCCACCCTGCTGCCGCGGATGATTCCCCTCGGGGAGGCCGACGAGGCGGAACTCGACCTCGCCGCCGAGCCGTTGCTGGAGGCCAACGCCGATCCCCTGAGCGCGCCGATGCCTCCGCTGGAGCGCCGGCTGATCCTCGCCCGCCTCGTCCAGGCCTGGGCCAAGACCGTCGACCGGACCCTGCTGCCGCTGGACGCCGAGGTGCCGTTCCTCGTGCCGTCCTCCCCGGCCGACGCGGTCGGCCTCGCCGGTGATCTCGAACGGCTGATGGACGCCCTCACCGTCGAGGGTCTGCCCTGGTCGGAGATCGGCGCCGCCGTCGAGGCCGAATATTCCCGCTACTTCGGCCTGACCCTCGACTTCGTGAAGATCGCCGCCGAGAACTGGCCGAAGCTTCTGTCCGAGCGGGGCCTCGCCGATCCCGTCGCCCGCGCCCGCGGCCTCGTGCTCGCCGAGGAGCGGCGTCTGTCGCGCAATGCGACGCCGGACCCCGTGATCGTCGCCGGCTCGCTCGGCTCGGTCCCCGCCACCGCCCGCCTCATCGCCGCCGTAGCGAAGCTGCCGCGGGGCGCGGTGGTGCTGCCCGGGCTCGACCTCGACCTCGACGCGGCCGGCTGGGACGGCATCGACACCGGCGAGGGCTTTTCCCGCGTCATCGCGCACGGCCACCCGCAGGCGGTGCTGCACCGGCTGCTCGGGCCTGAGAACCTCAACCTGGACCGCGCGGAGATCGTCGCCCTCGGCGCGCCCGACGCCGGCCAGGCTGCGCGGGCCGCGCTCCTGTCGCAGGCTCTGCGGCCGGCCGACACGACCGACGCCTGGGCCGCCCTCGACCCGGCCGAGCGCGACACCGTCGCCCGGCGCGGCCTCGAAGGACTGGCGCTGGCCGAGGCCGCCGACGAGCGCGAGGAGGCGCTGGTCGCGGCGTTGGCGCTGCGCGAGACCCTCCAGACCCCCGGCGCCACCGTGGCCCTCATCACGCCCGACCGGGGGCTCGCCGGCCGGGTCGCCGTCGAACTCCTGCGCTGGGGCATCGTCGCCGAGGATTCCGCCGGCCTGTCCCTGGCCGGAAGCCCGGCCGGGCGGCTCGCCCGGCTCGCCGCGGAACTCGCCGCCGATCTCGCCCGCAGCCAGGCGGACACGATCCCGGCCCGGCTGATCGCGCTGCTCTCGCACCCGATGGTCCATCTTGGTCTGCCACGCGCGGAGGTGGTCCGGGGTGCCGCGGCCCTGGAGATTGGGCTGCTGCGTGGCCCGGTTCCGGCCCCGGGTTTCGACGGCCTGCGCCATGCCCTCGCCGCCGAGCGCGCCGGACCGCCCGAGCGCCGACCCCGGGCCAAACGCCGCCTGAAGGATATCGACTGGGACTTGGCCGCGGACCTGCTCGACCGGCTGGATCTGGTGTTCCGGGATTTCCCGGGCCCGGACGGGACGGGGGCGTGCGACCTCGTGGCGACGGCTGCACGCCATCGGGAGGCCTGCGACCGGCTGATCGCCGGGCCGGAGGACGCCCCCGAGGAGGAGCCGGACGGATCCCTGTCCTGCCTCGACGCCCTGTTCGACGATCTGGAGATGGCCGAGCCCGACCTGATGCCGGGTCGGTTCGACGATTACGCCACCTTCTTCACGTCGCTTGCCCGGGAACGCACCGTCGCCTGCTCGGGCGAGGCGCCGCATCCGCGACTGCGCATCCTCGGCCTGCTGGAGGCGCGCCTGCTCTCTGTCGACCGGGTGGTGCTCGGCGGGCTCGACGAGGGCGTCTGGCCGGTGCGCACGCTGACCGATTCGTTCCTCAACCGGCCGATGCGCGAGCGGGTCGGCCTCAACCCGCCCGAGCGGCGGATCGGGCAGATGGCCCACGATTTCGTGCAGGCGCTGGGCTGCCGGGACGCGGTGATCACCCGGGCCCTGAAGCGCGAAGGCGCGCCGACCGTGCCGTCGCGGCTGATCCAGCGCCTGCGCGCGCTCTCGGGCGACGCAACCTGGGAGACGGTCCTGGACGCCGGGCGCCGGTTCAACGGCCTCGCGGCCCGGCTCGACGCCGCCCCGCCGGAGCCGCGGCTGAAGCGCCCCGCGCCCAAGCCGGACCCGGCGCTGTTTCCGCGCTCCCTCAGCGTCACCGAGATCGAGACGCTTGTGCGCGATCCCTACAGCATCTTCGCCCGCCACGTGCTCGGGCTCGACCCTCTCGATCCGCTGGCGGCGGCGCCGAGCGTCGCGACCCGCGGCTCCCTGGTGCACGAGGTTTTCGCCGAGTTCGCCCGCCGGCATCCGCAGGATCTGCCCCCGGATCCGGCAGAGCGCCTCCTGAACCTCGCGGTGAACGCCTTCGCGGAGATCGAGGCGGAGTACCCGAACCTCTACGCCGAGTGGTGGCCGCGCTACGAGCGCATGGCCGCGGCCTATCTCGACTGGGAGACGCAGCGCCGGCCCGGGCTGAGCCGGATCCACCCCGAGGTTTCCGGGCGCTGGGTGATCCCGATGGGCCGGGAGACCTTCACGCTGCGCGCCCGGGCCGACCGGATCGAGCTGCGCCCGGACGGCACTGCCTGCATCGTCGACTACAAGACCGGCACGCCGCCCTCTGCTAAGCAGATCTTCTCCGGCTTCTCGCCGCAGCTCACCCTGGAGGCCGCGATGCTCATGCACGGCGCCTTCGCGGATCTGCCGGCCGTGACGGTGACGCCGGACCTGTTCTACGTCCACGCCTCGGGCGGGCGTAAGCCCTTCGTGCCGGTGCCGGTGAAGCCGCCGAGAGGCGAGGAGCGCGCCGTCGCGGCGATCGTGGCCGAGCATGCCGAGCGGCTGCGGGGTCTGGTCGCCCGGTTCATGACCGGCGAGGCCGCCTATACGGCGCGCCCCTATCCGCAATACGCCAGCAAGTACGGTGCCTACGATCACCTCGCCCGGGTGCTGGAATGGTCGCTGGGCGGGGAGGAGGGCGGGGAGTGACGCCGTCCCATCGGGCCGAACTCATCCCGCCCGCGCCCGCATCCTGAGACGCCGGAGCGCTGCTAATGCCTCGAAGGCGGAGTCCGCACGGCGCCGCGATCCCTGGACTCCGCTTTCGAGGCGGTTCCGCTGCACCTCAGAAGCGGGATCGGCTGGCAGGCGCGTCCCCCGGGGCTCAGAAGAACGCCTGCAGCCCCGTCTGCGCCCGGCCCAGGATCAGGGCGTGGACGTCGTGGGTGCCCTCGTAGGTGTTCACCGTCTCGAGGTTCTGGGCGTGGCGCATCACGTGGTACTCGCCCATGATGCCGTTGCCGCCGTGCATGTCCCGGGCGGTGCGGGCGATGTCCAGCGCCTTGCCGCAATTGTTGCGCTTGACCAGCGAGATCATCTCCGGCGCCATCTTGCCCTCGTCCATCAGCCGCCCGACCCGCAGCGAGGCCTGGAGGCCCAGCGCGATCTCGGTCTGCATGTCGGCGAGCTTCTTCTGGACGAGCTGGGTCTGCGCCAGGGGGCGACCGAACTGCTTGCGCTCCAGCGTGTAGGTGCGGGCGCGGTGCCAGCAATCCTCGGCGGCGCCCATTGCGCCCCAGGAGATGCCGTAGCGCGCCCGGTTGAGGCAGCCGAACGGCCCCTTCAGCCCCGAGACGTTCGGCAGCAGCGCGTCCTCGCCGACCTCGACGCCCTCCATGACGATCTCGCCGGTGGTGGAGGCGCGCAGGGACAGCTTGCCCTTGAGCGTCGGAGCCGACAGGCCCTTCATGCCCTTCTCGAGGACGAATCCGCGGATCGCGCCCTCGTGCGCGTCGGATTTCGCCCAGACCACGAACACGTCCGCGAAGGGCGCGTTCGAGATCCACATCTTGGCGCCGGTGAGCCGGTAGCCGCCGTCGATCTTCTCGGCCTTGGTCTTCATGCCGGCCGGATCCGAGCCGGCATCGGGCTCCGTGAGGCCGAAGCAGCCGATCCATTCCCCCGAGGCGAGCTTCGGCAGGAACTTCTGGCGCTGCTCCTCCGAGCCGTAGGCGTGGATCGGGTACATCACGAGGGAGGATTGCACGCTCATCATCGAGCGGTAGCCGGAATCCACCGCCTCGACGGCGCGCGCCACCAGCCCGTAGGCGACGTAGGACGCGCCGGCGCATCCATACTCCTCCGGCAGGGTGACGCCGAGGAGGCCCAGTTCGCCCATCTTGCGGAACAGGCCCGGATCGGTCGTTTCGTTCGCGTAGGCCTCGACGATCCCTGGCAGGAGCTGCTCCTGCGCGAAGCTCTGGGCGACGTTGCGGATCGCCCGCTCATCCTCGGTGAGCTGATCCTCCAGCAGGAAGGGATCGTCCCAGACGAAGCGGGGCGAGGCCGGGGCCGACGGGGAGGCGCTGCCCGGAGGGCGCATCGGAGCGTTCATCGAAATTCCTCGCCTGCAGGGATGCGCCGGGCCTCGCGGACCCGCGCTTGCGCCTACCCTAGACCCGGAAAACGCCCGGTCCAACGCGCGCGGTGACGCCGGGGCGCCGCCGTCACGCCCGGCCGAGGAGCATCAGCCACGCCAGGGTGGTGAGCGGCGCCAGCAGGGTCGAGACCAGCACGGAGGCCGCTACCATCCCGGTCTCGGTCTTGTAGCGCGCCGCCAGCAGGTAGGCGTTGATCCCCACCGGCATGGCGGCGAACAGGGTCGCGACGCCCGCATAGGCGGCCGGCATCGCGAAGACGTGGAAGGCCAGGATCCAGACCGCCAGCGGGTGCAGGAGGTTCTTCAGGAGGGCGATGACCAGGGCGCCCTTGAGGTCGAACAGCACCCGGTAGCGCTTCAGGCCGGCTCCGAGCGCCACCAGCGCACAGGTGGAGGCGGTGCCCGCGAAGGCGTCGATGAGCGATCGGGCGATGCCGACCGGCGCGAGACCGAGCCCCTTCATCGCCATGCCGATCAGGAGCGCCACGAAGATCGGGTTGCGCAGCAGCACCAGGGCGAGCCCCCGGATCCGCGCCAGGACCGGCAGGCCGGAATCGGATTCGATCAGGAAGGTGGCGCTGCCCATCATCAGCGGCAGGTGGACGGCGAGCAGCATGAACAGCGGGAAGGCGCCCTCCTCGCCATAGGCCTGGAGGATCATCGGCACGCCGACGAACACCGTGTTCGACTGGCTCGCCGCGAAGCCGTGCAGGATGGCGCCCCGCCGCTCGATCCCGGCGCGCCGCCGGGCGATCAGCGTGCCCACGAACCACGAGATCGCGGCGCCGCCGAAATACGCGACCCAGTAGGACCACGTGACGGTCCCGCTCATGCCGGGCTTGGTCAGCGTGGCGATGATCAGGGCCGGGACGGCGACGGCGAAGACGTATTCCGACAGACCGTCGCTCACCTTGTCGGAGAGAAGGCCCGCGAGGGCTGCCGCCCAGCCGATCAGGACGATCCCGAAGATCGGGGCGATGATGGCGAGGGCGTTCACGGATCCGGGCGGCGTGCGGGAAGGCGGGGATGACCGCCCTTAGCACGCCGCCTCGGTCCTATGCCTCGGCGCCGGGAGAATGGCTCGTCGGCGCCCGCCGCGGCCGGGACGGTCTCCGGCGCGCGGGCCTATTTGTTCTCCAGCACCTTCATGGGATCCGTGCGCTGGCTCGCGGGCGGCTCCTTGGTGAGGCTGGCGGCGCCTTCGCGCTGCACCTTCACGTCCCGCGGCGAGCCCGGACCGCCCACCGCGCGGCCGCCCTCGTCGCTCTGCGTCGGCACGGTGCCGGAGGCGAGTTCCAGGCAGGTCACCATCTCGACGTAGGACGGATAGCCGCCTGCCTTGAACTGATCCTCGCACTGGCGCTTGGCGGCGGGGGTGTAGCTGCTCCAGTGCCGCTCGGCCTCCTTCCGGGCTTCGCGCTCGGAGCGGAGGCAGCCGTCGTAATTCGCCTTGTCGCTGATGGACGTGTTGGTGACCTGCGCCGACTGGCAGGTCCGCTCGACATCGAGATTCGGGACGGCGTCGGCGCGCGCCGGGAGCGGGGCGAGCGCCAGGGTGAGCAGCGCGAAGGTGCCGGGGACCATCGCGCGGAAACGGGTCGTCATGTCGTCGGACTCGCGATCTGTGGCGGCGTGCGCCGTCGGAACTGCCGGCACAACGCGCCAGGAACCCGTTCGGCACCAACCGCCCTCGACAATCAGCCCCCGTGGGCGCTGCGCAGAGCCTGGTCGAGATCGCCGTACAGGTCCTCCGTGTCCTCGATGCCCGTGGACAGGCGCAGGAGATCCGGCGGGCAGGGGCTGCCCGGGCCCTCCACCGAGGCGCGGTGTTCGATGAGGCTCTCGACGCCGCCGAGGGAGGTCGCCCGCTTCCAGAGCCGCACCCGCGCCGCCGTGGCGATGGCGCCGGCCTCGCCGCCGGCCACCCGGATCGACAGCATGAAGCCGAAGCCGTCCCGCATCTGACGGCGGGCGATCGCGTGCCCGGGATCGTCCGGCAGTCCCGGATAGAGGACGTGGGTCACGAGTGGGTGCCCGCTCAGGCGCTCGGCGAGCCGCAGGGCACCCGCCGATTGTGCCGCGGCCCGCAGGTGCAGGGTCCGCAGCGAGCGCATCAGCAGGTAGGCCTCGAAGGGCCCGAGGATGCCGCCGCTGCCGGCCCGGATCCCCCGGATCCGATCCCAGAACGCGTCGGCCCGCGCGCCCGCCAGCACGCCCGCCACGACGTCCGAATGGCCGTTCAGGATCTTCGTGGCCGAGTGCATCACGATGTCGGCACCGCGTTCCAGGGGACGCGTGTGCACCGGCGAGGCGGCCGTGGAATCGACGGCGAGCCGTGCCCCCGCCGCGTGGGCGATCTCGGCGGCGGCGGCGATGTCGGTGACCGTCCAGAGCGGGTTGCCGGGGGTCTCGATCCAGACGAGCCGGGTCCGGCCGGGCGCGACCGCGGCGCGCAGGGCATCCAGATCGGCCGTGTCCACGAAGGTGAGCGTCAGGCCGCGCCGGGGCGCCTCCTCGCGCAGCCAGCGCTTCAGCGCCCAGTACATGACCGTGCCGGCGACCACGTGGTCGCCGGGCTCCAGGGCGCCGAACACCGCGGTCGCCGCCGCCATTCCGGAGCCGAACAGCAGCGCGCCGGCCTCCGCACCCTCCAGCATCGCCAGGACGGATTCGGCCTCGCGCACCGTGGCGTTGTCGGGCCGCGCGTAGCTGTAGCCGGAGCTGTAGCCGTTGTCGGGATCGCGGATGAAGGTGGTCGAGACGTGCAGCGGCATGACCACCGCCCGCGTCCCGGGCTCGATCCGGCCCATGGCCTGGGCCGCGAGGGTTCGGGGCGTGAATCCCGGCGCAGCGTCGCTGCGGCTATCCGACGGACCCTGCGGCGCGTTAGGCAGTGACATCTGGCGATTCTCGGCGGATGGAGACGGCCGCGTGCCACGGCGCGTTGGCCCCGGCAAGCCACGCCCGCAACCCGCGCCTGCAAGCCACGCCCGCAAGCCCTGCCCGGTGGAGACGAACGATCATGACGGCCGCCATACACGTCCCCCAGGGGGCGCCTCTGTCGCGCTGGCTACGGCTCGCCGCCGCGATCCTGCCGGTGGCGGCCACCGCGGTGGTCGGCTCGATGGCGACCCAGGCCGAGATCCCGGGATGGTATGCCGGCCTGAACAAGCCGGTCTTCAACCCGCCGAATTGGGTGTTCCCGGTCGCGTGGACGATCCTCTACACCATGATCGCGATCGCACTCTGGCGGCTGCTCGGCACTATGCCGCGCACCGGACCGAGCCGCACGGGCTGGTGGCTCGCCCTGACGGCCTTCCTGGTGCAACTGGTGCTCAACGCCGCCTGGACGCCCGTCTTCTTCACCGCCCACGCGATCGGCGCGGGGCTCATTGTCGTCGCGATGCTGCTCGTGATGGTGCTCTGGACCATCCGGCTGGCCTGGCGGTTCGACCGGATCGCCGCATGGCTCCTCGTGCCCTACGCCGCCTGGGTGGGCTTCGCGACGCTCCTCAACGCGGCGATCCTGCGGATGAACTGAGCACGCATGCGGCCTTCGCTCCGTCATCGCGGACGGAGCGAAGCGACCCGGAGCGGGTGAGCCGCGTCAGGATTCGCCGGCGGGCTTCTCCTCGCCGGCCGGCCGCCCGTCGTCGCGGGCGCGGTGGAGCAGGAAGATCGCGAAGACCATCGTGAGGATCAGCCCCGCCAGCACGCCGAGTTCGATCATCGACGCCTGGAACAGCGCCTGCTTCTCGGGCGACCAGTCCTTGGCGTGCATGATCTCGGAGGATTGCAGCGTGATCACCAGGACGCGCCGGATCGAGGCGATCAGCCCGACGATCAGGAACGGCTCGCAGGTCAGGGTGCCCGACCGCATCGAGACCCGCACCGTGTGCAGGATCTCGATCAGCATGAGCAGGAACAGCAGCCGGTCGATCACCTCCAGGATCTGCTGGGCGCCGCCGAGCGCCCGCATGGCCTCCCAGGTGAGCCCCGCGGCATCGACCAGCGCGACAATGGCGGTGAGGGCGAGCAGAAGACCGAGCGCCGCGTAGATCGCGTGCTCGGTGTGCAGGAAGATCGCGCTGGCGAGCCGCGTCAGGCGGCCCTGGTCTTCCGAATGAGCTGACATCATTCCCCCCTGGAATGTGCCGAAACGATCAGCTTCCGGCGCGCGCGTCCAGCCCATGGACGGGCGCGGCCGATCAATCGGACGCGAGGGTGGCGTTACGCCGCTGACTCGCGGGGCGATTCCTCAGTGGAAGAACGGCAGGGCATGCGGCGCGAGATAGCCGAAGCCGAGGAGTGCGGCTCCGGCGAGACCCAGGAAACCGCCGGCGAAGACCAAGAGGGTGATGCCGGTGATGACCTCGGCCGATGCCAGCACGATGCCGATCTGGAAGGCCGCCGAGGCCAGTTCGTAATGGTGGTAACGCAGCAGCGCGAGGTCGCGCCGGCCTTCCGAAGCGCGGGCCTTGGCGGTCAGCTCCTTGCGCCCCTCGCCGGTGGCGGGCTCGGATTCCCAGCGCGTCAGGGTCTTGGCCCACTCGGCACGCTTGGCGGCGATCGCGTCCTGGTTCGGTCCCGGCGGAAGCAGGGCCAGGGCCTCGTCGGCGGTCTTCAGCACCGTGGAGCGGATGGTGCGGGCCTGAAAATAGGCCCATTGGTTTGCGGCCTCCACATTGGCCCCGATCGACTCCGTCTGGGACGCTTTGCCCAGGGTCTCGCTGAAGGCGAGGAACAGCGCCAGCACCGAGATCAGCAGCGCCACGCGCTTGTTCGACCCTTCGATCGCCCCGTGACCACCCGACATCGTTTAGCGCGTCTCCGTTGATTCGATGGGGGGAGTCACAGCCCATCGCGGCGCGGGACGCAATGCACCGCGCCGCGGGGGGCCTATTCCGCGGCGATCCGCGGCGGCAGCGGATGCCCGTCGTTGGCCGGATGGGCCGGGTCGAAGGTCGTGGCATCCTCCGGGTCGTCGCGCTCGCCCACGAAGCGGCCGAACAGGCGCTTCAGCAGGCGCGACAGGTCGTCCATCAGGACGAAGATCGCCGGCACGAAGACCAGGGACAGCACCGTCGAGACGATCAGGCCGCCGATCACCGCCACCGCCATGGGCGAGCGGAACTCGCCGCCGATCCCGTAGGCCATCGCCGACGGCACCATGCCGGCCGCCATGGCGATGGTGGTCATCACGATCGGTCGGGCGCGCTTGCGGCCCGCATCCACGATGGCGACGTTCCGGTCGACGCCGGCGCGGATCTGCTCCACGGCGAAATCCACCAGCATGATGGCGTTCTTGGTCACGACGCCCATCAGCATCAGGATGCCGATCACCACCGGCATCGAGATCGGCATGTGGCAGATCAGCAGGGCCAGGATCGCGCCGCCGATGGAGAGCGGCAGCGAGAACAGGATGGTCAGCGGCTGCAGGAAGTTGCCGAACAGCAGGATCAGCACGCCGAAGACCATCATCAGGCCGGCGCCCATGGCGAGCGCGAAGCCCTCGAACACCTCGCCCATGACTTCTGCGTCGCCGGTCTGGCTGATCGTCACCCCGGGCGGCAGGTTCTTGGCCGTCGGCAGGTTCATCACCTGGGTGATCAGCTCGGCGAGCGCATCGGTGCCCTGCATGTCGCCCTCGAGGGCGACGCGCACGGCGCGGTCGTAGCGGTCGATGCCGGTCGGGCCCTGGCCGAGGCTGATATCGGCGACGGTGGCGAGCGGCACGGCGGCCCCGCCCTTGACCGGCACCTTCAGGGTCTCGAGATCGGAGAGCCGGCCGCGCAGGCGCTCGGGCAGCTGCACGCGGATCGGCACCTGCCGGTCGGTGGCGTTGAACTTGGCGAGGTTCATGCCGATGTCGCCGATCGTGCCGACCCGCACCGTCTCGGCGATGGTGTCCGTGCTGACGCCGAGGTCGGCTGCCACCGCGGGCTTCGGCCGGATCCGCACCTCGGTCCGGTCGAGCGGCGCCGTCGACATGACGTTGACGAGGTGGGGGACCCGCTGGGCCTCGCGCTGGAGCTTGGCGGCGACCTCCGCCACCACGGCCTTGTCGGGGCCGGCGATGATCAGCGCGAGATCGCGCTGGCCGCCCTCGCGCAGGGCCCAGAACCGCAGGTCCGGCTCCTCCCGCAGGATCGCCGCGACCTCGGCGTCGACCTGCTTCTGGGTCTTGTGGCGGGCGTTCTTCGGGGTGAGGTTGATGGTCAGGCTCGCGAGCCGCACCTCCTTCTTGGCCGGCAGCTGGCGGCCGCCGTCCACGAACACGCTCTTCACCTCGGGCAGCGCGCGGATCTTCTCCTCGATGCGGTCGGTGACCCGGACCGTGTCCGGGAGCCGGGCGCCCGGCGGCAGCTCGACCACGAACAGGGTGCGGGCCTGGTCCTCCGCCGGCAGGAAGCCCGCGGGCAGCAGGCCCGTGGAGGCGATCGAGGCGGCGAAGCACGCGATGCCGAGCACCAGCGTGATGAACTTGTGCCGGACCGACCAGGCGACGAGGCGGGTGTAGCCGCGCATCACGAAGCCGTCCCGCTCGTGGTCCGGCCCGTGGTCGCGCAGGAAGTAGGCGGCGAGCAGCGGCGTGATCAGCCGCGCCACGAGCAGCGACATGAACACCGCCGCCGCGATGGTCAGGCCGAACTGCTTGAAATACTGGCCGGCGATGCCGCCCATGAAGGAGACCGGCGAGAAGATCGCGATGATCGTCGCCGTGATGGCGATGACCGCCAGCCCGATCTCGTCGGCGGCCTCGAGAGACGCGCGGTAGGGCGACTTCCCCATCCGCATGTGCCGGACGATGTTCTCGATCTCCACGATCGCGTCGTCCACCAGGATGCCGGTGACCAGGGTGATCGCCAGCAGGCTCACGGCGTTGAGCGAGAAGCCGAGTGCGCTCATCACCCAGAAGGTCGGCAGCACCGAGAGCGGCAGCGCCACGGCGGCGATCAGCGTCGCCCGCCAGTCCCGCAGGAACAGCAGCACCACCACGACCGCGAGGGCTGCGCCCTCGATCAGGCCCATCATGGCCGAGTGGTAGTTGCCGATCGTGTTGACGACGCTGGTGTCGATCAGGTCGAACCGCACGTTCGGGTTCGCCGCATGGAGCGCCGCGATCTTCTTGGCGACGCCCACCGAGACGTCGGCGTCGCTGGCGCCGCTCGCCCGGGAGATCGCGAAGGCGACCACCGGCTCGCCGTTGAAGCGCGCGAAGGTGCGGGGTTCCTCGGCGGTGTCGGACAGGGTCGCCAGCTCGTCGAGGCGGACCTTGCGGTTGCCCGGCACGACGATGGAGGTCTTGGCCAGCGTCTCGAGGCTCGCCGAGGCGGCGAGCGCCCGGATCGACTGCTCCTGGCCGCCGACCTCGGCCCGGCCGCCGGCCATGTCGGCCGAGGTCAGGCGCAGCTGCCGGTTCACGTCCGCGGCGGTGATGCCCAGCGCCAGCAGCCGGTCGGGCTTCAGGGTGACGCGGATCTCCCGGGCGACGCCGCCCAGGCGCTCGACGCCGCCGACGCCCTTCACGCTCTGCAGGCCGCGGGCGACCACGTCGTCCACGAACCACGATAGGTCCTCGGGGGTCATGGCGGGCGCGGAGGCGCCGTAGACCATGATCGGCAGGCCGGCGATCTCCACGCGGGAGACGATCGGTTCGTCGATGGTGCGCGGCAGGTTCTGCCGGATCTTGGCGATGGCGTCCTTGACGTCGTTGGTCGCCCGATCCTGGTTTACCTCCAGGCGGAACTCGATCGTCGTCGTCGAGGTCCCCTCCGTGATGGTCGAGAGGATGTGCTTGACGCCCTTCACGCCGGCGACCGAATCCTCGACCCACTTGGTCACCTGGGTCTGCAATTCGGACGGGGCCGCCCCCGATTGGGTGATCGTCACCGAGACGATCGGGATGTCGATGTTGGGAAAGCGGGTGATCGGCAGCGAGCGGAAGCTCACCAGCCCGAGGATCATCAGGACCAGGAACAGGACCACCGAGGGCAGGGGCTTGCGGATCGCCCAGGCGGAGACGTTGAGGCGCATGGCCGGATCCTTCGACTCGTCCTACCGCGGGGCCGCGTCGGCGATCGGCGTGCTGCTGGCGGCAGCCGGCACGGGGCGTACCCGGTCGCCGTCGCGCAGGAAGCTGCCGGCGCGGGCCACGACGCTCTCGCCGGCGGCGACGCCCGCGCGGATCTCCGTGAAGCCCTCGGCGGAGAGGCCCGTGGTCACGGGCCGCGCCTCGACGCGCCCGTCCTTCACCACGAGGACGCTGGCGCGGCCGTCGGCGGCGTAGAGCAGGCTGGAGACCGGCACGGCGATGCCCGTACGGCGCGCGATCTCCACGTTGCCGCGGGCGAAGGCGCCGATGCGCAGGGCCGGATCGTCGCCGAGGCGGATGCGCACCTTGCCGAGCCGCGTCGCCCGGTCGACCTCCGGATAGACCCGGCGCACCGTGCCGGCGAGGCGGCGGCCGTCGTCGAGGTCGAGGCTCGCCGGATTGCCGACCTGGAGGCGCGCCAGGGACGTCTCGGGCACCTCGCCCTCCAGCTCGATCTCGCCCCGGGCGATCAGCCGGAACAGCGGCTCGGCCGCCGCGGTGGCGGTGGCCCCGATCCGGGCGGTGCGGCGGTTGATGATTCCGGCCTCGGGGGCGCGGATATCGGTGCGGGCCCGCCGCAGGGCGATCTCGGAGCCCGCGGCGCGGGCGGTGGCGAGGTCGGCCTGGGCGGATTGCAGACCGCCCTTGGCGGCGGCGAGGCGCCCTTCCGCCCCCTGGGCCGCCGAGACGCGCTGCTCCAGCACGGCCGCGGTGGCGTTGCCGGTCTTGGCCAGCGCCTGGGCGCGTTCCAGGGACTGACGCGCCTCGACGTTGGCGGCCTCCGCCTGGACGATCTGGCTCCGGGCCTGGACGATGGCCGCCTCGGCCCGGGCGATCGCCGCGGCGTTGGAGGCCTCCTGCGTGGCGATCATCTCCAGCGACAGCTTGGCGAGGACCTGCCCCTTGGTGACGCGGTCGCCCTCCTCGACGAGCAGGTCGGTGATGCGCAGGCCCTCGACTTCGGGGGATACGAGGATCTCGTCCCGGGGGACCAGCGTGCCGGTGACGACGGCCCGCTCGACGATCTCGCGGCTCTCGGCCGGCACGACGGTCACCGCCGGGGCGATGGCGGCCGCGTCGGGAACGGCGGCAGTCTCGACGGCCCGGGCCGGCGCCGCGGCGAGGATCGCGAGCCCGCACAGGAGACTGAGGCGGGACGCGCGCCAACGGACATACTTCACGACGGGGGCCTCACAATCGGCGCTCGATTGATCTTGTCTCTCCCTCGCCGGGCAGGTCGGCGTTTTCATGGCGAGTCATCCTGGATGCGGATGAGAATAGCGCCATTGCGCGATGCCGTCGCCGGGCCTCGCGCCGCAGGGGATTGGCGCCGACGAACCGCGGCTGTTGCGTTCGGTCCCCCTGCAACCGGCGACGAACGGCGACGTTAATACCGCGAAGGTCTTTTCGCGACCGGGGAGGGATCGATGAGCATTTTCCAGATTAGGCAGACAAAGAGCGGCGCCGTGCTCTGGACCGGGGCGGCCGATGACGAGCAGACGGCCCTCGACGCGATGGCGCGCGAGGCGGGATATCGTGACTTCTCTTCGCTGCCGGACGCGATCCGCGCCGACGGGATCGAGGCCGCGAAGCTCGATCTGATCTCCTGAGCCCAACCTGAAACACGTCCGCCGGAGCGAGCTTCGCTTCGGCGGCGGTGCGTTTAAAGACGGACCTCGCTCTCCCGCCTCGATGCGCCCGTAAGGACGCCCGCCCCGGACCGTCGCGGGCCGATCATTCAGAGGTGCCGCACCAACGCCTCGATCGCCGCTGCGCAGCCCCGGACCGCATCCGGATCGTGCAGGGCGCCGATCACCGCCGGGTCGAGGGCGAGGCCGTCCCGGATCAGGCCCGGCCAGGCCGAGGCCGGGGGCCAGCCCGGATGGACGATCGCGGCGCCGAGCCGCGCCAGCGCCTCCGCCTTCTCGGTCTGCTCGCCGTAGGCCCGCTCCTCCGGCAGGCAGAGGAAGCGCTTCGCCTGCGCGGCGGCGAGCGCGACCACACCGTCGCCGCCGCCGCCAACCAGCAGCGCCGCCTGCGCCACCCGCGCCTCGACGTCGGGGACCCAGCCGTGCAGGTGCAGGTTGTCCGGCATCTCGCCGCTGCCCGAGACCGGCCCGAGGACGTGCCAGGGCCGGTCGGGCACCGCCCGCGCCGCCGCGGCGAGATCCGCGAGGCTGCCCCCCGTGCCGCCGCGGCCGAACACCACCACGATGTCCCGGCTGCCCTCGGTGAGCCCTTGGGCCGGAGCGCCGAGGAAGCCCGCATACAGCGTCTTGGCCCGGACCCAGTCCGGGACGGACGACCCGTCGAGCGCGGCGGGGAAGGGCGCCAGCAGTCGCGTGGCGCTGCGGAAGGCTTCGAGGTGTGGCCGGTCGGTCCGCGTTCCGGCAAGCCGCACCACCAGGGTCGGCACCGACAGCAGGCGCGCCAGGAGCGCGACCTCCACCGAGACGTCGACCACGAGCAGGGCCGGGTCCGTTCGCTCCGCCCAGGCGGCGATGCGTGCCATCCGGGCGCAAATGCCGGGATGGTTCAGAGGGGCGTAGTGGAGCGACTCCGGCCGCTCGGCCTCGCCGTCCCGGCCGTCGAAGGCCGCGGCGCCGAGGGGGCGATCATCGGGCAGGTCGACGACGTCGAGGCCGGCGGTGTCGAAGCCGGCGAGCGTACCGAGGATCGTGCAGGGTCGAGGCAGGGCCCCCGCGACGGCCCGGGCGCGCTGGAGATGGCCGGCGCCCTGGTGGTGGACGTACCAGCCGATGCCGCGGGTCACGCGGCGGCCTTCAGGGAAAGGGCGAGGGCGTCGAGATCCGCGACCGCTTGATCCAGGGCACATTCCCGCGCCGGCGCGCTGCGGGATTCGAGGATGCGGTCGGCCCGCTCCACGAAGGCGATGTCGTTGGGGCAGGCGCCGACGGAGGCGAGATCTTCCGGGGCGAGCCCGAGCCGCCCGCAGGCTGCGACGCGGGCCTCGGGGTCCAGATGGAAGGCCCGGCGCAGCGCCGCCCGGCGCAGGATCAGCGCCTGCCAATGGGCGGCCTCCGGCAGCAGGTAGGCCTCTCCGTGAAGGACACGGGCGCGGCGCAGCATCTCTGTGGCCATGCCCCCCGAGACCCGCCCCTGATGGCGGGACGAGACCAGCACATGCACCTCCGGGCAGTGGCGCAGGCGCGCCCCGTTGGCGCGCAGCAGCCCGACGAGGGCATTGTCCTCGCCGCAGGGCAGCGCCGGCAGTCCCCCGACCGCCCGGTACAGGACGGCCGGAACGGCGAGGCTCGCCCCGGTATGGTCGCCGTGGCGGGGGGCGGGATCGTGCGGCGGCGGGTCCAGGAGATCCTCCAGGCGGCGGACACCGGACCAGTAGCGCTCGATGCGTGCGTGCAGGGCCACGAGGTCGGGATCCGCGGTGCCGTCCTCGTCGATCACGAGCCGGCCGCCGACGACGTCCGCGGCCTCCAACGCGCGCAGGTTCGCCGTCACCCAGTCGGCGGGCAGGCGGGCATCCGCGTCGGTGGTGAGGAGGATTCCGTCCGGCTGTCCGTCGGCCTCCAGCCAGTCGGCCCCGGCCTCCAGCGCCATGCGCCGGGCCGTGCCGACATGGGCCTCAGCGCCGGCCAGCTCGACGTCGGTCAGGCGGAGGGCGAGGGTTGCGAGAATGCCCGAGGCTTCGACATCCCGCACCGCCTGGACGGTCCCGTCCGTGCAGTTGTTGGTGAGAACCACAACCCTGAGGGGCGCCCGTGCCGAGACGCCCTCCTGCGCGGCCAGGGAGGCGAGCAGGCGGGGCAGGCGCTCGGCCTCGTTCCGGGCGGGAATGCAGACGACGCAGGGCAGGGGGGCCGGATGGTCGGCGTCCGTGGTCATGTCAGGTCTCCCGTGGCACCGTCATGCGCCGCGGAGGTCGGGGGCGGGGCGTCGAGCCGCCGGGCTCCGGGCTCGGGTGCGGAAATGCGGCACGGCGCGCGTATCTGCGCCGCTCAGCTGCGTCCTCCGGCGACGCGCAGGGCGGGCCGCGCCCGCTCGGCGCAGCGCGCGATCACCGCATCGTACGCTTCCAGGTAGCGTCCTGTCATGGCGGTGGCGTCGTAGAGCGCCTCGGCCCGGTCGCGGCAGGCCCGGCGCGACAGGCCGGCGGCCTCCCGGATGGCCACTGCGAGATCCTGCGGATCGTCCGGACGGGCGAGGCGGCCGCAGGACGCGTCCAGGATGTCAGGCATGGCACCGCGGCGGAAGGCGGCCACGGGGGTGCCGCAGGCGAGCGCCTCCGCCACGACGAGGCCGAAGGGCTCTTCCCAGCGGGGCGAGACGATCGCGACCCGCGCCCGGCCGAGATGATGGGCCAGATCCCGGTGCGCGAGATGGCCGAGATGCGTCAGGTCCGGCCCCATGCGTGGGGCGATCTCGGCGGCCCAGTAGCCGGGATTGAGCTTCGGGCCGGCGAAGGTCAGCGGCAGCCCGGCGGCGCGGGCGGCGTCGATGGCGAGGTGCAGACCCTTCTCGGGCACGATTCGGCCCGACCAGAAGGCGAAGGCCGGAACGTCGGCTTCTTCCGAGAACACGAAGGTCGACAGATCGACGCCGTTGTCGACCACCTGCGCGTTCGGGACGAGATGCGCCCATTCCTGCGCCAGCGACGGCGAGACCGCGAGGAAGGCCATGTCGGGATCGGCATCGACGATGCCGGCGACCAGGGACTCGAAGGGCGGCGTGTGCAGCACTGTCACCCAAGGGAGGCCGATCCGGGTGCTCTCGCACAGCGGCAGCGCGTGCAGGGAATTGTTGTGGACCAGATCGAAGCCCCCGGCCGCAACCATCTCCATCATGCGCCGGTAGGCCTCGTGCTCCGCCCGGTCGATCGCCTCCTCGCGGTCCGGGTCCAGGAGGGCGTCCCCGGTAGGATCGCAGAGCATCACGGGATCGAGCGCCGGGTCCGAGCCCCGGCTGGCGAACAGCGTGACGTCGTGCCCGTGCCGCTTCAGCGCGACGGTGAGGAGATGCGTGTGCATCTCCAAGCCGCCGGCATAGGGCTGGCCGATCGGGTATTTCAGATGTGCGAGGACAGCGATCTTCACGCGCGCACCGGATCCGGTTGGGTGGGGATTTCTGCCGCCCGCAGCGGCGCGAAAGGACTTCTTTCCGCGGCGAGGGTGGCGGGGATCATGCCGAATGTTTCTTCAACAAGCGTTGCGTTGGAGGGTCTGGAGCGACGACGAACGCGACGCTTGCCGACTTCCTAAGCGCCGCGGCCTGAACCAAAGATGATCGAAATGAATGGGGGCCCGTTCACGCCGGGCTGCGGCGGCCCCGTTTCTCGGCTGTCCGGGACCGCGGTCGCGAGGCGCGCATCAGCCTGCTAGGCTGCGTCTCGCGCGCCGGACGCGCGGCCGGGACGGAGAGGGTGTCGATGGGGCTGCCGTTCGGGCTGAGCGTCTTCGCGGTGGGCGTTGCGGCGCTGGCGGTCATCACCCTGGCCGCGGGCGTGAAGATCGTCCCCCAGGGCTACGTCTACACGGTGGAGCGTTTCGGCCGCTACGCCCGCAGCCTCGATGCCGGCCTCGGACTGATCACCCCCTTCGTCGAGCGGATCGGCCGGCGGGTGAACGTCATGGAGCAGGTGATCGACGTGCCGAGCCAGCAGGCCTTCACCCGCGACAATGCCGGCGTCACCATCGACGCGGTGGTGTTCTACCAAGTGCTCGACGCGGCGCGCGCCTCCTACGAGGTCTCGAACCTCGACCTCGCCGCCACCACCCTGACGATGACCAACATTCGCACCGTGGTCGGCGCGATGGATCTCGACCAGCTCCTCGCCCACCGTGACGAGATCAACGAACGCCTGCTCCGGGTGATGGATGCGGCGGCCTCGCCCTGGGGCGTCAAGATCAACCGGATCGAGATCAAGGATATCGTGCTCCCGGCCGATCTCGCCGGGGCCATGGCCCGCCAGATGAAGGCCGAGCGCGAGAAGCGCGCCTCGATCCTGGAGGCGGAGGGGCAGCGTGCCGCCGAGATCCTCCGGGCCGAGGGACGCAAGCAATCGGCGATCCTGGAGGCGGAGGGCCGGCGCGAGGCCGCCTTCCGCGACGCGGAGGCCCGTGAGCGCTCCGCCGAGGCCGAGGCGGCGGCGACCGGCATGGTCAGCCGGGCGATCGCGGAGGGCGACATCGCGGCGGCGAATTTCCTCGTGGCCGAGAAATACGTCGAGGCCGTACGGGCGATCGCCACCGCGCCGAACCAGCGGGTGGTCGTGGTGCCGATCGAGGCGGCGGCTCTCGCCGGCACCCTAGGCGGGATCGGTGAACTCACCCGCACCGTGTTCGGCGATGGTCCCTCGGCGCCCAGGCGCACCGGAACGCCGCCCAACGTCGCCCCGCCGCGGACCTGACGCCGGCGATGCCCGCCTCCGTCGCCGACGCCGTCGCGGCTCTCGGGCCGGCCTGGAGCTGGGTGATCGCCGGGCTGGCCCTGGCGGGGGCCGAGATCCTGCTACCCGGCGTCTTCCTGATCTGGCTCGGCCTCGCCGCCGTCGCGACGGGCGTGGCCGCCGCCGCGCTGCCCCTGCCCTGGCAGGGTCAGACCCTGCTGTTCGCGGTGCTGGCCGTCGGCTTGGTCGCCGTCGCGGCGCGCCTGCAGCGGCGGGGTGCCGGACCGCCGGCTCCCGCGCTGAACCGCGCCGACAGGGGCCTCATCGGGCGCGCCGGCGTGCTCGACGAGCCGATCGTGCAGGGGGCTGGCCGCATCCGCTTCGACGATACGCTCTGGCGGGTCGAGGGACCCGATCTACCGGCCGGGGCACGGGTTCGGGTGACAGCCATTCGCGGGACGATCCTGCAGGTGGAGGCCGCGTGAGCGCGTCTCCGCGGATCCCCGCCTCAGGCTGAGGCCCGGGGCCGTTCGAATCGCCGGGCGAGGTGCTGCAGCCGGGGCCTGACCCTCAGGAACACGCCGTAGAGCCGCTCAAGGACCTGCAGGACGCGGCCCGACCGCGCGAGGAGCCCGAGCGGGCGCAGAACCGGGATCGCGCGCCACATCGCCGCGAAGGCCGCGGCGCCGGTGAGGACGGACTCGCCCTCGCGGGCATGGAAGCGCGCCAGCATGTCCGCCCGCGAGGCCGGGCAGGTGTCCGCATCCTCTGTCACGTCGACGAAGGTGATCGCGCCGCGCCGGTCCAGCCGGCGCATCAGCGCGATCTCGCGCCGGCAGAGGGGGCAGCCTCCATCGAACCAGACGACGACCTGTTCCATGGTCGACGATATAGGCCGGCGCCGAGGTCGGGCCAGATCGCGCGTCCGGCCCCGGCCTGCGGGACGGCGTCGCGGTCATCCGAACGCGCCGACCTCGTGCTGGATCATCCCGGAGATCTCGCGGACCTGGTCGAACATCCGGCGGATCGGCTGGAACAGGTTGGCGTGCTCCGCCTCGTAGGTGCCGACGTCCCGCGGGCCGGCCGGCTCGCCGAAGTTCAGGCCGAGCGTCGGATCCGGCGTGATCGGGAAGATCGCGTCGAGGAGCTTCAGGCAGCCGTCGATGTCCAGCCGCAGGAAGCGCTCCAGCAGCTGCTCGCGGGAGATGCCCGCCTGGGGCCGGAAACCCGGGATGTGCACCGCCAGGAACCAGATCCGGTGGATCAGCGCGAGCCGCAGGGCGTGGAGCAGGGTCAGCCGCGCCGACATGGCGGGAAGGTCCGGGGCGGCCGCGCGCAGGGCGAGCCAGTCGCGGGTCAGGCGTCCGAACAGGTTCCGGAGCGCGGGGGCGAGATCGAGGCGCTCCAGGGCCCCGGAGATCACGACCAGCTCGTCCCTGCGGAAATCCTTCTGCGTGCGCCGCGCCCGCTCCAGCCACACGGCCGGATCGAGGGTGTCGATATAGGCGCGCAGCACGTCGAGGTCGCCCACCGAGGCGGCGTGCTGCACCAGCCGGAAGGCCCGGGAGAAGCGCACCGAATCGCGGCGCATGTCGCGGAACAGGTCCGGGCCGCGCTGGGCGGCCCGGCCGATCCCGTGCAGGGAATTCGCCAGGAAGCCGAGCTGGTGCAGGATCGCGTTGTTGGGGATCGCCCGCATCTGGCGCGGATGGGTGATCCGCGCCGGGCCGCCATTGTCGGTCTGGCGTGCCACCGGACGTGAGCCGGTCCGGTCGATCAGGCTCGGGCCGAAGGTGCCGAGCAGGGCGGCGTAGCCCGGATCGTCGACCAGCGCCTCCATGTCCTGGCGGGCCGCGGTGAAGAATTCGAGGGCGAAATCCGGCTCGGCGTAGATCGGATCGACCTTGGCGTCGGCCGCCTTGGGATGGTCGTTCAGGGCGTAGTCCGAGAACGAATCCTCCTCCGTCACGTCGAGCGCGTAGACGTGCTCGGCGATGCGGGCGACGCTGGCGCGGGCCAGCGCCTCGGTGCCGTACAGCAGGTAGCCGTCGGTGCCCTGGAAGCTCGATTCGAGCCGGACCCGGATGCCGGCCTTGCGGGCGCGGTCCCGCGCATCCTCGGGGGCGAGGTAGGCGAGGCGGTCGCGCAGGGAGGTCGGATGGGCGCCGCGCCCGATCGATTCGCCGTGCGTGTCGAAGATCGCGAGCTCGACGTCGGACAGGCCGTTCTGGAGCAGCATCTCGGTGATGCGCAGCCGCAGCCGCTCGATCCAGAAGGTCGCCGCGAGCTGGCCGACATAGCGGCCCGAATCGGAATAGCCGAACTGCACGGTCAGCCGGCCGATGCGCTTGAGATACTGGCGCCAGTGGGGGTTGCGCAGGGCGTCGTCGAGCACCCGGATGCCCTGTTCGAGGGCGCTCGCCGTCTCGAACAGCGGCGTGATCTCCAGCTTGTCGGCGATGCCGTAGTGCCGCGCCAGCCAGAGGGCGGCCAGCAGGGTGTAGCCGGTCTCGGTCTCGGCGATGAGGAAGCGCACCGGATGGGTGCCGTCGACGTGCTTGAGGATCTGGGCGATCGTCATCATCAGCCGGGCGGCCGAGGCCCGCTCGGCCGCGAGCGCCCCGAAATCGACGGCGACCGGCCGGACATCGTTCAGCAGGGTGTGGATCGTCGCGAGGTGCGACCGGCGCCGGGCCGCGTCGGTGGGCTCGCCTTCGAGGTCGATCACCCGGCGTACCGCATTGTGGATCTGGCTGGCGTTCAGCCGGAAATGCGGCAGGGCGTTCGACAGGCCGTGCGTCGCGACGCCCGCGCGCAGGACCGCGATCCGCCGTCTGTCGGCCCCGTCGTCGGCAGCCTCGAGGGCCTTGGTCAGCGCGGCGACGAGGGCGCCCGCGTCGGTCTGGGCGCGCTCGCGCTCGATGATGAGGGCCAGGGCGAAGCGGTGCACCGCCTCAAGGGACGGCTGGTCGCCGAGGCGCGGCGCCACGGTGAGCTGGCGGTTCACCGCCGCCAGCGCGTTCTCGGCGAGGGCACGGACCTCCCGGCACGCGGGACTCGCGGGGAGATCGCGCATCACCCGGTCGAACTGCATCCGCTTCGAGATCAGCCGGTAGCGGAGGGTGTCCCACCATCCGATGTCGGTCCGCCCGTCCGTGTCGCAGCCGACCCAGCTGGCGATGGCGAAGGGGCGGGGCGTCAGTTCGGTCCAGCGGTCGGGCCAGCGGGCGCGGGCGGCGTCGAGCAGGGCGCCGTTGAAGGCGTCGAGGGCGAGCCGCCCGTTATTGGCCGCCGCGCAGGCCTGCTCGAACTCGACGTCGAGGGTGATCGGCGCGTCCGGCCGCGTGGACAAAGTCGCCGCCCGTTCGATCAGCCCGGCGCGGGCCGCAGCGTCGGGCAGGCTTGCGGCCTCGGCGAGGAGGCCGGCGACCGCCCGGGGCATGCCGAAGGTGGGATGGGCGGTGAACACCACCGCGAAGGCGGTGCGGTGGATGAGGGCCGCGAAGGCCTCGACGCTGTCCGACCGGTCGGGGATTGCCGCCACGAGACGGGCGGGAATCCCCGCCTGCGGATCCTCGGGGCTGGCATCGAGCCCGACATAGGCCCGCAGCCGCTCCGCCCGGGCTGCCAGGGCTTCGGCGCGCAGGCGCACGAACAGGCCGTCCAGGTCGCCTGCCGAGATCTCGTTCCTGTCGAACCGCCGGGTGATCGCCAGGGTCACCGCCAGGACGGGATTGCGGAACGGGTCCTCCCGGGCCTGTTCCCGGGCAGCCTCAATCAGTCCGAGGAGGTGCGCCTCCAGTTCCTCGGGCTCGCGGCTCGGCTCGTGCTGCATCGGTCGGTCCCGGCTCCGGTCTGCCCGCATCTACCCGGTCCGGCGGCGCACGCAAGGAGCGTTCCGCACGCGATCGGGGACGCGATCGGACACGCGACGGGGTGGCGGCGGCCTGAACCGCAGGTTAGAGCTTGCCGCCTTATGGAGCGCCTGTTCATCATCCTGGCCATCCTGGTTTTCGCCATCGCCGTCGTCGCCGTCGCCGCGATGGTGGCTCGCGGCCGGCGCGAGCCCCTGCGCATGGGCTCCGACCTCGATCTTGAGGACGAGGATCTGCTCATCGGCTCGGTCGGTCCCCGCAGGAGCCCGATCGACCGCAGCGCACAGGTGCTCGATCCGCGAGTGCTGGATCTGGAAGCGATGGAATTGGAACCGATCCGCGCCCTCGACAGGACGCAGCGCAGCGAGGCGCTCCACCGCGATCCGCCCGGAGGCAGCCGATGACGGTGAGCCTGCGCGGGGCGGCCGGTCTGCTGCTGGCCGGCCCCCTCTACCTGACGATGGCGCAGTCCGTTTCGGCCGCGCCGGGCGGAAAGCCGCCTGCGCCGGACGTTCCGGCACAGACCGCGCCCGCTGCGCCGGCTCCCGCCCCGGAGCCGAGTGCCCCTCAGGCGACGAGCCCGACGCCGGCGGCCGGCCCGGCCCTCGAGCAGCCCTGTGGGACCCAGGCGGCCCGCTTCGAGAGCGGCAAGGGCTTCAAGATGGTGATCACGCGGTCCGGGCAGATCCGCACGACGAACCCGCTCAGGCCGCTGACGCCCGAACTGAACGAGGTGCTCCAGGTCGTGATTGCCGGGAAGGTCGCCACCGCCTACGGGCCTGACTTCACGACGCTGCGGCGCGGCGGCGCCCCGGCGGGGATCGAGGCGATGCTCGGCGGCCCGATTCGCTGGCAGCCGACGCTGCCGACCTTCCCCGATCCGATCGCGATCGTCACCGAGGAGGGCACGCCGCTGGCGCAGCTCACCTTCCGCGCCTGCGAGACGCCGCCCGCCGTCAAGGCGCCGAAGGAGCCGAAGGCCGAGGCCCGCAAGAAGGCGCCCCGGCACGCGGCGCCGAAGGCCGCCGCGGCCCCGAAGACGCCCCCCGGCTTCTCCATGCCTCAGGGGGCGATCGCCGAGTAGCGGCTACTTCTGCTTGGCGATGACCTTGTCCTTGATGCCGTCGTAGACGGTCTTCGGGATGATCTTCTTGGAGACGAGATCGTCCTTCCCGCGATACGGCCGCCCCTTGATGATCGCGGCCGCGCGCGCCGCGCCGATACCCGGCAGGGCGTCGAGTTCCTCGCTGCTGGCGCTGTTGAGGTCGATGAGAGCGCCCTTTGCGGCGTTGGGCGATCCGGCCACCGGTGCGCTCGGTGCCATGGGCTTCGCGGGGGCCGTCGGCGCTGCGGTCGTCGGCGTCTGGGGCGCCTGCGCCAGGGCGGGGGCCGCCACGAGGCTCGACAGGAGGGCGAGAAGGGCGAGGGTCTTGGTGGAGGAAGCCATGGCGTTCTCCCGAAGGACGCGGCCCGCTGCGCGGTGCCGTCGTGGCAGATCTGCGACGGCCTGCTTGAACCCGCGCTTAACGCCCGCGCTTAACGGTTGTGGTCCGGCACCCCTAGCCACGGGCCGGCGCCGGAGTTATAAGCCCGCCCTCATCCGTATCCCGCGGTGTGCGTGGCGATCCTCGATTGAGGAGCCGCCCGGGCGCCGCTTTGTCCGCGGCGTCACGAAGGATCCTGCCATGGCCGTTCCGAAGCGAAAGACTTCCCCCTCCCGCCGCGGCATGCGCCGCTCGGCCGACGCCCTGAAGGCGCCGACCTATGTCGAGGACAAGGATTCGGGCGAGCTGCGCCGTCCGCACCACATCGACCTGAAGACCGGCATGTATCGCGGCCGTCAGGTTCTCAAGGTGAAGTCCGCCGAGGCCTGAGCCTCGCGAAGGCGGCGCCTCAGGCGAGGCGCCGCGCGGCCTCCGCGTAGCGCGCGGCGGCCATCTGGGTCCGTGTCAGGCGTGACGGCAGCAGCGTCGGATCGTCGGCCGTGAGCAGCTGGGCGACAAAGCCGGCGCGGGGTCTTCCTCGGCCCGCGCGATCCGCCGGCCGACCCTCCGGTTCCCCCTCGGACCGCCCCCCGTCGATCACCACCAGCGCCTGGGCTGCGGTCTCGGCCGGCTCCGGAGACGCGTCCGGCTCCGACACCGGCTTGCGCCGGGTGGAGCGGACCTGTGTCGGGCCGAGACGGCTGACTGTTCCGATACGCACCATGCGCACACCTTTCGCACGTTTCCGTGCCGATGTCGCAAAGGTGGGGCCGGTGTTTACTAATCGTCAACCCTTTGTTCGCTCGCGCCGACGGGAATTTACTTTTTCGCCAGCGCTTCGAGCCGCTGCTGCATCTCCAGCATCTGGCGCTTGAGATCGTCCAGTTCGCCCCCGGCATAGGGCGTGGGCTGTGTCGGCGCCGGCGGCTGCGTCCCGGGGGCGGGCGGCCCGAAGCCCGTGAACATCTTCATGGCGTCGCCGAAGAAGTTCATGTTGGTGCGCACCTGCTGCTCGATCGCGTTCTGGAACGCCGACGGACCGAAGCTCTGAGCGAATTTCTCGCGGAGCCCGTCCTGATCCTTGGCAAAATTCGCCATGGAGAATTCGAGGAAGCTCGGCACCATTGTGCGCATGCTGTCGCCGTAGAAGCGGATCAGCTGGCGCAGAAAGGCCACCGGGAGCAGGTTCTCGGCGCCGGCCTTGTTCTCCTGCTCGAAGATGATCTGCGTGAGGACCGAGCGGGTGATGTCGTCGCCGGTGCGCGCGTCGTACACGACGAAATCCTCGCCGTTCTGGACCATCGTGGCGAGGTCCTCCAGCGTCACGTAGGTCGAGGTACCTGTGTGATAGAGGCGCCGGTTGGCGTACTTCTTGATGACGGTCTGGGTGGCCTTGACGGTATCCGCCATCGGGAACGGCCTTTCTGGACTCGGGACCGGGGGGCGTTGCAGACGCGCGGTGCAGTCTGGCGGGGCTGTCTTCGCGCCCGCAGCACGATCCTTAAAGCCTTCCCCGGGCGCAGAAAACAGCAAACTGCACCTCTTCAACGCAGAATAATGCAGAGGGTGTGGGGCCGGAGCGCCATTTCAGTTTCGCGGACGCGTCATCGGCACGTTTTGGCGCTTTGATAGACAACCTTGACTTCGCCCATCTCAAGCCCTTCATCCCAGGGCCGGCACAGAGCGCGCCCCAAAACGTGGAAGGCGCGCCGGCTCGCGAGAGGAGAACGTTCACATGGCAGGCAGCGAAGAGATCGTCATCGTCGGGGCCGCGCGCACGCCGGTCGGCTCGTTCGGCGGCGCCTTCGGGGCGGTGCCGGCCCATGAGCTCGGTGCGACCGCCATCAAGGCCGCCCTGGAGCGGGCCAAGGTCTCGCCCGACGATGTGGACGAGGTGATCTTTGGCCAGGTCCTCACTGCGGGCGCCGGCCAGAATCCCGCCCGTCAGGCGGCCATCAAGGCCGGCATTCCCGAGAAGGCCACCGCCTGGGGCCTCAACCAGGTCTGCGGCTCGGGCCTGCGCACGGTCGCGATCGGCATGCAGCAGATCGCCAACGGCGACGCCAAGGTCATCGTCGCCGGCGGCCAGGAATCGATGTCGCTCTCGCCCCACGCGCAGTACCTGCGCGGCGGCCAGAAGATGGGCGACGTCAAGCTCGTCGACACGATGATCAAGGACGGGCTCTGGGACGCCTTCAACGGCTACCACATGGGTCAGACCGCCGAGAACGTCGCCCAGGCCTTCCAGCTCACCCGCGAGCAGCAGGACCAGTTCGCGACCCGCTCGCAGAACAAGGCCGAGGCCGCCCGCAAGGAGGGCCGCTTCAAGGACGAGATCGTCCCCGTCACCGTGCCGGGCAAGAAGGGCGACACCGTCGTGGACACCGACGAGTATATCCGCGACGGCGCCACCCTGGAGGCCATGGCCAAGCTGAAGCCGGCCTTCGCCAAGGACGGCACCGTGACGGCCGCCAACGCCTCGGGCCTCAACGACGGCGCCGCCGCCCTCGTGCTGATGTCGGCCTCGGAGGCCGAGCGCCGCGGCCTGACCCCGCTCGCCAAGATCAAGTCCTGGGCGACCGCGGGCGTCGATCCCAAGGTGATGGGCACCGGCCCGATCCCGGCTTCTCGCAAGGCCCTGGAGAAGGCCGGCTGGAAGCCGTCCGACCTCGACCTGATCGAGGCCAACGAGGCCTTCGCGGCCCAGGCGCTGGCGGTGAACAAGGACATGGGCTGGGACGACGCGAAGGTGAACGTCAACGGCGGCGCCATCGCCATCGGCCACCCGATCGGCGCGTCCGGCGCCCGCGTCCTCGTCACGCTGCTGCACGAGATGAAGCGCCGCGACGCCAAGAAGGGCCTCGCCACCCTCTGCATCGGCGGCGGCATGGGCGTCGCGATGTGCATCGAGCGGACCTGATCGCAGCGGGGCGTCAGCCCCGCTGGACAACTTAGACTTAAGGCCGAGATCACAAAAATTCGCGTGCGGACGCCATCCGCACGCGGCATCACGGGATGCGAACAGGAGGAAACAATGGCTCAAGGACGCGTCGCCCTGGTCACGGGCGGCACTCGCGGTATCGGCGCGGCGATCTCGAAGCGGCTCAAGGACAAGGGCTATCGGGTCGCGGCCAATTACGGCGGCAACGACGAGGCGGCCAACGCCTTCAAGGCCGAGACCGGCATCCCGGTCTTCAAGTTCGACGTGGGCGATCTCGCGAGCTGCGAGGCCGGCATCAAGGCCGTCGAGGCCGAGCTGGGGCCGATCGAGGTGCTGGTGAACAACGCCGGCATCACGCGGGACGGTGCCTTCCACAAGATGACCTTCGACAAGTGGCAGGCGGTCATCAAGACCAACCTCGACTCGATGTTCACCTGCACGCGTCCGCTGATCGAGGGCATGCGCAGCCGCAACTTCGGCCGCATCATCATCATCTCGTCGATCAACGGCCAGAAGGGCCAGGCCGGCCAGACCAACTACTCGGCCGCCAAGGCCGGCGTGATCGGCTTCGCCAAGGCCCTGGCGCAGGAGAGCGCGTCCAAGGGCATCACGGTGAACGTGATCGCGCCGGGCTACATCGCCACCGAGATGGTGATGGCGGTGCCGGAGGAGATCCGCAACAAGATCATCTCCACGATTCCCACGGGTCGCCTGGGCGAAGCCAGCGAGATCGCGCACGCGGTCGAGTACCTCGCCAGCGACGAGGCCGGCTTCGTGAACGGTTCGACGCTGACCATCAACGGCGGCCAGCACTTCGTCTGATCGCCAGCGGGCGCGCCGGATCGATCCGGCGCGTCCGACGCAGGGCCGAGGCCCCCGCGGCCGGTCCCTCTCGCGCCCGATCGCTTCGATGACGGCCGCCTCGGGCTGCGCCTCATCGAGTGCGCCGCGCAGTCGGCGCGCCGCCCGTTCCCCATCGGGGCTCGCTTCGCCCGTGCAGACCGTCGCCGCGGAGAGAGTCCGGCGGCGCCCGCTGATCGCCCGAGTGCCGGACGCCGCGCGGATCCCGCAGATCGGCGACGCGGACGATCCGACCCGGCAAGCCTGACGAAAGTCCTACCTGGCCTGCGCGGTCTCCGCGCGGCTTCGGGATAACGGGCATTGCGGGCAGCGATCGGCCCCGGCGCCCGCGTGTTCTGCGACACGAACAATTCGACCTGCCTCGTATAGACCTTCTTTCATCGGCTCGCGGATGGTCCTGCCGACAGAAATCGAGGTCCCGGGCGTCATGAACAACTGGTTTCACGGTAAATTCGGCGTTCATTTTATCGGTGGCGGCCAGGACAGTTCTTTGCGCGATACGGCTTCGCGTGCCGGCCAGAGCGAGGGCAGCATCAACCGCACGCTGCCCACCGTCGCGAAGCTCGGTCTCGCCGCGGCCTGCGCCCTGGGCTTGGCCGCCTGCGTCACGCCGCAGGAGCGCCACGCGATGGATCAGAACCAGTGCTACGCCTTCGGCTTCGAGCCCGACACTGACGGCTTTGCCGAGTGCATGATGGGCCTCCATCAGCAGCGCGCCGTCGCCCAGGCCAACAGCAACCTGTATTGGCAGGCGCAGCTCGCCGAGCAGAACCGCCGCCGCGAGGCCCGGCAGGATCTCTACAAGATCGCTAGCCTGCAGCGGAGCGGCGACCCCCGCTTCCCCATCTGCGGCGCCTCGTCCGATGGCGGCATGGATCGCCGGACCATGACTTGGTACGGCCCGAACTGCCGCGCCCGCTGACCGCTATAAGGGAGATCGACGATGTCGGACGTCATCACGCCGCGGCCGGGGAACGCCAGCACGTTCATCTTCGCCACGACGGCGATGTTCGCGGCCACGATCGGGATGGTCACGCAGGACTGGGGATGGTTCGTCTTGGCGATGCTCGGAAGTGCCGGGGTGCAGTGCGTGATCTACGTGCCGCTTCAACGATGGTTCGGCTGGAAGCCGCTCGATTTCGGCCATCTGGGTCATCTCGTCCTGCTGCTCTCCCCGCTTTGAGACGCCCATCCCCGGCAGCGCCCCGAGGGGCTGCTGCCGGTTCTCCGGATCGCTCACCCCGAGACAACGCTCATGACGCTCGCCCTGATCATCACCGGCTTCCTCATCGTCAACTTCATGATGGCCGGCGTCTTCTCCCTCGTGGCCCTGTGGGCCGACTGAGCCGCACCCCTTAGGGCGCGCCGACGCAGTTGGCGTAGAAGGTCGTGGTCGCAGGCCAGTCGGAGAAGACGCCCAGCACGCCCACCTGCCCGTGCAGGACATCGAGCAGCCGCAGGATGTCGCCGTCGCCGGTCACCACCGGCTTGATCGACTGATAATAGTACCCGCCGCCGCCCTTCAGGGGGCCCGAGCGCTCCAGGGACCACGCGATCAGGCCCAGGCCGGCTTTCTTCGCCTCCCGGGCGTAGGTCGAGGGCTCGATCGTCCCGTCAGGCCCCGGCCGCACCAGCATCCAGAGCGGCGGCGCCAGGATCTTCACGCCCTTCTGCGCGAGTTCGGCCATGCCGGGCTGCCACGTAGCGGGCTTCTCCGGGTCGAAGCCCTTCGCGGTCTCGTCGCGGTCGTCGAGGAAGATCGCCTGGCGGCCGAAATCCGGATCCTTCTCCAGCCAGTACAGGATGTCCCGCAGCTGGAAGCTCTGCGGATAGACGTCGGAGGCCGGGATGCCGGCCTGCCGGTACTCGTCGATCAGCTGCTGGGCGTACATGTCCTGGGTGTAGGTGCCGTCGAACGGCATCGGCACCTGGGGGGCCTTCAATTCGGGGGTGAACTTCCGCCCCAGCCCCTTCACCAGCGCGATGTACTCCTTGTGGGACATCAGCGTGCCGGTGCCGGCGTAGAGATCGGTACGCCAGCGCGGGGTCGCGTTCATGTAGGCCGTCACGCTGGTGGCGTCCGGATCGGCGGCGTCCATCTTCCCGTTCAGCGACTTGAACTCGTCCAGCGTCAGGTCGCTGGTGCAGCACTTGGCCGAGGCCTTGCGGCCGGTGGCCGGATCGGCCGGCGTGAAGCCCTGCGTGCATTTCGCCGCGAGCTCGGGCCGGGCCAGGATGTCGGTGGTCGTGTGCAGATCGCACTGGCTGTGACGGCAGACGAGCTGGCGGTCCTTGGTGAAGGCCACGTCGCACTCGATGATCCCGGCGCCCATCCGGTCGGCGGCGAGCACCCCCTCCCGTGTATGCTCCGGAAACATCAGCGGTGCGCCGCGATGCGAGATCGAGAAGGCCCTGGGCGTGTAGGTCCGGTCGATTCCGCAGGCGGCGAGCGTGTCCTTGAGCGGGCCGGGCTTCAGCTGGTCGACGAGGTAGAAGGGCCGCGGCCCGAGCTGGGCGGCCTCGCCGGCGAGGCCGGGTCCCGCTCCCAGGAGCAGCCCCAGCCCGATCATGAACGCACGCATCGCGAACCTCCCGTTTCAGGTCGCCGGTAGAGGGCCACGGTGACAGCGGCGTGACCCCGGTCTCGCCGACTCGGAAGCGGCGTGATAGCGGCACGCCATGACCGCGCCTGCATCGATCTCGACCTTTCGCACGCAGAGCGCAACCGCCACTGTCGCGGGCTTCGGTGCGATCCTGCTGTGGTCGCTGCTCGCCCTGTTCACGGCCGCCTCCGGGACGGTGCCGCCGTTCCAGCTCGCCGCCATGACCTTCCTGATCGGCGGCCTGTGCGGCTGCGCAACCTGGATCGTCCGGCCGAGCCGCGCCCGCGCCTTGATCCAGCCCTGGCCGGTCTGGCTGCTCGGGGTCGGAGGCCTGTTCGGCTACCACGCCCTTTACTTCAGCGCCCTGCGCCTCGCGCCGCCGGCCGAGGCCGGGCTGATCAACTATCTCTGGCCGCTGCTGATCGTCCTGTTCTCGGCCCGCCTGCCGGGCTCGGGCGGGTTGCGCCCGGGCCATCTCATCGGGGCGGTCCTCGGTCTCGCCGGCGTCGCGGCCCTGTTCGCCGGACGGGCCGATCTCACCTTCGCTGCGGGCGCGCTGCCGGGCTACGCGGCCTCCCTGGCGGCGGCCTTCGTCTGGGCCGGATACTCGGTGCTCTCGGCCCGGGTCGGGCAGGTGCCGACCGACGCGGTCGCAGGGTTCTGCCTCGCCACGGCGGCGCTCAGCCTCGCGTGCCATCTGGCCTTCGAGGCGACGGTCTGGCCGGCCGATGCGGTGCAATGGGGCGCCGTGCTCCTGCTGGGTCTCGGGCCCGTGGGGGCGGCCTTCTATCTCTGGGATATCGGCTGCAAGCGCGGCGACGTCCGGCTCCTCGGTGTCACGGCCTACGCGGCGCCGGTCCTCTCGACGCTGATCCTGGTGGCGGCGGGCTATGCCAGCCCGAGCCCCGCCCTGGCGGTCGCCTGCCTGCTCATCGTGGCGGGGGCGCTCACGGCGGTGCGGACGTCGCGGACGTCGCCGAAGCGAGGCTAGCGCCGCGGCGTCGGCCGCCAGTCCGGCGGTGCCATCTCGAAGCCGGCGAAGTCGAAGCCCGGCGAGACCGTGCAACCGACGAGCGTCCAGGCGCCCAGGCTGGTGGCGGTCTGCCAGTGGCCGGTCGGCACGATGCATTGTGGGCGCTGCCCCGCGGCGAGATCCGGGCCGAGATGCTGGGCCGTGGCGTCGTGCCCGTTGGGGCTCGTGGTGATCACGAGCGGCGCGCCGGCATGCCAGTGCCAGATCTCGGTGGCGTCGACCCGGTGCCACGCCGAGACCTCGCCGAGATCCAGCAGAAAGTAGATTGCCGTGCCGACCGAGCGCCCCTCCACCGTGCGGGGATCGCGAAAGGTCTCGCGGTAATGGCCGCCCTCGGGATGGGGTTTCAGCCCCAGCGTCGCGATCACCTCGGCTGCCGTCATGATCCGCCTCTCCATCCGCCGCGCCGGCGTCCGGCCGGCCGCTTGCCGGCACTGGACGCCGATGCTACCGGCCGAAAAACCCGTAAGGTCCGAAAAAGATGCCGAGCCCCACCGTACGTCTCCACCGCGGCGACCTGCCCGCCGATTACGATGCGGGCCGGGCGGTGGCCATCGACACAGAGACGCTCGGGCTCAACCCGCATCGGGATCGTCTCTGCGTGGTGCAGCTCTCCACCGGCGACGGGACGGCCGACGTGGTCCAGATCCCGCAAGACGGTCCGGAGCCGGTGATGCTCAAGCGCGTCCTGGCGGATCCGGAAATCCTCAAGATCTTCCACTTTGCGCGGTTCGACGTGGCGGTCCTGTATCGGGCGCTCGGGGTGATGCCGACGCCGGTCTACTGCACCAAGATCGCCTCGAAGCTCGCCCGGACCTATACGGATCGCCACGGCCTGAAGGACGTGGTCCGCGAACTCGTCGGCGTCGACCTGTCGAAGCAGCAGCAATCCTCGGATTGGGGCGCGGAGAATCTGTCGCAGGCCCAGCTCGATTACGCGGCGTCGGACGTGCTCCACCTTCACGCGGCCCGCGACCGGCTCGACGCGATGCTGGCCCGGGAAGGGCGCAGCGATCTCGCGGCCGCCTGTTTCGCTTTCCTGCCGACCCGGGCCCGCCTCGACCTCGACGGCTGGCCCGAGACCGACATCTTCGCGCATACTTGAGGAGGCGGAGGATTCTGCACACTTCCTGTGCGGAGTGAGACTTTCCTGTCACCGCACCGCGATGTGTCGCTGGTAAGTTGTGGTTGCCAGGGCTTCCGGGTCCCGGCCAGTCCCTCCTCGCCGGTCACCCACCCGATCAGGCCGGCGAGGAGGGTCCGTCGTGCTCAGGTCAGCGTCCGCGGGCCGGACGGCGTCGTGATCCGGGCGGTCCAGCGCGGGCCGGGGCCCGCCACGACCCGCGGCGGATCGGCGAGGCCGAGCGCGGCGTGCAGCTCCGTGACGGCGTCGGGATCCGGATGCGTCAGGATGAGCGCCTCCAGACCGGCGCCGAGATCCGGCATCCGCCCCGCCGGATTCCCGCGTTGCCCCCAATCCATGACGCACGGCGCTGCCCCGTCCGCCGGCCACACCCCGCCCGGGGGCACCGCGAAGCGCCAGGACAGGTCGCCGCGGGTCATCGTCGCCGCCGCGCCGAGGAGCGCGCCATGGGCGGCGAGAACGCCGTCGAGATCGTCCGTGCGGGCGACGAAGCCGCGCAGCCGCCGGCCCGAATCCCAGTCGGCCCGCACCCGTGCGGCATCGCCGAGGCCGAACCAGCGCGCCCGCGGCGGGACCGGCGCCTCGGGATCGACAGCGATCACCTCCAGGAACGTGGCGTCGCCGAGACGCATCAGATGGTTGCGGGTGCCCATCTCGCGGTGGCGCCCGCCTTCCGGCATCGTCAGGCCGAGGCAATCCCGGACATGCGCCACGCCTTCCGCGAGATCGGGCGCGACGACGACGAGGTGGTCGAGGGTAAGCATCGGGCGGGCTCCGTGTGACCGCTAGCGCCTGGGCGGCCGGCGGCCAGGGCATTCCCGGGGCCGCGCAGGTCCCGACCCGGCCTTCGTGCTGACGGGCGCCGCAAAATCAGGTGGGGATGGGTAACTCCGGAACGTCCCCAAGAAAAAGGCCGGGGCCCCGCGAGAGGCCCCGGCCTGGGAGAGATCCGGGCCGGGCATCGTGCCCGGCCCGCACTCACCTTACAGCGAGTAGTACTGCACGAACTCGATCGGGTGCGGGGTCATCTCGTAGCGCAGCACCTCGGTCATCTTCAGCTCGATGAACGAGTCGATCTGGTCGTCCGAGAACACGCCGCCCTCCTTGAGGAAGGCCCGGTCCTTGTCGAGGTTGGCGAGCGCCTCGCGGAGCGAGCCGCACACGGTCGGGATCTTCTTCAGCTCCCGCGGCGGCAGCTCGTAGAGATCCTTGTCCATGGCCGGACCCGGGTCGATCTTGTTGCGGATGCCGTCGAGGCCGGCCATCAGCAGCGCCGAGAAGGCGAGGTAGGGGTTCGCCATCGGGTCGGGGAAGCGGACCTCCACGCGCTTGGCCTTCGGGCTCTTGGTCCACGGGATGCGGCAGGAGGCCGAGCGGTTGCGCGCCGAGTAGGCCAGCAGCACCGGCGCCTCGTAGCCCGGCACCAGGCGCTTGTACGAGTTGGTCGACGGGTTGGTGAAGGCGTTCAGCGCCTTGGCGTGCTTGATGATGCCGCCGATGTACCAGAGGCACTCCTGGGAGAGGCCGGCATACTTGTCGCCGGCGAAGACCGGCTTGCCGTCCTTCCAGATCGACTGGTGGACGTGCATGCCCGAGCCGTTGTCGCCGTAGACGGGCTTGGGCATGAACGTCGCCGACTTGCCGTAGCTCTGCGCGACGTTGTGGATGCAGTACTTGTAAATCTGCATGTGGTCGGCGAGCAGGGTCAGCGTGTCGAACTTCATGCCGAGCTCGTGCTGGGCCGAGGCCACCTCGTGGTGGTGCTTCTCGACCTTCACGCCCATGGACTGCATGGCCGCGAGCATCTCGCCGCGCATGTCCTGCGCCGAATCCTGCGGCGGGACGGGGAAGTAGCCGCCCTTGGTCTGCACCCGGTGGCCGAGGTTGCCGCCCTCGTAATCGGTGAAGCCGTTGGTCGGCAGCTCGGTGGAGTCGAGCTCGAAGCCGGTGCGGTAGGGGTCGGCGCCGAACTTCACGTCGTCGAACACGAAGAACTCGGCCTCGGGGCCGACATAGATCGTGTCGCCGATGCCGGTCTGCTGCAGGTAGGCCTCGGCGCGCTTGGCGGTGCCGCGCGGGTCGCGGCCGTAGGGCTCGCCGGTGGCCGGCTCCAGCACGTCGCACACGATCGACATGGTCGCGGCCGAGAAGAACGGGTCCAGGGTGGCGGTCACCGGATCCGGCATCAGCAGCATGTCGGACTCGTTGATCGCCTTCCAGCCGGCGATCGAGGAGCCGTCGAACATGGTGCCCTCGTCGAAGATCTCCTCGTCGATGAGCGACACGTCGAACGTGACGTGCTGCCACTTGCCGCGCGGGTCGGTGAACCGGAAGTCCACGTAGCGCACGTCGTTGTCCCGGATCGTCTTCAGCACCTCGGCCGCAGTGGTCATCGTGGGCATCCTCCAGGGATCTCTGAATCGTCTCTCGGGGCGCACCCGCACGCGGTCGCGTGCGCCGGCAAGCGGGGCTTGATATCCGGCGCGGGCGTGCCTTGCCACCCGCCGGGCCCCGGAATCGGCGGCCAGATAGAACGATCGGTCCGCGATTGCGTCCGATCTCGAAACCGTGATCGCGCCATACCGTTTCTAGGGCATCGTTGTTCTCCGGCAATGGCCCTGCTGGCACGATCCATGCGAAGGCGGCCGCAGCCGTCGACGAGGCGGCAAGCCGTTCGCGTCTTCCCGGGTTGCCCAGGTCGCGCATCGATACGGACGAGAGAACCGGAATGACCAAATATAAGCTCGAGTACATATGGCTCGACGGGTACACGCCGACCCCGAACCTCCGCGGTAAGACGCAGATCAAGGAATTCGACAGCTTCCCGACCCTCGAGCAGCTCCCGATGTGGGGCTTCGACGGCTCGTCCACCAAGCAGGCCGAGGGCGGCAGCTCCGACTGCATGCTGAAGCCCGTGCGCCACTTCCCCGACCCGGCCCGCAAGAACGGCGTGCTGGTGATGTGCGAAGTGATGATGCCGGACGGCGTGACCCCGCACGAATCCAACAAGCGCGCCACCATCTTGGACGATGCCGGCGCCTGGTTCGGCTTCGAGCAGGAGTACTTCCTGTACAAGGACGGCCGCCCGCTCGGCTTCCCGGCCTCCGGCTACCCGGCGCCGCAGGGCCCGTACTACACCGGCGTCGGCTACTCGAACGTCGGCGACGTCGCCCGCAAGATCGTCGAGGAGCACCTCGACCTCTGCCTCGATGCCGGCATCAACCACGAGGGCATCAACGCCGAGGTGGCCAAGGGCCAGTGGGAGTTCCAGATCTTCGGCAAGGGCTCCAAGAAGGCCGCCGACGAGATGTGGATGGCCCGCTACCTCCTGCAGCGCCTCTGCGAGAAGTACGGCATCGACGTCGAGTACCATTGCAAGCCGCTCGGCGACACCGACTGGAACGGGTCGGGCATGCACTGCAACTTCTCGACCGCGTTCATGCGCGAGCACGGCGGCAAGGCGTATTTCGAGAAGCTCATGGAGGCGTTCAAGAACGCCCGCGAGGAGCACATCGCCGTCTACGGTCCGGACAACCACATGCGCCTGACCGGCAAGCACGAGACCGCCTCGATCCACGAGTTCTCGTACGGCGTGGCCGATCGCGGCGCCTCGATCCGCGTGCCGCATTCCTTCGTGAACAACGGCTACAAGGGCTACCTCGAGGATCGCCGTCCGAACTCCCAAGGCGACCCCTACCAGATCGCCTCGCAGGTGCTGAAGACGATCGCTTCCGTGCCGGCCGAGGCCGCTGCAGCCGCGTAAGACGCGTCGGAAGCGTCAGCTTCCCACAGAACGAACGAAGCCGGGCCCTCGGGTCCGGCTTCGCCGTTTCCGGATCGGGTGGGCCGGTCCGTGACCCGTGCCAGCGCTCCAGGATAGCGAGCTCCGCTCGGCGGCCCTGTAACGTATGGGTATCGCGGGGTGCGTGGACGGGCGGAACGCCCGAGTTTCGGGTCTCAGGATCGGCGCGGGCGCTCGTCGTCGCGGATCGCCGCCTCGTGGTACCACGCGCCGCCGCCGAGGCTCGGCACGGGTGCGGGTTTCGCGTCCGGAGCGGCCCGCGCGGTCAGGCGCGAGCGCCGGAACGCGGACAGATCGTAGATCTTGGCGCTCTCGCGCGGGTCCGTCGCGGCCATCGCACATCCTCCTGCATCGGGTTCAAGCGGCCGATCAGGCCAGCCGTTCCCGATGATGTGGGGTGTGGAAGGCGGCGCTCCAGTGCGGAGCGCGCCGATGCCGGACATTCGCGCAGTGCGAAATCTTAGGCAGAGAAGCGTTGCGGGAGCGGGACGGCCCGCGTCAGATCGCGTCCGTTCCGGTCTCGCCGGTGCGGATGCGGATCGCTTCCTCGATGGTCGAGACGAAGATCTTGCCGTCGCCGATGCGGCCGGTCTGGGCCGACTTGCGGATCGCCTCGACGGCGCCCTCCACAAGGGCGTCGGACAGAACGATCTCCAGCTTCACCTTGGGCAGGAAGTCGACCACGTATTCGGCGCCCCGGTAGAGCTCCGTATGGCCCTTCTGACGGCCGAAACCCTTCGCCTCGATGACGGTGATGCCCTGGAGACCGACCTCCTGGAGCGCCTCCTTCACTTCGTCGAGCTTGAAAGGCTTGATGATCGCTTCGATCTTCTTCATGCCGCTCGGGCCTGCGCTGCGGTGCCGGGCATTTCTAACATCCTCGTGACGCCTCCGCCATGCCGTTTTCGCGGCGTGCCCAACCATAGTGCCTATTTCATGTGCGATCCACGCACATCCTTCAGGCGCTTCTCCGGTTTTTGGCGCGTTTTTAGTCAGGGCTGATCGGTGCACGGGCAGAGGGGAGGGCGGACATGCGGTTGTTGACGGTCGCGGCGATGAGGCGGGTCGATGCGGCAGCCATCGACGGCGGCGTGCCGGGCCTCCGGCTGATGGAGGCTGCCGGCGCCGCGGTCGCCGCCCGCGCCCGGGCTCGCCTGCCGGCGGGCGGAAAGACGGTCGTCCTGTGCGGACCCGGCAACAACGGAGGCGACGGCTTCGTGGCCGCGCGCCTGCTGGCGGAGGCCGGCTACGGCGTCGACCTCGTCCTTCTCGGTGAGCGTGCGGCGCTAAAAGGGGACGCCGCCCTGGCCGCCCAGGCCTGGACGGGACCGGTGCGTCAGGTCGACGGCAGCCCGCTGCCGTCCTGCGACCTCGTGATCGACGCCCTGTTCGGGGCCGGTCTGTCGCGCGATCTCGACGGCGCCGCCCGCGCGCTCGTCGAGGCGGTGAACGCCGCCGGGGTCCCGGTGCTCGCGGTCGACGTGCCGACCGGGATCGACGGCAATACCGGTGCGGTGCGAGGTGTCGCGATCCGGGCGGTGGAGACCGTGACCTTCGTGGCGTTCAAGCCCGGACACCTGCTCCAACCCGGACGCAGCCTCTGCGGGCAACTCAGCCTCGCGGATATCGGGACCGGACCGGAGGCGCTCGCGGTCGGTCTGGCCGTCGGCCCGCCGCTCCATCGGAACGGGCCCGACCTGTGGGCCGGAGCCTTCCCGCGGCTCAGCGGATTGAGCCACAAATACACCCGCGGCCACGCCCTCGTGCTGTCCGGGCCGGCCACGAAGACCGGGGCCGCCCGGCTGGCCGCCCGCGGTGCCCTGCGGGTCGGCGCCGGGCTCGTGACCGTCGCGTCGCCGCCCGCGGCGCTCGCTGAGAACGCCGCGCATCTCACGGCGATCATGCTGCGGCCTTGCGAGAGTGCCGATGACCTCGACGACCTGCTCACCGACGAGCGGCTGAATGTGGTTCTGGCCGGTCCGGGACTCGGGACCGGCGAGCCCACCCGGGAACGCGTCGCCGTGGCGGCGGCGGCCGGGCGCGGCCTCGTTCTCGATGCCGACGCGCTGACGAGCTTCGCCGGGCAGGCGCGCCTTCTCGCCGCCCATTTGGCGGATGGCGATGCCCGGGCCGTCCTGACCCCCCATGCCGGCGAGTTCGCGCGGCTCTTCGACGGTACGGCGGCGGCAGGCGCCGCCGACAAGGTCGCGCGGACCCGCGCGGCGGCGGAACTCACCGGCGCCGTCGTGGTCCTCAAGGGCGCCGATACTGTCGTCGCCGCCCCGGACGGCCGCGCGGCGATCAACGACCACGGCAGCCCCTATCTCGGCACTGCGGGCTCCGGGGATGTGCTGGGTGGCCTGATCGCCGGCCTGATGGCCCAGGGCATGGACCCCTTCGAGGCCGCCGCCACCGGGGTGTGGCTCCACGGCGATGCCGGCCTGCGCCACGGTCCCGGCCTGATCGCCGAGGACATCCCGGAGCTGATGCCGGCGGTGCTCCGGGACCTCGTCGAATCCGCGCTCAGGTGACTTCGAAGACGGTCCACAGGCCGGTGTCGAACCGCTCCAGCACCGTGGCGCTGATCAGCCAGCGCCCCGGATTGTCGGCCAGGAAGCCGATCCGTGCGGTCCTGCCCTCCAGGAGCTGGAACGTGTCCAGCCAGTAGGGCTCCCAGCCATCGTCGAGGGGGTGGAGCAGCCGGAAGCAATGGCCGTGCAGGTGCAGGGCCTGGGGAAAGGCGGTATCGTTGCGCAGGGCCAGCACCACGACCTGGCCGCGCTTCACCGAGAAGATCGGCTGGAGGCCCGTGGTGCCGCTCACACCGTTCACCGACCAGATCTTCTGCGGATCGCCCGTATAGACGGCGTCGGGCGCCGGACCGTCCTTGGCGCCTCCCTTGTCCTTCGGCACGAAGGCGCCGCCGGTGATCACGACGTCGCGGCGCAGGGCGTTCTGGAGCTTGACCTCGGCCGGCAGGCGCTTGTTCTCGCCGATCGGCCCGATCGGCGGCCGCTTCTCGGTGATCTTGGCGCCCTTCGTGGTGACGCTGGCCAGGATGAGGCCCTTGCCGATCAGCGCATGGATCGCGCAGGTGGCGCCTTCCTCCTCCGGCAGGTCGACGAGCAGGTCGTAGCGGGTTCCCGGCGGGAAGGGCAGGGTGGCCCGGAGCGGCTCGAACGTGTCGGTGGGCTGCCCGTCGACCGCCGCCACATAGACCTTGACGCCTTCGAACTTGATGCGCGTCGCCCGGGCGTTGCAGGCATTGCCGAGGCGCAGGCGGACCCGGGCCCCGGGGCGGGCCTCGAAGATGCCCGGCACCGGCTTGCCGTTGACCGTGACGAGGTTGCCGAGGCGCCCGTGTGCGGCCGCGAGCGGAACCTGCCCGAAGGGCAGGAGCGTGCCGTCATCCTCGAGCCGCCAATCCTGCAGGACGACGCTGACATCGGCATCGACGGCGGGCGGATTCGCCTCCTCGACGACCAGCATGCCCGCGAGCCCGCGCCCCGACGGTTCGCTCGACCCCCCGACGACCAACGGCCGGATCAGGTAGGAGCCGGCATCCGGCGGCGTGAACGCGTAGAGGAAGTCGCCGCCCGGCGGGATCGGCGCCTGGGTCACCCCGCCGACGCCGTCCATGGCGTTGACGTTGCGCACCCCGTGCCAGTGCAACGCGAGCGGCTTGTCGGTCCGGTTCTCGACCTTCAGCCGCACCGGCTGGCCGAGCTTGACCCGGACGACGGGCGGCAGGGCCTTACCGTCGAAGCACCAGACCGGCGTTTCGGGCGCGGGCTCCGACCGGAACCGAGCCCGGCCGGGGGCCGCCGGCAGGGCGGCCGGTTCCGGTTGCGCCGGAGACGCCGCCCCGCTGCCGGGGGGCGGGCTCGGCGCCTGGGCCCGCGCCGCGTCCGGCACCAGCCCGAAGGCGGCGGCGGTGGCGAGGAGGCTCCGGCGCGACGGCGAGCCGGCGCGCGAATCGGTCGGCGGCACGGGGCGGGATGGCGGCATGGGATCTCGGCTGCGGCTCGCGACGGGTTCGCTCCATAGCGGCGTGTCGGCTCCCGCGCCACAGGGGTAAGTTTTTTGCTGCGGGCCGGCCGGCCCATGCTATAGGGCGCGCTTCCGGCGGCCGGCGATGCGCCGGATGTCGGCGCGCGCGGGCGTGGCGGAACTGGTAGACGCGCTGGATTTAGGTTCCAGTGTCGCAAGACGTGGGGGTTCGAGCCCCTCCGCCCGCACCAGGACGTCTGCTGCGGTAGCGGTCCCCTCGGGACCCTCCGTCCCGTACCCGACATCTCGGCATCCCGGTCCGCGCGAGCACGACGCCGGCCCGCCCGGCGAACCCAGGTTTCTTTGAAGAGCGACGACGACGATGCAGGTGACCGAGATCAACGCCCAGGGGCTGAAGCGCGAGTTTCAGGTTCTGCTGGCCGCCCAGGAACTCGAGGAGCGCCTGACCAACGAGCTGTCCGGCATGAAGGACAAGGTGCAGCTCAAGGGCTTCCGCCCCGGCAAGGTGCCGGTCGCGCATCTGCGCAAGGTCTACGGCCGCTCCGTGATGGCTGAGGTGGTGCAGAACGCCGTCAACGAGGCCAATCGCCAGATCGTCGCCGACAACGGCCTCAAGCTCGCCCTGGAGCCGCAGGTCGAGTTCCCGAGCGATCAGGCCGAGGTCGAGAAGGCGCTCGACGCCAAGGGTGACCTCGCCTTCAAGGTCGCCCTCGAGGTGATGCCGAGCTTCGAACTCGCCGACCTCTCCGACGTCAGCCTGACCAAGCGCGTCGCCAAGCCTTCCGACGCGGAGGTGGACGAGGCCCTGGAGCGCATGGCCGGCCAGGGCCGCCCGTTCGCCGAGCGCGACGAGGGCGCGGAGGCCCAGAGCGGCGACCGCGTCACCATCGACTTCGTCGGCCGCATCGACGGCGAGGAGTTCCAGGGCGGCAAGGGCGAGGGCATCGATCTGGAGCTGGGCTCCGGCTCGTTCATCCCGGGCTTCGAGGACCAGCTCGTCGGCGCCAAGGTCGGCGACAAGCCGCTCGTGAAGGTCACCTTCCCCGAATCCTACGGGGCCGAGCACCTCGCCGGCAAGGACGCCGAGTTCGACGTGACGGTCACGAAGATCCAGGCGCCGGGCGAGGCCAAGGTGGACGACGAGTTCGCCAAGTCCATGGGCATGGAGTCGCTGGAGAAGCTCCGCGAAGCCGTGTCGGAGGCGATCGGCCGCGACTTCGAGGCCGCCACGCGCCGCCGCCTCAAGAAGGACCTCCTCGACGCCCTGGACGGCAAGTACGCCTTCGAGCTGCCTCCGTCCCTGGTGGCGCAGGAATTCGCCGCGGTCTGGGCCCAGGTCGAGCAGGACCTCAAGACGCGCGGCAAGACCTTCGAGGATGAGGACACCACCGAGGAGAAGGCCCAGGCCGAGTACCGGAAGATCGCGGAACGGCGCGTCCGTCTCGGTCTCGTGCTTGCGCAGGTCGGCGAGAGCGCCGATATCAAGGTCTCGGATGAGGAGGTGAACCAGGCCCTCATCGCCCGGGTCCGGCAGTTCCCGGGCCAGGAGCAGCAGGTCTGGGACTTCTACCGGAAGAATGCGCAGGCGCTCGCGGAACTCCGCGCGCCCCTGTTCGAGGAGAAGGTCGTTGACCACGTCCTCGGGCAGGTCAAACTCGTCGAGGAGCCTGTCTCGAAAGAGGCGCTTTTCGCAGACGAAGATGACGACGACACGACCGGCGAGAAGCCGGCAGACAAGGCCGAGGCCAAGACCGAGGCAAAGGCCGACTGAGTCCCGCCCTGTCCGAGCGACGGCGGGCAAGGGTTAGGCGATGGTTAAGCATCGCCGGTGTTCGCTGACATGCCCGGGGCTGCCCTGATTCGCGGCAGCCCCGGGCCTCACTCCTGGGCAGGACGAGATGAGAGATCCGATCGACGTCTACAACAATGCGCTCGTGCCGATGGTCGTCGAGCAATCGAGCCGCGGCGAGCGCGCCTTCGACATCTACTCCCGCCTGCTGCGCGAGCGCATCATCTTCCTCACCGGCCCCGTGGAGGATTACGGCGCGTCGCTGATCGTGGCGCAGCTGCTGTTCCTCGAGGCGGAGAACCCGAAGAAGGAAATTTCCTTCTACATCAACTCCCCCGGCGGCGTGGTCACCTCGGGCCTGTCGATCTACGACACGATGCAGTTCATCCGCTGCCCGGTGACGACGCTGTGCGTCGGCCAGGCCGCCTCCATGGGATCGCTGCTGCTCACCGCCGGCGAGCCCGGCCATCGCTTCGCCCTGCCGAACGCCCGGATCATGGTCCACCAGCCGTCGGGCGGCTTCCAGGGTCAGGCGACCGACATCCTGATCCATGCCCGCGAGATCGAGGCGCTGAAGCGGCGCCTGAACGAGATCTACGTGAAGCACACGGGTCGCGACTACGACACGATCCACACCGCCCTTGAGCGCGACAATTTCATGACCGCGGACGCGGCCAAGGAGTTCGGGCTCATCGACGAGGTGATTGAGAAGCGCCCCGAGCCGGCAGCCGCCTGATCGGATCCGCGACGCCTGACCGCCGCGGCGCGGCCTTGATCCCGCCGCGGCAGCGTGTTTGCATCCGAGATCGGGCCCTTCGGTCAAAGGCGCGCAGCACACTGTTTCTTTAAACGGGCCCCCTACATTCAAACGATGCGCGTCCGCCCCCTTGCCGGCTGCGGACGCGAGGAATCGGAGACCGATATGAGCAAGACTGGCGGCAACGACTCGAAGAGCACGCTGTATTGCTCGTTCTGCGGCAAGAGCCAGCACGAGGTCCGCAAGCTGATCGCTGGCCCGACCGTGTTCATCTGCGACGAGTGCGTCGAGCTGTGCATGGACATCATCCGCGAGGAGTCGAAATCCTCGCTGGTAAAGAGCCGCGACGGGGTGCCGACCCCGAAGGAGATCCGCCGCGTCCTCGACGACTACGTCATCGGCCAGGACTTCGCCAAGAAGGTCCTCTCGGTCGCCGTGCACAACCACTACAAGCGGCTCGCGCACGCGACGAAGCACAACGACGTCGAGCTGGCCAAGTCCAACATCATGCTGATCGGGCCGACGGGCTCGGGCAAGACCCTGCTCGCGCAGACGCTCGCCCGCATCCTCGACGTGCCGTTCACCATGGCGGATGCCACGACCCTCACCGAGGCCGGCTACGTCGGTGAGGACGTCGAGAACATCATCCTCAAGCTGCTCCAGGCCTCGGACTACAACGTCGAGCGGGCGCAGCGCGGCATCGTCTACATCGACGAGATCGACAAGATCTCCCGCAAGTCCGACAACCCGTCGATCACCCGCGACGTGTCGGGCGAGGGCGTGCAGCAGGCGCTCCTGAAGATCATGGAGGGCACGGTCGCCTCCGTTCCGCCCCAGGGCGGCCGGAAGCACCCGCAGCAGGAATTCCTGCAGGTCGACACGACCAACATCCTGTTCATCTGCGGCGGCGCCTTCGCGGGGCTGGAGCGGATCATCTCCCAGCGCGGCAAGGGCACCTCGATCGGCTTCGGCGCGACCGTGCAGGCCCCGGACGACCGCCGCACCGGCGAGATCTTCCGCTCGGTCGAGCCGGAGGACCTCCTGAAGTTCGGCCTCATCCCCGAGTTCGTCGGCCGCCTGCCGGTCCTGGCGACGCTGGAGGATCTCGACGAGGCCGCGCTGAAGAAGATCCTGCAGGAGCCGAAGAACGCCCTGGTCAAGCAGTACCAGCGGCTGTTCGAGATGGAGAACGTCGATCTGACGTTCCAGGACGACGCGCTGTCGCTCGTCGCCCGCAAGGCGATCGAGCGCAAGACCGGCGCCCGCGGCCTGCGCTCCATCCTGGAGACGATCCTGCTCGACACGATGTACGACCTGCCGGGCCTCGAGTCCGTGGAGCAGGTTGTGATCGGTCCGGAGGTGGTCGAGGGCAAGTCGCGCCCGCTCTACATCCACGGCGACCGCAACAAGGAAGCGCCCGCCAGCGTCAGCGCGTAAGCGCTTGGTAGGGTTGCGTTAAGCGCCCGGCTCCGGCCGGGCGCGCTGCGGGGAACATCTTGAAAACGCTGCGCCCCGCAGCCACCTCAGGCTCAGCGCGGTGGCCGCACGCTCCTTCGAGGTCCGGTCCGCGTCACCAGCCGCAAAGTTTTCGAAATTCCGACCCTCGCGGCCCGGTCGGCCCCTGGCTGTAGGCGCGCTCCATGCTTGGAGGTGCCGAACCCGGGCGTCCCTGAGAGGAAGTCAGCATGTCACAGTCGAAATCGCGCCAGCCGGTGGTCCCGGGCACGACGGGCACCTACGCCGTCCTCCCCCTGCGCGACATCGTCGTCTTCCCGCACATGATCGTGCCCCTGTTCGTGGGGCGCGAGAAGTCGATCCGCGCCCTTGAGGAGGCGGTCCGCACCGACCGCCACATCCTGCTCGCCACCCAGATCAACGCGGGCGACGACGATCCGGCCACCGATGCGATCTACAAGATCGGCACCCTTGCCTCCGTCCTCCAGCTCCTGAAGCTGCCCGACGGCACCGTGAAGGTGCTGGTGGAAGGCGTCGGCCGCGCCAAGGTCACGGGCTTCACCCGCTCGGACGAGTACTACGAGGCTACCGCCGAGGCCCTGCACGACGAGCTCGGCGACCGCGTCGAGGCCGAGGCGCTCGCGCGCTCGGTGCTCTCGGAGTTCGAGAACTACGTCAAGCTGAACAAGAAGATCTCGCCCGAGGTCGTCTCCGCCGTGACCCAGATCGACGAGCCGTCCAAGCTCGCCGACACGATCGGCTCGCATCTGCTCGTCAAGATTTCCGACAAGCAGGGCATCCTGGAGACCCCCACGGTGGCGCAGCGCCTCGAGCGCGTGCTGTCGCTCATGGAGAGCGAGATCTCCGTGCTGCAGGTGGAGAAGCGCATCCGGACCCGCGTCAAGCGGCAGATGGAGAAGACCCAGCGCGAGTACTACCTGAACGAGCAGATGAAGGCGATCCAGAAGGAGCTGGGCGACTCCGAGGATGGCCGCGACGAGCTGGCCGAGCTGGAAGAGAAGATCGAGAAGACCAAGCTCTCCAAGGAGGCCCGCGACAAGGCGACGGCGGAGCTGAAGAAGCTGCGCCAGATGTCGCCGATGTCGGCCGAGGCGACCGTCGTGCGCAACTACCTCGACTGGATGCTCGGCATCCCGTGGGGCAAGCGCTCGAAGATCAAGAAGGACCTCCTCGGCGCCCAGGCGCTCCTCGACGAGGACCATTTCGGCCTCGACAAGGTCAAGGAGCGGATCGTCGAGTACCTCGCCGTGCAGCAGCGGGCGAACAAGCTCACCGGTCCGATCCTGTGCCTCGTCGGTCCCCCCGGCGTCGGCAAGACCTCACTCGGCAAGTCCATCGCCAAGGCGACGGGTCGCGAGTTCGTGCGCATGTCGCTCGGCGGCGTCCGTGACGAGGCCGAGATCCGCGGTCACCGCCGGACCTATATCGGCTCGATGCCCGGCAAGATCGTGCAGTCGATGCGCAAGGCCAAGACCTCGAACCCGCTCATCCTGCTCGACGAGATCGACAAGATGGGCATGGACTTCCGCGGTGATCCGTCGGCGGCGCTCCTCGAGGTGCTCGACCCTGAGCAGAACAGCACCTTCAACGACCACTACCTGGAGGTGGATTACGACCTCTCGAACGTGATGTTCGTGACCACGGCCAACACCCTCAACATCCCGGGCCCGCTCATGGACCGGATGGAGGTGATCCGCATTGCCGGATACACCGAGGAGGAGAAGGTCGAGATCGCGCGCAAGCACCTGATCCCGAACGCCCTGAAGAAGCACGGGCTGGGGACGCACGAGTGGTCGATCGACGATGACGGGCTGATGATGCTGGTCCGCCGCTACACGCGGGAGGCCGGCGTCCGGAACCTGGAGCGCGAGCTGTCTAACCTGATCCGCAAGGCGGTGAAGGAGATCCTGATCACCAAGACCAAGTCGGTTGCGGTGACGACGGAGACCCTTCCGGTCTTCCTCGGCCCGCCGAAGTTCCGCTACGGCGAGATCGACGCGGACGATCAGGTGGGTGTGGTCACGGGTCTGGCCTGGACCGAGGTCGGCGGCGAGTTGCTGACGATCGAGGGCGTCATGATGCCCGGCAAGGGCAAGATGACGGTCACCGGCAATCTGAAGGACGTGATGAAGGAGTCGATCTCGGCGGCGGCGAGCTACGTCCGCTCCCGGGCGATCGACTTCGGGATCGAGCCGCCGCTCTTTGAGCGTCGCGACATCCACGTCCACGTTCCGGAGGGGGCGACCCCGAAGGACGGTCCGTCGGCCGGCATCGCCATGGCCACCGCGATCATCTCGACGCTGACCGGGATCCCGGTCCGCCGTGACGTCGCGATGACCGGCGAGGTGACGCTCCGCGGTCGGGTCCTGCCGATCGGCGGCTTGAAGGAGAAGCTGCTCGCCGCGCTGCGCGGCGGCATCAAGACGGTGCTGATCCCCGAGGAGAACGCCAAGGACATCGCCGAGGTGCCCGACAGCGTGAAGAACGGGCTGGAGATCGTCCCGATCTCGCGGATGGATCAGGTTCTGGAGAAGGCGCTGGTCCGTCAGCCCGAGGCGATCGAGTGGGAAGAGCCGCTGCCGGTGGCCAAGCCTGCCCGGACCGAGGAAGACGGCGCCGCCTTCGTGGCCCACTGACGAAGACGTCCGAATGAGACGAGCCCCCGGAGCTTCGCGCCCCGGGGGCTTTTTCATGCGCGGAGGCTTGGATGCGCGTCCTGCTGATCAACCCGAACACCAGCGCGCATGTCACCGACCTCGTCGCCGCCCATGTCCGTGCGCAACTCGGTGACCAAGCGGAACTGCGCGCCGTTACAGGCCGCTTCGGGGCGCGTTACATCGCGAGCCGGGCTGCCGCATCCATCGCCGGCCATGCGGCGCTCGACGCCCTCGCGGAGCATGGGGCTGAGTGCGACGCGGTGTATCTGGCCTGCTTCGGCGATCCGGGTCTCCTCGCCCTACGGGAGCTGTCGCGCGTGCCGGTCATCGGCATGGCGGAAGCCGCCTGTCGCGAGGCCGCCGCGGCGGGCCGTTTCGGCATCGTCACCGGGGGCGCGGCCTGGGAGCCGATGCTGCGCGAATTCGTGGCGGCCCTCGGCCTGTCCGATGCTCTGGCGGCGCTCCACACGGTGGCTCCGAGCGGTGGCGCCATCGCCCGTGATCCGGACGCCGCCCTGGCGACCCTGGCCGAGGCCTGCCGCGCCTGCGCGGCGTCCGGCGCCGAGCGCGTCATTCTCGGGGGTGCCGGCCTCGCGGGGCTGGCGCGGCGGATCGCGGCGCAGGTTCCCGTTCCGCTGATCTGCTCGGTCGAGGCGGGAACCCGTGCGGTTCTGGCAGCGGGTGCGACCGGGACGGTCCGGTTCAGGCCAGAGCCCGTGGAGAGCGTTGGCTTGGCGCCGGCACTGGCGGCGCGGCTCGTCGATCCCTGACGCCGATCCGAAACGGAGCCCCTTGCACCGAACCGGCGGCATGCCGTAACGGTCGCCGGCCGGGCGGTTAGCTCAGTTGGTAGAGCGTCTCCTTTACACGGAGAGGGTCGGGGGTTCGAGTCCCTCACCGCCCACCAGGCCGATCAATGGCTTACGGCGATTTGCGAGTGCTTCGAGGCCGTTGGTCTCCGGATATTCTCCAAGAACCCTCGATTTTGCGGCGCAACATGAACCTCGAGACTGCCTCCGACCGCGAAGCCGTCCAGCGCCTGATGCGCCAGCTCCATGGCTATGCGCAGGGCCTCGGCCTCGACGATGCCGCGGTCCGCAAGATCGTCGGGCGCGCCATCGCCAGCATGCCGAACGCGGACGACGTCCACCTCCAGGCTGAGGCTCGCCAGTGGATGCTCCGAGCAGCGCGCTGATGATGCCGAGTGAGGCAGTAGCCCCGATCCGCGGCCGCGCGCTCCAAGCTCTACGTGCCGCAGCAGCACAGCCGCAGGGCCTCCGACATAGCGCCTACCCGAGCTACATGCCGGTCCTGGTCGAGATGGGGCTGATTGAGGAGCGCCATGTGCGCGGCCCAGGTCGATCGCAACCGGCATGGTTTCTCACAAGGGCCGGCCGAGACATGCTGGCCGATGTCGGCCGCGATGAGACGTAGGCGAGCTGAGCCGTGACCTTCACGTGGTGCCGCACCTTCCCTGATACGCACCACGACTTCGTAGCCGAGGAGGCCGGCCAGCACGTCGGGCGCATCAGGCGAATCGACGGCGGCCCGCAGAACGGCACGTGGGCATGGAGCTGCACCGGCTGTCAGCGCGGTCACGAGGCTGAAGGTGTGCGTCCGCTGAACGGCATGGCCGACACCCGGGACGAGGCAATCGAGGCGCTCGCCGCGGCATGGGCCCGGGCTAAGGCCTGGGACGCGCGGACCGGGCTGCTACTTAAATAGGATTGAAAGCCGATGAACCCTGTAAATAAAGATGCACTAAATAAATCAATCTCTACAACAGAGGATCTGATTGTGCATGTTTTTGGAGGGCCGGTTGCGGGAAGGGAATGCGGTGAATGTGTTATGTGCTGCAAAGCCCTACACATTGATACTCAAGAATTAAAAAAACCGCCCGACGTTTTGTGCGTGCACAACACCGGAACGGGTTGCGGAATTTATGAGACGCGTCCCAGCGTATGCCGGACATGGTTGTGTCTTTGGAGACGCATTGAAACACTTCCACAGCATATGCGTCCTGACAGATCAGGTCTGCTATTATCCGCCGAGTTTGGCCATCAAAATGGCGACCCATTCCAAAAATTTTACGTCATTATCCGCTCAATTGACAATAAGTCTCGGTTTGAAACAGATCTGTACAAAAACTTGGTTAGAATGTTTTCTGAGCATGTCGGCATTCCTGTTTATGCAAGCTTGGATGGCAAAAAGAGAATGGTGCATCCAGATGATAGACTTGCGAATGCTATTAGAATGGACATCAATTGTGCCGACCCGTCTACATTGGCGAAGGCGCGCGAGTGGAGAAAATGCCTCCAATTAACAGACGTCTAGTAAGACTTGTTGAATATAAAAAACGGGCGTCCGGGCCGAAGCCAGGGCGCCTGAGGTAACGTCGAGTTTGAGATCGTAGTTGCTGCGCCCGCTCGGCCCCGCCCCGATCTGCTCACGGGGCGGGGGAGCGTCCGATCTCACCAGCGTGTGAGCCGAGCCGATACGCAACGCGGCTCGGTCAGACGATGGACGGAGGCGGTTACCGCGGGGTGCCTGCGCCGAGCGAGCGCGCGTCCCGTGGTGGGACCCGATCGGAAGCGGCCCAGGCGAGCGAGCCGCGCGCACCGATACTCACCAAGCCTTAACCAACCGGCGGCACGTGACGGGCTCGGTTTTCAAGGAGACGCCGATGCCGAAGCGCCTGACCATCACGATCCCGCACGATCTCGGAGCCGCGGAGGTCCGGCGCCGCATCGATCTGCACATGGACTGGGCCCTCCGACGCCTTGAGGCCGAGAAGATCCAGGTCGAGGCCGAGGACTGGTTCGGCAATCGCCGCGCTTTCGCCGGTCGAGGCTACGGCCAGAAGGCCAGCGTTGCGATCCAAGTGGCTGACGATGCGCTGCAGATCGAAGCGCTAGTGCCCTGGATGGCGGGCATGTTTGCGCCAGTCATCGAAGCGGTGGGACGGCACTACGCCGGGCGATTGCTTTCGAACGAAGGCGCATCCTGACGCCAAAAAGCCCGCGCGGCGGACGGGGCGGGCTGAAGATCGTGACGCGGGCCTCGATGCGATTGAGGTGCGAGGCTACAAGTTGCGCGTCTCTGTCATCTCGCAAGAGAACGCAATGCTAATTTTAACTGATAAGCTGGTTAATTTATACTGGTCGGCACTCCGCGCTCGTCGTGGCACGCAAAATCATAGAGCTCACGCTGTTTTGATGGTCTGATATCGGCATATGTGCAAACTACAACTTGCGGTTTGTATCTTCTGACCAGCATTATACCACACTTTGGCTGACCTGCGCTGTGCGGGCAGCACAAAGAAGACATATGACCGAAGCAGCATCAGCAAATGCCGAAGCCGCCGCCGATAGCGCAGTTGCGCTTGCGCAGGCGATCCAGGCTGTCTGTCTCGGCCACAGCGCAGCCGCGGCATACATGGCGCTCGGCTTGGTCGTAGGCGCCTCGATCCCTCTCACCGGGCAAAAGCCAACGCTGGACGAAGCGCTAGCCTTTGTCCGGGAAGTAGCTGAGGCAGAGATCGCGCGGAAGAGGCCAAAGAACTGAGACCGGGCCGAAAGACAAAAAGGGCCCCGCGCGGCGGTACCGGCGGGGCTGAAACGACGAAAAGGCGCCCATGGCGTTGACGGATGTTAACGGCTGACGGTCAGATCGGGATGTGCGCGCTCGAATAAATCAGCTTGAGCAGCAGGCCGCCGAACGCAGTGATGATGCCGCCGCTGCCCCAGACCACGAGGCTCTGGAGCTTCCCGACGTCCTTCCGGACCTCGCCCAGCCCCTCCTTCGCTTCGGCCTTCGCACCCTCGACGGCCTTGTCGATGCGCCGCTCGATCTCATCGCGGTGCATAAAGGTCTCGATGTCCCGGCGGTAGGCGACACCATCGAGGCGCTCGTCCATGCGGCTCATCTTCCGCTGCACGTCGTCGAGCTGGCGCCCATTCGCGTCGGACCGTTCGAGGAGCCGGCCGAGCAATTCTCCGATCTGGGGATTGTGCATGGGATCGTCTTCTTGGCTCGCTCGTTCGAGGAGCCCCTCGCCGAGTCCTGGAGGGATGGGGGGCGGAACACGGCGGTCGAGACCCGCGCCGATCAGGTCGAGCCCCTTGCGCGGGACCGCCGGCCGACGTGCGCGGCGGGGCTTCTCGTCGGACATGGTCGCGGTCCCGGGATGCCCTCTCCCTCCCAGGAGAGGGGAGGGTCAGGCCTTCAGCAGGCGGGCGGCGCCGGCCCGGGCCAGCGTGGTGAGGGGCGAGGACACGAAGAAGGCGGTCAGGATCGTCGCCTCGATCGTCGCATAGTCGCCGGGCAGCGTGGCGACCTTCCAGGATCCGACGAGGTGCCAGCCGTAGAACGGGAACCACCACAGCATGCTGTCAGCGCAGATCGCGCCGAAGTGCACCGCCGCCGGCAAGCCGATGCAGTAGATCAGGCCCTTGAAGGCAGGCGCGATGGCGACCCGCGCTTGGTTCGCTGCGATCTCGGCCTGCAGCGTCTGCACCGCCACGTCGCGGTTGGCGTTTTGGCCGTTCTGGATCGTCTGGACGAGCGGCCCGATGACGTTCGAGCCTAGGACCTTGATCAGGCCACCGCCGATCCAGCCGAAGATGGTACCGAGGATCCCGAGCATCAGCGGGGCGCTCCTGGCGCATCGTGATCGAGGCCGCGCATCGGCGGGGTGGTGGTGTAGGCGCGCATCACGATGCCGAGGAGGAAGCACGCGGCGACGATCATCTTCGCGGTGCCCTCGGGCGCGCCCATGTCGAGTAGGAGCTGGCGGAAGTCGACGGCGTGAAGCGCGTCGAGCAGCGTCAGCAGGAACGCGGGTGTGAAGAAGATGAAGGTGCGCCAGCCCCGGAGGCGGCGCCACATCACGCGGACGCGGTGGAAGCGGGCGGGCGACATCAGGAGGCCTTTCGTCCGAGGAAGAGATCCACCAGGCGGGTGAAGAGGCTGGGACGCGCGGACGTGGCGGCCGGCGGCTTCGTGCCCGTCATCGGGGCCAGCGGGTCGGGCACGCTCACCGGCGCCGGCAGCGAGCCGGCCAGCGCCTTCACGGGCGAGCGGTCGCCACGACGCGCGTACACCTTGGCGCCATCGTAGGAGGCGAGGGCGGCCTGATCGCGCTCGCCTTGCCGGCGGGGGATGATTGCGGCCGGCTTGTTCCACATCAGGAACGCCTCGACGGCGCCCGCGAGATCGCCGGCATTGGCGCGCCGGACCACAGTCGAGTGCGCGAAGCCGATCGGGCCGATGTTGTAGGCGAGGCTCACGCAGGCATCGAAGAACGGCTGCGGGACGGGCTTGGCCAGGGCGGCGCGTACCGGGGCCGCGTACTTCTCCAGCGCGGCGGCAAAAAGCGCATCGGACTGGAGCGGCGTGATCTTGAGGCCGGCCACGACCTTGATCAGCCCGGAGGCGGTCGTAATCCCGGTCCCGATCGTCCAGACGCCGACGCTGTCCTTGTAGGCGGTCAGCCGGGTGCCTTCGCGCCCCTCCAGGGCGGCGCGTCCGATGGGCGAGACGTCCACGGCGGATCTCCGGATCAGAGGATGGCGAGGTGGACGCGGCCGACGCCCGACAGGCCGATGGCCCGGGCCGCGCCGCGCGAGAGGTCGATCGCCCGGCCGGCGACGAAGGGCCCGCGGTCGTTGATCCGCACGACCACCGAGCGGGCGCCGTAGGTCACACGCACTCGGGTGCCGAAGGGGAGAGAGCGATGCGCCGCGGTCAGGCCGTCGGCCGCGAACCGCTCGCCGTTCGCGGTGCGGTGGCCGGAGCCGTACCAGGAGGCTGTCTCGGCCTGGGCGAGCGAGGCCGATCCCACCAGCGCGAGCCAGGCGAGAGCGGCCCGCGCGGAGCGGCGCAGGATCATCCGGTGTCCTTCGGGCGTAAAAAAACCGCCCGGAGGCGGCGCGGTCGGCTCGGACGTGTGGGGCGGTTACCGGAACCGCTCGACTTTCGCGGTGAACTGGATGTTCGCGCCACCCGCTGTGACGCTGTTGAGGTTCTGCACTCGAATGGTCACAGCGTTCGCGGCGGTCACCACGCCAGAGAGGCGGTAGCCCGAAAGGCCACTATCCGCGGCGACGGTCGAGACAGTGACCATGTCGCCAGGCTGGGCGCCCGTGATCGACAGCGCAGTGAGATCCGTCACGCCGAGCGAGGTTAGATTCGGCACCGTCGCACTGGCAGTCACGGCGTTGGTGAAGCTTGTGATCGAACCGCTGCCGACCTGGAGTCCGCCAACGCCCGTGAGCACCTTCGACGTGCGCCCGACCGCGGCCAAAACGGCATTGTTCTCGTCCGTGAAGGTGAAGGTGTCGATGCCGGGCTGGTAGCCGTAGGTCACTCGCGAGTTCGGAAGGCCCGAGTAGCCGCGCCCGAGGCTGTCCACCTGCCAGATGATGCCCGAGCCGTCGGCTGCACCCGTCGTGTCGAGGAAGCCGAAGCGCTGGAAGCCTGCGTTCGGGGCGGCGCCGGGCAGTACGGAGGCTCCGAACGCGGCGAACTGCCGACCGCGGAACGAGGTCGACAGGTTGCCGTAGCCAGCGCCCTGCGAGATGCCGCCCGGCCCCTCGATGAACGCGCCGTAATTGTGCACCTCGTGATAGGGCTGGCCGCCGGCGTTGTAGAGCGCGGCGCCGAGCTCGTAGCCGAGGAGGCCGCCGTTCTCGTCGGCGCCCTGCTGGCTCAGAAGATCGCGCCGCTTGGCCACGTCGACTAGCACGCCGGCTGCGTCACCCTTCTTACCCTGCCGGTTGATGACGTAGATCGTATCGATCTCGCCCTCGCCAGCCGAGGAGCCGATGCTCGTCGACCAGCCGTCCTTGGTGGCCGAGAAGAAGTGCGCGAAATCGGCCGCGCCGGGCCCGAACGTGCCGGAGCCGGGCGTGTTGCGCACGGACGCCGCTGTCCCGAGCAGGGACGGCTGATTGTCGTCGCGGTGCGAGTAGACGTAGTGCTTGGCGTCCGTGTTGCCGAACGGGATGTGGCTCCCGAGACCCGCGAAGGAGCCGGCCGACAGGTCGTTGGCGGTGTTGGCCAGCCTGGTCGTGAGCGCCTGTTGCGCGCTGGACTGGACGGCGGCGATCGAGGCCTGCGAGGCCGCCATGGCCAGCCCGATCTTACCGAGCGAGCACCGCACCGTCTCGCCGTCGCCCGTGTTCAGTCCCGATCCGAGGTTGAAGGCGAGCGGGAACGCGGTGAACGGGTTGCAGGGTGCCGGCGCCGCCTCGGCACGCTGGATACCGGCAGCCAGGGAGAGCCCGGCCAGGGCGGCCAGGAGGAAACGGGACATGCGCACGGTGCGCTCCTGTTCAGTTAGGTCAGGGGGGCGTTGATCGGGGGATCGTCGGCGCCCAAGCCGTTCACCGGCGTCGGGCTGTCGATCGCGAGGCCGGAATCGGCGGTGAGCGTCGGGTCGAGCTGGACCGCGAGGCCGCCGAGCACGGCGCCATTGCCAGGCTCGCCCGTGTCCGATCCCAATCCGGAATCGGCGGTCAGGAACGGGCTCAGCGGCGGCGGCGGCAGAGCAGGGCCGGCAAACCGCACCGCCTCGCACAGCACCTCGACGAACGAGCCGTCGGGGAAGGTCGCGATGATGCTGGCCCAGTACAGACCCTCGGGCACCGTAGCGACGAGGGTGGCGGGGACGTCGAGCTTGCCCCGGTTCGCGCCGTCGGGGAGCAGGTAGCTGTTGCCGTCGTCGGAGGTGACGACGAGCGGAGGCGTCGAACCTGGCCAGCACCCGACAGCGTGCTCGGGGCCGAAGCGGTGCGGCACCCGGTTCGGATCCTCGCGAAACAGCGTCAGGCTGAGCGTGGCGTCGGTGACGTCGTGAAGGCCGCCCGCGTCGAAATCGTAGAACAGCAGCGGGCGCCGCCAGCGGCTCCGCCGTGAGACGGTGCCTAGCGCGTTGAGGAAGCCCATCGCCGCCGCCTCAGAGCTTCATGTAGAACGTGCCGACGCAGGTCGGCTGCACGGTCATCACCGGAACGCCGCCGTTGGCGTTCACCGTCGTGACCGGGTTGTTCTGCGGGTTGACCGACGGCGGCGTGGTCTGGTCGGTCTTTAGATCCTGGAGCAGGTTCTGGACCGGGCTCGCGCCGCTGGCCGTCGTGAGCGATGCCGTGGCGATGTTCGCGTTGCGCGCGTAGGTCTGGGACGGGAAGGTCACGGCCGCCACGCCATCCGGCATGTTCACCGGCAGGTTGCGGTTCTCGAGCGTCTGCTCCTGCTTGCCGCCGCTGGCACCCGGCTGCTGTGCATCCATGGCGCCGAAGCGGGCGATCACGGTCCCGCTCAACGTCGCCGGCACCGAGAGCGTGACCGACGTCCCCTCGATGTCGAGGATCGTGCTGCCCTTGGCGACGCCGTCGCCGTACACCCCCATGCCGATCGCGAGCCCGTCGGGCGCCGCGACCGAGGCATCATTCGATCCGGCGGAGATCTGGAGGGCGACCGCCACCTGCAGCCGGAGCGAGGCCGACGCGCCCATGTCGTCAAGGCCGGCCTGGACCGTGCCGCGCATGTCCGGGAGCGTGATCTGGCGCCCGGCCTCGAAATCGCCCCCCGCCGTCGAGCCGCGCCCGCCGACGACCGGCGCGATGGAATCGGGGAAGCTGTTCCACAGGTACAGGAACAGCGCCTTGGTCGAGACGTCCGCGAACTCCGTGGCGCCCGACCCGACGCCGCCGATCGTCTTGCCGTTCATCCGGACGAAGCCGGGATACAGTCCGTTGTCGACGCGCCACTTCACGTCGCCGGTCGAGAAGTAGACCGACATGTCGGTCGGCGGGGTCGAGCCACCACTGCCGGACCCAACCTCACCGTCCTCCGGCGGGGCCACGCCGAGCCCATTGTCGTCCCAGAACGTCCCGATCGAGAGCGAGAACACGACCTCGCGGTAGAGCCCAACCGGCAGGTAGACGCGCGGGAAGCGACCGGTTGCATCTGGAACGACAGGCGACGGCAGCGGCTGGACCAGGCCGGGGTCGGCGTAGACCGGCATCACCGCCGTCGTGCCAGCCTCGTAGAAGAAGGCGCGCACGTCGAGGATCGGGCGCCCGTTCTGGTCGAGCACCTGCTGCCGCGAGAGCGGCCAGGAAATCGTCATGCTGTCGGGGTCCGGAAACGAAAAAGCCCCGCTCGGGGCGGGGCTCGTGGGCAGCGCTGCCGATCGCTCGCGCGCTTGTCTGGACGCTCGGCTTTTGCGGCCGTTCGCCTGTCAGGTCAAGGGGCCAGTCGCCGGTGGGAACACTGCGGCAGCGCTCTGGTGGAGCGGCCACGTTTCTGTAGAGTGGGGCGCCCCCGCAGAGTGCCAGCTCTGCGGGGGCTGTAGAGCAACGGTCGGACCCGTCGTGTCGCTGACGCTACACGGAACGGCTGCGCTCGTCCACGTTCGGGACGCTCCTGGCGCAGGAACCTTGATGTGTCACGTGACACGATCTCTTTCTACGCAACCGTTAGTTCTGCTATCTTTTCACCACTCCAATGGGCGTTCGGATATTTCTCATATATACCGATAGAGTTGTCGGTATTTCTATCAATAGCATTGTGCTTGTGGGCTATGCTGTACAATCTTATATCTTTGGCAGGCTCGCGAAATTCAGCGGAAGCTAGTGCGCCGTTCGGATTAAACAAATATGCTAGCCGCATATACATTCTTGCGTTTATTTTTGTGGCGCTACTCTACTGGCCCCCGCGCATCGTGGCGGCCCTGGCACCGGTTCCGCAAGCGCCATCTGCCGGCAGCGCGGGGCTGCCCGGGCCAAAGGGCGATCCTGGGACGAAGGGCGACGTCGGCCCGCAAGGCCCTCCCGGTGCTGCGGCCCAATTTCCTCCAGAAGCGCAGGCTGAGATTGATAGCCTTCGCAAGCGCGTCGGTAGCTTGTCAGAGCTTGTGAAGCTCGACGCGTGCGCCCAAAGTCTGCCAATAGTTTCGGGCTCGGTAAGCGAGAGGACTATCAGAGACGCAGCTATAGTAACAGCACTGCCAGGCTCGCCACCCTCCCGCGGACTTGGCCCACCTGACGTAACAACTATCCTCGCCAGCGCATTCAAACAGGCGGAAACATGCCTCGGTGCGCAGAGGGTCCCAAAACCTCAGCCCGTTCCCGACGACGCGGCCGATGTTCGCGTGTCCGACGAGCCAAACGAGCCGGACGCCGCAAGGCGGTATCGCCGAGTGGTCGCGCGACAGAAACAGGCCGAGGCTTGGCTGACCGCGGTCAGGCAAACCATCAGCGAGCGCAGGCAGGAAGTGATGAGCAGCTTCCTTCAGTAAGAAAGATGGCGAATTCCAACTCCTCCACCGAAGTGGAACGGCTCAGGTAATCTTGTAACGCAAACCGGATAACAAAATGGCCGAAAAAACTATATTTCTTTCACATATAACAGAGGAAAAGGAGCTCGCCACCCTATTTCAAGAAGCAATTGAAAATGAATTTAGCGGTTTTGTCAAAGTTTTCGTCTCATCCGATGGCCTTAGTATACCCGCTGGGACCAATTTTTTGCAGAAAATCGAAGAAGGTCTTATAGATTGCATTGGAGCCGCGTATCTGATTAGCCCAATATCTGTAAAGAGGCCTTGGATCAACTTTGAATTAGGAGCCGTCTGGATAAGAAATGCCATAGCACAAAGAAGCGGCGCAGCAGAAATACCGGTACTGCCCATCTGTCACTCTAATATGGGTTTCAGAAACTTACCACAGCCTATTGGCAATCTAAACGCCATCATAGCGTCACAGCCCTCTCAATTAAGATTTGCCTTCACGTCGTTGCAAAGAGCAGTGGGAGGGCGCGGCTCATTGAGGACCAATTTCGATCAACTCGCGCTCGATATTTCAAGATTTGAATTGAAATACACGGTATCTGACAAATTGAGAAAACTTATACAAATGATTGGCCTAAATGAAAAAAAGCTGATTGATCTTTGTCGTGAAAATTCTCATCATTCGATCATAAGCATCGGATCGATAACTATTGAAGATATACACGAGGTCGAATTTCGAAAATTAGCAGAAGAACTTACGCAGTCCGTGGTAAGGATTTCTCTCGGGGGCACGATATCTAGATTTTCCGATTTTGGTGGCTTCAAAGGCTCTAATTACAATATTGTTATCAGCACTAAAAATCTTTTGGATCTGGAGAAAAGCTAATACGTTGCTGACGATCCGCCGCAAGAATGGTTAACATTCTGACTGAAGAATCGCGGTTCGTAGCTGCAATTTAACGAGGTTGTGTCCCGCCGGACATCGACACGCGCCGTCCGCCATGGTCACGTCGCCGCGAGGACGAGACCATGACACGCATCGCCATCCTGATCGCCGCCTGTGCCGTGCTGGGCGCCTGCAACTCTGCCCGCCAGCCGGGGCGAGGAGAGTTTCTGATGGAGCCCGCCGAGATCGCGGCGAAAGACGACGCGATCTGCAAGAGCTACGGTGCTGAGCCCGGCAGCCCAGCCTATATTCAGTGCCGGACGACCCAGGATCAGCGCCGCGACGCCTTCAAGGCCGAGCTGCGTCGGAGCTGACGATGACGCAGGCGGCGTGGAAGCTCGGCCAGATCGCCGCCATCACGTGGCTGTCGTACGTCATGCTGGGCATAGGTGATCCGAACCGTCCCGCCGAGGTGCAACAGCCGATCGCCTACGTGGTGATGCCCGTCTTCGCGACCATCCTGGTGGCGTTCGGCACTGCCGTTCTCACCCGGATCGCCGATCGGCTTGGACGCATCCGCTCGGTGCTACGCGGTCGCTTTTCAGGGCTACCGTACCGGGCCGGCCGACGCTTCGCCCGACTGCGCGCCGTGCGCCGTCAGCCGCACCATGCGATCGAGCAGGGCGATGGTGGCAGCGCCGGGCTTCGCCTCGGATAGCTGGGCGAGGCGCCGCCCGCCTTCCACCGAGGTCATCAGCTCTGCCAGCCTGTCGAGGTTCTTGCCGAGCCGCCACGCCTGCATCTGATCCAGCACGCGTGTCGGGATCTTGAAGCCGCCAGTGAGCGCGGCGCGAGCTACCTCATCAGTTGCGCCGCCGTTCTTCAGCTCGGCCAACGCTTCGTTGTTGAAACTCGTCCGCGACCCTACAACTTGCCTCTGGCCCGTCGCCTCGAAGATCTCCATCAGCCGGGAGAACCCTCGGTCGATCGCGGCACCGTTCGGCAACGCCTGGATCGCGGCCCGCAGCCCGTCCGACTGCAATCCATTGGCCTGGACCTTGGCCGCGAACTTAGCCCCGCCCGCCTGGTTCGGACCGGACTGGAGCCGCTGCGTCGCCTCGGCGAACTCGGTCCCGAGGTAGGATCGCACGACCTGCCGCGCCGCGACCGGGTTGCTCCGGGCGATGGTGCTCACCGCTTCGCCGATCTCGGCCGCCGTGCCTTCGACGGGCTTCGTCGGGAACAGGACGTCGAACGCACCCTTCAGGTCCGGCCGCTTCGCGAGGCGCCCGAGTGGCGAGTTCATGATCGTCTCACGTGCAGCATAGGCATGCGCGAGACGGCTCAACCGGCCACGCGCCTCCGGCAGCTGCGCGAGGACATCTTCGTTGTCACGGATGCCGCGCCGGAGCGCCTCGACCGACAGGCCACCTTCGGACCGTCCGGCCGTGTCGAGGATCCGGGTCACCTCGCGGTCCTGGAAGGCGCGCCGGGCCGCCGGGGTGGCGTTCGCCAGTAGCTCGCGCGTCGCCGTCGCGCCCTCAAGGCGGCCAGGCACCTGCTCGGCGGGCACACCCATGCGGCCCGTCAAATCGTTGCGGGCCGTGACCTGCCCGAGCGGCGTGTCTCCGCCGAAGGCGTCCAGCGGGCGCGAGTTAGCCGCGAAGTTCGCGTCCGCCGTAGCAACCTCTGGCGCCTGCTTGAGCTGGCCATCCAGGGCCGAGCGCACCACGGTGAGATCGCGGACCTTCGTCGCATCGCCGTCCGTGCGGGCGGCCTCGATGTGCTGGTCGATGCGCTCGCGGGCGTGCAGCAGACCCTCGACGCTCAGATCGGTCTCGCGCACGCCTGAGGTGGGATCGGTGCCGTTCTCGTAGAGGTCGCGACGGATGCCTTCCAGCGAGGAGCGAACGTCACCCTTGGCCGTCCGGATCTGCCGGTCGAGCGCGTCGAGCGCCGGCTGGGGATCGACTTGCCCGAACCGCGGCGCGGAGATCTCCTCCTGCACCGTCGTGCCCTTCACGAAGGGCTCGGGCCCCTCGCGCATCCCGTTCACGACCCGCTCGTAGGCATCGAGCGGATCGGCGGTCTCGCCGCGCATCATGGCGCCGAGCGTCCGGGAGCGCACGTCGGGGTGCAACGATCCCGGATCGACGCCGGACTTCTGCAGGTCCGCGTCCAGCCGGCTCTCCGCCTCCGACAACGCTACCCGATACTCGTCCTGCACCTGCCCGGGGCGCGATCGCTCGGCCGCCGCCACGCGCTCGGCACCCATCGGATACGAGGGATAGCCGCGCTGCTCGTTCTGAAGCTTGCGCAGCAGCTCGGAGGAGATGTCCCGCGCCATGCCACCGTCGGCGTCCGGCCGGAAGTAGCCCTCCTCGATCAGGCGCTCGCGCCAGAAGTTGTCGATCGATTTGCCGCCCGACCGGGCCACGTTGCCCAGGCCCGGGATGTTGAACCGGTGCAGGTCGGTCGCGGTCACGTCGCCTTCGAGCGGCAAGCCGCCGTTGCGGGCGATGAACCGGCCGAGACTCTCGGGGCCGGCCGAGGCCTGCGACTCCACGGTCGGCGGCGGATCAAGCGGACGAGGCGCGGCGTCGGTGAACTGCGGGCGGCTGTACTGCGCGGGCGTCACAACCGGCTCACCCGGACGCTCCACGGTCACGGTGCGGTCAATGCCGACGCGCTCCGGCGCCGCGCGGGCCGCATCATAATCCGTGGCGGCCTGCTGCGCCCGCGTCGCCTCGCGCGCGTCCGCGACGCCGCGCATCTGGCGCTGGATCACCTGTCCGGCTTGGTCGGGCGTCACGCGCGGTCCGGCAGCCTGGGTCGCCCGAATGACGCCCTGACCCTCGGGAGTGCTCGCGACACCGGCGGTCGCAGCTGCGTGGACATCGTCGGCGAGGCGTGTCGGGCTTGCCGCGACCGGTCCCACCGTATCTAGCCCGGCTTGCCCGGCCGCCTTGATCTGATCTGGGCGGGCGGCGAAGAAGTCCTGGAGGCCGCCCTGTCCCTCGACGACGCGCAACAGGTCGCCGATCCGGCGCGGGCCGACCACCTGCTGCAACGCCTCCGGCCACGTGAGATCGACACCGCGACCCTTGGCGTCGGACACCAGGGACTGCACGCGCCCGAACTCCTCGGGTGTGATCGTGCCGGCCGCGCGATCGAAAGCCCGTTCCGCAGAACCTTCCCGCTGCATCGCGTGCAGTCCGGCTCCCGTGACCAGCGCACCAATGGCGCGGGCCCACGGTTCGGCCGCGGTCCCCTTGGTCGCCTCGCCTGCTGTCTCGCTCACGACGGCGGGAGCGACCACGCGCGAGCCGACGGCCTTCGCCGCGGCAGCTGCTCCACCCTCCAGAAGCTTCGCGCCACCGGCACCCGGAACGAACTCGGTGATGGTACCGGCGTAGCGACCGGCAGCCGTCTGGGGCTGATACAGCTTGCCGGTGGCATCTTCGAGCGCCTGGACGGCTGTTGCGCCCGGATGCGGAAGGTCGGCCGGCGACGGGACCGCGCCGTGTATGCGCGTGTCCACACCGCGGTCCGAAGCCGGCTCCGGGAGACCGACATAGGTCAACCCGCGCGCCGTCTGCTTGGCGAGATACCCGGCTCCCGCGTCGGCAAGGCCGTAGAGGGTCTGCGGCAGATCGGCGAGACCGGCGGCGCCCCGGATGATGCCCGCCCCGGCAGACTGTGCAACGTCGGCGGCCACGGACGGTGAGGCGGCGGAGGCCGGGGCAGCGTCCGGCACATCATCGAACAGGCCACCGCCCTTAGCGGCCGGCGCCGCTGCGGCGACCGGAGCAGCGTCGGGGACGTCGTCGAAGAGACCGGCCATCAATCAAGCCTTGCGGGGTCGATGCCGTAGGCGCGCATGCGCTGCGCGATGACGGCCTTGTCCTTCCCGGCCGCGATCGCCGACCTGGCTTCGGCGAGCGCCCGGGCCGCAGTATACCCCTGCGGCAGCGCGATGCGATCAGCGCCGCGGGCGACCTGATCAGTGGGCGCCGGGGCGGATGTCCCAGCCTCGGACCGGAAGGCCTTCAGCCGCGCATACGGGCTCGGCAGCGCACGGATCGCCTGATCAGCCTCGCCCTGGCTGATTTCACCGCGCAGCGCCTTCCCGGCGATCTCCCCGGCTTGGGCCTGATAGTCGGCCAGCCCGCGGAAGGTGTCGGCAATAATCGCGTTGCCCCCCGGGGTCTTCAGGAGCGACGGCAGCGAGTTGCGGAAGGCCCGTCCCTCACTGTCCGAGGTCGAGCCCGAACCCGGCACGCGCATCCGCGGGGTGAGCTTGTCCGCGAGCGCCGTGAAGGCCTCCATTTCGCCCATCTTCCCGCCGGTCAGTCCGGCCGCGACGCTGTCGAGCCCGGCCGCCTGGGCGTACTGCGCGAGGCCAAGGCGGGCCTCCGCCAGCTTGCCCGTGTTGATCTGCCCGGCGAGGTTGGCCATGGCGTCGATGTCCGACCGCAGCGGAACCGCGTTGTCAGCGGCTTCAACCATCTCGGCGTACCGCTTGGCCTGGAGCTCGTTCGCCTTCTCCGTGAACTTGCCCGCGCCCTTCGTGTCGACGTTGACGCTGACACCCGCCTTCGGGACGTGCGGCGTTCCATTCGCGTCGTAGAAGCCCTTGCCGAACTGCTCCGATTCCTCGGCTGTCATCGGCCGCGGCTGCTGTCCTGCGATGATGACCCGGGACTTGTCCGGATCGGTCGGGTGCAGCGCCACCATGCCGACGCCGGGCATGGATTGGTACGTGAACTTGTCGTCCTTCTCCTTGTCGGGCGGCCCCGCGATCGCGCAGGCGCCAGACGCGGCAACCGTCGACCGTGCCCAGCAGGAATGCGGGAGCGTCCGGATTTCCGGTGTCGACCTGTTTCAGCGACCCGCGGTCGTCCTGGCAGCCGGCCAGGACGAGCGTCGCGGCGAGGAACAGCGCGCGGCGCATCACCCGGCGCTCCCTGCGATCGTACGAGCGCGGGCGGTGCCACCCATCACCGTCGCGGTGACGCCCACCGCCCGCGCCGCTACCTTGGTCGTTGCGACACGAACCAAGGAGCTCAGATGTCCGAGGAAAAGCCGGTCAGCGCAGCGCTGGCCAAGCTGGAGAGGCCCAGCGCCGGAAGCGGATCGCTCGGTGAATGGCTCGCCGAATTCGTGTTCTGGGAGACGGGCTGGAGCTTCCGCGTCACCGTCAAACTCCCCGGGAACACGAGGGAAGAGGACGTGGTCGCCAAGGCGCACGCTAGAGTGCATGAGGTCCTCCAGCAGGCCACCGCTCGAGCTGGTCAGTGGAAGGCGTGACGCCGTAGGGCAGGAGCACGCGCCCGTAGCCTTCCCCCACGATCGGGAGGGGCACGCCGGTCGCGGCTCCGAACTTCATCGTCAGCTGCTCGGCATCGACCGGGCGGCTATCTGGATGCCGGGATGCGTTGAGGATCTCGGCGAGCATCGATCCGGCCAGCCGCACGATCTGCTCGGCGTCGAGCGGGAAGTTGCGATCGGCGCCCATCACGCGGCCTGCTCCGGCAGCGCCGCTGCGCGCTTCGCAGCCGCCTCTTCACGGCGCTGGTCCGAGGCCATGACTGCTTCGAGGAAGTCGTTGGGCGTTACTTTGCCCTCGGTCGCCTTCGCGATGCGCTGCTGCATGGCAGGGCGCGGAATGCGCTGGCCGTACCGCCACTTCCGAACCGCCCACTCCGACACGTCGTCCCCGAGGATCTGGGCGAACCCCTCGTCGGACAGCGATCTCTCGCGAATGAAGGCGTCCAGCTGCATGCCGAAGATATATGCCCATGATGGGCACAACGTCAATCGGGAACTGTGCCCACCTTGTGCTCTGTCCCCGAGGGCCCACTTTGGGCACTCATCGCCACATGGCGAATAACCTCGCACGGCTGCGGCAGGATCGCGGGTGGTCGCAGGACTATCTCGCAGGCCTCATGGGTACGACACGCAATCAGCTCGCGAAGCTCGAAGGCGGATCGCGGCGTCTGTCCGACGTCTGGATCGAGCGCGCGGCCAAGGCGCTCGGCGTGGATGCCGGCGCGCTGGTGACCACGCTCGACGAAGTGACAGTAGTGGGGGACGTCGGCGCTGGCGGCCGCGTCATCTACCACGGGGAAGAGCAGGGCGGCTCTGACCGGGCGGAACGGCCGCCGAGGTCGTCCAGCGGACTAGTCGCGGTGCGCGTGCAGGGCGACTCCATGCCGGGCGTCGCCGAGGACCAGTGGCTGATCTACTATGACGAACGCGTCCATGGCGTGCCGGACGAGTGGCTCGGAAAGGTTTGCGTCGTTTGGCTGCCAGATGATCGAGTCTTCGTGAAGAGGATCTATCGCGGACGTGATCCCGGAACTTTCGACCTGGTCTCCACCGGGTCTTACGACCCGATGAGGGACGAGGAGGTCGCATACTCGGCGATCGTCCGTTTTACGCAGCAGCGCTGAACTAGAACGGCAGGTCCGTCTCGTTGCCAGGCACGGCGCCGACCCGGACCAAGATTTCCGGATCCTCGTATTCGCCCAACACCGGATCGCAGGTGCGGGTCAGCGCGACTGCGCCTATCGCGATCCCATCGGCAACCAGCCTCTCAGCCAGAGCCCGCGCAGCATCCGCGCTGGAGCATTTGCGCATGTGGTCGGCCCCCACACGTCCCTTCTTCGTGCGCACATAGGGCTGAACTGCATGTTCGGATGTAAGCGCCACAAATAGCCTCCAGTCGTTCCACCCTAAGGTGGAGAACGAAACATGAACAGGTCAAGAGACCTGGGCACACTCTGTGGATCGAAGCGGATAACAAAAATTTGTTTGTGCCCATTATGGGCTTGTCATTCGTGCCCACATAGGGCACGTTATGCCCATCGCCGCTCACCGAGCCGATGGAGCCGCAGATGCTCACCGCCTACACCCACATCGTCGAAGACAGCGCGAACCAGCTCTTCGCTGTTCGTGATGCCGGTTCGACCGAACTCGCCCACGTTTTCCGGGCTCTCCCAGTCAAACGGGTCCGCGGCGCCTACGAGCCGAAGAAGGGCGCCCGCGAGGGCCTGATCCGCCGACTTAGCTGCCGGGTCGTCGCCACGCTCACCGCGCAGGCCGCGTGATGGGCGCCGTCGTCATCCTCGGCCTCGTCGTCCCGGCGCTGATCGTCGGGACCTTCGCACTTGGCGGCAACGCTCTCGGATGGGGGCGCTGACATGGCCGGCCAGCCTGCGACCGACGTCGACGTCCGGATCGGCGAGCGCATCTGCGCCGCTCGGATCCGGGCTCGCCTCACCCAGCGCACCGTGGCCACCGCGATCGGCGTCTCGGCCGCCCAGCTCCAAAAGTACGAGAAGGGCACGAACCGCATCAGCGGCGTCGCGCTGAGCATCATCGCCCAGCTCACCGGGGCACCAATCGCGTCATTCTTCGACGTGCCGGAGACGCCCGCGCCGCTGACAGCCCCGCAGACCGTCGACAGGGCTCGTGAGCATCTGCTGCGAGCTGCCGACCTCTACGTCGAGGCTCGCTTGGTGGCCGGTGAAGTCGCCAGTCGGCGCGCGCTCAACCTCGTCCCCGAGGCCGCCTGACCATGGCGCGCCTCGACCTCCCTGCCGGCTACCGGATCACCGGCTCCTCCGCCGGCTACGCCGCACACAGCCCCTACGGCCTCCTCGGCGACGACTTCGACTGCTGGGCCGCGGCCTGTTTCGCCGCCCAGGACCACGCCGATTCCCTCGCGCTGGAGGCCGCCGACGAGCTGGCCGCCATCGCGGATTTCGAAGCTGACCAGCTCCGCGAGGCAGCATGAACGCCCACCCGATCCGCGCCGCCTTCGGCCACCTGCCCAAGGTCGCCCCGCACCTCGTCGAGAGGGTGTCGGAGGACCAACCCATCGTCCGGCTCGCGGCCAGCGTCACCGTCGATGAGATCGAGACACGAGTCTCGGACTTCGATCGGGCCCACTCGGTGGGCGAGCTCGGCGTCGGCATCTCCGGGCTGGACGGCTTGATCGAGTCCCTCGCCATGATGGCGTGGCACGTCGAGCGTGCTGTCGAGCGCGGTGCCGGTCAGGCCTACGACCTCGACAAGCTGGAGCGCATCAAGGGCCGGCTCGCCGAGGTTCACCAGAAGCTCGACATGTCGGCCGGCCGGCTCACCGCGAAGCTGGCGGGTGCGCGATGAGGCCAGCCCGCACCTCAGACGCGGCGTTCCTGCGCCCGGACCACCGAGCAGGTCGTGGAGCAGGTCTATGGCCACCACCTGCCGGAGCATCTGCGCGGCGTAGTGGAGACCGTATCGCGTGGCGGCAGATCGTGACTTGGAAAGGCCATCCGTTAACCGGGAGAGCGGCCGACTTGCCCCGGGTTAGGTGGCAAGCTCACCCGGCTGATGGCTAGCATTAGACCGCCGACCCCTTGCGGACGTTAATTTTCTCTGCCACGATCGAGGGAGCAGAAATTAACGTGAGGCTCACCAATTATGCCCGCCACCCGCATCGCGAAAGAGGAATGGGAGGTCGAGCAGCGCTTGGCCGAGTTAGGGACCAACAAGGCCGAGATGATCGACATCGCCCGGCGGGCGGTTGCGGCGCGGGCGGACTCGACGGAGGACGATCCGATCTCGGGACCGGGGCTGCTGTCGTGGATCTATGGATCGCGCGCGATGCGGAGGACGTTTCGGGCCAAGGGCTGGAAGCGCAACAGCGCCGATAACATCCCGTCCGTCGTCAACCGGGACACCGGAATCAAGTTCATCTTCCAGAACGCGGACAGCGCGTGCGACGTGCTCCGTGACCCGAAGGCCATCTCGGACAAGAAGAAGGCATCCGAACGGTTGGTGGCTGCGGCTCAGATGTCCTTCGAGTTCCCGGAAGCTGAGCGGGACGGTGAGGAGTTTGCCGACATTCCCAGCACGGCGTACTACTACTTTGTGGCTGTCCGCCCGGACGGAATTGTAACGGCTGAGCTTTCCTCGCCGCGGGCGATTGAAGGCGGACAGTTTCGCGGTTTCCACGAGCGGATTTTCATCGTCAATCCGGGCGACATGGATCCGATCGAGATCCTTGATCTCTCTGACGACGGCCCGGAGATCGAATTCGACGTGGTTGTGACAAGCAAGTAAGATGTTCAATCCTTCAAGAATGGTGATCGCTCGGCATCGGCGTCGGATGTCGAGCAAAAAGCTGGCGGAGGCCGTTGGCCTCACGCCGGTCCATGTTTCACGTCTTGAGAATGGCTATCACGACCCGGAAGAAAGCACTCTAGCGGTCATTGCAAAGGCGCTGAACTTTCCGGTCGAGTTCTTCCACGGCGACGATATCGACCCGGTCACGCGAGAGGCCGTAAGCTTCCGCAGCCTCACTGCCATGCGGGCAGCGGATCGGGACGCAGCTATTGCAGCTGGCCATATCGCGTATCTGTTGGACGATTGGACGACGGCTAGATACAACCTGCCTAGTTCTGATCTAATCGACGCGTCTCAGGAGCGAGATCCCGCTCGCGCCTCCCGATGGCTTCGCCAGCATTGGGGGCTAGGTGAGCAGCCTATCAAGCACATGATAAAAATGTTGGAGGCGAAGGGCGTCCGCGTTTTCTCTCTCGCCGAGAACACAAGGACCCTGGATGCTTTCTCATGCTGGCGAGGTGATACGCCTTACATCTTTTTAAATACCGCGAAATCGGCAGAACGCAGTAGGTTCGACGCGGCACATGAGTTAGGGCATCTCGTCATGCATAGGCACGGCGGCCCTCAACAGGGTAAGTCCGCTGAGTTCGAAGCCCAGCTATTCGCCGCTTCTTTTCTGATGCCTCAGTCTGATATTGAGGCCAAGATCCCTCGCGCAATTACTATAGATCAGGTTGTTGTTGCCAAGCGCAGGTGGGGCGTATCGGCATCTGCGCTAGCATACAGGCTCAACAAGCTCGGCATACTATCTGATTGGCTTTACCGAGGTATGGTCATTGAAATGGACCGGCGAGACTACCGAACAAAAGAGCCGAATGAGATGGAACGTGAGGAATCCGTGCTTTGGCAAAAGGTTTTTAGTGATCTTTGGGCGAAGAAAATCACCAAAGATACGATTGCAAAGCAACTTCACGTTCCGATTGCTGAGATAGAAAATCTTATATTTGGGCTCATCGTCAGAAAGGGCGTAAATCCTGAGCATAGAATAGAGAACGGGCCGCCCCCCGGCCTCAAGCTGGTCGGGTAGCGCGCGCATAATGGACATGCGAGCCATCGCGACAGCCATCTTCGGCACGCTCTGCGCCGTCGGCCCCGTGCTCGCCCAGGCGCCCGAGAAGCCGCGAACGCTGGGCTCGGTCATGATCGAGAACCCGGAGAGGAAGCGCGCCTTCCTCATCGGTCTGGCGGAGGGGCTCAGCGCGAAATACCCGCACTTGCGGCTCTCGGAGCTGACCCGATGCCTTGAGGATGCGGCGGACCTGCCGGTGAACTGGCCGAAGGATCTGCGCCCGTTCGCACTGGGCTGCGCTGCAAATCCGAGCGCTCGGTGAGCGGATCGGCCCAGCCGGTAGTGGGTCGATATGAGAATTTGCGAGGCCAAACATCGCCCGTTATCCTCTCGCGAAGGACGAGGGGGCGGCGCAGCATGGATGAGCAGCTAGAGGCATCGCCTATGCCATCTGAGCATAGGCGAGCAGAATGCGCGCAATGCGGCGGTGAAAGAAATTGCGATGTTCTCGGCCAGCACAAAGAAAGCGGCACCGTAGACACCGTCGATTGGGCCAAGAATTGGTATATTCTACGTTGTCGCGGCTGCGACTACGTGTTCTGTCAAACTATAAATACAGACTCAGAGTCCTATTCATATGGAGAATATGACGGACATCAGACTATAGAATATGACGAATACAAGCAGTATTGGCCTGCCCTATCATCTCGTCCCCAGCCGACCTGGCTCAAAGACATATCGAATGATATTGAAAATTCTCAAAGGCTTGAGGAAGTATTGAACGAACTATATAATGCTCTAGACGCAGGTTTACACATTTTGAGCGCCATTGCGCTACGAACTTCATTTGACGTTGCATCTGAGCTGCTAAATGTCAAAGGCAACAATTTCCAAGAGAAAATGAAAGCCTTGCAAGCCGCTGGGCATATCGCAGAGGTGGATCGAGGTCGGCTAGAACTACTTGTTGAAGCTGGCAATGCATCAGCTCACCGAGGCTGGAGCCCTAGAAACAAAGATCTACAAATAATTGCGGATATTTTGGAGTATTTTATCGAGCACACATTCATTACACCAATCAAGAGGCGCAAACTCGACGAAAAAGCAACGGCAATCAAAAATAAGGTGCCAACAAGAGAGAAAATCGCCAAGGCACTGAAGCCTACTGATCCGGCGCCCGCCGATCCAGCAGCGAAGTAGCTTTATCTATGGCTTTCGCTAGCCCAGCTTTGCGTCCGCGACCTCGGCCAGCGAGATGATGTTGCCAATCTCCCACAGCCAGTCAGTCAGTTCAAACTGATCCACTGCCGACCGGCCGCTGCGAACGAGCCCGGAACAGGTCTCCGGTTATTCTCCGGAAACGAGGGCCTAAAAGGATCTCGGAAGGCCCGCTAAGGCACTTTCCCCCTCTGCCGGCACTCTACAGCTTGGGAACGCCAATCCTTTACACGGAGAGGGTCGGGGGTTCGAGTCCCTCACCGCCCACCAGAAACCTCCCTCTTTCGCGGAGCTGGCCGGTCCACCGGTCGCACGTCCTGCACGGGGACCGTTCTGACGGCACCGCCACGCCACCGAGCCGGTAAAGCGCGCCAGGGGGCGAGCCGGCCTCGTTACGAGGTCCCGGAGGGGATCACGCGCGGTCCGGTGGCGCGTCGGTTTCGACGGCGTCTTCTGCGGCAGGACCGAGGGCCAATGCGTACCTTTCGATCCTGCGCATCTGTCCGCGCGCCACATGGCCCGGGGTGGAGCATCGATCTGTGGGCTGAGCGGCCGCGCCTCCGAACGTCAATGATTGCAACCGTTTGAGAGCCATGTGCCGGTCTGGCGTATCGAGGGCCGATCGGCGCACGTCGTGTGAATCGCGGCCTCGAGGCCGGCCTATGCTTCGGCCGATTAGGTCGCACCGCCAGGCGCGACCCGATCGGGCATCGCGAGGAGGCCTGCCGGGCGGGCTCAGGCCGCCCGGACGGTGGTCAGGAAGCGTCGCACCTCGGCCGACAGATGTTCGGATTGCTGAGACAGCTCGGACGCCGAGGTGAGGACGTGCGCGGCGGCTGCGCCCGTCTCTTCGGAGGCGCGGGCCACACCCGCAATGTTGCCGGTCACTTCGGCCGTGCCGCTCGAAGCCTGCGCCACGTTGCGCACGATCTCCTGCGTGGCGGCGCTCTGCTGCTCGACGGCCGCCGCGATGCTGGAGGCCACGTCGTTGATCTCGCGGATCCGCCCCGTGATCCCACCGATGGCCGAAACGGCCTGGTCGGTCACGCCCTGCACCTGCCCGATCCGCCGGCCGATCTCCTCGGTGGCCCGTGCCGTCTGATTGGCAAGCTCCTTCACCTCGGCCGCCACCACGGCGAAGCCGCGGCCCGACTCTCCCGCCCGGGCGGCCTCGATCGTCGCATTGAGGGCCAACAGGTTGGTCTGGCCGGCGATGTTCGAGATCATTCCCACCATCGCGCCGATCTGCTCGGCGGCCTGGCTGAGTTCCTGCACGAGGCGCGTGGTCTGGTCCGCCTCCGCCACCGCAGCCTGGGCGAGCCCGGCCGAGCCGGCCACCTGCCGGCCGATCTCCTGCACGGAGGTCCCCAATTCCTCGGCGGCTGCCGCCACGGTCCCGACATTGGCCGCCGCCTCCTCGGCCGCCGCGGCGACCGTGGTCGATTGCGCGGCCGTCTGGCTCGCATTGGCGGTCATCTGCTCCGCCGTGGCCTGCAACTCCGTGGAGGACGAAGAGACCATGCTGACGATGCCGCCGACCGCCCGCTCGAAGCTGTCGGCCAGTTCGACCATCGTGCGCCGGCGCTCCGCCGCGGCGGCCGCATCGGCGATCTGCCGGAGTTCCGCTTCCTCGGCGGCTTTGCGGGCGACCATGGTCTTGATGTTGTCGACGGCGCGGCCGAGCGCGCCGATCTCGTCGCCCCGCTGGCTTTCGGGGATCTCCGCGTCGATCTCGCCGGCGGCCATGCGCTCCAGCACCGCCACCAAGCGGGTGATCGGGCGCTGGATGTTGAGCATCAGCAGGATCGCGGCCGTGAGCAGGCTCAGCAGCATGGCCGCACCCGCCAAGAGGCCGAAGCGCGTCGCCGCGCTGACCTGCTCGGTCGTGGTCTCCATGGCCTTGTCGGTGAAGCCGCGCGCGTTGGCCACGGCCTGATCGATCATGCCCTCGGCCCGGGCGATCTGCTCCGTGATCGACCGTCGTGCCGCGTTCGCCGCGTCCGGATCGACCGCGCCGCCGCGCAGGTCCGTCCGTCCGGCGTCGGCATAGGTCCTCACGGCGCCGGCCAGATCCTGCAACGCCGTCCCGCTGTCACGCAGGATCTGCGGCTTCAACGCGATGGCGATCGGGCGCTCGAGGCCGCGTGACGCCTGCTCGGCTTCCTTGGCCGCCCGGGTGACGGCCGCGTCGGCCTCGGGAGCGGTCCGAGCCAGATCGACGGCCTTGAGGCTCAGCTGAATCCGGTTCAGGGCGACCTGCGCCTGCGAGATCCCGGTCAGGATCGTCTGCTCCCGGGCGACGGCGTCGGTCGCTTCCGCGATCCGACGGTCGCTGTTCCATTGGTTGTAGATCACGCCAGTAGCGAACAAGGCCGTCACGGCGGACGACAAAATCAGTTTGCGGCCGATTGTCAGGCGGGGCATGTGGATCGCCAGTATCCGAGGTGATTGAGCTGGAATTACGTGCTCAATCTTCGGGGTATCGGATAAAGAAAATCCTAATCGCGCGTTTTTTTCCTTGGTGTCGCGATTTTCGACTTGTGTGCGCAAGAGGTTTCGGGCGCGCGCAGGGATTGGCGGCACCGCATCCGCGTGCCCGACGCATGCGAAGGCGAAAAGTTCCGGGCCGGCTGAGATTTATTGCGCGGGAAACCGGGCGGTCAAAGCGACGGCGGCGGCGACGGGCAGCGATAACGGGCTGGATCGAGGTGAACGGCGCGTCGTTGGATCGGAACATTCCCGTCGCAGGCCGTGATCGGGCCGTGATCGGGCCATGTCCGGTGGACTGATCGGGATCTGCACGGGGCAGCATCTTCAAGCACCCTCGCCACGCGCGGGGCCGCCGGACGCGTCAGGCGCAGGCTTGCACCGCGCAGGCCGCGCGCACGACCGCAGCGGCCTGGAAATGATGGAGCATGTGGCCGGCGTCCGGCAGACGTTCGAACAGCGCGCCGGGGATCATCCCGGCCGCCCGCATTCCGTGCAGGGTGGTGTTCACCACCAGGTCGGCGCTGCCGCCCAGGATGCGGACGGGCCGGTGCAGCGACGGGTAGCCGAGGACGCTGCGGGTCAGCGCCGGCCAGAGCCAGCCGGCATCCTCCCCCTCGGCGGTGATCTGCCCCGGGCGACCCGCGAGATCGAACGGGAAGTCCCGGGCGAAGCGCGGCGGCATCGCCTCGGGAAAGAACATCGCGTTCCACAGGAGCGGCAGGAGCATCCGGTCGCTGCTCGCGGCCAGGAGGGCCGACAGAGCGTCGCCGCCGAACGGCAGCGCCCGCGGCCCGAACAGCACCTGCTCCAGCCGCGGCTCCGGAAAGCAGATCGGCGCCAGGGCCACGACGCCGGCAATCTCCTCCGGATGGAGCATCCCGTACGCCAGGGCGACGGCCCCGCCGAACGAGTGACCCAGGATCACCGGCCGCCGCAGGCCGAGGCGCTGCACGGCTTCCCGGATGCTCGCGGCCTGATCCCAGATGTCGGCGGCGGCGCCCCGCGGGCGTCGGCTGAAGCCGTGGCCCGGTCGGTCGACGGCGACCACGCGGAAATGCTCGGCCAGTGCCGGCACGGGGCCGAGCCAGACGTCCTCCAGGCACATCAACGTGCCGTGGATCGCCACGAGATCCGGTCCGGTGCCGGTCTCCGCGTAGGCGATCGTCCGGTCCTGCGCCAAAGCGACGATCCGGCGCGGCACGATCCGGGGATCGGCCCCGGCTCCCTGCGCCGGCCGAGCGGCGCCGGGTAGAGCTTCCGTGGCAGCGGCCACTTACAGGCGCCGCCGGCGCCCGGACGATGGGCCGAGCACCGCGAAGGCCGTGACCGCGCCGACGCCGAGGAGACCGACCGCGGCGGCGAGGGGGTGCAGGCTCGCACGGGTATAGGCGCTGGTCCGCATGACCGGGACGGGCGGGTCGCCCCGCGTCTCGCCGGCCGCCACCGGCGCATGCAGGGCGCCATCCGGATTGCGCGGCGCGTCCGTCCGCTTCTGCAGGGCGATGATCGCCGAGCTGAGGTGGTCGTAGGCCCCGGGTGCGAATTCCTTGCCGGCCACGAAGGCCTTGCCGGCCCCGCCCACGATGATGTCGCGCTGCGGGTGCACGGCCGCGTGCAGGATGGCGTTGGCGACCTCCTCCGGCGGGTAGATCGGAGGCGGCAGGCTCGGTTCGCGGTCCATGTAGTTGCGCGCCCGCTGGGGCAGGGGCGTGTCGATCGAGGCCGGCTTGATCAGCGTCACCGAGACCGGCGCCTTCTCGTCCATCAGCTCCATGCGCAGGGCATCGGTGAAGCCCTTCACGGCGTGTTTCGAGGCCGCGTACATGCCTTGGTACGGGAAGGCGAGATCCGAGGCGATGCTGCCGACGTTGATGAGGGCGCCACCGTGCTGCCGCAGGTGCTCGGTCGCCACCAGGGACCCGTAGACGGTGCCCCAGAAGTTGGTCTGGATCAGGCGCTCATGGTCTGCGTCGCTGATCTCGCGCAGCCGGCCGTAGATCGAGCCGCCCGCGACGTTCACCCAGGTGTCGAAACCGCCGAAGGTCGCCACGGCCCGGTCGGCGACCGCCTGCACGTCGGCCCGCCGGCCGACATCGGCCACGACGTCGATCGCCTTGCCGCCGACGCCCTCGATCTCGGCCCGGATGCGCGCCAGGGCGTCGCCGCTGCGCGCCGCCAGCACCACCCGGGCGCCGCGTTCGGCCGCCATACGGGCCGTGGCGAGGCCGATGCCCGACGAGGCGCCGGTGATCACGATCACCTGCGCGCGGAGCGGCTTATGCGTCATGCGGTATCCCCGATGCTGCCCGGCGCGGCCGCACGGAAGCGGCCACACGCTTTGCTATCGATCGGGGAGGCCGCATGTTCCGAGCGCGTCTGCGGGCGATCGGGTCGCAGGGACGTCGGGTCCTGCGCGCTCAGCGTCCGTAGATGTCCTCCACGCGGATGATGTCGTCCTCGCCGGTATAGGAGCCGACCTGGACCTCGATCAGCTCCAGCGGGATCTTCCCCGGATTGGCCAGCCGGTGCATCGAGCCGATCGGCAGGTAGACCGCCTCGTTCTCGTGGACCAGCACCACCCGGTCGTCGATCGTCACCTCGGCGGTGCCGCGCACCACGACCCAGTGCTCCGCCCGGTGGTAGTGCTTCTGCAGCGACAGGCGCCCGCCCGGCACCACCTGGATCCGCTTCACCTGGAAGCGCTCGCCGATGTCGATGCGCTGGTACCAGCCCCAGGGCCGGTACATCCGCAGATGCGCGTCCGCCTCCGGTGCGCCCGAGGCCCGCAGGGCGTTGACCAGATCCTTCACCTGACCCGAATGCGCCTTGGAGGCCACCAGCACCGCGTCGGGGGTGGAGACCACCACCACGTCCTCCAGCCCGACCACCGCGGTCAGGCCCTCGCCCTGGCTGTGCACGAGGCTGTTCTTCGTGCCGATCAGCGACACCCGGCCCCGCACGGCATTGCCTTCCGCGTCGTGGTCCAGCACCTGCCAGACCGCGTCCCAGGTGCCGACATCCGACCACGAGAACGACACCGGCAGCACCCCGGCCCGGGCGGTCCGCTCCATCACCGCGTAGTCGATCGAGATCTTGGGTGCCTGGGCGAAGGCCGCCGCATCGAGGCGCACGAAGTCGAGGTCGGTCACCGCCGCCTCCAGCGCCGCGCGCGCGGCCGCCAGCACCTCGGGGACGAACGCCTCCAGCTCGGCCAGCATCAGGTCGGCGCGGAACAGGAAGTAGCCCGAGTTCCAAAGGGCCCCGTCCGTGATCAGCGCCTCGGCGCCGGCCCGGTCGGGCTTCTCGACGAAGCGGGCGACCCGGGCCGCGCCGGGCGCCTCGGCGATCGGCTCGCCCCGGCGGATGTAGCCGTAATCGGTGGCGGGCCGGTCCGGCTCGATGCCGAGCGTCATGGTGTAGCCGGCCTGGGCGCCGGCGGCCGCGCGCCGCACCGCGTCGACGAAGGCCTCCGTGTCGGGCACGACGTGGTCGGCGGCCAGGATCAGCACCACGGCCTGCGGGTCGGCGGCGGCGGCGTGCAGCGCGGCCACCGCCACGGCGGCGGCCGAGTCGCGGCCCTGCGGCTCCAGCAGGATGTCGGCGGCAAGACCCAGCTGGTCGCGCTGCTCGGCGACGATGAAGCGGGCCTCGGCCGAGGCGATGACCGTGGGCCTGGCGAAGACGGACGCGTCCGACACCCGCGCCAGCGTCGCCTGGAAGGTCGAGCGCTCGGCATCCACCAGCCGGGCGAACTGCTTGGGCATGCTCTCCCGCGACGCCGGCCACAGCCGCGTCCCCGTCCCCCCGCACAGGATCATCGGGTGGATCTGGATCGAAGATCGGGACATGGCGGCGTCTCCCGAGAGGGCTCGGCGGGGGCGCGGCCGAGCCCGCCCCGCGCGGGTGCGATGGACTCTCGGCCGCCGATTTCCAGATCTGCCCTTACCGTCGGGGCGGAGACTGAACAACCTGCGCGCATTATCCGCGCCGGAACGGACTGGCTCCGTGCCGGGGGATGGTTATCTCTGAGCTGACATGAATGCGCCTGTCCCCACCCCCCCGGCCGACGATCCGGTGCCGTCCCCGCGCCGGATCCCCTCGGTGGAGCGCCTCGTCGGCGCCGCGTCGCCCGCGGAACTCGAGACCTACGGACGGACGGCCTTCACGGATGCCATCCGGACGGTTCTGGCCGGGATCCGGGCCGGGGGCCGCCCCGTCCCGGACGCGGCGGCGATCCGGGCCGAAGCGTCCGCGCGGCTCGCCGCCGAGCGCCGCCCGTCCCTGCGGCCGGTCTTCAACCTGACCGGGACGGTGCTCCACACCAATCTCGGTCGCGCCCTGCTGCCCCGCTCGGCCGCGGAGGCGGTGGCCGCCGTGATGGTGCAGGCGAGCAACCTCGAATTCGATCTGGCGACCGGCGCCCGCAGCGAGCGCGACGACCATGTCGAGGCGCTGATCTGCCGGCTGACCGGCGCCGAGGCCGCGGTGGTCGTCAACAACAACGCGGCGGCGGTCCTGCTGGTGCTGAACGCGCTCGCCATGCGCAAGGAGGTGGTGGTCTCCCGCGGCGAGCTCGTGGAGATCGGCGGCTCATTCCGGGTGCCGGACGTGATGGTGCGGGCCGGCTGCCGCCTGCGCGAGGTCGGCACCACCAACCGCACCCACCTGCGCGACTACGCCGAGGCCCTCGGGCCCCGCACCGGCCTCGTGATGAAGGTGCATCCGAGCAACTACGCCATCGCGGGCTTCACCGCGGCGGCGGATCCCGTCGCCCTCCACGCCCTCTGCCGGGAGCGGGGCGTGCCGCTGGCGGACGACCTCGGCAGCGGCAGCCTCGTCGACCTCGCGGCCTACGGCCTGCCCCCCGAGCCCACGGTCCGGGCCGCCCTGGAGCGGGCGGATGTCGTGACCTTCAGCGGCGACAAGCTGCTCGGCGCGGTTCAGTGCGGCATCGTCGCCGGCCGGAAGGATCTGATCGCCCGCGTGCGCAAGAACCCCCTGAAGCGCGCCCTGCGCGTCGACAAGATGACCTACGCGGCCCTCGAAGCCGTGCTGCGGCTCTATCTGTATCCCGAGCGGCTGCGTGCGGAGCTGCCGACCCTGCGGCTCCTCACCCGCGAGCGGGACGCGATCGCCGCACAGGCCGAGCGCCTCGCCCCCGCGGTGGCGGAGCGGCTCGCCGGCCGGGCCACGGTCTCGGTCGCCGACTGCATCAGCCAGATCGGATCCGGCGCCCTGCCTGTGGAGACGCTCCCCAGCGCCGCCCTGGTCCTGACGCCGAACGCCCCGGGGGGACGGGGCGGCGGCGGACGGTGCCGGCGGCTCGCCGAGGATCTGCGCCGGCTTCCGGTACCGGTGATCGGCCGCATCAGCGACGAGGCCGTCCGCCTCGACCTCCGGACCCTGGAGGACGAGGCCGGCTTCCTCGCCGCCCTGGCGGCGCTGACGCGCGCCGAAGACGGGCGACGAACCACATAGGGTTGTTGAGAGAACGGATCACACGTCTGGATCTTGCGCGCCGGCATCCCGTGTTATGGTATAATGACGGACCTGCGGTCGCGGTCGAGAGTGGCGGTGCGTGGACCGCGATGGGCGAACGATATGGCGTATATTGCCGATACGGCTGAGGCGGAGCCGGAGACGGATCCGCTGCTTCTCGATAACCAGCTTTGCTACGCGCTCTATGCTGCCGCGCATCGAATGACCAAGTCGTACCGGCCCTTGCTCGAGCGGCTCGGACTGACATACCCGCAATATCTGGTCCTGCTGGTGCTGTGGGAGCAGGACGGCGTCACCGTGTCGGAGATCGGCCGGCGCCTGCGTCTGGATTCCGGCACGCTGACACCGGTGCTGAAGCGCCTGGAGAACGCGGGCTTCCTGCTCCGGACCCGCCGCCAGTCCGACGAGCGCGAGGTCGAGATCGCCCTGACGCCCGAGGGCGCCGCTTTGCGCGCCGACGCGGTCTCCGTCCGCGAGAGCGTGATGTGCCAGCTCGAACTCAGCGAGCCGGAGATCCGCGCCCTCCGCAAGGATCTCAGCCTCGTCATCGAGCGGCTCAGCGTGAGCGACTGAGGCGCCCTCGGAGCCGCGATGAGCCGCGATGAGCCGCTTGCGCCGCGCCGGAGCGATCGGCCTCACCGCCGCAGGCGGTTGCCCAGGACGAAGCCGTAGAGCCCCATCAGGATGATGCCGACGCCGCCCTCGATGCCGACCAGCAGGTTGGTGACGCGGCCGGTGGGCTTGAGGCCGATCTCCGGCGGGTTGGCGGTCATCATGTTGAGCGCGCTGTAGCTCAGGAGGTCGAGGGGATTGTAGGTCGGCCCCGCCTCCGGCCCCTCCAGGATGAACAGGCCGCCGGTGAGCCCGAAGAGGCCCGCGAACACCACGATCAGCAGGGCGAAGGCCCGGGCGATGCGCGACAGGCTCTCGCCGTAATCGCACAGCCACTCGACGAAGCGGTCCGCGGTCCAGCGATAGCCGTGGCGCAGGAAGCCGGCCCCGTCCCGGGCGCCCCAGGCGGCGCGGGCCTGCTGGCCGGCATGGAAGCGGCCCATCCGCCGGCCGCGCTTGTAGGCCCAGCTCGCCGCGTCGTGGCTTCCGATGCTCTTCCAGTTCTGCTCCAGCGCGAGGTAGCTCGCCTGGGCGGCTTCGTAGGCGCCGGCCACTTCCTCGCCCACCGCCCCGCCGAGCTGCTCCACGCTCATCCGCGTTCCGTTGAGCCAGGCGCCGGCGAAGCGGGCATGCCGCAGGCGGCAGGTGCCGAGGTTCAGCCGCACGAGGTCGGTGTCCGAGAGATCCGCGCCCGAGAGATCGGCACCGTCGAGCTTCGCCCCGGTGAAATGCGCCCCCCGCAGCCGCGAGCCGGCGAGCGACGCCTTGGTCAGGCTCGCCTCGGCGAAATCCGCATGGGTCAGATTGGCGTCGGCGAGCTTGGCCTCGTCGAGACGCGCCCCGCGGAAGACCGTGTCGTCCGCATCCGCCCCGGAGAAATCCGCCCCCCAGAGGTCGGCCTCGGCGAAATCGGTCCCGTCCAGGAGGGCGCCGGACAGGTCGGCGAAGCGCATCGCGGCGTGCCCGAAGCGGGCATCCTCCAGCATCGCCCCGGCGAACTTCACCTGACCGGCGACGATGCCGGTGAAGTCCGCCCCCGAGAGGTCGGCCTCGGACAGGTCGGCCTCCTCCAGGATTGCGCCGGTGAAGCGCGTCGAGCGTCCGACGGCGCCGGCGAGGCGTGCCCGGCGCAGGTTGGCGCCGGAGAGGTCGGCCTGCTCCATGCGGGCCCGGGACAGGTCCGCACCGGCCAGCGCCAATCCGCCGGACTCGATGTCCGTGCCGATGCCGGCGTCCGGCTGTGCGGCGAGCGCGTCCGGCCCGGCGCTCAGTTGCGACAGGTCCGCGCCTGGCTCATGCAGGGGCGCCCCGCCGGCGATCCGGTCGAGGAGGGTGCGCAGCCGCGACTCCACCGGAGCGTCCGGTCGTGCATCGGGTGGGGTCGCTTGGTCCATGGTCGTTCCTTGCCGGAACGCGCGACCGGACGCCAGACACGACGCTCACGGGCCCTGGGTCGCGGCCGCCACCCGCACGGCGATCGCCTTGGCGGCCGGCGTCTTGGACTGCTCGTCATGGTGCCAGAGCGGCAGCAGCACGTTCAGCTCCGGATAATACCCGGCGCAGTTGCCCTCCGGGATGTCGTAGGCCACCACGCGCAGGCCGCCGACGCGCCGCGGCACTTGGTCCTCGGCCTCGGTCTCCACGGCGACGGTGAGGCCGTCCCTCAGCCCCAGCCGGGCGATGTCCCGCCGGTTCATGAACAGCACGTCGCGGGTGCCCTTCACCCCGCGGAAGCGGTCGTCGTAGCCGTAGACCGTGGTGTTGAACTGATCGTTCGACCGCAGGGTGATCAGGTCGAGCACGTCCGGGCCGCGGGCTGGAAGGTCCGGATCGGCCTCGAGGCCCTCGGGGACCGCGAAATTCGCCTTCCCGGTCTCGGTCTCCCACTTGCGGTCGCGGGCGCCCAGCGGTTTCAGCAGGCCGCCGGGCTGGAACATCCGACCGTTCAGGTCGTGGAACACGCTCGGGTAGGTCGCTTCGATCGCGTCGCGCACCCGCGCGTAATCGGCGACCCAGGCATCCCAGTCGATGCGGGGATTCGGCGGCAGGGTCGCCTTGGCGATCTCCGCCACGATCCAGGGTTCGGCGCGCACATGCGGACCGACCGGATCGGCCACCCCCCGCGAGCCATGGAACTGCGCGGTGGAGCTCTCGATCGACACGGCCTGCGGGCCGCTCGCCTGCCGGTCGATCTCGATCCGGCCGAGGCACGGCAGGATGTAGGCGACGGCGCCGTTCACGAGGTGGGAGCGGTTGAGCTTGGTCGAGACCTGCACCGTGAGCCGTTGCCGGCGCCAGGCCGGCTCCATCCGGCCGGTATCGGGGATCGCCCGCAGGAAGTTGCCGCCAAGCCCGATGAACGCCTTCACGCGTCCATCGAGGAGACCCTCGCAGGTCTCCACCGTGTTGAGCCCCTTCTCCCGCGGCGGCTCGAAGTCGTAGAGTTCCTTCAGCCGGTCGAGCGGTGCCAGTTCGGGCTTCTCGGTGATGCCGACGGTGCGCTGGCCCTGCACGTTCGAGTGGCCCCGCACCGGGCAGATCCCGGCGCCGGGCTTTCCGATATTGCCGCGCAGAAGCAGCAGGTTGACGAGCATCCGGACGGTCTCGGTGCCCTTGCGGTGCTGGGTCAGGCCCATCCCGTAGATGCCGATCACCGCCTTCGCGCGGGCGTAGACGCCGGCGGCCGCCTCCAGCGCCGTCCGGGTCAGGCCGGAGCGCCGCTCCAGGGCGGCCCAATCCTGCCCGTCGCAGAAGCGGACGAAGGCCTCGAAGCCGTGGGTGTGCTCGGTGATGAAGGCGCGATCGAGGACCCCCGGCCGGCCGGCGGCGTCCGCCGCCCGGTCGAGGGCGAGCAGCGCCTTGCACAGGCCGGTGAGCGCCGCGAGATCCCCGCCGGCTTTCACTTGGTGATACTGCGTCGAAATCTTGGTGGAGGAGCGCGTCAGCATCTCCACCGGCGATTGCGGGTCGGTGAAGCGCTCCAGCCCGCGTTCCCGGAGGGGGTTGAAGGTGATGATCTGCGCGCCCCGGCGCCGCGCCTCCTGGAGCGGGTGCAGCATCCGCGGCGAATTCGACCCGACATTCTGGCCGAAGAAGAAGATCAGATCGGTGGTCTCGAAGTCCTCCAGCAGCACCGTGCCCACCGGGGCGCCGATCGATTGCGGCAGCGCCACCGAGGTCGGCTCGTGGCACATGTTGGAGGAATCCGGCAGGTTGTTGTTGCCGTAGAGCCGGGCGAGCAGCGCCCACATGTAGCTGGTCTCGAGGGAGGCCCGTCCCGAGGCGTAGAACACCACCGATTTCGGGTCCTGCGCGCGCAGGTCCTTCAGCTCCCGGCCGATCTCCGCGAGGGCCTCCGCCCAGGCGACGGGCCGGTAGCGGTCCGTCTCCGGATCGTACCGCATCGGATGGGTGAGGCGTCCCTGCTCTTCGAGGGCGTAGTCGCTCCAGCCGAGGAGTTCGGTCACCGTGTGTTCGGCGAAGAAGTCCGGGGTCGCCCGCCGCCGCGTCTGCTCCCAGGCAGTCGCCTTGGCGCCGTTCTCGCAATACTCGAAGGCGAGGGGCTTGGCGGGCTTCGCCCAGGCGCAGGACGTGCACATGTAGCCGTCCGGCTTGTTCTGCTTCAGCAGCATCGCCGAGCCGGTGATCGGCACGCCCTCACGGGTCAGGATCTCGACGAGGGAGCGGGCCGAGCCCCAGCCGCCCGCCGGGCCGTCATAGGGCTCGATCCGGACGTCGTCGGTCTTCTGATCGGCCATGCCGTCCTCCCATCCGGCGCATCGATCACCGGACGAAGGGAACGCACGAGGGGGCGAATGGGATCACGGGCGCGTCACCGCGTTCTTGGACGGCTTTCCTTGCCGATGGCGCGGATCTAACGTCGACGTGCGGACCGACCGCCGGAGGAGGAAACCATGGCCAGCGTCGACGTCGAGATGGTGAAGTGTGCGTGCCAGGATTGCGTCTGCGTGATTCCGGTCTCCAAGGCCGTGTCGCGGGACGGCAAGGCCTATTGCTGCGACGACTGCGCGGACGGCCACAAGAATCACGCCGGCTGCGAGCACGCCGGCTGCGCCTGCCACGGCTAGGGCCGCTCGCAATCGCGCTGCGACGGTCTGGAGAAGGCATCTTTGGCCGAGACAGCCGCGACGCGCCCCCTCTCCCGTGCGGGAGAGGGTTGGGGTGAGGGATCAGGTCTTTCCGGAAAGCTCTCGCCCCTCATCCTGTCCTCCTCCCGCACGGGAGAGGGGATTCGCGCCTCGCTCGGCGCGGGCTCGGCTGTCGTCACCCTGCCGACCTGATCGGCCGCGGCTCTGCGTCCGTGCCCGACCTCGCGGTCAGGAGACCGCCGCGAGCTTGTCTGCCATCGACTGGTCCTTGTCGCGGCGCGTCGAGAAGATCAGCGTGAAGAAGGTCCGCTGGACGCCGAGTTCTGCGAGCTTCGCCTCGCATCGCTCGGCCAGCGCGCAAATCTCCGACAGCTCACCCTCGATGTTCGTGCCGTTGGGATGCATCGTGGCGGTGAGCCCGCTCGCCTCGATGATGTCCTTGATCGCCCGGACGTAGGGCGAGACCGACGGGCCGACGCCCATCGGCACGATGCAGAGGTCGGCCGAAACTTTCATGGTGCCTGCCTGATCCGGGGGAAGCGGCCCCGCACGGTTCTGCGACCGGACGCGGGGCGGGCCGGCAGGCTATCGCCGGCCGCATCGACTTTCCAGGGCGCTGCCGAGCCGGCCGTCACGCCTCGCCGGTTTCGAGCGCGGCGGCGCGCACGGAAGGCAGGCACGGATTGGCATTGTCGGTGCGCCACGCGAGCCACAGCTCCGGCCCGGTCGTGGCGGGCAGGGCGATCGGCCGGAGCCGGATATCGGCCATGCTGTTGCCCCGGGCACTGCCCGGCACCAGCGCGACGCCGATGCCCGCGCCGACGAGCGCCAGCATCGCGTGGACCTGATTCACCCGCTGCACGATCCGCGGCTGCACGCCCCCGGCCTCGAACAGCCTGTCGAGGAGGTCGATGAAGTAGCGGCCACCCCGGGGCGACCACGTCACGAAGGCCTCGCCGTCGAGATCCCGCAGGGTCGGGGTGCGGGCGGTCGCCAGGCGGTGTCCGCGCGGGACCGCGAGCAGCAGCCGTTCCCGTGCGAGCGGCGCCGTCGCGATCGCGGATTTCGGATCCTGCAGGACCGGACTTGGCCGCAGGATCGCGAGATCGGTGCGGTTCTCGCCCAAAGCCAGGATCTGCTCGTCCGAGACCATCTCCTCCAGCACGAGGTCGACCTCGGGCAGGGTTCGGCGGACATGGGCGACGACCTGGGGCAGCGTCCGGTAGGCCGAGGCGGCGGTGAAGCTGAGGCGCAGCACCCCGCTCTCGCCCCGGTCGGCACGCTGCGTGATGCGCGCGGCGTTCTCGGCCGCCGCCAGCACCCGGTGGGCCTCCGCCAGGAAGGTCCGGCCCGCCGGGGTCAGGCGCACCGCCCGGGTGGTCCGCTCGAGCAGCGTCACGCCCAGCGTCTGCTCCAGCATCTGGATCTGCCGCGACAGGGGCGACTGGGTCAGGTTCAGCCGTGCCGCGGCCCGGCCGAAATGCATCTCCTCGGCGACGGCGATGAAGCTGCGGGCGTGGCCGAGATCGAACATTGATGCAGGATCCGGGATAATCCAGCCAAAATCAACGTTGGACGCATCGAAAGCCTGCGCCTAACCCCGGACGCGACACCGAACGGTGCGCATCAGGGAGAGGAATCGATGGCGCGGATGACCCCGGCCGAGATGGCGCGCGTGTTGGGCTCCGGCCTGCTGTCCTTCCCGGTCACGCATTTCCGCGACGATCTCGGCTTCGACGAGACCGCCTATCGGGACAATCTCGGGCGGCTGGCCGACTACAAGGTCTCGGGCCTGTTCGCGGCCGGCGGCACCGGCGAGTTCTTCTCGCTGACGCCCGCCGAGATCGACCGGGTCCTGCGCGCCGCCGTCGCGGAGACCCGCGGCCGCACGCCGGTCATCGCCCCCGCCGGCCAGGGCACCGCCCAGGCGGTCGAGATGGCCCGGGCCGCCGAGGCCGCCGGCGCGGACGGAATTCTGCTGCTGCCGCCCTACCTCGTCGGCTCCGAGCAGGCCGGTCTCGCCGCCCATATCGAGGCGGTCTGCCGCGCGACCTCTCTCGGGATCATCGTCTACAACCGCGCCAACGCCCAGCTCAACGAGCAGACGCTCGCCGGCCTGTGCGAGCGCTGCCCGAACCTCGTCGGCTTCAAGGACGGCGTCGGCGATGTCGAGCTGATGACCCGGATCTACGCCGCTTTGGGCGACCGCCTGACCTATGTCGGCGGCCTGCCCACCGCCGAGACCTTCGCGCTGCCGTATCTGGAGATGGGCGTCACCACCTACTCCTCGGCGATCTTCAACTTCCTGCCCGAATGGGCGCTGTCCTTCTACGACAGCGTGCGCCGCCGGGACCGCGATGCCGTCTACCGGGAGCTGCGCGACTTCGTCCTCCCCTACATCGCGATCCGCAACCGCAAGCGCGGCTACGCGGTCTCGATCGTCAAGGCGGGGATGAGCGCCGTCGGCCGCCACGCCGGCCCGGTCCGGCCGCCGCTGACCGAATTGGACGCGGCCGAGCGCGCCGAGCTGACGGCGCTGATCGGCGACCGCCGCTGAGCCCCCACGAGACGACCAACGACAGACCCGCCGAGCCAACGGCGGCCACGACCCGCCTCCTGGATCAACCGGGCGGCGACGAGCCAGGGAGAACGTCCATGAGTGCCAGTTCGAGCGGCGCGGCGAGCACCCTGCTCGACGCCGCCGATGCGGGTCGCCGCACCCGCGTCCGCCTGCTGATCGTCGCGATGCTGTTCGCCGCCACGACGATCAACTACGCCGACCGCGCGACCATCTCGATCGCCGGACCCGACATGGCCAAGGAACTCGGCCTGTCTCCGGTCCAGATGGGCTACGTCTTCTCGGCCTTCGCGTGGTCCTACGTTCTGGCCCAGATTCCGGGCGGCTGGCTCCTCGACCGCTACAGCGTCAAATGGGTCTACGCCGCCGCCGTCGCCCTCTGGTCCGGCTTCACCCTGGTCCAGGGGGCCGTCGGCTTCTTCTCCGGCCTCACCGCCGTGGTGCTGCTGTTCGCCCTGCGGCTCGCCGTCGGCCTCACCGAGGCGCCGGTCTTCCCCGCCAATGCCCGGATCGTCGCCGCGTGGTTCCCGACCCGGGAGCGCGGCATGGCGTCGGCGTTCTTCAACTCGGCGCAGTACTTCGCCACGGTGCTGTTCACGCCGCTGATGGCGTGGATCGTCCACAATTTCGGCTGGCACCACGTCTTCACCAGCATGGGCCTGCTCGGCCTCGCCTTCGCGGTGGTGTGGCTGCGCGTCGTCGACAGCCCGAAGAACCACCCGTCCATGAATCAGGCGGAGCGGGACTACATCGAGGCCGGCGGCGCCCTGCTCGACATGGACGGGCAGAGCCGGACCAGGCAGGGCGATGCCGGCCGGACGCTGCGCCAGCTGCTCGCCAACCGCATGCTGCTCGGGATCTATATCGGCCAGTACTGCATCACCGTGCTGACCTACTTCTTCCTGACGTGGTTCCCGGTCTACCTCGTCAAGGAGCGCGGCCTGTCGATCCTCCAGGCCGGCTTCGCCGCGGTGCTGCCGGCGCTCTGCGGCTTCATCGGCGGCATCCTCGGGGGCGTGATCTCCGACCTGCTCCTGCGCCGCGGCTTTTCCCTGACGGCGGCCCGCAAGATCCCGATCGTCGGCGGCATGCTGCTGTCGATGAGCATCATCGGCTGCAACTACGTCCAGGCGGATGCCCTCGTGGTCGGGCTGATGGCGCTCGCCTTCTTCGGCAAGGGCATCGGCGCGCTCGGCTGGGCGGTCGTCGCCGACACCTCCCCGCGGGAGAGCGGCGGCCTTTCGGGCGGCCTGTTCAACACCTTCGGCAACACCGCCGGCATCACCACGCCGATCGCCATCGGCTACATCGTCCAGAGCACGGGCTCGTTCAACGGCGCCCTGGTCTTCGTGGGCCTGAACGCCCTCGTCGCCTGCTTCTGTTACCTCGTGGTGGTCGGCGAGATCCGCCGCGTCGAGCTGAAGGCCCACTGACCCGCGGGCCGGGCCGGCCCCGTTCCGAACCCGCCCCGCGCCCGGCTCAGGCCGGCCGGGGATCTTCGAGGAGGACGCCATGCCGAACGACAGCCGTCATGCCGCGCGCAACACGCCCACCGTGACCGAGATGAAGGTCGTGCCGGTCGCCGGCCACGACAGCATGCTCCTCAACCTCTCGGGCGCGCACGGACCGTACTTCACCCGCAACCTCGTGATCCTCACGGACTCCACCGGCGCCACCGGCCTCGGCGAAGTCCCCGGCGGCGAGGGCATCCGCAAGACCCTGGAGGATGCCCGGGACCTCGTGGTCGGGCAGCCGCTCGGCGCCTGGAACGCGGTGCTGAACGCCATGCGGACGCGCTTCGCGGATCGCGATTCCGGCGGGCGCGGGCTGCAGACCTTCGACCTGCGCATCACCATCCACGCGGTGACGGCGGTCGAATCCGCCTTCCTCGACCTGCTCGGCCAGTACCTCGACGTGCCGGTGGCCGCCCTCCTGGGCGAGGGCCAGCAGCGCGACGCCGTCGAGATGCTGGGCTACCTGTTCTACGTCGGCGACCGCACCCGCACCGATCTCGATTATCGCGCACCGACCGCCCGCGACGGCTGGTTCCGCCTGCGCGACGAGGAGGCGCTGACACCGGAGGCCGTCGCCCGGCTCGCCGAGGCCGCCTACGACCAGTACGGCTTCAACGATTTCAAGCTGAAGGGCGGCGTGCTGCGGGGCGAGGAGGAGATCGCCGCCGTCACCGCGATCCACGCGCGCTTCCCCAAGGCTCGGGTGACGCTGGACCCGAACGGCGCGTGGTCCCTCGACGAGGCGATCCGCCTCTGCAAGGGCCAGGGCCACGTGCTGGCCTACGCGGAGGATCCCTGCGGCGCCGAGGGCGGGTTCTCGGGCCGCGAGATCATGGCCGAGTTCCGCCGCGCCACCGGCCTGCCCACCGCCACCAACATGATCGCCACCGACTGGCGGCAGATGAACCACGCGATCCAGCTCGGCGCCGTCGACATCCCGCTCGCCGACCCGCATTTCTGGACGCTCGCCGGCTCGGTCCGGGTGGCCCAGCTGTGCCGCGACCACGGCCTGACCTGGGGCTCGCACTCGAACAACCATTTCGACGTGTCGCTCGCCATGTTCACTCACGTGGCCGCGGCGGCCCCGGGCAACGTCACGGCGATCGACACCCACTGGATCTGGCAGGACGGCGAGCGCCTGACCAAGGAGCCGCTGGCGATCCGCGGCGGCCTCGTGCGGGTGCCGGAGCGGCCGGGCCTCGGCATCGAGCTCGACATGGCGGCGGTGGAGGAGGCGCACGCCCTCTACCGCGACCACGGCCTCGGCGCCCGCGACGACGCGGCCGCCATGCAGTTCCTGATCCCAGGCTGGAGCTTCGACAACAAGAAGCCCTGCCTGGTCCGCTGAAGCCCGGCCCGGGCCCGCGCCGTCAGACGCGCGAGCTCGGGCGGTAGAACGGCTCGTGCCGCGACGGGTCGATGTAATCGGCGTAGAAGCGCCGCGCGTGGGGCAGCAGCGCCTTCGAGAGCTGGCGCCGCTCGACCTCGTCGTCCGACAGCGCCCGCGACAGGTCGTCGTGGAGCGCCTTCAGGGCGGCATCCTTGTCGACCCGGGTGAAGCGGCCGTCGGCGTAGAGCACCTCGCCCTCGCACAGCACCGTGGTCACGCCGCCGGTCTTGGCCCGCTGGATCACGGCGTCGAGGAGCGGCGTCTCCGGGTCGAGATACGGGTAGGCGATCTGGTCCCAGTCGATCAGGACGAGGTCGGCGCCCTTGCCGACCTCGATCGTGCCCAGGCTATCGCCATAGGGCGTGGTGCGGGCGCCGCCGACGGTCGCCATGCGCAACACCTGCGCCATGCTCGGCACGTCGGCCTCGTCCATGCCGGGCACCCGGTGGGCGCGGAGCACGAGGCGCATCTCCTGGAGCATGTCGCGGTCGTCGTTGATGCCGGCCTCGTCGAGGCCGATCGCCGTGTTGATCCCCTTCGCCTCGAACCGGTTGAGCGCCGCCACGCCGGAGCGCAGCCGGAAGTTCGACGAACAATTGTGGCAGATGCAGGTGCCGGTCGCCGCGACCCGCTCGATGTCGGATTCGTTCAGCCAGACCCCGTGGCCGAGCGTCAGGCGCGGACCGAGCATGCCGAACCGGTCGAGATACTCCAGGGCGGTGCCGCCGCCGCGCTTCTCCGCGTAGGCTTTCTGGTAGGCGGTCTCGACGAGGTGCATGTGCATCGGCACGTCGTAGGATTCGGACAGGCCGGCGAGCCCTTCGAGGGCCGCGTCCGAGCACCAGTGCAGGTTGGCGGGCGCGAGCTGGATCTTGGACCGCGACGCCCCGGCCTGTCCGGCATGCAGGCTGCGGAACAGGGAGAAGTTGTCCTCCAGGGACATCTGGAAGCGCTCGAACCAGCGCTTCATCGGGTCCTGCAGCGGCGCCGGCAGGCTCGCCACGAAATCCATGTCGGCCTGATAGACGAGGCGGTTCTGGTCGCGGACCGCGAAGCAGTACGAAACCCGCATGCCGATGTCGCGATAGGCGCGCAGCACCTCGTTGGAGCGCGCCTCGACCTCCTCCAGGCTGCCGGGCATCCAGCCGTGGATGTGCTGGACCGTGGTGATCCCGGAGCCGACCATCTCGAAGGCCGAGTACAGGGTGTCGAGGTAGAGGTTCAGGTTGCGCGCCACCATGCGGGTGACGAACCACAGTTCCAGCGGCATGTCGGGGGAGCCGAGCTGCACCGGCGTGAGGCCGACATGGTGGTGGCCGTTGACGAAGCCCGGCAGCAGGATCTCGCGGCCGGAGCCGATCACGGGGGCGTCGGGATAGCGGGCATGCAGGTCCGCGTAGGTGCCGACCGCCTCGATCACGCCGTCCTTCTGCAGGACCGCGCCGTCGGCGATCTCCTCCCAGCGGTCGTGATCGAGGGTACGGGTGATCATCCGCCGGCTGCGGATCAGCGATGTGGCCATGGTCGTGTCCGTGTTGGGGGAGGGGGTCAGACGAGCGCTTCCTGCTCGGCGAAGGCCCGGTCGACCTCGTCGCGCAGAAGCTCGGTGAGGTGCCGCCGCATCGCCTCGGCCTCGAGGGAGAACGGGTCGCGCGGGCGGGGCAGGTCGTTGCGGACGATGGTCTTGATCCGCCCGGGCCGGGCCGTGAACACCACCACCCGGTCGGCGAGCGCCACCGCCTCGTCGATGTGGTGGGTCACGAACAGCACCGAGGCGCCGCTGTCGCGCCAGACGTCGAGCAGGAAGTCCTGCATCTTCTGGCGGGTCTGGACGTCGAGCGCCGCGAAGGGCTCGTCCATCAGCAGGACCTTGGGACGCATGGCGAGCGCCCGGGCCACGGCCACGCGCTGGCGCATGCCGCCGGACAATTCGTCCGGCCGCTTGTCGAAGGCCTCGGCGAGGCCGACCCGCTGGAGGGCGGCCCGCGCGATACTCCGGCGCTCGACCTCCGGCACGCCTTTCAGCGACAGGCCGAAGCTGACGTTCTGCCAGACGCTGAGCCAGGGCAGCAGCGAGGTCTCCTGGAAGATCAGGCTGCGCTCCGGCGACGGGCCGGTGACGGCCTCGCCGAAGGCCAGGAGCGCGCCCCCGGAGGCGGGTTCGAGCCCGGCGATCAGGTAGAGCAGCGTGCTCTTCCCGCAGCCCGAGGGGCCGAGAAACACCACGAACTCGCCGGGCCGCACGGTGAGGTCGATGTCGCGCAGGGCCTCGTGGGCGCGAGCGGTGCCGGCCGCCCAGACCTTGGCGACGCCCCGGCAGGAGACGGCGTCCTGGGATGCGGGATCAGAGGCCAAGGGAGGACCCCGCGTCGCGCGGCAGCCAGTAGAGCATCCGCCGCTGGACCAGCCGGAACAGCAGGTCGAAGGCGAAGCCCAGGAGGCCGATCAGCGTGATGGTGAAGAAGACGAGCGACGGGTTGAAGGTGTTGCGCGCCAGCATGATCACCTGGCCGAGCCCGTAGCCGACGCCGGTCGCTTCGGCGACGAGCACCACCATCCAGGCGCCGAACAGGTTGAGGCGCAAAACCGCGAGCAGCCCCGGCAGGATCGCCGGCACGATCACCCGCACGTAGATCTGGCGCTTCGTCGCCCCCATGGTCCGGGCGACGTTGATGTAGTTCCGGTTGACCCCGTCGATCTGGTGGATGGTCGAGAGGACCATCGTGAAGAACAGGGCGATGAACACCATGAAGATCGCCGGGGCGTTGCCGATCCCGAACATGAAGATCGCCACCGGCAGCCACGCGATCGGCGAGACCGGGGCCAGCAGCGTGATGGTCGGCAGGGTCAGCCGCTCGAACAGCACGACGTAGCGGATCGCCACGCCGACGAGGATCGACAGGGTCGCGGCCAGGGCGAGGCCCGCCAGAACCCGGCCCGTGGAGGCGAGCACGGTGATCAGCACCGCCATGGCGGGGCTCGGGCCGGCATTCATCCCGGTGCCGATCTGCCAGCGTTGCGCGGTGTTGAAGAAGCGCGCCTGCTCGGCGAGGTTGCCGAGGAAGATGTGCGGCGGCGGCAGGAGCTTGGCGTCGGCGATGCCGAGCGCCCAGAGCAGCTCCCAGAGGCCGGCGAAGCAGCCGACCGAGACCAGCATCCAGCCGGTCCGTTGCAGGAGCGGGACGAGCCCGTCGGGCAGCGCGAGGCGCTGACCGAAGGGCACGCGCGGCCGGATGTGCGGGACGGCGGCGCGGGCGAGATCGACGGCCATCCGCTCAGGCCGACTTCAGCTTGAGCTTGCCGTAGAGATCCGGGTTCTCGGCGATGACCTGCTCCAGCAGGGTCCAGTCGATCGCGTCGCGGCCGGGCTTCTTCTTGATGTAGCCCATCTCGGCGACGGAATCGGTCCGGTCGAGGATGAACTGCGTCTGGTTGCGGGCGTCCACCACCGAGGGCTGCCGGCCCATGGCGAGCTGGGCGTTGCTCATCGAGGTCTTGTAGTAGGAGCCGACGAGCTTGTTCAGGGCGGCCTGGGGATCGCCCTCGGCCAGGGCCTGGGCCTTCATCATGCCCTTGATCAGCGCCTTCACGGCGGCCGGGTTCTTGGCGATCAGCTCATTGCGGACCGCCAGCACGCAGTCGGTGTAGCCCTTGCCGTAGATGTCGGTGCCGTCGGAGAGCTTCACGGCGCCCTTCACGTCGGTGAGGAGCGCGGTGCCGTAGGGCTCGATGGTCGAGATGATGTCCAGCGCCCCGGCGCGGAACGCCTCCACGGCCTCCGGGGTCGAGCCCATGTAGCGGACCGTGATGTCCTTGAAGGCGACGCCGTTCTTCTTCAGCCAGTCGTAGGGCAGCACCTCCAGCGTATCGAGCTGGAAGGTGCCGAGCGTCTTGCCCTTGAGCTTCTCCGGGCTGTCGAGGCCGGGCTGGGCGACCAGCACGCAGCCCTCGATGCCGCCGCCGGCCACGATCTTCACGGGGGCCCCCGCGTCGTAGAGCGCCATGAAGCTCGTGTAGGGCATCACGCCGGCATCGACCTGCCCCATGCCGAGGAAGGTGACCTGATCCGAGAAGGTCGGCGTGTTGACGAAGTCGATGGTCAGGCCGTCATCCTTGGCGAGCTGCATCGCCTCGGCGAGGAAGAAGTTCAGGTTGCAGAAGCCGGTGCCGTGGGTCGCACGGATGCCGGTGGCCGCCGCGGCCGGGCCGGTCAGGCCCGGACCCACCGCCAGGGTCAGCGCGGCGGCGGTCCCGCCGAGGAAGCGCCTGCGGCTGGGCTTGAACCGCGTGAAATCCGGGACGCGATAATCGCCGTGACGGTCGCACATATCGACTCTCCTCAGAGGGCGGATCGTGCGATCCGCCGGACGGCGCGTGCCGGTGCTGAAACGGAGGGATCGGAGCTCGGGACAGGCTCAAGGCAGTCGCGGAGATCCGGTCGCCCGGCACCTCACCACATCGACGGCACGCCAACCTCTAGCCGCCGCCGGGGCGACGCTGCGCTGGTGAAGACGAACCAAGAAGCGTGCCAGATGCAGGGACCGACCGTATTGGCGGCGCGCCTTGCCCGTCGGCGCTGTCGAAGAACTGCACCGCCGTCATTGCGAGCGGAGCGAAGCAATCCAGCAGCGCCAGGCCTCCGAACGTCGCGCTGCCCTGGGTCACTTCGCTGCGCTCGTGATGACGGACACCGTCTTCGCGCCGCGATTCGACCGGTCCGACGCCCGCGAAAGCAGCTGAATGCCGCCGGCGTATTCAGCCGGGGTCCTCGGACAGTGCCGGACCGGCCTCAGCCGCGCGCGGAGCGCTCTGCCCATTCCCGGCGCAGGATGGCGTACTGCATCGTGTTCTCGAAGATCGGGTTGCCCTGATCGTCGTCCACGAAGGAGACGAACTCGCGGAACAGGCCCTCGAGGCGCATTCCCAGCGTCGCGCACAGGCGGTGCGAGGCGGCGTTGTCCTCCTCGACATAGGCGTAGAGGCGCCGCGCTTGCCGCTCGGAGAACAGGTGCCCGAACAGAGCGGCCGCGGCCTCATGGGCGTAGCCCGCGCCGCCATACGCGGCGTTGAAGTTCCAGCCGACCGAGAAGGTGTCGGGCGGTTCGGGGAGGCAGAACAGGTCGCCGATCAGCCGGCCGGACGCGGTCAGGCACACGGCCACGTGCTCGTCGTCGCTGGCGCGCCGCTCGGCCTCCGCCTCCGCGTCCGCCGGCGTATCGAGGCGGCTGCTCAGGAAGCAGCGTGCCCGCGGCCGGTGCAGGTAGGCGAACAGGTCGGCGGCGTCGTCCGGCCTGAAGCGCCGCAGGATGAGGCGGTCGGTCCGGATGGCGATCATCGGGCTCCCGGTCGGCGCCGCCCTACGCGGCCACGAGGTTGAAGGTGCGGTCGGCCGGCGCGAGGCTCACCCGCCGCCCCCAGTCGAAGGCGACGAAATCCTGCTCGATCCCGTCCGAGAACACCACGCCGCCCTCGTTCATCCGCGACACGACGGTGAGGGGCGATCCGGCGAACTTGCCGCCGCGCAGGTCGGTGCCGGTGGCGACGCTCGGGAACGGCTCGCGCACCCAGTAGCCGAAGGCCGCCTCCTCGATGCCCACCTCAACGGTGAGGTGCGTCGCCTCGCTGATCGAGCGCGCCCAGCCGGTCAGGCCCGTGCCCGAGGCCACGATCAGCCCGCTCGACGATTGGTCCTCCGCCCGCGCCCCGTCGTCGATGCGGTAGCGCGCGGATTGGTGGCTGCGGTGGCCGACGAAGATCTCGTTCAGGGCGAGCAGCCGCTCGCCGCCATCGAAGGTCGCCTGCACCATGGTGCGCCGCTGCAGGGGCGCGGCGCCGGCCGCGCTGGCGGGCAGCAGGCCACGCAGGGCCTCGACCCGGGCCCGGGTCAGCACGCCGTCGTAGAGGTCGGGCGCCGGGTTGACGCCGACCACCGGCTGCCCGTCGAGGTATTTGGCGACGTTGGCCACGAGCCCGTCCTGCCCCACGGCCACGACCACGTCCTCGGGGGCGAAGAGGAAGCGGTCGAGGTCGGGGCGCCGCACCAGGGCCTGCCGCCAGTCCAGGGGCACGGCGGACCGCGCCTCGGCGAGCACGGCCTGGAATTGGGCGTGGCGCGCCTCGACCTCCGCGAGCGTCTGGCCCCGGCTCTCCAGGAAGAACCGGACCTGGCCGCGGGTCGCGTGCCGGGCGATGAGCAGCTCGTAATCCGTGTCGCGGATCACGAAGACGACCCGGGGGGTGATGGCCGGCATGACGGGCCTCCTCAGCGCGGCGCGAGTCGCGCGGGCAATGCGCCGCGGAACTCCCCGAGGACGGCCGCCAGCAGGTCGGGCGTGACGTTGACGTGCTCGATGGTCTCCAGCTTGCCGGCGAGTTCCCGGGCCGCCAGACCGAGCAGGACGGCGGGCGGCATGTCCCGGTAGATTGCGGCGCGGCGCTGCTCCGCCTCGGCCCGGGCCCCCTCGACGAGCCGGATCCGCTCGGCCTCCGCGGCGGCCTCCAGGCCGCGGGCCTCCGCGACGCCGGCGGCGCGGTCGCGGGCGTTCTCGGCTTCTTGCGCGATCAGCACGGTCTCGCGCCGGGCCAGCTCGGTCTTGGTCGCGAGCTCGTTCTCCGCGATGGCGCGCTCCTTCTCGACCGCGAGCGCGCGCCGGGCGAAGGTCGCCTCGTCGGCCTTCTGCTGCAGGGCCTCGAAGGTCGGCGTCTGCAGGGCGCGCTCCAGCTCGCTGGTCGGCGCGAGGTTGGTGAGCCGCACCGCCACGGCCGCGATGCCGATCTCGGCCAGCGCCGGGGCGGCGAAGAGCACCCGTTCCAGAACGGCGCGCAGCGGCTCCGGCCCCGCGTCGAGGAGGGCGCCGATCGGGCTCGCCCCGAGATATTGCAGCACCGCCTGGCCGGCGATGCCGCCGAGGCGCGCCTCGATCCGCTCGATCGGCTCGCCCTGCAGGCGCCCGGTGCGGAGGTCGATCGAGAAGTCGACCCGGCTCGCCAGCAGCTCGGGATCGACGACGTGCCAGCCGATCGTCCCCTGGACCACGACGGTCTGGAAGTCCCGGCTGCGGCCGCGGACGAACAGGGTCATCTCGCGGTCGTCCACCGGCACCTCGCTGATGCTGGCGGTCTCGGGCCGGAACCAGAAGACCAGCCCCCGCCCGCTCTGCCGGACCCGGCCGTTGCGGAAGCGGATGATGTGGCTGCTCGCCTCGCTCCGGAGCTGGGCGATCACACCGATGTTGCGGACCGTGGCCATGATGGTCTCCTCAAAACTGACCCGACCTGTCGAAGCGGAAGAGTTCGGCGGGGCGGAACGCCGTCCCGGCCTCGCGGGCGCCCGTCGGCGCGATCCAGCCCCGGTCGCGCATGCGGCGGCGGAAGGCGGATTTGTTGAGGGGCGCGCCGCGGATCGCCGCGTGCACGTCCTGGAGCTGGCGGAGGGTGAAGTGCTCCGGGAGCAGCGCGAAGCCGACATCCGTGTAGTCGAGCTTGCCGCGCAGCCGCTTCACGGCGAGCGCCAGGATGTCGGCGTGGTCGAAGGCGAGGGCGAGGGGGGCGCCGTCCTCCGTGACGGCCGAGACCGGACCGCCGGCCTCGCCCGCCCAGGGCACGACCAGCGTCGCCGCCGTCAGCGCGGCGCCGCCCGCCAGGGCCTCGGCGAAGGCCGCCTCCGGCAGCAGCGCCAGGTAGGCGACCGAGACGATACGCATCCGCGGATCCCGGTCCACGCCACCGAAGGTGTAGAGCTGTTCGAGCCGCGCCCGCCCGATCCCGGCCTTGTCGCGCAGGACGCGCTCCGCGGCGGCGTCGAGGGTTTCGGCGATGCCCACGAACCCGCCCGGCAGGGCCCAGAGGCCCGCCTGCGGCTGCTGGCTCCGCCGCAGCAGGAGAGCGGCGAGCCGCCCCGCCCGGATCCCCAGCAGGACGAGATCCACCGCCAGGGCGGGCCGCTCGTAGGCCGCAGGATCGTAGCCTGCCAGGAACTCGGATTCGGTCATCGCTCGATTTCTACTCAGGTTGAGCATAACTAAGACGCAGGTTGCGCATATGTCAAGGCGGTGGCGGATCCGTCAGGACGCGCCGCCGTGCGCACAGCTCCGCACCGGCTCCGCACAGATCCGCCGCGGCGCGGCCGGCGGGTGCGGGCCGAGCCTGGAAAAGGGCGAAGCTTCTCGTGGCGGCAGAAGGGCGGGCGCGGGAGCTTCAGCGGCGAGCCGGCCCCGATCCGCCGGCGCAGGAGGTTTCCCCGATGCCGTTCTTCGCTCCACGATCCGCGGTCGAGCCCCCCCGCAACGCCGCGTTGTCACCGCTCTTCCTCGCGCTGCTGGCGCTCCTCATCATGCTCGCCTCGGCCCACGCGGCGCCGGGGACGGCGCGGGGCGGCCTGATGCTGCGCGGGCCGGCCGGCACCGCGCCGGCCGAGGCCGTCCAGCTTGCCACCGACATCAGCGTCGATGTCAGCGGCCCGACCGCCCGGGCCACCGTCACCCAGGCCTTCCGCAACACCACGGCGGAGTGGGTCGAGGGCACCTACGTGTACCCCCTGCCGGAGGACGCGGCCGTCGACGGGATGAAGCTCGTCGTCGGCAACCGCGTGATCGTGGCCGACATCCGCGAGCGGGCGGCGGCCAAGCGCGCCTACGAGGTCGCGAAGGCGGCCGGGCAGTCGGCGGCCCTGACCGCGCAGGAGCGGCCCAACATCTTCACCAACGCGGTCGCCAATATCGGCCCCGGCGAGACGGTGGTGGTCCAGATCACCTATCAGCAGACGATCCCCGTCTCCGGCGAGACGAGGACGCTGCGCCTGCCGCTGGTCGTCGCGCCCCGCTACACTCCCGCCCCCGCCGCGGTGGACGCGGTCTCCCTCGACGGCGTGGCCGAGGCGGCCCGCGACCCGGTTCCGGATCGCGCCCGGATCAGCCCGCCGGTGCTCGACCCGGCCCTGTCCCCGCCGACCAACCCGGTCGCCGTCACCGTGCGGCTCCAGGCGGGCTTCGCCGTCGGCGCCGTCCGCAGCGCCACCCACGCGATCCGCGTGACCGAGACCGGCTCGGAGGCGCGCACCGTCACGCTGGCCGACGGCGTCGTGCCGGCCGACCGCGACCTCGAGCTGACCTGGGAGCCCGCTCCGAGCCGGGTGCCCGGCCTCGGCCTGTTCCGCGAGACCGTGGCCGGCCGGACCTACCTGCTGGCCGCCGTGAACCCGCCGGCGCTCGAGGCCGACGCGGCCACCCGGCCGGCGCGCGACGTCACCTTCGTGATCGACAATTCCGGCTCGATGTCCGGCGCCTCGATGCGGCAGGCCAAGGCCGGGCTGCTGGCCGGCCTCGCGCGTCTGACGCCGCAGGACCGCTTCAACGTCATCCGCTTCGACGACACCTGGGACGCGCTGCATCCCGAGCCGGTCCCGGCGACGCGGGCGGACCTGGCGGAAGCCGAGCGCTTCGTCGCCGCCCTGGAGGCCCGCGGCGGCACCGAGATGCTGGCGCCGCTCAAGGCGGCCCTGGCCGATCCCCATCCGGAGGACGGGCGCGTGCGCCAGGTCGTGTTCCTCACCGACGGGGCCGTCGGCGACGAGGAGCGGATCTTCGCGGCGATCCACGCCAATCTCGGGCGCACGCGCCTGTTCATGGTCGGCATCGGCTCGGCGCCCAACGGCCACCTGATGCGCCACGCCGCCGAGATCGGCCGCGGCAGCTTCACGGAGATCCGCGACCTCGCCCTGGTCGGCGAACGGACCCGCGCGCTCTACGAGAAGCTGGAATCCCCCGCCGTCACCGACCTGACCGCGACCTTCTCGGTCCCGGGCGTCGCCGTCACGCCGGGCGCGCTGCCCGATCTGTATCGCGGCGAGCCGCTGGTCTTCGCCGCGCAGCTGCCGGAGGCGGCCGAGGGGATCGCCCACGGGACCGTGACCGTCTCGGGCCGGGTGGGCGGCCGGACCTGGACCCGGACCCTGCCCCTCGCCGCGGCCGGCACGGGCGCCGGCATCTCCAAGGTCTGGGCGCGCTCCCGGATCGGCGAGACCGAGACCGCGCGGATTACCGGACGCCTCGGCGCGGAGGCGGCCGACGCCACCATCCTGGCGCTGGCCCTGGAGCACGGCCTGACGACGCGGCTGACCAGCCTCGTGGCCATCGACGCCACGCCCCGCCGGGCGCCGGGCACGCCTCTCGTCGCCGCCGACCTGCCGCTGAACCTGCCGGCGGGCTGGGACTTCGCCAAGGTGTTCGGCACGGACCGGACCGGCGAAGCGCCCGCCGACGACAAGGCCGCCCGGATCGTGCCGATCCATGCCGGCGAGGCGGGCGTCGACCTGCCGCAGACCGGGGCCGGGATCCTGGCGCAGCTCGGCCTGGGCCTGCTCCTCGCCCTCCTGGGCCTCCTGCTGGGCGCTGGCCTGCAGCGGCGCGGCGTCCGGCTGATCGGGGACGCGCGATGAGCCGCTCCCCGGTATCCGGACTGGGGAGGGCCCTCGCGGCCCTCCTCACCCTCGGGGGGCTCGGGCTGGCGGCGCAGGCCGCCTGGATCCCTGCCAAGGCCGCCCTGGCGCAGGTGCTGCTGGAGCGCGCTTTCGCCCGCACGCTGGCCGAGGGGCACCCCGCCAAGCCCTGGCCCTGGGCCGACACCGAGCCGGTCGCCCGGCTCACGGTCGCGGGCCGCAGCTTCGTGGTGCTGCGGGGCGGGAGCGGCCAGGCCCTGGCCTTCGGCCCGGGCCATCTGGACGGTACGCCGGAGGCCGGCGCGCCCGGCACCGCAATCTTCGCCGCCCACCGCGACACGCAGTTCGCGGTGCTGGGGCGCCTCGGGCCCGGCGATCCCGTCACGGTGACGGGCCGCGACGGCCGGACCCGGCATTTCCGCGTCACCGGCACGCGGGTGGCGCGGTGGGACGCCTCGGGCATCGACCCGCAGGCGGCCGGCCGGCATCTCGACCTCGTCACCTGCTGGCCCCTGGAGGCGCTGCGGGCCGGACCGCTCCGGCTGATCGTCGAGACGGAGCTGGCGTCGGAGGCGGGGCGTTCCTGACGGGCCGCCGTGGATGGCCAGCTTGGCCGCGCTTGCGCAATTGTGCGGTTTCGTGCGGATCTGTCCGGATCAAGCCCGCGCGAGCCGTGCCTGTGAGCGAGATCGAACTGTCCGAGGCGCAGAGCCGCGCCATTGCCCAGACCGTGCGCGAGGCGCTGGCCCGCCGGCGCATCTCCCGGCAGACGCTGGCCGAGGAGGCCCGGATCAGCATTTCGACCCTGGAGAAGGCGCTCTCCGGCCGCCGGCCCTTCACCCTGGCGACGACGATCCGGCTGGAGGAGGCCCTGGGCCAATCCCTCCGCCAGGAACCGGGGCGACCGGCTCCGGAGACGGCCCGTCACGCGCCCGACGAACTCGGCTCCTACTCCCGGGAGAGCGTGGCCTGGATCGAGGGCCGCTATCTCACCCTGCGGCCCTCCTTCGGGACGGCCGGGGCGATCTTCGCCTACCGTACCGAGATCGCGTGGGACGCGGAGTCGGCCCGCCTCGTGTTCCGCGAGGCCGAGCGGCTCGACGCCCCCTTCGCGCAATCCGGCAGCGTCGCCGTGCCGAGCCAGTCGGGCATGATCTATCTGGTGACCAACTGGCACGGGCAGCACCGCCTGGCGGTCCTGTGCCGCCCGAACATCCAGGGCGAGATGTACGGGGTCCTAACCACGCTCCATGCGGGGCGCGGCACCCAGCTGACCCCCGCCGCGGCGCCCCTGGCGCTGCTTCCGGAGCAGGCCGGCGCGTTCGGCTACGGGCGCATCGGACCCGAGGAGCCGGGCTTCGCACCGTACCGCGCCTATCTCGCCCGCGTGCACGAGGACGGCTACGCCACCTTCTTCACGGGTGTCGCCTGACGGGGCCGGGCGCGATGCGGATGGGCCGGCGCCCCTGGCCGTGATGGGCCGGTCGACACAGCAGCCGACGCGTTCGGCCGACCGCGCGTTGCGCCGGCTGCGGACAGGAGGCGTCCCCCGCCGGATCGGCCCCCTCGCGCTCGCGCAGGCGCCGGCCGGCCGGCCGAAGACCCTGCGCCCGTTCGGGTGCCCGTCGAAGCCTCCGTCCTTGGAGAGGGCCGCTCCGTGAGCAGACCCTCTCCGGACCCCGCGGGCCGCCGGGTTCAGGCCGCGCTACTGGGCCGCGATGTTGTAGGCGAGCGCCGACGAGGCGAGGGAGGCCCCCCACACGCAGAGCGTCGTGCTCGTTCCCATGGTCGGCACCGCGATCAGCGCGCCGACGCTGGCCACGGCGAGGCCGATCGCTGCCCCGTACAGTGCGTCGTCGCTCACGCCGCCGGCGACACAATCGATCTCTTCATCCGTCAATTCGCGGATCTCTGGCACATTCTTCATCATCGCGACCTTTCGATATCGATGGTTGAATGCCGAATTATCCATCGGCGTCGCGCAGGCAGCCCCAAAGCGTTCGAGAGATCAAATCGTATAGAAGCACTATAGCCTGCGTCCGGGCGAGGTCCTATCGCCGGTGCGGTCCTGCCCTGGGCTCCGGAGCCGCGACGGCAGAGGTGAAGACCTGCCGCTTCGATCGCGACGACTGCGCCGCGATCACCGAGGCGAGTCGGCATCCGGTGGGGCTCCGAGCCCGCGTCCGGAGCGCGCCGACGCTCGCCCATGCTCCGATGCTGCGGGCGTCCGGCCTTGCGATGGCGTTGGTGATCACATCGCGGCGTCGAGGCTGAGCAACCGTCGATCAACGCACCGGGTCGACGGGGCGTCGAGGCATGCGCGAGGCGGGCTCGTCGATCGACGGCATGGGATCGATGCCCAGGAGGGCTGCGAGATCCGGCCCGGCATTCGGCTCCAGCAGGTCGGCGAGGGTATGTCGGTCGAGGACCGCGAGGAACGCGGCGAGCGCTTCGTTCAAGACACCCTTGAGGCGGCACGCGGGCGTGATCGCACAGGCCGCACCGGCGAAGCAGGGGACCAGCGCCAGATCCTCCTCCATGGCCCGCACGACGTCTCCGACGCGGATCTGGTCCGCAGGCCGGCCCAGAAGCAAGCCGCCGCCCCGGCCACGCGTCGTCCGGATCAATCCCAGCCGGCCCAGCTGATGCACCACCTTCACCAAGTGATGCTCGGATATCCCGTAGGCCGCCGCGACGCCGGCTATGGAGCCCTGCCGGGGGCCCAGCGAGCCGAGATAGATCAGAGTGCGCAGGCCGTAATCGGTGAAGCGGGTCAGCCGCATGTCAACTCCGTAACAGCCCTTAAGGTGCATGACGATTGCACCTTTAAAAATGGGCCGTCATAAGGTGCATGTAATATGCATCTTGAGGACCGCCATGCCTGCCCCGCTGAGTCCCTCCACCGTCGCCCTCATCAAAGCCACGATTCCCGCCCTGGAGGCGCGAGGCCTGGACATCACGCGGCGCATGTACGAGCGCCTGTTCGAGAACGCCGAGATGCGCGACCTCTTCAACCAGTCGCACCATGGGGCAGCGGGCTCGCAGCCGAAGGCCCTCGCGCAAGCCGTGCTGGCCTATGCCCGCAACATCGACAATCTGAGCGTTCTCGGCGGGGCGGTGGAGCGCATCGCGCAGAAGCATGTCGCGCTCAACATCCTCCCCGAGCACTATCCGCACGTCGCGGATGCGCTGCTCGGCGCGATCGGCGACATTCTGGGCGATGCGGCGACGTCCGAGATCTGCGCGGCCTGGGGAGACGCGTACTGGCTCCTGGCGGAGATCCTGATCGGGCGCGAGGCGGCCATCTACCGCGACCACGCCGCAAAGCCTGGAGGCTGGACCGGCTGGCGCGCGTTCCAGGTCGAGAGCGTGACCCAGGAGAGCGAGACGATCCGCTCCTTCGTGCTGGCGCCGGTCGATGGGGGGCCCGTGCTGCGCCACCAGCCCGGTCAGTACCTCGGCTTCCTCTTCGACCTGCCAGGCCAGGGCGTTCTGAAACGCAATTACTCGGTCTCGTGTGCCCCGAACGACCGCGTCTACCGCATCACCGTCAAGCGCGAGAACGCGCCCGGTGCGCCGGCCGGTGTCGTCTCGAACTGGCTGCACGACGCGGCCGGCATCGGCACGATCCTGCGCGTGGCACCGCCGTCGGGCGACTTCTTCCTCGACCGGTCGACGAACGGCCCGGTGGTCCTGGTCAGCGGCGGCGTCGGACTGACGCCGATGGTGAGCATGCTGGCCGCCATCGCGGATGAGATGCCCGAGCGCCCGACTTGGTATGTCCACGGAGCCCTCAACGGCCGTGTCCATGCGCTGCGGGACGCGACGGCCGCCGCAGCCTCGGGGCGCGCGCATATCCGCGTCCGGACCTTCTACGCCCAGCCGGACGCGCAGGACCGGCGTGGCGAACATTACGACGAGGCGGGTCTCATCACGGCGGATTGGCTCGTCGCGAACACGCCGCAGGCCGAAGCGGTCTACTACCTCTGCGGTCCCAAGCCGTTTCTGGCCGCGCTCGTGAACGGCCTGCAGCGCCACGGCGTCCCGGCCGAGCGGGTCCGCTTCGAATTCTTCGGGCCGGCGGACGAATTGCTGGAGGACGAGGTGCGGCGCGTCGCCTGATCGTGGCGCCACGGCCGGGTGTCGGCGGCGCCGCGAACGGCGCTGCCGCCTCCCGTGATCGCGCGTACGGGGGCCGGACCGCCCGGTGCCGACGGAACGGGCGCCCGCCGTCGAGCGCCGCGGGCCGCCCTGCCGCCCCTATCCCTTCAGCCGCTCGATCAGGGCCAGGGTCCGGCGACCGGTGTCGTCGAAGGCAGGCAGATCGATCATGGGGTCGGGCTTGGCGACGGCGGTCAGTCGCGCGCGGTCGCGGATGACGATCTCCTGGCCCGCAACGCCGATGCCGATCTTGGTGAGGGCTTTGAGGGCGCGGGAGAAGGACTCGCGCGTCATCCCGAGTTCGGACGCGATCATGTGCTTCTCATAGGGCAGGATCGCGCGGTCCGGCGTGCCCTGCCGTTCGGATAGGACGAGGATATGGCATCCGACGCGCTCGGCCGCGGAGCGCAGCTTCAGATTCTTGGTCTGCCGCACCATCCGACGGAACTGCTCGGCGAGCGTTTCCAGAACCGCCTTCGCCAGATGCGGGTTGCGTTCCACCGCGTCGCGGAACGCATCGGCCGGAATGAGCAGGAAGCGGGTCGGCTCCGGAGCCCGCCCCTGCATCAGATACGGCGATGCGGTCACGACGGCGGCAGGGATCAACAGGTCCGGCGCCCTCACGACTTCGATGAGCACCTCGCGGCCATCGCGGGATCGTCCGAAGAGCTGAACCGATCCCGACAGGACGACGATCTGGAAGGTCGGGACCTCGCCTTGCGCGAAAAGGATCGTCCCCGCCGGCACTTCGTGCTCGAGCGTGTGCTGGAACATGGTGCGGATGCGCGGTGCCTCCTTGCTGCTGTCACCCGTTCCGGGATCGGTGTTCGCTTCTCCGCGCATGGCAAGCTGCGCTTCCACTCGACCTCGGCATCGTGAGAACCGGGGCGCATTCCGGCCTTGATGCATATCAACTGCAGATTTGGCCCAACCCCGATCCCGATCCGGCATCGACCGCGCGCCGCCGATCCGCGGCGAACGCGAACCGCCGGAGCCGGCAAGCGCCCTGGGGTCGGAAGTGACTGCCGTGCGCCGATCCACCCGATGTCGGCGCGGAGGCGGGCCTGCAGTCATGCGCCCGGCTGTGGGCGGGCGCCGAGAGGGCATTGGGGATGCCTTCGAAGAGCGAGCCCCTGCGTCGAAGCCCGTCCGCTGAGGCATCCCGGAATCGGCATCTCGACGGGACGCAACGCGCGTCGGTCTTCAGTCGCCCTCCAGGCTTTCTGCGATCAGTGCCATGCGCACCAGCTCGGACAGGCTGCCCGCCTGCATCTTGGACATGACGTTGGCCCGGTAGATCTCGACGGTCCGCGGGCTGATGCCGAGATCGAGCCCGATGACCTTGTTGGCCTTGCCGGCGACCAGTCCCTCCAGGACCTGGCGCTCGCGCTCGCTGAGTGCGGCCAAGCGCGCCCGCACCGCGTCCCCATTGGCGTCGCGCGTCCGGGCGCGATCCGCCCGCGCCAAGGCCGATCGGATGCTGGCGAGAAGAACGTCGTCGTCGAAGGGCTTCTCGATGAAGTCCACCGCGCCGGCCTTCATCGCTTCGACCGCGAGCGCGACGTCCGCATGGCCTGTCATGACGATCACGGGCGGCATCCGGCCTCTCTGCCGGAGGCGGTGCAGCAGTTCGACGCCGTCGATGTCGGGCATGCGCACGTCCGTGACGATGCATCCGACACGGTCGGTCCCCGCGGCGAGGAAGGCGGTCGCCGAGTCGTGCACCTGGACCGCCAGTCCGTCGGTCGCCAGCAGGAAGGCGAGGGATTGGCGCACCGCGAGATCGTCGTCCACGATGTGCACGGGCGCGTCAGTCGACATGAGCCATCTCCTCGCGGTCGAGCGTGCGCAGGGTGAAGCGGAAGGTCGTTCCGCCGTCCGGACCCGGGCAGGCCTGGATCTTGCCGCCATGGGCCTCGACGATGGTTCGACAGATCGACAGGCCGACGCCCATGCCGTTCGCCTTCGTCGTCACGAAGGGCTGGAACAGCTGCTCGGCGATCTCGGGCGCGATGCCGGTCCCGGTATCCGACACCCGTATCTCGACCAGGCCTTCGGCCGGACGCGCCCGCGTCCCGACGACGAGTTCGCGCCGGGTCACGTCCTGCATGGCCTCGATCGCGTTGCGGATGAGGTTGAGCAGGACCTGCTGCACTTGGATCCGGTCGGCCAGCACGAGCGGCGCATCCGGATCGAGATCGAAGCGGACGCGCACACCCTTCTCCTTGGCGCCGACGAGGGCGAGGGCGCTCGCCTCCTCGACCAGCTTGGGCAGGCTTTCGATATGCCGCTCGTTCTCGCCGCGCGATACGAAGTCCCGCAGGTGCCGGATCACCTGTCCGGCTCTCAGGGCCTGATCGGCCGCTTGGTTCACCGCGTCGGAGAGCCGGGCCGCCTCCGGGCCTTCCATGCGCCCGAGGAGGCGGCGGCAGCCCTTGAGGTAGCTCGCGATCGCCGTGAGCGGCTGGTTGATCTCGTGCGCCAGCGTCGATGCCATCTCGCCCAGGGCGGTGAAGCGCGACATGTGCACCAGCTCGGACTGCAACTCCTGCAGACGCATCTCCGTCTGGTTCCGTTCGGTGAGGTCGCGGATGAAGCCGGTGAAGTAGCGCACGCCGCCCGAACGCATCTCGCCGACCGCCAATTCTATCGGGAAGGTCGAGCCGTCCTTGCGCTGGCCGACCACGACGCGGCCGATGCCGATGATGCGGCGTTCTCCGGTCGAACGGTAGCGCGCCATGTAGGCGTCGTGCTGGCTCCGATAGGGTTCCGGCATCAGCAGGCTGACGTTCCGGCCGACCATCTCGTCCGGCCCGTAGCCGAACTGCCGCACGGCCGCCGCGCTGAACGATTTGATCTGCGCCTGCTCGTCGATGACGATCATGGCGTCGGGGACCGTGTCGAGGATCGAGCGCAGATGCGCCTCGCGCGCCCGCAGGTCTTCGTCGGCCTGCTTCTGTTCGTGAATGCTGAAGACCACGCCGCGGTGGCGGCACGGCCGACCGTCGGCGCCGATCTGCACGCGGCCGCGCGAACGCAGCCAGTGGACGCGTCCATCGGGATGCACCGCCCGATAATCGACCTCGTAGCGTCCGCCCTCCGCCAGCGCGCGCCCGATGGCGTCCGCCCTGGCTGCGCGGTCGTCCGGATGCACGAAGGCCTGCATCGCGTCGAAGGTGGTCAGACGGTCCGGCGGCACCCCGAACAGACGGATGCAGGACGGCAAGATCGTGACGCGCCCGGTCCGGACGTCGAGGGCCCAGCCGCAGATGCCCGCTTCGTCGAGCGTCAGCCGAAGTCCCTCCGCGTCGAAGGGGTCGTCGCCGCGGGAACCCGGATCGTTGGGAGGGTCAGACGTCGTCATGTCGGCCGTACGGGGGGACGGCATCGTCATCCGTCCGGATCGTCGGCGCCCGTCTTACAACGCCGGGTCCATCAAGAAACAGCCGGCGCGCACCGCGGTCGTCGGTCCTCCGGGAGGGCCTGGCCGGCGGGGCTCCTGGCGGCCCGCGATCCTGGCCTCGAGCCGCCGACGCCTCCGCCCCGCATCCGGCTGCCCGCGGCGCGGCGGGGCCGGGAACGCCGCTTGCACGGTGCAGGGGGCGGCCGCGCGACGCCCGGGGAGGGCCGGCCGGTTACGCTTAAGCGCGTGATGCGATTTCGGATTTTGGAATGGAGCGGGTGAAGGGAATCGAACCCTCGTATTCAGCTTGGAAGGCTGCTGCTCTACCATTGAGCTACACCCGCGCGGGCGGATCGTTAGCACGCTGCGATGCCCGTGAGAAGGTGGGGCGCGGCCGGCGATGAACGGCCGCCGCGAAGGGACGATCCTCCGGCGCCGCGCCGCTCGGAAGCCCGACATCCCCTCGAAACGAGGGGCTTGCGACGGTCGCGTCGCTCCAGCCGGGGGCACTCGTCGCGGGACCGAGGCGTCGCCCGATCAGCCGAGCCTCAGCGCGGCGCGGGCCTCGGCGGGCGTCGCGACCCGCCGGCCGTGCCGGGCCACCGCCTCGGCGGCGAGGCCGACCAGTTCGGCGTTGCTGGCCGCCAGACGGTCCTTCGTCACCCGGATGTTGTCCTCCAGGCCGGTGCGGACCGCGTCGGCGCCGCGGGCGAGCGCCCAGTCCATCACGATCGCCTGGTTGCGGCCGATCCCGGCCGCCGTCCACGTCGCCTCCGGCAGGATCCGCCGCGTCTCGGCGAGCAGGATGTCGAGGAGGTGCTCCTCGGCCGGCATCGCGTTCTGGACGCCCAGGACGAACTGCACGTGCGGGCGCGCGTCGATCAGGCCTGCCTCCACGAGGCGCTTGGCGCCGTGCAGGTGCGAGAGGTCGAAGATCTCGATCTCGGGTCGGACGCCATACTGCTTCATCTGGCCGGCGAGGTCGGTCACGAGGCTCGCGGAATTCTCGTAGACGATCGTCGGGAAGTTCACCGAGCCGGTGGACAGGGACGCCATGTCGGGCCGGTGCTTGAGCGAGAGGCCGCGGGCGGCCGGGTCGCGCCCGCGCCCCCCCGTGGAGAACTGCACGATCATCCCCGGGCAGTGCTCGCGCAGCCCCGCCTGCACGGCGGCGAACTTGTCCGGGTCGGAGGAGGGCGACTCGTCGTCGTTGCGCACGTGGATATGGCAGAGCGTGGCGCCCGCCTCGAAGGCCTGATGCGTCGACTCGACCTGCTCGGAGACGGTGACCGGAACGGCCGGGTTGTCGGTCTTGCGCGGCACGGAGCCGGTGATCGCCACCGCGATCACAACGGGCACCTCGCTCCGGGATCCTGCCATCCGCCTGTCCTCCCTGCCTCTTGGATTTCGGAAACCCGAATAGCGCCGCGCAAGCCGGATCTGAACCGCCCGGCGCGGGCGGCAGATCCGTCTGCGGGACATCTCGGGCCGGATGACAGCCCGGACCCGTGTCCCGACGGACTTGTGTCTCGCCGGCGCTTGCCGCACCTCTTCCGGCCGCGAGGCACACGATGAACGACACGATCCTGGTCCTGAACGGGCCGAACCTGAACCTGCTCGGCAAGCGCCAGCCCGAGATCTACGGCCGCGAGACCCTGGCCGACGTCGAGGCCCTGTGCCGCGAGACCGCCGCCGGCTTCGGGCTCACGGTCGATTTCCGCCAGAGCAACGCCGAGCACGTGCTGATCGACGCCATCCACGATTTCCGGGTCGGCTCGGCCGGCATCGTGATCAACGCGGGCGCCTACACCCATACCTCGGTGGCGCTCCTCGACGCGCTCAACACCTGCGAGGTGCCGGTGATCGAGTGCCACATCTCGAACGTCCACCGGCGCGAGGCCTTCCGCCACCACTCCTACATCTCGCTCGCCGCCACGGCGGTGCTGGCGGGGTTCGGGACGCACGGCTACGCGCTCGCCATCCGCCACCTCGCGCATCTGCGGGCCGGCAAGCCTGCATGAGGCGCGGATAGCGCCGCGATCAGGGTTGACGCTGGCGGAGACAGGGCGGAGGAGGGCGGTCAGGCCCTAGTTTCACGCGCGCTCCCCGGCCGGACCGGTCGTCATGGCCCCGGAGAGCGCCTCAAGCGGAGCGCGCACGCCGCATGACCAGCCCCTTCCTGCCCCTCGACCGGACCGTCATCGCCCGCGAGGCGGCCAAGATGTTCCTCGAGATCGGTGCCGTCCTCTTCTACAAGGACGAGCCGTTCAAGTTCACCTCCGGTTGGGCGAGCCCGGTTTACACCGACAGCCGGAAGATCATCTCGTTCCCGCGCCTGCGCTCGACGCTGATGGACTTCGCCACCGCCACGATCGTGCGCGAGATCGGCTACGAGAAGCTGACCCACATCGCGGGCGGCGAGACCGCCGGCATCCCCTTCGCGGCCTGGATCGCCGACCGGATGATGCTGCCCATGCAGTATATCCGCAAGAAGCCCAAGGGCTTCGGCCGCAACGCGCAGATCGAGGGCGAGATCGTCGACGGCGCCCGGACGCTGCTGGTCGAGGATCTGGCCACCGACGGACGCAGCAAGGTCAACTTCTGCAAGGCCCTGCGCGAGTCCGGCGCCCAGGTCGATCACTGCTTCGTGCTGTTCTACTACGACATCTTCCCCGGCAGCGCCGCGCTGATGGAGGAGATCGGCATCAAGCTCCACTACCTCACCACGTGGTGGGACGTTCTGGCGGTGGCCAAGGAGATGGGCACCTTCGATCCGAAGACGCTCGACGAGGTCGAGCGCTTCCTCAACGCGCCGGCCGAGTGGTCGGCCGCCCATGGCGGCATCTCCGCCTTCGGCCAGGCCTGAGGGGTTTTCGCGATGGGCGTCGCAGACCTGTTCCCCGCCGAGCGCCAGGACGCGAAGCCGGTCGACCGGATCACGATCCGCCGGCCGGACGACTGGCACATCCACCTGCGCGACGGCGCGATGCTGAAGGCGGTGCTGCCCTACACGGCGGCGCAGTTCGCCCGGGGCATCATCATGCCGAACCTCGTGCCGCCCGTGACCACAGTCGCCGCCGCGGAGGCCTATCGCGCGCGGATCCTGGCGGCCCTTCCCGCCGGCATGGACTTCACCCCGCTCATGACCTGCTACCTGCGGGACGACACCGATCCGGACGAGATCGAGCGCGGCTTCCGGGAGAAGGTCTGGGTCGCCGCCAAGCTCTATCCGGCGGGCGCGACCACGAACTCCCATGCGGGCGTCACCGACCTCCTGGGGATCGCGCCTGTGCTGGAGCGGATGGAGCGGATCGGTATGCCGCTCCTGATCCACGGCGAGGCCACTGACCCGGAGATCGACATCTTCGACCGCGAGGCGGCGTTCATGGAGGGCAGCCTGATCCCGCTGCTCGGCCGGCACCAGGGGCTGAAGGTCACCGTGGAGCACGCCACCACGGCGGAGATCCTCGACGTGGTCCGGGAGCACCGGAGCCGGTGCGCGGCCACGATCACGCCGCACCACCTCGTGATCAACCGGACGCACATCTTCCAGGGCGGGCTGCGCCCGCACCTGTACTGCCTGCCGGTGGCCAAGCGCGAGCGGCACCGGCTGGCCCTGCGCAGGGCCGCGACCTCCGGCGAGGCCTGCTTCTATCTCGGCACCGACACCGCCCCCCACGTCCGCGGCGCCAAGGAGGCGGCCTGCGGCTGCGCAGGCGTGTTCTGCGGGCCGAGCGCGCTCCAGACCTACGTGCAGGTCTTCGACGAGGAGGGGGCGCTCGATAAGTTCGAGGCCTTCGCCTCCCTCAACGGCGCCCGCTTCCACGGTCTGGAGCCGAATGCCGGGACCGTCACCCTGGAGCGCCGGCCCGGCCGCGTCGCCGAGGCCGTGACCGTGGACGACACCGCGGTGGTGGTGTTCCGGGGTGACGAGACGCTGCCCTGGTCGGTGGTGTGACCGCCTAGGCTGAGGACAGCGCACCGTCATCGCGAGCGGCGCGAAGCGACCCAGGGCAGCGCGACATCGGCGATCGTCGCGCGACACTGGATTGCTTCGCTGCGCTCGCGGAGACGGACATCGGCACTCCATCCAATCAGCCAAAGCCATCTTTGCCTGGATCCAACCTCCGGTTACCGATCTTCGGTTGATCCGGAGGCGGTGTACGATGCAGGACGCGCGACAGGACGGCATCACGGCGATGGGCGCCGTGGACCTCGCCGCCGCCATCCGCGGCCGGGTGGTCTCCTGCGCGGAGGTGATGCGCGCCTATCTGGAGCGGATCCACCGGCTCAACCCGCAGGTCAACGCAATCGTGGGCCTGCAGGACGACGCGGCGCTCTTGCGCGAGGCCGAAGGTGCGGACGCCGTCCTGGCGCGGGGCGAGCCCGTCGGGCCGCTGCACGGCTTCCCGCTGGCCGTGAAGGATCTCGACCCGGTCCGCGGCCTGCCGTTCACCCAAGGGTCGCCGATCTTCGCCGACCGGATCGCCGAGACGGACTCGATCATGGTGACGCGCCTGCGCGCCGCCGGGGCGATCTTCATCGGCAAGACCAACATCCCCGAATTCGGCCTCGGCTCGCACAGCTTCAACCCGGTCTACGGCGCCACCGGCAACGCCTACGATCCGGCGAAGACCGGGGGCGGGTCGAGCGGCGGCGCGGCCGTGGCGGTGGCGCTGCGGATGCAGCCGGTGGCCGACGGCAGCGACCATGCCGGTTCGCTCCGCAACCCGCCGGCCTTCAACAATTGCTACGGCCTGCGCCCGGCCTGGGGACGGATCCCCGCCGAGGCCAAGGACGTGTTCAGCCCCGGGCTCGGCGTGCTCGGGGCGATCGGGCGAACGCCCGGCGATATCGGACTGATGCTCTCGGTTCTGGCGGGCTACGACCCCCGCTGCCCGAACGCCATCCGGCAGGACCCCTCCGCCTTCGCGAGCCCGCTCGCCCGCGACTTCCGCGGGACGCGGATCGCGTGGCTCGGCGATTGCGGCGGCCAGATCCCCTTCGATCCCGGCGTGCTCGACGTCGGACGCGCCGCCCTGGCGACGTTCGCGGAGATCGGCTGCATCGTCGAGGAGGCGATGCCGCGCTACGATATGGAGCGGCTCTGGGAGGATTGGCTGGTGCTGCGCGCCTTCACCGTCGCGGCAAATCTCCGCCCGTTCTACGACGAGCCCCGCCACCGGGCCCTGCTCAAGCCGGAGGCGGTCTGGGAGGTCGAGCGGGGGCTGGCGCTCGGCGCCGACCGGATCATCGCGGCCCTGGAGGGGCGCACCCGCTGGTACGAGACCCTGCGCCGCTTCATGGAGGGCTACGATTACCTCGTGATGCCGAGCGCGCAGGTCTTCCCGTTCGACAAGGCTTTGCGCTGGCCCGAGACGGTGGGCGGACAGGCGATGGACACCTATCACCGCTGGATGCAGATCACGATCCCGGCGACGATGTCGGGCCTGCCGGCCCTCGACGTGCCGGCCGGGTTCGGAGCCGCCGGACTGCCCACCGGCATCCAGATCGTCGGACCGAACCACGGCGAACTCGCCTGCCTGCAACTCGGGGCCGCCTACGACGCGGCGAGCAACTGGGTCCGCCGCTTCCCGCCGCCCCTGCAGTGAGGGAGCGGCTCCGCCTCCGAACCGGCTCACTTGCACGCGCGGACGCGTTGACCCGCCGCGCGCGCTCCGCTATGAGGCCCGACACTTCGCGCGCCGACCATGAGCCAGTTCCGGATCATGCGGGCGCCGCGGGGCAGGTTCGGATTTCCGATGACCACGGTCCTTATTGTAGCGGTAGCGTCACCGACGGGGCGGCCCTGAGCTAGGGCCGCGATCCGGGCGGTGGCGCATGCAGGGTCCCTCGGGGCCCTTTTTTGTTGCCCGCGTCCGGGCGGGACAGGACTGGGACGGACGGAGATCCGAGGCGATAGGCACCTTCGGGCGAGGCGGAGACCGCCCCGCATGACGAGGGTGCCGGGAGAGAGGACGGGGCAGGGCGGCGATCACGGGATCGCGGTGGCTCCGGAGAGCGCGAGGAGACGAGCATGGGCGGCGAGGTCATGACCGGGGCCGAGATGGTCATCCGGGCCTTCCAGGATCAGGGTGTCGACACGCTGTTCGGGTATCCGGGCGGCGCCGTACTTCCGATCTACGACGCGCTCTTCCACCAGAACGCCGTCAAGCACATCCTCGTCCGCCACGAGCAGGGCGCCGTCCACGCCGCCGAGGGCTATGCCCGCTCCTCCGGCAAGGTCGGCTGCGTGCTGGTCACCTCGGGCCCCGGTGCGACCAACATTGTCACCGGGCTGACCGACGCGATGCTGGATTCGATCCCGCTGGTCTGCATCACCGGCCAGGTCCCGACGCACCTGATCGGCACCGACGCGTTCCAAGAGTGTGACACGGTCGGCATCACGCGCCACTGCACGAAGCACAATTACCTCGTCAAATCGATCGACGATCTGCCGCGCATCCTGCATGAGGCGTTCTACGTGGCGGCGAACGGCCGTCCCGGCCCGGTCGTCGTCGACCTGCCCAAGGACATCCAGTTCGCCTCCGGTCTCTACGAGCGTCCGGAGATCGCGAGCCACAAGACCTACCGCCCGGCCGTGAAGGGCGATGCCGACCGGATCCGCGCGGCCGTCGAGCTGATGGCGACCGCGCGCCGGCCGGTCTTCTACACCGGCGGCGGCGTGATCAATTCCGGCCCGGAGGCGTCGCGCCTGCTGCGCGAGCTCGTCCGCGAGACCGGATTCCCGATCACCTCGACCCTGATGGGCCTCGGCGCCTATCCGGGCACGGACGAGAAGTTCCTGGGCATGCTCGGCATGCACGGGACCTACGAGGCCAACCTCGCGATGCACGAGTGCGACGTGATGATCTGCGTCGGCGCCCGGTTCGACGACCGGATCACCGGCCGTCTCGACGCGTTCTCGCCCTTCTCCAAGAAGATCCACATCGACGTCGACGCCTCCTCGATCAACAAGGTCGTCAAGGTCGATGTCGGGATCGTCGGCGACTGCGCCTCGGTGCTCGGCGACATGCTGGAGGCGTGGCGCGCCCTGCCGTCGCGGCCCGACAAGTCCAACCTCGATCCGTGGTTCCAGAAGATCGGTGCCTGGAAGGCGCGGGACTGCCTCGCCTACTGGCCGTCGGGCACGATCATCAAGCCGCAATACGCTGTCCAGCGCCTCTACGAGGCCTGCAAGGACCGCGAGACCTACATCACCACCGAGGTCGGCCAGCACCAGATGTGGGCGGCCCAGTACTTCAAGTACGACGAGCCGAACCGCTGGATGACCTCCGGCGGCCTCGGCACGATGGGCTACGGCCTGCCGGCGGCGATCGGCACGCAGCTCGCGCATCCGAATGGGCTGGTGATCGACATCGCCGGCGAGGCCTCGATCCTGATGAACATGCAGGAGATGTCGACGGCGGTGCAGTACCGCCTGCCGATCAAGGTGTTCATCCTGAACAACGAGTACATGGGCATGGTCCGGCAGTGGCAGGAACTGCTGCACGGCTCGCGCTACTCGCAGAGCTACTCGGAGAGCCTGCCGGACTTCGTGAAGCTCGCGGAGGCCTACGGCGCCAAGGGCATGCGCTGCGAGAAGCCGGGCGACCTCGACGGCGCCATCGCGGAGATGCTCGCCTATGACGGCCCGGTGATCTTCGATTGCATCGTCGACAAGACCGAGAACTGCTTCCCGATGATCCCGTCGGGCAAGGCGCACAACGAGATGCTCCTGTCCGACTACCTCGGTGAGACCGGCGTCGAACTCGGCGACGTGATCTCCGAGGAAGGCAAGATGCTGGTGTGATGGGTTTGGCGGCGGCCCTCCGGGGTCGCCGCTGGTGAGCACGGACGGGACGACGAGGACGAGGCCGGCGATGAATGCGATGAACACCCACTACCCCGATGCCGTCCGTGTCGAGCCGGTGAACCGGCACACGCTGGCGGTGATCGTCGACAACGAGCCCGGCGTGCTCGCGCGCATTTCGGGCCTGTTCTCCGGCCGCGGCTACAACATCGAGAGCCTGACCGTCTCCGAGACCGAGGAGGCGCGCCACATCTCCCGCATCACCATCGTCACGACGGGCACCAACGCCGTGATCGAGCAGATCAAGGCGCAGCTCGACCGGCTGGTGCCGGTCCACCGGGTGGTGGACCTGACGCTCCAGGGCAACGCCCTCGAGCGCGAGATCTGCCTCGTGAAGGTGAAGGGAGAGGGCGAGCACCGCAGCGAGGCCCTGCGGCTCGCTGCCGCCTTCGGCGCCAAGACGCTGGACGCCACGCTCAACTCCTTCGTGTTCGAATTGACCGGGGCCACCGAGGAGATCGACCGGTTCGTGCGCCTGATGAGCGTGATCGGGCTGGTGGAGATCTGCCGGACCGGCATCTCCGCGATGGGGCGCGGGGCTGAGCCGCTGTAGGCTCCGGCGGCTGACCTCTGCTAGGATGCCCCGTCCCCGCAGGAGGCGGAGTGATGGAAGCCAAGGTCATCCGCTGGGGTGACGACCTCGCCGTCCGTCTGAGCAGCGCGGAGGCCGAAGAACTCGGCATCCGCGAAGGCGAGACGGTCGAGATCGTCTCGAAGCGCCCGGTCCCGCCGGAGCCGCAGCAATGGGCTGGGCGCCGGTACGTCAACGGGCTGCCGGTCTATACGCTCGAGGACATGGTCGCCGAGATGCGCCGTCTGGGCCCGGATTTCGAGCCGCCGACCGTGGACTGGGGTCCGGATGTCGGCTCTGAGATCATCGATGACGACGACTCCCGCTGAGCCATCGCTTCAGGCCGGCGATTTGATCCTCGTCGAATTTGGTCCTGTCCGCGGGACGGAACAAGATGGTCGTCGACCGGCGTTGGTTGTGTCGGAAGTGCTGATGAACACGGCGACGCGCCGCGTCATCGTCTGCCCGATTACGAGCAACATCGAACCATGGCCGACGAAGGTGATGCTTCCGGTCGGAATGACTGTCGAAGGCGCGGTGTTGACGGATCAGATCCGGTCCATCGATCAGCGGCCGCGTATTCTGAGGCGCCTCGGCGTCGCGCCGGGCGCTGTTCTCGCCGAAGTCCGGCATCAGATCGCGAAACTGCTCGGGCTTTGAAGCAGGACGGCGTATAGCAGTGTCATGACCGCCCGCACCCTCTACTACGCCCCCGGCGCCTGCTCGCTCGCCGCCCACATCGTCCTGGAGGAATCCGGGCTGCCCTACGAGGGCATCAAGCTCGACCTCGCCGCCGGCGACCAGCGCCGGCCGGAATACCTCGCGATCAACGATCGCGGCCGCGTGCCGGCGCTGACCGAGGACGGCTGGGTGCTCACCGAATGTGCGGCCATCATGCGCCACGTGGCCCGTCAGGTGCCGGAGACGGCTCTGTGGCCCGCCGACCTGCGGGAGCAGGCCGCCGCGGACGAGTGGCTCGGCTGGCTCGCCTGCAACCACCACGTGACCTACGCGCATGTCCGCCGTCCGGAACGCTACACCGAGGATGAGAGCGCGTTCGACGGCATCAAGAGCAAGGCGGCCAACACCTACGCGGATCTCGCCGCCATGACCGAGGTGCGCCTCTCGCACGGCGGCTGGGCGGTGGGCGACCGCTTCAGCGTCGTCGACGCCTACCTGATGGTCTTCTGGTTCTGGGCGAACGGCCCGGTGCTCCGGTTCGACATGGCCGGTCGCTTCCCGGCCTGGACCGCCCACGCCCGCCGCGTCGCCGAGCGCCCGGCCGTGCAGGCCGTCTTTGCCCGCGAGGGGTTGCCGCTCCCGCGCTAATCCCATTCGGTCGCGGCCCCCCCCCTTGCCGCGGCCATCGAATCGGCCTAGAGCGCGTACCGTACGGTACGGTACGCCATTCGAGATGATGCAGGCCAGCGCCACAGCAGAGCGGGAAGCGCCGTCGGCACGCCAGCAGGCGGTGCTGGACGTCGTGCTCGGCCTTATGGTCGAGGACGGCGAGCAGCTCACCATGGACGCCGTCGCGCGCCGGGCGAGCTGCTCGAAGGAGACGCTCTACAAGTGGTTCGGCGACCGGGACGGGTTGCTGACCGCGACGGTGCGCTGGCAGGCCTCCCGGGTCCATGCCGGGCACGACGCCGCGCAGATCCTCGACGGGGCGACCCTGCGGGAGCGCCTGCAGGATTTCGCCGTGACGTGGCTGGAGGTCATCACCGGCCCCACCTCGGTCGCGTTGAACCGCATCGCCATCGCGCATGCCGGCTCGCGCAAGAGCAATCTCGGCGGCATCGTGCTGGCCAACGGCCGCTTCGCCATCGGCGAGCGGGTGAAGCCCGTGCTGGAGGCCGGGCGCGCCGCCGGGCTACTCGCCTTCGCCGACAGCGAGGCCACCTTCCGCACCTTCTTCGGCCTCGTCGGCCGGGATATCCAGATTCGACTTCTGCTCGGCGAGACCCTCGATTTCGACGGGGCCGAGATCCGGCGCGATGCGGGCCGCGCCGTCGAGCAGTTTCTGGCCCTCTACGGCCAGGCCAAACCCGACCCGAACCGCCACGTTTAAGAGGAGACAGACATGCGGGTGTATTACGATCGCGACGCCGACCTGAACCTGATCAAGGGCAAAAAGGTCGCCATCGTCGGCTACGGCAGCCAGGGCCACGCCCACGCGCTCAACCTGCGCGATTCCGGCGTGAAGGACATCGTCATCGCCCTGCGCGAGGGCTCCGCCACCGCCAAGAAGGCCGAGCACGAGGGCTTCAAGGTCCTGTCGGTTGCCGAGGCCGCCAAGTGGGCCGACGTGGTGATGATGCTCACCCCCGACGAGCTGCAGGGCGACATCTACCGCGAGTCCCTCGAGGGCAACATGAAGCAGGGCGCCGCGCTCCTGTTCGCCCACGGCCTCAACGTCCACTTCAACCTGATCGAGCCGCGCAAGGATCTCGACGTCCTGATGGTCGCCCCGAAGGGCCCGGGCCACACCGTGCGCTCCGAGTACCTTCGCGGCGGCGGCGTGCCGACCCTGATCGCCATCGCGCAGGACGCGAGCGGAAACGCCCACGACCTCGGCCTGTCCTACGCCTCGGCGAACGGCGGCGGCCGCGCTGGCATCATCGAGACGACCTTCAAGGAGGAGTGCGAGACCGACCTGTTCGGCGAGCAGGCCGTGCTCTGCGGCGGCCTTGTCGAGCTGATCAAGGCCGGCTTCGAGACCCTGGTCGAGGCGGGCTACGCCCCCGAGATGGCCTATTTCGAGTGCCTCCACGAGGTGAAGCTGATCGTCGACCTCATCTACGAGGGCGGCATCGCCAACATGAACTACTCGATCTCCAACACGGCCGAGTACGGCGAGTACGTCACCGGCCCGCGCATCGTCACGCCCGAGACCAAGGCCGAGATGAAGCGCGTGCTGAACGACATCCAGTCGGGCACCTTCACTCGCAACTGGATGCTGGAGAACAAGGTCAACCAGACCTCCTTCAAGGCGACCCGCGCCAAGCTCGCCGCCCATCCGATCGAGGAGGTCGGCGCCAAGCTCCGCGGCATGATGCCGTGGATCTCCGAGAAGGCGCTGGTCGACAAGACCCGCAACTGATCTGTTCGCATCACGCGGCCGGGCTTCGCCCGGTCGTCACGCCGGGGGCCGGTCGCGCGAAGGCGTGGCCGGCCCTTCGCGTTCCGGGTTGCCCGACCCGGGATATCCCGGCCATAAGCCCCGCAGCGGTCCCGCGCGTATGAGGACCGGCTAGCGGAGAGGACACGCATGGCATCGCTCTATTCCGACGCGCACCGGGCGCTGCAGGAGGAGTTCGGCACCACCAAGCTCGCGGTGCGCCTCGACGAGGACTGGGTCCACGAGAGCATCCAGCCGGACGAGGCCGCCTTCATCGGCTCCCGCGACATGTTCTTCCTCTCGACCGTCGACCCGGACGGCATGCCGACCGTCTCCTACAAGGGCGGCCCCACGGGCTTCGTGAAGGTGCTCGACGCCAACACGCTGGTGTTCCCGGGCTTCGACGGCAACGGCATGTTCTACTCGATGGGCAACATCGCGGGGCAGGCCAAGGTTGGCTTGCTGTTCATCGATTTCGAGACGCCCCACCGCATCCGCGTGCAGGGCCACGCCACGCTGCTGCGCGACGACGCCCTGATGGCCGAGTACACCGAGGCCAAATACCTGGTGAAGGTCGCGGTGACGAAGATCTGGATCAACTGCCCGCGCTACATCCACAAGTACCAGAAGCTCGAGCAGAACAAGTACGTGCCGCGGCCCGGCCGCGAGACGCCGCTCGCCGCCTGGAAGCGTCTGGACCTCGCGGGCGACGTGATCAGCGACGAAGACAAGGCGCGGGTCGCCCGGGAGGGCAAGCTGGAGGTCTCGGAGTACGAGGCGCTGGTCGCCCGCGGCGAGGCCTGACGACCCTTTGCCGGCCGCCCCGCGAAATGGGGCGGCCGGCGGGCGCTCGATATGCCGGGAATTCAATCTTCGGCGCACAAGTTGATACCAAGTAGATATCCGCGGCGCTTCATATTGATGTAGCAATATAATTGCGACTGATCGCGGCCGAGTTCAAAATTTCTTGACGATGTGCGGGGGTGGCCGCTAGATTTCCTGCAAATCTGGTCGGTCACATCCTTGCGCGGATCGTAGAGAACATGCTTTCGCTGCCCCTGCGTGTCGCCGTTATCTGTAGCGTCCTGATCGCTGCGGTTTTCGCAGGAGGGATGACTTTTCTTGCCCGTCGAATCAACGCTTCCTTCGAGGAGCAGGCGGCCAAGATGCAGTCGGAGACTCTGTCGAACGAGGCGCGCGAGGTCCGGTTTCGCCTCGCGGTCGCGGCCAAGACCGCCGAGAGCATCGCGGTCTCCGCCTCGGCCCTGCGCGCCCGCGGCATTCAGGACCGTGAGGTCTACGATGCGATGCTGCGCGAGCTTCTGCGCGCCAACCCCAGCCTGATCGCGACCTGGACGGGCTGGGAGCCGGATGCCCTGGACGGGCGCGACCGCACGTTCGCCGGCACGGCCTCCTCGGACGCGAGCGGCCGCTTCATGCCCTACTGGAATCGCGGCAGCGGCACGATCAAGCGGGAGGTTCTCACCGGCTACGAGGCCGAGCCGGACGGCGCCTATTATCTTCAGCCGAAGAAGCTGAACCGCTTGGTGGCCATCGAACCCTACATCTACAAGGTGGCCGGGAAGGACGTCGTCATGATGTCGTTCGGCGCGCCGATCAGCGTGGACGGCACGTATCGCGGCACCGCCGGGGTCGACATCGACCTCGGATCCCTGAATGCCGCCTTCGGCGCGGTGAAGCCGTTCGGGACCGGCTACCTGGCCGTGGTCTCGGCGAGCGGAACGACCGTCGCGCATCCGACCGGCGCGGCGGCCGGGAAGCCGATGCACGGCTTCGACGCGTCGGCAGCCGACGCGGCCAGGCAGGCGATCGCGGCAGGCGCCGTGGTGGTGACCGATGCGCCGGGCCCGGATGGGGCGCCGTGGCGGTACATGGCGCAGCATATCCAGGCGGGCGAGACGCCCGACCGCTGGGCCATCGTGGTCGCGGTGCCGGTGGCGACGCTCACGGCTGCCGCCGATCAGGCGCGCGCCAGGCTCATCGGCATCTCGGTCCTCTGCGTGCTGATCGGCTGCGCGGTCGTCTTCGGCGCGCTGCACCGCCTCGTCGGAAAGCCGGTCCGCGCCCTCGGCAGGACCATCGGCGACATGGCCGCGGGCGATTACGGGGCGGACGTGCCCGAGGCTCGGCGCCGCGACGAGGTCGGGCTGGTCGGGCGGGCCGTCCTGAAGCTGCGCGACGGCCTCCGGGCGCAGGCGGAGGCCGACACGCAGGCGCGGGCTTCTGCCCAGGCCGCCGCCGACCGGGACCGCAAGCGGGTGACGGCGGATCTGGCGAACACCTTCGAGCAGGCGGTCGGCGGCATCGTCGAGACGGTCACGAACGCGGCCACCGAGCTGCAGGCCACGGCCCGGGCGCTGGCCGCCACGGCGTCGGAGACCGTCGGCCAGTCGACCACCGTCGCGGCCGGGGCCGAGGAGGCGGCCGCCAACGTCCGGGCCGCGGCCTCGGCGGCCGAGGAGCTCGGCAGCTCCGTGCAGGAGATCGGGCGTCAGGTCCAGGGCTCCGCGCAGCTCGCGCGGGCCGCGGCCGACGAGGCCGGGCGGACGGTGCGTCTGGTCGAGGACCTGAGTGCGGCCGTGATGAAGATCGGGGACGTGGTGGCGCTGATCAGCGGCATCGCGGGCCAGACCAACCTGCTGGCCCTCAACGCCACCATCGAGGCGGCCCGTGCCGGCGAGGCCGGACGGGGCTTCGCGGTCGTGGCCGCCGAGGTGAAGGCGCTGGCCGAACAGACCGCGCGGGCCACCGAGGAGATCGCAGGCCAGATCGCCCGCGTGCAGGCCTCGACCGCGCAGGCGGCCTCGGCGATCGGCAGCATCACGACGCGCGTCGACGAGATCAGCGGCGTGGCCACGACGATCGCGGCCGCGGTCGAGCAGCAGGGTACGGCGACCCAGGAGATCGTCCGCAACGTGACCCAGGCCGCCGCCGGCACGGGCGAGGTGACGACGAACATCGCCCGCGTGGCCGAAGCGGCCGACATGACCGGCTCGGCCGCGGGCCAGGTGCTGGACTCGTCCGCGAACCTGTCGCAGCAATCCGAGCACCTCCGGACGGAGGTCAGCCGCTTCCTCGGAACGGTGCGCGCGGCCTGAGGACCACCGGGCCGGCCTGCGCGCTACGGGGCTTTTCGGGCGACGATGAACACCCGCGGGAAGGCCAGCAGGCGCTGCCCGTCGCTGCGCGGCGTGTAGGCGGCGTCGATCGCGCCGGTATAGGCCGCCAGGAAGCCGGCCTTCTCCCCGGGCTCCAGCGGGTCGAGGAAGGGCCGGAGCCCCGTGGCGCTCACCCAGTCCACGATGGCGGCGGCATCCGCCATCCGGTGGTGATAGGCGGTGCGCCAGACATCGACCTCGGCGGCCAGGGGCGCCAGCAGGTCGTAGTAGGCTGCGGGTTCGAGCATGCGGCCGAGGCGGCCGGCCACGGCCGGGTCGCCGATCGTTGCCGCCCAGGGGGCGGCCGCCGCGACTTCGCGCATCAGCCGGTGGGTGGGCTCGGCGAGGTTGTCGGGCATCTGCACGGCGAGCACCCCGCCCGGGGCGAGGAGACCGAACAGCCGCGGCAGCAGGGTCGCGTGGTCCGGCAGCCATTGCAGGACGGCGTTGGCGAAGATCAGGTCCGGGGCGCGCTCCGGGACCCAGGTCGCGGCATCGGCCTGCGCGAAGGTGAGGTCGGGCAGGCGGGCACGGGCGCTCTCCAGCATCGCCGGGGAACTGTCGAGGCCGAGCACCTCAGCATCGGGAAATCGCGCCGCGATCAGCGCGGTGGAATTGCCGGGCCCGCAGCCGAGATCGCAGGCGAGCCGTGGCGCGTCGAGGGGCACGCGGGCGAGGAGCTCGGCCGCCGGCCGCGTCCGCTCGTCCTCGAAGCGGGTGTAGAGGGCGGGGTTCCAATCGGCCATCTCAACCTTCCGTGCGACGCCTCAGCAGCCGAGCTGGTCGGCGAGGTCCGCCAGGTCCCGCGCCGCGTGGGTGACCGGCACCGTCGGCGCGGTCTCGCCGCCGGCCGGGCCGTGCTCGTGCGGGCGGGCGATGTGGGCGGTGGACAGACCGTGGCGCGCCGCCGCCGCGAGGTCGTTCGAGTGCGCCGCGACCATCATCGTTTCCGCCGGCGCGAACCCGAACGCCGCCACCGCGTCGCGGTAGAGCGCCGGCTTCGGCTTGTAGTCGCGGGAATAGCCGGCGCCGAGCACCGCGTCGAAGATCAGCCCGTTGCGGCGGGCGAGGTCGGCCAACAACCGGACAGGCCCGTTGGAGTTCGGTGCCAGGAGGTGCTTCTCCCGCAGCCGCCGCAGCGCGTCCGGCACCTCGGGCCAGGCGTCGAGCCGGTGCCACGCCTGGACCAGCTCCCGCTGCACGGTCTCGGGCACGCCCGCGATGCCGAACTGCGCCAGCACGTCGGGCAGGGACTCGGCCTGGAGCGTGTCGAGGTCGACATAGGGCCGGGCGCCGGAGCGCACCGTCTCCATCGACGGGTCGTAGCGGGCCCGCCATGCATCCGCGAAGGCGCCGGCATCGAGGCTCGGCGCGACGGGCGCCAGCAGCCGCGCCGCCTCGCGGGCGACGCCGGAGCGCCAGTCGACGAGCGTCCCGAAGACGTCGAAGACCAGCGCCCGGATTGTCACCGCACCGCCTGGAGGCTGGGGCCCCGCCGCACGAAGCCGACGATGTCCTTGACCGCGTCGAGGGTCTGCGCCGCGATCGTCTCCGCCCGGGCGGAGCCGTCGGCCAGCACGGCGTCGATATGGCCGGGATCGGCGGTGAGCCGCCGCATCTCCCCGGCGATCGGCGCGAGGCTCGTCACGGCGAGGTCGGCGAGCGCCGGCTTGAAGGTCGAGAACTGCGCCCCGCCGAAGTCGCGCAGCACGTCCTCGCGGCTGATGCCGGCCAGCGCCGCGTAGATCCCCACGAGGTTGTCGGCCTCGGGCCGCTCCTTCAGGCCCGCCACCTCGGAGGGGAGGGGCTCCGGATCGGTCTTCGCCCGGCGGATCTTCTGGGCGATGGCGTCCGCATCGTCCGTGAGATTGATCCGGGCGTTGTCGGACGGGTCCGACTTCGACATCTTCTTGGTGCCGTCGCGCAACGACATGACCCGGGCGGCCGGACCGCCGATCAGCGGTTCCGTGATCGGGAAGAACGCGTCGCCGTGGCCGTGCGCCGCGATCGAGCCTGCGAAGTCGGTGTTGAACTTCTGCGCGATGTCGCGTGTCAGCTCCAGATGCTGCTTCTGGTCCTCGCCCACGGGCACGTGGGTCGCCCGGTAGGCCAGGATGTCGGCGGCCATCAGCACCGGGTAGTCGTACAGGCCGATCGAGGCGTTCTCCCGGTCCTTGCCGGCCTTCTCCTTGAACTGGGTCATGCGGTTCAGCCAGCCGAGGCGGGCGACGCAGTTGAACACCCAGGCGAGCTCGGCGTGCTGGGGCACCTGGCTCTGGTTGAACACGATCGAGCGCTTCGGATCGATGCCGGCGGCGAGGAAGGCGGCCGTGACCTCGCGGATCTGGCCGCGCAAGGCCTCCGGATCCTGCCAGACGGTGATCGCGTGCAGGTCGACCACGCAGTACAGGCACTGCGCGTCGCGGTCCTGCATCTCCACGAAGCGCTTCACCGCTCCGAGATAGTTGCCGAGATGCAGGTTGCCGGTGGGCTGGACGCCCGAGAAGACCAATTCGGTGAACGCGGCCATCGGCGCCGATCCTGAGCAAAGATAGACCGGGGCTCCGCGCCGTCCGGGCGCGGGGTTACTCGCACCCGTAGGCCGGAATGGTCAAGGACGCGCTCACGGCTCCCGCACGGGGCGCTTCGCGCTGGGGCAGAGGTCGGTCAGGACGCAGCGCCCGCAGGCGGGCCGGTGATGGTGGCAGACCTGCTGGCCGTGCAGCATCAGGATCTCGTGATTGTCGTAGAGATCCTGCGCGCTCCACGCCGCGGGCAATTGCCCCCGCAGGATCGCGTGCGCCGGGCCGACATCGACCCGCGGGCCGATCAGCCCGAGGCGCTGGGCGACCCGGTGATGGTGGCTGTCCACCGGCAGCGCCGGCATCCGCAGGGTGGAGAACGACAGGACCGCCGCACTGGTCTTCGGCCCGATCCCGGGGATGGCCTGCAGCCACGCCCGCGCCGCCTCGACCTCCATGTCGGCCAGGAAGGCGAGGTCGAGGGTTCCGCACCGGTCGCGCAGGGCCCGGATCACGTCGCGGATGCGCGGCGCTTTCAGCTCCGGCCATGTCACCCCCGCGATGGCGGCCTCGATCTCCGGCACGTCCGCGTCGATCACCGCCTCCCAGTCCGGGAAGCGTGCCCGCAGGGCCTTGAAGGCCCGGCCGGATTCGGCGTTGCGCGTCCGGTGCGACAGGAGCGAGGAGACGAGTTCGCTGACCGGATCCAGGCTGTGGAAGTACGGGATCGGGCAGCCGTAGACCGGGCAGAGGCGCGCGTGGATCGCCAGCGCCTTCTCGGCGAGGGCGGGATCCATGGCGTTGGGGGCCGCCTTGCGGCGCGGAGGCGGGACGGTCCCGGTTCTGAGGGCGGTGGCGGGCATGTCGGGCGAATCCGCGAGCCGACGCCCCTGTTCCTGCCGGGGCGGGGCAGCGGCGATCTGTCCGATCTCCGCGCATGCGCGTCAGGATCGGGCGATCGGGTGCCGCACACTCCTCCCTTCCCCGCAGAGGGGCGAGAGGCGGCGGTTGCGGCCGGTTCTCCGGCGCAGGATCGGTCCGCGACGCCGGACGATCTGCCGGGCCCTACTTCACCAGCGCGTAGATGTTCACGTCGAGGTTGTCGTCGGTACCGTCCTTGAGGTCGGTGGCGTATTCCTCGACGAACCGGTCCTGCACCACGATGTCCTTGGCATCGAGATAGGCGGTCAGGGTCTCGTAGGTGCTGTCGATCGACTCGTAGGAACCCTTGTGGGCGAAGCGCAACGCCTTGCCGGAGGGCGTCGTGCCGAAGCGCAGCCCGTCGGTCTCCGCCGGCGCCGGGTTCGGCGCGGCCGCCACCGGGATCATCGCCTCGAACTCGAAGCCGTCATCGTCGGTTCGGGTGAAGACCGCCAGCGGCCGGCCGGCCGGCGCGACGCCCAGCTTGGCGAGGTCGGCCTCGATCCGCGCGAAGGCCTGCTTCAGGTTCGGCACGGCCTCCTCCCATTTGGTCTTACCCGACAGGATCGCGGCGGGCTTCGACGGCAGGGTGACCTCGTCGACGTCGCCGGGCTCGCCGGCCTTCTCGATGAGCGTCGGACGCGCAGGCGTTCCCACCGCGGACTGGCCCGCGGGCGGGGGCGCCACCGATTGCTGGGGGGCCGGGGCCGCGCTCTTGTCCGGATCGGCCACCGGGTTCGGCGCCGTCGTCGTCGGCAGCGGGTTCGTCTGGGCCGGCGCGGGTGCCGTGGAGGGCGGCGGCGCAGGCTGCTGCTGCGCGGCGATCGGGCCGCCGGACGCGAGCACGAGGGCGGCCGAGAGGGCGACGAGCGGACGAAGGCGGATCACGTGGGGCGCTCCGGTCGAGGCCCGCGGATGATCGCGCAGGCTCCCGCCGCGTAACCTAGTGGCGAACGTGACGGCCCGCGAGGGCACCGCGGACGAGAGCCGCGGGTGCGGCGCATCTGCCACGCTGCTGCACCCCTCGCGCCGGGCGGTCGCTTTTGCGATATAGCCGGCCCCTCCTCGACCTGCGGGACCGCATGAGCGCACTCGCCCACAGACGCTTCCTGAAGATGCACGGCGCCGGCAACGCGATCGTGGTGCTGGACCTGCGCGGCTCCACCGCGACGGTGCGGCCCGAGGAGGCGCGGGCGATCGCGCAGGATCCCGGCTCGGCCTTCGATCAGCTGATGGTGCTACACGATCCCGTGAGCCCGGGCACGGACGCGTTCCTGCGGATCTACAACACCGACGGTTCGGAATCGGGCGCCTGCGGAAACGGCACGCGCTGCGTCGCCTACGCGATGCTCGACGATCCGGCCATGGCCCGGCCGGCCGAGGGCGGGCGGCTCACCCTGGAGACCGAAGCGGGCGTGCTCGGCGTGCGCCGCGTCTCGGAGCGGGCCTTCACGGTCGATATGGGCCGGCCGCGTCTCGCCTGGGACGAGATTCCCCTGTCGGAGCCCTTCCCGGACACGCGCCGGATCGAGTTGCAGATCGGCCCGATCGACGATCCGATCCTGCACTCGCCGGGCGCGGTGAACATGGGCAACCCGCACGCGGTGTTCTTCGTGGAGCAGGATCCGGATTCCTTCGACCTCGCGCGGATCGGTCCGATGCTGGAGAACCACCCGCTGTTCCCGGAGCGCGCCAACATCTCCGTGGCTCAGGTGACGGGCCGCGAGACGATCAAGCTCCGCGTCTGGGAGCGCGGCGCCGGGCTGACGCTCGCCTGCGGCACCGCCGCCTGCGCCACCGTGGTGGCCGCCTCGCGCCTCAAGATGATCGGCCGGCAGGCCCAGGTCGCGCTGCCCGGCGGCGAGTTGTTCATCGAGTGGCGCGCCGACGACCATGTCCTGATGACCGGTCCGGTCGCGCTCGTCGCCGAGGGGACCCTGGCGCCGGAGCTGTTCGACAGCGCGGCCTGATGGCGGTCGAGACCCTCACCTTCGGCTGCCGCCTCAACACCGTCGAGTCCGAGGCTCTGCGGGCCCATGCGGCCGCGGACGGCCGCGACCGGGTGGTGGTCAACACCTGCGCGGTCACCGCCGAGGCCGGGCGGCAGGCCCGCAAGGCGATCCGGCGCATCGCCCGCGAACGGCCCGGCGCCGAGATCGTCGTCACAGGCTGCGGCGCCGAGGTGGAGACGGAGGCCTACGCGGCCATGCCGGAGGTCGCGCGCCTCGTCGGCAACGCCGAGAAGCTGCGGCCGGAGGGCTGGTCGGCGGCCGCGACCGGACCGGGGGCCGTCATGGCGGCGCGGATGGCCGAGCCGACGCGGATCGAGGCCATGGCCGGGCATACCCGCGCCTTCGTGCCCGTGCAGAACGGCTGCGACCACCGCTGCACCTTCTGCGTGATCCCGTTCGGACGCGGCGTCTCCCGCTCGGTGCCGGTGCCCGATGTGGTCGCGCAGGTCGAGACCCTCGTGGCCCGGGGCGGGCGGGAAGTGGTGCTGACCGGCGTGGATCTCACCGCCTATGGACGGGATCTCTCCGGGCCGTCCCTCGGCGGTCTGGTGCGGTCGATCCTCCGGGCGGTGCCCGATCTCCCGCGCCTGCGCCTCTCTTCCATCGATTCCGTGGAGGCCGACGACGCCCTGCTCGCGGCGATCGCCGAGGAGGAGCGGCTGATGCCGCACCTGCACCTGTCGCTGCAGGCCGGCGACGACCTGATCCTCAAGCGCATGAAGCGCCGGCACCTGCGCGCCGACGCGATCCGCTTCTGCGAGACCGTGCGGCGGCTGCGGCCCGACATGGTGTTCGGCGCCGACCTGATCGCGGGGTTTCCGACCGAGACGGAGGCGCAGTTCGCCCGCTCCCTCGACCTCGTGGCGGAATGCGGCCTGACGCACCTGCACGTCTTCCCGTATTCCCCGCGCCCCGGGACACCCGCCGCGCGGATGCCGCCGGTGGAGGCGGACGCGATCCGCGCGCGGGCGGCGCGGCTGCGCGCAGCCGGTGCCGACGCCTTGTGGCGGCACCTCGACGTACAGGTCGGGCGGCGGCTGACCGTGCTGGCGGAGCGCGGCGGCACCGGGCGGAGCGCGGATTTCACCGCCGTGCGCCTGTCAGACGCGCCTGCCCCCGGCACGTTCCACAGCGTCGCGATCGCGTCTCACGACGGGGCGCGGCTGATCGCGGCCTGAGCCGCGAGCGGCGCCACGGCCTCGGCGATGTGCGTCGGCGGCGGGGCCGTCACCGTGATGGCGTCGCGCTTCGGATAGAGCGGGATCGACAGGGTCCGCGCGTGCAGGTGCAGCGCGCTGCCGCGGGGCGCCCCGCCGTAGATCGCGTCGCCCAGGATCGGCCAGCCGGAGGCGGCGCAATGGACCCGGAGCTGGTGGGTGCGGCCGGTCACCGGCTTCAGCTCCAGCCATGTCCGCCCCCCGGCGCGGCCGAGCACCCGCCAGTGCGTCAGCGACGGGTCGCCCGCCGGGTCGGCCTTCATCCACCAGGAGCGCGGATCGTCCGAGCGGCGGGCCAGCGGCAGGTCGATGCGGCCGGCCTCCTCGGCGGGGCCGCCCTCCACGATCGCCCAGTAGGTCTTGTCGACGCCGCTGCCGGAGAACAGCTTGCCGAGCCGCGCCAGCGCCTTGGCGTGGCGGCCGAGCGCGAGGCAGCCGGAGGTGTCGCGGTCGAGCCGGTGCGCGGCCTCCGGGCGGCGTGGCAGGCCGAACCGCAGGGCGTCGAGGTGATCGGTGAGCGTCTCGCCGCCGCGGGGACCCGGATGGACCGGTAAACCCGCCGGCTTGTCGATGACGAGCAGCAGGGCATCGCGGTAGAGGAGGCGCGCGCCTATGTCGAAGGCGTTGGACATCCGGATCGGCTAGAGGGTCGGTGTCGGCGGGGCAAGGTGGGGCGAGGACGCGATTTCATGGCGAGCGAGGAGAAGCCCGGCTGGTTCGGACGCCTGTTCGGGCGCAAAGGCCAGCCCGCGCCCGAGGACAAGCCCGAGGACAAGCCGGAAGACAAGCCCGAGGCCGAGCTGCCCGCGGAGGCGGCCTCGCCCTCCGAGGGTGAGCCGGACTTCGCCACCGCCGCGGAGGACGTCGCGCATGTTCCGCTGCCGCCCGAGGAGACCGGGGAGCCGGTCCCGGACGTGGTCGAGGGCGCCGATCTGCTGCCCGTCGCGGGCGAGCCCGAGCGTCCGCCGGCCGGCACCGCCGGCGACGACCCCGCGCACGGGGCCGACCCGGTCGATACCGGTGACGTGAACCGGGAGCCGGTGGTCGCGCCGATGCCCGACATCCAGCCGGTCGACAGCGCCGCTGCCCTGGCCCACGACGCGGGTGCCGGGCCGGACCGCGAGCCGGAGGCTAAGGGCTGGTGGAGCCGGCTCACCTCGGGGATGAAGCGGACCTCGTCGGCGCTCTCTGAGCGCGTGACCGGCCTGTTCACCAAGCGCAAGCTCGACGCCACCACCCTGGAGGACCTGGAGGACGCGCTGATCCAGGCCGATTTCGGCCTCGAGACCGCGATGCGGGTCTCGGAGGCCGTCGGCAAGGGCCGCTACGAGAAGGGCATCTCGCCGGACGAGGTGCGGGCGATCCTCGCCGCGGAGGTCGAGCGGGCGCTGGAGCCCGTGGCGGTGCCGCTCGCCATCGACGCGAGCCGGAAGCCCTTCGTGATCCTCACCGTCGGCGTGAACGGCGCCGGCAAGACCACGACCCTCGGCAAGCTCGCATCGAAGCTGCGGGCGGAGGGGCGCACCGTGATGCTGGCGGCGGGCGACACGTTCCGGGCGGCGGCGATCGACCAGCTCAAGGTCTGGGGCGCGCGCACCGGCACGCCGGTGGTGAGCGGCGCGCAGGGGGCAGATGCCGCGGGCCTCGCCTTCGACGCCCTCAAGCAGGCCTCGGCCGCCGGGACCGACGTGCTGCTGATCGACACCGCCGGCCGGCTCCAGAACAAGACCGGCCTGATGGCGGAGCTTGAGAAGATCGTCCGCGTGCTGCGCAAGCAGGATCCGGAGGCGCCCCACGCCACGATCCTCGTCCTCGACGCCACGGTGGGCCAGAACGCCCTCAGCCAGGTGGAGCTGTTCTCGCAGGCCGCGCCAGTCTCGGGCCTGGTGATGACCAAGCTCGACGGCACCGCCCGGGGCGGCATCCTGGTGGCGCTGGCGGCGAAGTTCGGCCTGCCGGTCCACTTCATCGGCGTCGGCGAGGGCGTCGAGGACCTGGAGCCCTTCGCGGCCCGCGACTTCGCCCGGGCGATCGCCGGGCTGGAGAAGGATTAGGACGCGGGCGCCCGCCGATCTTTGGTGCGCGATGTCATGGACATCGCGCGCTCGGCGTACCACACACCCCGCAAATCCCGTTCGACGCTCCCGGCCCACCGTGAGCGGCGCAGCCGAGCCGACCGAGCGTATGCAGATCGAATCCGTCCCCCCGCACCGCCACCTGCCGCCGCTCGTGAAGCTGGCGCTGGAACTCGGCCCGCTGGTGCTGTTCTTCCTTGGCAACGCGTATTCCGAGAAGTTCGGCGTCGCCCCGGACCAGAAGCTGTTCGTGGCCACGGGCGTGTTCATCGCGGCGACCGTGGTGGCGCTGGCGATCCACTACGTCATGGTGCGCCGCCTGCCGATCATGCCGCTCGTGTCCGGCGTGGTGGTGGTGGTGTTCGGCGGCCTGACCCTGGCGCTGCAGGACAAGACCTTCATCATGGTCAAGCCGACCATCGTGAACGCCCTGTTCGGCACCGTTCTGCTCGGCGGCCTCCTGTTCGGGCGCTCGCTGCTCTCGGTGGTGCTCGATTCGATGTTCAGCCTCACCGAGGAGGGCTGGCGCAAGCTCACCTTCCGCTGGGGCGTGTTCTTCTTCGTGCTGGCGGCGCTCAACGAGCTGGTGTGGCGGACGCAGACGGAGGATTTCTGGGTGAACTTCAAGGTGTTCGGCATCATGCCGATCACCGTGCTGTTCGCCCTGGCGCAGACGCCGCTGCTGACCCGCTACGAGCGCAAGACCCCGCAGCCCGAAATCTAGGGTCTACTGCGCCGCCGCGACCTTGCCGGCGGCGCGGATTCGCGTGAGCACGCTCGCGAAATTCTCAGGCGTGAGGATGCCGACGAGCTTGTCGCGGATGATGCCGTCCGGCCCGATGATGAAGGTTTCGGGCACGCCGTAGACGCCGAAATCGATCGCCGCCCGCCCGCCGGCATCGGCCCCCACCGCGCTGAACGGGACCCCGTGCCGGGCCAGGAAGCGCTGGCCAGCCTCGGGGCTCGGCTCCTTGTAGTCGATGCCCACGAGCCGGATGCCGGGCTCCTTCGCCAGGCGCATCAGCATCGGGTGCTCCACCTGGCAGGGCGCGCACCAGGAGGCGAAGACGTTGAGCACCGTGATCTGGCCCTTCAGATCCGCGCTCGACAGGCCGGGCACGGGCGCGCCCCCGGCGGTCAGCCCCGGCACAGCGGGCAGATCGAACTGCGGCACCGGCTTGCCGATCATCGCGGAGGGCAGGGCCGCCGGATCGGCGCCGGAGCGCAGGCGCAGGAACAGCACGGCGGCGAGTGCCGCGAAGGCGAGGGCCGGCACGATCAGCAGCAGCGAGCGGCGGACCGGCGGCGGCCGCCCGGTCGCCTCGTCGAGGGGCGCGGTCATCGCCGATCCTCGCCGAAGCCCTTCAGGGCACGCAGCTGCGTCCGGCGATCGCGCAGGGCGTTGCCGACCAGGGCGACCATCACGAAGGCGGTGAAGGCGTAGGCGAGCAGGATGAAGCCGCCGTGAGACCCGAGATCCATTGCGGCCCCCTAGACCGGTTGGCCGACCGGCATCGCGGCCGGTGTCGGAGTGATGTGCGGCTGGGCGCGGTCGAGGCGCTCGGCCTCGCGGATCGTCAACGTCCGCACCCGGCGACGCATGATCTCGGTGCGCATCGTGTAGAGATGCAGGGTGGTCCCCCCCAGGGTCGCGGCGCCGATCATGACCAGCAGCGGGTAGAGCATCGAGGGATCGATGGTCGAGCCGCCCATGCGCAGGATCGAGGCCGGCTGGTGGAGGGTCGACCACCAGTTCACAGAGAACTTGATGATCGGCAGGTTCACGGCCCCGACCAGGGTCAGGATCGCCACCGCGCGCGCGGCACGGTTCGGATCCTCCAGCGTGCGCCACAGGGCGATGATGCCGCAATAGATCAGCAGCAGAATGAGCATGGAGGTCAGGCGGGCATCCCAGACCCAGTAGGTGCCCCACATGGGCTTGCCCCACAGGGAGCCGGTCACGAGGCAGATCAGCGTGAAGGCCGCCCCGATCGGCGCCGCCGCCCGCTGGGCGACGTCGGCCAGCGGGTGGCGCCAGACCAGGGTGCCGATCGCCGACACGCTCATGGCCCCGTAGAAGAACACGCCGAGCCACGCCGCCGGGACGTGGATGTACATGATCCGCACGGTCTCGCCCTGCTGGTAGTCGGGCGGCACCACGAAGAAGGTCTGGTACAGCCCCAGGGCCAGGACGGCGAGCGACAGGGCCGTGAGCCACGGCACCAGCGCGCCCGACCAGCGCATGAAATGGCTGGGATTCGACAGGCGGGTCCAGAGGGAAGGCGTCATCGCGGCAGCTGTCTCGGACATCGTGGAAGCGGTCTAGCCTAGGGTGCGGTGCAGCAACAATGCGGGACGGCGGCGCAGGCGGCGGGGTCGCCGGAATGTGGTCGCAGACGGTGCCAACGCTGACGGGGCGTCGGAGCCGACGCGCTCCTGGACGATCGCGTCGACACCCAACCGTCTTCTTGGGACATCCGCGACGCGCCCCCTCTCCCGTGCGGGAGAGGGGATCCGCGCTACGCCCACACGCGTCTAAGCCTCCCAGCGTTCGCCGGTCTGGAAAGTATCGCTATCTCGAGCTTCCTGTGACCGCGCCTGTTCGAGGCGTCCCGGGCCATGCCCCGGGCGCCACCGGCGCGCGGGGACGATGACGCAGGTCCGCAACCGCAGGTTTTGGCGTCCGAGCCTTGCGCATCGCGGGCAGATTGCGCATATAGACGTGAACAAAAAGAGAACGAAAGAGCGTCCCCGAGAAAAGCTGTGGACGACCCGCCTCCCTCCTGACGGAACGAGCGCCTCATGCGAACCGCCGACAAGCAGATCGCCGACATCCTCGTCCGCTACGGCGAGCCCTTCGGGGGCAATGTCTGGCGCGTTCAGGGGACCGCCGTCATCTACCACAAGACCCTGGAGCGCATCGCCGCCCAGGCCGGCATCGTGTTCGAGCCGCCGACCGTCATCCGGGCCGAACGCGACGAGGCCGTGATCCTGGTGACCGGCCGCCTGCCCGGCGCGAAGCCCGGGACCGAGCGGGTCGAGTGGTCGATGGGCGAGGCGCTGGTCAACGTGAACTACCGCGTCTCCGGCAAGCAGGCGGCCTACGTCTACGCCATGGCCGAGAAGCGCGGGAAGGACCGCGTCATCCTCAAGCTCATCGAGCTGCACGGTCTCGTCTACTCGGAGGAGGAGGCCGACGAGTTCCGCGCCCACCAGATCCCGGTCCGCGCCGTCGACGAGGATTTCGAGGAGGCGCCCGCCTTCGACGAGGTCACCGAGGCCGAGGGCGACCTCAAGCGCCGCATCGACGAGGCCGCGACGATCAACGCGGTCACCGACCTGATGCTGGACGGCGCCACCCAGGCCGTCTTGGCGACGATGCCGCCCGGCACCCGCGACGAGGTGCGCGACTACGCCAAGGCCCGCCTCGTGGCGCTCGGCTGGCCGCAGCGCGCCGGACGCCGCAGCGCCGCCTGATCCCGCTTCCACCCCACCGAAGGAGACCGCCATGCATCGCGCGACGAGCCGCCGCACCATGAAGGCCCGCCGGGATTCCCACCACGGCTGGAGCATCGAGACGCTGTCCTACAGCCCGACGCGGATCGTGCGCCTCGGCGCCGAGAAGGTCGCGATCCTCTTCCCCCCGGTCGAGCCCGGCGCGGCCTGGCAGCTCTACCCGCATCCCGACACGTTCCCGGGCCTCAACTTCGAGGGCCTGCCCGAGCCGCTGCGTCCGGAATTCCTCGCCTTCCCGGATCTTCCGGAGGTCGAGCGGTTCCTCGGCATCCGTGATGCCGAGCCCGCCGCGCTGGCGGCGTAAGCTGACGGCTCAGAGCGATGGCCAGGGCGCGCCGCGATGGAGCGCCTCGGCCTCGGCCGTGAAGGTGCCGTCGGAACCGTGCAGCACGAGGGGCGGGCGCAGGCTCGCGGCGGCGCGGCTGCCGCGGACCGCGGCGATCAGCACACGGATCGCGGGCGCGTCGCCGCGGGGATGGACCGGGCGGATCGCCAGCCCGCCGTAGCGGCCCTTGAGGGCGTCGAGGCAGGCCGGAAGGGCGTCCGCCCGGTGGATCAGGCCGAGGCGGCCGCCGGGCCGCAGGATCGCCGTGCAGGTCCGGATCCAGGTCTCGAGATCCCCGCCCGCGAAGGTGTGGGCGGCGGCGCGGCCCGGATGCGGCGAGGCGCGGTGGCTGCCGGGTGCGAAGAACGGCGGGTTGGTGAGCACGACGTCGAAACTGTCCGGCACCAGGCCGGCGGCGCGGCGTTCCGCCGCGGGTGCCAGGACGTCGGCCATCAGAACCTGCGCGTCGATGCCGTTGAGGGCCGCGTTGGCGCGGGCCTGCCCGGCGAGCACCGGGTCGCGCTCGACCAGCGTCGGCCGGAGGCCCGGCGCCAGGGCCGCGCAGGCGAGACCGACGGCACCGGTCCCGGCGCCGACATCGCAGATCCGCTCCCCGGCCTGCGGCGCGAGCAGCCGGGCGAGCAGCACCGCGTCGGTCCCGGCGCGATGCGCCCCCCGCGGCGGCTGGTGCAGGCGCAGGAGGCCGCCGAGGAAGGAATCGGCGCCGGTGTCGGCCTCTTCTGTCACGGCTGGCGCAGCTCGTGGGCGATGCCGGCATCCGTGAGCAGGCGGCGGGCCTGGGCCTCGTGGTCGCGCGGGACGAGAAGGCGCTGGCCGAAGACCCCGATCGATCCCTCCATCAGGCTCATGTGGCTGTCGGCGACGAGGACCGGGATCTCGGCCGCCTCGAGGACCGATCGGGCGAACCCGATCAGCACGACATCGTTGGCCCGGATCAGCTCGATCATCGCGTGTTCGCTCCGAAGCGGGCTCGGATCGGCGGTTTCGTCGCGTGAGCCCCGCGCTGGCGGCACCCCATATCCGGACGGCGACGATGTTGCGGCGCCGCGGGGCGCGTGCGAAGGGATCGCCCGCCCCCTGAGGGGCGACCGGTCTGGAGGTCACGGATCTTGGGTATGGCCCTCTCCATCGAGAATCCGAAGCCCGAGGCGGAGGCGGGGCTCAACGACCTCGTCGCGCTGGTGGCCGACGGCATGGCGCGGGTCAACACCACGATCCTGTCGCGGACGGGATCGGACGTGGCGATGATCCCCGAGGTCGCCAACCACCTGATCGCCTCCGGCGGCAAGCGCCTGCGCCCGATCCTGACGCTCGCCTGCGCCCAGCTCTGCGGCTACGCGGGCGCGACCGACGGCGACGTGAAGCTCGCCGCCAGCGTCGAGTTCATGCACACCGCGACGCTCCTCCACGACGACGTGGTCGACGAGAGCGACATGCGCCGCGGCCGCGTCGCCGCCCGGATCAAGTGGGGCAACGAGGCCTCCGTGCTGGTCGGCGACTTCCTGCTCGGCCAGGCCTTCCGGATGATGGTGGAGGTCGGCTCCCTGCGGTCGCTCGACATCCTCTCGGCCGCCGCCACGGTGATCGCCGAGGGCGAGGTGATGCAGCTCACCAACGCCAAGAACCTGGAGACCGACGAGGCCGCCTACCTCGCGGTGATCCGCGGCAAGACCGCCGAGCTGTTCGCCGCCGCCTGCGAGGTCGGCCCGGTGCTCGCCGGACGGCCCGAGGCCGAGCAGGCGGCCGCCCGGTCCTACGGGATGAATCTCGGCATCGCCTTCCAGCTGATCGACGACGTGCTCGATTACGGGGGCACCTCGGCGGAGCTCGGCAAGAACGTCGGCGACGATTTCCGCGAGGGCAAGATCACCCTGCCGATCGTGCTCGCCTACCGCCGCGCCAGCGAGGGCGAGCGCGGCTTCTGGCGCCGCACCCTGCAGCAGGGCGAGATCGGCGCCGACGATCTGGAAACGGCCCTCGACCTCCTGCAGCGCCACGGCGCCCTGGAGGAGACCGTCGCCCGCGCCCACCATTACGGCGCAGAGGCCCGGGCCGCCCTCGACATCTTCCCCGACGGGCCCGTCAAGGCGGCGCTCCTCGGGGCCGTCGAGTTCTGTGTGGCGCGGGCGCGCTGAGGCGGGGCCTCACGGCTCCCGCATCGACAGCCAGACCGCCCCACCATCGGATCGGCAGCGCGTCGCCCCGGGCTGATCGGACCGCGGCCCGCCGCGAAGGTATCCCTCGCGCTCCGTCCCCGCAGGCGGGTCGGTGATGCCGGTCCCCTGCGATTGAACGACCCATCGGCCGCCGGTCGCGTCAGCGCGTCGCGGGTCCGAGGGCGTCGGTGAGGGCGGGGGCGAGGTTGCGCAGCTCGTCCAGATGCGCGGCCGTCAAGCTTTGCAGGAGGCCCTCGGCACGGGGGGTGAGCGACAACGCGCTCCGCCGCCGGTCCTCCACGGCGCGTGTCTTGGTCAGCAGACCGGCCTCCACCATGCGGGACACCAGTTCGGCCGCGCTGTGCGGGGCGATCAGCAGCTGCTCGGCCAGAAGGCCGACCGTGGCGGGCGCGCGTCCGACATGGCCTGCCAGGGTCAGCAGGGCCTGATGCTGCTGCGGCGGCAGCCCCGCCCGGGCCGCCGCGGCCTCGCTGAACGCCAGGAAGCGGCGGAGCCGGAACCGGAAATCCGCGAGCGCCGCATATTGCTCCCGCGACAGCGCCTCCGTCCCGGACGCGTCGGTGTCCATGATCGCCTCCGTGATGGGGCCTGTGATCCGCCGACGATGCCCCGGATCGACAGGCTTGTGCAGCCTCGCCACGACCGTGCCGTTGTGGATTATATCGGATCACGACATAAATGCGGTCGTGAGGAAAGGAGGCCTGGATGATCGGCGGGACGGAAGGGGAGCGCGGGGGTGCCAGGCCGTTGCGCCGTGCGCTGCGGGATTTCAGTGCTGATCGGCGGGTCCTGACGCTGGCCGGCATGGCTGTCGTCACCGGCACGGCCGCGAGCGGCACCGCCTGGATCCTGCTCACGCTCATCGGCCTTGTGACCAATCTCGCGTGGTATGGCCGCTTCGATACCGCTCTGACCTCCCTGGCCGGCGCGACGCCGGGGCCCTGGATGGTGGCGATCCCGGTGATCGGGGCGCTGATCGTCGGCGCCATGGCGCGCTACGGCTCGGAGAAGATTCGCGGCCACGGGATCCCGGAGGCGATGGAGGCGATCCTGATCGGCGGGAGCCGGATGTCGCCCAAGGTGGCCGTGCTCAAGCCGCTCTCCTCGGCGGTGGCGATCGGCACCGGCGGCCCGTTCGGCGCCGAGGGGCCGATCATCGTGACGGGCGGCGCGGTCGGCTCGCTCTTCGCCCAGTTCTTCCATCTCAGCGCCGCCGAGCGGAAGACCCTGCTGGTGGCGGGCGCGGCGGCGGGCATGACCGCCATCTTCGGGACGCCCGTGGCGGCCGTGCTGCTCGCCGTCGAAGTCCTGCTGTTCGAGTGGCGGCCGCGGAGCCTCGTCCCGGTGACCGTCGGGGCGGTCACGGCGGCCTGCTGGCGGCCGGCCCTGTTCGGCGCCGGCCCGCTGTTTCCCTTCGCCGACAATCCGGCCCTGCCCTGGTGGGGGCTTCCCGCCTGCGCGCTGCTCGGCGTCGCCTGCGGCCTGATCTCCGGCGCGCTGACCCGGGCGCTCTACGCGCTGGAGGACGGGTTCGGGCGGCTTCCCCTCCACTGGATGTGGTGGCCCGCCCTCGGCGCCGTCGTGGTCGGCCTGGGCGGCCTCGCGGAGCCCCGGGCGCTCGGCGTCGGCTACGACGTGATCCACGACCTGCTCTCCGGCCACATGCTGGCGAGCGCCGTGGTGCTGATCCTGGGGGTGAAGGCGGTGATCTGGCTCGCCGCCCTGTCGTCGGGCACGTCCGGAGGCGTGCTCGCGCCGCTGCTGATCCTTGGCGGCGCCGTCGGCTGGCTGATCGGCCTGCTCCTGCCCGGCGCCCACGGCTTCTGGGCGCTGCTCGGCATGGCGGCGATGCTCGGCGGCACGCTGCCGGCGCCGCTCACGGGCGTCGTCTTCGCCGTCGAGGTGACCGGCGACGTCGCCGCCCTGGCGCCCCTGCTCGCCGCCACCATGGCGGCCTACGCGGTGACCGTGCTCCTCCTCAAGCGCTCGATCCTGACCGAGAAGATCGCCCGGCGCGGGCAGCACGTCACCCGGGAATACGGGATCGATCCCTACGATCTGGCCCGGGTCGAGGCGGTGATGACCCGCACCGTCGAGACCCTGGACGCGGACCTGCCCCTGGCCGAAGCCCTCGCCGCCATCGAGACCGGCCTCCACCACGCCTACCCGGTGGTCGACGGCGCGGGCCGGCCGGTGGGCCTCGTCTCCCGCAACGACGCCCTGCGCTGGACCCTCGAAGAGCGCGAGGGTGAGACGGAGGCGGGCACCCTCGGCGAGCGCGTCTCGGATGCCGATCTGGCCGTCGTCCATCCGGGCGACGTGGTCTCGCACGCCCTCGACGTGATGCTGTCGGCCGGGCAGGGCCGCCTGCCGGTCACCGATCCGCAGACCGGCAGCCTCGTCGGGCTCCTGACCCGCAAGGATCTGCTTCAGGTGCGCGCCACCGTGGTGCGGGCCGAAGCCGAGCGCCGCGCGTTCTACCGGAAGGGGCGGGGTGAGCGGCGCGCACGGATGGAGGCATGACCATGGAGCCGCGCCTTCCCGGCCGGACCACCCGCCTCGACCAGCTCGGGCCGGGCAGCTGCTACCTGATCGCCGGCCCGGACGGGCCTGATCTCGCCCTCGTCGTCCTGCGTGACGGACGGCGGGAGGCCCTGCTGCTGAACCGGCGTCACGAGGCCGACGGCCACCTGCGGATCGTCTCTGAGATCGCCCCCGACACCGACGTGTTGGCGCTGCGGGGCGCTTTCCTGGCGCCCAGCGGTGCCCTCGCGAACATCGCATTCGGCCACGCCGCCCTCGCTCCGGCTGCGCTCCATCTCGGTGACGGCCGCGCGTATCTGTGCGGCTGCGACAGGGACGGCCGGCTGGCCGCCTTCGATGTCGGGAGCGGCCGGGTCAGCGCGATGGATCCCGGCGACCTGCCGCGGGCAAGCCGCTGGCGCGTGATGGTGCCGGAGGGGAACGGGGTCGTGACGGTCTACGCGGCGGAGCCGGCCTGAACCCCTGCCGCGGGTTGGCTCAGCGCAGGAAGGTCGGTGCGACCCACCATGCAGGGTGGGCGGTGCGCAGGGCTGCGGCGGCCCGCACGGCCGCGCGACGGTCGGCGAACAGCGCGAACACGGTCGCACCCGAGCCCGACATCCGCGCGAGGCGGCAGCCCTGGCCGCGGAGGGCCTTGAGCGCGTCGCCGATCACCGGCGCCACGGTCAGAGCCGGCGCCTCCAGATCGTTGCGGGCCCCGGCCAGGGCTTCCAGCAGCGCGCCGGTCGCCATGTCTTGCGGGATCGTCGGATGCGGCGCGCCCGGGAGATCCTGGCCGGCGGCGAGGCCCAGCGCCTTGAAGACCGGTGCGGTGGGCACCGGGACGCCGGGATTGATCAGCACCGCCGGCAGCGGCGCGAGGCCGAGGGCCGGGCCGATCTCCTCCCCGGCACCGCGCATCATCCGGGCCCGCGGGACGAGGCAGACCGGCACGTCGGCGCCGGTCTCGCGCGCCACCGCGCCGACGGCCTCGTGGTCGAGGGACAGCCCGTTGAGGCGCGCCAGCAGCCGCAGGGCCGCGGCGGCGTCGGAGGAGCCGCCGCCGATCCCCGCCGCGACCGGCAGGCGCTTCACCAGATGGAAAGCGCCCACGCGCAGCCCCGGGACCCGCGCGGCGAGGCCCCGGGCGGCCCGGAGGACGAGGTTGTCGTCCGTGGGACCGGCCGGGCCGGCGGTGGGCCCGCTGACGGTCAGGCCCAGCGGGGCAGCGGGATCCAGCGTCAGGCGGTCGGCAGTCCCCGCGAAGGCGACGAGGCTCTCAAGCACGTGGTAGCCGTCGCCGACGCGGCGGCCGAGGACGTGGAGCGTCAGGTTGACCTTGGCGGGGGCGCGATCGGCGAGAAGGGTCACGGGGTCTCGGTCGGGTCGTAGCGGTTTGTCCCGAGGCTCTACAGCCTCGCGGACCAGAACAACAGCTCAGCGGGTGTCTCCGCCGAACGCCCCGTGCGGCCGATAGGGCAGGGCGTCGCCCACGCGGATCGCGGTCAGATCCTCGGCGAGTTCGACCAGCCCGTCGCTTCCCGCAAGGCCCGACAGAGCTCCGCCGGGCGCCGGCACGGCCTCAGGCAGACCGTCCGGGCCGGCGCGCAGGCAGACGCGCAGATATTCGCGCCGCCCGGGACGCTTCTCGCGGGCGAAGCCGCTGCGGACCGCCATCTCGGGCGCCGTGTCGTGTGCCCCGGAGAGATGCAGGACCAGGGGACGCAGCACCGCAAGGGCGGTCACGTAGGCAGCGGCCGGATTGCCCGGCAGGCCGATGAAGGGCGTGCCGGCCACGGTTCCGAGTGCCACCGGGCGACCGGGCTTGATCGCCAGCCGCCAGAAGGTCAGCGCGCCCGAAGCCTCGACCGCGGCGCGGACGTGATCCTCCTCGCCGACGGAGACGCCCCCCGATGTCAGGATCAGGTCGTGGGACGCGGCGGCGCCCGCGATGCGCGCCCGCAGAGGCCCCGGCTCGTCGCGCAGGATGCCGAGATCGACCGGGTTGGCGCCGAGCCGTTTCAGGAGCGCGGCGAGCATCGGCCGGTTGGCGTCGAAAATGCCGGCCGGCGACAGCGGCTGGCCGGGCGGCGTCAGCTCGTCACCGGTGGAGAACAACGCGACCGTCAGAGGCTTCCGCAGGGGCAGCGCGGGCAGGCCGCAGGCGGCGGCGAGCGCGACGTGCTGCGGCCCGAGGCGGGTCCCGGCGCGGATCACGATGCTGCCGCGGGCGACGTCCTCGCCGGCCCGCCGCCGGTTGGAGCCCGGCAGCAGGCCCTCGGGCAGGACAACGGTGCCGCCCTCGATCCGCACGTCCTCCTGCATGGCGACGGTGTCGGTCCCCGGAGGCATCGGCGCCCCGGTGAAGATCCGAACCACCGCGCCCGGATCCGGATCGGCGGCCGGATGGCCGGCCGGCACGCGTCCGCCGATGGGCAGGCGCGTTTCGCCCTCGACCGCGAGATCGCCGGCCCGCAGGGCGTAGCCGTCCACCGCGGCGTTGTCGAAGGGGGGCAGATCGAGCGGCGCGATCAGGTCCTCCGCGAGGACCCGGCCATCCGCACCCGCGAGCGGAACCGTCTCGATTCCGGACAGGACCGGAAGCCGCGCCCGGATCAGCGCCACCGCGTCGGCGACCCGCATCGGCGCGGGTGCGGCGTCGAAGCAGTCGGGGCTCAGGCGGCCCATGGCGCTGCGGGCTCAGACGGGGGCGGGCGGGTCGGCACAGGCGGCCTCGCGGGCTGGGACGAGTCGCCTTGCGGCATCGGCGCCGCGCGATCAAGCCCGGGCCTTGGTCCCGACAGGTCAGATCCTCTAGGCTCCCGCGCATCATGGCGTTTCCCGAATCCGTCTCTCTCGCGCTTCCCTGCCAGCGCCACCTGTTCGAGATGCCTGCCGACATCTGCTATCTCGACGCGGCGGCGTGGTCGCCGCTTCCGCGGGGCGTGCGCGAGGCGGGCGAAGCGGGAATTCTGGTCAAGAGCCGACCCTGGGACCATCCCCGCGCGGTGGTCCCGGCTTGGGCCGAGCGGGCGCGCGCAGCGGCCGCCCGGCTGATCGGGGCCGGCGCGGACGATATCGCGATCGTCGGCGCGGTCAGCCATGCCATGGCGGTGGCCGCGCACAACCTGACTTTGAGACCGGGCGGGCGCCTGCTGCGCGTGGCCGACGAGTTTCCGTCCCTGCGATTCGCCTTCGACCGCCTGGCCGAGCGACAGGGCCTCGTGGTTGAGGAGATCCCGCGCCCTTCGGACGGGGACTGGACCGAAGCCGTCGCGGCCGCGATCACGCGGCCGGGCGCCGCGCCGCTCGCCCTCGCCACCCTGACCCCGCTGCACTGGACCGATGGCAGCCTGATCGACCTCGACCGTCTCGCCCCCCTGGTCCATGCGGCGGGCGCGGCCCTGGTGATCGACGCGACGCAGGCCGTGGGCGCCGTTCCTGTGAGCGTCGCCCGGTGGCGCCCCGATTTCCTGGCCTTCCCCACCTACAAATGGACCCTCGGTCCCTATGGCCTCGCCTTCCTGTACGCGGCGCCGCACCGGCAGGACGGGGCGGCCATCGAGGAGAATGTCGGGAACCGGCCGCCGGCCGTCGGCGCACGCCGCTACGACCGGGGCGAACTCTACGATCCGGTGGCGTTGTCCATGGCCGTAGCCGGGTTGGAGCTGATCGCCGAATGGCGCGTGCCGGCCATCGCCGCCCGCCTGCGCGGGCTGACAGACCGCTTGGCGGACGGGGTCGCCGCGTTCGGCCTGACGCCGATGCCGGCGGCCTTGCGGGCACCGCACATCCTGGGATTGCGGCCGCCTGCGGGGATGCCGACCGATCTCGTCGGGCGCCTGCACCAGGACAAGGTCTTCGTCAGCGAGCGCTCCGGCGCCCTGCGCATCAGCCCGCATGTCTGGGCGAACGACGACGATCTCACGCGCTGCATTGCCGCACTGCGCGCCGCGTGCCAGGGCGTCATCTGAGACCGATCGGGCGCGGATCCTTCGACGCAGGCATAGAGCCGGAGGAATGCGGATGCTGCGCCACCGGCCGGCTCTCGATGACGGTGCCGGAACACCGTCGGCGCGCCCATACGGAGACTGTCCACACCCACATGCCCGATTCGATGCCGCGTCCCGGTGATTGGCTCCGGATCCCGGGTCCCGGCCGTCGCCGCCTGCCCGGACCGATGCGCGCCGTCCTCTCCGGGCGGTTCGCCGTGATCCTGTCAGGCGAACTGATCCAGAGCCTGTTCCACTTCCTCCTGAACATCCTGCTGGTGCGCGAACTCGGCGCGCACGATTACGGCTTGTTCGCCATCGTCTTCGCGGTCGGTGCGGTCGGCATCACCTATATCCGGGCCCTGGTCGCGGTCCCGGCGACGATCCACGTCGCCCGGAGCCTGGGGCGGCCCGCGGCGCTCGGCTACGACGTGATGTTCGGCTCGGGGGCGGTGCTCGTCTCGGGCGTCATGGCGACAGGCGTCGGCTTGGTGCTGATCCCGGTGATCGGCCTCGGCGCGCTCGCGGCGGGAGCCTTCGTGGGCCTCTACGCCTTCCGGAGCTATCTGCGGATCGTGCTTCTCGCCCGCGGCCGTCCCAGGATCGCCGGCCTGAGCGATCTGGTCTACGCGGTCTGCGGCGGTCTCCTGGTCGCGCGGTGGCTGAACGGCGAGGGCACGGCGCTCCTGGATCGGGCCTTCGCGGCGATCGCACTCGCCCACGCGATCGCGATCGCCGTGGCGTACGGGGCACTCCGCGAGCGGATCCGCTTCTCCCTCCACGCGCGGGCACGGGCGCGCTACCGGGCGATCTGGCGGACCCTCGCTTGGTCTCTGGCCGGCGTCACCAGCCTAACCGTGCAGGGGCAGGGGCTGACCCTGCTGCTGGCGCTCCTGGCCGGGCCTGCCGCCTATGCGCCGATCGCCGCCACGATCGTGCTCTATGCGCCGCTGCGCATCCCGGCGAGCGCGCTGCTGAACATGATCCTGCCGGAGATCAGCCGGCTGCTCGCGGCCGGGCAGGTCGACGCCGCACGCCGGCTCGTCATCCGCAACGGGATCCTGCTCGGCAGCGCCTGTCTCGCCTATGGAGCGCTGATGGCGGCCGCCCTGCCGCTGATCGAGGACATCCTATTCAAGGGGCGGTTCGCCGATCAGCCGATGGGCTGGATCGGGCTCGGCGTCTGGGCGGTGGTGACCGTGTCGCTGCTCTACGCGATCCCGCGGGCCTATCTGGAGGCCTCCGCGGCGTTCCGGACCATCACGGCGGGTGCGGTGGCGAGCGCCGCCCTCGGCATGGCCGTGATGGTGCCGATCCTGCTGTTGCTGATGCCTCCCGCCACGGCGCTCGTCGGCCTGCTGTCCTCCGAGGTGGCCACGCTGGTCTGGTCGGTCTCGGCCTTTCGGACGCTGGCCCGGCATCCGAGGCCGGCGCGGCCCGTCGGCGTCCTGTGAAGGGCGCGGCGGCGGCGCTCAGCGGAGGGAGAGCAGGACGGGCGCCAGTTTCCGCAGCGCGGGCGTCTTGCTGTAGATCCAGAGCGGGTTGTGCTGGACGACGTGGGTGCACAGGCCGCGCTTGAAGTCGAAGACGGGACGGTTCACAGCCGGATCGATGCCGCCGAAATCGAAGACGCGGCAGCCTTCCGCCTTCGCTCGTTCCACGAAGCGCCAGACGGCGAGGGTGGCGGCGCCCGTCGCCCGGGCCCGCGCGTTCGAGGCCGTGTAGAAATCCGTGCAGCGCGTGTCCGACAGATGCGCGATGCGCACGAGGATGCGCTCTCCCTTCTCGCGGACGTCGAGGAAGAGCAGGTGCTCGTCCTCAGCCGCGATGTCCCGGTAGGCCTTCGGCTGCAGCGTCGTGGCGAAACCCTTGCGCTCCCGCAGGGCCGCGAACATCGCGGTGAAATCGTCGAAGGCCGACAGGCGCTCGGCTCGGTCTGTCAGGAAATGCGTCGTGACCTCGGTGTTGCGCTCCGCCTTGCGCAGGGCCTTGCGCCAGCGCTGCTCCATACCGGCCTGGATGGCGTCGAGATCCTGCGTCAGGTCGAGTTCGAGAGTGTGATCGTGCGCGCCGATCACCGGGGTGAAGCCGTGCATCAGGAGAGCCAGCGTCGCATCCCGTGTCTCGAACTGCTCGTAGTCGATGGCGAGGATGTCGAGCCGACCGAGGGCGAGGTGATCGATGAACGCCGCGAACACCGCCTCCGCGCGGTGTGTCCCCGCCTGGGTCAGCAAGGGGCCGCCTTGGACGTGGATGAACCGCGCCGGCCCCTTGCGACGGGTCTGCCACTGGATGAAGGCGAGATCCGCGCCGTCGCCGGTCACCACCGCGCGCCGCACCGCCAATCCGCGCCGCGCCTTGTAGGCGCCCCAGGGACTGCCGCAATAGATGTTGGCGCCCGGGCAAGCCCAAATCCGTCTGTCCCAGTCCAGGGCATCCGCAGTCTCCTGAACTGCGAGCTTGGCTGCCATGTCGCTCCTCGTCCTGCCCAGGCAGGGTTGTCCGCGCTGCACGCTCATCGATCAGGCGCGGTCGCATTGCATCCTTGCGCCGCCGATCGTCCACAGGGTGACTGCCGCACTGCGCGCCGAATCCCCGTCGTGTCCAGCGGGCCTTCGAGGCCTCGGGGCGAATCCGCGAAGCGGTGGACGACCGTCAGTTGCCGTATGGTCCGCCTCGCCCCGCCCCGCGCGGCTGCGGCGCTCGGCCCCGATCGCTGAGGGCGAGCCCGGTCCCACGACCGGCTCCGTCGCCGGATCGGAACCGAGGCGAATGCGAGGACGCCGGCTCTAAGCTGCCGGGCGGGCCGGAACGTCCGCGGCGCGCGCGGCATCCGTCGCCCGCGGGCGGCGCAGCGTCGTCCGGACGATCGCCTCGATACCCTCGGCCGCCGAGGCTTCGGAGAACAGGCTCTCGTAGCGTGCCCGCGCCGCACGGCCGAAATCGCGCCAGCGCGCCGGGTCAGCGACCAGATCCGCCAGCACGGCGGCGATCGGCTCCGGGCCGCCCGACGGAACGATCCAACCGGTCTTCCCGGCCTCCACCACCTCCGGAAGGCCGCCGATGGCGGTGACGAGCGGCGGAACGCCGTAGGACATCGCCTCGATCGCCACGCGGCCGAGGGATTCCGGTCGCTGCGACGGCATCGTGACCACGTCGGCCCAGCGGTAGAGCGCCGCGGGATCGGCGACGAACGGCGCGAGGGTGACCTGATCGGCGAGACCCGCCTCGGCGATCCGCTTCACCAGGGCCTGCTCGCGGGCGTCATCCTCGAAGGCGCTGCCGACGATGCGCACCTGGATCCGCTGGCGCACGGGTTCGGGCAGCGAGGCGAGGGCCTCCACGAGGACGTCCTGTCCCTTGATCCGGCTGATCCGCCCGAGCATCAGCACCCGAAGCGGCCGAGACCCGTCATACGCAGGCCGGTTCGGCTCCGCCGGACCGGCGATGCCGTTATAGACGACGCGGGCTGTGGTCCCGTGGGGCAGGGCGTAGGTTCGCTCGGTGGCCCGCGAGTTGAACACCACGTTGGCGCCGCTCCAGCGGATCAGACCACGCAGGACCTTCAGCACAACGCCTTCGGGGATCTCGTGGACGTGCACGATGCTCCGGCCGGGCGCGAGCCGGGCGGCCAACAGATAGTCGGCCACCACGGTGGTGTTGATGTAGACGAGGTCGCTCGCGCGGATGCGACGCAACGCACGGATTATGGCGATGGGCAGCGTCAACAGACCCAGAGTTGCGAGTCGCGCCAGATTCTTGCGCCGCAGGATCCAGAGCGGTGCGATGACGATGTCGTTGGCGAACGGCTCCAGCCCGGCGACGATCGGACCGTGCCGCGGGAGCACCACGTCGATCCGCGCGGTGGGATGGGCGGCCCGGATGGTCCGGACGGTCTCGATGAAGCAGCGATCCGAGCCGTACAACTCGAAGCCCTGATGGACGCAGGTGATCCGCAGACGCGACGTGGCGTCGCCCTCCGCGCGCATGGCGGCTGCGAGGGCGCGATCGTCGTCGCTGACGCGACACGACTTGAATCCTGGGCTATCAACCATAAGTCTATTTCTGAATTTTTACAGCAACTAGCGGTTGTAATAGCAGGGCGCCGTGACTGTATCCTCGGGCTTTACAATAGGGGCCCTTAATTGGGAAGGAAGGTCCATGGCTGACCGCGCACCGAAACTACTTATTCTTGGCACGCGCGGAATTCCGGCTGCGCATGGCGGCTTCGAGACTTTTGCCGAACGTCTGGCGCTGTTCTTGGCCGGTCGCGGATGGCAGGTCGGGGTGTACTGTCAGCGAGACGTCGACACGGTGCGGGAGCGCATTTCGACTCGCCTCTGGAACGGCGTCGAACTGATCACCGTGGAGACCGGCCTGAGCGGCCCTGCCGCGACTCTCGCCTTCGACGCCATCTGCACGCACGATGCGGCGACACGCGGCGGCGTGTGCCTGGTGCTCGGGTACAACGGTGCGGTGTTCCTGCCCTACCTGCGGGCGCGCGGCGGACGGATCGTGACGAACATGGACGGCATCGAGTGGCGCCGTCCGAAATGGTCGCTGCCCGTCCGCGCCTTCTTCTATGTCAGCGAGTGGATCGCCGCGTGGTCCTCGCAGCGGTTGGTGGCCGACCATCCCGGGATCGCCGACCATCTCGCCCGACGCCGGCCGCGCGCGGCCATCACGACCATTCCGTATGGCGGCGACCCTCCGGCCGAAACCGGACCGCCGCCCCTCGGGCTCGAGCCCGATCGCTACCTCGTTTCGATCGCTCGCATCGAGCCGGACAACAACATCCTGACGCTCGTCGAGGCGTTCTCACGCCGCGCCCGGGGCATGCGGCTGGTCGTCCTCGGCACGCTGAATGTCGGCAACCCGTACCATCGCGCCGTGGAGGATGCCGCCTCGCCCGAGGTGCTGTTCCCCGGCGCCATCTATGAGCCCGAGCAGGTTCAGGCCCTTCGGGTTCATGCGCGGGCCTATCTCCACGGTCACACCGTGGGCGGCACCAACCCGTCGCTGGTCGAGGCGCTGTGGGCAGGCAACGCCGTGATCGCCCACGACAATCCGTTCAACCGGGGCACGGCCGGCGACGATCAGTTCTACTTCTCGGATCGGGACAGCTGCGCCGCAGCGATCGCGCATGTCCTCGCCGACGAGGCCGCGGTCGCGGCGGCCCGCAAGGCCGCACGGCGGCGCGCCGAGCGGTTCCGCTGGGACGACGTGCTGGCCTCCTATGAGGACACGCTGCGCCGGGTCGGCGGCTACCCGCCGGCGCCGGACGTCTCGGCCGCCGAACCCGGCGCCGTTCTCGTCGGCGCCGCAGCCGGTCCGGAATGGTAGGCCCAAGCCGGCGCTCGCTGCTCGTCGGTGCCCTCGCAGCGGCGGGGGCGCGACCCGTCCGAGCGACGCCTGCGCCGATCGCGTTGCGTCGGGGCATCGCCCTGTGGCCGTGGTTCTCGCTGACCACCGAATACCCGCCTCCGCGGACCGACTATGCCTGGCCGCCCTTCCAGGCCGGCCGGCCGATACCCACGCCCCGCGACCTGGGGCAGCTCGCCGATCTCGGCTTCGACTTCGTGCGACTGCCCCTCGATCCCGGACCCTTCGTGGCCTTCACGGGCACCCGGCGCACCGAACTGTTCGATGCGCTCTCTGCCGCCATCGATGCGATCCTGGCGGCCGGGCTGCGCGTCGTGGTCAATGTCCAGGCCAATGCCGCGACTCACCATTACACGCCCGACGCGTTCTACGGTTCAGACCGGGCGCCGCTGTTCTCCGCCTATCGCGACCTCGTCGGCGCCCTCGCGCGCCTGTGTGCCCGGAAGGATGCCGGCCAAGTGGCCCTGGAACCGGTGAACGAGCCGCCGCAGGCCTGCGGCGCGCTCGCCTGGAATCGGGTCCAGGACAGGCTCCTCGAGGCGGCCCGGGCGGCGGCACCGGCGCTGACCCTGGTGGCGACGGGATCCTGCGGCAGTCTCGTCGCCGGCCTGACCGCGCTCGATCCGGGCACCCTCGCGCGGTTTTCGCCGCTGCTCTACACGTTCCACTTCTACGAGCCGTACCTGTTCTCCCATCAGGGGGCGACGTGGCTTACCGAGGAGCCGTTCTATCGCTGGCTCACGGCGGTTCCCTGGCCCGGGACGCGCGGCACGCTGCGGGAGACGCTGGCGGTGGTCGAGGCGCGCATGGACGCGGACCGCACGGTGACGCAGGCCGAGAAGGCGCGCGATCGGGCGGTGATTGAAGCGAAGCTGCGCGACTATTTCGAGGCCGCGCCCGGCCCCGCCTACATCGCCGACGCGATGGCGCCGGTGTCGACTTGGGCGGACCTCTACGGCATCGCCCCGGGACACGTTCTGATGGGCGAGTTCGGGGCCCTGCGCACCGATGCCCGGTTCACGGCGTCCCGGGCTCCGGACCGGGCCGCCTATATCCGCGACGTCCGGATGGCGGCCGAGACGAATGGGTTCGCCTGGTCGTTCTGGAATCTCTTCGACGGCCTCGGCTTCATGGACGACGCGCACGTCGCCGATCCCGCCCTCGTCGCAGCGCTCGGGCTCCGGAGCCGGTCCTGAAACGCCCGCCGATCCGGCCGATCTTCGCTCCCAATCAGACGCGCCCCCGGGCGGGGAGGGGCGGGAACAGCACGATGAGCATCAGGGCGAACTTGGCGAGCAGGGTGGTCTTGCCGGCCAAGCCCTCGAAGGTGTTCACCAGGATCACGAAGGCCAGGATCGGCAGCCAGACCCCGCGCCGACAATCCCGCGCGATCTCCGCCAGGTAGAGCCCCACCGCGATCACCAGCACCGCCGTCACCAGGATGCCGTGATAGAGCACGGCCGAGATGATCGAATTCTCGATGCCCCATTCCAGCCCGTAGATCCGGCGCAGGGTGTTCACCTGCAGGAAGTCGGGGCCGAGCAGAAGCTGCCGGAACGGGATCGCGTCGAAGACCGAGAGCATGTCGACCCGGGCCTTGGCGCTGCCGCCGTCCGAGACGAACCGGTCCAGGAGGGTGTCGAAGAAGCCGGCAGCGGCCAGGATAGCGACCAGAACCGGCAGCAGGGTGAGGGCGAAGCAGGCACCGGCCGCCGCCGCCAGCGGAACGCGGCCGGTGCGCAGGGTGCGGTTCAGGGCCACGAGGCCCACGCCGCTCCCGAGAACCAGTGTCGTGACGGTGGCCGAGCGACCGCCGAACGTGACGAGGGCGACCAGCTGGAGGCCGATCATCGCGGCGCGGGCCATCGGCGCCAGCCGGCCACCACCCTTGGCGAGCGCCAGGATGTAGCAGGCCGTCAAGGTCGCGTTGGCCAGCGGATGCCCCTGCAACGCCGCCGAGCGGGTGTCGGATTCGAACGCGACGCCGTCGAACCGATAGGGAAAGAATCGCTGGCCGCTCGCCAGTTCGAACAGGCCGAGCAGGGCGTTGGCGAGCATGACCCCGTGGAAGACGGTCTCCAGCCGGCCGAGCGTGGCGGCGTCGCGGTCCATCAGCAGGATCGGGATGAGGCCGGCGAGCACGAAGGTATCGATCGAGCCGGCGAGGCCCGCGCCGCCCCGGGCCGCGATCAGCGCGAGGAGCGCCACGCCGCAGGCGGCCAGGAGCACGCTGGCCGGCCGTCGGTTCAGCGCGCCTGCCACCGGGATCACGGGATTGCCCGCCCGCACCAGCGTCCAGCCGATCAGGATCACCGCCAGATAGGTGGCCGGGTGGATCTTGGAGGCGGCCGAGCCGGTGATCCCCTCGTAGTTGAGCCCCAGCACCCACAGAAGGCCGCCGGAGACCCCGACGAGGAGGAGGGCCCAGAGCGACAGCGCCGCCGCTTCCACCCGCAGAAGGACCCGCAGAACCGGACCCGGGCGCGCCACCGCGGCGCGGCGGCGCGCGACGGCGGTCTGCCGGAGGGTCCTCACGCGGTGCGCCGGGTGAGGAGCAGGGAGCCGGAGACCGGTCGGCCGAGGGCCTCCGACGTATCGACGAGGTCGATCAGATCGCGCTGGCGCGTCGCACCGTTGCAGGCGACCAGCAGCAGCCGGTCCGCGGCGGCCGCCAGAGGGCCGAGCCGCAGATTCTCGGTCAGCACGCCGCCATCCACGATCACGAGGTCGAAGCGTCCTTTCACGCCTGCAATGAAGCGCTCGATGTTGGCGGGTGTCAGGGCGTCGCGCAGGGGCTTCACCGTATCGCCGAGTCCGATCCGGCGGGCACCGGAGGCCGGGTCGGTCTGCGTCACGGCGTTGAGGCTCTGCTCGCCGCGCAGCACGTCGAGCAGGCCGCCGGTGCCGGAGCCGTCGGATCGCAGATCGGCATCGATCCGCAAAACCCGGTCGCCGCGCCCGACCGCCACGGCGGCGAGCAGCGCGATCACGGCCCGGCGCTCCGCATCGTCGGATTCGCCCGAGGTCACGAGCAGCGCCAGGGAGCGGCCGCGGCTGCTTGAGGTCGCGGCGAGGTGGTCGAGCGTCATGCTCGCCGCGCTCGCGCTCGCGCCGCCCGGCCGCAGGCCGGGCAGCACCGCGACGACCGGGGCGTTCGACAGGCGCTCCAACTGCCGGGACGAGAGCACGGTCGGCGCGAGGTATTCCCGCGTCAGCGCGAGACCGGCGCCGAGGCCGAGGCCGCCGGCGAGGGCGGCGGCGACCAGGATCAGGCGCGGTGGCCAGCTCGGATCCTGCGGCGGCCGCGCCGCGGTGATGATCCGCGCGTTCGAGCTGTCGATGCTGGTCTGCTCCTTGATCTCCCGGGCGCGGACCAGGAAGGCGTTGTAGACCGAGCGCGCCGCGTCGACCTCCCGCTCCAGCTCGCGCTGCTGCACCGACGACTGGGCGTTGACCGCCGATTGCCGCTGCAGGCGTTCCAGCTCCGCCGCGAGGGTCCGTTCGTTGGCCTGGGCCCGCTGGGACTCGGTCTCGGCGGCGCCCGCGATCCGGTTCAGCTCGGCGTCGATCAGCCGGCGGACGTCCTGCATCTGCGTGCGCACGGCGGCGATGAACGGGTGGCGCTCGCCGAGATTGGTGCGCAGGTCCGCCTCCTTGGCCGCGAGTTCCGCGTACTGGCCGCGGAGCCGGTCGATCACTGAGGACTGGACGGCTTCCGGCATCGCTCCGGACCCGATCGCCTGCCCGCGCGCGTCGCGGATCCCCTGAAGGCGCGCCTTGGCCTCGGCGGTCCGAGCCCGTGCCGCGACAAGCCGTGCATTCAGGTCGGTGAGTTGCTGCTCGTTCACCAGCCGGCCGCTGGAGGCGATGAGGCCGTTGCGCGCCTTGTAATCCTCCAGTTTCTTGTCGGCGGTGTTGACGGCGTTCCGCAGCTCGTCGAGGCGCCCGCGCAGATCGCCCGCGGCGCGCTTGGCGGCGTCCGAGCGGGCCTCGGTCTGGTCCGTCAGGTAGGCGCCTGCGATGGCATTGACGATCCGCGCCGAGAGATCGGGGTCGGTCGTGGTGACGACCAAGTCGATCACGAACACCTTGTCGGCGCGCTTGACCGCGAGCCGGCGTCGCAGCTGGTCGAGGGCGCGGCCGCGCGCATCGACGCGCCGTTCCGGTCTCGGTCCGGTCAGCATCTCGCGAAGGGACGCCAACGCACGGGCGATGCCGCTCTCCTGCGGAACGCCGAAGCCTGGCACCCGCTCGAGGCCGGCCTGATCGACCGCCCGCCCCAGGACGGCGTCCGACTCGATCACCTTCACCTGGCTCTCGACCTGCGCGATGCCACCATCCGGCGACAATGCGGCGGGATTGACGTCGTTGGTGACGACCTGACGGTCTCGGGGATCGATCAGGATCTGTCCCGTGGCCGTGTAGAGCGACGGCGTGATCAGGGCATAGGCCAGCACGGTGAGTCCGAGCAGCAGCGCCGTTCCGAAGACCAGCCGCTTGCGCCGCCACAGGATCCGCCACAGGTCGCCCAGCTCGGCCGTCGTGTCCGGACGGTTCGGGCCCGGACGCTCGGGATGAGCCGGCTGCACGGGGGCGAGCCACGTCGCGACAGCGATGTTATGGTCGATCTGTGCCACGATCGGTCACCGTCGTCTCAATCTTGGTCGGTCCCTCGCGGGCGCCTTCTCTACTGCAAGAGTCGCGCAGTCTGCGGACAATGTATCGGGACCCCGATCAGCGCCTCAATCGCGCGGATGACTGGGGGCATGGTAAACAATCGGCACGCGGCGCGGTCCCGGATGACTGCGTCGTTCCGATTGTTGCTACAGCATGTCGGTGGCGCGCGGCTCGCACACGTCGCCGCATCGCGGAGGTCTGTCGGCAGGCCGACCTAGCCGGCTCGCCAGCCACGCAAAGACGGCGGCCCCCGTGATGCGGCTTTCACCGATATGGAGCGCCATCGGCGTGGATAACCGCTGCGGCATACTCTATTATCCCATCGGATAAATTGTATTGATCACGTGGCGACGTAGCATTGTCTAACTTCGCGGCCTGCGATCCAATTTTGGGTGCGCTCTTATGCAGACAGCCAGCTTCGAGGACCGGGCCGGTGGGCGGCGCGATGTCAGTGCCCATCTGCGTCGGATCGCGGACGTGACCGGGGTGCCGGTCGCGGCCTTCTTCGGGACTCCGGCATCGCGCCCGCTGGCCGATCTCATCGAGCTGATCCGCCTGTGGCAGTCGGTCGCCGACGAGGAGGGCCGCTTCGAGATTCTCGCGGTGGCCCGGGCCCGAGCGGCCGGCGCGAAAGACGGCGGAGCGGCGCCGGCCTGAAGCGACGACCTGAAGCGACGACCTGCGGTTTTTGGTACGCCCGGCCCTGGCGGGATCGGGTCAGGACCGCTACATGATGACAGCGGGGCTGCAGAGTTCGTCAGGAGCACTATCCCCGGGGCCTTATCGACTCCCTCGGGAGCTGTCCCTGGCCTCGTCCCTGGACTTGGCCAACACGGCGCCCACCTACGCTGTAGGTTTCCCGGGATCGATCCTCCAACGGCTCACGTGGCTCCGCACCCGACCCCTCCCCAGGCCAGCGCCGAAGCTCCGGACGTCGCCCGAAAGGCGGAACTCCGCCGCGCTGCCCTCGCAGCCCGCGACGCCCTCGATCCCGCGGCTCGGCAGGCCGCCTCGGCGGCGATCGGACGCGCGCTCCTCGCGCTGCCCGAGCTTGCCCAGGCCCGTCTGGTGGGGGCCTTCTGGCCGATCCGCAGCGAAGTCGATCCCCGCCCCGCCGTCGAGAGCCTGCGCGCCCGTGCCCAGGCCGTGGCCCTGCCGCACGTCACGCCGGACGGCCTGGTGTTTCGCGAATGGCGCGTCGGCGACGACCTGATCGCCGGCCGATTCGGTCTCAGCGAGCCCGATCCGTCGCTTCCGCCGGTGGAGCCCGACGCGCTGATCGTCCCGCTCGCCGCCTTCGACCGGACCGGTCAGCGCATCGGATACGGCCGCGGCTACTACGACGGCGCGATCGCGCGCCTCTCCCGGACCCGTCCGGTCCTGACCGTCGGCATCGGCTTCGCCGCCCAGGAGGTGGAGCGGGTGCCGGCCGAGCCGCACGACCGACCCCTCCAGTTCGTGATCACCGAGTCCGGCGTGATCCGCTGCGACAGGACCGCCTGACCCATGCGCCTGCTCTTTCTCGGCGACGTCGTCGGGCGCTCGGGCCGCACCGTCGTGTGCGAGCGCCTGCCGCGCCTGCGTGAGCGGTGGCGCCTCGACTGCGTGGTGGTGAACGGCGAGAACGCGGCCGGCGGCTTCGGCATCTCCGAGGCCATCTGCGACGAACTGATCCAGGCCGGTGCCGATGCGGTGACGCTGGGCAATCACAGTTTCGACCAGCGCGAGGCGATGGTCTTCATCGCCCGCCAGCCACGCCTGGTGCGGCCGGCGAACTATCCCCCGGGTACGCCGGGCCGCGGTGCGACCGTCGTGGAGACGCAGGGAGGCGCCCGCGTCCTCGTCGTCAATGTGATGGGCCGCGTCTTCCTCGACCCGATGGACGATCCGTTCACGGCCGTGGAGCGGGAACTCACCGCCTGCCCCCTCGGCGCGGCGGCCGACGCCGTGATCGTCGACGTCCACGCCGAGGCGACGAGCGAGAAGCAGGCCTTCGGTCATTACCTCGACGGGCGGGCGAGCCTCGTCGTCGGGACGCACACGCACACGCCCACCGCGGACCACCGGATCCTGCCGGGTGGCACGGCCTACATGTCGGATGCCGGCATGTGCGGCGATTACGATTCGGTGATCGGCATGCAGAAGGACGAGCCGATCCGGCGCATGATCCAGAAGACGCCGGGCTCCCGATGGGAGGTCGCGGTCGGTGAGGGCACCCTGAGCGGCATCGCGGTGGAGACGGATGCGCGCGGCCTCGCTACGCGGGTCGCAGCCCTCCGCCTCGGGCCGAATCTGGAGGAGAGCTGGCCGCAATTCTGGGATTAGCGTCCCGTCCGGTGCCGCGGATGCCGGTTCGGCTAAGGACGAAGCGGCGGTCTTAAGCCTTTTGTGCGTCGCCGATCCCGAAGGGGGTGGGCATAGCTTCCCGCTGACCTTCGCGAGACTTGATCGCGTGCGGGCCTACCCCCACAGTGCCCACGATCGGCGCCGGCATCCGGCTGCCGCGTAATGAGATCAGGTTAGAGCGACGGATGGCCGCCCGAGAAACCGGCGACGTTAACAAGGGGCCGCTGGCACAACCCGGGATCTATCTCGGGCGCATGGTCATCTTCTTGATCCTGGTGGGCTTCCTGGCCTTCATCCTGTTCAGGCAGATCACCCCGGCCTTCCTGGCCAATCCCGGACTCAACGGTCTCATCCTCGGGGTGTTGCTGATCGCGGTCCTGATCGCCTTTGGTCAGGTTGTGCGGCTGTTCCGCGAGACCGCCTACGTCAACGCCGTCGCCAACGGCGGGCCGGTGAAACGGCCGCCGGCCCTGCTGGCGCCGATGGCGCCGATGATCGCCGCGCGGGCTGGAGGCGCCACCCTGCCGGGCACCACCGGCTATCTGGATACGATCGCGGTGCGCCTCGACGAGGGCCGCGACATCCTGCGCTACATTGCCGGCATCCTGATCCTGCTCGGCCTGCTCGGGACCTTCTGGGGCCTCATCGATACGCTGTCGGCGGTGGGCGGCGTCATCAAGGGTATGCGCGGTGGCGGCGATGCCGGCGTGATGTTCGACGAACTGAAATCCGGTCTTGCGGTGCCGCTCTCAGGCATCGGCCTGGCCTTCTCGGCCTCGCTGTTCGGCTTGGCCTCGTCTTTGATCACCGGCTTCCTGGAACTGCAGGCGGGGCAGGCCCATGCCCGGTTCCACAACGAATTGCAGGACTGGCTGATGTCCGGCGCGACCGCGCCCGAGGCCGTGGCGACCGTCGCGGCGGTCCGGCCTGCCGCGGGCACGCAGGAATTGAAGGACGCCGTCGACCGCCTGACGGCTCTGGTGGCCGAGGGCGGCGGGAGCCGCGCGGCGACGCAGGCGATGACCAATCTCGCCGAGGGCATCCAAGGTCTCGTCCAGCACATGCGCGCCGAGCAGCAGATGATCCGCGACTGGGTGGAGGCGCAGGCCAGCCGTGAGCGCGAGCTGAAGCAGGTGCTCGACCGGCTGGGCCGGGAGCGCGTCTAGTGGCCTCCACGGCGACCCGGACCCGACGCACGCTCAATGTCTGGCCCGGCTACGTCGACGCGCTGGCGACGCTGCTCCTCTCGGTGGTCTTCCTGCTCACGGTGTTCGTGGTGGGGCAGTTCTTCCTGTCGCAGGAGCTGACCGGCCGGGACGAGACGCTCGCCAAGCTCAACCGCCAGATCTCCGACCTCACCGATCTGCTCGCCTTGGAGCGGACGAACCGCCGGAATCAGGAGGAGGAGGCGCGGAACCTCCGCACGACCCTCGCCGGCGTCGAGGCCGAGCGCGACCGGGCCAAGGTGCAGGCCGAGGCCGCGACCGTCAGTCAGGGCGCCGCGGGTACGCTCGACAAGCAGCTGGAGGCCGAACGCGGGGCGACGAAGCGGGCGCTGTCTCAGATCGACCTGCTGAACGAGCAGATCAGCGCCATGCGCCGGCAGCTCGCCGCCCTGGAGGACGCCCTCTCGGCCTCCGAGAGCCGCGACCGGGAATCCCAGGCGCGGATCGCCGAACTCGGCAGCCGGCTGAACGTCGCCCTCGCACAGAAAGTTCAGGAACTGGCCCGCTACCGGTCCGACTTCTTCGGCCGCCTGCGCCAGATCCTCGGCAACCGGCCCGACATCCGCGTGGTCGGCGACCGGTTCGTGCTGCAATCCGAGGTGTTGTTTCCGGGCGGCTCCGCGACCCTCAAGCCTGAGGCCGGGCCGGAACTCGACCGCATCGCCGGGGCCATCTCGGATCTCGCCAAGCAGATCCCGGCGGATCTGCCCTGGGTGCTGCGGGTGGATGGGCACACCGATGCGCGCCCGATCAGCACGTCGCAATTCCCGTCGAACTGGTCGCTCTCGGCGGCGCGCGCCATCGCGGTGGTCCAGTACCTCGCCGGCAAGGGGATCCCGCCGCAGCATCTCCTGGCGGGTGCCTTCGGCGAATTCCAGCCTCTCGAGGCCGGGGCGACCGAGGAGGCCTACGCCCGCAATCGCCGGATCGAGATGAAGCTCACCGAGCGGTAGGGCTGCGCGGCCCACCCGGTGGCCTCAGGCGCATCCGGCCTCAGGATCTGAGCCGGCTCCCCCGGCGAGGTCGGGATCGCCCAGTCTTCCCGGTCGAAGAGGGCTATAAAGACGCAAAATTTGTGTCCAATTCAATCTGTATGATTTTTACATGCTATCATCGAAGCGTGTTTTGCCTCCTGTATTTGCGGTTCATTCGCGGCCGTCTTGACGGACCATCGATTTAACCTCTCGTTATCTTTGATGCTCCAGGGTGCCGGCGATCCGGGGAGTGTCATTGATGTCGAAGCTCAACCTGTTCCCGAACGCCGCTCGGCGCGACGTCAGCCATCTGCCCGGTCCGGCCACGGACGGGCACGCCGCTCGACGCCCTCCGGTGGGCCGCGATACGATGGAGTGTCTGGGTGACCAGGAGCCGCATGACGAGGCCGGCGCGATCGCGGCGGCCGTGCGGGTCTTCGAGGACGGGCTGATGCAAATGCAGGCGAGCGCGAGGGTTGCCAACGCGTCGGACGCGGGTGAGGCTGTGGCCGACCAGGCGACCGGCCTCCTCGCAAGCATCGCCGGTCAGACGAGCCTCATGGCACTCCGGGCCGCAATCGAGGCGGTCCGTGACGGCGGGGAGGGGAAGGGCTTCGCGGTCGCCGCCGCGGACGTCAAAGATCTGGCCGGTCAGATGGCACGGGCGACGGATACGATCGTCGCGCAGGTCGGCCTGATCCAGGCCGCGGCGGAGCGGGCGCAGGGCGGGGCTGCGCATCGTCATCGCCGCGTCGCGCAGGCCTCCGCCCAGTGAGCGGCGCCGGCCGTCGCGGCGATGTCCGAACCCGCTCCGGCTAGTCCGCGACCGGCAGGCGCTCGCCGCGGCTGCGGGGCTCCTTGCCCCGTGCCGTTTCGTCCAGCGCATCGGTGAATTGCAGGTTCGCGAGCTGGGCGTAGAGCGCACCCTGCGCCAGAAGGCTCTCATGGGTTCCGGTCTCGACGATTCGGCCGTCGTCGAGGACCAGGATGCGGTCCGCGGCGCGGATCGTCGCGAGACGGTGGGCGATCACCAGCGTGGTGCGGCCCTGCATCAGCGTCGCGAGGGCGGCCTGGACCGCGCGTTCGGACTCGGCATCCAGCGCCGATGTCGCCTCGTCGAGGAGGAGGATCGGCGCGTCCTTGAGGATTGCCCGCGCGATGGCGATGCGCTGCCTCTGACCGCCGGAGAGGGTCACGCCGCGCTCGCCGACCTGGGTGGCGTAGCCCTGCGGCAGCGCCGTGACGAAACCGTGCGCGTTGGCGAGTTCGGCCGCGCGCCGGACCTCCGCCTCGCCGGCCTCCGGTCGGCCGTAACGGATATTCTCGGTGACGGTCCCGGAGAACACCACCGGGTCCTGCGGGACCAGGGCGATGCGGGAACGCAGGCGCTCGGGGTCGACCCGGGCGATGTCCGTGCCATCCACCAGGATCCGGCCGCTCTGCGGATCGTAGAAGCGCAGCAGCAGCTGGAACACCGTCGATTTGCCGGCGCCGGACGGGCCCACGATGGCGATGCGCTCGCCGGGTGCGGCCGTGAAGCTCAACCCGCCCAGGGCGGCATGTTCCGGTCGGGTCGGATAGGCGAAGCGCACTTCCTCGAACGACACCGCGCCCCGCGCGGGCTCGGGAAGCGGCATGACGGGCGACGGCGCGCGAATTGCGGGTTCGGCAGCGAGGATCTCGGTGAGCCGCTCGGCCGCCCCGGCCGACATGGCGAGGTCGCCGTAGACCTCGGAGAGCTGGCCGAGGGCGCCCGCGCCGAACACGGCGTAGAGCACGAATTGCGAGAGTTCGCCGCCCGTCATCGTGTGATTGAGGACGCCCTGGGCGCCGTACCACATCACCCCGACAACCGAGGCCGAGATCAGGAAGATCGCGACCCCCGTGAGCAGGGCCCGGGCGCGGATCGAGGCGCGGGCGGCCAGGTAGGCCTCCTCGGAGGCTGCGGCGAACCGGGCCGCCGTCGCGGCCGAGCGGCCGAAGGCCTGCATGGTGCGCACCGCCCCGACGGCCTCGGCCGCGTACGCGGAGGCATCGGCGAGGCGGTCCTGGGCCGCACGGGATCGCCGCCGCACGCCGCGGCCCGAGACGATCAGCGGGAAGACGATGATGGGGATTGCGGCCAGCACCATCACGGACAGGCGCGGGCTCGTCACGACCATCATGGCCGTGGCGCCCACGAACAGGAACAGGTTGCGCAGCAGGATCGAGACCGAGACCCCGAAGGCCGACTTGATCTGCGTCGCGTCCGCGGTGAGCCGGGAGACGATCTCGCCGGATTGCGACCGGTCGAAGAAGGCGGGGTCGAGCAGGGTCAGCCGGGCGAAGACCGCGCTGCGGAGATCCGCGACCACTCGCTCGCCCAGGGACACCACCGTGTAGACGCGGGCCGCGCTCGACAGCGCGAAGGCCGCGACGACGCCGAGCAGAGCCAGGAAATAGGCGTCGATCACCCCCGAACCGTCGGCGGTGAACCCGTGGTCGATGACCCGACGCATGGCGATCGGCACGACCAGCGTCGAGGCGGAGGCGCAGACGAGGGCGATCAGGCCCGCGGCGATCCGCACGCGGTAGCGCAGGGCGAAGGGGATGAGCGGCCGGAGGGCGCTCAGCGGGGCTTTGGGTCGGCCATCCGCGGCCGCCTTGGTCTTACGGGCCATCACGCCTCACGTGTTTTCTTTGTCCCGGTCCGCGGCGCTTGTGACCGGGGAGCGGCTGCGGTATAGGCCGCCGCTCATCCGATTGCGTGTGTTCAATGGCCGCGGGCCGCCACCACGGTCGGCTTGGACGTGCCGTTGCCACGAACCCATGGTTCGGTGCAACCGGTGATATCTTCCGCATTCCGGGCCGGGCGGCGCCTCCTGCGCTTCCCGCCGGCGTGCCAGACAGGGACCAAGGTCATGGCGAAGGACGCGGCCGCAAAGGCCAAGGGGACCGAGCACCCCGATTACCACTTCATCAAGGTCGTGATGACGGACGGTACCGAGTACCAGACCCGTTCGACCTACGGGAAGGAGGGCGACACCCTCAATCTCGACATCGATCCGCTGACCCATCCGGCCTGGACCGGCGGTGAGCAGAAGATGCTCGATCGCGGCGGCCGGGTGTCGCGCTTCAACTCGCGCTTCGGCAATCTCGGCAAGCGCTGAGTCCCGAACACCTCGCTCACGCGAATCGCGCAATCAGGCGGGCGGTCTCGTTTCGGGGCCGCCCGTTTTCGTGCGCGCTGCCCAGCGCACGTCCTCGCACAGCGGGGCGCATGGTCCTGTCCGGCGGATGGTCTTCAGTTCGGAGTAGAGACTTCTCGCGCAAGTTGTTTTTGGACTTAGACTTAAGAATTATTGATTTTTTGCGGAGAAAAACATAGGGAGATCGAGCGCGATCTGACCAGAGGCAGCGCGGCTGCCGTCGCGGGCGGGGTTTCTGCGTCAGGGAACGGTTGCAACGATGAGTGGGGCTCCGTCGATAGAGCATGTCGACCGCGCAAACGTCGACCGGACTCTCTCGATCGAGCGCCGCGAGCCGCGGGCGGCACGTTACGGCTACGCCATCGCGATTGCCGCGGTGCTCTGCGCGCTGGCTGCGCGTGCGGCGCTTCCGCCCGGCCTTCCGTTCATCACCTTCTATCCCGCGGTCATCCTCACCGCCTATTTCTGCGGTCTCGGTCCGGCACTCGTCTGCACGATCCTATCGGGCGTGGCCGTGTGGTACGCCGTGCTGCCGTCGAACCTTCCAGCCACGGGCGCATCGTCGGCCGCCATCGCCCTGATCCTGTTCGGGATCGTCGTGGGCATCAACCTGATCCTCATCGAGAGGATGCGGCGGGCCTCGGACGCCAACGCGGCGTTGGCGCAATCCACGCGGCGGCTCATGGTCGAGCTCCAGCGTGAGACCAGCCTGCGCATGGCCAACGAGCAGCTCGCCGAGAAGACGCTGCTTCTCGATCTCGCCCTGCAGGCCGCCGATGCCGGAACCTGGCGCTACTGTGTCCGGACGGGGCGCGCCCAGCTCTCGGAGCAGATGGCGCGTCACCACGGCTTCGGCGACCAGCCCATCGAGATCGACGTCGAGCGCGACTGGCGACCGCGTATCCATCCCGACGATGCCGAGCGGACCTTGCGGGATCTCGGGGCGGCCATTGCCGGGCGAACGAAAGTCGTCACGGATTTCCGCGTTCTCCTGCCGGATGGCCGGGTGCGCTGGATCACCGGCCTCGGGCAGGTGGAGACCGACGCGGCCGGTGCCGTCACCGCGGTCGTCGGTCTCAGCCTGGACATCACCGCCCGTAAGGAGGCCGAGGCGAAGATCGCCCACATGGCGTGCCACGATCCCCTGACCGGGCTCGCCAATCGAACGCTGTTCCACGACCGTCTGGACGCGGAGATTGCCCGTGTCCGCCGGCACGGCGCCACCTTCGCGCTGTTCTGCCTGGACATCGACCGCTTCAAGGCCGTGAACGACACCCACGGCCACTCGGTCGGCGACGCGCTGCTCCGGATCGTCGCAGCCCGACTTCAGGCCGTCATCCGCACGGAAGACATGCTGGCGCGGATCGGGGGCGACGAGTTCGTGATCATCCAGACCGAGGCCGAGCAGCCCGAGAGCGCTTCCGCCCTCGCCGAGCGCCTGATCGGCACCGTGGAGCAGCCGATCGAGCTCGAGGGGCATACCCTCTCGGTGAGCCTCAGTGTCGGGATCGCCCTGGCGCCCGCCGACGGCCACGATCCGCTGAGCCTCTACAACAGCGCGGACCGCGCCCTGTACCGTGCGAAGGCGCAGGGCCGGAACACCTTCCGATTCGCGGGCTGAGGCCTCAGGCGATCAGCCCTCGGCCATCCGGAACGCCATCCGCAGCAGGCCCTGCTGCTGGGCCACCGGGCTCTCGACGGGGACCGGGGTCGGCCGGTCCTCGGCGATCAGCGCGTCGAGGTGCAGGATGCGGCTGTGCAGGCGCCGGGCGCGCACGATCAGCTGCTGGAGACGCATCGGCAGCAGGTTGAAATCCTGCTGCTTCGGCGGCTCCGCCGTGCCGAGCTTGACCCGGTGCTTCTCCTGAAGGGCTTCCGCCGGGGTCATCTCGCCTTCAGCGACCGCGCGCTGCACCAAGAGCCACGAGGCGATCTGCATCAGCAGCGTGGTCAGGCGCATGCTCTCGGCCGCGTAGCTGAGGGTCGCGTCGCGGGAGACCAGACGCGACTCGTCGCGGCCTTCGCCGTCGAGATAGGCGGCGGTCTCCTCGACCAGGGTCATCCCGTCGCGGAACAGCGCCTTGAAGGCGTCCGAGTTGACGTAGGACCTGCCGAAATCGATCCAGTCCTGATCGTCCCGAAACGTGACATCGAAGCCGTTCATCTGCCTCTCCTGTGCCGTCCGACGGCCCGGCTCGTTCCGATCCGGGACGCTCCGTCCTTGGCTTTCGGACGACACCGCAATCCTAGCGCCGATTGGCCCGAACAGCAGGGTTCATGTTTTTTTAACCTTAACCCGCCGTCCGATGCCTGGAGAAGGGTTGGGAGAAGGGTTTCGGGTCCGGCGGCGGAGAACGCCTCAGAACGCGGCCCGGATCCCTCCGAAGACGCTGCGGCCGCTGCCGGGATAGAACGCCGCCAGCGCGCCCGCTCCGCCGGCCGTCGCGGCGGCGTTTGCGAGCACGGCGATGTCCGAGACGTAGCGGGCATTCGTGAGATTGCGGGCATCCACGAACAGGGCGACGCCGTCGGCGAAATCGATGCCGGCCTCGACGCCGAGCAGGGCGTAGCCCGGCACCCGCAGGGTGTTGGCGTGATCCGCGAAGGCGCCCTGCGGGACCCAGTCGAGCGACGGCGCGACGTGGAAGCCGCTCGGGTGCCGGTAGCTCAGGACCGTCCGCAGCACGTCCGCCGGGATCCCGGCGATGCGGTTGTTGCCGAAGACCGGGTCGCCGACGAACCGGAAGTCGTTGTGGGTCCAGATCTGGGTCAGGCTGACCCCGTCGCCGGTCCCGGCGAGATCGCGGACGAGGTCCAGGGTGACGGCCGCCTCGACGCCCTGGTGGACGGAGCGGGGCGTGTTGAAGGTGGCGGCCGGAATGTTGAGGCCGGGATTGGTCGCGAAGTTGATCAGCTCGTCGCGCAGGTCCGACCGATAGAGCGTCACGTCGAAGGCGAGGCGGCCGAAGCGCCCGCGGGCGCCGGCCTCGTAGGTCCAGGCGCGCTGCGCCCGCAGGGGTACGAAGGTGGTGCTCAGGAGGTTCTGCTGAACGAGATCGGAGAAATCCGGCACGTCCCGGGACCGGACGACGTCGCCGAAGACCTGGATGTCGGGCCGCGGCTGCCACAGCAGGCCGACCTTCGGGTTGAGCCCCTCGTAGGTCACATCGGCGAAGCGCGGCCTCGGGTTGCCCGGCAGCCCGCCCTTGTCGCTGAAGGTCCGGTTCGACGAGAACGCCTTCGCGCCGGTCATCAGCGCCACGTCCGGCAGGAACCAGAAGCGGTTCTCGCCATAGGCCTCGACGCTCGACGCGCTTTGGAGGGAATTCAGCGTCTGCGCCCCCCGCTGTCCGCGGACATTGACGAATTGCAGCGCGGAGTTCTGGCCCGCGAAGGCGCGCAGCCCGAGGACGACGTCGTCGCGGAAGCCGCCGAGATCGAAGGTCCCGGCCCAGTGCGGGCTGATCCCGTAGGTCCAGCCATCCTGGTCGATCGCCTGGAAGATCGGATGGTACAGGCTCTTGTGGATCGCCCAGGTGTCGACGTCGAGCTTGCCCACGTCGAGGAGGAACGAGGTGCGGTTCGCGATGCGCTCCGTCTCGACCTTGCGGGACTGGTTGCCCGAGATGGCGGCGGGATTGGCCAGCGTCGGCGTCGTGAGGCTCTGGCCGAGGGTCAGGGTGCCCGGGAGCTTCTGGTCGGTGAGATAGGTGCCGAGATAGAAGCGGGTCTCGATGTCGGGGGCGATCCGGTAGCCGATATTGACGTTGAAGTTCTTCGTGGCCTGCGCCTCGTGGGCACGGAACCCGTCGGAATTGGTCAGCGTCGCGTTGACCAGCACGTCGAGCGGCCCGTCGATGCGGGACATCTGGGCCTGCTCGCGGATCGTGCCGAAGCTGCCGCCATCGACCCGCAGGATGTTGGGCGCCAGCGCCGTGTAGGCCGTGGGCGTCACGACGTTGACGGCGCCGCCCAGGGTCGTTGCCCCGAAGGTGAGGGCGTTGCCACCCTTGTAGACCTCCACCGAGCGCAGGGCGAGCGGATCGACCTGATAGAAGTCGCCGCTCCCGTCCGCGAGGTTGAGCGGGATCCCGTCCTGCAGCAGCTCGATGCCGCGCAGGTGAAAGGCGCGGGCGATGCCGGAGCCGCGGACCGACAGGCGCAGCTCCTGCCCGTAGCGCTCCTGCACGTAGACGCCCGGCACGTCCTTGAGCACGTCGCGGAGCGTGTTGGCATAGCGGTCCTGGAGCGTCGCGGCGTCGACGAAGGCCACGGACCCGACGGTTCCCGCGAGGGCGGCCCGCTGGCGGTCGACGCTCGGCACCGAGAGCGAGCCGCGGGTCTCGCCCGACGGAGCGTCCGTCGCGGCGGCGCCGACGACGCTGAGTTCGGACAGGGTGACCGAGGCGGCCGATGACTGAGGTTGCGCTGCGGCCGACGTCGCGCAGGCGGAGAGCAGGAGCGCGGCGCGTCGGCCGGCCCGGAACAGGCGGGGCATGGGGCAGAATCCGTGTCTGATGATCGGGGGCGGGCGGCGATCGGTCAGACGACGGGTGGGGCGCGGGCTCCGAGACCGGGACGTGGCGGCGCCCGCGGGAAAGCGACGCGCTGCGGCCGCGGGCCGGCGGCCGCGACCGGACGGGCGAGGGGGACGGCCGTCACGGTCGAGGGCGAGGGGAGGGTGGCTGGCCCCGCCGCGTGACAGGCGACGCAGCAATCCCCGTGGTGATGAGCCGGCAACTGCTTGCCGGCCGGTGCCCGATCTGTTTGGCCGCCATCGTCGAGGCACAGGATATGGTCCGGTCCCGCATTGGCCGAGGCGATCCCGCCGAGGATGCCCTGCAGCGCCAGGGCGTAGAGGGCGAGGAACGCCACGACCCGAGCGCATGCACGGACCGACCGTGCGGGAACGTCCCGACGATCCGCGCGGCCGCGCAGGCCGGGCGCCGTGGCGGCCCGGCCTCGTGGGTTCTCCCTTCTCACGTCGGTCGCCCGGCGGCCGATGCTCCCTGTCGGGCGGCTAGTGCTGGTGCTGATGCTGGCCGCTCGGCGCGCCCGCGCCGATCGGGGCCACCGTGAAGGTCACCGGCACGGCGCCCGCCCGCTGGAAGGTGAGCGTCCCCGCGATGGTCTCGCCGGCCTTCGGCGCGCCGGTGAGACCTTCGAACATCAGGTGGTAGCCGCCGGGCTTGAGCTCCACGGTCTCGCCGGGCTTGATCGTCAGGCCGTCCGAGACCGGTGCCATCTTCATGACGCCGCCCTCCATCGACATGGAGTGGATGTCGCTGCTCTTGGCAAAGGGCACCGTCGCGCCCGTGAGCGTGTCGGGCGTGCTCCCGGTATTGGTGATGCGCACATACCCGCCCGCGACCTTGGCGCCGTTCGGCGTGGCGCGCAGCCACGGCGTCTCGATCGTCAGGTCCCCGGCCTTCACGGTCGAGCCGGCGGCGGGCGTCGCCGCGGCCGGTGCGCCGCCGGCCTGAGCCACCTGGACGATCCGGAAGGACGGTGCCGCCGCCTTCAGGTCATGGGCGTCCTGGCCGGCCTTGGGGATCTCCGACCAGGAATAGCCGCCCTCCGAGCAATCCTGCTGGACCGGGACGTAGACGGTCGCGCCGGGCTCGAAGGTGTCGGCCACCTGCGCCAGGAACGTGAACTCGTCGACTTGGTCGTCCGGCAGGGAGCCGCCGCTCCAGGTGATCGCCGTCACGCCCTCAGAGGCCGTGCCGTGATGGGTCGCGTAGGTCTTGGCGTAGGGGCCGCGCGTTGTGGCGAGGGTCCAGCCGGGCTTCGGCATCGGCTTGGCGCCGACGAGGCCTTCTGGGATGCTGACGCTCACGCGGGTGGTCGGCTTGCCGTTGCAGCCGTGCATGATCTGGACGACGCCGCGATACGCGGCGCCGGGGGCGGCCTGCTTGCGTTCCAGCACTGCGTGAGCCTGCGCCGCGGAAGCGAGCAGCCCGAGGCCGAGGGCGGCCGAGACAAGGGTCTTCATGGGAGTTTATCCGTCCTGAGGGATCCGAGAGGTGGTGATCGCTCAGGCGGTCGGCGGCCCCCGGGGGGAGGCAATTGTCCCGGGCGGGGCGCGGGCACCGACGCTGCCGGTGAGGGGCCAGGCCGGATGAAGATCCGCGGCCGCGGCCCACCGGAGTGCGGTCACGGCCGGTCGCGGCGGAAGCGCCGGCCCGGTGGCCTGGGCCGCCGTGCAGCAATCGGCATGGCTGTGAGGAACGGGCGCTTCCGGTATGGCCGCCGGGTCGGAATGCTGCGCGCAGAGGCCGTCGGTCGTCGCCGGCCACGGCATCAGGCCGCCGAGGAAGGCCTGGAGCAGCAGGGCGTAGAGCGCCAGCACGGCGATCACGGCCCGCAGGGCCGGCCCGACACGTCGATCCGAAAGGGCCTCGCCCGAATCCATGCTGCTCCCGCGCACCGTCCGAACCGGACCGCTATGGCATCCCTGCCACACCGGGCGGCCTTAGGCTGTTGCCAGGGTGCCGCACCGGGACGCTGCGTGCGCTGGCGCACGGCGATGCCACATTCCGGCCCCTTCGATAGGGAGTCTTAACGCCATCCCGACACCGTGGCGCACGAGACAATCCGCTCCCGTCACGATCTGACGAACCCCGGACCAGAGCCAGCGACCGATGCGCAAGAAGGCACAAAACCGGTTCACCGCAATCCTGAGCGTCGCCGCTTTCGGCGCGCTGGGCTTCGGCGCCGCCCAAGCCCGCGATCAGGGCAACTATGCCCAGGCCGAGTGGGCGCAGGACTACGCTTCACCCGCCGGCATGCAGGTGCAGCGCGAGACGGTTCCGATCCTCTCGCCGCAGACCGTGACGTCCACCGAGCAGATGGTGGAGCGCTACAAGGACATCGTCGCCCGCGGCGGCTGGCGTCAGGTTTCCGGCGCCGACCATCTGCGGGTCGGCTCGCGCGGCCCGGCCGTGGCGGCCATCCGCCAGCGCCTGATCGTCACCGGCGACCTCGATCCGGCCGCCGGTGGCTCGGGCGTGTACGATTCGTACGTCGCCGCGGGCGTGAAGCGGTTCCAGGCCCGTCACGGCCTCAGCCAGACCGGCGCGATGACGATGGCCACCCAGCAGGCCATGAACGTCCCGGCCGAGGTGCGCCTCCGCCAGCTCGAGATCAACGTCGTGCGCCTGCGCTCCTACTCGGGCGATCTCGGCCGGCGCTTCGTGATCACCAACATCCCGGCCGCGCTCGTCGAGACGGTCGAGAACGGTCAGGTCGTGACGCTCCACGCCGCAGGCGTCGGCAAGATCGACCGCCAGTCGCCGATCATGAACACCAAGGCGACGCAGATCAATTTCAACCCGACCTGGACGGTCCCGGCTTCCATCGTGAAGAAGGACCTGATCCCGAAGATGCAGAAGGATCCGAACTACCTCACGGACAACAAGATCCGGATCCTGTCGAACGGCTCCGAGATCTCGCCGAAGTCGGTGAACTGGTTCTCGGATGAGGGCACCCGCTACACCTACCGGCAGGATTCGGGCGCCGACTTCAACTCGATGGGCATCGTCCGCATCAACATCCCGAACCCCTACGGCGTGTTCATGCACGACACGAACACCAAGGGCGTGTTCGGCGACGACTTCCGCTTCATCTCGTCGGGCTGCGTGCGCGTGCAGAACGTGCGCGAGTACATCACGTGGCTGCTGAAGGACACGCCCGGCTGGGACCGCCAGAAGGTCGAGGAAGCGATCGAGAGCGGCAAGCGCGTCGACGCCAACATCGCCCAGCCGGTGCCGGTCTACTGGACCTACATCACCGCCTGGTCGACCCCGGACGGCATCGTCCAGTTCCGCGACGACATCTACAAGCGCGACGGCGTGAACGTCCCCTCGACCATCGGCGCACCGACCCCGGTCGCCAGCGCCGAGCCGATGCCGCAGACCTTCGAGCCCGGCGACGAAGAGTAGTCGTTCCGCGGGCGCCGGCCGCCTCCGGCGGCGCCCGCCCATCGAACCCGATCCGAGGCCCGCACCTCCGCCGAGGCGCGGGCTTCGTGCGTTCGGGGCCGCTTCTGTCATCCGGAAGTCAAACGCGTCTGCTTGGCCGCGGGTCGCTACGTCCAGGATGCCGGTTGCCGGCCTCCCGCGAGACGACGCGCCGCGAAGCCGTGCAGGAGCCATCCATGTCGCGCGATACTCAACCCGGAGGCCTGACCCGCCGGAGCACCATGGCGGGCGCCGCCGCCCTGGGCCTCGTCGCGGGCCGGGCCGGCGCGCAGGAGACCGCCGAGGCCACCGGGATCGTCTCCGCGCGCGATGCGGCCGGCGGGGACCCGGCTCCGTTGCCGGGTGTGCTGGTGTCCAACGGTCGCGAGGTCGTGCGCACGGACGATCAGGGCCGCTACCGCCTGCCGATGTCGGGCGACGGGGCGGTCTTCGTGATCAAGCCGCCGGGCTACGCCCTGCCGCGCGACGCCGACAACGTGCCGCGCCATTCCTACATCCACCAGCCCGGGGGCACGCCCGCCGAGCTGGGCCTGCGCTATCGCGGGCTCGCGCCCACCGGGCCGCTCCCGGCCTCGATCGACTTCACCCTGACCCGCGTGGACGAGACGACGGACTTCGACGTCGTGCTGTTCACCGATCCCCAGCCCGAGAGCCGGTTCGAACTCGACCATGTGCGGGACACGGCGGTCGCCCGCGCCATGGCGATCCCGGCGGCCTTCGGCCTGACCACCGGCGACGTGCTGTTCGACGACCTGTCGCTCTACGGGCGGTCCAACCGCATCGTCGGGCGGATCGGTCTGCCCTGGTACAATCTGCCGGGCAATCACGACCTCAACATGCAGGCGCCGGACGCGCGCTACAGCCGCGAGACGTGGAAGCGGGTGTTCGGCGCGCCGACCTACGCGTTCCGGCACGGCCGGGCGTGGTTCGTGATGCTCGACAACGTCGAGTGGCTCGGGCCGCCCGTGCCGGTGGGCGCCAACACCTATCGAGGCCGGATCGGCGAACGCAGCCTCACCTTCCTGCGCAACCTCCTGGCCGAGATCCCCCGGGACGACCTGATCGTGCTGGCCATGCACATTCCGCTGCACACCGACACCGCGCCGGACGATCCGCGCAACACCACCACCGACCGCGCCGCGCTCCTCGAGCTGCTCGCCGGCCGCAAGGTTCTGAGCCTCGCCGGCCATACCCACACGACCGAGCACCATTACCTCGCCGACGGGCACCACCATCACGTGCTGACCGCCGTCTCGGGTTCGTGGTGGAGCGGTCCCGACGCCCGCACCGGCATCCCCTCCGCCGACAGCCGCGACGGCACGCCCAACGGGTTCCACGTCCTGTCGATCCGCGGCGCCGACTACACGTCGCGCTACGTCGCCGCGCAGGGTCAGCCGGACGAGACCATGCGGATCCTGTTCGAAAGCGAGTTGCGGGCCGGCGCGCCGGAGGTGGTGCGCTGGACCCGGCCCGTGCAGGGCCTCCGGCCGCCGGTGCCGCAGGACGCGCTCCCCGACACGACCCTGGTGGTGAACGTGTTCGACGGCGGCCCGCGTACGCACCTCGCGTTCCGGATCGGCGAGGCGCCGGCCCGACCGATGGCGCGCACCCGCCGCCTCGACCCGTTCGTCACCGAGCTCTACGAGCGCTACCCGGAGACCAAGAAAAGCTGGGTGAAGGCGACGCCCTCGACCCACATCTGGACGGCGCGGCTTCCGGACGATCTCGCCCCGGGGGCCCACCGGGTAATCGTGGAGGGGACGGACGAGTACGGCCGCCCGATCCGCGGCTGCACGGTGCTGGAAATCACCGGCGAGCGCAGCCGCGGCTGAATCCGGGCGCCGCGTGCTCGGCGGCGCCCGTGCGGGTCACGCTGCCAGCTGGCGGGCGCCGTGGCCACCCTCCTGGATCTCCTCGATGACCTTCGCGCAGAAGGCGTCGAGGTCGCCCGGGTTGCGGCTGGTGACGATGCCGTGATCGGTCACGACTTCCTTGTCGTGCCAGCGGCCGCCGGCATTGATCACGTCGGTCCGGATCGAGCTGAACGAGGTCAGATCGCGGCCCTTGGCCGCGCCGGTCTCGATCAGCAGCCACGGGGCGTGGCAGATCGCGGCCACGACCTTGCCGGATGTGAGGAAGCTCCTGATCACGTCGAGCGCCCGGGGCTCCAACCGGAGCTTGTCCGGGTTGATCTGACCACCCGGCAGGACCAGGGCGTCATAGGATGCGGGATCGACCTGCTCCAGATCGGTATCGACCGCGACCTCCTTGCCCCAGTCGGTCTTGTCCCAGCCGCGGATCGTACCCTTGCTCTGGCGCGATTGCGGGGCGGCGACGGTCACGGTGGCGCCGGCCTGGGCCAGCTTGGCCTGCGGGACGGTCAATTCGCTCTCCTCGAAGCCGTCGGTGGCGAGGATCAGGATCTTGGCTTGGCGGATGTCGGGCATGGCGGGTGTCCTCTTTGGGGATCTGCCCGGCTAACAAAGGGTCGTTCGCCCTGTTCCTGCGGCCCTCGGCCGCCCGGCCGCGTCCGAAACCGGATGTCGGTGCGGTCAACGGAACTCCCGCGAGGGCGACCCGTTGGTCACCATCCCAACCGCCAGGAGTCGCGTCATGGCCAATCCCGGTCTTCCCGAGCCCACGCCCGGCGACCTGCCGCCGCCCCCGCCGGCGCCCGATGAGGAGCCCGATATCGGTCCGACCGGTCCGCGCACGCCTTATCCGGTGAACGATCCGGGGATCGGAGAGCCCGGCGGCCCGGGCTCCGAACCCGACGTCTTCCCGGGCACGCCGACCGATCCCGGCACCCGCATGTGAAATGCTGTCAGTGACCGCCGTGCGAGGTTCGCACGTCGCGCGGCGCGCTGAGGATTTCGGAGAGGCTCGTCACCACGTGGCGGGCCTCTTCGTCCGTGAGCCGAAGCTGGAAGGGCGGTAGCGCGCCGGCCTGGAGGGCGACCACGGCCTGGCCTTCGTCATCGGTGCCGATCTCGATCGCGGACGACGTCACGTCGAGCATGGCGACCTCTTCGTCGCCCATCTCGTCGGCCATGTCGGGCTCGTCCGTGTCGTCGATCGCCGTCAGAAGTTGCCCGACGGCGCGCACCAGCGCCCGAGCGGCGCGGGCATCCATCACCACTGCCGTCGCCTGATCGTCCTTCTGGAAGGACAGCTGGATGTTCGCACCGTCCAGCGAGACCGAGATGCCTGCCATGTATCGTCCAGAGCCACGCGCCTTAACTGCTTGAGCGCATTCCGTATATGCATCGTGAACGCCCGGAATCACAGGGGGCGGGGCCTCTCGGCCGCCTCCCGATCCCGGCCTGCGACGCAGATGATACGCCGCTCATGCCTTGTTGCGGCCGCAGCCTGCGCTTAAATACGTCCTCGGGGGGCTTTTCCACCGAGGCTGACGCTGCTCAAGGTTCAGCGACTCGCGCCCCGCCGCACTGGCCAAATCCAGAAAGACCGTGGTGCATCACGCGGCCCTCGTGCCGCGCGGATGGCCTATGGACGAACGAGGTACACTACGTGAATACCGGCACTGTAAAGTGGTTCAATGAGACCAAGGGCTACGGTTTCATCCAGCCCGACGATGGCGGCAAGGACGTGTTCGTCCACATCTCGGCAGTCGAGCGCGCCGGGATGCGCAACCTGATCGAAGGCCAGCGGATCACTTACGAGATCCTCACGGACAAGCGCAGCGGCAAGGACGCCGCCGGCAACCTGCAGGCGGCCTGACCGTCGCAGGATTTGAAGGCGCCTCACGCGGCTTTCCTTGCGCCAGCCGGTACAGGTGAAAGGCGCGCATGACGCGCGAAGCGGCCGCCCGAAGCGGTTCCCCCTTCCGACGCTGCCATTCCGGGCAAGATCGCCCGGTCCGGGTCGCGTCGGAGGCAATATCCCAGAAACGACGCCGGACGGAGCCAACGTTCGGTCCAGAGAAGAAAAGACACAGATGTTGTTCGAGTTTACACGGCGCCGCGGCGTCCGTTCCCCCGTGACCGATGCGCCGACCTTCCGGGTGGGCAAGCTGGCCCGGGCCAAGACCGCGGAGCAGACCGGGGTCGATGTCAGCGACCTGATCGATCGATCCTACAATTACCATTCCCCGCGCGAGCTGCATTGGCATCTCGCCGAGCGCCTCGGGCTCGCGCCCGGCGCGGTGAAGCTTCGCGAGGCGGCGGCGGCCTGAGAGGCCGGACCGCCGGTCTGCGCAGGGCCTCGTCCTCAGACGTCCCAGGCGGACAGGACGGGGTCGCGCAGGCCGACCGGTGCGGCGAGCAGCTCGCCGTGCACCGGGTCGGGGCGGTTGTAGAGCGTCGCCGCCCCCCCGAAATCGCAGACCACGCCCCCTGCCTCACGCAGGACGAGGTCGGCGGCGGCAAGGTCCCAATCGCGGGCATTGCCGGAAATCATCCCGATATCGACCGTTCCGTCCGCCACGCGGGCGAGCCGCAGGGCGAGAGACGGGATCCGCGCGATCACCTCGAAATCCGGTTCCGTACCGGCGCCGCGGGTCAGACGGTCGAGCATCGGCTTCGGGCCGGTGATGCGGGCGCCCGTCAGGTGCTGCCGTGCATCGACGCGGATCGGTTCGCCGTTCCGCGTCGCGCCGCGACCGCGCACCGCCTCGTAATCGGCGTTGCCCACCGGCGCGTGCACGAACCCGATCAGCGGTTCGCCGCCCGACAGGAGCGCAACCGCGATCGACCAATCCGGATGGCCCGACAGGAAGGCCCGCGTCCCGTCGATCGGATCGACGATCCAGACGAGGTCGTGGCCGAGGCGGGCCGGGTCGTCGGCCGTCTCCTCCGACAGCCACGCGGCGCGCGGCACGAGGGCGCTCAGGCGCACCTTCAGGAAGGCATCCACCGCGACGTCCGCCTCGGTCACCGGCGAGCCGCCGGCCTTGGACCAGATGCGGGCCGAAGTCTGACCGCCGAGCCTGAAGAACGGCCGCGCGATGTCGGCCGCCTCGCGCATCACGGCGCGCAGCTCCGGCATGAGGGCGGATACGGCATCGTCGGTGAGAGACTCGGGCATCGCGCTCCGCGTGGAATCCGTGCGGCCCGCGAGGGCCTTGCTGTCCCGTCCGTCCGGTGACGCGGACGTCCGGGCCCGCCTGGGCTCACCCGCTCGGGCTGAGAAGACCCGGCACGGAGGATCGCGCGCCCGGTCGCTCCGTTGTACGGCGCCTCCCGCAGCGCCACAAGGATGCTGGTTGATCGTTCGATAACGACCGGTCTGGGCAAGGAAATGTTGAGCATTCAAGGAAGCATTGAGCATTCCGCAAATGACAGCGCTGTCCAGATTCGCTTAACGACGGCTCTTAAGCGGTGCGGAGGAGTTCGGGTGCGATTTTGCTTGGCATAACGGACGGCCCGACAGGGACCGCCACTTGCTCCAGGGACTCGGACTGATGAACACTTCCCCGGCCACGGACAAAAGCCACGCAGGACACCCGATGCACGGTGCCGACGCCGCGCCCCGTTTCGTCGCTTCGCCGCTTCCGGTGATCGGTCGCGCCGCGGGTGCGCGCCGCGCCGTCGGGATCGCGCTCGCCTATGCCACCGAGGATGCGGAGATCACCGGGGCCGACCGGTTCAGCCTGATCCTGGTGGATGCCGAAGGCGACGTGCTCCAGCGCCTCGGCAGCTTCGAGGAGGACGACGTCGTCGCCGTGTGGCGCGACATCGCGGCGCGGGCCGGACTGACGCGGATGATCGTCCGCGAGGACGGCCTCCTGGTCCCGGTCTCGCAGCAGATCGGCCGGCTGATTCTCGGCCAGGTCCGGATCCGCCGCCGTCATGCAGGCCTCGGCCGCCGCCGCCCGCGGTTCCTGGCCCGCCGCAAGACCGGCCGGCTGCCGGCGCGTCCGCAGATCTTCCGCGGCGAGAACGAGATCATCGCCCGCACCTGAGGGCGCCGACCGCTCTTAGACGAGATTGCGCAGCACGAGGTCGGCGGTGAGGCCGACGAACAGAAGCAGCCCGGCATCCCGGTTCGACCGGAACAGCGCCAGAGCCCCGCGCCCATCGCGTTCCCGCAGCGACAGGACCTGCCAGGCGAGGTGCCCGCCGAAGGCCGCGACGCCCAGATACCCGACGAATCCCGCACCGGCCCCGCGCGCCGCCAGCATCACGAAGGCAGCCGCCAGCGCGTAGCAGAGCCCGACGGCGAGACGCACATGCCGGCCGAATAGGCGCGCCGACGAGCGGATCCCCGCGATCTCGTCGTCCTCGATATCCTGCACCGCGTAGATCGTGTCGTATCCGATGATCCAGCACAGGGCGCCCGCGTAAAGCAGCAGCGCCGGCGGATCGAGGCGGGCGAACACGGCGGCCCAGCCCATCAGCGCTCCCCAGGCGAAGGCCAGGCCCAGAACCGCCTGCGGCATCGGCATGACCCGTTTCATAAACGGGTAGATCGCCACCGGCAGCAGCGAGCAGAGGCCGATGATCACCGCCTCGGCGTTGAACTGCAGCAGGACGGCCAGCCCGATCAGAGCCTGGATCACCAGAAAAAGGGCAGCATGGCGCGGACGGACCTGACCGGAGGGCAGGGGGCGCAGGCGCGTGCGCTCGACCTGCGCGTCGAGGTCTCGGTCGGCGATGTCGTTGTAGGTCGAGCCCGCCCCGCGCATCGCCACCGCGCCGATCAGGAACAGGAGGCAGTGCCAGGGATCGGGAAAGGCCTGATCCGCGGCGATCGCCGCCAGGGCGGCCGACCACCAGCAGGGCAGGAGGAGGAGCCACCAGCCGATCGGCCGATCGATCCGGGCGAGGCGCAGGTATGGACGCCAGGAACGGGGCGCCAGCCGGTCGACCCAATGACCGGAGACGGCATCGGCTGGCCGCCCGTCGTCAAGCGCCGTCCCGTTCATCGGTCGGATCTCCGGTCGTGCCACACGTGCGTCCCCCATCGCTGCAGAGGGGGGACCCGCGCCGGATCCGTGATCCTCTCAGACGATCTTACAGAGCGCCCTGCGGCAGCTTGAAGCTGCCGGTCAAGCCCGGTCCGCCGAGCAGGCCGCCGCCACCGCCGCCGGCCTGGGCCTGGGCCTGGGCGCGGGCCTGCGCCTCCATCTTGGTCGCCTGAGCGGCGACGCTGCAGATCTTGGTGCGGATGCCGCTGACCTTCACGTGGTCGGCCTTGAAGCCTTCCGCGAAGGAATCTGGGATCGAGCACCATTCCTTGTTGGCGGCGATCCACTTGATGCCCTCGGTGCCGTTGGCCTGGAGCTTCCCGAACAGGGCGCAGGCCTCCTGCGGGGTCATCTTCTTCTTGGACTGCGACGCCGCATTGGCGCGGCCGACCAGTGCCTTGCGCTCGGCCAGGGTCTTCTGGATGGCGCCGCATTCCGGTGCCGCGCTCTGCGCGAACGCGGCGGTACCGAACACGACGGTGCCGACCAGCACCGCCGCCCCCAGCTTCAGACTCCCCTTCGCCATTCCGAGACTCCCTCGACGCCCCTGCCGAATCCGCGAGCGGCCGGCTTTCTTCCGTTCCCCTGGGTTCGCCATAGGATTGTGGCGTCAATCGAGCGGCAAACCGGCTGCGCCATGCACCGGTGGACTGGCTGCCGAAAACCGGGGCTCGTAACCATTCGGCAACACTTTCGGCGGCCCGCCCTGCGTTGACAGGCTCGCCGCCCCGCGCGACCACGCCGCCATGCCGGCCTATGACTTCACCGCCCCGCGCCTTCACGTCGCGGCCGATCTCGCCGCGGGCGTGATTCTCCCCCTCGATCGCGCCCAGGCCAACTACCTGCTCAACGTGCTGCGCCGGGGGCCGGACGATCCGGTCCTGGTCTTCAATGGACGCGACGGCGAGTGGCGCGCGCATCTGGTCCAGACCGGGCGCAAGGGCGCCGACCTCCACGTCGCCGCGCGGATGCGCCCCCAGACGAAGCCGGCCGACCTGCATTATCTCTTCGCCCCGCTGAAGAGCGCGCGCCTGGACTACCTCGCGCAGAAGGCGGTCGAGATGGGCGCCGGGACGATCCGCCCGGTCATCACCCGGTACACGCAGGGCGACCGAATCAACATGGACCGGCTGCGGGCCAATGCCGTCGAGGCGGCCGAGCAATGCGGGATCCTGACGATTCCCGATTGTCCCGACCCCGAGCGTCTCGCCCCGGCCCTGGCGGGGCTCGCCGCCGAGCGGCTCCTGGTGTTCTGCGACGAGGACGCGCCGGTGCGCGATCCCGTGCAGGCGCTGCGGGCGGCCGGCGATCCGCAGGATCCCCCACCGCTCGCCGTGCTGGTCGGTCCGGAGGGCGGCTTCTCGGAGGAGGAGCGAGCGCTGATCCGGGCGCGGCCGAACACCGTCGCGCTCTCCCTGGGACCGCGCATCCTGCGGGCGGACACGGCAGCGGTCGCCGTGCTGGCCCTGGTGCAGGCGGTCCTCGGCGACGCGCGCTGAAGGCGGTCTGGCCCGATCCATGTGTGCCCGCGCACATGAAGGCGTCAGCCCGGACGATTGTTTCCCCGGATCGGACGTGAAGCGGCGCGCCGGCCGAGGCCGCCGCGTTGTGGGTTCCCGGCGGCTCGATTATGTCCCGGAACGGACGCCGCCTGCGCCGCGGGCTCATCGGGGTCGGGGGCGGGTGTCCGCCCGGAGCCCGCTCGCGAGAGCGGGTCGATACCGGGTGGATCCGCCGAAGCAGTTCGGCGCGCCCGTTCCAACGCATAAGTCAGACGCACGGGCAGGCAGCGCATGGCGCGCGACAGCAACGACACCACGCCGCTCACCACGCGCGCCGAACTGATCGAATGGTTCGCGGCGGGCGAGAAGCCGCGCGCCCGCTTCGCGATCGGCACCGAGCACGAGAAGATCCCGTTCTACCGGGAGAGCCGGGCGCCGGTCCCCTATGACGGGGATCGCGGCATCCGGGCCCTTCTGGAGGGCCTTGCCGGCGAGACGGGCTGGGAGCCGATTGTCGATCTCGGCAACATCATCGGCCTGTCGGCGGAGGCGGGCGGTGCGATCTCGATCGAGCCCGGTGGCCAGTTCGAGCTGTCCGGCGCCGCGCTGCCCGATGTGCACGCCACCGCCGCGGAACTCGCCACGCATCTCGCCGCCACGAAGCGGGTGGCCGATCCTCTGGGAATCGGTTTCCTGACGCTGGGCATGAGTCCGAAATGGCGCCGGGACGAGACCCCGGTCATGCCCAAGAGCCGATACCGGATCATGGCCGGTTACATGCCGAAGGTCGGATCGCTCGGCCTCGACATGATGCTGCGCACCGCCACGGTGCAGGTGAACCTGGATTTCGCCTCCGAGGGCGACATGGTGCGCAAGATGCGCGCATCCCTGGCGCTGCAGCCGGTGGCCACCGCGCTCTTCGCCAACTCTCCCTTCACCGACGGTCGGCCGAACGGCTTCCTGTCGCGCCGGTCCGAGATCTGGCGCGACACGGATGCCGATCGGACGGGGATGCTGCCCTTCGCCTTCGATGCCGGGTTCGGTTACGAGGCCTATGTCGACTGGCTGCTCGACATGCCGATGTACTTCGTCAAGCGGGGCGACACCTACCACGACGTGTCGGGCGCCTCGTTCCGTGACCTGATGGCCGGCAAGCTGCCGCAGCTGCCCGGCGAGTTCGCGACGGTCTCGGACTGGGCCAATCACGCCTCCACCGCCTTCCCCGAGGTCCGGCTGAAGCGTTTCCTGGAGATGCGCGGCGCCGATGTCGGCGATTCCGGCATGATCGCCGCCCAGGCCGCTTTCTGGGCGGGCCTCCTCTACGACGAGGCGGCCCTCGACGCGGCCCTCGACCTCGTGAAGGGGTGGAGCCCGGCCAATCGCGAGGCTGCGCGGGCCACCGCACCGCGCCTCGGGCTCGCGACTCCGGTGGCCAACACCACCCTCGGCGCGGTCGCCGCCGAGGCCCTGGCGATCGCCCGGTCGGGTCTGCGGGCACGGGGCCGCCGCGACGCCGAGGGGCGGGACGAGACCGTCTACCTGCAGCCTCTCGAGGCCATCGTCGCGGCCGGCCGGACGCGGGCGGAGGATCTGCTCGCCGATTACGAGGGCCGCTGGGGCGCCTGCGTGCGGCCGGCCTTCGCCGAATGCGTCTTCTGACGCCTCCCTGATCGACCGACGCACCGGGCGCGAATCACGTCCAGAGCGTGCTATTGGAACGTTCCAGCAGGGCGTTTTGCCGCTGGAGGATCGTACCATGACCCGTGTCACCGCCGTCATCCTTCTGGCGATGGCTTCCTTGCCGGCGAGCGGGGGCCCAGGTCAGGCGGCCGATCTGGCACGGTTCGAGGCTCCAGGCCCGGCGCCGGGCCCCGGCCGCTGGCATTACGGGGCGGGCGGACGCATCGCCGGAACCGTGGCGGCCCGCGGGCGTCCGCAATACAGCTACTATGGCGAGTACGGTTATCCCGCACCCTTCGGTTACGGCTATGCCTACGCGCCGGTGCCGAGCCACGGCTTCGACTACGGCTATTCCGGTCCGCGCTATCTCTGGTCTGCACCAGACAGCTATTATGGGCCTGCCTTCGGTTATTACGAATGGTGAGCGGATCCGCTGGCTTCGCGGGCCGGCGATGCCTATGACGCGCCGGGTGCCGGTCGCTATGCCGGTCGCTATGCCGGTCGCTGCGCCGGTTCGGGAGCTTGCGGCTTGCGGGACGAAGATCCGGATTGCGTCGATCTCGACCTCAGCGGGCTGAAATGCCCCCTCCCGGTCCTGCGCACGCGCAAGGCCCTGCGAAGCCTTCCTGCCGGCCGCACGCTGGTGGTGACGTGCACGGATCCGCTCGCTGCCCTCGACATCCCGAATCTCGTGCGGGAGGAGGGCGCGCGCCTCGACGCTGTCGAGCGGCGCGCGGAACGCCTGCGCTTCCGCATCACCGTGTCCGCAAGGCCGCCGCATTCCTGAACGATCCGTGAGCCTTCCAGGGGCAAGGCAGGATCGGTATGGCACCGCGGATCGGGGGCGTGCGCCTCGTGCACGACGGTTGGGCGCGCTACCTCGTGGCCGAGGTGATGCAGGAGGACGGAACCCGCCTCACGCGGGAGATGGAGGATCACGGCCGGGCGGTCGCGGTGCTGCCTTACGATCCGGAGCGGCGGGTCGCCACGCTGGTCTCGCAGTTCCGGGCGCCGGTCCTCTACTCGGGGGGGCCGCCGAGCCATATCGAGGTGCCGGCCGGCCTCCTCGACGAGGGCGCCTCGGAGGACGAGGCGCGGCGCGAGGCCCTGGAGGAGACGGGGTTGCGCCTGGGGTCGCTCGACTTCGTCGCCAGCGCGTGGTCGATGCCGGGCATCTCCACGGAGCGGATGGACCTGTTCCTTGCCGCCTACGGCGAGGCCGACCGGACCGGAAGCGGCGGCGGCCTCGCCGCGGAGGGCGAGGCCGTGGCGGTGCATGAGATCCCGCTGCCGGAGCTGGCCGCCATGGGCCGCCGCGGCACGATCACCGACATGAAATCGCTGACGCTGCTGTTCGCGCTCCAATTGCGGCGGCCGGACCTCTTCGAGGCGACGCGCTGAGATCAGCCGGCGCGCCGCCCCATCTGCTCCCGCATCGCGAGGCCGATGAAGCGCCAGGACTTGATGAAGTAGCGGCGGAACAGCCGCCGCGGCGCCTGCAGGAACCGGTAGATCCATTCGAGGCCGAGGCGCTGCATCAGCTGCGGCGCACGCGGCAGGAACCCGGCCGCGACGTTCAGGGCGTCGCCGACGCAGAACACCACCGGTTCACCGAGCGTCTGGCCGTGCCGATCCACCCAGATCTCGGATTTGGGCGCGCCCACACCCATCACCAGCAGTGTCGTACCGTGGGCGCGGATCCGCTCCGCCAGCGCGCGGCTGTAGGCCGCATCGTGCTCGAAGCCGAAGGGCGGGACTGCGCTGGCTACGGCGCCGGCCGGAAGGCCCGCCGTCTGCAGGCGAAGGGCCAGGGCGTCCGCCGCATCCTTGCGGGCGGAGACGAAGAAGACCCGCTGCGCGAAGGCCGGCGGATCGGCGAGGACGCAGCCCAGGAGATCGTGCCCGGTGATCCGATGCACGGGCCGGCGACAGGCCCTCCGGGCCAGCCAGACCAGCGGCATCCCGTCGAGGGTCCTGGCCGCAGCACGCGCGTAGGCCTCGCGAAAGGGGGCATTCTCGCTGAGCTGGACGACATGATCGACATTCGCCGTGACGATCATCCGGGGCCGGCCGTCTCGCCGGGCCGCGACGGCGGCCACGAGGGCCGCGACGGGTCCGGTGTGAAACTGGTATCCGAAGAGTTCGACGGTCGCCTCCGCCTGCGGCGACCCGGACGCCGCGCAGGCGGGGCCGCTCACCGTGTGTGCTTCCCCGCGGACCGGATCCATGGCGCCGAGGTAGAGGCTCATCTCTCCGATGTCACGCATCGGCGGCCCGGAAGCTGGCCGCCGGCCGAGTGGCGGCGCGCAGGGTGCGGCGACGGTCGCTGTCGGCGCCGAGGAGCAGGGCGATGCCGCCGCCGAGCAGCAGGCCGAGGATCAGGGCCACCGGCAGGACGATCTTGGGCGACGGCGGGAAGGTCCGCTGGCGCGCGGGTGTCGCGGCCGAGATGATGCGGACGTTGGTGGTGTTGAGCCGCTCCTGCTCGCTCGCCTCGCGGGCGCGCTTCAGGTAGGCCTCGTAGATGCCGCGGCGGGCCTCGAGAGTCCGCTCCAGTTCGCGCAGGCCGACATAGGCCCGGTCGCTGCTCGCCGTCTCGGTCTTCACCCGGTCGAGATTCGTCCGGATCGCCGCCTCGCTCGCGGCGGCGCGGTCGTAATCCTTCTGGGTCGTCTCGATGATCCGCTCCTTCTCGCGCTGGATCAGGCGCTGCAGGTCGCGCTGCTGGGCGTATTGCTCGGCCATGGCCGGGTGGCGTTCGCCGAGGCGGGTGGCGAGCTCCGCGGTGTTGCGGGACAGCGTGGCGTATTGCTGCCGCAGAGCCTGCATCTCCAGGGATTGCAGCATCTCCGGCAAAGCGGTGCTGGGATCCGACGAGCGCATCCGGCGCGCCTGGTCGAGGCGCGACTTCGCCTCGGCGGTCTTGATCGAGGCGGTGACGAGCTGCTGATTGAGGTCGCCGAGCTGCTGGTCGGTGAGCAGGCGGCCGCTGGCCGCCACGAGCTTGTGATCCTCACGGTAGCGCACCACCGCGCCCTCCGCCTGCTCGACATCCCGCTTCAGGCTGGCGAGCCGTCCGGCCAGGGCGCTGGACGCGCGGCGCGCGGTCTCGGTGCGGGCCGCCGCTTCTTCGGCGAAGTAGGCGTCCCCGACGGCGTTGGCGATGCGCGCGGCCTTCTCGGGATCGCGGGACTGCACCGCGACATCGATCACGAAGGTCCGCTCGGCCCGCCGGACAGTGAGCCGGTTCTGAAGCGTGTCGAGAGCGGTGATGACCGGATCGCGACTCGCCGCCGGCGGAAGCATGCCCAGAGCGCCCTTCACCCAGGTGAGGGTCGGGTTGTTGCCGTCCGGCAGGACGAACTCGTCGTCCTGATCGAGGTGGAGCTTGGCGATCACCCGGCGCAGGACGCTGTCGGACTGGATCACCCGCACCTGGCTCTCGGCGATCGAGACGCCGCTGTCGGCCTGGGGCTGGCGCGCGTTCACGTCGTTCTCGACGACACGCAGATCGCTCGGATCCACGAGAACCTGGATGCTGGACGTGTAGCGCGGCGGGATCAGGCCGAGCAGCGCCACCGCCACGGCGACCATGAACAGGCCGCCCAGCACGATGAAGCCGCTGCCGCGCCACAGGCGCCGGAGGATCACGCGACCGTCCGTCTGCGGGGTCACCTGCGGCAGCACCATTCGGACGGGCTGCTCACCGCTCATCCGTGTCGAGAAGTCGAACATACGCCTCGCTCCCTGACCTGTCGGGACGGAGACAACCGCCCGCCGCCAACCTCGTCGCCTGTTCCCTTTCTGACCAGCTTCGTGCCGGTCTGGAACAGGTGCTCGCCCGAGGCGCCGTCTTCGTCGGGAGTCCAGCAATCAGCATACCGGACCAGTAGTATCGCCCCGCTGCGGTTCCTGCTTCAGGAAGCCCGCAGATATCGCATACAGACGTAATCCTAACTGTCACGACAATCGAACGTGAAAAGTCTCCGATTTGTTGGGGACTACGCAGGCCGCCTCAGGCGCTGCGGTCGCATGCGACAATTGACTCCAACGGTGCGTAGGCTGTCGGGTCGCCCGACAGGAAGCGTTGGAAGCGCAGCCCGTCCTCGGCCGCTGTGGCGTTCCAGCACGCCACGTTAGCCCGGCTTGCCGCCGCCGCGCGGGTCGGACCGCCATCCCGGAGCCAGGCGGCGATGGTCCGAGCGGCGCCGTCCGGATCCTCCGGCCGGATCAGCAGGCCGGACGTCCCCAGCACCTCACGGAACACCGGGTCGTCCGGCGCCACGACCGGCAGGCCGCCATGCTGGACTTCCAGAAGCGGCAACCCCAGCCCCTCCGCCTTGGAGGTCGAGACCAGCAGGTGGCACGACCCCGCGAGGGCCCGCAGCTCCGCGTCGGCGAGGTATCCGTGCCGGTGCAGGAACGGCGGTGGTGCCTCCAGGAAGGCGTGCCGCCCCCATCCGACCCGGCCAACGAGATGGAGTTCCGCCGGGATGCCGGCGCGGATCAATGCCGCCGTCAGGGCGAGGGTCGCCGGATAGTTCTTGCGCGGTTCGATGGTCCCGATGGCGAGGAGCCGCAGCGTCGCGCCGGGCTCGTAGGCCGCCGGCCCCGGCAGGTCGGCCAGGCCGAAGGCGTCGCGGACGGCGGGTCGCAGCAGGGCGACGCGGGCGCGCTCCGCGCAGAGGGCGCGCACGGCCGCGCCGGTGGTGCGGCTGTTGACGAACAGGTTCGGGCACCAGCGCAGGGCGAGGGCGAAGCTCGGGCTCATGTAGATCCGGCTGCGCAGGCTCAGATCCGCCTTCCGCGTTAGCAGGAAGGTGTCGTGGACGTAGAGCAGGCACCGTGCCGCCGCGATGGCGCAGAGCGGCCCGGGCGGGAAACCCGGGAACAGGAACAGGGCGTCCCTGTCCGTGAGCGCCCGCGCGGGGAGGCCGATCTGCTGGGCGGCGATCATGCCGGGCAGGGAGCCGGCGGTCACCGGCCGCACAGTGTGCGGGGCGAGCTTCTCCGGGGCGAACAGGTCCAGGGTGACCCGCTCGATCCCCGTGACATGGGCCCGCAGATGGGTCTGGTCCAGGTAGATCCGCCGCTGCGCCATGCCGGATTTCGCCTTGTGGTCCGTCATGGCACCCTGCGCCGCAGCGTGCCGGCCAAGTACAGGCACCGCCGCACGAAGAGCGGCATCCGGCGGCCGAACACCATCTGCTTGGCCCACCGCAGCCGGCGCACGAGCGGAGGCGAGACCGCCGGGACCGTGCCGGTCGCGCCCGTCCGCAGATCGGCCGCGAAGGGGAAATGCCCGAGCATCGCGGGGGCGAAGCGCGGATGGGCCGCGCCGCCCCCCAGGCCCTGCCGCCGGAAGACCGCCTCCAGCGACAGCGCCGCCGCGGCCGGGCTGTAGCGGCTCTCCAGGGCGATCCGCGCGAAGGCGCCGAGGCGGGTGCGGGTCGCCCGGTCATCGACTAGGGCGGCCAGGGCGTCGGCGAGGGCGCCGGGCCGCATCGGCACGAGGCGGCCCGAGACGCCGTCGATCACCGCCGAGGTCAGCCCGGCGGAGCGGTAGGCCAGGGTCGGGACCCCGCAAAGGCCGGCCTCGATGGGCGTCTGTCCGAGAGTCTCGTGGCGGCTCGCGGTGACGTGGAGGTCGCAGGCGCCGTACCACGCCGCCAGCATCGCCTCGTCCGCGATGAGGCCGGGCGCGAACAGGTTCGCGATCCCGAGCCGGGCCGGATCGTCGAGGCGACCGATCGCCACGACGCCGACGCCCGGTTTTGCCACGGCCTGAAGCGCCGCCCGGAGATCGGCAAAGCCCTTGTCGGGCCCGTCGACGATGACCGAGGATACGAGGATCAGCACGTCATCGGGGGGCAGGCCGAGCCGGCCGCGCAGGCCGGCGCGATCGCCGGGCCGGAAGACGGCGGTCGGGAAGGCGAGGCGGATCGGCTCGACCACGGTGCCGGGCGGCGCGAGTTCGCGAGCCCGCGCCAGCGTCCAGTCGGAATTGGCGAGAAGCCAGGGAGCCGGAGATCGGGCCGGAGATCGGGCCGGGGATCGCACTTCGGGCCCGACCGGGGCGCCGGCGAGCACCGCGCGTTTGCGGTCGTGCATGCCGGCGATCCGGCCGGGGGCCAGTTGCGGATACTCGTCGGGGGTGGGGCAGGCCGCATCGCAGCCGATCGCGGCGCGGCCGCACGCGCGCGGATGGGCGCACCGGCCCGTGAGGGGGAAGAGGTCGTGCAGCACGAGGCCGACCCGTCCCCGCCGGGCCAGACGGCCGACGACGTCGAGGCTGCGGGTGGCGCCGTGCAGGTTGCCGGCCAGGACGAGATCCGGTGCGGTCGCCGCGATCGCGGCCTCGGCCGGGGGGAAGATGTCGCGCCACTCGGCGGCCTCGGGACGGCCGCTCAGGGTCACCTCCGCGATCCGGTGACCGGCGAGAGTCAGTGCCTCGGCGAGCCGGCGCTGGGCCACGCCGGCCCCGCCCTGGGTGCCCGTCCCGGTGAGCGAAACGATCGACAGACCGCTGGCGGGCGGAGGAAGGTCCGAAAGCAGCCTGTGGAGCAGGGCGGGACGACCGATCAGGCTGCGCCGGTTCTCGGATGTCGTCGACCAGGCGACCCCCTCGTTCAGCATGCCGTCGGCGTCGAGGACCGCATGGTCCGCCAGCGCGTCGCGCCGCCAGAGGATCCCGCCCCCCGCAGACCTGCGGCCACCGGCTTCCGCCGCGCGATCGGGCCCGTCGAGGCCCCGGACGGCGTGGTCGAACAGGACGCGCAACCCCGCGACCGCGTCGACCTCGGCGAGCGAGGCCTCCAGCGCCAGAGCGATCAGCGCACCCGGGGCGAGCAGGTCGCCGGCAGCGAGCCAGAGCAGATGATCCGGACCGGGATCGGTCAGGATCCGCTCCACGGCCGCGCGGCCGGTCGTGGGCGCCAGCACGTCGTGTCGAAACTCCGGATAGTCCTGGCGCAGGACCGACGCGACGGTCCCGGCCAGGGCGGCATCCGCGTGGGCCACCGTGATGATCCGGATCCGCGGCCAGGGGCGCCCGTCGGGCAGCGACCGCGGACGGGCGGGTCCGGGGGGGCTGCGCCCGTACGGCCAGCCGGCGACGCCGTGGGGAGGCGGTGACATGTCTGCGGCCTCGGTCACGGCGGCTCTGGCGGCGGCTCGGGTCTCGTGCGGGGCGACAGAGTGGACGGGAAGGTTGAAGATTGCCTCTCGGGGCCGGCGGCGTCTCAGCCCATCACCCGGATCCGCGCCGGACCGGCCTCGATCCGGCCGATGCGGGCGGCCGCCGGGTAGCCCGCCGATCGGATGCGCGCGAGGAGCGCGTCGGCCCGGTCGGCCGAGCAGGTCACCAGCAACCCGCCCGAGGTCTGCGGATCGGTGAGGATGTGGCGCCGCCAGTCCGGAAAACCCTCCGGCAGGTCGACCGCCTCGCCGAACGCCGACCAGTTCCGGTGCGAGGCACCGGTGACGGCGCCGGCGCGCGCCAGCGCCTCCGCCTGCGGCAGCAGGGGGAGGGCGTCGGCCTCGAGGGTGAGCGTGAGACCGGCGCCGCGGGCGATCTCCAGCCCGTGGCCCAGGATGCCGAAGCCGGTCACGTCGGTGAGGGCATGGACGGCGGGCTCGGCGGCCAGGTCGGGTCCGATCCGGTTAAGCAGCGTGGTGGTGGCGATGAAGTCGCGGTAGCCGGCGTCGTCCAGGGTCTCCCGCTTGATCGCCGCGGAGTAGACCCCGACCCCGAGGGCCTTGGTGAGCAGGACGGCATCTCCCGCCATCGCGTCGGCGTTGCGTCGCACCGCCTCCCGGCGGCAGGTGCCGATCACCGCGAGGCCGTAGATCGGCTCGGGGGCGTCGATCGAGTGGCCGCCCGCCACCGGGATGCCGGCCTCGGCGCATTGCTCTGCGCCGCCGCGCAGGATCCGCGCGACCACCTCCGGGTCGATCTTGCCCAGGGGCATCCCGAGGATCGCGAGCGCGAAGAGCGGCCGGCCGCCCATGGCGTAGACGTCCGAGATGGCGTTCGTCGCGGCGATCCGGCCGAAATCGACGGGGTCGTCCACCATCGGTGTGAAGAAGTCCGTGGTGGCGATGATGCAGGTGCCGTCCTCCAGCTCCCATACGGCCGCATCGTCCGCCGTCTCGTTGCCGACGAGGAGCCGCTTGAACGGCCCGGCCGCCGGCTGCTGGGCGAGGAGCTGGCGCAGGGTGGCGGGGTCGAGCTTGCAGCCGCAGCCGCCGCCATGGGCAAGACTGGTCAGGCGGGGGGCATCGGTCATCGCTGATCTCCGTTCCGGACGTCCTGGGACCATGGCGACTCAGTAGCGCGTCGTCAGCGCATTGAGCCAGTCCGGCGAAGCCGCGACGGCCGCAGCTTCGACCTGCTTGTCGAGTCCCGTCAGCACCAGCAGGCCGAGGACCACCATCACGGCGCCCAGCGCGGCCTTCGCGGCCCGGCCGGCCGCGGCGAGGCCGCCGCGCCAACGCAGCAGCGCCTCGCGGGAGACGAAGCCGAGGAGCATCAGCGGGGCCGCGGCCCCGATCCCGAAAGCCAGCATCGTCAGGGCGACGCTCCCGAGATGCTCGCCCCGCGCCGCCATCAGCGAGGCCGCGCCCAGGGTCGGTCCCACGCAGGGGCTCCAGGCGGCGCCGAGCAGCAGGCCCACGGCGAACTGGCCGGACAATCCGCCGGAGCCGAAGCCGCCGAAGCGTTCCTCCGCCCAGGCGCCGACCGGGCCGGCCGCCGTCGCGACCCGGGCCTGGAGCCGCGGCAGCATCAGCACCACGCCCAGCAGAAGGAGGAGAACCGCGCCGGCGCGCCGGAACGCGTCGCCGTCCAGGCCGATGGTGAAGCCGATCGTCGCGACGAACAGACCGATCGCCGTGAAGGCGATCGCCAGCCCGCCGGCCAGCGCCACCGGGCCGAGGCGATGCTCCGCGGCCGCGGTGCCGAGCACGATCGGGATCAGCGGCAACACGCAGGGCGAGAGCACCGACAGAAGCCCGGCCAGGAAGGCGAATCCGACCGTTCCCAGCATGCCCTCGCGCTCCCGATCCCGCTCGCCCTGCGGAGGTCTCCTCCGTGCCGCGTGGGCGGTCAACGCGCCAGGCGGCCGCGGGCGCGCGGGAACCAGGCGGCGGCCAGCCGATTTCGGCGGCAGTCCGGTGGCGTTCCCGGGCGAGGCGGAGCAGACCGGTGACCATCTTCTTCACGGGCGACACGCATTTCGGCGACCCGCGGGCACTGCGCTTCGACCACCGGCCCTATCCGGATCTTGAGGCCCACGATGCCGGGCTGGTCGCGGCCTGGAACGCCGCGGTCTCGCCCGGCGACACAGTCTGGCACCTCGGCGACTTCGCCCTCGGGCCGAGCGGAGACCGGATTCGCGAGATCCTCGCCGGGCTGAGCGGCGAGAAGCACCTGATCGTCGGCAACAACGACGGGCCCGATACTCTTGGTGCGCCCAGCTGGACGTCGGTTCGGCACTACGCGGAAATCGAGGTCGAAGGCCGCATGGTCGTGCTCTGCCACTACGCGTTCCGCACGTGGAACGGCATGAGCCGCGGGGCCCTCAATCTCCACGGGCACAGCCACGGCAAGCTCAAGCCAATGCCGAAGCAGTACGACGTGGGTGTCGACCCGATGGGGCCGGCACCCGTGCCGCTCTCCGCAATCCTCGCGTCCCGCCGGCGTCGGGGGCGGTGAGTCGGGGCGGAACTTTCACGTCAGCTTCACCGTTTCAGCGGACAGGAAGGGAGTGGACTCGTTCCGCTCCGAGAAACCCGGCCGGTCCGCCTTCGGAGTGGCCATCCCAAACCGTGTGTGAGTGTTGAAGTGAGTGCCATGTCGGTCACTCTGACCCGTTGCCTCGCTAGCCTCGTGGCAGGCCTCGTGATGACTTCCGCGGCGTCGGCTGTGCCGGCCTGCATCGAAGCCCAGCGCAAGGTCGACGAGGCGAATGCCCTGCGCTTCCAGGCGCGTCAGGAGGCCCGTCTGGGCGATCATGACCGCGTCTGCGACACGCTCGATGAAGTGGGCGACCGCTACGACGATGCCCGCGACGCCTTCGAGCGATGCGGCGAGGGCGTCGTGGCGATCGATCTCCGCAGCGAACTGCGGGGCCTGCGGATCGCCAAGAAAATTAACCGCTGCGATTGATCGGGTGCGCATCCGCACCTCGGACGTCCCGTTCCTGCAGCATCACCCCGTCACGCGCGACGCCGGTCGCCGAAAAGGTTCTGCGCCCATGACCCCCGCCACGCTTTCGAACGACATCGAACCCGCCGTCGTCCGCACCGGCCCGTCCTTCGCGGCCGCCCTGTGCGGCTTCGTCAGCACCACCGTCGCGACGACGATGCTGCTCATGCTGATCGGTGCGTTCTGATCAGGGCGCGACCGACCAGAATCGCTGACGGTTGAACAACATGTCCTGGGAGCCGACCTTCGGTGCCGGCTCCGTCCGCCGCCCGCAATCGGGTTCGGCCGGCTTCGTGACGGCCGCGAGCGTCGTGTGGGCCGGCACGGGTATCAGGCCCAGGCGCGTCTGAACCTCGGGCTGCCGCGCCGCCGCGATGGTCAGCACGCAGGCGATCAGGCCGCCGGCAACAGTTCCGAGAACGAAATTCAACATCGGGCCTGGGATCCGGGGCCCGATTCCTTTGGGCCACACAGCGTCGTCGATAAGCAACCCGGCGGCATCATGGCGGATCTGGCGCTCACGCGCTTTTAACTCCTGGTCTGCGACAGCTACGCGCCAGCTTGCCGCCAAGGCAGGCCTGACGACGGGGCTGGACCGCCGATGAATTACGCCGCCAACGCCTACGCCAAGACATCCCACAGCGCCCTCTCGCCGCGCGAAGCCGAATCCGCGGTTCTGCTGAAAGCGGCGCAGAAGCTGATCGGTGCGAGCCAGGGGCTCTCCGAGGGCGATGCCGGGCGCCTCAACGACGCCCTGTCGTTCAACCAGCGCGTCTGGACGCTGCTGACCTCCGAGGCCACGTCGGACCTGAACCCGCTCCCTTCGGACGTCAAGCAGGGCGTCGGCCGCCTGGGCGTGTTCGTGCTCCAGAGCTGCATCGACACGATGATCGCGCCGACGCCCGAGAAGATCGCGACGCTCGTGTCGATCAACAACCACATCGCCGCCGGCCTGCAGGGCAATCCCGGCTGAGGCCCGAGGGCCGTCAGGAAGCCGCCGACGTTTCCGGCAGGTCCGGCTGGGACACCGCGCCGGCGGCTTCCCACTCGACGAGTTTGCGGCTCAGCTTGAGCGCCCGATAATACGCGCCGGTCTCGACGGCCTGGGCGATCCCCGCGATGTGAGGGGCCGCCGCCGGCGCGAGCCCCAGCAGATCCGTCGCCTGCCGGAAGAACAGGTCGATCCCCTGTGTCGGATCGTCGGCGAGGTAGATGACCGTCAGGGTCAGGTGGAGGCGCTTGCAGGCCGTGTCGGCCTCGGTCTCCGTGATGATCTCGCTCTCGCGCAGGAACTTGCACTGCGTCTCGATCAGGAAGGTCGAGCGCCGGTCGCCGTTGCGCAGCAGGGCACCGTTGATGATCAGCCGTTCGAAGGGCTTGAGTTCCAGACGCAGGGGCATCGGGCGTTCCTTTCTAGAAGACCCGGCGATCTCATTCGCGAACCGTTAACGTTTCGAGAATTCCCGCCCCGAGCGCGGCCGTTGCACCACGCGGGCGCCGTGATAAACTCCCACAAATGACGACCGGGTGAAGCGTGTCGGAGAGGGCCGATGACGGCGCAGACGGATCGGCGCGCACGGTATCCGAGCCTCGGTGGCAAGCGCGTCCTGGTCACGGGCGGCGCCTCGGGAATCGGCGAGGGTCTGGTCGAGGCCTTCGTCGGCCAGGGGGCCCGCGTCCTGTTCTGCGACATCGCGGATGATGCGGCGAACGCAGTGGTGGCGCGTCTGACGCCCGGCGCCGCGCACGCCCCGCTCTACCGGCGCTGCGACCTGACGGATGTCGATGCGGTTCGCGCGCTGGTCGCCGAGGCGGATACGGTTCTGGGCGGCTTGGATGTCCTGATCAACAATGCCGGCAACGACGACCGCCACAGCCTCGCCGAGGTGACGCCCGCCTATTGGGACGACCGGATGGCGGTGAACCTGCGCCACCTGTTCTTCGCCGCCCAGGCGGCGGTGCCGGCGATGCGGCGTGCGGGCGGCGGCGTGATCCTCAATTTCGGATCGATCAGCTGGCATCTCGGGCTGAAGGAGATGCCGCTCTACCAGACCGCCAAGGCGGCCATCGAGGGGATGACCCGCGCCCTGGCCCGCGACCTCGGCCGCGATGGGATCCGGGTGGTGTCGATCATCCCCGGCAACGTCCAGACGCCGCGGCAGGAGAGATGGTACACGCCGGAGGGCGAGGCGGACATCGTCGCCGCGCAATGCCTCGACGGCCGGATCCAGCCGGCCGACGTCGCCGCGCTGGTCCTGTTCCTCGCCTCGGACGATGCCCGGATGTGCACAGGCCACCCCTACGTCATCGACGCGGGGTGGCGCTGACCGGGAGCCGGGCAGAAAACCGGCCGGACATGAGACCGGCCGGACAGGGGGCGCGGGTCCGCGCTCCGGCCCGGCCCGCTTCCGTGCCTCAGTCGCACGTCTCCTTCTTGACGGTCTTGGAGTCGCCCATGTCGTTCTCCTTGCGCACCGTTTTGGTGACGCAGCCGTCGCCATGGTCGTGGACGGTCACGGATTTCGACTCGGTCGCCGGGCGGTCGACGACGACGGCCGGCCGGTCGCGCTCGATGACGGTGGTCTGGGCCTGTGCGGCGGCGCCGAGGCTCAACAGGGCGGCGGTCGCGAGCAAGGTCTTGCGCATGCTGAAACTCCAATACCGGTTTCGGTACCGGGTAACGGCGGTCACAGCTTGAGCGTTCCGCAGAGCCGTCGGTCTCGAAGGCGGACCGAACCCGTAAAAAAACTTGGCTCGGCCCGCGCGCCGTTCGGTTCGAAGCAGAGCCGGAGCGACGGCGCCAATGACTGCGGAACCGGGACCAAGACAACCCCGGTGGACTACGTGCGCGGCGTGGCCGGGCCTCAGCCGCCCGTCATCGGCGGGAAGAAGGCGATCTCGCGGGCGCCCGCGATCGGCGCGTCCGGCTTGGCGTGGACCCGATCGATCGCGGCCCGGACGACGCCCGGATCCTCGAAGGCGTAGGCATATTCCTCGCCCCGGCCCCGGAGCCACCCGACGAGGTCGGCGACGGTGGCGACCTCCGCCGGCGGTGCCAGCTCCTCCTCGGGGCGGCCGATCCGCTCGCGGACCCAGGCGAAATAGACGAGCTTCATCGCATCACCGTAGCGAAGACAGGGCAGGGACCGCACGTCCCGCAGGCCGATCCGTCAGCGCGGATCGTCGATGACGTGCTTGATCCCGGCCCGCATGTAGTCCCAGCCGGTCCAGAGCGTGAGGGCGGCGGCCAGCCACAGCAGCGTCAGGCCGATCGGCTCGGTCCCCGGCAGCAGCGTCTCGCCTGCTGGGCCGGCCACCAGGAAGCCGAGAGCCACGAGCTGCACGGTGGTCTTCCATTTGGCGATCTTGCTGACGGGCACCCCGACCTTCAGCTCGGCCAGGTACTCGCGCAGGCCGGAGACCAGCACCTCGCGGCACAGGATCACGATGGCCGCCCAGATATTCGAGCCGACGATCGTGTGGTCCGCCGTCAGCATCAGCAGGCACGCCGAGACGAGAAGCTTGTCGGCGATCGGATCGAGCATCCGGCCGAGCGCCGAGCTCTGATGGTAGGTGCGTGCGACGTACCCGTCCAAGTAGTCGGTGATCGCGGCCGCGACGAAAACGCCCAGCGCCGTCCACCGGGCGGTGTGGGATTCGGGCCAGAACAGCAGAGCGACCATCACCGGCACGGCAACGAGGCGCCCGTAGGTCAGGCAATTCGCAAGCGTCCAGGCCGGCGACCGTCGTCGGGGAAGGACGGCGTTCATCGCAGGGGTGAAATCAGAGCGGGGCCCGGGCGTCAACGTCCTGGTTTCGGTCTCGGCCATCGCGGTCGGGTTCTCAGGCGCCGGCATGGAAGAAGTCGTAGACCGCCCGCGCGGTGGCGGCGTTCACGCCCGGTGTCTTGGCCAGATCCTCGAAGGCCGCACGCTCGATGGCCTTCACGGTCCCGAAGTGATGGAGCAGCGCGCGCTTGCGGCTGGGCCCGATGCCGGCGATCTCGTCCAGGGGGTTCTTCACCATCTCGCGCTTCCGCTTGGCCCGGTGGCTGCCGATGGCGAAGCGGTGCGCCTCGTCCCGGAGCCGTTGCACGAAGTAGAGCGTCGGGTCGCGCGGCGGAAGCTTGAAGGGCGGCCGGCCGGGCACGAAAAACGTCTCGCGCCCGGCATCCCGGTCGCGGCCCTTGGCGACGCCGATCAGCGGCACGCCCGAGACGCCGACCTCCTCCAGGGCCGTCCGCGCGGCGTCGAGCTGGCCCTTGCCGCCGTCGATCAGCACGAGGTCCGGCCAGGCCGGGAACGCCTCGCTCTCCTCGGCCGGCACCGGCTCCTGGACGCCGCCCTCGACGGCGGCGGCCGCGGCTTCGCGTTCGGTGCGCGGTGACTCCTTCACCAGCCGCTTGAAGCGTCGCTGCAGGACTTCGCGCATCATGCCGTAATCGTCGCCCGGAGTGAGCTCCTCGGACTTGATGTTGAACGTGCGGTAATGCGTCTTCATGAAGCCCGTCGGGCCGGCGACGATCATGCCGCCGACCGCGTTCGTCCCCATGATGTGCGAGTTGTCGTAGACCTCGATCCGGCGGGGCGCGCCGTCGAGCCCGAAGGCCTGGCCGAGCGCCGCAAGCAGCTTGCCCTGGGAGGCCGTGTCGGCGAGGCGCCGCGCCAAGGCTTCCTTGGCGTTGCGCTGGGCGTAGTCGACGAGGTTCTTCCGCTCGCCGCGGCTCGGCTTGTGGATCTCGACGCGGTACTCCACCCGGCTCGACAGGGCCGCCGCCACCAGCTCGGCATCCTCGACCGCATGGCTCGTCAGCACCGTCCGGGGCGCCGGCTTGTCGTCGTAGAACTGGCCGATGAACGACCCGAGCACCTCGTCGGGGGTCATCGACCGGTCGGCCTTGGGGAAATAGGCGCGGTTGCCCCAGTTCTGGAAGTTCCGGAAGAAGAACACCTCGATGCAGAACTGGCCGGCCTGCTCGTCGAGGGCGAACACGTCCGCTTCCTCCACGCCCTGGGTGTTGACCCCCTGCACGCCCTGGATCGCCGACAGCGCGGCGATCCGGTCCCGGAAGCGGGCGGCGCGTTCGAACTCCATCGCTTCCGAGGCTTCCTGCATCTCGGTGCGCATCCGGTCCTTCACGGCGTTCGACTTGCCCGCCAGGAATGCCCGGGCGGAATCCGCCATGGCGGCGTAATCCTCCGTGGCGATCTCGCCGGTGCAGGGACCGGAGCAGCGCTTGATCTGGAAGAGCAGGCAGGGACGGGTGCGGTTCTCGTAGTAGCTGTCCGTGCAGGTGCGCAGGAGAAAGGCGCGCTGCAGGGCGTTCACCGTCCGGTTCACCGCCCAGACGCTGGCGAAGGGCCCGTAATAATTGCCCTTCCGGCGCCGGGCGCCCCGGTGCTTGACGATCTGCGGGGCGGGGCCGTCGTCGGTGACCAGAATGTAGGGGAACGACTTGTCGTCCCGCATCAGCACGTTGAATCGGGGCTTCAGCTGCTTGATCAGGTTGGCTTCGAGGAGCAGCGCCTCGGTCTCGGTGGCGGTGGTGACGAACTCCATCGCCGCCGTCTGCGAGATCATCCGGGCGATGCGGTTCGAATGCGCCTGACCCCGCGCATAGGAGCCGACCCGCGCCTTCAGGTTCTTGGCCTTGCCGACATAGAGGACGTCGCCGCGATGATCGAACATCCGGTAGACGCCGGGCGAGGACGGCAGGGTCGACCAGAACCGGCGGATCACCTCGGTGCCGGCCTGGACGGCACCCGGCTCGAAGTCGAAATCGATTTCCGGCGCCTCCGTGTCGGGGAGGCCGGCTTCCGGCGCGTCGGCGGTTTCGTCCCGCTCGGCGTCGCGGCCGTCGTCGAAAGTGTCCGGGGGCAGGTCTGAGAGGGCTCTGCGGCTCATACCGCAGATCTAAGCGTTCCTGAGCGCCAGCGGGACCGGGGCGGCGACAAAAATCGCGCGCCCGGACCGGGGATCAGTCGAACAGCGAGTCGATGTCGCTCTGGTCGACGTGGCCGGGATCGTGGTCGAGCTTCGGACCGTTCAGGAGCGAGCTCTCGTCGTCCAGGGAGGTCGGCACCGGCATGACGGTGATGAGCTCCTTGAAGCTGTCGAGCTCCGACCACGTGGCGATCAGCCGGTCGAGATGCTCCTCGATGAACTTCATCACGCCGACGATCTTGGTGATCCGCTGGCCGGTCAGGTCCTGGAAGTTGCAGGCCTCGTAGGCGGTGATCACGCGCTCGAGGATCACGTCGACGTGCTGCTTCAGCCCGGGCGGCAGCGTCGCGGCGTTGAGCATGCCGGCGTGGCTCTCGATCTCCTCGATCGCCCCGAGGAGCTGCGTCGTGGCGCGCTCCGTCGAATCGACCACGGCGTCGAGTTCGTCGGCCGCCCGGCGCATGCCCTTGCCGGTATTCTCCGTCCGATGCAGCGTCGCCAGCTCCGACTTGGTGCGGGTGATCGCCTCCTTCATCACGTCGAGTTCCGTGCGCATCGCGAGCGCTTCGTGCAGCTCGCGCCGGCACGACTCGATCGTCTCGCTGGCGCTCATCTGCGTGACGCGGCGCAAGTCCTGGATGGCGCTGAAGATTTCTTCGAGTCGCTCGTTCGAGGCGATCGAGCCCGGACCAGGCTGGGGGGCCGCGGGAATCCCGAGGCTGTCTTCGATGCGATAGCGCTTCTGGGTCATCGTCCGGGCGTGGGCGTTCGGGGTCCGTCGACGCAACTCTCTACCACATCGGTTAGCGGACTGTGACTGCCAAGCTTTTTCCGAGCGTTCCGGGCCGCCTCCCGAAGGCGCGGCGGGCTGCGATGAACGGTTAACCGGCGATTCACGCTGCCGCCGACGGGCCGGGGAGAGACCGCGGCCTCGGCGCGATTCACCACGTTCCTTCACCTGATTCGGTAAAATGCCGCGGGATCGTTCGCGGGCCGGGCGCTTGGGCGCCGGCTCGGGAGCATGCGACGATGCGGGGTTCGGTCCGATTGGGAATGGCGGCGGCCGCGGCCGCTTTCGTGCTGTGCGGGCCTGCGCGCGCGCAACAGGCGCGCTACGCCGAGGGCGGCTACGGCGGCGGCCTGATCGAGTACCTCGTCACCGGAAGCGCCGGGGGCGGCGGCCGCGGCTGGCCGCAGCGCTCCGCGGCCCCGCAGCGGGCGGCGACGTCCCAGCGGGTCGCGGCCTATTCCGGGGAACTGGTGCCGGCCGAACCGGAGGCCGCTCAGGCATACGGACAATCCTACGGACAGGCTTACGGTGCGGCTCAGCCCTACGGCGCGCCGCCCGCGGCCGCCTACGGAGCATCCCAGGCGGATCCCGCCCGGATCGCTCGTGCGGTCGCGCCGGAATTCCAGCGCCAGGAGGTTCCGTTCGCGGGGCCGCAGAAGCCCGGGACGATCGTCATCGATACCGCCGGCAAGCATCTCTACCTCGTGCAGGCCGGCCAGCGCGCCCTCCGCTACGGGATCGGCGTCGGCCGTCCCGGCTTCGCCTGGAGCGGTCTGAAGACCGTCAGCCGCAAGGCGGAGTGGCCGGACTGGACACCGCCGGCGGAGATGCTCGCCCGCCGGCCCGACCTGCCGCGCCACATGGCCGGCGGGCCGGAGAATCCCCTCGGGGCGCGGGCCCTGTATCTCGGCTCATCGCTCTACCGGATCCACGGCACCAATGAGCCCAACACGATCGGTCAGTCGGTCTCGTCGGGCTGCATCCGGATGATGAACGACGACGTCGTCGACCTCTACGACCGCGTGCCGGTGGGAACGCGCGTCGAAGTCCTGTGAGCGCCTGACGTCGTCGGCATCACGCAGGCTGACCCTTCGGATACGGAAAGGCCCGGCCGCGCCTGACGCGACCGGGCCTCTTTCTTTGGGGGGCTGACGCCGGGGCTGGACGATCAGGTCCAGTCGCTGTCGTCGCCGCCGCTCAGGTCGCCGCCGAAATCGCCGCCCGGATCGCTGTAGTTCGCGTCCTGGAAGCTACCCAGGTCGCCGCCGCTGTTGTCCAGGGCGGCTCCGAGATCCTGGTTGCCACCGTCGCCGTAGTAGTTGTTGACCACGGTCTCGCCGGCACCGCCGCCCAGGCCGGCGGCCGCAGCGCTGCCGAGGCTCGAATGGCCGCCCGCGAAGGCGTTCGACAGGGCGCTGCCCAGGAGCATGCCGCCGGCCGCGCCCGCCGCCATGGGGAGCGCCGTCGCCATGAAGCCGCCGCCGCGTGCCGGCGCCTGCGGCTGACCGCCCCACGGGCCGCCCTGCTGGGGATAGCCGCCCTGCTGGGGATAGCCCCCCTGCTGCGGGTAGCCTTGCTGGGGATAGCCCTGCGGGGGCGCGCCGCCCTGATTGCCCCAGGGTTGTCCGGCGGGACGCTGCTGTGCGTAGCCGGGCTGCGGCTCCTGGCGCTGGCTGCCGCCGCCGAAGATGCTCGACAGGAAGCCGCCGCCGCCCGAGGGCTGCGCAGAGGCCGCCTGGCTGCGCGCCTGCTCCAGCTGCTGGTTCAGGCTCTTGATCGCCTCCTCCTGGACGTAGATCAGCTGCGCCATCGCGTAGGGCGCGTAGGGCTGGGCGCGGATCTTGTCGGCGATGAAGCGCTCCGCCTCCGCGTCGCGGGGCTGGGTCTGCGCCTGCTCCAGCCGCTGGAAGATGCCCGAAATGACGTCGCGTTCTTCGCTGTTCATGGAGTCGTCCTCCTCGAATCTCACCCGCGGGCCCGAACGCGCCGCATGGCAGACACGACATGGGTGCGCGGCGACGCTTTGTCAGGGGGATTGCGAAAACTTCATCCGCCGGCCGCGAAAAACGAGAAGCCCGACCTTTCGGCCGGGCTTCCTAAAGACGGATCCCGAACGCGGCCGTAGCCGCGCCGTCGCGCAATCCTAGAACGTGCCGAACTTGTAGTTCAGGCCGGCGCGGACGACGGCGAACTCGTCGGAGCGGCGGCCGACGCCGCTGTAGACGACGGGGAAGTTGTTGGCGGCGTTGACGACGAGCGCGCCCTGGTTGCGGGTGCCGCGGTCGAGATTGACGTACAGGCCTTCGACCTTGAGCGTCACGGCCGACGAGCGGAAGAAGTTCAGGAAGGAGTCGGTGGGCAGGGCATACTCGATGCCGCCGCCGGCGGCCCAGCCGGTGCGGAAGCTGTCGTTGCCGGCATAGCCGCCGAAGGAGCGGTCGGCGCTGCCCGAGCCGTAGGCGAAGCCGCCGGTGCCGTAGATCAGGGTGCGGTCGAAGGCGTAGCCGAGGCGACCGCGGACGGTGCCGAAGAAGTCGAGGCTGGAGAGGCCGCGCGGGTCGGTGACGTAGTAGCCGGGGGCCAGCGCGCCGGAGATGAAGGCGTTGTTCCGGCTGCGGCCGAAGTCGAGGTACTGGGCGTCGGCCTCGACGCCGATGACGATGCCGGAGCCGGGCGTGAACTGGTAGTTGTAGCCGACCTGGCCACCGCCGGAGAAGCCGTCCTGGCTGCGGTTGCGGAAGGTCGCGACGGTGCCGGGAGCGGCGTAGGGGAAGGGCACGCCGAAGCTGGAACCGGTGTTGCGGTCGCTGGCGTCGAAAGCGTAGCCGGCGTTGATACCGAAATAGGCGCCGGTCCAGGTGAAGACCGGGACGGGGGTGAAGATCGGCGGCGGGGCGGCGCGGCGCGGCAGGTCGGCGGCGAAGGCCGAGCCGGCGAAGGCGACGCCCGCGAGGGCCGTGGTCACACGGAGCAGGGATTTCATGATCTGGTCCTCACTGGTGGTCCGCCCCGACCGTGGCCGGACGGGGGCGTAACCGGATCTGGCTGCGTTCCAGCGGTTCCAGGGCTGCTTTGCGCTCCGCGGTGTCGCCGACCGCATTCGCGGCCCCTTATGGCAACCCGCCGTTTATCCCCGGCACCTTGACCCCCCAACGCGGGCGAATGGCCAAGGTTCATTCACGGCTACGCTTTTTTCTCACCCGTGCATCGACAAAGTGTCGCACCCCCGTGTCCGGTGGCGGACCGCGCCGTCAGGGGACGAGCGTCACGGCGGAGATGAGGCGGCCGTAATCGGCCTCGCCGCGATGCGTGGTCCGCCGATAGCTGTAGAACCGCTCCGGATCCGCGTAGGTGCAGAGGTTGAGCGCGCTGGCTTCCCCGACCTCGGCCTCGGCGAGCCGGGCCAGGATGAAGCCCGGCAGGTCGAACTGCACGTGTCCGGGCCGCGTGCCGGCCGCGAGGAAGCGCTCCATGCCGGGGGCGTCGGACCGGAACCGGGTGATGAAGTCCGGGCCGACCTCGTAGGAAGCCTGGCCGATCGTCGGGCCCAGCACGGCGACGATCCGCTGCCGCCGCGCGCCGAGCGCCTCCATCGCCGCCACCGTCGCGCCGATCACGCCGGTGAGGGCGCCCTTCCAGCCGGCATGGGCGGCGCCGACGACCCCGTTCTCGGGATCCGCGAACAGGATCGGCCCGCAATCCGCCGTGGCGATACCGAGCGCCAGGCCCGGCACCCGCGTCACCATGGCGTCGGCCTTGGGCCGCTCCGACGCCGCGAAGGGCGCTTCGACGGTGACGACATCGGCCGAGTGGACCTGGTACAGGCTGACGAGCCGATCCGGCGGCAGGCCGAGCCCGGCGCACATCCGCGCCCGGTTCTCGGCGACGCGCTCCGGCACATCCTGGGAGCCGAGCCCACCGTTAAGCGACGCGTAGAGGCCGTCCGAAACCCCGCCGACGCGGGTGAAGAAGGCGTGGCGCACGCCCGCATGCGCGGAGAGTTCCGGCGCCTCGATGATCATGCCTGCGGTCACGGTCGGCCTCGCGGTTGCTCGTATCGCGCCCCGATAGCGCAAGGGCGGACCCTTGACGATGTCGTTCAACCGTCAGATTCTTGCTGCATTGCAGTATGGAGCCGATCCGGCTCCGCCTTGAGAAGGATCGCAATGTCACGAGGGATCGAGACCGACGTCCTGCCCGAGACGCCCGAGGCTGAAGAGCCCCGGATCCCGAGCGCGCCCGCCCACCCCGTCACGGGAGAGCCCGCCGCCTTCGACCCGACCGACCTCAACCCGCCTGCACCGCCGACACCGCGGCCGTCCACCCAGACGGATTCCGGCTTCGGCTCCTTCGGCTGACCGAATCCGGCCCCCTGCGGGGCCGAGGATCGGCCCGGCGGCTCAGGCCGCCGGAAACCCCGGGAGCGGTCCGAGGGCCGGGCCGCTCACCGCCATCACCTTGAACAGGCTGCCCATCCCGCCCCGGCTCGGATCCGTGAGGCGGGTGATTGCCGCGTCGATCGCGGCGGATTGCGCCGCATTGGCCCGGGCCTTCAGACGTTCGGCACGGGCGCCGAGTCCGAGGGCTGCCAGGAAGTCGCCCTGGTCCACCGGCCCATGGATCGCCGCGCCCTCGGCCTGTGCCGCCTTCGCGTGGGCGGCGAAATCGACATGATGCGTCAGATCCGCCTCGCCGGGCGCGGCCAGTGGATCGGCGAAGCGATGCCCCGACAGGGCCTGGAGGGTGTCGCCGAAGCCTGGTCGGACATGGCCGTAATCGATGGCCAGCAGGCTGCCCCCCTGGGTGCACAGACGCCGCGCCAAGCTGCGCATCAGCGCGAGCCCGGCCGTCGGCACGCTCATGAGCGCCCCGTCCGGGCCGTCCGCGTCGAGGCCGGGGGTCGGCTCCGGCGACAGCCCGAAGGCGAGGCCGCCCTGCGGATCGAGGCCGACCTGCCGCTCGTGCCAGCCCGTCGGCCGGCGCTCGAACTGGCGCACCGGCAGGCAGTCGAAGAACTCGTTCGCCAGGATGATCGCGGGACCCGGAGGCAGCGACTCGATGTCGGCGTGCCACGCCGCGCCGGTCCCGGCGAGGAGGCGTTCCTGCGCGGCCCGCAGGACCGGGCTGGTCTCCACCAGATGCGGTGCCACGCGCATTCCCGGGCGCGCCGCCCGCAACGCCCGCAGCGCGTCCGCCATCAGCGTGCCGCGGCCGGGCCCCAGCTCCACCAGAACCAGGGGATCGGGTCGTCCCATCAACTCGTGGACATAGGCGCTCCAGGCACCGATCAACTCGCCGAACATCTGGCTGATCTCGGGCGCGGTGGTGAAGTCGCCCCGAGCGCCCAGAGGGTCGCGGGTGCGGTAGTAGCCGTGGACCGGATGGCCGAGGCACAGGGCCATGTAGCGATCGACGCCGATCGGCCCGTTCTGGCGGATCAGCGCCGCGATCTCGGCTCCGAGGGGGCTCACGCCTCGACGGCCGCCTTGCGGTCCGCCTCGGCGGCGGGTGTCGCCACCGGATGGCGCGGACGCGTCCGGCCGGTCCCGGCCAGCACGATGTAGGTGAGGCCGACGACCATCATCGGCACGCACAGCAGCATGCCCATGGTCACGCCGCCGCCCATCGGACCGAAATGGTCGCCGAACAGGAAGCCGAGCTGGCGGTCCGGCTCGCGGAAGAACTCGCAGAAGGTCCGCGCCAGGGCGTAGCCGAGGACGAAGATGCCGCCGAGGAGGCCGGGCTTGCGGAAGCCGAACCGGCGGACGCTCACCGCCATCACGATGAACAGCAGCAGACCTTCTGTGGCGGCCTCGTAGAGCTGGCTCGGATGGCGGGGCACGGGCCCGCCGCTCGGGAACACGATGGCGTAGGGGAAGTCCGGCGCCACGCGGCCCCAGAGTTCGCCGTTCACGAAATTGGCGATCCGGCCGAAGAACAGGCCGATCGGCACGACCACCGCGCCGATGTCGAGGAGCGTGTAGCCGTTAAGGCCCTTGCCGCGCGCGAACAGCAGGAAGGCCAGGATCGCCCCGATGAAGCCGCCGTGGAACGACATGCCGCCGTTGCGGATCGCCAGGATCTCCATCGGATCGGCGATGTACATCGGGAGATTGTAGAACAGCACGTAGCCGATCCGGCCGCCGAGCACGACGCCGAGCGCCACCCAGACGACGAGGTCGTCGATGTCGACGACCTGCGGGCGCTTCACCACGCCCCAGAGGCTGTCGGCCATGACGAGGCGGCGCGCGTAGTACCACCCGCCGATCAGGCCGGCGATGTAGGCGAGGGCGTACCATTTGATCGTGATCGGCCCGATCGCGAGCGCCACAGGATCGATGGCCGGAAAGGGCAGGGCGAGGAACGGCATCAGTCTCACCTCCGGGGCGGCCGGATTGGACGCCGGAGGGGCGACGCGTCAAGCCCGAGGGCACCCTGCCGGAGTGGAGGCCTCAGGCGCGCACGAACAAGACGCCGTGTCCGTCCGGCCCCGCGCAATAGACCGCTGCGCCGTCGGCGGAGGCCTGCGGAACCCGTCCGGCCGCGCGCAAGCGTCGCGACAAGGCCTGCGGATCGGCCGTGGCGAAGACGTAGCGGGTCGCGGCCCGGTCGGCGGGCCCGAAGACGAGCCGCCGTTCGGTGGCGGGCACGCGATAATGCAGCAGTTCCACGTGCGGCGCCGGCTCCGGCGGTTCCAGCGCCAGCACATCGACCTGCGGATCGTCCAGGCCATCGAGGCGTGCCTGTTCCGGGCCCTGATTCAGGCCGCGTTCCGCCAGCGTGAGACCGAGGGGGCCGGTCAGGAAGGCCAGGGTCGCCTCAAGATCGGTGACGGTGATCGCCGAGTGATCGATCCCCAGAAACAGCCCCGGCGCCTCGCGCCAGCGGTCGGCCGGGGGGCCGCCGGGAAAGACGATCAGCTCCAGCGGGTGCCCGTCGGGGTCACGGAACTTGTAGGCGGTCACGCCCCCCGTGGATTCCGGCAGGCGCTGGGGACCGCCGCGGCTGATGGGAATCGGGGATAGCGGCGCGAGCTGCGCCATCGCGGCCGCCATGTCGCGGACCGGGATCGCGAGATGCTGGAAGAACGGGTCGGTCGCCGCCGGATCGGCCGGGTAGGGCGCACCGGGCGGATCCACCGTGAGGAAGGTGACGGTCTGCGCGCCGAGCCGCATGCGCAGCTGCGTCGCGCGCCTGTCCCCGAGTCCCATCGCTTCCGCCTGCGCGGGGGGCAGGGGTTCCGGCGGCGCGATCCGCGCGAAGCCGAGCCCGTCCCGGTAGAAAACTTCCGTGACGGCAAGGTCCGCGACGGTGCGGCCGAACCCGATGAGCGCCCGCACCCCGCTCACAGGAGAGGAGCCCCCCGCACGTTCACGTAGATCGCGTAGAGCGCCTGCGAGGCGCAGAGGAAGAGGCGGCTGTTGTTGCGGCCGCCGAAGGTCAGGTTGGCGACCGTCGCGGGCACGCGGATCTTGCCGACCAGCTCGCCGCCCGGGTCGATGCAGTGGACCCCGTCCCCGGCGCTCGACCAGAGATTGCCATGCTCGTCGCAGCGGATCCCGTCGGCATTGCCCGGCGCGATCATGCAGAAGACGGCGCCCCCGGACAGGCCGCCGTCTTCGCCGACGTCGAACACGCGGACGTGCTGGAGCGGGTCGGTGTCGAACTGCAGGCCGGTCTCGACGATGTAGAGCCTGCGCTCGTCGGGCGAGAAGCACAGCCCGTTCGGCCCCTGGAAATCGTCGGCCACCACCCGCAGCGAGCCGTCGCGCGGGTCGAACCGGTAGACCGCGGCGGGCAGCTCGGAATCCTGCTTGCCGCCTTCATAGTCGGTCTGGATGCCGTAGGGCGGATCCGAGAACCAGATCGTCCCGTCCGACTTGCAGACGATGTCGTTGGGCGAGTTCAGCCGCCGCCCCCGGTAGCGCTCCACGAGGCTGGTGATGCTTCCGTCGAGTTCGGTGCGGTGGATGCGCCGGCCGCGATGCGAGCAGGACAGCATCCGTCCCTGGCGGTCGCGGGCGTGGCCGTTCTCGAAGTCGCTCGCCGCCCGGTAGACGCTCAGGCCGGCAGAGTCGGACCAGCGCATCACCCGGTTGTTCGGGAGATCCGAGAACAGCAGCTCGTCGCGGTCGCCGAACCAGACCGGACCCTCCGTCCAGCGGAACCCCTCGGCGAGCTTCTCCAGCGGTGCGTTCGGCAGGATGTAGGCCTTGAAGCGCGGCTGCGTGAGGTCGAAGCCCTCCATTAGACCGGGCCTACTTGAAGCGGCCGGGCTGATTGACGGTCGGCTCGACCTGCAGGCCGGTCACGATCATGGTGCAGGGCTCGTCGCCCACCGTGCCGGACAGGTGGCCCTTCTTGCCGTCCCGCGCCTTCGTGTTCTGGTCCTCGCCCATCATCAGCTCGCCCGGGCCCATCTCGACCCGGTGGCCGTCCATGGTCTCGACGAACCAGCGCCCCGAGAGGATGGCGATCCATTGCGGCCGCGGATTCTCGTGCCACTCGCCCACCCACCCGACCGGCAGGACCGTGAAGGTCACGACCGACGGGGCCGGATCCATCTTGTCGTTCCACTGCGGCGCGGTCTCGGGGTTGATCCCCTCGAACTTGAACCGCTCGAGATGGAACAGCTCCTGGCGGCTCACCCCCTCCGCATCGGTGTAGACGTGCCAGTACGGCATCTTCGGAGGGGTCTGCTCGCTCATCGTCGCTCCTGCCGCGGCGGGACACTTGTTGTCCCACAACGGCCGGGCTTGGCGATGGTTCGCGCGCGGATGTCGGCGATCGGGACGGCCGACGTGCCGTCCCGAGGCCGGACCCGCCAGCGGCCCGCGCCGTCACATCTGCTCGGGGATCCGATCCGTCTGCGCGAGGTTCGAGAACCGGGTGATGTTGGCGTCGAATTGCAGCTCCACCGTGCCGGTCGGGCCGTGACGCTGCTTGCCGAGGATGACCTCGGCCTTGCCGTGGACGCGCTGCATCTCGGCCTCCCAGGCGAAGAACTCTTCGGTCCCTTCGCGGGGCTTCTTGTTGCCGACGTAGTATTCCTCACGGAACACGAACATCACCACGTCGGCGTCCTGCTCGATCGAGCCCGATTCGCGAAGGTCGGCGAGCTGCGGGCGCTTGTCGTCGCGGTTCTCCACCTGACGCGAGAGCTGCGACAGGCCGATGATCGGCACCGCCAGTTCCTTGGCGAGCGCCTTCATGCCCGTGGTGATCTCGGTCATCTCCTGCACGCGGTTGTCGCTGCGCTTGCCGGAGCCCGACAACAGCTGGAGATAATCGACGATCAGCAGATCCAGCCCCTTCTGGCGCTTGAGGCGCCGGGCCCGGGCGGCGAGCTGGGCGATCGAGATGCCGCCGCTCTGGTCGATGTAGAACGGGATCGTCTGCATGTCGCGGGCGGCATCGGTGATCTTGTAGAAATCTTCCGGCCGGATGTCGCCGCGGCGGATCTTGTAGGAGGGGACGCCCGACTGCTCGGCGATGATACGGGTGGCGAGCTGCTCGGCCGACATTTCGAGGGAGAAGAACCCGACGATCCCGCCATTCACGGTCTTGGTCGTGCCGTCCGCCTGCTTCTCGCCGCGATAGGCCTTGGCGATGTTGAAGGCGATGTTGGTCACCAGCGAGGTCTTGCCCATGGCCGGGCGGCCCGCGAGAATGATCAGGTCGGAGGGCTGGAGGCCGCCCATCTTGGCGTCGAGATCGCTGAGGCCCGTGGCGATGCCGGAGAGCTTGCCCTCGCGCTGATAGGCCTTGGCGGCCATGTCGACCGCGGCGGTCAGCGCGTCGGAGAACTTCTGGAAGCCGCCGTCGTAGCGTCCGGCCTCGGCCAGTTCGTAGAGCCGCCGCTCGGTTTCCTCGATTTGGTCGCGCGGCGCCTGCTCCACGGGCGCCTCGTAGGCGCCGTTCACCAGATCCTCGCCGATGGTGATCAGCCGGCGGCGGATGGCGAGGTCGTAGATCGTGCGGCCGTACTCGCCGGCATTGATCACCGTGGTGGCGTCGGCGGCGAGCCGGGCGAGGTACTGCATCACCGTCTGGCCGCCGAAATCGGCGTCGCCCAGATAGGTCTTCATGGTGATGGGCGTGGCGAGCTTGCCCGCCTTGATCAGGGACGCCGCCACCGTGAAGATCTGCTGGTGGGCATCCTCCATGAAGTGCTCGGCCAGCAGGAAGTCCGACACCCGGTAATAGGCGTCGTTGTTCACCAGGATCGCGCCCAGCAGCGCCTGCTCCGCGTCGATGTTGTGCGGGGCGACGCGGTACTCGGCCTGGACCGTTTCGAGCTTGGCCGTGAGCGCATTGGGCAGGGCCATCGGCGGACGACTCCGTATCAGGCGCCGCGGCGGGCGCGCCAGGATCACACCGCACGACCTTGGCCTCGGTATGGTTACCGAAGCTTAGCCGACGGCCGGTTCTCCCGGGCCGGGGCGCGGAAAAGCGGACGCCCGCCGACTCTCGCGAGCGGCGGGCGTCCATGCTGGAACAAAACTGGAACGTGTCAAGTCTCGGGGGCAATCGTCCCCAGTGTTCACCGGTATACAGGGCTGGGGACGGTTCCCAGCCGAGCCCGAACGCGGCGCGTCCGGCGCCCGGCCTAGGGCGTGGCCCGGTCCGGTACCCGGCCCGCCATGTCCCGCACGCCCGACCGGCCCCGAAGCCGGTCGGATTATCCGCGGAAGAAATCAGCCGCGGTCGTCGGCACCCTCGCCGGCATCGGCCAGCGCCATGCCGACCTCGAGACCCAGGTCGTCGAGGTTGAACGCCTCGCGCTCGGTGACCGACTCGCCGCGGGCCTGACGCTCGGCCTCCTCGGGGCTGCGGGCGACGTTGACGGTGATCTCGACCTCGACCTCGGGGTGCAGCACCACCGGGACCTTGTGGAGGCCCAGGGTCTTGATCGGCTGGTTCAGGGTGAACTGGCCGCGGTCGACCGTGAAGCCCTCCTTCGAGACGACCTCGGCGAGGTCGCGGGTCGAGACGGAGCCGTAGAGCACGCCGGTCTCGCCCGACTGGCGGATCAGGACGAAGCTCTGGCCGTTCAGCTTCTCGGCGACGGCCTCGGCGTCCTTCTTGCGGTCGAGGTTGCGGGCCTCGAGCTGGGCGCGCTGGGCCTCGAAATGCTTCTTGTTGGCTTCCGTCGCGCGCAGGGCCTTGCCGCGGGCGAGCAGGAAGTTGCGGGCGAAGCCCGGGCGGACATTCACGGTCTCGCCCATCTGGCCAAGCTTGGCCACGCGCTCGAGCAGGATCACTTCCATGGTCTTTCTCCTTCAGGTGGTCGGCCGCTGAGGCCGGGGTCTCACGGCGCCGGGCTGTCCTTGGGACGCCGGCGGTCGAGGGCTGTATCGGCGAGGCCGAACAGGGTGAGGGCGACCAGGGCGATACCCTGGGTCACGAACAGGATCAGATACATGCCGAACAGCATCAGCCCGCGTCCGGGCCGGCCGCGGGAACGGTCGTGGAAGGCGGCGAGTCCCTGAAGGGCGAAGGCTGCGCTGAAGGCTCCGACCAGCGCGACGCCGAAGACGCCGACATAGCCGGGGGCGAAGCACATCGCGACGGCGGCCGCGAGCGCCGCGAGCGTCGAGCGCGGCATCGTGGTGGAGGGGATGTCCGGCCAGGGCCGCGGCAGGCGGCCCGAGATCTTCACGATCCGGGCCGAGGCCCAGAGATAGAAGGCCAGCAGCAGCGCGAGACCGTTCGCCGCCAAGGCCGGTACCACCCGGGCGAGGGCATCCGCGACCTCGGTCCGCGTCACGTCTGCCTGATCGTCACCGGTCTGCGGCGCCGGCTCGGGCGCGGCCGCCGCGTCCTGACCGCCCGCGTCCTGTCCAGCCTTGTCTTGGCCGGCGGCGTCCTGGCCGGCGGCGTCGGAGCCGGTCGCCGGCGCACCGGCGCGTCGGGTTTCGGCAGGGCTGCGGGTTGCAGGCATGCGTGTCTGCACCAGCGTCTGGGCGAGCCCGCGCAGCTGTGCATCGAAGGCCGCGTGATTCGGCGAGGACAGGACCGCGATGGCGATGAAGGCGAGGGCGGCCGTGGCGGCGATCCAGCCGAGCAGGCGGCCGGTCGGGTACCATTCAAGGCCGGCTTGCGTCTCGCGCCCGAGGAGCGTGAGGTAGGCGAGCCACCAGGCGGGAAGGGCGATGTAGGCCGCGAAGGCGAGCCCCATGAACGGGGCAATCACGAGGATCAGCACGAGGCTGCCGGTGGCCGCCGCCACGAAGGCGGCCTTATGGCTCCAGCCGAGGCCGACGATCAGGATCGGCAGCGGTGCCACGAGGTAGAGCAGGATCGCGAGGGGGGTCGCCTTCAGAAGCACCCCGAACAGCAGTGCCGAGACGAGGCCCGCGCCGATACCGATGCCGATATGCTGTGCCATGAATTCCGCTGTCCCGCTGCCGGTGCGGCAGGGTTAGAGGCACGGATACGCCCCAACGATCGGGCGGCGCGCGCCGCCCTCTGTGAGGACCGGCCCGGGCGAGAGCCGGGCCGGTCGGTTCGGTGACCTACTTGATCACGTAGGGCAGCAGGCCGAGGAAGCGGGCACGCTTGATCGCCTGGGCGAGCTCGCGCTGCTTCTTGGCCGAGACCGCGGTGATCCGCGACGGGACGATCTTGCCGCGCTCCGACACGTAGCGGGAGAGGAGCTTGACGTCCTTGTAGTCGATCTTCGGCGCGTTCGCGCCGGAGAACGGGCAGGTCTTGCGACGACGGAAGAAGGGACGGCGTCCGCCGCCTGCACCAGCACCGAAAGCCATGGGTTAGCCCTCCCCGCCGAAGCTACGCTCGCCGCGGTCACCGCGATCGCCGCGGTCACCCCGGTCGCCGCCGAAGCCGCCACCACCGAAGCCCTCGTCATCCCGACGACGGCCGCGCTCGCGATCCTTGCGGTCGTCGCGGTCGCGCTTCTGCATCATGGCGGACGGCTCGGAATCGAGCTCCTCGACCCGGATGGTCATGAAGCGCAGCACGTCCTCGGAGATCTGCATCTGGCGCTCCATCTCGGCGATGGCGGCCGGCGGGGCATCGATGTTGAGGAGCGCGAAATGCGCCTTGCGGTTCTTCTTGATCCGGTAGGCGAGGGACTTCACGCCCCACATCTCGATCTTCTCGAGACGGCCACCGTTCTGCTCGATCACACCCTTGTAGGTGTCGATCATCGTCTCGACCTGCTGGGACGTCACGTCCTGGCGGGCCAAGAGCACATGCTCGTAGAGAGGCATATCGGGCCTTTCATCGTCAAAAGGAGCCCGGCCGCCGGAGGGCGGCTGAGTCGGGCCGGTTCATCTCGCGAGACGCTCGGCGCCAAGCCCTTCGAGCCGATTTTCAGGCCCGAGCGGTTGATCGAAGGCGGAGACACCGGACGACGGGATCCGACAAGATCCCTATGCCGCGAGCAGCATTGTCCGTTCAGCCCCCGGCCGGAGCGAACGCGAGGGGCGGCGCATAGTCGGTTTTTGCCGCGCTGGCAAGTTCGCCGCGCGCTTCAGGCATCCCGGTGCGGCGCCGGAGTAGGCATCGGATCTGGCGCGCCACGCTGCCGGGCTCGTGGCCGGGCTCGCGCCGGAGACCGCGCGGGGGCAGCGCCGCCCCGGCCTGATTCTGCGAGCGTACGGCGGGGCGGCCACGATCGGTCTCCGGATCCGTCGACGGGCACCGCGGCTTGCCGCTCGGGCGGTTCGATGACACAAGCGCGGCGCAGCTGGGGATCCCCGGCCGCGCTGGTTGTTCGGTAATTCTCCAGATCCGTGATGGCAGAGGCCCCATCTTCCGGCCCCTCCGAGGTCGGTCCCGTGCTGATCACCGGCGCGAGCGGCTTCCTCGGCTCAGCCCTGGTCGACGTCTTTCGCCGGGCCGGCTTCCCGGTGCGCATCCTCGTGCGCGCGTCGAGCCCGCGCCGCAACCTCACCTGGACCGACGTGGAGATCGCCGAGGGCGACATGCGCGACCCGGCGGCCGTGGCGGCGGCGATGCGCGGCCAGCGCTACCTGATCCACGCCGCCGCCGATTACCGGCTGTGGGCGCCGGACATGGAAGAGATCGTCCGCACCAACCGCGACGGCACGCGCCTGATGATGCGCGCGGCGCTGGAGGCCGGGGTTGAGCGGGTCGTGTACACATCGAGCGTCGCGACGATCCGGCCGCCGGCCGACGGCGTCACGCCCTCCGACGAAACCATGCCGCTGACGCCCGAGACCGCCATCGGCGCCTACAAGCGCAGCAAGGTCGTGGCCGAGCGGGTGGTCGAGGAGATGGTCGCCCGGGACGGCCTGCCGGCGGTGATCGTCAACCCGTCGACGCCGATCGGCCCCCGCGACGTCAAGCCGACGCCCACCGGGCGGATCATCCAGGAGGCGGCGCTGGGCAAGATGCCGGCCTTCGTGGATACCGGGCTCAACCTCGCTCACGTGGACGACGTGGCCCACGGCCATCTCCTGGCGCTCCGCAAGGGGCGGGTGGGCGAGCGCTACATCCTCGGCGGCGAGGACGTGTTCCTGTCGCAGATGCTCGCCGACATCGCCGGCATGGTCGGGCGCAAGCCGCCGACCGTGAACCTGCCGCGGGCCGTGGTCTATCCCGTCGCGTTCTTCGCCCAGCTCGCCGCCCGGGTCACCGGAAACCAGCCCTTCGCGACGATCGACGGCATCCGCATGTCGCGGTACCGGATGTTCTTCTCGGATCGGAAGGCGCGCGCCGAACTCGGCTACACGGCCCGGCCCTACCGCGAGGGCCTGTCGGACGCGATCACGTGGTTCCGTGAGGCGGGGTACCTCGCATGAGCACCCTCGAATCCGCCACCGCGACCCGTTCCGGCAAGGGGCACCGCGACGAGAACTTCCCCGTCGCCTCGCACCTGATCCACCCCCGCCATCGCGGCGCGATCCTGGCCTTCTACAATTTCGTCCGCGCCGGCGACGACGTGGCCGATCACGCGGAGCTGTCGCCGGAGCGCAAGATCGCGCTCCTCGACAGCCTGGCCGATTCGCTGACCGGCGCCGGCCCGTCCGATCCGGAGGCCGAGCCGCTCAAGCGCGAGCTCGCCGCCCGCGGCCTGCCGCCCCGCCACGCCCTGGAACTCCTCGACGCGTTCCGCATGGATGCCCGCAAGAGCCGATACGCGGATTGGGATGAGCTGATCCACTACTGCCGCTATTCGGCCATGCCGGTGGGGCGCTTCGTCCTCGACGTGCACGGCGAGGATCCGGCCCGGGTCTACGGGGCCTCCGACGCCATCTGCGCGGCCCTTCAGGTGATCAACCACCTTCAGGATTGCGGCAAGGACTACGCCGCCCTGGACCGGGTCTACCTCCCGCAGGATTGCCTGGATCGGCACGGCGCCACGGTGGCGATGCTCGGCGAGGCCAAGGCGCCGCCGCAACTCCGGGCGGTGATCCGCGACCTGGCGCAGAGATGCCTCGACCTCCTCGACGAGGGCGCGGTCCTGCCGGATCTGATCGACGACCTGCGCCTGTCGCTGGAGATCGCCGCCATCCACCGCCTCGCCGTGGTGCTGAGCCGGGGCCTGCTGGAGCGCGACCCGCTCTCGGAGAAGGTCCATCACGGCAAGGCCGCCTTCGCCCTGACGGCCCTGGGTGGCGTCGCCGCCACCCTGGCACGCCGGCCCTTCCGCGGGCGCACGATCCGGGCCGCGGCTCAAGGAATCCGCTCGTGACCGCCACCGCCACGCCCGCCCAGAACCCAGAGAGCGCCGCCCCGGCGCTGCCCGCCGCCGGCTCCTCCTTCTATACGGCGATGCGCCTGCTGCCGAAGGAGCGGCGGGAGGCGATGTATGCCGTCTACGCCTTCTGCCGCGCCGTCGACGACGTCGCCGATGACGGCGGCAGCCGCGCCGTGCGGCAGGCCGAGCTCGACCGCTGGCGGGCCGATATCGACGCGCTCTACGCCGGCCGGCCCGCGCCGCGCGTGCGCGACCTCGTGGAGCCCGTGCGCCGCTTCAGCCTGAAGCGCGAGGATTTCCAGGCGGTCATCGACGGCATGGCCATGGACGCCGTCGAGGACATCGTCGCCCCCGACGCCGAAACCCTCGACCTCTACTGCGACCGGGTCGCAAGCGCGGTCGGCCGGCTGTCGGTGCGGATCTTCGGCATGCCGGAGGCGGACGGCATCCGGCTGGCGTGGCACCAGGGCCGGGCGCTCCAGCTCACCAACATCCTCCGCGACATCGACGAGGATGCGGAGCGCGGCCGGCTCTACCTGCCGCGCGAGAAGCTCCAGGCGATCGGCCTCACAGATCCGACGCCGGTCCAGGCGATCAGCCACCCGCGCATCGGCGAGGTCTGCATCTCCCTCGCCCGCGAGGCTGAGGAGCATTACGAGGCGACCTGGGAGATCATCCGCCGCAGCCCCCGCAAGGCCACCAAGGCCGCCCGGCTGATGGCGGCGGCCTATCATCTCTATCTCAAGGCGGTCGTCGACCGCGGCTGGGCGATGCCCCGGGCGCGGGTGAAGCCCGGCAAGCTCGCGCTGCTGGGCGTCGTCCTCCGGCACGGCCTGATCTGATGGGCACCGTCCACGTCGTCGGCGCCGGCCTGGCCGGCCTCTCCGCCGCCGTCGCCCTCGCGGAATCCGGTGTCCGGGTGGTCCTGCATGAGGCCGCCAAGCAGGCGGGTGGCCGCTGCCGCTCGTACTACGATCCGGCACTCGGCCTGACCATCGACAACGGCAACCACCTGCTGCTGTCCGGCAATGCCGATGCCCTGGGCTTCCTCAGGACCATCGGTGCCCCGGCCGATGCGCTGACGGGTCCGGACACGGCGGAGTTCGATTTCGCCGATCTGAAGACGGGCGAGCGCTGGCGCCTGCGGCCCAACGCCGGGCGGCTGCCCTGGTGGGTGATGAGCCCGGCGCGCCGCGTTCCCGGCACCCGGGCGCGGGACTATCTGGCGCCCCTCGGCATCCTGCGGGCGGCCTCCGGCAAGGCGGAGGGCGCGGGCGGGACCATCGGCGCGCACATGGCCTGCGAGGGCCCGCTCTACCGGCGCCTCTGGCATCCGGTGCTGCTCGCCGCCCTCAACACCGAGCCCCGCGACAGCGATGTCGGGCTGGCGGCCCGGATCCTCCGCGAGACCCTGGGCGCCGGCGGGAAGGCCTGCCGACCCCTCGTCGCCGTGGAAGGCCTGTCCTACGCCTTCGTCGACCCGGCGATTCGCTATCTCACCGCGCGCGGCTCCGAGATCCGCCTGGGCCGGCGCCTGCGCGGGCTCGAGACCGTGGACGGTCGCGTCGGGCAGCTCGTGTTCGCGGATGGCGCCGAGAGCCTCGGCCCGGAGGACGGCGTCGTGCTGGCGCTGCCCCCGTGGGTGGCCCGGGAAGTGTTGCCCGGTCTCCTCGCCCCGACGGAATTCCGCTCCATCGTGAACGCGCATTTCGCGCTCGCTCCGAAGCCCGGCAGCCCCCTCGTCCTCGGCGTCGTCAACAGTCTCACGGAGTGGCTTTTCGCCTATCCGGACCGGTATTCGGTCACGATCAGCGGTGCCGACCGGCTTCTCGATGTGCCCCGCGAAGACCTCGCGCGGCAGATTTGGGCCGAGATCGCACAGTTGTGCAACCTTGCACCGGATCTGCCCAGCTGGCAGATCGTAAAGGAGAAGCGTGCGACCTTCGCGGCGACGCCGGCAGAAGCCGCGCGGCGCTCGGGGGCCGAAACCGCCTACGAGAATCTCGTCCTGGCAGGCGATTGGACTGCGACCGGCCTGCCATCGACGATCGAGGGAGCGATCCGTTCGGGCCAGACGGCCGCGCGTTCCTTGCGCGCGGCATCGGTCGTGCGCTCTGGAACCCCAGCGCGCGGCGCAGCTTGAGGCATGGCGTCCGCCGCGAGGCGGTCGTTCGAGGCGAGGACTATGAGAGAGGCCGTAAGCAAAGTCGAGGCGCTGCAGCGCTCCAAGACGCAGGGGATCGCGCTCGAGGACGTCGAGCGCGGCGTGGCACAGGCGACGCGCGCGCTGACCGACTTGGCGCATGACGACGGGCATATCTGCTTCGAGCTCGAGGCGGATGCCACCATCCCGTCCGAGTACATCCTGTTCCACCACTTCCGCGGCACGCAGGTCCCCGGCGACCTCGAGGCCAAGATCGGCACCTACCTGCGTCGCACCCAGGGCCGTCACGGCGGCTGGGCCCTCGTCCACGAGGGGCCGTTCGATATGAGCTGCACGGTCAAGGCGTATTTCGCCCTGAAGATGATCGGCGACGACATCGAGGCGCCGCACATGCGCCGGGCACGCGAGGGCATCCTGTCCCGCGGCGGCGCGGCCAACGCCAATGTCTTCACCCGCTTCATGCTGGCGCTCTACGGCGAGGTGCCGTGGCGCGCCGTGCCGGTGATGCCGGTCGAGGTGATGTTCCTGCCGAAGTGGTTCCCCTTCCACCTCGACAAGATCAGCTACTGGGCTCGCACCACCGTGGTGCCGCTGTTCGTGCTCCAGGCGACCAAGCCCCGGGCCCGCAACCCGCGGGGCATCAGCGTGCAGGAGCTGTTCATCACGCCGCCGGAGAGCGTCCGCTCGTGGCCGGGTTCGCCCCATGCCACCTGGCCCTGGACCCCGATCTTCGGCTTCATCGACCGGGTGCTCCAGCGGGTCGAGAACCACCTGCCACGCAAGAGCCGCCAGCGGGCCATGGAAATGGCCCGTGCCTGGGTGAGCGAGCGCCTGAACGGCGAGGACGGCCTGGGCGCCATCTTCCCCGCCATGGTGAATTCGGTGCTGATGTACGAGGTGATGGGCTACCGGCCCGATCACCCGCAGGTCCGCGTCGCCTGCGACGCCATCGAGAAGCTCGTCGTCGAGAAGGCCGACGAGGCCTATGTCCAGCCCTGCGTCTCGCCGGTCTGGGATACGGCGCTGGCGAGTCACGCGCTCCTGGAAGCCGGCGGCCCCGAGGCCGAGGCCCAGGCCCGCGCCGGGCTCGACTGGCTGAAGCCCCGGCAGGTGCTCGACATCGTCGGGGATTGGGCGGCCCGCAAGCCGAAGGTCCGGCCGGGCGGCTGGGCATTCCAGTACGCCAACGCCCATTATCCCGACCTCGACGACACCGCCGTGGTGGTGATGGCGATGGACCGGGCCATGCGCCAGCACGGTCTGGTCGCCGGCATGCCGGACTACAAGGTCTCCATCGCCCGCGCCCGCGAATGGGTCGAGGGGCTGCAGTCGGAGGACGGCGGCTGGGCGGCGTTCGACGCCGACAACAACCACATGTACCTCAACCACATCCCGTTCTCGGATCACGGCGCGCTGCTCGATCCACCGACCGCGGATGTGACCGCCCGCGTGGTCGGCATGCTCGCCCAGCTCGGCGAGACCCGGGAGACCTCCCGCGCCCTGGACCGCGGCGTGAACTACCTCCTGAACGACCAGGAAGAGGACGGATCCTGGTACGGCCGCTGGGGCATGAACTTCATCTACGGCACGTGGTCGGTGCTCTGCGCCCTCAACGCCGCGGGTGTCGATCCCGCCGATCCCCGCATCCAGCGGGCGGTGAACTGGCTGATCCGGATCCAGAATCCGGATGGCGGCTGGGGTGAGGACGCTTCCTCGTACAAGATCGACCCGGCCTTCGAGCCCGGTTCGTCCACCGCCTCGCAGACCGCCTGGGCGCTGCTCGCCCTGATGGCGGCCGGCGCGGTCGACGATCCGGCCGTCACCCGGGGCATCAACTTCCTGACCCGCACGCAGGGCGCGGACGGGTTCTGGAAGGAAGAGCGCTACACCGCCACGGGCTTCCCGCGGGTGTTCTACCTGCGGTATCATGGTTATCCGAAGTTCTTCCCGCTCTGGGCGATGGCGCGCTTCCGCAACCTCAAGCGCGGCAACAGCCGGCGCGTCCAGTTCGGCATGTGACGGCCTGCGGCCGGCCCGCAGGGCCGGTCGCGCCTCGCCGGATCGCAGCGCGTTCGACCGTTCCGACGACCGATCTGCGAGCCCGGTATTCCAGACGTGGCCTCCTCAGACAGCGACCCCGCGGGACCGGGCGAACCGCGTTCCGCGCCGGAGCCGGCCCAGACGCCGCCGCGACGTCCGCGCCGGCTTGCGGACCTGGCCGGACTGGTCCACCAGCGGGCCATGATCGATCCCACCGCACCCGTCCTGGCCGTCACCGGCCTCGCCCGCGAGCGCCGCATGGCGGCGGGGGAGGGGGTCGAGGCGGTGGGGGCCGGCGGCAACCCGCATCGCCTGCGTCACCTCCTCGACGCGCGCGTCTCCTCCGGCTGCCGGGCGGTTGTGAGCTTCGGCATCGCGGGGGGGCTCGATCCCTCTCTCAAGCCGGGTGACGTCGTCGTCGGTACCGGCGTGGTGAGCGAAGACGGGCGGCGTGCCGCCGATCTCGACCTCTCGGCGGCGCTCCTCAATCTCCTGTCCGGTTCCGGCGCGCGGGTGATCGCCGCCGATCTGGCCGGTGTCGATACGGCCGTGCTCTCCGTCGAGGGCAAGACCGATCTGCGGGCGACCTCCGGCGCGGCCGCCGTCGACATGGAATCGCACGTGGCTGCGTCCTTCGCGGGCCGGCACGGCGTGCCCTTCGCGGCGCTGCGCGTGATCTGCGATCCGGCCGGTCAGGCGCTGCCCGCCTTCGCCGCACAGGCGCTCACGGCGGACGGTGAACCCGACATTGCGGCGGTGTTCTTCGCCTTCGCCCGCGGCCGGGCACGGCTGGGGGACCTGATGCGGTTGGCCCGTGACTCCAATGCGGCCTTCGCGTCGCTTGGACGCTGTCGCGCCCGGCTCGGACCGGGGCTGGGAATACCGGCTGCGGAGCGCTGAGACGTCAGAGCCCGTTTCTGCCAGCGGACGCGAAGCAGGCCGGTTTCTCGCTTCCCAGTGCGCGCCAGGACCATCGTGAGGGACGACAAAAGGCGCCGGCCTGTTCGGCCGGCGCCAGTCGGAGGTCACCACGCGGCGGCGCGGGGGAGGGGCCCCGCGCCGGGAGGAGCCGGCCTCAGCCGTCCTTCTTGTTGAGCGAGACCGCCACGAACCGGGTCTGGCCCTTGCCGCTCTTCACCCGCATCAGCACGGCCTTGCGTCCGCTCGACTCGGCCGCCCGGATCTGCGTCGCCACATCCGACGGACGGGACACGCTCTGGCCGCCGACATCGAGGATCACGTCACCCGCCTCGATACCCTTGGCGGCAGCCGGCCCGTCGGGATCGACCTGCACCACCGCAACACCCTGATCCGACAGACCGACATCGCCGGCCGGAGCGAGCTGCAGGCCGAGCCGCGGCTGGCCGTTGCTCGAATCCTCGTCACGGCTCGCCATCTTCGTGCCGTCGGTCGGCATCGTGCCCAGCGTCACCGTGGCGGTGTCGGACTTGCCACCACGCAGGTAGCTCAGCTCGACCTTGGCGCCGGGCTTCATGCCGGCGATCCTGCGCGACAGCTCGCGGGCGCTGTCCACCGTGTCGCCGTTGACCTTCTCGATCACGTCACCGGCCTTCAGCCCGGCCTTGGCCGCGGGGGTGCCGTTCTCGGCATGGTCGACGAGCGCCCCCTTGGCCTTGTCGAGGCCCAGGCCCTCGGCGATGTCCTGCGTCACGGGCTGGATCTGGACGCCCAGGTAGCCGCGGGCGACCTTGCCGTCGGTCCGGAGCTGATCGACCACCGCCTGAACGGTCTCGGCCGGGATCGCGAAGGCGAGGCCGACGCTGCCGCCCGACGGGGACGCGATGGCGGTGTTGACGCCGACGACCTCGCCGTTGACGTTGAAGGTCGGGCCGCCTGAGTTGCCCTTGTTGATGGGCGCGTCGATCTGCAGGAAGTCGTCGTACGGACCGGCGCCGATGTCGCGGCCGCGGGCCGAGACGATGCCGGCGGTCACGGTGCCGCCGAGGCCGAAGGGGTTACCGATCGCCACAACCCAGTCGCCGACCTGAGGCGCGGATTTGCCGAACTGCACGTAGGGGAAGTTCGAGCCCTCGGTGATCTTCAGCAGAGCGACGTCGGTCTTGGGATCCTTGCCGATGACCTTCGCGTCGAGGGTGCGGCCGTCGTCCAGGGTCACCTGCACGGTCTTGGCGTGATCGACGACGTGGTTGTTGGTGACCACGTAGCCGTCGGCCGAGATGATGAAGCCGGAGCCGACCGCGCCGCGCGGACCCTGGCGCTGGGGCTGCATCCCGCCGGGGCCGTTCTGGCCGAAGCGCTTGAAGAACTCGCGCAGCTGCGGCGGCACATTCTGAAGGTTGCGGCCCTGGCTCGGGCCGTCATCGTCGTCGCTGCTCGCGGAGTCGTCGAGCTTGACCTTCACCGAGACGACGCCCGGCTTCACCTTGTTGACGATGCCGGCAAACGAGCCCGGCGGATGCTCGGGGGCCTCGATCGGGGATTTCGGAAGGGCCTGCGCGTAGGCCGGAGTCGCACTCGGCAGATAGCCGCTGCCAATGGCACCGCCGGCGATCAGCGCCGCCGCCGCCACGGAGGCGAGGGCGCGGCGCGAGGTGCGGCCAGTGGGACGGGTCTCGGTCATGGGGGCTCAACCTCTCGAAACTGATCGGGACGACGCCTGCGGTCGCGGCCGTCGATGGGATCTGTCTAGAGAGCGCCGCCTGACCCGGGCGTGGCGGTCAGATTACCGTTTGGACAGGTGGCCAAGCGGTCGCGGAGCCCCATCGCGATCCCGGCGGTGGCCTGCGATCGGAAGAGTGCGACGCCTCGATGCGGCACGGGACAGGCCCAGGCCTGTGCTGTCCGACACCGCGATTTCCGAGGGTCGGCCTTAAATCCCGCTGAGTTCGGCAGGCCGGCATAAGTTTCGGCGTTGCTCGATCCCAGTGTTCAGGCAGAGGGGATTGCAATGAAGACGCTGTTGGCCGCCGCCATGTTCTTCGGGCCGACTGTCGGCGCGCTGGCGGCCGACTCGTACGCGGATTACCGCGACTACTTTGACGCGAAGCCCGCCGTGGCAGATCACGCGCCGCGCGGCGGGTCCAAGAGGACATACGGGGTCGATACGCGCCGCCCCGGCGACGATCGCACCGCCAAGTCGGCGCCCCACCTGCGGCCCGGCTACTGGAACCAGGCCGGCGGCTATGTTCCGCCGGACTATTCCACGCATCCGCGGGCCGCGTCGCAGGACGGGTTCTGGAGCCCGAACGACGCGTCGGCCGCCAACTGGGCCGGGCCGCGGGCCTTCACCGGCACCCTCGGCACCCGCCGCTGACGCTTGGCCGTCCGGGTGACGGCGCGCTGCCGGTCCCGCCGGCGCAGGGCGCCGAGCCCGGGCCTCAGCGGCCCGGGACGGGCGCTCAGTCCCCGCTGAGCCGGACCAGAGCCTCCTCGATCTTCACCAGCCGCGCCGCCTCGCTGTCGCGACGCTCCCGGTTCTCCTCGATGATCTCCTCGGGCGCCCGGGCCACGAAGTCGGCATTGCCGAGCTTGGCGTCGATCTTCTTGATCTCGCCCTGCGCCTTGCCCTGCTCCTTCTTCAGGCGGGCGACCTCGGCGGCGAGATCGACGACGCCTTCCAGGGGCAGTGCGGCGACGCTCCCGCGCACCAGCAGCTGAACCGAGTTCTTCGGCGGCGCCTCCGCGAAGGTGATGTCCGACAGGCGCGCGAGGCGCAGCAGCGTGTCCCGCCATGCCTCCACCCGCGCCCGGACCTCCGGGGCCGCGCCGACCATCACCAGCGGGATCTGCGCGGCGGCCGGGACATTGGTCTCGGACCGCGCCGAGCGGATCTGGCTGACGAGATCGACCACGAACCCGACCTCGGCCTCCGCGGCCGCATCGGCGAGGCCGCCGAGGTCCGGCCAAGAGGCCAGGGTCAGAAGGCCCCGCTCCGGCAGCTCGGCCCCCTTGATCGCCCACAGCTCCTCCGTGAGGAAGGGCATGAACGGGTGCAGCAGCTTGGCGACCTGATCGATCAGGAACGCCACGCTCGCCTGTGTCTCGGCCCGGATCGCGGGGTCGACGCCCTCGCCCTGGAGCACGGGCTTGGCGAGTTCGAGATACCAGTCGCAGAAGATGTTCCAGACGAAGCGATAGGCGGCCGCCGCGGCGTCGTTGAAGCGGAAGGCCTCGAGGGCACCCGTGACCTCGTCGACCGCGCGCGCGGCCTCGGTGAGCGCCCAGCGGTTGATCGCGCCGGTGGCGGAGCGCGGATCGAAGGCCGGATCCAGGCGGCAGCCGTTCAGCTCGGCGAAGCGGGCAGCGTTCCAGAGCTTGGTCGCGAAGTTGCGGTAGCCCTGGACCCGGTCGGTGGACAGCTTGATGTCGCGGCCCTGGACGGCCAGCGCGCAGAGGGTGAAGCGCAGGGCGTCGGCGCCGACCTGATCGATCAGCTCCAGCGGATCGACGACGTTGCCCTTCGACTTCGACATCTTCGCCCCCGACGCGTCCCGCACCAGGGTGTGCAGGTAGACCGTGTCGAACGGGGCCCGGTCGGTGAGGTGCAGGCCCATCATCATCATCCGGGCGACCCAGAAGAACAGGATGTCCTTGCCGGTCACCAGGGTGTTGGTCGGGTAGAAGCGGCCGAGTTCCGGGGTCGAATCCGGCCAGCCGAGGGTCGAGAACGGCCAGAGGGCCGAGGAGAACCACGTGTCGAGGACATCCTCGTCGCGGGTCAGCGCGACGGAGCGGCCGTGCTTCGCCTCGGCCGCTTCCAGCGCTTCCGCCTCGCTCTCGGCGACGAAGATGCCGCCCTCCGCGTCGTACCAGACCGGAATCTGGTGGCCCCACCAGAGCTGGCGCGAGATGCACCAGGGCTCGATGTTGGTGAGCCACTGGAAGAAGATCTTCTCGTAGTTCTCGGGCACGAACTTGGTCTGCCCGTCGCGCACCGCCTGGAGGGCGCGCTCCGCGAGCGGCTTGACGTTCACGTACCACTGGTCGGTCAGGTAGGGCTCGATGACCACGCCGGACCGGTCGCCGTGCGGGACCGCGTGGGTGTTCGCCTCGGTCGCGCGCAGGAGCCCGCGCGCCTCCATCAGCGCGACCACCGCCTTGCGGGCTTGGGCCCGGTCGAGGCCGTGGAGCGCCAGGGCCTCCGGTTCGGGCGAGGTCCCGTCGAGGAAGGCCGCATTGCCCTCGAGCAGCATCCGCCCCTCGGGATCGAGGACGTTGATCACGCCGAGCCCCTGGCGGCGGCCGACATCGAAATCGTTGAAGTCGTGGGCGGGGGTGATCTTGACCGCGCCCGTCCCCTTTTCCGGGTCCGAGTAGGTGTCGGCGACGATCGGGATCAGCCGCCCGACCAGCGGCAGGCGCACGCGCTTGCCGACCAGCGCCGTATACCGCTCGTCCTCGGGATGGACCGCGACGCCGGTATCGCCCAGCATCGTCTCAGGACGGGTGGTCGCCACCGTGATGACCGCCCCGGTCTCGGTTCCGGTCTCGTCGACGACCGGATAGTCGAAGTGCCAGAGATGGCCCTTCGTCTCGATCTGCTGGACCTCCAGGTCCGAGATCGCGGTCTGGAACTTCGGGTCCCAGTTCACCAGCCGCTTGTCGCGGTAGATCAAGCCCTGCCGGTGCAGGTCGACGAAGGTCTTGAGGACGGCCCGGCTCAGGCCCTCGTCCATGGTGAAGCGCTCGCGGGACCAGTCGCAGGAGGCGCCCAGCCGCTTCAGCTGGTTGACGATCGCGCCGCCGGATTCCGCCTTCCAGGCCCAGACCTTCTCGACGAAGGCCGCGCGGCCGATCTCGCGGCGACCGGGCTCCTGATGCTCCATCATCCGCCGCTCGACCACCATCTGGGTGGCGATGCCGGCATGGTCCGTCCCCGGCTGCCAGAGCACGTCCTTGCCGCGCATGCGCTCGAAGCGGCAGAGGATGTCCTGCAGGGTGTTGTTGAGGGCGTGGCCCATATGCAGCGAGCCCGTCACGTTCGGCGGCGGGATCACGATGCAGTACGGCGGAGCCCCGGCGCGCTCGGGCCGGCCGGCGCGGAAGGCGTCCGCCTCGGCCCAGGCGGCGGAAATCCGCGCCTCGACGGAGGTGGGCTCGAAGGTCTTGTCCATCATCGCGGGTACGGGCCGGCGCTTGTCCAAACGGGGTTGGCCCCGCTTTCGACCGTCACGCCGCTCCCGTCAACACGCGGACGGCGGCTCGCGGCCACCGTACCCAGGCCGCCGGCTCAGCGGCCGCGCGAGACCCGCTCGATCTCGGCGCGCACGAGGCGCTCGACCACGGCCGGCAGGTTGTCGTCGAGCCAGGATTTCAGCATCGGCCGGAGCATCTCCTTGACGAGATCCTCCAGGGTCCGGGCGTTCTGCGTCAGCACCGTATGGGCCAGCAGGTTGAACGCGCCGCTGACGCTGGCGTCGGTCGCCGGGGAGACCAGGGCCTCCCGCTCCGGCTCCGGTTCCGGCGCGCGCACGGCCTGGAGCACGGGCTGCGGCCGCGGTGGTGCCGGCGGTTCCGGGATCGGATCGGGCTCCGGTGCCGCGGCGACCGGGTCCTCGAAGTCGATCGCGTCGAAATCGAGCAGGTCCGGAGCAGGTTCCGGCTCCGGCTCCGGCTCGACCACGCGCGGGCGCGTCACCGGCTCGGCGACCTCAGCGAGGTCGAGCACGTCATCGGGCTCCGGCGCGACCGTCGTCTCGGCGGGCTTGGCGGCCTGATCGTCGGCGATGATCCTGCGGATCGACGCGAGGATCTCTTCCATCGAAGGCTCGTGCGCCTTATCGGCAGCCTTGTCCTGGAATTTCGTGTCCGGGATCTTTGGGCTTGCTGCACTCATCGGCAGGCGCACTCGGGCATGGGAGACTGGAACGCGACCCGATCGGATCGTTGTTCAATCAGTATTCCATGCCGTTTCGTGGCGGCAAGCGTGCCCGCAACACACTCCCCGTGGAAAAGCCCTCAGCGACCGTCCGGCGTGCGCAGACCGAACCACAGATCCTTGACCTGATCGAAGTGGACCTTGGCGCTGTAATATTCGACCGGCAGTGCCGTGAACCGCGCGGTGAGTTGCCCGATCGCCTGGACCACGCCGTAGGAGAAGATCACGCGGTCGCGTTGGGCGACGATGAGGTTCACGCGGGAGTTCAGCAATTCCTGCTGCGCATTCAGCACGTCGAGGGTGGTGCGCTGGCCGACGCGGGCCTCCTCGCGCACGCCGTTCAGCGCCACCTCGTTGGCCTGGACCTGGGCCTGGGCGGCGATGACCTGGGCCTTGGCGGCTTCCAGGCGACCCCAGAAATCGACGATCTGGGCGCGGACCTGATCGCGGACCTGATCCACCTGGATGCGCGTCTGGCCGACTGTCTCCTTCGCCTGCCGGATCTGCGCGTAGGTCTGGCCGCCCTCGTAGATCGGGATGTTCAGCCGGCCGCCCACGAATCCGACGAAGAAGCTCTGGTTCGGGCCGGTCTGGTCGTAGACCTGACTGAGGGAGCCCTGCAGGCTGACCTGCGGCGCCAGCTGACCTTCCAGCACCTTCACCTGCGATTCGGCCGCGTCGACCGCGTGGATCGCCGACACGATCTGCGGATGCTCGCGGAGGCCGATGGCGATGGCGGCGTCCAGGCTGTGCGGAACGAACCGGTCCAGCGGCCGGCCGGGCGCAAGCTGGCGCGGCTCGACACCGATATTCTGCCGGTAGATGCCGATGCTCGTCCGCAGGGCCGATTCCGCCGCGCTCACCTGCGAGCGGGCACCCGCGAGACGGGCCTCGGCCTGGGCGACATCGGTCCGCGTCACCTCGCCGACGTTGAAGCGGTCGCGCGTCTGGCGCAGCTGCTCCTCCAAGACCTCGACGTTGTTCCGGTTGAGTTCCAGCGTCGCCGTGTTGCTGAGCACGTTCATGTACGACTGAACGGCGTTGTAGAGCACGGTCAGCTCCGTGTAGCGCAGCGTCTCGCGCTGGCTGTACACGGTCGACTCGGCGCGGCGGGTCAGGTTGTCCGTCTGGAAGCCGTTGAACAGCGTCTGCGAGACGGTCAGGCTCGCGGTGCTCGGCAGGTAGGTGGTCCGGACAGTCCGCTTGGAGGTGATGGTCTGGGCCGAGGCGATCTCAGCCGTGCTCGATGTCGCCCCGGCTCCGCTGGTCGCCGACGTGCCGGCCACGCCGGACGAGCCCGCTCCGATGTCGGTCGTGCCGACACCCGTCGTGCTCGTTCCGACGCCGATCCCGGTGCCGCCCGTAACGCCGCCCGTGGTGCCCCCGAGACCGGCTGTGCCGGTCGCCGACGTGCCGGTGCTGGCCGAGCCTGCCGCGGCCGCGGCGGTGCTGGAGCTGCGGGTCTGAAGGTACTGGACGCCGATCTGCGCCCCGAGATTGACCTGGGGGCGATAGCCCGACTGCGCGATCGCGACGCTCTCGTCGGTCGCGCGCACGCCGGCGCGGCTGGCGTTGAGGCTTGGATTGCCCTGATAGGCTTTCGCGAGCGCGCTTTCGAGTGTCTCGGCAGACGCCGGCATCGCTGCCAGAATCGCGAGCCCGGAGACCATCCCGACCAAACGGAATGTCGAGCAACTCGCTTGTGGACGTCGTGTCACGATGAACAAGCCCTTGCGGTCTCTTTCGGTTCGGATGTCCGAGACGAAAACGGCCAAGGTACGGCGTTTCGCTCGTCTCCGATCAAGCCCGCCCCACCGTCACGCTTAGCGCAAACCGGGCGCTTTGGCTCGCCCCGGCTTAGGGATGGCGGCGGAAAGTCCGGCGTTGGGGCATTAAGGTGACACATCCGGTCTCCGTTACCCCGCGTGCTGGGCTGTTACGGTAAGTGCCGTCCCGAATACGGTATCGGTGCAAATATAAATGGCTGTGGATCAGCAACGTCCGCGCGCTGCCCGAGACGGGGCCAGCCTTGCCGCCCGGGAGGGGAGCCGGGTTTCGGGCCCCGATTTGTGGCGGGAGGCGGATGTCGGGCGTCGCGTTCACGGCCCGGTTCGGGACCGGCTCGCGGGCGCGCAAGGCAGGCGGCCGACAGAGCCGCCATCCACGGCCGCCATCGACCGCCGCCATCGACCGCCGCACGGTCGTCGCATCTCGCAGGATCCGCGACCATTCCGGCCACCGAGGGGACGTGTCACGCGGGCGGGACGACAGCGTACGGGTTGATCCGGTCGGAACAGGATGTTCCGGCGCGGGGTGTCGTCCGAATTGAGTATTCGATGGAATCGGACCCCGGCAGTAGCGTCCACTCACCGGGCCGGTTCGGTGCCGGTCGTTCGGGTCGGTGCGCGGAACGGATCCAAAGGCCCTGTAAGCCTGAGCGGCCGGCGATCCGTCGGCCATCACCGTGCGAACATCCGGGTCAGCGGGGCGGCGCCGTGGTGGAGGGTTTCATCGTGGACGAGAACGATCCGCCCTGGGACACCGATCCCCTCTGGTATGACCGGGCGGAGTCCGGGCCGGCACCGGGTCCCGTCCTCGAATGTCTGGCGTGGCTGTTCCTGCTGGCGGTCGCCGTGGTCGCCGGGCTGGTCTGGCTCTACGGAGTTCCCGACCGCCTGTGGCGCGCGGCGACGCGCCGGTTCCTGCGCCGCCGGCCGGCGGGCGCGAAGCGCTTCTGATCCGGTTCGGAAGCTCCGCGGCGACTGCGGGTTTCAGGCCGCCGCGATGCGCGTGACGAGCAGCGTGTCTTCCAGGGCCTCCACCGGCATCGGACGGCCGAGATAATAGCCCTGCAGGAACGGGCAACCCATCGCCTGGAGGATGTGCAGGTCGTCGACCGATTCCACGCCCTCCGCCACGACGTCGAGACCGAGCAGGCGCCCGAGGCCCAGGACGGCGAGGACGAGCCCGCGCTTGTCGTCGCATGTGCCGAGCCCGGTCACGAAACTCCGGTCGATCTTGATCCGATCCGCCTTGAGCTGCCGCAGGGAGGAGAGCGACGAGTAGCCGATGCCGAAATCGTCCAGGGTGATCCGGATGCCGGCGCGCGACAGGGCCTGCAGCTTCCCCTGAACCGCGCCGATGTCGAGGGCGGTCTCCTCGGTGATCTCGATCTCGAGCATGGTGGGCGGCAGGTCGAGCAGGCCCAGGCGCTCGATGATGATCTCGTCCACCGGAACCTGCGCCATCTCCCGGGGCGAGACGTTCATCGCCACGCGGACCCCATCGAGGCCACGGCTGCGCAGGATTTCCAGCATCGCGCAGACCTGCTCAAGGATGTAGCGGAGCAGCGATTCGGTCAGGCCCGCCATCGCGGCGGCGGCGATCAGGTCCGGCGGGGCGATCCAGCCGAGCCGCGGATGCTCCCAGCGGATCAGCGCCTCCAGCCCGACCAGCGTGTGGCCATCCGCGGCGTAGATCGGCTGAAACCAGACCCTGGGCGCGTTCTCGACCAGGGCCTGCGACAGGTCGCGCTCCAGGTCGCGCCGCATCTGCAGGCCCTCGCGCAGGCCCGCATCGAACACCCGGAAGCGATTCCGGCCTCCCGCCTTCGCGGCGTAGAGGGCCTCGTCGGCGCAGCTCAGCATCTCGGTCAGACTGGGCTCCGGACCGGCATGGACGCCGATGCTGACCCCGAGCCGGCCCGCGTCGAAACCGTCGAACGGGTGTGCCACGGCCGTGATGAAGTTGGCCGCCATGACGTCGTGGGCCAGACCGGAGGTGGCGGGATCGTAAAGCACGGCGAATTCATCGCCGCCGAGCCGGGCCGCAAGGCCGTTCTCCGGCAGCGCATCCCTCAGCCGGCGCGCCACTTCGACGAGCACCCGGTCGCCCGCCTTGTGTCCGTAGACGTCGTTGACGAACTTGAAGCCGTCGAGGTCGAGCAGCAGCAGGCTGAGCGTCCCGCTGTGGAGCCGGCTCTCCGCCGCCTGGAGGAATCCCGCGCGGTTCAGCAGGCCGGTGAGGTCGTCGTGCGTGGCGCGCCACCGCATCTCGTCGACGAGGGCGCTGGCGCTGGCATGCGCTTCGGCCCGCGACCGGGCGAGGGCATGGGCCTCGTTCTTGAGCCGGCTCGCCTCGCGGAACACGGCCTGGCTCCGGAACGCGGTGTGCGTCAGCGCCACGAGGTAGAGGGCGACGCAGGCCGCAAGGCAGTTGCGGTCGAAGTCACCCGCATAGGTCAGGCAGACGGAGACCGACAGCAGCGGCAGAGCGATGAAGGCGATCGGAATGCGCGCATAGGCAATCCCGTGCGTCACCGCCCCGGCGGTCACGCCGCAGGTGATCGTGAGATAGAACAGGGTCTCGGGCGAGGTGTAGCCGGCGGACAGGAGCGGCTGGCAAGCCCAGACCAGGCCGGAGAGAAACGCCGCGAGCGTGCAGACGCGCAGGTGCCGGTCGACGGAGCGCGCGGCGGTCGCGGCCAGGCTCGGCGTCATGTCGGCGGTCAGCGCGAGGCCGAGGCAGGGGATCCGACACAGCACGATCCGCAGGAGATTGACGCAGGTCGATGCCGCAAACCAGGCGGCCCCCAGGGCGCCGTGCCCGCTCCGATAGGCGACCAGGATGCTCGCCAGCCCGAGCAGCATGTTGACGGGGATGGCCGCCAGCACGGTCCCGCGCATGGCCTCGAGCTGGTCCCGCCGGACCAGCGCGTCCCACCTCGGATCCGCAGGGTCGAGAGATTCACCGGAGCCGGGTGAGCCTGGCCCGGATCTCTCCTGGTCCCAAGCGATCATCATATGTCCACTCAAAGCTGAGCGACTCATGACAGCGAATCGTTAGATATCGTTGAACGATCATCGACCACCGCAAGCGATCTCGATCTTTTCGCGCTGCGGATGCGCAGAAGCGCCGGCGCGCGGGGCATTCCGGCCGCGCCCGAAAGCACCATATCGACACCCGGGCCGCTCCCGGGCCCCGGATCGTCCATGGCCCTCACCCGCGACCTGCTCGATATCCGGACGATCTACCACGAGCCTGCCGTCCGCGACTTTCCGCTCGGCGGGGAGATCCTGGCCCGTTTCCCGGACGCCGAGCGCATCGTCGTGCCGTCGCACTGGAACATCCCGGAACTCCACGGCAATGCGGGATCGGTGGAGGATTGGGTGCGGATCAAGCGCTCGACCCTGGTCCTCGGCGTGAAGAAGGGTCTCGCGATGCGTCCCAACGGCCGGAGCGCCCATTTCATCGCGCCCTCGACCTCCAACGGCTGCGCCATGGCCTGCGCCTATTGCTACGTGCCGCGCCGCAAGGGCTTCTCCAACCCGATCTCGCTGTTCGTGAACGTCGAGCAGGCCTGCGCGGCGATCGCCCGGCACGCCGGCCGTCAGGGACGCCTGTCGGCGCCGGATCCGATCGATCCGGAATACTGGGTCTACGACATCGGCGAGAACGGCGACCTCTCGGTGGATGCGGCGGTCAGTGGCGGCGTACGCGCCCTGATCGCGCTGTTCCGCACCCTGCCCAACGCCAAGGCCTCCTTCGCCACCAAGGCCGTGAACCGCGATCTCCTGGCCTACGATCCGCAAGGCAAGACGCGGATCCGCTTCTCGCTCATGCCGGCGCGGATCGCCCGGATCGTGGACGTGCGCACCGCCCCGATCCCGGAGCGGATCGCCGCCATCGACGACTTCGTGGCCGCCGGCTACGAAGTCCACGTCAATTTCTCGCCCGTGATCCTGTACGAGGACTGGGAGGCGGACTGGCGGGCCCTGTTTGCCGAGATCGACGCGACCCTGTCCGACGCCGCCAAGGCGCAGCTCAAGTGCGAGATCATCATGCTGACCCACAATGCGGATCTGCATGCGGTCAATCTCGGCTGGCACCCGAAGGCCGAGGACCTGCTCTGGCGGCCGGACATTCAGGAGGCGAAGGTTTCCGAGGGCGGGGGCACGAACCTGCGCTACCGGGCCGGCTGGAAGGGCCGGTGGCTCGTCCGGTTCAAGGCCCTGCTGGCCGAGGCCATGCCCTACTGCACCGTGCGCTACGCGTTCTGAGGCCCCGGTCGCTGAACTTCCCGCCGCGCCCGGCGTTGCCGCGCCAGCGCAGAGGGGATCGTCCATGGGGATGCACGAAGATCATATCCGCGAGGCGGTCGCCCTCGCCGAGGCCAATGTCGAGGCCGGCGGCGCCCCTTACGGCGCGGTGATCGTGCAGGACGGCACCGTGCTGGTCCGCGCGGCCAACACCGTGCACGCCACCAACGATCCGAGCGCCCACGCCGAGATGGTTGCGCTGCGTGAAGCCAGCCGCCTGCTCGGCCGGCGCGATCTCGGCGACTGCGTGATGTACGCGAGCGGTCGCCCGTGCCCCATGTGTCACGCGGCGATGCGGCTTGCCGGCTTCAAGGAAGGCTATTTCGCCTTCTCGGCCGAGGAGGCCGAGACCTACGGTGCCGGCAGCGCGACGATCTACGCCGAACTCTGCCAGCCCCTCGATGCGCAGCCGATGCGGATCAGCCAGATCCGTCCGCCGGGCGATTCGCCTTACCCGGCCTGGAAGGCGCGCCGGACAGCCTGATCCGAACTCGCCGGACTCAATGCGTCCACGGCGCCGTGCGGTTGAATTTGAAATTGTCGGAATAGGACAGGCCCTTGCGCTGGACCACTTTGGCCGGCTGCTCGACGCGGAAGGCGATGCCCTCGCGCTTCGCGTAGGCGACGGCCTCCGCCTCGGTGTCGAATTCCAGGCGGACCTGCTGAAGCATGTCGGAGGAGCCGTTCCACCCCATCAGCGGATCGATCTCGCGCGGGCTGGTCTGGTCGAATTCCAGAACCCACTGCTTGGTCCGGGCGAGGCCCGACTGCGTGGCATCCCGAGACGGACGGAAGATGCGGGCGCTCGGCATCGGACTCGACAAGCTCCTGATCGAATGGTCGGGGCGATAGGATTCGAACCTACGACCCCCTGGTCCCAAACCAGGTGCGCTACCAGACTGCGCTACACCCCGACTGCCACACGGCCTCAATGCCGTAGCGGTTCCGCCGGTCCCCCGCAAGGCGCGGTGCGCCGGTGGCCCATTCCCCCGCCTGCGTGCTTCCGGCGCGCCTGCAGCGCCCGGCCGACTTGTCAGACAATTCACGGGGCGATAGCGTCCGATTCGGGACGAGGGCCGGGCCTCCCTGCTGACGAACCAGCGTTCACCATCACTGGGGGGTGGAGGATGGGGCGTTACGGATCGCCGCGCCGGGAACACCGGCCCTCGTCGCCACCGTCGGGCCTTCGGCCATGCGGGGGCGGTTGTTGGCCCTTGATGACCCTTGCCGGCGGGCGCCGAAACCGCGACGATTGCCGCGAGCGACATGGACCTTCCCGTGTGGACACCGAGCCCGCGCTATCCCGATCCGGCGGTCGAGATCCTCGACGACGCCTTCGCCCGTTACCGGGTGTTCAACACGGCGGTGGAGCGCCTCGCCACCGGCTTCCGCTGGTGCGAGGGCCCGGTCTGGTTCGGCGACGGTCGCTACCTGCTGTGGAGCGACATCCCCAACGACCGCATCCTGCGCTGGGATGAGGAGAGCGGCGCGGTCGGCCTCTACCGGAAGCCGTCCGGCTTCGCCAACGGCAACACCCGCGACCGTCAAGGGCGGCTCGTCACCTGCGAGCACGGGAACCGTCGGGTCACCCGGACCGAGCATGACGGCGCGATCACCGTGCTCGCGGACGCGTTCGAGGGCCGGCGGCTGAACTCGCCCAACGACGTCGTAACGGCCGCCGACGGTGCGGTCTGGTTCACCGATCCGCCCTTCGGCATCGCGGGGTTCTACGAGGGCGCCCGCGCCGGGGCCGAACTGCCGCAGAACGTCTATCGGCTCGACCCGGTTACCGGCGTGCTGGAGACGGTGGCCACCGACCTCGCCGGCCCCAACGGCCTGTGCTTCTCCCCCGATGGCCGCGTGCTCTACCTCGTGGAGTCGCGCGGGCGGCCGACCCGGCGGATCGTCGCCTACGACGTGGCCGGCGGCCGTGCCCTTTCGGGCCGGCGCGTGCTGATCGATGCCGGGCCGGGCACGCCGGACGGGCTGCGCTGCGACGTCGACGGAAATCTCTGGTGCGGCTGGGGCATGGGTGACGACGCCCTGGACGGCGTCATGGTGTTCAATCCCGACGGCCGGCCGATCGGGCGCATCCGCCTGCCGGAGCGCTGTGCCAACCTCTGTTTCGGCGGCCGGCACCGCAACCGCCTGTTCATGGCGGCGAGCCAGTCGCTCTATGCCCTCTACGTCGAGGTCCAGGGCTGCGCCGGCGGATGAGGCCACGCCGGGATACCGCGGCTCGCCCGCGCCGCCGGTCGCGTGCTTGACCGGAGCGCCGCGCCGACCCACTTCCCGTCCGCCGGGGCATAACGGGACACCAGCCGATGATCGAACTCCACTACTGGCCGACGCCGAACGGCCATAAGATCACGATGTTTCTCGAAGAGGCGGGGCTTGCCTACCGCATTCACCCGGTAAATATTGGTAAGGGCGAGCAGTTTAATCCGGATTTTCTCAAGATCGCGCCCAACAACCGGATGCCGGCGATCGTCGACGACGAGCCGGCCGGCGGCGGCGCGCCGGTCTCGCTGTTCGAATCGGGAGCAATCCTGCTCTACCTCGCCGAGAAGACCGGGCGCTTCATTCCGGGGGATCTGCGCGGCCGGGCAGAGGTGCTGCAATGGCTGTTCTGGCAGATGGGTGGCCTCGGCCCGATGCTCGGCCAGAACCACCACTTCTCGCAATATGCGCCGGAGAAGATCGACTACGCGATCAAGCGCTACGTCAACGAGACCAACCGGCTCTACGGCGTCCTCGACCGGCGCCTGGCCGATCGCGCCTTCGTCGCCGGCCCTGATTATTCCATCGCCGACATGGCCTGCTACCCCTGGATCGTGCCCTACGAGAAGCAGGGTCAGAACCTCGATGACCACCCGAACCTGAAGCGCTGGTTCACGGCGATCGCCGAGCGGCCGGCCACGAAGGCGGCCTATGCCCGCGCCCCGGAGGTCAATCCCGACTACGGCAAGACCATGAGCGAGGACGCCAAGAAGGTGATGTTCGGCCAGACCGCTTCCAGCACGAAGCGCTGACCAGGGCATGACCGAGGCCGCGCCTGCCCTGCCGCTGGAGGTGATCCACCGCGGCTGGAACACCTTCGGCATCGCCACGCTGACGCTGCCGGACGGGAGCACCGTCCGGCGGGCGCTGGAGGATCACGGCGAGGCGGCCTGCGTGCTGCCTTACGATCCCGTTCGGCGCGTGGCGCTGCTCGTGCGGCAGGCGCGGGTCGGCCCGGCCTTCTGGGGAGAGCCGGCCGATCTCGACGAGGCGCCCGCGGGCGGCCTCGACGGCGCCGCGCCGGAGGAGACCGCGATCCGCGAGGCGATGGAGGAGGCGGGCGTCCGCCTTCGGGATCTCGAGCCGGTGGCGCATGCCTACAGCATGCCGAGCATCTCTTCGGAGCGGCTCTGGCTCTACCTTGCGCCCTACAGCGCCTCCGACCGGGTCGGATCCGGCGGCGGCCTCCACGAAGAGGGCGAGCAGGTCGTCACCCTCGAAGTGCCCCTCGCCACGCTGGGCGATCAGGTCCGCGCCGGTCGCCTGCCCGATCTCAAGACGCTGGTCCTGGTCCAGGCCCTGATGCTCCGAAGCCCCGACTTGTTCGCCGCATGACCTCGTCCGACACGTCCGAATCCGATGTCCTCGCGCAGATGCTGGCCTTCGCCGAGGAGGCTGCACCCCTGGCCTTGACCATGCGGGCGACGGGCCTGGACATGACCAACAAGGGCCCGGATCTCGGCCAGGCCCTGACCGAGGCCGACCTCGCCGTCAGCCAGCTGATGCACGCGCGGTTCGGCCCCGATTTGATCGAGGAGGAGACCGCCGAGGATCTGGGACAAGCCGCGGCCCGGGCGCTGCTCGCCCGGGATGCCTGGACCTTCGTGGGCGATCCGATCGACGGCACCCGACCCTTCGCGGGCGGCCTGTCGGGCTGGGGCGTGATGGTTGCGGCCTGCCGCACGGGCTGGCCCCGAAGCTGCGTGATGAGCCTGCCGGCCTGGAACGAAGACCGCTCAGCGCCGGCCCGGAGCATCCCGGCGGAGGCGACGGAGGGCATCCTGCTCGCGGCCAGTGAGGGCCGGGCCTTCTGGGCGCCGACCCGCGGCGGCCGCATGATTGCGGCGTTGCGCCCGCTCCACCGGCCGGAGCGCCGGACCGGCCATGTCGGCTGGCTGTCGGTCACGGCGCAGCGCTACACCCTGGATTACGGCTGCGGCTGGTTCCCCTGGAGCGAGGGCGGCGCGATCTCGGATGCCGCGCTCCTGGCCACGGGACGCCTCGACGCGACCCTGAGCAACAACCGCTTGTGGGACCTGGGCCCGATCCTGCCCCTGTTCGAGGCGCTGGGCTTCCGCCTGTTCCACTGGCCGGACCTCGGGGATCCGCCGGCCGCCTTCGTCGACCTGTTCGACGCTGAGCTGTCCGCTCACGACGATCTCTGGCTGGTGTGTCGGGATCGCGATCAGGCGGCCGATCTGGCCGCGGCGATCCGCCGGGCCTAGGACATCATCCCGGAGGCGGGCGCCCGGATCGCGGGACGCCCTTCGCGGACGGGACTTCGGGCCCGGACCGCGAACGGGTCCGGGACGGACGGTCAGAGCGCCGCGATCAGCGTCCGGATCCGCGCCTGTGCGGCCTTCAGCTCGCTCTCGGCCCCGGCCCGGTCGGCGGCCAGCTTCGCCAGTTCGTCTTCCTGAGCGCCCATACGGGCGAGATAGCGCCGCGCCAGTTCGCTGTCCTTGGGGACGGCGCCGAGATTGCTGCGGATGCGCTCCTGCTCGGCCTGCACCTTCGCCGCGCGCTCGCCGATCTCCTCGACGGTGCGCGTCGCCGCGGCAACCTCCGCGCGGACCTGCGACAGGGTCCTGAGCTTGCCGCCGAGGTCCGGTTCGGCGGCGAGGGAGGCCCACCGGACCAGCAGCGCCTCATCGGCATCGACGAGATCGTAGGCATCGATCTGAACGCGTTCGAACACGGCCTGGGTCTCTGCCGACCCGCCGGCGGGAACCGCGACCTTGAGGCGATAGGCCGTTGGGGTTTCGCTGTCGCGGGCGGAGGACGTGAAGGTCCAGCCATCGCGTCGGGGATGATCGATGATCACGGCCCGGGCGGCGTCCGGCGCACCCTTGATCGTGTAGGTGGTGACCTCACGGGCAATCATCGTCGCGCGTGCCACGCCGTCGACCACCGTGATCTTGGTCAAGGCCTCGCTCGGCTTCGTCTCCGCCTGGACGGCGACCTTCCGGTCGACGGCGAAGCTGGCCAGCCGCTGCTCGCCGACGGGGGTCGCGGGCAGGCGCGCATCCCCGAGGTAGCCGGCCTTGCGGTCGTAGAGGGTGATGAGACCGGCGGGCAGCATCGCGGCGGTGCCGTTGCGGATCCTGAGGGCCGCGATCGGATGGATTCCCTGACCCGGTTTCCAGAGGGCGATCCGCTCGGCCTCGATCTCGGTATCGATGAACGGCACGGACAGCGTGCCGCCGGCGCGGAGATCGACCGGATGCGGCAGCGTGAAGTTGGCCGACACATCTCCCTCGCTGGCCCCGGCACTCGCCGTCGCGGCCGCCGCCTCGTAGCCGGATTCCGCAGCGTCCAGGCGCGCGTCGAGGCGCGCCATCGGAGCCGGAAGGGGCACAGCGGCAGCGGGCGCCGCGGGGGCACGCAGACGGGACAGCGTCTTCGGGGCGACCGTGCCCTGGTCGAGATCGGGCATGCCGACATCGTCGACCATCACCGGCGCCTCCGGTCTCGTGCGCCAGTAACGCCGGTGCAGGCGCTGGAGCAGCGCCACCGGCGATCCGGACGACAGGGTGACGTCGACGCCCTTCCAGTCCGCGCCGAGGGCATTCTCGAGGACCGCCCAGGCCTGCAGATTCGCCCGGCCTTCGCCGCCGTCGACGATGCGATAGCTCGTCTTCCAGACGGGCGCGGCGACGACGTAGGTCAACCGGACCTCGCGCCGGCCGCGTCCCGCGACATCGATCTCGACCCGGTGGGCATCGCCGACCTTGGCCTTGCCGGCCGCGTCGACGGCCGCGGCGATCCTGGCCGCCATGACCGGATCCTGGATCGTCACGGTCGCGCCGTCCTCGATCGGCACGGATTCGAGCGTGCCCGACCCGGTCAGCACGGTCAGGATCGCGACCTCGCCCGCCTCGGTTCCGGCATTACGCTCGGATACGCCGAGCACCCGACCTTCGAGCGTGCGCCCGGCGCTCTGGATCTTGACTGGAATGCCCTGCAGCTTCCCCACGAGGCGCGCCGGCGCGGACAGATCGTCCGCGGTGAACGGCATCGTCCGCAGCGTCTCGTCGACCTGATCCACCCCGTCCAGACGCAGGGCACCGACGGTGCCCAGCGGATCACGCACGACGAGGCTCTTGAGGATGTCGTCGATCTGCTCTGGCCTGACGTTGAGCCCGATCGTCGTATCGCCGTCGACCGCATGAACCAGGGTCACTTCGGCAAGGCCGCCGCTCGAAAGGGTGACGGCGCGGATGCCGTCGGGGGCTGCCATCAGGGGCGGCGCGGCTGCGATCATGGACAACAGGGCTCCGGCTAAGATCAGATGCGATGGGATCAATTCGCCTGTCTCCCGTCAGGGGGCACGCCACCGAGCACGAGGCCACTCTGGCCGACCGTGCGCCGTCCGGCAAAGGCTGCGTGACGCCCGCGGCCGCAAACCGATCGCGGTCCGAGCTCGCCTGCTGTCCGGACCGGAGCACGCTCCCATGCGGCACGGATGCCGCTGAACGAATGCGCAGTGCCTCGTCGACATGCTGCGGCGCGCGGCTGCACGCTAGCGTATCCGGCTGTCTGTGCTCCCGTTCCAGAAGGCGATCGGATCGACGGCCTCGACGACCTCGTCCTTCTTCGATGCGGAGACCCGCATCTCGCAGCCTGCGGTGCCGCCGTCGGACGCGGCGTCATCACCGCACGGAACGGCACTCAAACGCAGGACGACGTCGGCCATAGCGCTGCCGTTGACGGCCCGCCGCGTGATGACATCAGGTTCGTGCGTTGCCGCCTCGGATCCGCAGGAGGCCTTGGCCCTGGCGAGGGCAGCCGCGACGGGCGGCGGGTGATGGTCCGCCGCAGCGAAGCGGGGTTCGGCGAGAATCAGGGCGGCGTGGGCGCGACGCATGCCGCCAGGATCCCCAGGCCCGTCCGCGCTGTCCAGGCAACTAGCTCATCGTGACGCTGGCGGCCGATACGGCACGCGTCGTCACTCGGGATCGCGATCGCGTCGCGAGGGCCGGTGGAACGAAGCCGAGACGGAAAAGGCGGCGCACCCTGTGTGGGCGCGCCGCCCGATCGTCTGTCTCAGGATCAGTTCAGCGTCGCGTTGACCGGCCGCCGCTCGGCTCCGACCGTGACGTCGCCGATCATCAGGCCCAGCGCGCCCAGGCGGACCGGCACTTTCTCGCCGTCATGGATCTTGCCCGAGAGCACCAGCTCGGCCAGCGGATCCTGGACATTCTTTTGGATCACCCGCTTGAGCGGCCGCGCCCCGTAGGCCGGGTCGTAGCCCTTGTCGGCGAGCCAGGTCTTGGCTTCCTCGTCGACCTCCAGGGTGATCTTGCGCTCGTCCAGCAACTTCTGCAGCCGCCCGAGCTGGATCTCGACGATCGCCCCCATCTCCGACCGCGCCAGGCGGTGGAACAGGATGATCTCGTCGACCCGGTTCAGGAATTCCGGCCGGAAGTGGCCCCGCACCACGCCCATCACCTCGTCGCGGACCGCGTCGGTGTCCTCGCCCGCAGGCTGGTTCACCAGATACTCGGACCCGAGATTCGAGGTCATGATCAGCAGCGTGTTGCGGAAGTCGACCGTCCGCCCCTGGCCGTCGGTGAGCCGCCCGTCGTCGAGAACCTGCAGCAGGACGTTGAACACGTCCGGATGCGCCTTCTCGACCTCGTCGAACAGCACGACCTGATAGGGCCGGCGCCGCACGGCCTCGGTCAGCGCACCGCCCTCCTCGTAGCCGACATAACCGGGAGGCGCCCCGATCAGCCGGGCGACCGCGTGCTTCTCCATGTACTCCGACATGTCGATGCGCACGAGCGCCGTGTCGTCGTCGAACAGGAAGCCGGCGAGCGCCTTGGTCAGCTCGGTCTTGCCGACGCCCGTGGGGCCGAGGAACATGAACGAGCCGATCGGCCGGTTCGGATCCTGAAGCCCGGCGCGGGCGCGCCGGACCGCGGTCGAGACCGCCTCCACCGCCTCGCGCTGACCGACGACGCGCTTGGCGAGCGCCTCCTCCATGGCCAGTAGCTTCTCGCGCTCGCCCTCCAGCATCTTGTCCACCGGCACGCCGGTCCAGCGGGAGACGACCCCGGCGATGTGGGCGGGGGTGACGGCCTCCTCCATCATCGCGTCGCGGCCGTTCTCCGACTTGGCATCGGCCTTGGCCTCGATCTCGGCGAGCTGCTTCTCCAGGCCCGGGATGACCCCGTAGGCGAGCTCGCCCGCGCGCTGATACTGACCCTGGCGCTGCGCCGCGGCGAGCTCGTTGCGCGCCTCGTCGAGCTTCTTCTTGAGGCTGGCCGCGGTGCCGAGCTTGTCCTTCTCGGCCTTCCAGCGGGCGGTGATCGCCGCCGAGCGCTCCTCCAGGTCGCCGAGTTCCTTCTCCAGCCGGACCAGCCGGTCGCGGGAGGCGGAATCGGTCTCCTTCTTGAGCGCCTCGGCCTCGATCTTCAGCCGGACGATCTCCCGGTCGATGTTGTCGAGCTCCTCGGGCTTCGAATCGACCTGCATGCGCAGGCGCGAGCCGGCCTCGTCCATGAGGTCGATGGCCTTGTCGGGCAGGAACCGGTCGGTGATGTAGCGGTTCGAGAGCGTCGCCGCCGCCACCAGGGCCGAATCCTGGATGCGCACGCCGTGGTGCTGCTCGTACTTCTCCTTCAGGCCGCGCAGGATCGAGACTGTGTCCTCCACGGTCGGCTCCGACACGAAGACCGGCTGGAATCGCCGGGCGAGCGCCGCGTCTTTCTCGACGTGCTTGCGGTACTCGTCGAGCGTGGTCGCGCCGACGCAGTGCAGCTCGCCGCGGGCGAGCGCCGGCTTCAGCAGGTTCGAGGCGTCCATCGCCCCGTCCGCCTTCCCGGCGCCGACCAGCGTGTGCATCTCGTCGATGAACAGGATGATGCTGCCCTCTGCCGCGGTGACCTCGGAGAGCACGCCCTTCAGCCGCTCCTCGAACTCGCCCCGATACTTCGCGCCCGCGATCAGCGCGCCCATGTCGAGGGCGAGCAGGCTCTTGTCCCGGAGACTCTCCGGCACGTCGCCGTCGACGATGCGCAGGGCCAGACCCTCGACGATGGCGGTCTTGCCGACGCCGGGCTCACCGATCAGCACCGGATTGTTCTTGGTGCGCCGGGACAGGACCTGGATGGTCCGCCGGATCTCCTCGTCGCGGCCGATCACCGGATCGAGCTTGCCGTCCCGGGCGGCCTCGGTGAGGTCGCGGGCGTACTTCTTCAGGGCGTCGTAGGCGTTCTCGGCCGAGGCGTTGTCGGCGGTGCGGCCCTTGCGGAGCGCGTTGATCGCCGCGTTCAGCGAGGCGGGGGTCACACCCGCCGCCTGGAGCGCGCGGCCGGCCTCGGAGTCCTTCTCTACCGCCAGGGCGAGGAGCAGCCGCTCCACCGTGACGTAGGAATCGCCCGCCTTCTCGGCGGCCTTCTCGGCGGTGTCGAACAGGCGCATCAGCTCGCGCGTCGCCTGCGGGGCGGCCGCGTTGCCGGAGACCTTCGGCTGCTTGGCGAGCCACTGCTCGGTCTGAGCCAGCGCCACCCGCGACTGCCCGCCCGCGCGGTCGATCAGGCCGGCGCAGAGGCCTTCCGGATCGTCGAGCAGCACCTTGAGCAGGTGACCCGGCTGAAGCTGGGGATGTCCCTCGCGCATCGCGAGGTTCTGAGCCGCCTGCACGAAGCCGCGGGCGCGCTCGGTGTACTTTTCGAAGTTCATGCACAACCCTCCCGTACCGGCATCCGCCGCCCGATGAGAGGCGCGGCGCCACCGAAACGTCGCCCTCCGGCTATCCGCCGCGCGAGGGCCCCGGCGCCATTGGCGGCCGCCGGTGATCCCGATGTGGTGTTGCAATTGGGCACCACAAGGGGCGATGAAGCTCTTGCGTGACGGATCATTTCAGGGCCACGCTTCGCGCATGACCGCATTGATTCATGTCAGCGCTCTCTACCGCTATCCGGTGAAGGGCTTGAGTCCCGAACCCGTCGAGCGGGCGGACCTCGAGACCAGCGGCTTCTTCCCGGGCGACCGGCTCTACGCCATCGAGAACGGGCCTTCGGGCTTCAACGCGGTGGCGCCCCGCCATCAGCCGAAGACGAAGTACCTGATGCTCATGCGTGACGAGGCGCTCGCCCGCCTGCGCACCCGCTACGAGGATGCTACGGCGACTCTCACCGTCGAGGGCCATGGCGAGCCGCAGGCCTTCAACCTCGACACCGAGGCCGGCCGAGAGGGGCTTGCGGATCTGATGCGGCGGTTCATTCCCGCAAGCCTGCGGGGCGAACCGAAGGTGCTCGCCGCCCCGCCGCAATACCGGTTCACGGATTCCCCGACCGGCTACGTGTCGCTCATCAACCGTGCGAGCGTGGCGGCGGTGGAGGATTATCTCGGCGTGCCCGTGGACCCGCTGCGCTTCCGCGGCAACCTGCTCGTCGAGGGGCTCGACCCCTTCGCCGAACTGGAGATGGTCGGCCAGGTGGTCGAGGCGCCGAGCGGGCTGCGGCTCAAGATCACCAAGCGGACGGTGCGGTGCGCGGCGACAAACGTCGAGCCGACCAGCGGCATCCGCGACTGCGACATCCCCTGGACGCTCGACGCCCGCCTCGGCCACCGCGACCTCGGCGTCTACGCGGAGGTGATCGCCGGCGGGGCGCTGGCGAAGGGCGACGCACTGCGGGTCGTGCGGTGACGGGACCGGAAGAGCGCTCCCATAAGCCCCCGTCATCCTGAGGGGCCGGAGCGCGGCGCACGCCTCGGATTGGGGCTTCAGCCGGCCGCGCGATCCCAGGATTACGCCTTCGAGGCCCGCTTCGCGCTAACCTCAGGATGAGAGGGGGCGGGGAAGCGCCCGAGCCCGCCCTCAGAGCCGCGACACGTAGGCCGCCAGATCCTTGATGTCGGCCTCGCTCAGGCCCTGCGCCACTTCGTTCATGGCGGGATCGTAGCCGGGCCGGGCGTTCGACTTGTAGCCGGCGAGCGCCTTGGCGAGGTAGTCCTCGCGCTGTGCCCGGATCCGCGGGATCGCGTCCCGACCCGCGAGATCCGGTCCATGGCAGGAATTGCACTGGTGCTTGGCGACCAGCGCCTGGGCCCGTGCCGTCAGAGCCGCATCGGCCGGCGGACCGGACCAGGCGGGCGGCGGCAGCGTCGCCACCGCGTCGGCGTAGCTGCGCAGGTCGTCGTCGGAGAATCCGGCAGCCACCTCGTTCATCGGCGGCGCCTCCCGCTGCTTCTCCCGGAACTGGAAGAGCTGCGTCACCACATAGTCCGAAAGCTGCCCCCCGAGCGAGGGCACGCCCTCCGTCGCGGACATGCCCGCACCGTGGCAGCCGATACAGGGGGCGAGGCGCTCCTGCAGCGCCGCGTCCGGGGCGGCGAGCGCCGCACCCGTCAAGAGCAGCCCGCCGAGGGCAGGGGCCAGCCCGCGGATCGACCGGAGGTGGCGGCGCATCACCGGCCGTAGCTGACGCGGTAGATCGCGCCGTTGTAGTCGTCGGACACGAGCAGCGATCCGTCCTTGGCGACCAGCACGTCCACCGGGCGGCCGACATACTTGTTGTCCTGGAGGAAGCCGGTCAGGAACGGCTCCGTTGCTGCGGTCTTGCCGTCCGGTCCGGGCTTGGCCACGACCACGTCGCCACCGAGCTTGGCGGTGCGGTTCCACGAGCCGTGCCGGGCGACGAACATCGCGTCCCGGTAGGCCTCCGGGAACTGCGTGCCGGTGTAGAACCGCAGGCCGAGGGAAGCCGTGTGCGGGCCGAGGAGCGCCGCCGGCGCGGTGAATTCCGAGCAGGAATGACCCCAGCCGTATTCCGGATCCGTGAACGTGCCCTGGTGGCAGTACGGATAGCCGAAATGCTGCTTGCCCGGCTCCGTGAGCACGTTCAGCTCGTCGTTCGGGATGTCCTCCGAGACCCAGTCGCGGCCGTTATCGGTGAACCAGAGCTGCTTGGTCTTCGGGTTCCAGTCGAATCCGACGGTGTTGCGCACGCCGCGGGCGATCACCTCGGCGTTCTTGCCGTCGAGGTCCATGCGCCGGATCTGCGCGTGGGTGTCCGGCGGCATCACGATGTTGCCCGGGGCACCGACCGGCACGTAGAGCTTGTTGTCCGGGCCGATGGCGATGAACTTCCAGCCATGGGCCTCGTCCTTCGGCAGGTCGTCATAGACCAGGGTCGGCTTCGCCGCGCCGTCGAGGTGGTTCGCGATGTCGTCGTAGCGCCAAATCTTCGAGAGCTCGGCGACGTACAAAGCGCCGTCGTGGTAGGCGACGCCGTTCGGCCGATGCAGGCCCGACGCGATGGTCTTCACCTCGCGCTTGCCGTCCCCATCCGCCTTCGGAAGCACCGCGTAGACCTTCCCCACTGTCCGGGTGCCCACGTACAGCGTGCCGTCCGGCGCCTGGGTCATCTCACGGGCATTGGCGAGACCGCTGGCATAGACCTCGATCTTGAAGCCCTCCGGCACCTTCAGCTTGTCGAGCGGCAGCTTGGCGGCCGCGGCCGCCAACGGCGGCCCCGCCACCGGCGCGAGCTTGGCTGCGGCGCCGCCCTCGGGGCGGCCGTACAGCGCCGAACCGCGGTCGACCTGGACGCTGGGCGGCGGGGCCGCGGTGGCGGCCGTCTCCTGTGCCGCGGCGCGGCCGTGGTCCATCAGGCCGAAAGTCAGGCCGGCGAGGGCCGCGGTGAGGCTGCGGATCAGGATCGGCTGGCGGATCGGCGTCATGGTGTCTCCCGGTGGGGACGGTCTCACGGACCGCCCGCTCGCTCTGCACTCTTTATTCAACGGTCGGCTGGAGAGCGCGACCGGGATTGGGGGCGCCGAGGCGACACTCGGCGGCCGCCGTAACGCGGCCCGGGATTACGCGCGCTGCCGTGTCCTCCGCGACCGACGTCGGCTGCCGTGTCGGCTCACCTTGCGTTTTGGGCAATGATCTCCGAAAACGCCCCCGTCCGGGAAGCTTAGGCTTGGCCGGGGCTGCCGGCCGTCCGCCGGAGCCCGGCCGACGCGGCGTTCCGATCCGGTTCGAGGACACGTATCGATGATCGATTACGCGCAGGCGCGGCGGATGATGGTCGACTGCCAGTTGCGGACCTTCGACGTGAACGACAACACGGTGCTCGACGCGTTCGACACCGTGCCGCGTGAGGACTTCGTGCCGAAGGGCCGCGAGCCCTTCGCGTATATCGACCAGACCCTGAGCCTCGGTGAGGCCGGCGGCGAGACCCGCTGCATGCCGGCCCCGATGGTCGTGGCCCGGATGATCCAGGCCCTGCGGATCCGGCCGGGCGTCGCCGCCCTCGACGTCGCCACCGGCACCGGCTACGCGGCGGCGGTCATGGCGCAGCTCGGCGCGCAGGTCACGGCGCTGGAATCGGTGCCCGACCTCGCCGAGGCGGCGCGCACCCGGCTCGGCGCCTCCGCACAGGTTATCGAAGGCCCGATTGCCGCCGGCGCGCCCAAGCAGGGGCCCTTCGACGTCATCCTGATCAACGGCCGCGTCGAGGTCCGGCCGCAGGCGCTGCTGAACCAGCTCAAGGATGACGGCCGCCTGGTCTGCGTGTTCGGCCCGCACCGCAACGCCAAGGTCACGCTCTTCGTGCGTGCCGGCGACGCGTTCGGGGCCCGTCCGCTGTTCGACGCGTCGCTGCCCGGTCTCGAGGCCTTCGCGGCGGAAGCCGGTTTCGCATTCTGACACCGCGCGCCGGATCACCCCCGCCTCCGTCGTCGCGGGCGGAGCGGGCGGATCCGTGACGGGGCGCGCAGGCCGCGATCAGCCGAGCCTGTAATCCCCCAGCCGGGCCCGGCGGGCGCTCCGGCGATACGCCATGACCGAGTCGGGCCAGAGGGTGTTGTTGCGCCCGCTCGCGTCGAGGTACCAGCTGCGGCAGCCCCCGGCCTGCCAGATGCTGTCGGCCATGCGGCTGTGGATCCGGTCGACGAACCGGGCCTGGGCCTCCGGCCGGACCTCGACGGTCTTCGTCCCGCGACGCAGGGCTTTGAGACAGTCGAGGACGTGCTGCACCTGGATCTCGATCATCGAGACGACCGAGTTGTGGCCGAGCCCGGTGTTGGGCCCGAGCAGCATAAAGTAGTTGGGAAACCCCGCGACCGTGATGCCCTGGTAGGCGCCCATGCCGTCGGCCCAGGCCTCGGTCAGAGACCGGCCGCCGCGGCCGACGAGCTTCATCCGCGCAAAGGTCGCGGTCACGTCGAAGCCCGTGGCGTAGACGATCACGTCGAGGTCGTGGTGCCGTCCGGCCTCGGTGGTCACGCCGGTCTCGGTGATCCGGGCGATGCCGTCCGTCTCCAGGGTGACGTTCGGGCGCTGGAGCGCGGGGTAGTAGTCGTCGGAAATCAGCACCCGCTTGCAGCCGAGCCGGTAGCTCGGCGTCAGCTTCGCCCTCAGGGTCTTGTCGGGGACCGCCTTGGCGAGATGGCGCCGGGCCAGAGCCTCGGCCTGACCGGTGAGCTTCGAGACCTTGGTGAAGCCGAGGAGCGCACGCACCTCGTGCAGCCAGAACAGCCGCGCCCGTTCGAGCCGCCGGCTGAACGGCACGCGCCGGTAGCGGCTCTTGGTGCCCTCCGCGATCGCGTGGTCGTTCTTCGGCATGATCCAGGGCGGCGTGCGCTGGAACAGGGTGAGGTGGGACGCGATGGCGGCGAGCTCCGGTACCACCTGGATCGCGCTGGCCCCCGTGCCGATCACCCCGACGCGCTTGCCCTCGAGCGCCACGGCATGGTCCCAGGCCGCCGTGTGGAAGGCGGGCCCGGCGAACGCCTCGCGACCCGGGATGTCGGGATAGGCGGGATGATGCAGCCCGCCCATCCCGGAGACGATCGCGCGCGCCGTGATCGGCCCCCGGTCGGTCTCCACGTGCCACAGGGCGCGCGCCGCATCCCACGTGGCCCCGGTGAAGGTCGTGCCCAGCTGGATCAGGGGCATCAGCCCGTTCCGCTCGGCGGTGTCCGTCAGGTAGGCCAGGATCTCCGGCTGCGGCGCATACATCCGGCTCCAGTCGGCCTTCGGGGCGAAGGACAGGGAGTAGAGGTGCGAGGGGATATCGCAGGCCGCCCCCGGATAGGTGTTGTCGTGCCACGTGCCGCCGATGCCGTCGGCCTTCTCGATCACCCGCAGCGGGCCGATGCCGGCCTGCCGGCACCGGATCGCCATCGCGAGCCCCGAGAAGCCCGCGCCGACGATCAGGACGGCCAGGGTCTCGGACGCGGTCTCGGACGCGGTCTCGGTCATGGCAGAGGGCTCCCGGAGGGGGCGTGGGGCGCGTGCGCCTTCAGGAAGGCCGCGGCCTCGTCGAGGGAGGCCCGCGCCTCCGGCAGCATGCCGGCGGCGAATTGCCAGGCGTGGGACACGACCGGGAAGAGCTTGAGTTCGGTCTCGACGCCGGCCGCGCGGGCCCGCTCGGCCATGCGGACGGAATCGTCGCGCAGGACCTCGCGCGCGCCGACATGGAACAGCAGCGGCGGGAAGCCGGTCGGGTCGCCGTAGATCGGCGAGATTCGCGGATCGGCCGGATCGGCGCCGCCCAGATACATCGGCCGGATCGCCGCGAGGGCCTGCGGGTCGAACATGGCATCGCGCCATGCATTGGAAACCCGTGACCCGTCCTCGGAGACGAAATCCGTGGCGGGGGAGAAGAGGGCCGCCGCCCAGGGCATCGGCAGCCCCCTAGCGCGGGCTTCGCCCATCAGCACGAGGGCGAGGTTTCCGCCGGCCGATTCCCCCGCCACGCAGGCGGCGCCCTCGGCGCTGAACGCCGCCCAGACCGCCGTCACGTCGTCGACCGCCGCGGGGAACGGATGCTCGGGGGCGAGGCGGTAATCGGGGGCGAAGATCGTGAAGCCCCGGTTCGCCAGGGCGCCGGTGACGGGACGGTGCGTCCGGGGCGAGCAGGCGATGAAGCCGCCGCCATGGATGTAGAGCATCCGCCGGCCGGGACCCGCCTTCGGCCGGATCCACTCGCCTTTGACGCCGCCGACGATGCCCGGCTCGTAGGTCACGCCCTTGGGGTCGGGGAAGGCCGGCGCCTCGAAGATGCGGCGGAACGCGGCCACGTCCCGCGCCCGTGCCAGCGGCCCCCGGACCCGGCTTCGGACCATGTAGGCCCCGAGATACGCACGCAGGCTCGCCATCTCAGAGCGCCCCTCCGGACAGACGCACGATCGTCTTCCAGTAGCCCACAGGCATCAGCCGCTGGATCAGCGCGGCATTCTTGGCGTCCTTGCCGACGACGATCCGGGGCGCCCGGGCCTCGATGCCGCGGATGATCGCGGCGGCCGCGTCGGCGGGCGCCAGGGTCAGAAGCTTGCCGAACGCCTCTCGCGCCTTCTCGTCCTCCACGGACGCGCGCTTCGCCGCCTCCGGATCGGTCGGCGGCCGCCGGCCGCGGGCGTTGCGCGAGATGGCGGTGGCGACACCGCCCGGATGGACCACCGTCACCCCGAGTCCGGTGCCGGCATATTCGTGCCGCAGGGCCTCCGAGAAGCCGCGCACCCCGAACTTGCTGGTGCTGTAGGCGACCTGACCCGGCGGCGCGATCAGCCCGAACAGGCTCGACAGGTTGACGATCTGCGCCGCCGGCCGGGCACGCAGCATCGGCAGGAAGGCGTGGCACATCCGCACGACGGCGCGCAGGTTGATGTCGAGCAGCCACTCGAAATCGTCGAGATGCGTCTCGTCGAACCGGCCGCCGAGGGCGACGCCGGCATTGTTGATCAGAATGTCGAGATGCCCGGACCGTTCTGCGACCCAGTCCGGCAGCGCGCGGATCCCTTCGGCATCCGTGAGATCGAGGACGCGGGTCTCGACCGAGACGCCGCGGATCTTGCCGGCGGTGGCCGCCAGCCCGGTCGCGTCCCGGTCCACGAGGAGAAGATTGCAGCCCTTCGCGGCGAGGCCTTCGGCCAGGGCCGCACCGATACCGCTCGCCGCGCCGGTAATCAGGGCCACCGCGCCCGCGAGTTGGAACCGCTGTGCCAAACCGCGCCTCCCCGTATCGTCGACCTGGATCCGTCTTCAGGGGGATAGGCTCGGCCGGCCTGATTGTCTAGGGTGAACACCCTAGACGAGGATGGGATCATGCCGCGGGGCGAGGGCCGCAGGTTCGACTTCGATGTGGAGGCCAGCCCAGAGGCCGGTCCTGCCGTGCCGATCCCGGATACGCGCACGCGAATTCTGGCAGTCAGCCTCGCGCTGTTCAACGCCCGCGGGCTCGGCCGTGTCACGACGGCGGAGATCGCGGCCGCGGCGGGGATCCGCGAGGGCAATCTGCAGTATCACTTTCCGCGCAAGAGCGGTTTGGTCGAAGCCGTGTTCGCCGCCTTCGAGGCGGAGGCCCTGGCGGTGGCCGGCCGCATGCCCGCCGACCCCGCCGCTCCGGAAGCGCTGCTCGGCTACCAGCGGGCGTGGTTCGACCTGATCTGGCGCTACCGCTGCATCTACCGCGACGGGATCGCCATGGTGGACATCGCCCCGGCACTGCGCCCGCGGATCCATGCCCTGCGGGCCGAGACCCAGGCGCTGGCCCGCGGTGTCTTCGAGGCGGCCGTGCGGGCGGGACGGCTGCGGATCGCGCCGGAGGCCCTCGGGCGGCTCATCGACAATGCCTGGATCGTGTCCAGCCACTGGATGAACCATCGCCTCCAGGGGGGCACCACCCTGACGGAGGCCGATCTGGACTGGGGCTTCGCGCAGCTCCGCGACCTGTTCGCCCCCTATCTCGCACCGGACAGCCCGGATTGACGGCGTCTGGCCTGAACCTTCCATACGCTCCGGCCAAGCTCGGAGCCGAAGGACACGATGCTCGACCGCCTGATCCATGCCGGCCTCAGCCTTTTGGTGCTGCTCGCCGTCGCCATCCTGTTCTCGACCAATCGGCGGGCGATCCGTCTCCGCGTGGTGCTCGCCGGGCTGGCCCTGCAGGTGGGGCTCGGTGCTCTGGTCCTGTTTCTTCCCGCCGGGCAGGCCGCGCTGCGGGCTGTCGCCGACGCGGTCGTGACCGTGCTGTCCTACGGCGATCGCGGCACCGCCTTCCTGTTCGGCGGTCTCGTCGAGCCGAGGATGTTCGAGCTGTTCGGCGGCTCGGGCTTCATCCTGGCGCTGCGGGTCCTGCCGCAGATCCTCTATGTCTCCGCGCTCATCGGCGTGCTCTACCATCTCGGCGTGATGCAGGCGCTGGCTCGCCTGCTCGGCGCGGCGCTCCGGCGCATTCTGGGCACGTCCCCCATCGAGTCGTTCTCGGCGGTGATCACCATCGCCATCGGCCAGAGCGAGATTGCCGTCGCGCTGCGCCCGTTCCTCGCCCTGCTCACCGGGGCCGAGTTGTTCGCCGTCATGTCGAGCGGCGCCGCGTCCACGGCAGGATCGATCCTGGCGGGCTACGCGGCCCTCGGCGTGCCCATGACCTACCTGCTCGCCGCCTCGGTGATGGCGATCCCGGGGGGCCTCGTCTACGCCAAGATCCTGATGCCATCGACGGAGCCGACCCGGATCACCACCACCCGGGTCGAGTTCGGCGAGACGCGGGCGGCCAACATCATCGAGGCGGCGGCCGACGGGACCCAGAAGGGGCTCGCGGTGGCGGTCTCGGTAGGGGCCATGCTGATCGCCTTCGTCGGGCTGATCGCCCTGGCGGACGGCCTCTTCGGCATGCTGGGCGGATGGGTCGGGTATCCCGCCGCCTCGTTCGAGGGCGTGCTCGGCTGGGCCCTCGCCCCGCTGGCCTGGCTCCTCGGCGTGCCCTGGGAGCAGGCGACCCTGGTCGGCGGGGCGATCGGCCAGAAGCTCGCCTTCAACGAGTTCCTGGCCTACGCCAACCTGTCGCCGGTCCTGAAGGCCGGCACCCTCGACCCGCGCGCGCAGGCGATCGTCTGCTTCGCCCTGTGCGGCTTCGCCAACTTCGCCTCGATCGCGATCCAGCTCGCGAGCTTCTCCAGCCTCGTCCCGGAGCGCCGCGCCGAGGTCGCCCGGTACGGCCTGCGGGCGATCCTGGCGGGGACGCTGTCGAATCTCACGAGCGCGGCGATCGCGGGGCTGTTCGTGGCGTGAGGGATCAGGTGCCCGTCCGCGCCACGAGCAGCAGCGCGTTCGGGCGCGTCCGTTTCGGCACCGGCAGGCAGCGGTCGAGGACCGACCCGACGCCGTAGGCGAAGGCGAGCGCCAGCGCCCAGGACCACGTCCGCCGGAAGAAGCGGTCGCGGCAGCGGACGGGGCTGACCTTGGCCATCCAGTGAATCAGCGAATCGTGCCGGTCCATGCCGATGGCATGGACCGCCTCGGCGGTGCAGCCCAAGGTTCCGGCCAGTGCCTCGAGAGCGGCGGGCGTCCACCACGTCAGATGGTGGGGCGGCGCGTTGATGACGAAGTTCGGGATCGTGGTGTTGGGCGAGGGCCAGAGCGGCGTCCCGATCAGAATCAGGCCGCCCGGCTTGACGCAGGCCGCCAGCGCCCGGGCGAATCCCAGCGGGTCCGCCACATGCTCGATGACCTGGAAGGCGCAGGCCACGTCGTAGACCGGACCGAGGCGCGCCGCGTGCGCCTCCACGGTCTCGGCGAGGATCGTCCCGGTCGGGTCCTCGGCGGAAAAATTCGGGTCGAGGCCGGTATAGGTGGCCTCCGGCACGTAGGCGCGGAAACCGCCGTGGCCGCAGCCCACGTCGAGCACCCGGGCACCCGACGGCACATGCGTGGCGGCCTGGCGGAACTCCAGGCGCTCCGTCTCCGGCCCGGCGAGCTTATCGTGCGCGGCGATCCGGCCGTAGAACGCCCGGTAGAAGGCCGCATCGCCAGCCACCGGCGGATCGAAGAAGATCAGCCCGGTCGGTGATTCCCAGAGCCGGAACGTCCCGGCGGGGCGCAGCAGCGGCCCGACATCGACGCGGCCGGAATAGTGCCAGAGCAGCGTCAGGAAGGCGGCGTCCAGGCGCTCGACGCAGCGCAGGGCGGGGGCACCGGTGATCGGGCAGGGTGGGATCGCTTGATCGGCCGAATACGCAGTGTCCGCCAAACCCGTCCTCGCTCGCTCTGCAGGCTCACATGGCCCGGTGGCGGTTCAGCGGCACAGTTTGGTGTGGCAGGTCAAGCCGAGGCGCAGCATGTCATGCGCGCACAAAAGAAAAGCGCCGCTTCGGATGAAGCGGCGCCCCAGAACGTGATGTCGACGTCTCAGTTGAACGTGTCGATCTCAGCCGACTCGTAGCTGGTGACTTCCATGCCGACGCAGATCTCAGACACGACGGGGGCGGACCAAGCCATGATTTCCTCCAAGTGAATTGACGCGATGGATTAAGAAGCCGCGAAGGCCGGAGCGTCGGGCGCTCCGAACCGTGAGCGACTTAGTTGAACGTATCGATCTCAGCCGACTCGTAGCTGGTGACTTCCATGCCGACGCAGATCTCGGACACGATCGGGGCGGACCAGGCCATGGCGTTTCTCCTCGCTGTTGGTGAGATCCATATAGGCAATATCTTGGACGCAATACAAGTGAGCACAACACTTATATTTCTCATAGGGTGGGTTGCTGGCCGGCGGGCCCACCCGTCCGTGGCCGCGCGGCCACCCGACGGAGCGTCGTTCGGCATCGGCTGCGGATGGGCGCTGTTTCGGCTTGACGGGCCTCTTGCTCGGGCGCACGACGCACCCGCGCGACGGCGTCTTCGACGGTGCCGCGTTCCCTTTCCAGCAGCGACCAGCGAAGCGACGTGCCCGACCGATCGTGCCTGCCGTGCCCGGCCCCGTGCCGTCATCCCGCCTGAGCCGCTGAGAGGCCTGGCCGCGGGGCGATCGACGCGGCGGCCGGCCACGGCCCTGACCTAGGATGACCGGCGACGCGTCGCCTCGTAACCCACGAGGCGAGGCCATGAACGAGATCGCGCCCTTCGACACGCGAGTCGATCCCTCCGTCTTGGCCGCACGTCTTTCGGACGAACGGGCGCCCGACATCGTCGAAGCGCTGAACGACGAGGCTCCGGAGGTTGCCGCCGCCATCCTGCTCGGTCTGCCGACGGAGCGGGCGATCGAGGTGCTGGACCAGCCGGAACTCGACTGCGCCGCCGACATCATCGAGATGCTGCCCCGGGACCGGGTGGCCGGCTACCTGTCGGGCATGTCGGCCGACCGGGTCACGGACGTGTTCCGCGAGATCGAGGAGCCCGGCCGCTCCGACCTGCGCGCGCGCCTCGACGCCGAGACACGCGGCGCCGTGGACCGGCTCTCGGCCTACGGCGAGGAGACCGTGGGCTCTCTGATGACCACGGAGTTCGTCACCGTGCCGGGCACCTGGACGGTGGGCCAGACCCTGGAGCACATCCGCCACGTGGAGAAGACCCGCGAGACGATCTACGCGATCTTCGTGCTCGACCCGCGCACTCGCGCGTTGACCAAGGCGGTGCCCCTGCGGCGGCTGATCTCGGGCGATCCGAGCGACAATGTCCTCAGCGTCGCGCCGGGACGCCGGCCCCTCGCCGTCTCGCCGACGGCCAGCCGCGAGGAGGCGGCCCGACTGATCTCGAAATACGATCTTCTCGCGCTGCCGGTGGTCGACGCGGTCGGGCACGTGATCGGCATCGTCACGGTCGACGACATGATCGACGCGATGATCGAGAAGCAGACGCAGGACGTGCAGCGCTTCGGCGGCATGGAGGCGCTGCCCGAGCCCTACATGGATATCGGCTTCTTCACGATGATCCGGAAGCGCGCCGGCTGGCTGTGCGCGCTGTTCCTGTCGGAGATGCTCACCGCCTCGGCCATGCAGGGCTTCGAGGGGGAACTGGAGAAGGCGATCGTCCTGACGCTGTTCATCCCGCTGATCATGAGTTCGGGGGGCAATTCCGGATCTCAGGCGACCTCGCTGCTGATCCGGGCGCTGGCCCTGCACCAGATCCGGCTGCGGGACTGGTGGCGGGTGGCCCTGCGGGAGCTGCCCACCGGGATCGTGCTCGGGGCGATCCTCGGGGTGATCGCGGTCATCCGCATCGTCGCGTGGCAGAAGTTCGGCCTCTACGATTACGGCGAGCACTGGCCGCTGGTGGCCGCAACGGTGGGCGCGGCGCTCGTCGGGATCGTGACCTTCGGATCGCTCGCCGGCTCGATGCTGCCCTTCCTGCTGCAGCGGATCGGCTTCGATCCGGCCACCGCCTCGGCGCCGTTCGTGGCGACGCTGGTCGATGTCACCGGGCTTGTCATCTATTTCTCGGTGGCCCTGCTGATCCTGCGCGGGACGCTGCTGTAGGGGGCGTCCGGTCCGGCAAGCCTCGGCAAGACTCGATCCCTCCCCCCGACCCTCTCCCGGACGGGAGAGGGGGCCTCTTGCGGCACCCTCGAAACGCCGGGGCGAACCAGCGGGCGGCGGCGCCGGTCAACCGGCCGCAGCCGCGGCGAGCCGCTTGCGCTGGACCTTGCCGTTGGGCGTGCGCGGCAGGGCGTCGAGGAAGCGGATTTCCCGCGGCCGCTTGTAGGCGGCGAGCCGCTCGGCGCACCAGGCCAGCAGGCCCTCCGCGTCGGGCTCGGCGTCCGGCTGGAGCACCACGAAACCGCAGATGACCGAGACGTCTGCCCGCACCGGCAGTTCGGCCACGCCGACCTCCGCCACGGACGGGTGGTCGGACAGCACCGCCTCGACCTCGTTGGGCGAGACCCGGTAGCCCATCGCCTTCATCAGGTCGTTGTTGCGGCCTTCGAACCAGAGGTAGCCATCCGCATCGAGCCGGGCGAGATCGCCGCCGACGAACCAGTCGCCCCGCATCACCTCGGCCTCTTCCTCGGGGCGGTTCCAGTAGCCGAGCATCAGCGCCGGCTCGGTCCGATGGACGGCGAGGAGGCCGCTCTCGCCGGCCGGCAGCGGGACCGGCTCGCCCTCGACGGGCAGGATCGCCACCCGCCGACCGGGCTGCGGCTTGCCCGGCGAGCCGGGACGGACGGGAATCGTCGGTCCGCTGGAGATGTAGGTCGAGATCTCGCTCATCCCGAGCGCCTCGTAGAGGGGCTTGCCGGTGGCCTGCCGCCAGGCATCGAGCAGCTCCACCGAGAGGGGCTCGCCCGCCGTGCAGCCGTGGCGCAGGCTCGACAGGTCCTGGGCGCCGAGGTCGCCGTATTTGAGGATCTGGCGGTAGAGCGTCGGGACGGCGGCGAACAGGGTCGCGCCGTACCGGGCGATCAGGCGCGGCCAGACGGCGGGATCGCGTGGACCGTTGTAGAGCACCGCCGTCGCGCCCACCGACCAGGGATCGCTCAAGCCGACGCCCAGCGTGTAGGTCCAGTTCATGGTGCCGGCATGCAGCATCACGTCGGATTCGGTGAGGCCGAGCCAGTGGTCGCGCATCGGCCGGCGGCCGTAGGTGGCGCGGTGGGCGTGGAGCACGCCCTTCGGCCGGCTCGTCGTGCCGGAGGTGTAGATCAGCATCGCCGGGTCGTCCGCGGCGGTGTCGGCGTAGGCCGGCAGGGGCAGCCCCGCCTTCATCCGCGCGATGGCGGCGGCGTCGAGCAGGAGGCGTCCGCCCAGGGCCTCGGGCGCGACCGTGCAGCCACCTCCGATCACCACCGCGGCGGCGCCGGAATTGTCCATGAGGAACGCCGCCTCGCCCGCGGTGAGCTGCGGCGAGGAGGGCAGGGCGACGAGGCCCGCCGCCAGGGCCCCGAAATAGACGAGGACGTAGTCGGCCTCGTTGCCCATGCGGATCATCACCCGGTCGCCGGGTTCCAGGCCGAGATCCAGCAGGCCCGCCGCGATGCCGCGCACCGCCCGCTCGACGTCGCCGAAACTCAGCCGCTCCGCGGTGCCGTCCCCGACCATCACGAGCGCCGTCTTGTCGGGGCGCAGGCGCGCATTCTCGGCCAGGCAGTACCGCGCGGCGTTGAACCGCGCGGGCGGATGACGGTCGTTGGCAAGGCTGTTGGGCACCGGGCGCTCCCCGTATTCGGGCTTTCGGCCGGGTGTCCCGCCTGCGCGGGCGGCCGTCAACCGCGGCCGCCCAGGCCTTTGCCTCCGGTCAGGTCCGCCGCTGCGCCTGGCCCTCCTGCTCTTCGAAGCCCTTGAGCATCTTGTCGAGGGTGAGCGGATAGTCCCGCACGCGGATCCCGGTGGCGTTGTAGATCGCGTTGGCGAGCGAGGCGCCGGCGCCGCAGATGCCGAGCTCGCCGAGTCCCTTGCTCTTCAGCGGGTTCGCCTTGTCGTCGAGTTCGGGCAGGAACACCGCGTCGATCGCCGGGAGGTCGGCGTGGACCGGCACATGGTACTCGGCCATGTCGTGGTTGACGAAGTAGCTGTAGCGCGGATCGACCACCGCATCTTCCATCAGAGCCGCCCCGACCCCGAAGGTCATGCCGCCGATCGCCTGACTGCGCGCCGTCTTGGCGTTGAGGATGCGCCCCCCGGTGAAGACGCCGAGCATCCGCCGCAGCCGGATCTCACCGGTATCGACATCGACCCCGACCTCGGCGAAGTGCGCACCGTAGGAGTATTGCGAGAACTTCTGCTTCATCTCGCCGGGCTTGATCTCACCGGCGGCCTCCATGCCCGACCGGGCGAGATCGGTCAGCGACTCCGTCCGGTTGCCCGAGGTCACCGCGCCGTCGCGGAACACCGCCCCGTCCGGATTAAGGTCGCCGGCCTTGAGCAGGGCCTGCCGGAGGTTGTCGCAGGCGACGTAGAGGGCAGAGCCCGCCGACGCAGCGCCGAACGAGCCGCCGGAACCCGAGGCGAAGGGAAAGTCGGTGTCGCCCATCTCGACGCGGACCCGCTCGGGCGGCAGGCCCAGCATCTCGCCGGCGATCTGGGTGAGGATCGTATAGGTGCCGGTGCCGGGATCGGTCATGGCCATGCGCACCACCAGCACGCCGTCCGGCCCGAGACGGACCTTGGCGGCGGAGGGCATCAGCGGGTTGAGGCGGGCGGCGGCCGACATGCCCATGCCGACGAGCCAGTTGCCGTCGCGGCGGCTGCCCGCCGCCTGCCGCTTGTCCCAGCCGAACAGGCGCGCCCCCTCGCGCATGCAGGGCACGAGCTGGCGGGTGGAGAACGGGACTTTCTTCTCGGGATCCTCGGCCGGCTCGTTGCGCACCCGCAGCTCGATCGGATCGACCTTCAGATGCTCGGCCAGCTCATCCATGGCGCACTCGAAGGCGAGCTGGCCCACGGCCTCGCCAGGGGCGCGCATCGACGAGGCGATGGGCATGTTGAGGTTCACGAGCCGATGGCGCGTGATCCGGTTCTGTGCCGCGTAGAGCGACCGGGTGACGTTGGCCGATGTCTCGAAGAACCCGTCGCCCTCGGCCGTGTCGGACCAGGATTCATGGCTGATCGCCGAGAGCCGCCCGTCCTGGTCGGCACCGAGCCTGATCCGCTGGATCGTGTCGGTCCGGTGGGTCCCGACGTGGAACTCCTGCTGCCGCGTGAGCGCGACCTTCACCGGGCGCTGGATCAGCTTCGAGGCCAGCACGGCGAGCGTCGCCTCCGGCTGAGCCTGGAGCTTCGAGCCGAAGCCGCCGCCGATATAGGGGCTCACGATCCGCACCTTTTCGGGCGGCAGCTTGAGCACCGAGCCGAGCGCCTTCTGACCGCGGTTCAGCATCTGGTTGGCGGTGTAGAGCACCACGCCGTCGCCCTCCCACGACGCGATCGTGGCGTGCGGCTCCATCTGCGCGTGGATCTGGTTGGGCGTGACGTATTCCACGTCGAGCTTCACCGGCGCGGCCGCGAAGGCGGCGTCGAAGTCGCCGAGCTTTGAATCCGGCGGCGAATTGACGGGCTTCGGCTCGTAGGCCGCCGCCAGGTTGTCCTTGAGCAGCCCCTTGGGCTTGGCCGCGTCGTAGCGGACCTTCACCAGCATCGCGGCGGCGCGGGCCTGCTCGAAGGTCTCCGCCACCACGAAGGCGACGGGCTGCCCATAGAACGTGACCTTCGTCCCCTGGAGTTGCGGCCAGACCTGCTCCTTCTTCTCGCCCTGCTCGGGGACGTTCTCGTGGGTCATGACCAGGATCGTGCCGGGCGCCCGGCGGGCGGTCTCGGCGTCGATCGACGTGATGGTGCCGGCCGCAATCGTCGCCGGCACGATGAAGCCGTAGGCGGGGTTCTTCAGCGCCCGGGTCTCGCACGCGTAAGGGGCGTGGCCCGTGACCTTGAGCTTCCCTTCGACGCGGTCGAGCGGCTTCCCGACGAGCCCGTCGGCGCGGTCGTCGAGGGGCGTCCGGCCGATCGGCTGGTTCATCTCCATGGGGACGGTCCTTGATCGGGGGGCTTAAGCGCGGGTCGCCTGCGCCACCACGGCGCGCAGGGTCCGCCGGGTCAGCGGAATCTTGAAGTCGTTGCTGCCATAGCCGCGGGCACCCTTCAGCACCGCGTCGGCGGCCTCATCCGCTGAGCCGGTCCGAACCAGGGCTTCTTCGGCCTCGGCCACCCGCCAGGGCTTGTGCGCCAGGCCGCCGAAGGCAAGCCGCGCCGCGCTCGGCTTGCCGCCCTCGGCGCCCGCGATCACCGCCGCCACCGAGACGGTCGCGAAAGCGTAGGACGCCCGGTCGCGGACCTTGCGGTAGATATGCATGCCGGCCACCGGCTTCGGCAGGGTCACGGCCGTGATGATCTCGCCCTTGCGCAGGTCGGTCTCGATCTGCGGGGTGTCGCCGGGGAGCTTGTGGAAGTCGGCGATCGGGATCCGTCGGGTCTGACCCGCCGGATCCATCGTCTCGACGGTGGCGTCGAGGGCCCGCATGGCGACAGCCATGTCGGACGGGTTGGTGGCGATGCAGGATTCGCTGGCGCCCACCACCGCCATGATCCGGTTGAACCCGCCGATCGCCGCGCAGCCCGAACCCGGCTCGCGCTTATTGCAGGGCATGGCCGTGTCGTAGAAATAGTAGCAGCGGGTCCGCTGAAGCAGGTTGCCGGCGGTGGTCGCCTTGTTGCGCAGCTGCCCCGAGGCGCCGGCCAGCAGAGCCTTCGCCAGGACGGCGTAGTCCTTCCGGACCCGCGGCTCCGCGGCAAGGTCGGAGTTGCGCACCAGCGCACCGATACGCAGGCCGCCCTCCTGCGTGGCCTCAACCTTGTCGAGGGGCAGCCGGTTCACGTCGATCAGCGTGGCCGGCGTCTCGATCTGCAGCTTCATGAGGTCGAGCAGGTTGGTGCCGCCCGCGATGAACTTGGCGTTCGGCCGCTCGGCCGCGAGCTTGGCCGCGTCCTGAACCGTGGCGGGACGCTCGTAGGTGAAAGCCTTCATGTCCGCCCCCTCAGAGGTTGCTGGCGGCGGTGTCGCGGATCGCCGCGACGATGTTCGGGTAGGCGCTGCAGCGGCAGATGTTGCCGCTCATCCGCTCGCGAATCTCGGCGTCACTGAGCGTCGGGGTCGAGGCGAGATCCTCGGTGACGTGGCTCGGCCAACCGGCCTTGGCCTCGTTCAGCATGCCGACCGAGGAGCAGATCTGGCCCGGCGTGCAGTAGCCGCATTGGAAGCCGTCATGTTCCAGGAAGGCGGCCTGCATCGGGTGAAGCTTCTCGCCGTCCGCGAGGCCCTCGATCGTGGTGACCTGATCGCCCTCGTGCATCGCCGCGAGCGTCAGGCACGCATTGATCCGACGCCCGTCCACCAGCACCGTACAGGCGCCGCACTGGCCGTGGTCGCAGCCCTTCTTGGTGCCGGTGAGAGCCAGATGCTCGCGCAGCGCATCGAGGAGCGTGGTGCGCGTGTCGAGGACGAGATCGTGCGGCTGCCCATTGATGGTGAGCCGTACCGGCATCGTCTGCGGGGCGGGATCTCCCGGCGCCGCCGCTGCGGGGGCCGGTCGGAAGCCGAGGGCGCCGAGCGCCCCGGCCGCCGCGCAGCCTTCCACCACGGCGCGCCGCGTCAGGGCGAACGGCTTCTTCGGAGTCGCGTCTGTCATGCTGCCATCCCGTCCGTGCGCCGCGCTCGACGGCGCGGCGCAACCTGGAATCCGGTGCGCCAACGTGCGGTCGTGCCGATTAGATCCAGTCCAGACTGCGCCCGTTCACCGCGGGCCGAGGTGGTCCGCTGGTCCATGGGCCGCCCTATCCGATCCGCGACGTGGGGGTAGAGAATCGGCCCACGGCCGCGCGGCAGGGCCGGGCGTGGCGCCTCCGGGCCGCCGCGCTCCGCTTGCAAAGGACGCGATCATCGGAACGCGTCGCACCGCCGGCGTTTGGGTAGATCGGAAAGCGTTTCCGGAGGCTCACCCCATGGCCGTCCCGACTTTGGCCCTGAACGACGGGCGTTGCATCCCGCAGATCGGCTACGGCTGCTGGCAACTCTCCGACGCTCAGGCGCCGGACCTCGTCGGCCGGGCGCTTCGGGCCGGCTACCGCCTGATCGACACCGCCGCCGCCTACGGCAATGAGGCGGGCGTCGGACGTGGCATCCGCGATGCGCAGGTGCCGCGCGCGGAGGTCTTCCTCACCACCAAGCTCTGGAACGACCGCCAGGGACGCGACGAGGCGCGGCGTGCCTTCGACGAGAGCCTGCAGCGGCTCGACCTCCCGTATGTTGATCTCTACCTGATCCATTGGCCGTGTCCGCAGCGGCGCCTGTTCGTCGAGACCTGGAAAACGCTGATCCAGCTCCGCGAGGAGGGGCGGGCCAAGTCGATCGGCGTCTCGAACTTCACAGCCGAGCACATCGCCACGTTGATCGGCGAGACCGGCGTGGCGCCTGCCGTGAACCAGATCGAGCTGCACCCGCATTTCCAGCGCAAGGCGCCGCGCGCGGACGACGCGCGTCACAGCATCGTGACCGAGTCCTGGAGCCCCCTCGGCCAAGGCAGGGAGCTGAACGACCCGGTCATCCTCGCGATTGCGAAGGCCCATGGGAAGACGCCCGCCCAGGTGGTGCTGCGCTGGCAGGTGCAGATCGGCTGCGTGGCGATCCCGAAGACCGCCCGGCCCGAGCGCATCCTCGAGAACATCGCGCTGTTCGATTTCGAACTCGGTGCCGGCGAGATGGAGGAGATCGCGGCCCTCGATCGCCCCGACGGCCGCATCGGCCCCGACCCGGCGTCCTTCTGCTGACCGGCATCCCTTCGGCGGCGCAGCGTAACATCGCGCCGCAAAAGATTTATGCTCACAGCTAGCATATCTGGACAGGCGCGTCCGGCGCCCATAAGTTAGACGGCACAATGCTCAAACTGAGCATAATGGAGGACGCCATGGCGGCGACCGTTGCACCCGTCTCCCGCACGCCCATCCCGGGCCTGCCGCTTCCGGATCTCTACGCCCGCGTCAGCCGGCACGTTCCCGCGATCGAGTGGCCGGCGCTCGCCCCCGACATCGAGGCGATCCTGCGCCTGAAGCGGGAGCGCAACGCCGTGATCCTGGCGCACAATTACCAGGCGCCCGAGATCTTCCACACGGTGGCCGACATCGTCGGCGACAGCCTCGCGCTCGCCCGCGAGGCGGTGAATGTCGACGCGGACGTGATCGTGCTGGCGGGCGTCCACTTCATGGCCGAGACCGCCAAGCTCCTGAACCCGGCCAAGACCGTGCTGATCCCCGACATGGGCGCGGGCTGCTCGCTGGCCGATTCGATCACGGCCGCGGACGTGCGCGGCCTGCGGGCGAAGTATCCGGGCGTGCCGATCGTGACCTACGTGAACACCTCGGCGGCCGTGAAGGCCGAGTCGGATTTGTGCTGCACCTCCGGCAACGCCGTCGCGGTGGTGAAGTCGCTGAATGCGCCCCGCGTGCTGATGATCCCGGACGAGTTCCTGGCGCAGAACGTCCAGGCCGAGATTCCCGAGGTCGAGATCCTGACCTGGGCCGGCCACTGCGAGGTGCACGAGCGCTTCACCCCGGCCGACATCCGCGAGGTCCGCGACAGCTATCCCGGCGTGACGGTGATCGCGCATCCGGAATGCCCGCCCGACGTGGTGGCCGAGTCCGACTTCTCCGGCTCCACCGCGATGATGATGGACTTCGTCGTGGATAAGCGGCCGAAGCAGGTGGTGCTCGTCACCGAGTGCTCGATGGCCGACAACATCGCGGCGCAGAACCCGGATATCGAGTTCATCAAGCCCTGCAACATGTGCCCGCACATGAAGCGGATGAGCTTGGCGAACATCCGCCGCGCGCTGGAGACGATGACCCACGAGGTCACGGTCGATCCGGCTTTGGCCGACCGGGCCCGGGCGGCCGTGGAGCGCATGCTCCAGGTGCGCACGCGATGAACGCCGTCTCGCCCAGCACCGCCGACCGCGTCGTCGTGGTCGGCGGCGGCGTCGCGGGGCTCAGCGTCGCGCTGCGTCTCGCGCCCCGGCCGGTGACGCTGGTCACCGCGTCGGCCCTGGGCCTCGGCACCGCCACCGGCTGGGCGCAGGGCGGCATCGCCGCCGCGGTCGGCGCCGATGACGCGGCGGAACTGCACGCCGCCGATACGGAAGCGGCCGGCGCCGGGCTGACCGAGTCCGACGTCGCGCTCCGCGTGGCTCAGGAAGGGCCGGGCCTGATCGATTGGCTGGTGCGGATCGGCGTCCCGTTCGACCGGACCGACGATGCCGCGCTCGCGCTCGGGCTTGAGGCCGCGCATGGCCGCCGCCGCATCGTCCGCTCCGGCGGCGACGCGACCGGGGCGCGCGTGCTCGAAGGGCTGGTGCGGGCCGTTCTCGCTGCGCCGTCCGTCGAGATCGTCACGGCGCGGGCCTGCGACCTGCTCCGGGACGCGCGCGGGTCCGTGGCCGGCATCGTCGCCGAGCGCGACGGTGCCCTGTTCCGCATCCCGGCCCGCGCCGTGGTGCTGGCCACCGGCGGCGTCGGCGCCCTCTACGCGGCGACCACGAACCCGCCCGGCGCCGTCGGCCGCGGTCTGGCGCTCGCCGCCCGGGCCGGTGCCGTCATGCGCGATATGGAGTTCGTGCAGTTCCACCCGACCGCCATCGCGGCCGGCGCCGACCCGATGCCGCTCGCCACCGAGGCCCTGCGCGGGGAGGGCGCCCGACTCATCGACGAGACCGGCGCACCCGTCATGGCCGGTATCGCCGGCGGCGATCTCGCCCCCCGCGACGTCGTCGCCCGCGGCATCTTCCAGGCGCTGCAGCGCGGCCGCACGGTCTATCTCGACGCCCGCGGTGCGCTCGGCGCCGCGATGCCGACGCGCTTCCCGACGGTGGCGGGACTTTGCGCCGCCGCCGGCATCGACCCGGCCGTGCAGCCGATCCCGGTCCGCCCGGCGGCGCACTACCATATGGGCGGCGTGAAGGTGGACGCGCACGGCGCCACGTCGGTGCCGGGCCTCTATGCCTGCGGCGAGGTCTCCTCCACGGGCCTGCACGGCGCCAACCGCCTCGCCAGCAATTCCCTGCTGGAAGGGCTCGCCTATGCCCGCTTCATCGCCGACGGGCTCGATGCGCCGCCGCCGGCGGCCATCGTGCCCCAGGCCGTGACCGCCCGCACCTCCGGTGACCTGACGGCGATCCGTGGCCTGATGGAGCGCCAGGTCGGGGTCGTGCGCGACGCCGCCGGCCTCGGGGGGGCGGTCGCCGCCCTGACGCCTCAGGCGGAATCCTGCGACGCCGCGCTGGTGGCGCTGCTGATCGCCCGCGGCGCGCTGGACCGCCAGGAGAGCCGCGGCGCCCATTGGCGCAGCGATCATCCGCATCTCGCAGCCGCGACCCATACCGAGACCACGCTGGCCGATCTCCGGGCGGCGCAGAGCGGCCGGACGGTCGCCGAGGAGGCCCTGACGCCATGACCCGATCGGTCTTCTCCGACGCGATCCTGCCCCTGCCGCGGCTCCTGGTGGAGCCGGTAGTGCGCGCCGCCCTGCTGGAGGATCTCGGCCGGGCCGGCGACATCACGACCGACGCCATCGTGCCCCCCGGCGAGCGGATGCGCGGCGTGATCGCCTCCCGCCAGGACGGCGTGATCTCCGGCACCGATGCCGCCGCCATCGCGTTCGCGCTGGTCGATCCGGCCGTCACCGTCACGGTCGAGCGCGGCGACGGGGCCCGCGTCGCACCGGGCGACGTGGTGCTGCACCTCGAGGGGCCGGCCCGCGCCATCCTCACCGCCGAGCGCGTCGCCCTGAACCTGCTCTGCCGGATGTCGGGCGTCGCCACGGCCACCCACGGCCTCGTCGAGGCGGCCCGCCCGCACGGCAAGGCCTCGATCGTCTGCACCCGCAAGACCACGCCGGGCCTGCGCGCCCTGGAGAAGCACGCCGTGCGCGCGGGTGGGGGGTCGAACCACCGCTTCGGCCTCGACGATGCCGTGCTGATCAAGGACAACCACGTGGCGGTGGCGGGCGGCATCGTGCCGGCCATCAAGCGCGCCCGCGCCCGGGCCGGCCATCTCGTGAAGATCGAGTGCGAGGTCGACAGCCTGGAGCAACTGGAGGAGGCCCTTTCGGTCGGGGTCGACGCGGTGCTCCTCGACAATATGGGGCCCGATCAGCTCACCCGCGCGGTGGCGATGATCGACGGACGCGCGCTCTCCGAGGCGTCGGGCCGGATCACCCGCGAGACGGTGGGGGCGGTCGCGGCCTCGGGCGTCGACCTGATCTCCTGCGGCTGGATCACCCACTCGGCGGCGATCATCGACCTGGGTCTCGACGCGGCCTGAATGGGCGACCTCCGGGGCGCAACGGAGATCCGCCGTCGGGCAGGGCTCGAAGATCATCACGTTCGGGTGACAAGTCTTCGTCATCAGCGCGGCTGAGACACCCGAAGTCTATCGCCGCGCGACCGACTCGCTAAGGTTTCGCCCAACCGCGACGCCATCGACCGGACGTGACCGTGAGCCAAGCCCTGCCCTCCGCGGCTGCCCCGGCGGTCGATCTTCCGGCGGCGCCGGTGGCGCGCAAACCCGGTGCCGTCCGACATGGGCCCGGCGCCGCGCTGATGCTGGGCGCGCTGGGCGTCGTGTACGGCGACATCGGCACGAGCCCGCTCTACGCGTTCAAGGAGGCTGTGAAGGCGGCGACCGCCGGCGGGGCCGCGGTGCCGGCGGCGGCCACGGGGGCGGTGTCGCTGATCCTGTGGTCGCTGATCCTGATCGTGTCGCTGAAATACGCGGTGCTGATCCTGCGCGCCGACAACCGCGGCGAGGGCGGCATTGTCGCCATGCTGGCGCTGCTCGGCGCCCGGCAGGCCCGGCCGGGCACGGGGAAGGCGCTGCTTCTGGTGGTCGGTCTGGTGGGGGCGGCGCTGCTCTACGGCGACGGCGCGATCACCCCGGCGATCTCGGTCCTGTCGGCGATCGAGGGCGTGAAGGTCGATGCGCCGGCGCTCGGCCCGTACGTGGTGCCGATCACGCTCGTCATCCTCGTCGGGCTGTTCCTGGTCCAGCACAAGGGCGTGGCCGCCATCGGCCGCGTGTTCGGGCCCGTGATGCTCGTCTGGTTCGTCGTCCTCGTCCTGCTCGCGATCCCCAGCATCCTGCGCACGCCGGAAATCCTGGCGGCGGCCAACCCGTTGCGGGCGGTGGACTTCCTCGTCCATGCCGGCTGGCATGTCAGCTTCCTGATGCTGGGCGCGGCCTTCCTGGCGGTGACCGGCGGCGAGGCGATGTATGCCGATCTCGGCCATTTCGGCGCCCCCGCGATCCGCTTCGCGTGGTTCGGTCTCGTGCTGCCGGCGCTGTTGATCCACTATTGCGGGCAGGGCGCCCTGATCATCGCCGATCCCGGTGCGATCGAGAATCCGTTCTATCGGCTCGCCCCCGACTGGGCCCATTATCCGCTGGTCGCCCTGGCCACGATGGCGACCGTCATCGCCTCGCAGGCGGTGATCTCGGGCGTCTATTCGTTGACCCAGCAATCGATCCAGCTCGGCTTCATGCCGATGATGCGGGTCGTCCACACAGACCGGGACGAGCGCGGTCAGATCTATGTGCCGGCGGTGAACTGGCTCCTGGCCGCAGCGACCCTCACGGCGGTGGTGGTGTTCGGCTCCTCCGACGCCCTCGCCGGCGCCTACGGCATCGCGGTCTCGGCCCTGATGGGCATCACCACCCTGCTCGCCGCGCTCATCGCGCTGCGCTGGGGCTACAATCCGATCCTGGTCTTCGCGGTCAACGGCGCCTTCCTCACCCTCGACGCCGTGTTCTTCGCCGCCAACAGCGTGAAGCTGTTCGAGGGCGGCTGGTTTCCGCTGCTGCTGGCCGCCGCGGTCGCCTTCCTGATGCTGACATGGATGACGGGCAACCGCGTTCTCGAATCCGTCCGCCAGACCATGCGGATGTCCGAGGCGACCTTCCTCGCCCGCCTGACCTCGCACCCGCCGGTGACGCTCCCGGGCACCGCGGCCTTCCTGACCGCCGCCACCGATGGCATCCCGATGGCCCTCGGCCGTCTGCTGGAGCGCAGCCGGTGCCTCCACGAGCGGATCCTCCTGATCACCGTCGTCTACGAGGAGGAGCCGGTCATTTGCGCCGCCGAGCGGGCGCAGGTGACGCTGGTTGCGCAGGGCATCCGCAAGGCGATCTCGAAGTTCACGCCCGGCATGGAACGCGTCGTCCTGCGGTACGGCTTCATGCAAACCGCCTCGATCCCCGAGGGGCTGCGATGCGCCGTGGCGAGCGGCCTCCTGCCTCCGGAATACCTCGAGGACATCACCTACTTCGTGGGCCACGAGGTGGTCATCCCGTCGCCGACCCATCCCGGCATGGCGCCCTGGCGGGAGGCGATGTTCAGCTTCATGAAGCGCAATGCCGAGCGCACCGGCGCCCATTTCGGCCTGCCGACCCGGCAGATCGTCGAGGTGGGAACCGAGATCGAGATTTGAACCGGGGCCCTGAACAGGGCCGCGCCGCGGCACGCCCGAAGGGCAGGGCCTCCACAGGCGACGGACCGCCATGACGGCGATGCCGAGCCCGCGCGGCGCATTGAAAACGGCCGCGTTCGCCAGCATATCGCCACCGCGATTTTCCCACAGCGGAGGCATGACCCGTGAGCGAGACGATTGAGCGGCACGAGTTCGGGGCGGAGGTAGGCCGGCTCCTCGACCTCGTCGTGCACGCGCTCTATTCCGACCGCGAGATCTTCCTGCGCGAACTCGTGGCCAACGCCGCCGACGCCATGGACCGGCGGCGGTTCGAGGCCCTGACCTCGGCGGCGAGCGCCCTGCCGGCGGACGCCAAGGTCCGCATCGCCCCCGACAAGGAGGCGCGGACCCTGACCGTGTCGGATGCCGGCATCGGCATGACCAAGGAGGATCTCGCCACCAACCTCGGCACCATCGCGCGCTCCGGCACGCGGGCGTTCTCGCAGACGCTGGAATCCGCCAAGGCCGAGGACCGGCCGAGCCTGATCGGCCAGTTCGGCGTCGGCTTCTACTCGGCCTTCATGGTCGCCGACCGGGTGACGGTCACGTCGCGCCGCGCCGGCAGCGACGAGGCCTGGACCTGGGCCTCCGAAGGCCAGGGCAACTACACCCTGGAGCCTGCCACCCGGGCGGAACCCGGCACCGACATCGTGCTCCATCTCAAGGGCGACGCCGACGAGTACCTGGAGCCTTACCGGCTCGACCATCTCGTGCGGAAATGGGCCGACTTCATCACTGTGCCGATCGCGGTCGTGCGCGACGGCAAGGACGAATCGGCCAATCAGGGCACCGCGCTCTGGCGCAAGGCGAAGTCCGAGGTCACCGAGGAGCAGTACGAGGCGTTCTACCACTCCATCGGCATGAACTTCGACAAGCCCTGGGCGACGCTCCACTGGCGCGCCGAGGGGCAACTCGAATTCGCCGCGCTGCTGTTCATCCCCGGTTCGAAGCCCTTCCAGGCGCTCGAGAACGAGCGGCAGAGCAAGGTCCGCCTCCACGTGCGGCGGATGTTCATCACCGACGAAGCCGAACTGCTGCCGCCCTGGCTGCGCTTCGTCCAGGGCGTGGTCGATACCGAAGACCTGCCCCTCAACGTGTCCCGCGAGATGCTGCAATCGACCCCGGCCCTGGCGCGGATCCGCCGCGCCGTGACCGGCCGCGTCGTGTCCGAACTCGCAACCCGCGCCAAGGACGCCGAGGGCTACCAAGCCTTCTGGGAGAATTTCGGCCCCGTCCTCAAGGAGGGCATCTACGAGGATTTCGAGCGCCGGGGTGAGATCGCCCCGCTCCTGCGCTTCCGCTCCTCGGCGGTGGAGGGCTGGACCTCCCTGCCGGATTACGTATCCCGCATGAAGGATGGCCAGGAGGCGATCTACTACCTCGTCGCCGACGATGCGGAGGCGCTGAAGTCGTCGCCCCAGCTCGAGGGCTTCAAGGCGCGCGGTCTCGAGGTGCTGCTGCTTTCCGATCACGTCGACGCCTTCTGGCCCGACCAGCTCGGCAGCTTCGAGGAGAAGCCGCTCCGCTCGATCACCAAGGGTGGGCTCGACCTGTCGAAGTTCGCCCTCGAGGGCGAGCAGCCGGAGGCGCCCGAGGGCATCGATGCGTTCGTGGCCGCCGTGAAGACCGCGCTGGGCAGCGAGGTCTCGGACGTGCGCACCACCGACCGGCTGGTCGACTCGGCGGTGGTCCTGTCCGCCGGGACCGGAGGCCCAGACCTGCAGATGCAGCGGCTCATGCGGCGGGCAGGGCGGGCCGGGGCCGGGCAGCCGGTCCTGGAGATCAACCCGCGCCATCCGCTGATTCGGGTGCTGGCCGCGGCCCCCGAATCGGAGGTGCCGCAGGCGGCCGGCACGCTCCTCGACCTCGCCCGCATCCAGGATGGCGACAGCCCCCGCGACCCGGCGGCCTTCGCCCGGACCGTGGCGGCGGCCCTGGCGGCGGCGCGCAGCGCGTAGGACTACGGAGACACGCGCCGGGCGCAGGCGGAAAGCCGCGCGCGGCGTGTGTCTCCACACACATCCGCGCCGGACGATTGTCGGTTCGGTTGATCATTCGGAAACGGTCGAGCCATAACTTCGCCACCGGTCGGGATCATTGCCCGGCCGATGGCGCGGGCGCGGTGGGGGCCGCAGGCGTCTGAGCCGAACCCTCTCGCGCGCGTCAGGCGCGCCTCACGGACGCTGCATGAACCCGGTCGAGGCTGAAGCCGGCAACGGACAGGCGGTCGCGGCGGCGCGGACCCGGGCCCATGCCCGGGCGTATCGCCACAGCGGACGCGTGCGCACCATGCGCCGCATGATTCCGGTGGTCGCCGGGGGCTCGGTGGCGCTGCTGCTGGGGTACCTGTTCAATCCTTTCGCGGCCCAGCTGCCGGGCGTCTCGGTCGGTCCGGTGACGCTGGCGGGCTCGAAGGTCCGCATGGAGAATCCGCGGCTCTCGGGCTTCCGCCAGGGAACGCGCGGCTACGAGGTGACGGCGGACGCCGCCCTGCAGGACGTCCGCAAGCCGAGCCAGATCGAGCTGCAGCAGATGCGCGGCCACATCGCCACCGACGATCAGGGCGGCATCGCCCGGCTCTCGGCGGTGTCGGGCCTGTTCGACACGGCCCGCGAGGCGCTCGACCTGAAGGACGACATCCGGATCTGGACCGACAAGGGCGAGGAGGTGCGCCTGCGCTCGGCCGCCGTGGCGTTCAAGACCGGCGCCATCAGCTCGCAGGAGCCTGTCACCGTTTCGAGCCCGCGGGCCACCGTGAAGGCCGACACCCTCGACGTCGTCGAGAACGGTAAGCGGATCTCCTTCGTGGGCAAGGTCCAGGTGGTGATCCTCAACGAGGATCAGGCCGAGAAGCCGCAGGCCCGCATCCTGACGTCGGACGCCCAAGCCGCGGACGGTGCGCGATGAGCGCCGCCCGCCTCGTCTGGGCCGCCCTGGCGGCGGGGCTGGTTCTCGCCGGCCCGGCTTTCGCCGAGAAGTCCGCGCGGAAAGATTCGCCCTTCGGGAATATCGGGGGCGGAGGCAAGGACCCGATCAAGATCGACGCCGACCGGCTCGACGTGTTCGACCGGGAGAACAAGGCGATCTTCGCCGGCAACGTCGTGGCCGTGCAGGGCGACAGCACCATCCGGTGCTCGACCATGACGGTCACCTACAAGCGCGGCAAGGACGCGCCCGGCAAGGCTGCCAAGGGCGAGGCGAAGGAGGAGGGGGCCGAAGCGGCGCCCCGGAATCCCGCCGAGAACGGGATCCAGAAGGTCGATTGCGCCGGTCCGGTGACGGTGGTGCAGAAGGATCAGGTCGCCACCGGCGACCATGCGGTGTTCGATCAGGACGCCAAGCGGATCGTGCTGACCGGCAATGTCGTCCTGAGCCAGTGCCAGAACGTCACCCGCGGCCAGCGGCTCGTCTACGACATGAACACCGGGCGCGCGAACATGGACCCGGTGGCGGGCGGCCGCGTCTCGGCCCTGTTCGTGCCCGGCGAGAAGTCCGACGCCAAGGACGGCAAGGCGAAGGGCTGCACGCAGCCGCCGCCCAGGCCGAAGGCGCAGGTCGATTGAGCGGCGCCGTGGCGTTCCAGGCTGGCCCGCAGGACCCGGCGGGCCGAACGAGCTGGCTCGGCCGCCTGTTCGGCCGGCGCGCGCGGCAGCCGGACGCGGCCGAGGCCGAGGGCTGGTCCGCGGCCGAGGCGGGCGGCCTCGGCATCCTCAGCGTGAGCGGCCTGCGTAAGAGCTACGGCGCCCGCACGGTGGTCCACGAGGCCGGGCTCACCGTCCGCACCGGCGAGGCCGTGGGACTGCTGGGCCCGAACGGCGCCGGCAAGACCACGATCTTCTACATGATCACCGGGCTGGTGGCGGCCGATCGCGGCCACATCACCCTGGACGGCCTGCCGATCACGCACCTGCCCATGTACCAGCGGGCGCGGCTCGGGATCGGCTATCTGCCGCAGGAGGCCTCGATCTTCCGCGGGCTCACCGTCGAGGACAACATCCGCGCGGTGCTGGAGGTGGCCGAGCCCGACCGCAAGGCGCGCGCCCGCAAGCTCGATTCCCTGCTGGAGGAGTTCGACATCGCGCGCCTGCGCAAGTCGCCCTCGATCGCGCTCTCGGGCGGCGAGCGGCGGCGTTGCGAGATCGCCCGGGCGCTCGCCTCCTCGCCGACCTTCATGCTGCTGGACGAGCCCTTCGCGGGCATCGACCCGATCGCGGTGGGCGACATCCAGGATCTGGTGAAGCACCTGAAGCAGCGCGGCATCGGCGTGCTGATCACCGACCACAACGTCCGCGAGACGCTGGGCCTGATCGACCGGGCCTACATCGCCCATTCCGGCCGCATCCTCACCGAGGGCACGCCGGAGGAGATCGTGGCGAACCCGGATGCGCGACGCCTGTATCTCGGCGAGGATTTCAGGCTTTAGGCCGGACTTCGCCCCTACGAGGGGAGCGAAGACGGGGCGGAGGCGGCCGCGCCTCACCCCTTCCAGTTCTTGAGCGCCGCGAACGGGCTGTCGGAACCCGCGGGCTTCTCCGGGTTCAGCACCGGCTCCACCTGCGCGATCGCGTCCGCCATCGAGAAGGCCGAGCCGCTCTGGAGCCGGCCGCCCGCCGCGTCGCGGTGGCCGCCGCCACGGAACAGGCGGGCGCCGTCGAGCGCCGTGCCGTCATTGGAGCGGAACGACAGCGTGCCCATCCGCTGGACGTTGACGACGCGCTTGGCGCGGCCCGCATCCATGATCAGGTCGGAGACCCGCTGGAAGGTGCCCGAATCGAGGGCGAAGGACAGGAGCGTGCCGTCCTTCAGCGGGCGGAACAGGGCGTCCGAGCGGGCGAGGGCCCGGGCGAGGCGCATGCGCGTGGTCAGCGTCGGATCGTCGTCGGGCGCCTCGCGCAGCAGGGCGTCGACCACGCCGGTGCGGATCTCCGAGGCGCGCCGCTCGAGTTCGGCCGGGTTGGCGCCGTCCCGCAGGGAGGCGGCGGCCGCGAGCAGGATGTCGGACACGAACCGGTCGTGCCAGGGATGGCCGACCGGCACGTAGCTCGACACGACTTCCCAGAACAACTCGTCCAGGGCGAGCCCGCCGCGGAAGGCCGGGCTCTCCTTGCGCCAGAGGTCGACGGCATCGACCGCGGAGAGCAGGCTCGACAGGTCGGTCGCGGGTTCGTGCGTTGCGAACAGGGCCCGGTGTTCGAAGGTCATCCGCGTGGCGCAGATGTCGTCCTCGATCAGCACGGCGATCTCGGGATCGCCCAGATCGATCCGGTGGAGCGCCGGGCGCGCTGCATCGGCGGTCGCCTCCAGCCCCAGCCGGCGCATCTGGTCGAGGGACGAGGCGTGGTGGTCGAGGACCACGAGGCGGTGCTTCTGCCCGTCCTCCCGGCGCCGGTTCATCGCGGCGAACTTCCTCAGGCCCGCGATGGTCTGCTCCTCCAGGCCGAGATCCGTCATCAGCAGGATCTCGCGCTCCGCCGCGCGGCCGAGACGCTTGATCTCGTCCTCGAAGACCGGGCCGACATCGCTGTAGCGGGGCACGTGGACGACGCGCTCGACCGTGGCGCAGGCGGCGGCGACCGTGGAGGCGCCGTAGCCGTCGAGGTCGTGGTGGGTGATCTGGATCAGGCGCAACGGTCCGGACTCGAAGGATGACGGAGCGGCCGGTCTACGACGCCCGGCGCCGCGAGGCGAGGGGTGGCGGACCTTCCGTCCGGCGGCGTTCGGTGCAGAATGGTGCCGGGCCGCCACGAGTCGCACAGGACCGGCCGGCCACGGAGACCCTCAACGGGCCCGCCATTCCGGGAGGATACGATGGCCTTGGCCGCAACGCCGCGCGTGCGCCGCATCCAGACGATCTCGCTTGCCCTTCTCGTGACGGCGGGCGTGGTCAACTACGTCGACCGCGCCACCCTGGCGGTGGCCAACCCGCTGATCCGGGAGGATCTCGGCCTCTCGATCCCCGAGATGGGCTTGCTGCTCTCGGCCTTCCTCTGGGCCTACGCCTTCGCACAGCTGCCGGCCGGTGTGCTCGCCGACCGGTTCGGACCGCGCCTGACGCTGACGCTCGGCCTGACCTGCTGGTCGTTCGGCCAGATGCTCGGCGGCGCGGTGACGTCGTTCTGGCAGTTCGTGAGCGCGCGGATCGTGCTCGGGATCGGCGAGGCCCCGCATTTCCCGACCTGCGCCCGGGTCTCCCGCGACTGGTTCAACATCCGCCAGCGCGGCACCGCCACGGGGATCTGGAACTGCGCCTCCTCGCTCGGGACCTTCCTGGCCCTGCCGCTGCTGACCTTCCTCATGGTGAGCTTCGGCTGGCGGGCGATGTTCGTGATCATGGGGGCGGCCGGCCTCGTGCTCGCCGCGATCGTCTACGGGGTCTTCCGCAACCCGCGCGAGACCGACCTGACGCCGGGGGAGCGCGCCTTCCTGGAAGAGGGCGATGCCCCGAATGCCAGCCGCCCGGTCACCTGGAGCGCGTGGCGCCGGCTCTTCGGGTTCCGCACCAGCTGGGGGATGATCGTCGGCTATTTCGGCTGCATCTACATGACGTGGCTCTACACCGCGTGGCTGCCGAGCTACCTTGAGATCGAGCGGCACTTCACCCTGCAGAAGACCGGTCTCGTCGGCTCGATCCCCTTCGCCTTCGGCGTGCTGGGTGGGATCCTGGGCGGCCGCGTGGTCGACATGCTGGTCCGCCGGGGCGTCGACCCGATCCGCAGCCGCAAGATCCCGATGGTCGGATCCCTGGTGGCGACCGCCGCCTGCACGGTCGTGGCGGCGCTGACGCCGAGCGACACCCTCGCCATCGCCTGCATCTCGGCCTCGCTCTTCCTCGTCTACGTGAGCTCGTCGTCGGCCTGGGCGATGGCCTCCGTGGCGGCGCCGGCCAGCTGCACGGCGTCGCTCGGCGCGATGCAGAATTTCGGCGGCTATATCGGCGGCGCCCTGGCGCCGACCGTGACGGGCTTCATCGTCGGCGGCACGGGCCATTTCTCGATGGCCTTCATCACCGGGGCGGTGATCGCCCTGGTGGCGGCGCTCGGCTACTGGACGCTGATCCGGGATCCCATCGCCGACGAGGCGCCGGAGGGTCCGGTGGTCGGTCAATTCAGGGCCGCGCAATAAGCCGGCGGACGGTCTCCGCTGGCGTCACCCCCGCAGGTTCGGCGCAGCCAGGATCAGGTCCCGGAGATGCGTGCGGGCCGTGAAGCTGCCGCGCATCAGGTCCACGAAGGTGGCGGCCGGTCCGTCCCAGTCGTGGCGCGCGGCATGGGCCCGGGCGGCGGTCGCGTCGAAGGGCAGCCGCCCCTCGATCGCCGCGCCCATCAGCTCGGCGAGCCGATCCACCCGGTCGGGGGCGTCGGGGTCGAAGTAGCTCGCCGCGCTGCCGCCGGCCTCCGGGATGGCCGTCAGGCTCGAGGCGATGACCGGCGTCCCCCGGGCGAGGCTGTCGAGGACCGGGATGCCCCAGCCCTCGCCGCGGCTCGGGAAGACCAGGGCGGCGGCCCGGGCGTAGAGGTCGGAGAGCCCCCGGTCGTCGATGCCGGCGATGTGCACCGCGTCCGGCGTCCGGGCGAGGCGGTCCAGGGTCTCGGGCCGCTCGCCGTCACCCTTGCCCACCACGATGAGCCGCGCCGCGCCCTCCGGCAGCCGCGCGAAGGCATCGAGGACGAGACCGAGATTCTTCCTCGGCTCCAGCCGGCCGACCATGAGCAGGTACGGCCGCCCGTCCGCAAGCGGGGTCCGCTCCGAGACCGCCTGCGGCGGGGTCGAGCCGCAGCGCACCTCGGCGATGCGGTGGCGTTCGATGCCGTAGACCTTGGCGATGGAGTCGCGGCTGTAGTCGGAGATGGTCAGAACCAGCTTGGCGCGCCGGGCCGAGAGCCGAGTCAGGATCTTGTTCCGCCAGCGCATCGACCAGGGAAAGAATTCGGGATGGGTCTCGAACAGGATGTCGTGGACCACCACCACCTGCCGGTCGCCCGGCACCAGCGGCGGGGCGATGTAGGTGGTGAGCAGCGTGTCCAGGCGATCCCGCAGGAACAGCCACGGCCAGACCAGGGTCAGCCGCACGGTCGCGGGGACCCGCGGCAGCCGCCGGTGCTCGATGTTGTCCCCCGAGACGATGCGGGCGCAGGCCTCCGGATCGCCCGAATAGACCACGTAGGTGGCGTCGGGGTGCTGGGCGGCGGCCCGGCCGATGATGTTCACGAGCCAGGTCCGGCTGCCCTGCGGCTTGCCGGTGAGCACGTGCGCGTCGACGCCGATGCGAAGCATATCAAGGGCTCCTGTAGGCGCCGAAGGTCGGGGCCTCCCCGGGGGCGTAGGCCCGGCCGGCGATGTCGCGGGTGGCGCCGAGCGGGATGCCGACGCGGGCGGGGGCGGCGGTCAGGGCGAGGCCGCCGGTCATCGGGCTTGCAGGATCGCGGAAGGCGGGCGTGCCGGTGAGGTCGGGCCCCTGGCCGTTGAGCGGCAGGCTCGTCCCGTCGCCGGTGGCCTGATTGCCCCAGCGGTAGAGCGGGGCGCCGACGGCGCTGCCGAGGAAGTTCGGGCCGATCGCGTTGTTGTTGTCGGTGGTGGTCGCCTCGACCACGATCGCGGCCACGTTCGGCCGGGTCGCGTAGGCGATGTTGTTGAGCACCCGGTTGTTCGACGTGCGGTCGACCTGCTTGGTGTAGTCGGAGGCGAGCACGATCTCGCCGCGATAGACGTGCTTGCCGCCGGAATCGCGCATGTTGCCGGTGGTCGTATTGTTCACCACCGTGTTGGAGCCGGCGTCGAACAGGTTGATCCCGGCGCCGTCATTGTCGGCCGCGACGTTGAACGCGACGATGTTGTCGTCACACCACTGGTCGATCTGGATGCCGTTGCCGTCCTGGCCGGTGGTCTCCTTCTGGCCGGTGACGATGTTGTACCGGATGGTGTTGCGGTCGCCCGCGTCCTGGGCGGCGTCCTTGGCGTAGACGTGGATGCCGGAGGTGCCCGACATCCCGACGCCGTTGCCCGAGACCCGGTTGCCCTCCACCACGTAGCCGGAGCCGTTGATCTCCATCCCGTGGATGCCGTTGCCGGTCACGGTGTTGTCGAGGATGTAGCTCGGGTCCTCGGGGGGCGCGTTGATGACGTCGACGGCGACGCCGTGGGTCTGGTTGCCGGAGAGGGTGTTGCCGGTGATCCGGTGCCCGGCGCCCGCGCCGTCGCCGATCCAGATGCCGAGGCCGGACCGGGACACGGTCGAGCCCGCGACCGTCACGTGGCTCGACCCCCGGCGGATGATGAAGCCGGAATTCACCGCGCCCTGCACGGTCAGGCCGGTGACCGTCACGTAGGCGGCGTTCTCGAACACCACCGAGTTGGACAGGCGCGGTTGCGTGCCGGTTTCGGCCGCCACCGTGACCGGCGCGGCCTCGGTCCCGCGGGATCCGATGAAGACGACGTCGCCATAGCTGCCGCCGCGGACCAGCACGGTCGAGCCGGGGCCGAGGGTGGCGAAGGACACGTCGGCGAGGCGCGCCACCGTGGTGTAGCCGGGCTTCGTGCCGCCGGCGGGATCGACCAGGATGTTCTGCTGCACCTGCGCACCGGCCGGGCCGCAGGCGGCCAGGACCGGCAGGACCAGCGCCGCGAGGGCGCTGCCGAGGATCGTGCGGGGCTGTCTCATGCCGCGAGCGCCCGGGCGATGGCGAGCCGCTTGCGCCGCTGAAACAGCCGGCGCCACACGCTGCGGCCGGCCTCCGGGCTGATCCGCGTCAGCGCGCGGGCCGCCATCTGCCAGCCGGGCAGCAGGGCCTGCGGCATCGCGAGGTCGGCAACCCGGTGGCGTGCCGCCGCGCCGAGCGGCGGCGGCCCGACCAGGCCGAGCCGGCCGAGATCCGCGACGAGGTCCGGGCGCTTGCGGTACCACAGCACCAGGGCTGCGCCCTCGCGCTCTGCGATGCGCAGATAGGCCGCCTCGTCCAGGAGGTGATGGTGATAGCCGAGCGCCTCGGGGGCGTAGAACAGGCGCATGCCGCGCCGGGCCAGCCGCTCGCCGAGCTCGATATCCTCGTGCCAGAACAGCTTCGGGTCGAAGCCCCCGGCCTCCTCCAGGAAGCCCCGGTCGACGCTGACGTTGCAGGTCAGGAACGCGTCCCAGCCGACCTCGTCGCGGCCCGCGAGCGCATCGTAGGAGGCGTCGTGGTGAAGCGCCGAGAACGGCGAGAACGGCAGGGCCGGGTCGATGGTCATGCGCCCGAGGATCGCGGTCCTCCGTCCCCCCCGCCGCGCATGGGCGCGCCGGTGCGCCTCGACGAGGCCCGGCACCGGGATGGTGTCGTCGTTGACGATCAGGAGGCGCTCGCCCCGGGCCGCCGCAATGGCGCGGTTGCGGGCGGCGTTGGCGCCGGCATTCTCCTGGCGCAGATGGACCACCGGGATCCGGGCCGCGGCGACGGCGCGGTCGATGACCGCTCCGGTGCCGTCCGTCGAGCCGTCGTCGCAGACCACGATCTCAAAGGGCGCGTCCGTCTCTTGCCGATCGAAGGCCCAGAGGCACAGGCGCAGCGTGTCGGCGCGGTTGTAGGTCGGGATGATGACCGAGAGCACGGGATCATCGCTCATGACGAGGCTTCCGGAAGCGGGAGGGGGAGGGGATCGGTCGGGGGGCGGCGCAGGCACAGCCACCCGACCAGGGCGGCCGAGACGGCCGCGACGGCGGGGACCGTCCCGGGCGCCAGCGCGGCGGGGCCGGCCGCCCAGGCGAGGGCGGTGATGAGGCCCGGCGCAGCCAGGATCGGGATGTCCGCCAGCGCCAGGGGCGGTCCGGCCTGCCGCCAGAAGGCATGGGCCAGCACGAGGAGCATCGCGGCCTCCGCGAGCAGCGCCGCGAGCGCCGCGCCGAGCAGGGAGTTCCAGGGGATCAGCAGCGTGCAGGCGATGAGGTTGGTGGCGCAGGCCGCCGCGCTCCCGCGTACGGCGAAGCCGGTCCGCTCCAGCGGCACGAGGCCCGCGAACAGGATCGTGGCCGCGATCAGCAGGACGCTCATCCCGGTGGCGATGCGCAGCACCGGGACGGCGCCGGGGAAGTCCGGCCCGAAGGCGAGGCGCACGAGCGGCTCCGCGAGGGCGCAGGCCGCCACCGCTCCCGCGCAGGAGGCGGCCAGGATCGGGACCAGCGCCGTGCGAACCCGGGTCCGCAGCGCTGCCGTCCCGGTCCGCGGCCGTCCGTCCACCAGGGGGCCGACGGCCCGTCCGAAGACCGGCACGAGCGGCGCACACAGGGTGATCGCCACCGCGGCCCCGAGCTCGAAGAACCGGAAGCCGGCCGTGAACTGGCCGAGCTCGGCCGCGCCCGCGAAGGCGGCCAGCATCATGAGGCTGATCCGGCCGTTGAGCGAACCGAGGGCATTCGCGACGCCCACGCCCGCCGCGGCCCGGATGGTCGCCAGGGCCTGCGGCAGGGGAGCGAGGCGGGCGGGCACGAGGCGCAGCGCGAGCGCCAGTCCCACGGCGCCGTAGGCGATGCCGGCGCCGACCGCCGCAAGGCTCAGGGCCGCCTCCGGAAGCTGCAACCGGAGCGCGAGAGCGGTCCCGCCGATCAGGATGACGGCGTTGGCGAGCGCCGGCCAGACGGACCAGCCGGGCCGCCCGCAGACCTGGAACAGGGCGTCGAGGAAGCGGGCGGCCGCGAGGGGCATCAGCAGGGCGGCCAGCGCCAGCGCGGGCTGGATCGCGTCCGGCAGCATCGGCAGAATGCAGAGCAGCGCCGCGCCGGTCCCGAGACCGAGGACGAGCCGCGCCGACAGCATTCGGCCGAACTCGGCCGCCCGCATCTCGGGTTCGATCGCACCGAGGCGCGCCCCGAAGGTCAGGGTCGTGCCGAAATCCGCCGCGATCAGCGCCACCGCGAGGATCGCCAGGGCGAGGCCGTAGCGACCGAGGGCCGCCGGCCCGGCCATGTGCCCGACCATCACGAAGGCCGCGAGGCCTGCCGCAAGGTAGACGCCGCGACCGGCAGCCTGCCCGAGCAGATTCGCACCATAACGGAGCCCGCCGGCCCGTCCGCGCCCCGACAATCGGTTTACCAAGCGGATCATCTCTCGGTGACGTCTGACTGAAAACTGCGACCTACGATTGCATCGTGGCAGGCTGCGTATGGCTTGCAACCGGTGTCTCAATTTATGGTTGCAGAGTTATCGCGTTGGCAAAACCGGAGGACTGCGTATGTCCGAGACAGCCGCTGGGTCGGACCTGTGTCTCTCGCGCCGATCAGAAGCGGAGCCGGGACGGCGCCTCCGATGGGTGGAGGTGCGGGCCGCCCTGGCCGCCGATCGGGATCATTGGCGCCGCCGCGGTTGCGGGCCGGCGGCCTTCCGCCGGGGCTACCACGCGATCTGGCTCTACCGCCTGTCCCGCTATGCCCATGAGCGCGGCTGGCGGATGGCGGCGTGGCTGCTGTGGCTGGTGAACGGCTGGTGGACCGGCGCCGACATCCCGCCCTCCAGCCGGATCGCCGGCGGCCTGTTCCTGCCGCAGCCCTATGGGACCGTGATCGCCGGCGCCGTGGGCCGCGATGCCGCCTTCGGCATCCAGGCCTCCATCGGCGGCCTGCTGAAGGAGCCGGACCAGGATATCGGCGGCGGCCCGGGCCTTCCGGTGCTGGGCGACGACGTGATGCTGGAGGCGGGCGCCATCGTCCTCGGCACCGTGCATGTCGGGGACCGCGCCCGGATCGGGCCGCGGACCATCACCCTGAAGTCCGTCGAGGCCGACGAGGAGGTCATGCCGCAACCCTGGCGCCCGCTCCCCGGCCGGAACGTCGCGCCATGAGGAACGCGATGTCGGACCATGGCACCCTGTCGGGGATGCGGCGCCTCCTGGCGGCCGACTTCGCCCGCATCCTGCACCAGACCACGGGGGGGAAGCCGACCGCCCGGCTCCGACGCCTGATGCACCTCCTGCTTCCGGCCATGCAGGTGGCGATCCTGCATCGAACCGCGCATCTGCTGCACGGCCGGGGCTGGCGCCGCTCGGCCGCCCTCGTGGCGGACCTGTCGCTGCGTCTCACGGGGGCCAGCCTGCATCCGGGCTCGCGCGTGGGGCCGGGCCTGTTCGTGCCGCATCCGGCGCGGGTCGCCTTCTGCGCGACGGCCGGGGCCGACCTGACGCTGCTGCCCGGGACATTGGTCGGACCGCGGGACTGGGTCCTTCCGGACCAGCCGTTTCCCGCCGACGGTCCTGATCTCGGGGACGGCGCGATCGTCGGCGCGCACGCCGCCATCCAGGGATCGGTCGCCATCGGCGCGGGCGCGACGGTCGGCATCGCGGTCTGCAGTCTTCGGGATGTGCCGGCGGGCACCGTGACGATGATCGCCCAGCGGCAGGTTCGCAGTCCGCGGCGCCCCCAGGGGACGATTCATGGGCGCTAGACCCGGCCGCACAGGGATGTGGCGCCTGTCACGCGCGCCCGTGCTCCCCGCGGACCGCCCGCAGCGCGCCGCGGCCGGCTCGTGCGGGCGCGATCTGGCGGCGCAGGACGCGCTCGTAGGCGTCGAAGATGACGCGCCACGTGAAGGCCTCGGCGTGCCGGCGACGGGAGGCGGCGCCCATGACGTCGAGGCGGCCCGGCCCGGCCCGCACCAGTCTCAGGATGCCCCGCCGCAACTCGGTCTCGTCGCCGAAATAAAGCGCCTGCGGCCCCGCCACCCACCGGTTGAACGGGTTGTCGTGGGCGAGGATCGGCGAGCCCGCCCCCAGGGCCTCGACCAGCGAGGGGTTCGTCCCGCCCACCGTGTGGCCGTGGATGTGGAAGCGGGCGTGAAAGCGGAGCGCGGCCACGCGCTCGGCCTCGTAGATCGCGCCGGCGAAGATCACGTCCGGTCCGCCCGCCGCCCGGACGGCGCGGTGATACGGGTCGGACTCCGCGAGCTTGCCCAGCACGAGCAGCGGCAGGCCCGGGCGCACCTCGCTCCAGGCCCGGACGACCTGGAGCACGAGGTTCTCCGGCACCACCCGGGCGATCAGCAGTCCGTAATCGCGGGGGCGCAGGCCGAACTTCGCCAGCGGCTCGGTCGAGGCTTCCAGAACCGGGTCGGCGCCATACGCGATGGTGGTGATCCGGGCGGCCGAGGTCCCGCGGGCGAGGTGCTTGGCGATCTCCGGGTGGTCCGCCACGAGGTGCGTCGAGAACAGGCTGCCGAGGCGCTCGTTCAGCCAGAACCAGGCCTTGGCGGGCTTCGACCAGCGGTCGCGCTTCCACTCGATGCCGTCCATGTTCATGACGCTGCGCTTGGCCGTCAGCCGGTAGAGCAGCGAGAACGCCGCGGTGTTGTAGCCGAGCACGAGGGGCAGGGCGGGCCGGAAGGCCGCCCGCAGGGTGCATTTCAGGTCGAACACGATCGTCGAGACGGCACCGTCGCCCCGGACCGCGACCGGGATCAGCAGGATCCCACGCCACACCGTCGGCGGGGCCGGCTCGCGCACCTGGCAGTAGACCTCGACCCGCCAGCCCCGGGCCACGAGTTCGAGCGCGAGCCGCTCCGCCAGGGTCTCGAACCCCCCATGCGCCGCCGGCACCCCGCGTGTGCCGAGGATCGCCACCGCCGGGCGCCCGCCCGGCTCCCCCGCCTTCACATGCGCCGTGGGCGCGACACGTTCAGAGGAGTCTGAGGCATGGTCACGGTCGAACAGCGTCTGTTCCGGGAGATGGGAGCCGGAGGCTACTCCCGGCACGACCACCGGATGGAGTACATCGTGCGGGTCAACGCGCTGCTCCGCCCGGACATGCGGGTGATGGAGTTCGGCGCGGGACGCGGCAAGTGGAGCGATGATCCGGTCCCATTGCGCCGACACCTCGGCGACTTCCGCGGGCGCTGCGCCCACGTGGTCGCCTGCGACGTCGACGAGGCGGTTCTCGGCAACAAGTCGGCCGACGAGGTCCGGCTGATCGGTCACGACGGGATGCTGCCATTCCCGGACGGGAGCTTCGACCTGATCTCGGCCTTCTCGGTCCTCGAACACATCGAGCATCCCGAGCCCACCGCGGCCGAACTCGGCCGGGTTCTCGCCCCGGACGGCTGGCTCTGCGCCTGGACGCCCAACCGCTGGGGCTATGTCGGGATCGGGGCACGGCTCATCCCGAAGCGGCTGCACGCCCGGGTGCTGCGCCTCGTCGAGCCCCGGCGGGTCGAGATCGACTCGTTCGTGCCGCTCTACACGATGAACACGGAGGCGGCGCGGAAGCGGCTTTTCCCAACTGATCGGTTCGAGCACTTCACCTACAGTTTCGACGGGCAGCCGTTCTATCATGGCGAGAACATCGTCCTGGGCAAGTTCTGGGAGCTGCTGTTCCGGCTCACGCCGGGCCCGTTCAAGGGCTACCACATGGTGTTCATTCGTAAACGACCGTGAGAGACGGTCCGGTCAGAGGCGAAGACTGCGCAGATGGCTGGCAAATCTGCGCATGTCCTCGGCTTTCCGGGCGAGGTCCGGCTGCCCGCGCAGCCGGGCCGCGAATCCGTAGGCCAGGGCGCGCAGGGTGAAGCCGAGCCGCAGCGGGGCCGAGAAGAAGGCCGGAGACGAGAGGCGCCGGCCGGCGTTGCGCAGGCTGTAGATGGTCGCCAGCCCGTCGAGCCAGCGGGGCGAGCGGGTACCTCCCGAGCCCCCTTGGAGATGGAGAACGGCAATCCCCGGAAGGTAGGCGACGCGCCAGCCGGCATCGCGCAGGCGGCATCCCCAATCCACGTCCTCGCCGTAGAGGAACATCGGGCTGTGCAGACCGCCGATGGCGGCGATCGCCGACCGGCGCAGGAGCAGGCAGGCGCCGCAGATCCAGTCCACGTCGAGGGCTCCGGTGCCGCGGGCCTGCCGGCTGGCGAGATAGAGGCCACGCCGGCCGAGGCGGCCCGACAGGCCGGCGGCGTGCACCAGGATCGAGAGCGGGCGCGGCTCGTAGCCGGCATCGCCGACCTGATGCGTCCCGTCCGGAAAGGTCAGCCGCGGGCCGACGGCGCCGACGTCCGGATGCGCGTCGAGATGGGCCAGAAGACCGGTCAGGGCCTCCGGGTCGCGCAGGAACGCGTCGGGGTTGAGGAGCAGGATCGCCTCGCCGTGCGCGTGCTCCAGGGCGACGGCGTTGCCGCCCGCGAAGCCGTGGTTGGTCCGCTCGGCGATCACCCGCACCCAGGGGAAAGCCTTCGCGACGCGCTCCGGCGTGCCGTCGGTCGAGGCGTTGTCGACGAGGATCACCTCGTAGGGGCGGTCGATCCGGCTCGAGGCCAGCAGTTCCAGGCAGGTCGCGATGTCCCGACCGGCGTTGTAGGTGACGATCAGGACGCTGAGGCTGACGGCGCTCATGATCGGTCTCCACGTGTGAAGGGGGTATGGCCGGTCCTGGACGCGGGCGCTCCCGGGGCGCTGGCGAGGGGGGACGCGGTTCCTCTCCGTTGGACGGGGAGGGCGCGTGTCGCGCCTGTCGATTCTGGCGGCCCGACCGGCCGGCGCGCCTGAACGGCCCTTTGCCGCTGGGCGGCACGCACCCCGGCGATCAGTCCGAGGCCGGTGTAGAGCAGCTCGGCGATGCCGAGATTCAGGCGGAAGCCCGGATCGACCAGGCCGTGCAGCAGATGCGCGATCAGGCCCACCGCGCAGGCCGCCGCGATCGCCGCGAGGGGATCGCCCACCGGCGCGCGGCGGGCCGCGCGGAACCCACGGAAGATCCCGATCCCGAAGACCAGCGCGAAGGCCGCGTAGCCGACGATCCCGACCTCGGTGAGGATCAGGATGTGCAGGTTGTGCACCACGTGGTTCGACCGGTCGAAGAGCCCGGCGAGCCGGGACAGGCCGGTCTTGTCGAGGACCGCGAACTGATTGCCGAAGTTGTTCAGGCCGACGCCGAAGACCGGAAACTGCTCGAAGAGGGCGAGGGCCGCCGCGTTCAACGGGCCGCGCTGGGCGGCCGAGCCGCCGTCGTCGGCGGTGAGCCGCTCCCAGATCAGCGGACCGGCATAGAGGGCCGCGACGCTGCCGACGATTGCCAGAAGACCGAAGACGATCAGACTCGCCCGGGAGAACAGACGGTCCCGATAAACCAGCAGGATCAGGAGCGCGGCGGAGACCGGGAAGGTGAGCCAGGATGCGCGCGACAGGGTCAGGACCACCCCGACCAGTGCCGACGCGGCGCCCGCTGCCCCGACGAGGCGGAGGATCAGCGGGCCGCGGGAGAGGGCCAGCGCCAGGGCGAGGGGCCAGACGAACTCGTAATAATAGCCCAGGATGTTCGGGTGGACCTTCAGGCCACCGGCGCGGCGTTGCGCCGAGAAGTTGATGTTCTCCTCGACGATCTGTTCCTCGCCCAGCACCGAGAGGCCGAGTTCCGAGCCCGAGACGTATTGCAGCCCCGCCACCGCGGTCTGGACGAGGCAGAGGGCGCAGATCGCCAGCGCCAGGGTCCGGATGTCGGATTCCGACAGGTTCGAGACCGCGACCGAGACCAGGAGCAGGCCGACGAAGCGCCACGTGTCGAACCAGAGATAGGCCGGGTCGGTGGCGTTGGTGAGCGACAGCAGGCCAGCGATCAGGAAGCCGACCTGCGTCAGGACGAGGGGGCGGTCGAGCCGCAGGCCGGGCGCATTCTCCCAGAGGCCCGTGAGCTTGGCGGTGATCAGCGCCACGGCCACGAGAAGGGCGACGCTCACCGTCAGGCCGGCCCCGCCGCCGATGCTCGGCAGGTACTGCCCGACCGCCTCGAAATGCTGGAAGAAGCTCACGTCGAGCTTGACCGTCAGCCCGACCGCGAGGGCCACGAGGAGGACCGGCGTCAGGCGATAGAGCCGCCCGACGATCAGGGCGCCGACGCCGCCGAATGCCGCCGCCAACCCGACGACGGCGAACTTCAGGGGCGCCGCGCTCAGTGCGACCGCGCCAGCCGCCGCCGCGAACCCGATTCCCGCGATGGGCAGGGCCCGCAGCGTGCGAGTGTGCGCCCCGCTCACCCGAGCCACCCGTAGAGCCATTTCGGGATCGGTCTGCGGGTGCGATTGAGAACCACGCCCAGCGGGGCACCCCCGGCGGCCCTCAGGTCGGCCAGGGCCTGCTGCGCCACGGCTCGGCGGGTGCGCTCGGCGCCGATCACCACGATGAAGCCGTCCACAAACGGTGAAAGCGCCGCGGCGTCGCCGATCTCGGTGATCGGCTCGCAATCCACGAGGGCGAGATCGAAGCGCTCGTCGACCAGCGCCAGGAAATCCTCGACGCGCCCGTCGTCCAAGGTCGCCTTCCGGATCGCCGCCGGGGTTCCCGCGGGTACGACGCTGAGGCCGTCGGCGACCGCGTGGACGCCGCGGCTCGGCGCTACCGCCCCGGCGACGATGTCGGCGAAGCCCGGCCGTCCGATCAGTCCGTAGGCCTCGGCGAGGGACGGGCGGGACCAGTTGGCTTCGATCAGCACGGCGCTGCGGCCGCGCCGGGCGTAGGCGCCGGCGAGTTCGCGGGCGAGCGTGCTCACGCCCTCGCCGGTCTGGACCGCGGTGATGCCGACCCGGCGCACGCGCGCCTCGTTCCGGGTGAGCTGGACGAGCGCCGGTTCGAGGATCGCCGGATCGATGCGGGGGGCGGCTGCTGCGGCGATCATCCGGCGGTTCCTGTCTGCAGCGGCACCGCGGCCAGCACGGGCACCCGCAGCGAGCGGGCGACCTCCGACGCGCTGCGGTAGGTCTGGGCCAGGATCTCCGCGAGAGCGACGTAGGCCAGCGCGGCGAGCAGACCGAGACCGGCCGCGAGGCCGAGGATCAGCGGCCGGTTCGGGCCGGAGGGCAGCCGCGGCGGCACGGCGCGCGCCACCAGGGCCGAGGACGTGACGGCCTGCGCGTCGAGGCCGGTGCCGGTCTTCAGCGCGTCGATCCGCTTCTGCGTCTCGGTGATCTCGTCGGTGAGCAGGCCCTTTTGCTGGGTCAGCCGGCCATAGGCCAGCGCCGCGTCGCTCTGGCCGATGGCGGCCTTGCGGCGCGTCTGCTCAATCGCCGTGATGCTCTGGATCTTCTCGGCCAGCACGGCGAGCTTCGCCGTGTCGGCGGCGAGGAGCGACTGATACTTCTGCCGCGCCAGGGCGGCGAGATCGCGGTCGAGGCTCACGTATTCGGGCGCGGTCGGCCGGAACCGGACCGCGAGTTCGGCACGCTTCGTCTTCAGGTCCGCCCAGCGCTGGTCGAAAGCGGTGACCGTCGGGTCGGCGTCGGAGGGCGTCGGCTGCCAGCGGTCGGGTCCGGCCTCGCGGGTGCGCTTGAGACGGGTCTCGACCACCTCGCGCTCGATCTGCGCCGCCGATTTCTGCTTGGCGAGATCGGCCAGCGTGCCGAGGTCGTTCTGCTGCTCGATCTCGAAGCTCGCGGTGTTGTTGCCCTTGAGGTAGGTCGCGAGCTGCGCGTCGATGGCGGCGAGGTCGGCCCGGGCGCGTTCCAGCTTGCTCTGGTAGAACGAGGCCGGCGTCTCGTCGGCGTAGACCTCCACGTGCCGGCGCTTGTAGGCGTCGAGCAGCCGGTTGAGCGCCTGCGCGGCGAAGTGCGGATCCGTCCAGGTGAAGCCGGTCACGATCACGTCCGTCTCCTTGACGAACGCCACCTTGAAGGCCGCGAGATAGGCCTCGTAGAGCTTCTCGTCCGGCGTGAGGTGTCGCAGCAGGCCCACCGCCTCGAAGGGCACCTGTACCGTCTCGACGATCCAGGTCTTGACCGCCTTGGCGCTGCGCAGGACCTGGCGCCCCTGGTAGATGAACCAGTCGATCCAGTCCGCGGGGGGCGGGCCGGGCTCGCCGGTGGGCGTCATCTGCTTCAGCGCCGCGAACTCGTCGCGCACGATGCTGGGGTCGCGCAGGATCTCGATCTCGTTGTTCACGTTCTGCGCGCGCTCGGAGAACATGTAGTTCTGGTTGGCGCCGCCCTGGAGCGGGGCGCCCGCCTTCTCGCGTCCGAGACGGATGATCAGCTTGGCGTCCGCCGTGTATTCGGCCGGGGTCAGCAGAAGGTAGATCCCGGCGCCGACGATGGCCGCGACCAGGATCAGCAGGGCCGGCCGGATGTGCCGGAACAGGGCCGCGAGGGCGTCGCGAAGGTCGAAGGCCGGGCCTTCGCCCGCGTCGGCGGCGGTCAGGTCGGTCTGGCTCACGTGCCGGACCTCACGGTGGCGGTGTTGGAGGTGCTGGCGGACGGCCCGGTGATGTAGTTCACGCCGAAGCCGGTCCCGTTGAAGAGCAGGATCTGGCGCACCACGAGATCCACCGCGCGGGCGGTCTTCGCGAGCAGCGACGGCGGCACGTAGACGGTGGCGTTGGGCGGTACGACGATCGAGTCCGCGAGCCCCGGCTGGCTGATATCGACGATGCGGACGCTGCCGGCCGCCTCCGCGTCGAAGCGGATGATGCGCACGGCCTCGCCGGCGGCCGTCGGCAGGACGCCGCCGGCCGAGCCCAGGACCTGAGCCAGGGTCCGCGGCCCCTGAAGGCTCACCGGGCCCGGGGCGCGCACCTCGCCGAACACCATGGTGTTGGCCGGGACGAGGCTCGCGAGCCGCACGCTGGTCGTGACCGAGGCGAGCTGGTGCTTGTAGGCGGCGTTCAGGCTGCCGGCGACCTCGTGCACGGTCCGGCCCGCCGCCTGGACGGCTGGCACCATCGGCAGGTTGATCTTGCCGTCCGGCTCGATCGCCAGGACCTTCACGCGGCCCATATCGGCCCGCTGGGTGAGGTCGCGGAAATCGTCCGTCACGGTGCGGAACCGGCGCAGCATCACCGTGACGACGGGGTCGATCAGCACGTCGTCGTAGGTGCTTTTGATCAGCGCGGCCGCGGCTTCCGGCGACAGCCCCGCGACCTTGATGCCGTTCTTGCCGGGCAGCGAGATCCGGCCATCCGGCCGGACGATCACGGTCCGGTTGTACTCCGGATGGGTGCGGAAATCGACGTCGAACTCATCGTTCGGATTCAGCCGGTAGGTCGGCTGGACGACGCTGGAATCGATCAGGAACGAGACTTCGACATTGTCGCCGACATTGAGCCGGTAGTTCGCCAGCCCGAGGCGCATGGTGCGTCCGACCTCCTCCTGCGCCGCGGCGACCAACGCGGGCGGCAGGCCCTCCGAGATGGTGCCGGTTTGGGTGACGTCGGTTCCCGCGCGCGTCGCGCTCTGCGGACGGCTCGACATGCAGCCCGCGAGCAGCGGGGCGCAGCCGAGCAGCGCAACGGCGACCCCCAGGACGCCGGCCGGGCGACGGGCGTGCCGGGACGGCGCGCCGCGGAATCCAGACAGGGAAAACGCCATCGACCTCAGCCGCATCCTGCTCGACTGCGCTCGCTCGAAGACAACCCATGATCGAGCCGCGCACCGCGATACAATCGCAAAGCTTGGTTAACGAGGCTTGAACCCGGCTTTTCCCAATTCTATCAGAGGTTGTAAATCGCAAGCCGTGGCAAACTGCGGAGGCGGACTCCCGCCCGTGTGGGACGTCGGGCTCGCCTGCGGGCGCGACCTTCGAGATAGCGCGAAATGAAAAGGCCTGACGTTCGAGCCGCTGGACGAGGCGGTCCCGTCGAGATCCCGACACCTCAGACTTCGGTACTCTCGATCGAAAGCTGTATACATCCGGACGCTTGCTCGGATTTAACGACGTGATTTATAGTTCGCTGGTGAAAGCCGGTCCGAGCTGCGGGTCGAAACTCTGCGGCGCGGTGCCGGACGGCATTGTTCGTTGCGAGGAGGGCGTGCCGCATGGCGGGCGTGAGGCCGGATCTCTTCGCTCGCCTGCGCGACGACCTTGAGACAGGGTTCCGGGAAGATCTCGAGGAGGCGGTCGTCGATCCTGCGCGCTGGCCTGATCTGGCCGAGCGCACCGTGCGGGCGTCCGGCAGCGAGGGAGCCCTGCTCCTCCGGTCCGATCGAAGAAGCCTTGAATCGCTCTGCACCGCGTCGCTCGCCGACGCATCGCGCCGCTACTTCGACGAAGGCTGGCACCGCGACGACCACCGCCTGCGCGGAATCCCGTTCATGCGGACGCGCGGGATCGCGGTCGATCAGGACTTCACCACCCCTGAGGAAGTCGCACGCCTGCCCTTCTACCAGGATCTGCTCGCCTCCCGCGGCCTGCGCTGGTTCGCCGGCATCGGCTTCGCAGTGAAGGGTCGTCTCTGGTGCCTGTCCCTGCAGCGGACGGTGGAGCAGGGGCCGTACGAGGCACACGAGCAACGGCGCCTCGCCACCCTGTCGCCGCTTCTGCAGCGCGCGGCTCTGCTGACGTCGATGGTGGAGCAGGCCCGCCTGGCGGGGCTGACGCAGGCCTTCGAGCTGATCGACCGGCCCGCCCTGATCCTCGATTTCGAGGGGCGCGCGCTCCGCTGGAACGACGCCTTCGGCGCGCTCCTCGGTCGCGACCTGAAGCTCACGGGCGGTCGCCTCACTGCGGACAATCCGGAGGCAACCCGGCAGCTGGAAGCCCTGGCGCGGCCCTTCGGCCGCCCGCCCATCTCCTCCGTGGTGGTGCCGCGACAGGACGCGCCGCCCATCGTGATCCACGTCGTGCCGTTGGTCGGACCGACCCGCGGCCTGTTCGGGGGAGCGAGCACGCTCCTCCTCTGCAGCGTTCCCGGGACCATGACGGTGCCGACCTCCACCATTCTCCAGGCGGTCTATCGGCTGACTCCCGCGGAGGCACGTCTCGCCCTGGCCTTGTCGACTGGCACCTCGCTCGCGGAGAGCGCAGCGCGGTTTGCGATCACTGCGGCAACCGCCCGCTCGCAGCTGAAGGCGATTTTCGCCAAGACCGGCGCGACACGCCAGTCCGACCTCGTGCGACTGGTGGCGAGTCTCGCGCGCTGACCGCGCCCATCGCGGTGAACCGGAACAGGTGCGTCCCGGTCCCGGCCCCCAATGGAACGGGTCGGACCGCGCAGCCGTTTCCGGTCGACTGCAAGGAGACATGTCGATGACGAACCGGATCGCCTTCGCTTCTGCCCTGGCCATCGCGGCCCTGCTCACCGGCGCGCCGGCCGAGGCAAAGGGCTGCCTCAAGGGTGCCGTGGTCGGCGGCGTTGCCGGACATATGGCGGGCCACGGCAAGATGGGCGCTGCCGCTGGCTGCGCCATCGGTCACCACAACGCCAACAAGAAGGCCAAGCAGGGCTAGCCTGTCTGCACGCGATGCCGTCGTAGGCGACGGGATCGCGTAGCGACGACGCTAGTTCGACAAGTGTCTATTGCCGAGGCCGGATTCTCCCTGAGAATCCGGCCTCTTTGCATTCTCGAACCTCACCCGGTCGCACTGAGTCGATGCCGGTTGCGCGGGCGTCCTCGGGGCCAGCCCAAATCCTGGCTGCAACCTCCGCGGGTACAGCCGGAATCTCGAAACACCGCCGCTCAGCCGTCGTCGCAGCGTCTGCCCCGTTCGCCTTCGGCCACCACCAGCTTGCGTGGCCCGACGCAAGCTCCGCGCAAGCCTGCCCGTTGACCGTTCTTTCGAGCTATTCTAATTAAGAACTGTCGGGGGAACGATCCCGAAACGGTTCCACCACCCCCCAGTCAGCCGATGGAGAGACCCGATGGCCGGTACCGCGAACGCCGCTTGCGAGAGCTGCCGCTTCTTCGACGATCACAAGCTCAACGGCGCCCAGGCAAAGGGTGACGAAGGCCTCTGCCGCTTCAATCCGCCGGTCAGCCAGCCCGCCCCGGAGTCGAAGGGCCTCTGGCCGGTCGTCGCCTCCAAAGACTGGTGCGGCCACTTCACTGCCGAGATGTCCGCCGCCGAGTAATCCACCGGCTCTCCGAGCCTGCGGGATCAGTCGCCAAGCGACCATCCCGCCGCAGCGTCACGGTTGCCCGCCTGCGGTGGCCGTGCCCGCCCGAGATAGCTCCGTGCCATTGCCGGTGGTTGGCGACTTCGCTTAACGGGCCGCCGTGACAGACGTGATACGTTCGACCACCGGGGCCGATCGTTCTGCCATCGCGGCGATCTACGGTGACGCCGTCACTGCGAGCACGGCCAGCGTCGAGAGGGAGCCGCCGACGCTCTCGGAAATGAGGCGCGGCTACGAAGTCCTGCGCGGAGGCGGCTATCCCGTGTCGTGGCCGATTGAGCCGACACGGTTGCGGGCTATGCCGATGCCGGTCCCTAGCGCCAGCGCGCCGCCTGCCGCTCGACCCGCGAGGATTTGATCCACGGCGCCCGGTCGGGCCGCGGCGGGCGCCGCCCGCTTGCGACCCCGGTCGCGGGTAGCGAGCAGATCGACCGCCGAACTCTGGTCGCCATCATCGCCGACAGCGGCTCTCCCGCCTCGACTGCATTGCATGAAAGCCTCGGCTTCACGCCTGTCGCATCCTTGCGGGCGTGGCGGCCGCAAGCCCGGGCGCTGGCGCGCCGTGATGCTCATGCAGGGCGCGCTCTGACCCGACCGAAGCCTGCCGCCGACGCGGATCGGACCGCGAGCCCCCGTTTCGCAGGGCCGATTACGCCCCAACACTGCGGTTGGGTTGTCATGATGCGGACAACTTCGCGCGGGACAGGGCGGGCATGATGCGCACGTCGTCCGGTTCTCGGCTCGGCGCGGGCGCGATGGCGCGGGGAGAGCGGTCTTTCCGCGCGCGAAAGCGGTTTACGCGAGGGCGGGCGGTCAAGGCTCCATCACGACTCGCGAGGGATGGGAGTTCAGGTATGCGGTTTACATCGATCGGTCGCCGGGTTGCGCCGCTCGCAATCCTGGCGCTCTCGGCATTGGCGAGCACGGCCCAGGCCAAGACGCCCACTGATCCCAGCGGCACCTACCTGACCGAGGACGGCCGGGCGCGCGTGCGTCTCGAGAAGTGCGGGACCGCGGGCGACCGGCTCTGTGGCTACGTGGTTTGGCTGAAGGTTCCGCTCAACGACAAGGGCGAGCCGCGGATCGACTTCAAGAACCCCGATCCCAAGAAGCAGGCGCGGCCGTCGCTCGGTCACCAGCTGATCCTGGGCCTGAAGCCGAACGCGGACGCCCATTTCGAGGGCAAGATCTACAATTCCGAGGACGGCAAATCCTACGACGTCACCATCTGGACCGACACGCCCGGCGAGCTGACGGTGCGCGGCTGCCTGATCGCGTTCCTGTGCAAGTCGCAGACCTGGACCAAGGTCACCGATCTCGCGCCCGGTCAGCTCCCGGGCCCGACCAATGGTCCGAACGGTCCGCGCACCGATCCGGAGTACGCCAGCGCCGCCCCCAAGCCGACCGCCAAGGCCGGTGCCAAACCGGCCCAGAAGCCCGCCGCCACCGAGGCGCCCCCCGCGGAGTGAGGGGCACCGGCCTTCAATCGGCCAGGGCCGCGTAGGTCAGGACGCGCAGTTCGCGCCGGATCGGCAGAGCCGAAGACGGCACGAGCTGCGTCATGAGCACCACCGACAGATCCTCGGCGGGATCGATCCAGAACGCCGTCGAGGCGAGGCCGCCCCAGGCGACCTCGCCGGGCGTGCCGAGGATCTGGGCGCGGGCCGGATCGAGCATCACCGAGAAGCCCAGACCGAAGCCGATGCCGGTGTATGAAGTCTCGGCGAAGCGCGGCGTGCCCATCGCGGCCAGATCGCCCGGCAGGTGGTTCGACAGCATCAACTCCACGGTCTTGCGGCCCAGGAGGCGGGTGCCGTCGAGGGTGCCGCGGTTGAGGATCATCCGGCAGAAGCGCTGGTAATCGGCGGCCGTGGAGACGAGGCCGCCGCCGCCCGACGCGATGGCGGGCGGCTTCGCGAAGGCCGTCTCTACGGAATCGTCGAACAGGCGCAGCTGCCTTGCGCGGTCATACGCGTAGGTGGCGCAGAAGCGCGGCATCAGCTCCGGCCGGACGAAGAAGTCGGTATCGATCATGCCCAGCGGCCCGATCACCGCCTCACGGAGATAGTCGGCGAACGGACGACCGCTCAGGGCGGCCACGAACTGGCCGAGCACGTCGGTGGCGACGCTGTAGTTCCAGGCGCTGCCCGGCTGGGCGAGGAGCGGCAGCTTCGCCACCCGGGCTGTCATCTCGGCGAGCGTGCCCTCGCGCGCCAGGTAGTCGACGCCGTGCTCGCGATACTGCGCATCGACGAGGGTCGCCTCCATGAAGCCGTAGGTCAGCCCGGCCGTGTGAGTCAGCAGGTCCCGCACGGTGATCGCCCGGCGGGCCGGCTCGGTCTCCAGCTTCACCCGGTTGCCGCCCACGGCGACCCGCATCTCGGCGAATTCGGGCAGGACCCGGGAGATCGGATCGTCGAGCTGGAACAAGCCCTGCTCGTAGAGCTGCATCACCGCCACCGAGGTGAGCGGCTTGGTCATCGAGTAGATCCGCGTCACCGTATCGAGGGTGAAGGGCGTCGCCCGGGCGAGGTCGGCCTGCCCGCAGGCGCGCGCGAAGGCGACACGGCCGCGCCGCGCCACGGTGACCGACAGGCCGGCGAGCCGGCCCTCGTCGACGAGGCGGTCCATCCATGGCGCGATCCGGGCGAGACCTTCCGGGCTGAACCCGGCGCCGGTCGGATCGGTCTCGGTCAGCGCGCTCATGCGGTCTCCTCGTCGTGGCGGTCCGGAAGGTAGAGGGGGAGGGCTGGAAAATCACCAGCCCATCGTTCCGGGACCGCCCTTGAACGGTCCGACGATGCCGGGCGTGATCCACCCGCCGTAGAAGGTTCCGGGCTGCGACGTCGCCTGGGCCGCGCCGACGAAGCAGGCATCCATCGGGCCGGCGTAGAACGCGACATAGCCGGCGATCGCGCGGAAATCCGGGGTCGGGTCAGGGTAGGCCCAGGCGGCCCCGGGGACGAGACGGTCGCCGCCCCGCACGTCGAACAGTACCGCCTGGCCCTTCCACTCGCAGATCCCGCCGCGCCGCGGATTCACGAGCGTTCCCTCCGCGATGTCGGCGGGCGGCAGGTAGTAGGTCGGCGGGTGCGAGGTCTCGAGCACCCGGAAGCCGGAGACGGTCTCGGCGATCGTATCGCCGCCCAGCACCACGCGCAGTCGCTCCCGGACGGGCTCCAGCCGCGGCGGCCGCGGATAGTCCCAGACGCTCTCCTCGCCGGGCCTGACCGGATCCGGAACGGGCCGGAAGGGCGATCCTCTCATGGGAAACCTCGTGACGTGCCTGTGGGGATACAGATAGGGCGGCGCGGCCGGCGTTTGTCGTCGGCCTCGCCCGTGCTAGCCCGTCGCCGACACTCGAGCCCGGGATCGCCCGCGATGGACATCGCCCTCTTCCTCGACTTCGACGGCACGCTCACCGAGATCGCGCCGCGGCCGGACGCCGTGCAGGTCGAGCCGGGGCTGGTGGAGGATCTGGAGCGGCTCCGGGCGCGCCTCGACGGGGCGCTGGCGATCGTGACCGGCCGGCCGGTGACGGTGATCGACGGCTTTCTGACGCCGTCCCGCCTGGACGCGGCCGGCCTTCACGGCGTCGAGCGCCGGGTCGGCGGTGCGATCACGGGGGGCCAGATGGAGGATCACCCGGATCTGCGCCGGCAGGTCGCGCGTCTCCAGGCCGAGACCGCGGCGCTGGCGCGGGTCCTGATCGAAGACAAGGGCGCGTCGGTGGCGGTGCATTGGCGCCTCGCGGATCCCGACGATGCCGCTCGGGCCGAAACGCTCGTGAAGGACGCGGCGGACGCGCTCGGCCTCGCGTACCGCCTGCAACTCGGCAAGGCGGTCGGCGAGATCGTCCCGGCGCAGGCGACGAAGGCGCACGCGATCCGCGCCTTCATGGCGGAGGCGCCCTATGCCGGCCGGACACCTGTCTTCTTCGGGGACGACCGCACCGACGAGATTGCCTTCGCGTCGATCAACGAGGATGGCGGCATCGCGGTACGCGTGGGCGAGGGCGAGACCGTCGCCCGCCGCCGCCTGCCCGACCCCGCCGCCGTCCGCGCGCTGCTGCGCGACTGGGCCGCCGGGGGGGCGATCGATCCCGACGCGCTTCCGCGGGCTTGAGCCGTCTCGCCAGTCGGCCCGCGGCCCGGGCCGTCGTCCTGCGCGCCGATCATGGGGAGCCGCGATGTCGAACCGTTCCGTCGACGGCTGGCCGCGGATGCTGCTGCGGCTCGAGGGCGCCTGCATCCTGGCCGGCACCGTGTCGGTCTATGGCTGGCTCGGGCAATCGTGGTGGATCTTCGCCGCGCTGCTGTTCGTCCCCGACGTGAGCATGCTGGGCTACGCGGCCGGCCCGGTGGCCGGTGCCGTGCTCTACAACCTTGCTCACTTCCTGGCCCTGCCGCTGGTCGGCCTGTGTCTGGCGGCTGGCCTCGGCCACCCCGATCTCGTGGGATTGGCCCTGATCTGGCTCGCCCATATCGGCCTCGATCGTGCGCTGGGCTATAGTCTCAAATACGCGAGCGGATTTGGCGATACGCATCTTGGCGTCATCGGCCGGCCGCGTGACACCACGATCGCGCCGCATTGAGAGGCGGCCGATGCCGAATGGGACTTGCCCGCGCCGGGGCGCGGGGCCGATGTAGCGCCGAAGCCGCGTCGGGTGCGGATCCCGTCGGCGGCGGGACAGGTAGCAGGGGCTTGTTGCGATGTTCGAGTTTCCGGTTCTGGTCGGCGACATCGGCGGCACGAACGCGCGGTTCGGCCTGATCGAGACGGCCGGCCAACAGCCCCGCCTGCTTTCCCACGAGGCCACCGCCGACCATCCCGATCCGTCGAGCGCCATCAGGGCGTCGCTGGCGAAGGGGGGCGGGCCTTCGCCGCGCTCGGCCATCCTGGCGATCGCCGGCCGGGTCGACGGGCCGGAGATCCAGCTGACGAACGCGCATTGGAAGATCGCCGGCCAGCGCATCGCGGCGGATTTCGATCTCTCCGCCGCGGTGGTGGTCAACGACTATGTCCCGGTGGCGGCCGGTGCCGCCGATATCGAGCCCCACGACCTCACGCCCGTGGGGCCCTGTCCGCCCGTGCCCGGCGGCGCGCGGGTTGTGCTGGGCCCCGGAACGGGCTTCGGCGCGGCGGCGCTGGTGCCCTACGCGGCGCATCTCGCCATCGTGTCCACCGAGGCCGGCCACACCGATCTCGGCCCGGTCGACGCGTTCGAGGAGAAGGTCTGGCGCGTCTTGGAGCGGGTCGAGGACCGCATCACCGTGGAGACGGTGCTGTCGGGTCCGGGGCTGTCACGGCTGCACGCGGCGGTCGCCCATGTCCGGACCGGGCAGCCGCACGGGAAGATCGAGCCGGCCGCCGTCACCGAGGCGGGGCTCAACGCCACCGATCCGCATGCCGCCGAGACGCTCGAGCTTTTCGGCCGGGTGCTCGGCCGAGTCTGCGGGGATCTCGCGCTGACCTTCCTGGCGACCAGCGGCGTCTATATCGGCGGCGGCATCGCGCCCCGGATCCTCAAGGTGCTCGCGGAAAGCGGCTTCCGCGCCGCCTTCGAGAAGAAGGCGCCCTTCGCCGCCATGATGCGCCAGATCCCGACCAGCGTGATCACCGTCCACGATCCGGCCTTCCGGGGCCTGGCGGCGCTGGCGAACGAGGGCGCCAAGTTCGTCTACCACGGGCAGGTCTGGCGCAAGGAGGCGTGACGGACAGGCGCCGTCGCCGCCAACGGGGCGAGGCGACCGGCGACGGCGCCCCGTCAATGGACGGGGCGCCGCCCGGACGGCAGCGCCCCGGTCGCGGCGGCGACGGCCCGTGAAGGCCGGCGCTCAGGCCGCCGCCAGCGGCTTCGAGACCTCCTCCAGGGACTTGCCCTCCGCGGCCGTGCCCCAGATCCCGCCGACGATTGCCGCGATGAGCATCAGCACCGCGCCGAGGCCGTAGCCGAACAGGACCCAGTCCCGCGAGCCGGTCTCCACCAGGCTGCCGAACAGGAGCGGCCCCGACACGCCGCCGATGCCGGTGCCGACCGCGTAGAAGGCCGCGATGGCGAGCGCCCGGATCTCCAGCGGGAAGGTCTCGGAGACCGTGAGATAGGCCGAGCTCGCCGCCGCCGAGGCGAAGAAGAACACCACCATCCAGGCCCCGGTCTGGCCGACCGGCCCGAGCACGTCGAGGCGGAACAGCAGGCCGACGCCGGCCAGCAGCAGCGCCGAGATGCCGTAGGTGAAGGCGATCATCTTGCGCCGTCCGATCGTGTCGAACAGCCGCCCGAGCAGCAGCGGGCCCAGGAAGGAGCCGAGCGCGAAGGGCAGCAGGTACCAGCCGACATGGTTGCCGGGCACCTGATAGAAGCGTTCCAGCACCAGCGCGTAGGTGAAGAACAGGGCGTTGTAGAAGAAGGCCTGGGCGATCATCAGCGCGAGGCCGACCATGGTCTCCTTGCGGCTCGTCACGAACAAAGCCTTGAACACCTCCGAAAGGGGGGTGTGGTCGCGGGTGCGGACCTTCATGCGCTTGCTTTCGTCCACCGGCGGCAGGGTCACGCCCTCGTCGGTGAAGCGCTTCTCGATGCCGGTGACCACCCGGTCGGCTTCCGCCGCGTAGCCGTGGGTCGCGAGCCAGCGCGGGCTCTCGGGGATCCAGGTGCGCAGGAGCAGGATCACGAGGCCGATGGCGCCGCCGGTGAAGAAGGCGACGCGCCAGCCCCAGGCCGGGTCGATCACCTCGGGCTTCAGGAGCACGATCGACATGAACGAGCCCAGCGCCGCGCCGATCCAGAACGAGCCGTTGATGACGAGGTTGGTCCAGCCGCGGACCCGGGCCGGGACAAGCTCCTGGATGGTCGAGTTGATCGCCGTGTACTCGCCGCCGATCCCGGCCCCCGTGAGGAAGCGGAAGAAGCAGAAGCTCCAGATGTTCCACGACAGGCCGGTGGCCGCCGTGGCGACGAGGTAGAGGGCCAGCGTGATGAAGAACAGCTTCTTGCGGCCGATCCGGTCCGTGAGCCAGCCGAAGCCGATGGCACCGGTCACGGCGCCCACGAGGTAGCAGGAGGCGGCCAGCCCGACGTCGAACTCGGAGAAGGACATCGGCGGCTGGCGCAGGGCGCCCACCAGGGAGCCGGCGAGGGTGACCTCGAGCCCGTCCAGCACCCAGGTGATGCCCAGGGCCACGATGACGAGCACGTGGAAGCGGCCCCAGGGCAGCCGGTCCAGACGCGCCGAGATGTCGGTATCGATCACGCGGCCGATCTCCGCGCGCTCCGGCGTCCCGGATCCCCCCTCGACCTTGCTCGCCATGTCCGCGTGTCCTCCCGTCTCAAGCGTTTACTGTGCCTGGACAGTGCGCATTTACCGCGACTGTAGGCAGGTGTTGGGAACGGGTTGGAAATCGATTCGGTTCGATTTCGTCTTCACATGCGCGGCGCAGAACAGGGAGGTCCACGCGGTGCCCTTCCCATGTCCTCCCGTCCTGCCCTTTCCCGCCGCCCCCGGGCTCGGCTCGTCTTGCTGACCGTCCTGACCCTCGCGGGGCTCGCCACCGTCCCCACCGAGGGGGCGGACCGGCATCTCGAACGGCCCAAGCCGCGCGTCGCCCTGCAGGCGGCCGAGCGCTGGCGGCTGCGGCCGACGGAGCCCGTGGTGACGGTGACCGGCAGCGTCCGCAGGCGGCCCGAGACCGCGATCCCCGAAGATCGCCGGAACGTCCGCCTCGTCTACCCGGCGCTGGTCGAGGCGCGCTGACCGCGCCTGCAATCGATCTCTCGCCCACTCCATCTCGACGATCCGGATCCCGTCAGGCACAGCGCCTGCTTCGTCCGCATGTGGACGGGTTCGTCGGGACGGTGCGGAGGCGCGGATGGCGGAGGCAATCGCCCTGGTCGGGTGCAAGGGGCCGGGCCAGGAGGCGGAGTATCTGCGGATCCTGTCGGCGGCCATGCCGGAGGAGCGGCTGATCCCGTTCCGGACGATGGATGATGCGGCTCGGGCGGCGGCGCGGGTCGCCGTCGTGGCCAATCCCGATCCGGCCGAGGTGGCGGCGCTGCCGGGACTCGTCTGGGTGCAGAGCCTCTGGGCCGGGGTCGAGAAGCTCGTCGGCGCCTTCGACCGGCCGCTGCCGATCGTCCGCCTGGTCGACCGGGAAATGGCCCGCACCATGGCCGAGGCCGTGCTGGCCTGGACCTATTATCTCCAGCGCGACATGCCGGCCTACGCCCGCCAGCAGCGGGATCGGGTCTGGCGCCCGCACGCCTACCGCAAGCCGTCCGACACCACGGTGGGACTGCTCGGCCTCGGGGCGCTCGGCACCGCGGCGGCGGAGCGGCTCACCGGCGCGGGCTTCCGTGTCGTCGGCTGGAGCCGCGGCCCGAAGGCCGTGCCGGGCCTCGAGACGTTTCACGGCACCGACAGCCTCCCGGCGATGCTCGGCCGGTGCGACATCCTCGTCTGCCTCGTGCCGCTGACGCCCGAGACGCGGGGCCTGGTGGATGCTCGACGCCTCGCGGCCCTGAAGCCGGGCGCCGCGCTGATCAATTTCGCCCGCGGGCCGATCGTCGTCACCGAGGATCTGATCGCCGCCCTGGATTCCGGCCACCTCGCGCATGCGGTGCTCGACGTCTTCGGGGTCGAACCCCTGCCGGCGGACTCCCCGCTGTGGTCACATCCCGGGGTGACGGTGCTGCCGCACATTTCGGGGCCCACCGACATGGACTCGGCCGCCGCCACGGTGGCGGAGAACCTGCGGACCTATCGCCGGACCGGTCAGGTGCCGGACGGGGTCGACGCGGCTCGGGGTTATTAGGTCGCGCGTCGCGGCCGCTTCGCCCCGTCGTCCCGGGACCGCGCAGCGGTGCCCGGGATCCTGACACGCCGAGGCGCCAGGATCCTGCTCCGGCGGCGGCTCCGGATCGCCCGCCTCCGGCGTGCCTCTCCCGGTCCGAGCCCGCCTGCGGCGCCCGGAATGACGGCGCAGGTGGACGGGCGCGCCGCGTGACCTTTGCCCTTCGGATGCGCGGGGACGACGCGTGGCCTCACAGCGTCGGGAATGTCGCCGCGAGGTGGTCGATCAGCACCCGCACGGCCGGCGGCAGCCCGCGCCGGGTCGTGAAGACGAGGTGCACGATCCCAGGCTGCCCCTGCCACTCCGGAAAGACGGGAACAAGCCGGCCCGCCGCGATGGCGTCGGTGCAGGCATGGTCGGGCAGGAACGCGACCCCGAGGCCGGCGGCCGCCGCGTCGCAGAGCGCGGCGAAGTCGCCGCAGGTCAGGCGCGGCTCGTGACGCAGGGTGAAAACCCGGCCATCCGCCCGCTCCAGCCGCCAATCCGCCTCGCCCGGATCGTCGCGGGTCCCGAGGGTCGGAGCCGCGCCGAGGCTGGCGATATCGGGGCCCAGGCCGCGCGCGACTTCCGGTGCGGCCACCAGGATCCAGCGCGAGAGCCCGAGCGAGCGCATGGTCAGCGACGCGTCGCTGGTCAGATCCCGCCGGACCCGCAGGGCCACATCGATCCGCTCCTCGATCAGGTCGACGGGCCGGTCGGTCGCCACCAGCTGCAGCCTGACCTTCGGATGCCGGGAGAGGAACACGCGCACGATCGCGCCGACGATATCGATGAGGCCCGTCGGGCAGCTCATGCGGATCCGCCCGTGCGGCTCGGTCTGCGCCTCCGCGACCAGCGCCTCGGCCCGTTCGGCCTCCAGCATCATCGCCCTGCAGCGCTCGTAGAAGCCCTGGCCGACCTCGGTCACGCGGAAGCGCCGGCTCGAGCGCTCGATCAGGCGGACGCCCAGGCGCGTCTCCAGGGCCGCGACCCGGCGGCTGAGCTTCGATTTGGGCTGGTGCAGCGCCCGGCCCGCCGCGGCGAAGCCGCCATGCGCCACCACCTCGGCGAAGTAGACGTAGTCGTTCAGGTCGGCGCGGCTCATCGTTCCTCCAGCAGAACGCTGAGTGCCATATCTGCCGACTACCGGCATCATCGTTCCGTCGGCATCTCTTCAACCAGCGGCGCACACGAAGCCGAACGATGGAGAACGACGATGGCCGGCAGGTTTCAGGACAAAGTTGTGGTTGTAACGGGCGGGACCAGCGGCATCGGGCTCGCCGCCGCCCAGGCCTTCGTGGACGAGGGGGCCGCGGTGTTCATCACCGGCCGCCGCCAGGAGGCCCTCGACGCCGCGGTGAAGCAGATCGGCGGCCGGATCACCGGCGTACGCGGGGACATGGCGAACCTCGCCGACATCGACCGCCTCTATGATGCCGTTCAGCAGAAGCACGCACAGATCGACGTGGTCTTCGCCAATGCCGGCGGCGGCACCTTCGCGCCGCTGGGGGCGATCACCGAGGAGCACTACCAGAGCATCTTCGACACCAACGTGAAGGGCGTGCTCTTCACCGTCCAGAAGGCGCTGCCGCTGCTGCGGGACGGGGCGGCGATCGTGCTCACCGGATCGACAACGGGCAGCGCGGGCACGCCGGCCTTCAGCGTCTACTCGGCCACCAAGGCGGCGGTGCGCAACTTCGCCCGGAACTGGATCCTCGACCTGAAGGACCGGCGCATCCGGGTGAATACGATCAGCCCCGGCGTCACCGAGACTGCGGGCCTCGATGCGCTGTTCGGCGGCGGCGATCAGGCGGCGGCCACCAAGGATTACCTCGCCGGCCAGATCCCGGCCGGGCGCGTCGGCCGGCCCGAGGAGATCGCCCAGGCGGTGCTGTTCCTCGCCTCCGACGCGGCGAGCTTCGTCAACGGTGTCGAGCTGTTCGCCGATGGCGGGCAGGTCCAGATCTGAGGATCCGGCGCCGGCCGGGACGCGACACCCCGTCCCGGCAGTGAGGATGAACCCTGGCTTTATCCGGGGGTTGATGGCCCGGCCGTCCGAGTCCGCATCTCCGCGGGCGGGGGTCTGGAAGGACGCTCGGATTTCATGGGTTGGCCGCGCCGCATCTTGATCACCGCCGGACTCGTGACCGTCGCGGCGGGTGTCACGCTGAGCGTGGGCCGCTTCAGCTACGCGCCGATGCCCGACCGGGCGGACCTGCTCAACCCGGACCGCTACCCGATCCAGACCGCCTTCGACGTACTCGGACGGCGCATCTCGCGCGCGGAGGCGGACCGGCTCAACGGGACCGAGGCCGGACGGAAGGACCTCGCGCCGGGGAACGGCGCGGTCGCCATCGATCCTGCCATGGTCGAGCGCGGGCGGCAGGCCTTCTACCAGGAGACGTTCGGCAACGAGGTCTTCCTCACCGACGTCATGGGCATGCTCGACGGCGGGCTCACACCAACCGCGGTCGCCCTGGCGGTGGCGAAGCTCGGCGGTCAGGGAACCACAAACCTCCAGGTCGCCATGGCCAAGGACGTGCGCATCGGCGACCGCGTCTACCGGGCCGGCGAGCTGGTCCCGACCGGGCTCGACGTGCCGAGGGGCGGGGCCTTCATCATCGGGATCAAGACCTTCTCCGACCGCGGCCACCTGCGCATGGGCATCACCTGCGCCCTGTGCCACGCGGCGGTCGATCCCGGCACCGGCAAGGTCGTGGAGGGCGCGCCCAATACCGACCTCAATGCCGGGCTGCTGATGGCGCTCGCGAAGAACTCGTCGGCCTACTTCATGCACGCCAGCGTGCCGGAGGCCGATGCCCGGCCTTCCGCCGACCCGCAGCATACCGGCGCGACCGGGACGGGGTCGGCGCTGCCGGACGCCGCTTCCGTCGAGGCGGCCACGAAGGTGCAGGTGGCGAGTTGGCCGCCGGGCAGCTTCGACTCCTCCGCCGACCGGGTCACCAACCCGACCTCGATCCCGTCGAGCTTCTCCGCCCACGGCGAGCCCTACAGCTGGAGCGGCCGCGAGGCGATCGGGCCCTTCGCGGGCCTGTCCTCGCTGAACAACAACGTCCACGCGGCCAATTCTGACACGACCCAGCTCGCCGCCGCCGCGCCCTGGCTGTTCGGCATGGATCCCGAGACGTATCTCGGCATCGTGCTGCGCGGCGCGGCCACGGAGGCGTTCCGCTTCAAGCCGGAGGGTGGCCGGAGCCCGTCCGAGGTGCTGCACAGCGTCGATCCGACCCCGGCCTCGCCGGGCCTGAACAGCTACGCGGTCCTGCCGACCTATCCGGCGACCAATTACGTCACCGACAACGGCCTGTTCACCTCGGTGCCCGGGGAGCCGGTCAACCACGCCAACAACGCCATGTCGGCGTTCCAGAACCTGCTGCACCCGCCCGCCGCCGGACGGGATCCCGAAACGGTGCGCGCCGGGCGCGCGGTGTTCGAGAAGGCCGGCTGCGGGACCTGCCATGCCGGGCCGGCGCTCACCAACCACCGGATCGTCCCGGAGGCCGAGATCGGCACCGAGCCGACCCGGGCCCGGGCGGGCGCCAAGATGGAGGCGCGCCTGTCGCCGCCGACGATGTTCGCCACCGACACGCCGTTCCCGGTCCCGGTCGATCCGGTGATCGTCCCGGTGCCGCTCGCGGGCGACGCGCTGGCGCAGGTGCAGCTCGCCTGGGGGCAGGGGGGCACGGAGGGGGGCTACAAGGTGCCGAACCTCGTGGGCCTCGCCTGGACGGCGCCGTATCTGCACGATTCCGGCGTGGCGGTCGGGCCCGATGCCGAGGGCCAGCTCGGCGTCCCGGGCACGCTCTACAGGGGCGTCGCCCCCGATCCGGCCAACAGCCTGCGCGCCCTGGTGGACCGGGATCTCCGGGCCAAGGTGATCGCCGCCAACGCGGCCTCGGATACGGCGCGGATCGCCCGCGTCACCGGCAAGGGGCATGCCTTCTGGGCGGATGCCGGTTCGGGCGTCTCGCCCGAGGATCAGCGGGCGCTGATCGCCTATCTGCTGTCGGTCGATCGTCTGACCGAGCCGGCCGCGACGCCCTGATCCGGGCGGTGCCACCGGTGGTCCGGGTCACTGCATCGGGGAGCCCTCGCCGCCCCGCCGCATGGCCGGGCGCAGCGCCTCCCGCGCGGTTCAGATGACCGCCTCGATCAGGCCCCGCCGCTTGGCCTCCTCGGCCTCGAGGTACCAGTTCGACGGTGCCTTCTCGAGCACTTCGTCGAGGGTCACGTCCGAGCCCTGGATCAGGTTCGAAAACCCCTCGTTCTGGATCGCGATCGAGCACTGGATCTCATTGAGCGTCGCCGTCACGGAGGCGATGCAGGTGGTGAGCGGCCCCTCGATCTGGAGCTGCTTGTTCATCTTGCGCTCGTGGATCATCAGCCGCGTGCCGCAGGTCAGGTATCGGTTCGGCCGGGCGAAGAAGCTCATGAAGGTGGTGCCGGCCGAGTAGATCGCCGCCTTGCCGAGGAAGACGAACCGCCGATCTGAGTCCATGGCGCTGTTGAAGCGGATGTCCTCGCCCATCATCCGGGCCACCTCCGGATCGCCGCCGAGCGTCGTGAGCTCGACGACGACGATCTCGCGGTCGGCCGCCGCCCCGAGCTGGCGGCGGAAGTCGCGGTACATGTCGTAGTCCACCGCGCCCGACAGCAGGACGGCGGGGGCCCGGAACGCGGTGGGGCCGAGGGGCGTCGTGTCCATGGTTCTCCTGATCGAATGACCGGCGTTCAGCGTGCCGGGTCGGGGGGACCCTCGCCCTTGCCCACGAAGGGGATACCCGCGATCGGGCATTCCTCCGTGCCGACGCTCTGACGGGTAATGGCCCGCACCGCGTCGCGGGTTCCGTCGGGATCCTCGATCCAGCGCCGGTAGAAGTCGTAGGGGCATTCCGACATCCCGTGCCGGTTCTCCTTCGAGTTGATCATGCCCGTGTAGCCGCGGTGCAGGAGCTTGAAGAGGTGGTTCTCCGACTGGCCGTGGGCGCGGAAATCCCGGATCAGGAACTTCGACAGGGCCGCGTACTGGATGCCCATCTCCTCCTCGCCGCACTCGCCGAGGGTTCGGCCGTCGAAGCCGATGATCGCCGAGTGTCCGAAATAGGTGTAGACGCCGTCGAACCCGGCGGCATTGGCCACCGCCACGTAGGTGTTGTTGGCGAAGGCCATCGCCTTCGAGATGACGATCTGCTGCTCTTTCGCCGGGTACATGTAGCCCTGGCAGCGGATGATCAGCTCGGCGCCCCGCATGGCGCAGTCGCGCCAGATCTCCGGGTAGTTGCCGTCGTCGCAGATGATCAGGCTGATCTTCAGTCCCTTCGGCCCGTCCGACACGTAGGTGCGGTCGCCCGGATACCAGCCCTCGATCGGCGTCCAGGGCATGATCTTGCGGTACTTCTGGACGATCTCTCCCTGGTCGTTCATCAGGATCAGGGTGTTGTAGGGCGCCTTGTTGGGGTGCTCCTCGTGGCGCTCGCCGGTGAGCGAGAACACGCCCCAGACCTTGGCCTCCCGGCAGGCGGCGGCGAACACCTCGGTCTCGGCGCCTGGAACCGTGGAGGCGGTCTCATACATCTCGGCGGCGTCGTACATGATGCCGTGGGTCGAGTATTCGGGAAAGATCACGAGGTCGAGGCCGGGCAGGCCGCTCTTCATGCCGACGATCATCTTGCCGATCGCCTTGGCGTTCTCCAGCACCTCCGCGCGGGTGTGCAGGCGCGGCATCTTGTAGTTCACGACGGCGACGCCGACGCTGTCCTGGCTGGACGAGATGTCTCCGTGCATCATGGCGTGATGTCCTCCTGAGGATTGTTGCGCCGAGGCGCGCCGTGACCCTCCCCCCTCTGCGGGGGAGGGTACCCTGCGCAGCAGGGGGGGAGAGGGGCAGCGCGACGCGGCAGGATCGCGCGTCCGTCGCGACAAATCCGGATGCGGCGCTCCCCTCTCCCGACCCTCGCTGACGCGAGGGCCACCCTTCCCCGCAGAGGGGGGAGGGCCATGCGCGTCCGACTTAGTGGCTGATCATCCAGGGCCGCGCCTTCGGGAAGCTCTTGGCGGCGGCCGGGGCCGCGGTCGCCTTCTTGGGGGTGCAGCAGCCGCAGCCGGCCCCGTGGCTCCCCGAGCGACGGGGCGCGTGGCGGCTGCGCTCGTTGGTGGCGTGGGCGGCCCGCAGCCCCGCATCCATGCCGGCGATGCGCGGCGCGGTGAGGAAGGCGCGCTGGCTCGAGCTGCCGCAGTCCGGGCAGGCATGCGGATCGCGGAACTCGGCCATCGGCCGCATCACCGTGAAGGGCCCGCAGGCCTCGCAAGCGTAATCATAGACGGGCATGGCGACGCTTTCAGAAAGGCTGCCGGATCAGACCGCTGTCGGGCGAAACGCGGGTTCCCTCTCCCGTGCGGGAGAGGGACAGGGTTGAGGGATGCGACCTCTCCGGAAAGACCGGGTCCCTCACCCCAACCCTCTCCCGCACGGGAGAGGGGGCAGGTCGCGTCCGATGAAAGCGGGCGCGACACGCAGCAGACGGCCTGATCACAGATCCGGCGAGAGCGGCATCTGGATCGAGCCGTCGAGGAACTGGGTCGGTCCGTCGGCGCCCGGGTTGATGTCGAACTCGAAGATCTTGGTCGGTATCCAGAGCGTCGCGCACGCGTTCGGGATGTCGACCACGCCCGAGATGTGCCCCTGGACCGGCGCCGTGCCGAGGATCGAGTAGGCCTGCGCGCCCGAATAGCCGAACTTCTTGAGGTACTCGATCGCGTTCAGGCAGGCCTGCCGGTAGGCGATGTGGACGTCGAGGTAATGCTGGCCGCCGCTCTCGTCGACCGAGATGCCCTCGAAGATCAGGTGATCGTCGTATTTCGGCGTGATCGGCGACGGCTTGAAGATCGGGTTCTTGATCCCGTACTTCGCCATGCCGTCCTTGATCAGCTCGACCTTGAGATGGACCCAGCCGGCCATCTCGATGGCGCCGCAGAAGGTGATCTCGCCGTCGCCCTGGCTGAAGTGGAGGTCGCCCATCGAGAGGCCGGCGCCGGGAACGTAGACCGGGAAGTAGATCTTCGAGCCGCGCGACAGGTCCTTGATGTCGCAATTGCCGCCGTGCTCGCGGGGCGGGACGGTGCGGGCGCCGGTGGCCGCCGCGGCGTCTTTCGCGTCGCCCTTCAGGCGGCCCATATGGGCGGTCGGCCCGAAGGGGAGGGTAGCCAGCGCCGGCACGCGCTCCGGATCGGTGTCGTAGAGCGCCTTCTCGCGGGTGTTCCAGGTCTCCAGCATCTTCGGATCGGGCAGGCAGCCGATCAGGCCGGGATGGATCAGGCCCGGGAAGCGCACGCCCGGCACGTGGCGGGACTTGGTGAACATGCCCTCGAAGTCCCAGATCGACTTCTGGGCCTGCGGGAAGTGCTCGGTGAGGAAGCCGCCGCCGTTCTTTTTTGAGAAGAAGCCGTTGAAGCCCCACTGGCTCTCGGGCTTTGCGCCGATGTCGAGGAGATCGACCACCAGGAGGTCGCCGGGCTCGGCGCCCTCGACGCCGATCGGACCCGAGAGGAAGTGGACGATCGACAGGTCGATGTCGCGCACGTCGTCGGCGGAATCGTTGTTCTTGATGAAGCCGCCGGTCCAGTCGTAGGTCTCGACGATGAAGTCGGCGCCCGGCTTCACATAGGCGACCATCGGGATGTCCGGGTGCCAGCGGTTGTGCACCATGTCGTTGTCGTAGGCCGATTGCGTGAGATCGACCTTGATCAGCGTCTCGGGCATGTTCTGTCTCCAGCTCCCTAGAACCTTGGGGCGGACCCCATCCGCGCGCCGGTGCGCGAATCTCACCCGCTCGCGAGCAGCTCGTTCAGCGCGTCGTCGAGGACCTTGATGTCGTCCGGGCTGGTGCCGGGCCCGCCCGCGAAATGGCCCCACCACGTGTCGATCACGCGCAGCTCCGCGTTCGGCATGGCAGCCGCCTCGATGGCGTTGTCCTCGGGCGGGAAATACAGATCCGTGGAGGCGGGCATCAGGATCGCCTTGGCGCGGATGGCGCCGAGCGCGGCCTTGAAGTCGCCCTTGAAGGTGTCGTTGGCGCTGATGTCGCCGTGCTGCCACGTCCACAGCATGGCGAGCAGGTTGTTGGCGTCGCGTTCGTAGAACAGGCCTTCCCAGAACCCGATCAGGAAGTCCTCCAGCGAGGCGTAGCCCATGTGGGTGATGTCGGCCTCGAGCCGGTAGAAGGTCTGCGACAGGCCCCAGCCGGCATAGACCCGGCCGAAGGCGCGCAGCCCCCGCGTCGGCGGGCTCGTGTACCAGCCCTCCGCCCAGGCGGCGTCGGCCTGAAGCGCCGCCTTGGCGCCCTCCAGGAAGACGTAGTTGTGCCGCGAGCACTTGGCCGAGCCCTGAAACGGCAGGATCTTCGGCACCATGTCGGGGTACATCGACGCCCAGTGGTAGGTCTGGAGCGCCCCCATCGACCAGCCGGTGACCAGAACCAACTTCTCGATGCCGAAATGCTCGGTGACGAGGCGGTGCTGGGCGCGGACGTTGTCGTAGGCGGTGACGTTGGGGAAGCGCGGCCCGTTCCAGGGCGCGGGCGTGTTGCTCGGCGAGGACGAGAGGCCGTTGCCGAACATGTTCGGGATGATGATGAAGTACTTGTCCGGGTCGAGCGCCTTGCCGGGGCCGATCAGCCATTCGTTCTCGGTGTGCTGGCCCGAGTACCAGGTCGGGTAGACGATGGCGTTGTCCTTGGCGGGGCTCAGGGTCCCGAAGGTCTTGTAGGCGAGCTTGGCCGCGCGCAGCGTCTTGCCGCACTGAAGGACGAAGTCGCCGAGTTCAAAGATCTCGTAATCGGCCATTCCGCGCTCCTCAGACCGACAGGAACCGGGCGACGGCGGCCTCGTCGATGCCGTCGCGCGGGGCCTCGTGGACGATGGCGCCGTTCTCCAGCACGATCACCCGGTCGGCCACGTCCAGGGCGAAGCTCAGGACCTGCTCGGACACGACGATGGACAGGCCGCGCGCGTCGCGGATCTTCTTCAGGGTCCGGCCCATCTCCCGGATGATCGAGGGCTGGATGCCCTCGGTGGGCTCGTCCAGAAGCAGGACCTTCGGGCGGCTCGCCAGCGCCCGGGCGATGGCGAGCTGCTGCTGCTGCCCGCCCGACAGGTTGCCGCCGCGCCTTCCCTTCATCTCCATGAGCACCGGGAACATGTCGTAGAGGTCCTGCGGCACCTTGCGGGTGCCGGTGACCGTGAGCCCGGTCTCGATGTTCTCCTGGACCGTCATGGTCGAGAAGATCATCCGGCCCTGCGGCACGTAGGCAAGGCCCTTGGCGACCCGGGCATGGCTCTTGAGGGCACCGACATCCGCCCCCTCGACCCGGATCGACCCGGCCTTGACGGGAACGAGCCCCATCAGGGTCTTCATCAGGGTGGTCTTGCCCATGCCGTTGCGGCCCATCACGGCGACGATCTCGCCGGGGGCTACCGAGAAGGTGAGCCCGTGCAGGACCTCGCTCTGGCCGTAGGCGGCGTGCAGGTCCTCGACGGCGAGCGCCGGCGTGGCGGATGGGATCGTGGCGAGCGGGGGCGCCTGGACGGGGGCCGAGTGCGCGGTCTGGAGCGACGCCATCGTCAATGTCCCAAATACACTTCGATGACCTTCGGGTCGTTCTTGACCCGGTCCATCGACCCTTCGGAAAGCACCTTGCCCTGGTGCAGGACGGTCACCCGGTGGGCGATGTCCTCGACGAACTTCATGTCGTGCTCGATCACCAGCACCGAGCGGCCCTTGATGATCTGGTTGAGCAGCTCCGCGGTCTTGATCCGCTCGCCGACGCTCATCCCGGCCACCGGCTCGTCGAGCATCAGCAGCTCCGGGTCCTGGATCAGCAGCATGCCGATCTCCAGCCACTGCTTCTGGCCGTGGCTCAGGAACTCGGCCCGCTCCTTGAGCTGGTCCTTCAGGAAGATCGTCTCGGCGATGGCGTGGATGCGGTCGCGGACCTCGGCGTCGCGCTTGAAGGTCAGGGCGCCGAACACCGAGCGGCCGCGGGGGAACGAGATCTCGAGGTTCTCGAACACCGTCAGGTCGTCGTAGATCGACGGCGTCTGGAACTTGCGGCCGACGCCGGCCTGCACGATGGCGCTCTCGGAGAGCTTGGTGAGTTCCTGGCCCTTGTACTTGATCGAGCCGGCGCTGGCCTTGGTGCGCCCGCAGATCAGGTCGAGCACCGTGGTCTTGCCGGCCCCGTTCGGGCCGATGATCACCCGGATCTCGTCGGGATCGACGTAGAACGACACGTCGTTCACCGCCTTGAACCCGTCGAACGAGACGGTGAGCGCCTCGACGGCGAGGAGGTAGTCGGGCGGGGCCGCCTCGGCGCCGACCACGGGGGAGGGGAGGATCGCGGCGTTCATGGCGTGCTCACTCGGCCGGGGCGCCGTGGGGCGGGACGATGGCGGGTTCGGGCGCCTGCAGGCTCTTGGCGCGGCGGGTGAGGCGCGGCTCGATATGCTCGCGCCAGATCCCCGCGAGGCCGTTCGGGAAGGCCAGCACCACCGCGATGAACAGGGCGCCCAGGCCGAACAGCCAGAGGTCCGGGAAGCTCTCGGAGAAGCTGGTCTTGGCCCAGTTGACCAGCAGCGTGCCCCAGACGGCGCCGAACAGGGACAGGCGCCCGCCGACCGCGGCGTAGATCACCATCTCGATGGAGGGGACGATGCCCACGAAGGAGGGCGACATGAACCCGACCTGCAGGGTGAACATCGCGCCGCCGATCGCCGCCAGCCCGGCGGCGAAGCAGAAGGCGAAGACCTTGAATCCCGCCACCGAGTAGCCGGAGAAGCGGACCCGGTCCTCCTTGTCGCGCATGGCGACGAGGATGCGGCCGAGCTTCGACTTCTTCACGTATTGCGCCGCCAGGATGCAGGCGATCAGCAGGCCGCCATTGACGAAGTACAGGATGAATTTCGCCGAGTCGGTGCGGATGTCCCAGCCGTGGAGGGTGCGCAGATCGGTGATGCCGTTGATGCCGCCGGTATAGCCCTGCTGGCCGACGATCAGGATCGTCAGGATCGCCGCGATGGCCTGGGTGATGATGGCGAAATAGGTGCCGCCGACCCGGCGCTTGAACATCGCGAAGGAGATCAGCATCGCGAACAGGACCGGCACGGCGACCGCCAGCACGATGGTGAGCGGCAGGCTCTTGAACGGCTGCCAGAACCAGGGGAGCGCCGTGATCTGGTTCCAGTCCATGAAGTCCGGAATGCCGGGCGTGGACTGGATCTTGGTGTTCTCGATGCTCGAAGCCTCCAGCTTCAAGTACATCGCCATGCCGTAGCCGCCGAGGCCGAAGAACACGCCCTGGCCGAGGGACAGGATCCCCGCATAGCCCCAGCAGATCACCAGCCCGAGGGCCACGAACGCGTAGGTGAGGTACTTGCCGACGAGGTTGAGGCGGAAGCCGTCGAGCATCAGCGGCAGGACGACCAGGATCACCCCGGCCAGGAGGAAGAGGCTCAGCCACTCCACCGGCTTCATGAACGGGTTGTCGTTGACGGTGACGGATTTGGTGAGGGTCTGGACCGGGTTCGTCATCGGGAAAACATCCTCAGCGCCGGACCTTGAGGGTGAAGAGGCCCTGGGGCCTCAGCATCAGGATGCCGACCACCGCGAGCAGGGTGATCACCTTGGCCATCGAGCCGGAGAGGAAGAACTCCAGGGTCGACTGCGTCTGGGAGATCGAGAAGGCCGACGCGATGGTGCCCAAGAGGCTCGCGGCGCCGCCGAACACGACGATCAGGAAGGTGTCGACGATGTAGAGCTGGCCGGAGGTCGGCCCGGTGGAGCCGATCATCGTGAAGGCCGAGCCGGCGATCCCCGCGATCCCGCAGCCGAGGCCGAAGGTGTAGCGGTCGACCTTCTCGGTATCGATGCCCACGGCGCCCGCCATGGCGCGGTTCGACATCACGGCGCGGACCTGCTGGCCGAAGCGCGAGCGGAAGATCAGCAGCGCGACGCAGACGGTGATCAGGATGGTCACGGCCATGACGAACAGGCCATTGATTGGGATCTCGATCGTGTCGGTGACCTGCACCGAGCCGATCAGCCAGGACGGCAGCTCGACGCCGACCTCGCGGGCACCGAAGATCGACCGGTAGGCCTGCTGGAGGATCAGCGAGAGGCCCCATGTGGCGAGGAGCGTGTCGAGGGGACGCTTGTAGAGGAACCGGATCAGGCCCCATTCCACCAGCATGCCCAAAGCCCCGGAGGCGAGGAACGCCAGGCCCATGGCGATGAAGAAGTAGATCGGGAACAGCGCCGGCAGGTAGGTCTGGCAGAAGGTCGAGCAGAGATAGGTGACGTAGGCGCCGAGGATCATGAACTCCCCGTGGGCCATGTTGATCACGCCCATCTGGCCGAAAATGATCGCGAGCCCCAGCGCCATCAGGAGGTAGACGGAGAACAGGATCAGGCCGGCGAAGCCCTGCATGGCGAAGATCGCGCCGAGGTCGCCGAGGGAATAGTCGCCGAGCATGTCTTGGTCTTCCGCTGCAGATCGGGGCGGAGGGCGAGCGTCCTCCGAGCGGATTGTTCGGTGCCGGTTCTGAAGTCCGAGACGGACTCCCTCTCCCGCACGGGAGAGGGGACCCGCGTTCCATCCGGTGAGCGGCGGCGCGGACTGTGTGCGGGCCTGGGGCTATTGGTAGCCCTTCGGGAACGGATCCGGCTTGATCAGCTCGGGGCTGGTGTAGACGATCTCGAACTGGCCATCAGTCTTGGCCTTGCCGACCCGCGTCTTCGACCAGAGGTGATGGTTCTCGTCGATCTTGACGTAGCCTTCCGGCGCGCCCTTGAACTCGATGCCCGGCGAGGCCGCCACCACCTTGTCGACGTCGAAGGAGCCGGCCTTCTCGCAGGCCATCTTCCACAGGAACGGTCCGAGATAGGCCGCCTGCGTCACGTCGCCGATGACGGTCTTCTCGCCCCACATCTTCTTGAAGGCGGCGACGAACGCCTTGTTGTTCTCGTTGTCGATCGACTGGAAGTACTTCATGCAGGCATAGGCCCCGGCGATGTTCTCGCCGCCGATGCCGTCGATCTCGTCCTCGGTGACCGAGATCGTCATCAGCACCTGCTTCGACAGGTCGATGCCCGCCGCCTTGAGCTGCTTGTAGAACGCCACGTTCGAGCCGCCGACCACATCGGCGAAGATCACCTTCGGCTTGGTGAGCTTGATCTTGTTGATGACTGAATTGAACTGCGTGTGGCCGAGGGGGAAGTATTCCTCGCCGACGACCTTGCCCTTGAGCACGTTCTCGACGTGCTTGCGGGCGATCTTGTTCGACGTGCGCGGCCAGATGTAGTCCGAGCCGATGAAGTAGAAGCTGTCGCCGCCCTTCTCCTTGTGCACCCAGTCGAGGCCGGCGAGGATCTGCTGCGTGGCCTCCTGGCCGGTGTAGAAGACGTTCTTCGACTGCTCCAGGCCCTCGTAGAAGGTCGGGTAGTAGAGAAGACCGTTATACTGCTCGAAGACCGGCAGCACCGCCTTGCGCGAGGCCGAGGTCCAGCAGCCCATCACGGCGGCGCAATGGTCGTTGACGAGGAGCTTCTTGGCCTTCTCGGCGAAGGTCGGCCAGTCGGAGGCGCCGTCCTCCTGGATGATCTTGATCTTGCGGCCGAGCACGCCGCCGGCATCGTTGATCTGCTGGATCGCGAGTTTTTCCGCTTCCTGGGCGCCGGTCTCGGAGATCGCCATCGTGCCGGTGATCGAGTGCAGGATGCCGACCGTCACCTCGGTGTCGGTCACCGCGAGGCCGGTGGTGTTCACCGCTGCGGTCGGCGGCGCCGCCCAGGCATTCCGCGGCATCAGCGCCAGCGCCGGAGCGCCGGCCAGTCCCATGAGCAGCCTGCGCCGCAGCGGGGAGCGCAAGCCGTGATCGGCGCCGGTCTCGGTGTCGTCTGCCATGTGCCTGACCCTGTTCGCGTCCGGGGCCTTGAGAGGCGGCCGCGGATCGACGAGCGCAGGCTAGGTCCTGGGTTGCGGTGCGGCCTATACGCGATTTTGCGTATGGCCGTACTCTTGCATGCGGTGCACCATCGCCGCGGAATACTTTGAGGTTGGGGTGACGGGGAGCGCGAAGAGCGTGAGCACCGTTCGGGTGCTCGATGTTTCGCGCGCGCCCGCGCCCGTTGGCGTCGCATGCGCCGCGCCGGCCATGGGCGGCGGCCGGGTCGTCGGGTCTCCGGCACCATGAGCGGGCCGCAGCGCATCATCCCGATCCGCCGGGACTACAACCGCTTCGTCGCCGACGAGACCCTGGAGGATTACGCCCTCCGCTTCACCGCCAAGAAGGCGCGGCGCTGGTCCAGTCTGGAAGTGGCGCAGACCGCGCTCGGGTCGATATCGTTCCTGGCGCTCGAGGCGATCGGCGGGACGCTGGCGCTGACGGCCGGGCTCCCCAACACGGTGGCGGCCGTCCTGGTCGTCGGCCTGATCATCTTCGCCACGGCGGCACCGATCACGGTCTACGCCGCCCGTCACGGCGTCGACATGGATCTCCTCACCCGCGGCGCCGGGTTCGGCTATCTCGGCTCGACCGTCACGTCGCTGATCTACGCGAGCTTCACGTTCCTGTTCTTCGCCATCGAGGCGGCGATCATGGCGCTGGCGCTGCAGCTCTGCTTCGGGCTGCCGCTGGGCGTCGGCTACCTGCTCTGCGCCGGGGCGGTGATCCCGCTCGTCGTCTACGGGATCCGTCTGATCAGCCGGTTCCAGATCTGGACGCAGCCGATCTGGATCGGGCTGAGCCTGCTCCCGCTGATCTTCGTGGCGGCACAGGGCGCGGGGCCGCTGCGCGCGCTCACCGTCTTCCCGGGCCTCGACGGCGGCGGCGCCGGCTTCGATCTCGCCCGATTCGGGCTCGCCACGGGCGTCCTGCTGGCGCTGCTGGCGCAGGTCGGCGAGCAGGTCGACTTCCTGCGCTTCGTGCCGGAGCCGGCAGGTCCGCGCGACCGCCGCTGGTGGCTGGCGGTCCTGGCGGGCGGCGCGGGCTGGATCCTGCCCGGCATGCTGAAGATCCTGCTCGGCGCCGCCCTCGCGGTCCTGGCCCTGGGGCACGGCGTCCCGCCCGAGCACGCTGCCGAGCCGACCCGGATGTATGCGGTGGCCTTCGGCTATCTGACGGGGGAGGGCAGCCGGGCAGCACTGCTGCTCACCGGGCTGTTCGTCATCGTATCGCAGCTCAAGATCAACCTCACCAACGCCTATGCCGGCTCGATCGCGTGGTCGAACTTCTTCTCCCGGCTGACCCACAGCCATCCGGGACGGGTGGTCTGGCTCGTGTTCAACGTCGCCATCGCGGTGCTCCTGATGGAGCTCGGTATCGACAAGACCATCGAGAGCACGCTGCCGCTCTACGGAGCCGTAGTCTCGGCCTGGGTCGGGGCGCTCGCCGCGGACCTCGCGGTGAACAAGCCGCTGGGCCTCTCGCCTCCGGGTATCGAGTTCAAGCGCGCCCATCTCTACGCCGTGAACCCGGTGGGGACCGGCGCCATGGCGCTGGCGCTGACGGCCGGCGGCGCGGCCTATCTCGGCTGGCTCGGCTCGATCCTGCAGCCCTTCGCGCCGCTGCTCACCCTCGCCGTCGCCTTCGGCGCCGCGCCGGCGATCGCCTGGGCGACGGGGGGGCGCTGGTATCTCGCCCGGACGCCCAAGCAGGATTGGGGCACCGCCGAGGTCACCTGCCGGGTCTGCGAGTTGCCCTTCGAGGGCGAGGACATGGCCCATTGCCCGGCCTACGACGCGCCGATCTGCTCGCTCTGCTGCTCGCTCGACGCCCGCTGCGGCGACCTGTGCAAGCCGCACGGAAGGCTGGAGGTGCAGGCGCAAGCCGTAGCCGCCCGGATCCTGCCGGGCCGGACCGCAGCCTGGATCGGCGCGCCGCTCGGCCGCTACCTCGCGGTGATGCTGACGCTCTGCGCGGTGATCGGCCTGATCCTCGGCATCGTGCATGCGGGCGCGACGATTGCCCACCCGGAGAATCGCGAGTTCCTGCGCACGGCGCTGACCAGCGTGTTCTTCACCCTGGTGGTGATCCTCGGCGTGGTGGCGTGGCTGTTCGTGCTCGCCCAGGAGAGCCGGCGCGTCGCCCAGGCCGAGACGATGCGCCAGACCGCGCTCTACCAGGCGGAGATCGCCGCCCATAAGATCACCGACGCCAAGCTGCAGGAGGCCAAGGAGCGGGCCGAGGCCGCCAACCAGGCCAAGAGCCGCTACGTGGTGGGGATCAGCCACGAGCTGCGCACGCCGCTCTCCACGGTGCTCGGCTACGCGCAGCTCCTGGAATCGGATCCGGCGATCCCGGCGCACCGCCTCAACGGTCTCCGGGTGATCCGCCGCAGCGCCCAGCACCTGTCCGGGCTGATCGACGGCCTCCTCGATATCTCGCGCATGGAGGCCGGACGCCTTCAGATTCACCGCGACGAGGTGCGCCTCGCCGATTTTCTCGACCAGCTGGTCGACATGGTCCGGCTCCAGGCGCGCGAGGCGGGGCTGGAGTTCCGCTTTTCGCGGCCGGAGATCCTGCCGGCCGTGGTCGCCACCGACGAGAAGCGGCTGCGCCAAGTGCTGCTCAACCTTTTGTCGAACGCCATCAAGTTCACGGAAACCGGCACCGTCTCACTGGACCTGAGCTACCGGAGCCAGATCGCGATCTTCACGATCCGCGACACCGGTCCCGGCATCCCGGAGGCGGATCTCGCGCGGATCTTCGAGCCGTTCGAGCGCGGCTCGACGCCGGCCGCCCGCAGCACGCCGGGGACCGGGCTCGGGCTCACCATCGCCAACCTGCTGGCCCAATTGCTGGGCGGCGAGATTACCGTGACGGCGGCGCCGGGCGGCGGCACGCAGGCGCGTCTGCGGCTGATGCTGGCCTCCGTGGCCCAGCCGGCACCGATTGTCCCGCCCGCGCCGGCGGCGGCCCCGGAGCGGGTCTATGCGGGCGCGCGACGCACCGTCCTGGTCGCCGACGACGACAGCGCCCACCGCGCGCTGATGCGGGCGATCCTGGAGCCGCAGGGCATCTCCGTCCTGGAGGCCGGCTCGGGGCCGGAGTGCCTGGCCATCGTCGCACGGGGCGGGGTCGACCTGATCCTGCTCGACATCGCGATGCCCGGGATGACCGGCTGGGCGGCGGCCGCGGCCCTGCGGCAGGCCGGACATACCGGCCCCATCGCCATGATGTCCGCCAATGTCCACGAGATCAGCCCGGTTCGCGGCGACGACGCGCCCCACGACGCCATCTTCGCCAAGCCCTTCGACCTGCGCGACGTGATGGAGCGGATCGGCAAGCTCCTGCACCTCGAATGGACCGAGAGCCCCGCGCCGACGCAGCCCGAGCCTGTTCCGGCCTTCGCGGACGGGCCGGGGCCCGGGCCCGAGCATATCGGCGAGCTCCTGCGCCTCGGCCGGATCGGGCATATCCGGGCCATCGAGGCCAAGCTGATCCAGATGGAGGAGGACGCGACCGTGCCGCCCGCTTTCGTCGCCCGGATGCGCGGGCTGGTCGAAGGGTACGACCTGCGCCGCTATCTCTCGGTCCTGCAGGAGCTCGCCCGTCATGGCTGAGGCGCCGAAGCTCCAGCCGAACCGGGACATCGTCTTGGTGATCGATGATTCGCCCGACACCTTGAGCTTCCTCACCGAGGCGATCGAGCGCTCCGGGGCCACCGTGCTGGTCGCGGTCGGCGGCGACCTCGCCCTGGCCCTCGTGGATGAGATCACGCCCGACGTGATCCTGCTCGACGCGGTGATGCCGGGGCTCGACGGCTTCGAGACCTGCCGGCGGCTCAAGGCCAAGCCGCATCTCGCCGGCGTGCCGGTGATCTTCATGACCGGCTTGAGCGAGACCGAGCACATCGTGAAGGGCCTCTCCGCCGGCGGCATCGACTACGTCACGAAGCCCATCGCGCCGGACGAGATCCTGGCCCGGATCCGCGTGCACCTCGCCAGCGCCCGCGCCGCGCAGAGCGCCCGGGCTGCCCTCGACACGGCCGGGCGGACCCTGTTCGCCGTCTCGGAGGACGGGCATGTGCTGTGGTCGACGCCTCAGGCCGGCCGGCTGCTGGCCGGGCTCGGCGCCGATCGCTCCGGCGCCGTCGAACTGCCCGCCAAGGCGCGCGACTGGCTGCGCGGATGCCTCGCCGGCGCCGCGCAGCCCCTGACGCTGACCGATCGCGACGGCCTCGCCTACGCCCTGAGCTTCATCGGCCGCACGCCGGACGAGATCCTGCTCCGCCTGTCGCGGGACGCGCTCTCGGCGGGGGTCGAGCGGCTCCGGGCGCGCCTCCCGGTCACCGGCCGCGAGGCGGAGGTTCTGCTCTGGCTGTCCCGCGGCAAGTCGAGCCGCGACATCGGCGAGATCCTCGGGCTCAGCCACCGGACCGTGACCAAGCACCTTGAGGGCATCTACGCCAAGCTCGGCGTGGAGAACCGCACGGCGGCCTCGATCATCGCCGCACGCCATCTGGAGGGGTGAGCCGAAGGGCGCATCCCGCTCTTGTCCACAGGCTGCGCGGCCCGGCGAAACGCCTTGGTAAGCCCCGTTCCCTCACGGTCCCGGCTCAGCCTGACAAGCCGAGTCCGGATGCGATGATGACCAGCCAGCAGCTCGCCGACGAACTGAAGCGGATCGCCACCACGCAGGTCAGCGACATCACCCGCGCGGTGAAGGAAGGCCAGAAGTCGATCGCGCTCAACGAGGTGCGGGACATGGCGCGGCGCCTCGTCCTGCTCGCGGACGCCTTCGATCCGAAATCCGCGGCTGAGAAGTCCGAACCCGTCGCCGAACCCGTCGCCGAAGCCGTCGACGACGCCCAGGCCGCCTGACACCCGTTGCCGGCGGTGTCCCCGCCGGTCCCCTCCCAGGAGCGCTTCATGGTCCGCGCCCACTTCACCATCCGCCTCGGCAACGCTTCGCTCCCGGCCTCGGCGGCCCAGTGGGTCGAGGATGTCGAGGCCGCCCGGTCCACCGCGCGCACGATCGTGCAGGGGCTGATGCGCCAGCACGGCGGCGACCCGCGGCTGATGGAGGCGGCGATGGTGATCACCGACGACGACGGCGCCACGCTCCTGGAGATGTCCTTCTTCGACGCGCTGTACCTGCCGGTCGAGCCGGTCGCGGATGCCGACCGTCGCCGGCCGCGTGCGCCGCGCAAGGCCGCGCCGCTGGGTCTGACGGCCGCCCTCGGCCCCGTCCGGCGTCTCGCGGGCGCGCTGGGCATGCGCGCGCCTTCCCTGTCGGGCCGCTGAGACCGGCTCAGCCGAAGAGGTCGCTGACCACGAAGCCGCGCGGTGCGAGGCGCTCGGCCAGCACGCGCCGATGGCAGCCGGCCGGATCGCGCTCGAAGCACAGCAGGCAGATCGGGGCCCCCTCGGCCAGCGCGGCGAGCTCGTCGAGGGCCGCGAGGCCTGCGGCCGTGTCCAGCACCTCCTCGCAGTAGATCCGGCGCATCAGCGCCGCGTCCCCGGCCCGGGCCGCCTGCCGGCCGGATTTCGGTGTCCCGAGGCTGCGCAGATGCGCGTAGCCCAGGCCGGCCTCGCGCAGGGATGTGCCCAGCGCACCCTTCGAGAAGCCGCGCTTGCGTGAGTTCGCCACCGCCCGGACATCCGCCAGCGTTGCGACCCCCGCCGAGCGCAGGACCCCGACGAGGCGCTCCGAATCGAAGCCTTCGTAGCCTATGGTAAAGAGTTGCTTACTCACGGCGCCGTGTCCGGACTCGCGTTGCGGGACCGCGACTTAGCCGGATCTCCCCCTGTGAACCAACCGGGGATGGGCGCCGTATGTCGCGGGCAGGCAACGCGTCCCGGAATTCCGCCGCAATGATCGCAAAGCTCCGTTAACCGCGCCGGGGCCATCGAATACGCCTGTCTGTGGCGCTTCTTCGGTGGCGGGTTAAACACTGATGTCGCGGATTTCAAAACTTTCGCGGTCGCCGTTCGGGGAAGTCGCTCGGAGTCTGACCGACCGTCTGAAGCCGGCCCGGCGCCTCGCCGGGCGCTTCGCCGCCGCCGCCATCCTGGCCGGCCTCGCGGCCTGTGCCTCCAACAACGACTTCTACCCGACGAAGGGTGACGCCAAGCCCCATCCGGGCGTGGCCAAGGCCAAGCTCCACCCGATCCAGGGCATCGACATCTCGAAGTGGCAGGGCAACGTCGACTGGGCCTCGGTCCGGGCCGCCGGCACGCAGTTCGCCTTCATCAAGGCCACCGAGGGCGGCGACCACGTCGACGAGCGCTTCCGGACCAACTGGGACGGCGCGGCGCGGGCCGGCGTGCCGCGGGGCGCGTACCACTTCGTGTTCTGGTGCCGCTCCGCCAGGGAGCAGATGGACTGGTTCAAGCGGAACGTTCCGAACGACCCCACCGCTCTGCCGCCGGTCCTCGACGTCGAGTGGAACGGCCACTCGCAGACCTGCCCGAAGAAATTGCCCAAGGCCCAGGCCCTGGCGATGGTCACCGAGATGCTGGAGGAGATGGAGCGCTACACCGGCAAGCGCCCGATCATCTACACCGACATCACCTTCCACAAGGACGTGCTGGAGGGCGAACTCCCGGACTATCCGCACTGGCTGCGCTCCACCGCGGCCGAGCCGGAGCAGCGGTTCGTCAACCGTAAGTGGATGCTGTGGCAGTTCACCTCCACGGGTCGGGTCCCGGGCGTGCGGGGTGACGTCGACCGCAACGCCTTCTACGGGACCCCGTCCGACTGGGCCTCGTTCCTGGCCACCGACTGCGATCCGCGCGAACACAGGAGACTCTCGGAGCAGGGTCTATGCACGGACAAGTAGATGAACGGGTGCAACGAAACCTAAGTTAGTTCGAGGGCGCAGCCTGCGGGGTATGGCTGGCGAGTCCGCACGCTGACGGGCGCACATCCGTGAGGGTCCCGACGGGACCCTCTCTGCCGCATCTCGCCGCCCCATGCCGATCGAACCTGCCGCCTCCACCGGCAACCTGCTCCTCGACGCGCTTTCGGGTTCGGACCGCGCGCTGATCGAACGCGATCTGGAACCGGTGACCGTCGCCAGGGGGGACACGATCCTCACGGCTGACTCCGGCGCGAGCCCTGTGATCTTCCCCTGTGACCAGACCGTTGTCGCTCTGGTCGTCGCCACCCACGACGGCCGGATGGCGGAGACCGCGAGCGTCGGTCACGACGGGGCGGTCGGCGGGATCATCGGCCAGGGCCGGCTGCCGAACGCCGTCAGCGGGCTGGTGCAGGTGCGCGGGCGGGTGCTGCGCCTCGACGCGGACCGGCTGCGGGAGGCCGAGCGCCGCTCCGCGACGTTCCGCGATCTGTTCGCCCGCTATGCCGATTGTTTCCTGGCTCAGCTGCTCCTGATCGGAGCCTGCAACGCCGTGCACCCGATCGAGCAGCGCTGTCTCCGCTGGCTGCTGTCGTTGCAGGACCGGACCGGCGGCGACACCCTTCCGGTCACCCACGAGCTGATGGCCGCGATGCTCGGCGTCCAGCGGACCTACCTCACCCGGATCCTGCGGATGCTGCAGGAGCAGGGACTCCTCCGGGCGGAGCGCGGGCGCATCACGATCGTCGATCGCCGGGCGGTCTCGGCCGCCGCCTGCGCCTGCCACGCCCGCGTCCGGCTCCATTGCGAGGCGGTGCTCGGCGCGGTGTACGGGCCCGATGGTCCGCTCCGGGCCGCACCGGACGCGGATGCTGGGCCGGTGTCGCGAACGGCCTGAGGGTCCGGAGCGCGGTCAGTCGACGACGGGCACGCAGACCGGCGCTGCGAGGCCCGGGACCGGCGCCACCACCACGTCGATCCCGTAGATCAGACGCAGGAGCGCCGGGGTGACCGTGGCGGCGGACGGCCCGTCGGCGACGAGGCGGCCCCCGTGCAGGGCGACGAGGCGGTCGGCGCAGAGCAGGGCGTGGCCGGGATCGTGCGTCGAGAACAGCACGGCGATGCCGGCCTGGGCGAGGCGGCGGATCTGCCCGAGGACGCGGGCCTGATTGCCGAAATCGAGGCTCGCGGTCGGCTCGTCCATGATCAGCAGCCGCGGCTCCCCGCTCAGCGCCCGGGCGATCAGGGCGAGCTGCCGCTCGCCGCCGCTGATCTCGGTGTAGACCGTGTCGGCCAAGTGCCCGATCCCCAGGGCGTCGAGGGCCTTTTCGGCCGCCGCCGCGTCGGACGGGCCGGGCGCGGCGAACGGGCCGATCCGGCTCGCCCGGCCCATCACGACGACCTCCCGCACGGTGAACGGGAAGAAGGCCGCGTGCGCCTGGGGGACGGCGGCGACCATGCGGGCGATGGCGCTGCGCGACAGCCGGGACAGGTCGGTGCCGCCGAGGACGACGCGACCGCCCCGGGCGGGCAGCAGCCCGAGCAGCGTCTTGAACAGGGTGGTCTTGCCGCCGCCGTTCGGCCCGATGAGACACAGCACCTCGCCCGCGGCGAGGTCGAACGACACGCCGCTTCCGACGCTGCGGCCGCCGTAGCCGAAGGCGAGGTCCCGCACGTGGAGCAGCATCACGCGAAGCCCCGGCGCCCGGACGCCAGCAGCCAGAGGAAGAACGGGGCCCCGACCAGGGCCGTCAGGATGCCCAGCGGCACCTCGACGGTTCCCATATTCCGCGCGATCAGGTCGACCAGCACGAGGTAGCCCGCTCCGAGCGCCAGCGAGGCCGGCAGCAGCCGGCGGTAATCCGGCCCGACCAGCAGCCGGGCGATGTGCGGCACGATCAGCCCGATCCAGCCGATGACGCCGGTCATCGCGACGGCCGCCGCCGTGATCAGGGTCGCGCCGGCGATCAGGACCGGGCGCAGCACCCGCGTCTCCACGCCGAGGGTCCGCGCCTCCGCGTCGCCGAGGCTCATCAGGTTCATGCGCCAGCGCAGCAGGACGAGGGGCACGAGGCCGATCAGCATCATCGGCAGGGTGGCGGCGACGTCGCCCAGGGTGACCGAGGACAGGCTCCCCAGCAGCCAGAAGGTGATCGCCGGCAGCTGGCTGTAGGGGTCGGCCAGCACCTTCAGGAGCGAGATGCCCGCCCCGAGCACCGCGCCCACCGCCACCCCCGCCAGGACCAGGGTCAGGACCGGATCGTGCCGCCGCACGGCGAGGCCGACGCCGTAGACCGCGGCGACGGCGCCGAGCCCGCCCAGGAAGGCCAGGAGCTGGATTGGCGCCACGGGCAGGCCGAGATAGATCCCGAGCACGGCGCCGAGCCCTGCGCCGGCCGACACGCCGAGGATGTCGGGCGAGACCAGCGGGTTGCGGAACAGGCCCTGGTAGGTCGCCCCGGCCGCCGACAATGCTGCGCCGACCACCAGAGCGGCGATCACCCGGGGCAGCCGCACCTGCATCACCACGGTCTCCGCCGCCGCCGGCGCGCGCGAGGGCAGGCCGAGCAGATGGTGCCCGAGGATTGCGGCAAGGTCCGCGGGCGCGACCGGATATTGGCCGACCGCCAAGGCGAGCACGGCCAGCGCCAGCAGAGCCAATCCGGAGAAAAGCGCCGCGGAAATCCGCAGGCGTCTGCGGGTGCGAAGCCCGATCGCCTCGGCCGCAGCCGGGATGTCGCTCATTTCGGCGCGTCCGGTTCCGCGCCCGGGGGCCTCGGTCCGAGGAGGGCGGCGACCTGATCGCCGTCGAGATCGACGTGGTAGAAATCCCGGTAGAAGGCGCGCACCACGTCGGGCATCGGTTCCGGGAACAGGTCCGGGTGGAGCCGGGCCGCCAGCCAGCGCAGGCCGATCAGGCGGTTGACCCCCGGAGGCGCGTCGAACCACGGGAACGGCTGAAGCGGCGCCACGTAGATCCGCCCCGTCTGGACGGCCCTGATGGTTCGCCACAGCGGGTCAATGCGCAGCCCGGCCGCGAAGGCCGGGTCGAGGGTGACGATCACGTCCGGGTTCCAGGCGAGGACCTGCTCGGGCGAGACGTTGCCGAGGCGACCGCCGCCGTCCTGCGCGACGTTGCGGCCGCCCGCGGCCTCCACCAGCTCGGTGTTGATCGATCCGGCGAAGCCCGTCTCCAGGCCGCGCGTGCCGCGCGCGTAATAGACCCGGGGCCGCCGGTCCTCGGGGAGCGTCGCCACGGCGCGGTCCACCCTGTCGGCGAGAGCCTTGGCCTCGGCCGCCAGGGCATCCGCCGCGGATTGACGGCCCAGCGCGGCGCCGAGCTGCCGGTAGGCTTCCGGACTCTTCGCGAAGCTGCCGTCGAGCAGGATGTAGGGAATCCCGGTCTGCGCCTGGATCCGGTCGGCGAGGGACGCGTAGGTCGGCCCGAGGCTCCCCGAATCGACGATCAGGTCGGGCTTGGCGGCCAGGACCGCCTCGACATTGGCCGTGCCGCCCCGACCGGTCAGGCGGCCATAGGCCGGCAGCGTTCGGGTCCGGGGCTCGAGGAAGGGCAGCGCCTCGGGATGCGGTGCGGTCACCCAGCCGGCCATCAGGTCCGGCGCCAGGGTGTAGAGCAGCACGACGGCCGGCGGCCCCGCGGCGAGCACCCGCCCGATCCTTTCGGGAAGTTCGACCGTGCGGCCGGCCGCATCCGTGAACGGACGCGCCGCGGCCGCCCCGGATGCCACCAGCAGCAGGATCAGCGCCGCGGCCAGGGATGCCCGGCGACCGGGGCTCGATGGCATCAGACGGATGTCCGCTCGAGGATCTCGATCAGCGCGCCGTCCGGTCCCTCCACGAAGGCGATCCGCAGGCCGGGCCCGCGCTCGGTGATGCCGGTCCGCACCGTCACGCCCCGGGCGGTGAGATCGGCCATCGCCGCCTCGATGTCGGCGACGCGCAATCCGACATGCTCGATCCCGAGGCAGGGCGTGGTCGCCGCGGGCGCGATCTCGGCCGGGGCCTGCTCGATGAAGACGGCGAGGCCGCCGAGGTCGAGCACGACACGCTGCACCGGATCCGTGCCGACGCGCTTGACCTCGCGGGCTCCGAACGTCGCGATGTAGAAGGATGCGGCCGCGACGGCGTCGCGGCTGCGCAGGTGGAGGTGGTCGCAGGCGTAGTGCATCGGCTCTCCGGCCTCGGGTGATTCCGGCGCGAGCGGCCTCCGGCCCGATCCCGCCGGAGGCGCCGGTCGGCGCTGCCTTCGACGATAGGGCCGGCCCGCAGCCGCGGCGAGATCGGCCGCTTGACGTTCGGCACGAACCCGCAGACTTTCGCCGACAGGACCGTTGCAGGGATGCAACATCCATCCCACATCCGGCTGGCGAAGCGATATCGCACAGCCAACCGCACAGCCAAGAGATCCATGCGCAATCCCTACGACGTGCTGGGCGTGGCCAAGGGGGCGAGCGAGGCCGAGATCAAGAAGGCCTATCGCAAGCTCGCCAAGGACTTCCACCCCGACCGCAACAAGAACGACGTGAAGGCCAAGGACCGTTTCGCCGAGGCGAACTCGGCCTATGAGATCCTGGGCGACGCCGAGAAGCGCAAGCAGTTCGACCGCGGCGAGATCGATGCCGAGGGCAAGCCGCGCGCGACCGGCTTCGAGGGGTTCGGCGGCTTCGGCGGCGGCCGCGGGGGCAATTTCGACTTCGAGCACATGGCCCGCGCCCAGCGCGGCGGCGGCATGGGCGGCGGCGGGATGGGCGAGGACATCTTCTCGCACATCTTCGGCGAGGCCTTCCGCGCCGGCGGGGCCGGACCGGGCGGTCAGCGCCAGCCCGCCAAGGGCGAAGACGTCGCCGCAGAGCTATCGGTGACCCTGGAGCAGGTCGCCAGCGAGGAGAAGCTGCGCCTCGCCTTGCCCACCGGCCGGGAGGTCGACGTGATGATCCCCCGTGGCGTGATCGACGGCCAGACCATCCGGCTGCGCGGTCTCGGCCAGAGCGGCGGCCTCCGGGGTGAGCCGGGCGACGCCTTGCTGACGATCCGGATCCGCCCGCATCCGCGCTTCACCGTCGAGGGGGCCGACCTGCGCACCACCGTCGATGTTCCCCTGGAGGATGCCGTGCTCGGCGGGACGATCCGCGTGCCGACGCTCACCGGCGTCGTCGAGATGAAGATCCCGGCGATGACGAGTTCCGGCCGCACCTTCCGCCTACGCGGCAAGGGCCTGCCGAAGAAGGACGGCACCCCCGGGGACCTGTTCGCCACCACGGCGATCGTCCTGCCGGAGGGCGAGGATGCGGCCCTGGCGGACTTCGCCCGCAGCCGGCGTGCCGCCAAGGCGGCCTGACGGCCTCGCGAACCGGACACCGAGGCCGGCTTGACGGCGCTCGGTGTCGCCCCGGACTTCCGTCGCCGGGCCGCCTCCGCTAAGGAGGCCCCCCGGCCCCGAAAGGGGTCGCGCGGCTTCGGGATCGATCATGGCGGAACACGGGCAGGGCCTTCTGGCGGGCAAGCGGGGCATCGTCCTCGGGGTCGCCAACAACCGCTCGATCGCCTGGGGCATCGCCCGCAGCGCCCGCGCCCACGGTGCCGAACTCGCCTTCACCTATCAGGGCGATGCCCTGCGCAAGCGGGTCGAGCCCCTCGCCAAGGAGCTCGACGCCCACGTCATCGGGCATTGCGACGTCACCGAGGCGGCCACGATCGACGCGGTCTTCGCGGAGGCCGCGAAGGTCTTCCCCGACGGCATCGATTTCGTCGTCCACTGCGTCGCCTTCTCCGACAAGGACGAGCTGACCGGCCGCTATATCGAGACCTCCGAGGACAACTTCACCAAGTCGCTCCTGGTCTCGTGCTACTCGTTCACCGCCGTGGCCCAGCGTGCCGAGAAGATCATGCGCCCGGGCGGCTCCCTCGTGACGCTGACCTATTACGGCGCCGAGAAGTGGATGCCGCATTACAACGTGATGGGCGTGGCCAAGGCGGCCCTGGAGGCGTCGGTGCGCTACCTCGCGGCCGATCTCGGCCCGAAGAACATCCGGGTCAACGCGATCTCGGCGGGCCCGATCAAGACTCTCGCTGCCTCCGGGATCGGCGATTTCCGCTACATCCTGAAGTGGAACGAGTACAACGCGCCCCTGCGCCGGACCGTGACGATCGGGGAGGTCGGCGAGACCGCGTCCTACCTCGTCTCCGACATGGCGGCGGGCATGACCGGCGAGATCCTCCACGTGGATGCCGGCTACCACGTCGTCGGCATGAAGAATCCCGAGGCCCCGGACCTCACCCTCGACAAGGATTGAGGCGCGCTCCGTCACCGCACGCGCCGCGCGCGGCCAGACGGCTTTTCGCACGATCCGATCGGATCGGGGTCAATCCTCATCCGCGTCGGCGAAGTCCCCCGAGAGCTTGAGCCCGTCGATCCAGGTCTCGCCGTCACGCTTGATGACGGTGCGCGGCCGGACGCGCCCGTGCTCCGCGATCCCCGCCGCCAGCCGCTCCGAATGGGTCACGAGCCAGACCTGGGTGCGTTCTGCGGCCCGCGCGATCAGCCGCGCCAGCGGATCCATGAGATCGGGATGCAGGCTGGTCTCGGGCTCGTTCAGGGCGATGAACGGCGGCAAGCGGTATCCGAGCAGGGCGCCCGCGAGGGCGAGGTAGCGCAGGGTGCCGTCCGATAGTTCCGGCGGATCGAAGATCCGGACGGGGAAGTCGGGCAAGCGCAGGCCGAAGCTGGCGTGACGGCCCGGCTCGGGGATGACGAGCCCCGCACCCGGGAAGGCGGCGTCGACGGCCTCGTCGATCTCGGCGGTGTCCTGCCGGATATGCGCCAGGGTGGCGAAGACGGCGGCGAGGTCCGAGCCGTCCGAGGCCAGCGTCGGCGTCGTCACCGCGAGGCAGGGCCGGCGTAGGGGCGAATCGGCATCCGTCCGGAAATCGTGGTGGAAGCGCCATCCCGCCAAGGCGAGGCGGACCAGGGCGATCTCGGGAAGCCCTGTGGCGTCGAGGAGGCTGCCCAGCGCGGTCTCGGTCGCCAGCAGATCCCCGCCAAGGGAGCGTTTGGCGCCCGCCTCGTCGCGGACGAAGCCGCTGCGCCCGTCGCGATCGAGGAGTACGGCCGTGCGACCGCGGGTGCGGACCGTCAGGCGCTCGGCCTTCACCTGCGGTTCCTTCCGAAAGGCCGCGCCGAAAATCGAGTCGCCGGCCTGCTGCACCAGCCCGACCTCCACGGCGTAGTGGAAGTCCTGGCCGGTGCCGTCGTGGCGCAGTGTGGCCGACAGGCAGATCCGCGCGGCCTCGCCCTGCCGACGGCGACCCGCCCACAGGGCCGAGTCCATCCCGCCCTCCGCGGCGAGATCGCGGGTGAGCGTACCCCGGGCCGCCGCCTGCAGGAGCTCGAGCGAGCGGTACAGGTTGGTCTTGCCCGTGCCGTTGCCCCCGACGAAGACCGACAGCCGATCGACCGGGAAGCTGATCCGCCGCAGCGAGCGGTAGCCCGAGACCGCGATTTCCCGAACCACCAGCATCTCGGGCCTCCCCCCGTCAGTCGGGCACCGTGAGATCCGCGATGCCCTTCGAGGCCTCCGGGAATCGCGGATCCATGGCCTCCAGTGTATCGGCCACGGTCCGGGCAATCACGTAGTTGCGGAACCACTTGTGGTTGGCCGGCACCACCAGCCAGGGCGCATGGGGCGTCGAGCAGCGGCCGAGGGCGTCCGCGAAGGCCTGCTGGTAGGCGTCCCAGGACTTCCGCTCGACCAGATCGGCGGGATCGAATTTCCAGCGCTTCTCCGGATCGGCGATCCGGGCCTCGAGGCGCTTCTTCTGCTCGGCCCGGGAGATGTGCAGGAAGAACTTGATCACGGTTGTGCCGGACTCGGTGAGCAGGCGCTCGAAGTCGTTGATGCGGCCGTAGCGGCTCTGCCAGACCGCATCCGGCACGAGGCCCTTCACCCGCACCACCAGCACGTCCTCGTAGTGGCTGCGGTTGAACACCCCGATCATGCCGCGTCCCGGCACGCGGGCGTGGTAGCGCCACAAGAAGTCGTGATCGAGTTCCTCGCTCGAAGGCACCTTGAACGAGGCCACGGTGCAGCCCTGGGGGTTCACGCCCTGCAGGACCGAGCGGATCGTCCCGTCCTTGCCGCCGGTATCGATCGCCTGGAACACCAGCAGCAGGCTGCGGGCGCGTTCGGCATAGAGGCGCTCCTGGAGGGCGACGATGCGCGCCCGCTCCCCGGCCAGGGCCTCCTTCGCCCAGGCCTTATCCAGGCCGCCATCGGCGTCGGCCTCCACCGCGGAGAGGTCGAAGGCCGCGCCCGGCTCCACCGTGACGATGCCCGGGGCGGCGAGGATGGGGATCTGGCGGTGGCCGTCCAGGGCGGCCGGGACGGTCCCGGCGATCGTGTCCGCGGAACCCGCCCAGCGGGCCGTCGATGGGCGGGGCGGCCGGGGCGATCCATGCAGGTCTGCCTCACCTGTCATGTCATCGGGACGTTTGTGGCCGCGATGATGCTTGCCGTGCTTCTTGGACATGGGGCAGGACCTGTATCCGGATATTGCCGACCGACGGCGAGAACGGCCGGCGATCCAGGCCGTTCCGGATTCCTGCGCAGGACGGGGTTGAGACGGTTGGGTACGATCTACTTCATCCGGCACGGCCAGACCGCCTGGAACGCCGAGGGACGCCTCCAGGGCGGGCGCGACACGGACCTCAACGCCCAGGGCGAGGCGCAGGCGGCGGCCGTCGCGGAACGCCTCGCCGCGGTGGCGGGGGCGACGCTGGCGGAGGCCGATTTCGTCGCGAGCCCGCTCAAGCGCACCCGGCGCACCATGGAGATCCTCCGGACGGCCCTCGGCCTGCCGCCGGCGGCGTACCGCACCGATCCGCGCCTGCGCGAGATCGGTTTCGGCAGCTGGGAGGGCTCCACCTGGGCGGAGATCCGCCGCCGCGACCCGGCGGGGGCGGCCGGCCGCGACCGGGACCGCTGGCATTACCGCCCGCCCGGCCTCGGCGCCGAGAGCTACGCCGCCCTGGTCGAGCGCGTCGGCCCGATGATCGCGGCCCTGGAGCGGGATACGGTGGTCGTCGCCCATGGCGGCGTCGCCCGGGCGGCCCTCGTCGCCCTCGGTCATCTCGACATCTACGCCGCGCCCCGCCTCGGAATCCGGCAGGGCGAGGTCCTGATCCTCGAGCCCGGTGGCTGGCGCTGGGCTTGATCCCGTGCGCCTGCGCAGTGCAAGGCCGCCTCGATAACGGCATGATCGGCAGGCTATAGGGCGGCGGCCAGGAGAGGCGCCGGCTCGAGCGGCCGGCCAGCGGAGCAGCGGATGAGCGACGTCGCCGAAAAGACCCGGCCCGGCCCGGTGGCCGGGGAGCGCGACCGTCCCGGGGACGCGGCGATCCTGCGCGGCGACCACCGGCCCGACCTGATCCGCGACGAGGTCCTGGCCGAGATCTTCCTGCACGCCGCCGAGACCCGGCCCAACCATCCCTGCCTCGTCGACGGCGCCCACGTGGCGGCCGGCGGCGTCCACCCGCACCTGACCTACGCGGAGGTCGCCGCCCGGGCCGGCCGGATCGCCGCCGGCCTCGCCCATCGCGGCATCGGCCCCGGCGACGTCGTCGGCCTGTGGATGGCCCGCGGCCCGGACCTCCTCGTGGCGCAGATCGGCATCACGATGTCGGGGGCGGCGTGGCTGCCCTTCGACGCCGAGGCGCCGGCCGATCGGGTCGGCGTGTGCCTTACCGATGCGAGCGCGAAGGCGCTGCTGGTCTCGCCGGCGTTGGCGGCCGCGGCGCCCGACGGGACGCCCGCCCTGACGCCCGCCGATCTCGACGCGGGGACGCCCGCCGATGCGCCCGAGCCGGACCCGCGCGCCGCCGGACTGACGCCCGAGCATCCCGCCTACCTGATCTACACCTCGGGCTCGACCGGCGTGCCCAAGGGCATCGTCATCAGCCACGCCAACATCTGCCACTTCCTCCGGTCGGGGAACGCCCTCTACGGGATGCGCGCCGACGACGTGGTGTTCCAGGGGGCCTCGGTGGCCTTCGATCTCTCGATGGAGGAGATCTGGGTCCCGTACCTCGTGGGTGCGACCCTGTTCGTGGCGAGCCCGGCCATGATGGGCGACCTGGAATCGCTGCCGGGCATCCTGGAGGCGGAGGGGATCACGGTGCTCGACACCGTGCCGACGCTTCTGGCGATGATCTCCGGCGACCTGCCGCGGGTCCGCCTCGTCCTGCTCGGCGGCGAGGCGCTGCCCGAGCCGCTGATCGCCCGCTGGGCGACGGGCGGGCGCCAGCTGTTCAACACCTACGGGCCCACGGAGGCCACCGTGGTGGCGACCGCCGCCGAGATGCGGCCCGGCGAGCCGGTGACCATCGGCGGCCCGATCCCGAACTATTCCGTCTATGTCGCCGGCGAGGACCTCGCCCTGCTCGGCCGCGACCAGCAGGGCGAGCTGCTGATCGGCGGCCCCGGCGTGGCGCGGGGCTACCTCGCCCGTCCGGAGCTGACGGCGGAGAAGTTCATCGCCAACCCCTTCGCGTCGGACGGGACCGATCCGGTGCTCTACCGCTCGGGCGACGCGGTCTCCCTCGATGCCGAGGGCCGGATCGTGTTCCACGGCCGGATCGACGACCAGGTGAAGATCCGCGGCTTCCGCGTGGAGCTGGGCGAGATCGAGTCCCGGATCCGGGCGGTGCCCGACATCAACCAGGCCGCCGTCGTGCTCCGGCAGGACGACGGCGTCGACCGCCTCGTCGCCTTCCTGATCCCGGAGCGCGGCCGCGCCATCGACGCCGCGGCCCTGCGCCGGACGCTTGCCGGGCAGATGCCGCCCTACATGGTGCCCGGCCATTTCGAGGTGGCCGAGACGCTCCCGCGCCTGACCTCCGGCAAGGTCGACCGCAAGGCGCTGAAGATCGCCCCGCTGACGGTGGTGGCCGCCGACGGCGAGCAGGAGCCCCCCGCCAACGAGACCGAGGCGGCCCTCGTCGCGGCTGCCAAGCAGGTCTTCGGCAACCAGCCGATCGCCCTCGAGGGCGATTTCTTCGCCGATCTCGGCGGGCATTCCCTGCTCGCCGCCCGCTTCGTCTCGGCGGTGCGCGAGAACCCGCCGCTCGCCGGCATCACCCTGCCGGACGTCTATGCCCTGCGCACGATGCGGGCCATGGCGGACGCGCTGATCGCCCGCACGGGCGGGGTGGGCGCCGGGGCCGCGACCCGTGACCTGAGCTTCGAACCGCCGCCGCTGCTGCGCCGGGCGCTGTGCGGCCTCGCGCAACTCGTCGCGCTGCCCTTCGTCATCGCCCTGGCCACTGCGCAATGGCTCGGCATGTTCGTGACCTACCTGCTGCTCACCGGCGGCGGTCTCAGCTTCTTCGCCGAACTCGGGGTGCTGCTCCTCGTCTACGTGGCGATCAACGGCGTGACCGCAGTGGCCGCGGTGGCCGGCAAGTGGCTGATCCTCGGCAGGACCAAGCCGGGCCGCTATCCGCTCTGGGGCACCTATTATTACCGCTGGTGGCTCGCGCAGCGGTTGGCCCCGCTGGTCCACGTGAAGTGGCTCCAGGGTTCGCCGGCCATCGCCATCTACCTGCGGCTGATGGGCGCCCGGATCGGGCGTGACACCCTGATCTCCGACATCGAGATCGGCGCGCCCGACCTCCTGTCCATCGGTGACGGCGCGTCGCTCGGCGGTCGCCTCGTCATCGCCAACGCCGAGATCGTCGGCAACGAGCTTGTCATCGGCCGGGTCGAGATCGGCGCGGATGCGGCGGTGGGAACCTCCTGCGTCATCAGCCACGACACGGTGATCGGGCCGCAGGCGGAGATCGCCGACCTGACCACGATCCCCGTGGGCTCGCGGGTCGGGGCGGCCGAGCGCTGGGACGGTTCACCCGGCCGCAAGGTCGGGATGGCGGACCCCTCAGACCTGCCCGCGCCCGCCGAGGCCTCCTTCGCGCGCCGCAGCGCCTTCATGGCGGCCTATGTCGTCCTGCTCGGCGCGATCCCCGCGGTCGGCCTGCTGCCGATCTTCCCGGCCTTCTTCATCTTCGACCAGATCTCGGATTCGTTCTCCGACATCACCGACGTCGACTACCACTGGTACCTGCCGATCCTCACCTGGCCCACGGCCATGCTGATGACCGCCGGCACGGTGCTGCTGATCGCCGGCATCCGCTGGATCGTGCTGCCGCGGACGCGCTCGGGCACCTACTCGGTCCATTCCCTGTTCTACCTGCGGAAATGGTCGCTGGCGCTCGCCGTCGAGGTGACCCTGGAGACGCTCTCGTCGCTGTTCGCGACCGTCTACATGCGGGCCTGGTACCGGCTGATGGGCGCCAATATGGGCCACGGCGCCGAGATCTCGACCAACCTCGCGGGCCGCTACGATCTCGCCGAGGTCGGCGCGAAGAACTTCGTCGCCGACGAGGTGGTGTACGGCGAGGAGGAGATCCGGCGCGGCTGGATGCACCTGGAGCCGACCCGCACCGGGGCGCGGGTCTTCGTCGGCAACGATGCCGTGGTGCCGCCGGGCGCCGTCATCCCCGACGACGTGCTCATCGGCATCAAGTCGAAGCCGCCCGAGAATGCCGCCATGAGCCCCGGCGAGACGTGGTTCGGCTCCCCGCCGATCCGGCTGCCGGCCCGCCAGAAGGTCGATCTCGGCTCGACCGCCCAGACCTACGAGCCCGGCGCTTGGCCGAAGATCCGGCGCGGCGTGTTCGAGGCCTTCGCGACCTCGTTCTCGCCGATGCTCTACATCACCCTCGCGATCACGGTGATCGACTGGTACTTCTACCCGGCCATCCTGGAGCAGGACTGGTGGGGGTTGGCCTTCAGCTTCGTCGCGGCGAGCGTCGCCATCGCGCTGATCCAGTCTTCCGCCGTCATCGCGATGAAATGGCTGCTGATGGGCGTCTACAAGCCCGGCATGCAGCCGATGTGGTCGTGGTGGGCGATGCGCACCGAGGCGATCGCCGTGGCCTATTGGGGACTCGCCGGCAAGGTGCTGCTCGAGCATCTCCAGGGCACGCCCTTCCTGCCCTGGGTGCTGCGGCTGTTCGGGGTGAAGGTCGGCAAGGGGGTGTGCATGCTCACCACCGACATCACCGAGTTCGACTGCGTCACCATCGGCGACTACGCCACCATCAACCGGGTCTCGGCGCTGCAGACGCACCTGTACGAGGATCGGATCATGAAGATCGGCCGCGTCGTCGTCGGCCGGGGCGTCTCGGTGGGCGCGTTCTCGACCGTGCTGTACGATACGAAGGTCGGCGATTTCGCCCGCCTGCGTCCGCTCACCATCGTCATGAAGGGCGAGTCGATCCCCGCCAACACCGAGTGGGAGGGGGCGCCCGCGGTGCCGGTGATCCACCGCGCCTGACGGTGGCCCCGGCCAACGGATCTTGGCGGTGTACTAGCTCGTCTACGAGCGAGTGATGCCGCCAAGCTAACTTATTGTAATGTCTAGCCTGCGATATTAGTATAGATTGAGATGCCGAGCCGTTCCCCCAGCAATGCCGGGATGGGACGGCGCCATCGTTCGAGCCGAGGATCGACAGTCGTCCGTGCAACTCGATCCCGCGACTCTGCTGGTCGTCAGCGCGGCGACGACCTTTCTGGTCGGCGTGTTGTTCATGGCCTCATGGCGGCAGGCTCCCGGATCCCGGACGCTCGCCCTCTGGGGCACGGCGCACCTCGTCGGGGCGGCCGGGTCGGCCGGCCTCGCGTTGCGCAATCAGATCCCCGACCTGATCTCGGTGGGCTTGGCCAACGCGGTGGTGCTGACTGCCTACGGCCTCATCTGGAGCGGAGTCCGTACCTTCGAGCATCGCGAGCCACGGACGGGCGTCGCGATGGCGGGTGCCCTCGGATGGTGCGTCCTGTGTCTGATCCCGGCCTTCTATGCCGCGATCGAGGCCCGCATCCTCTACGCCTCGACCGTGGCGGCCCTCTATTGCGGCGCTGCGACCGCGGAGATCTGGCGCGGTCGCGCCGAGCAACTCGCCTCCCGGATCGCGGCCGCGACCATTCTCGGCCTGCACAGCGCCTTCTACGTCCTGCGGATCCCCGCGACCGTCATGGCGCCGCCGCAGCCGGGCCTGAGCCCGCTCGCCTCTCCCTGGGTGGCGATCCTGTGCTTCGTCACTCTGATGTTCTCCATCGCCTCGGCCTTCACCTTCATGGCGCTGGTCAAGGAGCGGGCCGAGCGCGAGCAGCGTATCGCCGCGTCCACGGACGCCCTCACCGGGGTGCGTAACCGCCGGTCCTTCACCAGGGCCGCCGAGCGGGCGATGGCCGAGTATCCCGACGTCGCCCTGCTGCTGTTCGACCTCGACCGGTTCAAGGCGGTGAACGACCGTTACGGTCATGGGGTCGGCGATGCGGTCCTGATGGGCTTCTGCGCCATGGCGACGTCGCTCTTGCCCAAGGAGGCGCTGCTGGGCCGCCTGGGCGGCGAGGAATTCGCCTGCCTGCTGCCGGACGTCTCGCCCGCCGAGGCCCTCGGTCGGGCCGAGGAACTGCGCCGGACCTTCGCGCAGCTTCACGTCCCCGAATTGCCGGGCCTCAGCGTCAGCGTCAGCATCGGGATCGCGCAGGCCCGGCCCGGGGTCGCGTTCGATGCGCTGATGCAGCGGGCCGATGCGGCGCTCTACGCCGCCAAGGAGGGGGGGCGCGACCGGGTCGCCGTGGCGGAATCGGTCGCGGTCCGCGCCGCCTGACGCGCGGCCGGGTCGCTCACGCCAGGGCGCGGGCCGCCTCGGAGACCTTCCGCACCGACGTGTTGACGACGGCCGCCGAGGCCGCGATCTCCGCCATGGCGGCGTGAACGGCCGCGACGCTCTGCGCGGCGGCCTGCATGTTCTCGGTCATGTCGCGGGTCACCGTCGCCTGTTCGGTCACGGCTGACGACACGCTCAGCGAGAGCGCACTCAGCTGTTCGATCGTCCCACCGATCCCGTAGATCGCCGCGACCGCCCGCGCGGTCTCGGCCTGCACGGCGGCGATCTGGGTGCCGATCTCTCCGGTCGCCTTTGCGGTCTGCCCGGCGAGGGCCTTCACCTCGGCGGCCACCACGGCGAAGCCCCTGCCGGCCGCCCCGGCCCGGGCCGCCTCGATGGTGGCATTCAGCGCCAGCAGATTCGTCTGGTCGGCGATGGAACGGATCAGGCTCACCGCCGCTCCGATCCGGTCGGCGGCGCCGGTGAGGCCCACGACGATCGCGGCCGCCTCCTCGGCGCGGGAGACGACCAGGTCGACGGACGATTTCGCCTGCAGCGCGTGACGGCTCAATTCCTCGATGGAAGCGGCGAATTCCTCCGAACCGGCCGCGACCGCTTCGACATTCTGGGTGGTCTGGCTCGACGCCTCCGCTGTGTCGTCGGCCTGCCGGACGACCCGGCTCATGGACTCGCGGATCGCCGCGATATCGGCATCGATGGCGCGCTGGCTCTCGGCCCGGCGCTGCCGATCCTCGACCTGCCGGGTCACGTCGGTGGCGAACTTGACCACCGCGCAAGGCTTGCCGTCGGTGTCGAGGATCGGGTTGTAGGCACCGAAGATCCAGACCGTGCGGCCGCCCTTTCCGATCCGCCGGAACTCCCCGGCCTGATACTCGCCGTTGCCGAGGGCGGTCCAGAACGCGGCATAATCCGCGCTCGCCGCCTCGGCCGGCGGCAGGAACATCCGGTGATGCCGCCCGCGGATTTCCTCAAGGGTGTAGCCCAGGGTGACGAGGAAGTTCGCGTTGGCGTCCACGATCGTGCCGTCGAGGGCAAAGCTGATCGTCGCCTGCGAGCGGTCGAGGGCCGCGATCTGGCCGGCGTAGAGCGCGTTGCGGGCGCGCTCCGCGGTGATGTCGGTGGCGAGCTTGACCACCTTGATCGGCTTGCCGCGTCGATCGAGGATCGGATTGTAAGACCCCTGGATCCAGACAATCCGGCCGGACTTGGTCAGGCGGGGGAAGGCGCGGGTCTCGTGCCGGCCGGCGCGCAGCCCGTCCCAGAAGGCGGCATAGTCCGAACCCGACCGCTCGGATTCCGGCACGAACAGGCTGTGATGCCGGCCCCGAACCTCTTCGAGGGTGTAATCGACGAGCGCGAGGAAGATCGCGTTGGCATCGGTGACCATGCCGTCGAGATCGAATTCCACGCGGGCCATCGTCCGATCGATGGCCGCGAGCAGGGCGTTGTCGCGAGAACCAAATATCGCCATTTGAAAACGTCCCTGTCTGTTTTTATTTATGAACTATATTGATCTCACAGCGATTCATTTGATCGCAGGCGCGCCGTCTCATCTTTGTTAAAGCCTAGCTTAGAGTATTGCAAATCTGTTTCACATTGGTCAATCGGCTTGTCGGCGCCTTAAAGATGGCGGACCATTTGGTAATTTTATTTGTTTCGGTCGTTATTCATGTGTATTCGGATCGAGAAATGCCGCAAATGGCTCATTCGATCGGATTTCGGGCCATCGTGCGCTGAGGTACTCAGCCGGATGGCGCGGCTCGCGGTCTGCGCTAGGACGGGGCGAACGTCGACGGGCCGATCCAAGTCGGTCGAGGCGACTGTCGGCACGGCACTGACTGGAGGTCGGACATGGACGAAGACACCCGGATCGATCGCCTGGAGATCCGCCTGACCGAGCAGGACGCGACGATCGAGGACCTGAACCGCACCGTGACCGAGCAATGGCGCGTCATCGACCGGTTGGTGCGGCAGCTGGACATGCTGCGGGAGCAGGTCGAGGAGGCGGCCGCCCGGGCGGCGCCGCGGGGGCTGGAGCCGCCGCCGCCTCATTACTGACGGAGGGAGCCGGCGCGCCGGGGTACGACGCGCCGACCCGCGCGTCAGAAGTTCGCCTGCGTGACGAACTTGGTGACCAGGTAGGCGTCGAGCGCCTCCGGGCCGCCCTCGCTGCCGTAGCCCGAATCCTTGACGCCGCCGAACGGCGTCTCCGGCAGGGCGAGGCCGTGGTGGTTGATGGAGATCATGCCGCTCTCGACCGCGTTCGACACCCGCGCCGCCCGCTCGGCGGAGCGGGTATAGGCGTAGGCCGCGAGCCCGTAGGGCAGACGGTTGGCCTCGGCGAGCGCCTCGCCGTCGTCGGAGAACCGGTTGATCATCGCCAGGGGCCCGAAGGGCTCCTCGTTCATGATCCGGGCGGTCAGCGGCACCTCGGTAAAGACCGTCGGCTCGAAGAAGTTACCCTGGTTGCCGATGCGCTTGCCGCCGGCGCGCAGCGTCGCGCCGCTCGACTCGGCGTCCGCCGCCAGCGCCGTGACGGCGTCGAGGCGCCGCCCGTGGACCAGCGGTCCCATCTTGGTCTCGGGATCGAGCCCGTCGCCGACCTTCACCGACTTGGCGAAGGCGGTGAAGCCCTCGACGAAGCGGTCGAAGACCGAATCGTGCACGAGGAAGCGGGTCGGCGAGACGCACACCTGGCCGGCATTGCGGAACTTCGAGGGGGCCAGGACGGCGACCGCCTTCTCCACGTCGGCGTCGCCGAACACGATCGCGGGGGCGTGGCCGCCGAGTTCCATCGTAGCGCGCTTCATGTGTTCGCCCGCGAGCGCCGCGAGCTTCTTGCCGACCACGGTCGAGCCGGTGAACGAGATCTTCCGGATCACGGGATGCGGGATCAGGTAGGCCGAAATGGTCTCCGGGTCGCCGTAGACCAGCGAGAGCGCGTCCCCCGGGATGCCGGCATCCAGGAAGGCGCGAACCAGGGCGGCGCAGCTCGCCGGCGTGTCCTCGGGACCCTTCAGGATCACCGTGCAGCCGGTGCAGAGCGCCGCCGAGATCTTGCGGACCGCCTGGTTGATCGGGAAGTTCCAGGGGGTGAAGCAGGCCACCGGTCCGACCGGCTCGCGCACCGCCACCTGCAGCACGCCGTCGGCGCGGGCCGGGATGACGCGGCCGTAGGCGCGCTTACCCTCCTCGGCGAACCAATCGATGATGTCGGCCGCCGCCAGGGTCTCGACCCGCGACTCGGCGAGCGGCTTGCCCTGCTCCAGGGTCATGGTCCGGGCGATCTCGTCGACCCGCGCGCGCAGGAGGTCGGCGGCTTTCCGCATCACCTTGGCGCGCTCGAAGGGCGCGACGCTGCGCCAGGCCGGAAAAGCGCGGGACGCGGCTGCCAGGGCCTCGTCGAGATCCGCCGTGGTGGCGACGGCGCACCGGCCGATCGTCTCGCCCGAAGCCGGGTTCAGGACTCCCAGGGTCTCCCGGTCGGCACCCGCGCGCCAGCGCCCGGCGATGTGAAGCTCGGTATCCGGATACATCGGTCGATTCCCGCTCGGCCGCACCATCGGCCGCAGGCGGACTGTGCCGATGTGGCGCGCCCGGGCAATCCCCGCGGCGGCATAGCTGGAACCGTCTGTATTCAGGCGGCGGCGCGGGCGGGCTCCGGTGCCTGGACAAGGGTCGCGGTCCCGTGGCGGGCGCGGAGGGTCGCGCCTTTCGGGACCACCTGCCATCCCTCGCGGCAGCCATCGATCGGCTCCGACACCACCACGATGCCCCCCGGCCCCTCGCGGAAATACAGGCTCGGCGGCCGGCCATCGCAGGCCCAGCGGTAGGCGGTGAGCGTCTCGCCATCCGTAAGCAGCGCGGTGAAGCGCAGCGGCTCGCTGACGCTGGCGGCTTCCATCAGCTCGCGCACGGTCTTGAGCGTCCGCGCCATCGCGCCGACGGGATCCTCCTCGAGGCCGTTGGCGAGTGCCAGCAGGAAAATCGCCTCTGAGTCCGTGCTGCCCCGACGGTGGTCGTAATAGGTATCCGGGATCAGCGCTTCGAGCCGCCGCTTGATCCGGTGGTAGCCGCCGATCTGACCGTTATGCATGAACAGGTGCCGGCCGTAGACGAACGGGTGGCAGTTCGCCCGGGCCGTGGCGGTCCCGGTCGACGCACGCACATGCGCGAAGAACGTGCGTGCCCGCACCTGCCCACACAGGTTCACCAGATTTTCGTCCGACCAGGCCGGGGAAATGTCGCGATAGACCCCCGGCTCGGGCCGCTCGGCGTACCAGCCGATGCCGAAGCCGTCGCCGTTGGTTTCGGTCTTCCCCTCGTCGGCGTGCAGGGACTGATGCACCAGCGAGTGGGTCGGCGCGCAGACGAGGTCGGAGAGGAAAACCGGCTCACCGCTATAGGCGAGGAAACGGCACATGACGGACGATGATCCTTCAGCTCAGGTCCACGTACGATCCCGCGCAACGCCCCTCGGAGGGTGGAGACGTTCCGCCGCAGGACGTTAACAGTCGGTCCACTCCGGTGAACAGTTTCTTAACCGGTCGGAAACTGCGCCATTTTCGTGCGTTCCGCATGAAATCGGTGCCGCTTGATCGCAGGGCAGGCATTCGCCGGCGCGGCGACGCGACTCTTGTGAGCCGTCTCATGAAGGGTCAGCATGGCCAAATCGGGGAATCAGAACGCCGCCCAGGAGGCGGTCGCCCGAAGCGGGGCAAGGCACCAACAGCAGGAGACTTTTATGGATTGCGCAGTGCCCGACGGATCCGCCCCCGTGGCTCTCGTCGTGGAGGACGATGCGGCCGTGCGCGATCTCGCCACCGCGGTGCTTGAAGAAACCGACCTCGGAGTCATCGCCTGCGAAAGCGCGGAGGCGGCCCTGTCCGTGCTGGAGCGCCCCGACGTGACGGTGGCGTTGCTCTTCGCCGACGTGCGGTTGCCCGGTGCGATGGACGGGGTGACCCTGGCCCAAGCCGTCAAGCGGCGCTGGCCGGACGTGCGCGTGGTCGTGACCTCCGGCGCGGGCCGGGATGCGCGGCTCCCCGACCAGGCGGTCTACATGCAGAAGCCGTGGCGGGCCCTCGACGTGCTGGTCCAGGCCGAGCACGCGACCATGGCCGCCAAGGCTGCCTGAGCCCGCCGCGCCGACGCGATCCCTTCACGTCTTCGCGCGTTCAGCGACGCGACCCGGGGCTGCGTGACGTCTCCTGACGTGGCGCAGCCCCGGTTCTCGTGGCGCACGCAAGGACGGCGGCATCGCCGGAACGTGCCCGTCCGACGTTTTCGCTGGCCCGCTGTCTCGCCCGGCCGCTGCGCGCCGCAAAGAAAGAGCCCGGCCGCTCGCGCGGGCCGGGCTCTTTTCACAACCGATGTGACGTCGCTCAGGCGGCGGGAGCCGGGCTGACCGGGGTCTGACCCGAGGCGTTGCCGCCCTGAGCCGGCGCAGCGGACGGCGACGGGAAGCCGGGACGACGGCTGCCGGCGGGGAAACGGGGCTTCGGCTTCGGCGCGGCGATCAGGCCCTCGCGGATAGCGGTCTTGCGAGCCTGCTTGCGGGCGCGGCGCACGGCCTCCGCCTTCTCGCGGGCCTTGCGCACGGACGGCTTCTCATAAGCCTTGCGCTGCTTCATCTCGCGGAAGATGCCCTCGCGCTGCATCTTCTTCTTGAGGACGCGGAGCGCTTGATCGACGTTGTTGTCGCGAACGAGTACCTGCAACGGACTTGATCCTCTGGACCTGAAGTTCTGGGTTCACGCGGCCCGCCGCCGATCTGGAAACCGGCAACGTCCCTCGCCCGGGATGAACCCGAGGGGGACGGGAACGTCGGTTTCCGAATCGGCGTGGAGCTCACGCCTTGACGGGGCTATTACACCAAGCGCGCACCAGTTCCAACCTGCCCGCGCGATCCATCTGCGTCTGCGTCGTGCTAGGTTGCGCGGATGAGACACGACGACTCGCAGCAATTCGCCAGCGACAACTATTCCGGCATCTGCCCGGAAGCCTGGGGAGCCATGGAGGCGGCCAATCGCGGCCACGCCCCGGCCTATGGCGAGGATGCCTGGACGGCCAAGGCGGCGGACGCGTTCCGGGACCTGTTCGAGACCGAATGCGAGGTGTTCTTCGCCTTCAACGGCACCGCCGCCAACGCCTTGGCCCTGGCCGCGCTGTGCCAATCCTACCACAGCGTGATCTGCGCCGATTCGGCCCATGTGGAGACCGACGAGTGCGGCGCGCCGGAATTCTTCTCCAACGGCTCCAAGCTGCTCACCGTCCGGACCGAGGGCGGCAAGCTCACGCCGGAGGCGATCCGCGGGCTCGCCCAGAACCGCAGCGACATCCACTTTCCGCGGCCTCGGGTGGTGACGATCACGCAGCCCACCGAGACGGGACAGGTCTACAGCCTCGCCGAGCTGCGGGCGCTGTCGGCGACCTGCCGCGAGCTGGGGCTCGCCCTGCACATGGATGGGTCTCGCTTCGCCAATGCCTGCGCGAGTCTGGGCTGCAGCCCCGCCGACATGACGTGGCGGTCGGGTGTCGATGTCCTGTGCTTCGGCGGGACCAAGAACGGCATGCATGCCGGCGAGGCGGTGGTGTTCTTCGACCGCAAGCTCGCCGAGGATTTCGGCTACCGGTGTAAGCAGGCCGGCCAGCTCGCGTCGAAGATGCGCTTCCTCGCCGCCCCCTGGGTCGGCATGCTGGAGAGCGGCGCGTGGCTGAGGAATGCGGCCCACGGCAATGCCTGCGCCCGGCACTTCGCCGACTCCGTCGCCGGGCTGCCGGGGGTGCGGGCGCTGTTTCCCGTGGAGGCGAACGCGGTCTTCCTGACGATGCCGGCCGCCACCATGGAGGGCCTGCGCGCCCGGGGCTGGCGGTTCTACACCTTCATCGGCGGCGGGGCGCGCTTCATGTTCGCCTGGGATGCCCGCCCCGAGCGGGTGGACGAACTGGTCCGGGACCTGCGCACGCTGGCGGCCGCGGCGGCCTGACGGGGTGGACATGGGGGTGCGGAGCCGCCCCACCGACGGTGTTTCGCACGCTGGTGTCGGGTTTTCCTGAGGAGCGTCAAGACGACGGCGCGGCCAGCGCTCGGTCGTCCTTGCGAGCGCAGCGAAGCAACCCCGTCTCGCGCGACGCCTGCCGATGTCGTGCCGCCCTGGGTCGCTTCGCTGTGCTCGCGATGACGGCGGGCCCGAATACCCAGTCTCAAGTGGGCCGGGTGCGACGCCTCAGTCTTCTGCTTGCCCCCTACAGCAGCGCGAGATCCGCCGGCTCCGCGCTCGGGAAGATCCGGCGCAGACTCGCCTGATCGAGCCCGTAGAGGCGCTGGAACAGCCCGCCGAGCAGCCCCCGATAATCGGTGAGCACCGGATAGTCCCGGTTCTGGAACAGGTGCGCCTCGTCGGCGCGCACCTGCGGTCCGGCGATTCGCCCACCCCGGACGCCGCCGCCCAGGATCCAGTAGACGCTGCCATGGCCATGGTCGGTGCCGCGGCTGCCGTTCTCCCGGAAGGTGCGCCCGAACTCCGACAGCACGACCACCACCGTGTCGGACCAGCCGGGCCCGATCTCCTCGACGAAGCCGGACAGGCCCCGCCCCAGCTCGCCGAGCCGGTCGGCGAGGTAGCCGGTGCCGGCACCCTGGTTCACGTGCGTGTCCCAGCCGCCGACATCCACGAAGCCGAGATTGAAGTTCTCGCGCATCAGGCGGCCGATCCGCCGCGCCGACAGCTCGAAGCCCTTGGGCGAGACCGCTCCGCGGTCGGCCTGACCGGCATGGTCGGAAATCGTCTGGTAGACCGCGTCGCGCACCCGGAGCCCCTCGGTCACGGCGGCGGCCAGCTTGGTGTCGCTGTACATGGCGGCGATGAGGCGCGCCTGCCGGTCGTCGATGCCGGGCTTGCCGACGCCGTTGATGGCGATGTTGGGCACCGTCTCGCCGCCCCGGAAGATCAGCGGCATCTGATCCGTGAAGGCGATCGGCCGGACCCGGGTCAGCTCCGCGGCCAGCCGGGCCATGAAGCCGGAATTGTAGTCGCGGCCGGACCCGACCGTCTGGCCCATCTCGATCGTGTCCTGGGTCTCGAAATGGCTCCGGGTCATGTCGTCGGTGCCGGCGAAGGGCACGAAGGCGGCCTGACCCTTGGCGTAGAGCGGCAGGAGCGTCTCGCGCAACGCCGGGTGCAGGCTCCAGTCGGCGTCGAGCGCCAGGGCGGCCTTCGGGTCGGCGGCGTCCGGCTTGGCGATCGCGAGGTTCGGCCGCGACCGGTAGTAGAAGTCGCTGCCGGTGGGGATCACCACGTTGGCGGCATCGTAGGCGCCGCGCAGGAACACCACGAGGAGGCGCGCATCGGTCTTGGGGGCCGCCCAGACGCGGCCGGCCACCGTGGACAGGCCGAAAGCCGCGGCGGCGCGGATCAGGTCGCGACGGTTCATCGCATGAACTCCGGCGAGGCGAGGTAGAGGGTGTTCCAGTCCTGCGGCGACACCGCCTGGGCGAGCGCCGCCCGCGTCGCCGCCGACAGGGTGCCGGACAGCGTCGAGAAGTAGAGCCCGTTGGCGAGCACCGGGAAGGCCGGCTCCTCGGCCTGATCGGGCAGCGTCGGCTTGAACAGGCCGGCCGAGCCCGACCCGATCTGCCGGGCGATCTCGAACCGCGTCGCGAGCTGCCCGGGGCCGCTCCAGGCGGCGGCGTCGAGGGGGTAGCCGTCCGGCGTCGACCGGTTGAACAGGCCCTCGCCGAGGCGGTTCAGCCAGCCGAGCACCGGGCCGGCGTTGCGGATCACCCTTGTGTCGTAGGCCATGCGCAGGGCGGAGAAGACGTAGCGCACCGGGTCCTTGAAGGCGCCGCCGCGCTCGGCCGTGAAGGCCGGCTCGCGCACCAGCGCCTCCATCACCGCGGCGATGTCGCCGTCGCTGCGAGTGAAGACGGCGGCGAGCCGCGCCACCAGGGCGTCGTCGGGCGGCTGCCCGAGGAAGTAGGTGGCGAGCGCCCGGGAGACGTTGGTGGCGGTGGCGGGATGGCGGGCGATCAGATCCACCGCCTCCTCGATCTCCGGCCAGCCGCGTCCCTGGATGCGGGTCCCGAGGAAGACCTTGTCGCCGTAATCGTGCCGGTTGGGGTTGAACGCGAACAGGCCGTCCCGGCGGAAATCGGCGGCATGCTCGGGGCGAAGCTTCGGGGTCTCGGGCTTCATGTCGATGCCGACCCCGCTCAGGATCCGGGCCAGCGCCTCGACATCGCCCTGCGTGTAGCCGGAGCCGACACCCATCGTGTGCAGCTCCATGATCTCGCGGGCGTAGTTCTCGTTCGGCCGGCCGGCCGCGTTGGCGTCGTTGTCGAGGTAGCGCAGCATCGCCGGGTGGCGCAGGCTCGCCATCAGCAGGTCGCGGAAGCGCCCGAGCACGTGCGGGCGGATCGCGGTGTCGAGGTAGTCGCCCACCGCGGCGCGCAGGGTGGACTTGCCCTGATGCACGTTGAACCGGTTGAACCAGAACCACGTCAGCCGCTCGCGCAGCTGATCGGGGCTGTAGAGCGCCCGCAGGACCCAGACGGAGGCGGCGTTCCGCGCGGCCATGTTCAGCGCGGCCTGGAAGGCCTGCTGGGCTGCCTTCTTGGCGTCGGGGTCCTGGATGTCCTTGAACGCCTTGGCCTGCGCATCCAGCGCCTGGGCCCGTTCGAACAGGCTGCCCGGCGGGGTCAGCGCGTCGACCTGCGCCTGGGCGGCGGGCGGCAGGCGCGATTCGGCCGGCGGATGGAGCTGGGCCTGCAGCCACCGTGCCCGCCCCTCCGCGGTGAGCTGCGCGAAGGCAGACGGGGTGGCGCCCCAGGTCAGGGCATCGAGGAAGGCGGCATCGGCCGCGGCGGCCTGCGGCGGCGCGTCGGCCGCACGGGGCCCCGGGCCCGCCCAGGCCACCAACAGACCAGCAACCAGACAACAGCGTGTTGCGGCGCGCGACATCGCAGCCTCGCGGTGCGTGGATCGGTCGGGGCAGCGTGGTGTCGTGTCCCTGTACCGTGCCTGAAAGGCGGCCCCATCATGCCGGCGTCTTTGCCAATATCGGGGCTTGCCGCTACACGATCCCGAGACCGCGCGAATGCCGCGCCGCGCACCACCACGTTCCGCCGATCCAGAGCGTTCGCTCCATGCTGATGCAGACCAAGACCGAGGCGAGGCCGGCCGATCCGGTGTCGCGGCGGCGCACCTTCGCGATCATCTCCCACCCGGACGCGGGCAAGACCACGCTCACCGAGAAGCTGCTCCTGTTCGGGGGCGCGATCCAGCTCGCCGGCGAGGTCAAGGCCAAGCGCAACCGGGTCTCGACCCGGTCCGACTGGATGGGGATCGAGAAGGAGCGCGGCATCTCGGTGGTCACCTCGGTGATGACCTTCGAGTACGGCGATTGCGTCTTCAACCTCCTCGATACGCCCGGCCACGAGGACTTCTCGGAGGACACCTACCGGACGCTCACGGCGGTCGATTCGGCCGTCATGGTGATCGATGCGGCGAAGGGCATCGAGGCGCGCACCCGCAAGCTGTTCGAGGTCTGCCGCCTCCGCGACATCCCGATCGTCACCTTCATCAACAAGCTCGACCGCGAGGCCCGGGACCCGTTCGAGCTGCTCGACGAGATCGAGAAGACGCTGGCGCTGGACGTCGCCCCGGTGACGTGGCCGATCGGCACCGGCCGCAACTTCTCGGGAACTTACGAACTCGGCGGCAACCGCGTGCGCCGGCTCGACGCCGCCGAGGATGCCGGGATGGTGGCGGTGTCCGGCCCGGACGACCCGCTGTTCGACGAGCTGCTCAACGAGGACGGCGCGGCGGACGCGTGGCGCGAGGAGGTGGAGCTGGCCGAGGGCGGCCTGAAGCCCTTCGACCTCGACGCGTTCCGCGAGGGACACCTGACGCCGGTGTTCTTCGGCTCGGCGCTGCGCAATTTCGGCGTGCGCGACCTCATCGACGGTCTCGCCAAGGTGGCCCCGCCGCCCCGCGGCCAGGACGCCGACAAGCGCCTCGTCGAGCCGACCGAGCCGCGGATGACCGGCTTCGTGTTCAAGATCCAGGCGAACATGGACCCGAACCACCGGGACCGGATCGCCTTCATGCGGGTCTGCTCGGGCAAGCTCAACCGGGGCATGAAGGCCCGGCTGGTGCGCACCGGCAAGCCGATCTCGCTCTCGGCGCCGCAATTCTTCTTCGCCCAGGACCGGGCCATCGCCGACGAGGCCTATGCCGGCGACGTGGTCGGCATCCCGAACCACGGCACGCTGCGGATCGGCGACACGCTCACCGAGGGCGAGGACCTCGTGTTCCGCGGCGTGCCGAGCTTCGCGCCCGAGATCCTGCGCCGGATCAAGCTCACCGACGCCATGAAGGCCAAGAAGCTCCGCGAGGCGCTGCAGCAGATGGGCGAGGAAGGCGTCGTCCAGGTCTTCGTGCCGCAGGACGGCAGCCAGGCGATCGTCGGCGTGGTCGGCGCGCTCCAGCTCGACGTGCTCAAGGAGCGGCTCCAGGCCGAGTACGGCCTGCCGGTGGATTACGAGACCTCGCGGTTCTCGGTCTGCCGCTGGGTGTCGTCCGACTCGGAGGCGGAACTCGACAAGTTCGTCGATTCGCACGGCTCGGCCATGGCCAAGGACCTCGACGGGGCCCCAGTCTTCATGGCGACCACGGCGTTCTCGCTCCGCTACGAAGAGGAGCGCTACCCGGCGGTGCGCTTCACCGATGTGAAGGACTATCAGAAGCGGGCGGTGTGAGCCGGTCCGGAGCCCCGCTCCGACAGCGGGCGCCGCGCGTCGTCGCGCGCGGCGTAACAATCCGGCGGCGCCACGCTCATCGCGGCGGCGCTGCCCGGACCGCTTTGCCGCCCCCGCGACGCCAGGGCCGCGTCAGAACTTGCCGAGCATCGGGAATTCGACGCTCAGACTCGACTCCGAGGCGATCGGCATTTCGCGTTTGCGCGGCTTGCGGTTGAGCACCTGCTTCAGCTTCGACTTCAACACCGCCATGTCGAAGGGCTTGAGGATGAAGGCGTCCGCGCCCGCCTGGTGGGCGAGGTTGATGTCCTCGAAGTCGAAGGACGATTCGGTGAGCATGAAGGGCGTGTTCATCAGTGCGTCGTCGGCCCGGATCTCGCGCAGCAGGCTGAGCCCGTCCATCGGCTCCATGTCGAGGTCGGAGATCACCAGAGCGTAGCGGCGCTGCCGCATCCGCTCCAGGGCCTCCGTCGCGCTGGTGACGCCCCCGACATCCGGGAAGCCGATGCGTGTCATCAGCATCACGATCAGCCGGAGAAGCTTCTCCTGATCGTCGACGATGAGGATCGGGGGCGTATCGCTCTCGGACATCGGCGCGGCTCAGATGAAAAGATGGTCGATGCCCTGCCGGGACATCGCGTCGGATTGGAGCGACAGGCAAAGCCCGTGGATCGCGGATGCCTTCGGCGTGCCGCGCTGGAGCATCGGCAGAAGGTTGGCCTTCGCAAACAGCGTGTCGTTGCCGGCGGTACGCTGCGCGCTCTTGAACGAGTGGACGAACTCGCGCTTGGCGATCTCGCGCCACTCGCTGATCTGGACATCCCGGTGGCGGCTGTCCGCGCTCACCCGGTCGAAGGTCTCGTGCACCGACGAGCGCTCGCCTTCGATCACCTGGCAGGCGAAATTTCCCTCGATGACCAGGAAGCTTGTGATCACCGCAAACTCGTTCTTCTTCTGGGCGGTCCGGCCGATTTCATTGATCTGCTCGGACCTCTTCGCCGGTTCGGACGAGAGGTTCAGGCGTGAGAAGTAGATGATGTGGACGAGGCTCGTCCGTTTCGCCCGCATGATCCCGAGATCCGAAATCCGTATCCGTTCAGTGCTTCCGGTCAGGACGCACCGCGCGTGGCCCTGGCCCGGCCGTATCTTCGCGCGTGTGGAATAACACCGCGTAAACGCGGCCCGATCGCGTCTGACCGGGCTTGGACCCCACCCGGCAGGATCTGCCGGGACCGCCGCCGCGCCCGGCGAACCCTGCCGGGTTCGGAACGCCGCGGCTCCGAAATATCAAAGACTTAGCCCTGGCATGCCGGTTGCGGCGCATCGAGCCTGCGGGCCAGAGCGGCGCGTATTGGGATCGTTCGCCATGGATCTTTTTTCCGCCCTGCAGACCTCGGTCTCCGGTCTCCAGGCGCAGTCCTATGCCATCAGCAACATCTCCGGGAACATCGCGAACTCGCAGACGACCGGCTACAAGCGCATCGACACCAGCTTCGTCGATCTGATGGCCGAGACGACGCCGAAACGCGAGGTCGCCGGATCCGTCCTGGCCCAGTCGCAGCTGACGAACACGATTGCCGGCAACGTGGTCTCGTCCAGCGTACCGACCAACATGTCGATCAGCGGCACCGGTTTCTTCACCGTGGTGCAGAAGACCGGTGACGCGAACAATTCGCCAACCTTCAGCGGCGCGAATGTCTACACGCGTCGCGGCGACTTCTCGCAGGACAAGGACGGTTATCTGGTCAACGGCGCGGGTGGGTACCTGACCGGGACCAACCTCGATCCCACGACCGGTCAGGTCACCAGCACGGGCCCCGTCAACATCGGCAACCTGACTCTTCCGGCGCAAGAGACGAAGACGATCACGTATTCGGCCAACCTGCCGGCCACGCCCACGGTGAGCGCCTCGGCTCAGCCACCCAACAGCATCGCCGGTCCATCGATCACGGGCTACACCACGACCGGGGCACCGGTGACGATCAGCATGCGCTGGGTTCAGACGACGACGGCCGGCACCTCGCCCTCGTCGTGGGACTTGTACTACAACAGCAGCACCACCGACACGCCGTCTTGGACGCAGACCGGGCCGGCCTTCACGTTCGACTCAACCGGTAAGCTCACGAGCCCGGCCTCCACCACGCCGGTACCGCTGACCGGCGTGCAGATCGGCGACTATACCTTCTCGTCGCTCAGCCTGGATATCAGCGGCGGCCTGACCCAATACGCGGATGCCAGCGGTGCCGTGACCACCAAGGCGCTGAGCCAGAGCGGCAACAGTGCCGGCACCCTGATGAGCGTCGCCGTGGGTGAGGACGGCAAGATCAACGGCACATTCTCGAACGGTTCGGTGATTCCCGTCGCGACCGTGGGCATCTCGCAATTCGCCGATCCCGACGGGCTGAAGGCCGACGGGAAGGGGAATTATCTGCAGACGGCCGATTCCGGGCCGCCGCTCACCGGTCTCAACGGCAGCACGATCAATGGTGCCAGCATCGAGCAATCCAATACCGACATTGCCAGCGAATTTTCTAAGATGATCGTAACCCAGCAGGCGTACTCTGCGAACACGCGGGTCATGTCGACGGCGCAGACGATGATGTCTGATCTGCTGAACGTGATTCGCTGATTGAGGCCGGGGCTCGCGACGCGGAGGCCGTGATATGTCGCTGAACGCGATTTCGACCGCGACCGCGGGTCTGGCCGCCACGCAGGCGGCCATCAACATCGTCTCGCAGAACGTCGCCAATGCGGGGACTGCGGGCTACGTCAAGCGGACGGTCTCGACGGTCGCCACCGGCACCAACAATTCGGGTGTCGCCGTCGGGACGATCACCCGCAGCTTCGACGCTGCGGCCCTGAACCAGCTCCGGCTGGAGACATCGGGGGCTGCCTACACCAGCACCAAGGCCGGCATCGCCACCCAGCTCGATGCCCTCTACGGGACGCCGGGCAGTTCGACCTCCCTCGACGGTACGCTGAACACCTTCACGCAGTCGCTTCAAGAACTCGCGGCGAATCCGACCTCGGCGGCCGCCCGCACGACGGTGCTGGGCAACGCCTCCTCGCTCGCGAGCCTGATCAACAGTTCCGCCGGCACGGTTCAGAACCTGCGTACCGGCATCGAATCGCAACTGGGCAGCGATACGAGCGCCGCCAGCACGCTGCTGGCCAATATCGCGACCCTGAACGGCAAGATCCAGAACAACACCGACAGCACCACGCTGACCGCCCTTCAGGACCAGCGCGACCAGGCGATCAACAGCCTGTCCAGTTACATGGATGTCCAGACGTCCGATCAGAGGGACGGAACGGTCTCGGTGATGACCCGGTCGGGGGTCACACTGGTGGATCACGGAAACGCGGCGACGCTCAGCTTCGACGGACGCGGGATCCTCGACGCCAATTCCGCCTATTCCACCGATCCGACGCAGCGCACGGTCGGCACCATCACGGCCACGCTGCCGGGCGGCGGCAAGATCGATCTCGGCGCCCCCGGCGTGCTGCGCTCCGGGAGCTTGGCCGCCGGGATCGAACTGCGCGACCAGACCCTGCCGCAGGCGCAACGTCAGCTGGACGACCTCGCGGCCGGCCTGGCCAGCGCGCTCAGCGACAAGACCGTCACCGGCACGTCCGACGGCACGCAGACGTCCATCGACCTGACCGGCATCCAGCCGGGCAACACCCTGACCTTCCCGGTGACGGTGAACGGCACGGTGCGCAACGTCATCCTGGTCGCGTCCAACGATGACGCCACGTCAGTCCCCGCGAGCCAGACCAAGGATTCCACGGCCCTCGTCCAGACGTTCAAGATTCCGAGCAGCGGATCGGACTACGCCGGCGCGATCAACACGGCCCTCGGGAATCTCGGTCTCTCCGCCAAAGTTGCGGCTTCAGGCACCGGCGCCGCTCTGGTGATCGGGCCGGCGGCCGGGAGTTCCGACACGGTGACGTCGGCGACGGCCAACATCACGCCGATGTCGTCGGTCAGTGACCTGACCTCGGGCAACCCGTCGCTCGCCCTGTTCGTCGACGGTACGCCCAACAAGCTCTACACCGGCTCGCTCGACAATGGCTCGCAGCTCACCGGATTCGCCCAGCGCATCACGGTCAATGCCGCCCTGTCCGGAAACACGGCGGCGCTCACCCAGACGAGCGCCACCGATCCCAGCGCCTCCGGGTCACGCGCCCAGAAGCTGTTCTCGGCGCTGACCTCCACCCAGCAGACCTTCTCGTCGTCCAGTGGCATCGGCGGTGTCTCGGCGCCCTACAATGCCACCGTGATCGGCTTCGCGCAGGACATCGTCTCGACCCAGGGGGCGGCCTCCGCGAACGCGTCGGCGATCGACGACACCCAGCAGACGGCGCTCTCCACCGCCCAAAGCCGGTTCTCCGCCGGGGCGGGCGTCAATATCGACCAGGAGATGTCGAATCTGATCGCTTTGCAGACCGCCTACGGCGCCAACGCCCGGGTGCTGACGGCGGCCCGCGACATGCTCAACCAGCTGCTGCAGATCTGATCATGACGACGATCACCCCTTTCGCGGCCGGCTCGTACATCACGAATCGCAACGCCTCGCAGCTCCTGACGCTGAAGAACCAGCTCAACGACCTGTCGAACCAGCTCTCCAGCGGTCAGGTCTCGCAGACCTATGGCGGGCTCGGCTCCGGTCGCTCCACAGCGCTGGCGGCTCAGGCCACCTTGAGCGCCCTCAACGGCTATGCCAGCGGCATCACCGCGGCCCAGACCCGGACCAACCTGGCGGTGACGAGCCTGACACAGGTGGCGAGTATCGGGACGAGCACCGCGTCGACCTTGCAGAACGGCCTGCAGAGCGTGGCGGCGAACTCCGTGTCCGGTCGCGCGACGGCGCTGGCCAACCTCCAGACGGTGCTCGACACGCTCAATCAGTCGGCGGCGGGCAATTACCTGTTCGGCGGGACCAACACCGAGACCCAGCCGGTGCTCGATGCGAACACGATCCTCAACGGATCGACCGACTCGACCGGCCAAACGCTCGACGGCCTCACGGATGTCATCAACGAGCGGGTCAGCGCACAGCTGGGCACCCAGGGGAACGGCCGGCTGACGCAGAGCGCGTCGACGGCGATCCCGATCCAGGTCACGGAGGAATCGAACCCCGGGACGCGCGGCAATTTCGGCTTCACCCTCGGCAGCACCGCGACGGCCACGGGGGCTCTGACCGCCTCCGTCTCGAGGACGGTCCCGGCGACCCTGACCGTCAATCTGACGAGCGCGAGCGCCGAGCCGGCCCCCGGCGACAGCATCAGCTTCTCGCTGGTGACACCCGAGGGGACGTCCACGACCATCACGCTGACCGCAGCGACCAGCGTGGTTGCGGGCTCGAACTCCACCTTCGCGATCGGCGCCAACTCCGCCGAAACGATGAAGAACCTCTCCGACACCCTCACGAAGGCGCTGACGGGCGCGGCGAGCAGCACGCTCGCGGTGAAGGCCACAGCCGACGCGGCGACGCAGTTCTTCAGCGGGTCCGTGAACGGGGGGCCGGGCGGAAACGGCGTGATCCCCCAGCGGGTCGTCTATTCCGGAACCAACCCGGTCGGATATGCAAGCCCCGACCCGAACACGACGGTGCTCTGGTACCAGGGCGAGAACACCTACGACACGTCCAAGACGCCGCCGGAGCCGACCTCTGCGATCGATACCCAGTCGGTCCAGGTCAGCGCGACCGGCACCGTCGGCACGGGAGCGCGGGCCAACACGCCCGAGATCCAGAACGTGCTGGCGGGCTTGGCGACCATGGCCTACGCCCTGCCGACCACGAACGATGCCAGCACCTACAACACCTATCAGGCCGTCGCGACCAAGGCCGGCGGGCTGCTGGCTTCCGCCAGCCAGACCCCCAGCGTCCAGGACACGGTCACGCAACTGACCATCGCGTCGGCGCGCCTCTCGAACGCCAGTACGACCAACAAGGCCACCCAGAACACCGTCCAGAACACCCTGGACGGAATCGAGCAGGCCTCCCCCGAGGAGGTGATCACCAAGCTGCTCGACGTGCAGAACCGGCTCCAGGCCAGCTATCAGGTAACCTCGACGCTCTCCAAGCTGTCACTGGTGAACTACATCAGCTGATCGTTCACGGAGATTGGTCCCCGACCGAGCGCGGCCGGTATCCGAAAGATCCGCGATCGGCCCGAGCGACCATAGTCTTGCCGTTTTCCGGGATTGAACCGCGGCGTGCGGACGCGCCCACGCGCCGTGATTCGATCGAGGAGAGGTCGGCATGTCGCTGCCCGGACCCATCGAACTCGTCCTTCGCCTCGGGATCGCGCCGCGGATCGGCGCGATCGGGATGGTGGAACAGGCCGTCGACGCGTATCTTGCGGGCTATGCCCATCCCGGCGAGCGCGCCATCGCCCTCGACATCCTGTTGCGCGACCTCGCCCGTCTGCGCATCCACGAGCCGGATCTCGATCCGTTCATCGGCGAGGTCGAGCAGTACATCGACCAGCTTCACCGGAATCTCGCGCGCCAGGCCGCCTGAGATGCGCGGCCGGCTCCGCATGCTGGCGGTTATGGCGGCTCTCATCGCGGCGGGCCTGTCCGGCGCCGGGACAGCCGCCGCCCTCGATCTCCGGGACCTGCCCAAGACGCCCGGACCTGTGCCGTGCCCCTCCAAGGGGCCGGGCTTCGTGCGCCTGCCGGGGAGCGGCGGCTGCATCCGCATCTCGGGCCGCGTCACGGCGGGAGCGGATCTGGGCGCGGGGCATGGCGTGGCGGCGGCGCCGGCCGTCGCCGGCCGCCTCGCGATCGACAACCGCGCGGACACGGATCTCGGCGAGGTGCGGACCTACCTTCGGATCGGCACCGGCCGCCGTTGAGGCGCGGCTCAGAGGTTGCGCGAGAGGACCAGCGGTCCGCTGCGCACGCCGCGGCCGTACGGGGAGGGGGCCGGAATCTGCCGGCCGTAGCCGGACGGCAGCTGAGCCCGGCCGATCTCCTCCGCCAGGGTCTTGATCAGCCCTTCCGATACGGTCTTGGCGCTGGCGAGCACCGTCTGGTTGGCCTCCACGGCCGCGGTGAAACGGCGATGGGCCGTGCGCAGGGCCTCGACCCCGTCGGGATGGAAGCGCTTCAGCGCGACGGCGTTCGCCTTCGCGACCTCGAGGCCCTGCATGTAGGCGGCGGCCAGCGCGGCCTTCGGCTCGGCCGCGGCGACGCCCTCCTGCAGGCGGCCCTCCCGGACGAAGGCAGCCTCCTCGGCGAGCACGGCCTCCAGGGCGGCCATGTTGCCGAGCACGCCGGCCACCAGGGCCTCGGCGGTGACCCGGTCCGCGACGCGCAGCGGTTCAGCCCTTTGCATTGGTCGCTCCATCGCTCGCCGCACCCTGCATCTTCATGATCTCACGGAAAATCGAATCGGCGATGCCGACGCCGCCGCTCTTCACGATCTGGGTCGCGTATTCCTTGGTCAGCATCGAGCGGTAGACACCGCCGCCGGTGCCGTTCTCGCCCAACGGTCCCTCGGTGCCGTCCGATTGGGTCAGCCGATCCAGGCTGTTCTCCAAGAACATCGATTCGAACTCGGTGGCGGTCTTCCAAGCCTTGGCCTTGCTGGCCGACTTGATGACCCCGTCGACGGCGCTCCCGGCGACCGAGGTCCCGATGCCGGCGGCATTGGCCGCGAGACTGGCGAGTTGCAGCATGGTTCGACCCTCCAGGTCCGGTTGATCACATCAGCTCGATGTCGGCCTGAAGCGCGCCGGCGGCCTTGATCGCCTGCAGGATCGAGATCAGATCCCGCGGGCCGACACCCAGCGCGTTGAGGCCATCGACCAGCTCGCGCAGGCTGACACCCTCCTTGACCAGGGCGAGCTTGTTGCCGTCGCCGGTATCGACCTTCACGCCGGTGCGCGGCACCACCACGGTGCGGCCATTGGACAGCGGCGCCGGCTGGCTCACCTGCGGCTGTTCCGTGATGGTCACGGTGAGGTTGCCCTGCGCGATCGCCACCGTGGAGACGCGCACGTCCCGGCCCATGACGATGATGCCGGAGCGCTCGTCGACGACGACCCGGGCGGTCTGGTCCGGCTCGACCTTCAGCTGCTCCACCTCGGTGATCAGCCGAATCATGTTGCCGTTGTAGCGGGTCGGGATCTGGATCGTGACGGTTGCCGGATCGGTGGGCTCGGCGGTGTCGGCGCCCATGAAGTCGTTGATCGCGGCGGCGATCCGCTTCGAGGTCGTGAAGTCGGGATTGCGCAGGGAGAGTCGCAGCGCGCGTGCGTCGTTCAGCTTGAAGGCGATCTCGCGCTCGATATTGGCGCCGTTGGAGATCCTGCCGTTCGTCGGCACGCCCCGTGTGATCTTGGCGGCATCGCCCTCGGCCGAGAATCCCGCGATCGCCACCGATCCCTGCGCCAGGGCGTAGACCTCGCCGTCGGCGCCGAGGAGCGGCGTCACCAGCAGGGTGCCGCCCTGGAGGGACTTGGCGTCGCCCAGAGACGAGACCGTCACGTCGATCCGCGTGCCCTGCGCGGCGAAGGGCGGCAGGCTCGCCGTCACCATCACGGCGGCGAGGTTCTGCGTCCGCATCGTGGCGCCGCGGGTGTTGACGCCGAGGCGCTCCAGCATCGCCTGCAGCGACTGCTTGGTGAACGGGATGTTGTTGAGCGTGTCGCCGGTGCCGTTGAGGCCGACCACGATCCCGTAGCCGACGAGCTGGTTCTGGCGGACGCCCTCGATGGAGGCGAGGTCCTTGACGCGCGACAGGGCCAGCGCCGGCCCGGGCAGGGCGGCGAGCAGCAGGGCGCCCGCGACGACACCGAGCAGAAACCGGAGGGGACAGAACGCGTGACGCGGGCGCATGCCGGATTTTCGACCAAGAACGGACCTGCCGCCATCCTGCCAGGGCCGTGCCAGTCGAGGCGGTGCGGCAAGGCTTTGAAGGAATGGTATTTTTCGCTCCGGGTCCCCGGCGGCGCGTTCCGGCGCACCGGGACCGAACCTGCCGACCCGGCAGCTTCTGCCGCCTCGTTTACCCGCGCTTAACCCTGGCGGCCGAGTTTCGGGTTCTGCGCGGGGGCGCTTGGAGCAACGCGAACCGGATCATGCGTGTCGAGACTCGCCAGCCGATCCAGAGTGCCGGCGGCGTCGCGGCCCCCCGGAAGCCCGAGGGGGGCGCCGGCTTCAGCCTCGGTGCGGCCCCGGCTCCCGGGACGGGGGCCGGTGCGCCGGCAGCCGCCGCGACGCTGGCCGGGCTGGACGCGGTCCTGCTTCTCCAGTCCGAGGCCGATACACCCCAGGAGCGGCGGCGGCGCTCGGCCCAGCGCGGCCACGAACTTCTCGATGGTCTCGACCGACTGAAGGCGGCGCTTCTCGGTGGCCGCGTCGCACCGCAGGAGCTGCGCGCCATCGCCGGCCGGCTGAACGAGCGTGCGGGCCTGTCGGGAGATCCGCGGCTGGACGGCCTGATGGCCGAGATCGAGCTGCGGGCCGCGGTGGAACTCGCCAAGCTGGAGATGGCCCGGGGCGTCTGACCGGGCGTCCGCGACTGTCGGCGCGGGCAGCGGCACGCCGGCCGGCGGCACCGCGCGCCGTTTCGCCCCGTCGCGGCGTGCGCGATAGCTTTTGCGTCGGACGCGAGCCCGGCCCGGCTAAACCACCCGCCGCTTCGGTCCCGCCGGCAGCATCTGCGGCTCGCCCGGTCCGGTCTCGACGCCGAGATCCGGCACCGCGATGATCGGCGCACCGCGCAGGTCCTTGCGGGTGACGATGGCGCCGCGCTCCTCGAGATAGGCCAGCATCCGCCGCGCCCGGCCGCCCGAACTGGTGCCGTAGGCCTCGGCCAGCATGGTGTCGGTCGGGCAGGGGGCACCCTCGATGGCGGCCCGGGCGACCACCAGGAACAGGCCGGCGAGATCATCCGGCAGGCTCGCCGCAATCGCCTGGGCCTGCTCCCAGCCGGAATTGTCCGCCACCGCGCCCCCGGCCTCGGCCCGCGCCACGGCGAGTCGCCGCTTGAACTCGGGCAGGCCCATCGTGTCGCCCCGCAGTCGGCGGATGCGGCAGCGGACGGTGAAGTCCTGATAGAGCGTCGCGGGCGTGCAGGCGGCGGCGTCGGCATCTGCCAGCACGGAGGCCAGAACCTCGGCGAGGGCCGCCTCGCGAGCCTCCGGGTCCATGGGCTCCTCTTCCGGCTCCTCGGCGGGCACCGGCGGCCGGTAATTGGCGAGCTGGACGAGCACGTCCGGCGCCGGAGTGGGGCGCGGCTTCGGGCGCGGGGCCAACGGCGCCACGATCTCCTCCGGGCTTGCCGTGAGGATCAGCGCGCGGGCGTCTTCCAGGGCGTCGGGCAGGGGGACGAGGACCGGCGAGGAGCTCCGGCTCACGGTCTGGGTCGGTCCGACCGCGATGGTCAGCGGGCGCCGCGACAGGGCCGGGCCGAGGGCCACGAAATGCCCGCGTGGTAGATCGCGGAACGTCTCGGCCTGCCGGCGCTCCAGGCCGAGCAGGTCGGCGGCGCGGGCCATGTCGATGTCGAGGAAGGTCCGGCCCATCAGGAAGTTCGAGGCCTCGGCCGCCACGTTCTTGGCGAGCTTGGCGAGGCGCTGCGTCGCGATGATGCCGGCGAGGCCGCGCTTGCGGCCGCGGCACATGAGGTTGGTCATCGCGCCGAGCGAGAGGCGCCGGGCCTCGTCCGAGACCTCGCCGGCCGCCGCTGGGGCGAAGAGCTGCGCCTCGTCGACGGCCACCAGCATCGGGTACCAATGGTCGCGGTCGGCATCGAACAGGCCGCCCAGGAAGGCCGCAGCGGCCCGCATCTGCCCGTCGGCGTCGAGATTTTCCAACGACAGCACCACCGAGACCCGGTGGGTCCGCACCCGGGCAGCGATGCGCTGCAGGGCGACGTCGTCGCCGTCCGCCTCGACCACCACGTGACCGTAGCGGTCGGCGAGGCTGGCGAAATCGCCTTCGGGGTCGATGATCGCCTGCTGCACGAGGCCGGCGCTCTGCTCCAGCAGCCGCCGCAGCAAATGCGATTTGCCGGACCCCGAATTGCCCTGGACCAGAAGCCGCGTGGCGAGCAGTTCGGTGAGGTCGAGGAGCGCGGGGCGCTCGCCGGTCAGGCCGAGATCGATGTCGGAACGCATAAGGCCTCATAGCACGGCCCGACGGATCCGGGTGCGCCGCCGTCGCGCTGTCCACGCTTCCCGCCATACCAGCCGTGCCGCGCCCGGCCTGGACCCGGACGCCGCGGCCCTGTACGGCCACCGGCCTCCCAGAACGAACCCGGATCTACGACACGATGGCGGCCTGCGGCCTCGACTTCGGCACGTCGAACACCACCCTCGGGCATAACGGCCCGGACGGACCGACGCTGCTGCCCCTGGAAGGCGCGCACCGGACGATCCCCAGCGCGATCTTCTTCGAACTCGGCCGGGAGCCCATCATCGGCCGGGCCGCGACGGCGGCCTATGTCGAGGGCCGGTCCGGCCGGATGATGCGCGGCCTGAAATCCGTCCTCGGCACCCCGCTCATGGATGAGGCCACACCGGTCGGCCGCCAGCGGCTGCGCCTGCGCGACGTCATCGCCCGCTATCTCACGGCCGTGAAGGAGCGCGCCGAGGCCGCCTGCGGCCAGAGCCTCGACAGCGTGGTCCATGGCCGCCCGGTCCACTTCGTCGATGGCGATCCGGAGGCGGACCGCCGCGCCGAAGACACGCTGCGGGACATCGCCCGCGACGTCGGTTTCCGGGAGGTCTCGTTCCAGTACGAGCCGATCGCGGCCGCCCTCGACTACGAGCGGCAGGTCCGGTCCGAGGAGATCGCGCTGGTCGCCGATATCGGCGGCGGCACCTCGGATTTCTCCATCGTGCGCCTCGCGCCGGAGCGCCGGGGCCGGCCGGACCGGGCCAACGACATCCTGGCCAATGACGGCGTGCGGATCGGCGGCACCGATTTCGACCGTCAGCTCAGCCTCGGCACGGTGATGCCGCTCCTCGGCCTCGGAAGCCCGATGCGCCGGGGCGACCTCGCGGTGCCGAACGCCTATTACCACGACCTCGCCACGTGGTCGGCGATCAACCGTCTCTACAATCAGAAGACCCTGCGGGAGATCGACGAGGTGATCCGCGACGGCGCCCGGCCCGACCTGCTCGCGCGGCTGCGCGAGGCGGTGGAGGGGGAGCGCGGACACGCCCTGGCCGGGGCGGTGGAAGGCGCCAAGATCGCGGCCTCCGAGCAGGATGCGACGATGCTCGATCTCGGCCTTCTGGAGCGCGGCCTCTCCGTGCCGGTGGATCGCGCGACCCTGTCGGCCCAGACCGGTGACCTCGCGCGGGCCGTGGCGGCCCGGATCGCGCGCTGCCTCGCGCAGGCGGAATTGCCGGCCGACCGGGTCGACGCCCTGTTCCTGACCGGCGGGTCCACCGGCCTGCCGCATCTGCGCGCCGCGCTCACGGCCGCGCTGCCCGCCGCCCGGGTGGTGGAGGGGGACACGTTCGGTTCGGTGGGGCTGGGCCTGACCATCGAGGCGGCCCGTCGCGGAGCGTGAGGCCGCACCCGGGTGACGTCGCCCGGCCCTCGGGCACTCGGCGTCGCCCGGATGACCTAGAGGGCTGCATCAACCGGGACGCTTGTACCTGAGACGGGGTCGCTGCGGCGCCGCGCTGCCGAATGGCCGCGATCGCGCGGCTGCGATTGACGGGCCGGCCCCGATCCCCGACAAGGCGGTCCCTTCCGCTCGGAGACAACGGCGGCCCATCCGGGGTCCTCCGCGCCGCCTCGCCCGATGCTGTTCAACTCCTTCGTCTTCCTCCTCGCTTTCCTGCCGGCCGCGCTGATCCTGCACGGGCTGGTGGCGCGCGCCGCGCCCGCGTGGCGGCTGCCGCTCCTCGTCGGCCTGTCCTTCGTGTTCTACGGCTGGTGGGATGTCCGCTTCGTGCCGCTGCTCGCCGGCTCGATCCTGGCGAACTGGTGCGTGGCCCGTCTCTATCGGCACAGGCCCGGCCGATGGCTGATCCCGGTCGCCATCGCCGCCAACCTCGCCCTCCTGGGGGTGTTCAAGTACCTCGATTTCGCAGCCGATCTCGCCAACCTGATCCCCGGCCTGGAGGCGCAGCGGCTCGGCCTCGCCCTGCCGCTCGGCATCTCGTTCTTCACCTTCCACCACATCATGTATCTCGCCGACCTGCGGGCCGGCCGGGCGCCGAGCTTCGGGCTCGTGAAATACGCCCTCTACATCGCCTTCTTCCCGCAGGTTCTCGCCGGCCCGCTCGTGCGCTGGAGCGAGATCATGCACCAGTTCGACGAGGCGCCCTACGCGCGGCCCGACGCCGCCGAGCGCTTCGCCCGCGGGCTGATGCTGCTCACGGTGGGGCTGGCCAAGAAGGTGTTCCTCGGCGATCCGCTCGCGGAATACGTGAATCCGGTCTTTCAGGCCGCCGCCGCCGGCAAGGCCGTCACGGTGGTGGAGGCGTGGCAGGCGACGCTGGGCTTCACCTTCCAGATCTATTTCGACTTCTCCGGCTACACCGACATGGCGCTGGGCATCGCGCTGCTGTTCGGCCTCGTCCTGCCCCAGAATTTCGACGTGCCCTACCGCGCCACCTCCCTGCGCGACTTCTGGCGGCGGTGGCACATGACCCTGTCGCGCTTCCTGCGCGACTACCTCTACGTGCCGATGGGCGGGAACCGCCGCGGGCTGCCGCGGCAGGTCGGGGCGCTCGCCGCCACCATGACGCTGGGCGGCCTCTGGCACGGGGCGGGCCTGACCTTCCTCGCCTGGGGGGCGCTCCACGGGATCGGCCTCGGGGCCGGGGTGCTGGCGCGCCGCGCCCGGATCGCGATCCCCGCGCCCCTCGGCTGGGCGCTCACCAGCCTGTTCGTCGTGCTCACCTGGGTGCTGTTCCGGGCGACGAGCTTCGAGGCGGCCCTCGTGATCTTCAAGGGCCTGTTCGGGCTGGCGCCCAGAGGCTCGGGCTTCAAGTGGCGCACCATCGCCATCGCCGCCCTGGTGGCCACGGTCGGGCCCACCGCCTGGACTGCGGTGCACCGCCTGCCGCCGCGGCGGCTCCTCGCCTGCGGCTTCGCGCTGCTGTTCGTGCTCGTCCTGCTGAAGATCGGCGACGATGCGAACTACGAGTTCATCTACTTCCAGTTCTGAGGATGGCGCCCGCTCCCCCCACCACCGATCGGGACTGGCGTGCCTTCGTCCGCATCCTGGCCCTGTCGATGGTCGGCCTGTTCGCGGGCTATCTGGCCCTCGCGGTCGTGGTCGATCCCTACGATACCGGACGCTCGACGCTGCTGTCCCGGGGCGCCGTGCGGCCGCAGGGACCCCGCACCGCCTCGGCCATGCGCGGGCGCGATCCGGCCTATTCAGGCGTGGTGATCGGCAATTCGCATATCCAGCTGATCGAGCCGGCAGCCCTGACGCGGCTCACCGGCATTCCGTTTCTGCAGCTCTCGGTGCCCGCCACCGGTCCCTCCGAGCAGTTCGCCCTGCTCGGCTGGTATCTGAAGCACCATGCGAGGCCCGACGCGATCGTGCTCTCGGCCGACGCATTCTGGTGCGCGGACGACCCCGCCTTTCCGAGCGAGCATGGATTCCCCTACTGGCTCGTGGGCGACTGGCCCACTTATCTGCGGGGGCTCATCCGCTTCTCGGCCGCGCAGGAGACGGTCAACCGCCTCGGCTGGCTCCTAAATCCGCGCCACAAGACCGCCGCGGCCGACGGCTGGTGGGATTACGAGCGCAACTACCTGAGCCAGGGCTTCGGCATCGATCCGGCCAAGAAGGCGGCCCTGGAAAAGCCGGTCGGACCCGAGCCGGAGCTGCATCATGGCGGCCCGTTCCCGATCGCAGCGCGGCTGCGCACCGAGCTGGCCCGTATCCCGGCGGCGACGCCGGTCGTGGTGGTCTTTCCCCCGGTCTACGCGCGGGCCGAGCCGCCGCCCGGCAGCCCTCGGGCGCGGGCCGAGGCCGCCTGCCGGGCCGAAGTGCGCGCGGTGCTCGCGCAGCACGCCCTGAGCACCGTGGTCGACTGGCGCGACGGCCGGTCCGCGGCGGCGGATCCGGACCAGTTCTTCGATCAGACCCATTACAGGCTGCCGCTCGCCCGAAGCCTCACCGCTGAAATCGCCGCCGCGATCGTACGGCTGCGGACCCGATGACAGCGTAAAAGATCTGTACCGTGGCCTGTTTGCCGCACGCGGCGATGCAGTGACAGCCGGTTACAACCCCTGCATCTGTGTGCGTTGTAGCGCTGAGGCACCTCGACTATACGGCACCTCACGTTATCGCCGCACACCGGCCATCCCCTGGTGGGCGGTTTACCATCCAGCGAGGGTGACGCATGGCGAAGGTGCAGCTGGAGGACGGCTACGTCCCGTCCGACGACGAGCCCTTCATGAATGACCGGCAGCGCGAATACTTTCGGCGCAAGCTGCTGAGCTGGAAGAACGACATCCTGCGCGAGGCGCAGGATACGCTGGTGGCGCTCCAGAGCGAGAACGAGAACCATCCCGACCTCGCCGATCGCGCCTCGTCCGAGACGGACCGGGCGATCGAGCTCCGGGCGCGGGATCGGCAGCGGAAGCTCACCGGCAAGATCGACGCGGCTCTCGCCCGGATCGAGGACGGGTCCTACGGCTTCTGCGAGGAGACCGGCGAGCCGATCTCCCTGCGCCGGCTCGACGCGCGGCCGATCGCCACCCTGTCGCTCGAGGCCCAGGAGCGTCACGAGCGCCGCGAGCGGGTCTACCGCGACGACTGAGCGCGGTCCGGCTCAACGCCGGGGCGCCGCTTTTTCCGATCGCGTGGTCTACTGCGTCAGGCGCAGCGCGCCGATGCTCGCCTGGATCGTCTGGAAGGCCTTGATCAGGTCGTCCGACGTGTTGGCGAGGAAGTATTGGTCGGCCGACGAGGCGCAGTTCTTCAGCAGGGTCTGACCCGCCGCGTCGATCGGGTCGGACGGAATGCTGAATCCGATCGTGTAGATCGAGATGTTCACCGCCTTGGCGTTGCTGCACGCCTCCGCCGTCAGGGCGTCGAGGGCGGAGCGGGCCGTGTTCGCATCCGCGATGTTCTGGTATTTCGGCGGCATGCGCGGATTGGGTGTCGTGCCGTTGGCGTTCTTGAAGTAGGCGGCCGCAAAATAGAGCGATCCGGTCGGCGCGTACGGATTGGCGCTCCAGCTGTTGGTGCCGTCCGTCATCAGGATGATGACCTTGTTGATCGTCGACGCGTTCGAGCTGTTCGCGCTCGACGCGTAGGGCTGGCCGTCGGCGAAGACGCTGTTGGGCGAGAGCGTGCGCCAGCCCCACATGAACCCTTCATGGATATTAGTCGATCCCAGCGGCGCCATGTTGTTGATGAGGGTCTTCAGGGTCGATGTGTTGTTGGTCAGCCGTTGAAGCGGTTGAGTCGTGCAGCCGAAATTCGGGCCGTTCGGGATGCCGAGGGGAGAGGCGGACACGGCGTCCGTCGGGTTGACGTACTTGCACGCCTGTCCGAGCGCCGTCGTGTAGGAATTGCTGTTCTGGCAGCTGCCGCCGGTGCGGTCGTCGAGGTAGCTGTTGTAGCTGTAGGCCGTCGGATTCTGGCTGCCGACGGGGAAGGGAGCGACCTGCGCACTGGCATCCCCCGGCTCGTCCGGTGCCAGGAGGGGCACGTAGTAGGAATCCTTGTTCGAGGCGGTTGGCGCGCCGTCCTGCACGTTGAGCGGGTACGACAGCGTTTCGAGGCACCCGGCCCAGCCCCAGGCGCGGTTGACGGCCTGCAGTTTGGCGAAGACGTCGAAGCGGCTCTTGAACGGCGCGGGGGGCGACTGGACAATATTGGTCCAGTGGTAGCTCGATATGCCGTTCAGATCGATCCAGGAGGCGTAGCGGTAGGCCGTCGGATCGACCGCCACGGCGCCGGCGAAGGGCACGATCGCGATCTTGGTCGCGCTGGAGAAGGCCGCGCTGGTGTAGACGTAGTCCACGAAGTTCGCCGCAGCCGACTGCACGGCCTTGAGCTTCGACTGGCCGCCGCTCGATTCCGCCATCGAACCGGTATTGTCCAGCACCAGCGCGATCTCGAAGGTCTTCGGAAGCGGGGTGGCGCATTGCGCCACGGCGCCCGGATTGATCCGCTTGGTGCCGGTGAGCGCGCCGAAGAAGGTTGTCGACAGCTTGTGCGTGGTCAGGGTGATCTTGCGGGGGTTGTTGGTGATGGCCAGAGGATCGACCACGAGGTTCGCGGTCCCCATGGCGCCGGTCATGGTCGTGACGGCGAGGGTGTTGAGGTCGGCCTGCGGCGTGGCGAGCGGCGTCTGGCAGAGGAGCAGGGCGGTGGCATCGGTCGCGGCCTGCAGCTTCGTCTCCAGCCGTGTGGCGAACCCGTAGTCGATCGCCGCGCCGCCGAGCATCAGCATCGGCACGCTGAGGAACGCGAACAGCAGCGCGACGTTGCCGCCGCGATCGTGGAAGAACCGGGGTCGCCGCGGCTTGGGGGCGCTGTCAGGACGCACGATTGACCACTGTGCCATCGCAATTCGCGTGTTTGGTGTCCGGAAGGACGACCTCGGTGTACGTGTTGGCGCCGTAGGCCTTTCCGCCGCGGGTCGGCCAAGGCGCACTGCTCTTGAATGTGATCGTGCCGCTGACGCCCTTGGCGAGCTTGACCAGGGTGCTGCCGATCATCGGCGCGTAGCTGATGGTGACTTCCGCCTGAACGTAGCGCATCCCCGGCGTCAGGTAGCCGTCCGGGACGGTGAGGTCGGCCGCGGATCCGGGGCTGCGCGCGGTGGCGTTGGCGTTGGCGACGCTGGAGCAGACCAGCGGAACCGGGCTCGGGTTCTTCAGGTCGACGCCCATGGCGCTGACCACGATCGTGACCTTCGACGTATCGAACGGGCGCATCACCGCCGTGGCGGAGGCGATGATGTCGTTCATCAAGGTGGGGCTGATCGGGTTCTGCGTGTCGCCCTGCGCCGTCAGGTCCGCCACGGTGCGGGCGAGCTGCGTGAGCTTGCGCCACTCGTCGATGGCGTGCGCCACCTCGGTCATGCCGGCCCAGATCGCGAGCAGGAGCGGCAGGATGACGGCGAATTCGACCATCGCGCCGCCACGCCCGTCGCGCCGCAGCCGCGCTGCCTGGCGGGCTAGGACGGAGACGACGGGCATGGGCTCCCTCCGACGATCTGGTAGGGCTCGGTCCGGAACACCGCGGTGGAGGTCAGAAGGCTCGATCCCGCTGCGGAGCCGCTGGTGAATTGCCGCGTGTTCAGACCCATCAGGTTGAAGAAGGTCGGGAACGGCACCGCCGCGGTGACGATCACGATCGTCCCCGGCGAAGCGCATTTGTAGTTGCTGCCGAAGCTGGTGTTCCACGTACCCGTCGCGGTATCGATCGGCTTGGCGGCGGTGGCATTCGCGAAGCTGCTCGCCGTCGCGACGTCGATCTTGACGTTCTGGCAATTGAAGACCGTGGCGACGGGCGTGCTGGCCGGACCGCACATCCGGGTCTTCAGGGCCGCGAGCAGGATCGCCGGATCGGTCTGACCCGCCGTGTCGAGCTGGAACTGGCCGGTGAAGATCGTCCGGACCGCGTTCTGCAGGGCGCGATCGAAGTTCTGCGTCGCCCAGATCTGGAAGGCGATCTGGATGACCGCGCCGCACAGCGCGAGAAAGGGCAGCGCCACGAGGGCGAATTCCACCGCGGCCGCGCCGCTGGCGTCACGCCCTAGGCTCTTCAGCAGACAACCTGACGTCGCTTTGCTCCGCGCGCTGAAGTGTCTTCGGGCGTTCATGAGCAAGCAGATCAGTCAGACATGGCCATACAAGTCGATGTGAGGCCAAGATTTTGCAAAACTCTTAATTCGATCGGCGAGAGCTGGTTTATCCAGGGACTACTACTTTTGGTTGTATCGATGCGGGCGATCGACGAGGCGCCGTTGACCCGATTGGGTTGCGCACCAAGTTCCCTCTGCGCAAGCCCCACCGGAGACCCGCATGAGAGGCCCACCGATCGCGCTCCTGCTCGGCGCGATGGCGCTCGCGCTCGGCGCCTGTGACGCGCCGAAGCCGGGGCCGGCAGGACCTCCCGGTGCGACGGGTGACCGGGGGCCTCCGGGGCCAGCGGGGCCTGCGGGCCTGAACGGAGCGACCGGGGCACGCGGTCCCACGGGCGAGACGGGTCCGGCCGGGCCGCCCGGTCCGCCGGGGCCGTCGATGAACAGCCAAGTGCGCCTGGATGTGGCCTGTCGTCGTGACGAGGAATTGATCGGTGCCTATTGCCGGGGCATGGCGGTTTTGCCGTCCGTGACACAGACGGACGGTATATCCACCGTCGGCTGCCTCGACATGACCGCCAAGGCGGCCAAGGATGCCGAGCCCGTCGCGGTCTGCATGAAGAAGCCATGAGATTCGTCGTTCCCGCTCTCCTGGCCGCGCTGGTGTCCGGTACCGCCTGTGCACAGCCCTTCGTCCCGACGGAGCGCGCGGCGATCGACCTCGTGCGTGACCGGCGCACCGCCGGCTTCACCACGGTGGCGCGGACGCTGGCCTATGCCGAGCGCGTGACCGGAGGTGCCTTCCGGTTCGGCGGGTACCGGGTCGATTATCGCCCTGACGTGCCCTTCGCCCGGGTGCGGATCTGCTATCGGCTCGGGATCGACCCGCCGAACTGCGGCCTCGCGTACCGCGTCGCGGTAAATCCCCCCCATGTCGAGCCCGCCGACCGCTACAACGGCTTGGCGCGGGATCTGGAACATGGCCCGCAAGCGTTCCTCCGGGCTTTGGCCCGGGAGGCCGATCTCCAGCGGCAGCCGGACGTCCTGCGGAAGGTCCAGGCTGCGCTCGAGCCCTACAACCCCTACGACTGGCGCTGAGAGCGGGAGCGCCGTCAGAGCAGGCGCGGCCAGCGCAGAAGCCGCTCCGGCGCGAAGGCAGCCACCGGCACCGCGGGCGTGCGGCCGGTGGCGAGATCGGCGACGATCTCGCCGGTGATCGGCCCGGTGGACAGCCCGATATGGCCGTGGCCGAAGGCGAAGAGCAGGCCGCTGTGACGCGGTGCCCGGCCGATGACCGGCATCCCGTCGGGCGTCGATGGGCGGGAGCCGAGCCACGGCGCGTTGTCCAGCGGCCCGCCGAGCTGGAGCGTTCCGGCCGCTTCCCGGGATGCCGCCTCGATCTGGGTATGATCGGGTGCGGCGCGGCGGGCGTTGAGTTCCACGCCGGACAGGACCCGCACCCGGTGGTCGCCCATTGGCGACAGGATGGAGCCGGCCCCCGTGTCGAGGACTGGCCGGGTCAGCGGCGGGCTGTCCGGATGCAGGGCGTAGTGACGATGGTAGCCGCGCTCGGCCGCCACCGCGAAGCGATAGCCGAGGGTCCGGGCGATCGCTCCCGAGGCGGCGCCGGCCGCCAGGACGACCTGGCGGGCCTGCACCGTGCCGCTGTCGTGATCGATGCGCCACCCGCCCGCCTCGGGCGCCAAGCGGGCGACGTGGCTGCGCAGGCGGCGGCCGCCGAGAGCGTCGAACAGGGCTTCGCAGGCCTCGATGAGACGGCCGGGCTCGCGCACCGAGCCGGTCTCGGTCAGCAGCATCCCCCGCGCGTAGGGCCGCACCAGGGCCGGCTCGAGGGCGCGCAGGGCCGCCGTATCGAGGATCTCGAAAGCGACGCCGTGGCTCGCCAGGATCTCCCGCTCCAGGGCCGCGGCCGCGAAGGCCGCTTCCGTGCGATAGGCCTTGATCCAGCCGGTCCGCTGGAGCCGGTCGCCGGTCCCCGCCCGGGCGGCCAGCCGCTCATGGGCCGGATAGGCGGCGGTCGTCAGGGGGAGCAGCGCCGCTGCCGCGCGGCGCCACCTGGAGGCGCGGGCGGCCGCCAGGAAATGCGCCGTGTAGGGGATGATCCGCGGGAGATGCGCGTAGTGCAGGCGCAGGCCGCAATCGGCGTTGCGCAGGTAGGCCGGGAGCTTGCCCCAAAGGGCGGGGCTCGACATCGGCAGGATCGAGCCGCGGCTGACCACGCCGGCATTGCCGTAGGAGGTCCGGGCTCGGGCCTCGCCGGGATCGCACAGGACCACGTCGAGGCCGCGATCCTTCAGCGCGATGGCGCTGGCGAGGCCGACCATCCCGCCGCCGACCACCACGATGTCGGCCGTTACGTCCGTCGCCATGCCGCTCATATCCCGCACCGCACCACGCGCGCCCTTCTGACGGGTTTTCCACCTCCTGGGTAGCGGGACTTCGCAGGGCGGTGCATCGGTCCGGTGCCGTCATGAAGTCCCGCGCACATTCCCGCAGAGATCGGCTACAGAGCGGTCCATGACTCTCGTCCGCTTCGCACCGTCACCGACCGGCTACCTCCATATCGGCAACGCCCGGCCGGCCCTGCTCAACGCCCTGTACGCCCGCCGGACCGGGGGGCGCTTCCTGCTGCGGCTCGACGACACCGACGCGGAGCGCTCCACGGAAGCCTTCGCCGCGGCGATCGCCGAGGATCTCGCGTGGCTCGGCATCGTGCCCGATCTGTTCGCGAAGCAGAGCGCCCGCAAGGCGCAGCATGACGCCGCTGCCGACCGCCTCCGCGCAGCGGGCCGGCTCTATCCCTGCTACGAGACGCCGGAGGAGCTGGAGCGCCGCCGCAAACGCCAGCTCGGACGCGGCCAGCCGCCGATCTACGACCGGGCGGCTTTGCGGCTCACCGCCGAGGAGCGCGCGGCGTTCGAGGCCGAGGGCCGCCGCCCGCATTGGCGCTTCCTTCTGGAGGCGCGGACCGTCACCTGGGACGATCTCGTCCGCGGTCCGGCCCATGTCGACTGCGCGTCCCTGTCGGACCCGGTCCTGATCCGCGCCGATGGCAGCTATCTCTACACGCTGCCGTCGGTGGTGGACGACGCCGATCTCGGCGTCACCCACGTCATCCGCGGCGAGGACCACGTCACCAACACCGGCGTGCAGGTGCAGATCTTCGAGGCCCTGGGCGCTACCGTCCCGGTCTTCGGCCACCACAACCTGCTGACGACCGCCGACGGGGAGGGGCTGTCGAAGCGCCTCGGCCACCTGTCGCTGCGGGGCCTGCGCGAGGCCGGCTACGAGCCCGCGGCGGTCCGCTCGCTGGCCGTGCTCACCGGCTCGGCCGAATCCGTGCGGGCCGTCCCGGATCTCGACACCCTCGCGCGCCTCGTCGAACTCGGCGAGATCTCGCGGGCGCCCGCCCGGTTCGATCCGGCGGAACTCGACGGCCTCAACGCCCGACTGATCCACGCCATGCCGTACGCGGAGGCGGCCGCGCGCCTCGCCGATCTCGGGATTCCGGCGGATCGGGCCGAAGCCTTCTGGCTGGCGGTCCGGGCCAATCTCGGCCGTGTCCCCGAAGCGGCCGATTGGTGGCGCGTCGTCGCCGGCCCGGTCGAGCCTGTCCTCACCGAGCCGGCCGTGATCTCGGCCGCTCGCGAGACCCTGCCCCCGGAGCCATACGGCCCGGAGACCTGGAAAGCGTGGACGACGGAGATCCGCAGCCGGACCGGCGCGAAGGGGAGGGGCCTGTTCATGCCGCTCCGCCTTGCGCTGACCGGGCTGGAGCACGGCCCGGACCTCGCGGGTCTGCTGCCGCTGATCGGACGGGCGCGCGCGGCGCGGCGCCTGTCCGGCGAGACCGCTTGAGCTACGACGCCTCGGTTTCGGCGAGACGGCTCGCCAGCAACTTGTCAACGCGCCGTCCGTCGAGATCCACGACCTCGAACCGCCAGCCGGCGATGTCGCAGGTCTCGCCCGTCTCCGGCAGGTGCTGGAGCACCGCGATGACCAAGCCGGCGACCGTGGCATAGTCGCGCGAGGGCGGGAGACGCAGGCCCAGCCGGTCGGTCAGTTCATCCACCGGCATCGAACCCGCGATCAGCCAGGACCCGTCCGGGCGGGGTACCGCGTCCGGCTCCGTATCCTCCGACAGGAACGCCCCGGCGATGGCATCGAGGATGTCGGCCGGGGTCACGAGCCCGTCGAAATGTCCATACTCGTCGTGCACCAGGGCCATGGGCACCGAGGCCCGGCGCAGCGTATCCAGGGCGTCGAGGGCATCGAGAGTGTCCGGAAGCACCGGCGCCGCGCGGACCTGCGCGCGCAGGTCGAGGGGCTCCCCTCGCGACAAGGGGCCGATCAGGTCGCGCAGCTGAAGCACGCCGATCATCGCGTCGGGGCCGCCATCGGCGACGGGCAGACGGGCATAGGGGCTGGCGAAAATGCGTGCCCGGACGGTCTCCGGATCATCGGTGAGATCGATCCAGGTCACGTCGGTGCGCGGAGTCATGACGCCGCGCACCAGACGGTCGCCGAGGCGCAGGACCCCGGAGATCATCGCCCGCTCGTCGCCCTCGATGACGCCAGCGGTCTCGGCCTCGGCCACGAGACTACGGATCTCCTCCTCGGTCACCGCGCTGGCGCTTTCTGTCTCCTGGCCGATCAGCCGGAACACCGCCCGCGTCGAGGCGTCGAGGAGCCACACGGCCGGCAGAGCCGCGCGCGAGACCACCCGCATGCCGGGCGCCACCATGCAGGCGATCCGTTCGGGGTTGCGCAAGGCGAGGTGCTTGGGGACCAGTTCGCCGATGATCACCGACAGGTAGGTGATCACGCCGATCACCAGGGTGTAGCCCAAAGTGTCGGCCCAGCCCTTGCCCAAGCCCAGATCGATCAGAATCAGGGCGAGGCGGTCGCCCAGAGCCGCGCCCGAGACCACGCCGGAGAGGATGCCGATCAGCGTGATGCCGATCTGAACGGTGGACAGAAACCGCCCCGGCTCCTCGGCCAGCGCGAGGGCGGCCTTCGCGCCGGCACGGCGCTCCTCGGCCAAGGCGCGCAGCCGGCTCTTGCGAGCCGAGACCAGGGCCAGCTCCGACAGCGAGAAGACGCCGTTGAGCGCGATCAGCAGGACGACGACGAGGAGCTCGATCAGACCGGATCATTGAGCCGGGACCCCGCTGGGCGGGGACGGCTTCCTCTGTTGGCGCGGTCCTGCAACATGGGGATGTGTCCGCGATCGTTCAACGGCCAAGCCTCGGCGTCGCCTCGATCAGTGCGGCGTCGAGCAGGAAGCTGCCATCGGCCTCGATGCCGAAATGGGCGGTGACTTCGGCGGGCGCCGCAGCCTGGAGGGCGCGGATCGCCGCGACATGGATCTCCGGCGTGCGCATCCGGGCGATCCAGCTGGCGAAGTCCATGCGCGGCCGGCTCGCCATCACGGCGCCGGGCTCGAACCCGGCCGCTTCCAAAAGGGCGCGCCATTCCGAAACTCGGTAGTCGCGCACGTGCGAGGGGTCGCGCAGCAGCTCCACGGCCTGCAGGTGCGTGTCGAGCAGCGGATCCTCCGGAGCGACGATATCGCTGACGACGAGCAGGCCGTCTGCCCGCAGCACCCGCCGCGCCTCGGCCAGCGCCGCCGGGACGTCGCGCCAGTGGTGGGCGCTGTAGCGGGTCAGCACCGCGTCGAAGATCGCGTCCGGGAAGGGCAGGGTCTCGGCGCCGCCCTGCCGGGTTTGGATCCGGTCGAGACCCCGCCGGGACGCCTCGGCGGAGACCGCTGCCAGCATCTCGGCCGAAAGATCGTAGGCCGTGACGGCGGCGCCGGCGGCGGCGGCCGTGAAGGCGACATGGCCGCCGCCGCAGCCGAGGTCGAGGACCTGGGCACCCGGCCGCGCGCGCAGCAGAACGCCGATCCGGTCGAGGTCGGCGCCCGCCGCGTGGACGGCGCTGGTCACGTAGGCGGAGGCCTGCGCGCCGAACTGGTCGACGACATGTCGGGCGTGGCTGCGCGCGCTCATGGGCGGATCTCCTGGTTCGGATCGCGCGCGGCGGGCGGTGGCACAGCCGCAAGGCGACGATCAGAGGCGACCGTACAGGCTGCCCAGGATCAGCACCACGCCGTTCCGTCCGACCGGGTCGCCTCCCGTCCACCTCTGCCACCTGCCCCGAGGCAGGGCAGCGCCCCGGACCGTGGAGCGCCGCGCAGGGCAAATCTGCGCGGCGACCGATTCAGCGCGGCGGCTGCGCCGGCGGAGGCGGAGGGGCTGCCTGTCCCTGATCCGGACCCTGCTGCAGCAGCGGCGTGATCCGCTGGACCACGACCCGGCGGTTCTCCCGCGATGGGCCCTGCGTGTTCACCTTGAGATACTGCTCGCCGTAGCCCTGGGTGGTGAGATTGCCCGGCGGCACCCGGAATTGCTCCGTGAGCACGGTCGCCACCGATTGGGCACGCCGATCCGACAGCGAGAGATTGTCGATGTCGGAGCCGACCGCGTCGGTGAAGCCCTCGATCAGGAAGACCTCCCGCGGATTGGCCTGGATCGCGCGGTTCATGGCCGCGGCGATCACCGACAGCTTGGCCGCCTGATCCGGCGTCACGGTGAACGAGCCGGTATCGAAGGTGATCGTGTTGATGTCGACCGAGCGCAGACGGGCGCGGAGGTCCGGGCTGTAGCGGATCTGATCGAGGGTGTAGCGCCGTTCGACAGGGACAACCGGCGGTGCCGTCAGCGCCTCGTAGACCTCCGCCTCGTCGGCCTGGGCGTAGTCCACGATGTAGCGGTCCCGCGGGATTCGGATGTCGGGCGGCGGCAGCGCCACCACGTCCTCGTAGATCGGGCGCAGCGGGCCGGAATAGCTGTTGTCGATCAGGACGACCTCCCGGCCGTCGGGGTAGCGGCTGTAGCGGCGCAGCAGCCGGCCGTCATCGTCCGTGACGGTGACGATCTGGCCGCCGCCGGACCACGCGACGTAGCTGTAGAATTCGGCGCCCCGACGCTCGAACCGGTAGCCGCGCGGGTCGAGGTCGCGGAAGCGCTCGTTCTCGTCGTGGCGGATCAGGTAGCTGTCGCGATCCCGCACGATGATGCGGCCCGGCTCCCGGTAGTAGGTCCGGCCATCCTCGACGAATTCGCGGCGGTCGCTGCGGACCTGCTCGAAGTCGCGCACCGTGTCGTTCTGCCGGAAGCCGCCGGGGACGTAGCCCGGCTGGCCCGGCCGGTTGAAGGCACCGGGGCCGGGATCGGCCGGCCGGCCAGGGCCACCCACCGGCGGCTGTCCCGGCGGCACGCCTCCGGGGGGCGGAACCTGTCCTGGCGCCGCGCCCTGTCCCGGCGGCACGAACGGGCGGCCCGGCACGCCCGGGGCCATGTTGGGCGGCAGCGGTCGTCCCGGCTCGGCGCCGGGCGCGCCGTTCGGCTGGGGCTGCCCGCGCCCTTCGGGTTGGCCCCCCTGAGGCTGGAACGGCCGCCCCGGGACCCCCGGAGCCGTGTTGGGCGAGCCCGGCCGGCCGGGCTCTGCGCCGGGGCCGGCATTCGGCTGCGGGCGGTTCTCGGGCTGGGCATCCAGACGCTGGGACGGCCTGCCGGGCCCGTCCGGCGTCGCGTTGGGCGCCTGCGGGCGCGCATCGGGGCCGCCTTGACCGGCCGGTCGCTGGCCGGGAGGCCCACGGTCGGGTGTGGCGTCGCGCTGTGCGGGACGGTTCGGGGGCGTCTCCGGGGCCGCGCGATCCCGGTCCGGTGCCTGACGCTGCTGCGGCGGTGCCGGCGGCCGCTCCGGCTTCGGCTGAGGAGCAGGACCCTGGTCCCGATCCGGCCCCTGTTGCCGCTCCGGGCCGGGCCGCCCGGGCGCTGCGCGGTCCTGAGGCCCGCGATCCGGACGATCCGGCTGCTGCTCCCGGCGCTCCTGCTGGCGCTGATCCGGCTGGCGCTGATCCGGCTGCCGCTCTTGGCGCTCCTGCTGCCGCTCTTGGCGCTCCTGCTGCCGTTCTTGGCGCTCCTGCTGCCGATCCTGGCGCTCCTGCTGCCGGTCCTGTGCCGGAGGGCGCGATGCCGGCGGCTCGGGACGGCGCTCCGGCCCACGCTCCCGCTGAGGCTGCTCAGCCTGCGGCGCACGCTGGGCCGGCGGTTCCGGCCGCTCGCGCGGCGGCGGCGCGGCGCGCTCCGGCCGGGGCTCCGGTCGGGGCTCGGGGCGCTCACGTCCAGCCGGCGGACCCGGCTGCGGGCCGGGCCGCTCCTGCGGCGGCCGCTCCGGGCGCGGTCCGCCGTGTGGCGGCTCGCCGCCACGGGGGCCGCGCTCCTCCGGTCCACCTTGTGCGAGATGGAACCGGCCCGGCTCGGCTCCGGCGGGCTGCATGAGCGTGAGGGCCGGCAGCACCGTGCCGGTGAGGAGGATCAGGCGGAGCAGACGCATCGCGGTCCCATGTCGGTTCAGGCCGACCCGAACCCGGAACGCGGCATTTGGTTCCCCCGCGCGCGGGCGGGGGAGGTCTCAGGGCGTGAGGCGCTTGGGGACAGCGACGACGTCCGGCGCGATGATGCGCACGGCAACGTGATCGGGTTTCGCCGCCGCCGGCTCGGCCTTTCCGGGTTCCTCCGGTGTCAGGCCAGCCTTCGTGTCGACCCCGGCGCGACCGGCCGCATCGGCGGCGAGTTCGGCCGCGGTCCGGTCGGCCCGTCCCACCAGGGTGAGGCGCACCTTCGGCCGGGACAGCGCCTCGGCCTGCATCGGCGTGACGAAGATGTCGCCCTTGTGCCGAACGAGCATGCTTTCGGCCTTCACCAGGGACTGGGCCCAGCTCTTGCCCTCCGGCTTGCACGAGCAGTTCGGAACGAATTCCTTGCGAAACTTGAAGGCGTTGGCGAGGCTCGCATAGGCGCGGCTGCCTTTCACCGTGGCGGCGTGCTTCAGGGCATCGTCGCCATACGGCATCGAATAGGCCTGCGCCTCGGTCCCCGGGCACAGGGCCTGGCACATCTCGTCGGCACCGCCGCGTCCCTCGGGCAGGTTCTTCAGGGGGAAGAAACCGCCGTCGCAGGTGCGCACGCAGACCGTCTGCGGGCCGCCCCGGGCATAGGCCTCGCCGGAGCCGGCATAGGTCTCGCGCGGCGGGCAGGTGGAGGCGACGAGCCCCTGGAGTTCACGCTTCCGGGCGCCGCTGTCGTCGATCACGGCGCCGCCATAGGTGGCCTTGAGGGCGCGGATCCGCTGCTCCACCGCCCCGCATTGCGGCGGTCGCGTGTCGAAGAACAGGAACTTGCCGCCCTCGCAGTTGAGGCCGCGGAAATAGGCCTCGAGCCGCCCGATCTCGTCGTTCAGGGCGCGCGTCGTGCTGGCGCCGGTCTGGAGCGAGGCCAGCTCCGCCCGGTACCGCCGGCACTGGGGCGACGGCAGTTGCGGCGCCGGCCGTGCCTCGGTCGGCGGCGGGCTGGGAGCCGCGTCCTGCGCGCGCGCGGCGGTGGCGAGGGGATAGGACAGTCCGAGGGCTATGGCCGCGCTCAGGACGAGGCGGCCGAACGTACGGACGATCGGGCGGTGAGGCATAGGCTGCATCGCGTTGATCGGGTGCGCGGCGATCCGGAGAATCCAGGCCCGCGCGCATCCGCGCTTCGGAACCGAAGCGGAGCCATTCTACGCCCCCTCGCAAGACCGCGACACCCCTCCTACATCCGGCCGGCAAGCGTGAGGGGGAATTGGCCAGTGATGTTGTTTCGGAGTCTCACCTATGTCGGGCTGTTGGCCGTGGGCTTGGCCGCAGCCGGTCCGGCCTCGGCGCAGGAGCCGGATCGCATTTTCGACAAGTCGACGGTCTGGCGGCCGCTGACCCCCAACGACAAGCTCGTGGTCTACGGCGTGGACGATCCGGCAGTCTCGGGGGTAGCCTGCTGGTACACCCAGCCCGAGAAGGGCGGGATCAAGGGCACGCTGGGCCTCGCCGAGGACGTCTCGGACATCTCGCTGGCCTGCCGCCAGACCGGGCCGATCGCCTTCAAGGGCAAGCTCAGCCAGGGTGAAGTCGTGTTCAGCGAGCGTCGGTCACTGATCTTCAAGTCGATGCAGATCGTCCGCGGCTGCGACGCGAAGCGCAATACGCTGATCTACATGGTCTATTCGGACAAGGTCATCCAGGGCTCGCCGAAGAACTCGACCTCGGCCGTGCCGCTGGCGCCCTGGGGCACCGAACCGGCGCAGAAATGCGCCGACTTCATGAAGTGAGCGGAGCGCCCTGCCGACTGGGCCGGCCGTGGCCGGCTCAGTCCTGGCCGGCTCAGTCCTGGCAGGTGATCCGGATCGGGCGCTCGGACGGCGCCGGGACCGGCTGGCTGATCGCGCCGGTATATTCGTCGGCGGCGGCCACGCCGTAGGAATTGGCGGCCGCGTAGCCCTGCGCCTCGCACCACGCGTTGGCGACGACTTGGCCGCAGGCGCTGCCCGGCGTGGTCAGGCATTCGCCGACGCCGTAGCCGTCGCTCGACGGGATCAGGAAGGTCTTCTCGACACGCGCGGGCGCCTTCGCAGGCGTCTCGCCGTCGGTGCCGGCCAGCGCGACATGCGTCAGGCCTGCGCAGGCAAGAACGGTGACGAGGGCGAGGGAACCGGCGGCCGAGCGTCGCATGAATTGTCCTTGGGCACAGGATCTGTGGCGTGAGGATCGTGCCCCGGACGGTCCGACGGCGCGGTTAAGGAAGCCTTACGCGCAGGGCGCGCAGGCCATCTCGAATTCCTCACGCTTTTGGGTTAGCCCCATCGCGCGGGCCGCGCCGTCGCCGCGATGCAACAGGGTGCCGTGGCGGGCCTTCCGGATCCGCCACGTTTCGGCCGTTCTTCGCCGCGCGGGGCCCGCAGGTCGTTGACGGCAGGGCCGGTTTTCCGGCGCCGGCGCGGCGCCGGGATCAGGCCGCGGCGCCGGAATGGGGATGGGTTTCATGGCGCCGATGTTGCGGCTCTACAACACGCTGACCGGCGCCAAGGAAGCCTTTGCGCCGATCGATCCGCAGCATGTCCGCCTCTACGCCTGCGGCCCGACCGTCTACGACGCCGCCCATATCGGCAATGCCCGGCCGATCATCGTCTTCGACCTGCTGTTCCGACTGCTGCGCCACCTCTACGGGCCGGGGCACGTCACCTACGCGCGCAACGTCACCGACGTGGACGACAAGATCAACGCCCGGGCGGCCGAGCGCGGCATCACCATCCGCGAACTCACCGACGGGACGCTGGCGCAGTTCCACCGGGACGTGCGCGACCTCGGCGTGCTCATGCCGGAGGACGTCAACGTGCCGGGCGAGCGGCCCCGCTTCGTCGAGCCCCGCGCCACCGATCACATCGCCGAGATGGTGACGATGATCGAGGCGCTGGTCCGGGCCGGCCACGCCTACGTGGCGGAGGACCACGTGCTGTTCGACGTCCCGTCGATGCCGGATTACGGCGGCCTGTCGAAGCGGCCCCTCGACGAGATGGAGGCGGGCGCCCGGGTCGAGGTCGCCCCCTACAAGCGCTCGCCCCTCGATTTCGTCCTGTGGAAGCCCGCCAAGCCCGGCGAGCCGTCCTGGCCGTCGCCCGCGGGGATCGCGGCGGCGGGGCGGCCGGGCTGGCACATCGAGTGCTCGGCGATGTCGGCCAAGCATCTCGGCCGGACCTTCGACATCCACGCGGGCGGCATCGACCTGATCTTCCCCCACCACGAGAACGAGGTGGCGCAGTCGCGCTGCTGCTTCGGCACGCCGGTCATGGCCAACGTCTGGCTGCACAACGGCTTCCTCCAGGTGGAGGGGGAGAAGATGTCGAAGTCGCTCGGCAACTTCATCACCATCCGCGACGTGCTGAACGACTGGCCGGGCGAGGTCGTGCGCCTCACCATGCTCAAGACCCAGTACCGGCAGCCGATCGACTGGACCTTGCGCGGCCTGGAGGAATCGAGCCGCGTGCTCGACCGCTGGTACAATGCCGCCGGCGATGCGCCCGCCGCGTCCGACGTCCCCGCCGGGGTGGTCGAGGCCCTCTGCGACGACCTCAACACGCCGGCGGCGATCAACGAGCTGCACCGGCTCGCGAGCGGCGCGGAGACGCAGCCCGGCGCGTTGCGCGCCGGTGCGAACCTCCTCGGTTTCCTCGCCAGCACCCGCAGCGACCGCGAGCAGGCTCAGGTTGCGGCGTCCGGCGTGGACGTCGCGGCGGTCGAGGCGCTGATCGCCGAGCGCCGCGCCGCGCGGGCCGCGAAAGACTGGGCCGCCTCCGACCGGGCGCGCGATGCCCTCGCCGCGATGGGCGTCGCCGTGAAGGACAACAAGGACGGCACCACCACCTGGACGGTGGCGCGCTGATTGCTGAGCCGGCCGCCGACGACACGGATGTCACGGCGGCCGCGTCCTCGCGCCCGCTTGCGCGATGCGGCGTGCGCAGCATCTGTGTTCCGGGGGCTCGCGCCGGGGAAGAGCAGCACGTGACCATCTTCGCGACCATCGGGGCGCGCTGCGCCGCCGCCGCATCGGCCCTGGCATTCGGATTGGGGCTGTCGGGGCCGGCTTTCGCCATCGACGGCGGGGCGGCCGCGGGGCGGGATGCCCTGGCGCAGGCCACCGTCGCGATCGGCACGATCACCCAGCCCGAGGAGGCTCTGCGCCTGACCCGCTGTAGCGGTGTGCTCATCGCTCCGGATCTCGTGCTGACGGCGGCCCATTGCGTGAACGGCGATCCGCTCGGCGCGCTGGTGGTCTTCTTCCGCGGCAGCGAGCCGGCGCGGCCGGTCTACGGGGCACGGGTCGCCGCCCGCTACAGTCCCGATCCGGGGGAGATGCTGCCGAACGAGGCGTCGGGTGTCAGTCTGTCCGATCTCTCTCTCGATCTCGCGGTGCTCCGCCTGACCGAGCCGGTGCGCGACCGGCGGCCCGTGCCGCTGGCGGCGGATCCCGGGCGGGTCCCGAAGAGCCTGCGGATCGCGGGCGCCGGCCTGTCCGGCCGCACCGTCGGACGCCTGCGCACCGCCACGCTGACGCCGATCGCGGCCAGCAATACCGGGCTCACCATCGCCCGGGCCAACGGCGCCCGGGTCTGCTTCGGTGATTCCGGTGGCCCGGTCGTCGCGCAGGATCGTCGCGGCACGTACATCTGGGGCGTGGCCAGTGCGGTGATCAGCCGGGCCGCACCCTGTGGCGGCTACGTGGTGATCGCGCCGGCCGCACAGGTCTTCTCCGCGACCGGGATGCGGTGAGCGTAGCGTCCATCGCGAGCCGGAAGCTCCGGCCTGCGCCACGCCCGCCACGGTCGCGCGCGGCCCGATGTCCCTGCGCGGCGTCGGCGATGCCGTCGCGGAGGAGCCCCTTCGAAACGCGAAAACCCCGCGCGGCCTGGCCGCACGGGGTTTTTCGGAAGACGATGCGCCGGGCGGATCAGACCGCCATGCGCTCCTCGCCGTCCATCGGCTCGCGCAGCACGTAGCCGCGGCCCCAGACGGTCTCGATGTAGTTCTTGCCCTGGCTGGCATTGGCGAGCTTTTTGCGCAGCTTGCAGATGAACACGTCGATGATCTTGAGCTCGGGCTCGTCCATGCCGCCGTAGAGATGGTTGAGGAACATCTCCTTGGTGAGCGTCGTGCCCTTCCGCAGCGAGAGGAGTTCCAGCATCTGGTACTCCTTGCCGGTCAGATGCACCCGGGCGCCGCCGACCTCGACGGTCTTCTGATCGAGGTTCACGATCAGGTCGCCGGTGGTGATGACCGACTGGGCGTGGCCCTTCGAGCGGCGCACGATGGCGTGGATGCGCGCCACCAGCTCGTCCTTGTGGAACGGCTTGGTGAGGTAGTCGTCGGCGCCGAAGCCCAGACCCTTCACCTTGTCCTCGATGCCGGCCATGCCGGAGAGGATCAGGATCGGCGTCTTCACCTTCGCCACGCGCAGCGAGCGCAGCACCTCGTAACCCGACATATCGGGCAGGTTCAGATCGAGGAGGATGATGTCGTAGTCGTAGAGCTTACCGAGATCGACACCTTCTTCCCCGAGGTCGGTGGTGTAGGTGTTGAAATTCTCGGACTTGAGCATCAGCTCGATGCTCTGCGCGGTCGCGCTGTCGTCCTCGATCAAAAGTACCCGCATCGTCGGTCCCCAGCCCCGCCGGCCGCATCAGCGCGCAGACACGTCCCTATCGTTCGCCCGCCACCGGCCTGTGGACGGGCGCTCCGTCGCTCTTGACGTGGAACGCTATGGATTAATCGTTAACAAAACCTGATTCCTGCCCGCAAGCGTCTCGTTCGAAGTTCCGCGAGCTTGACAGGAGAAACAGCGTTTCCCCGGTCTCGCCCCGACCCCGATTCCGATCCGCCCGCGTCCAGGCCGCTCGCCCCCTTCGGCGTAAGTACTTCCTCCGCAACGATCCGATCCCCGCTGTTGTCCATGGGACACACCGGTACGACTTCGTCGGGCGCGGCCGAAGCCGCGACCCGGATCGAGCCGCTACGAGCCCGTGACCCGCAGTGTTAAGGAGGCCGGTAAACGAAGCGTTGAGAGCCAGGCCGATGACACAGGATCCGGCAAGATCCGTAGCTTCCCTCGCGTCGGCGCAGGCCGCCCTGGAGCGGATCGAGGTGCTGGAGACGTTCGGCCGTGTCGTGGCGATCCGCGGCCTGCTGGTCGAGGTCGCCGGGCCGGTGGCGGCGATGCGGCTCGGGGGACGGGTCGATGTCGAGGGCGCCAACGGCCACGGGCTGGTGCCCTGCGAAGTCATCGGCTTCCAGGGCGACCGGGCGCTCGCCATGCCGTTCGGCTCGCTCGAGGGCGTGCGGCGCGGCTGCCCCGCCTACGTCCGCGACGAATCGGCCGGCGCGATCCGGCCGTCCGACGCATGGCTCGGCCGGGTGATTGACGCCCTCGGGCGGCCGGTCGACGGGCTCGGCCCCCTGGCGCACGGGCCCGACGTCTATCCCCTGCGCGCGGACCCGCCGCCCGCCCACGCCCGCACGCGGGTGGGCGGGCCGCTGGATCTCGGTGTCCGGTGCATCAACACCTTCCTGACGATGTGCGCCGGCCAGCGGATGGGCATCTTCGCCGGGTCGGGCGTCGGCAAGTCGGTGCTGCTGTCGATGCTGGCCCGCTACACCGCCGCCGACGTGGCGGTGATCGGCCTCGTGGGCGAGCGCGGCCGCGAGGTCCAGGAATTTCTTCAGGACGACCTCGGAGCCGCCGGCCTCGCCCGCTCGATCGTGGTGGTGGCGACGTCCGACGAGCCGGCGCTGATGCGCCGGAACGCGGCCTACATGACCCTATCGGTGGCCGAGTATTTTCGCGACCGGGGCGCCAAGGTCCTGTGCATGATCGACTCGATCACACGATTCGCCATGGCCCAGCGCGACATCGGCCTTGCCGCCGGCGAGCCGCCGACCGCCAAGGGCTATACGCCGACCGTCTTCTCGGAGCTGCCGCGCCTGCTCGAGCGGGCCGGTCCCGGCGTGGGGCAGGGGACGATCTCCGCCCTGTTCACCGTCCTGGTCGAGGGCGACGACCACAACGAGCCCGTGGCCGACGCGGTGCGCGGCATCCTCGACGGTCACATCGTCATGGAGCGCGCCATCGCGGAGCGCGGGCGCTACCCGGCGATCAACGTGTTGCGCTCGGTCTCGCGGACCATGCCGCGCTCGTGCGATCCGGCCTATCTGCCGGTGGTCCGGCGGGCGCGGCGGGTGCTGTCCACCTATGCCGATATGGAGGAGTTGATCCGCCTCGGCGCCTACCGGGCCGGCTCCTCCCAGGAGGTCGACGAGGCCGTGGCGCTCATGCCGTATCTTGAGGCTTTTCTGGGGCAGGGTAAGGAAGAAGCAACGTCCATCGGCGATGGTTACGCACGGCTCACCGAGATCATCGGCGGGGCCTAGGCACCATGCCTCGGGGCGGCGACGCTTCGGCGAACCACATGGTGCAGGTGGGGGATCCGGGCGAGGCTGCCGTGGGCAGGCTCGCACATGGGCACGGTCCGGGCGTGATCCCGGGCGCGGCCTCAAGCGTTGCGTGGAGTGAGCGTCCTAATGAAATCGCGTGACACGCTGATCCGCCTGCGCCGCTTCCAGGTCGATGAGAAGCGCCGGCGCGTGACCCAGATCGAGATGATGATGGCCGACTTCCAGCGCATGGCGGTGGAGCTCGATCGCGAGGTCGCCGTCGAGGAGGCCCGGGCCGGAATCACCGATGTCGGTCACTTCGCCTACCCGACCTATGCCCGCGCGGCGGCGACGCGCCGGGACAACATGATTCAATCCGCCCAGGCTCTCGAGGGTCAGCTCGCCGAGGCGAAGGCCGAGCTGGGCGAGGCTTTCGAGGAACTGAAGAAGGTCGAGATCCTGAACGACCGCGAGCGGACCGCCGAGCGCGCGGCCGAATCGGCTCGGGACCAAGCCGCCATGGACGGGATCGGCCTGAACCGCGCCCGGGGCTGAGCCCGGCCGACGGACCGATCGGCAGGCTCCCGCGGCACGAAACCGTCACGATCACCTGACAAGGGGGATCGCGGCGGTGACATGCCGCTTGCAGCGCGTCGCGTGCCGGCGCATCAGGGGCTCTCCCCAGGGCGTCGGTGTTCATGAAGAAGATCAGCGAGTTTATCTGGCCCATGATTGGCCTCGCGGCCGTCGTGGTATCGGGCTACTTCCTCTATCAGGAATTGAAGACCACCTCGCTCTCGGCGATCTGGGCCGCGGTGCTCGCGATCCCGCCGCACCGGATCCTGCTGGCGGCCTTCTCGACCCTGGTCGCCTATGCGGCGCTCGCCTGGTACGACCGGATCGCGCTCCTGCATCTGGGTGTGCGCCACATCTCGTGGCTGTTCGTCTCGCTCTGCTCCTTCACGACCTACGCCCTCTCGCACAATATCGGCGCCTCGGTCTTCTCCGGCGCCCTGGTCCGCTATCGCGCCTACACGGCCAAGGGCCTGTCGGCGGCGCAGGTCGCCGTTCTGGTGGCGCTGTGCTCCTTCACGTTCTTCCTCGGGACGGTGCTGCTCGGCGGCTTCACGCTGGTTTACGATCCGCATCTGCTGGCCCGCCTGCAGGACAAGCTCCCGGCGATCCTGACCAATCCGAGTACGGCCGTCGCCGTCGGCATCGGGATGCTGGCTTTCGTCGCCCTCTACGTCGCCGGTTCGCTTCTGCGGCTGCCGCCGATCAGCATGCGGAAATTCAAGCTCGAATACCCGCGCCCGGGGATCATGCTGCGCCAGCTCGCGGCGGCACCGCTGGAGCTTCTAGGGGCGGCCGGGATCATCTATTTTGCCCTGCCGGACGCGGTCAATCCGGGCTTCATCCCCGTCCTGGCGATCTTCCTGGCCTCCTTCTCGGTGGCGCTCGCCTCGCACGCGCCCGGTGGCCTCGGCGTCTTCGAGATCGTCTTCCTCACCGCCATGAACATCGCGGAGACCGACGAGGCGCGTAAGAACGCCGTCGTCGCCGCGCTGCTGGTGTTCCGCGTCTTCTATTTCTGGCTTCCGGCGCTGATCTCGGTGATCGTGGTGATCGCATTCGAACGCTCGCGTCTGGCCGCGGCGATCGGCACCCCAGCGAACGGACCGAAGGCGACCGCCGTGCCGGAACCGCCGGTCACCGCCCCTGGCCTCGACGCCCATGAGATGGAGCGGGAGCTCAAGCAGAAGGCGATCTGACTCGCCCTAGGGAATTCCTTCAGGGGGCGCCGTCGCGGCTCGCGTCCGGTCTGGGAAGTCGGCGCACGAAGCCCTGTCGTGCGGGCCTCACCCTTCTGAGGCCGGTCTCCGCGCGGGGTGCAACGGGCTCCCGCGTTCGGCCTGAGGCGATGATCCGCCGGGCGTTCCGGAGCCCGACGCCGACATCCAGGGGCCGCGATCCGTCCGGTCGCGAGGGAGCGTCTGCGCTCAGATCGAATTCACCGTCCGCAGACGCGCCCGCGGATGGATCTCGGCCTGGCTCATCACCGGTGTCTCCCGGCGGAAGCGCTCGATGATCGAGCGGACGAACGGCCGCGTCTGCGCCGAGGTCACGAGGACCGGCATCTCGCCCTGGCGCGCCGCCATCTCGAAGCGGTCGCGCACCGCATTGACGAACTCGCTGAGCTTCGAGGGCTGCATCGCGAGGTAGCGCTCGTCGCGCTCGCCCACGATCGATTCCATGAACGCCTGCTCCCAGGCCGGCGAGAGGGTGATGATCGGCAGCATCCCGTTCTGGTCCTGGTACTGCGCGCAGATCTGCCGGCCGAGCCTGGCGCGGACGTGCTCGACCACGTCCCGGGGGTTCTTCACCCCGCCCGCCACTTCGGCAATCGCCTCCACGATCGCGCCGAGATCGCGGATCGAGACCCGTTCGGCGAGCAGGAACTGCAGCACGCGCTGGATGCCGGTGGTCGAGATCTGCGAGGGGACGATCTCCTTCAGCAGGTCGGCGTGCTCCTTGGACAGCTCGCGCAGCAGCTTCGAGACCTCGACGTGGTTGAGGAGCTCGGAGACGTGGGCCTTGATGACCTCGGTGAGATGGGTCGACACCACGGTTGCGGCATCCACCACGGTGTAGCCCTTCAACTGGGCTTGGTCGCGCAGGGCCGCGTCGATCCAGGTGGCCGGCAGGCCGAAGGTCGGCTCCAGCATGTGCTGGCCCGGCAGCTGGACCTGGCCGCCCATCGGATCCATCGCCATGAACTGACCGGGGAAGATCCGGCCGGTGCCGGCCTCGATCTCCTTCACCCGCACCACGTAGGCGTTGGCGTCGAGCTGGACGTTGTCGAGGATGCGCACCGACGGCATCACGAAGCCCAGTTCCGCCGCGAGCTGGCGGCGCAGGGCCTTGATCTGGTCGGTGAGCCGGTCCTGCCCTTCGCCGTTGACGAGCGCCAGGAGCGCGTAGCCCATCTCCAGCTTGAGGTCGTCGAGCTTCAGGAGGTCGGTGACCGTCTCCTCCTTGGGGGCGGCCGCGGCCGCCACCGCGGCCGCATCCATCGGTACGCCCTGGGCGTCGAGGGGCGGGGCCAGCTTGGCGGTCTTGTTGATGCGCCACGCGGCGTAGCCGGCGCCGCCGCCGAGCAGCACGAAGGGCAGCATCGGCATGCCGGGCAGGAGCGCGATCAGCAGCATCACGGCCGCCGACATGCCCAGCGCCTTGGGGTAATGGGCGAGCTGCTTGCCGAGGGCCTTGTCGGCCGCGCCCCGCACACCGGCCTTGGAGACCAGCAGGCCCGCCGCCGTCGAGACGATAAGGGCCGGGACCTGGCTCGCGAGACCGTCGCCGATGGTCAGCAGCGTGTAGCTCTTGGCGGCGTCGCCGAAGCTCATGCCCTGCTGCGCCACGCCGATGATGATGCCGCCGACGACATTGATGAAGGTGATCAGCAGGGCCGCCACGGCGTCGCCGCGGACGAATTTCGAGGCACCGTCCATGGCGCCGAAGAACGACGATTCCTCTTCCAGCGCTGCCCGCCGGGCCTTCGCGGCCTTCTCGTCGATGAGGCCGGCCGAGAGATCGGCGTCGATGGCCATCTGCTTTCCGGGCATCGCGTCGAGGGTGAAGCGGGCCGCGACCTCGGCGATGCGGCCCGAGCCCTTCGTGATCACCACGAAGTTCACGATGATCAGGATCGCGAACACGATGATCCCGATCACGAAGTTGCCGCCCATGACGAAATGGCCGAACGCCTCGATGACGTGACCCGCGGCGGCGGTGCCCTCGTGTCCGTGCCCGAGGATCAGGCGGGTCGAGGCGAGATTCAGGGCGAGCCGTAGCATCGTGGCGATGAGCAGCAACGTCGGGAAAACGGTAAATTCCAGCGGGTTGTCGATGGACAGGCCGGTCATCATGATCAGCACCGACATGATGATCGAGACCGCCAGGAGCAGGTCGAGCAGGACCGCCGGCAGCGGGAAGATGAGGACCGCCAGGATCCCCAGCACGCCTGTGGCGAACAGCAGGTCCGACCGCTTGGACAGCGCGTGGAGGTCGCCGCGCGTCGGCAATGTGAGCTGGCCGAGGACCGTCGTGACGCTCGCCTGTGCCGGCGCGCTCGCCGCTTCTGCCATCGATTCCATCCGTCGCCGTTCCCCCCGGACGGGCCGGGGAGCACTCGGCAAGATCTGCCGGGTGGATGGTTAGCGCGGCGTTAAGATGTGGCGGGCGGTGCCGGGAACCGGGGCTGCCGCAAGCGCTTGATGAGGACCCGTCGGAGCCCTTTGCGGGCTTTCCGCGATGTCGCCACGTCTCCGGGCTCCGACCCGGGTATGTCCGGGAGGATCCGATGGCCGTCCGCATCTTGACCGCCCTGTTCGACCGATACGAGGCCGCTGCAGACGCGGTGGACCGGCTGGAAGCTGCCGGCATCCCCCATGCCGAGATCAGCATTGTCGCGAACCGCCCCGACTCACCCGCTGAACCGCACGCGCCCGGTTCCGCCGTGCCCCACCCGTCGGACGCGGCGGAGTCGGCGGGCACCGGGGCGACGGTCGGGACGGTGTTGGGCGGTGGCGCGGGGCTGCTCGCCGGCCTCGGGCTGCTGGCCATCCCCGGGCTCGGACCGGTGGTCGCGGCGGGCTGGCTCGTGGCCGCCGTCACGGGCGCCGGGGTCGGCGCCGCGGCCGGAGGCCTGATCGGCGGCCTGACGGCGGCGGGTCTGAGCGCCGACGAAGCCGAGACCTATGCGGAAGGCGTGCGACGGGGCGGCACTCTGGTCACCGTTCGGGCCGACGAGTCGCGGGGCGAGCGCGTCCTCGCCATTCTGGATCAAGCCGGTTCGATCGACATCGACGAGCGCGCCGAGGATTGGCGGGCACAGGGCTGGACCGGCGGTACGATCGGCCCGGCCGCCCGGTCCACCCGCTGAGGCGAGGATACGTATCCGCCCCGGGCAACTCCGAGGGGCGGGCGTGGGTCAGGTCATCATCTTACGAGCGAACATCGAGGCTCCGAACAGGATTCCGGCGCCCGCCATGATCAGGCCGATCATCAGGAGCCGCCGCGGTTCGGTCGACGATTCCGCTTTCACGGGCTCGACGATCGGGCTGAAGAACTCGATCTGCCGGGCCGAGATGATGCGGGCGCGCTCGTAGGCGGTCAGCACTTGCTGGTAGTATTTCTCGGCATTCTTCCGGTCGTTCTCCAGGATCTCGAACCGCGTCAACGCGTCGGACAGCAGCCGCTTCTGATCGGGATCCTGGCTGGCGGATTGCCGCTCGATCCGGGCGATGTTGTCGTCAATATCCTTGATCTGCTGCTTGAGATCCATGATACGGCGCGAATCGGGACCGAGGTCGCGCTGGCCTATCGCGAGCTGGACCGCGAGGTTGATGCGGGATGACCGCAGCTCCGCGATCATCTTGATATTGATATCATTCGTCTTCTGGGCGTCCAGCACACCTTCGCGGTTGCGCAGGTCGCGCATGGCGAGGCGGATCTTGGTCATACGCTCTTCGGCAAGCCGGAGTTCGCGCGCGCTCTCCGCCACGGCGTCATCGCGCGACTTGACGCTGAGCGCGTTCACCTTGCGCTCGGCCTCCTTCATGACGGCCTTGGCAATGGACAGCGATTCGTCCGGATCGAAGGCCTCGACCGTGACGGACATGATCCCGGAGCCGCTTTCGACCTCGACGCCGACGCGCCGCTTCCAATAGCGCACGAACTTCTCGATCGGCTTTTCAGGATCGAACCGTGAAAAGTAATCGATCGAATCGCTGCTGAACCACTGGCGCAGCGGCAACTGCCCCTCGAGGATTTCCAGCATCGGCCGGCTGAGGATGAACTCGCGCGTGATCTGTGTATCCTGCGCCACCATCTGGTTCGACGTGCCGGAGTCGGTTCCGCCGGTTTCGGAGGATGTCTTGTCGGACGAGCCGAGAGCCGGTCGGATCGCGAAGCGTGCTTCGGTGACGTAGCGATTCGACGCGATCAAGCCGTAATAGACGGCACCGGCCAAGGCCGGCAGGATGAAACAGAGCACGAACAGAACCGGGATCCAGGGGTCGTTCTTGGTCTGGACCTGATAGGACCGGATCCCCTTCTTGCGATCGGCGAAGCGCGACATGCGCGCGATCTGCCGAAGCGACTCAGTGACCGCCTGTTGACGGTCGGCAGACGTAACCGGCTGTCCCTCTGCCTTCCGGATCTCCATATTCATGGTCTGTTTCCCGGCCCTCCCGGCCTAGAAGGTCGACCCGTCACCGGGATCATGACCGCGCCGCAATCCGCACGCCGATCGTCTGTCGCACGGGGAGACGGCAAAAGCATGTCGTTATGGATGCCTCGGCGTCGCCTCCGCGCGCGTCGCGGCGCGGCCTGCTCCGATGGAATCCGTGCGTGCCATCGATGACCACATCGCTGTTGGGCCGGAGGCAGTCTGCCGGATCCAGCCGCCCGGTCGTCCTCGCGGAATGCGTGGCCATAATGGTGCCCGCGTTCTGTCGGAGTCACACGAAGCCGCGCTCAAGCCGATCTCGCTACGGAAAACCTGCGCTAAGGCGCCGGATCTATGACGCGTCGGCGGAGATCCCGTCACTTATGATCAGCTTCCGATAAAAGCCGATACGGAAATCATTCGGCGTGACGATCCATCAATCGTTGCGGTCCGAGATTAAAGTCGTAACCGAGGCGACCAGAGTGGGACGCGGCGCACTCATTCAGGAAATACTGTCGATACCCGTAGACATATCTGCTCGTCGAGCCCGGAGCCCGAAATCCTGAGCGGCGATCATCGGCGTGTCGAAAGCGATCGCGTTCGGAAGGCTCAGGGCGAAATGCCGGGCTGCTCGGCCCGTGTCGAGACCGCCCGCCGGCATTCCGTCAGGGGCCGCGTCTCGCGGCATCGAGTTGAAGAAAAGTTCCACCTGTCACCGCAGGCGTTGACGGAATTCCCCATTTGGCATACCAAATACCAACGAAAGGGCTGGTCACGGTTCCTTAGCAAGACCGGACTGGAATTTTAACGCCGCTCTTTCGGGCGACGTTCAGGGAGGGTGGCCGCGGATGACGCAGCTTCGGACTTCTGCAATCCGCCTCATCCCTGGCCCGTTGGCCGGATGTCGCCGGTGACGGGCTTGGCGCAGGCGGAGCGTAACGGTTCCGATCTCGCCGACTTCGTCAGGGCTATCGGAGACGCCGTGGTGGTGTCCGATCCGGACGGCGCCATCACTGTCTGGAACGCCGCCGCCGAGCGCATCTTCGGCTTCAGCGCCGCCGAGGCGCTGGGGCGGAGTCTCGATCTGATCACCCCCGAGCGGCACCGGCGCCGCCACTGGGACGGCTATGCCAAGACCATGCGCACCGGCGTCACCCGCTACGGGGCGGAGACCCTGAGGGTGCCGGCGCTCCACAAGGACGGCCGCCAGCTCTCCATCGCCTTCACGGTGGGGATGGTGCGGGACGCCTCCGACCGGGTGACCGGGATCGTCGCCGTGATCCGCGACGAGACCGAGCGCTGGGCCGAAGAGAAGCGCCTGCGCCAACGCGTGGCCGAACTCGAAGCTTCCTCGGATCCGGCCCGCCGGGCGCCATGAGCCCGCCGGACGATCCGAAGGTCCCGATCACCAAACCGCACAGGGAGAACGCCCCATGAGCAAGCCGCTGGAAGGCATCAAGATCATCGACTTCACGCACGTCCAGGCCGGCCCGGCCTGCACGCAGCTGCTCGCCTGGTTCGGCGCCGACGTGATCAAGGTCGAGCGTCCCGGCGCCGGCGACGTGACCCGGACCCAGCTGCGCCACGTCGAGGACGCAGACGCGCTCTACTTCACGATGCTGAACTCCAACAAGCGCTCGCTCACCCTCGACACCAAGACCCAGGCCGGCAAGGAAGTCCTCGAGAAGCTCATTCAAGACTCCGACGTCATGGTCGAGAATTTCGGCCCCGGTGCCCTCGACCGGATGGGCTTCTCCTGGGCCCGCATCCAGGAGCTGAACCCGGGCATGATCCTCGCCTCGGTGAAGGGCTTCTCGGACGGCCACCACTATGAGGACCTGAAGGTCTACGAGAACGTCGCCCAGTGCGCGGGCGGTGCCGCCTCGACCACGGGCTTCTGGGACGGGCCGCCCACCGTCAGCGCAGCCGCACTGGGTGACTCCAACACCGGCATGCACCTCGCCATCGGCATCCTCACGGCGCTTCACCAGAAGAACAAGACCGGCAAGGGCCAGAAGGTCGCCGTGTCGATGCAGGACTCGGTGATCAACCTCTGCCGCGTGAAGCTGCGCGACCAGCAGCGCCTCGACGCCCTCGGCTACCTCGAGGAGTACCCGCAGTACCCCCACGGCGAGTTCTCCGACGTGGTGCCGCGGGGCGGCAACGCCGGCGGCGGCGGCCAGCCGGGCTGGGTGCTGAAGTGCAAGGGCTGGGAGACCGACCCGAACGCCTACATCTACTTCACGATCCAAGGTCATGCCTGGGCGCCGATCTGCAAGGCGCTCGGCAAGGAGGAGTGGATCACCGATCCGGGCTACAACACCGCCCGGGCGCGCCAGGACAAGATCTTCGACATCTTCAAGACGATCGAGGAGTGGCTCGCCGACAAGACCAAGTTCGAGGCGGTGGACATCCTGCGCACCTACGACATCCCCTGCGCGCCGGTGCTGTCGATGAAGGAGATCGCCGAGGACAAGTCCCTGCGCGAGAGCGGCACCGTCGTCGAGGTGGCGCACCCGAAGCTCGGCAAGTACCTGACCGTCGGTAGCCCGATCAAGTTCTCCGACATGAAGGTCGAGGTGAAGGCGTCGCCGCTGCTCGGCGAGCACACCGATGAGGTGCTCGCAGACCTCGGTTACTCGCCGGAGCAGATCCGGGCGATGCACGAGGCTCGCGCGGTCTGATAGACAGCGCCCGACCTCAGCGTTCCTGAGACAGGACGGCGCTCCCCCAGCGCCGTCCTTTTCATGTGCGAGCCCCGGATCCGATGCGCGCATTCCTGAGCCGTTTCCTGCCGGAGCTGACCCCGATCAGCAAGCGTGAGCGCCTGCGCTCCGCCGCCGGTGCCCTGGCGGGCATCCTGGCGACCGGCCTCGTCTGCCGCGCCGCCCTGGGCTCCGAGGCGCTGCCTGTCCTGATCGCCCCGATGGGCGCCTCGGCGGTGCTGCTCTTCGCCGTGCCCGCGAGCCCCCTGGCGCAGCCGTGGTCGATCCTCGGCGGCAACATCGTGGCGGCACTCGTGGGCGTCACGGCGGGGGCGTGGATCGCCGATCCGTTCGTGGCGGCATCCTGCGCCATCGGGGTTGCGATCGCCCTGATGATGGCCCTGCGCTGCCTGCACCCGCCGAGCGGAGCCGTAGCGCTAACGGCCGTTCTCGGCGGCCCGGCGATCCGCGAGCTGGGCTACGGCTTCGTGCTCTGGCCGGTCGCGGCCAATTCGCTGCTGCTGCTGACGACCGCCCTGCTGTTCAACAACCTGACGGGGCGCGCCTACCCGCATCTGCGCCCGGCGGGTCCGAGAACGGCCGATCCGCCCTCCGGCGCCCGGGTGGGCTTCCGGGCCTCGGACCTCGACGCCGCGCTGGAGGATTTCGACCAGCTCCTCGACGTCGACCGCAGCGACCTGGAGCAGATCCTGCGGCGCGTGCAGATGCGGGTCTACGGCCGCCTCTCGAGTCCGATCACCTGCGCGGCGATCATGTCGCGCGACGTGATCGCGGTGGCGCCGGACGCGCCGCTGGCCGAGGCGTTGCGGCTGCTGCGCAGGCACCGGATCAAGGCGCTTCCGGTGACCGACGAGGGGGCACGCGTCCTCGGCATCGTCACGCAGACGGATCTCCTCGACAAGGCCGCCTGGGACCGGTCCGGGCCGCGCCTCGGCCTCGGCCGCCGCCTGCGGCTCACGGCCGAGCGGGGCCGCGCACCCCATGGCTGCGCCGCCGACATCATGAGCGCGGTCGAGCCCGTCGGCCCCGACACACCCATCGCCGTGCTGGTGCCGCGGATGTCGGAGGCGGGGCTGCACCACCTGCCGGTGGTCGACGCCGACGGCCGTCTGGTCGGGATCGTCTCGCAGACGGACCTCATCCCGGCGCTGTTGTCCGAAGCCGACGCGCCCGAGGCGCCGATCCGCGCCCGCGCCTCGGCCCGTACCGCTCTGGCCTGACGCTCACACGCCGTCGGGCGGATCGCTCAAGAAGAAGTCCACTGCCTGGGCCACCACGGCCGGCTGATGGGCGTGCGGCCCGTCATACTCGACATAGGTGACCGGATAACCGGCCTCGCGCAGCGTCGGCACGTGGATCCGGGCGCTCCGGTCGATCGGGATCTGCTCATCCTGCGTCCCGTGCGACAGGAAGATGCGCGGTGCGCCGACCTGCAGATGGACCGACAGGAACCCGGCCGACGAGACGATCAGGTGACTCGCCACATCGCCGTTCGCGAGCCCCAGCGAGAGGGTGTAGCTTCCACCGTCGGAATGGCCGGCGAAGCAGAGCCGCCCCGGATCGAGGAGGAACCGGTCCGCCACGTGCGCCAGTGCCGCCGCGACCCTCTCGCGGTCAGGCCCATGGCCGGCGATGACGATGTCCCAGGTCGGGAAGAGGGATTGCGGCACGAGGAGCAGGAAGCGCGCTGCGCGGGCATGCGCCTCCAGCATCGGCAGGATGCGCTCGGCACTGCCGCCGCCGCCGTGGAACAGAACCACGAGCGGGCAGGGCCGGCGCGGATCGAGGCCCTCGGGAACCACCAGCACCGCGTCGCGCTCGGCGAAGAGGCCGAGGGCGTGCCTGCCCGGCGGAAGGGGTTCGCGGCCGGGCAGTCGGTGGCGAAAGTGCAGGCGGCCGGCGAGGTCGGGATCGATCATCGCAGGAACTCGTCGGATCGGTGTTGGATTCGCGTTGTGTGGCTTGCCAGCGGCGCCAGACTCCCTCTCCCGTGCGGGAGTGGGCTGGGGTGAGGGGCGAGAACTCCCAGGACGAGCACGTCATTGAGGCGCGTCCCGGTCGCGCCCTTTCCGGACGGACCTGTTCGCTCACCCTGTCCCTCTCCCGCACGGGAGAGGGGGCCCGCGGCTCGGCCTCGAAGCGTGCCGCGCAGTCATGAACGGCCGGACCGCTGAGCGATCCGGCCGGCGTGCAGACATCCCAGTTGCGGGCTTCAGGGGCCCGCCGCCCTCACTTCTTCTTCTTGATGCCGCTCTGCGGGTTGAGGCTGCCGATGTTGCCGCTCTCGCTTCCGGCCGCCGGGTCGATGACGGCGTTGACCAGAGCCGGGCGGCCCGAGTTCATCGCCTCGTTGACCGCGCGGGTCAGCTCGTCCGGCGTGGTGACGTGGTAGCCGACGCCACCGAAGGCTTCCATCATCTTGTCGTAGCGGGAATCCGGCACGAACACCGTCGTGGCGGGATCGCGGCCGGTCGGATCCGTGTCGGTGCCGCGGTAGATGCCGTTGTTGTTGAACACGACGATGCAGACCGGGAGCCCGTACCGGCAGATGGTCTCGACCTCCATGCCGGAGAAGCCGAAGGCGCTGTCGCCTTCGACGCACAGGACCGGCTTGCCGGTTTCGACCGCCGCCGCGACCGCGAAGCCCATGCCGATGCCCATGATGCCCCAGGTGCCGACATCCAGGCGCTTGCGCGGCTGGTACATGTCGATGATGCCCCGGGCGAGGTCGAGGGTGTTGGCGCCCTCGTTGACCAGGATCGCGTCCGGCCGCTCCTTGACGATGGTGCGGAGCGCACCGAGCGCCGCGTGGAAGTTCATCGGCGAGGCGTTGCTCATGAGCTTCGGCGCCATCTTGGCGACGTTGGCCTCGCGCTTGGTCTTGAGCGTCTCGATCCAGTCGGAGGGAGGCTGCTGCCAGCCCTGGCCCATGCCGTCGAGCAGCGCCTGCACGCAGGACGCGATGTCGCCGACCACCGGCGCGACGATCTCGACGTTCGAATCCATCTCGCGGGGTTCGATGTCGATCTGGATGAACTTGGTCGAACCGGGCTCGCCCCAGCTCTTGCCCTTGCCGTGCGACAGCAGCCAGTTCAGCCGGGCGCCGATCAGCAGCACCACGTCCGAGTCCTTCAGCGCCGTCGAGCGCGCCGCGCCGGCCGAGAGCGGGTGGGTGTCGGGCAGGAGGCCCTTGGCCATGCTCATCGGCACGTAGGGGATGCCGCTGGTCTCCACGAGGCTGCGGATCGCCGCGTCGGCCTGGGCGTAGGCGGCGCCCTTGCCGAGCACGATCAGCGGCCGCTTGGCGGATTTCAGGACGTCGAGCGCCCGGGCGATTGCCTCGGGGGCGGGGTGCTGGGCCGGGGCCGGATCGATCACCTTGACCAGCGACTTCTCGCCGGCCTTGGCGTCCATCACCTGGGAGAACAGCTTGGCGGGCAGGTCCAGGTAGACGCCGCCCGGCCGGCCCGAGCAGGCGGCGCGGATGGCGCGGGCGACGCCGATGCCGATATCGGCCGCATGCAGAACCCGGAAGGCCGCCTTGCACAGGGGCTTGGCGATGGCGAGCTGGTCCATCTCCTCGTAGTCGCCCTGCTGCAGGTCGACGATCTCGCGCTCGGAGGAACCCGAGATCAGGATCATCGGAAAGCAATTGGTGGTGGCGTTGGCGAGGGCGGTCAGGCCGTTCAGGAAGCCCGGGGCCGAGACCGTGAGGCAGATGCCCGGCTTCTGGGTAAGGAAGCCCGCGATCGCCGCGGCGTTGCCGGCGTGCTGCTCGTGGCGGAACGAGATCACCCGCATCCCCTCGGCCTGGGCCATGCGGCCGAGATCGGTGATCGGGATGCCCGGGACACCGTAGATCGTCTCGATGCCGTTGAGCTTGAGCGCGTCGATGACGAGGTGGAAGCCGTCGGTCAGCTCGGGCTCTGCCTCGACCTCGGGGGCAGTGTGGACGATCTTGGCGAGTGCGGTCATCACGGTTTCTCCCGGAGGATCGGTATCGGTACGGGCGGCTCTGGGCGCCGGCTGGCGGGGGATCCCCCACGCTCCCGGAGGAGGGGAGGGCGGGAGATCCGTGAAGGCTGGGCGTCGCTCGGGCGACGTCGTGGAGCGGGGGCTGCTCAGGCCGCCCGGATCGGGTGGGCGCCGAGCGCCGCGGGATGCTCCTCTGCGGCGAGGTAGCGAGCTCGCATCGGGCGCAGGACGAACATCGCCATCGCCGCCGCCGTCACGTTGAGCACGATGATCAGCGTGAACACCGCCGACCAGCCGTAGGCCGCCGACAGGAGGCTGGCGAAGGGCACGAGGAACGCCGCGGTGCCCTTGGCGGTGTAGAGCAGGCCGGCATTGCTGGCGGCGTACTTGGAGCCGAACGTGTCGCCGCAGGTCGCCGGGAACAGCGAGTAGATCTCGCCGAACACCCCGAAATACACCGCGGTGGCCAGCACGAAGACCATCGGGATGTGACCGTAGGTCAGCAGCACGATCACCGCCAGCGCCGCCGTCGAGAAGGCGATGAACATCGTGTTCTCGCGGCCGATGTTGTCGGAGACGTAGCCGAAGAACGGCCGCCCGAACCCGTCGAAGATCCGGTCGAGCGAGATCGCAAGCGTCAGCGCCGCCATCTGGAGGCCGAACAGGCTCACCGGCACGCCCGCCACCTGGAAGTCGTGGGCGATCGGGGCGATCTGCGCCGCCGCCATCAGGCCGCCGGAGGCGACCATCACGAACATGGCGTACATCACCCAGAAGACCGGGGTGCGCACCGCCTCGCGGGGGCTGCGGTCGACCTTGGTCTGCGGCAGGCGGGTGCTCTTGCGCTGGACCGGCGAGTTGGTCGACGGCTTGCGCAGCAGGAAGGCGAGCGCGAGGACCACGGCGCCCTGACCGATGCCGAAATACAGGAAGGCGTCCTGGTAACCGCTCGACGCGATCATGCGGGCGATCGGCACCACCGTGATGGCGGCACCCGCGCCGAAGCCGGCCGCGGTGGCACCGGCGGCGAGGCCGCGGCGATGCGGGAACCACTTGAGCGCGTTGCCCACGCAGGTGCCGTAGACCGAGCCCGCACCGATGCCGGCGATGACGGCGCCGAGATAGAGCATCGCCAGGCTGTCGGCGTAGGCGTTGATCGTCCAGGCGAGGGCGATCATCACGCCGCCGAACGCGACCACGATCTTCGGGCCGTAGCGGTCGACGAACCACGCCTCGACCGGGACCAGCCAGGTCTCGGTGGCGACGAACAGCGTGAAGGCGAGCTGGATCGCCGCGCGTCCCCAGTGGTAGCGCTGGTCGATCGGGTCCACGAACAACGTCCAACCGTATTGGAGGTTGGCGATCATGGCCATGCAGATCACGCCGAAGGCGAGCTGCCACCATTTCGCCGACGGCGAATCCTGGCGTTCCATCCCTGAGCCTCTCTCTTGGGCGGCGCGGCCTTGCTGTGGCGGCGTCTCTCGTGCACCGACGATCATGCACATCCGTTCTAGGTATGCAATATACCAGCCTGATACGGACGGGATGAACTGTCAGGGCGGCGATATTATTCCGTTTGCCCCGACGGAGAAATCGGGCCCCAGGCACCGAGCGTCGGCGCGTCGGTCGGGTGCAGCGTTTCATCGAGCGTGGGAATCGCGGTCGGATCGGCCGGGAATCCGATGACCGCGCAGGCCGCCTCCCAGTCCGGACCCGCCTTCACCGCCGCCAGGGTGGCCGGATCCAGCGCGGTGATCCGTCCGCGATCGAGGCGCAGGATGGCACGGCCGGTCTCGGCCTGAACGAAGCGGACGATCGCCATCCGGCGCAGGCATTCGCGCAGGAAGGTGGTGTTGGCGGATGCCGAAAGGTCGGCGCCCTTGAACACCGCCTCGGGACTGCGGGCGAAGATGTCGACCTTCCGAAACCGGTCGATGTCGATCAGCCCTTTCACGTCGAGGATGTTGAGGATCCCGTCGGCCCAGAACGCGATGGTGCGCGGCCGCTCGCCCAGCGGCACGCTGTTGTCGAGGAACTCGCAGACCACCTGCTTGTCGCGCGAGAGCGCCCAGTTGAAGAACAGGCGCGGCATGCCGGTATAGGCCTCGACGTTGTGCGCCAGCAGGTCCTCCACCGCCTTGTAGCGGCCGAACATCTCACCCCGCTTCCATGCCCGCTCGACGGTGTCGGCCGGGGGCGTGACCATGAACTGCATGTAGACCCGGTCGCCGAACCGGGTGAGCAATTGCCCGCCGCCGTCAGAGCCGGCCTCGGCCTGGAAGCTGTCGAACCGAAACCGGTCGATGAGCAGGTTCGAGATCCGCCGCTCGGCCGCCTTGCGGGTGACGTAGCGGTCGAGCTTCATGTCGATGATCTCGACCTCGTAGCCCGTCAGCGTCCCGGCATAGCGGGAGGCCTCGCCCAGGCTGTCGTAGTCGAGGAGGTACTTGCGCCAGACGTCGGGTGTGATCACCGCGAAGTCCGACCACGCCATGCCGAGACGTCTGGCGAGGCCGAGCTGGTAGGGACGGATCGTGCTCTTGCCGGAGGCCGAGGCCCCTTTCACGTTCATCACCACCGGGAAGTCCTGCGGCGCCAGCCGGCGATAGCCATGCGCCTCCACCACTGCGGCGATCCAGGGCTCGATCAGCTCGCCGATGCGGCGGCTGCCGTAGCCGTTCGAGACCAGCGTACCGGCGATGGTCCGCATCAGGGATCCGTCGCGGATCAAGGTGTTCTGCCGCGCGATAAGGCCGGACACCACGCTGCGCAGGGCCTCGCAGGCGGCGATCTCCAGGCCGTCGCCGGATTCGGCGGCGCGCCGCTGCCAAGTCTCGAGATGACGCAGGGACCGGGTCGCGAGATCCTCGCGCGGGGCCACGACCGCCGGGGGGCGGCGTCCGAGGAGCCTATCGAGCCAGCGCGGCTCGGGCGGCTGCGGGGCCGGCGTCTCGTCGAGGATGGCGGCGACTTCACGATCGAGTAGCGCGTCGGCCTCGGCGCGGATTTGGGCGAGGGCTGCTTCGATCTCACTGAGGCGGGGCTCGATGCCCTCGCGCAGGATCGTGGACACGATGGCCCGGAAGTTCACGCCGAGATCGGCATAGACCGCACCGACCGGCACGGACAGGTCCGACATCACGCGGATCAGCACCTCATGGACGACGAGGCGGCGGGCCCGGAACCGGCTGAGCTGGCGGGCCGGCAGCCCGCAGAGGTCGCTCAGATCCAGGGCGTCGCGCAGCGGCGTCTCGACGTGCTCGGACCGGTAGACCGTCACCAGCGGCAGGAAGGCGGACGGCAGATCGGATCGGACGCCGGGGTTCCACGGGCCGATGATGGCCGCATCGGGAACCTGCCCCGCCGCGACGGTCACGGGCGCAACCGCCGTGGCGTGACGCGGCCTGTCCGATCGATCCCTCTTATCCTGAGGTGCTGGGCAGCAGCCTCGCAGGCGCGGTCCAGGGATCGCGCGGCCGTCCGGAGGCCTCCTGCGAGGCCTCCGTTGCGCTGCGCCATTTCACGATGCGGGGATGGGTTGCACGTGCGGGTGCCGCGCCGAGGGTGCGAGCCAAGCCTGCTCGACCCCCGTGCCATGAGTTCGAACTGGCGAGACGCCTTAAAAGATCTTCTGGAACCAGCCATGGGCGTCATTGGTGTTGCCCCGCTGGATGTCCACCAGAAGGCTCCGCAGCCGCTGGGCCACGGGCCCGGCCTTGCCGTTCCCGATTGTGAAGCTCTCCTCGCGGCCCTTCACGGTGCCGATCGGCGTGATCACCGCGGCGGTCCCGCAGGCGAAGGCCTCGGTCAGGCGGCCCTCCCGCACGTCGGTGCGCCACGCGTCGATCGTGTAGGGCTCCTCCTTCACGGTCAGGCCGGCTTCCCGCGCCAGGGTTATGACCGAGTCGCGGGTGATGCCGTGCAGGATGCTGTCCGAGAGCGGCGGCGTCACCAGCGTGCCGTCCTCGAAGACGAAGAACACGTTCATGCCGCCGAGTTCCTCGATGTAGCGGCGCTCAACCGCGTCGAGGAAGACGACCTGCTCGCAGCCCTGGGCCGCGGCCTCGGATTGCGGGGCGAGGCTCGCCGCGTAGTTGCCCCCGCACTTGGCCGCGCCGGTGCCGCCCGGGGCGGCCCGCGTGTAATGCTCCGAAACCCAGACCGTGACGGTGCTGTTCGGGTCCTTGAAGTACGAGCCCACCGCCGACGCGATGGTGATGAACAGGTATTCGGAGGCCGGCCGGACGCCCAGGAACGCCTCGGTGGCGATCATGAATGGCCGGAGATAGAGGCTACCGTCGGGCGTGTCGGGGATCCAGGCGCGGTCGATCTCGACGAGCTTGCGCACCGCGTCGACGAAGGCATCCTCCGGAAACGGTGGGATCGCCAGGCGCTCGGCCGAGTGCCGGAAGCGACGCGCATTGGCGTCGGGCCGGAACAGGGCGGCGCCGCCATCGGCAGTGCGGTAGGCCTTGAGGCCCTCGAAAATCTCCTGCGCGTAGTGCAGCACCGCGGAGGCGGGATCGAGGGGAATCGCCTCGCGGGCCTGGATCCGCGCATCGTGCCAGCCGCGACCGGCCGTGTAGCGCGCCACCACCATGTGGTCGGTGAACACCTTGCCGAAGCCAGGATTCGCCATAAGCGCGGCCCGCTCCTCGGCGGTCCGCGGGGCGGGATGACTTTGGATCTCGAACGTCAGGTCGCTCACGGTCTGGTCCTTATCGACTGAGGCCCTTATGGCGCGCTCCGGCGCGCGAATCTACGGAGCCGGCGCATGACGGTGTCACCGCACACGCGCGTTATTCGGCGGTCGCGGGCTCCGACAGCTGGAGCCGGTGCAAGCGTGCATAGGCGCCGCTGGCCGCGAGCAGGGCGTCGTGCCGTCCGGTCTCGATCACGCGGCCCGATTCCATCACGGCGATCTGATCGGCGTCGCGCACCGTCGAGAGGCGATGGGCGATCACCAGGGTGGTGCGGCCCCGCATCAGCCGGGTCAGCGCCTCCTGGACCAGACGCTCCGATTCGGAATCGAGGGCCGAGGTCGCCTCGTCGAGGAGCAGGATCGGCGCGTCCTTCAGGAAGGCGCGCGCCAGCGCCACCCGCTGCCGCTCGCCGCCGGACAGTCGGCCGCCGCCGGGCCCGACACGGAAGTCGTAGCCCTCCGGGAGGGCCGCGACGAAGTCGTGGGCCGCGGCGGCGCGGGCGGCCGCCTCGATCTCCGCAGGCGACGCCCCGGGCCGGCCGAAGCCGATATTCCGCGCGATCGTGTCGTCGAACAGGACCACCTCCTGCGACACCACCGCCACCGCCGCGCGCAGGGACGCGAGGGTCACCGCGCGGACGTCCTGTCCGTCGATGGTCACGCGGCCTTCGGTCACGTCGTAGAGCCGCGGGACGAGGTTGAGCAGCGAGGATTTCCCGGAGCCTGAGCGTCCGACCAGGGCCGTGACCGAGCCCGCCGGGACCGTCAGATCGATCCCCTCCAGGGCCGGCGCATCCGGCCGGTAGCGGAACCGCACGCCGTCGAAGCGGATCGTCCCGGCGGACACGGTGAGCGGCCGCGCGTCGGGCGCCTCGCGTATCTCGGGCGCCTCGTCCATGACGTCGAAGTAGCGCCTGAGGGCGGCGGCCGCCTCCTGCAGGATGGCGTTGAGGTTCCCCAGCGCCCGGGCCGGCTGCGCGGCGAGCAGCAGCGCCGCCACGTAGCCGGTGAAGTCGCCCACCGTCTTCTCCCCCGCCAGCACCCGTTGCCCGACCAGTACGAGCACCCCCGCCACCGCGATGCCGCCCCCGATCTCCAGCAGCGGGTCGAGACGCCCGCGGGCATTGGCGGCTTTCATCTTGAGGCGGCGCACCTCGTCGAGGGCCTGCGCGGCGCGGCCCTTGAGGTAGGCCTCCATGGCGTAGGTCTTGGCGACCCGGACCCCCTGGAGGCTTTCGGAAATGAGGCTGGCGGTGGCGCCCATCTGCTCCTGCGTCGAGGTCGACACCCGCCTGAGCTTCTTCCCGATCCGCCCGATCGGTCCGGCCACGAACGGCACCGTGACGCCGGCCACCAGAGTCAGCACCGGATCCATCCAGATCAGCGCCCCCACGAGGCCGATCAGCATGGCGATGTCGCGCAGGAGCACCGTCGAGATGCGGGTCAGCGCTTCCTTGATGAAGGCGAAATCGGTGGTGAAGCGCTGGGTCAGCGCCGCCGGGCTCTCGCGGCCGAGCTGGGCGAGATCGGACTCGATCAGGTGCCCGTAGAGCGCCGCCTGCATGTCGGCCTCGACCCGGGTGACCACCCTGTTCGTCAGAACGGTCTGGCCATAGAGCGCGAAGCCGCGCGTGGCGGTGACGACGATCACCACCAGCGGCCCATAGGCGATGGCCGCCGCATCCTTGCGGTCGAAGGCGTCGAAGGCGGCCTTGATCAGCGCCGGGTAGAGGCCGGTCGAGGCGCCCACCAGCGCGATCAGCACCAGCACCACGGCAAGGGTGGCCCGGTGCGGGTACAGCCAGGTGCGCCAGAGGCGCGCGAGAAGGGGAGCCGTGTCGCCGCGGAGGCGCGCCATGAAACCTACCAGGTCGGATCAGCGCCGGCCTCGGGCAGGATGCGCGGCGGCAGCGGTGTGCCGCCGCCATCGCCGCGGATCAAGGCCTTTGGCTCAACGGTCGTCGCCGTCCGGACCGCGGCCGCCCTCCCGGCCGCCCTCCCGGCCGCGATGCCAGCCGCCGTGACCATGCCCGCCCATAGGCCGGGCGAGGATCGTTGCGCGCCGCTTCTGGTCTTGATCGAGGCTGGCGTAGAGCGGCTGGGACGCGTCGGCCAGCTTGCGCAGGGCCTCTCCGCGTGCCGTCGCGGCATCTGCCATTGCCCGAAGGGCCGCTGGGGCATCGTCGCTGAACTTGGGGCGGTCGCGCATCGCCTCGCGGCGCTGCTGGCGCATCTTGGCCATGTCACGGATTGCAGCCTCCACGGGCGGCCACAGCTTCTCCTGGTCGGGGTTGAGCTTCAGGCCGGCATGCAGGGCGGCGATGCGGGCATCCGTGAAGGCCGCCCGATCCTCGGGCGTGAGCGCACTCCAGCGCCCGTGACCGCGGAAGCCGTCGGGTCCATGGTCGTGCGCAACGGCCGCGCTGGCGACACCCAGGCCGAGGGCCCCTGTCACCAGGATGCTCGCTCTCAAACGGCGGGACATGGAATCCTCCATCTTGACGCTCCGGACAGCGTCGGAACCCACGGGGCGCGACGCGTCCGACGCCGCGCATTGGGGACCGGGCATGTATCCCGCTTGTGTATGTAACAATGTTACATTAGTGGCAGGTGCGACCGAAGGCGCGGGAAGGTGGAACGGTGCGGGGCGTGGCAACAACATTCCGGATCGCGGCGCTCGCGGTCCTGTCCGTCTGGCTCGGACTTGGGGTGCCGGCGGTGGCCACCACGCAGACCGTCCCGATCCGGGCGGTTGCGAGCTTCTCGATCCTGGGCGACCTCGTCCGGCAGATCGGCGGTGCGTCCGTGACGGTGACCACCCTGGTCGGACCCGATTCCGACGTTCACGGCTTCAGCCCGTCGCCAGCCGACGCGCGCAAGCTCGCCGAGGCCGATATCGTGTTCGTCAACGGCCTCGGGCTGGAGGGCTGGCTCGACCGGCTGATCCGCGCCTCCGGCACGCGCGCCCCAGTGGTGACCGTCTCGACGGGCGTGTCGCCGATCCCGGCGCAGGACGAGCATGTCCACGGGGAGGGCGGTCACGGACACGGTGAGCACGCCTTCGATCCACATGCCTGGCAGAGCATCGCCAACGTTCGGATCTACGTGGCGAACATCCGGGACGGCCTCGTGAAGGTCGATCCGGCCCATGCCGCCGCCTATCAGGAGGCCGCGGCCGGCTACCTCGCCAAGCTCGATGCCCTGGAGCGGGACGTCCGGGCAGCGATCCTCCAAATCCCGCCGGAGCGGCGGCAGATCATCACGACCCACGATGCCTTCGGCTATTTTGCGGCGGCCTACGGCCTGCGCTTCATCGCGCCGCAGGGCGTCTCCACCGACAGCGAGGCGAGCCCGCGGGACGTGGCGTCGATTATCCGCCAGATTCGCCGCGAGCGCGTACCCGCGGTGTTTCTGGAGAACATCAGCGACCCGCGCCAGATGGAGCAGATCGCCCGCGAGAGCGGCGCCCGCATCGGCGGGAAGGTCTATTCCGACGCGCTCTCCGGGGCGGACGGTCCGGCAGCGACCTATCTCGACCTGATGCGGTCGAACCTGGCGGCGTTCGACGCCGCGCTCATGCCGAAGTGACCCGATCCGACCGGCGCGGGATCGATTGCGCTGCAGCCGCTCCGCCGAGGGCTGGCCCGTGTCATGGCCGGATGCCGGCTCCGACAGGACGGGATCGAGCTTCCATCCTGACGACGTGCTCCGCGGCTGTGCCGATCCGGCCCAGGTCACGAGCCGTCACGACTGACGGTACCGTCCTCAGTCGCCTTCACGGCGTCGGGCATGACATAGCGTAAACCGCCGGTTAAGAGGCCCCCACTAGCCTTACGAAACGGGTGCCAGCCGATCCTCGTACGCGAGGGCTCAAGGCCTTGGGGCCTTGTGAAAACGCGCAGCTCGGAGATCGCGTGGCTTGGGGGCCTGACCGCTGGCGCTTCTATCGGCTCGTCGCGCGCGAGGCTGCACGCGCGGGCCGCGCGGCCGGAGCCAGCGTCACAGCACCGCCCGACATCCTCGCCCGGATGCGGGTGACCGGACTGGTGATCGCCCCGCAGGACCTGCGGACCTCGGACGCGACCTTTGCGGACGACATCTATGCCGGGCTGTTCGTCTTCGCGGGCCGGTCGCTCGCGGCGAGCGGCGGCTCACCCTTCGACTACGCGGCGCCGTCGCCGGAATGGGCTGACGAACTCTACGGCTTCGGCTGGCTGCGCCACCTGCGCGCCGCCGACACCGCCCTCGCCCGGGCCAATGCCCGCGCCTTCGTGGCCGATTTCATCGCGGGCCGGGGCGACGCGGCGCTCGCCCGGCAGACGCCCGTGGCGGCCCGCCGGTTGATCTCGTTCCTGTGCCAGTCGCCCCTCGTGCTGGAGGGGGCCGATCACGGCTTCTACCAGAACTTCCTCAAGGCGATCGGACGCAACGCGCAGCAACTCGAGCGCGACCTGCGGCGGGGCGTGCCACCGCAATGGCGCCTGAACGCCGCCGTGGCGCTCTGTTACGCCGGCCTGTGCTGCGACGGCATTCAGCCGATCCTGCGTCGAGCGACCCGGATTCTGACGCGGGAGCTCGACCGCCAGATCCTGACCGATGGTGGCCACCGGTCCCGCGACCCGCGCTTCGCCATGGATCTGCTCCTCGACCTCCTGCCCCTGCGCCAGAGCTACCTCAGCCGCAGCGTCGAGCCGCCGATGGCGCTGCTGCGGGCCGTCGACCGGATGTTGCCGCTGCTGCGACTCCTGCGCCACCCGGACGCCTCGCTGAGCCACTTCAACGGCATGGGCGCCACGGATGCGGACCACCTCGCGACCCTGCTGGTCTACGACGGCGCGCTCGCCCGGCCGCTGATGCACGCGCCGAACTCGGGCTACGAGCGCCTGGAAGGCGGCCGGGTCGTCATCGTGGCCGATGTCGGCGCGTGCCCGCCGCTGCCCTACTCGGTGAATGCCGGTGCCGGCTGCCTCGCCTTCGAGATGTCGAGCGGCCCCCAGCGCATCGTGGTCAATTGCGGCCTGCCGGCCAGCGGGGCGGATCTGCGCCTCCTCGCCCGTTCGACGCCGGCCCACTCCACGGCCTCGGTCGCCCACAGCTCGTCGTGCCGGTTCCTCACCCGTACCGGGTGGTGGGGCGAGCGGCTCCTGGCCGATTGGCTGATTCGCCGGCGCGGGCCCGTGGTGCTGAGCGGGCCCTCGGCGGTGGCCGCCGAGCGCGCCGAGGAGGCCGACAGCGTCGTCCTCGCGGCCCGGCACAACGGCTACGCGCCCGATTTCGGTATCGTGCACGAGCGCCGCTGGCAGCTGTTCCACGCGTCGGTGCGGCTGGAGGGCCGCGACGCCTTCCTGCGCCAGGGCAAGGCGCAAAGCCGGGGGCGGCGGTTGCGCCCGCAGGATGTGGCGATCCGCTTCCATCTCCATCCCGGCATCGCGGTGCGCGGCATCCCGGACGGGCTCGAACTCGCCTCGGCGCTCGGCGAGGTCTGGGTGTTCCGCGCCGAGAACGCCGAGATCGCCATCGAGGAGAGCGTCTACTTCTCGGGCCTGACGGGGCCGCGCCGCACCGACCAGATCGTGCTGCACCTGCGCGTCTCCGAGGACGTGGAGGTCCGCTGGAGCTTCGAGCGTCAGGCGTCCGCACCGCTGCGCGGTGTGGCACCCTGAGGGAGCCGGCTGGCCGGGCTCACCGTTTCCATGCTACCGCGCCGGGAAATCTCGAACTTTCGGCACGAAGCTATGGCGCACGATCAGGTGCGGGTCTCCCGCGCGCTCCTCTCGGTCTCGGACAAGACCGGCCTCGTCGACTTTGCCCGGGCGCTCCACGCCCGCGGCATCGCGCTGGTCTCCACCGGGGGCACGCATCGTGCCCTGCAGGAGGCCGGCCTGCCTGTCACCGAGGTGGCCGATCTCACGGGCTTTCCGGAGATGATGGACGGCCGGGTCAAGACGCTGCACCCGGCGGTTCACGGTGGATTGCTCGCCATCCGCGACAACCCGGAGCATCAGGCCGCGCTCGCCGCCCATGGGATCGGCGCCATCGATCTGCTGGTGGTCAACCTGTACCCGTTCGAGGCCACCATTGCGGCCGACCGGTCGGATGCCGACTGCATCGAGAACATCGATGTCGGCGGCCCGGCCATGATCCGCGCAGCGGCCAAGAACCACGCGGATGTGGCCGTGGTCACCGACGTGTCGGATTATGCCGGCGTGCTGGCCGCACTGGAGGCGCATGACGGCGCCCTGGGCGCGGAACTGCGCCGGAGCCTGGCGCAGAAGGCCTTTGCCCGCACCGCGGCCTACGATGCCGCCATCGCCAACTGGATGGCCGGCCGCTTCGGCACGGATGCGCCGGCGCAGTTCCGCGCCTTCGGCGGCACCCTCGGTCAGGCGCTGCGCTACGGCGAGAACCCTCATCAGGCGGCCGCCTTCTACCGCGCGCCCGGCAAGGTCCGCTCGGGTGTGGCCACCGCCCGGCAGCTCCAGGGCAAGGAGCTGTCCTACAACAACTTCAACGACACGGACGCCGCCTACGAGTGCGTGGCCGAGTTCGATCCGGCCCGGACCGCCGCCGTGGCGATCATCAAGCATGCCAATCCGTGCGGCGTCGCGGAAGGCATCAGCCTGCTCGAAGCCTACGAGCGGGCTCTGAGCTGTGACCCGACCTCGGCCTTCGGCGGCATCGTCGCCCTCAACCGGACGCTCGACGCCGAGGCGGCCAGCAGGATCGTCGAGATTTTCACCGAGGTGATCATCGCCCCGGATGCCACGCCCGAGGCCGCGGCCATCGTCGCGGGCAAGAAGAACCTGCGCCTGCTTCTGGCCGGCGGACTGCCTGACCCGCGGGCCCCCGGCGAGACCGTGCGGACGCTCGCCGGCGGTCTGCTGGTCCAGAGCCGGGATGCGGTGGTCGTCGACGACATGCCGCTCAAGGTCGTCACCAAGCGGGCGCCGAGCGAGGCCGAACTGGCCGATCTCCGGTTTGCCTATCGGGTTGCCAAGCACGTGAAGTCGAACGCCATCGTGTACGCCAAGGCCGGCGCGACGGTGGGAATCGGCGCGGGTCAGATGTCCCGGGTCGATTCCTCGCGCATCGCCGCCTGGAAGGCCGCCGAGGGCGCGAAGCGCCTCGGGCTGTCCCAGAGCCTGGCGGTCGGCTCGGTGGTGGCGTCGGACGCGTTCTTCCCGTTCGCGGACGGGCTGATGGCGGCCGCCGAAGCGGGCGCGACGGCGGTGATCCAGCCCGGCGGTTCGATGCGCGATGCGGACGTCATCGCGGCCGCCGATGCGGCCGGCCTGGCCATGGTCCTCACCGGCCACCGTCACTTCCGGCATTGATCTGGCGGGGTCGGGAGGGTCACGACGTGACGCTCCCGTGCCTCCGTGCCCCAGCACCGCCGAGAGGCCTGTCCGTCGCGCGGCGCCGCCGCGCTTCCGTTAACGATCCGCACGGATTGGAGCCGGTCGCGGCGATTTTTGTTCGGGCTGCGATGTCTCTCAGCATTGCCGTGAACAAGCGTGGCCTGTGCCGAAGCTCAGCAATGGATGTCCCGTAACGCCGAATGCTATTTTTTGAGCATTATTGCCGAACAAATACCCCCACCTTTGCGAATATGGGTGGCATCTGCGGAGCGGGTTGATATTTTCTCGGCTGCACGCCATCATTGCCCAGATGTGCGCCGGAAGCTCGTGAGAAGAACTTCCTGGAACGAATCCGGGTTGGGTGACGAGATGGTGGTCGCAGCGCTGTTGTTTCTCGTGGGAGCGCTGATCGGCCGCTCCTATTCGGTGATGATCATCGCCATGACCTCATCGGTGGTCATGTTCACTGCGATGACCATTTTCATGTCCGTTTACGGCCTCGACCTGCTGCACGTTCTGATCATGCTGGGATACCTGACGGCCCATCAGGCGGGATATCTGCTCGGCGCCTATCTCACCGACTATCCCGAGAACAATCGCGGGCTGTAACCAGCGTCACCACCACCAAACCAGCCGCCCGGCGAGGGTGTTGATCAGCGCCCACAAGCCCAGAGCCACGGCCATCCAGATAATTAGAAGTAGAAGATGCAGCTTCCGATGAGGCTGACGGCGCAAATGTGGCACGACATCGTTCACGATGGAATTCCCAGGGGCACTGGATCGTAGGGGAACCTTATACGGCCTTGTGCCGCTAAGGTTCCGCCGGGGCGATCGGCGAAAGATTAAATTTCGGACAGTTTCCGGCGGCCGGCGGAGTTGTTGGACGACCGGCATTGGCCGAGAAACGGACTGAAAGTTGCAGTCATTGACTGCTTGCAACGTGGTGGTCGGAAATCAGGACATTCCGTGTCGGCTCGCCGTTTCGACGGTGATGGTTCCGTCTGCCGTCGATACTTGAGACCTCTGTATAGGATCCGCCGCAACGCAATCCGTGACAGACCGCACGGATTGCGATTCCGCCGTCGCGTTGCGGGTTCGACACAAGCCGAGACGGGCCGGCCCGCCTTGCGGCCACGACCCGGCACGGGTCCGTGACCGGCGGCCCTCTGCCCGAAGGGGCGCGGACATCTCTGTGGAAATGGAAACGCCCAGGCAGTGGGAACTGCCTGGGCGTCGTCGACGCGAGGTTGGTTTGGCCGGTTTGCGCCGCTCAGGTATCCGCGAAGATGTCGCGATCCTTGGTCTCCGGCACGAAGAGGATACCGATGATCACGGTCGCGACCGCGATGACGATCGGGTACCAGAGGCCGAAATAGATGTCGCCGGTCTGGGCCACCATGGCGAAGGCGGTCGCCGGCAGCAGGCCGCCGAACCAGCCGTTGCCGATATGGTAGGGCAGCGACATCGAGGTGTACCGGATCCGGGTCGGGAACAACTCCACCAGCATGGCGGCGATCGGGCCGTAGACCATCGTGACGAAGAGCACGAGGATGAACAGCAGGCCGATCACCTGCGCGACCTGCGGCCGGAAGATGTCGAACGGATTCGACATCTTGACGATCTCAGGGTCACCCGCCTTCGGGTAGCCGGCGGCCTGGAGTGCCGCGGTCGTGGCCTTGTTGGCCTCGACGTTGCCCCCCTGCGGATAGGGGATCTCCGTATCGTTGACCCGGATGGTCGTGGGCTGTCCGGCCGCCCCGGCAGCGGTGGTGTAGCGCACCGACGACTTCGACAGGAAGTCGCGGGCGAGGTCACAGGGCGCGGTGAACACCCGGGTTCCGACCGGGTTGAACAGGTTTCCGCAGGCGGCCGGATCGGCCGTCACCGTCACCTTCACGTTCTCGATCGCCGCCTCGAGCTTCGGGTTGGCCGTGGAGGTGATGCCCTTGAAGATCGGGAAGAACGTCGCCGCCGCGATGGCGCAGCCCGCCAGGATGATGACCTTGCGGCCGATCTTGTCGGACAGCCAGCCGAAGACCACGAAGAAGCCGGTGCCGAGAAGCAGCGACCACGCGATCAGCAGGTTGGCGGTATAGCCGTCGACCTTGAGAATCGATTGCAGGAAGAACAGCGCGTAGAACTGGCCCGTGTACCAGACCACACCCTGACCGGCGACGAGGCCGAACAGGGCGATGATCGCGAACTTCGCATTGCGCCACTGGCCGAAGGCCTCGGTGAGCGGTGCCTTCGAGGTCTTGCCCTCGTCCTTCATCCGCTGGAAGGCCGGAGATTCCGACAGCTGGAGGCGGATCCAGACCGAGATGCCGAGCAGCAGCACCGAGACCAGGAACGGGATGCGCCAGCCCCACTCGGCGAAGGCGGCCTCGCCGGTGAAGGTCCGGGTCGCGAGGATCACGAGGAGCGACAGGAACAGGCCCAGGGTCGCGGTCGTCTGGATCCAGCTCGTATAGAACCCGCGCCGGCCGTTAGGGGCGTGCTCGGCGACGTAGGTGGCGGCGCCGCCATACTCGCCGCCGAGGGCGAGGCCCTGGGCGAGGCGCAGGACGATCAGGATGATCGGAGCCGCGATGCCGATGGTGGCCGCGTTGGGCAGGATGCCGACGATGAAGGTCGACAGGCCCATGATCAGGATCGTGATCAGGAACGTGTATTTGCGTCCGACGAGATCACCGATGCGGCCGAAGACCAGGGCGCCGAACGGACGGACGATGAAGCCGGCCGCGAAGGCGAGCAACGCGAAGATGTCGCGCGTGGCGGGCGGATAGGCAGAAAAGAACTGCGCGCCGATGATCGCCGCCAGAGAGCCGTACAGATAGAAATCGTACCACTCGAACACAGTACCGAGCGAGGACGCGAAGATCACCCGCTTCTCGGCCGAAGTCATCGGCCTCGCGGCGTCTCCGGCCCGCGGGATCGCGGTTGCCACAGCCATAAGACACGTCCTCCCAAACGCATATGGGCGGCCCGACGATGGGATCGCCCTTTCCCGGCCCGCTCCCGGGCGGCCCTGCGCAAAGCGCAGATCACCTATGCGTTATCTCAAGGGCGTTGCGGGTCAACCGGTAAAGCGATTGTAAAGAGCCTCATCAACACAGGTGCGCACCGAGTTGTCACCGGAACGACGAAGGGCGCGGCTCGCGCCGCGCCCTCCGCCTGTCCGACGCGTCTGGTTGAGGTCAGTGCGCGTGGGCGCCGGACGCCCCAATGCCCGTCTCGGAGCGCACATACTGCGCCTCGAAGGCGGCCCGCTCGCGCTGGGCCCGGCGGGACTTGTCCATGAGCGACACGACCCAGATCGTCGCGAAGGCCAACGGCATCGAGAACAAAGCCGGGTTGTCGTAGGGGAAGAGCGGGGCCGGGTTGCCCAGCGTCGTCACCCACACGGCTTTCGACAGCACCACCATGATCACCGCGGCGAGCAGGCCGACGAGGCCGCCGGCCAGCGCACCCCAGGTGGTGGTGCCGCGCCACAGGATCGACATGGCCAGCACCGGGAAGTTGCAGCTCGCCGCCACCGCGAAGGCCAGGCCCACCATGAAGGCGACGTTCTGGTTCTCGAACACGTAGCCGAGGTAGATCGCCACGATGCCGATCACCACCGCCGAGATCTTCGACAGGTTGACCTCGTGCTTCTCGGTGGTGCGCCCGCGGGCGATCACCTGAGCGTAGAGGTCGTGGCTGATCGCCGAGGCGCCGGCGAGCGTCAGGCCCGCCACCACGGCCAGGATGGTCGCGAAGGCCACGGCGGAGATGAAGCCGAGGAAGTACGGGCCGCCCACGGCGTTGGCGAGGTTCACCGCCACCATGTTGGTGCCGCCGATCATGTCCTTCAGCTTGTCGAAGGTCCCGGCCGCGCCGAGCTTGAAGTAGACCGGATCGGACATCAGCAGGGCGATGCCGCCGAAGCCGATGATGAAGGTGAGAATGTAGAAGTAGCCGATCAGGCCGGTGGCGTAGAACACCGACTTGCGCGCGGCCTGCGCGTCCGAGACCGTGAAGAACCGCATCAGGATGTGCGGCAGGCCGGCGGTGCCGAACATCAGGCCGACGCCGAGGGAGATCGCTTCCACCGGGTTCGACACGAGTCCGCCCGGCGCCATGATGGCGTCGCCCTTCGGGTGAACCTGCACGGCGTTCGCGAACAGCATCTCGGGGTTGAAGCCGTACTTCAACAGCACTGCGCCCGCCATGAAGGTCGCGCCGCCGAGGAGCAGGCAGGCCTTGATCACCTGCACCCAGGTGGTCGCCTTCATGCCGCCGAAGGCGACGTAGACGATCATCAGGACGCCGACGATGATCACCGCGTAGAGATAGGGCAGGCCGAACAGGAGCTGGATCAGCTTCCCGGCGCCGACCATCTGGGCGATCAGGTAGAACGCCACCACCACGAGGGTGCCCACCGCCGAGATGATGCGGATCGACGTCTGGTCGAGGCGGAAGCTCGCCACGTCCGCGAAGGTGAACTTGCCGAGGTTGCGCAGGCGCTCCGCGATCAGGAACAGCACGATCGGCCAGCCGACCAGGAAGCCCGTGGAATAGATCAGCCCGTCGAAGCCCGAGGTGTAGACGAGGCCGGAGATGCCGAGGAACGAGGCGGCCGACATGTAGTCGCCGGCAATCGCCAGGGAGTTGGTCCCCGCCGAGATGCCGCCGCCCGCCGCGTAGAAATCGGCGGCGGACTTCGTGCCCTTCGCGGCCTTGTAGGTGATGCCGAGCGTCAGCAGCACGAAGAACAGGAACATCAGGATGGCCGGCCAGTTCGTGACCGATTGCTGCACGGCCCCGAGATCCGGGCCGGCGGCATAGGCCGCGCTGGCGGCGATCGTGCCGAGCGTCAGGCCGAGGAGGAGCCGGTTCATCGGGCGACGCTCCGCTTGAGGGCGGCGCTCAGAGCGTCGAAGCGCGTGTTGGCCCGGGCCACGTAGACGCCGGTCAGCGCGAAAGCGAACAGGATCACGAAGACGCCCGCGAACAGCCCGAGGGAGGCGGTGCCGCCAACCTTCACGGCGAGCAGCGACTTGTCGAAGGCGATGAGCCCGATGAAGCCGAAATAGACCACCAGCATCAGGATGGTCAGCGTCCAGGCGAAGCGGGTGCGCTCATGGACGAGTTGCTGGAATTCGGGTGTCCGGACAATCCGCTCGACCTGCGGATCGACCTCCGTTCCGAGTGCGCGTGTTCCCGGGGGCGCCGTGCGCCCTCGAAGGCCGAGTGTCGTGCCGCTCATGGCTTTTCCTCCCGCGAGGGCACTCTGGCCCCCCGGTTCATCGCGTTGAAGTTCGTGGTTCTTGTTGGAGACGGGCGCCGCCCCGGCACCCGTCCCGGTCCGAACCCGCGCCGCTATGGCCGCGGCGCGGATGCGATCAGGCCCGGTTCTGCCGGTTCTCGATCAGGTCGTCGACCACGGCCGGCTCGGCCAGCGTCGAGGTGTCACCGAGCGAGCTGAAATCGTCCTCGGCGATCTTGCGCAGGATCCGGCGCATGATCTTGCCCGAGCGGGTCTTCGGCAAACCCGGCGCGAACTGGATCAGGTCTGGAGAGGCGATCGGCCCGATATCCTTGCGGACCCAGGTCACCAGCTCCTTGCGCAGGGCGTCGTCGCCCTCCTCGCCGTCGTTGAGGGTCACGTAGGCGTAGATGCCCTGGCCCTTCACGTTGTGCGGGTAGCCCACGACCGCCGCCTCGGCGACCTTCGGATGGGCGACCAGCGAGGATTCGACCTCTGCGGTGCCCATGCGATGGCCGGAGACGTTGATGACGTCGTCAACGCGTCCGGTGATCCAGTAATAGCCATCCGCATCGCGCCGGGCGCCGTCGCCGGTGAAGTACTTGCCCGGATAGGTCGAGAAGTAGGTCTGCTCGAACCGCTCGTGGTCGCCGTAGACCGTGCGCATCTGGCCCGGCCAGGAATCGGCGATGCAGAGATTGCCCTCGCAGGCCCCTTCCAGAACCTTGCCCTCGGCATCGACCATCTCGGGCGTCACGCCGAAGAACGGCCGGGTTGCCGAGCCGGGCTTGAGTGCGGTGGCGCCCGGCAGCGGGGTGATCAGGATGCCGCCGGTCTCGGTCTGCCACCACGTGTCGACAATCGAACAGCGCTTGTCGCCGACGACGTTGTAGTACCATTCCCAGGCTTCCGGGTTGATCGGCTCGCCGACGGAGCCGAGCACGCGCAGCGAAGCCCGCGAAGTCTTCTTCACCGGCCCCTCGCCGCCGCCCATCAGCGAGCGGATGGCGGTGGGCGCCGTGTAGAAGATGTTGACCTTGTGCTTGTCGATCACTTCCCAGAAGCGGGACGTCGACGGATAGGTCGGGATGCCCTCGAACATCAGCGTCGTCGCGCCGTTGGCGAGCGGTCCGTACACGATGTAGCTGTGGCCGGTGACCCAGCCGACATCGGCGGTGCACCAGTACACGTCGCCCTCGCGGTAATCGAAGACGTACTCATGCGTCATCGACGCGTAGACGAGGTAGCCGCCCGTGGTGTGCACCACGCCCTTCGGCTGACCGGTCGAGCCCGAGGTATACAGGATGAAGAGCGGATGCTCGGCGTCCACCGCCACGGCGGGGCACTCGTCGGTCACCTGCTCGGCGGCCTCGTCGTAATAGACGTCCCGGCCCGCCTCCATGGCGACGCTGCCGCCTGTGCGGCGCACGACGATCACGTGGTCGACGAGATCCGCGTCGAGCCGCTTGATCGCTTCGTCGACATTGGCCTTCAGCGGCACCTTGCGGCCGCCGCGCAGGCCCTCGTCGGCGGTGATCACCAGCTTGGAGCCGCAGCCCTGGATGCGCGACGCCAGCGAGTCGGGGGAGAAGCCGCCGAACACGATGGCGTGGATCGCCCCGAGCCGCGCGCAGGCGAGCATCGCGTAGGCGGCCTCCGGGATCATCGGCATGTAGAGCGTGACCCGATCGCCCTTGCCGACGCCGCGATTGCGCAGGACGTTGGCCATCCGGCAGACCTGCGCGTGCAGCTCCCGGTAAGTGATGTGCTTCGACTCGTCGGGATTGTCGCCTTCCCAGATGATCGCGGTCTGGTCGCCGCGGGTCTCCAGATGACGGTCGATGCAGTTATGGGCGACGTTGGTCTTGCCGTCTTCGAACCACTTGATCGAGACCTTGCCGGGCTCGAAGCTGGTGTTCTTCACGGTGGAGAACGGCGTCATCCAGTCGATGCGCTTGCCGTGCTCGGCCCAGAACGCATTCGGATCGGCGACGGACGCCGCATACATCTCTTGATACTTGGAATCGTCGACGTGAGCGCCCTCACGCCACGCGTCCTTCACCTCGATGACCTTGCCTTGCATGGCGTTCCATCCCTGATTGGTGCCCGATCGTATCGCGGTGGCGGCCGCGCAGCCAGGACTTCCAAAGTAATGTAGCCTACAATTTACGATGACGATATGATCGCGGTTTCGCGCGCGCTCAGATCAAGTCCCGTAAATAAATTGGGCACAATGTAAGAGCTGATTGAGGCTTCGATGCTGCGCTGTCAAGCGCGGGGAGCCTGGCGAACGATCACCCGCCGTCCTCTGTTTCCGCCCCCGGACGATGGCCGGTACAGGGCGCGCTTTCGGGGACGCGTCGGCGCGCGATCGGCCAGGGACCTATCCGTTCGCCACCCGTCGCGTCGGCATGATGATTTCCACGAGCGTGCCGTCTTCCGGGCGTGCGGAGAGCTGGAGGCGGCCGCCGTTGGCCTCCACCAGGGCACGCGGCAGTGCCAGCCCGTCCTCGACGGATTCCTTCGGGTCTTCCACCCGCGGAGCAGGCCCGGCGCCGGTACCGCGCACCCGCAGGGCAACGGCCGCCCGTTCCGCCGACCCGGTGGAAACGATGATCTGGCTTCCGGCGGCGGAGCGTCGGATCGCGTTCTCGATCACGAGGCTGGCCGCGCGGCTGACCGAGCGCTCGTCGGCTTCCAAGTCGCCGAGATCGGTGGAGAAGCTCGTCCGCATGACGACCCGGCCCCGCGCTGCCTCGCCCTGAAGGCGGGCGACGCAACCCGCCACGACGTCGTTGAGGTCGAGAGCGCGGGGTTCGAGGCGCAGCGAACCGGCCTCGACTGCGGCAAGATCCAGAAGCTTGCCGACCCGTTCCAGGATCGTCTCGCCCGACGCTTTGATCTCCGCCAGGCACTCCCTGTAGCGCGTGTCGCCGAGGGGCCCGAAGGGCTCCTTCAGCATCGCGTTTGCCAGATCGATCATCCCGGTGACGGGGCCGCGCACGGCGCCGTCGAGCCGGCTCAAGGCCTCTCCGCCGCCCGGCACGGTTTCCGGGCGACTGGCTGCGCCCGCCTCTCCGGGCGCCGCGCGACCGGCATGGTCGAGCGTGACCACCCGTCGTCCAAGAGGCCCCGCGACGGCGAGCGACATCGGCTTGCCGGCGAGGACAATGGAGCGCCGCTCCGGGGCCGCGCCGCGCAGGGCATCGGCGATCGTCAGGACGCTCTGACGGTCGAACAGGCTGACGAAACTGCCGCCGACGACCTCGCGCGGATCGCATCCGAACAGGCCGGCCGCGGCGTGGTTCAACGCGACGATGCGGCCGGCCCCGTCGACGGTGACGACCCCAATCTCCAGTGCGTCCAGGGCCGCCTCGGCACGGGCCGTCCGTTCCGTCTGGGCGGCGCGGGCGAGGCGCTCGGCGGTGAGCGCATCCGCGACATCGGCCTCATCGACCGGGCGCGCGATCAGGCACGTCGCAGCGGCGCCTGCCCAGCTGAAGGCGCCGCTCAGCAGTTCCACCGGACGCGTATGGCCCTCGACCGTCTTCACCGTGGTCCGGCGTGCCGCGTCGCCAAGCGCGTCGCCAAGCGCATCGCCAAGGGCGTCCGAAGGCGGCAGACCCGGGAGAAGTCCGGAGAGCCCGGTGCGGGCGAGGCTCGGCAGGTCGGGATGGCCTGTCAGATCCAGAAAGCCGCGATTGGCGGCGACGATGGTGCCGTTGTGGTGGATCAGCGTCGGCAGCGGCAGACCCGCGAGAAGGTCTGCCTGCGGAGGAGCGGCCACGTCGACGGGCGGCTCGACATTGGCCCCGTCGGTTTCCGTGCTGGCCTGCTCGGAGGCCACGGGCAGATCCACTGGATTGGTCTGCGGCGCGGGGAACGGCATCACCGCGCCGCTCTCGGCCTTCGGCGCCCCTGATTCAGGATCGACCTCGTCGCCGGCATAGCGTGCGCCCAGCGCCCGGGCGATTTCCCGGAAGGCGGCATGCTCATCAGTCGAGAGCGGTGTCGCGATGAGATCCGGCGCAGGCGCGACCGGGCTTTCGGCTTCGACGGGCTCGGGGAGAGGCGACGCGGGCGCCGAAACCGACGATTCCGGCGGCGGCGCCGCGGGCTCGGCGACGACCTTGATCGCGTTCGGCGCGCTCCGGATCAGGCCGAACCCGCCGAAGCCGGAGAACGCAGCATCACCCCGCCCCAGAGGGGCGCCGGAGAGATCGACCCGGAACGGCCCGGTGCCGGCATCGAGCACCGCCGATTCGCCGCGGAAGGTTCGCCGGTCGCGCAGGGCCGCCAGCACGGAGTCGGCTTCGGACAGGAGGCCTGTCGCCGCCATGTCCTGCCACCGCTGCCCCACGAGGCCCGCGAGGGCCTCCGGCCCGGTGAGGGTGGTCAGGACACCCGCGGCATCGATGCGCCACAAGAAGCGGTTGTCCCGCCCCATCGCGGATGGCGTCGCCTGCGGATGCGCCGGCGGCGCGCTTGCGCTCGCCGGGGGCGCGACGGGGCGGACCGGCCGGGCGCGGGCGGCGGTCACGGGCGTGGTCGGTACCACGAGGATGGCGGGACGACCGTCCGCCTGAGTTCCACGCGCCAGCCAGCACAGTGCCGGGGGGGCGATGCGGCGGACATCCAGGCGCAGGCGCGCGAGGCGGGGCGCGGCGTCCCCTGCGGTCGCGGCCACAATCTGACGGATCAAACCGATGAGCGCGGAGCCGGTCAGGGTTTCGGCCAAGGGCACCGCCGCATCGGACGCGTAGAGGATCTGCCCCGCCGACGGGTCGATCACGAAATGCACGGTGTCCCGAGCGCCGAGCGTGGCGGCCAGGGCCGGCACGCGCGCCCAGGCCGCGAAGGCAGTCGCCAGCCCGGGCTGGGCTGCACCGGCCATCGGTGTCACTGTCGTCTCCAAAGCCCGCGACCTCGAACCCAAACGCGATCCGTCACGTTCCAAGGGCTCGCTTTGCCCGAGAAACGCCCGTGACCGTAGCCCTATTGTAAACTCCCTTGCGCCGCGACGCTGGACTCTGGGCGCAACCGTCACACGTTTACGTCATGGCAACCTTAACGCCATGGGCGTGGGTGGCATAAGGCGGCGAATCAGATATTGTGCACCGCACAAAGCGCCATCCACAGAGCAATCAAGAGAGGAGACGTAGGATGAGCACCCCCCCGAATTACGAAGTCCCGGCTGAGATGCGTGACTTTGCCGAGAAGAGCGTCGAGCAGGCCCGCAAGGCCTTCGACAGCTTCATCGGCGCGGCCCGCCGCACGGCCGATACCGTGCAGGGTTCGGCCGAAATGGCCCGATCCAACGCGCTGGACGTCTCCTCGCGCGGCTTCGAGTATGCCGAGCAGAACGTGAACGCGGCCTTCGATCTCGCCCAGAAGCTGGTTCGCGCCAAGGACGTTCAGGAGGCCATGCAGCACCAGGCTGAGTTCGTGCGCAGCCAGTTCGCCGCCATTCAGGCGCAGGCCAAGGAGTTCAGCGGTCTCGCGCAGAGCGCGATGCAGCAGGGCGCCGAGCGTGCCAAGTCGGCGATGCAGCAGGGGGCCGACGAGGCCCGCAAGGCCATGGAGCAGGGCCAGGACGCCGCCAAGCAGACGGCCCAGGACGCCCAGGACGCCGCCGAGCGCGCGACGCACTGAGGCCTGCACCGATTAACGGGGCTGCGACCCGTTCCCGGGCTCCGGGGGCGGGTCGTCTCGTTTTCGCCGGTATTGCCGCCGAGAGCCGCCGGGCGGACGCGTTGAGTCCGCGCCGAGCGAAGGAATCAGGGATGCGCCTTACTGTTTCGGGCCGATCCGGCCTGCGTGGTCCGTTCCGGCTCGCGATCGCCGCGCTGGCGCTCGCGGCCGCGTTGCCGGCCGGCGCGGCGCGGGCCCAATATTACGACGATCCGGGTTACGACGGCGAATACCGGCCTGTCCCCCGCCGGGCGCAGCGCGCCCCCGTCGGTTACAACTGCGATGCGGTCCAGCAGGGCATCACCGGACCGAAGCCGTTCTCGTGTCCTCTGCCCGGCCCGCGGCCCCTCGGCGTGCGCTGCTTCTGCGACATGCCGATCGCCTCGTTCAGCCCGCCGCAGACCGCTGTCGGGCGCGTCGTCCCGTAACGCAAAGGGCCGCGCACCCGGATGGGTGGCGCGGCTGGTAACGTGGATCGGGGTCCGGCGAGGATGGTCCCGCCGGATCGAACTCAGTTCAGAACGACAACCTTGGCGCCGACCTTCACACGCTCGTAGAGGTCGGTGACGTCGTCATTGGTCATCCGGATGCAGCCCGACGACACCGCCTGACCGATCGTGTCCGGCTCGTTGGAGCCGTGGATGCGATACTCGGTGCTGCCGATATACATGGCACGGGCGCCGAGCGGATTCTCGATGCCGCCGGCCATGTAGCGCGGCAGGTCGGGACGGCGGGCGATCATGGCCTTCGGGGGCGTCCACGACGGCCACTCGCGCTTGGCGGTGATCTTGTTGGTGCCGCTCCAGCTGAAGCCCGGGCGACCGACGCCGACGCCGTAGCGGATCGCCTGACCATCGCCCAGAACGAAGTACAGGCGGCGCTCGGCGGTGGAGACCACGATGGTGCCGGGCGCGTAGTTCGCGTTGAACGCCACGACCTCACGGGGGATCGGCTGGACCTGCGCCTGCGGCGCCGCCTGCACGCCCTGACCATAGCCCGGGGCGTAAGTGCCCTGGTAACCGTACTGTCCCTGATCCGAGTAGTACTCGTCGGAGCCGTCCGTACCGAAGGGATCGTACGACGAAGCGGCGAGGGCTGGCGTTGCGGCAAGAACAGCCACGCCGAGGAGCGCGCCGAGTGCGGTGACCGAGGTCTTCATGAGTGGCCTGCCTGTGCGATAACCTTTGCCTTTACAAGCGTGAGCATAGGCAGGCAGTTCCACACATCCGCCATGAATTTGCTGTTGGGCGGAATACGCAGGGCCGCTCGACCGTGCGGTGCGCCGCGGCTCGGGCCAGGGCCCGCGGCTTGCTCAGGTCACCTCGTCGGTGTGGATGTCGAACCGTGCGAGGTGGGCGTAGCCGAAATTGGTCGAGATCGCGCAGTCGGTGGCGTCGCGGCCGCGGGCCATGACGATGCGGCCGATCCGGGGCCGGTTGTGGCGGGCGTCGAACGTGTACCAGCGCGGCCCGTCGGGCCCGTGGAGGTAGACCTCGAACCACGCGGAGAAGTCCATCGGCGCCGGATCCTTCGGCACGCCGATGTCGCCCAGATAGCCGGTGGCATAGCGCGCCGGGATGTTCATGCACCGGCACAGGGCGATCGCCAGATGCGCGAAGTCCCGGCAGACACCCTCGCGCTGCATGAAGGTGTCATGCGCACTCCTCGTGGCATCGGCGCGTTGATAGTCGAAGCGGATCCGCTCGTGCGTGTAGTCGACGATGGCCTGGACGCGCGCCCAGCCCTCCGGCGTGGTGCCGAACAGCGACCACGCCGTCTGCGAGAGCCTGTCGGTGTCGCAGTAGCGTGAGCCCAGCAGGAAGATCAGGACATCGTCGGGCAGATCTTGGACCGGGATCTGGCGGGCCTCCGGCACGACCGGATCGGGCAGCCCCGTATCGTGAACGGTGAGGTCCGTCGAGATCGTCAGCTGTCCGGGCGGCGCGACGATCCGGTGGCAGATGTTGTCGAAGGCGTCGCGGTATTCGCGAGCCTGGAGCGGCGGATCGAAGCCGATTCCATGCGGGGTCGTCACGTCCGGCATCCGTGAAGGATGGACGCTGAGCATCAAAATCATCGGTGTTGGCTGCGACAACGTGAATGCAATCTCGAAACCCGTTCTGATCTTCATCGCGGCCACCTTGCTCTGTCGCCTTCCGCGCGCACTCGCCGCGCATGCCTGTCCCGGATCCGGATCCTCACCCGTGCTCAACGCGCGAGGGGCGGCGGCAGCCCTTGCAGGCTGTGGGTCGTCGCCCCGTCGGTGGGCAATTCCACCACGTTGACATCGACGCGCATGCCGAGATCGTCGCTGCTGAGGCCGAAGAAGGAGCCGTGCAGCGGAACAGCTTGAGCGGGGTCTCGGGCCACCGCCACGCGGATCAGGTCGCGGTTGCCGACGATGCCGTTGGTCGGGTCGAACTCGACCCAGCCCGCGCCGGGCAGGTAGACCTGCAGCCACGCATGGGTGGAGCCGCCGCCCACGTGGCGGGCGCGGTCGTTCCGGGGATTGTAGAGATATCCGGAGACGAACCGGGCGGCCATGCCCAGCGCGCGCACGCCCTCCATCATCAGCACGGCGAAGTCCCGGCAGGATCCGAGCTTCGTGCGCAGCGTCGTCAGCGGATCCTGCACGCCCTTCTCGGCACGGGCCAGATAGGTGAAGTTCGCGCGTACGCTGCGCGTCATGGCGGCCAGCAATTCCTGCGTTGGGATGCGTCCCTGAGGCGGCAGGAAGCTTCGCGCCCAGGCATCGACCTCGTGGCGCGGGTCGGGCCATTGCCGCTCGATCGAGCGGGCGAGATCCGGCATGTCCTCGGCACCGTAGCCGAACGGATAGTGCGTCGCGTGCGGTGCGAGCGGGAACACCGGCGCGTGTTCCGGCGTGTGGTCGAGGGTGATGCCGCAATCGAAGGTCAGGACTTCGGCGCGGATGTCGAAGGTCGTGACGGCCACACAATTTCCGAACACGTCGAACAGCCAGCGCTGGGAGGCCGGTTCGGGCGTGATGTCGAGGGTCGCCGCGATCAACCGCTGATCGTAGCTGTCGCGCGGCCGGAACATGATCCGGTGCTCACCGAAGGCGACCGGCCGTCGATACCGGTAAGTCGTGCGGTGGCGGACAGACAGGATCGGCAACGTCACAGTCTCCCGGCTCGTGCCGACACGACCGGCGGTCATGCAAGGGCCGGGCCTTCCCGGTCCGCATCGTGCAGCGACGATACGGGTCCGACGGCCCGCACAGATCCGGGCTCACGACCCGTCCGGATTCCCGGTCCTGCCGTCAGGCGCGGGTGACGCGTCCGGGCTCTGCCGGATGGTTCGAGAGCGAGGATGAACGCGCTCGGGGGAGGCCGCCAGCTCTCAAACGACCGGAGGAGCCGGATCGGAAGTGGCGCGCTCGGCTTCGACCAGCACGTCCAGGGGGCGCCAGGGCTTGGCGATGAACACGGCTTCGGGCGGCATCTCCGGCCGCGGCAGGCCATGCCCGGAGGTGATCACCAGCCGGGCCCGCGGCCACAAGGTCGCCACCGCGCGGGCGAGCTGGAGGCCGTCCATATGGCCGGCCAGCCGGACATCGGCGAAGACCAGGGCGACGTCGCCGCCGCGTGCCTGCAGCACCGACAGCGCGGCCTCGGCGCTGTCGCAGCCGACCACGTCGAGTTCCGTCTCTTCGAGCAGGGTCTCGGCCAAGGCCCGAATCGCGGGATCGTCCTCGACGACGAGGGCGACGCGCCGCGGATCGGTCTCGGCCGCCACGGCGACCGGCCCGGCTGCGGCGACCCTGTCGTCCTCGGTCTGCCGGACGCGGCGCACCAGGGCGGCGAGGTGCTCCGGCATGCCCTCGGACACCAGATCATCGTAGAACGACGCCAGTGTCTGACCGATCTGGTCGAGAGGAATACCTGGCGACAGCGTATCATTGAGCGGCAGGGGCGCGCTCGTTCCGTGCTTTTTCAAGGACTTCCCCCGAAGTCGAACGTCGTGCCGCTCAAGGAGGCGGCGCTTGAGGAGGAAAGTCGGCAATCCGCCCCTGGTTGCGCGCGACGTTGGGAATCCCGCATCGCACCCGCCGCCCGTTACGGCGTGGCGAGGCCCAGGTCGGCGTCGGCGTAAGCCATGATCCCGGACACTTCGCGGACGTTCTGATAGCGCGTGCCGCGGGTGCTCATCATCGCCTCGAACTTCTCGTGGACCTGTGCCACCGACAGGCTCATCGGCTTGCGGTGACGTCCGCGCCCGACGAAGCGCCCGGCGGCGAAGAATATCGAGCGGTTGGCCCGGGCCGGGCCCGGGAGCAGGGCCGCCGCGGCGGCGGCCGGCTTATTCACGACGTTGGCGAGGAACTCCCCGGCATCGTCCGGCCCGAGGAAGTGGGCGAGGTAGACCTCGCCGAGGGTCAGCTCGCGGCCGATGCGCAGGGCGATGCGGGCCGCGTCGCGCTTCAGCATCTCGCCGGCCATCAGGGCCGACAGGTACGGGTCGCGGCGCAGCTCCAGCACACGGGCGCGTTCCGCCTGATCGGCGATCACCGGCCGGTCGTTGGCGTCGGACGTGATCGACGCGGCCTCCTTCTCCAGCCCGTATTTGGGCCCGAAGTCGCGGACCACACCGAGCCAGGTCCGCTCAATGAACTGGAAGAGGCCCGTCGCTGAGGAAGTCTTGGCCTGAACGGCCGTGACGAAGCTCGACTCCTTGTCGGCAACTGCCATCAGCAGCACCGGATCGGTCTGAACGGCCTGGGCCGCCCGCACGATCGTCTGCACCAAGTGGCGCCGGATCTTCATCGGGCCGAATTCGAGAATGTCGTTGGGGTCGCCGGCGGCGCTCTCGGAGAGAAGGAAGTCGTACGACACGCGGTCGACCGTGTTGGAGCCGAGATCGGTGTCGAGATCGTGCACGGGGGCGAAACTGGAGGCGGCGCGGAGCGGCGTCTGGTCGAGCTCGGTATTGAGGGCGACTGTGTGGATGCGCGGGCGCGGCATCGGGAGTTCGGTAGCGGCTTCCGCCGTGGACACGGCCGGCGACAGGCCGACCTTGGCGAGATCCACGCCCGATCCGATCAGCGCGGCGCTGAGGCCGCCGGCGATCATCGACACGGTGAGCAGCGAGCGGAACAGCGCGGGGCGGCTGCCATGGGCACGGCCCAGCATGGGCTGTGCGGCGATCACGTCGGCGCGGTTCGAGCCGAAATGGCTCTGCTTGCCGGTGATGGTCCTCGGCGATCCGACCGTGCGGCCCTGCATCGTTATCCCGACTCTCCACACGCCGTTGTGGCGCTACGGACTCACCATCGCTTGACAGATGTGGCGACAACACGGCCGTGCTTGTGGCCGAGTTGCGGCGTCCCGGGGAGATTTCGGGGCAGGCCGCCCGTGACTCGCGCGGCATCCCTCCTTAAGAGGGCGCCATGCGGGCGCCGGGCGGATGACGCGCGGCCGCCCTTTCCCGTCCGTCCTGCCAGAGTCAGCCCCGATGAGCGGCGTCAACGAGATCCGGTCGACCTTCCTCGACTACTTCGCCAAGGCGGGACACGAGGTCGTGCCCTCCTCGAGCCTCGTGCCGAAGAACGATCCGACGCTCATGTTCACGAACGCCGGCATGGTGCAGTTCAAGAACGTCTTCACGGGGATGGAGAAGCGCGCCTACGACCGGGCGACGACGGCGCAGAAATGCGTGCGGGCCGGCGGCAAGCACAACGACCTCGACAATGTCGGGTACACGGCACGTCACCACACCTTCTTCGAGATGCTCGGCAACTTCTCGTTTGGCGACTATTTCAAGGACCGGGCGATCGAGCTGGCCTGGACCCTGATCACGAAGGAATTCGGCCTCAAATCCGACAGGCTCCTCGTCACCGTCTACGCCGACGACGACGAGGCCGCCGGCCTGTGGAAGAAGATCGCCGGCTTCCCGGACGAGAAGATCATCCGGATCGGGACCTCCGACAACTTCTGGCAGATGGGCGATACCGGCCCCTGCGGTCCCTGCTCGGAGATCTTCATCGACCAGGGGCCGGCGCTGCAGGGCGGGCCGCCCGGCTCTCCGGACGAGGACGGCGACCGGTTCCTGGAGTTCTGGAACCTCGTGTTCATGCAGTACGAGCAGCTGGAGCCGGGCGTCCGCAACCCGCTGCCGCGGCCGTCGATCGACACCGGCATGGGCCTGGAGCGCATGGCGGCGATCCTCCAGGGCGTCCACTCGAACTACGACACCGACCTGTTCCGCGCCCTCATCGACGCCGTGGCCCACGCCGTGTCGCGGGCGCCGGAGCCGGCGACGCTCGCATCCTACCGGGTGATCGCCGACCACCTGCGGGCGGCCTCCTTCCTGGTGGCCGACGGCGTGCTGCCCGGTAACGAAGGGCGCGGCTACGTGCTGCGCCGGATCATGCGCCGCGCCATGCGCCACGCCGAGATCCTGGGCGCCCGCGAGCCCACCATGTTCCGCCTCGTCCCGACGCTGGTGCGCGAGATGGGCCAAGCCTATCCGGAGTTGATGCGGGCCGAGAGCCTGATCGCCGAGACCCTGAAGCTGGAGGAGACCCGCTTCCGCCGCACCCTCGAGCGGGGCCTGTCGATCCTCGACGCCGAGAGCCGCGATCTCAAGCAGGGCGACAAGCTCTCCGGCGAGACCGCGTTCACCCTTTACGATACCTACGGCTTCCCCCTCGACCTGACGCAGGACGCCCTGAAGGCCCGTGGCATCGGCGTCGATACCGACGCCTTCTCGGCGGCGATGCAGCGTCAGAAGCAGGCGGCCCGCGAGGCCTGGAAGGGCTCGGGCGAGGCGGCCACCGAGACGGTGTGGTTCGGCCTGCGCGAGCGCGTCGGTGCCACCGAGTTCCTGGGCTATGAGACCGAGACGGCCGAGGGCATCGTCACGGCGCTGCTGCGCGACGGCGCCGAGGTACAGAGCCTCGACGCCGGCCAGACCGGCCTCGTCCTCGTCAACCAGACGCCGTTCTACGGGGAATCGGGCGGCCAGGTCGGCGATACCGGCCTGATCCTGGCGCCGGGCGTGCGGGTGCGGGTGACCGACACCCAGAAGAAGCTCGGCGACCTCTTCGTCCACCACGTGACCGTGGAGGAGGGAAGCTTGGGCCTCGACCAGCCGGTAGAGCTCAAGGTCGACCATGTCCGCCGCAAGGCGATCCGGGCCAACCACTCGGCGACCCATCTGCTGCATGAGGCTCTGCGGCAGGTGCTGGGCGATCACGTCGCGCAGAAGGGCTCGCTCGTGAGCCCCGATCGTCTGCGTTTCGACATCAGCCACCCGAAGCCCATCGAGGCGGATGAACTCGCCCGGGTGGAGGACATCGCCAACGCCGTGCTGCTGCAGAACGCGCCGGTCGTGACCAAGCTGATGGCCGTGGACGACGCCATCGCGTCGGGCGCCAGGGCGTTGTTCGGCGAGAAGTACGGCGACGAGGTGCGGGTGGTCTCGATGGGGCTGCCCATCGACGAGGAGGCCGCGCAGGGCCGGCCAAAGACCTTCTCGGTCGAACTGTGCGGCGGCACCCACGCCGGGCGCACCGGCGACATCGGAGCGATCACCATCGTGGGCGAGAGCGCGGTGGGGGCCGGCGTGCGCCGGATCGAGGCTCTTACGGCCGACGCGGCGCGTCATCATCGGGCCGAGGAGGCCCGGACCCTGGCGGCGCTGGCCGGCATTCTCAAGGCTCCGGTCTCCGAGGCGCCCGATCGTCTGACGTCACTGATGGAGGATCGGCGGCGCCTTGAGCGTGAACTGGCCGAGACCCGCCGGAAGCTCGCCATGGGCGGCGAGGGTGGTCCGGGCTCCGGCGCTCAGCAAACTGAGATCGGCGGCGTGGCCTTCCGCCGCTCGGTGGTGGAAGGGCTCGACATGCGCGACCTCAAGCCGATCGTCGATGAGGAGAAGAAGCGTCTGGGCTCCGGCATCGTGGCAGTGGTCGGCGTCGCCCCGGACGGCAAGGCGGGTCTGGTCGTTGGGGTCACGGACGACCTGACCGGGCGCTACGATGCCGTCGGGCTCGTGCGGGCTGGAGCGGGCGCGCTCGGCGGCAAGGGAGGCGGAGGCCGGCGCGACATGGCGCAGGCCGGCGGGCCGAACGGAGCCGGAGCCGAGGCCGCCCTTGACGCCATCGCGCAGGCTCTCACCGAAGCGGCCTGAGACGCCCCCGCAAGGACTTAAGCCGTCTCCGGTGCGGCCGTGGAGGCGAGCGGCGGGGTGGTCGGGGTCCCGCCCTCGGCGGCTTACGTGTTTCCGCCACCGTCGCTGCCCCGCGGTGTCGCCCGCGACGGGGGATTGGCGTTGCCCGCTGCGGCCAGATCGGTCGCCATCCTGTCGTCCGGCCGACCGGTGGGGCAGTGGGTCCCGGTCGCGGCGTGACCGGTAGTGTCGCTCTGCTGGCTCACAACGCCCGAGGCGCGGGCGCGACTGTGCCTGGACTGGGTCCGGCGCGAAGGCGGGCAGGCCAATGAGGCGGGCGAGGAGGGGCTGGGTCATGAGCCCCCGTTTCTGTTTCTGACCCACGCGACCTCAACGGCGCAGACCCGATCCTGAATCGTTGCAGCGCCGGCGCCGGCCTGCGGGGGCGTCTATCATTTGACGCGCGTCCAGGTCTGCTGCTTGCAGAATACGCTCATCACGCAACCGGAGACTTCGAGCGTATCCGGGCCCGTGAGCTTCAGCGAACCGGAATAGGTCTTGCCGTCGTTCGGATTGTAGAGGGAACCCGAGTAGCCGCCGCCTTGGGGTTGACGCGCGTCGAGGATCTGAACGCCCACGACGCTGCGACCGCGCAAGGCCGGATCCGGATTCTTCGCGTCGAGTCCCTTCCCCGGTGCGCTGGCGATCGTCCCACAGAAGCCGCTCCCGCAGGGCGTGATGCGGACGCGGGAACTGCCGGTCTCCGTGAGCCAGAAGCCAGCCGGGTCGGCCGCCAGAACCGGACCGCACGCCGTGCCCATCGCGAGCAGTGTCAGAATCGAGCGACGAAGCCTCGAACCCATCCCTGGTCCTCTCCTGTCCAGAATGCGGATGGGTACTTAGCGCGATGCTCGGGGCAGCGCACTGCCCAGATAAGTCTCGACCACCTCGCAGAACGGCTCGCCGGCGGCAGTCGAGAGCACGGCATCGATCTCGAAGAGCGGATCGTCGGGGCCCGGATCCGTGCGCTGGTCCGGCGCGCGAACCGCGACGGTGTCGCGAACCGGGGCGAGGGGACGCACGACCCGGCCGAAGGGCGTCCGCGTGCTGTCCAGCGTCGCGTTCATCTCCGGCGTGAGGCGTGCGGGCACATACCAATTGTCCGCTTCCGACAGGACGCGGTCGCCGCAGGCGAGGCGGACCCGGCGATAGCGCACGGGCTCGTCCGGCCCGATCGCCAGCCGCGCCCGCTGCACCGCCGTCAGAGGCTTGTCCGCCACCGGTATCCGCTCGGCGACGAGGTGAGGATCCCCCGCAAGCTTGTGGTCGGCACACCAGCTTTCGAGGGCGAAGGTCGCGCTGTGAGCCGCGAGAATGCGGCTCCGCAGCGAGGCGATGAGCGCCTGCGGGCTTTCAGCCGGCGCCGGCGCGGCGGCAGGACCGGACACGGACGCCCCATCGCGCGCAGAACTTGGCGACCCGGTCATCGGGACAAGCGCCGCCAGAGCCACGCGCAGCGCCCACCGGCGGAATGCGGGCTGCCGGGTTCGACGGCCGTCGCGCGTCGATCGATCCCGTGCCAAGTATGGCGAAATACAAAGGGCATGGCGGAAAGACTTTCCGGTGTGCCACAGCATCTCGAGCCATGTCCTCCCAGTCGAAATACCAGGTCTTCGCCGATCGCCGCAGCGTCGAGGCCCGGCAGAACGTGCTGACCGGGCTGTTTCCTGGCCGAGTCGGCGACGCGGGCCAAGATCTATACAAGACGCGTCCATCCGTCGAGCTGCCCGCCGCCTAGCGGACCCGTCCCCTGGCGAAGATGATCCTACCGGCGCCCGACCGGCGGCAGGTCGGTGCAGAGCCCGAGGCCGGCTTCGGCCGCGAGGCCGATCGTCTCGCCGAGGGTCGGATGGGGATGGATGGTCCGGGCGATGTCGGTGGCATCGGCGCCCATCTCGATTCCCAGCGCGACCTCGCCGATCATGTCGCCCGCGCTCGGGCCGACGATGGCGCCGCCGACAACGCGCTTGGTCTGCGCATCGAACAGCAGCTTCGTCAGACCGTAATCGGCGCCGTTGGCGATGGCCCGGCCCGAGGCCGCCCAGGGGAAGCGGGCGACCTCCACGGCCCGCCCCGAGGCCTTGGCCGCCGTTTCCGTCAAGCCCACCCAGGCGATCTCGGGATCGGTGTAGGCCACCGAGGGGATCACGGCGGCATCGAAGCCGGCCTTGTGGCCGGCGGCCACCTCGGCGGCCACGTGCCCCTGGTGGACGGCCTTGTGGGCGAGCATTGGCTGCCCGACGAGATCACCGATGGCGAGAATATGCGGCACGCTGGTCCGCATCTGCGCGTCCACGGGCACGAAGCCGCCATCCAGCACCACGCCGGCGGCGTCGAGGCCCAGGTTCGCGCCGTTCGGACGACGCCCCGCGGCCTGGAGTACGAGGTCGTAGGTCTGCGGCTCGGCCTCGCCAGCGATAGATACGGCGATGCCCTCCGGTGTCGCCTCTGCCGCCATCACCTCCGTACCCGTGCGAAACTGGTCGAACCGATGCGCGTTCCGCTTCGTCCAGACCGCCACGAGATCTCGGTCGACGCCCTCCAGCAGGTTCGGCAGGCGTTCGACCACGTCGACCCGGGCGCCCAGTGCGCTGTAGACGGTCGCCATCTCCAGGCCGATGATGCCACCGCCGATCACCAGCAACCGGCGCGGCACAAAGGGCAGCTCCAGCGCCCCCGTGGAATCCACGATGCGGGGATCGTCCGGCAGCATCGCCAGCGCCACCGGCGACGAGCCCGCGGCCACGATGGCGCTGGCGAAGGTGACGTGGCGCGTGTCGCCGCCATGCAGCGCCACCGAGACCGCGCTCGGGCCCGTGAAGCGTGCGGTCCCGCGGATCACCTCGACCTTGCGCTGGCGCGCCATCTGGGCGAGCCCGTCGGTGAGGCGCCGGACGGTGCCGGCCTTGAAGCTCCGGAGCTTTTCCAGGTCGACCGTCGGTGCGCCGAAGCTGATCCCGTGCGCGGCCAGCCGGACGGCCTCCTCGGTCACCGCAGCCACGTGGAGCAGCGCCTTCGAGGGAATGCAGCCCACGTTGAGGCAGACGCCGCCGAGGGTCGCGTCACGCTCCACCAGGATCACCCGCTGCCCGAGATCGGCGGCCCGGAAGGCGGCCGAGTAGCCGCCCGGTCCGCCGCCGATCACCAGGAGGTCGCAGCCCGCCTCCGCCTGCCGCTTCGGTGGCGGCGCGGCGGGGGCCGGCATAGGTGCCGGCTCGGTGCGCACCTCGGGCGCCTCCACCGCGAGGCGGGCGACGAGAGTGCCGGCCGAGACCGTGTCTCCGAGGCCGACCAGCATCTCCACGAGGCGGCCCGCCGCCGGGGAGGGGATGTCCAGCGTCGCCTTGTCGGATTCGACCACCAGCAGGGTCTGGTCCTTGGCGACCGGCTGGCCGGGCGCCACCGGGATCTCGATGACGGGCACGTCGGCGTAATCCCCGAGATCGGGGACGCGGATGTCGAGGGTCTCGGGCATGGCGGCGGCGGTTACAGGAGGGCGCGGCGGAGGTCCGAGAGGACCGACGCCACATGGCCGAGGAAGCGGGCGGCGGCGACGCCGTCCACGACGCGGTGGTCCCAGGAGAGGCTCAAGGGGAGGATCAGGCGCGGCTGGAAGGCTTTGCCGTCCCACACCGCCTCGGTGCGCGAGCGCGCCGCGCCCAGGATCGCGACCTCGGGGGCGTTGATGATCGGCGTGAAGCCGTCGCCGCCGATGCCGCCGAGCGACGAGACCGAGAAGCAGCCGCCCTGCATGTCCGAGCCCGGGAGGGTTCCTACCCGGGCCTTCTCGGCCATCGCGGCCATCTCGGTGGCGATCTCGATCAGGCCCTTGCGGTCGCAGTCGCGCACCACCGGCACCATCAGGCCCTTCGGCGTGTCCACCGCGAAGCCGACATGGACGTAGTCCTTCAGGACCAGCTCGCCGCCCGCCAGGGAGGAATTGAAGCGCGGGTAGGCGCGCAGCGCCGAGGCCGCCGCCTTGATCAGGAAGGCCACCATGGTGACCTTCGCGGGCGGCGTGCGGGTCTCCGTGTTCAGGCCGACCCGGAACGACTCGATCTCGGTGACGTCGGCCCGGTCGAAATTGGTCACGTGCGGGATCGTGAGCCAGTTGCGGCTGAGATTGGCCCCCGAGAGACTCTGGATGCGCGACAGCGGTTCGCGCCGGACCGGGCCGTATTTGGCGAAGTCCACGTCCGGCCAGGGCGGCAGGCCGGCGCCGATGCCGGACGCGGCGGCGGGCGCCGGGACCGGCGCGCCGAGCGCCGCCTTGACGAAGGCGTGTACGTCCTCGCGCAGGATCCGCCCTTTGGGCCCGGTGGCGGCGACGCGGTCCAGCTCCACGCCGAGCTCGCGGGCGAGTTGGCGGACGGACGGGCTGGCATGCACCGCGCCGCGGTTCGCCTGGATCGGATCGGCCTGTATCGGCTCCGGCGAGGCGCGACCGGCTCCCTCTCCCGTCCGGGAGAGAGTTGGGGTGAGGGGGGCGCCGTCTCCGGACAACCCTGATGCCTCACTCTGTCCCTCTCCCGAACGGGAAAGGGGACCCGCGCTCCGCTCGGGGGACGACGCGGCCGCGGCAGCGGGGGGGGCGTCCGGCACCGGTGCGGCCCCGCTGCCCTCCGCGGGCTCCACCGTCAGGATCGGGGTTCCTTCCGACACCTTCGACCCCACGGAGACCAGCAACTCGCGGACGATGCCGGCGACCGGGGAGGGAACCTCCATGGTGGCCTTGTCGGACTCGATGCTGAGGATCAGGTCGTCCACCGCGAGGCGGTCGCCGGGCTTCACCAGAAGCTCGATGACCGGCACGTCCCGATAGTCGCCGATATCCGGAAGGGCGATCTGCAGCGCGGCGCTCATGCGGGTGGAATTCCGGTTGCTGGAAGGCTGTTACGGCCTGTCCGCGTGCGGGCAGGGGAAGAGAGGCGCGATGTCGTCGACGCGCCGGATCTCCCAGCCACGCCCTCATCCTGAGGCGCCGGAGCGCAGCGGAGGCCTCGAAGGAGGGCTCCAGGGATCGCACGGCCGGCTGGAGAGCTCCTTCGAGGCGCGCTGCGCGCGCACCTCAGGATGAGGTCGCGGGTGGGTTCGCCGGTTGGCCTCAGATCGTCCAGGGCGCGGGCGCGTCCGCCGCGATGCCGTAGCGGCGGATCGCGTCCGCCACCGTGGCGCGCGGCACCGTCCCGGCTTCCGCCAGGGCGTGCAGCGCCGCGATGACCACGTGCTGCCGGTCGACCTCGAAGAACCGGCGGAGCGCGTTGCGGGTGTCGCTCCTCCCGAACCCGTCTGTGCCGAGGGCGACGAAGCGCGCGCCGACATAGGAGGCGATCAGCTGCGGGTAGGCCCGGACGTAGTCGCTCGCCGCGACGATGGGCGCCGTGCCCGGCAGCAGCGCCGCCACGTGGCTGACCGGCGCCTCGGCTTCCGGGTTGAGCATCGCCTGCCGCTCGGCCTCGCGGGCGTCGCGGGCCAGCTCGCTGAAGCTCGTCACGCTGAACACCTCGGCGGCGACGCCGAAATCCTGCGCGAGCAGCTCCGCCGCCGCGATCACCTCCGGCAGGATCGCCCCGGAGCCGAGAAGCCGCACGGCGGCGGCGCCCGTCCCTTGCCCGGCCTCGGGCCCCGACAGCCGGTACATGCCCTTCAGGATCCCGGCCTCCGCCCCCTGCGGCATGGAGGGCTGGGCGTAGTTCTCGTTCATCGCGGTGAGGTAGTAGAAGGCGTCCTCGCCCTCCTCCATCATCGCCCGGGCGCCCCGGTCGACGATCACCGCCATCTCGTACGCGAAGGCCGGATCGTAGGCCCGACAGTTCGGGATCGCGGCCGCCTGCATGTGGCTCGACCCGTCCTGGTGCTGAAGGCCCTCGCCGCCCAGCGTGGTCCGGCCCGCCGTGGCGCCGATCAGGAAGCCGCGGGCCCGTTGGTCGGCCGCCGCCCAGATCAGGTCGCCGACCCGCTGGAAGCCGAACATCGAGTAGTAGATGTAGAACGGCAGCATCGACAGGCCGTGGACGCTGTAGGCCGTGGCCGCCGCCGTCCAGGACGAGATCGCCCCGGCCTCGGTGATGCCTTCCTCCAGGAGCTGACCGTCCCGGGCCTCGCGGTAGTAGAGCATCGAGCCGGCATCCTCCGGCTCGTAGAGCTGGCCCTGCGGCGCGTAGATCCCGACCTGCCGGAACAGGTTGGCCATGCCGAAGGTCCGGGCCTCGTCGGCGACGATCGGGACGATGCGCGGCCCGAGATCCTTGTGCTTCAGGAGGTTGCCGAATAGGCGCACCACCGCCGTGGTGGTCGACATCTCCTTGCCGCCCGCTTCGAGCGCGAAGCCCGCGTAGGTCGAGAGGGCCGGCACCGAGACGGTCGGCGCCGTGCGGCGGCGGGCCGGCAGGACGCCGCCGAGCGTCTCGCGGCGCTCGCGCAGGTAGCGCATCTCGGCGCCGTCCTCGGCCGGCTTGTAGAAGGCCAGACCCTCCACCTGGGCATCCGACAGCGGCAGGGCGAACCGGTCGCGGAAGGCGCGCAGCGCGTCCACGTTGAGCTTCTTGGCCTGGTGGGCGGTCATGCGCGACTCGCCCGCGCCGCCCATGCCGTAGCCCTTCTTGGTCTTGGCCAGGATCACCGTCGGCCGGCCCTTGGTGGCCTTGGCGGCGGCGAAGGCCGCGTAGAGCTTGCGGAAGTCGTGGCCGCCGCGCTTCAGCCGGTCGACATCGGCGTCCGACATGTGGGCGACGAGCTCGCGCACCTCCGGATCCTCGCCGAAGAAGTGGGCGAGGTTGTAGGCGCCGTCCTTGGCGCCCAGCGTCTGGTACTTGCCGTCCACCGTGTCGGCGAAGCGCCGCAGCAGGGCGTGGTTGGTGTCGCGGGCGAAGATCCCGTCCCACTCCGAACCCCACAGCACCTTGATGACGTTCCAGCCCGCGCCCCGGAACAGGCTCTCCAGCTCCTGGATGATCTGGCCGTTGCCGCGCACCGGTCCGTCGAGCCGCTGCAGGTTGCAGTTGATGACGAAGGTCAGGTTGTCGAGGTTCTCGCGCGCCGCCAGTGCGAGGCCGCCGATCGACTCCGGCTCGTCCATCTCGCCGTCGCCGAACACGCCCCAGACGTGGCGGCCGGACGTGTCGGCCAGGCCCCGGTCGGCGAGGTAGCGCATGAACCGCGCCTGATAGACCGCGTGGATCGGCCCGATGCCCATCGAGCCGGTGGGGACCTGCCAGAAATCCGGCATCAGCCAGGGATGCGGATAGGAGCACAGACCGTCGCCGGCGATCTCCTGGCGGTAGTGCTTCAGCTGCTCCTCGGAGAGCCGCCCCTCGAGGAAGGCCCGGGCGTAGACGCCGGGGGCCGAGTGCGGCTGGAAATAGACGAGGTCGCCGTCCGTCCCGCCCTTGAAGAAGTGGTTGAAGCCGACCTCGAACAGCTCCGCCGCCGAGGCGTAGCTGGCCACGTGGCCGCCGAGCTCGCCGTAGGCCATGTTGGCGCGCACCACCATGGCGAGCGCGTTCCAGCGCATGATCGAGGTCAGGCGCTCCTCGATGTCGAGATCGCCGGGGTAGCGCGGCTGCTTCTCCAGCGAAACCGTGTTCCGGTAGGGCGAGTAGGGCAGGGCCTCGTCGAGGATGCCGATCTCCTTCGAGCGCCGCTCCAGGCGGTCGAGGATGAACCGCGCCCGGGCCGCGCCCTCGGTGCGGAAGACGGATTCCAGCGCGGCGAGCCAGTCCTGGGTCTCGGCCGGGTCGTGATCGACCTCGGCGGACCGCGCGATCGTGGCTTTCGGCGGTATGGCGTTCATCGACGCGGCCTCCCTTATTCCCCCGATCATACGGGGATCGGGACGGCGGGACATGCCGAAGATTTGCTTCCATCGCGCCATGTCCGGATTGATATTCCGCGATTTGGGCGATAGGCGGCAAAATATGCCTCTGTCGCGAGGCCGGAGCGCCTCGCCCGTCGTCGTCGGAAGCTGCGCTTCGCGGCGGCCAGATTGGAGACCGAACCGATGCCCGCACGACCGGCCCCCCTCGACGCCGCGAGCCTGCGCATTCTCGAATGTCTGCAGCAGGACAGCGAGATCAGCATCGCGGATCTCGCCGAGCGGGTGGGCCTGTCGACGTCGCCGTGCTGGCGCCGCGTCAACGACCTGAAGGAGGCGGGGGTGATCCGCGGCTGCGTGGCGGTGGTCGACCCGCTGAGCCTCGGGCTCGCGGTCAACGTGTTCGTCCACGTGTCGCTCGAGAAACAGACCCAGGCCGCGCTCCAGGCCTTCGACGAGGCGGTGCGCAACCGCCCCGAGGTGATGGAGTGCTATCTGATGAGCGGCGAGGCCGACTACATGCTGCGGGTCGTGGTCGAGGATCTCGGCCAGTACCAGAAGCTCGTCCTGGACCACCTCACGCGGATCCCCGGGGTGGCCAACATCCGATCGAGCTTCGCCCTGGGGCAGGTCAAGTACGCGACCGCGCTGCCGCTCGGGCACCTGACCCGCTGACCGGACGCGGCCGCCCACGGTGCATCAGTGGCAGCGGGGTCCGCTCGCGACGGCGAAATCTGGAAAGTCTCGTTCTCGGGTACGCAGGCCGCGATGGGCCGCGTCGCGCGCGAGATGAATGGTGGAGCCTAACGGGATCGAACCGATGACCTCTTCCATGCCATGGAAGCGCTCTCCCAGCTGAGCTAAGGCCCCATAATTTTCACTGCATTTCGCGTCCCGTGGAGGGCCGCGTCACGCGAGAGTGGGATGGTGGAGCCTAACGGGATCGAACCGATGACCTCTTCCATGCCATGGAAGCGCTCTCCCAGCTGAGCTAAGGCCCCACTTTTAGCATCCGCCGCGGGTTGGGTCCCGCGGGGTCTCGCCGGTCTAAATCGCGTCCGGCGAGGCCGGTTCTATAGGCGGCTCGCACCGCGGACTCAACCCCCTTTTTCGCTGCCGCCGGGGGTTTTTCATCGGGGAGGCGACGACCGCCTCAGCCCTCTTCGTCGTTCTCGATATCGCCGTCGATCAGGTCGGAGACATCGTCGTCGCCGGCGTCCTCTTCCTCCAGGAAGGTGTCGTCGTCGGCGGTATCCCCGTCCTCGACCGAATCGTCCTCGGGCGTCGGATCCGCATCGTCCTCGGCGGCTTCGACCTCGTCGAGGGAAACCAGCTCCGGACCCTTCTCGTCCGTCTCGTCCTCATCGTCGTTGCTGGCCGCGCTCCGCGACAGCGCCGGAGGCGCTGCACGGCTCGAGGTGGCCACCGCCTGATAGACCGCGCCGCATTTCGGGCAGACGGCGGGATCTCGGGCGAGGTCGTAGAACTTCGCGCCGCAGCTCATGCACTGGCGCTTCAAGCCAAGTTCCGGTCGGGCCACGGGCGGACACCTCGTCGTCAGTTCTGTCTCGGGGGAGGGGCCCCGTTAGTCGCGGTGGCGGTCCCTGTCAATCGAGCCCGAGCAGGGCGTTCCGGGCCGCGTCCTACGGAGGATCGGCGGGAGGATCGGCAGGAGGATCGTCCGGAGGATCGACGAAGACATCGGATTGATGACGCCGGCCGGTACCCGTGTTAACCGCCCGGCGATTTCACCGTCCGATTGCAGCGCCGCGGCCGAGCCGCGCGACGCGCCGGATCCAGGCCCACTCGTCAGAGCCCGAACGGACGTCCCGTGTCGCACGATTCGACTCCACAGCCCCTCACCGCCGCGCCGGGCACCCCGCTGCGCGGACGCCTTCGGCCGCCCGGCGACAAGTCGATCTCGCATCGGGCGATGATCCTCGGCTTGCTCAGCCAGGGCGAGACGCGGGTCGAAGGGCTGCTGGAGGGCGATGACGTCCTGCGGACCGCCGCCGCCGCGAAGGCGCTCGGCGCGGGCGTCGAGCGCCTCGGGGCCGGACGCTGGCGGGTCCGGGGCGTCGGCATCGGGGGCCTCGGCGATCCCGCCGACGTCCTCGATTTCGGCAATGCCGGCACCGGCTCCCGCCTCATGATGGGCGTGGTCGGTGGGCAGCCGGTGACCGCGACCTTCGACGGCGACGCCTCCCTGCGTTCGCGGCCGATGCGCCGCATCCTCGACCCGCTCACCCGGATGGGCACCCAGGTCCTAGCCGAAGCCGAGGGCGGCCGCGTGCCCCTGACCCTGCGGGGCCCCAAGGAGGCGATCCCGATCACCTACGAGACCCCGGCGGCCTCGGCGCAGATCAAGTCGGCGGTGCTGCTCGCCGGCCTCAACGCGCCCGGCGTCACCACCGTGATCGAGGCGGCCGCGACCCGCGACCACACCGAGCGGATGCTGCGCCTGTTCGGCGCCACGGTCGTCGTCGAGCCGCATGGTCCCGGCGGCCACGGCCGCAAGGTCGCGCTGACCGGCCAGCCGACCCTGCGCGGCACCGATGTCGTGGTGCCGGCCGACCCGTCTTCGGCGGCCTTCCCCCTGGTGGCGGCGCTGATCGTCCCCGGCTCCGACGTGGTCATCGAAGGCGTGATGATGAACCCGCTGCGCATCGGGCTGATCACGACGCTCCTGGAGATGGGCGCGCAGATCGAGCGCGTGGCGGAGCGGGAGGAGGGCGGCGAGACCGTGGCCGATCTGCGCGTGCGCGCGAGCCGCCTGACCGGCGTCGACGTCCCGGCCGAGCGGGCGCCCGCGATGATCGACGAGTACCCGGTGCTGGCGGTGGCGGCGAGCTTCGCCGAGGGCCGGACCCGGATGAACGGCCTGCACGAGCTGCGGGTCAAGGAATCGGACCGCCTCGCCGCCGTGGCGGCGGGGCTGGCCGCCAACGGCGTCCGCCACGCGGTGGAGGGCGACGACCTCGTGGTGGAGGGCGACGGCGCCGCCGCGCCGGGCGGCGGAACGGTCGCGACGCATCTCGACCACCGCATCGCCATGGCGTTCCTCGTCATGGGGCTCGCCGCACGGAACCCGGTCACGGTGGATGACGGCGCGATGATCGCCACGAGCTTCCCGAGCTTCCTTCCGACCATGCAGGCCCTCGGCGGCCGGATCGAGGCGTGACCGGCATGCCGCTCGTCATCGCGATCGACGGACCGGCCGCATCCGGCAAGGGCACGCTCGCCAAGCGTCTGGCCGATCATTACGGCCTGTCGCATCTCGACACCGGGCTCCTCTACAGGGCCGTGGCTATGGCCCTGCTCGATGCAGGCCTGTCGCTGGAGGATGCCGCGGCCGCGGCGCAGGCGGCCCAGGCCCTCGATGCCGGCAAGCTCGACGACCCGCGGCTGCGCGACCGGGCCATGGGCGAGGCGGCCTCGCGCGTCTCGTCCGTGCCGGAAGTCCGGGCCGGCCTGCTCGCCTGGCAGCGCCGCTTTGCCGCCGATCCGCAGGGGGCGGTGCTCGACGGGCGCGACATCGGCACGGTGGTCTGCCCCGGGGCCTCGGTGAAGCTGTTCATCACGGCGTCCTCGGAGGAGCGCGCCCGCCGCCGCCATCGGGAACTGGTCGGCCGCGGCGAGTCGGCGACCTTCGCGACGATCCTCGCCGACATCGAGGCCCGCGACGCCCGGGATGCATCCCGCAGCGCCGCACCCCTGCGCATGGCCGACGACGCGATCCGGCTCGACACCACGGAGCTCGATGCCGACGCGGCCTTCGCTGAGGCCCGGGGCATCGTGGAGCAGAGCCGCGGCGACGCGGATTGAGGGCGGATTGAGGATTGTCCACGTCCCTTATGTTGACCCCCCGGGCCCGCTCACCTATTGCGGACGCGCCGTCCCCGACGGGCCACCGCGATCGGCCCGGGACGCGAGCGCGTAGCTCAGCTGGTAGAGCAACGGACTTTTAATCTGTAGGTCCTGGGTTCGAGTCCCAGCGCGCTCACCACACCCTTGGTGATCCCCATCGGACGCGGCTGACCGGCAACGGCGAACCGCCCGCGGTCGTTGACGGGCATTCCCTTTCAGATTGACGGTGCGTTGCCGATTGCGCTGGCGCTCGCAGAACCTGCGGTGGAACCTCTTTGCGGCGTATTGGGTTGGGCCCCCAACGTAACCGTGAAGGATTCATCGATGCGAAAGCTCGCACTCATCTCCGCCCTGAGCCTCTCCATCGGAGCTCTCGGTGCCACCAGCGCGGACGCGCAGGGCTATGGCTACGGGCGGCATCACGGCTACGGATACGGCCACGGATATCATCGTGGATACGGCCCGCGCCGGGATTACGGCTATCGTCGTCATCGCGGGATCTCGACCGGGGCTGCGGTCGGTCTCGGCATCGCCGGTGCGGCCGCCGGAGCCGTTGCGGCGGGCGCCCTGAGCCGGGGTCCGGGTTACTACGGATCCGGCTACTGAGCCCAGCCACGGATTTTGACGCAGAGCCCCGTTGCCCCCGCGACGGGGCTCTCGCCGTTTTTCACCGCCGCATCGATGGACCGGCCTTTTTCGCCGAGTCGATGATGTAAGGTTTCGGGGCTTGGCGCCATCGTCAGGGGCGGCCGAAACCGACGACGGCGTCCGCGTGATCGTCTCACCGCAGCCAGCGCCGGATCTGTTCGCGGAGGGTCGGGCGGACGGCACGGCGCGCTCGGGCCTCTGCGAAGCGATCGATCTGGATCCTGTCGTTGGGGACCTGACGCAGGAAACGCTCCGCGATCTCGAAGATCACGACATCCGGCCGAACCGCCTCGACATAGCGCCAGTCGATATTCGCCGACCAGATCGCGTGCACCTCGTGGAAGGTCTCGGCCAGCATGGCGGTGAGACGCGCCCCCGGGCTGTAGATGTAGGAATCGCCGAACAGGATCACGCGCCGCTGATCAGGGGCCGTTTTGTTCTGCAGCACGACCCGCGACCCGACGAACAGACCGCGCGGTCGCACGGCGCGTCCGGACTCGCGAACCTCGACCAGCGCGTTCGCGTCGATCCGTTCGGCACGGCGCGGGAAATCGTAAGCCACATACGCTTCGTCGACCGGAGGGACGAGCTTCTCGCCGAGATCGAAGGTGAAGGTCTCGCGGGTGCTGGTGCCGGCAAAGACATGGTCCGCCACCGGTGCGTTCAGGGCTTCGCAGAGGGCGCGATAGGCGATGAGATAGCCGCGATAGGTCCAATGCGTGTCCGTCCGCAGGTAGACCGGCTCGCCGCCCCGGGCGGCAACGAGAGGCGTCTGCAGATCCGCCATCGGAGCTCCGCTGTCGGCGGCGACCGATCGGGCGAGGCGGACGCCCGGCGGGTCGTCGAGCCCCGGAAAGGGGCGGCCGAGCAGGTCGGGATAGATCGCCAGCTTGTCGGGGACGACGGTATGCACGTGGCGGATTCCGAGGGCGTCCAGGCGGCGTGCCCGGTGCCCGATCAGCCGGGTCCAGCGTCTGAGGATCCGTCGCGAGGTCGCGGTGTCGCCGTAGAAGGCCTCCACCTCGCCGGCGCGCCCGACCCAGTACAACCAGCCCTCATGTCCCACGGCCACGCCGCTGCCGCTCGCCTTCACAGGTCGAAGTCCCCCCGCTGCCTGCGACAATCCTCAACGATGCCGCTTGCTTCCGCCTCGACGGATCTGCGCGGGATTGCAACCCCCTGACCCTGAGGGCACGCGCTCGGCACGGGTCTACGGTGGAGATGCCGGCGCGGTGCCGCCCTGCGGTCGTGTCCGGAGTGCAGGGACCCGTAGGCGCCCGGGTGGTGATTTTCGCGATCGGCGGACCTGCGGTGAAACTTTACGCCTCCGCGGCGGGTACTGCCGGGCAGGCGCACGCTTCCGTGCGGCGTTCCGCAAAGGGGCCGGGTCATGTCCGCGCTTGTCACGTTCATCGGTTGCGGCTTGGTTCTCTTCGGTTTCGCAGCCGAGAAGTTCGCCGAGCATCGCTGGCTCGCCGCGAGCCGGCCGGCACCGCTCGACGCCCTGGCCATCCTGGCGCTGACGCTCCCGGCATTCGGACTGATGCTCATGGCGACCTTGGCGACCTGAGCCGGGACGGCGCGTGCCTCAATCGGAATCCGGACTGAACGCCACGCCGACCGTCTGCTCCGTCCGCCAGATCAGGCGAACCGCGTGCCGCGTTTCTGAACTCGTCAACATTAGATCGAACGCGTTCTCGAGCAGCGCCGCCTGCTGGCCGAGGAACTCCAACATCGCGCCGCGATCGGAGATGTTTCTGACCTGACACGGATAACGCGCGCCGTCCCGTTGCTGAGCAAAGGCCAGCAGGGCGGTGGGCTTCCGCTCAGTCGCCCGTCGCTCCGCCAGGGCGCTGTAAGGGCGTGCGGTGCGGTACACGGCCGAGGTTCCTGCCTGGATCCGTTGATGGGCGCGATATCAGTAAAAATGCGCGGTATTTACTAATAGATGATTGATGGTCCCCGATCGTCTGGCGGAAGGACAAGACGTGGCGCGTCTATCGGCGGGAGTTCGCATAATCACCGCGGGCCCTTTCCGGGCGACGGCGGTCCCTTGCCGACCTTGATGAACCTGCCGACCAAGAGGCCCAGCGGGATCGATATCAGGAGCCAAATTCGCAGGAAACGAAGGGCTTTCATGGGTCCGAACCGGTGGCGAAATCCGGCCTGCATCAGATCACATCGGGAGCCCGGCACCGAATCCGCAACCCGCCCAGCGAATCGGGGCGGATGTCGCCGCGACGCTTGGCAGAGCCTATCTCGCACCGAGGGGCGGCCGCCCGTCCGGTTCCGGGCGCGGCCGTGCCGTACGGATATCGGAGACGATCATGCGCATCCGCCCTGGCTTGGTCCTGCTGGCCAGCATCGCGGCCGGTCTGCCGCTTTCCGGCGCCGCCGAGGCACCCGGACGGCCGCCGTCAGCCGCGCCCGTCCCCGATCAGTCTTGGCTGCCGACCCTTTCCCGGAGCGTCCAGGGAACCGGCGTGCCGGGGCTGGACGGCGGCCACGTCTTCCTCTGGAACCGGCCGCAGGCCTTCGATCCGGTCTCGACCCTGCGGGTCGACCGGCACGTGCCCGAAGGGTCGGGTGAGGCCACCCACACCTACAAGGCGATCTGGGCGCTCGGCTCCACCGGCCCGCACAATGCCGGCTACGAATGGACGATCACGGGCGAACTGCACAATCGCGCCCTCGCCAGCACCGGGGCACAGAACGTCGCCGTCAATGGCACGATCTTCAAGGAACCGAACGGGGTGGGGCCGGTGGGGCCGTCCTGGGCCGGCAACTTCAATTGCGTCGACATGACCGACGAGGCCGACCCCGTGGCCTCGTGCATCGGCGCCGAGATCGACGTCTCGGCGCAATCGCCGACGACGGATCGGAACCGCCAGCGGGTCGGTCTGCAGATCTCCACCGGCGGCGTGCCGGGGGCCCATACCGGCTACGGCATCCTCATGGGCAATCTCACCGGATCCATCACCGACCGGGCGATCTCGTTCCAGGGGGAGGGGACCTACGGCATCGGGATCGACGCTGCCGCGGCGCGGTTTACCGGCGTGCCGATGCTGCTCGCGGCCGGACAGGCGATCGGGCTCGACGGCAACCGCGACGGCGGCTTCTCCCGCAGCCTCGGCTTCGACGGGCGCGATCTGGTCTATGGCACGGGAGCCGGACCGGTCCTGCGCGTCAGCGACACCGGGCAGATCGAGGCCGCCTCTTTCCGCGAGACACAGCCGCGGCCGCCCGCGAGCAGCCGCGCACCCTGCATCACGGGGGACCACGCCTGGGACGAGGCCTACGAGTACCGCTGCGTCGCGCCCGATCGCTGGAAGCGCGCGGCGCTCAGCGACTGGTGAGCCGCGCGCCGCGGGGCGTCAGCGATCGAGGATTCGCACCACCGCACGGGTCTCGGGGTCGACGACCACGATCTTGTCGCCCGGCGCCACGAAGTAGCCGAAACGCCGCAGGCGCGGATTCGGGGCCTCCGTGAAGGGGGCCAGACGCACGTCGGGCGGCACGATGCTGCCGGGACGCAGCGGGATCGATCCGACGATCGGCCCGGGCCCCACGGGTCGGCGCACGATGTAGTCGCGCACCACCACGTCGTCGTCGGGGCCGAACTCGTCGGGGGTCACGATCACCGCCTGCGCGAAGGCGGAGCCGGTGAACAGCGCGGCAAACCCGAGGGCTGCGGCGAGGCTGGCGCGTGTCGACATGTCGGACTCCGTAATGTCCTGGGCCGCCGGAAACATCAGGGTTGGCGCTTCGGTTCCCGGTCGGCGTCGGTCAGCGGCCGACCTGCCCGGCTTCCGCGAGGGGCACCGGCGACCAGCGGGTCAGCTGAACGTAGCCGTCGAGGGCCGCGACCACGACGTGGCGGCGGTGGCGGTGCACCACCGTCCCGGGCGTGTGCGCGTGGCGTTCCGGCCAGCCCTGGGCCTCCGCCACGAACACCCGGGCATCTCCCAGCCGCGCGATCGTCTCGACCGTGCCAAAGGCCCGCACCCGGCGCAGGACCGTCGCGACGTCCTGCCGGAAATCGAGCGTCCGGTCGAAATCGGTGGCACGGGGCCAGTAGGAGCCGTCGCCCTGCGGCTCGGATCTCCGCCATCGTGCGGGCAGTTCACGGCCGAGCGGGCCCGCGGCGAGACGGCGGGCCGCCATCTGGCACTTGGCCAGCAGGGTCTCGTGGCTCTCGTGCGAACTTAAGCCGAAGATATCCTGCGCGAGGATGTCGCCGGTGTCGAAGCCGTCGGCGAGGACATGGGCGGTGACGCCCCAGCTCTCGTAGCGGTCGAGGACGGCGCGGAACAGCGGGTAGGGGCCGCGGCCCGTCGGAAGCGGGGAGGGGTGGATGTTGAGGCCGTAGGCGGCGCGGCCCTTCCAGCCCTTGATGAGCCAGGGATATCCCGCGACCACGAGCGCCCAATCCCGGCCGTGCTCGGCCTGGAGCGCCTCGATATCCCGTTCGCGGATCCGCGACAGCTGGATCGGCAGCCGCAGCGCCCGGGCGCGGGCGACGATGACTTCGTTGTGGTCGTAGATCCCGTCACAGGGGCGGGTGAACAGCTTCACCGGCGTCCAGCCGGCATCCAGCAGTCCCTCGAAGACTCCGCCGAGGAAGTCGATGCCGGCGAACGCGAACTTCATCCTTGCCGCCTGCGACCTTGTGCACGTGGAGGGCGCGGATCCGCCGTCTGCCCGGGAGCGTCCCTCGCCTTACCTTGATCGTGCCAATGCGGGTAGCAAGGGGTTCGGCGTGCGTCGGGTGATCATCTACGGCGGAACCGGAGGCATCGGTCTTGCCACGGCGCGTGCCCTCCGCGCCCGAGGCTACGCCCTGCATCTCGCGGCCCGGGACGCGGATCGCCTGTCTAAGGTCGCCGAGGATCTGGGGGAGACGCGCATCACCGCGGGCGACGTCACCGATCCGGACTTCGCGTCCGCCGTGACCGAGGCGGCGGGCCCGGACCTCGCGGGGCTGGTCTACGCAGTCGGCACCATCAATCTGCGGCCGCTGAATCGGTTGACGCGGGCGGATGTCGAGGGCGACTTCGCCATCAATGCGCTCGGTGCCTTCTCGGCGGTGCAGGCCGCCGCGGGCGCGCTGAAGGCCGGTGCCGGCGCGGCGGGGGCCGGGATCGTCCTGTTCTCGACGGTGGCGGTGGCGCAGGGTTTTGCCGCGCATGCCTCCGTCGCCATGGCGAAAGGCGCCGTAGAGGGCTTGGCGCTGTCCCTGGCGGCCGAACTCGCGCCCCAGATCCGCATCAACGTCGTGGCGCCCTCGCTGACGCGCACGCCGCTCGCTGCGGGGATCACCGGCAACGAGACCCTCGCGCAGGGGATTGCGGCCATGCATGCCCTCCAACGGCTCGGGCGTCCGGAGGATGTCGGCGCCCTGGCCGCCTTCCTGGTCTCCGAGGAGGCGGCCTGGATCACCGGCCAAGTCATCGGCGTGGATGGCGGCCGCTCCGCCCTCCGGACCAAGGGCTGAGACGATGGCCGGAAAACGCCGCGGCGCCGCCGCACCGCGCGGCACGCTGCGCTTCGTCCTCGGCGATCAGCTGACGCGCCGGGTCTCGAGCCTCGTCGACCTCGACCCCGAATGCGACGTGGTGCTGATGGTCGAGGTCCGGGACGAGGCGACCTATGTCCGCCATCACAAGCAGAAGATCGCCTTCCTGTTCGCGGCCATGCGCCACTTCGCGGCCGAGTTGGAGGCGGAGGGGATCACCGTCGACTACGTGCGCCTCACCGAGGCGGGCAATACCGGTAGTTTCACCGGCGAACTGGAGCGCGCCGTCGCGCGGCATCGGCCGGAGCGGATCGTCGTCACCGAACCGGGCGAGTGGCGCGTCTGGGAAATGATGCAGGATTGGCGCGAGAGCCTGCCGATGCCGCTCGAGATCCGCGCCGACAACCGTTTCCTGTGTCCGCGTGAGGATTTCGCGAAATGGGCAGACGGCCGGCATCACCTGCGGATGGAGACCTTCTACCGGGGCATGCGGCGTCGGACCGGCCTTCTGATGGATGGCGGCGAGCCCGCCGGCGGCCGCTGGAATTACGATCCCGAGAACCGCAAGCGCCTGCCCAAGGGGCATCGTCCGCCGGACCGGATCGGCTTCCAGCCCGATTCCGTGACGCGCGAGGCCATCGCCCTCGTCGAGGCGGAATTCGGCGACCATTTCGGCGATCTCTCCGGCTTCTCCTGGCCGGTGACCCGGGCCGACGCCCTCGCGGCGCTCCGGCACTTCCTGGCCGAGGCCCTTCCGACCTTCGGCGACTATCAGGACGCAATGAAGACCGGCGCGCCCTTCCTGTACCACGCCCTCCTGTCGCCCGCCCTCAACGCCGGCCTGCTTACCGCCGAGGAGGTCTGCTGGGCGGCCGAGCGCGCCTACCGCGACGGTGCGGCGCCGCTCCACTGCGTCGAGGGCTTCATCCGGCAGATCCTCGGCTGGCGGGAATACGTGCGCGGCCTCTACTGGGCGCGGATGCCCGCCTACCGGGACACCAATGCCCTCGGCGCGCGCCGCGACCTGCCGTGGTTCTACTGGTCGGGGGAAACGGCGCTGAACTGCGTCGCGCAGGTGGTCACCGAGACGCGCGCCCACGCCTACGCCCACCACATCCAGCGCCTGATGGTGACCGGCAACTTCGCCCTCATCGCCGGCCTCGACCCGGCGCAGGTGGAGGAATGGTACCTGATCGTCTTCGCCGACGCCTACGAATGGGTCGAGTTGCCCAACGTTCACGGCATGGTTCTGTGGGCCGATGGCGGCGTGATGGGCTCCAAGCCCTATGCGGCCTCGGGCGCCTATATCGACCGGATGTCCGATTACTGCGCGTCCTGCGCCTACGACGTGAAGGTCAAGTCCGGGCCCGAGGCCTGTCCGTTCAACTATCTCTACTGGAACTTCCTGATCGAGAACGAGGAGCGGCTGGCCGGCAATCAGCGCTTGGCGATGCCGTACCGGACCCTGCGCGGATTCGGCGACAAGCGCCGCGCCGAGATCCGCCGCGACGCGGCCGCCTTCCTCGATGCCCTCGAGGCCCGGCCGAGCGCCGATCAGAGGGGCGACCAGACCGACAGCGTCACGTAGGGACAAGCCCGGGCCCGGCGCGACTCGGTCTGAAGGCCCACCGACGCGCGGAGGCTGTACCGGCCGAGGGCGAAGTCGGTCCCGTGCAGGCCGAGGCTCCACTTCGCGTAGCCGGTCGCGTCGGTGTAGAGCGCCGCCTCTGGGCCGAGATAGGTCTCCCAGAGGCGATAGCCCCAGGCGAGGCGCGCCCAGAGGCTGTCCCGGGCCGAGCCCGCGACGGCGGTCGCCTGAAGCAGCGTCGCAGCGGTCGGACGTGCCCAGACCTCGCCCTGCAGGCGCAGGCCGAAGCGGGTCGGCAGGGCGTCGCGTGTCGGCCCTGCGATCAGCATCTCACTCGTGGTCTCGAGGCCGGCATAGGCCGCGACCACGCCCCAGTCGAAAAACCACTGATGCCCGGCGAGTGCGGCGGCGGCGACGGTGTACCGTTCGCGGGGACCGTCCGCGCCGCTTTCCGTGCGCCGTCCGCCGCCGACGGTCGCCAGCGCGACGAAACCCTCCTGCGCGAGAGAGGTGAGGCCGACCTTCGCGCCGAGGGTCAGGAACGTGTCGCCGCCCGCGTCGAGGCTGCCGAACAGCAGCGTGTCGATCTCGCTGGCGTGCGCCGTTGAAGCAAAACCCACGATGCCTGCCAGAAGAATCAGAGTCGTTGGCCTTCGCGCATGGATCTTTGAGGCTGTGCGATGGCTTTGCACGATCAATCCTCCGGACTCGAAGGATCGGTTTAAGATAAAATTAACCTTTTTGCATCGATTGGCGCGATGTCATCCCCGGATTTGTTGGCGCCATGATCCGGAAGCCCGGCAAAAGCGTGCCGCATGTCCGCCGGCGTGCGCTGAGACTTTGGGAATGCTTGGCCGGGCTGCCGGGCGCGGCGCGGTGCGCGGCCACCTGCCGGCCGCCATCGCGCTGTCGCGAATCCGCCGTGCTTGGCGTGCCAGATGTTCTCGGCTAGAGCCCCCGCGGGTTAGCGAAGGTTGGCAGATCCTTGACCTCCGGTGCACGAACGTCGGACGTCCTCACCGTGCTGGCGAGCCAGGAGGGCGAGCGCCTCACCGTGGGCGACATCGTCGCGGTCCTACGGGATCGCGCCTTCGCGCTGCTCGTGGTCCTGCTGGGGCTGCCGAATTGCCTGCCGATGCCGCCGCCGATCCCACTGATTTGCGGCCTGCTCCTGCTGCTCGTGGCGATCCAGATCGCCGCCGGCATGTCGGCACCGTGGCTGCCGCGGATGCTGCTGGGCCGCTCCATCGCCTTGACGGATGTCCGGCGCGCTGTGACCCGCGCGGTGCCGATCCTGCGCCGCCTGGAGCGCTGGTCGCGCCCCCGCGTCAGCGTCTTCGAGACCGCGCTCGGCATGCGCGGCATGGGGATCGTCCTGCTGGCCCTGGCGCTGGCGCTGATCGTGGCCGCGCCCATCGTCGGGCAGATCCCGCTCGGTCTCGCCGTCTGCCTGGTCGGGCTCGGCCTCGTCGAGCGCGACGGTCTCGTCGTGCTGGGCGGCCTCGTCATCGGCGTGTTCGGCGTCGCCATCAATGCCGGCTTCGCCTATGCGGTGATCGCCGGGGTTGCCGGGCTCCTCAACCTCTGAGCCTCAGAGGCGGTAGCGGATCTGGTCGGTCCAGAAGCGCTCCAGGCGGCCGAGCGCCTGATTCAGGCGGGCGAAATCGTCCTCGGAGATCCCACCGATCGGCGTGATCGTCCGGGCATGCTTGTCGTACAGCCCCTGGATGATCTCGTGGACCTGACGGCCCTTGTCGGTCAGGCTGATCCGCACGGAGCGCCGGTCCGTCTTCGAGCGGGCATGGTGGAGGTAGCCCGCCTCGACCAGCTTCTTCACGTTGTAGGAGACGTTGGAGCCGAGATAGTACCCCTTGGTCCGCAGCTCGCTCGCGGTCAGTTCCTTGTCGCCGATGTTGTACAGCAGCAGCGCCTGGACGCTGTTGACGTCCTCGCGGCCGCGGCGCTCGAACTCGTCCTTGATCACGTCGAGCAGGCGGCGGTGCAGCCGTTCCACGAGGTGGAGCGCCTCCAGGTAGGAGCCCTTCGCGCCCAAGCCTTCCTCGGAAGCTTCGATCTGCGCGACTCGGGCGTTCTGGGTCTTCATCTCTGCCTCGCCATCCGATGATCCGGCACCCGTTCGATGCGGCGCCGTTGATGATGGCTAAGCTAGGGCTCGGGAATGAAAGGCGATTTAAGCGACAGGATGAATTCGCGATTTACTCTTCGCGGTAAAGACAAACTGAATGAAGATAAGAACGGTTCGTTCACCGTGCTTCCTGCGCCGCCAGCCAGGACAGCAGGAAGTACAACGTCACGACGCAGCCCCCGAATACGAGCAGCGGCACCGATAACGGCAAGAGTTGCGGTGTCAGAACCGCCAGCGTCATCGCCGACGTGACGGCGAGCAGCCAGATGACGCCGCCCCAGGCGCTCGTCAGCCACAGGCCGATCGCCGCGGCGGCATCGATCACCGCGAAGTAGACGATGGCGGATTGGCGGCCGAAGGGCTCGGCCTCGAAGGGGCGGACACCCGGCACGACGTCGAGGATGGTCGCCCAGGCGAAGACGCTCTTGAGCAGCCAGACGAGGGCCGTGAGCCGCATGAACCAGATCAGCACCGTATCCCACGTGCCGGGTGCCGGCCCCTGGACGCGCTCGATCCGGTCGCTGGGGATCCCCCCGGGCCGGGGCGTCCTGCGCCGGATCGGAAAATAGCCGGGCACTATCGGTGACTCGCGGAGATGATGGGCCGGCTCATGGACAGGGAACAGGATCCTGGTCTTCGGGAACGCAACGCGCCGGGTTGAAGCCGTTCCGCCGTCCTGCGTCAACGGTCGGGTTTCGCCGCACAGGTCCGGTGTGGTAGTCGAACGCCTCCGGCGCAGGGGCGCCGCGCGATCCGCGGCGTGGTCCGCGCGAACGGTAGCGAAGCCGCATGTCAGACACCCTGCCAGAGCCGCGCCCTCTCGCCGTGGAGGCCGCCCGCGAGGGCGCCCGCGTGGAGGGTCTCAAGATCACCCAGCGCCCGCGCCGCAACCGAAAATCGGAATGGTCGCGCCGGCTGGTCCGCGAGCATACCCTGACGGTCGACGATTTGATCTGGCCGATGTTCGTGATCGAGGGCGAAGGCCGGCGCGAGCCGATCGCCTCCATGCCCGGGGTCGAGCGGCTCTCGGTGGACGAGGTCGTCCGCGACGCGGAGCGCGCGGCGCGCCTCGGCATTCCGGCCATCTCGTTCTTCCCCTACACGGATGTGGCGCTGCGCGACCCGACCGGCTCGGAGGCGCTCAACGCCAACAATCTCGTCTGCCGGGCGGTGCGGGCCGTGAAGCGGGCCGTGCCCGAGGTCGGGATCATGACCGACGTGGCGCTCGATCCCTACACCAGCCACGGCCATGACGGCCTGATGAAGGACGGCGCGGTCCTCAACGACGAGACCGTCGCGGTCCTCGTCGAGCAGAGCCTGATCCAGGCCGAGGCCGGCACCGACATCATCGCCCCCTCCGACATGATGGACGGGCGCGTGGGCGCGATCCGCGCCGGCCTCGACAGGGCGGGGTTCCTCGACGTGCAGATCATGGCCTACGCGGCCAAGTATGCCAGTGCGTTCTACGGGCCGTTCCGCGACGCGATCGGCACCAAGGCCGCCCTCGTGGGCGACAAGCGCACCTACCAGATGGATCCGGGCAACTCGTCCGAGGCCCTGCGCGAGGTCCGCCTCGACCTCGACGAGGGCGCCGATTCGGTGATGGTCAAGCCGGGCCTGCCCTATCTCGACATCATCCGCCGGGTCCGCGAGGAGTTCCAGGTCCCGACCTTCGCCTACCAGGTGTCCGGCGAGTACGCGATGATCGAGGCGGCCGCCCGGAACGGCTGGCTCGACGGCGACCGCGCGATGGTCGAGGCGCTCCTCGCCTTCAAGCGGGCCGGAGCCGACGGCGTCCTCACCTATCATGCGCCGCGGGTCGCGGAGCGCCTGCGCAGCCATCCGTGACACGCGGGCACCGCTGGCTCCTCGGGGCCGCGGTCGTCGCCGGCTTTCTCGGCGGGCTCGCCGCCTGTCAGGACACCCTGCGCCGGGATCGCGTCGCCACCTGCCGGCGGGCGTTGCCGGCCGTGGCGCCGCAACCTGGGATCCGGCTCTTGCGAGCGGCGCCGGGACCGACGGCGAATTCGGTCCGGGTCGATTATTCCGACGGGACCCGGCCGCACTGGCTGACCTGCCGGTTCGATGCCGGGACGACCCTCGTGGCCCTCGCCACTGAGGGGACGACCCTGTCGGGGCCCGCGCTCTACATGCTGAGGCGATTCTATCTCGACACGCCGGACGCCGCGGCCGGCGACCCGGCCGGACGGTAAGGCAGTCCTGCAGCAGCGCGAAGCCGAGGCCGGGCAAACGCATCCTCTTGCGGCCTGAGCGGCGCGCACCCACCTTCTCGCCCGCAGCCTCGCTGGCAGGACGCGACATCATGCAGAACCCCCAACCCGGATACGCGCAGCGCTTCGACACGGCACCCGGCTATGCGGCGTCGCTGCCGGTTCCGTTCGTGCGGGCGAGTCTCGGCGGCCGGACGGTCGCCTATCTCCTCGATATCCTGTTCATCTTCGGCTTCACGGCCCTGCTGACTTTGCTGATCACCGTGATCGGCGTGGTCACGTTCGGCCTCGGCTGGACCCTGTTCGCGGTGCTGCCGGCGAGCGGCATCATCTATAGCGCGATCACGGTGGGCGGGTCGAAGCAGAGCACGATCGGCCAGCGGTTGATGGGCCTGCGCACCATCGCACCCGAGAGCGGCGCGCGGGTCGACGTGATCACGGCCGCGGTCCACGCGCTGTTGTTTTACGTGGCGATCTCGACCTTCCTGCTCTGGTGCGTCGACATCGCGTTCGGCCTGATGCGGTCGGACCGGCGTCTCGGTCACGACCTGCTGCTCGGCCTGGCCGTCGTCCACGCCCGCTGAGCGTCGAACCCGGCGATGAAAATCTGACGGTGCGACCGGTCGGGCCATTGAGCCTTGGCCGGTCGCCTGTACATTGACATGCCGGCGCCGAGAGGACGAACCCGGCGCAGGGCCTGTGAGAAGCGTGACCAGCCATCCGCGCGACACACCGCAATTCTACCTCACGGCCCCCTCGCCGTGCCCGTACCTGCCGGGACAGGAGGAGCGGAAGGTCTTCACCCACTTGGTCGGGCGGCGCGCCCGCGACCTCAACGAGATCCTGACCCAGGGCGGCTTCCGTCGCTCGCAGACGATCGCCTACCGTCCCGCCTGCGAGACCTGCCGCGCGTGCATCTCGGTGCGTGTCGTGGTCGATGAATTCGTGCCGAGCGCCAGCCAGAGACGCATCCTGGCGCGGAGCGCCGACTGGATCGGCACGCCGGAGCCGAACCGGCCCGCCTCGGAGCAGTACGCCCTGTTCCGCCGCTACCTCGACGCCCGCCACGGCGACGGCGGCATGGTCGACATGACCGTGCTCGACTACGCCATGATGGTCGAGGACAGCCACGTCGACACGCATCTGGTGTCGTACCGGCGGCACGGGCCGGACACGGCGGTCACCGGCCGCGGCTCCGGGGCGCCGCTCGCCTTCTGCCTGACGGACGTCCTCTCCGACGGGCTGTCGATGGTGTACTCGTTCTACGATCCCGCCGAAGCCGCGCGCTCCCCCGGGACCTTCATGATCCTCGACCATATCCGCCGGGCCCAACGGCTCGGCCTGCCGTATCTCTATCTCGGCTATTGGGTCGAGGGGTCGCGGAAGATGGACTACAAGTCCCGTTTCCGCCCGCAGGAGCGCCTGATGGGCCAGGGCTGGGTGCGGATCGACTGATCCCGCTGTTGCCGACGGTCCACATCCGTTGCCGTCCCGTCATGGCCGATGCGCATTGAGCGGCCGGGCCGGCGCATGCTACCGGCCTCGCACGCAATACGGACCGTGCCGAGGCCCCCATGATCCCCCGCTACAGCCGCCCCGCGATGACGGCGATCTGGTCGCCCGAGAGCCGCTTCCGGATCTGGTTCGAGATCGAGGCTCACGCCACCACGGCGCTCGCCGAGATCGGCGTCGTCCCAAAGGAGGCGGCCGAGACGATCTGGGCCAAGGGTAAGGACGCGGTCTTCGACGTCGCCCGCATCGACGCGATCGAGGCGGTGACGAAGCACGATGTCATCGCCTTCCTCACCCATCTCGCCGAAATCGTCGGTCCGGAGGCGCGCTTCGTCCACCAGGGCATGACCTCGTCGGACGTGCTCGACACCTGCCTCAACGTCCAGTTGGTGCGCGCCGCCGACATCCTGATCGCCGACGTCGATTCGCTCCTCGCCGCCCTCAAGGCCCGGGCCTTCGAGCACAAGCTGACCCCCACCATCGGCCGATCGCACGGCATCCATGCCGAGCCGGTCACCTTCGGGTTGAAGCTCGCCCAGGCCTATGCCGAGTTCGAGCGCAACCGCCGCCGCCTCGTCGCGGCCCGCGAGGAGGTCGCCACCTGCGCCATCTCCGGGGCGGTCGGCACCTTCGCCAATATCGACCCGCGGGTGGAGCAGTACGTTGCCGAGAAGATGGGCCTGACCGCCGAGCCGGTCTCCACCCAGGTGATCCCGCGCGACCGGCACGCGATGTTCTTTGCCACCCTCGGCGTCGTCGCCTCGTCCCTGGAGCGCCTGGCGATCGAGATCCGGCACCTGCAGCGCACCGAGGTTCTGGAGGCGGAAGAGTTCTTCTCCGAGGGGCAGAAGGGCTCCTCGGCCATGCCGCACAAGCGCAACCCGGTCCTCACCGAGAACATCACCGGCCTCGCCCGGATGGTGCGCGGCTACGTTACCCCGGCGCTGGAGAACGTCGCCCTCTGGCATGAGCGCGACATCTCGCACTCCTCCGTCGAGCGGATGATCGGCCCCGACGCCACCGTGACCCTCGACTTCGCTCTGGCCCGCATGACCGGGGTCATGGAGAAGCTGCTGGTCTACCCGGCCAACATGCAGAAGAACCTCGACCGGCTCGGCGGCCTGATCCACTCGCAGCGCGTGCTTCTCGCGCTCACCCAGGCCGGCGTGTCCCGCGAGGATTCCTACCGGCTGGTCCAGCGCAACGCGATGCCGGTCTGGCGCGGCGAGGGCGATTTCCTGGCCCTGCTCAAGGCGGACCCGGAGGTCGCCGCAGCGCTCGCGCCCGAACAGATCGAGGCGTGCTTCGATCTCGACTACCACTTCAAGCACGTGGACACGATTTTCGGGCGGGTGTTCGGCGACCGCTGAGCATCCCGCACGATTCCTGCTTGGGCCCGCGACGAACACAGGACAGCTCTCCGTGACCGCTCCCCGCATCGTCTACCTCAACGGCCAGTTCCTCCCCTACGAGGAGGCGCGCGTGCCGATCATGGATCGCGGCTTCCTGTTCGCGGACGGCATCTACGAGGTCTCGGCGATCATCGACGGCAAGCTCGTCGACAACGCCGCGCATCTCGCCCGCCTCGACCGTTCCCTCGGTGAGATCGGCATTCGCAATCCGCACGATGCGGCAAGCTGGGAGCGCCTGCAGACCGAACTCGTCGCCCGCAACGGCGTCACCGAGGGGCTGGTCTACATGCAGGTGACCCGGGGTGTGGCCGAGCGCGACTTCGCCTTCCCGAAGGCCGGCACCGAGCCCACCGTGATGATGTTCACGCAGGCCAAGACCGTGCTCGCCAACCCGCTTGTCGAGAGCGGCGCCCGGGTGATCACCGTCGAGGATCTGCGCTGGAAGCGGCGGGACATCAAATCGGTGGCCCTGCTGGCGCAGGTGCTCGCCAAGCAGCAGGCGGCCGAGGCCGGCGTCGCCGAGGCGTGGATGGTCGAGGATGGCGCGGTGACCGAAGGGTCGTCCTCGACCGCGTTCATCGTCAGCCGCGACCGCGTGCTCGTCACCCGGCCGCTCTCCACGGCGCTCCTGCCGGGCATCACCCGGGCGTCGGTCCTGCGCCTCGCCCAGGAGGCGGATCTGCGGATCGAGGAGCGGCTGATTCCGGTCGAGGAGGCCTACGCGGCACAGGAGGCCTTCTACACCAGCGCCTCGGCCTTCGTCATGCCGGTCATCGAGATCGACGGCCGCGCCATCGGCGAGGGGCGTCCGGGGCCGCTGACCCGGCGCCTGCGGGACCTGTACATCGAGGCCGCGCGTCGGGGCTGAAGCCCATCGGTTGCCCGGATACCGTCCACAGGTGGACCCTCCGGCCTTCCAGGCCCGCAGGAACGGATTCCGTCTCCGACTGTTCCTCCCCGAATTCGTATCCCGAACCGGGGAGGCTCTCATGCCGAAGAAGATCCTGATCGCCGCCTTCGCGGCGACCCTGGCGGCGGTGCCCGCCTATGCTCAGACACCCAGCCCGTCTCCGACGCCGCCCGAGCGCGTGCGCCCGAACGCGGATGCGCCGCCGCAGGATCAGTCGCTCAGCGACAAACTTCAGAAGAACGACGGGGTCATCAAGCCACCGGATTCCGGGACGACCGGGACCGTAGTGAAGCCCGATCAGTCCGGGACCATGCCGGTCATCAAGCCGCACGAACTCCCGGGCCGGACGCCCGGAACCGAGGCCAAGTAGTCGCGCCGGGCCTATCGCCGAACCGCAGAACGGGTCGCCCGTGCGGTGTCTTGCTTGATTTCGCTGGCTGGATCGCGGAAACGGCACACGACGTGCGCCGCCTGCACCCGTGGGCGGCGCCGTCCCGGTTTCCGTCGCGGGTAAGCAGGCAGGCATGGCCAACGTCGTCGTTGTGGGCGCCCAGTGGGGCGACGAAGGCAAGGGCAAGATCGTCGACTGGCTCTCCGAGCAGGCCGACATCGTCGTCCGGTTTCAGGGTGGGCATAATGCCGGCCATACGCTCGTCATCGACGGCGTCACCTACAAGCTGGCGCTGCTGCCCTCGGGCGTGGTCCGCGGCGGCAAGCTCTCGGTCATCGGCAACGGCGTCGTGGTCGATCCCTGGCATCTCGTGGACGAGATCGACCGGATCAAGGCCCAGGGTGTGGAGGTCTCCCCCGCGTCCCTGCGGATCGCCGACAACGCCACGCTGATCCTGCCGCTCCACCGGGAGCTGGATCATTTCCGCGAGACCGCCAATGCCGGCCTGAAGATCGGCACCACCAAGCGCGGTATCGGGCCGGCCTACGAGGACAAGGTCGGGCGCCGGGCGATCCGGGTCGTCGATCTTGCCGATCCCGACGCCTTGCCGGCCAAGATCGAGCGCGTGCTGACCCATCACAACGCCCTGCGGCGCGGCCTCGGGATCGACGAGGTCAATGCCGAGGCGCTGCTGTCGGAGCTGAAGGCCATTGCGCCGAAGATCCTGCCTTTCGCCGACACCGTCTGGGCGCTGCTCGACGAGGAGCGGCGGGCCGGCAAGCGCATCCTGTTCGAGGGCGCGCAGGGCGCGCTGCTCGACGTCGATCACGGCACCTATCCGTTCGTCACCTCCTCCAACATCGTGGCCGCGCAGGCGGCGACGGGCTCGGGCCTTGGCCCGGGTGCGATCGGCTACGTGCTGGGCATCGCCAAGGCCTACACGACCCGGGTCGGCGAGGGGCCGTTCCCAACCGAGCTGTTCGACGAGATCGGCGAGACCATCGGCAGCCGCGGCCGCGAGTTCGGCGTCAACACCGGGCGCAAGCGCCGCTGCGGCTGGTTCGACGCCGTGCTGGTGCGCCAGACGGTCCGGACCTCCGGCATTCACGGGATCGCGCTGACCAAGCTCGACATCCTCGACGGCTTCGAGGAGATCCGCGTCTGCACGGGCTACATGCTGGATGGGCAGCCGATCGACCATCTGCCGGCGAGCCAAGCCGCTCAGGCGCGGGTCGAACCGGTCTATGAGGTGATCCCGGGCTGGTCGGAGACGACCGCAGGCGCTCGATCCTGGGCGGACCTGCCGGCGCAGGCGATCAAGTATGTTCGCCGGATCGAGGAGTTGATCGGGGCGCCGGTCGCCCTGCTGTCCACCTCCCCCGAGCGGGACGACACGATCCTCATGCACAATCCGTTCGAGGACTGACGCGTCGCGCGCTATCCCGTTGACGACGCGTGATTCCGGCAGCGCTGCCTGTATCCAGTCCGCGCAGGCTTGATCTAGAACGGGCTGGCGGCCGGGCCTTCATTCTCGCGAATGATCCGCCGTATGCGGCGCAACCGGCGTGCGGGCACCGATCCGTGCGGCGGAATACGACAAACCGGCCGACGGCCGCGACCGGACCTGTCCGGCGGGAGCGGCCATCGGTCCCCGGCCTTCGACCGGCGTTGCCGGACGGCGGCCGAAGGGGCGGACCAGGGTATTATGGCCGATTACTATCCGCTTCTGGCGCGTGCGCTCGATGCGCTACCGGATCGAACGCCCGCTCTGCGCAAGGCGGTCTACGACCGTGCGCGCAACGCGCTGATCAGCCAGTTGCGCTCCCTCGACCCGCCGCTCTCCGAGGCGGACATCGATCTCGAGCGGCGCGCCCTCGACGCCGCGATCGAACGGCTCGAGGTCGACCATGGCGGTCTGCCTGCGCCGGCCAACGATGCGGTTCAGGCCTCTCCGGTGCAGGCGCCTGCACCGGTCGTCTCCGAGCCCATCGCGGTCGCGCCGGCGGTGCAGCCGGAGCCGGAGATCCCCGAACCGTCTCCCCCTGAGCCGAGCGTCGCGTCGAAGCCCGATCCGGTGCTTCCTGCCGCCAAGGCGCCGTTCGCAGTTCCGGGTCGGGATAGCGATCCCGCATCGGAGTCCGGACCGCGCGAGGCACCGATCCCGATCACCTCGAGGCGCCCGGGCGCCTCCGCCGCTGCTGCGCCCGAAGGGCTACCCCCTGAGGCGGCGGCTTCGGCTCGCCCCTCGGTCGAGGAGCAGGACGCCGGCGAGGCCGCCGCAGACGTCGGATCGGGCCGCCAGCGCCCGCGCATCGAGGTGGTGCCGCTCCGAGCCGGGCGCTCCCGCGTGCTGCGCAACGTCTTTGTCGGAAGCGTCCTTGCGGTCGTGATCGGCTTGATCGCCGTCGCGGCCTTCCTGCTGCGCGACCGCCCACAGAATCTGCCATCCAGCGGTGCGGAGACTGCGGATTCTCAGCAGTCCGAGGCCGAGTCCAAGTTCGGCGATCGGGTCGGTGGCGATGCGGCGCCGGTGCCGAAGGCGCCTGCGCGCGCGGACGGTGCTGTACCGTCTCGGACCAACGCGCCATCCGCCGAGGCGGGCGTCTCGGTCGCCCAGAGGGCTGAACTCGTCGAGGAAGGGGCCGGCGCAGAAAGCAGCCAGCCGACCGTCACGCAGGGGCGGGTGACGTGGCGCCTGGAGACGGTGAACGGGGAGCAGGGGCAGCCGGTTCAGAACGCGGTTGTCGCGACCGTGACCGTTCCGGAGGCTGGGCTGACGCTGGTGATGACCATCCAGCGCAACCTCGACACGACGTTGCCGGCCTCCCACACGGTGAGCCTCGCGTTCAGCCAGACCGGCAGCAGCGGCACCGCACGGACGGTCCAGGATGTCGGATTGCTGCAAGCGAAGGATGAGCAGAGCGCCCGCGGTTCGCCAGTCTCGGGCCTGCCGGTCCGTGTCCGCGACAACCTGTTCCTGATCGGCCTGTCGTCGCTGCAGAACGACGTGGAGCGCAACACCGACCTGCTCCTGCATCGGAACTGGTTCGACATCGCGCTGCGCTACACCTCCGGTCGCCGGGCGGTGCTGACCTTCGAGAAAGGGACCGCCGGCGCCCAGGTCATGCAGAGCGCCTTCGACGCCTGGCAGTGATGAACGGGATCGTCCCCGGCGCTCAGTTACGCCGGGGACCTGCTGTCAGCGGGCTTCAATGCCGGTCCGCGGCAGCTCGCGACTGGCAATGTTGCGCTTGACCGCTTCCTGCACCTTTTCGAAGGCCCGCACCTCGATCTGACGAACGCGTTCGCGGGAGACGCCGAACTCGCCCGAAAGATCTTCCAGCGTGATCGGATCCTCGGCGAGACGTCGCGCCTCGAAGATGCGCCGCTCGCGGGCATTGAGGACACCGAGGGCATCCTTCAGCGCGGAAAGGCGGTTCTGGCCCTCCTGTTCGCGCGCGAGCACGGTCTCCTGGCTCGGGCTGTTGTCCACGAGCCAGTCCTGCCACTCACCTTCGCCCTCCTCGCGCAGGGGCGCGTTGAGCGACGTGTCACCGGACAGACGCCGGTTCATGTCGATCACGTCCTGCTCGGGCACGCCGAGGCGCGTGGCGATCTGCGACACCTGGTCGGGTTTCAGATCGCCCTCATCGAGGGCGGAGATCCGTCCCTTCGCCTTGCGGAGGTTGAAGAACAGCTTCTTCTGGTTGGCCGTCGTGCCCATCTTCACCAGAGACCACGACCGCAGGATGTATTCCTGGATCGCTGCCTTGATCCACCACATGGCATAGGTGGCGAGACGAAACCCCTTGTCGGGATCGAAGCGCTTGACCGCCTGCATCAGGCCGACATTGCCTTCCGACACGACCTCGCCGATCGGCAGGCCGTAGCCGCGATAGCCCATGGCGATCTTGGCGACGAGGCGCAGGTGCGACGTCACCAGGCGATGCGCCGCTTCGCGGTCACCGGCATCACGCCAAGCCTTGGCGAGGGTGAATTCCTCCGACGGCTCCAGCATCGGAAACTTGCGAATCTCGTCGAGGTAGCGCGAAAGGCCACCTTCGTTGGCGAGCACGGGAAGCGTACCGGCCATGGCTTTCTCCTGAACCTGTGTCCCCCTGCCGGGCGGACGCGACGGACAACAGTGCCGTCTACTCGGGCCGCTCTTGAGCCGACCCTGCCGGCCACCCATCTCATGCAGGTCGCCGGGGAGCCGGTCACGGTCGATGACACCCACGTCGCCAACAACGCGCCACCGGCGATTTTGATCGTACCATGTCACGATGTGACGCGGTACGGGGTGTTCTTTCGCACGCCGCAAGGGGCGGTTACAGGCGCGCCGGGTCGCCTGCGTCGGCCCGGAGTGCCTGGATCAGGGCAGTCATGTCGGTCGGCAGCGCACTCTCGAAGCGCAGCGTCTCACCCGTGCGCGGGTGACTGAAGCCGAGCAGTTCCGCGTGGAGCGCCTGCCGTCCCAGGGCCGTTAGAGCGGCACGCGCCTCCAGACTCAGGCGGGCCGCCTTGGTGCGGAAGGCACCCCCGTAGACCGTGTCCCCGAGCAGGGGATGTCCGCGATGGGCGAGATGCACGCGGATCTGATGCGTGCGACCCGTTTCCAGGCGACACCGCACGAGGGTGGCCTCGCGATAGGTCTCGGCGACGGCATAATGCGTGACCGCATGGCGGCCGCTGTCGTCGGAGACGACGGCGATCTTTTCCCGATGGAACCGGGACCGGGCGAGACTGGCCCGGATCGTGCCCGCCCGCGGCTGGGGCAGGCCCCAGACCAATGCGGCGTAGGCGCGTTCCAGCGGCCCGGTCCGGCCGTGATCGGCGAATTGCGCGGTGAGGCCCTGATGCGCCGCGTCGTTCTTGGCGACGACGATCAGGCCGCTCGTGTCCTTGTCGAGGCGATGGACGATGCCGGGGCGGCGCACCCCGCCGATCCCGGACAGGCTGGCCCCGCAATGGGCGATGAGGGCGTTGACCAGCGTCCCGCTCTCGTGGCCCGGCGCCGGGTGGACCACCAGGCCGGCCGGCTTGTCGATGACGATCAGATCGTCATCCTCGTAGACGATCGGCAGGTCTGCGGCTTCGGCCACCGGCTCGGCCGGTGCCGGAGGCGGCACGGTGAGGATGATGGACGCGCCGGCGGCAACTTTGGCGGCCGGATCGCGCGCCGGGAGACCGTCCCGCTTCACATGGCCTGCGCGGATCAGATCCTGCAATCGGGCCCGGGACAGATCCGGGAACAGCGTGACCAGCGCTCGATCGAGCCGCACGCCTCCCTCGGCCACGATCCCGGCCTTTTCGACGTCACCGTTGTCCACCACGATCCTTGTCCGCACCCGATCTGACCCGCCGAGGCGGATTTCCTGACGAAGGCTCTTGCTCCGCCGCCGGGTCGTGGCTATAGCACCCCCGCGCCGCCGGAAAGCTCCCATCGTCTAGCGGTCTAGGACGTCGCCCTCTCACGGCGAAAACAGGGGTTCGATTCCCCTTGGGAGCGCCACCGGCGCATTTTTCATAAATGTTGGCAGCATTTCACCCCATGGTGGGTGCCCGAGCCCGCAACTCCAGCGGGCCGCGCTGTCCTTCGGCGAAGCCTTTCCAAGCGCTGTCAGCAAGCCGTGCTCGCTGCGCCTCGCGCGTGTGGCCTCGCTCGGCGAGGGGGGCCGCGGTCGCCTGTTTAAGGCCTAGCGGCCGTGCCGACCTTTCACCGCTGAAAGACGCAGTTCGTCGTCAGGGATGTGCCGGAGATCCGGCGGGTCAGGCGGCTGGTCGCAGACCTGACGCGCGATCGCTCCATGTTGCAGGACGTGCGCAAGCGGGAGGGGTGAAGGCCCGCCGCTCGCCGCGCGATCGCTGGCTCCCTGCCGGTGGCCTGCGGCATCAGCAAGCGCGTGGCCGCTTTAGCCAGCGGCTTCGGCCATTCGTCCCAGCGCGAGCGTAAGCGTTCGGGTCCACAGGCGGCGCTGCGTATGCGGCTGGGCGGTGCAAACGCTTCCGGGTGAACACTCCCGTGCCAGACCACCTTGGACCCCGCGGTGAATGGCTGTGCAGGGCTTTCGCTCGGTCGCAGCTTGAGCTTGATCCGGACGTGCTCGTCCGACCCGTCATCCCCGAATGAAAGCTCGAAAACGGAACCGTGCCCTGTCTGCACGGCACAGACGGTTCCGTTCCTCGCGCGTGATCCCCTGATCAGCGGCAGCGATGGCGCCGTCCGTCCCGGCCGAGATAGGTCCCGGTCTGCGGATCGTAGGACCGGAAACGACGCGCGCAGTAGCGGTCATCACCGATAGTGCGATCCGAATCGACGTCGTCGTATCCATAGGTGACCGGCGCGTAGCCGCCGCCATATCCGACGTCATAGCCGTAGCCGTATCCCGGATAACCGTATCCGCCGTAGAGGCCTCCCACGGCCACTCCAAGGCCGAGCCCGCCGAGCCCATATCCGCGTCGTCCGTAGCCGTAGCCGTATCCGTAGGGACGTCCGTAGAAGCCTCGGTTCACGCCGTAATGCCGATGCAGGCCGTAACCGCGGTGGGCGCCGAGGTCATGGGCGAGCCCGCGATTGGGGAACTCGTGGCCGACGCCTGGCCTGCCGATATGAGGGTTGCCGAAGCCCCGGTTGGCAAACCCACCACCACCGGCCGCCGCAGCTCCGAAATTGTGATTGCCGAAGCCCTGGTTGACGAAGCCTCCGCCGCCCGCCGCAGCTCCGAAATTGTGGTTCCCAAAGCCCCGATTGGCGAAGCCGCCGCCACCCGCTGCAGCTCCGAAGTTGTGATTGCCGAAGCCCTGATTGCTGAAGCCGCCGCCACCGGCGGCTGCGGCCCCGAAGTTGTGGCTGCCGAAGCCTTGGTTGGCGAAACTGCCGCCGGCCTGTGCCCGGGCACCGGTGGGTGCCGCCAAGAGGGCGCCGGCGAGGATTGCCGATGCAATCGCTGTGACCGTCTGGTTCATGGTCGCCACGCTCGCTGTGTTGAGTCTATCTGGATCAACGTCGCGCCAGCGGCGGCCAATCCCGCTTCCTTTTGTCCTGCGACCAGATCGCTGGTCGATCCGACCGATGATCGGGGGCGTGCGATTGTCCCGGCCCAGTTACCCTTCGCCACTTAAGCCCCGCAGGTTTGGCCGCGCCGGGCATTCTCTTGCGGTAAAGCGTTACAGCTCTGATCGCGGATCCGCGCGTTCTCGACACCTGAGCTTCGGGTCTGGAAAGACCCGCCCGGTTCACCGGCGCGGGCCTTTCACACACGTCGGCAGTCTTCTCACCGAGACCCGTTCCCTCAATACCGAACGGCGCGGATACCGTTTCCGCCGCCACCCACGACGCTCCGGATCACCTCCTTGGTCGACGGGCTGATCCCACCATCGCCACGCAGACGACGCCCATCCGCTCGTTCGAGGCGCGCGACGTCGTCGGAGCATCGATCCAACGCATCCCTCACCTTCGACGCAAGGGGACTGCCGCGGTGCGCGCCGGCGCCGCTCATCTCGAACCGCAGGCAGGATGCCAGGTAGCCTTTCAGGTCGTCGAAGGCGGCGGCTTGCGCGCCCGTCGTCATGACGATGAAGAGCAGTGCGGATCGGGCGAGCATGGGGCAATCCGGGAAACGACAGTTGTCACAGACAACGCGTGAGCCGGCCATTGGTCGCTTCAAGGCTCACCCGGCGGAGGCTGGTGTGCGTGTGTGCTGCCGGTTCGGGACGCCCGTGCGTCCGAGTCCGGCGCCCCGGCGTAACCACCCCCTGCGATCCCATCCCGAGCCGCGTTGCTGTCGGCTCACCGCTTGTGGGTTCAAGTATCCTGACCCAAGCAAGCCATCAGACGCGCACTTAATTCATGTGCCGGCGCCGAGCCTGAACCTCCTGCTGAGCGAGCTTGCGTCCGACCTCCAACAGCAGCGCATCCGCGCGAGCTTTCAGAATCGGATCCTGCAACTGCGCGAGAGACTGCTGCGCGGCCAGAAGGAGTTCGGCTGCTCGTTCTAAGGGTGGCATGCAGAGTGGGTGCAACTCACCGCCTGTCGCGGTTCTTGTGCCGGTGCGCGACCGCGTCAGATCGATGATGATGCCCCGTCCCCGAACTGGACGCCCCGATGCGTCGCGAACGGTATAGCCACGGTCGAGAACCCATCGCGTAACACCATCAGCCGAAAGCACCCTGTACTCGGCAACGAAAGGGGTGTCTTCGTCGATGCTGCGACGGATCAAAGTGTGGACATGCTCCTGATCATCCGGATGCATGCCGTCCATAAACGTCGATAGCGGAACGCCTGTGGCTGCGGCGTCCGGATCGACGTTGAACATCAATGCCACGAACGTGTCGGCACGCACCGAGTCCGAGACGATGTCCCAGTCCCAGGTGCCGGCTACCTCGACGGCGTCCAACGCCTGCTGCAATGCAGTGGGGCGAGTCTGGATGTCAACGTGCTTGAGCTTCGGCACCGAAACGCTCACGATTGCTGCGGGACCAACCTTCAGTTGCGAATGTATAAAAGCACTCACTCCGGCTTCAAGTGATATCGAGAACAATATCAACCGGAGCGTGTAATTGGTGCCGGATACGGCATGGATTGTGGTAAGAAGCAGCCGAAGTGGCGTTTTTCGCGCCAGCGCGGAGCGAGCGATGGGACAGAAGATGCCGCTTCAAGCGAAGGCCGGGTCGGATGGTTCCTGGGATAATCGCAGCGACAGCCGCCCCTCAGCTTCGGCCGGCGATGACGCAAGGCGTCTCGTGACCCGCATCGCGGGGGCGCTTCAGGTTCAACCGGACGTCCTTTACGCTCCCGACGCAGCCAATGCGCGAACTCACAGCGCCACGGATGGCGCCGACCTCGATCCACAGTGCGAGGCGCTGCTGTACGCCTACAGGCGTATCCGAGATCCCGAAGAACGCCGTCGGCTCCTGCTGCTCGTCCAGGACGCGGCTGAGGAGACCGAGGCTCTGATCGGACGCTCTTCCGCCTCGTGAGCAGACTCGCGCGGGGCCGAGCGGCCGGTTTTCGCTAATGAGGACGTTGAACTGACGGCATTCGCGGAGACACACGAGGCGCTTCCCGGTCGCGAGACCGGACCACCCAGATACAAGCCTCGCGCAATGATCGCCCTAGGTGTCCGGTGTGGGGAAGGCGACAGGAAGGACGAGGACGAGAGGCCGCGTAACCTATCTCGAAGCATCGCTAGAACGTATTGCGGACTGTCATGCGATTTGCGTCCGCAGTATAGAGCCGATTAATCCCATCTCCGTGGTCGCAAAACCGTTTTAGGCGTAAAATCAATGACTTTGTAGTCGTATGAATATCGATTGCCTGCGGTGATGGGTTTCGTGGCGACCATAATGTCTTGGCGGTCGTATTGGAGGACTCCAGGACGTGCCGGATGCATGGCGGCGCTGTTTCAGAGAATACAGGGCCGCACCTCTGTCGCCCGGTCATTCGGGATTATAGATCGGTTTTCAAAATTTTGCGTTAGGCTCATATCGATCGTGTGGGCGCCACAGGCTTCAGCAGCCTTTCGGATACTCCGAAGACCTGCATGACGGATCGATTCATCGGGTAACAGGAGGACGGTGGCAGCTTTGTTGGACTCGGCGTGTCCGTTGTTGGGCGTCGTGAGGAGCTAAGAGTTCCCTCCGAGCCCCCCATCAGGCCAATGCCAGCCGTCCTACGATCCGTCGGCCGCTGTCGCGCGCCAGCTTTGGTCGGAAGGCCTCGAACTCAGTCAGAGACGCCCGCATCAGCAACGGATCAACCGCCTCGGAAAAGCGATGATCGCGATCATCCGGATCGAGGAACCCGGGCTGACCCAGCAAGGGGCTCACCAGGCCGCCATCCAAGGATGGCGTCGTTCGAGGTATCCGATTGACTGGCCGATCCGAGCCAGCCGCGCCGCGTCTTCAAAGGGCATCACGGAATTTGCGGCGCTGGAGAAGGCGATCCGGTTATCGCTGCCTGTTCCGAATGGGCGGGCGACCATGGACGTCCGGCTCCGCTACCAGAACCAGATGAGGCGGCCGGATACCTCGTAGATGACGAACCAGAGCCCGACGGCCAGAGCCATCGACGCGACGACGAGAGCCGGATGAGGCTTCTTGCGGGTGCGAGAGGACGCGACGGGAGCGATCTGGTCCATGGGGATGGCGTGTTCGGGCCTCGTACCGATCGCATGCATCGAGGTTCCTCGCGCGGAAGACGGAATGTCCGGTGGATGCGGTCAGCGACAAAGGCGCCTTACCAGCAAAACCAAACCCCCGCGTCCTCATCAAAAGATGGATTGACGCCGCGGTGGCCGGTGTCGGATTGCGCACGGCGCACGCATCCGCGATCACCGCCGGGTCTTCCGTCTGCGATTGGCGGGAATATCGGGGACGTTCCGGGACGACGGTGGCGGAGTTTGGCCCCGCATTCCCTGCGCAGGCTCAGCCTTACGCCGCCGCGCCGGCCCTAGCTCAGCGCGCCGCCCGGGCCAGTCGGTCCCCTGTCGGCGGATCGTCGGGCGGCCTCCTGTCGCTTGTTGCAGTCCTCGAATGATCGCCACGCCTCGCGGACAGGCGTCCGCGCGATCGTCGAGCGGCGTCATTGCATGCGGCATTGCATGCGGCACGGCTGTTCCGGAACGTTGGCCTTTCCCGCGGCCCAAGTTTCCGGCTCCGGAAGAATGAGCCAGGTCCGACGCGTCGCTGGGTAAGGGCAGCGCGCCCCGATCACGCTTCTCCGAGATCCCGCAGGAGTCTGTCGCGCGCGCGGCTGACCCGGCTCTTCACCGTGCCTGCGGGGCACCCGATCACCGCGGCGGCGGCCTCGTAGGGGAGGCCGTCGATGGCGACGAGGAGGAGCGCTTCGCGATAGGCCGGCTCGAGGCGGTCGATGGCGGCCTGAACCTCCTTCAGTCCGAGGGCGTGATCCTGTGCGGCCGGTTCGGAAACGGTGGCAGCGTGGAGGCCGTCAGGATCCGCGATCTCGAGGCGCCTCTTGCGCCGCCCGTTGATGAAGCCGTTGCGCAGGATCGTGAATAACCAAGCGACCAATCGGGTGCCGGGCTCGTATCGCTCGCGATGCTCCCAGGCCTTGAGCAGCGTGAACTGTACGAGATCATCCGCTTCGGCTCCATCGAAGGTCAGCGACAGGGCGTACCGCCGGAGACGCGGCACCAGCGCGATCAGGTCGTCCTTGAATGCATCGGGAACCTGCCCGCCGGCTTCGGCTGCATCGAGGGCCGCGGACAATCGATCCAGCACGGCGGCGAGCCGCGAGCCGACATCAACCGTCACGACCTCTGAGTAGTATTGCCGCAGCCGATGACCGAGCTGCGCATGGACATACGAGATGACGGGATCGGACGCGTCGGCCAGATCCCGCTTTTCGTCGGCGGGCTGCACGGGAAGCTCTCGTGTCGATAGGATGGAAACATTGTCGCAGCGGACGACACGTCCGGCGGAAGGGCGCGGACTTATCTCTGGTCGATAACGACAGCGTCAATGATGCAGGTATACCAGTGTAAAACGCGAGCGCAGTGGAACCTGCTTGTGCGCAACCCGTTTGTGCCCGGCTGCCGGAGGGGCAGCGCGCGCGGCATAGGGTGCGAGAGCGGTGACGGCGGGCGTCGACAGGCATGAACTCCGGCAGATCATCGCCGGCCTGAGCGAGGGCGTGATCCTGGTCGAGCCCGACCAGACCATCGCGTACGCCAACGCCGCCGCCCTGGCGATGCACGGCGCCGAGAGCCTCGACGAGCTCGGGCCGACCGTGGACGCGTACCGGGACCGGTTCTGCCTGCGCTACCGCAACAACGTCGCGCCCAACCAGTATCCGATCGAGCGCGTCGTCGCCGGCGAGCGCTTCCACGATGTCGTGGTCGAGGTGCGCCGGGCCGACAAGCCCGAGATGGATTTCGTCCACTCGCTGCGCAGCCTCGTGGCCACGGACCGCGACGGCAAGCCGAGCTGCCTCGCGCTGATCCTCAAGGACGTCTCCGACCAGTTCGAGGCCGAGGAGCGGTTCGAGCGGACCTTCAACGCCAACCCGGCCCCGGCGGTGATCACCCGGCTGTCCGACCTGCGCCACGTCAAGGTGAACACCGGCTTCCTGGAGATGACCGGCTTCACCCGCGACGCCGTGATCGGCCGCAGCGTCTACGAGGTCGACGTCCTGGCCGGCGCCCGCAACCGCGACCTCGCCGTCGCGCGCCTCGAGTCCGGCGGCACGATCCCCCAGATGGAGGCCTGCCTCGACCTGCCCGACGGCGGCAGCCGGTTCGTGATCGTCGCCGGCCAGCCGATCGCGATGGGCGACGAGCCGTGCATGCTGTTCACCTTCGCCGACCTCGAACTGCGCCGGAAGGCCGAGACGGCCCTGCGCCAGAGCGAGGAGCGCTTCGCCAAGGCGTTCCGGATGACGCCGGTGCCGACCGTGCTGGTGCGGGCGGACACGTTCCAGGTCACCGGCATCAACGAGGCGTTCAGCCGGGTCTTCGGCCACGGCGAGGACCGGATCGTCGGGCGTAGCCTCGACGAGGCCGGGCTGTGGGTCGCCGACAAGCAGCGCCTGCAGGTCGAGGCCGCCCTCGACCGGCACGGCTACGTCCTCGGGGTCGAGGTGTGCCTGCGCCACGAGAGCGGGACGAATCTCGACTGCCTGGTCTCGGCCGAGCGCGTGACCATCAACGATGCCGAGTTCGCCCTGCTGGTCCTGCAGGACATCACCGAGCGCAAGCACACCGAGCGGGAGCTGTTCGACGCGATCGAGACCGTGATGGCCGACACGTCGTGGTTCAGCCGCGGGCTGATCGAGAAGCTCGCGACCCTGCGCCGCCCCGGCCGGGAGGCCGCCGAGGGGGCGGCGCCGAACCTGACGGTGCGCGAGCGCCAGATCCTCAACCTGATCTGCTCGGGGCTCGGCGACGACGCGATCGCGCGCAAGCTCGGCCTGTCGCGCAACACGGTGCGCAATCACGGCGCCGCCTTGTACCGCAAGATCGGCATCCACAAGCGCAGCGAGGCGGTGGTGTGGGGGCGCGAGAACGGCTTTCCGCTGAGCAGGCCTGACGGATGAATACCGCCGTACCGGTATAGACGGACCATTGATCGGGCGATGTCCGCCCTCATCTTCCGCGCGGCCAGGGCTCTTCCGCGCGGGATGAGGCGCCCGCGACTGAGCCCCCTCGCCGGCGCCGCCCCACCGCGAGGTCCCCTGGCGACGCCCCCCGGCGATACCCCGTCGCGCTACCCCCTCGCGACGACCCACGACGACCACCACCACCGGAGTGACAGCGTGACCACCATCCAGACCGTAGCAACGCCCCTCGCGCCGGACGCGCACGCCGACACGCGTGCCGTCCTGCTCAACCAAGTGTCCTGGGGGGCGATCTTCGCCGGCGCCGTCACCGCCCTGGTCACCCAGGTGATCGTGAACCTCGTCGGCGTCGGGGTGGGCCTGGCCTCGGTGGGCACGACGGCGGCCGACAATCCCTCCGCCTCCACCGCCTCGATGGGCGCCGGCATCTGGTTCGTGGCCTCGGGCATCGTCGCCTCGCTGGCCGGCGGCCTGATCGCGGGCCGGCTCTCGGGCAAGCCCCTGCCGGGCGCCGCCGCCCTGCACGGTCTCGTCTCCTGGGCGGTGACGACGCTGGTCGTGCTCTACCTGCTGACCTCGGCCGCCAGCGGCCTGGTCGGCGGCACGCTGAGCACCGTCTCGGGCGCGCTGGGCGGCGCCGGCAACCTCGTGGGCGGCACCGTGCAGACGGCGGCCCAGGCGGCGGCGCCGTCGCTGGCGAAGATCTCGAACCCGCTGGACGGCATCGAGCAGAAGGTCCGCCAGCAGACCGCCGGCCAGGATCCGCAGGCGGCCCGCGACGCGGCGGTGGCGGCGATCAAGGCGCTGTTCACGGGTGACGCGTCGCAGAAGCAGCAGGCCGAGGCCCGCGCGGCCGACGCCCTGGCCAAGGCGCAGAACATCCCGGTCGATCAGGCCCGCCAGCAGATCCAGGACTACGAGACGCAGTACGACCAGGCGGTGGCCACCGCCAAGCAGAAGGCCGAGGCCGCGGCCGTGACGGCCAAGTCGGCGGCCACGCAGGGCGCCTTCTACGCGGCGCTGGCGCTGATCCTGGGGGCCCTGGCGGCCTTCCTCGGCGGCCGCCTGGGCGCGCCGAAGCCCGCGACCCTGCTCGGCGCCTACGAGACCCGGCGCGTCTGACCGCCCTCGGCGCCCGCGCCTCCATGCGGGCGCCGCCCATCCCCGGCGGGCGGAACGCGCCCGGCCGGGATCCCCGACCCCCCTCCAACCGCACGGAGCACACGCGATGAGCAGCACCACCGACAAGATCAAGGGCCTGGCCAACGAGGCGGTCGGCAACGTCAAGCAGGCGGCCGGCAAGGCCACGGGCAACGACAAGCTGGTGGCCGAGGGCAAGGCGCAGGAGCTGAAGGGCGAGGCCCAGAAGACCGTCGGCGACGTCAAGGACGGCGCCAAGACCCTCGCCGACAAGATCACCGGCAAGCACTGATCCTCATCCCGCGGCGCCGGGCCACCGGCGCCGCCCCTCGGCCCATGTCCGGTACGGTGCCGGGCCGAACCGCTCAACGCGCGGGAGCAGAGCCGATGCGGCACTTCGCCAGCCTCTTCCTGCGTCAGGAATTCGTCTTCCTGGTGCTCGCCATCCTGCTGAGCGTCGGCGCCGGCGTGGCCTACTGGGTGTCGCGCGCCACCGTCCTGACCATCGCGGTCGCTCCCAAGGACGGGACGGAGCCGGCGCTGATCCAGGCCTACGCGGATGCCCTGGCCAAGCGCCACAAGGAGATTCGCCTCAAGATCATACCCTTCGACGACGTGCGCGACAGTGCCGAGGCGCTGCGTGACGGGCGGGTCGATCTGGCGATCGTACGCCCGGACGTCGAACTCCCTGACAACGGCCTGACGTTGGCGATCCTACGCGACCAGGCGATGATTATCGCCTCGCCGGAAGCCGCCGGGATCGACCGCTTCCCCGATCTCGATCGCAAGCGCCTCGCGATCCTGGCCCATCGGGACGCCGACGAGGCGCTCATCCGCGCCATGCTGGATCACTATGGTTTGACGCTGGTCACCACCGAGCCGGAAGGCGGTCTGCCGCCGCGCCACGTCGCCCTGGTCGAGATGGCTGAGAGCGACCTAGGCGCGGCCTTCGCCCGCAAGCGGGTCGACGCAGTGATCTCGGTCATCGCGCCGACCGCGCCGACGGCCCAGCGGATCGTCGGCCTCGTCCAGGCGGCCAGCCGCAACCGCAAGATCTCCTTCGTGGATGTCGAGAATGCCGAGGCGATCGTCGCCCGGCTGCCGCGTCTGCAGGTGGTCACCATGCCGGCCGAGACCTTCGGCGGCAGCCCCAAGGTGCCGGCCGACGACGTTCACACGGTCGGCGCTTCGTACCGGCTGATGGCGCGGTCGAGCCTCGCACGCTCCGTGGCGGCCGACGTCACGCAGCACCTGTTCGAGCTGCGCAGCGCGATGGCGAACGTTACGCCGGCCGCCGACTACGTTCAGGCCCCCGCCTATGACGGCACCGTCGGCGCGACCAGCGCGAGGCTGCCCATCCATCCCGGCGCCGTCGACTATTACGAGCGCGAGCAGCAGAGCTTCATCGAGCGCTATGAGACCTGGATCTACCTGCTTGCCTTCCTGGGCGGCGGCATCGGTTCGGCGCTCGCGTGGATCGGCCAGCGCCTGTCGCGCCTGCGCCGCGAGCGCGTCGAGGAGGCGACCGACCGCCTGCTGCAGATCCGTCAGGAGGCGCAGGAGACGCCGGATTCCGGACGTCTCGAGATCCTGGCCCGGGAGATCGACGATCTCGCGGGCGACATCGCCAAGCATGCCCTGGAGCGCCCGACCGAGGCCCGGACGATGTCGGCGGCGACCATCGCCATCGACGCGGCCCGTTCGACGGTGAAGCGCGCCATCACGGCTGGCCGGAGCGCGGATGACGGCTTGGGCCTGGCCGGCAGAGCCGTCGCGGCAGACGCGGCCCAGACGCCGGCATGACCCGATGCGGCGGCCCACCGCCGTACCACCCGGGCTTCGGCCCGCACCAAGGAAGGACGACGCCATGAGTAAGGGATATCCCTCGATGACCGCCCTGCTGGGGCTGCTGGCGGTGGCCGGCTACCAGAACCGCGACCGGATCGCCGAGTGGCTCGGCGGCCACGCCAAGGATCCGGCGCGGTCGCCGGCACCGCAGGTCCCGCCCGCGACGGGGTCGACGATTCCGGCGAACCTGGATCGCCTCCTCGGCGGCGCCAGCGCGGGGGGCGTCGGCGGCCTCATCGCCGGCGGCCTGACCGAGCTGGTCGATCATTTCACCAAGGGCGGCCATGCCGAGACGGCGCAGTCCTGGATCAATCACGGCCCGAACCGCGACATCCCGGCCGCGGATCTGGAGCGCGCCATCGGGCCGGACACGTTGGCGGCCCTGGAGCAGCGTACGGGCCTGAGCAAGAGCGAACTGTTGGAGCGCCTCTCGCGCGACCTGCCCTCGGCCATCGATCGCTACTCGCCCGACGGACGACTGCCGGCCTTCAGCTGATCCGCTTCGCGGAGGTCGTCGCGGCGACGCCGCGAGGACCTCCGCCGACGATTCCGGCAGCCGCTACTCGACCAACTCGTCCACCTTCGCCATCAGCGAGGGCGAGATGGTCAGACCCAGGGTGGCGGCCGTCTTCAGGTTGAGCAGGGTGATGAAGCGCTCGCTCGCCTGCACCGGCAGGTCGCCGACCACCGCGCCGCGCAAGATCCGGTCGAGGTAGCCCGCCGCCCGCTGCACATCCTGCTCGACGCTGGTCGTGTAGGCGGCGAGGCCACCGAGGCGGACCGGCGCCGCATAGGCGTAGACGGCCGGGAGACGGTAGGCGGCCGCCAGATCGACGATCCGCTGGCTGTACACGCCGGTCACCGCGTCCGGCAGCGCGATGAGGCCGCCCTTCGGCTGGGCGGCGAAGCCGGTGATCGCCGCCTCGATCTCGGCGGCGTCGTGCACGCCGGCGATCCGGGCGTCGATCCCGAGTTCGGGGCCGATCCGGGCCATCTCGGCCGTGTAGCCTGCGAGGCGCGCCCGGTAATCCGGGTTAATCAGGGCGAGGGCCCGCGTGACGCCGGGACTGAGTTCCTTCAGGAGTTGCAGCCACTTGCCGACGAGAATGAAGTCGAAATTGGTGAAGCCGGTCAGGTTGCCGCCGGGCCGCGACAGGTTAGATACGAAGCCGCCGCCGACCGGATCCTGCAGCATCATGAAGACGACCGGAACCGTCGTGGTCGCCCGCTGGAGCGCCGTCGCGCCGACGACGCCCTGCGCGAGCACCACGTCGGGCTTGCGCGCCAGAATCTCCTCGGCCTGACCGCGCATCCGCTCGGCTTCGCCGTTGCCGTACTGCAGGTCGACGGCGAGGTTCTGGCCCCAGATCCAGCCGGCCCGATTGAGGCTCTCCTTGAGCGTGTCGACGATGACGGGACTGTCGGGATGCGCTTCGCCGTAGACCAGCAGGATCCCCAGGCGACGCTGACCCTTCGCCGGCCCGGCGGCGAGGGCCGGCCACGCGGCCGCGCCGCCGAGGCCCGCGATGACGTCGCGCCGTCTCATGCGCCGGTCTCCCGCCTTCACCCGTTCCGAGCCGCGCCGATCGGGAGGGGGTCCGATCGCGCGCCCGGGGATGGTAATAGGCGCTGCCTTAAGGCGGGGCTATCGCGGTTGCCGATGGGGATCCCGGCGGGGCGCGGAACTCAGCGGACCTCGACCCGGCTGCCGCTGCCGCCGTTCAGGAGGCGCTTCAGGTGGAAGGCCGCGACCCCGTCGTCGGGACGCAGCCCGACCAGGGCCGCGAAGGCCGCGAGGGCGCCGGCCTCCCCGGCATCAAGCTTCGCGTAGGCGTCCTGATACTGGGCGAGCGGCGCGTCGCCGTAGACCGCCTCCGTCAGGGGTTCGTAGGCGCGCAGGGCCGTCTGCTTGCCGCGCAGGAGGAGGTCGCCGAGGGGCCGGCCGCGGAACTGCCCGGCCCGGATCACCACGGCCTCGCTGACGCAGATCCGCGTTCCGAACGCCTTGTTGGCGTTCTCCAGGCGTGCCGCCGTGTTGATGGTGTCGCCGTAGGCCGTGTAGTCGAAGTATCGGCCGCCGCCGAAATTGCCCACGATCGCCGGCCCGGCATGGACGCCGATCCGCGTCACGCCGATCTCGATCCCCCGCTCCCGCCAGCGCGCGCGGAACCCCTCGGCCACCTGGTCGAGGGCCAGCGCGCAATCCACCGCCCGGGCCGCGTGGTCCGGTTGGTCCCCCGGCGCCCCGAACAGCACGTGCAGGGCGTCGCCGACGATCTTGGCCACCGTCCCCTCGTGGGCGAAGACCACGTCGGTCATCTCGGCGAAGTAGCCGTTGAGGATCTCGGCGAGCTGCGCCGGGTCGAGGCTCTCCACCAGGCTGGTGAAGCCGGCGATGTCGGTGAACAGGGAGGCCACGTCGCGCCGGTGGCCGCCGAGTTCCAGACCCGATGCGTCGCCGGCGAGCCGCTCGGCGAGGTTGGGCGAGAAGTACCGGGCCAGAGAGGCATGCGCCCGCTCGGCCAGCGATTGCCGCCGCCGCCCCTCGCGCAGAGCCTCGACATGCCTCAGCGTCCGCTCGATCGTCGTCTCGAGATCCACGAAGTCGATCGGCTTCGTCAGGAAGTCGAAGGCACCCCGGTTCATCGCCGTGCGGATGTTCGCCATGTCGCCATAGGCCGAGACGATGATGGTCGAGGGGCGCTCGGCAAGGTCCTGCAGCTTGGCGAGCAGCGTCAGCCCGTCCATGCGCGGCATGTTGATGTCGGACACGACCAGATCGACGTCGCGGTTGTCCGAGAGGCGGTCCAGGGCCTCCTGTCCGTCATGGGCGAACAGGAACGTGACGAGGCCCTGGCGGATCTGGCGGCGGAACTTCTGGGTGATCAGCGCCTCGAGATCCGGCTCGTCATCGACGACGAGGATCTTGGCGCTCGGCATGCCGGGGGTCATTCGGCCCCCGAGAGCGCGGAGAGGCGGCGGTCGATCTCGGCCTTCAGGACGGGGAAATCGATCGGCTTGGTGATCAGGCCCACCGCGCCGGCGGCGATGACCTTCTCGCGCGTTTCGGCATCGCCGTAGGCCGTGATCATGATCACCGGCACGTCGGGCCGGGCGGCGCGCACCCGCGGCAGCAATTCGAGGCCGGTCATCCCGGGCATGTTGATGTCGGAGAGCATCAGAATCAGGCTCGGATCGTTGGACCCGTTGATCCGGTCCAGGGCCTCCGCCGCCGAATGCGCGAAGCCCATCGCGAACCGTCCGGCGCGCAGCTCGCGGCGGAACTGCTGCCGGAACAGGTCGGTCACGTCGGGTTCGTCATCGACGACGAGGATCAGGACGTTCATGGCTGGCTCTCGGTCTCGGTCGCCGGCTGTGGAGGCGCAGCGGGCGCGGTCGTCGTGACGCTCTGGCGCGGCAGGGTGATGGTGAACTCGGTGAAGGCGCCCGGCTCCGTGGCGACGTCCACCGTCCCGCCGTGTTGCTTGACGAGGATGTCGTGGCTCAACGAGAGCCCGAGCCCCGTTCCCTCGCCGGCCGGCTTCGTGGTGAAGAACGGATCGAACATCTTGGCCTTGACGCTGTCGGGGATACCGGTGCCGTTGTCGCGCACGCGGATCTCGATGCTGTCGCCCCGATCCCGGGTGGCGATCGACAGCGTCGGTTCGTAGCCCGGCTCCGCGCCGTCGGCCTTCTTCTCGGTGGCGTAGAATCCGTTCGACATCAGGTTGAGGAGGACCCGGGTGATCTCCTGGGGAAAGAGGTCGGCCGTGCCGGCGGCCGGATCGTAATCGCGCACGAGGGTCACGTTGAAGCTGGGTTTCGCCGCACGGGCTCCGTGATAGGCAAGATTCAGGCTCTCCTCGACCAGAGCGTTGACGTCCACCGGGCGATGCTCCCCGGACCCAGTGCGCGAGTGCAGCAGCATATTCTTGACGATCGAATCGGCACGCTTGCCGTGCTGGACGACCTTTTCGAGATTGCCCTTGAGAAGGCCGGTGATCTCCTCGACCTCCTCCCGCGTGCTCGGATCGAGCGAGGCGGGTTCGAGCACGTCCCGCAACTCCTCCACCAGCTCGTTCGAGAGCGATGCGAAGTTGTTGACGAAGTTCAGCGGATTCTTGATCTCGTGGGCGATGCCGGCGGTGAGTTGGCCCAGGGACGCGAGCTTCTCCGATTGCACGAGACGGCTCTGGGCTCTCTGAAGGTCATCGAGTGATTGATTGAGGTCGCGGGTTCGCTCCTCGACCTTGGCTTCCAGGGTCTCGTAGGATTCCTGGACGCGGCCTGCCATCGTGTTGAACCGGTGCGCAAGGGTCTCGATCTCGTCGCCGGTGCGGATCACGATGCGTTCCGAGAGGTCTCCGGATCCGAAGCGTTCTGCACCATCCTCCAGCTGTCGGATGGGAACGACCATGCGCCGCGCCAGGAAGGTCCCCGCCACGGCCGCCAGCAGCACGCCGAGGCCCATCAGGGAGGTGGTCTGGATGACGGATTCCAGAGCCGGCCCCATCGCGTCGCGCAGCGATTCCTGCACGAACACGATCCAGTCGACCCGCGGGATGGTGGCATGGGCCGCCAGCACCCAGCCGCCGTCGAGGCCGGTGGTGATCTCGTAATCCTGTCCCGCCATCCGGGATCCGGGCAGCGCCGCCGCGACTTCCGACAGACCGGACAGGTCGGTGTCACGCAGGACCAGACTCAGATCCGGGTGCGCGATCAGGCGTCCGGTCGCGGTCGTCACGAAGGCGTAGCCGTGCTCACCGACGTTGATCGCGCTGACCACATCCCAGATCAGCTTCAGATTGACTTCCGCGACGGTCACGCCCGGGTCGCGGCCGGCATGGGCGACCGAGACCGTCATGTAAGGCTCGGAACCGCGCCGGAAATAGACCGGGCCGAACCAGGTCTTCTGGGCGAGGGCCTGGGTGAACCGCGGAGAGGTCGAGAAATCCTTGCCGCTGCCTACGGCGTCGGGTTCGAGCCGCGACACCCGCAGCTGTTCCTTTCCGGCCGGATCGAGATAGGCGACCTCCGTGATCGCCGGCGCCTGGCGCAGCAGGCGGATGAAGTCGTAACGCTGCTGCTCGGGGGGGATCCGCCGCCACTCGGCGCGGGTCGTCCAGCCGATCTGGCTCTCGATTCCGGACAGGAAGGCATCGACGCGTTCCGCGGCCGCCCGCGCCTTGGTGCGCTGCGTCTCGATCGCCGTCCGCTTGGCGTCCTGATAGTTCAGGGTCAGGTCGACGGCCCCGTTGATGAGCAGGACCAAGCTGACGAGGCCCACGAAGGCCACCGCGAACTTGACCGACAGCGGCACGCGGAGCCACCGCGGGACCGTATCTCCGGTCGGTGGGGGAAGCGCCGTCACTCGACGATCTCATCGGCTTGGGCGAGGAGCGCCGACGAGATGTCCACGCCCATGCCGCGCGCGGATTTGAGGTTCACGATGAAGTCGAACTTCGTGGGCGCCTGGACGGGCAGGGTTGCCGGGTTCTCGCCGCGGAGAATGCGACCGACATAGGCCGCCGCCCGACGGACCGCCTCGGTCGGATCGGGACCGTACGACATCAGGCCGCCGCGATAGGCGAAGCGCCGGATGGCGAAGACCGTCGGGATCGTGTTGCGCGTCGTCAGCGCGACGATGCGATCGCCGTTGGCCTCGCTGAATGTCCCGGGCGCGACGATCAGCCCCCCGTGCCCCAGTCGCGCGAGATCTGCGACGACAGGATCGATGTCGGCAGTCTTCTCGACCTTTACGACCGTGGGTTCGATTCCCAGCGCGGCCGCGGTGCTGCGGAACGGCTCGGCGTAGAGGTTCTTGCCCCGGATCTCGGTGCTCGGATTCGACAGGAGCGTGACGCGTCGGATGCTCGGCACGGCTTCCTTAAGGGCCGCCACCCATTTTCCACCCAGGGGCGCCTCGTAGAGGGTGAAGCCCGTGATGTTGCCCCCCGGGCGTTGGAGGCTCTCCACGTAACCGAACCCGACCGGATCGGAGGCGCCGACGAACACGATCGGAATCGTTCGGGTCGCCGTCGCGACGGCCGAGAGTTGCGCATTCAGATAAGCGAAGATGACCGGCGGCCTTGCGGCGACGAGTTCGGTCGCCAGGATCCGCGTCCGCTCGGGGTCGGCACCGCCCCAGCGGTGATCGACGGGCTGATCCGGATGCCCCTGGTCGCGCAGGGCGGCATTGAACGCCTCCGCGAGCGCGCGACCTTCGTCATCGCTTTCCGTGAACGGCCAGAGCGCCGCCACGTGGGCCTGCGTCTGCGCTCCGGCGATGCGTGGCCATCCGGCCAGCGCCAATCCAGCGATTACGGTGCGCCGCCTCATCCGACCATCGCGCCAAGTCTCCGCCCACGGCCCGCGCCGCGCGGCCCGGACCGCGCGCATCGGCCCGGCCCCCGCGATCGATCGCCGGAGCATAGTGCAAGCTCGGCATTGACACCACGCGCCGGCCCGCCGGCAACGCTCAAAATGCCAGCCGCATCCCGCCGACGATGTTCCGTGGAGCCCCCGCGAAGATCGAGCCGGTCGTCGTCGCCAGCACCGCCGCCCCGTTTTGGAGGCCGGTCGTGGCGCTGATCCCGTTGGCGAGATTCTGCGCGGAGGCCACGTAGGTCGTATCGAACAGGTTGCGCACTTCGAGGTAGACGCTGAGCCGCTTGGCGTATCCGCCGGTCAGGTCCGTGGCGTAGTGCAGGTTGGCGTTGACGATCGCATAGCCCGGCGCCTTCAGCGAATTGGCATTGTCGAGGTAGAAGTCGCCCTGAACCACCGTCTCCACGAAGGCTCCGAGACCGGCGAGCGGCCCGCTCGGCACGTCGTAGCCCAGGCGGGCCAGCAGCTGGTGGGCCGGAACGCCGGGGATCCGGTTCCCCGCCCGGTCGAACCGACGGGTCAGGCTGCCCGCGCTGAGCTGCTCGGTGTAGCGGGTGTAGATCTGGTCGTCGAACGTGTAGGCCAGGGTTCCGCGCCAGCCGGGCGCGAAGGCCCAGTCGGCGCCGACCTCGATCCCCCGATGCTCCGAGGCGGGCGCGTTGAACGTGTAGGCGAGGAGGCCCGCCCCCGGCGATTGCGTGACCAGCTCGTTGCGGAAGAACTCGTAGAAGCCGGTGACGCTGAAGCGAAGATCCGTCACCGGACTCCACTCTGCGCCGAGATCGAAGCCCAGATTTTCCTGCGTCTGGAGCTGGGTGTTGTTGCCCGGAAGTCCGGCTGGGGTGATGAACAGGTTGCTCGCGGCCGGCGTCGTATAGCCGGTGGCAACCCGGCCGCGCAGCGCCCAGGCCGGATCCGGCCGGTAGACCAGCGCCAGTTCCGGGGCGACGTTGAGAAAGGAGCGGTTCGCGTCCGCCACTGTCCGCGTCGCGCCGCTCGCCGCGTAGCTGTAGGCCAGGTTGCGGCCGGTGATGGAGGTGCTCTCGGCGCTGAGGCCGAGAACGCCGGTCCATTGGTCCGACAGGGCGAGTTCGAGCCGCGCCCGGCCGCCGAGATTCGACTGCACCGCCGTCTGATCGCCGATCAGCGCCCCCAGGCGCGGGCCGTCATAGGGCGCCCGGTTGAACGTCGTGATGTGGTTGTCGATCGCGTTGTAGGCCAGCGCGACGTAGCCGGTCGCCGGCAGACCGAACAGATCCCCCCGCCGGGTCAGGTCCGTCAGGAAATTCCAGGACGGATACGAGCCCCGCGACGATGTCTGGTAGAAGGGCTGATCGAAGTTGCGCTCGTCGAAGCCGAGCTGCGTGCGCCACGTGGTGAAGGCGTCGATGTCGTGCTCCCAGCGGGCCGCCACGATGGTCCGGCGGTCGTTGCGCCCGAAGCCGCCTTCATCCGCCGTCACCGGCACGGTCGCGCCGAAGGCTCCGTTCCGGAACAGGTTGAAGGTGGTGCAGCCGGCCGCCGCGCTTGCGGCGGCGGCGCAGCCGCGCTGGTACGGGTTGATCCGGTACTGGGCCAGGGACGAGCGGGCGGGAAGGTTGGCGTCGAGGGTGTTGTTGATCACCTTGAGGGTGAAGCGGTTGTCCGGGGTTGGGGTGTAGCTCGCGAGCAGATTGATGGTCTGCGTGTCATAGCTCGCATGGTCCTGATAGCCGTTGGCGCGGACGTCGCTCGCGAACAGGCTGATCTCGAACGGACCGCTGACGCCTCCGACGGTAAAGTAATTGCTGAGGTAGCCGAAGCTGCCGGCATCCACCCCGATCTCGTAGCCGTCGATCTCCCGCCCGGTCCGCGTCCGGAACGCGAGCGCGCCCCCGGTGGCGTAATTTCCGAAGAGGGGCGATTGCGGCCCGCGGAACACGTCGATCCGGCTGTAGGCCCGCGGGTCCGTGAGGTCGAAGCGCGACGCCCCGTCCGGTTGGGTCAGGATGAAGCCGTCCTCCAGAACGACGGTGTTCTTGATCACGCCGGTGGAGCGGGCGTTGTTGCCGCGGATCGAGATCACCACGTCCCGGCCGCCATTGCCCTGCCGGACCGTGACGCCCGGGCTGTTCACCAGGACCGATCCGATGCTGGTCGCCGGCCGGTTCGCGATGGTGCCGTCCCGGCCGATGCCAGTGACGATCTCGCCCACCGGATGCTCGATGACCGAGGGGGCTGCGCCGGGGGGCGCGGCCACGCCGAAAGGCGGGGCCGTGGTCCGGCCCGCAGACCGCGCCGCTTCGCCCTCCACGGAGAGTTCGTCCAGCGTCACCGCGGTCTGGCCGAGGGCGGGGAGGGGGGTACCGGCAAGCAGAAGCGCGAGGGCGCGGCCGCGCAAGGCGGTCTGGTCGGGGGGCATCGGAGGACTCGTCTGATCGGTGGGGCAAGCGGCGGGGCCGCGGGCATGGGCAGGCGATCAGGCGAAACGGGGCGGCCCTCGCGGTTGGCCGGGGATGCGGTGGACCGAGACGATGGGCTTTGGGGGCGGGATCGGCCACGTCACCGCATGCCAGCGCAGGCGACGGGCGAGGCCGACCACCGTCGGAAGAAGCGGCGGGACGGCGCCGGCCCGACACAGCCCGCAGAGGCCGCAGCCCGTCAGTGCCGGCGCATGCGGACCGATGGCGACTTCCGTCGCCTGATCCGGCCCATGCCCGCACAGGATCTGGCCGGGCAGCGCCCACGGCGCCTGCGCCATCCGGATGGCCACGGCCGGTGCCAGCGCCTGGATCCAGAGCGCGCACACGATCAGCCCCGCACCCAGAAGGCCCGGGCGCCGGCGCGTCAGACGAGAACGGGTCCGCACGGGCATGGCGCCCGTCCGCTCCGGATCAGCTCATCCCGCGCCTTCGGAGCCGATCCACGCCGAGATCGAGACCGAGCATCCCGGCGATCGCGAGGCCGGTCAGCGGGAAGAGGATCCCGAGCCCGAGGATCATCAGGGTCACGGTGACCCGCACCCGCCGGTTAGGCGGCCACGGCGGCACCCCGAGGCTGCCGGCCGGGCGCCGCTTCCACCACATCGTTCCGGCCGTCACGGCGAGCAGGATGGTGGCGAGGCAGAAGGCCAGCATCGCGAACTGGTTCGCGCGGCCCCAATGCTCACCCTTGTGGATCCCGATGCCGTATTGGATCGCCCGGCCGACCGGGCCGAGATCGGCGAAGCGGACGTCGACCAGCGGCCGCCCGGAATACTGGTCGAGGGTGATCACCCGCTGCCGGGTGACGTCGCGCGGGTAGATGGCGGCGGCGTAGACCCCGTCGGCGCCGACGGGCAGCGCCAGCTCGAAGCCGTGGGGCATCCCCATGCGTCCGAGACTTGCGACGGCCTCGTCGATTCCAATGCCCGCGCCCGCTGCGGCAGGCGGTGCAGAGCGCGGTATGGGCGCGTCCTGCAGGGTCCAGCCCGCATCCTCGAGCCTGTCGCGCAGGGGTATCGTGGAGACCGGCCGGTTCGCCCAGAGCGCGGCCGGTTGGCCGAGGCCGGCGGCATTCGACCATGCGCGGAGCTGCTGCCCCCACCAGATCGACCAAGGCAACCCGGTGAGCGCGAGGAAGAGCAGACCGCCGCCGGCCACGAATCCGGTGACGGCGTGGAGATCGCGCCACCACACGCGCCGGCGGGGCGTGGCGCGAACGGTGACGACGCCGCCGCTCCGCCCGCGGGGCCACCAGAGATACGTGCCCGTCACCACCAGGATGACCGCGAAGCCCGCGACGATCTCGATCACGGCATTCGCCAGCGAGCCGAGCAGGGCGAGGCTGTGCAGCCCCCGAACCACCGCCATGAACTCGCGATCGGAGCCGACGCGGTCGAGCACGTCGCCGGTGTAGGGGTTCAGGTAGACGTGGATGCGGCGATCGCCCACCGCGACCGTTACGCGCGCGGCGGCGTCCGGGGCGGCGGGATCGACGTAGGTGACGGGCGCGCCGTCCGGCACCGTCTGCAGCGCATTGAAGATCAGGCGATCCGGGCCGAGCGGCGCCATCGCCTGGGGGGCGACCTTGGTCCGGTACGCGAACAGGCTGCCGTTGATCTCATCCTTGAACAGGTAGAGCGCGCCGGTCGCCGACAGGCTGATCAGGAAGGGCAGGCACAGAAGGCCCGCGTAGAAGTGCCAGCGCCAGACGGCCCGGTAGAAGGCGTCGCTGGACAGTCGTCCAGTAGCAGTCGCCCCGTACGCGGGGGCGCTGCCGTGCAGAACAATCGACATGAGGAGAGGTCCGGGCCTGAGCGATCGGGATCGGGATCGTCAGGCCGCGGGCGGACCTCGCGCGGTTCCGTTATAGGCCGGAGGTCCCGTCGTCGGGATCTCGGCTTCCGGGCGCCACGCACACAGCGAGGTCGGCGCGGAGGGCCAGGCCGCCGCCTCCGGATCGATGGGGGGCAGCGTCAGCGTCCCGGCCTGCACGACCGTGCAGCACGCATGGACATGCACACTCTTGCTCGCCGGCTCGCCCGACGAATGCCCGGCGCAGAGCACCTCGCCCGGACCGTCCAGGGCGCGGCTCGGTGTGGCGAGCCCCAGAAAGGCTTGAAGCAGCAGCGCGTAGAGCGCGACCAAGCCAATGATCGCGCGCCCTCTACCCGTTCGAGGCTGCCGCCGGCGCATGGGGCGATCTATGCGGCCGGACTGCGGCGCGTCAATGCGCGGGTCCCATACGGCGCTGGACGCCCTGTGCATCGGCGACGACCGGGAGGGGCGCGCCCCGATGAGACCGCGCCGCATCCGCCCTGACGGCGCTGGGCTCGAGGCCCTGCGGACGCCGCAGAGCGCGCCGTGCCGGATGTCGGCGCACTACGAGTCCGGTCGCCCTTTAATCCGCTCGCCCGGTCGGCAGGGCTGGATTCTTCTCCTGTGTTGCTCATCCTGCGGAGAGATCGGTACAATCTTTATTATTCGTTCTGGATTCATCAGAGCATCAGCTTGACGGCCCGACCTGACTCAATGAGACGTCGTCGGCAGAGTGCCACGGTGAAGGGCATGCCGCGCGAGCGGGAGCTTGGAGAGGGAACGATGGTCTTCGCAAGTCGCGCAGCAGCTGCGGTGCTGTTCTTATCGATGTTGTCGGCCCCCGCATGGGCTGCGGATCCGATCAAGATCGGGCTGAGCGGTCCCTATACCGGGGGATCGTCTTCGATGGGCGTCTCAATGCGCGACGGCGCCAAGCTCGCCGCTGCCGAAATCAACAAGGCCGGCGGTGTCCTCGGTCGGCCGATCCAACTCGTCGAGCGCGACGACGAGGCCAAGAACGAGGTCGGTGCGCAAGTCGCGCAAGAGCTGATCAATAAGGAGAAGGTGGTCGCGACGGTCGGGTTCATCAACACCGGCGTCGCGCTCGCGGCCCAACGCTTTTACCAAGAAGCCGAAATCCCGGTGTTCAACAACGTTGCCACCGGGACGATCATCACCAATCAGTTCAAAGAGCCGGATTACGACTCGAACTACGTCTTCCGGAACTCGGCCTACGACGTGCTGCAGGCGGGCCTGATGGTCGATGAGGCCCTCGCGCAGGGCCATAAGAAGATCGCGATCCTCGCAGACTCGACCAATTACGGCCAGCTCGGCCGTGAGGATATCGAGAAGTATCTCGGCACGAAGGGCGTGAAGCCGGTCGCGGTCGAGAAGTTCAACATCAAGGACGTCGATATGACGGCCCAGCTGCTCAAGGCGCAGCAGGCCGGCGCCGAGGTGATCCTCGCCTACGGGATCGGGCCGGAGCTGGCCCAGATCGCCAACGGCATGGCCAAGCTCGGCTGGAAGGTGCCGATGATCACCAGCTGGCCGTCCTCGATGCAGAGCTTCATCGACATCGCCGGCGCGAACGGCAACGGCGTGGTCATGCCCCAGACGTTCATCGAGGACCAGACGCTGCCGAAGCGCAAGGCTTTCCTTGAGAACTACTACAAGACCTACGGCGTCACGAAGATCCCGACCCCCGTGGCCGGCGCCCAGGGCTACGATTCGATCTACCTCCTCGCCGCGGCGATCAAGCAGGCGGGCAGCACCGACGGCGCGAAGATCCGCACCGCCCTTGAGAACCTGAACGAGAAGGTCGAGGGCGTCGTCACCACTTACGACAAGCCCTTCACCGCCAAGGACCACAACGCCATCTCGCGCAACATGGTCGTGTTCGGGAAGGTGCAGGACGGCAAGATCGTCTACGCCAAGGATGAGGACGCCAAGAACGCCGGTGTCGTCCGCGTCAAGGAGAAGTCCTCGAACTGAGGTCCCGACGCCCGCGCCCACCCGGGCGCGGGTGCCCCAGAGTCCGGCGGCACTCCAGCCTGCCGGCACGTCGCATATCGGTCCCGCGGCGCGCGCCGCGCGGCCGGACGACCCTCCGGTGACAACGCATCCATGGCCATCCTGCTTCAGCTCATCGCCTCAGGCGTCGCGGTCGGCATGATCTACGCCGCCATCGCGTTCGGCTATCAGCTCACCTTCGCGACCTCGAAGACGCTCAATTTCGGCCAGGGCGAGGCGCTGGCGCTCGGGGCCCTGTTCGGCCTGACCCTGGTGCCCTTCGTCGGCTACTGGCTGATGATCCCCCTGGTCCTCGTCTTCGGCTTCGCCCTCGGGGCCGTGGTCGAGCGCCTGGGCGTGCGCCCGGCCGTGAAGATCAAGTCCGAATACGGATGGATCATGGCGACCATCGCCCTCGGCATCATCTTCAAGAACGTCGCCGAGAATGTCTGGGGCCGCGACGACCTGAAATTTCCCTCGCCACTCCCCGAGACTGCCCTCGAAGTGGGCGGCGTCCGCATCCTGCCGATGGAACTGCTGATCGTCGCGGGGGCGCTGCTGATGATGCTCGCGGTCGAGATCTTCAATCGCAAGTCGATCTGGGGGAAGGCGGTCGTCGCCACCTCCAACGACATCGACGCCGCCGGTCTGATGGGCATCAACACCCAGAAGGTGATCACCCTGTCCTATTCGATCAGCGCCATGACGGCGGCCTTCGCGGGCGTGCTCGTGGCGCCCGTGACGCTGACCGGGGCCACGATGGGCTCCGTGCTGGCGCTGAAGGCCTTCGCGGTGGCGATCATCGGCGGCCTCGAATCCGGCCTCGGCGTCATCGTCGGCGGCCTGATCCTCGGTGTCGCGGAGACGCTGACCGGCTTCTACATCTCGACCGGCTACAAGGATGTGCCGGGCCTGATCCTGCTCCTCGTCGTCCTCTCCATTCGCCCCGTCGGCCTGTTCGGCAAGGCGGTCATCAAGAAGGTCTGACCGTGACCGCCCGCGCATCTCTCCCGGCAGCCTGAGCCATGGCGCAGACCCTCGCCCCCGCCGACGCGCCCGTCCCGACCGCCGCGCCGAGCCTGTCCCGCCACGTGGGCGCCCTCGGCGCCGTGCTGCTGGTGGTCTGTCTCGCCGCCTTCCCGCACGTGGTGACGAGTTCGTATTACATCCACCTCGTGGTGGTGATCGCCATCTACGCGATCCTGATTCTCGGGCTCGACATCGTGGTCGGCTATACCGGACAAGTCAGTCTCGGGCATGCCGGCCTGTTCGGGGTCGGCGCCTACGCGGCCGCGGTGCTGTTCCTGCACTTCAAGCTCGGCGTGTGGTGGGGCATCCTGGCCGGGATCGGCGTGACCTCGGCCTTCGGCGTGCTGCTCGCCGTCCCGGCGCTGCGGGTCACCGGTCCCTACCTCGCCATGGTGACGCTGGCCTTCGGCACCATCATTCAGATCTTCATCAACGAGCTGACGCCCCTGACCAACGGCCCCCTCGGCATCACCCTGCCGCCGGCCCGCGTCCTCGACTTCTCGCTCCTCGGCCTCCAGGCCCCGTGGGGTGCAGCCGGGCGCAAGCTCGAATTCTACTACCTCGTCTGCGTCGCGCTGCTGGCCACAATCCTGGTCGTCAACCGGGTGGTGCGCTCTCCCTACGGCCGCGCCTTCGAGGCGCTGCGGGACTCGCCGATCGCCTGCGACTGCATGGGCGTCAGCGTCTACCGCTACAAGGTCTATGCCTTCGTGATCTCGGCAGCCCTTGCCGGTCTCGCCGGTGCGCTGTTCGCGTGGTCGGAGCGCTACGTGGCTCCGAACTCCTACGGCTTCGAGCTGACCGTGCTGTTCCTGCTTGCCGTCACGATGGGCGGGCGCAAATCCCGGGCGGGGCCGATCATCGGGGCCGCGATCGTCGTGATGATGCCCAACGTGCTGGCCGATATCGAGCTGGTGCGGATCATGGCGGGGCTCATCGCCCTTGCCGCCTTGATCGTGGGCGTCCTCGCTTTCCTCCGGCGCCGGGAGGACCGCTTCGCCCTGCTGGTGCCGGTCGGGCTCTGCCTCGCCTTCTTCCCGGCGACCCTGGCGCTCGAATCCGTGACCGACTTCCGCCTGACGGTCTTCGGTCTGATGATCCTGTTCGTGGTGTACTACCTGCCGGACGGGATCGTCGGCTTCGTCCGAGAGAAGATCCCGGCGCTCCGGCCGGCCCACACCGCCGAGGGCAAGAGCCTCCACGCCGAGGGGGCGGCGCTCAGCGTCCAGAGCGGCGGCCGGGGTGCCGACCCGCTGCTCACCGTCGAGCAGGCCCTGATGCAGTTCGGCGGCCTCAAGGCCCTCGCCGGCGTCGACCTCACGGTCCGGCCCGGCACGATCCACGGCCTGATCGGACCGAACGGTTCCGGCAAGAGCACGATGATGAACGTGCTGACCGGTATCTACCGGCCGACCGGCGGCAGCGTGACCCTGGCCCGCGGCCAAGGCTCGAAGCGCCTCGACGGGCGCACGCCCTCCGAGATCGCGGCGGCCGGCGTGGCGCGCACCTTCCAGAACGTGCAGCTCTTCCGGGAGATGACGGCGCTGGAGAACGTGCTGGTCGGGCTCCACCACAGGTTCCGCGGCACCCTGTTTGACGCGATCCTCGGCACGCCGCGCCGCCGTCGGGAAGAGCGCGAGCAGCGCGCCCGCGCCATGGCGATCCTCGACTTCGTCGGCCTGGGCGCCCTGGCGCAGGTGGAGGCCCGCAACCTGCCCTACGGCAAGCAGCGCCTCCTCGAGATCGGTCGCGCGCTCGCCCTCGATCCTGTCCTGCTCCTCCTCGACGAGCCCGCCGCCGGCCTCACCGCCCCCGACATCGCCGAGCTGACGGCGATCATCCGCAAGATCCGAGACGCCGGCATCACGGTGATCCTCATCGAACACCACATGGACGTGGTCATGGGCCTGTGCGACCGCGTCAGCGTCCTCGATTTCGGCCACAAGATTGCCGAGGGCAGCGCCCGCGAGGTCCAGGCGGACCCGAAGGTGATCGAGGCATATCTCGGCAGCCCGGTCGCCGACGAGGAGTTGACCCATGCTTGAGGTCACGGGTCTGTCGGCCGGCTACGGCCAGGTCGAGGTGCTGCACGGCCTCGATTTCGCGGTCCCGAAGGGGCAGGTCGTGGCGCTGATCGGCTCGAACGGCGCCGGCAAGACCACCACGATGCGCGCCCTGTCGGGCATGATCCGCCCGCGGGCGGGTTCGATCCGCCTCAACGGGCGCGAGATCGGCGGCCTCGAAAGCCACGACGTCGCCCGGTTCGGCCTCGCGCACTCGCCGGAGGGGCGCCGCGTCTTCCCGACGCTCTCGGTGGAGGACAACCTGACCCTGGGCGCGTTTCCCCGGTTGACGGGGGCGCGGCCGAAGGGCGACGTCGCGGCCGACCGCGAGCGCGCCTTCGAGATGTTTCCCCGTCTGAAGGAGCGGCGCACGCAGCTTGCCGGCACCCTCTCGGGCGGCGAGCAGCAGATGCTCGCGATGGGCCGGGCCCTGATGCTGCGGCCCGAGATCCTCCTCTTGGACGAGCCCTCGATGGGCCTCGCCCCGAAGCTCGTGGAGGAGGTGTTCCGGATCATCCGCCTGCTCAAGGCCGAGCAGGTCACCATGTTGCTCGTCGAGCAGTTCGCCATGGCGGCGCTCGGCGTCGCCGACCACGCCTATGTGCTCGAGAACGGTCGGATCCGCTTCCAGGGCCCGGCGCAGCAAATGCGCAACGATCCGGCCGTCCGGGCGGCCTATCTCGGCGGCAGCCACTGAGGCCGCCGCGAGACCCCCGGTCGCGGAGACCGATCCGCTCCGGGGGCTGACGCTTCGGGCGGGGCGCGATGCCGTCAATCTGGACCGTCGCGTCCTGCGAGCGTCGCCCTCGTGAAGGCCGGCGTGTCCTGCACAGGGCTATGCGGAGCCTGCCCAACGACGACATCCGTGCTCCAGCAGCCCGGCCACGCCTCGCTGTGTTGAATCGGACGCATGTACCGCCGGAGGGTCCCGCCGTTCCGGCTCTCGCCGGCCGACGCGAGCACGAATCAAGCATTGCCGGCCAGGAGATGCATCGTGGCTGCCCCTGCGCGGAGCCGGATGAAATGACTTGTCATTGATGATCCCTGCATTCGCGATCTCCGAACGCCGGTAACCTCCTGTGTCGCCCTATCGTGGGGCTCCGGCAGCCGAGGGTGGCTGCCGATCGGGGAGGGCGGTCTGATGAGACGTCGCGTGTCGGCCCTCCTGATCCTTCCGGCATTCGCCTTTGCCGGCTCCGTGCAGCCGAGTGCGGGGTCGCCGGACGCGCCGGCCACCTTCGTCGAACCGATGGATGGCCCGCACCGTCATTGCTCCGGCTCCTGTATGAAGACGGGGGCCTTGCAATGGATCTGCCGGCGCGATCAGACCTGTTCCATCGATTGTGCGACGGCACCGCCGAAGATGCATTGTCACGACCCCGAGCCGCGGCGCCGGGCGCGCTGAGGCGAGACGGCGCGGCCTGGTTCGACCCAGCCGATGAGGCCTCCGAGGCCGCCCTGACCAGGCGGGCGTGGCCTGCAGGGATGAGAAGGGTCATCCCGATGCCGCCGGGAACCTCGTGCCGAACCGGCATCCGCGTCCTCGCGCAGAGGTCTGAAGCTCGGCCGATCCCCAGGATTGTGGAATCGCCGGTCGGAGCGGCTCGGTCACGCATGGCGGCGTTCCGCTGGCGCATCGGGAAGGACGATCTTCGCTGGCGCCCGCGACCTGGCGGGGGCGGCAGGATCGGGAGATGGAGCGGGCGCACCACGCCGAACGGCATCGCCAGATCTCCGGCGCGCGACGACTCTCAAAGGTTGGCGATTGCGCCGCCGGTCAGCCGTCCATGGCTTTGACAACCTCGGCTCGCCATGAGACCGCTCTAGGGTGTTGGATGCACGAGCCTGTCGCGTGTCACGGCCAACACGGTGAACGGGCCTGCCTTCTCTCAGGGCGGCAACTGAAGGGTCGTTCGGCGCGCCGTCATGGCGGCGCATACGCGCGATCGTTCAGGCTCAACCGCGGAAGCAGTCCGCTCGGTCAATCCCTGAGGCCCCGTGAAACAGCGCCACGCCGTGATGCACAGAAGTTCGAACGTGACGATGTGCATCCCAGCCTGCCTGATGGACGGTGGCGCGATGGGCGCGCTCATGCGCGCGCACGACTGGGACGCCTCACCGCTCGGTGATCCCGCGACCTGGCCGCCATCCTTGACGACGCTGACAGGCGTCATGCTCGGTTCGAGGCAGCCGACCTTCGTCATCTGGGGGCCCGAGCGCAGGCTCCTCTACAACGATTCCTTTGTCGGGCTTCTCGGTGCCACGCATCCGTCCGCGCTCGGTCGCGACTATCTCCAGGTCTGGCACGACCTCGGCGCCGAGCTTGGATCCTTCGTGGACGAGGCCTGCTCCGGTCGCTCCGTTGACACGGCCGCGTTCGAACACGTCGTGAGGTCGCCCGACGGGGGCCGGTTCTCGTTGTCCTACGTGCCCATCCGCGATCCGGCCGGGCGCGTGGATGGCCTGTACGGCACCTGCACTGAGATCGCGGACCAACGGTTCGTCGAGGGGGAGCGGCAGGAGGCGGATGCGACGCTCCGCGAGAACGAGGAGCGACAATCGTTCCTGCTGGATCTGAGCGACGCGCTTCGGCCGCTGAACACGCCCACCGACATCGTCGAAGTGGCCGCCCGGCGTCTGGGCGAGCGGGTCGGTGCGAGCCGCGTATTCTACGCCGAGATCGCCGGCAGCCTGATGACGGTCGAACGCGAGTACGTCCACGGCGTCGGCTCGATCATCGGCGAGCACTCGCTGGCGGCGTTCGGCCCGGACCTGCTGGCAGCCTACCGCGACGGCGTGGTCGTCGCGGTCGACGACGTGCCCTCGGATCCCCGGTTCACTGTCGAAGCCCGGGCGGGCTTACGGTCACGCCAGGTCGGCGCCTTCGTCGATGTCGTTCTGTTTCGGGGTGACGAATGGGTCGGCCTGCTCGCGGTGCAGAGCGCGACCCCGCGCGCCTGGACGCCCGCGGAAGGCAACCTGATCCGGGAGGTCGGCGAGCGCGTCAAGGCTGCCACCGAGCGGGCCCGTGCCGAAGTGGCGCTGCGCGAGAGCGAGGAGCGTTTGGCGGCGATCTTCTCGGCTGCGTCCGTCGGCCTGTCCGAGGTGGATGCGAGCGGCCGCTATCGTCGGGTCAACACGGAGATGTGCCGCATTCTCGGACGGTCTGCAGACGAGGTTCTCTCGATCGGCGTCGCGGATGTGACCGATCCGGCCTATATCCCGCAGAGCTTGGCGACGATCGCGCAGGCGTTCGAGACCGGGCAGAGTTCCGCCCTCGACAAGCTCTACTGTCGTCCCGACGGCACGTCCATCTGGGCGAGCAGCAGCGTCAGACGTCTCGACGATGGGCAGGGCAGGTTCAAGAACCTGCTGGTCGTCACGGCGGATCTCAGCCATCGCCGGGAGGCGGAGCAACGGCTGGCCGAAAGCGAGCGCCGCCTACAGCTTCTCAACGAGACGCTCGAACTTCAGGTCTCGGAGCGCACGGCCGAGCGCAATCTATTGGCCACGATCGTCGAAAGAACCGACATCATGGTGATGGCGTCGGATCTCAACTACAACATCCTGGCCATCAACAAGGCGAATGCGGACGAGTTCGAGCGCATCTATGGCGTACGGCCGAAGGTCGGCGACAACATGCTCGACCTTCTGGCCGATCAGCCTGAACACCAGGCGCAGGTCAAAGCGGGTTGGGGACGCGGGCTGGCCGGCGAGGAGATCACCCTCGTCCAGGAGTTCGGCGATCCCGGACGCGTCCGCCCCGCCTATGAGATCAGTTTCCGCACCCTGCGCGGTGCGGATGGCGAGCGCACGGGCTGCTATCAGTTCGTCATGGACGTGACAAAGCGGTTACGCGATCAGGCCGAGCTGGTCCTGGCCCAGGAAGCCCTGCGCCAATCCCAGAAGCTGGAGGCGGTCGGCCAGCTTACGGGCGGAGTGGCGCACGACTTCAACAACCTTCTGACCATCATCCGCTCATCCGTCGATTTTTTGCGTCGGCCCGATCTGCCGGAGGTCCGCAAGCGCCGCTACCTCGACGCGGTCTCCGAGACGGTCGACCGGGCCGCCAAGCTGACCGGCCAGCTCCTCGCCTTCGCGCGCCGTCAAGCGCTGAAGCCGGAGGTGTTCAGCGCCGGGCAGCGGGTGAGTGCGATCGCCGACATGCTCGACACGCTGACCGGCGCACGCGTGCAGGTTCTGATCGAGGTGCCGGACACCGCCTGTCATGTACGGGCGGATGTGAGCCAGTTCGAAACGGCCCTGGTCAACATGGCCGTCAACGCCCGCGATGCCATGGACGGTGAAGGCACGCTCATCCTCCGGGTCACCGGGGGGGCGGCGCTGCCGGCTGTTCGCGGCCATGCAGGGTGCGAGAAGCCGTTCGTGGCGGTCTCCCTGACCGACACGGGGACCGGCATTTTGCCGGACCGGATCGAGCGGATCTTCGAGCCCTTCTTCACCACGAAGGAGGTTGGTCGAGGCACGGGTCTCGGGTTGAGCCAAGTCTTCGGTTTCGCCAAGCAGTCGGGCGGCGACGTGGATGTCCGGAGCGTCGTCGGCCGGGGCACCACATTCACGCTCTATCTACCCGAGGTGGCTGCGTCCGATCTGTCGTCCGGTGAGCGCATCCAGGAAATGGGGCTGGCCCCGCTGGGCTCGGGTCAACGCATCCTGGTCGTCGAGGACAATATCGGAGTCGGCCAGTTCGCGACCCAGATCCTGGAGGATCTGGGCTACCGGACGGCATGGGCCGGCAATGCCGAGGAAGCGTTGGACCGGCTGGGTCGCGACGGTGACGGGTTCGATCTGATCTTCTCCGACGTGGTCATGCCGGGCATGGGCGGCGTCGCGCTGGCGCGTGAGCTGCAGCAGCGGTGGCCGGATCTGCCGGTGGTCCTCACGTCGGGGTACAGCCACGTGCTCGCCCAGGAAAGCGACCACGGATTCGCGTTGCTGCACAAACCCTATTCGGCCGAGCAACTCGGGCGCATCCTGCACCAAGTCCTCGGCGTGCGGTCCAAGCTCACGGCCCCGGCCGCCTGACGGCAGACGCGGTCAGGGAGTACGCGCGGTATCGCGGCGGACCGTCGATCCGACGCGGGTTGGTCGCTCGCAGGTGGGCCCCACTGAATCCGTAAAGCGGAGGCCAAGCGCCGACGATCATCTTCCCGGCCGGGGCCGCCGCTCAACGCAACGGGGTCACTCTGCGCCGACAGGAGAGGTGCGGGGTAGATGCAGGGCATCGCTTCGGGTCGGCGTAGGTCTCGCAGCCGTGCGGGCTGCGGCCGAGGGGCATCGCGGTGTCACGCCGAAACTTGGTCGGAACTACTCGTTCTAACGGGCCTCCGCGCCTCAGAGCGCAAGGCTTTTGCGCGGCCGGGACCGGCGATCTGACCATTAGCGGAAACTACGGAGCGGTGACAGGTGGCTGGGGGACCTGGATTCGAACCAGGACTAGAGGAGTCAGAGTCCACCGTTCTACCGTTAAACTATCCCCCAAAGCCTTCAGCCGAGCGCATCCCTACCGGATGGGGCTGGGCGAAACCCGTTCCGTATCGAGCGGCGCCGGGCGTGGGCGGTGAGATAGGCGGAATGCTTCGGAAGGTCAACCGGTTGTTCTCCTGTTGACGCAGCCTCCGCCGCGGCCGTAACCGTAACGCCGCAGACCCGTCCGGAAGGGTGGCCGAGTGGTTTAAGGCAGCGGTCTTGAAAACCGCCGTGGGGGCAACTCCACCGTGGGTTCGAATCCCACCCCTTCCGCCAGGGTTCGTTGAAGCGTAAGGCTTTTTCAGCTTCACGTATGAGTTGCCCCACCATTTGCCCCACCAGTGGAGCGGAAAGCGGTGGCTTTGGGTCCATCAAGCAGATGGACGGATCGAATTGACCGGCGTAGCGCTGAGGTCATGGCGTGCGATTCGAAAGCCACTCCTCAGGAGCAGTTCGATGCTTGGCTCGCCGAGCACGCCACTGGTCTTGGTCGGCGTCAACGCTTCCAGCCTGCCCGGCCTCCGCTCGTGCTTCGCGTGGCAGCCCTCGCCGTTAGCCTCATGCTCTGGGTCCTGATCCTCTGGAGTTTGGGCGCCGGCGTCCAAGAATGTCTCAGAATTTTATAAATCGAGTCCGTTGAGAGTCGGCATACTCATCGGTCCGCTCATTGTTGGCGTATTTGGCTGGGCAAAGGGTGCCTGCACTCCATGTCTTGCGAATCCGCCGCATCTCCAATGCGGGCCGGTCCAGGTCTTTGTGTAGACTAAATGCGTACCGGAAGGCAGTCCTGCAGTTGTCTAGCTGACGCTGCGGTCGAGAAATAAATCTTAGCGATACTTCATCGTCTGAGCGGAGGCTTTCCCGATCGGGTATCGTCTTCGATGAAATGCTTTCCGCAATCCGCATTCGAGGTCGTTGCGAAGCTCCGTAGCGCCAATTGTCTGGAAGATATCCTTCTAGAGCTGAAATTAAGTGGGCGCATTTTCGGCTACGACACCTTCTTTATGGGACGGCTTCCAAGGTCGCCGACACAGAATCTTCTCGATTGCGCGACCCTTTCAGGTTGGCCCGCTGAGTGGGAGCGACGCTATCAGGCCGAGCGATTCGTTCAGGTCGACCCGGTCATCCGGCACATCCGGCGCAGCGTCGATCCTTTCCTCTGGCGCGAGGCGCTCGTTACGCCTGGCGGTCGCGACGGTCAGATCGTGCTTGAGGAGGCGCGGGCCTTCGGCTTGGTCGAAGGCTTCTGCGTACCGCTTCATCATGCCGGGGGCGGTGAGTCGGGCCTCAGCTTCGGCGGGCAACGGCTCGCGCCCTCAAACGACGAGCGCGCCGCGCTGCACCTAATCGGCATCTACGCCCTCTCGGCGGCGCGGGCGATCCTGAGCCGGGCGGTCAGCGCAGATGACGAGCCCCCTGCAGCAGCGCACCTGACAAGTCGCGAGGTTGAGTGCCTGAAGTGGTCCGCGGTTGGCAAGACGGCGTGGGAGATCTCGGTGATCCTGTCGCTCTCCAGGCGGACCGTCGAGCAGTATCTCATCAGTGCCGCGCGCAAGCTGGGCGCGGTTAGTCGCGTTCAGAGCGTAGCGGAGGCTCTGCGCCGCGGAATCATAGACTGATGTTGTAACCTGCGGCACTCCGCATTTTTACGGCTAGACCGTGCGGCTGCCCTTGAAGATCTCGGTGGTCATCTTCAAGGAGGCGAAAAATGTTCACGCTTTTATCTGGTGATGTCGATACGACTGATCCGCAGATGGCGAATCGGATCTATGCCTTTCGTCATGCGTACTTCGTCGAACATCTCCGATGGGAGGGCTGTCGACAGGCCGATTGCCGCGAGCGCGACCGATTCGACGGGCCGTACAGCTTTCACGTCCTCGGCGAGAAGGGCGCGGAGATTTTGGCTTACGCTCGCCTCCTGCCGACCACCCGGCCGCACCTGCTCTCGCATCTCTATCCCGAAATCCTGCAGGGCCGCCCGGCACCGACGGGACGGCGGATCTACGAATGGACACGCCACGCGGTCGCACTCCGGATGCGGGAATCGGCCATGGCGACAGCCTTTTCGAACGTGGTTTCCGGCGCCGTGGCCTACGCAGCTGAGGCGCTCGATCTCGAAGGCCTCCTTGTTCAGTTGCATCCCGCCCTCATTGAACGCCTCACGGAGACGGGTTGGGATGCCGAGCCGCTTGCTCTTCCGGTGAAATATGAGGGCAGCTCTTTGGTGCCGGTTTACGCGCGCCTGACCGACCAGACGCTCCAGATCGCGCAGGCGGCTTTTGCGGCTTGGCCGGGGGCACGCCTACACGTCCCGCGCGGCTCTATGTGCGCGGCTGCGACCGACGTGCCGGTGCCGGTCCTCCAGTGAGTTTCCAGCCAGAGGAGATGACAATGCCATCCGCGGCTGCGCGAAGCGTCCTGTTCTTCCGGACCTATCGCGAGGCGACGCTCCCCCTTTACGCCGCGCTCGTGGACGAGCTGTGTGCGTCGCCCCACCTGCCACTCCAGTTAGCGACGGTCCTTGAGGATATCGGTCAAGAGTTCATTGAGCTCGCGGAGACGGTCAACGCAGCGCTCAACCGCCTGGGAGCCCTGGACCACGAGGTTGACGCCGACCTGACAATCGAGGCACGGGTTAACGCCGTGATGGCTCGCTTCGCGCGGATCGGCTCGTCGATGCTGTCAATCGCCGACGGACAAGCGGCCCCGGCCTTGACCGACGAGTCCTTCCGGCAAGCGCTCCGAATCGCCCTCGTCATGATACATGATCTACCGATCGCCGGACGGCGATAGGTTTGTCGTGCCCCGTCCAACGGTAGATGAGGCTATCCCTGATCGGGCCGCCACGATGGCCCAGTCCTATGCTGACGGCCCCATCACCTCGAGGCGCCCGCCCGCGCCTGGAAATCAGCCCGCGCGTTCCGGCCGCTTATACGTCCGAGGCATCGACCGCCGAGCGCGCCGGGCTTCCTGGCCCGGAGTGGGTAGTGCACGCCGCTCGCGCGCAAGCGCACCTGAAGGTCGCTGGCTTGGCAATCGGCAAGCCGACCCGCGCCTTGAACCATTGCCGGTCGCTCGCAACGAGGCTGACCAACGCTACGGGCGTGTCGCAGACCAACGAGGCCAGTTGGGCGATGTCGTCAAACTCGGCCTCCGGCGGCGTGTCGACGAGGCTGCTGGCAGCGAGGGCGTCAAGCCGAGCCGGTTCTTCGAGAAGAGGCGAGAAAGGAGGCTTCGGCATCAGCGCAGGTGATTATCGTTGCCGTCTCATAGCTCAGCTGTGCGCAATCGTCTCGCGGCTGCACGTCGCGGCGCTTTCGCATTCCGACTTTCGTTCGGACTAGGTGTCGAGCCGCCGCAGCGTATGGCCGGAGTCCGCAAGGCAGCTTCGCGCGGCTTGCTCCATTGCCTTGTGGTCACCTCATGGATAGGGCCGGGCTAGACGTTGACCGCCTCTCCATCGAAGGGCACCCGGATAGACGATCTTTAAGGTGTCGTCGTCGGCGTTTTTGCCCAGCCCGATCGTGTGCCTGCCGACCTCGAAAACAGAGATCCCCGCCAGTATCACTATGGCTGCCCCGGCTGAAAGAATCGGTCCGTATGGTCAGGCCCAGGCTTCGGGGCCGGGGCCGTCCCCGATAACACCAATCGTTGCGGACGATCGCCCCTGCCTTGAACCGCGCAGCTGCGATGTCTGCTTTTCAATATTATCGCCGGGAAGCTAACCGACCGAAATCCACCCCTAGCAGCCCTTCGGCTCGCGACCCAACCCAATCGTTCGAAGTGCCATCAAGGCTTCTCCGAAGCGGTCGTTCGCCGGGCCCCTGTCGACTTTGGATCGGGATGGCAAGCGGTCCCCCGCCCGGCGGCATCAGAGATCCTGAACGGAGGCTGGCGTCTGCATGAACTCGATCGTCGCGCCGTCAGGGCCAACAGCGTAGATCACCCGCGTTCCAGCCCGCGCACCGCTCGCGATCGTCTGCGGAATGCCTTGCGCCTTCCAGCCGTAGGCGGCGATCCGCACCAGAAGCGCGTCGATGTCATCGACCACAAGAGCCAGATGCGCGAAGCCCGGGTCGAAAGGCTTGGCTGGCACACTTGGTCGGTCCGGACCTTGATACTCCAAAAGCTCGATCGTCTGATCCGCTAGCGCAACGATCGCCATGCGCACCTTCGCTCCGTGCGCTCCCGTCACCTGACCAAGGAATTCGCCCCCCATCTCGCCCGTCCGCACAAGCTGCGCGCCGAGCCCATCGACCCAGAAACGAAGGGCCTCGTCGAGAAAGGCGACCGCGAAGCCAACATGATCAGCGCGACGCACGTGGATGCTCGTGTGTTCCGTCATGCGGGACGTCCTGCCGGCAAAGGGGGGCCCAACCGTCTGCAACGGGTCGTGGCCGGTCCCCGGCTATGTCCGCTTCGATGCATTTGCCATTTGGACGCGGATTGGCAGCACCCCACCCGTTCCGGTCGTAGTTTCGGGCTCATTGATCTGCCGGTAAGAGGACGCTCCCCGCTTCGGCAAAGGGTCGTTTGCAGTCACAGGGGAGCGCGCCTTACTGCGCCGCTCGCCAGCGAGTCCAGTTTCGGTGGGTCTTCCCCCTTTGCGAGACGGCGCTCAACGCTTCCGTCTGCGCCTATGCGCTGTCCGCCCCGGACCTGCTGAGCATCCCGGACCTGACCGCAGATCCGCGCACACAGGACAACCCGTTGGTAACCGGTGAGCCGTTCATCCGCTTCTATACCGGAGCGCCGATACACCACCCGAACGGCCAAGTGCTGGGCAGCCTGTGCGTGATCGACCATGAGCCCCGGCCCGGGGGGCTGACCGCTAGGCAGGCGGACGGGCTGCGACGCCTGGCCCGGCAGGTCACGACGGTATTGCGCGAGCGCCAGCTCAACATGGAGATGCGGGCTACCCGCGAAGCGCTGCGGACGTCACAGGAACGGCTGAGCTTTGCGTTCGCCGCATCTGGCAGCCTGGGTTGGTGGGATTGGGACATCCCGGCCAACCGGATTTACGCCGGGGAGCAATTCGCGAAGATGTACGGCGTAGACCCGGTGGAGGCCGCCAAGGGTGCGCCGCTCGCCGCCTTCGTCAACGGCATCCACCCGGACGATCGGGAATGGGTCGGCGATCGCATCCAGCAAGCCCTCGATACCGGAGGTGAGTTCAGCGAGGACTACCGCCTGCTTCGCCCGGACGGGACGCTGATTTGGGTCCACGCACGGGGCCGGTGCTTCCTTGATGCCGATGGAAAACCGCTGCGCTATCCCGGTGTCGCCATCGATATCACCGCCCGCAAGCAAGTCGATGCCGCCCGCGCCATGGGTGAGGCAAGGCTGAAGTCGATCATGGAAACCGTGCCGGTCGGTATCATGTTTGCTGAAGCGCCCTCCGGTCGCATTCTGATGGGCAATCAGCGCCTCGCCGAAATTCTCGGCCACGACACGCTCTATGCCTCCTCCAGCGACGCCTATGGCGCGTTTGTCGCCTTCCATGAGGATGGTCGCCAGGTTGACGGACACGAGTACCCACTTGCGCGGATCACCGGCGGAGAATGCAAGCGAGCCGCCATGGAAGCGCTATACCAAAGGCCCGATGGCTCGCGGTGCTGGATCATGATTTCCGGCGAGGCGATTGACGACGAAGCGGGCGCGACGATCGGCGCGGTGGTCGCCGTCAGTGACATCACCGACCGGAAGGCGGCCGAAGCGTCACAGGACTTGCTCAACCGCGAGCTGAGCCACCGGCTCAAAAACACCCTCGCCATGGTGCAGTCGATCGCCACGCAGACGCTGCGTAACGCATCGAGCCTGTCGGCAGCACAAGAAGCCCTTGCGGCCCGCCTGATCGTGCTTGGCAAAGCCCATGACGTGTTGCTGCTCGGACACTCTGAAAGCGCTAACGTGCGGGACCTCGTGATAGGCGCACTCGCTTTGCACGAGGATACCGCGACGCGCTTCCATGTGTCTGGGCCGACTTTGTTTATCGGGCCGAGCGCGGCGCTGATGCTTGGGCTGGTTCTGCACGAGCTGGCGACCAACGCGACCAAGTATGGGGCGCTCTCTAACGCCACGGGTGAGGTCGATGTCCGGTGGGGTCTTGTCGGTGAGGGCGAGGCCACTGAGTTTCGGATAGATTGGCAGGAACGGGCCGGGCCGCCGGTTGTGCCGCCAAAGCGTAAGGGGTTTGGCTCTCGCCTCATCGAACGCGGCATGGGCGGCAGCCATGTCGTCATCAGCTACCCGACTGAGGGCGTCAGCTGCACGCTGCGTGTGCCACTGACAGGTCTACAACTACGGGGCTGAGAAGCGAGCGCTTGGTGCCTTCTCTGCGCCAGGTATGGGCGGCGGCAGCCGATCGGTGCGAAATTCAAGAACTTCGCACCGCTTTCATCTCGCTGATCTGCCAAGCGATGCGATGCAGACCTATGAGACGCTCATCGAACGTCTGCTTTTGGAATTCCCCGATGGCGGTCGAAGTGGCTGGCATGGGTCGTCAGCGGACAGGGTCGGCCTGGAAAGGCTCCGCTCCGGAGGGTTCCCCTTTCGGCCGGTGGCAGGCGCACGCCGCGGCTTTCTCGTCGTCGCGGCCCCACATCGGCGCTTCGCAAGTGAGGAGCTGTGTTAGCAGATGCGCCAGCGGCGCCGCTTGATAAGGCTTCTGAAGCACCGGGGCTGACCGATACGCTTCTTCCAATCCCTGCGTGCCGTAGCCGGTCGCGAACAGGAACGGCGTGCAGCGCTCTAACAGCAGGTCGGCTACCGGATAGCTGCGGGCGTCGCCCAGGTTGACGTCCAGCACGGCCAAGTCGAACTTCCCGGTGCGGACATGATCCACGGCCTTGTCGAGGCGCATGGCCACCACGACCTCACAGCCAAGGTCGAGCAGCATGTCCTCCGCGAGCATGGCCACGAGGCTCTCGTCCTCGACCAGCAGAACGCGGCGCCCTTCCAGCAAACTCATCGGGCAGGGTGCCCTTCCAGTGTCTCCTGGCCGACCCAGCCGAGCTGGGTCAATGGGATCTCCAGCCGGCAGACGACACCGCTCGGCGCGTATGTGATAGCCGCGTTGCCGTCGAACTCCATCGGAAGCTGCCGCTCGATAAGCCGGGAGCCGAAGCCTCTGCGTGTTGGCGGAGTGACCGGCGGGCCGCCGCGCTCTTCCCATGCGAGATCAAGCTGCTCGCGGCCATCGTCCAAGGCCTGCAGGGACCACGTCACCGCGACCCGCCCCTCAGGGACCGACAGAGCCCCGTATTTGGCGGCGTTGGTCATCAGCTCGTGCAGCGCCATGGCCAGAGTTACAGCGACCTTGGGGTGCAGGCGTGCATCCGGTCCGTTTAGCACGAAGCGGTTAACGTCGACCTCTGCCAGAAGGTGCGGTGCAAGCGCGCGCTCAACCACGCTGCGCAAGCTGGCACTCTCCCAGTTGTCCTCGACGAGCACGTTATGGGCGGTCGACAGCGCAGCCATGCGGGCGTCGAACACAGCCCGCGCGGCTTGGTCGGTCTGGCCGCGGAACGTCTGCGCGGCGATCGATTGGACCGTGGCCAGGGTGTTTTTCACCCGGTGATTCAGCTCGTTGATCAGCAGGCGTTGGCGCTCGGCCGCGGCCTTTTCCTCGCTGATGTCGCGGACCTCGATGATCGTGCCGATGATGTTGGCCGCGTCGTCCCGGATCGGGCTGGCCGTGAAGCCGACCGGATAAAAATGCCCGTCCTTGTGGACGAAAACCTCCTCGCCACGCTCCTGGTTGTTCTCCGGGAAGGCGCGATCGATCGCGCATTCCGCCAGCGGGAACGGCCGGCCGTCCGGGTAGGTGTGGTGCACGATGTCGTGCAGCGGGCAGTCGCGCTCCAGAACCTCGTCAAGCGTCCAGCCGGTCAGCTGCTCGGCGGCGCGGTTCATGTAGATGCAGTGCTGCCGGTCATCCATCAGGAAGATAGAGACCGAGGCGTTGTTAAGCACGGCATTGAGGCGCCGCTCGGTCTCGAATAGTTGGCCGGCGCCGGGCCTGAGACTCACGAGAGGTGTATTGGCGGCGGGAACAGATTGCAGCGGCTGCCGAGTATGCGGCACTGATACGACCCTTCACAGCGAGGTTGTCAAAAAGGACGGGGCCCAACGAACCGTCGGGATCGTGCATCTCGCATGCCGCGTTGCGGCAGGCGCCACAAGGCCGAGCCTGCCAATGCGCTGACGGGAGGGTTGTTCCATACCCCAAACACAGTGGCTTTACGCGAGGCTTGGATGTTGGCAGTCGGTCGTCTATGTGCCGGCCCGACCCGGCCTCCAGACCGTCATTGCGTGTAATGATTTCCAAAACCCAACGATTGAGTCTTCGTGTCGCCATCATCGCCGCGGAGGCCCGGGCGGGGGCTCACACCGCCCTGCTGATGGATAGGATCCTACACGGACAGGATACTGACGAAACCGAGCAGGTCCTGTGTCGCGAAATGGACGTCCTGGCGGCGTTGCGTGCCCACGCAAAAGCGCGGAACAAGGATGAGCCATCGCCGTAAGAGGTTCATTCCTACGGCTACTGATCTGTACCTTCCCTCCAGCAGACCCGACCGCATTGCAGCGGGTCCGCTATGGGCACTTAGTTGGGATTGTCGCGGCGTCTGGTTTGGGTCGGATGCGGAACGTCCGCCCCTAGGCGAGTAGCTGACTTCCGCTCCCCACCCTAAGCAGCACTTCCGATACCGACCCAAACCAGTCGAAATGAACGGTATTTGGGGCCCTCAATAGCGGCCGTTCGTGGTCGCTCGAATGGGTTGGCTACGATGCTACCTGTCGCTGATTTCAAGCCAAGGCTGACAGGGTAGGCCAATGAACTCGCAAGATGGTCTTCCCGCTCGCCGCGGGGATCCGCGAGGTGTCGTGCTCTACCACTTTACCGCCAAGCCTTTGGTAAAACCGCAGCCCTGCTTGATTGGCCTCAAACACCCATAGGTACAGTCCATTATCCGTGCCCTGAGAGGCAAGATTTTGCGCCATGGAGCGGAGCAGGCGTTCCCCAATCTTTTGGCCTCGCATTTCTGGGGCAACGTGCAGATTATCTACCCAGCTACCCCAACGCGGATCGTGATCGCGAAAGGCTGCGATGAAACCAATCAGTTGATGGGCTGAGCCTCGGGCGGTCTGTACGATCAAAGACGGTGCTGGATCGGCGAGTCTGTCGGACCAAAGTGTGAGACGATCAGCTTCGATTGGCCCAGCAAGAAAATTCGGATCTAGTATGGAGCGATAGGCGTCCTGCCAACTCTTTGCATGAAGCGAGGCAATGGCGGCTGCATCCGCTCTATCCGCCGATTGGAAGGTGGCGCTGATCATCGATAGGGTTTGCGCTGAAGGGCAGGGAGACAGAGACAATCCTGCCGTAGGCCGCGTGAGGACGCCATAGCCATGTCCGCTTCGGTGCATCCGCCGCCTCAAGGCAGACAGGCAGGAACCCACCCAACCCAGCCATTCAGATAGCCGCGGCGTCTTCCCGTAAGCGGTCACCCATCGGCCGTCCGACAGCTTCAGCTTGGTGCATGAAGCGGCATTATAGCAGCCGCCACAGTGTCTCCCGGGTGGCTGGATCAAAGGTCCGGGCTTGGTGATCTATTACCCCCCGTAGCCCCTGCCCGATGCGCTCCAACGGCATCGTTTGGAAGCCATAGCGCCGGAACCACGGTCCATTCCAGACCGGCTCCCTGAACGTCGTCAGCGTCACTGCCGGTGCGTTCAGGCTCGCAGCATGCGAGCGGACCTCATCGAGCAGCGCCTTCCCAATCCCCCGCCCAGACGAGCCAGGTTCAACCGAGATGTTGTCGAGATAGAGCGGGCCATCGAGCGTTCGCATGGCGGCAAAGCCCACGATCTCTTTCCTCGCATCGTCAATGGCGGCCGCTACTCGACAAGCTTCGAACCGGTTTGGGGATAGTGGCGGTGCGTCTGCGATGTGAGCGAGCCCGGGAAGTGCCCTGTATCGTTCTCGCGCCTGCGCTGAGATGACCCTCAGCCGTTCGAGATCATCGGCGTCTGCAATGCGGATATGGAAACCCACGGCCCACCCATCGTTCTGAACCGCCCCAGTCTACAGCCCGCTCCCGACCCACGCCGGGCGACGGGAGCGACGCCAGGATTTATCAAAAGCGGTCAAACGGCGTTTACAAGGTGCTTGGCAGGCATTCTGCTTGACGTTGGATGCGGTGGGCGACAGGGTGTCAGGACATGATCGGGAACTGGACCTTCTGCAACCGACGCCGACGCCGCTGCACTTTTGCGGCGGCTTCTCGGCTGCGTGCTGACCAGTTTCCTTCCGCGGAATGACGGCCTCTCCGTAGGCCTCTCCCGCCGGAACCGTCCCGGCACACGATCCCGAACCCCCGCAGCCCCCCGGCTCCGGGGGTTTTCTTTTGGCCCAGACCCCTGCTCCCAACCCTTTGGAGGACACCATCATGAGTATCCGCGTCGGCATCGTCGGGATCAGTGGCTTCGGCGGCGGCGAGGCTATGCGCCTGATCGCGAGCCATCCGTCGTTCGAACTCGTCTACGCCGCAGGCGAGGCCAGCGCGGGCAGCCGCCTAGTGGAACGGTTTCCCGGTGTGCCGGGCAAGCTCGCTGATCTCGTGATCGCGAGGTGGGATCCCGCGACGCTGCCGAAGCTCGACGTGCTGTTCGCCTCGCTTCCCACGGGTGCCTCGGCCGAGGCGCTGGCGCGCGTGCCGGAGGACGTGAAGGTCGTCGATATTGGTGGCGATCATCGCTTCGTCGATGGGTGGGTGTACGGCCTCGCCGACGTCTGGCCGGACCAGATCAGGGATCAGCGCCGTATCGCCAACCCCGGCTGCTTTCCCGCCGCTACGCTGACCGCGCTCGCACCGTTGCTGGCCGAGGGGCTGATCGAACCCGGCAACATCGTGATTGATGCCAAGACCGGCATCTCTGGAGCCGGTCGCGGCGGCGACAGCAAGTTCGGCTACGCCGAGAGCAACGAGAACCTCTTGCCCTACGGTCTACTCCGGCACGTCCACATGCCCGAGATGTCCGAGGCAATCGAACGGCTGAGTGGCGGCAATGCGTCAGGTCTCGTGTTCACGCCGCACTTGGTGCCGATGACCCGCGGCGTCCTCGCCACCATCTACTGTCGCGGTCGCACCACCACGGACGCGTGCCTGGACGCGGCACGTCGGTTCTACGCTGGGCGGGCATTCGTTCGCGTGACCGACAGGCCACCACAGACCAAGTGGGCTACGGGTTCGAACCTTGCGTTCGTCAGCTATGCGGCCGACCCCGAGCGCGACCTCGTGATCGCGATGGGGGCCGTCGACAACCTCGGCAAGGGCGCGGCCGGTCAGGCGGTGCAGAACGCGAACCTCGTCTGTGGTCTGGCAGAGACCACGGGGCTCGACGGCACACCGGTTTGGCCATGATGAAGGCAAGCCTAGGCAGTTCTTCGATCCACTCGGCAAGCCTGTGATGTGAGTAAGGGTTAGGACGGCATGTCGGCTTCGGCCCATGTGCCGCCCAGAAGCGGACCGGCCGTTTCCCACCCACAGCGGTCACCCAAGCATCCTGTGACAATTCAGGCGTAGGCGACCGGCAGCTCGCTCACCTGCGTCGTGTAGCGCGGCGTGCGCATCTCGAACTTGGTGTTCCATTCGCGCCGGCTCATCAGCCCGGCTCGCGCCGGCACGACGGCGCCGCGGCCCCAGCGCGCGTTGCACGCGTCCATCGCCGCCATGAGCGGGCCCGACCGCTCACGGTCCAGGGCGCCGATCAGCGCCCGCGGGCTGTGCGACAGCGGCACGAGGTCGTTCGTGACGAGCCCGGCCTTGGTGTACAGCCACGGCCGTTCGCCCGGCTCGCGCCAGGTCTTCGCCACCCCGTGCCGCGCGGCCTTGATCAGCGTCAGCGTGTCCGAACTGTGCTCTGGCAGGCGTACGGTGGCGAAGGCCGAGAACCTAGCTAGGCGGATGCCGGGCGCGGCGGCGCTGAAGGTGTTGGCCGACGACGAGACCGGCGAGCTGGAGGGCGTCACGATCCTCGGCCAGTGGGGCGAGGTGCCGGACGACTTCGCCGAGAGCCTGCAGGGCGGCTGACAGTCGGCGCAACGACGAGAGCAGGCCACCCGACGTCGGCGCGGTCAGCGTCTCCCGGCTCGGGTCACGAGTTTCGAGAAGGCGAGCGCGGCTGCGGATGCCTGGGCCTCGGACGGGAAGGTCTGGTCCGATTCCCTCACCGTCATGTGCGAAGTGTCGAGCAGGACCCAGGTCCAGAGGTAGAGGCCGGTGGATCGTTTCTTGAAGTGCACGCTGGGCTCGGTATGCGACCAGACATGCCCGCATCATGCGCAGCAAAAAGGCTTGACGCGCTAATGGCTTCGCCGGCGCAAAAACCTGTATCGGCTAATCTCGAGGTTGCCCCCGACATCGTCGCAGATCACACGGTGTTGCGGCTGGATGAGAGCGTGCGGGCAAACGCAAGCAGTTTCTGACGGTCCGCGGGAACGTCTAGCCCGCGCCAAATACGCAGTAACTCACAGGTCTCACGGGCTTCGATCTCCAGGAGCCCACCGTGCTGAATTGCCTCCAGCGGCACGCCAACTGCGGATGCGATGCGATGAAGAAGCTCTCTGCTTCGAGCATCGCTCGAAGACATGCTGCCTGCATCACTCATGAACACCAACGACGAAGACTGCGACACGGACGCGCCGACCGACGCGGGGACCAAGCTAGGCACTCCGTACTCTGTCTGACATTCAACCTAAGTGCGATAAAATGCCACGCATAAATTCCTTAGAAACTGAAGCTGCCAGCACCAGGATACTTCGGCTGATTGAGGATACGTGATGGTGCCACGGGACGACTTCGAGGCGATGGCGGAGGCCTGCATCTCCATCCACGAGGAAATCCTACGCCACGGCTCACCAGAAATGCAGACCGCGTCACGCATGCTGCTCTACGCCTTAGCCGCGGAGATCAACCGTCGCGAACAGCTTGTGGTCGTGGCGAACGATGACGTGGATTAGCGCCGCTTGGCTGCGAACTCCCAGACCGGCGCCCCCCAGGTCTGCCCGGGCTTCGTCCGGTAGCCGAAGAAGCGGCTGTACATAGCGCTTACTCGTCGTCCCACTTCATGGCATCCAGCCTTATGGATGCGGCCTCCATTCCAGTCCCGTCCACGTCGATCACGAGTGCGATCTCGGCCTCACGCTGGGCGATCTCCGCCTCTGCAAGCCGCTTGGCCGCAGATCGATCTTCAAGGCCATCGGCCTCGCCGATGACAGCGCCGTCTCTGCGAAATTCGACACGGTAGGTCATAGCTTCGTATGCCATGCGCTGCCGACGGGCTCAAAGCGCTCGATCTGGTCGCGCCAGGAGGCTACGGCGGGCGGGAAGTCTGACATTCCGCTGCGTTAGGACAAATTAGTTGCCGAAGTGGAAAGCCGCGGGTTTAGATATGTCTTCTGTATCGTCTGGCAAGCCCGAGTTTCTTTATAAATTCCGTGCGCTCGACAACGCATCTGCATATTATACCTTGGACATACTTCGTAAAAATTCGCTGTGGCTTTCTAAGCCTCTCAACTTCAATGACCCGTTCGATTGCGTTCCTGTTGTTTCCACGTCAGCTACCGACGACAAATTTCGAGACTACGTGAATGGCCTTTTCAAAAAATTCAATCCGGCAATGAGTAGGAACGAACGTCGCGTAATGATTTCTGAAATAATGAATGATCCCAATCGAAGACACGATAGTTATTTCATTCAGAGTGCCATGAAAAATCGGTCGATGAGGCGGTAAATTCTGCTGGCGTCCTTTCGTTAACATCACGATTTGATCACGTGCTCATGTGGTCGCATTACGCGTCTTCGCACTCTGGCATCTGCTTGAAATTTAGGCTTCGACCTGAGTCATGGATAACAAGTGCTCGAAAGGTTTTGTACTCTGCGGATCGTCCTACAATGAATATTATAAGTGACCCATCTGAGGAAATACAACGTAAATCTATTTTATTTAAAGCTGATTTCTGGGCATACGAAGATGAGTGGCGCGTCATAAACCCGGCTTTGGGAGCGGGGTCGCATGATTTCGACCCGAACGATCTAGTCGATATCATTTTTGGTAAAAATATAAGCGCTGATCACAAATCTGAAATTATAAAATTGGCGAGCAAATACGGAAAAAATTTCGAACTAATACAGGCCAGCATCGACGATGTTCATTACCGTCTAAATTTTGATCCGATCTAGAAGCAAATCGCGGCTTGGGGCTACTGCGATGCGATCGAAGCCTGACTGAGGGCACGAAAAGACCACCGCGATCGGAGCCGGGCGGTTTGAGGTGATCGCGCTGGGGGAATGTCGAGGCCTCGCCTATGCGGGGATGGCGGGCGGTTTCGGTCCCCGATCCAGCTCACCGCCCCGCCAGACCGATCTTCGCCAGCACGATCCCCCCGAACGCCAGCAGCGCCGCCGAGGCCAGCCCCCAGCCGATCTTGCGCAGATCCCGCACCTGCCCGGCGATTTCGGCCAGACCCTTGGCGGCCTCGGCCTTCGCCCCGTCCACCGCCTTGTCGATCCGCCGCTCGATCTCGTCGCGCGCCACGAAGTGCTCGATGTCCCGCCGGTAGGCCACGCCCTCCAGCTTCTCGTCCATGCGGTCGAGCTTGCCCCCGAGCGCATCCATCTGCCGGCCGGTGGCCTCGACGCGCTCGATCAGGCGCCCGATCCATTCGGGCAGATGGTCGGCCATGGGTCCGGTCCTTCGCTCGCCGCGGCCCGGCCGCGCCGTCCGGGCCCGGGGCGGGGTCTCGTCCGTCATCGGGGCGCGCCCGGGGCCGCGAGGCTCAGCCCTTCGGCCCGACCACCTGCGGCACGATCTTGTCGACCGAGCGGGCCAGCATGTAGGCGCCGATCCCGACGGTCAGCAGCGACCACAGCTCCGCCGGCACGCCCTTGAGCGCCGCCACCACCTCGACCTGCAGCCCGAGCATCGGCGCCACTACGCCCACCCAGGTGATCATCGCCAGCGCCCAGAGCACGGTGATCGGCCGGGCGTTGCGGGCGAGCGGGCTCTCGGACCCCGCATCCGCCTTCATCACCTCGGCCATGGCCCGGCCGAGATCGTCCTGCTGGTCGATCAGCGCCCGCTGCAGCTCCAGCTGGACCTGGAGGCGCTGCCCCTCGTCGGGGAGCACCTTCTGGAGGATCGGACCGACGGCGCCGAGCAAGGCCGGGAGAATGGCTAGCCCGTCTTATTCACCGGGGCTTGGCTGACGCCGTGTTTTGGGCTGATGGCGCGCGGGATCGCGCGTCCACTGTGACGCGTATGGATTCGGAACGTTGCGTCGGTGCTTGAGGGATAGGAGCGGGTTCGTCGGGGCGTCTCGGCCCCGCCGTTCAAGCGGGGGCTGGGACGAGCGCGGTCGCAAGGTGGCGTAGCAGGTCGGCTTCCGGACACGCCGCGGCGAAGGCGAGGCGGACGCGGGCAGCGGTCTCGCGGATCCGAGCGCCGAGCTTGAGCAGCCGGAGGCGGATCGTCGCGAACTCGGCCCTGGCGAGGCGATGGGCCGCCGGGATGGCGTCTCGCACGGTGAGCATCAGCCAGTAGGCCGCGGTGTGCAGGACGAGTCGCATCTGGTTGGCGGCCGGGTGCCGGCAGGAGGTGCGGTCGGAAGCGAGCTGGCCCTTGTGCAGCTTGATCAGGTTCTCGGCCTGGCCGCGGGCGCAGTAGAGTTCGGCGTAGAGCCATTCCGGCGTACCGGTGGCGATGTTCGTGACCACGAAGCGGATGTCGAGGCCGAGGCGGGTCGCCTCGATGCGGGCGGCGACGCGGCGCTGCTGCCGCCAGGACTTGGCGGCGTGGGTGGTCTCGGCAAAGCCGCGCACCGCATCCTTGTCGCCGAGGGCCCGCACCACCCGGATGTGGTCGGCGGTCGGCTCGACCTTGGCCGCGAGCGCCTTTGTGCCGGTCAAGCCGAAGACGTAGCTGACGCTGTTGTCCTCGCACCAGTCCATCGCTTCGGGCCGCCCGTAGTGGCCGTCGCCGCGGATGGTAATCGCGGTCGTCGGCCAGTGACGGCGGATCGCCCGGACGAGCCGGCGCAGATGGCCCCGGACCTCGCGACCCGAGGGTGTCTTACCCGACCGCAGGATCATCGCGACGGGACGGCTGGTGGCGGTATCGTAGACGTGGATCGGCAGAAAGCAGCGCGCGTCGTGGTGGGCGTTGAACAGCGACAGCTGCTGCTGGCCGTGCACCACGTCGCAGGTGTCGTCGATGTCCAGGGTGACCGCGGCGGGCGGTACGACGTAGCTGGCGCAGTACACGTCGACCAGCACTCGCCCGAGCCGGATCAGGTCGCGCAGGCCGGGGGTGTTCTCCATCCGCGAGACGGTGGGCTGGCTCATCAGGTCCGCGCCGCTCTCGGGCAGGCGTCCGCAGGCGAGCTTGAAGGCGGGGTCGGCGCGCAGATGGTCGAGGTCGTCGGCATCCTCATACCCGCAGGCAATCGCCAGGATGCGGGCCAGCAGGATCTCGGGCAGCGGGTGCACGACCCGGCTCGGATCGCGTCGATCCGTGATCACGGTCGCGAGCTTCTCGGCAATGCCCAATCGCTGGGCGGCCTGGGCGAGCAACAGGACGCCGCCGTCCGAGGTCAGGCGCCCGCCGTCGAAGGCAGCTGTGAGCTTCTTGCCTCGCACGGATGGAAACGCGAACGGCAGACACGTAGGATCGGACATGGCGGGCGTGGCAGGCTCGGTGCGCGTTGAAGGCTTGGCGTCAGCACCCAATCCCTAAGCTACATCAATGCCTTACGCTACGCTCGCCACCCCAGATCCACCGTCGTGATGAATAAGACGGGCTAGAAATCCCATGGTCAGGCACCCGTCTGCATGTTGTGGCGGATGGCGTCGCGCAGGCGCAACCACCAGGATTCCGACGCCGCTTCCGCCGCGCCAGTCACTGGCGCGAGCGGGTCAGGACGCGTCGGCGCGGCGGGCGCCGATCCCCCTGTCGCGCGCACCGGTGCTGGATCGCCCCGGCGGGCGTAGACGAGGCCGTAGGCGGACAGCGCCGCCTGGTCCCGCTCGCCCTGCCGGCGCGCGCGGATCGCGGCTGGCCGGTCCCACAGCAGGAAGGCGTCCGCCGCCTGCTGCAGGTCGCCGGCATTGGCCAGGCGCACGACGCCGGACTGCGCGAAGTTCGGCTGGCCAATGTTGAAGCACAGCGAGCAGCAGGCGTCGAAAAACGGCTGCGGCACCGGCTTGGCCAGCGCAGCGCGCACAGCCGCGACGTAGGGCGTGAGATCGGCGGCGAAGAGCGCGTCAGCCTCGGCCTGGGTGAGGGTCATCCCCTCGGTCACGACGGGCGGGCCCGCGGTACTCGTGTGACCCCGACCGATCGTCCAGACGCCGACGCTGTCGCGGTAGGCGCGCAACCGGCAGCCTTCGCGCGCCGCCAGGGCCGCGCGCCCGAGGGGAGAGAGATCCATGAGAGACTCCTGTCCAGGCGTAGCCGCGCTCATCGCCTTGGTTCGGGCTTCAGCGTCGGATGAGAACCGCTGCCCTACTGGCGCCTGGACGCCATCACGGCAGCTGTCGTGCGCCGAAGAAGGAATCGGCCGCCGCCACGTAGCCGTCGGCGCCGGTGAACCGGACGAAGACCTCGACGATGTCCTTCGCCGCCAGTTTCAGGACCGACGCGAGGTTGACCGCGCTGACGCCGTCGACCAGCGCGCCGGTCTCTGCGGCTCGCCCGCGGCCGGCCGCCGCACCGTTCCGGTAGAGTTGCACCTCCAGCGCCGTCGGGGCGCTCGAGCCGTTGCGCTTGTAGGTCAGCGCGACGTCGAAGCCGTGCAGGCCGGCCTCGAGGGCGACGAAGCGGTTCTTCGCCGCGTCGAACGCGCCCTGGTCGTTGCTCTCCGTGATGTTGAACTGGACCTTCGTCCAGGCATTCGCGGGGATGTAGTTGTCGAAGTTCGTGGACGCGGCGGCCTTGGCGAAGTTGGTGATCCGACGCCAGGCGGCGCCGTCGTGCCATCGGAGCGCCGTGAGGGTGCTATCCGCGTAGATCTGGCCCTGCGCGCCGCCCGCGGGTTCCGCAGAGAGTGGCTGCAGCTCCAAGGCGCCGCTGCCGCGGACTTTCATCACCGACCGGCGGGTGGTCGTGCCCGGCGCAGTGGTCTGGACATCCAGGCAGGTGCCCTGCGCCGCCGCCGTGAGATCCTCCTCCGCAACACCGAGCAGCGCGACGGCGTCGGCCGTGTAGGCGCCTCCCGTGTGGTAGCCGGCTCCGAACAGGCCGAGGAGTGTGTCGGTCGCCTTGAGCGGCAGCGGCGCGCCCGGCGCGCCCCGCGCGGCCCGGGCGCGGCAGTTGGCGACGGGCCCGTGATTACCGGCGGCATCGCCCCCGTAGGCGTCGAGTTGCACGGCGGGCTTCGCGCCGAGACCCTGGACGTGCACCGGCGCGCCCGGATCGGTCACCCCCGACAGGCCGAGATAGCCCGTCGAGGCCGCGACCGTCATGGCCGTCCGGAAGGCCGCGCCGTCCGGGCTCGTCTTCACGGTCAGGTCGTCGCTGCCGAGCGTGCCGAACAGGACCCGGCTCGCGTAGCCGGTCTGGAGCACGAGGCCGGCGTCGTTGGTCGCGGCCTTCTTGTTGAGGGTCAGCCGCATGTTGCCGGCCCCCGGGGTGACCTCGTCCCACGAGAGCAGCACCGCCTCGGACTTCACCGCCAGGCGGTTGGTGGTGTCGGCGGCGGTGTTGACGCCCAGGGCCGGCACGCCGCCCTTCAGGTCGCCCGCGGAGACGGCTGGGTGACCGCCGGGCGTGACGCCGTCGTGGACGACGAGGCGCCAGTTCGTGGTGTCGACGACGAACTCACCCGGCCTGCCGACGAAGGTCGCGAGGAACGACCACGCGTCTCGCAGCCACTGCGTGCGCACGCTCATGACGAGGCGAGCCCCAGATCGAGGAAGTTCGGGTAGGGGTCGGAGGCGAAGCCGAAATCGTCGCTCCGGGTGGCGGCCTGCGAGGCGAACCCCAGATCCGGGCCGCTGCCGACCGCCAGGGTCTCGGCGACCGGACCGAACCGGCCCGAGCCGATCGGCGTCACCGTGTAGGGCGTGCAGGTCGCGAGGTCCTGAGCCGCGCCGCCGAAGATGTTGAACGCTTGCAGCTTCACGGTGAGCGGCGTGCCGATGTAGGCCGCCGGCACGCTGTAGCGGAACACCGCCTCATCGAGACGGGTGAAGGGCGCCCCGGCCGGGTGCGCGCCGGCCGGCGAGCCGGAGAGCCCGCGCTCGAGATAGGTCAGGGCGTAGACGTGCGGCGCGGTGAGCGTCGCGTTGGCGAAGGACATAAGTTCCTGGCCGACCAGGGCGAGGGTGACGCCGTCCCGCGCGTCGGCCTCATCGGCGGAGGCGAGCGTGCCGCCGGATCGGCCAAGATCGACCACGAGCGTGTTGGCGCGGTCGGGGTTGAGCCCGGCCGGCGCGGCCAGATCCACGGCGAGCACGCCCTGGCGCGCCGGGCCCGTGATCGTGCCGATCTCGACGAAGCTGGCGCCATCGCGCGAGACCCAGACGTTGGCCCCGCCCCAGTACGGGTCGGCGTTGACGCCCGAGGCCGCGATCCAGACCTGCGGCACGCCGGCCGTCAGCGCGGCGGGCGGCTCGAAGATCAGTGGATCGTTGACCGGCGCGGGCGCCCGGTCGCGGTCGACCGCCGATCCAGTCGCGCCGACCGCCGGGTAGGGCGCCGCGGTCGCGGTCCCGCGCGGGAACTCCTCGGCCGTGATGGTCAGGAGCCCGTCCTCGTCCTCCTCGATCGCCGTGATGCGCACCGGCGTTCGGGCGAGCCCGAGCCCCGGATCGGTCAGGGTCACGACGTCCATCGGCTCGAGGAGGCAGAACTCCCAGGACAGGCGGAACGTGTAGGTATTGCGGATGTACAGGGCCCGCTGCAGGGCGAGCTGCGCCACGAGCCGCCCGATGGAGAGCGCGCAGATCTCGCGGGCGGTGATGGTCCCCCCGACCTTCAGGCCGTAGCGCTCGATCGCGCCCTGGTCGCGCGCCTCGACCGTCGTCGCGGTGTAGCCGTGGCTCCGGTCGGAGCACTCGACGCGCTGGACGTTGGGCAGGCCGTAGGGATCGCTGCGCGCGACCCGCACCGGATCGTCGCCCTCGGCGGCCAGGACGTCGTCGTCAGTGAGGTCGTAGACCGGCGCGACGTCGGGCACGTAGGTGACGCTGGCGCCCGAGTGGGTCACCCCGGTCACGACCTGGTCGCCGTAGGGGACGATCCTGAGCCGCGCGCCCGACCACACCGCCGCGCTGTTTGTCAGCCGCAGCCAGCGCGCCAGGATCGCGTTGGCGGTCTCGGCGTCGGTGAGCGCCGGGCTCAGCCCGAGGCCGAGGGCGGCGCAGTAGGTCTGGTAGGACGCGTCCCCCGAGGCGCCGAACAGGGCCGCGCCGCTGAGGGCCGAGGCCGGCAGGCCGACGCCGTACTGCGCGTTGGTCAGGAAGTCCGAGATCAGCTCGGCCGGGTCCGCGTCCTGCCCGAGCGGCCCCGCAGTGCCGGCCAGCCGCCCGACGACCTCGAAGGCGATCGACGAGATGGTCGCGCTGGAGCCCAGGTCGAAGTAGGGCGAGGCGAGGTAGGCAGTGCCGTTGTAGGGCAGCGCGGCGGCCGGGTAGCGGGCCAGCGCCGGACCCCAGGGCCGCTGCGGTGTGTCGCCGGGGATGAGGCTGAGGAAGTTGGTCGGGAACGGCGTGACCGACTGGCCGCTGAACACCTCGCCGATGCCCTGGACCGGCCCCTCGGCCAGGCCGAACATGATCCAGGTCGAGTAGGTGTATCCGGTGACGCCGTGGCGGCCGCCGCCCTTGCCGCCCGCCTTCTTGCCGCGCTGCGCGTGGGTCTGGAAGCCGTCGGACCAGATGACGTTCGGGGCGATGCGGTTGGTTCCGTAGACGATCGGTATCGGCAGCGCGCTCGAGGCGGTCTGGACCTGCAGGCCGGTGTAGTCCGGCCGGACGGTGCGCTTCTTCCCGCCGAACAGGCTCATGGCGGTCTCAGATTTGGTCGGCCTCGGCGGTCGCGCGTGCGGCCCAGAGGCTGAAGAAGCGCGGGTGCCGGCCCGGCTCGGCCAGGACGGGATTGCGGGCGATCGGCTCCTCGATCACGGCCTGGGCCGGCGAGAAGGCGTGCACCAGCGTCAGCGGTTCAATCGCCGTGACGATGCCGCCGTGGGCGTAGGCGCGGCCGTAACGGAACACCACGACGTCGCCGGGCTCAGGTCGGGCGACTTCGGCGGCACGATCGAACACGAAGCCGAGGTAGCGCTCGTCGTCGCGGTGGAGGTGCCAGTCCTGCGGGTAGGGGCGCGGGTCGAACGCCGGCACGAGGCCGGCATCGACGAACACGCGCACGAGGAGCATGCCGCAATCGACCCCGACGCCGCGCAGGTCGGCGCCGGGATGGTACGGCGTGCCGATCCAGCTCCGGACCACGCTTACGAGGATCCGGCGCCCTTCGACCTCAGCGTGCATGGTAGTCCCCCGACGCGCTCCACCCAATGGAACGTCACCGCCCGCCGACCCTCCTCGACGGGAAATCAGAGACGGCTGAACGGTTTAGATCTAATGCTTAATAACGAGCCCGATCGCCTGCGCCGAGTTGGCAACTGGGCCTTGGCCTTTGATCCGCAAGCGGACGTTCTATTTTCGACCCGTGCCAGCCGTGTAGACGGCTGCCGTCTACATTTGTGTCGCACCCAAAAAATCAATCTAAAGTATGGTGCAAATGCTTCTTGGCCATCAATGGACCGCGCGCCGCGTTTCCGAGGGGGTACAACCATATTGCTTGCGATAACGTTTTCCGAAATCGCTCATATGAACGAAGCCCCATTTTCGAGCTATCTCGTTAATCGAAAGAGATATTTCCTTGCGGGATAATAGGTCTTCGTGCGCCCGAGCCAATCTCCGGCTGATTATGTATTGGAGTGGCGTCACACCAAGTTCGGATTTGAATTTGCTTTGGAGCGACCGAACGCCAGTGTTGGCCGCGGCCGCAACATCGGCCAGGGTCATGGGGCGAAATAGATGGCCCTCGATGTAATCGATCGCGCGCCGAAGCTGTTGTGATGCGAAATCTACCGGGATGGTAGGCGTCGATCTGGAACATTTTGGCCAAGCAGAGAGAATTTGGTAGCCCATCATCTCCTGTAATAAGGGGAACATCAGATCTGATTGTTTGTCAGGATCCCCGATCCGGCTGTGGATAAGGCGAACAGTACAGAAAAGCCCCCACATTCCCGGCATCGTCATATCGGCAACCCGTTCCAGCGTGGGGAGACCGAGATGCTCGCCACCGGAGAGGGCCTTTTGAGCAGACGCAAGAGTTGCGGCCGCTATCGTCGCGCTCAACGTGCTGACCGTACCGAGGGCCTGGACTTCACGAAGACTTTCGAAGTCTGCCAAGACAGCAATCATCTTCGACGCGATCGTCTCATAATTTTGATATCGGTATAAGATCTGACCGCATCTGACAAATCGAAAGGTCAAAAGTTCGGCTGTGAATTTTGGCTTCGTGAGAAACCCACTTGACGAATTGGTTTCCCAGAAACTTAAAGTCTCGCTTTGGCTGCCACATATTGCAATATTCGGACTATCGGATAGATTTATGTCTATATATACGGCAATCGCACCTATATCATTAAATGAGTCCAGTTCGCGTTTGGATCTTATGCTAGCCGAAAATTGTGCTTGAGGGCGCCAGATTTGGGGGTCGCGCCGCAACTGATCGAAATCCATGCCAACAGCTAAACTTCGGTAGCGGCCCAAGACCGTGGTTCGAGAGGATGATGCGTCGCATGTGTAAATATTTCTCCGCGATCAAGCCCCCAGATTGTCGCAGGCACATCTAAAGTCGGCAGAAGTATAATTATCGCGAAATACCTATAATGATTGCGAAAATCAGCGCGTTATCACTTTTATAACCTGCTAGATGATACGCGGAGATCGAGGATTATGGTAATTAGATCTAGATCCGGCATCACTGTATTGTGAAAGCAGGTTATGAATTCGGGAGATTTCGAAATGGGCCGAGCCTGCGCGCGACCGGGATCGCGGCCAGCGTCTATGGTGGAGCTCACCGCCGCTCTGGCCGCCGCCTACGTTTCGCGAAACGCCGTCGCTTCGGAAGACTTGCCGACGGCAATCAGGTGCATCCATGCAGCGTTGCTGGCCGTGCAGAATGGCGGGGCATCCGGCCCGACGCGCGTCCTTCCGACCAGATCAGAGATTGCGGCATCGATCAGGTACGATCAGCTCGTCAGCTTCATCGACGGCAAGCCGTACAAGACGCTGAAGCGTCATCTGACCGCCCACGGGATGACACCGAGCGAGTATCGGAGTCGGTACGGCCTACCGGATGACTATCCCATGGTGTCGCCCGGCTATGCCGCAGTTCGTGCGCGTATTGCCAATCAACTCTATCACGGGTTCGAGGCGGCCTGAGCGATGCCCCTTCGCAATATCGTCGTTCTGACCGACCGGCCGGACCGCGGCCGGGCCCTTGCCGAAGCCGCGCGACCGGTCGCCAATTGCCGAATGGCCGGGCCCACGGACGACTGGATCGGACTCGATCATGTCCGCGGCGTGATCGCAGATCTATCTCTGGAGGGGACCGAAGCTCAGCGTTGCCTCGGCGTTCTATCACGGCGGCTGGACGGCCGTCCCTTGCCGATGGCCTACGTCATGCGGACGATGCGTGACGGCGAGCTCAAGCAAGCCGAGAAGCTCGGCGCAACCGCATGCTTTCCGCCCCATGCTCTGCCTCGGACCATCGTGACGGGCTTGTTCCGTCAGATCGCACCGGAGAAGACCATGACGGAACTGCTGGTCGAGCACAGCTTCGACCGGGCCGAGTTGCTGTTCACCGATATGTTCCGGGCGGGCCGGCGCGGCCGCATCGATCTCGCTGCAGCCGATGATGAGATCGACCCCATTCTCCACGCTATGGAGGATGGGGGCCTTTGGCGATGGCTCGACCTCGTTCAGGCCCACGATGACATGACCGTTCGCCACTGCCTGCTGGTGGCAGGGCTCGCGGCGCATTTCATGCTCCACCTCAGACCCCGTTTCATAACGGGCTGAACAGCTTAGCGGTTGGGTGAGCGGCGGGCATCGCAGGCGTTGGGAGAGTATCTGACGCTCACCCAGGAACCCCGATGTGGACGCCCGCCGCCCGCGCCGAGCTTGCGCGCGAGAGCCTGCCCTATGCAACCTGCCTGAGCGATGCCGAATGGACGGTGCTCGCGCCGCTACTACCTGCACCGTCCAGCACAGGCCGCCCATGGCGCTGGCCCGTGCGCGCGATCCTCGACGGCATCCTGTACGTGCTGCGCACTGGCTGCGCGTGGCGGCACTTGCCACTGGACTTCCCGCCCTGGAGCACGGTGCATCGCTGGTTCTTGCGCCTGTCGCAGACAGGCGTATTCGAGCGCCTCGCCCACGCTCTCACGATGGCCGACCGGGAGCGGGTCGGACGCGAGGCCAGCCCGACCGGCTGTGTCATGGATGCGCAAGCGGCGCGCTCGGGCGGCGTGGGGGTGGCAGGTGAGCGCGGTTACGATCCAGCCCGGCGGGTCGTCGGGCGCAAACGCCACGCGCTGACCGACACAGACGGCCGCCTACTCGTGGCTGGCGTTTCATCCGCTGACCTGCACGACAGCCACGGCGGCATCGCCCTGTTGCGGGCTTCGCGCGGGCTATTCCCTTTCCTGACGCACTGCTTTGCTGACCGCGCCTACAGAGGTGAGCGCGTCGGCAGGGCCACGGCCATCGTGGTCGAGATCGTCGAGGCGGAAGCCGGGCAGAAGGGCTTTGCCGTTCAGCCCAGGCGATGGGTGATCGAGCGAACATTCAGTTGGATCAGCCGCTGCCGCAGGCTCGCGCGCGACCACGAAGCGACCCCGTCCTCCGCGCTCGCCTTCTTCGTGCTCGCTGCGGCCATGATCCTCGTCAGGCGGCTCGCCAGAGCGTTATGAAACGGGGTCTCAGACTGTCGATCGGCGACCGCAGGTCATTCGTTCGTGCAGCCCTGGTGCACGATGTCGGCAAAACGAAAATTCCGTTGGAGATCCTGCTTAAGCCGGGCGCTCTCACCGCCGAAGAAATGAAAGTGATGCGGGCTCATGCTGCTCTCGGACACGAGATGCTGCTGGCCTCGGGAATGACAGACAAGTTCGCACTGGCTGTGACGCGTCATCATCACGAAATGCTGGACGGTTCGGGCTACCCGGATGGGTTGAGCGGCGCCGCGATCTCCGATCCTGTCCGGCTCTTGACGATCTGCGATATCTACGCGGCCCTGACCGAGGACCGGCCTTACCGTGCGGCAATGAGCCAAGCGAAAGCTCTGGAGATCTTGAGGGGCATGGCGCCCGCCAAGTTGGAGCTCGCCCTCGTCGAAGCGTTCGCCGCGTCGCTAGCGGGCGAAGGCGCCGTCAGCCAAGCGGACAATATGGCACTATCCGGTCGGATTAATTCCGCAAATCGCGGAACGGCTCGCAGTTGAATCTAGAGCAGGCCGCTCACTCAACCAGAAATAGATCAGCCGATATTTTCTGATATAATCGGATAAGTACTGTATGTTTACTATATTTTATCTTTTGTGATTCAATATAGTCGCGCGCAACAGATCAAATAAACTTATTAGTCTTTCTCTGTGCGGGGTGTGCTCATGATCAGCTTCCGGACCAACGATGGCGCACAGCTCGTGGCGTTGAATCGCTCTCAAGCGGTTGCTGAGTTCAAGCCAGATGGCACGGTCCTATCCGCCAACCAGAATTTCCTCGATTTACTTGGCTACACGCTCGATGAGATCGAGGGCCGCAGCCACGCGCTGCTCGTGGAGCCGATCTTTCGAGACACGCCCGCTTACCAGAGCTTCTGGAACGGCCTGCGCCGTGGCGAATTTCAAAGCGGCGAATTTCGTCGGGTGACCAAGGACGGTCGCCAAGTCTGGATCCAAGGAACCTACAATCCGATCTTGGATCGCACTGGGCGCGTCGCCAAGGTGGTCAAGTTCGCCATCGACATCACCGCCGCGAAATTGCGCAGCTTGGAAGCGGACGGCCGCCTGGCCGCCCTCGACCGCTCACAGGCGATCATCGCGTTCGCCCTCGACGGGACGATCCTCGAGGCCAACAGCAACTTCCTTGCCGTCATGGGCTACCGCCTGGAGGAGGTCCTCGGACGTCATCACTCGATGTTCATGGACGAGGCCGAGGTGGCAAGCGAGGCTTACAGCGCTTTCTGGGCGGCTCTCGGCCGGGGCGAGTATCAGGCGGCTGAGTACCGTCGTCTCGCCAAGGGCGGGGTCGAGGCTTTCATCCATGGCACCTACAACCCGATTTCCGACGCCGATGGACGCCTCGTGAAGGTCGTGAAGTTCGCCGTCGACGTCACCGAACAGGTCCGCCGTCGCCAGCGCCGGGCTGAGGCACAGCGTGCGATCGGAAACGATCTCGACGCGATTGGCCAAGCAGTCGAGGACGTCACTCGGCAGACGAGCGGGGCCGCAAACGCCGTCGGGCGGATCTCGGGCGACATTCAACTGGTTGCCTCCGGTGCCGAGGAACTGGCGGCTTCGGTGGGCGAGATCAGCCAGCAGGTCACCAACGCTGCGCGGCTGACGGGTGAGGCCGTCTCTCAAGCAGAGCACACGACCAGCATTATCGAGGGGTTGACCACGCAAGCTTCACAGATCGGCGATGTCGTCGGTATGATCGCCGGCATCGCATCACAGACCAACTTGCTTGCGCTCAACGCGACCATCGAGGCGGCGCGGGCCGGTCCAGCTGGCCGCGGGTTCGCGGTCGTCGCAGCGGAGGTCAAGACACTGGCCGAGCAGACCGCACGCGCGACCGGGCAGATCGGAAAGCAGATCGCCGCGAACCAAAGCGCGACGCGTGAAGCGGTCGAGGCAATTGGCGCAATCGGAAACACGATCCGCCGGCTCGATGAGGTGTCGTCAGCGATCTCGGCGGCTGTCGAGGAACAATCTGCCGTCACTCGAGAGATGTCGGGCAGCATGCTCACCGCGTCGAACGGCGTAGCATCGATCGCGACTGGAATGGATCTCATCGCTCGGGCCAGCGAACGCGTCGACGGCGCTACGCGCCAAGTCCGGGACGTCGCCCGCGCCCTGGGTTGATCCCATCGCGGATTAGATTTCCAGGTCCGCTTTGCCGTGTCCGCGGTCAGCAACTCCAGCTCGGGCGCGGCGAGGTCGTCGGCGATCACCTCGTCGAGGACGCCCTTGATCCAGTCGAGCAGCGGGGCGAGGCCCTCCTCCTCGGCGAGCTCCTTCTGCGTGTCGGCCGAGGCGCGGTTCATCTGCCGGATCAGCGCCTGGGGCGAGATCGAGAAGGCGAAGCACACCACACGCGACAGCCACTCGTCGAACTCGCCCTTCAGCTGGGGCTCGCTGGTCTGGTGGAGCGCGACCTTGCCGGGCACGAAGCGGGCGCGCCGCCGAGCCGCCAGGTTGTCGGTGAAGAGCGAGTCCCAGTAGGTCTGGTAGGTCGCGATCTGGTCCGGGCCCCAGGTCTCGGGGACGCCGATCAGCGCGTCCGGTACGGTGCCGCTGGTGAAGTACTCCAGCGTCATCACCTGCCGGCGCAGGGCGATGTTGACGGTGGTCATCACCTGCTCGACCGGCGAGAAGCCGTAGACGCGGTCGGTGCGCAGGTTGCGCGGGCGGTAGAGCAGCTCGCGGGCGGTGTAGTTCACCGCCGGCAGGCCCTTCAGGATCTGCTGGTAGGCCTCGGGCCAGACGGTCTGGCCGCCCTGCACCCATGGCATCGGCACGCGGCCGTCCTCGGCCAAGATCGGCTTGATGGTGGCACCGTCGATCGGCTCCAGGGCGAGGAGATCGCCCGCGCGGGAGCGCTGCTTGAAAGTCGTCCAGGCATCGAGGACGAGCACGTCCTCCAAGCCCATGCGCAGCCAATCGGTCCAGGGGTGGATGCCGTCAGGTTTGGCGAGAAAGGCCGTGACTGCCGCGGCCTTCGCGGCGGCCGGTTTCCCGCTGTCGCGCGACTTGATCGCCCACTTCATCCGGGCGGCCTGGTCCTTCCGTGTCTCGATCACGAGCCGCAGCAGGTCGTAGCCGTCGGCGAGCCGGCGCAGCTGCGCGAACGAGACCGGCTCGTAGGCCCGCGCGGTCGTGTTGAGGTTGTAGCCGGTCGGGTAGTCGAAGCGGCGGCCGGCTATCTCTGCTGGTGCGGACGGGCGCATCGGCGCGGACGGACCGAACCAGCCCAAGCCCTTGCCGGTCGTCGAGCCGGAGCTTCCATAATTGAGGGTGTAGGCCAGCGGCGCGAGCGAGACGCCCGCCACTCCGCCGCGAGACGGTGAGGCCAAGTGCGCTTGCCCCTTTCAAAATTAGATTGCTGAAGCGGCGGGAGGAAGACTTGAGCGCCGCCAATGCCGGCATGGCCGGTGAAATCGCCCTATGAAGGTCAGGATCGGTTTTATTACTGCTATAAAAATCATAAAAACCACAAATTATGAGACTAAGTCTGATATGATCTTCGCACCTGAGTGCGCATATGCATTGTAATGGGCTTCTATAACGTCGATCTCGGAGCAGACTCGTCAGAAAGCGGATGCCTTCAAGCTTTCAAGCCGACTACTCCAAAAGGTTGTGATAGGCGTAAAAAGCTAGCTGGACAACCATAGGTTTGTCGTATCCTACTGCTGCCGCAAACACGGATTTATGACAGAGCTCTTTTGGAGCAGAGGAGTTGTTTGTGGCGAGAAGGGGCGGCTATAGACATTTGATATTTTTGATTGATGGAACTTGGCTCTGGCCAGGAAGTGATAGCACACTTAATGTGTATTCAAATGTGTATCACTTAAATAATCTAATCGAAGAAAAGGGAAAGGATGGACAGGCGCAGATTGTATTTTATGCGAGAGGTTTAGGCGGGGTCGACGGACTTAGAAGATACACGGCAGGCGGCTTCTCATATGGAATCGATGAGCTTGTCTCGGATTTGTATTTGAATTTGTGCTCTAATTACGAAAAAGGCGACAAGATATATATTTTTGGCTTCTCTCGTGGCGCAATCGTGGCTAGAGCTCTATCGGGAATGATTTCAAAAGGCATTCTCGATGCTCAATACATTAATAGACTTGAATCTGTCTGGAGAGCGTACGCCGGCGATAACGAAGTCATACTGCCGGGAGCTCCGCCGGAGGTGAAAATCGATACTTCGGGCGAATCAAATTCCTACTTGGAATTTTGCTCTGAACCACGCCCAAAAATCGAGTTTGTAGGCATTTTTGACTCCGTCTCCGGCGGACATGGCATCACTGAAATCGCTCAAAGATTACGCATTCGCGAGCGGAAGGTGAACAGCAGCGTCCAGAACGCTGTACAAATTCTCGCGATTGATGAAGCAAGAAATTTTTTTAAGCCGATATGTTGGACTGGACTGAAATCGTCAGATGATCCTAACGATAGTAGGCACTTCGAGCAAATATGGATGCCAGGCGTGCATTCTGATATCGGCGGAGCCTACCAAAACAGATTCATAGGAAATGTTAGCTTGCTAACAATGATCGACCGTGTCGATCATAAGACCAAGCTTGGAATTGATATTGATAGAGCAAGAAATGAATACAACATTCCCTTAGTTCCCGGATCATATGTCCACATACATAACGAGTACACCAAGCTTTGGCGTATTTTCTCACCGATACGTAAGAGTAGAGATTTGGATCTAGACATAGATCAACACATACATCCACTGGCAGAACTGCTGAAAGGGAAATCAATAAGATACAAAAACCATTTAGAGCAACATTTCTATAAGCTGCCGCCAGGATTTGAATCACTTAAGCCTTGTGTCGAGTTCCACACAACCCATTTCAAAGGCGTCAAAGAATTAGTCGGGTGACGGCATTATAAAATTACGTCGCGGAATCCGATTGCTCTGAGGTACTTTGCGTCTTTCGCTGACGCTCGTATATGTCCATTGCGGTCGGGCTGGTAGGTGGCACCGGATAATCCAATCACGGTGCCACTCTCCGGCGGTATTATAAGCAAAGCCTCGCGCTCAATGGTGCTTGCCGGCGTGGACTGCTCAATCTGCTGACCACCAACCTTCAACAGCTGTATTTGCTGTCGGCGGTAGTACTCTATCAAGCCCTCGCCGGGCAACACACCCGCCAGCTCGTTGAACGCGTCTGCGGCTGCGTCCACCTGGTCGTCGTGGCTGCCGGCCGGGAACATCCCCAGCTCCTCCAGGAACGCCTCGTTCCAAGCACCGCGCAGCAGTAGCACGTTGCCGACCTCGACCTGGCTGGAGAGCGGCTTGGCGCGCACCTCCTTCGCGCCGGTCGGCGCCACCGCGCTGACGATGAAGCCCGCGAGCGCCGTGACGTAGTCCTCAGCCTGCGCGATGCCGGCCTGCCCCGCATCCTTTGGGATGCGGATGCCCACAGAAGCCCCGTCCTGGCCGGCGGTGTTGATCAGCCTCTGGCGCACCTTGCCTGGCGTCTCGCGCACGCGGACAACGTCGGCGATGTAGAACCGCTTGTCCGCCCCGCGGCCCATCTTCACGCCGACGGTCCAGTCCGGATCGGCGCCGGGCCGCTTCTTCGTGCCGGCGAAGTCCCAGGCGCGCACCCACTTCTCGATCGGCGGGAGCGCGTCGACGATCCCGAACCCCGCCCGGTCGAACAGCCCGCCCTCGCGCGGGGCAGGCCGCTGCTGGAACTGGCCCGCCACCGCGTAGGCGCCGAGCGGGACCTTGTCGCGCTCGACCACCGACCGCGGGAAGCGCTCGGGGAACAGCAATTCGCCGTCGAGCGTGCGCGGGTCGGCGAAGATCGGCGTCCGGCAGGCGCGGTCCGGCTCGAACTCCATCGGCAGCATCAGGTGGACGTAGCCCAGGCCGAGCCGCAGGATCTCGCCCGAGACGTCGCGCTCGTGCAGGCGCTGCATGATCACCACGATTGCCGAGCGCGCCGGATCGTTGAGGCGCGTCGTCACCGATTCGCGGAAGATGCGCAGTGTCCGCTCGCGCTCGGTCTCGCTCTCGGCCGTCTCGGTCGAGTGCGGGTCGTCGATGATGACCCGGTCGCCGCGACCCGCGGTCAGCGAGGCGAACGGCATGCCCTCGCGCGAGCCGGTCGCCGTGTTGGCGAACGAGATCTCGCCGGCGCGGGACAGCGCGACGTGGGGCCAGAGCGCCCGGTACCATTCGCTCGACACGAGGTCGCGCATGCGCCGCGCGTCGCGCTTGACGAAGTCCTCCTTGTACGAGGTGGTGAGATACCGCAGGCCCGCGAGGCCGCATGGCCCCCATTCCCAGGCTGGCCAGAACACCGAGACAATGAGCGACTTCATCGTACCCGGCGGGACGTTGATCAGCAGCCGGTTCTCCAGGCCGAGGGCAAGGAGGCGCCCGTGGGTGATCGCCTCGAGATGCGCGCAGAGCGCCTCGATGTGCCAGCCATGCACGTAGGGCTGGTTGGGCTCCAGGACGTGCCAGGCCTCCTGGACGAAGCCGGCGAGCGACGCGCTGCGGGTCCGAACCCGCTCGCGCTCGGCCCTCTCGCTACGCCGCGCCTGCTCCGCCCGGATCGCCGTCAGCAGCTGCGCCGGCGGCGGCAAGCGGACCGAAGAGAGCGGCGAGCGCGGCCAGTTGCTCATCGGTTGCGCCCGTGAGGTCGACCGCGATCGGACCGCCGCCGACGCCGCCGTGCTCGTGCGCCTGGGTCGGCTTGCCGTAGCCGCGGTCGAGGATCTCCCGGATCGCCGCGACCGCCGCGCCCTCTGGCGTCTTCGCGTTGCTGGCGATGGCCACGAGGCGCGCGACCATCCTCGGGCCGTGCTCCTGGCAGAGCGTCTTGATCTCCGCCGTGGCCTTGTTGCGCGCGCCCTTCGGTCGTCCACGGGGCATCGAATTTCCCAGGTTATTTTATTCGGGGTCGCGGCGGCGAGATTCGGGGCACTATGGCTCTGCGGAGCTGAGTCAGCCGATCGAGCGCACAATCCGGGCTGTGCATGTCGCGCGTGGGCAAGTCGTCCCGACGCTGACACGTGATCCGGTAGTTCCGGCAGGCGCACCCTCCACCGAGCGCAGCTCACGATCCGGCCGTCCACGGCCGGAATAGACTCAGATCCGGCTTTCCAAGTCAAGCCGCAACCGGATCGCCAAGTTGGTCGGGTGTGAATTCGACCGGCGTCGCGCGGCCGAAGAGGCTGACCTCCGCGCGCACGAGCCCGTTGCTGAGAACATCCTGGACCTCGGCGAAGAACGACATGAACGGCCCGTTCAAGATCCGGCGCAGCTCGCCGACCTGAAGCAACGCGGCATCCCGGCGCCGCTTCGCCCGGTCCGTCTCGTCGACGCCCGCGATCCGATCGGACAGCGCCTGCAGGACCGAGCCCGGGATCTCCAGCGGCGCGCGCCGACCGAGCACGTCGATGACGTGGCGGCTGTCGAACAGCGGCTCGGTCCACCGTCCGGCGTGACGGTCTCTGTCGAGCCCGACGAACAGGGCCGAACAGCGATTCCGACCACGTCGCCGGGTTCTCGCGGAATCGGGCGATCCAGGTCCGCAGGTCGGCCTCGGGCCAGCGCAGGCCGCCGGGCAGGTCGATCATCTCGTCGGGCGGTACCGGCGCTGGCGGCACGGCGGAGAGGCCCTGCGCGGCGCGGCTCCGGCGCTGGGCGGCCACGCACTCGGCGACCGCGTTGGCCAGCAGCGCCCATGTCCGGATCGGCACGCGGCGACTGACCGCGAGGTCGAGTATCGCCGGGACGATCTCCCGCTCGAGGTCGAGGCCGTCCGCCTCCAACCGCGCCATCGGGCCCACGACGGGGTCCAGGCACCAGCCCGGTGGCAGGGCGGTCCGGCACCGGTGCTCGACCCGGTCGAAGTTCGCCCGGTTGTTCCAGGGCGGCGCGCCGGCCGCGCGGGGTACAGGATCACAGGCGGCCGCCGGTATATCTTTCTTCTTCCCTTCTTCTTCCCCTTCCCTTGGTGAACGTAACAATCCGCGCGTGGCGACCGTGACGGTATCGTCACGTCGATCGTCGCGTGGGTCGTGACGTTGATCGTGACGACCATCGTTACGGTCGGCCGTTTCGTTGAGAAGATTGAGTTTTTCGCCGTCGGGCGGGGTCTTCTCCGGATCACTCTTGCGCTGACGAGCCCGCGTGGCCGCGGCGGTCCGCTCGCGCCGCGCGTCCTTCGCGTCCGCGGCGCGCAGCACGTCCTCGCACAGGACCCGGTGATAGTAGCGGCCGTCCGCGCACAGGACGAAGCCGCGCAGGGCCATCGTCCGCACCTTCTTCCAGCGCGGGCCCGCCCCGGAGAAGGCGGCGAGCAGCCGGTCGTCGTCGGGCAGCGAGCCCGCTGGGCGCTGACGCCAGGCGTGGCACCACAAGGCGACCGCGGCCTTGAACTCGTCGCCGGTCGAGAGCGCCCACAGCTCCGAGTGGAACAGCCGGTCCGTGTGCAGCAGGAAGCCGTGGATCCCGTCCACGTCGATGTCGGCCGGCACCAGCGGATCGGGCAAGGGCGTGGACGCGGCGGAATGCTGGCTCATAGCGGGCCTCGTGCAGTCTGGGCGATGGCGGAGGCGGCCACGTCGCACCACAGGTCGAGCGTGGGGCAGGGGCCGGAGCGGTTCTTGGCGAGGATGAGCTCGAGGGCGTTCTGCCGCTCGATCAGGCGCGCACCGATCTCGGGATCGCCGCCGGAGGCCTTCAGCTGGCGTTCGAGGTAGTAGGCCTCGCGGTAGAGCATCAGCACCGCGTCGGCGTCCTGCTCGATCTCGCCGGAATCGCGCAGGTCCGCGAGGTTCGGGCGGCGGTCCGCCCGGTCCTTGGCCTCGACGGCGCGGTTGAGCTGCGTCAGCAGCACCACGCAGATGTCCTCGGCCTTGGCGAGCTGCTTCAACCCGCCGGTGATCTCGCCGATCTCCAGCACCCGGTTGCCCTGATACCGGTCCGAGACCTTGATGAACTTCAGATAGTCGATGAACACGACGCCCAGCGGGATGCCGTGCCGGGCGAGGCGCCGCTTCTCGAGCTTCACCGCCGCGGCGATCTGCGCGAGGCTGACGGTGGGCTCGCAGGTCAAGGTGAGGTGCAGGCGCGCGAACCGCCCCATGGCGTCGTCGAGACGCGCCATCTCTTCCTCGTCGAGGTCGACGGCCGCCATGATCCGGCCGAACGGCAGCGGGCGGTTGTGCCGGTAGGACAGGTCGGCGAGGTAGCGGGCCATCTGCTGGTCCCGCGTCACCTCGCACTGGAAGGCGAGGACGCCGGCCGCGCGGGCGGCGAGGCGGCTGAGCGTCGTCATCGCCACGGTCTTGCCCATGCCGGGACGCCCGGCGAGGATCCAGAGTTGGCCGCGCTGGAACCCGCCGTTGGTTGCGCGGTCGAGGTCTGGCAGGCCCGTTGAGATCGCGGTGGAGCGGAGGAGCCCGGAGCGTAGGCCGCCGATCCGCTCGCGCATCCAGGCGGCGGACTGCGCCGCGCTTTGTGCCGTCGAGCCCAGGCCGGGCTCGGCGTTGACGAGGTCGAGCAGGCGGGATTCGGTGATCTCGATCAGGTCCCGGGGTGCCTGCTCGACCGGGGCCTCGTAGGCGCCGTTCACCAACTCCTCGCCGATGGTGATCAGCCGGCGGCGGACGGCGAGATCGTGGATCGTGCGGGCGTAGGCGCTCGCATTGATCACCGTGGTCGCGTCGGAGGCGAGCCGCGCGAGGTACTGAATGACCGTCTGACCGCCGAAATCGGCATCGCCCAGATAGGTCTTCAGGGTGATCGGCGTGGCGACGGTTCCGGCGCAGATCAGGGCACCGGCGACCGCGAAGATCTTGCGGTGGGCCTCCTCCATGAAGTGCTCCGGCAGCAGGAAGTCCGCCACGCGGTGATAGGCGTCGTTGTTGACTAGGATCGCGCCGAGCAGCGCCTGCTCCGCGTCGACGTTGTGCGGGGGTGCCCGGTATTCCGGCCGGATCGCCTCAAGGCGCGCGGTGATCGCGTTTGGGAGGCTCATGTGTCCGACCTCCGAAGGCCCGCCGGCGGCCCAACAATCTTGAGCGAGATCTCGCGGCCGAGCAGGGCGCCACCGCTCACGCAATCATTGCCAGCAGGGTGAGCCTCTTCGCAGGTCGGCGGCTGGCAGATTTCGCGCCGGCCTATCAAGATGATCCCGACACGTCCGATCGGATCCGTGAGTCGATCGGTTGCAAAGCGGCTGCTTTCGGAGGCCTCGACATGATCAGCAAGCCGGATATCCACCCGCTGGCCGGCTTTCAGATCATCCCGCTGCCGGGACCCGGTGGGCCCTACGTCGTGGAGATCACGGGCAGTCGCGCCGAGAACGTCAACCCATCGTCCGAACCTGTGATGCATACTATCGGCATGCGCACGAAACAGGCGCGTTCCTTGGCCGCCGCACTGCTCGAGGTGGCCGAGACAGCCGAGGCGATGGCCGCGGAGTAGCCGTTTCCCCATCGGCGCGAGCGGGGCCAAGGTCACGCGATCGTCCGCGTCTCGGCGTCGCGAGCTGTCCGGCTGCAGGCCGAGTGAGCACCGTCTTGCGGCGCCTCACGGATTGAGCAGGTGTTCCAGTCGACGGCGCGCTGCGGCGGCGATGCGATATCTAAAATCAGCGCTGACCGGCGCGCGGCGTGAACGATCTCGGAGGGAGCTAAGCGCGTGCTCATGCGGCGACTCCAGAGGGGCCGCCGTCAAAGTCATCGACCATGCCCCAGAGGCTTGGCGAGGCTGCTCGTCCTCGCCGCGCCAGAGCGCGGTTCAGCGCCAGGAAGGTATCGGCTGGAAATCGACCGCGTGCGGCCTCCCGCCAGTTCGAGACTGTCTTCGGCTTCGCGCCGACGATCTCGCCTGTCGGGCCATTTCCGCCGAGCAGGTCGATCACCGCATCGGTGGTTCGGAGGAGGGGGGGCGGCTCGTGCATGCCCGCAGTTTGTCCACAATACGTGGATTGGTCAAGTCCACAAAACGTTTCTAGCCACGGAACGTGGACGGACGCATTGTGTGGCTATGCCCGAGAGAAGCGATGCGCCGGAAAGTCAGGAGTCGATCGGCCGCCGCCTGCGCGAGACGCGCGAGGCGCTGGACCTATCACCGCGAGAATTTTACGAGGCGGTGGGCTTCTCCAAGACGCAGCTCGAAAATTACGAGGCGGGCCGCCGGCTGATGAAGCCGGCCATGGCCGTTCTCGTGATCAATGCATTTCCGAATGCCAAGCTAGACTTCAACTGGATCTATCACGGCGACCTGGCTGGGACCTCGCACAGCTTCGCGCAGCGAATACTGGCCCAGCGCAGCTCCGATCGGGCAGCCTGACCTCAGCTGACGATCTTAAGTTCGCGCTTCGTCGGCTCCGCGCACGCCTCATCCTCGCCGGAATGAAGATAGTTGGTCACCAGCCAACGCGCGTGCTCAATAATTGCGAGCGCCTTTTCCTTATCGCGAGGCAATTGGATGGCTATCTGCAAACCAAGCGCCTTGATGTTGTGATCAGCGTGGCTAAGTTGCCCCTTCTTATTCGACATGACGCAACCCCCATGTAGCCTTTGATCTTAGTTTGTCTGCGCTGATGGCACCAGAGGGTAGCGTCTGGGCAGTGGAAAGACCTGAACCGCGGCAAGCTCATCCACGTTTCGTGGACAAGTTGCTTGATATGTCCACGAAACGTGGATATCTTGCCTCGTCGCCTCAGCGATGGAGCCGCGGATGTCCATCTCCCCCACCCGACACCCCTGCACCGACAATCTCCGGCATCCGTCCGACTACTGGGTCACCGCGCTCGACGGCGCCTGGGCCGTCCGCAGCACCCGCGGGCTTGAGGCCGAGGGCTTCGACTGCATCGCGGCCGCACGCCATTGGATCGAGGAGCGTGAGGCCGAGGAGGCCGACGAGCTGGCGGCAATCGCGGATTGTGAAGCCGACCAGATCCGCGAGGCCGCCTGACCATGACCGGCCATGCCTTTGATCACCTGACCCTCGAGGAACGGCGTACTCGACTGGACGCGCAGGCGGCCGTCCTCGCCAACCAGCAGGCGGCCCACCGCTTCGCACTCCAGATCGCGCCGGCCGACCGGGCGGCCGCCGAACGCGTGCCACGCGAGGAGCGCCTCCGCTCCACCGCGGGCTTGCGCGGGAGTCCCGTCTTGCCCCTGTCCGCTTGGCGCGGCCGGTCCGGCCGCCGCTACGTCGTGCGGGTCCTGCCGATCCGGAAGATCGACGCCGACGAGCTCTGCGACGCCGCCGTGATCCAAGTGTGTCGGCACGCCTCCGGTCTCGCCGAGATCCGCGGCGTCTCGATAATCGGGACCGTCGCTTCGGCCCGCGCCCTGATCGCCGGCTTGCCGGCCGACGTGACCGAGCTGCATGCGCACCGGCTCGCCGAATCCGACGCTGAGCGCGCCGCCATCCTGGCCGACCTCGGCACCGTGGCGCCCGCGAGGCGCCGATGACCGCCAGCAGAGAACGAGGGGAGGGCAGCCGATGAGCCAGCCGCAGATGCAGATCGCCGCCCTGGAGGTGTCGTCCCAGGCCGTGACGGCGACCGTGCCGTCCGAGGGCGCCACGGTCCTCTCGATCATCGAGCGGATGGCACGCGACCCGAACATCGATCCTGATCGGGTCGAACGGTTCCTCGTCATGGCCCGGGAGGACCGGGCCGAGCGGGCACGGGTGGCCTTCATCGCCGCCATGGCAGCCTGTCAGGCCGAGCTGCCCCGCGTCCTGCGCGACGCCCGGAACACGCATTCCGGTGCTCCCTACGCGCGCCTGGAAACGATCGCCCGTGCGACGCAGCCGATCATCGCCCGGCACGGCTTCTCGCTGTCCTTCGACACGCAGCCGTCCCTGATCGCCGGGCATCTGAGGATCCGATGCACCTGTGCGCATGCCGCCGGGCACGAGCGGGACTATTATCTCGATTTGCCTCCCGACACGGCCGGCACCCAGGGCCGGGCCAACAAGACGCCGATCCAGGGCATCGGTGCGACCATCACATACGGGCGCCGCTACCTGGTCCTGCAGGTCTTCAACATCGCTCTGACGAACGATCCGGACGACACCGATGGGGCGCCCGCGGCGGACGGGTCGGAGGACGTAATCTCGGATGCCCAAGCCGAGACCCTGCGCAACCTTCTCACCGAGCACGGGATCGCCCCGGCCAAGTTCCTGCGCGTCTTCAAAGTCGAGAGCGTGCCGGACCTGCCGGCGGCGCTCTACGGCGAGGCCCTGGCCGCCATCGAGCGCGCCGTCGCCCGGCGCGCCCGGGGGGAGGGCCACTGACATGGCCGAGATGATCCAGGGCAGCCCCGAGTGGCTGGACGCCCGCTGCGGCAAGGTCACCGCCTCGCGCGTCGGCGACGTGCTGGCGCTGCGCAAGGACGGCAAGCCGCGGGCCGAGCGCGAGTCCTACCTGATGGAGCTCGTCGGCGAGCGGCTGACGGGCCTCGCGACGCAGCACTACCTCACCGCCGCGATGCTCGAGGGCTCGGAACGGGAGCCGCAGGCCTGCGACGCCTACGAATTCCTGTACGGCGTCGACACCGCGAAGGTCGGGTTCGTGGACCATCCGACGATCGCCATGGCCGGGGCCAGCCCGGATCGGCTCGTCGGCGCGGACGGCCTCGTCGAGTTCAAGTGCCCGACACTGCGCACGCACTTGGAGACGCTGCTGTCCGGCGAGATCCCGGAGGACCATCTGCCGCAGATGCGCTGGCAGATGGCCTGCACGGGCCGGACGTGGTGCGACTTCGCTACCTGGCATCCGAGCGTGCCGCCGGCTCTGCGGCTCTGGGTCAAGCGGCTGCACCGGGACGAGGCGGAGATCGCGCAGGATGAGGCGGCCGTGCGCAACTTCCTCGGCGAGGTTGAGGCGCGAGTCTTACGGCTCCTAGCCATCGGTTGTGCGGAGGCGGCATGATCATGGCCGTGATTGGCACCAATACTGGCGAAGGTTTCGCCATTTTCGAACTCGCCGATTGCGCCGAGCGCGAGGTCCGCCAAAGGCAGCAGGTCTATCCGCGCCTCGTCGGGTCCTCGCGCATGACGCAAGCCTTCGCCGATCGCCAGACAGCGCTCATGCAGGCGATCGCGCGCAAGCTCCGTGCGGAAGCCGATGCCGAAGGGGCGAGCGGAGATCTGTTCGCAGAAACGCCGGAGGTCTGCCATGTGTGAGCGCGTCCGCCACCGGCAGCACGGCACCGAGTACGAGGTGCTGGGCGTGGCCGAGCTCCAGATCGCCTATGCCCCCGTCATGGAGGGCAGCAAGCTCGTCGTATACCGTGGCGAGGATGGCAGGCTCTGGGCTCGCGAGGTAGGTGAATTCCGTGACGGCCGGTTCGAGACGATCAAGTCCGCCCCCGACCTTGAGCTAATCGCCCGGATCCTCGAATGCGCGGCCGAACAGACCGAGAAGGATGCGGTCAGGCACCCGTCGAACGAGCGCGCCTTCGAGCAGACCCGACGCACCGCCACATACCGCAGCTTGGCCGCCGCGCTGCGCGAGTTGAGGTCTGGAGGCGTGCGCCATGGGTGAGATCACCCAGCCCCTGGCATACAGGCCGAAGGATGCCGCCGCCGTACTCGGCGTCAGCCGTTCGACGATTTACCAAATGATCGCCGACGGCCAGATCGCGGCCCGGAAGCTCGGGGCCGCGACCCTGATCCCTCATTCCGAGCTGGCGCGCGTTCTCGACGGCGCGGCCTTGTCGGCCGCCACGAAGGCCGCCCAGGCGTCCATCAAGTGACGGCGCTTCTCTAGTGCGTCGCCGCGGCGGTAGGCGCGCTCCGTCTCGTCGCCGACCAGGTGCGCAAGTGCGACCTCGGCCAGCTCGCCGGGGAAGTCGGTCTCCTCGGTCACCCAGTCCCGGAACGATGATCGGAATCCGTGTACGGTGAACCCGTTGGGGTCGGCCCCGCGCAGGAACATGGCCAGGGCCATGTCCGAGAGCGGCGTACCCGCCCGTGAGGGGAAGACGAGATCCGAAGGCCCAGCGCCGTCGGGCCGGACAGACGCCAGGATCGCGAGCGCCGGTGCAGACAGCGGCACGCGGTGCAGCCGGCCGGCCTTCATTCGCTCGGCCGGAACGGTCCAGAGCGCCGCGGCCATGTCGACCTCGCCCCAGATCAGTCCGCGGGTCTCGCCGGACCGGGCGGCCGTCAGAATCGTGAAGCGCAGCGCGAGCGAGGAGAAGCTCGTCCGCCCGGCCGAGACCGCCGCGTAGAAGGACGGCACCTCGGCGTAGGGCATGGCCTTGTGATGGCCGCGCGTCAGCTTGCGCGATCGGGGCAGCAGCACGTCGAGGTGGCCGCGCCAGCGGGCCGGATTCTCGCCGGACCGGTGGCCACCGACGCGGGCCGCGTCCAGCACACGCTCGATGCGGCCGCGGATCCGGCGCGCCGTCTCGGCCTTCTCATGCCACATGGGCCGGAGCACCGTGAGCACGTCGTCGGTGCCGATGTCGGCCACGGGCATGCTCCACAGGCTCGCGGCCTGGACCTCCAGGGTCTGGCGCCATTGCGTGCGGTGCGTGGCGTTCCGCCAGGTCCTTTCCCGATCGGCCATGTATGTCTCGGCCACTTCGGCGAACGTCACGGGCGCCGGTGGGGGAGGGGGCGCGGCCGCCGCTATCCTGGCTTCGATCGGGTCGATGCCCTCGGCGATCAGCGTCCGGGCGGCCGCGGCGAGCTCGCGCGCCCGGGCCAGCGAGATCGCGCTCGCCGAGCCGAGCCCCATCTCGCGGCGTCGGCCCGGCATGCGGTAGAGCATAACCCAGCGCTTCGATCCGCTGGGCTCGATCACGAGGTAGAGGCCGCCGCCATCGGCGTGCCGGCCGGGCTCGCTCAGCGCCTGGACCTTGCGAGCCGAAAGGCGGTTGATTTCGCGCGCCATCTACCCCACCAGCCACCCCACCATTCGACACCGATTGCGGCGGATCGGGGCGGACACCGATGGAATTTATTCCCGCCAACGCCCTATCATCGCAAGGGAAAATCGACGGCGCTGGACGCTGGTGGATCGAACTTCGGCAGACACCCCTTCCGCCAGCGGGTTTCGGTTGTGGCGGCCAACGCATTCCCCGGGGAGGGGCGGTACCGTCATCGGATCGAGGCGCAGACCGGGATCGAGGGCGTACGAAAAGGCCGCTTCCGGTTGGAATGCGGTCGTCTCCGATCGAGGCGCTGGTTCCGGGGGGGCGGCACCGCGCGCGTCGATCTGGCGACAGAGGGCGATGCGTCCGCGCAGGGTCGAGATTTCAACCACGTCCAGACGAGTCGCGCCGGCAAGCTGCAGAAAGGCGGGCGATGATCGGCCTTTTGACCCCTGTGTGCTTGCCCAGATCGGATGGCTTGGTGCTGCTGCTTTTTGTCAGCAGCAAAATGATCTCGGGAAACGGATTTCGAGCACCGAGCCCGTTGAATCCAAAAATCTATGCGTCGGCCGATCATAGTCTGCGCTGAAACTCAGGCATTGAGACGTCTGTAGACCTCAATCGCGTCGTTGATGTCTTCGTAGACGATTGCCCGCCCGTTCAGCAGCACGATGCCTTGGGTACACCACTCGCGGAGCTGCTCCATCGAGTGGGAAATCATGATGATGTCGGCATTCTTGCGACGGGCGGAGAAGACTTCGTCACACCGCTTGGAGAAGCGCGCGTCGCCGACCGAGGTGAGCTCGTCGATCAGGTAGGTCTCGAACGGAATTGCCATACTCATGCCGAAGGCGAGCCGTGCGCCCATGCCCGATGAGTAGGTGTAGATCGGCTGCTCCAGATAGCTCCCGAGTTCCGAGAAATCCTCCACGAAATCAAGCACTTTCCGCGGATCCTCGCCGTAGATCCGAGCTACGAACATGACGTTGTCGCGGCCGGTCATCTTGGGATGGAATCCGCCCGCGAAGCCGAGCGGCCACGACACACGCCGGCCTCTATAGACCTTGCCCTTGGTCGGTTCCTCGGTGCCCGCCAGGATCCGCATCGTCGTCGACTTGCCGGCACCGTTGATGCCGAGGATGCCGTAACAGATACCTTGCTTGAGGGTGAAGGATGCCCGGTCCAGGACGATTCGCGGCGCGCCGTTGGCGCGGTAGATTTTCGTGACGTTCTCGAATCGGATCACGGGACTGCTCGTACGGCAAAGCGGCCTGATGGTCTTTGGGTCAGAGGTAGAGCACCTGAAGGTGGCCAAAACGGGGAATGACGGCGGTCGGGTCAAGCCGTTGGCGTTCCCCCCGGGACCGCCCCGATCGGCACCGGTCATTCGGATCTGCGCCCGGTGTCTGGGCCGCCCGCTTGGGGACCGCATGCGGCAGCGTGGGCCGTTCGTATGCCTCCAGAGGACAAAAGGCCCTGGCTCGGCCGGCGCCGAGGCCAGTGCGCCGGAACCTAGCGCGCAGGCCGCCTCAGCCTGCTTCAGCGACGGCCCTGCGACGCGGCCCGTGGGGGTAGCCGGGGACAGGCGATCGTAATCGCCGCTGGGCCAGGTGGCGATGCGCCGGAATCCATCTCGCGGCGGAATCGGGTCATCCCGGTCTGTCCCGGCAGCGTTCGGCCATGGGGAGAGGATGGCTTTCGCGGCCTGTGGCCCTTTACGCCCGCCGCAGCAGGCTGGGCATCCGCAACTCCGAGGCGCGGCTGCGCGGTGAAGGATGGCGTGATCCGGACAGGCGCGGCTCCACCTGACCGATCTGATCGAGCAGGAGCGGGCGAGCGAAGTAATAGCCCTGCGCGCAGCGGATCTGCGTCGCCCCGAGAAGATAGGCGACCTCCTCGTAGGTCTCGACGCCTTCGGCCACCACCGACATGCCGAGCGCCGCACCGAGCGACTCGATCGCCTTCAGGACGATCTGGCTGCGCGGTCGCTTGTCGATGTCGGTGATGAAGGAGCGATCGATTTTCAACTCGTCAGCGGTGATGTCCGCCAAGGCCGACAGCGACGAGTAGCCGACGCCGAAATCGTCGATCGAGACCCGCGCTCCGATCGCCCGGATCCGCGGGAGCACGTCGCGCTGAAAGCGGCCCGCCGTGAAGAAGGCCTCCTCGGTCAGCTCCAGGACGAAGCGCTCCGCGAGCCCGGTCTCGCCGAGTGAGGCACAGAAGGCGGTCATGAAGGGCACATCGCAGGCCTGCTTCGCGGCGATGTTGAGGCTCACGGTGACGTCCGGGCCAAACACCTCATCGATATCGGGCATCGACCGAACGGTCTCGGCCAGGACTTGGAGCGTGATCTCGTTGATCAGGCCGAGCTCGATGGCGAGGGCGATGAAATCGCCCGGCGCCTGGATCATGCCGAGTTCGTCCCGCCAGCGCAGAAGCACCTCGACGCCGGTGACGGCATGGGTGCGCATGTCGACCTTCGGCTGAAACGCGCAGCAGAAGCAGCGGTCGCGGATCGCCAGCCGGAGCCGCTGCTCCACAGCCATCCGGGCCGTCGCCGCCTGGCTCATCGCGTCGTCGAACAGGCTGACGCCGCCCTTCAACTCGCCCTTCACCCGGTACATGGCGTTGTCGGCCTGCCGGGCGAGGACCTCATAGGTGTCGCCGTGGTCCGGGAACAGGCTCACGCCGATGGAGGCGGAGGCGAAGATCTCGTGCCCGTCGATGAAGAACGGCTGCTTGAGCCGCTCCGAGATGGCGCGCACGGCTGCCAGCGCGTCGTCCCGATCGAGGACGGGATCGAGCAAGAGCACGAACTCGTCGCCGCCGATGCGGGCCAGCAGGTCGCTCGGGCGCAACGTCGCGCGGATCCGGTCGGACATCTTGCGCAGCAGGGCGTCGCCCGCGGCGTGACTGTAATAGTCGTTGATGTGCTTGAAGTTATCGAGATCGATGAAGGCCAGGGCAAAACGGTCCCCGGGTCGTGATCCGGCCAGGACCTCGGCGATGCTTTGCTCGAACATCGTCCGGTTGGGAAGCCCGGTCAGGGCGTCGATGAAGGCCTTGGTGATCAGCTCCCGCTGAATCCTGTGATGACGCGTGACATCGGTGACCGTGGTGAGCGTGAAGCTGCCGTGATCCTCCGCGATCGGGTGGGTGTGCACCTCGACGACACGATCGCCGATGGCCTCGACATGCGCGGCCTCCCGAGACGAGCCCGCCGCGGCGGCGAGCGCGTGGACGGCCCTGTCGCCGAGAGCGCGCGCGGCGGCATTGGCCAGGGTGCACCCTCCCTGCTCGTCGAAGACCACGACGCCCACGGGGAGCGTCTGGATCACGGCTTCGAGCAGGGTCTGAGGCGTCGGGGAAGTCGGGGCGCTCATACTCCGCCCTGCTGCCAGAGCGGCGTGGCAGCGTGTGGTCCGGCCTGCGAGACGGTGTCGCCGGCCTCGAGGGGACGGCGGAGCAGCCGACGATGCACGTGATCAAGCGCTGCGCCCTGAGCCCCCTCCGGACCCGTCTCGCGTCCGAGGCGCACGGCGCCGATCGGATCGTGGTCTTGGCCGCCGACCTTGTTCATGGTCGCGCCCCGCCACCGCTCCACGACGGCACCGATGAAGCCGGCGCCGGCGACTGCCGCGCCGTCCCCCGCCGCGGCGCCGCTCGTGTCGTTGCGCGGCTGGCGGATCGACGGGAGGCGCCGGAACGTCATCCGGACCGGGATCGGAACGCCTTCACCGAAGGCAATGACCTCGCCCGTCCCGAGCGACGGGATGAAGGTGAGCAGGTTGCTGGCGTCCGATACCGCTGCGGCCAGGAAGGCCTGATCGCGCGCGTTCGTCATCCGCATGGCGAACAGGGTGCTGCATTGCGACATGATGGTCGCGTCGAGTTCGGCCGGACGCTGCGTGACCAAGCCCAGATGGACGCCATGTTTCCGGCCCTCGCGGGCGATCCGCGACAGGGCGCGGCGGGTCGGCGTGAAGCCGACGGAGCGATCGGCCGAGGCGAAGCGATGCGCCTCCTCGCACACGAACAGCAGCGGGATCGCGCCCTCGCTCCAGATGCCGAACTCGAACGCCAGGCGGGACAGGACGCAGACGACGGCGTCCACCACCTCGCTCGGCAGGCCGGCGAGCTGCATGATCGTCATCGGCCGCCCATCCGGATCGAGGCGGAACAGGTGCGCCAGGATCTCGCCCATCATGTCGCCGCCGACATTGGCGTTGTCGAACATGAAGCCGTGCCGCGGATCGTTCCGGATCGCCTCGATCCGCGTGATCAGACGGTGATAGTGCATCCGGGAGACGCGATTCTCCAGCCGGCCCATCCGCTCGTCAATGAGGGCAATCAGGTCCTGGAGCACGTAGGGCACGGGCGTGTCGATCGTGTAGCCGCCGGCCTTGCCGAGTGTCCGCTTCACGATCTGCCGGTCGCTCGCCTCCTTGTACTGGGCGTACTTGCTCTTCGCGAGCGGGATGACTTCGGCGAGGATCTCGATCTCCTCGTCCACGGCTGGACGCCCGCCGTAGATCACGTCGGCGATCTCTTCGAGGTTGAACAGCCAGAACGGCAGCTTGAGCGTCCGCGGGTTGATCACGCTCGCGCGGTCGCCGAAGCTGGCGGCGTATTCATTGTGTACGTCCAGCAGGAAGATGCGCACTGCCGGCTTGGCGCGCATCACCTCGTCCAAGATGATGGTCACGCCGCTCGACTTGCCGACCCCCGTGGCGCCGAGAACGGCGAAGTGCTTGGAGAGAAGGTCGTCGAGTTTGATGCAGGCGGGGGTTTCGGGGTCTTGGTAGAGCGCCCCGACGGCCGCCGTGTTGGCCACAGACACTTGGTGGACGATTCGCAGTTCGGAGGGGGACAGCAGCTCGACCGTGTCGCCGATCGCCGGGTAGCAGGTCACGCCCCGGCAGAATCCAGGCACCCCATTCGTCTCAATGATCTGGCCGAGCAGGTCGAGGCTCGCAAAGGCCCCGGGTTCTCGCCCGCGCTCGTGGGCCGAGGCCAACGTCGTGACGATGCCCACGAGGATGGCCCCACCCGCACGGATCCGGACCAGATTGCCGACCGTGACCCTCACGCTCGGTCGCCCGTTCCGGAGCCCGAGCTCAAGATGAACCTTCGACCCCTCGATGGAAGTCACAGACCCCATCTGCGACGCGGACTCGTCGTCCCGGAACGTCCCGTCGCCGCTCAGCATCATCCGCGCCCTGCTCTGAAACAGAATCGACACGATACTGCAGGGTGGTCATTAAAGTTCTGACAAAGGAATTCGCGCAAAAGCGTAATGCTTAACCGATGCTTTTTGTCTCAGTATTATCGCCCAGGTTGCGCGCGTCCTGTGCATCGGCTCGGGGTACGGGCGGCCGCCACCCTTCGCGATCTCGGTGTCTCAGGGATTCCGGGTATTGGACGCAGCTTGAAAGCCGGCCACCTCACCGAGAGTACAGAATCGGACGGTGCGGTCGATCGCGGATGTCGGGCGCGCTGCTAGGCGGCCTGCCCGTCGCCGAAATGCTCACGCATCCAGCACTCGCCGGAAATGCGGGCTCCGTTCCGCGTTACGAAGGCGTAGGGCGACTTTTCGACGACCGTGCCGCCGTGGCTGCGGATGATCCAGCGGAAGCACCGCGGATCGTCCCTGCACGGGACGATTTCGACCGTATGGGAGTGCATTGTTTCGATCGACATAGAGCAGTAACGCCGCAGCGCAGCAATCCGCTCCATGCGACGATCGCGGACGGTTACCGAACCGCGCGGGCCCGCACGCGATTTGCGCCGTCTTGCCGCGTCAGACCATATCGCGCCGCGATCCGGGCCGAACCCGTCGACCGGATGCTACACCGGCACCGAGCAACAGGAAGTCTGCATGCCGATCAAGGCCATCAATGACCGCAAGAAGCTGTCCAGCGATTTCAACGAGGCCAACGACGCCTTCATCGACGAGGTGCTGAACGCGCTCCAGGGCGGACGCATTCCCCTCGATCTCGCCCGCGCCTATCTCGCGCATCCCGTGGCAATGATGCACACCGACGGGGCGCAGGCTGTCGCCAACTACTTCGAGCGCATGCTGGCCCAGCGACCGAATATCGACTGGACGCCGGGGAGTTGATGACGGTGTCGCTGAGTCGAGGAGAGGACGCGCGGATGACCATCGAAGAGATCGAGGAGCTGAACCGGGCCCGCGCCGCGCTGGCGCGTCAGCGGAATGCCATCGCCCGGCGCCTGGGCGGTCTCGACGTGGCGCCGATCTCCATGGCGGAGGATCTCACCCGGACGCTGCTCGCCATCGAAGCCGTGGATCGGGCCCTGGTCGATGCGGGCCAGCCCCATATGGACATCGGCCCCAGGCCGGAGGCCTAACCGACTCCGGCGCGTCAGCCCTCGCGGAGCCTTGCGCCGAACTCCCGGGCGGGCGTACAGGCTCGGGTGCTCTGAGGAGACCCGACGATGTCCGACCGCCTGCCCGGCTTCAACACGCTGGCGATCCATGCGGGCGCCGCCCCCGACGCCGCCACGGGCGCGCGCGCCACGCCGATCTACCAGACCACCAGCTTCGTGTTCGACGATGTCGATCACGCCGCGTCGCTGTTCGGGCTCCAGGCCTTCGGCAACATCTACACGCGGATCACCAACCCGACGAACGCGGTGCTGGAGGAGCGCATCGCGGCCCTGGAAGGCGGGACCGCCGCCCTGGCGGTCGCCTCCGGCCACGCGGCCGAGTTCCTGACCATGCACGCCCTGATGCAGCCGGGCGACGAGTTCGTGGCCTCGAACAAGCTCTACGGCGGGTCGATCAACCAGTTCAATCACTCATACAAGAACTTCGGCTGGTCGGTGGCCTGGGCCGACAACGACGATCCCGCCTCCTTCGAGGCGGCGATCACGCCGCGCACCAAGGCAATCTTCTGCGAATCCATCGCCAATCCCGGCGGCGTCATCACCGACATCGCGGCGCTGTCGCAGATCGCCAAGAAGCACAACATCCCGCTCGTCGTCGACAACACCATGGCGACGCCGTACCTGATCCGGCCCTTCGAGCACGGCGCCGACATCGTCGTCCATTCGGCGACGAAGTTCCTCGGCGGCCACGGCAATTCGATCGGCGGCCTGATCGTCGACGGCGGCTCGTTCCAATGGGCGGGCGACGCGCGCTACCCGATGATGAGCCAGCCGCGGCCGGAATATTCCGGCATGGTGCTGGCCGAGACCTTCGGCAATTTCGGCTTCGCCATCGCCTGCCGGGTGCTGGGCCTGCGCGACCTCGGTCCGGCGCTCTCGCCGTTCAACGCCTTCCTGATCCTCAACGGCATCGAGACCCTGCCGCTGCGCATGCAGCGCCATTCCGACAACGCGCTAACGGTGGCCACCCATTTGTCCAAGCACGAGGCCGTGTCCTGGGTGAGCTACCCGGGGCTGGAGACCGATCGTTACCATGCGCTGGCCAAGCGCTACACGCCGAAGGGCGCCGGTGCCGTGTTCACCTTCGGTCTGAAGGGCGGCTACGAGGCGGGCGTGAAGCTGGTCTCGAACCTCCAGCTGTTCTCGCACCTCGCCAATATCGGCGACACCCGGTCGCTGATCATCCATCCGGCCTCGACCACGCACCGCCAGCTCACCGACGCGCAGAAGACCGCCGCCGGGGCGGGGCCGGAAGTGGTGCGCCTGTCGATCGGCCTGGAAGATCCGGCGGACCTGATCGACGATCTCGACGCCGCGCTCGAGGGCTGACACGGTCCCGCGCCACGAGCCGGCTCCGCCGTCGTCGCGCGCGCGGCGCGGCGACCGATGGCAGCGGGCACTGGGTCAGCGTCGCACGGCTGGTTTGCTCCGCGACGCTCGCAAAGGCGGGGACGCCACGGTGCCGGCCGCCGCGCTCCGGCGCGACGGCCCGTGGGACGCTCAGAACGCGTCCGCCGCCAGCGCCATCGTGCTGTCCGCACCGGCCTTGATGCGGGTCAGGCGCAGGGCAGTCTCCGGCAGCATCCGCTCCATGTAAAACCGGCCGCTCGTCAGCTTCGACTCCCAGCGCGGGGAGGGCGCCTCGGCATGCTTGGCCTGGGCGGCCTTGGCGATCCGCGCCCACATGTAGCCCAGGGCCACGAGGCCGAAGAGGTGCATGAAGTCGGTTGCGCCGGCCCCGGCATTGTCGGGCTTGGCGAAGGCGTTCTGCATCAGCCACATCACCGCGCCCTGGAGATCGTTCAGCCCGGCCTGAAGCGGCTGGGTGAACGGCGCCATCGCGGGATCCTCGCCGTGGTCCTTCAGAAAGGTCTGGACCTCGCCCAGGAAGGTCATCATCGCCCGGCCGCCATCCTTCGGCAGCTTGCGGCCGATCAGGTCCATCGCCTGGATGCCGTTGGCGCCCTCGTAGATCATGGCGATGCGGGCATCGCGCACGAACTGCGACATGCCCCATTCCTCGATGTAGCCGTGGCCGCCGAGCAGCTGCTGCGCCTCGACCGCATTGGCGAAGCCGCGATCGGTGAACACGCCCTTCACCACCGGCGTCATGAGGCCGAGATAATCGTCGGCCGCCTGCCGCTCCCGGGCATCCTCGGAACGGTGCAGGATGTCGGCCTGGAGCGCCGTCCAGAGCATGAGGGCGCGGGCCGCTTCATTGAACGCGCGGATCTGCATCAGCGTGCGGCGCACGTCCGGATGGACGATGATCGGGTCGGCGGCTTTGTCGGGCGCCTTCGCGCCGGTCAGCGCCCGGCCCTGGAGGCGATCCTTCGCGTAGGCGGCGGCGTTCTGGTAGGCGACCTCGGACTGCCCGAGCCCCTGGACGCCCACGGCGAGCCGCGCCTCGTTCATCATCACGAACATGGCGTTGAGGCCGCGGTTCTCCTGGCCCACGAGCCAGCCGGTCGCGCCGTCGTAGTTCATCACGCAGGTGGCGTTGCCGTGGATGCCCATCTTGTGCTCGAGGGAGCCGCAGGACACGCCGTTGCGCGCGCCGAGGGAGCCGTCGGCGTTCACCAGAACCTTCGGCACCACGAAGAGCGAGATGCCCTTGGTGCCGGCGGGGGCCCCCTCGATCCGGGCGAGGACGAGGTGGACGATGTTCTCGGCGAGGTCGTGCTCGCCGGCCGAGATGAAGATCTTGGTGCCGGTGATGCTGTAGGCGCCGTCGCCGTTCGGCACGGCCTTGGTCTTGAGCAGCCCGAGATCCGTGCCGCAATGCGTCTCGGTCAGGTTCATGGTGCCGGTCCAGGCCCCTTCGACCATCCTGGGCAGATACAGCGCCTTCTGCTCCTCCGTGCCGTGGACCAGCAGCGCCGCCATCGCGCCCTGCGTCAGACCGGGATACATGCCGAAGGCGAGGTTCGCGCCCGAGGCGAATTCCTGGATCGCGGTGTTCAGCGTGTGCGGCAGGCCCTGGCCGCCATAGGCTTCGGGCACCGAAAGTCCCATCCAGCCGCCGCTCGCATAGGTGTCGTAAGCGGCCTTGAAGCCCGTCGGCGTACGGACCGTGCCGTCGGCGTCCCGGCGACAGCCCTCCAGATCGCCTGTCCGGTTGATCGGGGCCAGGACCTCCTCGGCGAGCTTCGCGCCCTCGCGCAGGACGGCCTCGATCACATCGGGTGAGGCATCGGCGAAGCCAGCTAGGTTGTCCCGGGCATGAAAGCCGAGCACATCGGTGAGCAGGAACAGCGTGTCCTCAACCGGAGCGCGATACTGCGGCATCTCTGGCTTCCCCCGTCTGGTGCAGGCCCCTCGACACGGCCCGCTGCCTTGGCCGCATGTAACCGCCCCGCCGCCTCCGGAGCAACGGCTCGACCCCGTCGCCGCCGGACCGGCGCACCCGTCCCACGCCGCCGGTCGCTCGCGACGATTACCGGGGCCCGGTGAACCTTAACCTCGTGTTTACCAAGAAAGTTAATGGTCGCCTCGAACGATCCGACGCGTGTGTTCGTGGATACCGAATTCCGGTCCGCCCTGCGCAGAGGAAACGGACGCCGACCGCTGCCGACGACAGGCCACCGATGACCCGCAACGCGATGCCGCAGCTCGACAGTTTCGATCCCGAGGTGCTCGACGCGGCGCGCGACGTGGCGGCGCGGGCGGGCGTGCCACTCGAGACCTGGATCGCCTCGGTGGTGCCGCAGCAGCAATCGGCCGCGCCGGGAAACCGGCGGCACCGGCGTCGCCACCGCGCCGAGCAGGTCGGTTCCGGTGCCGTCCGGCCCGATGCGGCGCCGGATCGATCCGCCCCGGCCGCTCCGGACGGCGAGAACCCGGAGCCCCGCGCCGACGCCTACGGCCAGGGCATCGCCGCCTTGATGGATCGCCTGGACGGGCTCGACCGGGCCCTCGACCACGAGCGGCGTGCCGCCCAGGAAGCGGAGGCGCGGCGCCTCGCGGAGATCGAAGCCCGCATCGAGCGGGCCCTCAAGGCGGCCCCCGTCCAGCAGGTGACCGAACGGCTCGGCGATATCGAGCGGCGCATGTCCCAGCTCGGCGAGCAGGTCGCCACCACGCGCCAGCCCGGCCGTCGCGCGCGCCCCGCCGCCGCGGACATCCGCAATGCGGTCCAGGACATCCGGCAACGGCAGCGCGAGCTCGCCGAGACCGCCGGGCCGGGGGCCGCGATGTCCGCGACCGATGGCGGCGTCGTCGCCAGCATGCGCATGGACCTCGCGCGCCGGCTGGAAGCCCGGATCGAGGAAGGTGTCGCCCCGTCGACCGCCCTGATCGAGCTTCAGGAAGAGACCACACGCCTGCGCGAGGCGATCAACCAGCTGGCGACGAGCCGGGATATCGGCGCCCTGGAGCAGGCCGTCATCACCCTGGCCAGCGGCATCGAGCGGGCCCAGGCCGGAACCGATCTCACCGCCATCGCGGTGCCGATCGAGCAGGTCCGGGCGCAGGTCGAGCGCCTCGCCGAAGAGGTGGCCGAGAACGTCCACAGCCGCGTCGCGGAGGATGTCCGCCGCCTGGCCGAGCGCCTCGATTCCGCGGCGGCGACCGGCGCGGCCGATCCGGATGGTCGCACCCTCGCCGGCCTGTTTGCCGAGCTTGAGGAGATTCGCCGGCAGATCGGTGCCCTGGCGGGTCCGGAGCGGATACAGGGTCTCGCGCAGAGCCTTCAGGCGCTGAGCGCGCAGATTGCGCAGTTGCAAAGCCTGAGCGCCGGTCCGGACCTGCGCCCGATCCTGGAGGAGATCCGCAGCGACGTGAAGATCGCCGCGCCGGCCGCGCTGGCGGAGCAGATCCAGGCGCTTGCGGAGAAGGTCGACCTCCTCTGCGCCCGGGACGATTGGTCCGAGCGGTCCGGCGAAGCCGCCGCCCGTCCGGACGGGATGGCGTCGATCCACGCCATGCTGCGCAGCCTCGCCGACAAGGTCGATCAGGTCGGCGCCCGGGCCGAGCACGAAGGGCTCGACGCCCTGGAGCGGCAGGTCGTGTCTCTGGCGGGGCGCCTCGACGCGCCGCTGAGCGTCGATCCGGCGCTGGCCGGCCTCGAGCGCACCATGGGCGACCTGCTCCGGCAGGTGACGGCTCTCCGGGACTCCGCCCCGACCGAGGCCGTGGTGGAGCGCGCCGCGCGCAACGCCGTGGCTCAGACTCTCCAGGGTTCCGGTCTCGGCACGGCCGAGTCCGGGGAGATCGGCCTCCTCCGCGCCAGCTTGGCCGATATGCAGGCCCGGCAGGTCGCGTCCGATCAGCGGCTCGGCGCCACCCTCGATGGCGTCCAATCGGCCCTTGAGCGCCTTCTCGTCCGGCTCGGCCCGGCCGAGTCCGTCCCGCCGCGGGTCCCGTCCCTCGACGAGCGCCTGATGTCGTCGACGAGCGCGGAGGCGACCCTCGCGCCCGTCGAGGCGCGCGCGAAGCCCCGGCGGGACGGCATCGAGGCTTCCCGCCTCGCCGACGACCTGCTCGAGCCCGGCAGCGGCCGTCCGCCGCGCGAGCCGCGCTCGCCCAGAGAGCCGTCGGCCCGCCGGCCGATGCAGGAGCGGATCGGCGACGCGGCCGCCGCGCGGATCGCGGCCGACGCCACCTCCGAGACCGACATCAAGACCAGCTTCATCGCCGCGGCGCGACGGGCCGCCCAGGCCGCGCAAGCGGAGCTGGTCGCGGAAGCGCCCGTGGAGCGCCGGGAGACCCGGGGCGAGCGGGCCGCGCTGCTGCCCAACGCGACGACGGGGCGGCTCGCGCGGCTGCGCGCCGAGATCGATCGCCGCCGCCGCCCGCTCCTGCTCGGGCTCGCCGCCATCGTGCTGGCGCTGGGCGCGCTCCAGGCGATCACCATGCGCAGCGCGGATGAGCCGCAAACGCCCGCCCCGGCGAGCCAGATCGCGCCGTCGCGCGGGGATGCCGCCGACGTCCAGAAGAAGGCTCCGGACGCTGCCAAGGAGACGCCGGACGCGAAGCCGGCCGTGGCCGATCCGACCACGACCCAGTCGCTGCCGAATCCCGCTCCCGCGGAGACGCACTCCACCGCCAAGCCGGCGGTGCCGCAGGTCTCCGGCATGAACGCTCTGCAGGCCGATCTCGGGAACCTGCCGCCGGCGCTGGCCAAGGTGAAGCTCGCCGCCCTCGAGGGCGACGGCACGGCCATCTGGGACCTCGCCACCCGGGAGGCCGACGGCCGCGGCATGCCGCGCGATCTGTCGGTCGCGGCGAAGCTCTACGAGAAGCTGGCCTCGGCCGGCTACGCCCCCGCCCAGTACAAGCTCGCCGGCCATTACGAGAAGGGGTCCGGCGTCGTCCGCGATCTCGACAAGGCGAAGCTCTGGTACGGCCGTGCCGCCGAGCAGGGTCATGCCCGCTCCATGCACAATCTGGCGGTGCTCTATGCGGAGAATCCGGTCGCCAACGGGAAGCCGGACTTCGCGTCCGCGGCCTCGTGGTTCCGCCAGGGAGCCGAATTCGGCGTCCGCGACAGCCAGTACAATCTCGGCGTTCTCTATGCCCGCGGCCTCGGCCTGACGCAGGACCTGATTCAATCCTACGCGTGGTTCTCGGCTGCGGCGAGCCAGGGCGACGACGATGCCGGCAAGAAGCGCGACGACGTGGCCAACAAGCTGAGTTCCGCCGATCTCGCCAGCGCGAAGAGCCTCGCGGCCAACTTCAAGCCGCGAAAGATTGACGCGGCGGTGAACGAGCCGCCGGCGTCGAAGGCTCCCGCCAGCCCGCCGATGTCTCTGCTCGGGGCGCCTTTGCCCAGCGCGGTGCCGTCCACGGCCTCGCCCCGCCGGGGCTGACGGCTCTCCTGAAGCCGGCGCCGCAGCCGCGCCGACCTTGACCGCCGTGCCGCGATGCGGGAACGCTCCGGCGGGCGGCATCGACCGCGGTCGGATCGCGCGGGTCGCCAACCCTTGCCGATGCCCGGAGGATGGATGGCGCACCGGAACTCTGTCCCGCTGAGCGCCATCGTCCTCGGCATTGCCGGCCTCATTCCCTTCCTGGGATTTGCGGCCCTCGCGGTTTCCGGCACCGATGGCGGCCTGAGCAGCATCGGCCTGTCGCCGCGCACCATCCTGTCGGCCTACGGTGCGGTGATCGCCTCGTTCCTGGGCGGGATCCGCTGGGGCGCGGCCGCGGCGCGCAATGCCGGCAACGGCGACTATCTCGTGGCCATCGTGCCGTCCCTGGTGGCCTGGGCGGCAATGGCAGCGCCTGCACCCTGGGATCTGCGCATCCTCGGCGCCCTGGTTCTCGCCTGGGGGCTGATCGATCAGGATCTGCCCCGCCGCGGCCTCGTTCCGCTCTGGCTCGGCCGGATGCGCCTCGTCCTCTCGGGGGTGGCCGGGGCCGCGCTCCTCGTGGCGGCATGAGGCCGGCGCGGAGACCGGGAGACGAGCGCCGCGCGCCGTCAGGTCTCGCGTGTCATCTCGCGCAGGAGCTTCAGGACCGCGTCGCGGCGTGCCGGTGACTTGATCGCCCGGAACAAGGCGGCGGCCTCGGCGGATTGCTCGTCAATCTGATCCTGCTCTATCCCTGCGAGCCGGTCGTTCTGCAGGAAATAGGTCGGGCAGACGTTCAGCGTGACTGCGATCCGTTCCAGAAGCCAGCGCGTCGTCGGCGGGGTCACGTCGTCTGTCATCCCGTTGAAACTCGCGTTCTGCCCGCTGGACCGATTCAAACGGCAGAGCTTTCCACCGCCACCCTAGCCTTTCAGCGTCGGCGATGCCATCCTCAGGTTGCGCTCGATGTATCATTTGTCGCAATGCGTGCACCAACGTTGAGATCGGGCATGCCGCATTCGAAGCACCTGGACAGGACCTTCAGCGTGTTGCGCGATCTGGAGCGGGCTGCGGCGCCCGACGAGATCGCGCGATTGCTGGTCGACGCCTTCACCCGCTACGGGGTGTCGTACGTGATGGCCGGGATCGTTCCGACGCCTGGCCTGCCGGCGCGGCGGCATGCCGGATTCGTCCTCACGAGCACCATGCCGGAGGGGTGGGCACGCCGGTACGTGACGCGGGGCTACGCGCTCCATGATCCCACGGTCCGGCGGCTCTGCACCAGCGCGACGCCCTTCGAATGGAGCACCGTGCCGCCGGACACGCCGATGGCGAGCCGCATCATGAACGAGGCCGGCGAGTTCGGTATCCGCGCCGGCATCACGATCCCGTTCGTGACCCTCGATGGCGAGCCGGGCGGGATCAGCGTGTCCGGGGATCGGATCGAGATCGATCCGGCCGAGCGCGTCGCGGTCAATCTGGTGGCGACCTACGCGGTCGGCCAGCTCCTGCTGATGAACAGCCGCCCCTCCGCGCAGGCGCCGGCGCGTCTCTCGCCGCGGGAGCGCGAGACCCTCCAATGGGCGGCCGAGGGCAAGACCGATGTCGAGATCGGTATGGTCATGGGCATCACGGCAGCCGGGGTTGACTACCATCTGCGCTCGGCGCGGGCGAAGCTCGATACCGTCAACCGCGCCCACACCGTGGCGCAGGCGCTGCGTGCCGGCCTGATCACGTAGGGCCGACACGGTCGGCTCCGGAGCGCGCGCGAGCGCGACCCGCTCGGGCCCGGCAAGGTCTGGACCGGTGGGCCCTCACGCACGCAAACCCTACGGTTTCTCGTAGTACCCAGGTCTTCGCGAAACGAAGAAAACCCACGTCAATCCAACGTGAGGTTACTTCGTGATCCATATCGTCACCCCCGCCAACGCGCATCGCTACGCCGATGCGATGGAGCAGGCCTGGCGCCTGCGCCACGACATCTTCGTGGCAGAGAAAGGCTGGACCGAACTCGCCCGCCCGGATGGCCGGGAGATCGACCAGTTCGACACGCCGCATGCGGTCCACTTCCTCGCCATGGAGGGCGACGCCGTCATCGGCTACAGCCGGCTGCTGCCGACGACGCGCCCGCATCTTCTGTCCGATGTCCTGCCTCAGCTCTGCGAGGTCGAGCGGCCGGTCGGCCCGCAGATCTGGGAATGGACCCGCCAGGGCGTGGCGCGCTCGCACCGCGCGAAGGGCCGTGTGGTCAACCCGGTCTCGATCGCGCTGCTCACCGGCATCGTCGAATGGGGGCTCGCCCACGGGGTCAACAGCCTGCTGCTGCAGATGCCGACCCTCTACATGATCCATGTGATCCAGCTGCATTTCCGCCCGCAGCCCCTTGGCCTGCCGGTTCAGATCGCCGGCGAGGAGATCATGGCGGCCACCGCCCGGTTCGATGCCCGAACCCTCGCCAAGCTGCGCGCGGTCCGCGGCGACAGCAACTCGGTCCTGGTCTCCGAACCCGCTTACCTGGTGGCTTGAGGATGATGTTCGACAGCAAGGATGTGGCCCTGGACGCGCTCGCCGCACAGTGCCTGCGGGTGCGCGAACTCGTCGACACGGTCGGAGACCCGCTGATGCGGGCCGTCATCGACCTCCTGCTTCTCGAGGTCGCCCGGGCCCTGGCCGAGACCAGCCCGCAGGAGCGCGCAGGCGGGGCGTGAAGCGGTCGCCGGCGGACCGCCCATACGAAACGGCGGGCGTCCCTGAGGACGCCCGCCGCCCTTCGTCCGGAGTTCAGGCGCCCATCGCCGTCTTCAGGTTCTGGTCGACCTTGTCGAGGAAGCCGGTGGTCGAGAGCCACTTCTGATCGGGGCCGACCAAGAGCGCGAGGTCCTTGGTCATGTGACCCGCCTCGACCGTGTCGACGCAGACCTTCTCCAGGGTCGCGGAGAACTTGGCGAGATCGTCGTTGCTGTCGAGCTTGGCCCGGTGCGACAGGCCGCGGGTCCAGGCGAAGATCGACGCGATCGAGTTGGTCGAGGTCTCGCGGCCCTTCTGGTGCTCGCGATAGTGGCGGGTGACGGTGCCGTGGGCAGCCTCGGCCTCCACGGTCTGGCCGTCCGGCGTCATCAGCACGGAGGTCATCAGGCCGAGGGAGCCGAAGCCCTGCGCGGCCGTATCGGACTGCACGTCGCCGTCGTAGTTCTTGCAGGCCCAGACGTAGCCGCCCGACCACTTGAGGCACGAGGCGACCATGTCGTCGATCAGGCGGTGCTCGTAGGTGAGGCCGAGCGCCTTGAACTTTGCCTCGAACTCCTCCTCGTAGACCTTCTGGAACAGGTCCTTGAACCGGCCGTCATAGACCTTGAGAATGGTGTTCTTGGTCGAGAGGTAGACCGGGTACTTGCGCGCCAGGCCGTAGTTCATCGAAGCGCGGGCGAAGTCGATGATCGACTGGTCGAGGTTGTACATCGACATGGCGACGCCGGCGTCGGGGAACTTGAACACCTCCTTCTCGATGACCGTGCCGTCATCGCCCTCGAACTTGATGGTCAGGCGGCCCTTGCCGGGCACCTTGAAGTCGGTGGCACGGTACTGGTCGCCGTAGGCGTGGCGGCCGATCACGAAGGGCTGGGTCCAGCCGGGGACGAGGCGCGGCACGTTCTTGCAGATGATCGGCTCGCGGAAGATCACGCCGCCCAGGATGTTGCGGATCGTGCCGTTGGGCGACCGCCACATCTCCTTGAGGTTGAACTCCTTCACGCGGGCCTCGTCCGGCGTGATGGTGGCGCATTTCACGCCGACGCCGTGGCGCTTGATCGCCTCGGCGGCGTCGACCGTGACCTTGTCGTTGGTGGCGTCGCGGTGCTCGACGCCGAGGTCGTAGTATTCGAGATCGACATCGAGATAGGGGTGGATCAGCTTGTTCTTGATCTCGGCCCAGATGATCCGGGTCATCTCGTCGCCGTCGAGCTCGACGACGGGGTTCGCTACCTTGATCTTCGCCATGGACCGATGCCTTCTCGCGTTGTCCCCGCGCACGGCATGCAAGGGCCGTGCGGTCGTCGACCCGAGTGCCCTGTGGGGCGCCCCAGGCCGGAATCGCCCCGCGACATAGCGCGGGCCACCCGGCGACGGAAGGCGCGCACTGTCATCCGGCCGGCTTCGTCACCCGACCCTCGACGGCGCGGGGCTGCCCGTGTCAGACGGCCCGCATGACGAGCCGAGACGTGCCGGGCGACGCCCCGAGGAAGGTCACCGAACTCCCGCCGGGGATCGCCCCGGCCGTGATCCTGGTGGAGCCGCAGCTCGCCGAGAATATCGGCATGACGGCGCGCGCCATGGCGAATTTCGGCCTGTCGGAGCTGCGCCTCGTCAATCCGAAGAACGGCTGGCCCAAGAAGGGGGTGCGCGAGGCGGCCTCCGGTGCGACGCACGTCCTGGACCGGGCGACGATCTTCGGCAGCGTCGCCGAAGCCATCGCCGATTGCCGGTACGTGCTGGCGACCACGGCGCGGGAGCGCGGGCAGATGAAGCGGGTCTTCGCCCCCGAGGAGGCCATGGGCGAACTCGTGGCGCGGGAAGGGCAGCGCACCGCGGTGATGTTCGGCCGCGAGCGGGTCGGGCTCACCAACGACGAGGTGTCGCTCGCCGACGCGATCATCACCTTCCCGGTCTCACCGGATTTTCCGTCGCTCAACCTCGCGCAGGCGGTGCTGCTTGTCGGCTACACGTGGCGGCAGGCGAGCGGCCGGGCCCAACTGCCCTTCTCGGGCGAGCTCCTCTCGCCGCCGGCGACCCGCGAGGCGCTGGTCGCTCTGTTCGGAAGCCTCGAGGCCGCGCTCGACGCGGCGGGTTTCTATCCGCCGGAAAAGAAGGAGATCATCGCCCGCAACATGCGCGACATGCTCCATCGCATGAGCCTGACCGAGCAGGATGTGCGGACGTTTCGCGGTGCCCTGCGGGCCCTGACCCGCAAGGGGGCCTGATCAGCCGGAGGCCGACTTCATCTCCGGGGGCTTGCCGCCGCCGAAGCATCGGCCGACCGCCTCCTAGAACGCCGCCTGCTCCTCGGGGGTGCATTGCGCCATGCGCGCCTCGACCTTGGCGCGGCCGGCCACCGCATCGGGCGTCGCGGCCACCTCGGACTCGCTCGGGTTTCTCGCCTCGGCCATGGGCAATCCTCCGTTGCAGAACAAAAGCTCAGCTGGGCCGTGCGGTTCCGTTCCGCGGCGCAATCGGGCATGGAGTCGGCGGTTCGCGGAGCGGCTGCGCGGCAGCGGGACGAGGGCGGGGTATCGGGTGCGGCTCAGCGTGGACAATCTGGCCTGCCGCCGCTCCGGCCGCCGCATCTTCTCCAACCTGTCCTTCGCCCTCGGACCCGGCGATGCCCTGGCGATCACCGGGCGGAACGGCGCGGGCAAATCGAGCCTGCTCGCCATCCTGTCGGGCCGGTTGCGGGCCGATGCCGGGCGGATCGCCGTCGCCGAGGTCGGGGAAGCGAACCTGCCCGAATGCCTGCATGCCGTCGGCCATCGCGACGGATTGAAGAGTGCCCTCACGGCGGGCGAGAACCTCCTGTTCGCGCAACGGCTCCTGGGTGCGCCGCGCCTGGATCCGCGCGACGCGCTGGAGCGGCTCGGCCTCGGTCACGCCCACGATCTGCCGGTCGCCTATCTCTCCGCGGGACAGCGGCGGCGTGTGGCCCTAGCGCGGCTCCTCGTCTGCGCCCGGCCGCTTTGGCTCCTGGACGAGCCCACCGCAGCCCTCGATACGGCCTCGCAGGCGGTGCTCGCCGAACTGATGGAAGGACATCGGGCCGGCGGTGGCCTCGTGATCGCCGCCACCCACCAATCCCTCGGCCTCGCCGGCGCGGCGGAACTGCGCATCGAGGCTTCCGCCGCGGCGCCCTTGGCCGACGTCCCCGAGGATTGGGCATGATCCGCGCGGTCCTCGCCCTCATCGCCCGCGACCTGCGCCTCGCCGGCCGGGTCGGCGGCTCCGGTGCCCTGTCGCTGGTCTTCTTCCTGATGATCGTCGCCCTGGTCCCCTTCGCGCTCGGGCCGGACCTGAACCTGCTGTCGCGGATCGGTCCCGCGATCCTGTGGCTGGCCGCGGTGCTGTCGACCCTGATCGGCCTCGACCGCCTGTTCCAGGCCGACGAGGAGGACGGTTCGCTCGACCTGATGACCGCCGCGCCGGTGCCCCTCGAACTGGTGGTGCTCGCCAAGGTGACGGCCCATTGGCTGACCACCGGCCTGCCGCTCGCGCTCGCCGCGCCGCTGTTCGGTCTGCTGGTGGCCCTCGACGGTACCGCCATGGGCGCTTCCGCGCTGACGCTGCTCGCCGGCACGCCGGCTCTCAGCTTCATCGGCGCGGTGGGCGCCGCGCTCACGGCCTCGATCCGGCGGGGCGGACTGATCCTCGCCGTGCTGGTTCTGCCTCTGATGATCCCGACGCTGATCTTCGGCGTCTCGGCCGCGCAGGCGGCGAGCGGGGGAACGGTGCCGTTCCTCGTGCCGCTGGCCGTGCTCGGAGCACTGACGTTGATCGCTGCCGTGGTCGGAACGCTGGCGGCGGCGGCGGCGCTGCGTTGGCCGGAATAGCCGAAGCTCTCTTGCGCAACGCGGCCAGCACTCATCGTTGCGCCAGCAGTGCCGGCTTCTTCGTTCCGATGTCTTCGGTCGGGCCGGTCGAATGCTGTCCGGGTCCTCGGCTGTGGCTGAAGCCGGCGACCGGATTTGGCTCCGGGCGCGTTGACGCGCGGCGCCCCCCTCACTATAGAAGCCGCTTCGCCGAGAGGCCGCGCTTTCGCGCGCGCTGCGTCTCGGCCATCGCCAGACAACCTGACGCGACGACCGATTTCCGGCCAAGCCGGCCCGTCGGCATCGCCCGACGAGAAACACGAGGACTTACATGGCCAACACCGCTTCGGCCAAGAAGATGACCCGCAAGATCGCCAAGCGCACGGCGATCAACCGCTCGCGCCGCTCGCGCATGCGGACCTTCGTCCGCAAGGTCGAGGAGGCCATCGCCACCGGCAACCAGCAGGACGCGCTCGCCGCCCTCCGCGCTGCCGAGCCCGAGATGATGCGCGCCGCCCAGCACGGCATCGTTCACAAGAACAACGCCTCGCGGAAGGTCTCGCGCCTCGCCGCCCGCGTGAAGGCGCTGGCCGCCTAACGCCCACGCACCACCGAGACGGTTTCAAGCCCGGCCTTCGCGCCGGGCTTTTTCGTGCGCGCTGTCCGGGCGCAATCGCTTTATGCCGGCTCCGTGCGGCCGCCGAAAGCGTTAACCCTATCCAAGAATCAACGCGATTGCAGAGTCCGGAAACGGCGTGTAGCTTAACAGAAACTGACACCGGGCAAGCAAAACACGACGATTTCGGGACTCAAGCGAATCAATCTGATTCGCCAAGACTCTAGCGCCCGTGTTCAGTCGTGCCGGGAACACTTCCGAATGGGAATCCGCGCCGTCCCCACAAGTCCCACTGTTAAAGGAACCGTAGGTAATTGTTGATAGGCTCTCCCAATCGGCAAAAGTTCCTCGCGGTGGGGTTGACTCCGTCCAGGGGACTCTGTCCCGCCGGTTCTTGCGGGACGCTGAGGGCGTAAATCGTGCGTACGCGCGGACTGCGGACTTCCGCGGGCCGCGTCGGGAGAGCCAGTGATGCGTGTCGACGGAACGGTGGCGAGTGACGACGACGGGGGCCGCAGCGGCGGCGGCACTGTGGATTACGGGTCTGCCTGGGCCCGGGTGAAGCGTCGGCTGCGGGCCGAACTCGGCGAGGACGTGTTCGCGAGCTGGTTCGCCCGCCTCGAGCTGGAGGCCGTCGCCGGCGGGACGGCCCGGCTGACCGTACCGACCCGCTTCCTCAAGAGCTGGATCGAATCGCACTACCTCGACCGCGTCCTGAACACGTTCAAGGCCGAGGTCGAGGAGATCGCGCGGATCGAGGTCGGCGTCCGCGGCACCGGGGCCCCGGCCCGTCCTGTCGCCGCCGGCGTCGCCAAGCCGGGCCCGGCCAGCGGTCCGCTCGCCCGCCTTCACGCCACGAGCGCGCCGATCCCGATCGCCGCCGTTGCGCCCGCAGCCGAGGCGCGCAATGCCGACGCCGGAGGCGACCTCAGCGGCACGCCCCTCGACGCGCGGCTGACCTTCGCGAGCTTCGTGATCGGGCGCTCCAATGCCCTGGCACATGCCGCCGCCGAGCGGGTCGCCAACCACCAGGGGGAGGGCGCCCTCTACAATCCGCTCTATCTCCATGCCGGCGTCGGGCTGGGCAAGACGCACCTGCTGCACGGCATCGGCCACGCCGCCCGCGAGGCCGGCCGCCGGGTGATCTACCTGACCGCCGACCGGTTCATGTACGGCTTCGTCAATGCCCTGAAGACCCAGTCGGCGCTCGCCTACAAGGAGCGCCTGCGGGGCATCGACCTTCTGATCCTCGACGACGTCCAGTTCATCCAGGGCAAGTCGATCCAGGCCGAGTTCGGCCACACGATCAACGCGCTCATCGATGCCGGCCGCCAGGTCGTGGTCGCGTCCGACCGGCCGCCGACCGAGCTTGAGGCTCTGGACGAGCGCGTGCGCTCGCGCCTGGGCGGCGGCCTCGTCGTCGAGATCACCGCCCTCGACGAAGCCCTGCGGGTCTCGATCCTGTCGGCGCGGCTTTCCGCGGTCCGGGCCGCACATCCGGGCTTCGACGTCTCGCCCCAGGTGGCAACCTACGTGGCCCGGGCGATCACCGCCAACGGCCGCGACCTCGAAGGTGCGGTGAACCGCCTGCTGGCCCACGCGACGCTCACCGGCACCGCCGTGACGATGGAGACCGCCGAGAGCGCGATCCGCGACCTCGTGAAGAATCGCGAGCCGAAGCGCATCAAGATCGAGGACATCCAGAAGCTGGTCGCCTCGCGCTACAACGTCTCACGGTCCGACATCCTGTCGGAACGGCGCACCGCCGCGGTGGTGAAGCCGCGTCAGATCGCCATGTATCTGTCGAAGGTCCTGACCCTGCGCTCCCTGCCGGAGATCGGCCGCCGCTTCGGTGGCCGCGACCACACCACGGTGCTGCACGCCGTGCGCAAGATCGAGAAGCAGATCGGCGAAGACGCGGTGCTCGGCGATGAAGTCGAGCTCCTGAAGCGGATGCTTCAGGACTAGTCGAACCTGCATGACGTCCCGGACGGACCTGCTCTCGACCGAGCAGATTCGCTCCGGATCGGCCGCGGGACGGTCCCCGGTGGCCTGATCGGGAAGGCGTCCGGACCAGCAGCGCCCCATCAGACCCCGATGCCACGCGCCCTCTGCCGGTCCCTCCCTCCAGGACTGGCCGGGGGCGCGCGCCCCGTGGCAGACTGGCGCGAATGGAGACGGCCCTGTAAGGCCGCGTCGTCGACCGGCGACAATCAACGCCCCGGGGAGTGCTGATGACGGACGCCTTCATCTACGACCACGTTCGCACGCCGCGCGGTCGCGGCAAGGCGGACGGCGCCCTCCACGAAGTGACCGCGCTCCGGCTGGCCGAGACGGCGCTGCGCGCCCTCAAGGTCCGCAACGGGCTCGACACGGCCCTCGTCGACGACGTGATCCTGGGCTGCGTCGATCCGGTCGGGGAGGCGGGCGGCGACATCGCCCGGGCCGCGGCCCTGGTGGCCGATTACGGCGCGCATGTTCCGGGTGTGCAGATCAACCGTTTCTGCGCCTCGGGCCTCGACGCGGTGAACTTCGCCGCCGCACAGGTCATGAGCGGTCAGCACGAGATGGCGGTGGGCGGCGGCGTGGAATCGATGAGCCGCATCGGCATCGGCGCCTCGGGCGGCGCCTGGCCGGTGGATCCGGCGATCGCCATCAAGTCCTATTTCATGCCGCAGGGAATCTCGGCCGACCTGATCGCCACCAAGTACGGCTTCACCCGCGACGCGTGCGACGCCTACGCGGTCCGCTCGCAGGCGCGCGCGGCGAAGTCCTGGGAAGACGGCCTGTTCGACCGGTCCGTCGTTCCGGTCCGCGACGTGAACGGCATCACCCTGCTCGACCGCGACGAACATATGCGCCCGGGCACCGACATGCAGTCGCTGGCCGCCCTGAAGGCGTCGTTCGTGCAGATGGGCCAGATGGGCGGCTTCGACGCCGTGGCGACGGACGCGCATCCGGACGTGGAGAGCGTGGATCACGTCCATCATGCCGGCAATTCCTCCGGCATCGTCGACGGTGCGGCCGCCGTGCTGATCGGCTCCCGGGCGGCCGGCGAGGCCGCGGGCCTGCGCCCGCGCGGCCGGATCCGGGCCTTCGCCAATATCGGCTCGGACCCGGCCCTGATGCTCACCGGGCCGGTGGACGTCACCCGCAAGATCCTGGCGAAGACTGGCCTGAGCCTGTCGGATATCGACCTGTTCGAGGTCAACGAGGCTTTCGCGGCGGTGGTCCTGCGCTTCTGCCAAGCCTTCGACCTCGATCCGGAGGCCGTCAACGTGAACGGCGGCGCCATCGCCCTCGGCCACCCTCTGGGCGCCACCGGCGCGATGATCCTCGGCACGGCCCTCGACGAGCTGGAGCGGACCGGCAAGGAGCGGGCGCTGATCACCCTGTGCATCGGCGCCGGCATGGGAACCGCCACCATCATCGAGCGGGTGTGAGCCATCGCGTGCACGGGAGCGGCGTGCCGCCGCTCCCCAAAGTCCGGGAACGCTGCTAGAGGCGCGGTCGACGCTCGGCCCGTCTCTGGGCCGGACGATAAAACAACGGGAGACAAGCCCTTGAACCGCCTGTTTGCGACGCTCTGTCTGGGCGTCACCCTGAGCCTGCCGGTCGCTGCGCGCGCCGATGATGCGGCGGACCGCGTGGCCGCGGCCACCACCCTCGTCAACAAGACCCTGATCAAGAACCTTCAGACCGGGTTCAACGTCGCCCTCGAGAAGACCGTGGCGGCAATGCCGGAGGCGCGCGCCGAGGCCGTGCGCAAGGAACTCCTGACCGAGTTCGACAAGCAGCGCGCCCTCATGGTCGAGGGGCTGTCGAAAGACTACGCCGAGAAATTCAGCCTCACCGAACTGAAGCATCTCGATGAGATCTACTCGGATCCGACATACCTCAAGTTCCAGACAATGAACGCCGATCCGAACTCCTCGGTGACTGCGATCTCGCAGAACTCCGTCACCAAGCTGCTGAACATGCTGGCGGTGGCCGCGGCGACCGACAACACACCCAAGCCCGGCGCGGCGCCGATGCCGCCCGTGCCGCCCGTGCCGCCGGCCGCGGCGCCCGCTCCGGCTCCGGCTCCGAAATAGCCGATGGGAGGCCGCGCGCGTGAGGCCGATCTCAGGCGGCGCGCGCGGCTGTCACGGGCGCGAAGCCCGCGACCGGGGGGAGCGCTTTCAGAAGGGGCTTGGCGAAGTGGTAGCCTTGCACGAGCGTGATCCCGATACTGCGCAGGGCGGAGAGTTCGGCAGCGGTTTCGACGCCCTCGGCGAGCACCGTCACGCCGAGGGCGCGGGCGATGCCGACCACACCCGACACGATGGCGTACCGTCCGGCGTCGCCGTCGAGGCCGCGCAGAACGTCCATGTCGATCTTGATCAGATCGGGACGGAAGTTGGCGAGCAGGCTCAGCCCCGCGAAGCCGGCGCCGAAATCGTCGAGGGCCGTCAGAAATCCCTGCTTCCGATAGGCGGCGACGATGTCCTTCACGTGCCCGATGTCCCGGAAGCGTTCCTGCTCGGTGAACTCGAACATGATGCGTTGATGGGCGAAATCGATGCGTCGCGCGGCCTCCAGCGAGGCGCGGATGCAGGCATTCGGCTCATAGACCGCGTTCGGCATGAAGTTGATCGAGAGACGCGTGGTGCTGTCGCGGGGAAACAGCGCCCCGGCGAGCTCGATCGCCTTGACGCGGGCGGCCTGATCGAACTGGTATCGCGTTTCGTCGGTCACCTGGTCGAGGATCGTATAGGCGGATTCCCCGTTCGGGCCGCGCACCAGCGCCTCGTAGGCCCAGACGGAGTCGTCTGCGAGATCGAGGATCGGCTGGAACGCCATCGTGAAATCGAAGTCGAGCGTGGTGCCGGCGCGACAGGCGCGGCAGCCGGAGTCCTTCGTCATGTGCAGCTTTCGGTTCTTCTCGCCGACGCCGCCACCATGAGCGTCGGCGCTCAACACAACCTTAATGCAAGCTCGCCGGTGGATCATTGGCGCAACCCAGGGAGGACGGCACCGTGACGCTGACCGATTTCCGCTTCGAGACCGATGCCGACGGCATCGCCCTGGCGACCTGGGATATGCCCGGCCGCTCGATGAACGTGATCACCGAGGGGGTGATGGACCAGCTCGAGCAGATCATCGAGCGGGTTGCCTCCGATCCGGCCCTGAAGGGCTGCGTCATCGCCACCGGCAAGGACAATTTTTCCGGCGGTGCCGACCTCACCATGCTCCAGGGCCTCGGCCGGGCCTACGAGCAGCTCAAGGCCGAGCAGGGCGAAGAGGTGGCGATGCGCCACTTCTTCGAGGCGTCCCGGCGCCTGTCGCTGCTGTTCCGGCGGCTGGAGACCTGCGGGAAGCCCTTCGCGGCGGCGATCCAGGGCCTGTGCCTGGGCGGCGCCTTCGAGCTGGCTTTGTCCTGCCACCACCGGATCGCCTCCGACGACGGGAAGACCCGGGTCGGCCTGCCCGAGATCAAGGTCGGCCTGTTCCCGGGCGGCGGCGGCACGCAGCGCGTCGCCCGCCTGATGCAGACCGGCGACGCCCTCCAGATGCTGTTCAAGGGCGAGCAGATCCGCGCGCCCATGGCCAAGGGCATGGGGCTGATCCACGCGGTTGCGCCCCAGGCCGAGATCGTCGAGCGCGCCAAGGCCTGGATCCTTGAGGGCGGCTCGGCGGTGGCGCCCTGGGATGTGCCGAAGTTCAAGGCCCCGTCCGGAAAGGTCTACTCCCCCGCCGGCATGATGATCTGGCCGCCGGCCAACGCCATCTACCGCCGCGAGACCCACGACAATTACCCGGCCGCCAAGGCGATCCTGGCCTCCGTCTACGAGGGCCTGCAGCTGCCGATGGACCTCGCCCTGCGGGTCGAGAGCCGATACTTCGCCCACATCCTGCGCTCCGCCGAGGCGGCGGCGATGATCCGCACGCTGTTCATCTCCATGGGCGAGCTGAACAAGGGCGCGCGGCGACCGAAGGACGTGCCGGCCGCCAACCTGCGCCGGGTCGGCGTGATCGGGGCCGGCTTCATGGGCGCGGGCGTGGCCTACGTCACCGCGCAGGCGGGCCTCGATGTGGTGCTCGTCGACCAGTCGGTCGAGGCCGCCGAGAAGGGCAAGGCCTACGCCCACACCCTCATCACCGGCCAGATCAACAAGGGCCGCGCCAAGACCGCCGATCGCGACGCGCTTCTCGGCCGCATCCAGGCCACGGCCGATTACGGCGCGCTCGCCGATTGCGACCTCGTGATCGAGGCGGTGTTCGAGGATCCGCAGGTGAAGGCCGAGGTGATCCAGAAGGTCGAGGCGGTGATCCGCCCCGACGCGATCTTCGCCTCCAACACCTCGACCCTGCCGATCACCGGGCTGGCCAGGACCTCGCAGCGGCCGGCGCAATTCGTCGGCATCCACTTCTTCTCCCCCGTGGAGAAGATGATGCTCGTCGAGATCATCAAGGGCGAGGCGACCGGGGATGCGGCGCTCGCCGCGGCCCTCGATTACGTGCGCCTGATCAAGAAGACCCCGATCGTCGTGAACGATGCCCGCGGCTTCTTCGCCAACCGCTGCGTCGGCGCCTACATCCTCGAAGGGCACAAAATGCTCGCCGAGGGCGTTCCGCCGGCCATGATCGAGAGCGCCGGCCGCCAGGCGGGCATGCCGGTCGGGCCGCTGTCGCTCAACGACGAGGTCGCCCTCGACCTCGTGCTCAAGATCGCCAAGGCCACCGAGGCGCAGGTGGGGCAGGGCGCCGTGGACCCGGCGCAGAAGGCGATCCTGTCGGAGATGGTCGAGAAGCAGGGCCGGCTCGGTCGCAAGAACCGCAAGGGCTTCTACGACTACCCCGAAGGCGCGCCCAAGCGTCTCTGGCCCGGCCTGAAGGACCTGCAGCCGAACCGCCTCGACCCGGACGCCGTCGACTTCACCGAGCTGAAGCAGCGGCTTCTGGTGGTGCAGGCGCTGGAGGCCGCCCGCACCGTCGGCGAGGGCGTGGTCACCGACCCGCGCGAGGCCGATGTCGGCTCGATCCTCGGGTTCGGCTTCGCGCCGTTCACCGGAGGGGCCTTGTCGTACATCGACTTCATGGGTGCGGCGGCCTTCGTCGACCTCGCGCGGACGCTCGAGGCCAAGCACGGCCCCCGGTTCCGGGCACCCGATAACCTGACAGCGATGGCCGCGCGCGGCGGCACCTTCTACGCGGGCGCCGAGAAGCGCGCCGCCTGAGACGGAGGTGCCGGACGCCCGATCGCGGCGTCCGGCAGCTGAGCGAGTTCTTCCAGCAGCACCGCCCGCGCGCAGGCGCCGAAAGCCCGCATCAGCCGTCCACGGGCATGGTCGGGCGGGAACAGCAGGGCGAAATGCACCGGGAGGGCGGGGGCGAAAGGACGGATCGCGATCGGCGAGATCTTCGCCTCCTCGTAGGCGGCCAGCGGGTTCATCACGCTGACCCCGAGCCCGGCCGAGACGAGGGTGCAGATCGATGCACCGAGGCCGGCCTCGGCGGTGATGGTCAGGGTAATCCCGGCTGCTGCGAAGATCGCCTCGGTCCGGGTGCGCAGGGCGCTCCCGAGCGAGGAGGCGACGAAGGGCACGCCGTAAAAATCCGCAGGGGTTAGAAGAGCCTGCGCGGCAAGGGGATGGTCCTGCGGCAGGACGGCGACGCAGGCACGCGTCTCGACATGTTCGCGATGCGCGTCCGGGGCGTCGCCGTACAGCATCGTCAGCGCGGCGTCGCAGAAGCCGGTGGCGAGCCAGTGGTTCACGGTCTCGTCGTCGCCGGAATGGATCGCCACGATCACGTCCGGATGCGCGGCGCGGAAGCGCACGACCGCCCGCGCCAGGAGCCCGCCCGCCAGCCGCGGCATCGCGGCCACCCGCAACCGCTCCGCCCCGAAGGCGCGGATCCGTGCGGCCGCGGATTCCAGGCTGGTCAGCCCAACGAAGGCGCGCTCGACCTCCGCGTGAAACCGCGTGCCGTCGAGGGACGGTACGACCCGACTCCCGCTCCGATCGAACAGGGGCAGGCCCGTGATCGCCTCCAGCTGGGCGATCAGCCGGCTCACTTGCGGCTGCGAGGTGTGGAGCCGGCGGCTCGCCTCGGTCATGGACCCGGTGGCCACAACGGCCCGGAAGGCCTCGATGTGCCGGAAGGTCATGCGCCGCTCGGCCATATCAGATCCGTATGCTCGGCAGGTGAATCGGCATTGGACGCCCGCGCGCGGCCGCTCCTAGGATCGCACGGCAAAGCTTCGGGCCGACTCCCTGGCGGACGGCCCGGCGCTGAACCGGTTCAGACATAGCGAGGGGGTTCGGATCGTGTCGAGGACGCTGCCGCTTCTGTTGGCCACTCTGTGCTGGGCCGGGCTCGCCGCGCCGTCGGCCGCGGAGGGGCGCCTCGACAAGATCCGCACGACCGGACAGATCAGCCTCGGCTTCCCGGATGCGTCGCCGCCCTTCGGCTTCCTCGACCAGAACGCCAAGCCGGTGGGCTATTCGCTGGAGATATGCGAGCACGTCGCGCAGAAGCTCAAGGCCGCCCTCGGCCTGCCGAAGCTCGAGGTGCGCCACGTGCCGGTGATGTCGGCGACCCGGATCCCGCTGATCAACAACGGCACGATCGACCTGGAATGCGGCACCGCCAGCAACCTGCCCGAGCGGCACAAGCTGGTCTCCTTCGCGCCGACCACCTTCGTGGCGCAGGTGGTGCTGGTGGCCAAGAAGGATACGCCGGTGGATGTGGACGACATCGCCTCATTCCGCGGCAAGGCCATCTCGGCGCAGGCCGGCGGCGAGACCCAGCGCGTCGCCACCCGGATCAACGTCCGCGACAAGCTCGACATCCAGGTGATGCCGGCCAAGGACACCGCGGAGGTGTTCCTGCTTCTCGAGACCGGCCGCGCGGCGGGCGCCATCAACGACGACGCCCTGGCCCACGCCACGGTGGCCGGCGCCAAGCGGCCCGCGGATTACAAGATCGGCACCAAGGGCCTGGAATTCGCGCCCTACGGGATCCTGGAGCCGAAGGACGACCCGGCCTTCAAGGCGGCCGTCGACAAGGCGGTGATCGAGCTAATTCAGGACGGCACCGTTGCACGCCTCTACGGCAGGTATTTCGAGCAGCCGATCCCGCCGAAGGGTATAAACCTGGAGTTGCCGATGAGCGACGTGCTCAAGCGGGCCCTGGCCCACCCGACCGATTCCGGCGACGAGGCCGCGTACCGATAGGGCGGCCGGCGAGTCCGAGATGCGAAACGATCTGACCCATACGGCGGACGCGCCGTCCGTCGTCGACCTGCGGAGCGACACCGTCACGCGGCCGACCGAGGCGATGTACGCGCGGATGCGGACGGCACCGCTGGGCGATGACGGGCTCGACGCCGACCCGACCGCCTGCGCGCTGGAGGAGACCGCCGCCGCCATGCTCGGCAAGGCGGCCGGCCTGTTCGTGCCGAGCTGCACGATGGGCAATCTGCTGGCGATCCTCGCCCAGGTCCAGCGCAGCGAGCAGATCTTGCTCGAAGCCCAGGCCCACATGCTCAACACCGAGCGCGGCGCCGCGACCCTGACCGGTGCCTTCCTGTACGGGGTCGCCGGCACGGACGGCGCCATGGACCTCGACCGGTTGGAGGACGCCCTCAGCCCGAATGCCAGCCCGCTCCGGACGGCCATGATCGCGCTGGAGACCTCGCACAACGCCGCCGGGGGCACCGTGCTGCCGCCGGCCCATATGGCGGCGGTCGCAAATCTCGCCCGGGCGCGCGGCATCCCGGTCCATCTCGATGGGGCGCGCCTGTTCAATGCGGCGACGCATCTCGGCGTCGCGCCGGCGGATCTCGCCGCGCATGTCGACACGGTGTCGCTGTGCCTGTCCAAGGGCCTGAGCGCCCCGGTCGGCGCCGTGCTGGCCGGCGACGGGCCGGTCATCGCGGCGGCGCGGCGCCTGCGGAAGATGATCGGCGGGACGCAGCGGCAGGTGGGGATCATGGCCGCGGCCGGCCTCGAGGCGATCACCGTCATGGGTGCGCGCCTCGCCGAGGATCACGACCGAGCCCGGCAGCTGAGCGAGGGGCTGAACGCCCTGCGGCCGCGCCTCTCGGCGACCATGCCGCAGACCAACATCGTGCAGGTCGATCTCGGCCGGACCGGGCGGGATAGCGCGCGCTGGATCACGGATCTCGACGCGCTCGGGATTCGCACGCGCCCCCTCGGCGGGCAGCGGCTTCGGCTCGTCACGCACCGCCACATCGCGGCGGCCGATATCGACCGCGCCGTGGCGGCCTTCCGCACCTGCCTCGACGGGGCTTGAGCGGAATCAGGCCGCGCCCGCGACCCGCGTCTTCGCGCCGAGCATCCGGGCGAGGAGGACGACGTCGGCGGCATTGTCAGAGAGCAGGTCGGTAACGTCGCCGACCTCCAGCGCCTTCACGTGGCGGCAGCGCATGCCGTAGCGGCCGGCGGTGCAGGTGCAGCGCAGCTCCGGGCCGCCCGGCCGCTCCTCCAGGCTGACATGGTAGCGATTGCCGGTCGAGCCCCGCATGGCGAATCGCAAAGCCGCAGGCTCGTCGGGGAAGGCCGCCAGGGCGCGGCCGCTGATCGTCCGCGGGCTGCGACGCGGTCCTGCCGGGCCGCCGACCGCCCGCGTGACCGGCAGGCCGAGCGCGGCCGCGAGGGCATGCACGTCCGCGACCGCCCGCTCGCGCATCGCGGCCAGGGCAATCTCCGCGCAGGCATAGGCGTCCTCGCCGGCATCGTGATGCTCGAAGCGGATGCCGAGGCGCCGCGCCACCTTGCCGAGCCCGCATCCCTCCGGCGCCGGGAAGACCCGGCGCGCCACCTGGACCGTGCAGAGATACGCGAGATCGGGAACCGCCAGGCCCGCCCGCGTCAGGCCGGCCCGCAGGACGCCGATATCGAAGCTCGCATTGTGCGCCAGGATCAGCCCGCGCCCGAGATCGCCGAGATAGGGCGCCATCACGGTGGCGAAATCCGGCTTGTCCGCGACGTCGGCCGGCAGGATCCCGTGAACCCGGATGTTGCCCGGCGCGAAGCGCATCTCGGGGGGCCGGATCAGATGGCTCTCCCGGCGGACGACCCGACCCTGCGCGATCCAGGCGAGGCCCACCGCGCAGGCGCTGTCACGCCGCTCGTTGGCCGTCTCGAAGTCGAGGGCCAGGACCGTCATCTAGGGTCAACCATGCCGGGTGGGAGTTCTCGGGGTGTTCCCCGCGAGGTCTAGGCCGCCCGGATCCGGGCTTCAACCCTGCGCCACCATCGCCAGCCAATCGTCCTCCGACACGACCTGGACGCCGTGCTTCTGGGCGTCCTTCAGCTTCGAGCCGGCTCCCGGGCCGGCCACGACGAGGTCGGTCTTGGCCGAGACCGAGCCGGACACCTTGGCGCCGAGGCGCTCGGCCACCGCCTTGGCCTCGTTGCGGGTCATCTTCTCCAGGCTGCCGGTGAAGACCACGGTCTTCCCCGCGAAGGCGGAGGCCGAGGCGGGCCGCTCCATCGGCTCGACCGCGACCGCGTCGAGCAGAGCCGCGACGGCATCGGCGTTGTGCGGCTCGGAGAAGAACAGGAGCAGGGCATCGGTCGCTACCGGGCCGATCTCCCCGTCATCGGCGAAGACCCGGTAGGCATCCCCGGGACGCTGCGCCGCCGCGCGCGCGATCGCCGCACGCACCGCATCGACGTCGCCGTAATGGGCAAGGAGGTTCTCGCGCTGGACCGCGCTCAGGCGCGCCCGCTCCTTGGCCGGCGCGGCGTCGTCCTCCGGGAAGCCAAGATCGAGCAGCCGGTCGCGGGTGGTGCCTCCGACGCGCGGGACGGCGGTGAGTTCGACCCAGTCCGGTCCGGGCTGCGCCGCCGAGGCCTCCTGGATCGCCGCGATGAGCGTCGGCATGTCGGTGAAACGCTTGGCCAGCGCCTTGGCGGTCGCCTCGCCGATCTGCGGAATGCCGAGGGCGAAGAGCAGGCGATTCATCGGCACGGCCCGTCGTGCCTCGACGGCGGCGAGCAGGTTCTTGATCGCCTTGTCGTCGTACTCGCCCTTCTTCTTGGCGGCTTTCTTGGGCGGCTCGGCCGTTGTCGATTCCGCACGCCGCTCGGCCGAGAGCGCCTCGCGTCGCGCCACGATGGCGGCCTTGAGTTCCTCGAAATCGAGGCGGAACAGGTCGGCGGGCTGGCGCACGAGCCCGGCCTCGAACAGGACCTCGATATAGGTCTCGCCGAACCCCTCGATGTCGAAGCCGTTGCGCGACACGAAGTGCTTCATCCGCTCGACGCCCTGCGCCGGGCAGATCAGGCCGCCGGTGCAGCGGCGCACCGCGTCGGGGCGGCCGGTGCGCGGATTGATGGCGCGGACGGCGCGGCTGCCGCAGGCCGGACAGGTCTCGGGGAACACATAGGGCTGCGACCCGGCCGGACGCTTGGTGAGGTCGACATCCATGACCTTGGGGATCACGTCCCCGGCCCGCACCACCGTCACGGTGTCGCCGACGCGGATGTCGCGGGGCACGAGGATCGGCTGACCGTCGGCGCCGATCCCCTCCGCGATAGGCTCACGGATAAACTCGCCGTCCGCCCCGACGCCCCTCACGTAGCCCTCGTTGTGGAGGGTGGCGTTGGAGACGACGACGCCGCCGAGCGTCACGGGGCGCAGCTTCGCCAGCGGGTTCAGGGAGCCGGTGCGGCCGACATTGATGACGATGTCCTCCATCACCGTCGTGGCTTCCTGCGCGGCGAATTTGTGGGCGAGGGCCCAGCGCGGCGAGCGCGAGACGAAGCCGAGACGCTTCTGCAAGCCGAGGTCGTCGACCTTGTAGACGACGCCGTCGATGTCGTAGCCGAGCCCGGCCCGGTCCGCCTCGATGCGGCGGTAATGGCCGAGCATCGCCTCCGTGTCCGTGAAGGTCTCGGTGCGGGGATTCACCGGCAGGCCCCAGTCCGCGAAGCGCTGTAGGCTGCCGGATTGCGTCTCCGCGATGGGCGCAGACAGCTCGCCCCAGGCATAGGCGAAGAACCGGAGCGGACGGGACGCGGTGATCGCGGGATCGAGCTGGCGCAGGCTCCCGGCCGCGGCGTTGCGCGGGTTGGCGAAGAGCGGCTTGCCGGCCGCTTCCTGCCGGGCGTTGATGGCGGCGAAATCGGCGTGGGACAGGTAGACCTCCCCGCGCACCTCGCAGATCTCCGGCCAGCCGGACCCCGCGAGCGCCGCCGGGATGTCCTGCACCGTGCGGGCGTTGGCCGTGACGTTCTCCCCGACCTCGCCGTCGCCGCGGGTGGCCGCGGTGTCGAGCCGCCCGTTCACGTAGCGCAGCGAAAGGGACAGGCCGTCGATCTTGGGCTCGGCCGTGAAGGCGAGGAGTGTCTCGTCGGGCCAGCCCAGGAAGCGGCGCACGCGCGCGACGAACTCGGCCACCTCCCCATCGTCGAAGGCATTTCCCAGCGAGAGCATGGGTACGGCGTGCCGCACCTTGGCGAACTTTTCCGAGGGCTTTGCGCCGACCGACGTGCTGGCCGCGCCGGTGCCGGCGAGATCCGGAAAGCGCGCCTCAATCTCCTCGAGGCGGCGGCGCAGCCGGTCGTACTCGGCGTCCGAGATCTCGGGCGCGTCCTCCTGGTAGTACAGCCGGTCGGCCTCCAGGAGCGCGTCCGACAGCCGCGCGTACTCGGCGCGCGCATCCTCGGCGGTGAGGTCGAGATCGAGCGGATCGGATTTCGTAACGGCCATTGCGGGGTTCTAACGCATCGGCGGCCGACGGGGAGTCGGCCGTGGCGCGCAGTCCCCTGTTCCCTCAAGCATGGGACTTGAGCAGGCCGCCGTCTCCCGCCATCCGGAACGCCGCCAGGAATGTTGCGGCGACGAGGACGGCGACCCCGTGCAGCGGCAGCAGGGGCGCCAGCCAGCCCGCGACGGCGGTGCCGGCGACCGAGCCCAGATTCATGGCGGCCATGTAGACTTCGAACTGCGTGGCCGCGCCCGGTCGGCCCCGGCTCGACTCGAGCAGGGCCGGCATCAGGGCGACGATCAGCAGGCCGGGCAGCACGCTGGTGAGCGCCAGGATCACCGGTCCCGCCGCCCCGATGAGGCCGGCGCCGATCAGGCTGCCGGCGAGCGCGAAGGTGACGGCGCTTCCCAGGAGCAGCACGCGCAAGGGCGCTGCTGCCCCCGCCCGATCCGACCAGAGACCCACCGCGACGGCGCCGGCCGTGCCGCTCGCCAGGGTCAGGATCGCCTGAAGGCGCGACAGGCCGGCGGCATCCCAGCCCTGACGCTGGAGCAGATCGATCGAGAAGGGCAGCTCGAACAGTCCGAGGGCGGCGTCCAGGCCGAAGCACAAGGCGAGCAGACGCAGGGCACGCGGCCGCTGGAGCGCGACGACGGTCCGGCGCAGGAAGCGCCGGACCGGGACGCGGCGCGGTGCCGGTCCGCGACGCTCAAGGGACAGGAACGCGTCAGTCGGCGCCTCGCGGATCAGCAGCATCGGCAGGCTCGCAAGGATCGCGGCGACGAGCAGCCAGCGGCTGCTCGCGGCGAATCCCCAGGCCGCCAGCATCCAGCCGAAGAGTCCGGCGCTGAGGCTGGTTCCCGCCACGAAGCCCGCGCGCGTGCAGGCGCTGACCCGGCCGAGCTCGTGCGCCGGGACATGGTCCATGATCATCCGGTCGCAGGCGGTGTCGAGCAGCGACGCGAACACGCTGTGAACGAGGAAGACCAGTCCCAAGGCACCGATGGCGTTGCGTTCGACGACGAGGAGGAGCGCGAGACTCGCGAGGCATCCGACGAGCGCTGCGACCGCGAAGGGCCGACGCCGGCCCATCCGCGTGTCGCCGGCCCGGTCCACCCAGGGTCCCCAGAGCAGGGGCTGCAACGTCCAGGGCAGTCCCGCCAGGGCGAAGTGAACGCCGACCTCGGCCGACGAAACGCCCTGCGCCGCCAGATGGTTGGCGAGGGCGGTGAGCGAGAAGCCCGCGATGAGTCCCTGGTAGAGATAGGTGGCGAAGAACACCCCGTAGCGGACCCTTCGCCGGTGCAGACTCGGCCTGTCCGAGGGAGCGCTGCCGAAACCCGCGGCAATCGGGGTCATCGCGCACGCCGCTCCTTGCGGGAGGCGGGCTTGTTTCCGATGCTGCTCATACCGCCCTCACCGGATCCCCGCCCGTGCCGTTTCGCCCTGCCGACGCTAGCGCCAGCTCTCCGCCCCTGCGAGGCGTCGCGTGAGCGCGGCTCGGGTCTGGATCGTCGATCTCGGGCTTTCTCCGGACCGGCTCCATCGCTGCGACGCCGTACTCGACGGCGCGGAGCGCCTGCGCGCGGACCGGTTCCTGCGGCCGGCGGATCGGGCGCGCTTCGTCGCCAGCCATGCGGCGCTCCGAACGGTGCTCGCCGACGTGCTCGGTCTCCCGCCGGCCGAAGTGGAGATCACGGCCGGCCCCGGCGGCAAGCCGGAGCTCGCGGGTGCGGCGCGAGGCGCCTGGCAGTTCAACCTGTCGCATTCCGGAGCGCGGGCGGTGATCGGCATCGCGCGCGACATGCCCATCGGTGTCGATGTCGAGGCCGTCCGGCCGATCGTGGACGCGCTGCGGATCGCGCGGGCGCATTTCGCCGCCGACGAGGTGTCAGCCCTGTCCCGAGCATCCCGGAGCACGGTCGAGCGTGCCTTCTTCGGTCTGTGGACCCGCAAGGAAGCCGTGGTGAAGGCGCTCGGCAGCGGCCTGTCGCTGCCCCTCGACCGGTTCAGCGTCACCGTTCCGCCTGAAGCCCCGCGTCTCCTCCGGGCGGTCGGCGACGGATCCTGGACACTGGACGGCCCGTGGAGTCTCGCGGATCTCGATTGCGGCGCGGACCATCTCGCCACGGTTGCGGTGCGCTCGGCCGCGGTGGCGATCACGAGCCACCGGCTCTCCGACGATTGGCCCGAACATCTCGGCTGAAAAGGCGCAACACCGCGCTTGCGGTGGGGGAAAGGCGCGGCTATACACCCGCTCGCCGGCCTTGGCGGAGACGCGGGACGGCCTTCGGAGTGTAGCGCAGTCTGGTAGCGCACCACGTTCGGGACGTGGGGGTCGCAGGTTCAAATCCTGCCACTCCGACCAATCTTTCCCGAGACTTAGCACCGCCCCTGGACCACCGGCCCACCGCGCCGGGACGTTTATCGGGACGCTAACGCGGTTTTGATGCGCCGCAATATGACCTTCACCTGGCGCCGCACGTTCCCCGACACGCACCACGATTTCGTAGCCGAGGAAGCGGGCCAGCATGTCGGCCGCATCCGGCGAATCCACGGCGGGCCGCAGGATGGCGTCTGGATGTGGAGCTGCACCGGCTGCCAGCGCGGGCATGAGGCCACGGGCGTCCGGCCGCTGAACGGTGAGGCCGCGACCCGGGATGAAGCGATTGAGGCGCTCGCCGCCGCGGGGGACCGGGCGAAGGAATGGAGCGCGCGGACCGGGCGGCTGCTGGCTCAGAAAGGCCGCTGGTCAGCCCTGCGCCACGTCGGCGCCGGCTGGGATCAAGATAAACAGACCAGCACGCTAGGCACAAGCCGAATGTACGGTATCGGACATTAGCTACGTGCTATCGAGGCAATGACAACAAATGCTGTGACGGCTAGGCAACGCTACCGGCGATCTGTCATTTCAATCGACTTGGCTCGAAGACATCAACCGTAGGTTTCATTAGGGAAACGTAGCGGAGGATGGCATGAGCAATGTCGCGGCAGAGATTGTAAAAGCGGTCGATGTCCTAAAAAAATTGATTAGCAGTGCCGGACTGAATCCCGACTTTTATATCGAGTTCAACGATAATTTCTCTGGGAGAAGGATGCACGCATTTCTAGTTGATGGTCTTCAACGGTCATCTGATCCTGGAGTGTGGCCGCAGTCCATCCCTGAATACCGGCTTTTGTCTCGGGATGAGGCGGTCGTGAACGGCGTAAAGCTCCGGTGGCCGATTCAAGCCGGGTTTCCAGCCGTCGAGGGATCTTAACTCGGCTGCCTCACTCCTGCCTATCGCACGGGACCTCAAACGGCGTCAGGGCGTCGCGCGCGTGCTGCCGCCAGATATGGCGCTGGACCCAGTTACAGGCCGCCGACGGCTTGATCGTCATGGCTCTTTTTGATCTCGGCCCGCACCGGGGTCGAGGCCCGCCTCGTCGGGCTCAGGCCCGTGACATGGAAACGGCGCCATGGGCACGCTCGCCACCAAGAGCGCGATCATCTCGGAATACGAGTTCAAGAGAATCGCGGGCGGCTCACCCGTGATTTGCTGCCACCGCGTAACGAAGACATTCGTCGGCAGATCGGCGACCGCTTCCGCCGCCGTCGCGAGGGGGTCTTTCTCAGGCGGCGCGGAGGAGACCATGCGCCTCCAACGGCCTCGATCAGGATTTGGCCTTCGCCTCCGGCCAGGATGGTGAATCGAAGGTTTTTCGATCTGAGACGGGTCTGGGTGCCGCGACGAAGCGGTCAGTCGCGGTGGAGGCGGCGTGATGGCTCCGCGCATGCCCGTGTCCCTGGTCGAGCAAACCCACGGGGATGCGCCGTCGCCCGGTGTCGCCGGCTGCGACGCGGGCGGCGGAATGGCGTATGGAGCCCGCCGATGGACGCGCCGTCTCACCGCCCGATCGACCACCCTTCAGTATGGAGCGGCTTCGCCCGCACCTTCGTCGTGGCCGCCGCAATCATGGGCCTGGCGGCGATCGGCCTCGTGGCCGCAATCGACCCCTACGGATTGCGGGCCGCGCCCGGTCGTCCGCCGGGACCGATCATGGACACCAATCAGCGGCTCTCCTACCCGCAGATCGCCCGCGGCGGTCCGTTCGACGCGGCGGTCTTCGGGACCTCGACCGCACGTCTGCTCGACCCGGTCGCGCTGGACGCGGCCTTCGGCGTGCGGTTCGCCAATCTGGCTATGAATGCCGCCACGCCCGATGAGCAGACCCGCCTCGCCGGATTGTTCCTGGCACGCAGGCCGATCCGCGCGGTCCTGTTCGGCCTCGACGCCACGTGGTGCGCCGCCGATCCGCCGGCCCGAACCGCGAACGCCTTTCCGGACTGGCTCTACGCGGACGGAGCGCCGGGGGACGTGTTGCGGCAGATGAGCTTGCGCTCGGTCACGACGGCCGTCGGAGCCGGGTTCGCAGATCTCGGGCTGGCACGGGCGAGGATCCGCGGCGACGGCTATGCGGTGTTCACGCCATCGGAGGCGCGCTACGACCTCGACCGCGCGCGGGCGCATATCCGAGCGGGGGCCGTCGAGTCATCCGCCGCCGACGCACCGGGCGCCCCGATGCCGGCCCTCGCCCATCTCGACGATCTGCTCGGCCGCGTACCGGGGGAGGCGCTGAAGATCGTGGCGTTCATGCCGGTCCATGCGGCGGCGCAGGGAGCGCCGGACTCGGCAGCGGGCCGGCGCGAGGCGGCTTGCAAGGCGCGCACCGCGATGATCGGGAAACGCCGCGGCGCCGTCGTGGTGGATTTCCGCCGGATCTCGCCGCTCACGACCGAGGACGCGAATTACTGGGACGCGCTCCATTACCGCCTGCCCGTGGCGGCGCGCCTCGTCTCGGATCTGAAGGCCGCCGTCGCGACGGGCCAAGACGATCCGGACGGAGTCTACCGCGTGCTGGCACATCCCTGAATTGGGCGGTCAGGCGGCGGCGCGCTCGGACCGAGCCCAACCCGCGCGGGTGCTGGTGCAGTAATCCGCGTAGCGGCCGTCCCGGATCGCCGCGCGGGCGCCGGCCATCAGGTCCTGGTAATAGGCGAGGTTGTTCCAGGTCAGGAGCATCATCCCGAGGATCTCGTTCGACCGAACGAGGTGATGCAGATAGGCGCGGGAGTAATCCCGGGCCGCCGGACAGGTCGAAGCCTCGTCGAGCGGCGCGGTGTCCTCGGCGTGGCGGGAATTGCGCAGGTTGACCCGTCCGTGGCGCGTATAGGCGAGGCCGTGCCGGCCGGCGCGGGTTGGCATCACGCAGTCGAACATGTCGATGCCGCGGGCGACCGCGCCGAGGATGTCGTCCGGCGTACCGACGCCCATCAGGTACCGGGGCTTCGCCGCCGGCAGATGCGGCTCCACCGTCTCGATCATGGCGAACATGACCTCCTGGGGCTCGCCCACGGCGAGGCCGCCCACCGCGTAGCCCTTGAGATCGAGATCCGTCAGCGCACGCGCGCTCTCGACGCGCAGGGCCGGCACGTCGCCGCCCTGGACGATGCCGAACAGGGCCCGCCCGGGCTGCTCGCCGAACGCGACGCGGCAGCGCTCGGCCCAGCGCAGGGACAGATGCATGGCCTTCTCGATGGCCGCATGGTCGGCCGGCAGGCGCACGCATTCATCGAGCTGCATCTGGATGTCCGAGCCGAGCAGACCCTGGATCTCGATGGAGCGCTCCGGGCTCATGTGGTGGGCGGTGCCGTCGATATGCGAGCGGAAGGTCACGCCCTGCTCGTCGATCTTCCGCAGGGCGGAGAGGGACATCACCTGGAAGCCGCCGGAATCCGTCAGGATCGGCCGATCCCAGTTCATGAAGCGGTGCAGGCCGCCGAGCCGGGCCATGCGCTCCGGGCCGGGGCGCAGCATCAGGTGATAGGTGTTGCCCAGCACCACGTCGGCGCCGAGGTCGCGGACCTGATCGGGATACATCGCCTTGACGGTCGCGGCGGTGCCCACCGGCATGAAGGCCGGTGTGCGGATCGTGCCGCGCGGCGTCGTGATGACGCCGGTTCGGGCGGTGTCGTCCTGCGCCAGCAGGTTGAATCCGAAGGGAACGCTGTCGGTCATGGGATGTCCGCGCGCGGGCCCGGGAAGAGCAGGCTGGCGTCGCCGTAGGAGTAGAACCGGTATCCCGCCTCGATCGCGTGCGCGTAGGCCGCGCGCATCGTCTCCAGTCCGGAGAAGGCCGAGACCAGCATGAACAGCGTCGAGCGCGGCAAGTGGAAGTTGGTCACGAGCGCGTCGACCGCGCGGAACCGATAGCCCGGCGTGATGAAGATCTCGGTCGGCCCCGAGAAGGGCGCGAGCGTCCCGTCCGGGCCGGCGGCGCTCTCCAGAAGGCGCAGCGCCGTGGTGCCCACCGCGACGATCCGGCCCCCCGCGGCCCGCGCCGCGTTCAGGGCGTCGGCCGTGGCGGCGTCGAGGATGCCGATCTCCGCATGCATGCGGTGTGCGTCGGTATCCTCGGCCTTGACCGGCAGGAAGGTCCCGGCGCCGACATGCAGCGTGACGTGGTGGCGCCGTAGACCGGCGGCATCGAGATCGGACAGCAGCGCCTCGGAGAAGTGCAGGCCCGCCGTCGGCGCCGCGACCGCTCCCGGATGCCGGGCGTAGACCGTCTGGTAGTCGGTGGTGTCCCGGGTATCCGTGGCGCGCTTGCCCGCGATGTAGGGCGGCAGCGGCAGGGCGCCCTCGGCGGCGATGGCGGCGTCGAGCTCGGGCCCGGACCGGTCGAAGGCCAGGACGATCTCGCCGGCCTCGGCCTTCTCGATGACGGTGGCGCCCAGTGCGCCGAAGCGCAGTGCATCGCCCGGAGCGAGTCGTTTCGCCGGCCGGGCGAAGGCGCGCCAGCGATCCGGGGCTTCGCGCAGGTGAAGCAACACCTCCGTGCGCTGGCCCGGGGCGCCGGGACGCGTGCGGACACCGTTCAGCCGCGCGGGGATCACCTTCGTGTCGTTGAAGACCAGGGCATCGCCCGCCCGGAGGGCGCCGGGAAGGTCGCGCACGGTCCGGTCGGCCGGCGGCAGGCCGGGTTGCACCACGAGCAGCCGCCCGGCATCGCGCGGCTCGGCCGGGCGCAGGGCGATGCTGGTTTCCGGCAGGTCGAAATCGAAGAGGTCCACGCGCATCGCCGGCTGCCTGCACCGAACGGCACGCGGTTTCAACCGCGGAACCGCCGGGGAGTGCGCCCGTTTCCGCGTCACCGAGACGCGAGGTCCTCGATCCATGCCCTGGTACGCCGTTCGCCCCCGTGATGACGCCGACCCCCGCTGGCCGCTGCCCGGCACAGCCGAGATCGTGCTGAAGGCCGAGGATCCAGAAGCCGCGCGCGCGAAGTTCGAATCGGCCTATCCGAGCCAGCCTTTCGGCAGCCCCGGCGTCCCCGTTCCGGATACCGGTGCCGGCAGCTTCCGCGGCGATCCGGACGCGCTGGTCGTCGCCGAGACGGGCGAGCCGTCGGCGTCGCGGGATCGCCCCGCGTGACGACCCGCGTGCCCCCCCGGTCCATCACCCTGGACGGCCAGCTCCTCGGCTATTGGGAGCGTGAGGCCGCCCGGCTGGAGACCCTGGCCGCCGCGACGCGCTTCGCTTGGCAGCGTCGGCGCTATCTCCGCAAGGCCGAGGTCGCCCACGCCAAGGCGGAGCTGAGCCGACGGCGCGAGGTTGCCCGGGGCCGCGAGACCCCGTCGGAGACATAGCCGCGGCTAACACGTTTTCGACGGTCTCGAACCTTTGCCGTGGCCTTGGCCGCGGCGGGTGCCGTATGGGCGCGGCGTCACCCCAACGGCGCAATCCATGGACCGCACCCAGAAAGCCGCCCTCTTCAGCGCGGGCATCGGCCTCGCCGTTACGGCGCTGAAATTCTACGCCGCGTGGCTCACGGGCAGCCTTGCCCTGTACTCCGACGCGCTGGAGAGCATCATCAACGTGGTCGCGGCCGTGGGCGCCTTCGTGGCCCTGCGGGTCGCCGCGCGTCCGGCCGACGAGGACCATCCCTACGGACACCACAAGGCCGAGTTCTTTTCCGCGGTGATCGAGGGCGCGCTGATCGTGGTGGCTGCGCTGCTGATCCTGCGCGAATCCTATTCCGGGCTGCTCGCTCCGGAGCCCCTCGACGCGCCCCTGATCGGCCTCGCGATCAACTTCGGGGCCGGAATCATCAACGCCGCCTGGGCGGTGGCACTCATGCGGTGGGGCAAGCGCTGGCGTTCGCCGGCTCTGATCGCCGATGCGCGTCACGTCTTCGCCGACGTTGTCACGTCCTGCGGCGTCCTTGCCGGCGTCGGCGCCGTCATCCTGACCGGATACCCGGTCCTCGACCCCGTCGTGGCCGGGCTGGTGGCGCTCAACATCCTCTGGTCGGGCTTCCGCATGGTCCGGGAATCGGTGGACGGCCTGATGGATCGGGCCGCCCCGGCCGAGATGGTGAGCCAGATCCGGTCGCTCATCTCGCAGCACGGTGAGGGCGCGCTGGAGGCGCACGACGTGCGCACCCGCTCCGCCGGTCAGGCCACCTTCATCGATTTCCACCTCGTCGTCCCCGGGGCCATGACCGTCGAGGATTCCCACGCGATCTGTGACCGGCTGGAGTCCGCCTTGGAAACGACGATTCCCGGCGCCGTGGTGACCATCCATGTCGAGCCCGGCGAGGAGGCCAAGGCCCGGGGATTGCCCGTGCTGTAGGACCGTCAGCTCCAGGCGTGGAGCGGCGGGTTCACGCCGTTCAGGGCGTGGTTGCCCACGATCGCGTATTTCCAGCGGACTGGATCGTGCAGCGTGTGCGTGCGGGCGTTCCGCCAGTGCCGGTCGAGGTTCTCCGCCGCCAGGGTCGAGCGGGTGCCCGACAGCTCGAAGAGCTTGTTTGACGCCGCCAAGGCCACCTCGGTGGTGAGCACCTTTGCCTCGGCCACGGCGATCTGTGCCGCGGCGACCGCCTCGGCATCGGGTCGCGCTACGGCCGCGTCGAGGACGAGCCCGGCCCGGTCGAGCAGCGCTTCGGCGGCGTGCTGCCGGATGGTCAGATCGCCGATCGCGTGGATCGTGTAGGGATCGTCCGAGGCCCGTTCCAGCCCGCTATCGATCCAGGGGCGGGCCTTGTCGCGAACGAAGCGTATCGTGTCGTCCAGGGCCTCGCGGCCGATCCCGGCATCGACGGCCGCCTGGATAATCTGGAACACCGCGCCGTCGGCTGTGGGCGCCTCGTAGCCCTTCCAGGCGGGGACGAGATGGGTCTTGGGTACCCGCACGTCCTCGATCAGCACGGTCCCGCTGGCCGTACCGCGCTGGCCGAAGCTCGACCAGTCGTCGATTACCGTCAGGCCGGGCGCGTCCCGCTCGGCGATGGCGTACCAAGCACGCCCGTCTCCATCGAGCGCGACGATCGGCACGAGATGCGCGAGAAGGGCGCCCGTGGCGTAGAATTTCTGGCCCCGCACGACGACGTGGTCGCCGTCATCGGTGAAGCGTGTGTCGAAATCGGCCGCCCGCTTGGTGCCGCGCTCCGAGAAGGCGTTGCCGAACCGCGTTCCGCGCAACACCTCCGAGAAGAGCAGGTGCTTCTGCGCCTCGTCCGACACGGTCCGGATGGCCGCCAGGATGCCGAGATGGTTCTGGGCGATCTGCGCGATCGATGGATCGGCAGCCGCAAGGATGGCGATCACCTGGGCCAGGGTCCGGTACGAGACCTCCGGGCCGCCATACGCCCGCGGCACGTTGATCGACCAGAGGCCGCTCTGAGAGAAGGCGTCGAGTTCCGCCAGCGGTCGTGCGGCGTGGCGGTCCCGCTCCGAGGCGCCGCCCCGGAACGCGGCAGCCAGCCGCTGGGCGACGGCCAGCGCCTCGGCATCGTCACGGATCACATGGGCGGGGGAGGGCGGTCGCGTAGGGCCGGGAGCGCCCTGACGGCGCTCCGGCGCGAGCGTGCGCGCATCGACGGCGATGTTCATGGCTCACTCCAGTCAGGCAGGATACGGATCGGCGTGCGACGCTCAGGCTGCCTCGGCATGCCGGTTCCGGGCGGCCTCGAGGGCGCGGACCCGGGGGATCACGTGCGCGCCGAAATACGCGACGTCTTCCTGGAAGTGCAGGAAGGCCAGCAGCGCGAGGTCCGCACCGGCATCCTTCAGCGCCAGGATCCGCTCGGCGATCTGGTCGGGCGTGCCGATCATGTTGGTCTTGAAGCCGTCGTTGTACTGAACGAGATCCTCGAAGCTCGACTTCGCCCAGTTGCCTTCGCCTTCGGGCGAGGCCTTGCCGGCATTCTTCACCTCGTGGCCGAAAGCCCTCACGGCCTCGGGATCGGCATTGTCGATGATCTCCTGAAGGACGGCGCGGGCTTCCTCCTCCGTGTCGCGGGCGATCACGAAGGCGTTCACGCCGATCCGGGGATAATTGCCGGTCTCGGCCGACTTGGCGCGGATGTCGTCCACCTGGGCCCGGATCGTCTCCGGCGTGCCGCCATTGGTGAAGTACCAGTCGGAGACGCGGGTCGCCATGTCGCGCGCCGCCCGGGACGAACCGCCCTGGAAGATCTCAGGCAGCGGCTGGGCGGGCTTCGGCTTCAACGTGTAGTCGCTGTAGCGATAGAAATCGCCGCGGAAGGTGAAGTTGTCCTGCGTCCAGATCCCGCGCAGGCTCCGGATGAATTCCTCGGACCGGCGGTAACGCTCGTCATGATCGAGCCAGGGCTCGCCGATGGCCCGGAACTCTCCCGAGAACCAGCCCGACACGATGTTCACCGCGATGCGCCCCTCGGTGAGCTGCGAGATCGTGGCGATCTGCTTGGCGGCGAGGGTCGGATGCCACGGTCCGGGTAGAAGGGCGGCGATGACCTTGAGCTTGGTCGTCGCGGCAAGCAGGGCGTGGCTGAAGGCCACCGATTCGTGCTGGTACTCAGCCCCGTAGCCGGCGGTGAACCGGATCTGCGTCAGCCCGTACTCGAACCCCGCCGCCTCGGCGATCTGGGCCAGCTTTCGATTGTACTCCGCATCCCAGCTCGTCCGCTGCGGGATTTTGCTGATCACGAGCCCACCGGAAACGTTGGGCACCCAGTAGGCGAAGCGGATCGGCTCGCGCCGCGGGTCATCGGCGAAATGGCTTGTCATCCGGCGCTACCTCAGTTGCACGGCGGCCACGCGCCGTGTCGTCTTTGGAAGATCGCCGCGAACTGAATACACTATGCACTGCGCGGCCGATCGATCCAGAACACAGAAAGTATTCTGGAGCGACGGCGCGCGGTCAAAGGAACGGGTTGCTGTTTTTCAGCCGGACCCCGCGAGACTTTTCCTCGCCGGGAGCCAAAGAGTTCGATTTTGTCCTAGGCCGCCCGGGGCTCGGCCGAATCGTGCAGGCGGCGCCACGCGAAGACCGAGAAGACGCCGATCAGACAGGCGGCGAGGCCGAACCACGTGAACGCGTATTGCAGATGGTTGTTGGGGAGGTCGACGCGCAGCTGACCGCCCCGCGGCCAGGTCGTCTGTCCCGGGACGGCATCGGCCTCGATCAGGTAGGGCGCCACCGTGCCGAGGCCGCGGGCCGCGGCGATGCCGGCGATATCCCGATTGAACCACTCGCCACGGGCCGGGTCGGGCGCCGGCACGAACATCCCCCGGGCCTCGCTGGACCGGAGGATTCCAGTGACCGTCGTCGGCCCCTCGATCAGGCCATCCCGGCGATCACCCTGCGCCTTCAGTTCCGTGGGCACGAAGCCCCGGTTGATCAACACGATGCTGTCGTCGTCGCGGCGCAGGGGCGTGAGAACATAGAAGCCTTGCAGGGCGCGTCCCGGCGTCTCGCCGGCTGCCAGGCCGTGGACGAGGGTCTCCCGGTCGTTGAGGAAGCGCCCGGAGACCCGGACATGCCGAAACTCGTCACGCTCCGGAGTCCAGGCCTCCGGCGCCGGGGGCGCCACGGGCTCGGCCCGGCTTTGCCGAACGATCCGCGCGATCAGGTCTTCCTTCCAGGCCTTGCGTTCGAGCTGCCATGTCCCGAGGCCGAGCAGGATGGCCAGAGCGATCAAGGACGCGATTCCCGGCGCGACGAGATCGCGCCAGGCGGCCCGCTTCGTTTCGGCAGCGGTCACGGCTCGAAGCGCCCTTCCTCGGCCCGATTGCTGAACTGAAGGGCGACCAGAAGGCCCTTGAGCGGTCGAACCAGGATCAAGCTGAGACCGACGGAGAGTGTCAGTGCCACCGTGGCGTGAACCCAGATCGGCGGCTCGTAGGTGATCTCCAGCCACAGGGCGAGGCCCACGACGATGAGGCCGACGATCGACATCACGAAGAAGGCCGGCCCATCCGCCGAGTCGAAATGCGTGTAGTCGAGGCCGCAGGCCTCGCAGGAGGGACGCAGGGTGAGAAACCCCTTGAACAGATGTCCCTCGCCGCAACGCGGGCACCGGCCGCGCAGGCCGGTGGGGATCGGGGGCGGCGGCGAATAGGTTCGGTTGTCCACGGGCATACTCCAGAACAGCTCCGCGCGGACCCCGGTCGTCCCGCGCCCGGGCCGTCCTATCCGATATGGGGATCACGAAGCGTCGGAAATGCAAAAGGGCGGCCTGAGCCGCCCTTCGCAGGTCCGCCATGCATCGGCGGGATGCTTCGCTCTCAGTGAGCGCCGCCGCCGTGGAAGACGCCCGAGCCCCACACGTAGATGGCGGCGAACAGGAACAGCCATACGACGTCGACGAAGTGCCAGTACCAGGCGGCGAACTCGAAGCCGAGATGCTGGCGCGGGGTGAACTGGCCCGCATAGACGCGGAACAGGCAGACCGCGAGGAAGATCGTGCCGATGATGACGTGGGCGCCATGGAAGCCCGTCGCCATGAAGAATGTCGACGCGTAGATGCTTCCCGAGAAGCCGAATTCGGCGTGGCTGTACTCGTAGGCCTGGCAGGCGGTGAACAGAACGCCGAGGATGATCGTCAGCCACAGGCCGTATTTCAGGCCCTTGCGGTCGCCCTCGATCAGCGCGTGGTGGGCCCAGGTCACCGTGGTGCCGGAGGTCAGCAGGATCAGCGTGTTGAGGAGCGGCAGATGCCAGGGATCGAAGGCCTCGATACCCTTCGGCGGCCAGACGCCGCCGGTAAACTCCACACGCGAGACCTGGATGGGATCGGCGGTGTAGAGCGCGGCCTCGAAGTAGGCCCAGAACCACGCGACGAAGAACATCACCTCGGAGGCGATGAACATCATCATGCCGTAGCGGTGGTGCAGCTGGACGACGCGGGTGTGATCGCCGGAATTGGCCTCGTGGGCGACGTCCCGCCACCACGAGAACATCGTGTAGAGGACGCCGATCGTGCCGGCCCCGAAGATGTAGGGGCCTGGGCTCAGGGTGCCGATCTGGAGGCTCTTCATCCAGAACACGGCGCCGAACGCCATCAGGAAGCCTGAAAAGGCCCCGATCAACGGCCACGGGCTCGGACTCAGGATGTGATAGTCGTGATTCTTGGCGTGCGCCTCGGCCATCGTCCCGTCGCTCCTCACCCTCGTGCCCCGCGCCGTTCCCGGCATCCGGCCTTACGCTGTTCGTTGCTTGCTCTTGGCCGGGCGCGGCCGACACCACACCCAAGCTTGCCCGAACGTTTAGTCGGTGCAGGCCCGTCTTGTCACGGGTCCGCGATCAGAAATCGCCCTTCGTCTCCGAAGAACCGGACTTCGCCACCGTCGCCTTGACCGGCTGGCCGTTCTTGGAGGCGAAGTACGTGTAGGACAGCGTCATCTCCGAGAGATGCGCGGTGTTCGAATCGTCCCGGACGGCCGGATCGACATAGAACACCACGGGCACGTCCAATGTCTCGCCGGGCTGAAGCGTCTGCTCGTTGAAGCAGAAACAGGCGATCTTGACGAAATAGCCGCCCATCAGGCCGGGCTGGACGTTGAAGGTGGCCACACCCGCCGACGGTGCGCTGCCGACATTCTGCACCCGGAAGAAGACGGTCTTCGTCTCGCCGAGCTTCGCTTCGACGCGGCTCACTTCCGGGACGAACTTCCAGGACAGCCCCGGTGCGACGTTGGTGTCGAAATGCACGACCATGCTGTCGTCGTTGCGTGCCGCGGAGGCGGCGAGCGCCGGCCCCTGGCGGGGCGTTCCGTCGTAGCCGGTCGCCTTGCAGAACGCGTTGTAGAGAGGGACCGACGCGAAGGCGAGGCCGACCATGCCGACGGCGAGACCGGCGCAGGCGATGGCGGTACGCTTGGCGCCGCGACCCGGTCCGGAAGGGGCAGCTGTCATCGCGAACTCCTCAGAGCGGCCGGCTCAGGATCTGCGGTCCGAGCTTGACGATCGTCAGCACGAAGAACAGCAAAACCCAGGCGCCGAGGGCCAGCGCGATGGCCACGGAGCGCTTGCGGCGGCGCGCCTCCTCCTCGGGGGTGAGTGGCCGGTACTGGATCTCGGGATCCGCCATGGCGCTCAGCCCAGGACCGGGCGGAACAGGCCGAAGCTCTGCTCGGCCAGGAGCGCCGAGAACAGCGCGAACAGGTAGAGGATCGAGAAGCCGAACATGCCCATGGCGGCACGCTTCTCGGCATCGCCCTCGCGGTTCCGGAGAACCCGGATGCTGAAGGCCACCATACCGAGGCCGCCCACGAGGCCGACCACCGCGTAGACGAGGCCGCCGAAGCCGAGCGCAACCGGCACGAGGCCGAGGGGCGCGAGGAGCAGCGAGTACCACACGATCTGGCGGCGGGTGGAGGCCGGGCCGGCGACGTTCGGCATCATCGGGATGCCGGCGCGGGCGTACTCGTCGGCCTTGATCAGGGCGAGCGCCCAGAAGTGGGGCGGGGTCCAGATGAAGATGATGGCGAACAGGATCAGGGACTCGATGCCCACCGAGCCGGTCACCACCGCCTGACCGATGACCGGCGGCAGGGCGCCCGCGGCGCCGCCGATGACGATGTTCTGCGCCGTCGCCCGCTTCAGCCACATGGAATAGACCACCGCGTAGAACACGATGGTGAAGGCCAGGAGCGCCGCGGCCAGCCAGTTGGCGGTGAGGCCCAGCACCAGCACGGACGCCACCGAGAGGAACAGGCCGAAGCCGAGGGCCTCCTCCGACGTGATCTTGCCCGCAGGGATCGGCCGCGTCGCCGTGCGGCTCATGACGGCGTCGATATCCGCGTCCCACCACATGTTGAGGCAGCCGGAGGCACCGGCGCCGACCGCGATGGCGAGCAGCGAGATCGCGCCGATCGCCGGCTGCACGTGCCCGTGGGAGACCACCATGCCGACCAGGGCGGTGAAGATGACGAGAACCATCACCCGCGGCTTCAGCAGGGCGAAATAGTCCGGAACGTCGCCGCCGGCGCTCGTGAGGGCCGGGGCGGGGACCTCCGGTCCGATCGTGTTCGTCAGGCTCGTCATCGCGTCTGCCGCTGCTGTGTCGGCGCCCGGCCGCGCGCGTCACGGCCGAGTCGGTTCTCGAATTCGACGTGTTCCAAGAGTCGGCGTGAGCGGGGCCCAGGACGTCGTCCTCGGCCCGTGCGGATCGCCCTCAACGCTCGCCCTTGCCGGGAGGTCGGCCGACCGGCCTCCGGGGAAGGGCGAGGGCCGCGGCTGCGGCCCTCGCGAGGTCTCTATCAGTGCGCGCCCGGCTCGTCGACGATGCGGGGCAGCGTCTCGAACTGGTGGAAGGGCGGCGGGGAGGAGAGCGTCCACTCGAGGGTGGTAGCGCCTTCGCCCCACGGGTTGTCCGCGGCCCGCTCCTTGGAGCGGAAGGCCAGGACCACGCCGATCACGAACACGAACATGCCGAGGCCGAAGATGTGGCCGCCGTAGGTCGACACCTTGTGCCACTGGGCGAAGGCATCCGGATAGTCGGCGTAGCGACGCGGCATGCCGGCGAGGCCGAGGAAGTGCATCGGGAAGAACAGGACGTTCGCGCCGATGAAGGCCAGCCAGAAGTGCAGCTTGCCGGCCCACTCGGGGATGATGTGGCCGGTCATCTTCGGGAACCAGTAGTAGACACCGGCGAAGATGATGAACACGGCACCCAGGGACAGCACGTAATGGAAGTGCGCGACCACGTAGTAGGTGTCGTGCAGGTACTTATCGACCGCCGAGTTGGCGAGCACGACGCCGGTGACGCCGCCGACGGTGAAGAGGAAGATGAAGCCCACCGCCCAGTGCATCGCGGCGGTGAAGCGGATGGAGCCGCCCCACATGGTGGCGATCCACGAGAAGATCTTCACGCCGGTCGGGACCGCGATCACCATGGTGGCGAACACGAAGTAGGACTGCGTCTGCAGCGACAGGCCGACCGTGTACATGTGGTGGGCCCACACGACGAAGCCGACGACGCCGATCGCCACCATGGCGTAGGCCATCGCGAGGTAGCCGAACACGGGCTTGCGCGAGAACGTGGCGATGATGTGCGACACGATGCCGAAGGCCGGCAGGATCATGATGTACACTTCGGGGTGACCGAAGAACCAGAACAGGTGCTGGTACAGGATCGGGTCACCGCCACCGGCCGGATCGAAGAAGGTCGTGCCGAAGTTGCGGTCGGTCAGCAGCATCGTGATGGCGCCCGCCAGCACCGGCAGCGAGAGCAGCAGCAGGAAGGCGGTGACCAGCTCGGCCCAGGCGAAGAGCGGCATCTTGTGCAGCGTCATGCCCGGGGCGCGCATGTTCAGGATGGTGGTGATGAAGTTGATCGCGCCGAGGATCGAGCCCGCGCCCGAGAGGTGCAGGGCGAAGATCGCGAAGTCGACGGCCGGGCCGGGATGGCCGGCGGTCGAGAGCGGCGGGTAGACGGTCCAGCCGGTGCCGGCGCCTGACGCGCCGGGCGCGCCCTCGACGAACAGCGAGCAGAGCAGGGAGCAGAAGCCCGCCACCGTCAGCCAGAACGAGATGTTGTTCATGCGCGGGAACGCCATGTCGGGCGCGCCGATCATGAGGGGCACGAACCAGTTGCCGAAGCCACCGATCAGCGCCGGCATCACCATGAAGAACACCATGATGAGGCCGTGTCCCGTGACGAACACGTTGTAGGTCGCGGGGTTTGAGAAATACTGCAGGCCGGGCGCCTCCATCTCCATCCGGATGCCGAAGGAGAGGAACGCGCCGATCATGCCGGCGCAGAAGGCGAACAGCAGGTAGAGGGTGCCGATGTCCTTGTGGTTCGTCGACAGGAACCAGCGGGCGAAGAACGATGGCTTGTGGTCGTGGACCTCGTGGGCCCCGGCATGGGCTGCGGCTGTAGCCATGGATTCGAATGCCTTGTGAATCTGATGGGTTCGGTTCGGTCAGCCGGGGCTCAGCGGGCCTCGGCGAAGCTCGTGCCGTTGTCGATGCGGGCGTACTTGGTCTTCGCCTCCTTCAGCCATTCGGCATAGGCCTGCTCGCTGACCACGCGGACCACGATCGGCATGTAGGCATGGCGCTGGCCGCACAGCTCGGAGCACTGACCGTGGAAGGTGCCTTCCTTGTCGGCCTTGAACCACATCTGATTCAGGCGGCCGGGAACGGCGTCGATCTTGAAGCCGAAGGCCGGCATGGCCCAGGAATGCAGCACGTCGGCAGCGGTGACCTGGATCTTCACGATCTTGTTGACCGGAACGACCATCTCGTTGTCGGTCTGGAGCAGGCGCGGCTGCTTGTCCTCGTCGATGTTGGCGTCGAAGGTGAAGCCGCCGCCGGCCTCGGTCTGCGGGTACTCGTAGGACCAGTACCACGCGTGGCCGATGACCTTGACGATCATGTCGGCCTTCGGATCCGAGAGCTGCGTGCGCAGCAGGCGGAAGGACGGGATCGCGACGGCGACCAGGATCAGCACCGGCACGATCGTCCAGGCGATCTCGATGGCGGTGTTGTGCGTGGTGCGCGACGGCGTCGGGTTCCGCTTCTCGCTGAAGCGGTAGATGCACCAGAGGATCAGCCCCAGGACGAAGACGGAAATCCCGAGGGACAGCCAGTGCAGGCCGATTTCGAAGTTCAGGATGTCGCGCGCGTTGTCTGTGACCGGAATCTGCCGGTCCATCTCCCACGGCACGGGCTGACCGAAGCCCGCAGCCTGCGCGCCTGATATCGGGAAGAGCAGGGCGCCGAGAGCGGCGAGGCTCCAGAGTGACCGGTTGATCGTCCGCACCGTCCGCATCTGCCTCTCGTGGCTCCCTTGAACTATCTGGCTGCCGCCGAACCGTCCCGTCTTGACTGCGTGCGGGATTGTACCGACGTGACGGAGTACCGGTTGTGTCACCCGGCATTATCCGACCGGGGCTTCAGACCACAAGGGCCGACGAGGTGCAACCGCACAAGCGTCGCATCGCGCGCTTTCCAGCCAGTTGGCGGTGTCTCGTGGCGTCGGCGCACTAGGGAACGGCGAAATCATTCACGGTCGCATGGCGCGGGGGATGAGCCATCGCCGGCCGTTCGTATCACCCCATCGGAGTTCGAGATGTCGACGGAAACCGGAAGCCGAACGTCCGGTCTGCCGCCCTGCGCGGTGCCGGTGTCCATGCAGGTGATGGCCTATGACGGCTCGGCGCCGAAGCCGGACACGCGGGCGCTCGCAGCGGAGGCGCCGGTCAACCTCGTCTACGGCAGCGTGCCGCACGCGGTGATGATGGCGACGCCCGCCGATCTGGAGGATTTCGCCTACGGGTTCAGCCTCACGGAAGGGATCGTGGACAGCGTGGACGAGATCCGCGCGACCCGGGTCGAGATGGCCGAGGACGGCCTGCGCCTTCACGTCGATCTGGCGCCCGGTCGGCTTCGCGAGCACTTGGCGCGCAAGCGCGCCATCAGCGGCCGGACCGGTTGCGGCGTCTGTGGCATCGAGGATCTGGCGCAACTGCCGCGGGCCGGGGGGCGGGCCGCGTCCGAAGTCCGGATCGCTCTACCGGCCATTGCCCGCGCGCTCTCCGAGCTGGATCGGGCGCAGGTGCTCGGCGCGGAGACGCGCGCCGTTCACGCGGCGGCCTGGGCTCGCCGCGACGGCAGCCTTGCGGCGGTCCGTGAGGATGTCGGCCGCCACAACGCCCTCGACAAGCTGATCGGCGCCCTGATGCGGGCGGGCACGCCCGCGGACGAGGGTTTTCTCGTCATCACCAGCCGCTGCTCGTTCGAGATGGTTGAAAAGGCCGCACGGCTCGGCGCGGCTGTGATCGTCGCCATCTCGGCACCGACGTCGCTGGCCCTCGAACGTGCCCGATCCTATGGCCTGACGCTCTGCGCCATCGCGCGGGCCGATACCGTCACGGTCTTCACGGGCGCAGAGAGGCTGACCGCCGGCGGCTGACCACCGGCGGGTGACGCCGAGGCCAGAGCCGGCGCGCCTATTCGGACGGGCCCGGGACGATGGTGGCGCCGCCGATCACCCGCACCGGCTTCTTGTCCGACGGCGGGTCCTTCCAGTCCTTCGCGGCCGGCTTGGCCGCGTCCGCGACGGGGGCTCCGGCCGGCTTCGAGGGTGCTGCAGCAGGCGTCGTCGGGGCCGGCGAGGGGGATTTCTCGATCGATGCCGCCTTGGTCTCGGGCGCCGAGGGCGGATTCGGATCGCTCTTGGCCGTGTCGGCGGGAGCGATCTTGGGGGCCGGCGCCTCGGGTGAGGTGCGGTGGGGCGTCTTCAGCTCCGGCGTGCGCGCGGGCGTCGCCCGTGCGACCTTTCTGGACGGAGCGCTGCGGACGACGCCGTCGGGGTTGAGCCCGTCGGGATTGACGTCCGGTCGGAAGGCTTCGCCACCCGGACGGCGCTTCGGTCGCGCCATCGGGTCCTCGGCGGGCGGGGCCGGGCGGATCGCGCGACGGGGGAGGGCCTCGTCCTCGGTCCAGCCGAAACCGGGTGTGGGCCGCTCAAGCCGCGCGTAGGTTTCCGGCGCCCCCGTCCGCTGGCGGCCCACGATCGCCCCTGTCATCGGATCGACGAAGAGCCGCACCGGCACGCCGGCGGGGCCGACGGCCTCGACGACGTAGACCCGCCCGTCGAAGTGCGGGCGGCTGAGGCCGCTGAAGCCGCGGTCTGCGAGGCGCCAAGCCACGACGCGCGGGGGGAGGACCTCATCCTCGAAAGCGAATTGCGCGTGGGCGCCGCTGGATGCACCCAGGCAGGTCGCGGCCGATAGGACGACCGCGCCCAGCGTCAGGATCGTCGGTCGTCGGAGGCGTGCAACTCTGCTCTTCATCGTCACTCTTGTGCGTTCTCGGTTTGGAGACCCGGCAGAGTGTCCGGTTCCGGCATGGTCCGGGCCGGTGGACCCGGACCTCGACCATGCCGGCGAGGTCGTTGCCCCGCATGCCGCTTGTGCTCGGCCTGCCCGGTAGAACCCGCGATTCGGGCGAGATTGCGGAGGCCGGGAGCCGGGTCCGCCCCCTCATCCAGAGCGGCGACGCCGCAGCCGCCAGCAGTCTCTTGCTGAAAACATTTCAATCTGGCAGTTTTGCGACTTAGGACAGCACAACTGTCCCATCGGCCGTGCACCCCGGCCGTCGCCGTCTCGCGCGCGGGCGAGTTCTTCGGCTGACGGATACGGGCGCGCCAGCGCACCGCTCCCTGAGCGGTCTGGGTCCTCGATGAACGCAAGCCGACGGACGTGTCCACCCGGACCGGCCGAATGGCCTGCGGCAAGAGGCCGAAGCGCCGGGCGCCGACGGCTTGCGGGCATGAAACATGCTCGCGGGTTCTTGGCTGCGGACGGGTTCGAGGGAAGGACGAGACGAAGCATGTCACAACGCAGGGCTGCCGAAGAGTTTGCTGCGTCCACGGCCCAGGCTGCCGCCCCGCGCGGCGGCGCGATGCCGCTCATCGTGCGCGATCCCGCCCTTCCGAAAGCCCAGGGTTCCTACGATCCCGCGAACGAGCGCGATGCCTGCGGCGTCGGCTTCATCGCCGACATGCACGACCGCCGGACCCACGCGATCGTCGCGCAGGGTCTGAAGATCCTGGAGAACCTCGACCATCGCGGTGCGGTGGGCGCAGATCCCAAGATGGGCGACGGCTGCGGCATCCTCACGCAGATTCCGCACGGCTTCTTCGCCGAGGAATGCTCGCGGCTCGGATTCGAGCTGCCGCCGGCGGGTTCGTACGCGATCGGCCAGTTCTTCATGCCGAAGGCGGACGAGCCGCGGGCGATCATTCAGGAGATCGTCGAATCGGCGCTCGCCGCCGAGGGCCTGCCGCTGCTCGGCTGGCGCGACGTGCCGGTCGATCCGGAGGATCTCGGAGAGGCCGTGAAGGCGACCGAGCCGCATCACCGTCAGGTCTTCATCGGCCGGCCGGCTTCGGTCACCGACCAGGACGCGTTCGAGCGCCGGGTCTATGTCGCCCGCAAGGTGATCTCCAACAAGGTCTACGCCCTCGAAGACCCGCGGGTGAAGGAGTTCTACCCGGTCTCCGTCTCGTCCCGGACCATCGTCTACAAGGGCATGGTGCTGGTCACGCAGCTCGGCGGCTACTTCCTCGACCTGAAGGACAAGCGCTTCGTCTCGGCGATCGCCCTCGTCCACCAGCGTTTCGCCACCAATACGTTCCCGACCTGGCGGCTGTCGCACCCGTACCGGATGGTCGCCCATAACGGCGAGATCAACACGCTGCGCGGCAACGTCAACTGGATGGCCGCCCGTCAGGCGAGCGTCGATTCCGACCTGTTCGGCAACGACATCTCGAAGCTGTGGCCGATCTCGTACGAAGGGCAGTCGGATACCGCCTGCTTCGACAACGCCCTCGAGTTCCTCGTGCAGGGCGGATACCCGCTCGCCCACGCGATGATGATGCTCATCCCGGAGGCCTGGGCCGGCAACCCGCTGATGACCGAGGAGCGGCGCGCCTTCTACGAGTATCACGCCGCGCTGATGGAGCCGTGGGACGGCCCCGCCGCCGTGGCCTTCACGGACGGCCGCCAGATCGGCGCGACCCTCGACCGGAACGGTCTGCGCCCGGCCCGCTACATCGTCACCGATGACGGCCTCGTGGTGCTCGCCTCCGAGATGGGTACCCTGCCGATCCCGGACGAGAAGATCGTGCAATCCTGGCGCCTCCAGCCGGGCCGCATGCTTCTGATCGACCTGCAGAAGGGTCGCATCGTCTCGGACGAGGAGATCAAGGGCGAGCTCGCCGCCGCGCACCCCTATGCCGATTGGGTCAAGAACACCCAGATCGTCCTGGAGGATCTGCGCCCGGTGCAGCCGCGCGAGTCGCGCGGCGACGTCAGCCTGCTCGATCGCCAGCAGGCCTTCGGCTACACCCAGGAAGACCTCAAGCTGCTGATGCAGCCCATGGCCGTCACCGGCCAGGAGGCGGTCGGCTCGATGGGCACGGATACGCCGCTCTCGGCGCTCTCCGAGAAGTCGAAGCTGCTCTACACCTACTTCAAGCAGAACTTCGCGCAGGTCACGAACCCGCCGATCGACCCGATCCGCGAGGAGGCCGTGATGAGCCTCGTGTCGTTCATCGGGCCGCGGCCGAACCTGCTCGACATGGAAGGCGCATCCCGGCGCAAGCGCCTGGAGGTCCGCCAGCCGATCCTGACGAACGGTGACCTGGAGAAGATCCGCTCGATCGGCCATTTCGAGGACCGGTTCGACACCAAGACGCTCGACATGACCTACCCGGCCGAGTCGGGCGCGCAGGCCATGGACGGGGCGCTGGACCGCCTCTGCGACCGGGCCGAGGCTGCGGTGCGTGGCGGCTACAACATCATCGTTCTCACCGACCGGGCGGTCGGGCCGGACCGGATCCCGATTCCGGCGCTTCTCGCCACGGCCTCCGTCCACAATTACCTGATCCGCAAGGGGCTGCGGACCTCGGTCGGCCTTGTGGTCGAATCGGGCGAGCCGCGCGAAGTGCATCACTTCGCCTGCCTGGCGGGCTACGGCGCCGAGGCGATCAACCCGTATCTCGCCTTCGAGACGCTGCTCGAGATGAAGGATGAGTTCCCCCCGGATCTCACCGACGACGAGATCATCTACCGCTACATCAAGGCGATCGATAAGGGCCTGCTGAAGGTGATGTCCAAGATGGGCATCTCGACCTACCAGTCCTATTGCGGCGCCCAGATCTTCGACGCGGTCGGCCTGAACTCGACCTTCGTGGGCCGCGACTTCTTCGGCACGGCGACGACCATCGAGGGCGTCGGCATGGCCGAGATCGCCGAGGAGACGGTGCGCCGTCACCGCGACGCCTTCGGGGACGCACCGGTCTACCGGAACGCCCTCGATGTCGGCGGCGAGTACGCCTACCGCCTGCGCGGCGAGACCCACACCTGGACGCCGGACACGGTGGCCACGCTGCAGCACGCGGTGCGCCTCAACGTGCCCGAGCGCTACCGGGAATATGCCGATCTCGTGAACCGCCAGGAGCACCAGCTCAAGACGCTGCGCGGCCTGTTCCGGATCAAGTCGGCGCCGGAGATCGGCCGTCAGCCGGTCCCGCTGGAGTCGGTCGAGCCGGCCTCCGAGATCGTCAAGCGCTTCGCCACCGGCGCCATGTCGTACGGCTCCATCTCCAAGGAGGCGCACGAGACGCTCGCCATCGCGCTGAACTCCTTCGGCGGCCGCTCGAACTCCGGCGAGGGCGGCGAGGAGGTCGAGCGGTTCAAGCCGCTGCCGGACGGGCGCTCGCGCCGGTCCTCGATCAAGCAGGTTGCGTCCGGCCGTTTCGGCGTCACGACGGAATACCTCGTCAATTCCGACATGATGCAGATCAAGGTCGCGCAGGGTGCCAAGCCCGGCGAGGGCGGCCAGCTGCCCGGCCACAAGGTCGACGCCAAGATCGCCAAGGTCCGCTACGCCACGCCGGGCGTCGGCCTGATCTCGCCGCCACCCCACCACGACATCTACTCGATCGAGGATCTGGCCCAGCTGATCTTCGACCTGAAGAACGTGAATCCGTCGGCGGACGTGTCGGTGAAGCTCGTTTCTGAGGTCGGCGTCGGCACGGTCGCGGCCGGCGTCGCCAAGGCGCGGGCCGACCACATCACGATCTCGGGCTTCGACGGCGGCACCGGTGCCGCGCCGCTGACCTCGCTCAAGCATGCGGGCGGGCCGTGGGAGACCGGGCTGGCCGAGACCCAGCAGACGCTGGTGCTCAACGGCCTGCGCGGGCGCGTCGCCCTCCAGGCCGACGGCGGTATCCGCACCGGGCGCGACGTGATCATCGCGGCCCTGCTCGGCGCCGACCAGATGGGCTTCTCGACGGCGCCGCTGATCGCCGCCGGCTGCATCATGATGCGCAAGTGCCATTTGAACACCTGTCCGGTGGGCGTTGCCACGCAGGATCCGGTGCTGCGCAAGCGCTTCAAGGGCACGCCCGAGCACGTGGTGAACTACTTCTTCTTCGTGGCCGAGGAGGTGCGCGAGATCCTGGCGTCGCTGGGCTTCACCAAGCTGGAGGAAGCGGTCGGACGCTCGGACCTGCTCGACAAGGTCGACGCCATCGCCCACTGGAAGGCGCGCGGGCTCGACTTCACCAAGCTGTTCCATCGGCCCAAGGTGGCCGAGGGCACGGCGATCCGCCACGTGGAGGTGCAGCATCACCCGATCGACACGGTCCTCGACCGTCGCCTGATCGCGGGTGCCCAGCGCGCCATCGAGAGCGGCGAGCCCGTGGTCCTGACCGACACGATCCGGAATTCGGATCGGGCGACCGGAGCGATGCTGTCCGGCATGGTCGCCAAGGCGCATGGGCACGAGGGCCTGCCCGACGACACCATCGTGGTGAAGCTCGCCGGCACCGCCGGCCAGAGCTTCGGCGCCTGGGTGGCGGCCGGCGTGACCCTCGAATTGACGGGCCACGGCAACGACTATGTCGGCAAGGGCCTGTCGGGCGGCAAGCTGATCATCCGGCCGAGCGACGCGCTGAAGTCGCCGCAGGACCGGACCATCATGGTCGGCAACACCGTGCTGTACGGGGCGATCGCGGGCGAGTGTTACATCCGCGGCTCTGCCGGCGAGCGCTTCGCCGTGCGGAACTCGGGCGCCATCACGGTGGTCGAGGGCATGGGTGACCATGGCTGCGAGTACATGACCGGCGGCGTGGTCGTGTCGATCGGCGAGACCGGGCGCAACTTCGCGGCCGGCATGTCGGGCGGTATCGCCTACGTGCTCGACGAGGACGGCTCGTTCTCGGCGCGCTGCAACCTGTCGATGGTCGATCTGGAGCCGGTCGAGGAGGAGGACGACCTGATGCGTCGCTTTCACCAGGACGGCGATCTGGAGACCAAGGGGCGGGTCGACATCCTGGCCGACATGTCCGGGCACGACGAGGAGCGGCTGACGCAGCTCATCACCAACCATCTCAAGTACACGGGCAGCCCCCGCGCCAAGGCGATCCTCGACGATTGGAGCGGCTACCGCACCAAGTTCGTGAAGGTCATGCCGGTGGAGTACCGCCGGGCGCTGCGCGAGATGGAGATGGCGCGGATGCCGGTGGCCGCGGAATAGGCGGACACCCGAACCGGGCGGTTCGCCGCCCGGTCACGCACGCATGATGTGAGACGACGCGGGCAGCGCAGTCACGGACTGGCCGGCCCAGGGGCGGACCAATGGGCAAGATCACAGGTTTCCTCGAGTTCGACCGGCAGGAGCAGAAGTACCAGCTCGCCGCCGACCGGGTCCGGCATTTCCGCGAGTTCACGCTGCCGCTCGACGAGCACGACCTGACCAAACAGGCGGCCCGCTGCATGGATTGCGGCATCCCGTTCTGTCACGGCCCGACGGGCTGCCCGGTCCACAACCAGATCCCGGACTGGAACGACCTCGTCTTCCAGTCGGATTGGGAGGAGGCTGCGCGCAACCTCCATTCCACCAACAACTTCCCCGAGTTCACCGGCCGCATCTGCCCCGCGCCGTGCGAGGAAGCCTGCACGCTGAATCTCGAGAACCAGCCCGTCGCCATCAAGACGATCGAGCAGGCGATCGCCGACCGGGCCTGGAACATGGGCTGGGTCAAGCCCGAGCCCGCGGAGACCCGCACCGGCAAGCGCGTCGCCATCGTCGGCTCCGGTCCCGCGGGCATGGCGGCGGCGCAGCAGCTCGCCCGGGTCGGTCACGACGTCCATGTCTTCGAGCGCGAGCCGAAGGCCGGCGGCCTGCTGCGCTACGGCATCCCCGACTTCAAGATGGAGAAGCGGCACATCGACCGGCGCGTGCGCCAGATGGAGGCCGAGGGCGTCGTCTTCCACTACAACCAGAACATCGGCGTGACGAAGTCGGTGGACGAGCTCAAGGCCGAGTTCGACGCCGTGATGTTCTGCGGCGGCGCCGAGGATCCCCGCAACCCGCAGCTCCCGGGACAGGAGCTGGAGGGCGTTCACTACGCGATGCCCTATCTCGTCCAGTCGAACCGCCGGGTCAGCAGCGAGCCGATGCGCGGCAACGGCGAGCTGCCGATCCTGGCGGGCGGCAAGAACGTGGTCGTCATCGGCGGCGGCGACACCGCCTCCGATTGCGTCGGTACGGCGTTCCGCCAGGGTGCCCTGTCGGTGACGCAGCTCGACATCCGCCCCCGTCCCCCCGAGCGGGAGGACAAGCTGACCGTGTGGCCGTACTGGCCGACGAAGATGCGGACCTCGTCCAGCCAGGCCGAGGGGGCGGAGCGCGAGTTCCAGGCCGCGACGCTCCGGCTCCAGGGCAACAAGAAGGGCCAGCTCACCGGTGTGGTCTGCGCCCGGGTCGACGCCAAGCGTCAGCCGATTCCCGGCACCGAGTTCGTCCTGCCCGCCGACCTCGTCTTCATGGCGATCGGATTCGCCGGCTCGGTCCAGAAGGGTCTCCTGGAGCAATCCGGAATCGGCGTGAGCAAGCGCGGCAACGTCGAGGCCAACGAGGAGGATTATCAGACCTCGGATCCGAAGATCTGGGCGGCGGGCGACATGCGCCGCGGCCAGTCCCTGGTGGTCTGGGCTATTCGCGAGGGACGTCAGGCGGCGCGCGCCATCGACGAGACCCTGATGGGCACGAGCGTCCTGCCGCGCTGAGGCCGACCGAGAGAGAGGCGCGCCCGGCTCAGCCGGGCGGCCAGCGGAAATCGTCGGCGCGGCCGGGCTGCGGCATGGGGGCGTTGCCGCGCAGCAGCGTCCGCTCCACGGTGCCGAGGTTGTCCGGCTCGCGCGGCCGCCCGTTCAGGAGAGCGCCGCCAGGCGAGACCTCCATGCGGCTCAGCGGGACCACAGGTCCGGCCGCGGGCTTGACCGGAAGCGCCGGCACACCGGGGGGTTCCGGCAGGCTCGGCAGCATGGCGGTGATCTGGCGATCGATCGCCGCGGTGTCGGTTGCCGGCGCGGGCCCGTCGAGGCTGGGCCCCGAGGTCGAGGACGGCGCCGTCGGCGCAACGGTTGCGGTGGGCGAAGGCTCGGCCGATCCCGGCACGGTGCCCATGAGGCGCTTCAGCTCGACATCGGCGAAATGCGCGAGCTTGCGGTCACCCGCTTTGGTGAAGTGGACACCGTCCGCGGTGCGCAGCTTGGCGATCTGTCCTTCCGGATCCGGTCCCGACGCCGCGTACCGGTCCCGATCGTCGACGAAGCCCGGCCAGATATCGACATAGGTGCCGCCGGCCTTGGTCACACTGTCGCGCACGATCTCGTTCAGCGACGCGAGATCGCGGCTCAGCGATTCGCTCTGCATCGGCGGCAATCCGACCCAGATCAGCGGGATCTTGCGATCGACGAACACCTTCACCAGCGCTTCGACCCGTGCGCGATAGAGGGCACGCCAGCGATCCGTCAGCGGATCGACCGTCTCGTCCCCGTCGCGGATCGGCTGCCGATCGTTGGCGCCCATCATCACGAAGGCGTAGCGCACTTTCGCGTTGCTCTGGAGATAGTCCTGGGCAACCTTCGGCCAGTCGACCACGTCCTTGCGTACGAGGCCGCTGTCGCCTTTGGCACGGTCGATCACGGCGACGTCGGCATTGTCCTCGAAGACGTCGTCGAGGCCCTTCGCGAGGTGGTCGGCCAGGGAATCGCCGAACACGGCGATCTGGACGTTCGGCTCGGTCTTGGCGACGGCCGGCTTCGGCGGCGTCGGCGCCCGCGCCGGGCGGACCCGCCGCTTCACCGCGGGAGCCGGTCGTTGTGCCTCCCCGGTCGCGTAAGGGGGACGTGAGCGTGGCGCCCGGTAGGTGCGCTCCGGCTGTGGCGCCACCGGCTGCGGCCTGTCCTCCCAGGGCCAGTAGAACTGGCGCGGCGCCTCCTGCTGCGGCGCATATCGCGGTTGTCGCCCGTATGTGCCGTCGTCACGGTAATACGCATCCCGTGGCCGACGCCGCGGTGGAGCCTCGTAATAGGTGCCGCCGCCGGGCTGCTGATAGCTGTCGCCCCATTGCGCGCGGGCCGGTCCCCCGCCGAGGACGGACAGACCGGCGAGCCCCAGCAGGGCCGCGAGGCCGAGGAGCAACGGGCGTTCCGAGTGACGCCGACGAGCGACTACCATGCGCATCCCGTACGCTGTACGCCGAACCCAACCCGTTCGGAACGCGCACAGTATAGGTGGAAGCTGACGGCGGGTCTAAACCTCTCGCGGGGATCAGCGTCGCGGCGACGCCGGCTGTCCCGTGACCCGGCTGAGCAGGGCCGGCGTGGCATAGCCGTCAGCCGGCAATCCGACGCTGATCTGATAGCGGCGCACCGCCTCGCGCAGCTTCGGGCCGGCGCGGCCATCCGTCGGACCGTCGTAGAAGCCGGCAGCCGCCAGACCGGTCTGCAGGGCCCGAAGGCCCGGCCCGTCGAGGCGCCCCCCTGCGGCCGGCCAGGGAGCCGCCAGCGGCGGTCCGCCGCCGAGACGGTCCGCGAGGTGGCCCACGGCCAGAGCGTAGGAATCCGAGGTGTTATAGCCTCGGATCACCTCGAAATTGTCGGTGATCAGGAAGACCGGGGCGCCGAGGCCCCCGGGCAGGAATAGGTTGGCCCGGCCGCGGCCGGGCAGAGGTTTCCCGTCCGTGCGGGTAACGCCGCGTTCGGCGAACGAGCCGAGCTCGCCGCTGTATCGGCTCAGGTCGAAATCCTTCGGCAGGCGCACCTCGTAGCCCCAGGACAGGGTCGGATCCCAGCCGAGATCCTTGAGGTAGGCCGCGATCGAGGCGAGCGAATCCGCCGCGCTGGCCCAGATGTCGCGCCGCCCGTCCCCGTCGAAATCGACCGCATGTGCCAGATAGGTGGAGGGCAGGAACTGGACCTGGCCCATGGCCCCGGCCCAGCTGCCGCTCATCCGGTCGGGCGTGATGTCGCCGCGCTGCAGGATCGTGAGAGCGGCGAGGAGTTCGTCGCGAAACAGCGTGCCGCGGTGGCGCGCCTCGGCCAGAGTCGCCAGCGCCCGGATGGTGGGAACGCTGCCCGCGCTGGCCCCGAAATCCGATTCCACGCCCCAGAACGCCGTGATCATCGGCCCCGGCACGCCGAAGCGGGTTTCGATGGCCTGGAGGGTCGTTGCGACGGCCGCGGCACGGGCGCGTCCGCGCGCGATGCGTCCGGGGGAGACGGCGCCGACGAGGTAGTCCCAGACGGGCCGGACGAATTCGCTCTGGCGGCGCGTATGCGCCAGAATGCCGGGGTCCGGGCCGGTGATTCCGCGGAATGCCGCGTCGAAGGTCTGCGCGGAGACGCCCCGCGCCGCCGCATCCGGGCGGAGCGCTGCCACGAAGGCCTGGAAGGTATCTTCGGCGCGGACCTCTCCCGCGGCGAGACAGGCCGCCGCGGCGAGCAGCCCTCTGCGAGACATCATTCGGTCAGATCCGGTTGCGCGTTTCCAGGCGCTCCTCCCAGGCCAGGGCCTGAGCGACGATGGCGTCCAGATCGTCATGCCGGGGCTGCCAGCCCAAACGCTCGCGGATCAGCGCGCCCTCGGCCACGATCCGGGCCGGATCTCCCGCACGACGCGGGCAGAGCCTGACCTCGAAGTCGCGGCCGGATAGACGCTTCACGACCTCGATGACCTCCAGCACGGAGTAACCGCGGCCATAGCCGCAATTCAGCGTCAGGCTGTCGCCGCCCGACCGGAGGTGGTCGAGGGCCAGACGATGCGCTTCGGCGAGGTCCGAGACCTGGATGTAGTCGCGCAGGCAGGACCCGTCGGGGGTCGGGTAATCGGTCCCGAAGACGTCGAGCCGTGCGCGCTGTCCTCGCGCCGCCTGCGTGGCGACCTTGATGAGGTGGGTGGCATTCGGCGTCGACTGGCCGGACCGACCCTCAGGATCCGCGCCGGCCACGTTGAAATAGCGCAGAATGACGTACGAGAAGCCGTGCGCGGCCGCGGCATCGGCGATCATCCATTCGCTCATCAGCTTCGAGCGGCCGTAGGGATTGATCGGCTTCAGTGGCAGGTCCTCGGGAACCGGCACGACCTCGGGCTCGCCGTAGACGGCTGCGGTCGAGGAGAAGATGACGTGCCGGACGCCGGCCCGCACGGAGGCCTCGACCAGCGATCGGGTCTTGACCGTGTTGGACAGGTAGTAACCCAGCGGATCGGCCACCGAGTCGGGCACGACGATCTTGGCGGCGAAGTGGGCGAGGGCATCGATCCGATGCTGAAGGATCGTCTGCGTGACAAGGGCTTGGTCGGCCACGTCTCCGACCACGAGCTTGACGCCCTCCGGAACCGCCCAGTCGAAGCCGGTGGACAGATCGTCCAGGACGATCACCTCCTCGTGGCCCGCATCGAGCAGCGCCAGCACCATGTGGCTGCCGATGTAGCCGGCACCGCCCGTAACCAGAACCGCCATGACCCCCCACCCTGACGCCGTCCCGCCGAGCCTGATTACGCGATTGCAGACGGGAAATTTACGCTCCGCTGCTTCATACTATCGACGTAGAACCCTTGCGACGGCTCGCGTTAAGCTATCTCACTGACGGCACCGCCGACCACGTCGCTCCATCCTGTTCCGGGGTTACCGTTTGATGAAACCGATCCGCAAGGCCGTCCTGCCCGTCGCGGGCCTTGGCACGCGCTTCCTGCCAGCCACGAAGGCGGTCCCGAAGGAAATGCTCACGGTCGTGGACCGGCCGGTCGTGCAGCATGTCGTCGACGAGGCCCGTGAGGCGGGGATCGAACACTTCATCTTCGTGACCGGTCGCGGCAAGGCCGTGATCGAGGATCATTTCGACATGGCGTTCGAACTCGACCACACGCTCCAGGAGCGGGGGAAGACGGCCGCCTATGAGGAACTCAAGAAGGACCTGCCGAAGGCGGGCCAGACGAGTTTCACCCGGCAGCAGGCCCCGCTGGGCCTGGGCCATGCGGTGTGGTGCGCCCGGGAGATCGTCGGCGACGAGCCCTTCGCGGTCCTGCTCCCCGACATGCTCAGCCGCGGCTGCATGAAGCAGATGCTGTCCGCCTATGAGCGCCACGGTGGCAACATCATCGCCGTCGAGGAGGTGAAGCCTGAGGAAACGCATCAGTACGGGATCGTGAGCGTCGGCGAGACCTACGGTCAGTCGTTCCAGATCACCGGCATGGTCGAGAAGCCCAAGCAGGGCACGGCGCCATCGAACTTCATCATTTCCGGCCGATACATCCTGCAGCCCGAGATCTTCGGTATACTCGAGCATGGCAAGAAGGGCGCTGGCGGCGAGATCCAGCTTACCGATGCCATGATCGACCTGATGGAGACGCAGGCGTTCTACGGCATGCGCTACGAGGGCCGGACCTACGACACCGGCTCGAAGCTCGGCTTCCTCACGGCCAATCTCGCCTACGCCCTCGATCGGGACGACCTCGCGGGGCCGCTGAAGGCTGAAATCGAGAAGCTCCTGAAGCGTCAGGGCTAAGGCGCTCCGTCTCCGGGGCTGCCGAACCGCCCAGATCCGGGCCCCGACCGGCGAACGCGGTGATCGGGGCCGATCGCTCACCCGGAGACCGCGTGGGCCTCTTTAGTCCGTCGCACGCGGCTCCGGTATGCACGCAGAGCAGCGAGATCCGACGATTTGCCCTTGCTTCTTGTGCGGCGCACTTTAATTTGTGCGTTGCGGGATCGCGATGGCGTCGCGGTTCCGCTGCCCTTCTTGGGCGTTTCCTCCCTAGACTTCGGGCCGCTCCTTCGGGAGTGGCCTTTTTTCTGTCTGGTCCTCCCGCACCCGTCTCCGCCGAACGTCCCGGCGCGATCGCTATTCCGCGGCGATTTGGCGCGGAACGACATCTGCGAGATCTTGGGCGACCTCGACGATCACGGCGCGCAAGGCTCCGACCAGGGCCGGAAAGCCCGGCGTCGTCGCGAGGCTGACCTCGTTCATGTAGAGGCCGCGGTTGACCTCGATCTGGAGCGCGTGGCGATCCAGGTTCGGCTCGCCATAATGCTCCGTGATGAACCCGCCCGCGTAGGGCTTGTTGCGCACCACGCGAAAACCCCGAGCCCGGAACGCGGCCTCGAACCCGTCGATCAGCGCGGGCGCGCAAGCCGTGCCATACCGGTCGCCCAGCACCACGTCGGCCTTCATCTCCGGGTCGCGGCCCAGGCTCGATGAGGGCATCGAGTGGCAGTCGATGAGCATGCAGCAACCATGCGCGCGCGCCGTGCGCTGGATGAGGCTGCGCAACGCGCGGTGATAGGGCTTGTACAGGCCCTCGATCCGGGCGGTCGCCTCGGCCACGGGCAGTCGCCGGGCGTAGATTTCCTGACCGTCTGCGACGACGCGCGGGACCGTCCCGAGGCCGCCGGCCACGCGCATCGACCGGGTGTTGGCGAAGGGCGGCAGGCGCCCGTCGAACATGCGGGGGTCGAGTTCGTACGGCTCGCGGTTCACGTCGAGGAAGGCGCGGGGGAAGTTGGCCCGCAGCAGCGGCGCGCCCAGTTCGACGACGGGCGCGAACAGGCGCTCGACATAGGCGTCCTCGGAACGACGCAGCGCCAGGGCGTCGAGCCGCGAGGCTGCGATGAAGTCTGGGGGGTAGACGGCTCCAGAATGACCGGTATTGAAGACGAAGGGCAGGGTGTGCGCCGCGGGCTCGTCGACCGCAAAGGCCGGGGCAAATCCGAAGGCGTCTGGCTGTACCGGTTCGGATGCAGTCATCGGTTGGTGGACACCCCGGCGGTTGAACGAGGACGGCAGGTGCTCACTGTGGTGCGCGATCGACCGCCTGTCCACTCCGTGCCGGCGACTGGGGCAGTCGCCCGTGAGACACGCGGCTCCCGCTGCGCGCTCCATCCTAACACCTTGTTTACCATCGCCTCCCTTTATGGGATCAACTTCTCGACTCGAAGGCTCGGATCCGGCCGATGAAAATCCTGCTGGCGGAAGACGACAACGACATGCGCCGGTTTCTGGCCAAGGCGCTGCAGAATGCGGGCTATGATGTCCTGTCCTTCGACAACGGCCTCTCGGCCTACAACCGGCTGCGCGAGGAGCCGTTCGAGCTGCTGCTGACCGATATCGTGATGCCCGAGATGGACGGTATCGAGTTGGCCCGCCGGGCCACCGAGCTCGATCCCGATATCAAGGTGATGTTCATCACCGGCTTCGCAGCCGTGGCCCTGAACCCGGATTCCAAGGCTCCGAAGGACGCGAAGGTCCTGTCGAAGCCCTTCCACCTGCGCGATCTGGTGAACGAGGTCGAAAAACTGCTGGCTGCCTGAGCCGGCCGCGGAGCCACCGGCATGGCGCGACCGAGTTTGCCTGTGGCGACACGGGCATAGGCAAGTCGCGTCCCGCACTCCTATATGGCGGGAGTTCACGGTCGGGACGACGTTCGCGATGCAGCCGGTCACAATCTACACCACGGGCTGGTGTCCCTACTGCTCGGCGGCCAAAAGCCTGCTGAAGGAGAAGGGCGTGGCCTTCCAGGAGATCGACGTCGAGCGCGCGCAGGGTGCTCGAACCGCGATGGTCGAGCGCGCGGGCGGCCGTACGAGCGTGCCTCAGATCTTCATCGGTGCCACGCATGTCGGCGGCTGCGACGACCTGTACGCCCTCGACCGGGCGGGCAAGCTCGACCCGCTGCTCAAGGACACGGCCGATGCCTGAGGCCCGCTTCACGGCCGCCTGCGTGCAGATGCGGTCGGGGCGCGATCCCGCGGCGAACCGCGACGCGGCCGTGGCGGGTGTGCGCGAAGCGGCGTCCCGGGGCGCGGCCTACGTGCAGACTCCCGAGATGACATCCCTGGTGGAGCGGAGCCGCGAGCGCCTGTTCGCCCACGTCACCGCTGAGGAGCAGGACCAGACCCTGGCGGCCCTCCGCGAGACCGCGCGCCAGACCGGCACGGTCGTCCAGATCGGCTCGATCGCAGTCCGGTCCGGCGACAAGATCGCCAACCGGGCCTACCTGATCGGCGCCGATGGCGCGATCCTGGCGTCCTACGACAAGCTGCACCTCTTCGATGTCGACCTGCCGAGCGGCGAGCGGTGGCGGGAATCCGCCACGTATTCCGGAGGGGCCTGCGCGGTCCTCGCCGAGACGCCGTGGGCCACCCTCGGCCTGACGATCTGCTACGACATCCGATTTCCCGCCCTGTACCGCGCCCTCGCCGAAGCGGGCGCGGACGTGCTGACGGCACCCGCCTGCTTCACCCGTCAGACCGGGGAGGCCCATTGGCACGTCCTGCAGCGGGCCCGCGCCATCGAGACCGGCGCCTTCGTGATCTCGGCGGCGCAGGGCGGCCTGCACGAGGACGGACGCGAAACCTACGGCCATTCGCTGATCGTCGATCCCTGGGGCCGGGTGCTGGCCGATGCCGGCGGGGCCGAGCCCGGGATCATTCTGGCGGAGATCGACCTCGCGCAGGTCGCCGAGGCCCGGGCCCGCATCCCCTCGCTGCAGCACGGTCGGCCCTTCACCATCGAGCGCGTCTCTTCCCAGGCTCAAGCGGCGCATCAGGCAGCACAGCAAGCGACAGAATGATCCGCTACAGTCTCGTCTGCGAGGCCGGACACGGCTTCGAGAGCTGGTTCCCGTCCTCCGACTCCTACGACACGCAGGTCGAACGCGGGCTCGTGACGTGCCCGGTCTGCGACAGCGCCAAGGTCAGCAAGGCCCTGATGGTGCCGAGCGTCGCCCGCACGGATCGGGCGCGTGCATCTGCGCCGCCCGCGAAGGCGGAGGCGGAAGCGCCGGTGACCATGGTCGCCGAGCCGGAGCGTCAGTTGCGGGCGATGCTGCGCGCGCTCCGGGAGCACGTGGTGGCGAATGCCGAGCACGTCGGCGCGCGCTTTCCCGAAGAGGCGCGCAGGATCCATTACGGGGAGACCGAGGGCCGTTCGATCTATGGCGAGGCGACCCCCGCGGAGGCGCGCGCGCTGATCGACGAGGGCATCGAGGTGGCGGCGATCCCGGTCCTGCCGGACGACCGGAACTGAGCGGATACCAGACCCGCCCCGAGCCTCAGGGCCGCAGGGCGGCGGTCCCTGCGAACGACGCCAGCACGGCCGAGACCAGGGCACTCCAGCCGGCGAGCGAGATCCCGGCCACCCGCAGCGCCGCCACCGAGCAATCGACGACCTTCGTAGTCTGGAGCGTGTTGAGGAAGTCGCCGACCTGGCCCGGATTCGTCCCGGTGCCGCCCCCGCAATCGGCCGGCCCCGGCCAGAAGCCCCATTCCGCGCCGGCGTGGTAGACCCCGATGCCGGCGCCGTAGAGGAGGCCGAGGGCGGCCAGCCCGAGGGCGATCCGTGCCAGGCGCTCCGGCAGGAACAGGGCCAGAAGGCCCAGGGGGATCGCGGCGTAATAGGGCAGCCGCTCTGTCAGGCAGAGCTTGCACGGCGCGTAGCCGTATCCGTACTGCAGAACGAGCGCGGCTCCGACGGTGAGGGCGGAAGCGATTGCCAGCCAGAGGCCAGCGGTCTTGAGGCGCAGGGCGGCCGCCGTATTCATCGCTACAGGATCACCTTGAAGAGCAGGAAGCCGAGGACGATGACGGCGACGGAGATCGCCGCAACCGCGTTGAGGTGCCGGTCGAGCACGGCCCGAATCTGGACGCCGTAGCGTCCAAGCAATCCGGCCAGGATGAAGAAGCGGGCGCCGCGGGTCACGATCGAAAGAACCGTGAACCAGAACAGGCTGTAATGGGCGAAGCCCGAGGTGATCGTGACGAGCTTGTAGGGGATCGGCGTGAGTCCCTTCAGCAGGATCACCCAGTGGCCGTAGCGCGCGTAGGAATCCTGGAAGGTCGCGGCCGAGTTCTGCAATCCGTAGAGACGGATGAGCCATTCCCCGAGGGAATCGAACAGGAGGGCCCCGATCGCGTAGCCCACGAGTCCGCCGATGACCGAGGCGACGGTGGTGATCGTGGCGTAGAGCCAGACCCGGTCCGGTCGGGCGACCGCCATGGGCACCAGCATCGCGTCCGGCGGAACCGGGAAGAAGGAGCTTTCGGCGAAGGCCACAGCGCCGAGCGCATAGGGCGCGGACGGCCTGTCGCTGAGGGCCAGGATCCACGCGTACAGCCGGCGGAGCATGCAAGGTCCCGAAGTGAGCGATCGGTCGCCCTTTGAGCATAGGCGTCCCGCCTTGGCCAGATCGGCGCCCACCGCAAAAACAACACTTGGCCGGACCCGCCGACCTATGCGAAGAGCCCTCCGTACGCGGGTATGGCGGAACTGGTAGACGCGGGCGACTCAAAATCGCCAGCCGCAAGGCGTGGGGGTTCGATTCCCTCTACCCGCACCATGGCCATCCGGCGATCGTGCGGCCTGTCCCGTCCGGCGGCTCCATGAGGGGCGACCCGTTGTCCGCGCGAATCCCATCGACGCGCGAAGTTCGGTCGCCCTGATCTCCTGATCGCTGCCCCCTATCTGTGCTGCAACGCGGCCGGCTTGGCCGTCCTGCGGAGCGGAGTAGGGACTTGAACGAGCGTGGGATCGTCGCGGTTCTCGGCGCGGGCATGGCCGGCGCAGCTGCGGCACGCCACCTTGCCGAGGCGGGCCTGCGGGTGCGGGTGTTCGACAAGGGGCGCGGCGTCGGCGGTCGGATGGCAACCCGGCGCGTCGGTGATCTCCAGTTCGACCATGGCGCTCAATTCATGCGCGCGCGCGGTACCGCCTTCGCGGGTCAGATCGATCGATGGGCGCGAAGCGGCATCGTTGCGCCCTGGGCCGGTTCCGAACGGCATGTCGGCGTGCCGAGCATGGTCGAGCCCGTGCGCGAGCTCCTGTCGGGTCTTCCGGTTCAGAGCGCCACGACCATCCTGCGTCTTCACCGGGATGGGGCACACTGGCGGCTGGAGGACGCGTCCGGCGCCGTTCACGGCCCGTTCGACGCGGTGGCGATCACCGTCCCGGCGCCGCAGGTCATGACGCTGCTCGCGGCATCCGGCGTCACCCTCCCGGACATCGCCCGCGCTTCATACGCACCCTGCTGGTCCTTCATGATCGCGGCGGACACGTCCCCGCCGGAGGACCTGACCGAGCCGGGGGGCGGTCCGATCGGCCTGATCGCGTGCGATTCGTCGAAGCCCGGGCGGCCCCCCGGGATCCGGCTCACGGTCCACGCGACCCCGGATTGGTCGCGCCGGCATCTCGAAGCGCCGCGTGAGACGATCGTCGCCGAACTTGTCCGCGCCACCCGGGACTGCCTCGGCACCGAACTTCGACCGTCCCACATGGAAGCCCATCGCTGGCGCTACGCGCAGGTCGAGAACGCCCTGCAGGTGCCCTGCCTGTACGATCCGGCATGCCGACTTGGGGCGGCCGGGGATTGGTGCCTGGGGGCCCGGATCGAGGCGGCCTACGACAGCGGGCTGGCGCTCGCCGACGCTATCCTGAACGATCTCGGGCACCCTGCGTGACTCCCCCGATCGCCTTCCACCCGGCCTATGAGGCGTCCCTCCCGGTCGGCCATCGGTTTCCGATGCGCAAGTACGGCCTGCTCGCGGAGACGCTGATCGCGAAGGGGCTGGCTCCGCTCGGTTTCGTCACGCCGGAGCCGGCCGGGGCGGACATCCTGATCCGCGCTCACGATGCCGCCTATGTGGATGCGGTGCTGGCCTGCGATGTCGGTCCTGAAATCGAGCGGGCCATCGGGCTACCGGTCGATGCGGCCCTCGTCCGGCGCTCGCGCGCATCGGTGGGCGGCACCCTTCTGGCCGCGCGCCTCGCCCTGGCGGAAGGTCTGGCGGGCAGCGCCGCTGGCGGCAGCCATCACGCGCGGCGCCAGCAGGGTGCTGGCTTCTGCGTGCTGAACGACGTCGCAGTCGCGGCGCGGACGCTCCAGGCCGAGGGGCTGGTCCGGCGCGTCCTCGTGGTCGATCTCGACGTGCATCAGGGCGACGGCACCGCCGATTGTCTCGCCCGAAGCCCGGAGCTCTTCACCTTCTCGATTCATTGCGAAAACAATTATCCAGCCCAGAAGATCGCCGGCGACCTAGATATCGGCCTGCCGGACAGGCTCGACGACGCCGGCTACCTCGCTGTTCTGCGTGCCCGTCTGCCGCCGCTGCTCGACACGTTCGCGCCGGACCTCGTCTTCTATAATGCCGGCGTCGATCCGCATCGCGACGACCGCCTCGGCCGACTCTGCCTCACCGATGATGGCCTTCTCGCCCGCGACCGCTTCGTCGTGGCCGAGGCTCGCGCGCGCGGGATCGCGCTCGCTGCGGTGATCGGCGGCGGATACACCCACGATGTCGAGGCCCTCGCGCGGCGCCACGCGCTGGTCTTCGAAGCCCTGGCCGCCGAGGCGGCCGCTCGGCCGACGTCGAAGTGATACCTGATTGCATCACGGTACCGTCGATCTGCAGGTCTCGGTCGAGCAGGAAAGGTTTTGGGAACGGCCACCGTCGAGGATCCGGAGTGCGCGGATGATCGACGCGGATCCGCCGCTTGCATTCGGTGACATCGGAAGGGTTCGACCATGCTCGCGCGGGTCTGGGACGTGGTGAAGGCGACGCTGGCGGTGTCGGCCCTGATCGCCGCCGCCCTCGTCTCGGCGGACAAGGTCGACCGGCGGAAAACGCAACCGGTCGTCGGCGCCGCACTGATCGAGCCGGCCACCACCGGAACGATTACGCGGCAGGAGCGTCCTTGAGCCTGCGCTCTGCGTAGTCTTGAGCGGCGCCCCTGCGTCAGATTGAAACAAGCGTGACGGGATATCTCGGTCGGCGTCGACGTTCTCGCCCGATGCCGAGGCTTGGCCGCACGCCGACCCGACCCGTTCAGGAGAACCCACCGCGATGAAGTCCGCCCCCCTCGCACTGTTCGTCGTCCTCCTCGGCACGGCTTCGGCGTTCGCGGAAACGGGGGCCGAGCGGGCCGCCTGCACGCCGGACGTGATGCGCCTCTGCGCCTCTCAGATTCCCAATGCGGGCGCTATCACCCTCTGCCTGCGGGAGAATCGGGTGGCGTTGAGTTCCGCCTGCCGGACGGTCGTCGACCGTTCCGACCGGTCGAAAGGGAACATCGCAAATCGCCGCTAGGCGCGGCGCCGCGCCTCACCAGCCGTTGATGCGCGGCCAGACCTCTCCGGAGAGGCGGCCATCGGCGACGACGTGATAGCGGTCGTGCTGAGCACCCGTGGCGCAGGCATGGTTCGGGAGAATCCGCAGGCGCGCGCCGACCGGAAGGTCGGGAAGCCCGGCGGCAGCGCCCTTCCGCACCGCGACGATCCCGTGCTCCTGGTTGGCGTCCCGCACGATCAGGTCCGGATAGGGGCGCCCGGCGATGTCGCAGGCCAAGCCATAACCCTGATCGACCGCCTGCCGCGCGGTGCCACGATCACGCGAGAGTGCCATCCATCCCGCGTCGGTGATGATCCAGCCCTTGTCCCGCTGATGCCCGATCACCGTCGCGAGAACGGTGAGGGCGATGTCGTCGATCGTGCAGGAGCCGACGCCCGCCTGGAACAAGTCGCCGATCATGAACACGCCGGCGCGCACCTCCGTGACGCCCGCGAGGGTCTCCGCATACCGGGCGGTGGGCGTCGATCCGACGCTCACGACAGGGCAGGGGAGGCCGGCGCCGCGCAGGATCTCGGCCGCCGCGACGGCGGCCACGCGCTCGGCCTCGGCCGCCCGACGAAGGGCGGCGGGATCGCTCAGCCCATAGCTGTCGCCGGCATGGAGCAGCACGCCGCGCAGGCTCGCGCCGTCCGCGACCGCGCGGCCGATGGCGACGAGCGCTTCGGCATCCCGCGGCCCGACCCCGGAGCGATGTCCATCGGCATCCACCTCGATCAGCACCGGCAGGGCATCGCCACTGCGCCGGCTCCAGGCCGCCACAGCCTCGGCCTGGGCTGCCGAATCCAGGACGATCGCCAGATCCGCCCCCCAGCGCCGTCGGATGGCTCCGACCCGATCGAGCTTCTGCGGTGCGATGCCGACGGCGTAGATCATGTCGCGCACGCCGCCCTCGGCGAAATACTCGGCCTCCCGGAGCGTCGAGACCGTCGCGGGCCCAGCGGGACCGGCCATCGCCCGGCGCGCGACCTCGAGGGATTTGGCCGTCTTGAGATGCGGGCGCAGGGTGACGCCCAACCCGTCGAGATGCCTGCGCATCCTGTCGACATTCGCCTGCAGGATGTCGGCGTCCAAGAGGAGGCACGGTGTCTCCAGCCCGTCAAAACCGCCGCCACCGGGCGATACCGCAGTGTCACCGATCATCTACCGCTCCCGACCTATCCGACGCGAGAGGCTGATAGGCGAGCCTCGGCGCCGGTCCAAGCCGTCGGGACCCCGTACGTGTCTTCAGGCAGATCGCTGCAATGCCGCCACGTAGGCCGCAGCATCGCGCGCCACGTCGTCCGCCCCCTTGCCGGGGCGGTAGAGATTGGAGCCGAGGCCGAAACCATCGGCTCCCGCCTGTCGCCAGCCCGCGATCGTCTCGGGCAGGATTCCGCCGACGGCCAGGACTCGGGTGACCGGCGGCAGAACCGCGCGATGCGCCTTGAGCGCCAGAGGCGTCGCGACGTCCGCCGGGAACAGCTTGAGCGCGGTGGCGCCGGCCGCCAGGGCCGCGAAGGCCTCCGTGGGTGTCTGATAGCCCGGGAGGGAAACGAGACCGGCCGCGACGGTCGCGCCGATGACCGCCGAATCGGCGTTCGGCGACACCACGAGGCCTCCGCCGGCGGCCGCGACGTCGGCGACCTGCGATCGGTTGAGAACGGTGCCGGCGCCGACGAGCGCCCGTCCGGCGAGGCGCTCAGCGAGCACCGCGATGCTCCGCAGCGGGTCCGGCGAGTTGAGCGGCACCTCGATGAGGGTGAACCCGGCCCCGACCAGGGCCTCCCCGATCGCCGGCGCCTCGTCCGGCGTGAGTCCCCGCAAGATCGCCACGAGCGGGCAGCCCGCGAAAGCCGCCTCGAACCGGTCGTGGATGGTCATGTCCGCAGACTCCAGATGGCGTGGATACCGGACGTGGTGGAACCGTCCGGCACGATCACCCCAGTCCCGCCCGCTTGCGCGATGGCGGCGGCGTAGAGCGCGGCCAGGGGGCCGCCGCCGAGCAGATGGACCGGACGGCCCTGGAGGTCGTCCCGGGTGCCGACATCGGCGCCGATCAGGATGCCGCTGGCGTAGGAGACCGCGTCATCGGGGGCGAGGCGGTCGAGCAGCAGTCCCGAGCGGACCTCGAAAAGGGTCGCGGCGAGGTTTCGGGAGGCGAGGCCCCGCCCGACGCCCGCGCGGAAGGCGGCTCCGTTCCCGACCTCACCGTCGAGCATCCCCGCCAGGATGCCCTGTGCGCGAAGCAGGGCGAAGATCTCTCCGGTCATCACGGTGGTGAAATCCGTGATCGCACCATCGACGGTCTCGATCCACTTGTTGTGTGTGCCCGGCTGACAGAACAAGGCCGTCGGCGGCGCTGAACCCGCTTCGATCGCACCGAAGACCTGGACCTCTTCCCCCCGCATCACATCGGGACGCTGTCCGTCCCGCAGGGCGACGCCGGGGACGATCCGCACGTCGGGCGCGGGTTCCACGCAGGCATTCGCCAGGGCCGCGAGGGTTGCCGGCGCGGCGATGTAGGGCGCCGACAGCCAGCCCCGGTTGGATCCGACCATGCCGACCGCGATGACCGGGTGAGGCCCCAGCCGCGCGCGCAGATCCGCGATCTCCGCGGGGTAGTCGCCGGGCGCCAGGGAGAGGATCCCGCGTCCGTCCTGCAGGCTGTCGAGCACCGCTCCCGAGCCCGACACGGCGAAGGCCCGACGGTTCGTGGTGCCCCAGTCGACGGCGATGTAGGCCGCGCGACCGTCCATGCCGTGTCTCCCCTGAATAGCGCCACCGTAATTTGTCTGAGTTAATTGGAGGGCGGCGCGTGGTCAAGTTCGGTCGAGCGACCGTCGCGACACGGTCGGCGACAGATATCACTGACGGGGGATTGTCGCGTGGTCCCCGGCGATTGCGATGGACTGTACCGTCACGGATCGGCGATATGGCGGCAAGAAATCAAACCCGGGAGGGACACGCTTGGCACGGGATGTAATCCTGGCGACCGATGGCCTGACGATGGAATTCCGTGGATTCCGGGCCGTCAACGGCGTGGCGTTGCAGGTGGAGCGCGGCACGATTCACGCACTCATCGGGCCGAACGGCGCCGGCAAGACCACCTGCTTCAATCTGCTCACCAAGTTCCTGATCCCGACCTCGGGGACGATCCGCTACAAGGATCGCGACATCACCGGCCTCAAGGCGGCGGATGTCGCCCGGCTGGGGCTCGTCCGCTCGTTCCAGATTTCGGCGGTCTTCCCGCATCTCACCGTGATGGAGAATGTCCGCATCGCCCTGCAGCGGCGGCGGCGCGGCGATTCCTTCGATTTCTGGCGGCCCGAGCGGGTCCTGCGTGCGCTGAACGGCGAGGCGCTCGAACTGGTCGACGCGGTCGGACTCTCGGAGTTCGCCGACGTGCTGGCGGTCGAGCTGTCCTATGGCCGCAAGCGCGCGCTGGAGATCGCAACCACGCTCGCTCTCGATCCCGAGATGCTGCTCCTCGACGAGCCGATGGCCGGCATGGGCCACGAGGACGTGGACCGGACCGCCGCGCTCATTCGGCGCGTCTCGAAGGACCGGACGATCCTGATGGTCGAGCACAACCTGTCGGTGGTCGCTTCCCTTTCGGACCGGATCACCGTGCTGGCCCGCGGCCAGGTGCTGGCCGAGGGGGACTACGCCACGGTCTCGAAGGATCCGCGTGTGGTCGAAGCGTATATCGGGGCGGGACATGCGTGAGGCGGCTCTCAAGACACCTCCGGCGGCCGCGACCGGCGCGCTCCTCACCGTCCGCGGATTGGAAGGCTGGTACGGCGAGAGCCACGTGCTCCACGGGATCGACATCGACGTCCGGACCGGTGAAGTCATCACGCTGCTCGGGCGCAACGGCGCCGGAAAGACCACGACGCTGAGGGCCATCATCGGCATCCTCGGCAAGCGCGCCGGCTCGATCGTCTACGACGGTGTCGAGACCATCCGCATGGCGTCCCGGAACATCGCCCGCCTCGGAATCGGCTACGTCCCGGAGGAGCGGGGCATCTTCGCGAGCCTCACGGTCCACGAGAACCTGATGCTGCCGCCGCGGGTGAAGCCGGGGGGCATGTCGGTGGACGAGATCCATCAGCTCTTCCCGAACCTGAAGGAGCGCGCCGGCAGCCAGGGCACCAAGCTCTCCGGCGGCGAGCAGCAGATGCTGGCGATCGGACGCATCCTGCGCACCGGTGCCAAGCTGATCCTCCTCGACGAACCGACGGAGGGACTGGCGCCGGTCATCGTCCAGCAGATCGGCCGGACCATCCAGCAATTGAAGGCGAAAGGCTACACCATCGTTCTGGTGGAGCAGAACTTCCGCTTCGCCCAGACCCTGGCGGACCGGCATTTCGTGATCGAGCAGGGGCGGGTGGTCGATATGATCCCCAATGCCGAGCTTGACGCCAATATCGACAAGCTCCACGCCTATCTCGGCGTCTGAAGCCCGTTCGCAAAAACCGTAGAAGCGCCAACAATCGGCGCCCCGATACTCGGCTGGCGGAGATCCGCTGCGCCGTTACAAGGATGGAAACGAAAATGTTCGGACGTATCGCCCGGCCCGCGACCCTCGCCGCCCTCGCCGGCGCCCTGATGATGGGCACCGCTGCTGCGCAGACGAACGTGAAGATTGGCATCCTGGGCGATCGATCGGGCGCCTATTCCGACATCAGCGGCGAGGGCTCGGTCGTGGCCGCGAAGCTCGCCGTCGAAGACTTCAAGCCGGACGCTCACGGCCTGAAGGTCGAGATCGTCTCGGCCGATCACCAGAACAAGCCGGATGTCGGGGCGGCCATCGCCCGGCAATGGTATGACCGCGACAACGTCGACATGATCACCGACGGGGTGACCTCCTCGGTGGCGCTGGCCATCAGCCAGGTCACCAAGGAGAAGAACAAGGTCTTCATCGACACCGGCGCCGGCACCGCCGACCTCACCGGCCCGCAATGCACGCCGAACACCATCCATTGGGTCTACGACACGGTGGCGCTGGCCAACGGCACCGGCGGCGCCATGGTGAAGCGCGGCGGCAATACGTGGTTCTTCCTCACGGCCGATTACGTGTTCGGCCAGACGCTTCAGCGCGACACCAGCGCGGTGATCACCAAGAACGGCGGCAAGGTCGTCGGCTCGGTGAAGACGCCGTTCCCGACCTCGGACTTCTCGTCCTTCCTGCTTCAGGCGCAGGGCTCGGGCGCCAAGGTCATCGGCCTGGCCAATGCCGGAACCGACACGATCAACGCGATCAAGCAGGCGGGCGAGTTCGGCATCACCGAGGGCGGGCAGGCGCTGGCCGGCCTTCTGGTCTTCTCCTCCGACGTGCATTCGCTGGGCACCAAGGTCGCCCAGGGTCTCGTGCTCACCGAGCCGTTCTACTGGGACCTGAACGACCAGACCCGGGCCTTCTCGGACCGCTTCGCCAAGCAGATGAAGGGTGGCTCGAAGCCCACCGCCAACCATGCCGGCGTCTACTCGGACGTGCTCCATTACCTGAAGGCGGTGGCCGAGCTGAAATCCACCACCGACGGCGCCGCCACGGTCGCCAAGATGAAGGCGATGCCGACCGACGATCCGCTGTTCGGCAAGGGCGTGATCCGCGCGGACGGCCGCAAGATCCACGACATGTACCTGTTCGAGGTCAAGAAGCCCGCCGAGTCGAAGGGCGAGTGGGATCTTTACAAGAAGCTCGAGACGATCCCGGGCGATCAGGTCTTCCGGCCGCTCAACGAGGGCAATTGCCCCCTCGTGAAGGGTTGACGGTGGGATCGGGGCGCGGAGAACGGCCATGACCACGATCTTCGGAGTGCCGACGCAGGCCCTGTTCGGGCAATTGCTGCTCGGCCTGATCAACGGCTCGTTCTACGCGATCCTGTCGCTGGGGCTCGCCATCATCTTCGGGCTCCTGAACATCATCAACTTCGCCCACGGTGCGCTCTACATGATGGGCGCGTTCGTGGCCTGGATGCTGCTCACCTATGTGGGCCTGGGCTACTGGTGGGCGCTGGGTCTCGCGCCCCTCGTGGTGGGCGCCTTCGGCATCGTGCTGGAGCGGGTGCTCATCGCCCGGCTCTACAAGCTCGACCACCTCTACGGACTTCTGCTGACCTTTGGCTTGGCGCTGATCATCCAGGGCCTGTTCCGCAACCAGTACGGCGTCTCGGGGCTGCCCTACGCGATCCCGGCGGAGCTCTCCGGCGGCCAGCGGCTGCCCTTCATGTTCCTGCCGAATTACCGGGCCTGGGTGGTGGTCGCGTCGCTGACCGTCTGCATCGCCACCTGGCTCGTCATCGAGAAGACCAAGCTCGGCGCGTATCTCCGGGCCGCCACCGAGAATCCGACGCTCGTCCAGGCCTTCGGGGTGAACGTGCCGCTGTTCCTGACGCTGACCTACGGATTCGGCGTCGCACTCGCAGGCTTCGCCGGGGTGCTCGCCGCGCCGATCTACTCGGTGAACCCCAACATGGGCGCCGACATCATCATCGTGGTCTTCGCCGTGGTGGTGATCGGCGGCATGGGCTCGATCATCGGGTCGGTGATCACGGGCTTCGCCCTGGGCCTCGTCGAGGGGCTGACCAAGGTGTTCTATCCGGAGGCGTCGGCCACCGTGATCTTCGTGATCATGGTGCTGGTGCTGCTCGTCAAACCCGCCGGCCTGTTCGGGCGCACGGCCTGACCGCGAACTGAGGCTCGACACCCATGGCCGACACCGCCGCCCTCGAGGCCGCCCCGATCGCCGCCGCGCTCCCGACGAGCCGGGACGACAAGGCGCTCCATCGCCTGATCTTCATCGGCATCGCGCTGCTGCTGATCGTAGCGCCGCTCGTCCTGTACCCCGTCTATCTGATGAAGGTGCTGTGCTTCGCGCTGTTCGCGCTCGCCTTCAACCTGCTGCTCGGCTACGGCGGCTTGCTGTCCTTCGGCCATGCCGCCTATTTCGGCATGGCGAGCTACCTCTGCGCCTACACGGCCAAGCAGCTCGGCTTCACGCCGGAACTGGCGATCCTCAGCGGCACGGTGACGGCGGCCCTGCTGGGTCTGATCTTCGGCGCCCTGGCGATCCGCCGGCAGGGCATCTACTTCTCGATGATCACCCTGGCGCTCGCCCAGATGGTGTTCTTCTTCTCCCTGCAGGCGAAGTTCACCGGCGGCGAGGACGGCATCCAGGCGGTGCCCCGCGGCAACCTGTTCGGCGCGATCAGCCTCGCGGACGACCGGGCGATGTACGCCGTCGTCGCCGTAATCTTCATGGCGGGGATGCTGCTGATCTACCGGATCATCCACTCGCCCTTCGGGCAGGTGCTGAAGGCGATCCGCGACAACGAACCCCGGGCGATCTCCCTCGGCTACAGGGCGAGCCAGTACAAGCTCGCGGTCTTCGTCCTCTCCGCGACCCTTGCCGGACTCGCGGGCTCCACCAAGGCGATCGTCTTCCAGCTCGCCTCGCTCACCGATGTGCACTGGTCGATGTCCGGCGAGGTCGTGCTGATGACGCTCGTGGGCGGCATGGGCACGGTCTTCGGACCGATCGTGGGGGCCTTGGTGATCGTCACCATGGAGACCTACCTCGCGCAGTTCGGGGCCTGGGTGACGATCATTCAGGGCTGTGTGTTCGTGCTCTGCGTGCTGCTGTTCCGGGAGGGCATCATCGGTCTGATCGCCCGGGTTGTCCGCCGGCCGTTGTAGCGCCCGCACCGTCACCGGAGACGGACTGACTAGGGTTCCGAAGATGCGGGCGCATGGCGTCGGGCTGCATCACGGCGAGCCGAAGATGAGCGGCTTCGCAGGCGGTCTGCGTTTCCGACGTCGCGCGGTGAGCATTCGTTAACCAAGACCGCCCACGCTGACGGCTTGACGCTGCCAGGGGGCGCTATGACTCAGGACCGGACGCTCAGCATCGACGATCCCGCCCTCGAGTGCCCGGTGGCACCGGACGTCGTCGGTCGTCTGATCAAGGCCGATCCTGAGGGCGCGGTCTTTCTCCTTGAGGGCATCCCGGAGGCGACCCGGGCGCGGCTCGCGGTCTGGCTCTACGGCCGCAGTCACACCCATGCGATCGGCGTTCGCGTTGCGTCGACCTGCGACGGTGCCACCCTGCGGCGGACGGCAGGCGTCGTCGGCAACGCATTGTTCGACCTGTCGCGCCGGCCCCAGGTGGCGACAAGCCAGGGGACGCGCAGCGGCGGCGGCCGGATTTCTCTGGGCGGTTCGCTGCGCCGCGCCTGATTCCCAGTCCGCACTGCGCAGCGTGATTGGATCACCGCGGCGCAGGGACTATTCTCCGTGGCGATGTCCACCGCCCTGACCGCGCCGTCCGTCCGTCGCCTCGACCCCGTGCTCGTCGATCGCATCGCGGCCGGCGAAGTCGTTGAGCGTCCCGCCTCGGCCGTGAAGGAGCTGGTCGAGAATGCCATCGATGCCGGGGCCGGTGCCATCGAGGTCACCATCGAGGCCGGGGGACGGCGGCTGATCCGGGTCGTCGATGACGGCCGTGGCATGACGCCGGACGATCTTGACCTCGCGGTGGAGCGGCACGCCACCTCAAAGCTTCCAGGCGGCGACCTCACGGCGATCGCCACCCTCGGGTTCCGCGGCGAAGCGCTGCCGTCGATCGGCGCGGTGTCGCGGCTCGCCATCGTCACCCGGACCCCGGATGCCGAGGCCGGGGCCAGCCTGACGGTCGAGGCGGGGCTGAAGGGTCAGGTCCGTCCGGCACCGGCGCAGCGTGGGACCCGGATCGAAGTGACCGAGTTGTTCGCCGCGACACCGGCACGGCTCAAGTTTCTGAAATCGGACCGGGCGGAGAACACCGCCGTCGCCGAAACGCTGCGCCGGCTCGCCGCGACGCAGCCCGGGATCCGCTTCACCCTTCGCGCCGATGCCGGGCAGCCCCTGGTCCTGCCCGCGGAGACCGGACCCGAGGCGGAGCTGCGCCGGCTCGCCGCTGTTCTGGGGCCGGATTTTTTCGCCAATGCGCTGCCGGTCTCCCTGGCCCGGGAGGGCTTTGCCGTGACCGGCCATGTCGGCCTGCCGACCTATCATCGCGGCGCGGCGACCCATATCCATCTTGCCGTCAACGGGCGCCCCGTGCGCGACCGGCTCCTGCTGGGCGCGATCCGCGGCGCCTACGCCGACACCCTGGCCTCCGACCGCCATCCGGTGCTCGGCCTTTCCATCGCGTGCGACCCGGACCGCGTCGACGTCAACGTCCACCCGGCCAAGACCGAGGTGCGCTTCCGCGAGCCGGGCCTCGTGCGGGCGCTGATCGTGAGCGCGATCCACGACGCCCTGCGGCGCGGCGGCGCCCGTTCGGCCACCACCGGCGCCGCGCGGACTCTCGACGCCCTGCGCCCCGCCGGTCCGCCGCTCGCGACCCATAGCGGCGCTGCCGCCCCGAGCCTGTTCCGACCGACGCGACCGGGCCTGTTTCCGGTGGGCACGCCGTCGGTCGCGGCACCGTCAGGCTACCGTCCGCAGACCGCGTGGCGGGCGCCGCAGCCTGTGCCGGCCGCGCCGGCGGGCTTCGGCGAGGCTGCGCAGGCCGTGTTCGCGGGCCCGGATCCGGCCCCGGTGTCGGCACCGCCCCAGGCCGATATCCGCGTCGCCGACGATGCGACGGAGACGCTGGATCATCCCCTCGGCGCGGCCCGGGCGCAGATTCACGAAACCTACATCCTCGCCCAGACCCGCGACGGCCTCGTCATCGTCGATCAGCACGCCGCGCACGAGCGGCTCGTCTACGAGCGGATGAAGGCCGAGCGGGAAACGGGCGGCATCGCCCGCCAGGGCTTGCTGATCCCCGACGTGGTCGAGATGAGCCCCGAGGAGGCGGACCGGCTGGTCGCCGCGGCGCCGGACCTCGAGCGGCTGGGTCTCGCCATCGAGGCCTTCGGACCGGGGGCGGTGCTCGTGCGCGAGGTGCCGGCCGCGCTGCTCGGCGCTTCGACTCGCGACCTCGTCACCGACATCCTCGACGCCCTGGAGGCCAGCGGCGACGAGGAGGGCGGCGTCCCGGCTGCGGAGGGCGGCCCGCTCGGCCGGCGCCTCGACGCGGTCCTGTCGCGCATGAGCTGTCACGGCTCGATCCGCGCCGGGCGGCGGCTGCGACCGGAGGAGATGAACGCCCTCCTGCGCGAGATGGAAGCCACGCCCAATTCCGGGCAGTGCAACCATGGACGTCCCACCTCGATCGAACTGAAGCTCGCCGATATCGAGCGGCTGTTTGGCCGCCGATGAGGTGACGGCTTCGCCGGTCCGGCTGGCCTACCGGGCAGGGGCGGTCCAAAAGAACGGTCGATGCCTCGGCGCGAAGACCGGGGAGCCGGCGGCCGCGGATCGCCGGTGCATGCAGGGGAGGCGCAGAGCCATGACCGATATCCTCATCACCGGCCCGTGCCGCGACGCCGAACGCAAGCGGAGCGCGGCTCCGGCCGTCGCGTCGGTGCGCTGAGATGACGGGCCCATTCGATCTCGCCGGACGTCACGTCCTCATCACCGGTGCCTCAAGCGGCCTCGGCCGTCACTTCGCCGGAACTCTCGCCCGCGCCGGGGCCCGCCTGTCGCTGGGGGCCCGCCGGGCCGATGCCCTCGCCGAAACCGTCACCCGCGTCGCGTCCGAAGGCGGAGAGGCCCATGCCGTCGTCATGGACGTCACCGACGCCGCGAGCGTCGAGCGGGCGCTCGATGCCGCTGAATCGCGGTTCGGACCCGTGGCGGTCCTGGTGAACAATGCCGGTGTGACGGCGACGAAACCGGCCCTCGATCTCGACGAGGCCGACTGGGACGCCGTTCTCGACACGAACCTCAAGGGGGTTTGGCTCGTGGCTCAGGCAACCGGGCGGCGCATGGTCCGACACGGCGCGGGCGGCAGCATCGTCAACATCGCCTCGATCCTCGGGCTGCGGGTGACCGGTGGACTGGCGCCCTACGCCGCCTCCAAGGCGGCCGTGGTGCAGCTCACCAAGAGTCTGGCACTCGAATGGGCGCGCCACGGGATTCGGGTGAACGCGCTCGCTCCGGGCTACATCAAGACCGAGCTGAATGACGCCTTCTTCGAATCCGACGCCGGCAAGGCGCTGATCAAGCGCGTGCCGCAGCGTCGGTTGGGCGAAGCGGCGGAACTCGATGGGCCGCTGCTGCTGCTCGCCTCGGATGCCGGCGCCTACATGACCGGCAGCGTCGTGGCGGTCGACGGGGGCCACCTCGTCTCCGGCCTCTAGGGGCTGCATGGTGACGTGATCCGTTCCGACGCGCCGGACGGGCGTGGCTCAGAGAGCCCGCGCCTGCTCGCGCAGGACGAATTTCTGGATCTTGCCCGTCGACGTCTTCGGCAACGGTCCGAATACGACGGTTTTCGGCACCTTGAAGCGCGCCATCCGCTCGCGACAGAAGGCGATCAACTCCTGGTCGGCGGGTTCCGTCGCGCCGGGCTTCAGCTCCAGGAAGGCGCAGGGGCTCTCGCCCCAGGTCGGGTCCGGCTTGGCCACGACGGCCGCGAGCATCACCGCGGGGTGGCGCATCAGCACCTCCTCCACTTCCAGGCTGGAGATGTTCTCGCCGCCCGAAATGATGATGTCCTTCGCCCGGTCCTTGATCTCCACCGACCCGTCCGGGTGCCAGACCGCGAGGTCGCCGGTCCGGTACCAGCCGCCCGCGAGCGCCTGCTCCGTCGCGTCCGGGTTGCCGAGATAGCCTTTCATCACCGTGTTGCCACGCAGCCGGATCTCGCCGACCGATACGCCGTCGCGCGGCACCGGCGCGTCGGTTGCCGGGTCGGCGACGCTTACGGCCTCCAGGGTCGCCAGCGGCACGCCTTGACGGGCCATACGGGCGTATCGTTCGGTTTCGGGAAGGTCGGCCCAATCCGGCTGTGCCAGGCAGACCGTCGCGGGCCCGTAGCTCTCGGTGGCCCCGTAGAGATGCGTCACCTGGAAGCCCAGATCCTCCATGGTGCGGATGATCGTCGAGGAGGGCGCCGCGCCGCCGACCGCGCAGCGCACCGTTTGCGGGAACGGCACGCGGTCGTGGGCCGGCGCGTGGGCGATCATGGACAGGACGATCGGTGCGCCGCACAGATGCGTCACCCGGTGCTCGGCGATCAGCCGGAAGATGGACGCCGGCTCGACCTTCCGGAGGCAGACCTGCGTGGCGCAAGCGGCAACGCTGGCCCAGGGATACGACCAGCCGCTGCAATGGAACATCGGCAGCGTCCAGAGATACACGCTCGCGTCGGTCAGCCCGAAGGTCACGGCGTTGCCGAGAGCCTGGAGATAGCCACCGCGATGGCTGTAGACGGCGCCTTTCGGATCTCCGGTCGTTCCCGACGTGTAGAGCAGGCAGAGCGACTGCCATTCGTCCTCTGGACCGACCCAGGCATAGTCCGGATCGCCTTCGGCGAGCAGGGAATCGTAGGGCACAGCCCCGTCGATGCCGGTCTCGCCGATCGCCACCACCAGGACGGGCTCGGCGAAATCGGCGAGCGCCCGCGCGGCCAGCGCGGCGTACTCGGCCTCGACGATGAGCGCCCGGGCTCCGCCGTGCCGGAGCGAGAACGCGATCGTCGCCGGGTCCAGACGGGTGTTCAGCGGATTGAGGACCGCGCCGAGCATCGGGACGGCGAAATGCGCCTCGATCATCTCGGACACGTTCGGTGCCAGGATCGCGACGGTGTCGAGCGATCCGATGCCCCGACCGGCGAGGCCCGCGGCGAGGCGGCGGCAGCGCCCGTACAGGTCCGCATAGGTGAAGCGGCGGCTTCCGTCGATGACCGCAATCCGTGCCCCGCATGCGGCGGCGGCGCGCGCCAGCAGGCTCACCGGGGTCAACGCGACGTAGTTGGCTGGCCGGCGGCCGAGCCCGACCTCGAACGGGTGGAGGCCGGCCTCGCGAGCCTCGGCGGGGATCGGTCCGGTCTCCATCATCGACACTTGCTGCCTTCTGATCGGGCGGTGAGCGTGGCGTGCGCTCCGTGCGACGATGATTTCGCGGCCGTCACACCTGTCAATTGCGATTGCCGTGACAGCGTGGGCCGCGCGCGGATTCTGTTACCGGGCGCGATTGACGGGAAGACAACCCTGTCGGATGCCCTATCCTTGGCCGTGCGCGGCCGAGGCCGGATGCGATCGTCCGATCTGCGGGAGACGACAGTGGGGAACGACAACCTGCCGGTGGTCTCCAAAGAGACCGGCCGCGCCATGGCCGAGAGCAGTGTCGCCCGGGCGCGCGAGGCGTATGAGCGCTTCGCCGAGGCCGGCGAGATGGCGCTGAACGCCTTCGAGGCGTCGGCGGCACAGAGTTTCGAGGGCTGGCGCGCGGTCATGGGCTCGAGCCGCGAGACCGCGCACCATCTCGCCGATCGTCATGCGGCCGGTGCCCGCACGTTGCGCGAGCAATGGGACGATGCCGGCGCGCGGCTCTACAATGCCGTTGAGGACAATGCCGTCCATACCATGGCGGCGATGCGGGAGATCAGCCACCGGATGCTCGTGGCCTCGGACACGAATGTCCGTGCGGGTCTCGATTTCGCGGACCGCCTTGCCGCGGCAGCCGATGCCCGCGAGGTCGTGGCGCTGAACATCGCGTTCCTGCAGGAGCAGGCGCGTCGGCTCACCGACCAGATGGTCGACCTCCATCAGACGGCCAGCCGCCTCGCCCGCGAGGCCGCCGCGCGCACGGAGACTCCGTGACCGCCGCCGGCGCGGCGCCGGCTTCCGGACCCGAGACGAAGCCGCGGCTCGACGATCTGAGTCGCGCCGATGTGCCGTTCCGGACAGGCCATTTCCAAGCCTATGCGCCGCACGACTTCCATCGCATCGCTTACGTGGAATGGGGCGAAGCGGACAGCCCGCACGTGGTGATCTGCGTGCACGGCCTGAGCCGCCAGGGTCGCGACTTCGACGCGCTCGGCTATCGGCTGGCGAAGCTGGGCTACCGGGTCGTCTGTCCCGACCTGCCCGGGCGCGGTCTCAGCGGCTGGTTGAAGGATCCGGAACTCTACGGCCTGCCGCAATACGCCGCCGACATGGCGGCGCTCATCGCGCATCTCCGGGTTCCAGGGAAGATCGACTGGGTCGGCACCTCCCTCGGCGGCCTCACCGGAATGGTCCTGGCCGCCGCCGCACGCTCTCCGATCCGCCGGATGGTGATCAACGATATCGGCCCGTTTCTACCCTGGGCGCCCATCCGCGAGATCGGCTCGCGCCTGCGCGACGCGCCCCGGCTTCACCATAACCTGGCCTCGGGCGAGTCGCGCCTGCGCACGGTGCTGGGCGCATTCGGACCGCTCACCGACGAGCAATGGCGCCACATCGCCAAGTACAGCTTTCACCAAGTGCCGAACGGCGGCTGGCGGCCCCATTACGATCCCGGGATCGGCGACGCGTTCCGGCCCGGACGGGTTTACAGTGTCAGCATGTGGCGCGACTGGGACGTCATAACCTGTCCCGTCCTGCTCCTGCGCGGAGAGCATTCGGACTTGCTCCTCGCTTCGACCGCCGACGAGATGACCCGCAGGGGACCTCCGACACGGCGCGTCGAGATCCCCCAGTGCGGCCACGCGCCTGCATTGCTGGACGACGAGCAGTTGCGAATCGTCACCGACTGGCTCGGTCCTGCGGCGTGAACGCATCGCCGCCGAACGGCTGCGATTTCCGGGTCGAACCTCTGTGTGTCACGCCGTGTCCCCGTGGGTCGGCATTCCCGGGCCAACGTGGAGCAGGCAACCCAATAGCGCGCTGCAGTTTTCGAATGCGGGGCTTTAGTCGATTTCGATCACTTTTGTATGATTGCGGATGATCGTTTAGTTGTTCATGTCGTGGTCATTGAGAGGCCCGCCCGGGAGTCTTCCGGGTTCAAGATTTTGAAAGCGTAACCATTCGTTGCACGCGCGGCTGACCTGTGGCACTAACAGATGTCACGTCTGGATCTTCGCGGCGCAATGTTGCACCTGTCAGTTGTGATTGGCGCCCCGGATCCGGGCGAGCAAGCCTGCCAACATTTAAGAACATCCGGACTACCAACGATGGCGAACCCAACCCCCAAGCCGAAGCAGACGACAGCCATTGATCACGGGGTCGGCAGCCGCATCGCGTTCCTTCGGGCCGCTAACGGATTGAGCCAGTCGGCCCTGGCCAGTGCATTGGGTGTCAGCTTCCAGCAGGTCCAGAAGTACGAGACCGGCAAGAACCGGGTCGGAGCCGGCCGTCTGCAGGCAATCGCCGAGCGACTCGGCGTTCCGGTCTCAAGCTTCTTCGAGCCCGAGCCCGAGGCTTCGACGGAGAATGGCCCGGCGCTGCTTCGGGTGGCCGGCGCCGTCGAGATCCTGCGGGCCTACAATCAGATCGCCGACGATCAGATGCGCCGCGACGTGCTCTCGCTGGTGAAATCCGCCGCGCGGATCGGCCAGCTGCGATCGGCGGACGAAGCGGCGCCTCAGTCTCCCACCGCAACGCGCAACGCGTGAGATCGGGCCGGCGCGGCGCTCCAGCCCAGCGCCGCGTGAGATCTGCCGGGGATGAATCATGGCCGAACGACCGACGACCGTGACCAATCTGCTGGCCGATCTGCCGCTCGGCGCAGCCGATGAGGTCGTGTCGGTCTTGGTGGCCAGCCCGGGTCTCCGGGTGGAGCGCATCGTCTCGACCGGGCAAGCGAGTCCGCCGGGCTTCTACTACGATCAGCCGCACGCCGAGTGGGTCGCCGTCCTGACGGGCGCGGCCGACCTCCTGTTCGCCGACGAGTCGGCCCCGCGTCGCCTCGTCGCTGGCGATGCCGTGATGATCGCTCCGCACCGTCGGCACCGGGTCCACTGGACCGCGTCTCCCACCGTCTGGCTGGCTATCCATTTCGGCGCTGAGCTGACGGTTTCCGCAGAGGAAATGGTCGAAGCTCCCTAGAGGGGCTCAGGCGCCAAATCGAGCGATCGCCACCGCCGTGTCGCCGTAGACGCGTCGTTCCACCGATTCGAAGCCTGCGGGCCAGACCAGCTGGACGGCTGCGGCCTCCTCGACCACGACAAGAGCCCCAGGGGCGAGCCATCCGCCCGCGGCAGCGCTCTCGAGGGCGCGCGGCGCCAGATCTTTGCCGTAGGGTGGATCGCAGAAGACGAGCGAGAATGGGCCCGCCGAGGCGGCAGGTCCCAGCCGGGTCGCATCCCGACGGAACAGGCGCGTCACGCCTTCGGCCCCGAGCGCCTCGATATTGGTGCGGATCACCGCGCGGGCTTCGGCGCCCTCATCGACGAGCAACGCGTAGGCGGCACCCCGCGACAGGGCCTCGAATCCGAGAGCGCCCGTCCCGGCAAACAGGTCGAGAACCTGAGCGCCCTCGACAGCCTGCTCGTAGGCATGGGTCAGCACGTTGAACAGCGATTCCCGGAGTCGATCCGAAGTCGGCCGGATCGCTTCGGTGCGCGGCGTGGCGAGCCTGCGGCCCCGCCAAGCGCCACCGACGATCCTCATCGCGTCCCGCGTGGCGGTCGGCCACCGCCGGGCTTGGCTCCGCCGCGCGGGGCACCGGGACGACCACCCGGTCGCCCGCCGCCCTTGCCGGGCGCGCCGCCAGAGAAGCCGCCCGGCTTGCCGCCGGGACGGGATCCACCGGGACGGGATCCACCGGGACGTGCGCCTCCCGGCTTCGGGCCTCCGAAGGCCGGTTTGCCGCCACCGGCGGCGGGTTTCCGGGGCGGGAACGAACCGGCCTTTCGGGCCGCTCCGTCGGCCGGCTTGGCGTCGAATGCGCGTTCGCGCCGATCGCCAGCCTTGCCGTCGCGGCGATCCTCGAAGCGCGCATCCCCGCGCGGCCGGTCGTCTCGCCCTGTCTCCCGGCGCTTCCACTCGCCGGTGCCGCGTTCGCCGCGTGGGCCGGCATTGCGCTCCGGCCGTTCCTGTCCGGCCTTGTCGGCAAAGCGGCGCCGCGGCTTCTCGACGGGCGCTGGCTCCGCAGGCGTCGCCGTCAGGCGCTCGACGACGACGCGGCGCTCGCCGGTGCGGATCGAGCCGACACGTTCGCGACCCCGCTCGGCCGCGGCGGCCTGCGCCGCACGAGGGTCCGCACCGCGGCGGGGGATGCGCGTCCCCCGCGGCTTCGTCGCGTCCTCGTCGCGCCACGCGGAGTTGCGGGGTCCGGGTCCGGTACCGCCCGTCGAGACCCGAGGCGTCGGTGCCGGACGCGCAGCATTGCGCCGGGATGGAGCTTGTTGTGCAGCCCGAGCTTCCCGGTCGGACTGTCGCGATTCGCCGAAGGGCGCGATCGGTTCCCGGACCGGGCTGTCGAAATCCACGCCCGCCTGTTCGGCGAGGCTCTTGCCGAGCTGGTCCTTCAGCACGCGCGTGCGCACCTCTTCCACCAGCCCGACCTCCAGATCGCCCAGCTGGAACGGGCCGAAGGACAGCCGGATCAGCCGGTTCACCGAGAGGCCGAGATGCTCAAGGATACGCTTGACCTCGCGGTTCTTGCCTTCGCGAAGGCCGAGCGTCAGCCAGACGTTGTCGCCCTGGACGCGGTCGAGGGTGGCCTCCACCGGGCCGTATTCCATGCCATCGATGGTCACGCCCTTGGCCAGCCTGTCGAGCTGCGCCTGATCGGTGTCGCCGTGCGCACGGACCCGGTACCGGCGCAGCCAGCCCGTGTCGGGATGCGCGATCACCTTGGCCAAGCCGCCGTCGTTGGTCAGGAGCAGGAGACCCTCGGTGTTGATGTCGAGGCGTCCCACCGCGACGACCCGCGGCAGTTCTTCGGGCAGCGCCTCGAAGACGGTCTGGCGACCCTCGGGATCGCGGGCCGTGGTCACCACCCCCCGAGGCTTGTGGAAGATCCACAGGCGGCTCCGCTCGCGCGACGGCATCGGTTCGCCGTCGATCAGGATGCGGTCGTTCTCGGTGACGTTGCGGGCGGGGGAGGTCAGCGTCTCGCCGTTGACGCTGACGCGACCGGCGAGAATCATCGCTTCAGCATCCCGCCGTGAGGCGATGCCGGCCCGTGCCATAGCCTTGGCGATACGCTCGCCGGGCGGCGTCTCGATAGCGCCTTCGTCCTCGGTCGGGGTCGGCGGCAGCGGCTGCGCAGTCTTGGCACCCGCCTTCGCCTTGGCTGTCGGCTTCCTCGGAGCGTCAGGGGCGTCCGCGGCACTGCCCGCATCGGTCGGCGGGGTCCAGCCCTGGCCCTGGTTTGACTCGGGGGCCGGGCGGGCAGCGCCCGCCTCGGGCTTATCGTCGTTCGGCAGATCGGTCATGCCTGCCGCTTATCAGAGCCACACTCTACAGGCGAGACGGCACGTGCGGTTGAGCCGAGGCTGAAACGACGAAGGCGGCCCATCGGGACCGCCTCGAAGATCGATGCGCGTGTGTGCCGTCAGATCCGGGGTGAGCGACCGCGCATCACGCCGAACACGGCGGAGATCAGGAACAGGGCGATCGCCACGAAGAAGACGATCTTGGCAGCTTCCATGGCCGTTCCGGCGATGCCGCCGAAGCCGAGGAGCGCCGCCACGAGAGCGACGACGAGAAATGTGACAGCCCAGCCGATCATGGCATCCTCGCTTAGTCCGGTCCAGTTCAAGACTGGAACCCGCGCGAGGCGGGTTCCGTTCCGGTTGTGCTTGACGTTCAGAGCTTGTCGGTGGCCGACTTCACCGCGCTCTTCGCGTCGCCGACCGTACCCTGCGCCTTGCCCTTGAGTTCCTGAGCCGCGCCCTCAGCCTTGAGCTTGTCGTTGTTGGTCACGTCGCCGATGCCCTGCTTGGCCTTCCCAAGAGCCTCGTTGGCGACGCCCTTGATCTTGTCGGTGGTGCTGCTCATGGCGTTGTCCTCTTGTTCGACCTGCGGCGATGCCGCACTGGTTCAAGAAACGGTCACGGTCGGTCGAATGTTCCAGCCCTTAACATTGACGAGGATCAGGCCGGGACGCCGCCGCGCCTCTGTGCAGGCCCGGGCTTGAGGGCATGGTGGCTTCCGATCCGATCCACCGTCCGGACCGCCCATCGTCCGGAGCGCTGACCGCACTGGACCACGCTTTCGCAGCCGCCCGCGCCGCTGCCGTGGCCGGGGAAGTCCCCGTCGGCGCCGCGGTGGTCCGGGACGGGATCGTCCTCGCGGTCGCGCATAATCAACCGCGGCGGCTCAACGACCCGACCGCGCACGCGGAAATCCTGGCGATCCGGGCAGCCTGTGCGGTCCTCGGTGAGGAACGCCTCACCGGCTGCGATCTCTATGTCACGCTGGAACCGTGCCCGATGTGTGCGGGGGCCATATCCATCGCGCGGATACGGCGGCTCTATTACGGCGCGTCGGACCCGAAGGGCGGGGGGGTCGAGCACGGCCCGCGCGTCTTCGATCAGCCCACCTGCCATCACGTGCCGGAGGTCTATGGCGGCTTCCGCGAGCGTGAAGCCGCGGCCCTGCTCCGGGATTTTTTCGCCCAGCGCCGCGGTTGAACCGCGGATCAGCCGCGCTGGACTCGACGGCCTCGGACGGCGCGGCGAGACGAGGCGATGACGCCGGCCCTAACGATCGCGATGCGAGCGGCGCCTCATGGGTTCACCCGCAATCCGAGCAGGAACGTGTTCTCCTGGAAGCTCGATCCGGCGACGGTGCTGTCGAATTTCTGGTAGAGATAAGTGCCTCGCAGTGTCAGCCAGCGCGTGAAGTGGTAGTCGACGCGCGCGGTCGCCGAGAAGCCGTTCTCGCGGATGGTGCTGTTCTGATAATCGTTGCGGAGGTAGGATCCGCCCAGGACGATCGACAGGTTGCGCAGGAGATCGTGCTGCACTTCCAGCGTTGCGACCTCGGTCAGCACGCCGCTGGAGCCCGGGATCGTCGTCTCGGTGACGCCCGTCGCGGCGGTGAGCCGGACGGTGGTGAGCGGGCTTGCGGCCCAGACTAGGGCCGCGTTGAGCAACGGCGCATTGATGTCGCGGAGGGTCGGGTCGACGTAGGTCCGATGCTGGATGCCGGCCGAGATCTCACCCGTCACGGAGCGCGCGAGCCCGATGCTCGTGCCGAACGCGAGCGCGATGCCGTCCGAATCCCGGCGCACACCCGTCAGGTCGAACCGCTGATCGTAGACACGGGTGTCGCCGAGGAGGTCGATGAATGGGCTGAAATCGGGGTTGACCTCGTAGGCCGTGCGCAATTGGAGACTGTACTGATTCAAGTTCCGGTCGGACTGATTGATGGTCGTCCCATTGGCCAAGCGGGCATTGTCGAACTCCGACCGGTCGATCGACCCGCGCAGAGTCACCGACAGACGGTTGAACGTCTCCGTGGCGCCCAGCGACCCGCCGTAAACAGCCAGAAGCGGCCGGCTCGTCGCCGCGGGGGCCTGCAGGTTGGCGCTCGACGTGCGTTGCGTGTCGACCAGGAAGCGCCCCTCCGCGTCGATGCGCAGATCCCGGTTGGCGTCGATCCGCAGGCGCACGGTGCCGTCCGCTGCGGGGCGGCTCGCGGCCTCGTTCTGCGGCGTTTCGAGGTAAGAACCCCTGAGCGAACCCTGTAGGGAACTCGAGGACCAGTTGCTGCGGAAGTCGACCGTGGCGTCTGTGCGCAGGGCGACCGAGCCCTTTGCGATCTGCCGGCTGGTCTGGTCCGGATTCGAGTCGTAGCCGATGCTCTGTGCGAAGGTCGGGAGCACCGTGAAGGTGCCGACCTGATAGCCGATGGGCGCGAAGGCTGGATCGGTGGGGATCGCGCGCGCCAAGTCGGTGCCGAGGATGAAGCCCGGCGTCAGGAGGCCGAGTGTCGGTCCGATGGCCTGCAGAGGGAACAGGGGCCGGATCGGCGTCACCGTCGACGGATTCGGTACGCCGACCACCGGTTGCTGAACCACCGGCGACAACCGCAGCGCCGGGGGCGGAACCTGCGTCACGCTCTGGGTGACTCGCCGGGTCGCGGACCCGATCCGCCGGGGGGGAGCGGCTCGGGTGCGCAGGAGTGTCGAAGGGGCGAGGTTGGCCGGAGCCGTCGAGCTTCCGCCGGTCCGCCGGCCGCCCGTCGTGATCCGAGTGTCGAGCTGAGACTGGCCGGGCTGGCCCAGCGTCTGTCGCGGTATCGGAGGCGACAGCGGGGACCGAAGGCTGTCGCCTCCGGTTTGCTCGCCGCCCGTCGTGTCCCCGCCGAGCGAGCTGCGTCCTGAATCGCGGGTCAGGCCGTCAGGGATGCTCCGCTTGAGGGCTGGCAGGCCGTTCGGCGCCGCCTCCTGCCCGATGCCGGGATTGTCGGGCTGACCCGTGACGGGACTCGTCGCGTCGAAGCGTTGAGCCAGCGCCGGCGTCGCGAGCGTTAAGCTCAGCGCCGCGACGGCCAGCCGCGAGTTCTGCCGTTTCCGCCGGTCAGCCGCCGTCCGCACCTGATCCCGGTCTCCGCCCACATCTCCGGCACCGAAGTCCGAAGGTCATCGATCATGCCGCCCAGAAACGGGTCGCCGGCATGGTTAACGAACCCTAGCGACGGCATGGTTAATGCCCGGTCAACGACGGCATCGCCCTGACATCCCCTGGCATCCCCCTGGCATCGACGCCGCGCGGTTTCGATCTCTCCGCGCCTCCGCAATTATGATTGAGATTTTTTGTATACTCTGCTATCGTTATGATGAATTCGATCGCATCCGACCTGGATTGATCGACTTGGTGATTTGTACTCATGGAGTTTATCGTGAGTGACAGCGCAGCTAACGAGCACAGCCCGTCGGTCGATCTCACGGTAGATATCGTGGCGGCTTATGTGTCGAACAATTCCGTGCCGGCTTCGGAGCTTCCCGGGTTGATTGGCGGCATCCATGCGGCATTGAGTGGTTTGACAACTCAAAGTCGTGCCGCGAATTCGCCCGTTGAAAAGATGAGCCCGTCCCAGATCCGCAAGTCGGTCACGGCGGATCATATCATCAGCTTCGAGGACGGGAAGCCGTACAAGACGCTTCGCCGTCACCTTACGTTGCGAGGTCTGACGCCCGAGGCCTACCGTGAGAAGTGGGGCTTGCCGCGGGACTATCCCATGACCGCTGCAAGCTACTCCGCCCAACGCTCCGAGCTGGCTCGGGCTCTGGGCCTCGGGCAGCAGCGCCGCAAGAACGTCGGGGCGCCAGCGCCAGCGCCAGCGCCGGCGCCGACACCGGAAGCCGTGGTCGCGCCTGCTTCCAAGCCGCGCGGGCGGAAAAAGGTCGTGGCGGAGTAGTCGGCCGAATCGACGGAAACGATCCATTGCGATCAATGTGTCGGGCGATGACACAAGACTACTGAGCGGCTTGCCGCACAGATTACCTCGCTCGATTGGCTGGGTGGAGTCTTGCCTTCTGCGCTGGCGTGGCTCCGCTGGGCCGGCGACTTCGACTCTCGATGTCCGCCGGTGCCACTTAGGCTCAGGCACGATGGATCTCGTGGCCCGGATCGCTCAGTCACGTTGGACGCGTCCCGCAGCTCGGGCGGCCCCCGCGGCCAGGACCCGTCTACCTACCTGACTTGCGATGCTGACGTCTGCGAAGACAGTGTTGTAATGACCTCGGCTCAACGAGGCGGTGTCGTTGCTTCGACACTGCCTCGGTTCAGGCCTACTTGGCCTCCATCGTCTTTAAGCCGATCCCACCGATCGATTGCCGCGGCCGCACTCGGGGGTGGTCTCCGGTCACGCCGCGACTTCTGGCCTCGCAAGACAGGCGCCGGGGCGCCGGACGAGGCAATCTCCACTTCACGTTCCGACGGACGCCTAGGCCAAGCGCGGCGCTGGGCTGGCGCTGTCTCGACCTGATCGAAGGCGGCTCCGGCCATCCGGAAGCTCGCGGCGCGGGTGAGCCGCAGGTGCGGCATCCCAGCCGCAGCGACCCGTGTTCCCGCGCCCCCATCCACCGGGAACTCCCTGCTCCTCCGCTCCGGCCAGGCCGATCCGCACCGGCGGGCTCTCTGCGCGTCGCGCAAGTGTGCGCCGCGTCAACGGCGCTATCCAATCGCTGACGCGCTGCGATGCTGCTCTGCACCATCGGATCTTGCCCGTGCCGAAGGACTTTGCCGTGCTGCCTCTGCCGATCCTCGCCCTTGCCGTCGCCTCGTTTGGGATCGGCACCACCGAGTTCGTCATCATGGGCCTGCTTCCGGAGGTGGCGCAGAGCTTCGGTGTCACCATCCCGCAGGCCGGCTATCTGGTGTCGGGCTATGCCATGGGCGTGGTCGTGGGGGCGCCGATCGTGGCGATCGCCACCGCGGGCCTGCCGCGCAAGACCGCGCTTCTCGCGCTGATGGCCGTCTTCCTGGCAGGAAATCTCGGCTGCGCGTTGGCACCGAGCTACGCCTTGCTGATGACGGCGCGCATCCTGACCGCCTTCGCCCACGGCGCGTTCTTCGGAATCGGCGCGGTGGTGGCGCGGGACCTCGTGCCGCGAGAGAGGCGCACGCAGGCGGTTTCGCTGATGTTCGCGGGCCTGACGCTTGCCAACGTGCTGGGTGTGCCCCTGGGGACCGCCCTCGGCCAGGTCGCGGGATGGCGGTCGACCTTCTGGGCGGTGGTGGCGATCGGCCTCGCGGCCGGCCTCGCGATCCAGCTCTGTGTGCCCACCGGCCTTCCGGGAACGCGTGGCCGTCTCGCCAGCGAGTTCAGGGCGCTCGGCCGCTGGCCGGTCTTGCGGCCGATGCTGATCTCGACCCTGTCGTCGGTGAGCTTCTTCACCGTATTCACCTACATCACACCGTTCCTGACCGGGATGTCCGGCTTCTCTCCGCGTGGCGTGACGGGTGTGCTGTTTTCGGCCGGACTGGGCCTGACCATCGGCAACCTCGCCGGCGGTCATCTTGCCGATCGGAGTCCGATGGCGACGATCATCGGCAGCTTCCTCGGCATCGTGGCCGCCTTGCTGGCCCTGGCGGCCGTCGCGCACGATCCCGTTCTGACCGTTCCCGTGATGGTCCTCTGGTCAGGACTCGTCTTCGCGCTGGTTTCGCCGCTGCAGATCTGGGTTGTCGAAGCCGCGACCGATGCGCCGAACCTCGCCTCCACGCTCAACCAGGGCGCATTCAACCTCGGCAATGCCGTCGGCGCCTGGATCGGTGGTACCGCTCTGACCCTCGGCGCGAGCTACCGCGAGCTTCCGTTGATCGCCGCGGCGATGTCCCTCGCTGGGCTCGGCTTGGTCCTCACCGCGGTCAGCCGCCGTCGCCACGAAGTTGCGTCGGCTTCCGCGCCCGGGGCCTGAACAATCAGTCGGCCCGAACGAGGTCGCCCAGCAGGCTGGCGGCCACGGTCGCCTTGGAGACGGTGAGGCCGGACGCACCGATCGCGTCCACCGCGTCGCGGATCCGGGCCAGCGGAGCGCCGCGCGCCTTCACCCAAGCCTCCACCGCGTCGGGGCCAGCGCCCAGATCCGCCACCACCTCTGCGGTGAGTTTGCGATGGGCAGCGGCGATGCCGGCGACCGCGCGCTCCAGCGCGACGCGGTCGAACGTGTCGGCCACCGGCACAGTCCGCGCCGCAGCCGCCAGATCGTCGAGCCGGAAGGCATGCTCCAGGGCGAAATGGGTCGCGGCCACCTCCGCGACCGGTCGGCCACTCGCCTCTGCGACGCGGACGACATCGGGTGCGGATCCGAGCGCGGTGAGCGAGGCCAGCCGCCGGGCCTGGGCCGGGGCCATGCCGTGCCCCGTCAGTTCCGCCTCGCGGGCGTCGATGGCTGCGCGGGCCTCATCCCCGAGGACCTCGGGCAGAGCCGCCTCGACCGCGGCAATGCCGTCCCGGTAGCGGGCGACCATGGGGGCGAGCCCTCCGCTCAGATCGAGGTTGCGGATGAACCAGACGATCCGGTTCAGCAGCAGATCCTGCACCTCCGCATAGAGATCGAGCTGCTCCTGCCCCGAAACGCGGCCCGCCAGACCGTCGATGGCAAGGTTCAGCTCCATCAGCCCGAAGGCGTCCCGGGTCATCGCGTAGGCCTTGGCGATGATCGCGGCGTCGGCGCCGGTGCCGTCCACGAGCCGTGTCACCAGCGAGGGCCCGCCGCGGTTGACGATGATGTTGGCGAGCGCCGTGGCGATGATCTCGCGGCGCAAGCGGTGTGCCTTCACGGCGTCCGGGAAGCGCTCGCGCAGGGCCTTCGGGAAGTAGCGCTGCAGCTCCCGGTCGAAATAGGGATCGTTCGGCACGGTGCTGTCGAGGATGGCGTCGTGCAGAGACAGCTTCGCGTAGGCGAGCAGCACCGCGTATTCCGGCCGGGTCAGGCCCTCGTTCCGGCGCATGCGTTCGGCGAGCGTCGCGTCGTCGGGAAGAAACTCCACCGTCCGGTCGAGGCGGCCTTCCGCCTCCAGCGCCTGCATGGTCCGCACGGCGAAGCCGGTCTCGCCGAGTCCGCCGCGCTGGGCGAGCGACAGGGCGAGCGTCTGCAACTCGTTGTTGCGGAGGACCAGACGTCCGACCTCGTCGGTCATATCGGCGAGCAGGGCGTTGCGCGCCTCGTAGCTCAGCCGGCCGTCCCGCTCCGGCGTCATGAGGGCGATCTTGATGTTCACCTCGACATCCGAGGTGTTCACGCCGGCGGAGTTGTCGATGGCGTCGGTGTTCAGCCGGACGCCCGCGCGCGCCGCCTCGATTCGTCCGCGCTGCGTCAGGCCGAGATTGGCACCTTCGCCGACGACCTTCGCGCGCAGCTCCGCCCCGGTGATCCGGACGGCGTCGTTAGCGCGATCGCCGGCATCCTCGTCGGTCTCGGTGGTCGCGCGAACATAGGTTCCGATACCGCCGAACCACAGGAGGTCGGCCGGCGCCCGCAGGATCGCCTGCATCAGTTCGGTCGGCGTCGCCTCGGCGCGGTCGAAACCGAGGGCGGCCCGGACCGCCGCGGAGAGCGGGATCGTCTTCAGGCTGCGCGAGAACACGCCGCCGCCCTCCGAGATCAGGCTCTTGTCGTAATCCGCCCAGGAGGACCGCCCCAGATCGAACAGCCGCCGCCGCTCGACGAAGCTCGTGGCCGCATCCGGGTCCGGATCGAGGAAAATGTCGCGGTGGTCGAAGGCGGCGATGAGGCGGATGCTTTTCGAGAGCAGCATGCCGTTGCCGAACACGTCCCCCGACATGTCGCCTACGCCGACCGTGGCGATCGGATCGGTCTGCACGTCCACGTCGATCTCGCGGAAATGCCGGCGCACGGCCTCCCAGGCGCCGCGGGCGGTGATGCCCATGCCCTTGTGGTCGTAGCCCTGGCTGCCGCCGGACGCGAAGGCGTCACCCAGCCAGTGACCCTTCTCGAGGGAAAGCGCGTTGGCGATGTCCGAAAACGTGGCGGTGCCCTTGTCGGCGGCGACCACGAGATAGGCGTCATCGGGATCGTGCCGCACCGTGTCCGGCGGCGGCACGATGGCGTTGTCGACGATGTTGTCGGTGAGTTCCAGAAGGGTCCGGATGAAGATCCGGTAGCTTTCGGTGCCCTCCTGCATCCAGGCAGCGCGGTCTGACGCCGGGGGCAGGCGCTTCGGGAAGAAGCCGCCCTTGGCGCCCACCGGCACGATCACGGCGTTCTTCACCTGCTGAGCCTTCACCAGCCCGAGGATTTCGGTGCGAAAATCCTCCGGCCGGTCGGACCAGCGCAGGCCGCCGCGGGCGACATAGCCGAAGCGCAGGTGCACGCCCTCGACGCGGGGGGCGTAGACGAAAATCTCGAAGAGGGGCCTCGGCAGCGGCATCGCCGTCACCCGGGCGCAGGCGAACTTGAAGCTGATCGTCTCGCGGGGATGGCCGTCGGCACCGCTCTGGAAGAAGTTGGTCCGTACCGCGGCCTCGACGAGGTTCACAAACCGGCGCAGGATCCGGTCGTCGTCGAGGCTGGTGACCTCGGCGAGCGCGGTCTCGATGCAGGCGCGTATCCCGGCCTCTCGGGCGGCCCTGTCTCCGACGAGTGCCGGATCGAACCGGGCGCGGAACAGGGCGACGATGTCCCGCGTGATCCCGGCATGCCGGCTCAGCGTACCGGCGAGATAGTCCTGTCCGTACCGGATGCGCAGCTGACGCAGGTAGCGACCGAGCGCCCGGAGGAGGGCGGCCTCCCGCCAGAGGAGGGCGGCTTCGAGGACGAGGCGGTTGTAGCCATCGGATTCCGCGGCTCCGTCGGCGATGGCGAGCATCGCAGCCTCGAGAGGCCGTTCCAGGGCGTCGAGATCGATCGCGACACCGGTGGCGCGCTCGATCAGCATGTCGTGCAGCCAGATTCGGGCGCCGTCTTCGACCCCTGTCGGCACGACCCGATAGGTGCGCTCGTTGATGACGCGGAAGCCGAGATTCTCCAGGCCGGGCACCCGGTCGGACAAGGCGATGGCGGCGCCCCGCGAGAAGACCTTCAGCCGGACCTGCGCGGCCGAGTCGCTCTGTCGGCGGCCGAGCTGCACGGCCCGCGGCTGGCTGTCGCCGAGGCGCTCGAGGATCGCCACGTCGGCGACTGCGACCTCCGGTTGGAAATTGTCCCGGTAGGCGGCCGAGAACGCATCGCCGTAGCGGGCGGCCAGCATGCGCGCCTGGTCGCCGCCGTGAGCCTCCGCGAGCGCCTCGCGCAATGCGTCGCCCCAGGTCCGGACCAGGGCGGTGATGCCGGCTTCGAGGGCCGCTGGGTCCTGCTCCGGGCTGCCCGTGTCGGACAGGCCGATGATGTAGTGGATCCGGGCGAGGGAGCCCTCCGGATAGTCCGGGTGGGCGGCACTCAGCCGGCCGCCATAGGCCTCGGCGAGATAGGTGCCGATCCGGCCTCGGACCGCAGAATCGTAGCGGTCCTTCGGAACGTAGACGAGGAGCGACACGAAGCGGCCGAACCGGTCCGGGCGCGAGAGCACGCGCACCCGCGGCCTGTCGGCCAGGGCTGCGATGGCCAGGGTGAACCGGTAGAGCCGCTCGATGTCGATCTGGAACAGATCGTCGCGCGGATAGCTCTCCAGTACCGCGAGGAGGCTTCGCCCGGCATGGCTCGTCGGGTCGAGACCGGCGCGCTGGACCACCGCCTCCACCTTCCGGCGCAGGACCGGAACCTCGCGGGCGGGGCTGGTATAGGCCGACGCTGTGAACAGGCCGACGATCCGCACCTCACCGGACAGCTTCCCGAGCCCGGAGAAGAGCTTGACGCCCACATAGTCCAGGAAGGCCGAGCGGTGGACGCGGGATTTCACACTCGCCTTCGTGATGATGAGGGGCTGCGGCTCCTCCAGGAAGGCGAGGATTTCGGGGGTGTAGTCCACGGGGGTCCGGCCCCGGCGCAGGGGCGTGGCGCCGGGATCGCGCAGCACGCCGAGGCTCGACCCCTCGACCAGGGGATGCCCCTCACCGTCGATACCGTGCTGCTGCATGCCGAGGAGCAGGAACTGGCCCTCTGTCAGCCACTCCAGAAAAGCGCGTGCTTCCTCGGTCTCGCTTTCGGGCATCGGCGTCGGGGCGCGGCCGAGATCGGTCGCGAGTTCCGCCACGCGCGCCAGCATGGCGTCGTGATCGTCGGTCGCCAGAGCGACGTCCCGGTAGACCGCCGCGAGGGCGTCCAGCAGCCGCTCGCCGGCCTCGGCCGCCAGCCGGTCGAGGTGGATGTGGATGAAGCTCTCGCGCGCCAGGCTGCCCTGGGCATCGGCCGTCGTTTCGCCGACGACCCGTATCAGACCGCCGCCGCCATCCCGCTCGATGCCGAGAATCGGGTGCGCGACGAGGTGCGGGGACAGGCCCTGCTCGGTCAGTTCGGCGAGGGTCGAGTCGAGGAGGAAGGGCCGGTTGTCGTTGACGACTTCGAGGATCGTCATCTCGCGCGCCCGGCCACCGCGGACGAGGGCCCCCTCGCTGAGGCGCAACCGTGCCGGTTCACCGGGCCGGCGCGGCTCAGCCAGGAAGGCACGGGCGCGCGCGGCAAGATCGGCGAGAGTCCCCGCGTCGTAGGAGGCCAGATCCTCCGGTGTCACGCGGCCGAACAGGTCGCGCACGAAGCCGCCCGGTCCGCCCTGCTCGGTCACGATGTCGGCGGCCGCCTCGATCAGTCCCGTTCGGGCCGTCTTCTGCTCCGAGGAAGACAAGGCCGTGGCGGTTTCGAGTGTCATCGCGCGTCTCCCGAACCGGGTAACTCGCCCAAGCGATAGCAGCGTCTTCCGCCGTGTCGATGACACCCCCGCCGGTTTGCCGGCCCGCCAGTATCGATCGGCGCAAACCGTCAGGCTCACCGCAGATGCGCCTTGCCGCCGACGAGAAGGGTGTATATGCACATATTATGGCCGACATTCATTCCGGCGATGGTCCTCAAGAGCTCTGCACCTGCTCAGCCCTGCGGCGGGCGACACGGGCGGTGACCACGACCTACGACGCCGCGTTGCGGCCGGTGGGCTTGCGCGTGACGCAGTTCGCGATCCTGCGCCTGCTGCAGCGGCTCGGACCGACGCCGGTGACGCGACTTGCCACGGAGGCGGCCCTGGAGCGGACCACGATGGGCCGCAACCTCGATCCGCTGGAGCGTCGCGGCCTCGTGCGAATCGCGCCCGGCGCGGCCGACGCCCGCGAGCGCGTGGTCGTGCTGACCGAGGCCGGCGGCGAGGCGATCGCGGCGGCGACGCCGTACTGGCGCGACGCCCAGGCGCGCATCAACGCGCGGGTCGAGCCAGCGGCCGTGGCCGCCCTCGCCGACGCCCTGACCTCCGTCTCCTGACCGATCCGCCGCAATCCGCCCTTTCCAGAGGCCGTTCATGTCTGTCATCGCCGACACGCACGCCAAGCCGCCGCTGCATTATGCCTGGATCATCGCCGCGGTGACCTTCCTGGTGCTGCTCGTCGGCGCCGGAGTCCGAGCCACCCCGAGCGTGTTGATCGTGCCGTGGGAGCGGGAATTCGGCTGGACCGCGGCGACGATCGGCGTCGGCATCGCACTCAACATCTTCCTCTACGGGATGATCGGGCCCTTCGCGGTCGCCATCATCGAGCGGTTCGGGCTGCGGCGCTGCATCTGTGGCGCGCTCCTCATCCTGGCGCTCGGCACCGCCGCAACGAGCCTCATGACCGCGCCCTGGCAGATGGTGCTGCTGTGGGGCATCGTCGTCGGGTCGGGCTCCGGCATGGTCGCCAACGTCCTCGGCGCCACCGTGGCGGGACGCTGGTTCGCCAAGCGGCGCGGTCTCGTGCTCGGCATGCTGACGGCGAGCAGCGCCACCGGGCAGCTCGTCTTCCTGCCGATGCTCGCCTCCCTCGCGGTCGGCCAGGGCTGGCGCTCGGTCTCCCTGGTGGTCGCGGCCGCGACCCTGGCCCTGATCCCGCTGGTGGCCCTGCTGATGCGGGATCGCCCGGCCGATCTCGGCCTGCCCCGCTACGGCGAGACCGCGGTGACGCCGACGCCGGTCCTCACCGAGAACCCGGCCCTGCGGGCGCTACGCGGCTTGAGGATCGGACTGCGCTCCCGGGATTTCTGGCTGCTCGCCGGCACGTTCTTCATCTGCGGCGCCTCTACCAACGGCCTGGTCGGCACGCATCTGATCCCGGCCTGTATCGATCACGGCATCGCCGAAGTGACGGCTGCCGGCCTGTTGGCCCTCATGGGGATCTGCGACCTGATCGGCACCACGGCTTCGGGCTGGCTCACCGACCGGTTCGACTCGCGCAAGCTGCTCGCGTGGTATTACGGCCTGCGCGGCCTCTCGCTGATCTTTCTGCCCTATTCCTTCGACTTCAGCTTCTACGGCCTGTCCCTCTTCGCGGTGTTCTACGGGCTCGACTGGATCGCCACCGTGCCACCCACCGTGCAGCTGGCCGGCAAGTCGTTCGGCGAAGAGAACGCGGCCCTGATGTTCGGCTGGATCGCGGCAGCTCACCAGATCGGTGCGGCTTCCGCAGCCTGGCTCGGCGGGATGATCCGCACCGAGAGCGGCACCTATTTCGGCGCCTTCATCTCGGCCGGCCTGCTCTGCCTCGTCGCCGCTCTCATGGCGACCTTCGTGGGCCGCAAGCCGGCCGCGCCGGCCCTGCATCCGCTGCCGGCCTGAACTGCGCGGGGTGAGCGCGGTCGTCATAAGTGCGCCGCGAAGGAGGAGCCCTGATCGGCTCCTCCCAGCGCATCCCGAGAGCCCGTTTTGACAGTCGCGATCCGGCCCCTGCCGCCGGTCCAGGAGGTCCGGACCCCACGTCCCTGGTCCGGACCGGGATTTGCCGAGTTCGTCGCCATCATCGCGCTGATGATGGCGGTGACGGCCATCTCGATCGACAATCTGTTGCCGGCCTTCCCGGCCATCGAGGCGCGGTTCGGAGTGCCGGATCCGAACCGGCTGCAACTCCTCGTCTACGTCTACATGATCGGCTTCGGCTTCGCGCAGATCGTCTACGGACCGGTCTCCGATGCCCTCGGCCGGCGCCCGGTGCTGCTCGCAAGCCTCGCCGTCTACGTGGTCGGCTGCGGGCTCGCGATGATGGCGCCGAGCTTCGGCTGGCTGCTGGCCGCGCGGATCATCCAGGGCATCGGTGCAGCCGGCGGGCGCGTTCTCTCGGTGGCGATCGTGCGCGACCGCTTCGCCGGCCGGGAGATGGCGAGCGTGATGTCGTTCACCATGATGGTGTTCCTGATCGTCCCGATGATCGCGCCGGCGATCGGCGGCATGATGCTGGCGCTGGGCTCCTGGGTCTATGTCTTCGTCTCGATGCTGGTCCTGGCCTTCTGGCTGACCGTCTGGTTCTCCCTGCGCATGCCCGAGACGCTGCACCCGGAATACCGCCGGCCGCTCTCGCCCGCCGCCACCTGGGAGGCGATCCGCCTGACCCTAAAGACCCGCGTCGCCGTCGGTTATGCCACCGCGCTCGGCCTGATGACTGGGTGCATCATGGGTTACGTCGGCTCGGCCCAGCAGCTGTTCGACACCGGCCTGTACCACCTCGGCCCGCTCTTTCCCCTGGCCTTCGGGCTCGTGGCCGGCGCCATGGGCGTCGCGACGCTGATCAACGCCCGCGTCGTCCGGCGGCTCGGGATGCGGGCGATGTCGCACAGTGGCGTCATCGCCTTCACGTTGGTGGGCCTCGTGCAGATCGCCGCCGGGCTCGCCTATCACGGGCATCCGCCGCTCGCGCTGTTCCTGTCGATCCTGGCGGTCAACCAGTTCCTGATCAGCTTCGCGATGCCGAACTTCAACGCGCTCGCGCTCGAGCCGCTCGGGGCCATCGCCGGCACGGCCTCGTCGTTCCTCGGCTTCTACACGACGATCCTGGGCGCCTTCTGCGGCTTCCTGATCGGACAGGCCTTCGACGGCAGCGTCATGCCGGTGGCTGTCGGCTATGCGAGCCTCGGTGCATTGTCGTTGCTCGTGGTGGCCTGGACGGAGCGCGGCCGGCTGTTCCGCGGCGGTGTCGGCGGCTGATCCGGACGCCTTAACGCGGTCTTCAGCGGGAAGGCGTCAAGCTCCACGCCTGATCCCAGCCGACCGGACCTGACCATGCTTGCCCGCGCCCAGGACGGAACCCTCCTCGCTGCGCGTCTGCTGCTCGCCGCCGCGCTGCTTCCGACCGGCATCGCGCGGGCGCTCAACGTCTCGGGCTTCGCGCTGACGCTTGCCGGTGCCGGCATGCCCTTCCCGAACGGTGTCGCCACGGCCGCCGTCGTGGTGCAGGTCTTCGGCCCGCTGGCGCTCATCCTCGGCGTGCTGCCGCGGCTGACCGGTCTGGCGCTCGCCATCTTCGCCGCCGTGACGGCCTTCGTGCTCCACCCGTTCTGGCACTACGTCGGACCCGCCGCGATCGCCGAGCGCACGCTGATGCTCGCCGATCTCGGTCTCGCGGGCGGATTCCTCATGTACGCCCTGAGCGGCCCGGGCGCCCTGAGCTGGCAGGGCTGGCGTGCCGGAAACCGCGCCCCGGCGCCGAGCCCGAAGCCCGCGTCCGCGAAGGCGTCCGGCAAGGCCGCCGCGTCGCGGGGCGGAGGCAAGCGGGCGGCCGGGCGCCCGCCCGCCCGGGCTGCCGCCTGATCAGCCGTGCCGGGGCCTCATCTCGGCGGTCGCGGACGGCGGCGCTGCGACGCTCTTGCGCCCGGAGATCTCCGCGCCGGCATCGTGCGACAGATTGCGGAACGCCAGCACGGACGCTGCCGAGATCACCGCCACGGCGAAGAAGGCCGGCCCGAAATCCGCGGCCGCGATCTGCGTTCGGCCATGCCAATGGGCCGTTCCTTCCAGGGCCAGCGCGCCGAGCGTCACGCCGAGGCTCAGCGACAATTGCTGGCAGACGCTGGCGAAGCTCGTGGCCGCGCTCATCTCGCGCGATTCGAGGTCGGCATACGCGATGGCGTTGATGCAGGTGAACTGGATCGAGCGCGCGCAACCGCCGATGAACAGCAAGCCCACCATGATCCAGTGCGGCGTCTGCGCCGTGTAGAACCCGTTCACCGCCAGAAAGGCCGACGCCAGCACGGCGTTCCAGACCATCAGCGCGCGGAATCCGGTGCGGCGCAGGATCCGCGGACCCAGGGTCTTCACGAACATCGCGCCGGCCGCGGCCGCGAAGGTGATCAGGCCGGACTGCAGGGCATCGAGGCCGAAGCCGACCTGCAGCATCAGCGGCAGCAGGAACGGGATCGCGCCGGTGCCGATCCGGAACAGGCTGCCGCCGAGCACGGCGACGCGGAAGGTCGGCCGCTGCATCAGGTCGAGGCGCACGATCGGGTGGGCGATGCGCCTGGCATGCGCCCAGTAGAGCGGCAGCAGGATCGCGCCCGCTGCGAGGCAGCCCCAGGAGATCGTGGCCGGCAGCAGGTGGCGGCCCAGCGAGGCCAGCCCGAGCATCAGCGCGGCCAGCCCAGTGCCGAGCAGCGCGAAGCCGAGGAGGTCGAGGGGCGGCCGCTCCGCCTCGCGGATATCCTCGAAGTACAGGCTCGCCAGCACGATCCCGGCACAGCCGATCGGCAGGTTGATGAAGAAGATCCACCGCCAGTCGAACCATGTCGTGATCAGGCCGCCGACCGGCGGACCCAGTACCGGGCCGACGAGAGCCGGAAAGGTGAGATAAGCGAGGGCGGTGACGAGCTGCGATTTCGGCACGCTGCGCAGGACCACGAGCCGCCCGACCGGCACCATCATGGCGCCGCCCATTCCCTGGAGGAACCGCGCCGCGACGAACCACGCGAGCCCGTTCGCGGCCGCACAGGCCAGCGAGCCCGCCATGAACACCACGAGGGCCGCGCGGAACACGGTCCGCGACCCGTAGCGGTCGGCCATCCAGCCGCTCACCGGGATGAAGATCGCGAGGCTGACCAGATAGGAGGTCAGCGCGAGCTTGAGGGCGATCGGGTCCTCATGGAGACTCGCCGCGATGCTCGGGAGCGCCGTGGCGATCACCGTGGAATCGGTGTTCTCCATGAACAGGGCGGTGGCGACCGTCAGCGGGACGATCCAGAGCGGTCTTTGAGCGGTCGCAGGCATCACACAGCAGACGCGTGTCGCACCGCCGCGGTTGCACGGCAGCGCGGCCACCTCGCACCCTCGTGTTTCGCGAATGTATCCATCGTGCAACAGAGGTTGAGCCGCGGCGCGGAGCCACCTTTTTTGCGGGTGCGCCAATGGCTAAGTTTCCATCACGCGTCCGTGAGGCCGCTCCAGCCGGCCCGGGGCCGGCGCGCGAGGATTTCGATGCAGCCCAGCCCCAGCAAGGTCCGCTCCGTGGCGCGGATCGCCGCCGGCGTCGCCCTTCTCTCGATGGTCGCCGCCTGCGGCACCGTCCTGCTCAACGATCGCGGCTCGCTGACGCGCTACGACCGGCTGAAGTCCAGCGATCAGGTCGCCTCGGCCTCGCGGATCTACGTCGACCGGCCCGCGCTGGCGAAAGCGCGCACGGTCCGCATCATCCCGACGGCGTTCCACGCCGACGTTTCCGGTGCAGCGCCCCTGACCGCGGCCGAGCGCCGGCTCATCGCGAACGCCGCCGACCGGGCGCTCTGCTATGACCTGTCGCTGAAGTACGACATCGTCACCAGCCGCGACGCGGATCTGACCGTGCGCGCGCAGGTCACCCGCGTGGATCCGACGGATCTCCTCGGCGCCGGCGCGACCATCGCGGGCTCGGCGGGTGTGACCGTGGCCTCGCAGCTGGGTCTCAGCTTCGCGGAGGGGGTCGGGCGCGTGCCGATCCCGCGGGTGCCGATCGGGCTCGGGAGCCTGACCGTCGAGGCCGAGGCTCTGGACCGGCGTCGCGAGCAGCGGGCCGCCATGGTCTGGGGCGGAGCGGCGAATTCCTTCACCAGCCAGCCGCGCTTCTCCCGCGCCAGCGACGCCTACGACCTCGCCGGCGAGTTCGGCCAGGATTTCGGCTACATGCTGGCGACCGGCGAGGACCCGTTCACGGCCCCCAACACACTGCCGACCTGGGACCGCATCCGCGTCACGACGCTCGGTGAGGCGCCGCTGGACCCCGATTGCGAGGCCTTCGGCCGCGCGCCCGGCATCGACGGCATGCTCGGCGATTATATCGGCCTGCCGCCCGAATATACCGACAAGGGGCCGGCCACGCCGGCCATGCGCTAGGGCGCACGCCGCCAACCCGGTCTTCGCGGGCGAAGCAATCCACGACGGCGCTACACGCGAAGGCGCCGCCCTGGGTCGCTTGGCTTCATCCGAGACGAAGGGCGGCTAACGGTTGCGATCAACCGTCGCGGGGACTGCGCGCACCGCCCCGCGACCCGACCGGGCGTGGATAAGCCGCGAGCCCTGCGTGTTTTCGGGTTGCGACGCGTCGCGCGCGCATTGGCGCCGTCGCGGAGCCCGTGATACTGGCACTTGCCAACCCGATCCCGCAGCGCGATCCCTGCGCGCCCCCGTCCGAGGAAAGTTGGCACATGGCCCGAGTAGAAACCGCATCGATCATCGAGGGCCTCACCTTCGACGATGTGCTCCTGCGGCCCGCCGCCTCCTCGGTGATGCCCACCGAAGTGAACGTGGCCTCCCGGCTCACCCGCACGATCCCCCTGAACCTGCCGATCCTGGCCTCGGCCATGGACACGGTGACGGAAGCCCCGATGGCCATCGCCATGGCGGCCAATGGCGGCATGGGCGTCATCCACCGCAATCTGGAGCCGCCGGAGCAGGCCGAGCAGGTCCGCCTCGTCAAGAAGTACGAGTCCGGCATGGTGATGAATCCCATCACCATCCATCCCGACGAGACGCTGGCCGACGCCTTCGAGGTGATGAAGCTCAACCGGATCTCCGGCATTCCGGTGGTCGAGCGCGGCCCGAACGGCTCGCGGGGCAAGCTCGTCGGCATCCTCACCAATCGCGACGTCCGCTTCGCGACGAATTCGGCCCAGCCGGTTGCCGAGCTCATGACCCGCGACCGCCTGATCACGGTCCGCGAGGGCGTGACCCAGGACGAGGCCAAGCGCCTGCTCCACCAGTTCCGGATCGAGAAGCTTCTGGTCGTCGACGACCATTACCGGTGCATCGGCCTGATCACCGTCAAGGATATCGAGAAGCGGGTCGCCTACCCGCACGCCGTCAAGGACGAGCAGGGTCGCCTGCGGGTCGCCGCCGCCACGACGACCGGTGACAGCGGCTTCGAGCGGGCCGAGCGCCTGATCGACGCCGGCTGCGACGTCATCGTGGTCGACACCGCCCACGGTCACTCGATCAAGGTGCTCGACGCCGTCGCCCGGGTGAAGCAGCTCTCGAACGCCGTGCAGGTCATCGCCGGCAACGTGGCGACGCGGGACGGCGCCAAGGCGTTGATCGATGCCGGCGCGGACGCCATCAAGGTCGGCATCGGGCCGGGCTCGATCTGCACCACCCGCATCGTCGCGGGCGTCGGCGTGCCGCAGCTCACCGCCCTGATGGAGGCCGTCGAGGCCGCCAGCGAGGCCGGCATTCCGGTTATCGCCGACGGCGGCATCAAGTACTCGGGCGACCTCGCCAAGGCGATCGCTGCCGGCGCCTCCGTGGCGATGCTCGGCTCGCTGCTCGCCGGCACCGATGAGGCGCCGGGCGAGGTGTTCCTCTACCAGGGCCGCTCGTACAAGTCGTACCGGGGCATGGGCTCGGTGGGCGCCATGGCCCGCGGCTCGGCCGATCGCTACTTCCAGGCCGAGGTGAACGACACCCACAAGCTCGTGCCGGAGGGCATCGAGGGGCAGGTCCCCTACAAGGGCCCCGTGGGCAACGTCCTGCACCAGCTCGCCGGCGGCCTGCGCGCCGCCATGGGCTATGTCGGCGGCGCCACGATCCCCGAGTTCCAGGAGCGGGCGCAGTTCATCCGCATCACCAATGCCGGCCTGCGCGAGAGCCACGTCCACGACGTGACGATCACCCGCGAGAGCCCGAACTACCCGTCGCGGACCTGAGGGACCGATGCGCACGCTGATCGTCGGGGCCGGCGCGACCGGCGGCTATTACGGGGCGCGTCTCGCCGAGGCGGGGGCCGACGTGACCTTCCTGGTCCGGCCGGCCCGGGCGGCGAAGCTCGCCGCGGACGGCCTCAACGTCCGCTCCCCGCTCGGCGATCTGCACCTGCCCGATCCGCCCACCGTGACGGCCGACCGTCTGGGCGAGGCCGGGCGGTTCGACCTGATCCTGTTGTCCTGCAAGGCCTACGACCTCGACAGCGCCATCTCGGATCTGGCGCCGGCGGTGGGGGCGGACACGGCGATCCTGCCCGTGCTGAACGGCATGTCGCATCTCGACGCGCTCGACGCCCGGTTCGGCGCCGAGCGCGTGCTTGGCGGCTCCTGCGCCATCGCGGCGACGGTCGCGCCGGATGGTGCGATCCGCCACATGAGCGAACTGTGCAGCATCACTTACGGCGAGCGGGACGGGTCGCGCTCGGCGCGGATCGAGGCTGTCGACGCCATGATGCGCGGCCTGAAGTTCCAGCCGCGCCTGAGCGACGTGATCCTGCAGGAGATGTGGGAGAAATGGGTGTTCCTGGCAACGCTCGCCGGAGCGACCACGCTGATGCGCGCCGCGGTCGGCGACATCGTGGCGGCACCCGAGGGGACCGCCCTGATCGAAGCGCTCCATGCCGAATGCACGATCGTGGCCGCGGCGAGCGGCTTCGAGCCGCGCGCCATCGTGGCCGAGCGGGCGCGGGCGCAGCTGACGGCGGCCGGATCCACCTTCACGGCCTCGATGCTGCGCGACATCGAGAGCAAGGGTCGGATCGAGGCGGATCACGTGATCGGCGACCTGATCGCCCGCGGCCAGCGGCTTGCGCCGGAGGTTTCGTTCCCGGTCCTGACCGCGGTCTATACCGGCCTCAAGGCCTACGAGGCTCGGCGGGCGCGGGAAACGGCCTGAGCCGCGCCCCGCGCTGACGTCTCAGTAGCGGCCGGGGGGCGGCGCGGGCGGCGTGCCGTATTCCAGCTGCGTCTTGGCATCGACCCGCGGACGCGGCGGCGGCGTCAGGTCCGGCTGTGCGGCGGGGGCGCTCGCGCAGGCGGCGAGGGAGGCGGTCACCAGGGCCGCGAGGGCGACGCGTACAATGGACGTCATGGGCTGAGGTACTCCCGGTATGCGCCCGGCGGCGGACCACACTGGTCCGGGACGGGCGGATGCCATACGACACGTGGCGGCCCGCACGGCGGCCCAACCGCGGCACGATCTGCGCCCCGAAGGTGCAGGAAGCTCGGCCGTATCGTGGCGGCATCGTGGGCCAAGCGTGGCCGTTTCGCGTCGTCGCCGACCCATTCCGGAGGATCCGACCCCTGACTCCCGCCGCTCGCTGCTCCGCCGCCATCGAAGTCCTGACCGATATCGCCGAGCGTCGCCGGCCGGCCGCCGACGCCCTCAAGGACTGGGGCCTCGCCCATCGTTTCGCCGGTTCGGGTGACCGTGCGGGCATCGCCAGCCTCGTCTACGATGCTCTGCGGCGCCGGGCTTCGGCGGCCTGGATCATGGGCGCGGAGACGCCGCGCGCCATCCTGCTCGGCACGCTGCGACTCCAGCAGGGCCTCGCCGCCGCTTCGGTGGCGGCGTTGTTCACGGGGGAGCGTTTCGCGCCCGCACCCCTCAGCGACGACGAGCGCGCGCGCCTCGACGGTGGGACGCTGCACGACGCTCCTCCCGAAGTCGCGGGCGACGCCCCGGCCTTCGTGCTTCCGGATCTTGCGGCCACGCTCGGCGACGACCTCGTCCCGGAGCTGAAGGCGCTGGCGCGGCGGGCCCCCCTCGATATCCGGGTGAACGCCCTGCGCGGCGACCGCGACGCGGTGTTGCCGGCGCTGGCGGCCTTCGATGCCGCGCCGACAACCCACGCGCCGGCGGGTCTGCGCATTCCGATCGGTGCCGATGGGCGCGGTCCGGCGCTGCACGTGGAGGCGGAGTTCCTGGACGGCTGGTACGAGATCCAGGACGAAGGATCGCAGCTCGCCGCACTCCTGGCCGCCCCCCGGGCCGGCGAGATCATCGTCGACCTATGCGCCGGCGGTGGCGGCAAGACCCTGGCCCTGGCGGCCGAGACCCGGAACGAGGCTCGACTGATCGCCACCGATGGCGATCCGCGCCGGCTCGCGCCGATCCACGAACGCCTGCGCCGGTCCGGCGCGGTGGCCGAGGTGCGGACCCCGCGGAGCGGCAAGGCACGGGCCGATGTGCTGGAGGATCTCGACGGTAAAGTCGATCGGGTCGTGGTCGATGCGCCCTGCACCGGATCCGGGACGTGGCGCCGGAATCCGGACGCCAAATGGCGTCTGCGGCCGGGAAGCCTCGCGCTGCGCACCGCCGAACAGGCGCAGGTCCTGGACCGGGCGGCGCGGCTCGTCAGGCCCGGCGGCCGGATCGTCTACATCACCTGCTCGCTGCTGTCGGCGGAGAACGACGCAGCCGTGTCCGGTCTGCTCTCGCGCTGGCGCGGTCGCTTCGACGTCGTCCCGGCGGAGGAGGTGCTGGCGGCAGGACCGGATTCACTTCGGGCGGCGGTGCGGAGAACCGCTCACGGGATCCAGATGAGCCCGCTTCGGACCGGGACCGACGGTTTCTATGTCGCGATCATCGCGCGCAAGGCCTGACGCGCGCGGACACCACGGAACCTAAGGCGGTTGCCGGGGCGTTTGACCCGCTCACCTTAAGGAGTTGGGACCGCCGACGGGCGGCCCCGTGCGCGGCTTGATCAGAGGGGATGCACTTGCGGCTCGACCGCCGTTTCCTGCTCGCGGGCCTCGGAAGCATCCTGGGCCTTCGCACCGCCCGCGCGGAGGTCCCCGGGGAGACGGCGCCCCAGCCGGCGCCGCACGAGGCGGTCCGGGCGCTTCCGCGCTCCCTGCCCGGCGCGGATCTGCAGGTGATCGATCTGTGGCCCGGCGAAGCGCCCGGCGGCGGCGACGGGCCGAAGGCGGACGGTTACCGCTACGTCGAGGGCCGGTTCGGGGACATCACCCGGGTGTCGCGGCCCTGTTTGCTGGTCATGCGACCGGCCAATCCGAACGGCGCCGCCATGATCGTCGCCGCGGGTGGCGGATACGAGTTCATCTCGCTCGGCAACGAGGGCGTGCCGGTCGGACGGGTCCTGAACGCCGCCGGGATCACGGTCTTCCTCCTCGTCTACCGACTGCCGGCGGAGGGCTGGGGTTCGGGACCGGACGCGCCGCGGCAGGACGCCCAGCGCGCCCTGCGGCTCGTCCGGGCGCGCGGCGCGGAGTTCGGCATCGATCCCGGCAGGGTCGGCGTCCTCGGGTTCTCGGCGGGCGGCCACCTGATGGGCGAGACCGCGGTGGGCAGCGCCCGGGACCTGTACGCGGGCGTCGACACCGCCGATGCCCTGCCGATCCGGCCGGCGCTGGCCGGGCTGATCTACCCGGTCATCACCATGCGCAAGCCGTTCGACCGGACCGCGACCCGCCGCATCCTGGTCGGCGACGACGTCACCCCCGACGAGATGAAGACCTACTCGGTGGACCTGCAGGTCGGGCCCGAGACGCCGCCGACCTTCCTGGTTCAGGCCATCGACGATCCCATCGCCGTGGCCGACCATCCGCTGCTGATGTTCTCGGCCCTACGGAAGGCGCGGGTTCCGGCCGAGTTGCACCTGTTCGAGCGTGGCGGCCACGGGTTCGGCCTCGGTGCGCCCGGTACCCCCGTGGCGGCGTGGCCCGGCCTGTTCCTGGCCTGGATCCGCCTGCACGGCTTCCTGCGCGCCTGACCGCTTACTCCTCGCGGGCCTGGATCCTGGGCAGCTTGGCCACCTTCGGCCGGCTGGTTCGGAACTGACCTCGCTCCACAGCGACGAAGACCACGATGGCGATGGCGACGGTCGTCAGCCACCACACCGCCGTCAGCCCCACGCTCAGGCAGGCCACCGTGAAGGCGGCCGCGAAGCAGCCCATCGCCCCCGGCACCAGGGCCGGCCCGTCCCGCCCAGCCCGCCGAATCGATGCGTACAGGGCGAAGGCGGCGGCCAGCGCACCGACGATACCGAGCTCGTACCAGAACTCGAACAACGCCGTGGTCGGAGCATTGGCCGGCAGGAGGCCGACCAGGCGGCCGCGCAGGGCCGTCTCGAAGCCGTGCCCGGTGATCAGCCGCACCGGATCGGCGGTCACCACCTTCTGCCAGCTCTTCAGCGACAGCACGGCGGGCGCGAGCGGCCCCATGAGGGCGGCGCCCACCGGCCGCGCCAGGAAGGGCAGAAGCGGCGCAGCCGCGAGGAGAGCCGCCGAGAGGACGGCGGTGAGCATCACGCCCAACCGCGGCCGGTAGCTCGTCACCGCGAAGGCGACGGCGCCGACCGACAGTGCGGCGATCTGGGTCCCGTCCGGCTGGACCGTCAGGGCGAGGGCGACCAGCAGCGCGAGGCCGAGCGCCTCCCGGTCGCGGCGACGGGATCGCAGCCATGCGAGCGCGGGCCAGAGCAGAAGGATCAGCAGGACGAGGCCGCGATCCAGCGCGCCGTCATCCTCGACACCGGACGGCGCCATGTGGGCGCCGAACAACCCGAGCATGATCGCCACGATCCCGCCTGCCACGACGCCGAGGGGCAGGAGGTAGAGATTCGCCGAACGCATCCGGTCTGGGAGCGCGAGATAGCCGAGGAGGGCGAGGCCGATCGTGGCGCCCAGATTGGCCAGACGCTCCAGGGCCGGTCCGAGGAACGGGGTCCACGTCAGCGAGAGAGCCGACCACAGGACCACCAGCATCCCGGCCAGGAAGGCCGGAGCGGTCAGGAGGCGGTAGGTCGCCGGGCGCATCGGACGCTGGCGCCGGTCGATGACGCTCGCGATGATCAGCAGGATCACGGCGATCGGTGCGAGGATCACCGAGGCGCGGCGGGCGACCTGCGCCAGGACCGGGAGAACCACGAACAGACCGAAGAAGCCGATGCGCCGCAGCAAGGCGGCGGCGTCGAGCGCCGGATCGATGGTGGTGGAGGTCGACGCGCGCGGCATCATGCGCCTTCTTCCGGACCGGGACGGCCGGATCCCTGCTCGATACGCAAGGCTCGCGCAAGCTGCTGTAGACGTGGCGCCACACTCTCGGGCGCGTGAACCGCGCTCAGGCGACGGTTGCAGTCTCCCGCGGGCGCCGACGCACCGCCCGCCGGCCCACATCCGAGGCGACGCGCCAGCCGCCCCACGCGACGAAGAACCCGATCAGGCCCGCGGCGAGGCCGTCGGCGCTGGTGGGGATGGCCGGGCTGAAGTCCCGATAGGCCGCCTCGGCCACGGGCAGGTCGGGATCGCGCAGCATCGCCACGACGCGCCCGAGGGGGCTCGTCGCCGAGGCCAGGGCCTGCTGCTGGGCGCTCAGGCGGGCGAGACGCGCGATATCCGCCTGGGCAGCGTCGCCGCGGCGGGCGACCAGCTGATCCGGATTGGCGCGCAGCCGATCGACCGCGCCGTCGCGGGTCGTGCCGGATGCCTGCGCGTCGGTTTCGAGGACGGCCACCTGGCGACGCAGCTCGTCGGCGGCGCCGCCGAGCCGCTGGGCGTATTGCTGTGCGAATTCCGGCGCCTGCGCGGCGACGACGCCGCCCAGCAGGCCGAGCGCGAGGCCGAAGGTGCGGAACACGCGAAACATGTCTGGCCTCTGGTGCGGGAATCGACCCCGGACAAAGAACATGCCGATGGTCGCGGTTCCAGCCGGAGCCGCGACAGGCTTCAGCCCGGCAGCGTCAGCCCGGCAGCGTCAGCAAGCCCGCCTTGCCGTCGGCACAGCCGAACAGCAATCGGGCGCCGCGGCCATCCCAGGCGAGCGCGGTCACGCCGCTGCCCGATACGGCCGGACGGACCAGGAGTTCGGCCGCGTCGGTGAAGCGGACCAGCAGGATGCAGCCATCCTCGTAGCCCATGGCCAGAACCGGCGCCTTCGGGTGGAACGCCACCCGGGACACGCGGGCCGGACGGACGCCGCATTCCCGCGGAGCCTTGCCGGTCGGTCCCTCCTTGGAGTCGAACGGCCAAATGATCGCCGCCTCGGCGCCGCTCGTGGCGAGCCAATGGCCATCGAACGACCAGGACATCGAGCGGACCTTGCCGGGATAGCCCGACATCCGCATGTGGCCGCGATCCGGCTGGAGCCGCCACCCGTGCAGGCTGTTCTCCTGCATGGTGGAGACCACGAACCGTCCATCCGGCGACCACGTCACGTCGATATGCGAACCCTTCCAGCCGATCACCTCGGCGGGCGTCTCCAGATTCGGGTACCAGAGGCTCACGCCGTTGTAGTGGGCGACTCCGAGGCGATACCCCTTGGGCGCGAAGACGAGGCCGCGGGCGGAGGAAGGCGCTTCGAAGGTCTTCTCGCGACCCTTCGCGTCCCGGGCCACGACCGTGCGGCCCGCCGACCATGCCACGGCGCCGTCGGGATGGACGGCGAGCGCATCGATCCACGCCCCCCCCTTGGAGAGGCCGACCGGCTCCATCGTCCCATCCGCGCGGATCGCCACCACGCGGCCGTCGTCGCCGCCCGTGAGCAGGCGGTCGCCGCCACCGGCAGCCACGAGGATGCCGCCGTCGGGATGGGCGGCGAGGCGGGTCAGGCCGTCGTCCTTCGCCAGGACGACGGTGCCGTCGCTCAGCACCAGAGCCGGCACATCCTTGAGGAAATGCGTCGCAAGCACGTGTTCGCCGGGCTCCAGCGCGGCGACGTGACTGGTGAGGGAGGGATTGCTGATGGCGCTGCTCATGTCGGGGGGACATTTGCGGCCGGCGGCGCGGCGCGCAAGACCATGAAGGCGGTAATCAACGCCAGGCCGCCCGAGACGGCCGCCGGGGCGACCAACGCGTACAGGCCGAATTGCTGATAGGCGTGGGCACCGAGGAAGGCGCCGAACAGCAGCGACATCCAGACCAGAGCATCGCCGATCCACCCCAGCGGATCGCCGGTGCGGGTCAGGGCCTGCGCGATCTTCTGGCCGAGGCTGAACAGCGCCCCGGTCACGAAGGTGGTCCCGGCTCGGAAGCCCGTGACCTGCGCCAGGACGGCGTTCTGCGACCCCATCGCCAAGGCGACGAAGAAGGCCGCGAGGCCCAGCTCGGGCGACTCGAGACCGAGCCCCAGACCGGCGAGGATCAGCAGGGTTTCGTAGGCCAGCACCGCTGGCGTCGTCCACCGGGCCGGGACCAGGATGGCCAGTCCGCTGCCGAGAACCGACCCCGCCAGGAAGGCGACGATCAGGGTCGCGGGCAGGATCATGCGATGCAGCTCGGCCCCGGCGCCCAGGACCGCGAGCTGCGTGGTGTTGCCGCTCATGAACGACATGTACAGGCCGCCGAGACGCACGAAGCCGAGGGCGTCGACATAACCGGCGAGGCCCGTGAGGAGCAGGCCGGAGCCGAGCTGCCAGGGACGCCTCACGACCAAGCCTCCCCGTCACGGCGCGGTAACGAACCATTAACCATTCGGACGGCTTCGTTGAGGGACGCCGGGCCGCGGTTAACGCGCCGCTCACCAAACCCGAGCAATTCGATGCAAACACGGTGAACGCCGCGTCGGAAGGGGCCGTTGCCCTTACGATCCGGCCCGGGGCCATCGAGCCCCCGCCGGGTGAGTGGGAGTTGCGTCATGGTTCCGTTCGCCGCCGCATTCGTCTGCCCGTCCATGCCCGTCCCGGACCGGGCCGCCACGATCCTGATCGTCGAGGATGAGCCGACCGTGTGCGAACTGGCCGCCGAGGCGCTGATCGAGGAAGGGTATCGGGTGCTCACCGCTGCGGATGCCTGGGAAGCCGAGGCGATCCTGGCTCGCGAGAGCGTCGACCTGCTCTTCACGGATATCGACCTCGCCCGCAATACGAACGGCCTGTCGCTGGCGCGTTGTGCCCGCGAGCTGTCTCCCGACCTCCCGGTCGTCTACACCTCCGGCGGCCGGGCTTGCCTTCCGCCGTGCGAGGCCGTTCCAGGCTCGGTGTTCGTGCCGAAGCCCTATCGTCCGAGCCAACTCGTGGCGCTGACGCAGGACGTCCTGCGCGCCGCGCTCCTTCATGCCGTCTGAACTGGACCTTCGAGGACATCCGCCATGTGGCGCTCCCTTCCCGCAATCGGCTTCGCCCTCGCCGCCGCGATCGCTGCATCGCCGGCCCGAGCCGCCTGCGACGTGAAAGGCGCGCAGATCGAGGAGGCGATCGCCAAGAAGAGCGAGCTGCGCGAGGATGCCAATGCCCAGCTGGTGCGCGACCTGCGGACCCTGCGCGATGCCGCGATCGTCCTCGAGAGCTACAAGTTTCCCGGCGAGTGCGAGGTGCTTCTCGGCATCGTGCGGTCGCTCCTCGCCAACCCGAGCAAGACCATCGAGCAGAGCGGCGACACCGATGAGGAGAAGGCCGAGGACCTGAACGAGGCGCGCCAGCCCAAGGCTGCCGGCGGCACCGCGACGGCGAAGTAGCCATGCCCCGCTCCGTACGGCACGGGTCAGGCGCAATTCCGCGTCGACCCGAATACGCGGCCGCGGAAGTCGGCCGGACGCGTCGAGGGCCCGCCGTCTAACGCTCCTCGCCGGCGCTGGCGCCGATCTTGGCGCGGGCCAGAGCCCGGCTCAACTTGGCGGCGATCTGCTCGCGCAGAACATCGGCCATCTCGATATCCACGAGGCGCCAGCTCAACCCGCGCAGCCGCAGCCGGATGCGCGTGCGCTCGGCGCGCGATCCCTCGGGCGGGATCGGGATCACGACGGCGCGAAAGCCCCGCATCTCCAACGCCGTATAGTATGACACAAGCCGCCCCAAACCGCGGATCGCCAAGCCCTCGGGATGAGCGCCGGCCGGCCGCTCGACATCGAGCTTGTCGGGCCAGCCATTGGCCAGAAGGTCCATCACCGTTTCCGGCGTCACCATCGTTTCGGAGAGTGCAAGCGCCAGGCCGTAGGCGGCGTCGTTGAGGCGCTGGCGGTCGCGGGGCTCGAGGTCAGGATCGGTCTCGGATGCCGTGCGCATTGCCGCGGTGATCTGCCGGACCAGCGAAAGTCGCAGGGTCCTGAAGTTCACATGGCCCTCGACATAGGCGGCATCGTGCCGGCGGACCGCCTGCGCGAGGTCGTAGAGCGACCACAGCGGGCTCATGGTGAAGGCAAGCCACGCGACGGCCAGGGCGAGCGGGATCGCGAGCCAGCGCATGGCCTCAGCGCCCCGTCCGCGCGGTCAAGGCTGCGCCGACCATCGATCGAGACCGGAGAAGGCCGCGACGACCCCCTCGTAGACCGGCCGCTTGAAGGGAACGATCAGATCGGGAAGTTCGGCGAACTGCGCCCAGCGCCACGCATCGAATTCCGGCTTGTCGGCGCCGCCCCCGGGATTGAGCACGTCGATCACGTCCTCGCTGCCCACAAAGCCGTAGGCGAACCATTTCTGCGTCTGGCCACGATACCGACCCTTCCAGGCCTGCTTCATCACGGCCGGGGGCAGGTCATAGGCGAGCCATTCGGGGATCTCGGCGAGGAGCTTCACGGCCTCCGGCGGTACGTTCGTCTCCTCGTAAAGTTCGCGGCGCGCGGCGGCCTCGGGATCCTCGCCGGGATCGATGCCGCCCTGAGGCATCTGCCACATGTGCGGGCCGGCCACATGCTCAGAACCCGCACCCTTCTTGCGCCGTCCGACGAACACGCCGCCCGATGGCGCAATCAGCGCGATGCCCACGCAGGGGCGGTAGGGCAGGGCGGTGCCCAGGTCCGAATCCGTTACCATCGAGACGACCATAGGTCAGGGGTGACCGTTGCGGCAACGCCGCGCAAGTCTTTCCCGATCCCGGTGGGGGTGGATCTACTTGCGCTGACTATAATCACGCGCGTCCTCAATCTGCCGTCGAGACCCGCTTGTCGCGGACGCCGCGCAGCGCAACGCTCGCCGGGACCAAGCGCAGACCGCGGGCGTCGATGTCCTTGGCCCAGCGGGCGATCCGGTCGACGCTCAGTGCCGTTCCGGTCGCCGAGACGAGGACGAAGCCATTGGCACGCGCCCGGGCTTCCGCCTGCGCCAGGGCCGCATCGATGGCGTCGGCGCGCGGCGTGGTGTCGAGGACGATCTCGGCGCGGGCGATCGGTGTCTTGCCCTTGTTGGCGGGCATCGTCGTGGCCTTGGGCGCCGTTCCGTCGTCGAGGAACCCCAGGCCACGGGCGCCGATCTCGCGCAGCATCGGCTCGAAGGCCGCATCGGCCATCAGCTTGGCGCCCATGAAATTCACGAGGCCCACATAGCCCGAGAAGCGCGTCATCGCCCAGGCAAGACGATCGGCATTCTCCGGTCCCCTCAGGGCCGTCAGCAGAGTCTGGGGCCCCGGATCGCTGTCAGGGTAATCGAACGGCTCCATCGGCAGCTGCAGGAAGATCTCGTGGCCGGCATCCCGCGCACGTGCGGCCGCGTGCTCGGCCTCGCCGCCATAGGGGAGGAAGGCAAGGCTGACGGCGGCGGGCAAGCGAGCGGTGGCCACGGCCGTCGTGGCTTGGCCGATGCCCAGCCCGGTCACCACGATGGCGATGCGCGGACCGGTGCCGGGTTCCTCGGAGCGGGCATAGACGTCGAGCGGGCGGATGCGCCCCTCGCCGAGCTTCGGCATCAGCCCGTGGCGTCCGGCCTCGCTGATCCGCGGATCAGGCGCCGGGACGAGCCGCGGTGCATTCGGCGGCGGTACGCGGATCACCACCGCATCGCTCGGACCGCTGCCGGGCGGCCGCACCACCGTCACGCCGGACGCGGTCTCAACCTCCTCGGCGCTGCGCTGAAGCGGGGCCGTGCTGGGGGCAGTCGCAAGGACCTGGGGCTGCAGGGTGGGAGGCGCCTGTGTGGCCGGACGCATCGTGGGCTCGCGCATCGCGATCGCGACCTGCACGCGCGGTTCGCCGCCGTCGGGATCCCCGAGGGCGAGGACAAGGCCGGCTGCCACTGCAAAGCCGGCCGCGATCGCGGCAGCAGCGATACGGGGCCGCCGGGCAGCCGCGATCAGCTGCCCGAGCCGGCTCGTGGGCTGCGCCGGCACCGCCTCAGGCACCCCGAGGGGGCGCGTGAGGATATCGTCCGTGGACTCGGTCAAGCGGCTCTCGATGCGGGATCACGATTGCTGCGCCGATCGGCAATGCGCCAATCCTTCCGTCCATTGCCGGCGGTTATGGTTAACGTTCCGCTAATGCCCGGTCCCGGAACGGAAAATCCCGCCCGGCGCGGCGCCGGGCGGGATCGGGTCGTCAGGGCGTTCCGAACGCCGTCAGTTCGGCAGGCTGGGCTTCTGCTGCTGCGCCGAAGGCGTGCCGTTGGCGGCGCCCTTCTGGATGCCGTGCAGGAAATCGACCGCCGAGATCAGCTGCTTGTCCTTGGCCGGATCCGGCGGAACGTAGGCGGAGGATCCACCGCGCTCGTCGGTATCCTTCTGCTTCAGGTGACCCTTCAGCCCTGCCTCACCCTTGGTCTCGTCCTTGCCCTTCAGCTCGTCCGGGACCTCCTGCAGGACCTCGACATCCGGCTCGATGCCCTTGGCCTGGATCGAGCGACCCGACGGCGTGTAGTAGCGCGCCGTGGTCAGACGCAGGGCGCCCGAACCGCCGAGGGGGATGATCGACTGCACCGATCCCTTGCCGAAGGAGCGCGTGCCCATGATGGTCGCGCGCTTGTGGTCCTGCAGGGCGCCGGCCACGATCTCGGAGGCCGAGGCCGAGCCGCCGTTGACGAGCACCACGATCGGCTTGCCCTTGGTCAGGTCGCCCGCCTTGGCGGAGAAGCGCTGGGTCTCGTCCGGATTGCGGCCGCGGGTGGAGACGATCTCGCCGCGATCCAGGAAGGCGTCAGAGACCATCACGGCCTGATCGAGCAGGCCGCCCGGGTTGTTGCGCAGGTCGACGATGTAGCCCTTGATCTTGTCGGCCCCGATCTCGCTCGACAGCTTGTCGATCGCAGCCCGCATGCCGTCGAAGGTCTGCTCGTTGAACTGGGTCAGGCGGATATAGGCGACGTCGCCGCCTTCGACCTTCGAGCGTACCGGCTTGATCTTGATGACGTCGCGGGTGAGCGTGACGTCGATCGGATCCTTCGATTCCTTGCGGGTGATCTTGAGCTTGACGCTCGAATTCACCGGGCCGCGCATCTTGTCGACCGCCTGATTCAGGGTGAGGCCCTGAACCTGATCGTCATCGATCTGCGTGATGATGTCGTTGGCGAGCAGCCCCGCCTTGGCAGCCGGCGTATCGTCGATCGGCGTGACGACCTTGATCAGGCCGTCCTCCATCGTGACCTCGATGCCGAGACCGCCGAACTCGCCGCGCGTCGTGGTCTGCATGTCACGGAACGCCTTGGCGTCCATGTAGCTCGAATGCGGGTCGAGCGACGTCAGCATGCCGTTGACGGCTGCCTCGATCATCTTCGATTCGTCGGGCTTCTCGACGTAGTCCGTGCGGACCTTCTCGAAAACGTCGCCGAACAGGCTGAGCTGGCGATAGGTCTCGGCCGAGGCAGCCACCGCCCGCGGGCCCGACAGGAAGTCGGTCTGGGTGGCCACCATGGAGGTGCCGGCACCGAGGAAGGCGCCGAGCATGATCAGGGAAGTCTTGCGCATCAGCCGCGAACCTTCTCGCCAAGTACCGTATTGTTCGGGCTCTTCGCCCACCACGGCTCCGGATCGATGGAGCCGCCGTCCTTCTTGAACTCGACGTACAGGGTGGGATCACCCTCGGACCCGCCGGGACCTGCGCTCTTCTCGCCCATGGTGCCGACCGGCTCGCCCGCGAGCACGAACTGACCGACCTCGACGCTGATCTGATCCATCCCCGCTAGCAAAAGATAGTAGCCGTCGCCAGCGTTGATGATCAAGAGTTGCCCGTAGGACCGAAACGGCCCGGCGAACTGCACCCACCCGTCGGCCGGGGACGAGACGGACGCCTTGGGACGGGTCGTAAACGACACGCCGCGGGTGGTGCCACCATTGCCATCGGGCTGGTTGAAGCCGCGTGCGACGCGTCCGCTCACCGGCCGCGGCACTTCGCCCCGCGCCTCGGCGAAGTGGACTTTGGGTGCCAATCGGGCGGGGTCGCGGAAGCCGGCCGCGGCGAAGCGCTCCTGGGTGATGCGCGCCTCCCGCTCCGCGGCTGCCTTGGCCTCCTCGGCGGAGCGCTTCGCCGCTGCGACCTCTGCCTCCGTACGATCGAGAAGGTCCTTCAGGTTCTTGGCCTGGGCACCGAGTTCGGCGGCCCTGCGGCGCTCGGCCGTGAGGCCGCTCTCGATCTCGGCCTGACGGGCGCGGCGGGCGGCGACCAGCGCCTGCAGGCGCTGCTGTTCGCGCGCCCATCCGGCAAGGTCATTGGACAGCCCTTCCTTGTCCTGCGCGATCAATCCGCGCAGCCTGATCATTTCCGCGAGATCGGCCGCCAGGGTGTCGACCTCGCCGCGCAATTCCGGCACCACCGCGCCAAGCAGCATCGAGGTCCGGATCGCCGCGAGCACGTCTTCAGGGCTCACCAGAACGGCCGGCGGTGGCCTGCGCCCCATGCGCTGGAGTGCCGCCAGGATCTCGGCGACGATGCCGCGTCGGCCCTGCAGCGAGTGGCGGATCGCTGCCTCGCTCTCGCTCATCGCCTTCAGGCGCTCCTCCAGGCGGCTCAGGCGGTCTTCTGTCGCCTGAGCCTGTCGGCCCGCATCGAGAAGGGCGGCGTCGAGCTTCGCCCGGTCGGAGCCGATGGCTGCGATCTCCGACTCGAACTGCGAACGCTGGCCGGCACTGGCCGCGATCGCATCCTGGACGCGCTTCAGATTCTCGGCCCGGCGCTCACGTTCCTCATTGGCACGCTGAATGGCTTCGGAATCGGTGGCCGGAGGCGTCTCGGACCGCGCGGCCGAGCCCATCGAGACGAGGGCGACCAGGGTCAGCGTCTGCAGCGCGCGTCTCGACGCGGACTTCGACCCGGCCGTCATCTCAGGGATGGCCATAGGGGGTCAGCCCGCCTCACCGCGATGGTAGGGGTGCCCCGACAGGATGGTGAGGCTGCGGTAGAGCTGTTCGAGAGCGAGCACGCGCACGAGTCCATGGGGCAGGGTGGCGGCCCCGAAAGACAGGATCAACTCCGCCTTCGTCCGAATTGAGGCGTCGAGACCGTCCGGCCCCCCGATCGCCACCACGAGTGCCGGCCGCGCGGCATCGCGCCAAGCGGCGACGCGTTCGGCCAGCGCCTCGCTTCCGATATCGGCACGACCCCGTTCGTCATAGGCGACCAGTACACCGCCAGGCGGCATGTGGCCCGTCAGGGCCGCCGCCTCCTCGGCACATCGGTCGAGGGCGCGACGGGCACGGGATTCTGCGATCTCGATGCTGTCGCAAGTGGCGAAGCCGAGCCCGCGACCGAGTTGCGCGGCGCGGTCGCGATATCGTGAGGCCAGCTCGCGCTCAGGACCGGCCTTCAGACGCCCGACTGCGGCCAGAATCAGGCGCATCGGACGCGGTCCGGATCAGCCGGCCGCGATCCCAACCGGGCGGTCGGCGCCCCACATCTTCTCGAGGTTGTAGAAGCCGCGGACCTCGGGACGGAAGATATGCACCAGCACGTCGCCGGCATCGATCAACACCCAGTCGCAGGCCGGGAGCCCCTCGACCCGGGCATTGCCGAAGCCGCGGTTCTTCATTTCCTGAACGATCTTGTCGGCGATCGAGCCGACATGCCTCTGCGAGCGCCCAGAGGTGATGATCATCGTGTCGGCGAGCGACGTCTTGCCGGCCAGATCGATTGCGATCGTCTCCTCGGCTTTCATGTCATCGAGGCATTCGAGCGCAAGGGCCTTAAGGTCGTCCGAGCGCGCCTGACCGGCTTCCACCGGGGCTTGGACGGGGGTGCGGATCATCTCCGTGCGGCTGGTCTCGGGCAGAGTCCTGGTTCCTCGTTCTGCCGCACGACGGCGTCATGCCGTGCGGGATGACAAGAAATTGGCGGTATCGGTCGTCGATTGCAACCGCGCTTGCGTCCGTCGTGACGTCCTAGGCCCCGTACTTGCGCGAATCTGCGTGGAGGACAGGCTCGAACGGGGTCCGTGCAGGAACACCCAGGCCGGCGGCGGCCGCAGCGCAAGGGTCGATGCCGCCTCCTCGGGAACCCGGGCGTCGGCCAAGCGCCGCGCAGCCCGGGCGCTGAGCGGTGTCATGGTGAAACCCGGCCGGTCGATGACGACGATCGGCAGGAGCCGGGCGATCTCGGCGAAACCCTTCCAGCGATGAAAGGTGCCGAGAGAATCCGCCCCCATGATCCAGACGAAGTGCACGCCGGGGCAGCGGCGCTTGAGGAAGCGCAGGGTCTGGACCGTGAAGCGGACGCCCAGAGCCGCCTCGATGCCGGTCACGGCAATCCGCGGATGACGGGCGATGCGGTGGGCCTGGGCAGACCGTACCTCCACCGAGGGGAGGGCGCTCCGGCTCTTGAGCGGGTTCCCCGGGCTCACCAGCCACCAGACCCGATCCAGGCCGAGCCGACGCAGTGCCGCGAGGGTCACGTGCCGGTGGCCCAGATGGGCGGGATTGAAGGACCCGCCGTAGAGGCCGATCCGCATGCCGGGGGCGCTCGGCGGCAGGGTCAGCCGCACGCCGGACCTTCAGCGCAGGTCACGGGCGCGTCTGGCCGTTGCCGTGGACGCGATACTTGAATGTGGTCAGCTGCTCGACACCCACCGGCCCTCGCGCGTGCATCCGCCCCGTGGCGATGCCGATCTCGGCCCCGAAGCCGAACTCGCCGCCATCGGCAAATTGGGTGGAAGCGTTGTGGGTGACGATGGCCGAATCGACCTCGGCGAGGAAACGGGTCGCCGCCGTGTCGTCCTCGGTGATGATCGCGTCGGTGTGATGCGAGCCGTAGGTCTCGATGTGCTCGATGGCCGCTTCGATCCCGTCGACCACCCGCACCGCGATGATCGCGTCGAGATACTCGGTATGCCAATCCTCCTCGGAGGCGGCGGTCACCCGCGGATCGACGGCGCGCGTCTCGGCATCGCCGCGGACCGCGCAGCCGCTCTCGAGCAGCGCGTGGACCAGCGGCGCAAGATGGGTCGCGGCACAGGCGCGGTCGACCAGCAGGGTCTCGGCGGCGCCGCAGACGCTCGTGCGGCGCATCTTGCTGTTAAGCAGCACGGTGCGGGCCATGTCGAGGTCGGCCGCTGCGGCGACGTAGACATGGTTGATGCCGTCGAGATGGGCGAAGACCGGAACGCGCGCCTCGGCCTGGACGCGCTCCACGAGGCCGCGACCGCCCCGCGGGACGATGACGTCGACGCAACCGTCGAGGCCCGCGAGCATCAGCCCGACGGCGGCGCGGTCGCGGGTCGGCACCAGCTGGATGGCGTCCTCCGGCAAGCCGGCATCGGCGAGCCCGCGGCTCATGGCCCGCGCGATCGCCATAGCCGTGCGATGGCTGTCCGAGCCGGCGCGGAGGATCGCGGCGTTGCCGGCCTTGAGGCAGAGCGCACCCGCGTCCGCAGTGACATTCGGGCGCGCCTCGAAGATCACCCCGACGACGCCGAGCGGTACTGCGATGCGCTCGATCAGCAGGCCGTTCGGCCGCTCGATGGCGGCCAGCTGACGTCCGACCGGATCGGCCAGGGAGCCGACCTTCTCGACGGCATCCGCCATGCCGGCGAGCCGCCCGGGATCCAGGGTGAGACGGTCGATCAGGGCGGCGCTCTGGCCCGCGCTCCGGGCGGCGGCCACGTCCCGCGCGTTCTCGCTCAGGATTTCGTCACGGCTCGCCCGGATCCGCTCGGCGATCGATTTGAGCGCCCCGTCCTTGGTTCGCGCCGAGGCCAGCGCCATACGCCGGGCCGCCGCGCGGGCCCGACGGCCGATGGCCGCCATCTGCTCCGGCAGGGTATCGGCCTCGGCGAGGTCCGATCTCAGGTTCAGGACGGGCACGCTGGCGTCCTCGATGTGCGACGGCCGCAGGAACGGCCAGACGATGGAAAGCGCCGTATTTGCACACCCGACACCGGTCCGACAAGAGTGCCGGCTCGTGATTGGGCGCAATGATCGGAGCGGAAAATTGTAAATAGATTAGTTTAGATCGGCATTTTCTAGAACAGTGCCAAGTCATCGCGATGCACCATCCAGGCGCGGCCCGGATAATTGAGCAAGTCCGGGATATGCGCGCTCGGGTGACCGATGATGAGCGCAGCCTCGGCGCTGTCATACGCCACCAAGCCGCGGCCGAGGATCCGTCCCGCGGGATCACGGATCAACACGGCGTCGCCGCGGGAGAAGCTGCCCTCGATCGATCGGACGCCGACGGGCAGGAGGCTGGCGCCGCTCCGCAGCGCCTGCTCGGCACCGGAATCGATCGTCAGGGTGCCGCGCGGCTCCAGGGATCCCGCGATCCAGGTCTTGCGGGCGGCCGTCGGGGTGGAGCCTGAGAGGAACCATGTGCAGCGCGCGCCCTCCATCATCGCCTTGAGCGGGTTCTTCCCGCGCCCGTCGGCGATGACCAAGTGGGTGCCGCCCGAGGCCGCGATCTTGGCGGCCTCGACCTTGGTGCGCATGCCGCCCCGCGACAGCTCGGAGGCCGGCCCGCCGGCCATGGCTTCGATCTCCGGGGTGATGCGCTCGACGACGGCGAGGTGGCGGGCCTCCGGATCGTTCTTGGGCGGCGCGGTGTAGAGACCGTCGATATCCGAGAACAGGACCAGGACGTCGGCATCGATCATGGTGGCGACCCGGGCCGCCAGCCGGTCGTTGTCGCCGTAGCGGATCTCGGACGTCGCCACCGTGTCGTTCTCGTTCACGACCGGGACGGCGCGCATCTCCAGGAGTTTCAGGACGGTGGCGCGGGCGTTGAGGTAGCGGCGGCGCTCCTCGGTATCCTGGGGCGTCACGAGAATCTGGCCGGCGACGATGCCGTGATGGCCCAGAGCCTCGGCCCAGTGGCGGGCCAGCGTGATCTGCCCCACGGAGGCCGCGCCCTGGCTCTCCTCCAGGCGCAGGGCGCCGGGTGGAAGGCCCAGCACCGTCCGGCCGAGGGCGATGCTGCCGGAGGACACCACCAGCACGTCGACGCCGCGCCCGTGCAGCTCCGCGATGTCCTCGGCCAGCGCCGCGAGCCAGGCGTGGCGCAGGCGGCCGGCACTGCGATCGACAAGCAGGGCCGAGCCGACCTTGATGACCACACGGCGGAATTCTTCGAGGGCAGGGATCATGATTCTTGCGAAAACGCGCGTTTGAGCCGGGTGTGAAGCAAGACCCGCCTCTTGAACAGCCGTCCGACGACATGGCTCGCGGCGCCCGGGCGGTTCGGGCCGCCGGCGCAGCCAGATCGTGGGCCGGCACGACCGCGGCACACGTTCCTGCGAGCGGCCTCATCCCTCACGTGGTCGTGAGTATGTGGCATGCCAAAGATCGATATTGCGGCGCGGGAGCGCGGCGGCCGGTTCGACGCTGCACCGCACCGAGCCCCGGCGCGCTCGACCTCAGCACACAGGACACAGACAAGATGGACGCGAATCGACGCGCGTTTCTCGGGACCGCAGCCCTCGGGGCCGGCGGTCTCGTCGCCCTGACCCAGGGGGCCGCCGCCGCGGCGACCGATCACGGGGCGCCCGGGGCCGGCGGCTTCGGGCGGGACGTTCAGCAGCTGCCCCCCGGCGCCCCGGTCGCCTACCACGACCCGAAGGATGTCGGCGCCATGCCGGACTTCCACTTCTCGCTCGACGGCAACGTCCCCAAGATCACGTCGGGCGGCTGGGCCAAGGAGGCGACCGTCCACCAGTTCCCCATCAGCAAGGGGATCGCGGGCGTGCACATGTTCCTCGATCCCGGCGCGTCGCGGGAGCTGCACTGGCACGCCATCGCGGCCGAGTGGGCTTACGTCATCGACGGCCGATGCCAGACCGTGGTCCTCGATCCCTCGGGGGCGAGCGAGATCAACAACTACGAGCCGGGCGACCTGTGGTTCTTCCCCAAGGGGCACGGCCACTCGATCCAGACGATCGGCGACAAGCCGTGCCACTTCATCCTGTCGTTCGACAACGGCGCCTTCTCGGAGCACGGCACGTTCTCGATCACCGATTGGGTCGACGTGTCGCCGAAGGACATGCTGGCGCTCGATTTCGGCCTGCCGACAGCCGCGCTGAACGCGTTCCCGAAGGGCGAGGCCTACATCCAGGCCGGGCCGGTGATCCCGCTCGCCCAGGCGCTCGACGCGCCCTGGCCGAAGGAATCGACCCACAAGTTCCGGCTCCTGAAGGATCCGCGCGCGGTCCGCGACTTCGACGGTGGGACGTTCCGCCTCGCCACCGTGGACGAGTGGCCGGTGTCCAAGTCGATGTCGGGCGGCGTGATGACGATCCGGCCGGGCCAGATGCGCAAGTTCCATTGGAACGTGAACGCCAACGAGTGGCACTATTACCTGAAGGGCAAGGGTCAGGTAGCCCTGTTCGGCTCGGGCGGCCGCGGCAAGGTCGCGGAGTTCAGGCCCGGCGACGTCGCCTACATCCCCATGGGGTTCGGCCACGCGATCAAGAACGTCGGCGACGACGATCTCGAGATCGTCCAGACCTGGGACAACGGCAAGTTCGAGGAGATCGACCTCGATGCCTGGATCAAGGCGAGCCCGAACTACCTCCTCGCCAACAACTTCACCGGCGTCCCCGCCGACACGATCGCGAAGCTGAAGCAGGGCTGAGACGACGCTCCAGCCGGATCGACAGGGCCCGGACCCGGTCCTGTCGGTCCCGGCCGCCGCGTCCTCGGGACAACCTTCGAGAGCTACGGCTGCCAGGCGTCCACCGGCTTCCGTTCGGCCTCGGCGCTGGCATCGATCTCGGACTGGAGCGCCCGCAGCGCCTCGGGGACGCCCTTTCGGCTCGCCGAGGACAGGACCAGCGGCGCGCGGCCGGCGGCGCGCTTCAGCTTGGCCACCTGGCTCTTGAGCGTGTCGGCGTCGAGGGCGTCGGCCTTCGAGAGCGCCACGATCTCGGGCTTCTCCGCGAGGCCGTTGCCGTAGGCCTCGATCTCGCCGCGCACCAGCTTGTAGGTCTTGCCGGCATGCTCGCTCGTGCCGTCAACGAGGTGCAGCAGCACCCGGCAGCGCTCGACATGGGCGAGGAACTTGTCGCCGAGGCCGACGCCCTCATGCGCGCCCTCGATCAGGCCCGGGATGTCGGCGAGCACGAATTCGCGCCCGTCTGAGCGCACCACGCCGAGGCCGGGATGCAGGGTGGTGAACGGGTAGTCGGCGATCTTCGGCTTCGCGGCGGTGACGCTCGCCAGGAAGGTCGACTTGCCGGCATTCGGGAGGCCGACGAGACCGGCATCGGCGATCAGCTTGAGCCGGAGCCAGATCCACATCTCCTGGCCTTCCAGGCCGGGATTGGCGTGCTTCGGGGCGCGGTTGGTGGACGTCGTGAAATAGGCGTTGCCGAAGCCGCCATTGCCGCCCTTGGCGAGGCGGATCCTCTGGCCGACCTCGGTCAGGTCGGCGAGCAGCGTCTCGCCGTCCTCGGCGAAGATCTGTGTGCCGGCCGGGACCTTCAGGACCGTGTCGGCGCCGTTAGCGCCGTGGCAGTTCGAGCCCATGCCGTGCTCGCCCTTCTTGGCCTTGAAGTGCTGCTGGTAGCGGTAGTCGATGAGGGTGTTGAGCCCCTCGACGCACTCCACCCAGACATCGCCGCCCCGGCCGCCGTCGCCGCCGTTCGGCCCGCCGAACTCGATGAACTTCTCCCGCCGGAACGAGACGCAGCCGGGACCGCCGTCACCGGAGCGGACATAGACCTTGGCTTCGTCGAGGAATTTCACGACCTGAATCCTTTGTCGGGTGCGGATTCGCGACCCGCACCATCACCCTGTCGACGGCGGCCGGCCAGCCCCGGCGCCGTAAGGCCGCCTCAGGCGGCCCGCGTCATCGCCGGCTCCGACGGCGGGTTCTGCCAGCGCCGCCGGTCGAGGCTGAAGAGATCGACCGGCAGATCCGCGCCGCGCGCCGGGAAGGGCCGGGTCGCGCTGCCGGCCTGCACGAAGCCGCAGGTCTCCAGAACGTGCCGGGACGCCGGGTTGACCGTGCGGGCCGACGCAGCCAGTTCCATCCCGCCGGTATAAGCGAAGAAGGCGTGGCACAGAGCCGTCACGGCCTCGGCCATCAGGCCGCTGCCCCAATAGGGCTGCCCGAGCCAGTAGCCGAGTTCCGGCGGCCCCTCGGTCCGCCCCTCGATGCTGATCACACCGATGAGGCTGCCGGGCGCCGCCCGCGGTGCGAGGGCGAGCGTGAGGGCCGACCCGGCGGTGTTCTGCGCGCGCGCCTGCAGCAGGAACGCATCCACCACCGGGGCCGGAAGCGGGTGCGGCACCCGCGCCAGCATCGCGGCGACAGACGGATCACCGGCCAGCTTCAGGATCGCGTCCCTGTCCTTGGCGGTCGGCCAGCGCAGCCACAGCCGCCGCGTCTCGATCCGGAAAACGTCATCACGGGTCAGATCGGGGAACATCGTGCCCTCGCAGGGCGGCGTTCCCGGCTCCGGGGCACCGCCTCAAGACGACGAAGGGGAGGATGGCGTCCCATCCTCCCCGGGTGTTCCGTCCGAACCGGCCCGTCAGGGGCTCGGCAACGACGTCTCCGGTCCGGTGTGGGACACCGGGCGGGACGCCAGCTTCGCCTCTAAAGGCGCCCGCCTCTTATTCCGCGGCCTCGGCCAGCGGGGTTACGGCCACGAAGGCGCGCCCGCGGCGCGTCTCGAAGCGGACATGGCCCGGTACCAGCGCGAAGAGCGTATGGTCCTTGCCCATGCCGACATTGGCGCCGGGATGCCATTTGGTGCCGCGCTGACGCACGATGATGTTGCCCGGAATCACGGCTTCCGCGCCGAACTTCTTGACGCCGAGGCGCCGGCCTTCCGAGTCGCGACCGTTGCGGGACGAGCCGCCTGCCTTCTTGTGTGCCATGGGATGAACTCCGAAATCTGATGGGCTTGGATGCGGTCGCTGATCGGACCCTCAGGGATCCTCACGCGCCCAGCGTCTGGCGTGCGTCAGGCCGAAATGCCGGTGATGCGCACGACCGTGTGGTCCTGCCGGTGACCGCGCTTGCGGCGCGAGTTCTGCCGGCGGCGCTTCTTGAAGGCGATGACCTTCTTGTCGCGGCCGTGGCGCACGATCTCGCCGGTGACGCTGATGCCCGACAGGGTCGGGGCGCCGACCTGGGTCGCGCCCGCGCCGTCGGCGAACAGGAGGACCTCGCCGAAGGTCACGGCCTCGCCGGCCTCGCCCGCCAGGGAGGCGATGGTGATGGTGTCGTTGGCGGCGACGCGGTACTGCTTACCGCCCGTCTTGATGACTGCGAACATCGTTCTCTCGTGTTCTCGAACGGCCTCCGGGGCGGCTGCCCCTGGACCGGCTTCTTGTTTGAAGTCATTGCGCGGGCTTTCCGCCCGGACAACGCGAAACGCGCGGACCTCAAACAGAGGCCGCGCGCCATGCGGGGTCACTACGGGCCTGATGCCGCCGTGTCAATCCGCGCCGGACTCCCGGGGCTCCGTCAGCGGATCGGGGCGCCGGTCGCCAGGACGCCCTTCGCGACACTGCCCTCGGGGCCGAAGGCGGCCAAAGCCTCGGAGCACCAAGCCTCGCGGCCGTCGGCGGCGAGCTGCTGGCGCACCTGCATGGCGCGCTGCTTCAGCTTCTCCTCCAGCATCGCTTCCTGTCCGGCATTGACCCGGGCCGCGAGACGGAGCGTCGTGAGCTGTCCGGCCCTGACCTGCACGCCCGGGCAGGCCTGTTCGGCGATGATGGTCGTCGCCGCCGCCGTCGCATAGTTGTCGAGGGGCGAAGCCGCCGCGGCGGGCGCAGGGGCGCGGGCGGCCGGCGCGGGGACCTGCGCCGCGGCGGCTCCCGCGAAGCACAGGGCCAGGGCAAGACTGAAGACACCGGAACGCCGCACGGCTCAGACCTCCAGGGTGGCGCCGACCTGCGCGGTGAGACGCCCGTCATGCGCGGGACGAGGCCGGGTGCCGCTGAGGAGAAGCGTCGTCATCTGGGGGCATCCCTTCGCTGCGGCGCCGCGACGGCGGTTGACTACACCCCCGGCGGCGAGGCGTCACCCGCCCGGTCAGGCCGCGCGGCTCGACCCGGTCCCATACGGGGCCGCGGGGCGCCGCACGTGAGCGAGCTCCTCGGCGTGTGGGTCCGCCCGCCCGTTCATCCGCATGGTCGTTTCGGAGCGCCGCAGGCGAGCCCGGATCCGGAAACACCGTCGGTTCCCGGCGTCGGCGCGTCGGGCTCCGGGCCCCACCGTGCGCGACCCTTGCCGGTTGCGAAGCCGCGCTGTCGGCTCCGCGGACCGAGTCGGCCGATCGTCAGGGCGCGGCCTTGAACTCGCCCTCGATGCGCAGGCTCACCTCGTCGCCGAGCTGCGGCAGATAGGCGTTGATGCCGAAATCCGAGCGCTTGATGACCGCCCGGCCGTCGAAGCCCACGGTGTAGCGCTGATCCACCGGATGGATGCCGGCCTGATTGAACGTGGCGTCGATCGCGAAGGGCCGGACCGTGCCGCGCAGGTTCAGGTCGCCGGTGATCCGCGCCGTGGTCGGGCTGGTGGGCTCGACCTTCGTGGCGGTGAAAGTGGCGTTCGGGAACTTGGCCGTGTCGAAGAAGTCCGGGGCTGCGAGGTGCTCGTTCAGGCGCGCGCTCCCGGTCATCACGCCGCCCAGGGGCACGGTGACCTCGAGGCGGCTCTTCTCCGGCGCCTTCGGATCGAGCTGGAGCGTGCCGCTGAGACCCGCGAACTGGCCGTAATAGGTCGAGTAGCCGAGATGCGAGACGGACCATGTGATCTTGCCGTGATCCGGATCGAGCACGTAGCTCCCGGGCCGGACCTGCGTCGGATCCGCGCTCGGCGCGACCGGAACGGGGGCCGTTGACGGATCGTCCGCCCCCCGGGCCGGGCCGAAGCACAGCAGGCCCAACAGGGCAAGAAGTGGCGCGCGCATGGTCATCCCCCCGTGACCGGCCAAGCGCGGCCGGCGCGGCGCCCGTGATTTCATGATCTCCCTGCGCGCTCAAGCACGTCTGGCGGAGGGCGCCGCGGTTCTGTAGGCATCCCGCGACAGCGACAGGCGTGGCATGATCGGCAAGCTCAAGGGCGTCGTGGACTCGTTCGGCGAGGATTTCGTGATCCTCGACGTGTCGGGCGTCGGCTATATCGTGCATTGTTCGGCGCGCACCCTGCAGCGCATGCCCAAGGTCGGCGAGCCCGCTTCGCTGTCGATCGAAACCCATGTCCGCGAGGACATGATCCGCCTTTACGGCTTCCGCTCGGATGCCGAGCGGGAATGGTTCCGCCTGCTTCAGACCGTGCAGGGCGTCGGCGCGCGGGTGGCGCTGGGCGTGCTCTCGGTGATGGAGCCCGAGGCGCTGGCCAGCGCCATCGCCACCGGCGACAAGGGCGCGATCAGCCGGGCTCCAGGGGTCGGGCCGCGTCTGGCGGCACGGCTCGCCGCCGAGCTCAAGGACAAGGCCCCGGCCTTCGCGCCGATCGACCCCGCCCTCGTTGCCCTCACGGGAGCCGTCGAGGACGGCGCCGCCCCCCAGCCGGTGGCGGATGCCGTCTCCGCCCTGGTCAATCTCGGCTACCCGCAGGTCCAGGCCGCCGCCGCCATCGCTGCGGCTCTCAAGGGTGCGGGCGAGGGCGCCGAGGCCAAGGTGCTCATCCGGCTCGGCCTGCGCGAACTCGCGCGCTGACGCGCCCCGGAACCGTTGGGGCGCACTTAGATCGCACGCCCTTGACCCGCGCGGGCCGCGGTGCCATGTCGACCGCAGCCAATAAGGCATTGAAAAGCCAGCTACTTTTCAATTCTTCTAAACTGGCGCAGGTGCCCGGGACGGTCGTCGACGACCGCTGCGGGCGCGGGGATGACGGGATTTGCGGCGCGCATGATCGTCTGTTCTTGTAACGTCATATCGGACGGCGCGGTCCGCAGCTGCCTCGCACCCGGCCCAGGCTGCCCGCGCACGCCCGCGCAGGTCTATGCCTGTCTCGGCTGCAGCCCGAAATGCGGGCGCTGCGCCCGCACGATCCGGGCGATCATGCAGAGTGCCCTGGGCCAAGGCGCGCCGGCGGAGAGCAGCCATGCCTGCACGACGACTTGCGCAAGCGCGTGTAGTTTGGTGAAGTTCCAAACTGCGGATGAGGGAGTCGCGGCCTGATGCTTCTACCCCCCGCCTGAAAGCACGGTAAGGAGTACGGGGGCATGAAGGGCGACACCAAGGTCATCGAGTATCTGAATCGCGGCCTGCGCAGCGAGCTGACGGCCGTCAGCCAGTACTGGCTGCATTTCCGCATGCTCAATGACTGGGGCTACGTCGAGCTGGCGAAATTCTGGCGCAAGGAATCGATCGAGGAGATGAACCACGCGGACCGGTTCATCGACCGGATTTTGTTCCTCGACGGATTCCCGAACCTGCAGGAGCTCGACCCGCTGCGGATCGGCCAGAACGTCCAAGAGATCCTGGATTCCGATCTCGCCGCCGAGAACGAGGCCCGCAGCCTCTATCTCGAGGCCGCGAAGTACTGCGATTCGATCAACGACCGGGTCTCCAAGCGCCTGTTCGAGGATCTGGCCGAGGACGAGGAGGGGCACATCGACTTCCTCGAGACGCAGCTGGAGCTGATCAAGCAGATCGGCCTGCCGCTCTACGCGCAGAAGCATATCGGCGGCCTCGAGCAGATCGCCCCCGAGAAGGAGTGAGGTTGCCCGGGCTCCCGCCGCTCCTGCGGCAGACGGGAAGCCCGGACACCGACGCAGGACGGGCCGGCGCGGTGCGGATCCTGCGCGCAGCAAGGTGGGTTGGGGAACGGAATGCGGCTCGTGGTGGTCGGCGCCGACGGGCGCATGGGGCGGATGCTGATCCGCGCGGTGGCGCAGTCTGAGGGCTGTACGCTCTCGGCGGCGATCGAGCGCCAAGGCTCCCCGGCCCTGGGGCAGGATGCGGGCCTGCTCGCCGGTCTCCAGCCCCTCGACGTGCCGGTCACCGATGACGCGCTCGCGGCCTTCGCGGCTGCCGATGGCGTCCTCGATTTCACCGCGCCCGCCGCCACGGTGGCCTTCGCCGAACTGGCGGCCCAGGCCCGCATCGTCCACGTCGTCGGCACGACCGGCCTGTCCGAGGACGATTTCGCCAAGCTGAAGGCGGCCTCGTACCATGCCCGGATCGTCCAATCGGGCAACATGTCGCTCGGCATCAACCTGATGGCCGAGCTGGTCCGCCGGGTCGCGAAGGCGCTGGGCGACGAGTTCGACATCGAGATTGCCGAGATGCACCACCGCATGAAGGTGGATGCGCCGTCCGGCACGGCGCTGATGCTGGGCGAGGCCGCCGCCGAGGGCCGCGGCGTCGACCTGAAGACGGTCCGCGTCTCCACCCGGGACGGGCATACCGGCGCCCGCCGGCCAGGCGATATCGGCTTCGCCACCCTGCGGGGCGGCAGCGTCGTCGGCGACCACAGCGTGATCTTCGCCGGCACCGGCGAGAGCCTGACGATCAGCCACCACGCTGCCGACCGCGGCCTTTTCGCCACGGGCGCCGTCAAGGCCGCGCTCTGGGCGCATCCCAAGCCGCCGGGGCTCTACACGATGGCCGACGTCCTCGGCCTGTGACCGGGAGCGGTGCATCCATGGAACGGCTCCTCGTCCTCGTCCGGCACGGCCAGAGCGAGTGGAACCTCCAGAACCTGTTCACGGGCTGGCGCGACCCGGACCTGACCGAGCGCGGCATCGCCGAGGCCCGGGCGGCCGGCCGCGGGTTGAAGCGGGACGGCTACGGCTTCGATGTCGCCTTCACCTCCGAATTGTTGCGGGCCCAGCGCACCTGCTCGCTGATCCTGGAGGAGATGGCTCTCCCGGATGTTCCGATCATTCGGCAGAGGGCCCTCAACGAGCGGGATTACGGCGACCTCTCCGGCCTCAACAAGGATGCGGCCCGCGCCCGATGGGGTGACGCGCAGGTCCATACCTGGCGCCGGTCCTACGACGTGCGGCCGCCCGGCGGCGAGAGCCTGAAGGACACTGCCGCGCGGGTGCTGCCCTACTACATTGCGGCGATCCTGCCCCGGGTGATGACCGGCCAGCGGGTCCTGGTGGCGGCCCATGGCAATTCGCTGCGCGCCCTGGCGATGGTCCTCGATGGGCTGAACGAGGAGCAGGTGCCGGATCTCCAGATTCGGACCGGGGTCCCGCTGGTCTACCGCCTCAACGCCGACACCACGGTCGCCTCGAAGACCGTGCTGGAGCAGGATGTCGACGCGGGCCGCTGAGTGGCGACGGAACTCGCCCCCGGCCTGATCCACCATCCCGGCTTCCTCGATGCGACGGCCCGCGCCCGGCTCGCCGCCGAGATCGCCGCCATCCTCGAAACGGCGCCGCCCGTGACGCCGCGGATGCCGCGCACCGGCAAGCCGTTCTCCGTACGGATGTCGAATGCCGGTCCCCTCGGCTGGGTCTCGGACGTCGCGGGCTACCGCTATCAGCCGGACCATCCCGAGACCGGGCGGCCATGGCCGGCGATGCCGCTGACCGCCCTCGCGGCCTGGGCGGTGTTGGCGAACTGTCCGGTGCCGCCGGAAGCCTGTCTCATCAACCTCTACGCGCCGGGGTCCCGCATGGGTCTCCACCAGGATCGCGACGAGGCGGATCTCTCGGCGCCCGTCCTCTCGCTTTCCCTCGGTGCGGCGGCACTGTTCCGCTACGGCGGCCAGAGCCGCGCGGATCCGACGCGCTCGATCCGTCTGCAGGCCGGCGACGCGCTGGTGATCGGCGGCCCCTCGCGCCTCATCTACCACGGCATCGACCGCCTCTACCCGGCCGGCGACCTTCTCGCGGAGACGGCCGAGCCCGGCTTCCTCCCGCCGGGCGGCCGCTGCAACCTCACCCTGCGGCGCGTCACGGCGCCGGCACCGCCGTGGCGCTAGAGCGATCGCCGGAATGCGGGACGGCCGCGATGCCGGCGCCCGCGCGGATGGATCTGCCGCTGGCCCGGGCAGCCCATCTCGGCCTCGCGGCCGCCGTGATCGGGCTGGGGCTGCTGCTGCGCGTGCCGGCGTGGAACCTGCCGCTCGCGGTTCACCACTACGGCGGCGGCATCCTGTGGGGAGCGATGCTGTTCCTGCTGGTGGCCGCCCTGCGACCGGCCGGCTGGGGTCTGCGCACCTGCATGATCGCCGCCTTCTTCGGCGCCGGGCTCATCGAAGCGAGCCGTCTCGTTCATACCCCGGCGCTCGACGCCTTCCGGGCAACCCTGCCGGGCCAGCTCCTGCTCGGCACACTCTTCTCCCCGTGGAATCTCTGCGCCTACGCCGTCGGGATCGCCGTCGCGGCGGCGTTGGCGGTTTCCTTTCATCGTGATCGCAGGCGCGCGGCATTGCCGGCTTGACAGATCAGGTCGCCGGGCAGACCCATCGCGGGCGGACTAACCCCAAGTTGGGTCCACGAGGAGAACCGGTTTTCGATGCGGATGCGCAACCTGACGCTGCGTCTCGGACGGGTTCTCGGCGCTGCCGCGCTTGCGGTGAGCCTTGGCTCCGCGGCCTGGGCCGGAGATCCTGTCTACCCGCCGGGCTCGCGCTTCGGCTTCGATCCGCCGGCCGACATGTCGCTGTCGCGGCGCTTCTCGGGCTTCGAGCGGAAGGAGGGGGGCGCGACCGTGTCGGTCGTCGAGCTGCCCGCGAACGCCTTCGCGGAACTCGTCAGCGGCTTCACCGACGCCAACCTGCTGAGTCAGGGCTTCGCCGTCGAGAAGCGCGAGGAGGTCAAGATCGGCGACAACGAGGGCATGCTCTACACCGGTGAGCAGCCCGCCGATCCGGCCTCGTCCGCTCCGGCGATCCGGAAGTGGATTCTCGTGGTCGGTACGCCGAGCGTGACCGGACTGATCATCGCCCAGGCGCTGCCCGACGCCGAGACCGAGGCCTCGATGCGCAAGATGGTGACCGGCGTCACCCTCCGGCCTGCGCTGACGCTGACCCAGCAGGTCGACGCGCTGCCCTTCCGCATCGCCGACATGGCGGGCTTCCGGCCGGTGCGGGTGATGGCCGGCAATTCGATCCTCCTGACCAGCGGCCCCAAGGACCAGATGCAGAATCTGGAGCAGCCGATCCTCGTCCTCGCCCAGGCCGTGCAGCAGCCGCCCTCGGCCGAGCAGCGGGACGGCTTCGCCCGCGCCGCCCTGGCCTCGAACCAGACCATGAAGGACTTCGTCATCGAGCGGGCCCAGAGCTACCGCTCGAACGGCGTCGACTGGCATGAGATCGTGGCCCGCGCCCTCGACCAGCCGACCAACCTGCCGGTGGTCGTCATGCAGACCATCCGGTTCGCGCCGGATGGCTATCTCCGCGCCCTCGGTGTCGTGCGGCAGGATCAGCGCGACGGCGTCCTCGCCAAGTTCCGCCAGGTCGTGGACAGCGTGCAGGTGAAGTAGCGCCTCACCACACGGCGGCCTGCCCGTCGCGGCGCGGGTCGCTCGCCGCCACGTAGCCTTCGACCGCCGGATCGCCCATCCGCCAGATGAACTGGCCGGCGCCGAAATCCTGGTAGCTGTCCTCGATCACCTCGAGCCGGTGGCCGAGGGCCTTCAGGCGGTCCAGGGTCGCCCGCGGCATCGCTGCCTCGACGTTGATGTCGAGACCCTCGTTCACCCGCCACCGCGGCGCGTCGCAGGCCGCCTGCGGGTTCTGGCCGTGGTCGATCATCCGCACCAGGGTCTGGACATGGCCCTGCGGCTGCATGTTGCCGCCCATCACGCCGAAGCTCATCACCGGCGCGCCGTCCCGGGTGAGAAAGCCCGGGATGATGGTGTGGAACGGGCGCTTGCCCGGCGCCACCACGTTCGGGCTCGCAGGATCGAGCACGAAGCCGTAGCCGCGGTTCTGCAGGGAGATCCCCCAGCCCGGAACGACCACGCCCGAGCCGAAGCCCATGAAGTTCGACTGGATGAAGCTCACCATCATCCCGGATTCATCCGCGGCGGTGAGGTAGATCGTGCCGCCCGCGGGCGGCTTGCCGGGGCCGAAGACCTGGGCGCGGTTCCGGTCGATCAGCTTGGCGCGCTCCGCCAGATAGGCGCGGTCCAGCATGGCTTCGGGCGTCACCTCCATCCCGCGCGGGTCGGCGACGTACCGGTAGGTGTCGCTGAAGGCGAGCTTCATCGCCTCGATCTGGAGGTGCTGCGCCTCCGGTCCGTCCACCGGCAGGCTGCCGAGGTCGAACTGCTCCAGGATGCCGAGCGCGATCTGTGCCGCGATGCCCTGGCCGTTCGGCGGGATCTCGTGCAGCGTGTAGCCGTGGTAATCCTTGGCGGTCGGCGTCACCCATTCGGGGCGGTACGCCGCGAGGTCGGCGGCCGTCATGGCGCCGCCATGGGCCCGCGCGTGCGCGGCGATCGCCTCGGCTATCTCGCCCCGGTAGAAGGCCTCGCCCTTGGTCTCGCCAATCAGCCGCAAAGTCCGCTCGGCGCCGGGAAAGGTCACCAGCTCGCCGACATCCGGCGCTCGGCCGCGTGGCAGAAAGAACTCCGCGAAGCCCGGCTGGCGGGTGATCGCCTCGATCCCGGCGGCGGCCGCCCATTTCTGCTGCACGACGACCGGCGCGAGATAGCCGCGCTCGGCGATGCGGATCGCCGGCTGCATCAGATCGGCGAAGGGGAGGCGGCCGAAGCGCTCGCTGAGCGCGACCCAGGCGCCCACCGCCCCCGGTACGGTGACCGAATCCCAGCCGCGCATCGGCGTCCGTTCCGCCGGACCGTATTTCCGCAGGAAATAGTCCGGGCTCCAAGCGGCCGGAGCCCCGCCCGAGGCGTTGAGTCCGTGCAGCGCCTTCCCGTCCCACAGGATGCAGAAGGCGTCGGAGCCGAGGCCGTTGCTGCACGGCTCGGTCACGGTCTTGGCGGCCGCCGCGGCGATCGCGGCATCGACCGCGTTCCCGCCGGCCTGGAGCATCTGGATGCCGGCCTGTGCCGCCAGCGCGTGCGAGGTGGCGACACAGTTGCGCCCGAACATCGGCATGCGCAGGGACGGATACCCGGTCACCCAGTCGAACGGCTTCATGGCACTGTTCCCGGCCTCGGCAGCGGATCTGCTCCCGCGGCACTTGGCATACAGGATATCCGGCGCCGGTGAAGGCGTGCCCGGGATGCATGCCAAACGAAAAACGCGGGCCCGAGGACCCGCGCTTCGCGACGTTCACGCTGTTTGTGGGAGCCGCTCAGTAGGGGCGGCCGTAGAGCGGCGAGGTCGGATCCAGGCGATCGACGAAGGAGAGATCGACGTTGCGGATCGCGCTCGAACGGGCGCCGATGAACGGTCCGTTGGTGATCGGGTCCGGCAGGATCCCGCGACCGAAGCGGTCGGTCGGGCCGTAGGGCGGGGTCAGCTGGTTGGACGCTGCGATCAGGTAGGGGTTCAGAGCCGGATTCCGCGAACCGCCGGCACCCGGGACGTTCGAGGTGAGCGGCACATTGCCGGCATCCAGCCAGCTGCGCGGGCGCACCCGGATCGGGAGCGGGCGGCTGACCCGGTAGATCGGGCCGGAAACGAAACCATCCTGCGCCTCAGCCGGCGCGGAGGCCAGAACGCCGAGGCCGGTGGCGGCGACAACGCCGAGAAGGGCGATCTTGAGCGAGCGCATGGCCAACCTTGTGTATGAGTGCCATCAGTATGGCGACCGAAGCTTAACAGTTCGCCGCCTTTGACAAGAAGACGCTTGGGCGAGGCTGTTGTTCCGCCCTTATGGCTGAGCTTGTGCGATTTGCCACACTGTGGCCTCATTTTTTATTTTGCGGCCGTCGGATTAACGATCCGGTCCGGCTCGAAGGTTCCGCGCCGGCTGTCGCCGGGCAGGCGCTCGCGGGGTCGGGCACGGCAGCGAAGGCCGCCGTCGTGTCGGGATCGGCAAGATCGACGAGGCTCAGCGCATCCAGCAGGCAGGCCACGGCCTGCGGTTCCGGAGGATGGCCGAGGGGGGCGCAGAGCCATCCATCGAGCTGAAACCCCGTCTCCCGTGTGACGAAACCCGTGCAGCTCCGCTGCGTCGGTCCGGCGAAGGTCATCTCCAGGGTCTCGACCGCGCCGAACCGGGTCCGGATCTGGCCGCGGGCTCCGGTCCGCGCGACCGCAAGGGCAGGGCGGTCGAGGGCTGGGCCGTTGGCGGCCCGCCGGGCCATCAGGACGAACAGCGACGGCGGCGGTCCGGTGAGCGTTCCGCGCGTGAGGACGATCCGCAGCGCAGGCGCCTCGATCGCAGCCACATCGCCGCGCATCAGCGTGTCCTCGCGCAGGCCCGTCCGCGGATCGACCCGGGCGGCGACCCGCACCGGATCGGGCCCAGGCTCGGCGAGGCCGAACCGGGCGGGCGCGATCGCCGGCTGCGCCGGCGAAGCCCGGACGGACGGCACGAAGGCGGTCTCGAGATCCGGAGCGCGTTGGATGCCGGGGAGGGGGCCGTGCAACCGGGCGAACACGCACACCAGGGCGATCGCGGCCGATGCCAGCGCGAGACGCAGGCCGAGGGATCCCGGTGACCAGCCTGCGCGTGCCGCGGGCGGGCGGAGTCCGACTCGATCGACGAGAGGCGCTGTTCCGATCAGCATCGTGCTCCGTACCGAAGGCGGGACGCGGGATTGGGCGGTCAGCCTCGCACGGCAGGACTGCATGCCCGTTCCCGGACCGGGTCCGTCACCGGATTCCTCCGCGCAGGGTGAATCAAGCGTTGCGCGGTCGTCGGCCTTGACAGCATGGGCACATGCGCGCCTTGCTCGGCGCGGCCGTCGCCCCCACCTCCGCTGAGGACGGGGTCTGCGGCCGCGCCCGTTTTGCGGGCGCGTCCGGCACGAACGATCCTTCGGCCGATTTTGCTGGCAGGAGCGCGGCACCCGGATCGGTCGGGGTTTTCCGCGCGGAGACAAGAGATGGGTTACAAGGTCGCCGTCGTCGGCGCCACGGGCAACGTGGGCCGCGAGATGCTCGATATCCTGGCCGAGCGGGCCTTTCCCGCCGACGAGGTCGTGGCGCTGGCCTCGCGCCGCAGCCAGGGGCAGGAAGTCTCCTACGGCGACAAGACGCTCAAGGTCAAAACGCTCGACACCTACGACTTCACCGACACCGATATCTGCCTGATGTCGGCCGGCGGCGAGGCGTCGAAGGAATGGTCGCCCCGCATCGGCCAGCAGGGTTGCGTGGTCATCGATAACTCGTCGGCCTTCCGCTACGACGCCGACGTGCCGCTGATCGTGCCCGAGGTGAATGCCGACGCGGTGGTGGGCTTCACCAAGCGCAACATCATCGCCAACCCGAACTGCTCGACCGCGCAGCTGGTCGTCGCGCTCAAGCCCCTCCACGAAGCGGCGACGATCAAGCGCGTCGTGGTCTCGACCTACCAGTCGGTCTCCGGCGCCGGCAAGGAGGCGATGGACGAGCTGTTCAACCAGACCCGCGCCGTCTTCACCGCCGGCGAGATCAAGCAGGGCGGCAAGTTCACCAAGCGGATCGCCTTCAACGTCATCCCCCACATCGACGTCTTCATGGAGGATGGCTACACGAAGGAAGAGTGGAAGATGGTCGCCGAGACCAAGAAGATGCTCGACCCGAAGATCAAGCTGACGGCGACCGCCGTCCGCGTTCCGGTCTTCATCGGGCACGCGGAAGCGGTCAACATCGAGTTCGAGCGGCCGCTCTCGGCCGAGAAGGCCACCGAGATCCTGCGCGCCGCCCCCGGGGTCCTGGTGATCGATAAGCGCGAGAACGGCGGCTACATGACGCCCCACGAGGCGGCCGGCGAGGATGCGACCTACATCTCGCGCATCCGCGAGGACGCGACCGTGGAGAACGGCCTGAACCTCTGGTGTGTCTCGGACAACCTGCGCAAGGGCGCGGCCCTCAACGCGGTGCAGATCGCCGAGATTCTGGTGAACCGCAAGCTCCTGAACCGGGCCAAGCGCGCGGCCTGAGGCCGGTCCTCCTCCCGGCGGGAGGAGGAGCCAGCACCAAGATCCTTGGGACAACGTCCCTAGGATTTGTCACGCGCCCGTCATCGTTCAGGCTCACGCCGCAGACCGGATCACGTGGAGATTCGGTATGCGGCGTTTCTTTGTGTCCTGTCTTGTCGGTCTGTCGATCCTCGGCGCGGCTCAGGCTCAGGCTCAGCCGCAGCCCCGGAATGTCGTCCTATTCATCGCCGACGGGCTCCGCGACGGCATGGTGAACGCCGCGAACGCGCCGGCGATGGATGGCCTGATGAAGGCCGGGGTGCGGTTCACCAACACGCACTCCCTGTTCCCGACTTTCACGATGCCGAACGCCACCGCGATGGCGACCGGCCACATGCTCGGCGACACCGGCCAATTCGGGAACACGATCTACACGGCCTTCCCGGTCCCCGGGGCCGGAGAGAGCCTCACGCCGTTTCTGGAGAGCGACCCCGTCCTCGGCGACGTCGACGCGCATTTCGCCGGCAACTACCTCAACGAGGAGACGATCCTGCGGGCGGCTCACGCCCAGGGGCTCTCCACGGCCAGCATCGGCAAGCTCGGCCCCTCCCTGATCTTCGACCACACGGCGCGCTCCGGACAGGACAGCATCCTGGTCGACGACAGCACGGGCCGGCCGAGCGGCATCCCGCTGAGCGACGACCTGCGTACGCGCCTGGATGCGGCCGGGCTTCCGCTGCAGGCGCCGACGCGGGGCGCCAACGGCCTGGCCGGAACCGCCGATTCGCCCGGGACGCTCGCCGCCAATGTCGAACAGCAGGGCTACTTCACCGATGTGGCGACGAAGGCGGTCCTGCCGCTGTTCAAAGCCCGCGGAAAACCCTTCGTGCTCGTCTACTGGTCGCGCGATCCCGACGGGACGCAGCACAATCAGGGCGACAGTCTCGGCCGGCTCGTCCCGGGGATCAACGGACCGACGAGCCTTGCGGCGATCCGCAACGCGGATGCCAACCTGGCCGCGCTGCTCGGCGCGCTGAAGGCGCTCGGTCTGGCGGAGACCACGGATGTGATCGTCACCTCCGATCACGGCTTCTCCACCATCTCCAAGGAGAGCGGGACCAGCTTCGCCGCGTCGCAGGCCTATAAAGGCGTGCCGAAGGGCCAGCTTCCGCCGGGCTTCCTCGCCATCGATCTCGCGCATGAGCTCGGGCTCGGCCTGTTCGATCCGGATGCCAGGGGCATCAGGCTCGCCGCCGACGCCTTTCCGAGCCGGGCCAACGGCCTGATCGGCGCGGATCCGGCCAAGCCCGAGGTGGTGGTCGCGGCCAATGGCGGCTCGGATCTCGTTTACCTGCCGAACGGCGACCGGGCGCTGGCGCGCCGCGTGGTCGACGCCCTGGCGCGTCAGGACTACGTGAGCGGCCTGTTCGTCAGCGCGACCCTCGGCCCGATCCCGGGAACGCTGCCCCTCTCGGCGATCGCCCTCGATGGGTCGGCGCTGACGCCGATGCCGGCCATCGTGGTCAATTTCCGGAGCTTCTCGACCGGCTGCGCCGATCCGACCACCTGCGGGGTCGAGGTCTCCGATACCGGGCTGCAGCAGGGGCAGGGCATGCACGGCAGCTTCTCCCGCGCCGATACCCGCAACGTCATGGGCGCGGCAGGGCCGAGCTTCCGGGCGGGCCTCGCGAGCGCGGTGCCGGCGAGCAATGCCGACCTCGGCAAGACCATCGCCCAGCTCCTGGGCCTCACGATTCCCGGCAAAGGCCGGCTGGTCGGCCGCGTCCTCACCGAGGCGTTGGCCAATGGCAGCACGCCGACCTTCGCCCGGGCGGAGCTGCGCTCGGAGCCGGACGCAACCGGCCACGTGACGGCGCTCGCCTACCAGTCGGTGGGCGAGATCCGCTACTTCGATGCCGCCGGGTATCCCGGCCGCACCCTCGGCCTCGACAGTACCGCCGTCCCGGCCGCCGCGGAGGCGCACTGAGCGTCGCACCGTCCGGCCCGCGGGGCGGAGCGCAGGGAACGCTGTCCAACCCAACCCCCTCGTCCCGAGATGCCCGCGTTTGCGGGCCTCGAAGGCGAGCTCCAGGGAGCACGGCGCTCCCTGGTCTGCTCCGTCGAGACCTCCGCTGGGCTGCAGGCCCTCAGGCAGAGGATGGCGCGGACGGGTGGGCGTGCGGTGCCGCCTGGTCCGACTACGCCATGCCGAGGGCCTGCATGTAGAGCTCGAGGATCGCCTCCTGCTCCTGGCGCTCGCTGTGATCCTGCTTGCGGATGCGGAGAATCGTGCGGACGGCCTTCGCGTCGAAGCCCCGGCCCTTCAGCTCGGCGAACACCTCTTTGATGTCGCCCATGATGCCGGCCTTTTCCTCCTCGAGGCGCTCCAGGCGCTCGATGAACTGCTTCAGCTCGTCGGCCGCTACGCCCTCGGCCGACGAGACGTCGCCGCCGGGCCGCTGCGCGGCGATGGGCATCGAATGGGCGTTCATGGGGCTCTCCCGAATGCACGGCGCGGTTGCGCCCTGGACCCGTGGTTAATGGGCCGGCCTTACTGGAAGCTTAGCCGATTCGCTGCCTGCCGGCCGCCGCCTCAATGCTCCTTGGCCTGCGCCGCCGCGAAGCCCGCCTGCTGCTGCGGGGTTGCCTCGGTCTGGAAGCGCGCCTTCCACTCGGCGTAAGGCATCCCGTAGACGGCCTCGCGGCTCTCGTCCTTGGTCAGCGGCACGCCTGTCTCATCGGCGGCGTCCTTGAGCCAGTTCGACAGGCAGTTCCGGCAGAAGCCCGCCAGATTCATCAGGTCGATGTTCTGCACATCCGTCCGATTGCGCAGATGCGCGACGAGGCGGCGGAACACCGCGGCTTCGAGTTCCGTCTGGGTCCGGGGATCGATCGCGCTCATCGGTGGCAACTCTCTTCAGGTCGGGCGGCCCGTTCCCGATTTCGGGAGCGGCCGGACGGAGATCAAGCCGCGAGGAGCGGGCGAAGGATGCGGGCGAAGCGTGCGGCCCACTCGGCCTGTCCGTCCGCGCCGGCAATCAGATCCTGGCGGATCTCCACGAGGGCGTTGGCGAGGCCCCGCGCGGTGGCGTGACGGTCGATCGTGTCGCCCGGCAGGCCGCCGCCATAGGGCTGGTTGTCGCCGACGGTCAGCCCGGCGGGATCCGCCTCCAGCGCGCGGATGAGGGGGCGGGCAAAGCGCTCGTCCCCGTCGTACAGGATGCCGACCTGCCAGGGCCGCGCGATGCCGCGCCAGTAGGGCGTGAAGCTGTGCAGGGTCAGGAGCACGGGCGGACGGCCGGCCGCCGCGGCGGCGGCGATCGCGTCGTCGATGGCCGCGTCGAACGGGGCGTAGAACCGGGCGATCCGCGCCTGCTTGCCGGCCTCGTCGATCCGGGCATTGCCAGGAACCACGGCGCCGTCGGACAGGCGCATCACCAGCGTCGGGTCGGCGCGCCCGCGATTCGGGTCGATGATCAGCCGCGAGAAGTTCGTGAGGATCGCCGGGACCCCGAGCTGCGCCGCGAGGCTCCGCGTCACCGCCGCCGCGCCGATATCGTAAGCGATGTGCCGGGCGTATTCCGACTCCGGCAAACCGAGCTCGATATCCGGCGGCACGAAATTCGAGGCGTGATCGCAGGCGATGACGAGGCCGCAGGCGGGGTCGCCGGGGATGATCTCGCAGGGATGCGCGGGCGGGAGGGCCGTTTCTGTCTCCGGACGGGTCACGGGGCTCCGAGGTCTTCAGATCTGTGCGAGGGCGCGGATGGCGCTTGCCGTCGCGCGGCCGCTCGGGCAGATCACCTATCAAGGATCGTGCGCTCACGGCAAGAAACGGGCCCGCCGCCCAGGGAAGAAACGGGCGGGGAGTGTGCGACACAAACAAGAGAGGAGCCCGTTCGACGCCATGACCGAGACCGTTCCGCCCGTCGCCAATGCGGCCATCTGGGATCAGCGCGCGCTCCTCGACTCGATTCTCACGGCCGCGATCCGCGCCGCCCATCCGGATCTCTGCCTGCCGCCCCACCTGCCGGAGCCGAGCCCCGGCCGTCTGATCATCCTGGCGGCCGGCAAGGCCGCCGGCAGCATGAGCGCCGTGGCGAGCCGGTTCTACCGCCGGCAGCATGGACTCGGCGACGACCGGATCGTCGGCCTCGCAGTGGCCCGCCACGGCTACGGACAGGACGCGCCGGGCATCCACATGGTCGAGGCGGGCCATCCGGTGCCCGACGAGGCCGGCATCTCGGCGACCCGGGAGGCCCTGCGGCTCGCCACCGAGGCGGGGCCGGACGACGAGGTCCTGGTCCTGCTGTCGGGCGGTGGCTCGGCCAACTGGATCGCCCCGGCCGGCGACCTGACGCTCGTCGAGAAGCAGGCGATCACCCGGGCGATGCTCCGCTCCGGCGCGCCGATCGGCGAGATCAACACGGTGCGCAAGCACATCTCGCGGATCAAGGGCGGACGCCTCGCCCTCGCGGCCCGCAACGCCCGGCGCATCCTGACGCTGGCGATCTCCGACGTGCCGTTCGACGATCCGGCGGTGATCGCGTCGGGCCCGACGGTGCCCGATCCGTCCACGCTCGCCGATGCCCGCGCCATCTGTGAGAAGCGCGGCATCCCGCTGCCCGAGGAGGCTTCGCGGCTCCTCAACGACCCGAACAACGAGACGCCGAAGGCCGGCGACCCCGCCTTCGCCCGCGCCGAGTACCGGATCATCGCCCGGCCGATCGACGCCCTGAATGCCGCCGCCGAGGCCGCCCGCGCGGCCGGCTACGAGCCGATCCTGCTCGGCGCCGATCTCGAAGGCGAGGCCCGCGAGGTCGCTGCCGAGCACGCGGCCGAGGCCAAGCGCCTCAAGGCCGAGGGCCGGCGCGTGGCACTGATCTCCGGCGGCGAGCTCACCGTCACGATCCGCGGTGAGGGCCATGGCGGCCCGAACCAGGAATACGCCCTGGCGCTGGCGGTGGCCTTGGACGGCGAGCCCGGCATCTTCGGTATCAGTGCCGATACCGACGGGACCGACGGCGGCCGGGGCCTCGCCACCGACCCGGCGGGCGGCCTCATCGATCCGACGACCCTGGAGCGGGCCCGGGCCGCCGGCCTCGACCCGGCCGCGATGCTGGAGCAGAACGACTCCACCGCGTTCTTCGCGGCCCTCGGCGACCTCGTGAACCCCGGTCCGACCTGTACCAATGTCAACGACTGCCGCATCATCCTCGTCAACTAGGTCGCGCGTCTCGGCGGCTCAGCTCCTCCCGGCAGTCACGGTCCTCGGCCTCGCGCTCCTCGGCGCGAGCCCCGCCCGGGCGGACCTGCGCCTATGCAACCAGACCGCCAGCAAGGTCGGGATCTCGCTGGGCTATCGCGACCCGCAGGGCTGGGTGACGGAGGGCTGGTGGGATCTGGCGCCGAAGGCCTGCGAGACGCTTCTCAAGGGCGCGCTGGCGGCGCGGTTCTACTACGTGTTCGCAGTCGACTACACGCGCGGCGGCGAGTGGAGCGGCCGCTCGCTGATGTGCACCCGTGATTCGGAATTCACGATCCGCGGGATCGAGGATTGTCTCGCCCGCGGCTACGACCGGAACGGCTTCTTCGAAGTCGATACCGGCGAGCAGAAGAGCTGGACCATCCAGCTCACCGATCCCAACCGGGCCGAGGCGCCGGCAAAACCGTAACGTGAAGGCGGCGGCCTTGACGCTGTCCGGCGCGGGATGCTCACACCCGTGGCCAAACCTTTGAACCGGCGGCGCTTCATGCTGCACGGCAACGAACAACCGGAGGAATACGCTTGAAACGGTCACGCCGCACGAAGATCGTCGCCACCCTGGGCCCGGCCTCCGATTCGCCGGAGATGATCGAGCGGCTGTTCCGCGCGGGCGTCGACGTGTTCCGGCTCAACATGAGCCACCTGCCGCGCGAGAAGCTGCCCGAGAAGGTGGAGGCGATCCGCACCATCGAGCGGGAGGCCAAGCGGCCGATCGGCATCCTGGTCGACCTTCAGGGGCCGAAGCTGCGGCTCGGCACCTTCGCGGAGGGGGCCGCGATGATCGAGGCCGGCGCCACCTTCGTGCTCGACGGCGATCCGACGCCGGGTGATGCCGCCCGCTGCCACCTACCCCATCCCGAGATCCTCGAGGCGCTGGAGCCGGGCCACGCCATCCTGCTCGATGACGGCAAGCTCCGGCTAACGGTGGTCGAGACCTCGCACAACCGCGCCGTGACCCGCGTCGAGGTCGGCGGGCGGATCTCGAACCGGAAGGGCGTATCCCTGCCGCATACGGTGATCCCGGTCCCGGCGATGACCGACAAGGACCGGGCGGACCTCGATGCCGGCCTGAACGCGGGCGCCGACTGGATCGCCGTCTCGTTCGTCCAGCGGCCCGAGGATGTGGCCGAGGTGAAGAAGGTTTGCGCCGGCCGCGCCCTGGTGATGGCCAAGATCGAGAAGCCGCAGGCGCTGGCGCGCCTCGACGAGATCATCGAGATCTCCGACGGCCTGATGGTCGCCCGCGGCGATCTCGGCGTGGAGATGCCCCTGGAGCAGGTCCCGGGGGTGCAGAAGCGCATCACCCGCGGCGCCCGGCGCTACGGCAAGCCGGTGGTCGTGGCCACCCAGATGCTCGAATCGATGATCACGGCTCCGGTCCCGACCCGCGCCGAGGTCTCGGACGTCGCCACGGCGGTCTACGAGGGGGCGGATGCCGTGATGCTCTCTGCGGAGAGCGCCTCGGGGGCCCACCCGATTGGGGCCGTGGAGACCATGAACCGCATCGCCGAGCAGGTGGAGCGGGACGCGATCTACTGGTCGATCATCCGGGCGCAGAGCGCGACCCCCGACGAGACGGCCGCCGATGCCATCGCGGCGGCGGCCCACCAGATGGTCGATGCCCTGAACCTCGACGCGATCATGGCCTGGACCAATTCCGGCTCCACGGCGCTCCGCCTGTCGCGCGAGCGCCCGAACGCCACCGTGATCGCGCTGACACCCCGGCGCGAGACGGCGCGGCGCCTCGCCCTGGCCTGGGGCACGCACCCGATCGTCACCAAGGATGCCAGCGACGTGGACGACATGTCCTTCCGCGCCGCCAAGTTCGCCGTCCGCGAGAAGTTTGCCGCGGTGGGCGACCGGGTGATCGTCGTCGCCGGCCTGCCGTTCGGCACGCCGGGCGCCACCAACCTCGTGCGGCTGACCTTCATCACCCGCGAGCACGCCGAGAAGGCGTGAGGCGGCAGGCCTCCAGCACTGCCGGCATCCCGATTGCGATCGGGATGCCGGCCGCCGACGCGGCGGGATCTTGCGCGGACAGCAATTCTCAAAACCGGGCTTGCCACCGTTGCCCCGGGAGGAGGCGGACGGACGTGTCCTGACCGGCCCGCGGTTCAATGCGCGACGGCCGGTTCCGAACCGGCCGCATTGGTCGCCGCGGCCAGCCGGATAATCTCCTCCGTGACCCGCTCGGCGGCGACATACTGGAGCATGTGGCCGATGCCCGGCAGCAGCACGAGCCGCGCCCCCGGGATCGCCCGCGCGAGCGGCACCGCCTGCGCGTCGGCGCGGACGATCGGGTCGGCCTCGCCGGAGATCACCAGGGTCGGGATGTGGATCCTGCCGTAGCGCGGGCTCTGCGCCGCGAGGGCTCGCGACAGGCCGAGCAGATCCTGGACGTTGGCGAGCAGCGTCTCCGGTCGCAGAACCAGGTCGGATCTGGCCAAGTCCGGATAATCCGCCTGCGCGGGCTGCGGCTTGAAGACCCGGCGCGCCGCCTCAGGCAGGAACCGCCGCGCGATCGGCGGTCCGATCGTCCGGCTGAGCACCCACGCCACCGGGGGCTTTATGGCGAACCGCCAGTACCACGGCAGATCCGGCATCCGGTCCGGCATGGGCATCGCCACAGGCGCGGCGAGGGCGAGGGCGGAAACCCGCTCCGGGTGATCCAGTGCGAGGGCTAAAGCGAGGGCGCCGGCCCAGGAATGACCGAACACCACCGCCGGCCCGACGCCCATGCGGTTCAGCGCTTCCGCGATCATCCCGGCCTGCACGGAGGGTGCCGCGGCGTCGCCGCCGGCAATCCGGTCGCTCCATCCGAATCCCGGCCGGTCGAAGGCGATCACCCGGAAGCCCTGCGCGGCGAGGCGGCGGCCGATCCCCTCCATAGGATCCGACGCGTTGGCCGAGGCCCCGTGCAGGAGGACGACGGGCGGCCCGTTCGCCGGGCCGTCCTGCAGGGTCGCGAGCCGCCCGCCGGTGATCGTCACGAACGGACCCGCGGGCGGGTTGGCCGCGCCGACCCGGAGCGTGATCACCAGCGCCGCCAGGGCCCCGATCGCCAGAACGAGGCCGGCGAGGGCGAAGGGCAGGGCAAGGAGGGTCAGGAGGACGGCGATCACCCGGGTCACAGGTCGCGGCCGTCGACCTCCGGGGTGAGGCGGTTGATCGCCTCGCCGACCTTCTCCATCTGCGGGTAGAGCGCTTTCGCCCGCCGGAACGCTGCCAGCGCACGCGCCTTGTCGTCGAGGGATTCGTAGATCCGGCCCATGGCGGCCCAGGCCTCGAAGTGGCGCGGCTCCAGGACCAGGGCCCGCTGCAGATCGGCCAGCGCATCGTCCTTATCGGTGAGGAGCCAGAACACCGTCGCGCGGCGGTTCCAGCCCTCTGACCAATTCGGTTCGAGGGCGGTGACGCGGTCCATCAGCTCGGCCGCCAGGGGGAAGTCGTGGGCGGTGACGGCTTGGCGGGCGCGGTCGGTCAGCAGGTCGACGGTCGGGCTGCCGGATCCGGCCATGTGCCGCTCGATCAGGCGCGCGATGCCCTTGGCCTCCGCTGGATCCTCGCTGGCGCGCAGGCGCGCGAACAGGTCATCGAGGCTCGGCGGCTTCGGTGCCGGCTTCGCTTCGGCGGTCGGCCGGCCGGGCCGGGTCGATTGCGGCGCTGCCTGGGCCGCCGGCAGTGTCGCCGCGAGGGCCGGCAGGCAGACCAGGGCGGCGATGAAACGGGTCGGCATCATGCAGCCAGACTGTGCGCCGTCGCCACGTCCGTCAACGTGCCGCGGTGCCGCGCGCACGCGGAAACGGCCGCACCCGGTGGACACGGCCGTTTCCTCGATCGGTGCCGTTCTCCGTCCGGCCTCGGCCGGTCGGAACGGTCTCAGCCCTGGCGGGCCTTGAAGCGCTTCTGGGTCTTGTTGATCACGTAGACCCGCCCCTTGCGGCGCACGAGCTGGTTGTCGCGGTGGCGGCCACGCAGGGACTTGAGGGAGTTGCGGATCTTCATCGGTCTTTCGAGCCCGGAGGGCCGTCCATCGGTAAGGGATCGGGAACGTAGCCTTGAGGCAGGACGCGCAGTCGCGTCCGGCGATCACGGCTCACGCATCGCGGGATGGCGCGGCCATATCAGGAGTCGCCCCCACAAGGCAAGGCGCAGCGGGCATCGTGCTGCCGGTCCTGCTCAATGGACGCTGTCGAGATCCGGCACCGCCGGGGCGATCACGAGCTGCCGGCCGATCTGGTGCAGCAGCATGTCGAGGAGCGGTTTCAGACGGTCGAAACCCGGCCGGGAGAGGCCATTCTCCGCAGCCGTGTACAGGGCCAGCGCCATCTCGGCGACCTGATCGATGCCGCCGGCGGCGGCATCCGTCGCGTAGAACGCCGATTCGTCGAGAAAGCCCTCACGGCTGCACGCGGTCACATCGATGACGATCCCGTGGGCCTCGTCCACGACGCCCTCGGCGTTCCGGATATACCGGCCGCGCACGAGCACCCAGCGGACTTCGCCGGGTACCGGTACGGTCCGGTACTGCGCGATATACAGGCCGCCCTCGCGGCGAAGGTCAGCGATGATGCACCCGATCCGTCGCCGGTCCTCGGGATGGATGTGCTCCAGGAACGCCGCGAAGGGCGTCCCCCGGCCGCCTTTCGGCCGCGGCAGGCCCAGGACCGTCGCGGCGGCGGCGTCGCATTCGAGGACGTCGTCGGCGATGTGCCAAGTCCAGGTCCCGACATCCGATTCGGCCAGGGCACGCATCCCCATGCGGCCGCTCCGCCGCTTCGTGTGCACACCGACGCCCACAGACTCGATCTCCAGGTCCGTCCGGACGCTTTGCCCGGCCGACTTATTTGGTCGACACAATACTGGGACTGCCGAAACGGCACAACGCATGGGAGTGACAGATCAGGATGGTGTTCGAGGGTAGCGACGCCATCAGGAACGATAGTAAACGCCGGTCAGCGTGCCCTTTGCGAGGACGTGCCCGCGCATCGCATCGATCAGTGCGCCCCGGCCCGGCGCCTCGGCCAGGGCGAGAGACTGCCGCAGCGCGAAGATCTGGAAGACGTAGTCGTGCGGCCCGTGGCCCGTCGGAGGATCCGGCGGCAACCATTCCGCGCGCAGGAAGCTGTTTTGGCCCAACGCGTGGCCTGAGCCCGGGTGCCCGGGGCTCGCCAAGGCACCTTCGGGCAATTCGGCCGGCTCGGGCGGGATCGCCCAGGCAATCAGGTGGACCAGCGGACGCGGCGTCGGGCTCCCGGCGTCCTCGACGAGGATCACCAGGGCAGCGGTGCCCGCGGGCAGGCCGCTCCAGGCGAGCGGCGGGGACACGCCCGCACCGTCCGCGGTGAAGCGGGCCGGCATGTCCGCCCCGTCCGCGAAGGCCGGACTGGTCAGCGTCACGGTGTCGGCAATGTCGGAGAAGTCCGAATGGACCGCCGTCTTGTCCCGGCCGGCCTTCAGGCCCGACAGGGCTTCGCCGACCGCCCCGGGGATTTTCTCAAGCATCGCCGCGCCCTCCGTCCCGTCTCCAACGGCGGGGGACGCAACCCGTTCACGCAGAGCGTTCGGCTGCGACCATATAGTTCACGGCCGTGTCGCGGCTCGTGCGCCAACCATCCGTGAGCGGGTTGTAGACGACCCCGACCGTGTCGGTGACGGCGAGCCCTCCCGCCCGGATGGCGCGGGCGAGTTCGTCGGGCGTCACGAATTTCTGCCAGTCATGCGTGCCCCGCGGCAGCCAGCCGAGCACGTATTCGGCGCCGACGATGGCCAGCGCGAAGGAGCGCAGAGTCCGGTTCAGGGTGGCCCCGAACAGCAGTCCGCCGGGCTTAACCCCCGCGCAGGCGGTCCGCACGAAGGCCTGCATGTCGGAGACGTGCTCCACCACCTCCATGATCAGCACGGCGTCGAAACGCTCGCCGCCGGCGACCACCGCTTCGATGGTCGCGCCGCGATAATCGACCGGCACGCCCGCCGCCTCGGCATGGGCCCGGGCCACCGCGATGTTCTGCTCGGCCGGATCGAGCCCGATCACGCGTGCGCCGAGCCGGGCGAGGGGTTCCGAGAGGACGCCGCCGCCGCAGCCGACGTCGCAGATCGAAAGCCCGTCCAGCGGAAAGGGCGCGCGCGGATCGCGTCCGAACCGCCGGCACAGGGCGTCGCGGATATAGGCGAGCCGCACCGGATTGAACCGGTGGAGGACGCGCATCGGGCCGGTCTCGTCCCACCACGTGGCGGCGAGCGCATCGAAGCGCGCAACCTCACCGCGGTCGACGAACCCGTCCGTGGCCCGATCCGTGGCTGCCCTGTCCATGCGCGTTCCGTCCTCATGCCGGCGCCGCCCCGATCCGGTCCGCCCCTCTATCCGGGCTGGCCGGGTAGGCCGGATCCGCCGCGATGCGTCGTGTCCGCGCTCTAGCATGGAGATCGCTCGGAAGTCGCCGCGGCGCGCGGGCGCCATGCTTGGCTGGTTGTTGACACTCTACCGAGCCGCTTGTACCCGCCGGGCACCGTCCGGACCGGGCTGCAGCGGTCCGTCCAATCGCCACCGGGAACCCGCGACCGAGAGACCATGCCCCGTCTGGTGATGAAATTCGGCGGCACCTCCGTCGCCAACGTCGATCGCATCCGCAACGTGGCGCGCCACGTCGCCCGCGAGGTGGCGGCCGGCTACGACGTTGCCGTGATCGTCTCGGCCATGTCAGGCAAGACCAACGAGCTGGTCGACTGGGTCAAGGACGCGAACGCGCTCTACGACCCGCGGGAATACGACGCCGTCGTGGCCTCGGGCGAACTCGTCACCGCGGGCCTCCTGGCGATCGCCCTCCAGAAGGACGGGGTCAAGGCCCGCTCCTGGCAGGGCTGGCAGATTCCGGTCGTGACCTCGGACGCCCATGGCTCGGCGCGGATTGCCGAGATCGATCCCAAGAACCTCGAGGCGGGTTTCGCAAAGGGCGAGGTCGCGGTGATCGCCGGCTTCCAGGGCGTCCATGCCGAGACCGGCCGCGTGACGACGCTGGGCCGTGGCGGCTCCGACACCTCGGCGGTGGCGGTCGCGGCCGCGATCGGGGCCGAGCGCTGCGACATCTACACGGACGTGGACGGCGTCTACACCACCGATCCGCGCATCGTGCCGAAGGCCCGCCGCATGGAGCGGGTGACCTTCGAAGAAATGCTGGAGATGGCCTCGCTGGGCGCCAAGGTGCTGCAGGTCCGCTCGGTGGAGCTTGCCATGGTCCACCGGGTGCCGACCACGGTCCGGTCCTCCTTCGATCCGCCGGACGCCGCGCGCCCGGGCACCCTCATCTGCGACGAGGACGACATCGTGGAACAGCAGATCATCACCGGGATCGCCTTCTCCCGGGACGAGGCGCAGATCACCCTGCGCCGTGTCAAGGACAGCCCCGGCGTGGCCGCCGCGATCTTCGGGCCGCTGGCTGACGCCAACATCAACGTCGACATGATCATCCAGACCGTGTCGGGCGACCAGTCGACCACCGACATGACCTTCACGGTGCCGGCTTCCGAGTACCAGCGCTCGCGCGCCATCCTCGACGAGGCCCGCACGCAGATCGGCTACGCCCAGATCGAGGGGGCCACCGATGTCGTGAAGGTATCGGCGATCGGCGTCGGCATGCGCAGCCATGCGGGCGTGGCCGCCAAGGCGTTCAGGGCGCTTGCCGAGAAGGGGATCAACATCCGCGCGATCACCACCTCGGAGATCAAGTTCTCCGTGCTGATCGACGCCGCCTATACGGAGCTTGCCGTGCGCACGCTTCACTCGCTATACGGCCTGGACCAGGCCTGAGCCTGGGACGACGCGGGTTCGAGCGGGTCGCGTGGTGTGAACTAGACAGTCACGGGCCGATCCGCCGATCTCAGAGCGTCTCTGGGACCAGCGGTCCGGTCCATCCGGTGCCAGCCGTCCCGGGTTTGGCGCCAAGGTTGCAGGGTGGTCGACGCCAAGGCCACTCACCGACGCTGGAACGACGAACCGATGCCCGCTGCGCCCGGAGGCCCGCGCCTGCTGCTGCGCCGCCTCCGCGAAGCGATGGCGGAGCCGGTCAGCCCCCAGGCGCGCCTGGATCGCATCGTCGTCCTGATCGCCGCCAATGTCGTGGCCGAGGTCTGCTCGGTCTATGTGCTGCGCGATGACAACACCCTCGAACTGTTCGCCACCGAGGGCCTCAACCGCGAAGCGGTCCACCAGACCCGCATGCGGACCGACGAGGGCCTGGTCGGCCTGATCGCCCGCACGGCGGAGCCGCTTTCCCTTTCGGATGCGCAGAACCACCCGGCCTTCTCGTACCGTCCGGAGACCGGCGAGGAGGCCTATCACGCCTTCCTGGGCGTGCCGCTGCTGCGGGCGGGCAACACGCTCGGCGTCCTGACGGTCCAGAACAAGACCTATCGCGTCTACTCCGAGGAGGAGATCGAGGCGCTCCAGACCACCGCCATGGTGCTCTCGGAGATGATCGCCTCGGGCGAGCTCGAGGGGCTGGCCCCCGATGCCGGCACCGCGGCCCGCCGCCCGGTCCTGGCGCGGGGCATCGCGCTGGCCGACGGCATCGGCCTCGGCTACGTGGTGCTGCACGAGCCCCGCGTCGTCGTGAAGACGCTGATCGCCGAGAACGTCGACCGCGAGGTCGCGCGCCTCGACGCGGCCATCGAGGAGGTCCGCTCGGCGATCGACGCGCTGGTGGAGCGCGGCGACCGGATCGGTACCGCGGAGAGCCGCGAGGTTCTCGAGACCGTCCGAATGTTCGCCCACGACAAGGGCTGGCTCCGGCGCATGCGGGAGGCCGTGGCGTCGGGCCTGACCGCAGAAGCCGCGGTCGAGCGGGTCCAGTCGGACAACCGCGCGCGGATGATGCGCCAGTCGGATCCGTATCTGCGGGAGCGGCTGCACGATCTCGACGATCTCGCCAACCGCGTCCTGCGCACCCTGATCGGCTCCGAAGCGGCCGGAACCATGGTGCTGCCGGAGAACGCCATCCTGGTGGCGCGCACCATGGGTCCGGCGGCCCTCCTCGACTACGAGGCCTCGACCCTGCGCGGCATCGTCCTGGAGGAGGGTGGTCCGACCAGCCACGTGGCGATCGTCGCCCGGGCGCTGGGCATCCCGGCCGTGGGCGAGGTGGAGAATGCCACCGCCCTGTGCGACGCGGGCGATGCCATCATCGTCGACGGCGTGGCCGGCGAGATCCATGTCCGGCCCGGTCCCGAGGTCGAGGCCGCCTATGCCGAGATGGTGCGCCTGCGCGCCCGGCGGCAGGAGCAGTATCGGGCGCTGCGGGACGTGCCCGCCCAGACCCGCGACGGCGTGCGCGTCGGCCTGCACCTCAATGCCGGCCTGCTGGTCGATTTCAGCCACCTGCAGGAGACGGGCGCCGAGGGCGTGGGCCTGTTCCGCACTGAGCTGCAGTTCATGGTGGCGCAGCGCATGCCGTCGGCGGCCGAGCAGGAGGAACTGTACCGCAAGGTCTTCGCCGCCTCGGCGGGCAAGTCCGTCACCGTCCGCACCCTCGACATCGGCGGCGACAAGATCCTGCCCTACATGGCCAAGCTCGAGGAGGAGAACCCCGCCCTCGGCTGGCGGGCGATCCGCATCGGCCTCGACCGGCCGGCTTTGCTGCGCATGCAGCTGCGCGCCCTGCTGAAGGCCGCCGACGGCGACCCGCTCAAGATCATGTTCCCGATGGTCGCCACGGTGGATGAATTTGTGCGCGCCCGCGGCATCGTCGAACGGGAAAAGGCCTACCTGAAGCGCCACGGCTACCGGCTTCCCACCGATTGCCGCCTCGGCGCGATGATCGAGGTGCCCTCGCTCCTGTTCCAGATCGACGAGATCGCCCGGGAGGCCGACTTCCTGTCGGTCGGCTCGAACGACCTGATGCAGTTTCTGTTCGCTGTGGACCGGGAGAATCGCCGGGTCGCCGACCGCTTCGATCCGTTGAGCGTGGCGGCCCTCCGCGCCTTCCGGCTGATCGCCGAGCGGGCCAACGCGGCCTCCTGCCCGGTGACGGTCTGCGGCGAGATCGGCGGCCGCCCCCTCGACGCCATGGCGCTGATCGGCCTCGGCTACCGGCAGCTGTCGATGTCGCCGGCCGCGATCGGGCCGGTCAAGGCCATGGTGCTGAGCCTCGATGCGGGTGCCATCGCCGAACTCATCGACGCCGAGATGGCGCGGATGCATGACGGCGACTCCCTGCGCCCGGCGCTCACGGCCTTCGCGCACGCCCACGGCATCCCTATTTAACCGCGACCCTTGCCGAACATTCGGCCGGGGTTGTACGGCAACGCCACGACGCTTTCGGCCGACGCGCCGCGGCTTCCGCTCTCGAACGGAAGGGGCGTGGATTTGGGGGAAGTCCTGCCGGGTCACGGTCCCTCCAAGCCACGCGTCTCTTCCCCCCGAGACGAGACCCGCGCCCAGCCCGGAACGGCACGCGCAGACCTGCAGAAACACGGGCGATGATCCCCTTTCCCACCGAGCGCCTCGACGCCATCCTGGCGCGGCACGACATCGTCACCGCGCAGCTCGGCTCCGGCGAGATCGACCCGGAGACCGTGGTCCAGCTCTCCCGCGAGCTGTCCGACCTCGACCCCGTCGTGGCGGCGATCCGCGGCTACCGCGCGGCCCTGGACAACCTCGCGGGCGTCGAGGCCCTCATCGACGAGCCGGGCACGGATCCGGAGATGCGGGCCCTCGCCGCCGATGAGAAGCCGGAGGCGCAGGAGGCGCTCGAAGCCGCGCACCGGGCCCTGCAGGTGCTGCTCCTTCCGAAAGACGCCGCCGACGAGAAGAGCGCGATCCTGGAAGTCCGCGCCGGGACCGGTGGCGACGAGGCGGCCCTCTTCGCTGGCGACCTGTTCCGGATGTACGCCAAATACGCCGAATCGAAGGGCTGGCGGGTCGAGGTGATCTCCGAGAGCGAGGGCACGGTCGGCGGCTTCCGCGAGGTCGTGGCCGAGGTGAAGGGCCGGGGCGTCTTCGCCCGCCTCAAGTACGAGAGCGGCGCTCACCGGGTGCAGCGCGTGCCCGACACCGAGACGCAGGGGCGGATCCACACCTCCGCCGCCACCGTGGCGGTACTCCCGGAGGCCGAGGAGGTCGACATCCACGTCAACGATGCGGACCTGAAGATCGACACGATGCGGGCCCAGGGCGCGGGCGGCCAGCACGTCAACAAGACCGAATCGGCGATCCGCATCACCCACCTGCCGACCGGCATCGTGGTGTTCGTTCAGGAGGAACGGTCGCAGCACAAGAACCGCGCCCGTGCGATGGCACTGCTGCGCGCACGGCTCTACGACGCCGAGCGCAGCGTGAAGGATTCGGCCCGGGCGGCCGATCGGAAGGCCCAGGTCGGCTCCGGCGATCGCAGCGAGCGGATCCGGACCTACAATTTCCCGCAAGGAAGGGTGACCGATCACCGGATCAACCTGACCCTCTACAAGCTCGAGGAGGTTATGGCCGGGACGGCCCTCGACGAGGTGGTCGACGCCCTGATCACCGAGCATCAGGCGGAGCTGCTCGCCGCCGAGGGTATGGCCTGAGCCATGTCGTGATGCCGGCCGCGATGCAGAACAGATCGCGCCGCGAGGCGCTGCGTGCCTGCACGGCGCGGCTGCAGGCCGCGGGCGTCGTCGAGGCGGCGGGCGATGCCCGGTTCCTCCTGCTCGGAATCCTCGGCCTGGAGACGCGCGACCTTCTGATCGAGGGCGAGCGCCGCGTCAGCGCGGACGAAGCCGCGGCCCTCGACGCGGCGCTCGCCCGGCGCCTCGCCGGCGAGCCGGTGGCCCGCATCCTGGGCGCCTGGGAGTTCTGGGGCCTGCCCTTCCGGCTCGGTCCCGACACCCTGGTGCCGCGCCCGGACACCGAAATCCTGGTCGAGGTCGCGCTGGCGGCGGTGCCCGACCGGACCGCGCCGGTGCGCTGCCTGGACCTCGGCACCGGAACGGGCTGCATCCTGACGGCCCTTCTCTCGGAACTGCCCCGGGCCAGCGGGGTCGGGCTCGAACGCTCGGACGGGGCCCTGCGCGTCGCCCGGGACAATGCCGTCGCCAACGGCGTCGGCGACCGGGCCCGCTTCGTCGTCGGCGATTGGTGCGAGGCCCTGAGCGGGACCTTCGACCTCGTCGTCTCGAATCCGCCCTACATCGCCCAGGACGTGATCGCGACCCTCGACCGCGAAGTCCGCATGCACGATCCGGCGGCGGCCCTGGATGGCGGCGTGGACGGTCTCGACGCCTACCGGAGAATCCTCGACGGTGCGGCTGGGCTGCTCGCCCCGGGCGGCAGGCTCGTCCTGGAGATCGGCTACGATCAGGCCTCGGCGGTGCGGGCCCTTGCATGCGCGGCGGGCTTCCCGGATCGGGGATTGACCCGCGACCTCGCCGGCCGCGACCGCGTCGTGAGTTTCGACCGGCCACAGGGTCTTTTATCCGGCCACAGGGATGCCTAAGTCAGGGTCGAGCATCGCGTCACCGAAAAATTGCTTGTTGCATCAACCGGGGAACGCTAGAGTCGGCTTGAAGATCGCGAACCGTCCGTTAAGACGGACGGCTGTAAGGTCGGTGGTGACCATGGGTCGCCGATTGGTTCGCTGATCCCCCTTAACCGTCGAACCAGAACGCGCCGGTGCCAGCGCGGCGGTGCGACACAATCGAACCTGACAATCAACTGAGGATCGGCGGCTTTAACCGGGCGCCCGCTTCGAGGGATGGTCAGGCAGACGCGCGGACCGAAGAGCGGTCGCACGCGCGGCGCCGCCGGATGCGCTTGGCCGGACTGCGCCAGGAGATCCGCCCGGGCGCCTCCGTAGACAGTCGTTTGCGTGAACGAGGGTCATTACAGACCGATGAGACCAAACCAGAATCGACGGATGCGCGGCCGGAACCGGCCGAAGGGTCCGAATCCGCTGACGCGCTCGTACGAATCCAACGGTCCCGACGTCAAAATCCGCGGCACGGCGCAGCACATCGCCGACAAGTACGCGCAGCTTGCGCGGGATGCTCTGGCGGCCGGCGATCCAGTTGCTGCTGAAAACTACTTCCAGCACGGGGAGCACTATTTCCGCATCGTTTCCGGTGCCCAGGAACAGAATCGCCCGGCTAATACCGCCGGTTACGCCAGTCGTCCCTATGATGACGACATGGAAGAGGGCGACGACGAGGCCCAGGGCAACGGCGGATCGCAGAACGGTCACGGCTATAGCGGCTATGATGACGCCGATCCCGGCCAGCAGCCGCAGCCCTACGAGGGTCGTCAGGACGGAAACCAGGACGGTCGGCAGGGCCGTGACCGGTTCCAGAACCGCGATCAACGGCGGTTCGACAACGGCGGGCGCCAGGATTACCGGCGTCAGGACCAGCCGCGTCAGGACTATCAGCGCCAGGATTATCAACGGCCGGACTATCGGCAGGAGAACCGGCAGGACCGTCAGGATTACGGGCGTCCGGATTATCGCCAGGAGCGTCACGACGGCCGGCAGGACCGCCAGGACGTCCGGCAGGACCGCCAGGACGTCCGGCAGGATCCTCGCCAAGATACGCGCCAGGATGCTCGGCAGAATGATCGGCAAGACGCCCGCCAGGACACGCGCGGCGATCAGGGGCGTTACGAGAGCGGCCGCAGCGAGGCTCCGCGGTCCGAAGCCCGGCAGGAAACGCGTCTTGAGGGGCGGCCCGAGCGGGCTCCCCGCGGCGAGGCCGGACGTCAGGGCGAGACGGCGCCCCGCCGTGAGCGCCGCCGCGAGCCTGCGCCTGTCGTGGAGGCCGAGGAGCCGACCGGCCTGCCGGCATTCCTGATGGCCCCTGCGCGTCCCGCCCCGCCGGCTGAACCGTCGCCTGCTTCCGAGCCGGAGGCTGCGGCCGAGGAAACTCCGGCCGCCAAGCCCCGCCGCCGCCGCCGCCCGCGTTTCGAGAGCGCCGCGGACGAGGGCAACGCCAACACGTCGCCGGCAGACGTGCCGACCGAGTGAGCGAAAGCTGCAGGAAGCACTGAAGAGAGGCCGTTCCGGGCAACCGGAGCGGCCTCTGTCGTTACGGGCTCAGCGTGGTACGGCTTTCCAGTCCGGGCAGGCCTGGACCCGGTGGATCAGACGGTGCCGCCGGCCGCTCGCGCCGAACGGCCCGAGCTCCCAGTCCCAAGCCGCTTCCGTAGGCGGGAGCTCGGACCCTAACAGCATATCGAGGCTGTCGGTGAAGCGGCCCGACCGATCCTCCGCGCGCTGCACCGCGTCGGTGATCAGGCAGACGCGCTCGACCCGGCCTGCCAGGGTGTCCAGGACTCTGAGGTGGGTCTCAACCAGATGTGCCCCAAGAAGGGGCGGGGCCGCGCGGCCCCGGGCCTCGTGGGCCTCGATCGGGACGATCGGAAGCTGCGACAGCAGGTCTGCCGAAACGATCAGGTCGGCGCCCGTGCAGAGATCCGCCCAGGCCCCGGCGAGGCCTGCACTGATCTCGGCGGTCACCAGCGCCACGTTCGGGTATCGGCGTGCGGCGAGCCGGGCCGGCCAGGGATGCACGGCATCCACGAGGCCGATCCGATCGAACAGGCGGGCGAGATCGTCCAGCGGCACGTCGTCGAGCAGGCCGGAGCCGAGCACGACCGCATGTCGGCAATGCCCCGTTCCCTCGGCCGCCGCCGCGATCCTGCCCTGCGCCTGCGCGAGATGCGGCGCCCAGACCGCCCGGCAGCGGCGCTACCGGGCGTGAAGCAGGCCGCTCTGCCGAACATAGCCAAGCCTGCGCAGGGGCCACGGCGCTGGATTGACGACCGACAGGGCCCAGGCGACCAGCATCGCCGGCCGGCTCACTCCGCGTCGGAGGGCGCGGTGTGCGCCGAGGTGCCGCGATAGCCGGTCGCGAGGACGTAGAGCTCGCTGGAATCGGCCCGGCTGGCCGCGGGCTTGACGTGGCGGACCGTGGCGAAGTCGCGCTTCAGGTCGGTGAGCAGGGCTCCCTCGGTCCCGCCCTGAAGCACCTTGGCCAAGTAGGCGCCGCCCGGCCCAAGGATCTCCCGGGCGAATTCCGCCGCCGTCTCGGCGAGGCCGATGATGCGCAGATGGTCGGTCTTCTTGTGGCCGGTGGCGTTGGCGGCCATGTCGGACATCACGATGTCGGCCGGGCCGCCGAGCATGCCGGTCAGCCGCGCCGGCGCCTCGGGATCGAGGAAATCCAGGGTGATGAACTCGACCCCGGCCATAGGCTCGATCTCCAGGAGATCGATGCCCACGACCCGGCCCGACGGTCCGACCACCCGGGCGGCCACCTGCGACCAGCCGCCGGGAGCCGCGCCGAGGTCGACGATCTTCTGGCCGGGCCGGAGCAGCTTGTAGCGCTCGTCGATCTCCAGCAGCTTGTAGGCCGCCCGCGAGCGATAGCCCTCGCGCTTGGCCCGCGCCACATAGGGATCGTTGAGCTGGCGCTCCAGCCAGCGCTTCTGCGACAGGGTCCGTCCACGCCCGGTCTTCACCCGCTGCTTCAGGTCGCCCCGGACCCCACCGCCGGAGCTCGCGCCGCCGCGCCGGTCGCTCATCGTGGGGCCCTCATCGGACAGCCTTCCGGTTCCAGACCCCGTCCTCCCGCATCATGTTCATCAGCAATCCTTCGCGCAGGCCGCGATCGGCGATGCGCAGGCGCTCCGAGGGGAACGCCCGGCGGATCGCCTCGAGGATCGCGCAGCCCGCGAGCACGAGATCGGCGCGGTCGCGGCCGATGCAGGGGTTGTCGGCGCGCTGTTCCAGCCGCGTGTCGAGCAGGTCGTCGATGGCGGTGGAGACTGCGGCGTCGCTCATCCACAATCCATCGACCCGCCGGCGCTCGTAGCGCGCGAGCCGCAGATGCATCGCCGCGATGGTCGTGACGGTGCCAGACGTGCCGAGAAGGTGGAAATGGGGCGCGGTCGCGGCGGCAGCGGCCCGAAGGGCGAAGGCGGACAGCTTCTCGGCCACTTCCTCGACCATGCCCTCGAACATGCGGCGGGTGACCTCGGCGCCGCCGTGGCGCTCGGCCAGGGTCACCACGCCCACGGGCAGCGAATCCCAGGCGCGGATCCTGAGCGTCGGATCGGTCGACGGATTGGCCGCCGCGCCGTCCAGCCACGCGATCTCGGTCGAGCCGCCGCCGATGTCGAAGATGATCACCGATTCGGCCAGCGGATCCGCCAGCGCCGCGCAGCCGGTGACCGCGAGATAGGCCTCGGTCTGCCGATCGACGATCTCGAGGTCGAGGCCGACGCCGCGGCGGACGCGCTCCACGAAGGCGGCCCCGTTCACCGCGAGGCGGCAGGCCTCCGTGGCGATGATCTTGGCCCGCTGCACGCCGCGCGCCTGCATCTTGGACCTGCAGATCCGCAGGGCCTCCACGGTCCGCTCGATCGCCGCCTCGCTCAGGCGGTCCGACGTGCCGAGGCCTTCGCCGAGACGGACGATCCGTGAGAACGCATCGATCACCCGGAAGCCGCTGAAGGTCGGCTCCGCGACCAGCAGGCGGCAATTGTTGGTGCCGAGGTCGAGCGCCGCGTAGGCGGCGCGCCGACGCTCACGGCCCGGCAATGGGGCTGGCGTCTGAAGCGGCACCGCGCCGGTCTGGATTCGGGACGGCGCGGCCGCGGCGGTCTCGTCCCTCATCGGCGCGGCCGTCGATCCTTCGGGTCGGCCGTGAGCGTCGCGCTCGGCCTTTGTTGATCTGTGACCCTACAGGCTCAGCGGGGAACTGCAACGCCCCATCGCGGTCGCGATCAGGCGACGGCCTTCATGGCGCTGGCCCGGCGCGGGATCGGGCGCAGGAGACTCTTCACCTGGGAATAGGGGCGGGGCCGGTTGATCACCTCGTCCAGGCGAGACCACAGGGTCTTCGGCGAGAACGGCTTGGCGATGATCTCGTTGACGCCGAGCGCCACCGCACGGTCGACCACGTTCCGGCGCGGCTGGGCCAGCATCAGGATGATCGGGATCGTGGGGCAGGGAGAGGTGGTCGGCGTCCGCGCGAGCCGGATGAACTCCTCGCCCGACAGGATCGACAGATCCCAGTCGATGATGCTGATATCGGGTTTGCTCTCGGCCAGCACGCCCAGCGCCTCCGCCCCGTCCGGCGCCTCCAGGACCCGCTTGATACCGACGCGCATCAGCATGTCGCGCACGATTCGGCGGATGTAGAGACTCTCGTCGACGACGAGGGCCGAGAGATCGGGGAAGGTCGGGGTTGCGATCATGGCCGGCGGGCTCTGCGGGGCGCGGCGCCGAGTCTAGGCGGGACAGCCTTTGCGTTTCGCTAACGCCTTCCCTCGAATGAGTAAGGACCGACCCGGGATCGGGGGCGGACTCCGTTGTTTGCCGCAAGAAAGTAACGAAACGGGCGCGTCTGAGCCAAGAAGGTCCTTGCGGTCAAGGCCCGATTGCGTCAGGACTGGGGCGTTATTCTTGGTTACCGCGACCTGGGGTAATGATAGTGCGGGGCGTGGGCTGTCTGGGATGGCGCGCACGCGGTATTCGAGACAAGGGCGGCGGACGGTTTTTGCGAGCTTTCGATGGGACGTGGTCGTGATTTCAGGGGGCCGCAGAAGCGCGGCTTCGACGAGGGTGGCGAGCCGAGATGGCCTGATCAGGCACCCCCGAGCGGCGGATACGGCGGCGGCGGTTTCGGCGGTGGCGGCGGCGGTTTCGGCGGCGGCGGTTTCGACCGTGGTCCGGCGCGCGGCGCGGCACCGGTCGCGTCCGGACCGGAGCGCGATGCGACGGTCAAGTGGTTCAACAAGGAGAAGGGCTTCGGCTTCGTCGAACTCGGCGACGGTTCGGGCGATGCCTTCCTCCACATCCGCGCCGTCGAGGCGGCAGGCCACGATGACCTGATGCCGGGCACCCGGCTGACGGTCACGACGGCCCAGGGTCAGAAGGGTCCGCAGGTGACCAGCGTCACCAGCGTTGACACGTCCACGGCCGAGGCGCCTGCGCCCCGGCGCGAGTTCCGTCCGCGCACCGGCGGCTTCGGTGGTGGCGCTGGCGGCGGCTACGGTGACCGCGACCGCGGCGGCGGTGGTGGTTACGGCGGCGGCGGCGGTTTCGGTGGTGGTGGCGGTGGTGGCCGCTTCGCCAGCGGCCCGTCCGTCGAGATGAGCGGCACCGTGAAGTGGTACGATCCCGCCAAGGGCTTCGGCTTCGTGTCGGTGAACGACGGCGGTAAGGACGTCTTCGTGCACCGCTCCGCTCTGTCCCGCGCCGGGCTCGATTCGCTCGCCGAAGGCCAGCAGGTCACGCTCGGCGTGGTCGAGGGTCAGAAGGGCCGCGAGGCTCAGAGCATCAACGTCGAGGATTGAGGGCGCGCGGCGGTCGCTTTGCCGCCGCGATCCTGAGAAGACTACGAGGCGGCGGTCCTGTCTGGGACCGTCGCCTTTCTCGTTCCTGGACGATCGATGCGCTGCTTGATGCTGCCGACGGCTCTGCTCCTGCTTTCGGGCAGCGCCCGGGCTGAGGATTTCACGGGCTTTTATGCCGGGATCAACGCGGGCTACGGCTGGGGCACCGGGCACCGCGGCCCTGAGGGAGGCCGCCCCGTGACCGCCGGATCGTCGGCCCTCTCCAAGCCGGAGGCCGGCCCCGATCTGCCGCCGAGTGCCCGGAATGCCGCCATCGCGATCCGCGGATCCGACCGATCCGCAACGCCCGGAACGACCGGTCGTTGAGACGGGCTGCCGCGCAAGCCGGGACTTTCATCTCTCGGCCCGACCCGGGCCATCCTAACCGCCTCAATTCACACTGGAATCGTTCTGGAACATACGCGTTGCCTGCCGGGCGCAGCCGCTGCTAGGTCGCGATATGACTTTACGGAAGCGAGAGGGGGCGCGATGAGTGCCCATGCCGTGCCCACGCTGGCCGATCGCTTGGCGGTCGCCGGCCGGGTGCTTCTGGCGGCGTTCGGCGGTTATGCCGTTGCCGCACTCGCGTGCGCCTGGCTGGCGCTGATTCTCCCCGGCCCGAGGGCCGAAGCAGTATCCGCCGCGACCCTCGCGAGCTTCAGCATCATGGCGGCGGCCGTGATCTGGGTGTTCGCCGCCCGGACGATCGCGCGCGCCACCCTGGTCCTAGGGGCTGCGGCGCTTCTGCTGACCGTGGCCTTGTGGCTGGCCGGCGGCTTCAGGCACGGGGTCGCCCTGTGAGCCGCGCGCGGAGCTTCCGCCAGTCCATGGCGTGGCTGCACACGTGGTCCGGCCTCGTGGTCGGCTGGGTGCTGTTCGCCATCTTCGTCACCGGGACGGCCAGCTATTACCGCAGCGACATCTCGCGATGGATGCGGCCCGAGCTGTCCGAGGAGGCGCCGGATCCGGTGGCGGCGGCAACGCGCGCCGGTGTGTTCCTGCGCAAAACCATGCCGGACGCCGCCGGCTGGTCGGTCAAGCTGCCGAACGCCGAGGCTTCGGTCGTCGAGGTCTACTGGTGGCAGAACCTGGATGGGCCCTACCATCAGGCGCTGCTCGATCCGTTGACGGGCGAACCCGCACGCGTCCGCGACACGCGGGGCGGCGACTTCCTCTACCGCTTTCACTTCGAGTTGAGCCTGCCGCCGATCTGGGGGCGCTGGATCGTCTCGGGCTGCGCGATGATCCTGCTGATCGCGCTGATCTCCGGGATCGTGACGCACCGGCGCATTTTCGCCGACTTCTTCACCTTCCGCCGGGACAAGTCCGTCCAGCGCGGCTGGCTCGACGCCCACAACGTGATGGGCGTTCTGGCGCTGCCCTTCCACCTGATGATCGTCTACACGGGCCTCGTCACCCTGTCGTCGATGCTCATGCCCTGGGGCGTGAAGGCCGTCTACGGCGACGACCTGCTCCGGTACTATGCGGAGGCGGGATTGGCGGCGCCGGGAGCCGGCCCCGCCGGGCGTCCGGGCGTGCCGCTCCCCTTGGGCGAGATCGTGGCGCGCGCCAGCGCGGCGGGCGGCGAGACGCCCGAGATGCTGATGGTGACGCTTCCCGGGGACGCCAACGCGACCGCGACGGCGTATTTCGAGGAGCCGCATGGGCTCGCGCATCTCCATCCGCAGATCGTCTATGCGGCCGGAACCGGCGCGGAACTCGCGCGCGTCAGCGAAGCCGGCGCTGCGACCCGGACGGCCGCCGTGATGGCGGGGCTGCACGAGGCGCATTTCGCGTCCGCTCCGTTGCGTCTCGTGTTCTTCCTCTGCGGCGTGATGGGCGCGGCCACGGTTGCGAGCGGGCTGGTCCTCTGGACCGTGGCGCGGGCGCCCAAGGGCGCGGATCCCGACCGATTCGGTCTACGGCTCGTGCGATTCCTCAACCTCGGCACCATCGCGGGGCTGCCGGTGGGACTCGCGGCCTATTTTCTGGCCAACCGTCTGCTGCCCTACGGGCTCGAGGCCCGGGCCGATTGGGAGGTCCGCGTATTCTTCGCCGCCTGGGTCGCCGCGGCGCTCGCCGCAGCCCTGTATCCGCGACAGCGAGCGTGGCCGATCGCCCTCGGGGTGGCGGCCTGCGCCTTCCTGGCGATCCCGTTGGTCGATGCGGTCCTCGTCGGCCAGAACCGGTTCCTCGGTTTCGATGCGGCGATGGCGGCTGTGGGTCTGGCCCTTGTCGCGGGCTCCCGGCTGGCGGCACGGCGACGGCCGGCGGAATCGCGGCACGGCCAGCCCAGCCTGTCCCGGGCGGCGGAGGCATGACCGCGGCCGCACTGATCCTCAGCCTTCTCCTGAGCTTCTCGGGCTTCGCCGCCCTGGCCCTCAGCCTCGACCGGCATCACCGGGCGGCCTACCGGATCAGCGTCCCGGACCGGCGCGTCGCCAGCTTGCGGATGGCAGGCTGGTGCGGGCTCGCCCTCTCGTTCGCGGCGGCCATCGCGGCGGCTGGCTGGAATTTCGGCCCGGTGCAGTGGATCGGATCGCTGACCGGGTCCGCCTTAATCGTGGTGGCGTTCATCGCCTATCGGCCGACCTGGCTGCGCAACGCGGCACTGGCGGCGCTGCCGCTCGCGGCGGCGGCCGCTCCGCTCGCCCTGCTCAGGTAAGCAGGCGCATCGGAGTCTTCGTCGATCGGTGGTGAGTCGAACGGTCATCGGGACGCTGGAATGGCCTTTGAAGGCGGCTCGGACCACTCCGACGCCGAGGATATCTGTCCGCTCGCGGTGAGGTCCGGAAGAGCGTAGGATCGGCCCACTCGCGCACTGGCCAAAAGTCCACCTTGATTCGGCAGGCCAAAAGCCATTGGCTGCGAACAGAGCGGAAGCGGATGCGGCCCCGACGATCGGTCGCCCGAGCGCCAGCTTAAGCCCAAGAGCCGCGGTTCGCGAGGCCGGGGCCTATGGAGGGAACACAGCGATGAACAAGCCGGAATTCCTCGGCGACGCCAAGGTCAAGTCGCCGTTCTCGGCCCGCTACGAGAACTTCATCGGCGGCCAGTGGGTCGCCCCCGCGGCCGGCCGCTACTTCGAGAACACCTCCCCGATTACCGGCAAGGTGGTGTGCGAGGTGGCCCGCTCCGACGCGCAGGACGTCGAGAAGGCGCTCGACGCCGCCCACGCCGCAAAGGAGGCCTGGGGCCGCACGGCGCCGGCCGAGCGCGCCCGCATCCTCCTCAAGATGGCCGACCGGATGGAGGAGAACCTCGATCTGCTCGCCCTCGCCGAGACCTGGGACAACGGCAAGCCGATCCGCGAGACGACCCACGCCGACATCCCGCTGGCCATCGACCATTTCCGCTACTTCGCCGGCTGCGTGCGGGCGCAGGAAGGCTCGATCTCCGAGATCGACCACGACACGGTCGCCTACCATTTCCACGAGCCGCTGGGCGTGGTCGGCCAGATCATCCCGTGGAACTTCCCGATCCTGATGGCGGTGTGGAAGCTCGCCCCGGCGCTCGCCGCCGGCAATTGCGTGGTCTTGAAGCCCGCCGAGCAGACCCCGGCCTCTGTGCTGGTGCTGGCCGAGATCATCGGCGACCTGCTGCCGCCGGGCGTGCTCAACATCGTCAACGGCTTCGGCCTGGAGGCCGGCAAGCCGCTCGCCTCCTCGCCGCGGATCGCCAAGATCGCCTTCACGGGTGAGACGACCACCGGCCGCCTCATCATGCAGTATGCGTCGCAGAACCTGATCCCGGTGACGCTGGAACTCGGTGGCAAGTCGCCGAACATCTTCTTTGCCGACGTGGCGAACGAGGACGACGACTTCTTCGACAAGGCGCTCGAAGGCTTCACGATGTTCGCCCTCAACCAGGGCGAGGTCTGCACCTGCCCGAGCCGCGCGCTCGTCCATGAGTCGATCTACGACCGCTTCATGGAGCGGGCGGTGAAGCGCGTCGAGGCGATCACGCAGGGCTCGCCCCTCGATCCGGCCACGATGATCGGCGCCCAGGCTTCGGGCGAGCAGATGGAGAAGATCCTCAGCTACATCGACATCGGCAAGCAGGAGGGCGCCCAGCTGCTCACCGGCGGCGAGCGCAACGTCAAGGAGGGCGAGTTCGCCGAGGGCTTCTACGTGAAGCCGACGGTGTTCCGCGGCCACAACAAGATGCGGATCTTCCAGGAGGAGATCTTCGGCCCGGTCCTGTCGGTCACGACCTTCAAGGACGATGCCGAGGCGCTCGCGATCGCCAACGACACGCTCTACGGCCTCGGCGCCGGCGTCTGGACCCGCGACGGAACCCGCGCCTATCGCTTCGGCCGGGCGATCCAGGCCGGCCGCGTCTGGACGAACTGCTACCACGCCTACCCGGCTCACGCGGCCTTCGGCGGCTACAAGCAGTCCGGCATCGGCCGTGAGACCCACAAGATGATGCTCGATCACTACCAGCAGACCAAGAACATGCTGGTCAGCTACTCGGCCAAGAAGCTCGGTTTCTTCTGAGCTTCTTCCCGGGTTAACCCCCCGAGACAACTTCAGCCCCGGCCTCACGGCCGGGGCTTTTTCGATCCAGCAACACCGCGCTCAGTAGAGGCCGTAGCCGTAGCCCTCGAAGGGGGCGTTGACGATCGAGCCCGGCGCCATCGGGCCGGCATCGCCGCTGACGCTGGGCACGTCGTCCGGCGGACCGTCCCAGCCGACGACACCCATGGGATTGTCGGGCGTGACGTTGGGATTCCCCGCGACGCGCCACGCATGCTGGACGAACAGCGGCTGTTCGCGCGGCTGGACGCGGAGCGACAGCGGTTCGGCGGCGGCGGGCCCGGCAAGACCGGTCAGGGCAAGGACAACGCAGGCGGCTTTTCTGAGAACTGACATGACGGGCGCTCCCGAGGCGTCGGGCGGCAACCGCCGCCCTCCGTCGACACAACGCGCATCGCGACGTTTCGGGACCTGCATTCGCTCGCGTTGCGGTGGAAACCCGCCGGCAACCGCGCATATTTCAACATCGACTGGGGAGGATGGCATGAATTCGGATCAGACCTTGGACGCCAACGTCGCCGAGCAGGCCGGCGCCGACGGAACACCCCTGCGGGTGACCGCCACCCCGGCGGCTCTCGCCCTCATCGACGAGTTGCGGAGCGAGTACGGCCCGGTCATGTTCCATCAGTCCGGCGGCTGCTGCGACGGCTCTTCGCCCATGTGCTACCCCGTCGGTGATTTCCTGGTGAGCGACGGGGACGTCCGACTCGGCACCGTCGGCGGCGCCGAGTTCTTCATCAGCCGGTCGCAATTCGAGGTCTGGAAGCACACCCACCTGCTCCTCGATGTGGTGCCGGGGCGCGGCGGCATGTTCTCGCTGGAGAATGGACGCGAGAAGCGCTTCCATATTCGCTCGCGCCTGTTCTCCGACGCGGAGAACCGGGCCCTCGAAGGGGCCTGCAAACTCTGAGGACGAGCTTCGCGGGGAGGGGGCACGATGGCCACCGTCAAACTCTGGTCCGATGCCGAGGCCGAAACCGACCCGCGCATCGGCGCCGTGTTCGCCGACATCCGGGCGACCCGCGGCTCCGACTTCATCAACAATTTCTGGCGGGGCCTCGCCAACGATCCGGCACTGCTCGAACGGACTTGGTCCGTCCTGAAGACCGTCATGGGACCGGGAACACTCGATCCCCTGACCAAAGAGCTGGTCTACATCGCGGTCTCGATCGCCAATGGATGCCCGTACTGCATCCATTCCCACACCGCCGCTGCGCGGGCCAAGGGCTTGACGGACGCGCAGCACGGCGAGTTCCTGGCGGTGGTCGGCATGGCCAACCAGACCAACGCGCTGGTGAACGGCATGCAGATCCCGGTCGATCCCGCCTTCAGAGTGGAGGAAGGTCCATGAGTTCCGTGTCCGGTCAAGGGGAGCAGGGTTTCCGGGTGCTTCGCGAGAGTGCGCCCTTCCGCGGCAAGCAGGGGCACATCTACCGGCCGGCGGTCTCCGCCGAAGCCGTGGGCTCGAAGGCGCTGCACATGCAGCTCCTGGAGATACCGCCTGGGGAGCGTGCCCATGCGCACAAGCACGAATCGCACGAGACGGCAATCTACGTGCTGTCGGGGGTGTCAGGCTGTTTCTGGGGCGAGCGGCTGGAGCATCACGCGATCGCGGGGGCCGGCGAGTTCGTCTATATCGCCGCCGACGTGCCGCACCTGCCTTACAACCGCAGCCAGACGGAGCCCGTCACCGCCGTGATCGCCCGGACGGATCCCAACGAGCAGGAGAGCGTCGTCCTGCTGCCGCACCTCGAGGCCGGCGTCGACTGGTCCAAGGCCGAGGGGTAGCGCTCAGCGCTGTTCGATCCGCTCATTGGCGAGGCGCTCGGCGCGCGAGCGCTCGTCGGCGGAAAGGCCGGACAGCGTCTGATCCAGCCACGCGTCGGACAGGCCCTGTCCGGCAGCGGCAAGGTTCCAGGCCGCAGCCTCGACGGGATTCTTGGCGATGCCACGGCCGACCGCGTAGAGGCGCGCGACGCGGTTCTGCGCGATGGCGTTGCCGCGCGAGGCTGCGTGCAGGAAATAGCGGGCGGCCGCCCGCTCGTCCTTGGTGACGCCGGTGCCGTTGAACAGAAGGATCGCGTACTCGACCTCACTGGCGAGATCGCCATTGTCGGCGCCGCGCCTGAACAACTCCGCCGCCTTGGACGGATCCTTCGGTACCCCGCGACCCTGGAGGTAGAGAACGCCCAGATCGTGCTGGGCGGGGCCGATCTCCGCATCGGCCGCCTTGCGGAACTGCGCGGCGGCCGCCGCCTCGTCGGCCGTGGCCCCGGTGCCGATCAGGATCAGGCCGAGATTGTAGGCGGCGGTCGGCGAGCCTTGGGACGTGGCCTGTTCCAGCCATCGGCGCCCGGCCTTCGGATCCTTCGGCATACCGCGTCCGTCGAGCGCCATGAGCCCGAGGGATGCCATGGCGGACGGGTCGTTCTGTGCGGCGGCCAGACGATACCAGTCGGCGGCCTTCACCGGGTCCTGCTTCACGCCGAGGCCCTGGTTGTACAGCTCCCCGAGAAGCGTCATGGCGGCGGCGTCCTTCGGATTCGCCTCGATGCGCTTCGTCGCCTCGCGGAAGGCCGTGACGTACTGGCCCTTCTGATAGGCGCCGTAGGCGAGATCCGGCGGCTGACCGCCCTGCGGCGGCACGGCGCCCCGGGTGTAGTTCGGCGTATAGGGGCTCGGCAGTTCCGGCATCGGCTTCTTGCCGGTCTGCGCGGGGGACCCGATCGATCCGGGCGCCGCGGCCGCGGCCGGGTCGGCCGGAGCGGAGACGGCCCAGGTCGGCAGTGCGAGCACTGCCGCTCCGACGAAAGCCAACAGATGACGGGCGTTGCGGCGCCTCACGCGGCAGCCTCCCGAAGGACGCGCTGGGCCCGCTCGACAGCTGCCGGATCCGACAGCCAGAGGCCGCTCTCCAATCCCACGAACTCCGCGCCTGTCGCGCCGAGCGGCCCGATCTCGTCGGCGGCGACGGCCACCGCGATGCACGGCGTCTCGAAGATTTCAGCCCACCAGGTGGCGCGGGCCCGGACGGTCTCAGCCTCCGGCGCGACACCGTCCGGATACAGCCCGCCGAACATCAGATAGTCGATACCCGCCTCGCCGGCTTCCATGGCGCCATGCTTGGTCTCGATGCCTCCAGCACCGAGGATGCGCCCGTCGCGCAGCCGGCCGCGCAGATCCTTCAGGTCGCGCGGCTTGTCGACATGGATGCCGTCGGCGCCGCCGCGGATCGCCACCGTGGCGAGATCACCCGTGAAACCCGGACAGGCCACGACCAGGGCCGCGCCCCGCTCCTGCGCCACCGGAGCGACCGCCTTCACGCGGGCCGTCAGCCCGCGCTCGTCGGTGGCGGCGAGCCGCAGGATTACGGCGGCGACATCGCCCGCTTCGCAGGCGGCCTTCAGGGCCGCCACGAAGCCTTCGAGTCCCTCGGCGTCGAGACCGTGCGGTCCGAGAAGGGCGAGGCGGGCACTGGTGCTCATCGGGGGCGACAACCGGCGCCTTACCGCGCGCCGATCTTCGGATCCAGGGCGCCGCTGGCGTAGCGCTTGGCCATCTCGGCGACCGAGATCGGCCGGATCTTCGAGCCCTTGCCGGCGGTGTTGAACTCCTCGAAGCGCTGCTTGCAGAGCTTGGTCATCGCCTCCATGGCGGGCTTCAGGTACTTGCGCGGGTCGAACTCGGAGGGGTTCTCGGTGAGGACCTTCCGGATCTGACCGGTCATCGCCATGCGGTTGTCGGTGTCGATGTTGATCTTGCGCACGCCGTGCTTGATGCCGCGCTGGATCTCCTCGACCGGAACACCCCAGGTCGGCTTCATCTGGCCGCCGTACTGGTTGATGATGTCCTGCAGGTCCTGCGGCACCGACGAGGAGCCGTGCATGACGAGGTGGGTCGTCGGCAGGCGGCGGTGGATCTCCTCGATCACGTTCATCGCCAGCACCTCGCCGTCGGGCTTGCGGGTGAACTTGTAGGCGCCGTGGCTCGTGCCCATGGCCACCGCCAGCGCGTCCACCTTGGTGGCCTCGACGAACTTCACGGCCTCCTCCGGGTCGGTCAGGAGCTGGTCGTGGCTGAGCGTACCCTCGGCGCCGTGGCCGTCCTCGGCCTCGCCCTGGCCGCTCTCCAGCGAGCCGAGCACGCCCAGCTCACCCTCGACCGAGACGCCGGCCCAGTGGGCCATCTTGGTGACGTTGCGGGTGATCTCGACGTTGTAGTTGTAGTCGGCCGGGGTCTTGCCGTCGGCCTTCAGCGAGCCGTCCATCATCACCGAGGTGAAGCCATACTGGATCGCGGTGGCGCAGGTGGCTTCGTTGTTGCCGTGGTCGAGATGCATGCAGACGGGGATGTGCGGGTAGATCTCGACGAGGCCGTCGATCAGCTTGGCCAGCACGACGTCGTTGGCGTAGGCGCGGGCGCCACGGCTCGCCTGGAGGATCACCGGCGAGTCGGTGGCATCGGCGGCCGCCATGATGGCGAGCCCCTGTTCCATGTTGTTCAGGTTGAAGGCGGGCACGCCGTACTCGTACTCAGCGGCGTGATCAAGGAGCTGCCGGAGGGTGATGCGTGCCATCGTGCGTGTCTTCCCGTTTCCCGTTTCGTTGTCCGACCGATCGCCGGAGGCGCGGTGAGGCCCTCAGCTGGGCTGTATCGTTTCGCTCTGCCGGGTGCCTTGCTTTCGGTCAATCTCCGACGCGGCGCAGGCCATTCTTTCGGCGGATGATCCCCGGTCGGTCCGGCTCACCAGGGACGCGACGCGGTCCTCGACCTCGCTGACCCGCGCGTCAGACCTTACCGCCGTGGCCCGCATCGTCACGCGCATCCCGGCCGCGTTCAGACGATCGATCCGCGCCTCGAGCCTGTCGAAGCGCGTCACCGTCTCGGACCGCAGATCCGCCAGGCTCGCCTGGATGCCCCTTAGATTCTTGAGGGTCCCGTTCTCCCCATCGTCACCCATCGCCCCGGCCCCCCGGCTGATCAAGGCCGGCAGTATAGATAGGGTCGGGCCAATGGGGGAGGAGCGCAAGGTGGCCGTCTCAGCCCTTCGCCCGCAGCGCCTCGACGCCCGGGAGGGCCTTGCCCTCAAGCCATTCGAGGAAGGCGCCGCCGGCGGTCGAGACGTAGGTGAAGTCCTGCGCCACGCCGGCATGGTTGAGCGCGGCCACGGTGTCGCCGCCGCCCGCAACCGAGACGAGCTGGCCATCCTTCGTCCGCGCGGCCGCGTGCTTGGCGGCGGCCACGGTGGCGGCGTCGAATGGGGTCAGCTCGAAGGCGCCCAGCGGGCCGTTCCACACCAGGGTCTTGGCCCCGTCGATGGCGGCATTGATCTCGGCGACCGAGCGCGGACCGGCATCGAGGATCATGCTCGCGTCCGGCACGGAATCCACCGGCACGGTCTCGTGGGGAGCCTGCGCCTTGAACTCGGTCGCGGCGACCGCGTCGACCGGCAGGATGATCCGGCAGCCGGCCTTCTCGGCCGCCGCCAGGATGCGCGTGGCGGTCTCGGCGAGATCCTTCTCACAGAGGGACTTGCCCACCGCCTTGCCCTGCGCGTGCAGGAACGTGTTGGCCATGCCGCCGCCGATCACCAGCATGTCGACCTTGGCGACGAGGTTCTCCAGGAGATCGATCTTGGACGAGACCTTGGCGCCGCCGACCAGCGCGATCACCGGGCGCTGGGGCGATTCCAGGCCCTTGGTCAGCGCGTCGAGCTCGGCCTGCATCTCGCGGCCGGCATAGGCCGGCAACCGGTGCGCCAGACCCTCGGTGGAGGCGTGGGCGCGGTGGGCTGCCGAGAAGGCCTCGTTGACGTAGACGTCGCCGTTCGCCGCCAGGGCGTCCGCGAAAGCCGCGTCGTTCTTCTCCTCGCCGGGATGATAGCGGGTGTTCTCCAGGAGGAGGACGTCGCCGTCCTTCAGGGCCGCCACCGCCTGCGCGGCGGCGTCGCCCACGCAATCCGCCGCGAAGGCGACGGTGTGCCCGAGGGCCGCGCCGAGGGCCGGGACTACCGGCTCCAGCGAATCCTTCGGCTCGCGCTTGCCCTTCGGCCGGCCGAAATGAGCCAGCAGGATCACCCTGGCGCCCTGCTCGGCGACCTCGCGTATCGTCGGCGCGACGCGCGCGATGCGGGTCGCGTCGGTCACCCGCCCGTTTTCCATGGGCACGTTCAGATCGACGCGCATGAGTACCCGCTTGCCCTTGAGGGAGCCGGCATCGTCGAGGGTGCGGAAGGCGCTCATGCGGTCTGGTGCGGTCCTGTGCGGGGCGAGGGCGATTACTGCGCGGTGGTGCCGATGGTGGCCCGCTGCGGCAGCAGGCGGTCGAGATTCAGACGCTGGACGGCGACCATCAGGACCACGGTCAGGATGGCGGTGATCACGGCGGTAAGGACGAGGGCGCCGGTCCCGGGCAGGCGCCGGGTGCGCTCGGCGAGGCCGCGCATCTCCGTCCGGAGCGCCGCCAGGTCGGACTGGCGCGCCGATTCATTCATCCGGTTCGCCGCATTCTCGACCTTGTCCTCGACTCGGGACAGCAGTGCCTCGGAGCGGGCATACTTGTCCTCGATCCGCGAACACTTGTCCTCGATCCGCGCGAGCTGATCGAAGAGCTGGTTGGCCGGAAGCGGGTGGGATGGGACCGCGGGTGCGGCAGGGGCCGCGGTCGGTGCGGCGGCGGGTGTGGCGGGCGGCGGCGGAGCCGGCTTGGGGGCGGGCGGCACGGCAGCCGGCCCGCTCGACGTGCCCTGCGAAGCGTCGGTCATCCCTGGAGAGTCCCTGGTTCGAAGAAAGGCCGTCCGAAGAGTGGTGCGGCCGCCGACCTCTCAGGAGGCGGCGACCGCTGCAGTCCGGCTCAGATGAGCTTGGCCATCGCCACGGCGGTGTCGGCCATGCGGTTCGAGAAGCCCCACTCGTTGTCGTACCAGGTCAGGATGCGCACCAGCACGCCGTCCATCACCTTGGTCTGGTCGAGGTGGAAGGTCGAGGAATGGGGATCGTGGTTGAAGTCGATCGAGACGTTCGGCCGGTCGGTGACGCCCAGCACGCCCTTGAGCGGGCCGGCTGCGGCGGCCTTGATGGCGTCGTTGATCTCCTGGACCGTCGTCGCGCGCTTGGCCGTGAAGACGAGGTCCACCGCCGAGACGTTCGGGGTCGGCACGCGGATCGCGGTCCCGTCGAGCTTGCCCTTCAGCTCCGGCAGCACGAGGCCGACGGCCTTCGCGGCGCCGGTCGAGGTCGGGATCATCGAGAGCGCCGCGGCGCGGGCCCGGTAGAGATCCTTGTGCATCTGGTCCAGCGAGGGCTGGTCGTTGGTGTAGGAGTGGATCGTGGTCATGAAGCCGCGCTCGATGCCGACCGCGGCGTCCAGCACCTGGGCGACCGGCGCCAGGCAGTTGGTGGTGCAGGAGGCGTTCGACACGACGTGGTGCTCGCCCGTGAGCTTGTCGTGGTTGACGCCGTAGACCACCGTCAGGTCGGCGCCGTCGGCCGGGGCCGAGACGAGGACGCGCTTGGCGCCGGCGTCGAGATGGGCCTTCGCCTTGTCCTTCGAGGTGAAGATGCCGGTGCATTCCAGCGCGATGTCGACGCCGAGGTCGCGGTGCGGCAGCTCGGCCGGGTTGCGCACGGCCGTGACCTTGATGCGCTTGCCGTTCACCACCAGGAACTCGCCGTCCACGGCGACCTCGCCGGGGAAGCGGCCGTGCACTGAGTCGTAGCGGAGCAGGTGGGCGTTGGTCTCCACCGGGCCGAGATCGTTGATCGCCACGACCTCGATGTCGCTGCGGCCGGCCTCCGCGATCGCGCGCAGGACGTTGCGGCCGATGCGTCCGAACCCGTTGATGGCAACCTTCGTCACGGCGTGACTCCTTCCTGATGCGGCTCGCCGCGCGCCGGACCTGGGGGATGGTCCGCGGAGCGGTCTCGGCGGCCCGCCATACCGTCCGGGCCGGGCCGGGCGGGATCTGTGCGGGCGGGTTTGAACCTGCGATGAACCGGACCGGGAGAGGCCGGGCTTCCACGCGCGTGACCGTCGGATCGGACGGTGCCGGCTGAGGCCTCGGAACTGTCGCGGACCGGCCCTCCGGCATGTCTCGCGCGGTCCCTCTCGGGATCGCGCGGCTGTCTAGCATGGAGCCTCGACCTGTCAAACGCGTCGCCGTGACAAAGACCTTCGATCCACCGTCCAATAAACAGGGATCGGCACGATCCATTCGGAGTTCACCCGGATCGGGGATCGAAGGCCATTTCCCCCTGGAATTTCGGCTGCATTCGACGGAAAGCTTGCTGTCGAGGTAGACACAGAACCATGGCCGACGAGACCGAGCTCCGTTCCATCGACGACGCCCTCCGCCGCCTCGAGGCGGCCATCAACCGCCTGGATGCCGTCGTCCAGCGCCGCCTTGAGGTGGCCGCGCAGCCCGACGACCGGGATGCGGAACTCGCGCTGATGGACGAGGATCGGGCCCGCCTCGCCGCGGCTCTCGACGCTGCGAGCGCCCGTCTCGCCACCGTCTCGGCGACCACGGGGGAGGTCGGGCATCGGCTCGACCGGGCGATCGAGACCGTCCAGGATGTGCTCGGGCGCGCCTGATCCCCACGCCTACGCCTGTCGAGCGCACAGCGGAGCCGCCTTTGCCGCAGATCAACGTGACCATTGATGGCCGCTCTTACCGCATGGCCTGCGGGGAGGGGGAGGAGGCGCATCTCACCGGCCTCGCCGCCACCCTCGATGGGCGCATCGGCGAGATGCGCAAGAGCTTCGGCGAGATCGGGGACATGCGCCTTCAGGTCATGGCGGCGTTGACCATCGTCGACGAGCTCGCGGAGCTGCGCATGCGGTACGCGACCCTAGAGACCGACGTCGCGGCGCTGCGCGCCGCTGCCGAGGCTGCCGAGCGTGGGCGAGCGGAGGATGCCGAGCGGGCGGCCGTCGGAATCGGGCGGGCGGCCGAGCATATCGGAAAGCTCGCCGACGCGCTCGGCGGGGTGAGTCCGCGCACGTGAACGACACCACGTGAACGAAAAGGAGCCGGACGCCTGCACTGTCGAACCGGTTCGCATTCCGACGCCGCGCGCGAGCCATTCGCGGACCGCAATCCGACCCCGGCGGCGCCGACAGCGGCGGGATTGCCGGGAAGCCTCACCCCCTCTGGACTGACGTGGATGCGGGCACGACGCCGGTCCCCTTGAACACGACCGTCACCGGCTGCCGGTGCTGATCGACCGTTCGAGGCCCTTTCGGTTCGTGGTCGGACTGGTCTTCGCGCAACCGTGAGACCGTCCGGGGCCGGGTTGCCGCGCCGGACCGATCATCGCCGCCGAAAACCTCATTCCGTCTCGGCGATGTAGCGCCCCAGCGCCGCCGCCGCCCGGAGCATGTGCGCGCGCATTCGCCGGGCGGCCGTCTCGCCGTCCCCTTCGGCGATCGCCGCCAGGATCTCGCCGTGTTCCTCCCGCGAACGGCGGATCCGGTCGGCGTGGCGGAGCTGCGTGCGCCGGAACGCGGCGAGGCGCTCGCGGATCGCCAGGGCCTGCTCGGCCATGAAGCCGTTGTGGGTCGCCGTGTAGAGCGCCTCGTGGAAGGCGCGGTTGAACCGGTCGTAGGCGTCGACGTCGCCCGCCTCGACCGCCTTGGCGGATTCCTCGTGAAGCTCCATGAGCTCCCCGCGCTCCAGGGGCGTCATCCGGTAGGTGGCGAGCCGGGCGCACATCGCCTCGATCTCGGCGGTCGTCTCGAACATGTCGGCGATCCGCTGCGGCGTGAGGCGCACCACCACGACGCCCCGGCGGGGCCGGATCTCCACGAGCCCCGAGGCCGCGAGCTGGCGCAGCGCCTCCCGGACGGGCGTGCGCGACGCGCCGTAGCGATCGGCCAGGTTCTGCTCGTCGAGGGCCGTGCCGGCCGCGATAGTCCCTGACGCGATGGCGTCGGTGAGCGCGTCGCGGATCCGGTCCGAGAGCAGCCCGCTGTCGATCTTCTGAAAGTCGCCGTGCATCCGCCGTTCCTCAATCATCCCATGAGCGGCGCCTGCCAGTCTTCGGGAAGACGATGCGGAACCATACCCTAATCCGCACGGGCGAATCCGCATCGCGACCGGACGCGCCGGAACGAAGCCGCTTCAGCCGACCAGGGCCCGCACCGTCAGGAACAGGATCGAGGGGCCGACGAGGCAGCCGATTCCGGTGTGGAACGTCGCCGTCAGCGCGCCGTAGGGGACGAGCTTCGGATCGGTCGCCGCGAGGCCGCCCGCGACCCCGCTGACCGTGCCCATCAGGCCACCATACGCCATCGCGGAGCGCGGGTTGTCGAGGCCGATCAACCGGGCCACCAGGGGCGTCCCGACCATGACCATGACCGCCTTGGTCACCCCGGTCGCGATGGACAGCGCCATCACGGTGGAATCCGCGCCGATCGCCGCGCCGGTGACGGGCCCGACGATGTAGGTGATCGCCCCCGCGCCGATCGTCGTGATCGAGACCGCGTCGTGATAGCCGAAGGCCACGGCGGTCAGGGTGCCGACGATGAACGGCAGGATCGTCCCGAGGGCGAGGGCCAGGACGCCCAGCAGGCCCGCACGCCGCGCCTCGATCACGTCCACCTCGAAGGCGGTGGCGACGATGGCGAAGTCGCGCAGCATCGCCCCGCCCATCAGGCCGATCCCGGCAAGCGCCGGGATGTCGGCGAGGCCCTTCTTCCCGCCCGTGTAGAGCCCGCCGAGATAGGCGAGCGCCAGCCCCAGCACGATCGCGATCGCGGAGCCGTGGACGCGGCCCTTGGTGAGGCGCTTGGCGGCGTAGTTCGAGACGAGGATCAGCGCGCCGACCACCGCGAAGGCGGCCACGAGGCTCTGCTCGACGAAGACGTGCTCGATGCCGTGCCAGATGTCGTGTCCCATGGCGTTCACCCCTTCCTGGCGCCGGGCGCGGCGGCCGGCGCCACCGCTTCGGGCTCGGCGTCGCCGCCGATCACGGAGCCGCCATGCTCCACGGCGTCGCTGCCGGGATCGCGCCGTCCGATCCGGCTGAGCAGGGCGACGGCGCCGAAGCACAGGACCAGGGAGCCTGTCGCCGCGATCAGCACGATCGGACCGCCGCTCACGGCCGCCACGACGTTCTGCTGGGCCGCCATGGCGACCACGATCGGGATGTACATCCCCGCCCAGAATTCGACGCCGAACTGGACCCCTTTGGTCAGGCGACCCCGGTGCGACAGCCACAGGCGCGCGGCGATGAGCAGGATCATGGCGATGCCGACGCCGCCGACATTCGCCTTGACGCCGAGAGCGAGGCCAAGAAGGTCGCCGAGATACACGCCGATCAGCGTGGCGGCGGCGAGCAGGGCGACACCGAGGACGATCATCGGCGTTGCCCGTTCACTGGAGCGGCGCTTCCGGCCGCATCCGACAGCCGTGTGGACGCGTGCAACATGGCGCGTTCCCTTCCCGGATCGGCCTCGGGGGCCGTTGCGCGAAGTATGCAATATGTTCACACGCACGCAATCCCGTATACGAAACTGTGATTGCGCCGGGTTTGAAAATACCGGAACAACCGCTAGATATCATTTGGTACACCGGTTGGAGCACGCGGATGGGCGAGTGGCGCGGTGAGAGGCGGGCGCGGGACGCGCGCATCGCGGCGGGGCGCGCCCACGCGGACGGCAAGGTCGTGCCGGCCGGGGCCGTGGTCGACCTGCTGGAGTCGATCCTGCGGCCCGGCGACCGTGTCTGTCTCGAGGGCGATAATCAGAAGCAGGCCGACTGCCTCGCCCGCGGCCTGAGCGCCTGCGATCCCGACAAGATCCACGACCTGCACATGGTCCAGTCGGGGATCGTGCTGCCCGAGCACCTCGACGTGTTCGAGACCGGGATCGCGAAGCGGCTCGACTACTCGTATTCCGGTCCGCAGGGCGCCCGCATCGCCAAGATGCTCTACGGCGGCCAGATCGAGCTCGGCGCGGTCCACACCTACCTGGAGCTGTTCGCCCGCTACTTCGTCGATCTGACGCCCAACGTGGCGCTGATCGCCGGCGTTTCGGCCGACCGGAACGGCAACCTGTATACGGGGCCGAACACCGAGGACACGCCGACCGTCGTGGAGGCGACCGCCTTCAAGAACGGCGTCGTGGTCGCGCAGGTCAACGAGATCGTCGACACGGTGCCGCGGGTCGACATCCCGGGCGACCGGGTGGACTTCGTGGTCGAGGCCGACACGCCGTTCTACGTCGAGCCGCTCTTCACCCGCGATCCGGCGGCGATGACCGAGACCCAGATCCTAATCGCCATGATGGCGATCAAGGGGATCTACGCCGAGTACGGCATCCGCCGGCTGAACCACGGAATCGGTTTCGGGACCGCGGCGATCGAGCTGCTGCTGCCGACCTACGGCGAGAAGCTCGGCCTGAAAGGCAAGATCGCCACCCACTGGGCGCTCAACCCGCACCCGACCCTCATCCCGGCGATCGAATCCGGCTGGGTCAAGCAGGTCCACTGCTTCGGCTCCGAGGTCGGGATGGACCGCTACATCCGTGAGCGGCCCGACATCTTCTTCACCGGCGCGGATGGAAGTCTGCGCTCGAACCGGGCCTTCTGTCAGACCGCCGGTCTCTACGCCTGCGACATGTTCATCGGGGCGACGCTCCAGATCGACCTGATGGGCCATTCCTCGACCGTCACGCAGTCCCGGGTGGCGGGTTTCGGGGGCGCCCCCAACATGGGCTCGGACCCGCATGGCCGGCGCCATCCCTCCGATGCCTGGATGAAGGCCGGCCGTGAGGGCCAGATCGTCGGCGACCCGGCGCTGATGCGCGGGCGCAAACTCGTGGTGCAGCTGGTGGAGACCTTCGGCGACAAGCTGGTCCCGACCTTCGTGGAGAAGCTCGACGCCCTCGAACTGGCGAAGAAAATCGGCCTCGAACTGGCGCCGGTCATGATCTACGCCGACGACGTGACCCACATCGTCACCGAGGAGGGTATCGCGAACCTCCTGCTCTGCCGGGACGCGGACGAGCGCGAGCAGGCGATCCGGGGCGTCGCCGGCTACACCGAGGTCGGTCGCGGCCGGGACCGGGCGAAGGTGGAGGCGCTCCGCGCCCGGGGTGTCATCCGTCGCCCCGAGGATCTCGGCATCGAGCCCCTGGACGCCGACCGGGCGCTGCTCGCCGCGAAGTCGATCAAGGATCTCGTGCATTGGTCCGGCGGGCTCTACGAGCCGCCGGCCCGGTTCCGGAACTGGTGAGCGGCGCGCGATGAAGGGTCCTCTGGCAAGGAGCCGGCCATGGAATCTCTGACCTTCCGCCACACCACGAAGAAGCCGCTGCCCGGCTCGGTGCCGAGCGCGATCACCGGCGTCGTGGCGTCCGGCAACCTGGAGATTCTGCTGGAGCGCGTCCTGCCGCCGGATGCCTGCGAGGTGGCCGTCGAGACCCCGATCGCCGGCTACGGCGACGTCTGGGAGGCGGTGGTGGCCGATTTCGTCGCCCGGGCGCAGCCCGGGGGCCTGCGCATCAGCATCAACGACGGCGGTGCCCGCCCCGACACCGTGTCGCTGCGCCTGCTCCAGGGCGCGCGGCTGATGGAGGCCTGACCATGGCTGGCGACCGCGCCGCGAGCATCGATCCGGACGCCCTGAGCTGGTACGAGGCCACCGCCCGCCAGAGGGTGCTGGCGCTCACCGATCCGGGAAGCTTCCGCGAGTTCCTGCCGCCGACGGAGCGGCGCATGAGCCCGCACCTGCCGCTGTTCGACCTGCCGCGCGCCTTCGACGACGGCATCGTGGTCGGCCGCGCGCGCCTCGACGGCGAACCGGTCCTGATCGCCGCCCAGGAGGGCCGCTTCATGGGCGGGGCCTTCGGCGAGGTGCATGGGGGCAAGCTGGTCGGCCTGCTCCGGGCGGCCCTGGCGCTGAAGCCGAAGGCGGTGCTGATCCTGTTCGACACCGGCGGCGTCCGCCTGCAGGAGGCTAATGCCGGCGAGACGGCCATCGCCGAGGCCATGCGGGCCATCGTCGATGTGCGCGCCGCAGGCATCCCGGTGATCGGGCTGATCGGCGGCCGGGCCGGCTGCTACGGCGGCGGCGGCCTGATCGCCGGCACCTGCTCGCGGCTCGCGGTCTCGGAGGGCGGCCGCATCTCGGTGTCCGGCCCCGAGGTCATCGAGACCAACAAGGGCGCGGAGGAATTCGATTCCCGCGACCGGGCGCTAGTCTGGCGCACCATGGGCGGCAAGCACCGCCGCCTGATCGGGGGTGCCGACGCCTTCTGCGCCGACACCGTCTCGGCCTTCCGCAAGGCCGCCCGCGATCTCGTCGGCCGCGCGCCGGCCTTCGACCTGGACACCCTTGAGGCCGAGCAGGCCCGCCTGGAAACCCGGATCGACCGGTTCGGCGATTGCCGCGACGCCACGGATGTCTGGGCCCGCCTGGGCGTGAACGATCCAGAATCCGTGCCGGCGATGGATACGGACGCCTTCGCGGAGACCGTGGCGCGGAGCCCGGAGGCCGACCATGACGCTCGCTGAGATCCTCGCCTCCCTCTTCCCGCAGGGCCACGCGGTCGCGGTGCGCGAGGGCCTCGTGACCGGCACCGGTCCGTTCGGGGACGGCCCGATGCACGTGGTGGGCATCGACGGCGACACGCCCCTCGGCGTCGACGGGGCGCTCGTCCTGTCGCGCGCCGTGCTCAATGCCGTGCGCACCGGCGACCGCGCGCCGATCCTGGTGGCGGTGGATTCCGACAGCCAACGCATGAGCCGCCGTGACGAGCTTTTGGGTCTCAACGAATGCCTCGCCCATCTCGCCAAGGCGCTGCTCCTGGCGGATCGGTCGGGCCATCCGACGATCGGGCTGATCTACGGCCACTCGGCCGCCGGCGCCTTCATCGCCACGGCCCTCGCGACGCGGGTCCTGGCGGCACTGCCCGGGGCCAATCCCAGCGTCATGGATCTGCCGTCCGTCGCCCGGGTGACCAAGCTGCCCCTCGACACCCTTGAGGAGATGGCCAAGTCGACCCCCGTCTTCGCCCCCGGCCTCGACAACATGGTGGCGGCCGGTGCCGTTCACGTCGTTCTGGACCCGGACCGGCCCCTTGGCGGCCAGATCCGCGCGGTGATCGACACGATGGAGGCGGAGGACGTCCGCGACCGGCTGGGCGCCGAGCGGGGCGGCCGCCCGGTCGCCCACACCGTCGCGGCGGCCGTCGCCGATCAGGCGCGCCTTGGCTGAGCCCTTCCGACGCCACGACCTCGTCCGCGTCGATCCGGCGGCCTGGGCGGCGTGGCGCGCGGACCGGCCCGATCTCTGCGCCGTCCCCCATCTGGAGGGCTGGGCCGCGGCGGGCCGGCCCTTGATCGTCCGCCGCCGTGTTCCCGGGGAGACCGGCGACGCGGTGCCGCTCGGCCTGCCGCTGCCGCCCGCGGACGGTAAGCGGCGGATCGGGCTTGCCCTGCCGGCATCCGCGCTGTCGCCCGTACCGGCGGTGAGCCTCACCGAGGCCACCGCCCACGCCCCGGCGTGCTGGGGTCCGGCCGTCGACGCCCTCACGGCGCTCGGCCGACGGCACGGCCTGGTGCCGCGCCCCTTCGGCAGCCTCCTCTGGCAGGCTGTCACGGGCCTCACCTACCTGAGCGCCGCCTCCGACCTCGACCTGCTCTGGCCGTGCCGAGTTCCGGTGCCGGTCGGTCTTCTCGACGGTATCGCCGCCGTGGCTGAGACGGCACCGATGGGCATCGATGGGGAGATCCTGCTGCCGGACGGCGCCGGTCTGCACTGGCGCGAGCTGCGCGACGCGCCTGAAGACGGTTCGGTGCTCGCCAAGAGCCTGGGCCGTCTGGCCCTGCAGGCGGTCGCGGGCCTGCGCGGCCCCGGCCCGGCATGACCCTCGCGATCCTCCTCTCCGGGCAGGGCGGCCAGCACCCGGCCATGTTCGACCTCACGGCCGATCATCCGGCCGCGCAGGACGTGTTCGCTTCCGCCAGACCGCTTCTCGGCGGCACCGATCCGCGCGACTTGGCCCGCGCGGGCGGCGACAACCTGCAGGCGAATCGGACCGGTCAGATCCTGTGCTGCGTCGCCGCCCTGACGGCGTGGCGGGCGCTGGCCGGGGCGGCATCGGACCGCTCGATCGTGGCCGGCTACAGCATCGGCGATCTCGCGGCCTGGGGCGTCGCCGGACGCCTCGACCACGCGGACGTGCTCGCTCTCGCTGCGCGACGCGCGGAGGCCATGGATGCCGCTTCCGGCGCGGGGTTCGGGCTGGCGGGGATCCGCGGTCTGAGCCTCGACGCGCTCGCGGATCTTGCGGCACGCCACGGTTGCCACATCGCCATCCGCAACGCGGCCGACAGCGGCGTCGTCGGCGGTCCGCGCGAGGCGCTGGCGGCGCTGTGCCGGGATGCGACCGGCTCGGGCGCGCAGCGGGCCGTGGTCCTGCCCGTCCACACGCCGTCGCATACGCCCCTGCTGGATGCCGCAACGGTGGCCTTCCGGGACGCGCTCGCCGCGGTGTCGCCGCGCCGTCCGCCGGCCCGCGCGCCGCGCCTGGTCAGCGGGCTGGACGGGAGCGCGGTGTTTCGCGACGCGGACGGTCGCGAGAAGCTGGCGCTTCAGATCTCGCGCACGATCGACTGGGCCGCCTGCCTTGAGGCGTGTCGCGAGTACGGCGCGGACCGCGTGCTCGAACTCGGACCGGGGCATGCCCTCGCCACGATGGCCCGGGCCGCCCTCCCGGCGGCACGCGTCCACGCCGTCGAGGAATTCCGCTCGCTCAGCGGTGTGACGGACTGGCTCGCGCGACCTTAGTCACGCCGCACATATGCCGCACATCCATTGCGGTTGGCCGTGCCTCTGCGACGCTAGTCTGGTGATGGGCCAGTCCGGCCCCGCTCGCCTGGCACAATACTGATGTCGACACCTCGCCTTGACGCGCGGCCCGTTGCGGTCGTAGCAGCCGGGCATCTTCGGGACGGGACGGGTTCATGACGGCCAAGCGAGCGCTGATCACGGGTGTGACGGGCCAGGACGGCGCGTATCTGGCACAGCTGCTGCTGCAGAAGGGCTACGCCGTCACCGGCATCGTGCGGCGTTCCAGTCATGCCGGCGTGTTCGACCACCGGTTGAAGTGGCTCGGCATCCTCGACGATGTCGAGCTGGTCGACGGCAACCTGCTCGACCTCTCGGCGCTGATGCGCATCGTCCAGGCCGCCAAGCCCGACGAGATCTATAACCTCGCCGCCCAGTCCTTCGTGACCTCGTCGTGGCAGCAGCCGCTTCTCACCGGGCAGGTGACCGGCCTCGGCGCCGCGCACATGCTGGAATGCCTGCGCTCGGTCGCCCCCCAGGCGCGCTACTACCAGGCCTCGACCTCGGAGATGTTCGGCCTGATCCAGGAGGCCAAGCAGAGCGAGTCGACGCCGTTCTACCCGCGCTCGCCCTACGGTGTGGCCAAGCTCTACGCCCACTGGATGACCATCAACTACCGCGAGAGCTTCGGGCTGCACGCCTCGAACGGGATCCTGTTCAACCACGAGAGCCCGCTGCGCGGGGTCGAGTTCGTGACCCGCAAGGTCACGGACGCGGTGGCGCGGATCAAGCTCGGCACGCAGAAGGAGCTGCGGCTCGGCAACATCGACGCCAAGCGCGACTGGGGTCACGCCCGCGACTACGTGCAGGCGATGTGGCTGATGCTGCAGCAGGACCGCCCGGACGATTACGTGATCGCCACCGGCCGGACCACGACGGTGCGGGACATGTGCGCGATCGCGTTCAAGCATGTCGGCCTGACCATGGACGACCACCTTGTCATCGACCCGGCGCTGTTCCGGCCCGCGGAGGTGGAGGTGTTGCTCGGCAACCCCGCCAAGGCGAAGGCGACCTTCGGCTGGGAGGCCGAGACCAGCCTGGAGGCCCTGATCACCGAGATGGTCGACGCCGACATCAAGCGCCTCAGCGCCAACGCCTGAGACGGCCGGGCTCGCCGGAGGCGGGCCCCGGATCCATATGGCGCGCATCCGCAGTCGGAGGAGCGCGCCGTGAAGACCTACCAGCTCTACATCGACGGGCAATTCGTCGATCCGGTCGAGGGCTCGTGGTTCGAGTCCATCGATCCCTATCGTGGTGAGCCCTGGGCCCGGATCCCGCGTGCCGGGCGGGCCGATGTCGACCGGGCAGTGGCCGCCGCCAAGCGCGCCATGTGGGAGGGCCCCTGGGCCACCATGACGGCCACCGCGCGCGGCAAGGTGCTGCGCCGGATCGGCGACCTCGTGGAGCGCGAAGCGAAGGCTCTCGCCGAGGTCGAGGTCCGCGACAACGGCAAGCTGTTCGCCGAGATGTACGGCCAGACCCGCTACCAGCCGGAATGGTGGTGGTACTATGCGGGGCTGGCCGACAAGGTCGAGGGCGCCCAGGTGCCGATCGACAAGCCCGAGACCTTCGCGTTCACCCGGCACGAGCCGGTGGGCGTGGTCGGGGCGCTGACGGCGTGGAACTCGCCGCTCCTGTTCGTGGCCTGGAAATGCGCGCCCGCGCTCGCGGCCGCCTGCGCGGTCGTGGTGAAGCCCTCCGAGTTCGCCTCAGCCAGCACGCTGGAATTCGCCCGGCTCACCAAGGAGGCCGGCCTGCCCGACGGGATGTTCAACGTCATCACCGGCTTCGGCGGCGAGGCCGGCAGCGCGATCGTCGAGCATCCGGACGTTGCCAAGATCACTTTCACGGGCTCTGACGTGACCGGCGCGAAGGTCTACGAAGCGGCCGCGCGCCAGATCAAGCGCGTCTCCCTGGAACTCGGCGGCAAGTCGCCCAACATCGTCTTCGCCGATGCCGACCTGAAGGCCGCCGCCGCGGGCGCGATCTCGGGCATCTTCGCGGCCACCGGGCAGACCTGCATCGCCGGCTCGCGCCTGCTGGTTCAGAACAGCATCCGCCAGGAATTCACCGACCGACTGATCGAACTCGCCCGAACCGCCAAGCTCGGCGACCCGATGCAGGCGGACACCAATATCGGGCCGATCACCACGCCGCCGCAATACACGAAGGTGCTCGACTACATCGCGCTGGCCAAGAGCGAAGGGGCCCGCTGCGTCTTCGGCGGCAATCCCGCCTCCGGTCCCGGCGTGCTCGGCGGCCAGTTCGTCGAGCCGACGATTTTCACCGGCGTCACCAACGACATGCGCATCGCCCAGGAGGAGGTGTTCGGCCCGGTCCTGTCGATCATCGGCTTCGAGGACGAGGCCGAGGCGCTCCGGCTCGGCAACGACGTGATCTACGGGCTCGCCGCCGGCGTTTGGACGCAGGATATCGGCCGCGCGATGCGGATGTCGAAGGGGCTGCGGGCCGGCACCGTCTGGGTGAACACCTACCGGGCGGTGAGCTACATGATGCCGTTCGGCGGCATGAAGCGCTCCGGCATCGGCCGCGAGAGCGGCATCGAGTCGATCCGCGAGTTCCTGGAGACCAAGAGCGTCTGGATCTCGACCAGCCGCGACGCGCCGGAGAACCCCTTCGTCATGCGGTGATGGCAGCGGCCGCGCCGTCGCAGATCGCGGCGGCGCGGCCGGCCCTCAGGGTCGCTGGCCGGTCGCGGATGTCGCGCGGTCGGGCGGCAGGGCGAGGGATGCCAGGATGAAGCCCATGAAGAAGAGGAAATACTGGTTGACCGACAGCTCCTCGAACATCAGCGACGGGATGAGGAACAGGGCGCTGTAGGTCAGAAACGGCCCGAAGGCGGCGGGCGCCAGCAGGATCCGGCCCAGGCCGGAGAGGAGCAGCAGCGCCACCGCGATGCCGCTCTGAAGCGCCAGCGAGACGAAGCCGTTATGCGGCGTCACGAGGCCGGTCAGCGCCTGAAGTTCCTCCCGCCTGGCGACCTCGCCGACGCCGAACGGGTATTCAACGACGAGCTGGAGCGCGGTCACGCCCGACAGGAACCGCTCGTCGAAATTGCCCGTGACGTTGCGATCCTCGGCAAAGCGCCGCTCGATCGCCTGGGACAGGGTTCCCGGCAGAGGGATCTCCCCCGTCACCGCCCAGGCCACGAGCAGAAGACCGAGCACACCGAACACGGCCAGCACGGCGGGCGCCTTGAGGTTCCGCCGCATCAGCAGGCCGAGGAACAGCAGCGGCATGAACAGGCCGGCGCGGTTGTTGGTGAAGGGGAAGCTCGCCAGCAGGGCCGCGAAATAGGCGAGATAGATCGCCTTCAGGCGATAGCGCAGGCTGAGCACCAGGGCCGCCGCCCCGCCCAGGGCGAAGACATGGCCGGTCTCGTTTCCCGAGGCCCAGAGGCCACCCTGCTTGTCCTGCACGAACAGCTTCAATTCCTCGTCGAGCCCGTCCGTGGGGACCGCGAGCCCGAACTTTTCGAGCTGCAGGCCCGAAGCGGCGAGCAGCAGCACGGCGAGGGAGGCGAGCAGGCCGGCGAGCAGGCCGACGCAGAACGCGTCCTCGACGCGCCGGTCGCGGAACATGACCAGCAGGATGAACGCCTGGACCACGTAGAGCAGGAGGACGAGGGTCAGGTAGACGTCGCCGGCCTGCTTGTGCGCCTTCAGCACCAGCGAGGCCGCGACGAGCGCCAGGATGCCGGCGAGCGGCGCGGCCTGACGTAAAGCTTCCGCGATGACGGCGCGGCGCAGCCCGAGCCAGGGGATGAGCAAAAACGGGAGAAGGTCGGACAGGCGCTGAAACGGCAGCCCGAAAGTCGAGGTCAACACGTTGAAGTTCAGGGCCGCGCCGAGTAGGAACACCGCGACGCGATCCGCCAGCAGGGACGCGGCCGGCGCACCTGTTCCGATGGGCACCGCCTGTCCCGTCATGGTCCCGCACCGTCTGAACGCGCACCCGCCGCCGATGAGCCGTCTCCGCCGGCCGCGACCTTCGGCGGACAATGTCGTCCAGAAAGGTTGGCGGAGGGTGCAGATCAGGCGGCGCGACGCAGAAAGAAGCCGAGCGCCGTGCGGAGCGTGTCCCGCATGAGGAACCAGGCGAGACCCAGATAGGCCACGATTCCGGTGCCGATTGCCGCGAAGAGGCCGACCCGATCCCCGAGGGCGGCGTCGAGCGGGCTCTGGACGAGCAACACGAGCCCGGCCATCGCGCCGGCACAGAGCGTGATCGGCGTCAGGATCCGGACGAGGCGCCCATTCGTCACCGGGACGATGCGCCCGGCACTGGCGACGATCGCGGGCGAGAACAGGTAGGCCCGCACCACGTGCCCGGCGACGAGGGCCGCGAGGCCGAAGGGCGCGGTCACGACGGCCGCCACGGCGCCGAGGCCGAACTGCGCACCCGCGAGCCGCAGGGCCATGCCGTTCCGCCCCAGCGCCGTGAAGATCATCCACAGCATCGAGGTGGCGACGAATTCGGGGGCCAGGAACGCCAGCATCCGGAGCACCGGCGCCGCGTCGTGCCACTGATCGCCGAACAGGAAGGGGATGAGGGTCGGGGCCACGGCCGCCATGCCGAAGAAGGCGGGCACCGCCAGGAAGGACGAGGCCTCGGTGAAGCCATAGAAGGCCGTCGCCAGCTCGCCCGGCCGATCCTGCAGGCGCGCGTAGGTGGTCAATCCGACCGTGGTCAGCGGGATGACCGCCACTTGGCTCACGAGGTCGATGCAGCGCCACGCGAGGCGCAGGTAGCCGACATCGGCCGCGGACAGGAAATAGGCGGCGATCACCTCCTGGCTCCGGATCGAGGCGACGAGCAGCAGGTAGGTGCAGAACAGCCGCGAGCCGAACGCGATCTGCTCGCGCACGGAGGCAAGGTGCAGCCGCAGCGGCGGAATCCAGCGGGCCGCGACCCAGGTGAGGAGCGTGGTCGCCGTCGCGGCGACGAGGCGCTGAACCACGAGGCTCCAGACACCGTAGCCGTCGAGGGCCAGCACGAGGGCGACGGCGCCGCCGAGGATGTTGGCGCCCAGCGCCCGCAGGGCGAGCTTGCGGAAGCCGAAGCTTCGCTGGAGCCGCGCCTCGTGGATCGCGCCCGCGGCCGTGATGACGAAACAGGCGGACAGCGCGCACAGGACCGGTTGCAGCGCCGGAAGCTCGAAGATCCAGGCGATCGGCCCGGACAATGCGACCAGCCCCACGGCACAGAGGGCGCCGGTGGCGAGCATGACCCAGAAGGCGGTGGCGGCGAAGTCCTCGTCGAGGTCTGCCCGCTGGACGACCGCGTCGGGCAGGCCGCAGCGGGCGACGATCTGCAGGATGTCGATGAAGACGGCGGCGATCGCCACCATCCCGAACTCGGCGGGTCCGATCAGCCGGGCGAGCACGAGGAACACCCCGAAGCTCAGGACGACGTTGCCGACGGACGCGACCGCCACCCAGCGCGCGGCGTCGAACGAGCGGCGCGTCACCTCCGCGCCGGAGGCGAGCCCAGGCTCCTCTTCGGCAGCGGCGGCTTCCGAAAGCACCGGCGCGGCGGCGCTCACGGGCGGGTCGCCCGGCGCTCGGCGACGAGTTCGGCATAGAGGTCGAGATACTTCTCGGCGACGCGCTCGGACGTCGACTCGCGGATCACGTGCTGGAAGGCGCGCTCGTCCGGGAGGTCTTTGCGCCCCCGGGCGATCACGCTTCGTAGCCGCGCCGCGAGATCGGCATCGTCGCCCGGCGTGAACAGCCATTCGGCGTTGTCCTCACCAACCAGCTCGGGGATCCCGCCCGAGGCTGCGCCGATCACCGGAACGCCCATCGTGTAGGCCTCGTAGATCGTCCGCGGCGAAGGCTCGGCCCAGAACGAGGGCACGATGAGCACGTCGATGGCGCTGAGGAAGTCGGCGGGCTTGGCCCATCCGACGAACTCGATGGGGAGGCCCTCGGCCTGCGCGGTGAAACGCGCGATGGAGTCGTCCATCGCCTGGCCGGCGACGAGGCAGCGCCAGTCGCCGGGGCCGATCCGGCGGAAGGCGTCGATCATCGTGCCGACCCCCTTCTCGGTGTTGATCCGACCGAGATAGCCGAAGGTCATCGGCCGGTCCGTCCGGTCGATCTGCCGCCGCGCCGCGGGATCCCCATCCGGGACCGTGCAGGAATAGAAGATCACCCGGCGCCGCTCGGGCGCGAGATGCGCGAACAGGCCGTGATCGACATGGGTCTTGAGGATCTCGGTGCCGACGGAGACGACCGCGTCCACAGACCGGTTGGTGATCTGCTTGGCGGCGTTCACGACCTTGCATCCCAGATGCCAGCGGTCGCACGGCTTGCCGTCCCGGAACATGGCGGCGTTGCCGCAGATCAGGTCGTACTCGCAGACCGTGTGGACGATCGGGATCCCGCGCTTGGCCGCCTCGCGCCAGACCAGGGTCGAGACGTCGAGCAGCGAGTGCGTGTTGACGATGTCGGGCCGGAAATCGTCGAGGACGCGGCCGAACTCGGCCGCGACGGCGAAATTCCATTGCTGCTTGAGCTTGGCCCAGGCGCGGCCGAACCGGGTCGCCTTGGGCCAGTCCTCCAGCCAGAAATCGTTGTGGTGCGCCATGCGGTAGACGGTGACGCCGCCGCGTACGCTCTTGGGCTCCGGCTCCCGGGCGATGCAGGCCGCTGCCACCGTGTGGCCGGCGGCGACCAGTTCCTCGGCGAGGTGCTCCACCGAGCGCTCGGCGCCGCCCACGATGTAGGGCGGATAGAGGGCACTGAGGTGCAGGATCCGCAAGGGGCCGGTCACCGCGCGTGCGGCGCCCTGATCGCTCGGCCGGTCCTGGCCCTGGGAGCGCGGCTCCTCGGTGAGGATCCGGGCATAGGTCGAGGGCAGGGTCGGGGTCATCATGGACGGCACTCGCTGAGGTGCGGGCGCTCCGCGCGCGCGGAAAGCTCGAGAGGCAGTTCGGGGCGGGCCGCGTCGCGGGTCGCGGCGTAGAGGTCGAGATAGGCGGCCGCGACGACGACCGGGTCGGTGCCGGCGCGGATGCGGGCGGCGCGGGCGAGCCCCTCTGCGAGGCGGGCGGGCTCCGCGACGATCCGGGCCATCGCGGCGGCGAGTGCCGGGGCATCGCCCGGTGGCACCAGCCACGGCCCCGGTCCGACCTGCTCGCCGATGCCGCCGCTTGCGGTTCCGATCACCGGGACGCCGCGCCCGTAGGCTTCCGCCACCGTCCGGCCGAAGGGTTCGGGCCAGATCGGGGGGACGACGAGGCAGTCGATGCCATCCAGGAAGGCGTCGCGCTCCGCGTAGCCCAGGAAGGTCGCGGGCAGGCCCTCGGCCCGGGCGCGGTAGCGGTCGAGCCCGTCCACGGCGCGGCCGGCAACGGAGAGGCTCCAGCCTGCCCGCGGCAGGCTCCGGCAGGCTTCGAGGAGCGTGTCGAAGCCTTTGGCGGCCTCGATCCGACCCAGATAGCCGAACCGAACCGGCGCCCCCGGAACCCGCGGACGCCGTGCCGGCGGCAGGCCGGGCGGGATCGGATTCCAGATCACCCGGCGAAGCGCCGGCGGCACGTCGTTGAAGAAGCCGGCATCGAGATGACGCTCGAGGATGTCTGAGCCCACGGCGGCCAGAGCCGTCACGGCGCGCTGACAGCGCCGGTGGATCCCACCGTAGAGGCGGCATTTGAGATGCTGACCGTCACAAGGCCGGCCGTCCCGCACCATCGCGCCGTTGGTGCAGAGACTGGTGAAGTCGTGGAGCGTGTGCACGATCGGCAGTCCGAGCTGCCGAAGCATCGGCCAGAGCGCCGGCGGCAGCTCGGAGATCGAGTGCGTGTTCACGAGATCGGGTTCGAAATCCCGGACCGCCGCCGCCATCCGGTCGAGCGTGGGTCGGTTCCACTGCGCGGCGAGCTTGTAGCGAAGGCGGTCGAGCCGCCCGCGTTCAGGCCAGTCGAGGATGTGGAAGGGCGTTCCGTGCCCGGTCCGATAGACGGTGACGCCGTCCTGAAGGACCGGCTCGCCCTGCGCCCGTGCCGCGCAGACGACGGCAACGTCATGGCCGAGGCCCGCCTGGGTCCGGGCGAGTGTCTCGACCATCAGTTCGGCGCCCCCGACCTGCTCGGGCGGATAGAGCGAGCTAAGGTGCAGGATGCGCATGCGGCACCTCCCGAGCGGGGCGCGCCGGAGCGCCGTCCCGGAGCGCGTCGAGCAGCAGGCCCTCGTAGCGGCGGGCGGTTTCGGCCCAGTCGTAGCGACGGACATTGTCGCGGCCGCGCCCGATCAGCGTGGCCCGGAGCCCCGGCTCGTCGAGCAGGCGGCGCAGGCCCATGGTCAGCGCCGCAGCGTCGGCGGGATCGAAGGTCAGGGCACCGGCTCCGGCGATCTCGGGCGTCGCGGAGCGGTCCGAGCAGAGAACCGGGCAGTCGAGGGCCTGCGCCTCCAGCACGGGCAGGCAGAACCCCTCGGCGAAGGACGGGACACACAGGCACAAGGCCGCGCGGTAGAGGCCCGCCAGCTGGTCGTCGTCGATCCGCGACAGGCGCGTCAGCGGCACCGGGGCGCCGCCGAGCGAGGCGGCGATCGCCTCGTCGGGATCCTCGCCCACGTGCACGATCCCGATCCCCGGCCGGCCGAGCCCGACCACGGCGCGGGCGAGGGTCGCGAAGTTCTTGTTGTACAGGGCGTTGCCGACCGCCAGCACGAAGGGCCCGGCCGGGATTCCGGCCCGGGGCCCGTCGCGCGTGGGATCCAGCAACGCCGCGGAGGGCACGGTCTGCGCCCGTCCGCGAAGCCGGGGATAATGGTGCTCCAGATCGCGCCGGGTCGCCTCGGACACGGTGATCACCCGTGCGCTGTTGCCCAGCACCAGCCGGAAGATCGGATCGGTGGTCAGGGCCTCGCGGGAGCGGATGCGCTCGGGCAGCGTGCGGAAATAGAGATCGTGCACGACGCTCACCCGCGCGCGACCGCCGAAGGCCGCACCGTAGGGGTCGGCGTTCAGCACCACGTCGATGTCCAGGGCCCGGCACAGCCGCGGGACCACGAGGCTCTGGCGCAGGACGTCGAGCAGCATGATCCGCGGCCGCGGCACCGTCACGACCTCGACACGGTCGCGGATCGCCGCCGGCAGCTGGTCGCGGCGCCAGGGAGAGCGGAGCACCACCGTGAAGGTGCCGCGCGCGATCAGGCCGGCGATCACCCGGAAGGCGACGAGGGCGACGCCCGACGGCCGACCGGCATGCTGGCTCGGCATGTTGACGAGGACGCGCGGCATTGCGGTTCTGACGGCTCCGGGCGAGAGGGGAGGGATTGCCGGCCTGTCAGGCGCGGCCGGCGACCTGGAGGATGATGTCGGCGAGCGCGCGCTGCATCCGGTCCGCTCCGTAGCGGGACAGTGCCCGTTCCCGGGCGAGATCGGTTCGCGGCGCGAAGGCGTCGGGATTGTCGAGCAGCTCCGACAGGGCGGCCGCCAAACGGTCCGGTCGCCGTGGCGGCACCAGCGTTCCGGCCGCGCCGCCGTCGAGAATCTCCGCAGAGGCACCCGCATCCGTGGCGACCACCGGCACGCCGACGCGCATCGCCTCGACGAGGGTGCGGCCGAACGGTTCCGGATCGACCGAGGGGTGCACGACCACGTCGACCGCCTGCATCAGTCGGGGGACGTCGTCGCGCTGGCCGAGGAACGTGATCCGGTCCGACAGCCGGTACTTGGCCACAAGGTCCCTCAGATGCGCCGCGTAGGCATCCTCGCCGAAGAGCGGCGCCCCCACCACGATGCAGTGGAAGCCGGGCAGGCGCGCGAGCGCCTCGATCAGCACGTCCTGTCCCTTCCAGGGCGCGATGCGGCTGAACACGCCCACGAGCGGACCCGCCGGCAGGCCGAGTTCCGCGCGCAGCGCCGCGGCGGGCCGGGGGTCGCGGTCGAGGTCGAGGCCGTTCGGCACGATACGGATCAGGGATCGACGTCCCCCGCCCTGAACGAAGGCCCGCGCTGCGGCTTCGGACGGCACGATCACCCGGGTCGCGCAGAGATTGGCGAGGCACACCTGGGCGATGCGCTGGGCCCGCCCGAAATGCGCGCTGTCGAGGATGTCGTGCAGGTGCCAGACCAGGGGGCGTCCGACGCAGCGCGCGGCGAAGGCAGACAGCAGGAAAGCCTTCTGCGAATTCGCGTAGACGACGTCGCAGGCGCGCGCCGCCCGCGCGATCTCCAGGGCCAGGGCGCCGAGCCGGCCCAGCACCGGAAGGGCGCTCAGGGGCGAGGCATCCCGCCGGAGAGCCGCCAGGGAGGTCCGACGCCGTGCAAGACGGATCTCCAGACCCTGCCCGCGCAGGGCGTCGGTGAGGGCGCCGTCCTCGAACAGGAAGGCGGTCGAACCCGCCCATGGCTGGACGGCGTCGCGGAGCACCAGTTCCGCTCCCGACATCGTGCCGGTGTGGCTGACGAACAGAACGCTGGGACGCGCGGCGATCCCGGACCGGGCGGCCAAAACCCGGTCGATGGAGCCACGCTCCGGAAGCGTCGCGGCGGGAAGGACGTCTGTCATCGGGCGCCCGCGGCCGTGCGTGGATCGGGCAGGGGCATGACATCGTAGGTCGGCTGAGTGCCCGGCCGGACCATCGTCATCGCGATTCCGAGCACGTGTCCGCCGGCGCGGCGCAGGTTCGCCACGGTCTCGACGGTGTCGGAGAGCTGCGAGCGGCCGTAGCGGGCGCAGCAGAGCACGCCGTCGACGTGGCGGGCGAGCGTCGGCGCGTCCATCAGAAGGCTGGTGGGCGGCGTATCGAGAAGGACAAGGTCGTAGCGGCGGCTCCAGTCGAGAAAGCCCGCCATCCGGTCGCTCATCAGAAGCTCGGTTGAGTCGGCCGTCGGCGTCCCCGCCGGGATGACGTCGAAGCGCCCGGCCGGGACCACGGCCTCGGCCGGGTCGATCTCGCCGCGGAGCACGCCGCCGAGGCCCGGCCCGCGGCCGAGCCCGAGCGACGCCTCGAAATTCGGGCGCCGCAGGTCGCACTCGACGACGAGGACCCGTCGCCCGCCGGCGGCGCCGATCCCGGCCAGCGCGAAGGCCGTGAACGACTTGCCCTCGCGCGGCTTCGCCGAGGTCACCAGGATGACGCGGGACTTGCCGGAGCCTGCGAGGACGAGATGGGCGTGCAGGTTGCGCAGGACGTTCTGCATCACCGGATCGACCCGCGCCCGCGCCAGGGCCTCCGGGAGTTCGAGCGCCCGCTGACGCTCGGAGAAGCGTCCCACCAGCCCGGCTGGCTCCAGGCTGGGCAGCTGCGCGAAGACCGGGGCGCCGGTGCCGGCCATGAGCTGCGCGGAGCTGCGCACCCGTCGGTCGGTGTAGTCGCGCAGCAGCGCGGCAGCGGCGGCGAGGACGCCCGCGAGCACGAAGCCGCCCGCCAGGAACGGCACGGCCTTCGGCGAGAACGGCTCCTGGGGCAGCTCGGCGAGGCTGACCAGCCGCGTGCTGCCGGTGAGGATGCGCCGCTCGGTCTCCAGCTCGCCCGCCCGCTTCACCAGATCGGCGTAGCGGGTGCGCTTGATCTCCGCGTTGCGGACCATGCCCTCGATCGAGGCCTCGTCATCCATGGCGGCGGCGGCGTCGGTCTTGGCGGTTTCGAGCTGGGCGCGCAGCGACTTGGCGAGGGCGTTCGACGCCTCGTAGGACTTGCGCAAGCCCTTCGCCACGTTGCCGACCTCCTGCTCGATCCGCGTGCGCAGGCTCGCCTGCTCGGTCTCGAGCGCCCGGATGACCGGGTGGCTCGCCCCGAGCAGCGTGCTCTGGTTGGCAAGCTGCGCGCTGACGCCGCTGAGTTGCTGCTTCAGTGATACGACGGTCTGACTGGCCAGCACCGCCGGGGCACTGTCGGCGCCGCGAGCGCCCTTGTTCTCGATCTCGCTGAGACGCGCGGCGGCATCCGCCTTGGCCGTCTCCGCAGCGGCAAGCTGCTGGCTGATGCTGGTCAGTCGCTCGGCGCTGATCGGGGCCGTCGAGCCCTTCAGCAGGCCCTTGCGACGGCGGAAGGTCTGGATCCGGGTCTCGTCCGCGCGGATCGATGCATCGAGCTGGCTGATCTCGGCATGCAGCCAGTCGGCGGCCGCCTTCCGGCTCGAGGCCTGCGTCTCGCGCTGATCCTCCAGGAAGGCGTTGATCAGGCCGTTGGCCATCGTCTGCGCCGTCTCGGGCAGCGGCGACTTGTAACCGATGGTGATAATGCGCGAGCGGCCCGAACTCAGGACCGTGTAGCGTTTCTGAAGATACTCCACGAGAGCGTTGCGATCCGTCGTGAGCTTCGTACAGGCCGCTTCCTTCTTGGCGCTGATCTCGTCGGGATGCCCGCGGGTCGCCGCAGAGCGGCACTCGGCCATGACGGCCGCGATCAGGCCGTCGTCGATCGCGAGACGCAGCAGCCGGGGCGAGCGGATCACCAGGATCTGGCTCTCGATATCGGCCGGATCGCCAATCTTCTGGATCCAGGCCATGGAGGCGTTGTTCGCCCCGGGCTCCGCTTCGGCGACGATCACCGAGCCGCTCGCCACGTATTGCGGCTGGATCATCAGCAGGGCGGTTACGGCGAGGCCGAGGATCCCGACGAACACCGCTGCGAACAGGTAGCGGCGATGCCAGATCCGGGAGAGGGCGGCGGCCAGCGGGCCGCCGCGCACCGGCTCCTGGGGGAGGGCGCGGACCGGCGCCCGGTCGGCCAGATCGACAGTCAGGAAGGACATGCGGCGCGTCCTCAGCCGACGGCTTCGAGCCGCGGCAGGATCCGCGGGCGCGTCTCGCAGGCGGCTTGATGGAGAGCCATCTGCTGACCGACGAAGCTCGCGAAGCGGCTTCGGAACAGCTCGGCCGAGAACATCTCGGCCTGCGCCCAGCAGGCCTCCCGGGTGAACAGGCTTTCCTGCTGCAGGAACCGGCCCACGCAATCGGCGATGGCCTGCGGCTCCGGCGTGTCGAAGAACATCCCGGTGCGCTGCGGGCCGCGGACCTGAACCGTCTCGCGGGCGCCGCCGCGGCCCAGCGCGAGGACCGGCGTGCCCTCCGACGTGGCCTCGACCACGATGATCCCAAAATCCTCCTCGGCCGCGAAGATGAAGGCCCGGGCCGTGGCCATGAGGCGCCGCAATTCCCCGTCGGAGACGAAGCCGGAGAACGACACGTTGGGCCCGGCGATCTCCCGCAGCCGTGCCGCATCCGGCCCGGTGCCCGCCACCACGAGTTCGAGATCGGGAAGCAGGGCGAAGGCGCGGATCACGGCCTCGACGTTCTTGTAGGGGACGAGCCGGCTGGCCACGAGGAAGCGGTTGCCGCGCGGCCCGTCGTAGCGCTGGCTCGGCAGATTGATGGGCGGGTGGATGACCTCGGCGGTGCGGCCGTAGACCTTGTGGATGCGCCGGGCGACGAAGGCGGAATTGGCCACGATCGCGTTGGGTCCGGCCGCGGTGCGGAAGTCCCAGACCCGCATCCGGTGCAGGATGAGCCGGGCGAGCAGGCTCTTCATCCCGGCGTCGCAGCCGCTCTCCCTCAGGTAGGTATGCTGCATGTCCCAGGCGTAGCGCATGGGCGAGTGAATGTAGGAGACGTGCAGCTGGTCGGGTCCGGTCAGGACGCCCTTGGCCACCGCGTAGCTGCTGGAGATGACGAGATCGTAGGCCGAGAGGTCGAACTGTTCGATCGCGAGCGGCATCAGGGGCAGGTAGTTGCGGTGCCGCGTCCGCGCGAAGGGCATGCGCTGGATGAAACTTGTCCGCGCCTGCGTGTAGCCCAGCCGCTCCCGATCCTCTTCGGACAGGAAATCGAAGAGCGCGAAGACATCCGCGTCGGGATAGATCCGCAGCAGCTGCTCGAGGACACGCTCGGCGCCACCGACGATATACAACCAGTCGTGAACAATCGCGACACGCATCACAGCTTCCTCGTCGGCACGCCAGACGCGGGACCAATCAATACTGTCCTGCCGCCCCCGCCTGTGACAGCGAGCAAAGGCGCGCTGGAAAGAGTAATGGAGACATCGGCCCTAAAAAAGGGGTCACCGCCTCGACAACAGTTGGAAATAGGCCCTGTTCAGATGTGTAATACCGAGTGTAAACTTAATTTTTATGAATTAGTAACGTTAATTATCGGCATTCTCTGCACGGTCAGCGCGTGGCTTCGGTCTATGCACTGGCAGCGCAAGCCGGTCGCGGCCTGCGCCGCGGAGATCCTGCGTGGCGCAGGCTACGAGGCGATCGGCGTCGGCTGAGAGGCAGGACGCGTCCGTCGATGGAGCCGGTGTCGCAGGCCGGCGATCAGAGGGGTCTCGACATATCGGAACAGCACCTCACCCGCGGCCACAGATGCCGGAAACGCGATGGCGAAGATGAGAGCGGCACGCGCGTATCCGGGGGCGACGAGGAGCGCTGCGAGCTTGGCGGCGCTGTGAAGCAGCAGGTTGTGGACCAGGTAGAACGAGTAGCTGGCATTGCCTTGCGAGAGCAGCCAGCGCGATTTCAGCGCGACGCCGCCCTGCTCCAGAAGCAGCATCGCGCCGACGACAAGGACCGCCGCGGAGCCCCAGACCAGCGGCCGGGCGAATCCAGACAATTCGGGGCTGGCGTCGAGCAGCGTGGTGGCGATCTGGCCGCCGAGGACGAGCAGCGCCGCCGCGGACAGGGCGGCACAGGCTAAGCGCCTGACCGGGAAGCCCGCGGGCGGGATGCCGAGGCGCAGATAGGCGTAGCCCAGGCCGATGCCGGCGGCGAACTCGATGATGATCGGCTTCGTGTAGTAGGCCCAGTACAGGCCCGAGGCGGGCAGAAGTCCGAGCAGGATCAACGCGAGGAAGATTGCGGCCGCGCCCAGCGCCCGGACGGCGGGCTTCGGCACCAGCAGCAGGCCCGCGAAGATCACGTAAAAAAACACTTCGTAGTTGAGCGTCCAGCCGACGGAATTCAGAGGCTCGATGAAGCCTCCGCGGGAAAACGGCAGGAACAGCAACGACTGGATGAGGTAGTCCGGCCGGACCTCCATGACCCCGATGGGCTTCAGGCCGGTCAGCGCGATGAGCGCGAGGCCGATCGTGACGAGCCAGTAGACCGGGACGACGCGCGACGCCCGGCGGAGCAGGAACCCACCGGGGCTCTCACGGCGGCCGCTGGTGCTCACGAACATGATGAACCCGGACAGGACGAAGAAGACGTCCACGCCGAAGGCGCCGAAGGCCAGGAGATCCGGTCGCGGCAAAACCGGTCCGATATACAGGCCGTAATGCGTGAGGAAGACAAGGTATGACGCGACGGCACGCAGAATTTGAAGATTGTCGATCATCGCGCGCCGGCTGATGCCTGGGGCTCCGCCCGGGACAGGCGAAGCCGCAACCTTATGGCCACGATGGCCCCGCCACGTCACGACGAGTCCCGAATCGTCCTAAATGGCTCCTCATCCCGGATTGACGTCACGCCGCGTATTTAAGCGCGTAAGTTGCTGAATCCGCGAATTGGCGGGAGAGGCGATCGCGAAATAAAGAGCCGGAAAGTGATCGTAAAGGTAGCGGCGGCCAATATAGCGCTCGGGCCGCGTGAGCTGCCTGAATACGCCGCGCGCATCCCCGTATCGCAACACGCACACGGCTATTTACTATTAATCAATAGATAATTTGACGGCGGACCGATCCGTTCAATAGCGTCGTTATGACTGGAATAGGGAGTTCCGCCTTGAACATCGCTCAGGATATCCGTGAGATCCTAGGATCGAACGAAGCCTTCGCCGGCAAGGCCGACCAGCTCTCCGAGGATGACAGCCTGTTCGATCGCGGGCTGGATTCGTTCGGCTCGGTGCAGCTGATGTTGGCGCTGGAGGAGCGCTTCAACATCGAGTTCCCCGATGAACTCCTGAACCGCAAGTCGTTCTCGTCCATCCGCGCGATTCGCGAGGCCGTCTCCACGCTGATCCAGCAGGAAGCCGCATGAGCACGTTTGCCGCGCGCGCCGAGCGGGTGGCGGCGGTGGCGGCGCGTCACGCCGACGCCGTCGATCGCGAAGGCCGCTTCCCCGAAGAGGCGGTGGCGGCGCTGAAGGCCGAGCGCCTCCTCGGTCTTCAGATCCCGGGGCAGTTTGGCGGCGAGGGGGCTGGGCTCGTCCAGATCGCCGAGCTGTGCAGCACGCTCGGCCAGGCCTGCAGCGCGGCCGCGATGGTGTTCGCGATGCACCACATCAAGGTGTCGAGCCTCGTGACCCACGGGCTCGACAGCCCGTGGCATGGCCGCCTGATGGAGCGGATCGCCCGCGAGCAATTGCTGGTCGCCTCCTCGACCACCGAAGCCGGCATCGGCGGCGACCTGCGCAACAGCCTCTGCGCCGTGGAGACCACCGGTGAGGTCTTCGCCCTCGGCAAGGACGCGTCGGTGATCTCCTACGGCGCCCGGGCCGATCTGATCCTCGCCACGGCCCGGCGCCATCCGGACGCGGCGACGTCCGATCAGGTCCTCGTCGCGCTGATGGCCGATCAGATCTCCCTGGTGCGCACGGGGGATTGGGACACCCTCGGGATGCGCGGGACGTGCAGCGACGGCTTCCGCCTGGAGGCCCGGAACGTCCCGGTCGAGCAGATCCTGCCGAAGCCGTTCGCGGAGATCGCCGCCCAGTCGATGCTGGCCTCGTCGCACTTGCTGTGGAGCAGCGTGTGGTACGGGATCGCGACCTACGCGGTGGACCGCGCCCGCGCCTTCGTGCAGGCCGAGGCCCGACGGCGGCCCGGGCAGGTCCCGCCCACGGCCCTGAGGCTGGCCGAGGTCTCCAACGCCCACCAGGCCATGCGGGGCACCATCGTGTCGGCCCTGCGCCGCTTCGAGGATGCGCACGGGGACGCCGACACGATCGGCTCCGTCGGCTTCTGCGTGATGCTGAACAACCTCAAGGTCACCGTCTCCGACATGGCGGTCGAGATCGTGCGGGGTGCGCTCGCGATCGTCGGTCTCGCCGGATACAGGAACGACACGCCCTTCAGCCTGGGACGGCCGCTGCGCGACGTCCTCTCCGCACCGCTGATGATCGGCAACGATCGCATCCTCGCCAACACCGCCAAGCTCCTGCTCGTGCAGAAGGGCAGCGGCCAGCTCATGAGTGCGTGATGGAATCGATCTCCTCTCCCGCCGGCGACGTCCTCCCTGAGGACGAGCCGGCCGGCGGTCCGACGTTCCTCGACCGCCTGTTCGACCACGGGCTGCTGGTCCGGACCGGCGTCGACGGCCTCTACGGCCGCAGCGGCGGCTTCGAGAGCGTCGTCGACGCCCTCGACCGGATCATCACGCGTCTCGGCGCCGCCGAGGGGGCCGAGGTGCTGCGCTTCCCGCCCGCGATGAGCCGGTCGGCCTTCGAGCGCAGCGGGTACCTCAAGGGGTTCCCGAACCTCGCCGGCACCGTCCACAGCTTCTGCGGCGACGCCCGCGGCCATGCCGAGATCCTCGCCTGTCTGGAGGCCGGGACCGACTGGACCGGCCAGCAGGAGGCCACCGACGTCGTCCTGACGCCCGCGGCCTGCTACCCGGTCTATCCGGTGGCTGCCGCCCGGGGGGCGCTGCCCGCCGCGGGCCGCCTCTTCGACCTGCAATCCTATTGCTTCAGGCGCGAGCCCTCGCTGGAGCCGACCCGGATGCAGCTCTTCCGCATGCGCGAATACGTGCGCATGGGCAGTCCCGATCAAGTTCTGGCCTTCCGCGAGTCGTGGCTCGAACGCGGCACGGCGATGATGCACGACCTCGGTCTTCCGCTCGCCATCGACGCGGCCAACGACCCGTTTTTCGGACGCGCCGGCCGGATGCTCGCCAACAACCAGCGGGCGCAGGGCCTCAAGTTCGAACTGAACGTCCCGGTCAACAGCGTCGACAAGCCGACCGCCTGTCTCAGCTTCAACTATCACCAGGACCATTTCGGCAGCACCTGGGACCTGCATCAGGCGGATGGCACGGTCGCCCATACGGCCTGCGTCGGCTTCGGCCTGGAGCGGATCACCCTGGCGCTGTTGCGCCACCACGGGCTCGATCTCGCCGCCTGGCCTGAGGCCGTCCGCGCCGAGCTGTGGGGTTGAGGCGGTGACCGCCGCTCTGCGCCGGCCGGAGGGTCTCGGAGCCGCGGGACCCTACGTCCAGCACCCGCTCCACGGGTCCGGCCGCGATTGGCCGGAGACGAACTGCTACGTCGACCTCTGGATCGAGCTCCTGCACGGACGCGGCCTCGTGCCCGAGGCGATGCTGGGCTTCACCCTGCGGCAGGATTTCGAGGGCGACCAGTTCACCTTCTTCAAGCCGCCGCCCGGCGACATCGAGCGGCTCTACGGGCTGGAGGTGCTGGAACTCGCGGTCTACGGGGGCCTTGAGGCCCATGCCGTGCGTCAGGCGGAGGCCGGCCGCCCGGTGCTGGTCGAAGTCGACGCGATCTATCTGCCCGATACCCAGGGGACGACCTACGGCCGGGACCACGCCAAGACCACGATCGGTATCCTGGCCCTCGACCCGGTGACCCAGGAACTCGATTATCTTCACAATGCCGGGCGCTTCCGGCTGTCGGGGGCGGATTATGCCGGGATCTTTGCGCCGGCGCTGCTGCCGCCCTACGCCGAGTTCGTGAAGTCGGTCGCCTCGCCCCTGAGTTCCGCGGACCTGCCGGGGGCCGCCCGCGCGCTGCTCGTCCGGCATCGCGCCCGGGCGCCCCGCCGCAATCCTGTCCTGGCGTTCCGCGACGCATTGGCGGCGACGGCCGGGGATCTGGTGTGCCGGCCGCTCAGCGTGTTCCACGCCTACGCCTTCAATACGACGCGCCAGCTCGGCGCCAATTTCGAGATGCTCGCCAGTCATCTCTCGTGGCTCGAGGCGCGGGATGCCGGTGGGTTCGCGCCAGCGGCCGCGGCCGCCGCGGATGTGAGCCGCGAGGCGAAGGCCTTCCAGTTCCAGCTTGCCCGCGCCTTCCACCGTCGCTCGGCCGAAGGACTGGCACTGCGTCTCGACCGCCTCGCGGCGACCTACGACCGCGTCTTCGCCGACCTCGACCGCGCGCTGGACCGCTGAGAGCCGCGATGGCCCGCATCCGCTGCGTCGACGAGCGTGCGCCGGAGGTCCAGTTCGGGCCCTGGATGCTCGCCGTCACGCCGCCGGGCGCCTGTGCGGGCCCCGCTGACCTCGACGCCGTGACCGGCTGGATCCCCGCCACCGTTCCGGGCACCGCCGCCGCCGCCCTGCGGGCCGCCGGGCGCTGGAGCGAGGCCGCGCCGGAGCCGATCCACGATCGCGATGTCTGGTACCGGTCGCGCATCGCCGGGGCGGGCCCGGCTCGGCTTCGATTCGAAGGGCTCGCCACCCTGGCCGAGGTCTGGCTCGACGGCGCGCCGATCCTCCGCGCCCGCTCCATGTTCGAGGCGCACACCGTCGATGTCGAGCTCGGCGGCGTCTCCGAGCTGGCGCTCTGCTTCCGTGCGCTCCGGGAGGAACTCGACCGACCGGCCAAGCGCGGGCGCTGGCGGCCCCGGATGATCACGCCCGGATCGCTGCGCCATGTGCGAACCAGCGTCCTCGGCTTCATGCCGGGCTGGTGCCCGGAGATCGACCACGTCGGCCCCTTCCGACCGCTGATTGTCGGGCCGGTCCGACCCCGCATGGCGGCCGCGGATGTGCGTTCGACCCTCGAAGGCGACATCGGCCACCTGGCCGTGCGCCTGCGAATCGACGGGCGGACCGACTCGGTCATCCTCGCGTGCGGCGGGGGTGAGGCTTCTCTGACCGAGGTCGAGCCGGGCCTGTTCGCAGGCGCGCTGGCGCTTCCCGGCATCGCGCCCTGGTGGCCGCACACCCACGGCGTGCCGAACCTCTACCCGGTCGAGGTGCGCGTCGACGGCGCACGCTTCGACCTCGGCCGCGTCGGCTTCCGAAGCCTGACGCTCACCCGTCCGTTCGAGGACGGCCTGTCGCTGGCGGTGAACGGCGTGCCGGTCTTCTGCCGGGGCGCCGTCTGGACGCCGCCGGATCTCGTCGGGCTGGGCTCCGACGGGACCCGAACGCTGCTCATGCGCGCCCGTGAGGCCGGCATGAACATGCTGCGCGTCCCGGGCACGACGCTCTATCCGGATTCCGACTTCTACAATCTGTGCGACGAATTCGGCATTCTGGTCTGGCAGGACCTGATGCTCGCCAATTTCGACTATCCGCACGCGGACCCGGCTTTCGCGTCCCAACTCGACCGCGAGCTGACGGGGTTTCTCGAGCGGACGCAGACCGCGCCGTCGCTCTGCGTGCTGTGCGGGGGCAGCGAAGTCTGGCAGCAGGCGGCGATGCTCGGCGCGCCCCGGGCCGTCTGGGCCGACACCTTCTGCGCGACGACTTTGCCGGCGCGCGCGGCGGATCTGCGACCCGATCTCATCGTCGTGCCAAACTCGCCCTCCGGCGGCGACTTGCCCTTCTCGCCGCGCGGGGGCTGCACCCACTATTTTGGCGTCGGCGCCTATCGACGGCCCTTGGAGGATGCCCGCCGGGCAGAACCTGGCTTCGCCAGCGAATGCCTCGCCTTCGCCAATCCGCCCGAACCCGGCACGCCGGGACCGACCGGACCGGCCGATCCGCTCTGGCCGGCCGGCATCCCTCGGGACCGGGGGGCCGACTGGGACTTCGAGACGGTGCGCGACCATTATGTCGCCCTGCTCTACGGCGTCGATCCGGCGGCGCTGCGCGCCGAAGATCCGGACCGCTACCTCGAACTCGGCCGTGCTGCGGTGGCCGAGGTGATGGAGGCGACCTTCGCGGAGTGGCGCCGTCCGCGCTCGCCGACAGCCGGCGGCCTCGTCCTGATGCTGCGCGACCTCGGACCCGGCGCCGGCTGGGGCGTCATCGACTGGACGCAGAGGCCGAAATCGGCCTGGTATGCGCTGAAGCGCGCCTTCCGTCCGGTCCAGGTCCTTCTCACCGACGAGGGCCTCGACGGCCTTCACGTTCACGTCCTCAACGAGACGGCAGCGGCCCAGGACCTGACGCTGACGCTGACCCTGTGCGATGTCGGGGGGCGGATCGCAGCGCGGGCTGAGCGGGTCCTTACGGCCGGCCCGCGGGCGGCCCTCACGCTTTCTTCCGCCGCCGTTCTCGGCCGATTCTTCGACACCACGGACAGCTACCGGTTTGGGCCACGGATCCACGATCTCGCGCATGCCCGGCTGAGCGATGCCGACGGCCGCGTGATCGCCGAGAGCTTCCACTTCCCTGGCCTGCGACCAGTCCTCCGTGAGGCTGTCGGCCTGCGGGCCGAACCGGTCGCGACCGGGGAGGGTCCGGGTCTGCGGATCAGCACCGCGCGCTTCGCCTGCAGCGTCCAAGTACAAGCCTCCGGAGTGTGGCCGGTCGAGAGCGGATTCCATCTCGCGCCGGGATCGAGCCGGATCGTCGCCTTCGCGGACGCCGCCCGGCTGCCGCGCGGGAGCGTGCGGGCGATCAACAGCAGCGAGATCGTGGAATTCGGTCATGACGCCTGAGGTCGAGTCCGACGCCGCGGTGCCGGTGACGTTCGATGGTCTGTTCGGGTGGCTTCATCCGGCCGCCGGACGGCGCGGCGTCGTCCTCTGCGGGACCTGCGGTTTCGAGCAGATGGCCGCGCACAGACCCTGGCGTTCGCTGGCCGAAGGCCTCGCCGCGGCGGGCTGCCCGACCTTGCGCTTCGACTACCCGGGGGAGGGCGACTCGGCCGATCCCGAAGCCGCACGGGTCCTGGCCTGCGTCGCGGCGATCCGGCGAGCCGTCCAGTTCCTGCGCGTGACGGCGGGCGTGACGGAGATCGTCCTCATCGGTCTGCGCCTGGGCGCCACCTTCGCGGCCCTGGCGGCCCAGGATGAGGCCGTGGAAGGCTTCGTGCTGCTGGCACCGGTCACGACCGGGCGCGCCTATCTGCGCGAGATGCGGCTGCGGGCGCAGACCATCGGGCGCCTGCCGGACGGGTCGGTCCCACCACAGGAGGCCGACAGCCTCACCGTCGGTGGCTTCCGGATGGAAACGGTTGTCCTCAGTGAGCTCGCCACCCTCAACCTCGAACGTCTCGAACGGGCGCCGGCGCGGCGCGCGCTGCTCCTGGCACCCGAGACTAGGACCCTGGCCGCCCGCCTCGAAACCCTCGGCTCCACGGTCGCGACAGGGCCGTTCCCGGGTCTCGCCGCACTCGTCGGCGACCCGATCTTCTCCGATGTCCCGGCGGCGGATTTCGCGCGCGTCATCGCCTTCGCGACCGCGGGCGCGGGAGACAGCGGCCTGACGCGCAGCGGAACGGCCGTCGGCGCCCTGGCTTCGCCGCATCTGACCGGGTCGGGCTGGGAGGAGGAGCCGGTGCGGTTCGCCCGGGGCCTGTTCGGCATCCGGTGCCGTCCGGACCGGGCCGACGCGAATGCGCCCACGATCGTGTTCGTCTCCACCGGCATGAGCGTGCATTCCGGATGGGGACGCCAGACCACCGATCTCGCCCGGCGTCTCGCCGCCGAGGGAATCGGCTCGTTTCGGTTCGATCAGCGGGGCATCGGCGACAGCGCCGATCGAGCGGACGGCCGCAAGCCGCTCTTCGCGGCGGACGGATTCGCCGATGTGATCTCGGCCGTCGACCAGATCGCCGGCACGGGCGGCCCGATCCTGCTTGTCGGCGGCTGCAGCGGCGCTTACGCGGCCTTGCACGCCCTCTGCCGGGACAGCCGGGTGGACGGGGCCCTCCTGCTCAACCTCTACTGTTTCGACTGGGATCCGGATCAGGACCTCGACCAGGTTATCCGGCAAACCTTCGGGAGCGCCTCCACCTACGCGGCCCTGCTCAAGCGGGGCGCGACGTGGCGCCGGCTGATCCGCGGCGAGATTCGGATCGGCGCGATCGCCGCGGTGCTGGCCCGGCGCGGGATCGATGCCGCGTTCCGCCGGATGCGCCGGGCCATACGCCCCGGGCCGCCCGGCGGATCACCCGCCCGGCGGATCGCGGCCCTTCGCCGCCGGGGTGGCGAGATCCGCCTGCTCTACAGTGCCGGCGATCCCGGTCTTGCGGCGCTCCGCCGCCACCTGGGACGCTCGCCCGGGAAGGCGGACCGCCGCCTCGGCGCGCCCGTGACGGTCGTTCCGGGCGTGGACCACAATTTCGGATCCCGTGAGGCCCAGGCCCGGCTCGCCGAGGCTCTGCACGACCTTCTGCAGGCGGTGCAAAGGTCGAAGGCGACGCGCTCCGGCACGGCGGTTTCCGCAAAGCCCGGCCGTGTCCTCACCCTGGCGGGCCGGACATGACACGGCTCACGCGCCGTTCGGCGCTCGCCCTGGCAGCGGGATCCCTCGCGACGGGCACCTTCGCGACAGGTACCTTGGCGGCAGGGCGTGCCACGGCGGCGGAGCCGCTGCATCGGTGCGAGGCGCTGATCGATTCCATCGGCGTGAACGTGCATCTCGGCCATCGTGGCAGCCCGTATGTCGAGCGCTTTGCGGCCTGCATTGAAGCCCTCGACGATCTCGGCGTCCGCCATCTGCGCGACGATATCGTGCTCACCGGCGACGAGCCGGCTGGACAATTCGAACGGATCGCGGATCTGGCCGGCCGGGGCTACCGCTTCAGCCTGATCTTCTATGACGGGCTCTCGCCGGGGCCGCGGGTAGCGCCGGAGCGCTTCGCCGAGATCGCAGGCTGGGCTGGCGCGGGACTCGTCGTGGCGGAAGGCGGCAACGAGCCCCCGGTAGGAACGCGGCCCGGTTTGGCGGAGCAGTCGGCCGCGCACCAAGCCGCCCTGTTCCGCGTCGTGCGGGCGGATGCCCGGGCCGGAACCGTCCGGGTCGCCGGGCCGAGCTACATCCAGGGCAACGTCGCAGCGGCGCAGAATCTTGCGGCCGTGATCGATTTCGCGAACATCCACGCCTATCCCGGCGCGGAGCCCCCGGAAACCGATGGCGCCGGCAGCCTCGCCCGCTTCATGGCGGCATCCCGTCCGGTCTTCGGCGATGCTCCGGTGTTGGCCACCGAGAATGGTTACCACACGGCGCTTGCCACCGGCAGCGCCCATCTGCCGATCTCGGCCGGTCTCCGGGCCCGGTACCTTCCGCGGATGCTGCTCTGGAGCTATCTGCAGGGGGTACGCCGCACCTACCTCTACGAGCTGATCGCCAGCTTCGATCGCGGCGACGCCGACCCCGAAAGCCATTTCGGCCTCCTCGCTCACGACGGCCGGCCGACCCCCGCCTTCCGGGCGGTTCGCAGCCTCGTCCGACTGTTCGGAGCGAATGCCGGCACGGTCGCCGCCGTTGCGGCCGATCGCGACGTCACATTGTCCTCTGCAGTGCCCGATCTCGTCTTCGCACGGTTCGCACGACAGGACGGGGCGACGCTCATTCCGATCTGGCTCGGTCTCGACGGCTGGGATCGGCGCAACCGGATCCCGCTTCCGGATGCGCCGGCGCGTCCCGCCGAGATCCGTCTGTCGCGCCGGCCGCGGCAAGTCAGGCTGCATCGCTTCGAAGACGACGGATCGGTCACCGTCGCGAACCTTCCGGCGGACAGGCGCGTGCCGGTCCAAGTCACCGACCGCCTCGGCGTGATCGAGCTGACGTAGACTACATCCTGCCGGGCCCGGGACCGGCCCGCAGACCGACACACGCCCCCCTCCGACGTTCGCGGAAATCGATCCCATGCTGAGCTATCTGGGCGATAAGATCGTCGGTCTGACCCTCGCAGTTCTGAATGTGCTTGCGCCCTTCGAGGTGCATGTGACCAAGGGGGTGGCCTACGCGGACGGGATCGAGCACCGCGCCGACATCTATCGGTCGGCCGCGCGGGGAGCGCGTCCGGTCGTTGTCTTCCTCTATGGCGGGGGATGGCGGACCGGGTCCAAGGATGAGGTCGCGTATGTCGGCGCCGCCTTCGCGCGGCGGGGCTTCGTTGCCGTGATCCCGGACTACCGCCACGTTCCGGCTGTCGGACTGTCAGACATCCTGGCGGACAATGCCGCCGCGGTCGCCTGGACCATCGCCCACGCGGCCGAATATGGCGGCGACTCAAGGCGTGTCGTGGTCGTAGGCCATTCCTCCGGCGCGTGGGCCGCCGCCATGCTGGGTCTCGATCCAACATGGCTGGAGCAGGCCGGCTCAAGCCCAGCGAAGCTCGCCGGCATTGTCGGATTGGCGGGCCCCTATGCGAGCGCGGCGCTGATGGAGCCGTTGGATCGTGAGGTCTTCGTCGGCAGCGATCCCACTCTGCAGCCGATCAATCATGCTTCGGACAGGCATCCTGCGATGCTGCTGGCCGCGGGCGCGGCCGATCTCGACGTCAACCCGGCCGGGACCCTGGCGCTCGACGGAGCCATGCGGGCCTTCGCCGGCGATGAGACTATGAAGATCTATCCCGGCCTGGGCCATGGCCAGATCGTTCATGCCCTCAGCTTTCCGTTCAGTCTCCGGTTCCCGGTCGCCGACGACGTCGCGCGATTCATCAAAGGGGCCCATGCCGGGCCGTGATGCGCCCGAGCCGACGGAGCCGCCGAGGCCCCGATCGGCTTCGCTTGGCCAATGAGCACGGGCCGGTTCCGAGACTCGTCGGCCCATCCTACCAGTGCCGTCGTGATGCGACCTGCGCCGGCCTCAGTGATAGCCCGGTGCTCCCGCCGCGACCTTGCCGCGGAACAGCCAGTACACGTAGGCTGTATAGACCAGGATCATCGGCACGAGCACGACGGCACCGGCCAGCAGGAAAGCTTGGCTGCTGGGATGCGTCGCCGCATCCCAGATCGAGATGGCCGGCGGTACGATCATCGGCCACAGGCTGACCCCGAGCCCGATATACGACATCAGGAACAGACCCAGGGCGCACAGGAACGGCGTCACCTCGGCGCGTCGCTCGAGGGCGACGAAGAAGCGCCAAGCGAGCACGGCGACCAGGGCGGGAATCGGGGCAGCCAGCGCGATATTCGGCCAGGACAGCCACCGGGCCCGGAACGCGTCGCTCAGGATCGGCATGGCGGCCGAGACGATCGCAATGGCCGCCAGCGTGACGAAGCCGAGTTGGCGTGCCAGCCGATAGGCCCGGAGCTGGAGTTCACCCTCGGTCTTCCAGATGAGCCAGCAGGCGCCGAGCAGGCCGTACCCGCCCACTAGGGCGATGCCCGTCAGCACGGAGAACGGGGTCAGCCAGTCCCACCAGCCGCCCGCATAGGCGCGGCCCTCGACCCGGATGCCCTGGACCAGGGCACCGAGGCAGATGCCCTGGCAGAAGGTCGCCACGTAACTGCCCCACGAGAAGGACCGATCCCAGGCGCGCTGGCTTCGGAGAGTGGCCGCCCGGAACCGCATCTCGAAGGCGACACCGCGGAAGACCAAGGCCAGGAGCATCAGGATCAGCGGCATGTAGAGCGCCGGCAGGATCGTGGCGTAGGCGAGGGGGAACACTGCAAACAGACCGCCGCCGCCGAGGATCAGCCAGGTCTCGTTGCCGTCCCAGACCGGGGCGACGGTGTTGACCATAAGATCCCGATCCGCTTTGCCGCGAACTGCGGGGAACAGGATGCCGACCCCGAGGTCGAAGCCGTCCATCACCACGTAGAGGAACACGGCCGTGGCGATGAGCAACGCCCAGATGAGGGTGAGATCGAGGGACATCGGGCCTACTCCGCGGGCTGGGCGAGGGGACGGCCGGCGCCGGGCGTGCCGGAGACCAGGGCGGGCGCGGGCGTGATGCCGGCGGTGCGGATCGGCTGCCCCGGGGGCGGCCCGGGCTCATGGACGTGCGGCGTCTGGTTGAACAGGTGCAGGAGGTACCAGATGCCGGCGCCGAAGACGGCGAGGTAGACCGCCGCGAAGGCCGCCAGGGAGGCCGCGACCGCCGGGGCCGCCACCGGGGAGACGCTGTCGACGGTGCGCAGCGCGCCGTAGACGGTGAAGGGTTGACGGCCCGCCTCCGTGACCGTCCAGCCGGCCGTGACGGCGATCAATCCGGACGGCCCCATGGCGACGGCGAAGCGGTGAAGCCACGGCGTGTCGTACAGCCGCCCCTGACGGCGCAGCCAGAGCGCGGCTAGACCCAGGGCGATCATCAGAAGGCCGAGCGCAACCATGATCCGGAACGACCAGAACACCAGGGGTAGGTTGGTCGGCCACTGATCGCGCGGGATGTCCCTGAGACCGCGAACCTCGCCGTCGAGGTCGTGGGTCAGATAGAGGCTGGCGAGACCGGGGATGCCGATCCGATTCTGCACCACGCCCGCATTCGCGTCGGGCCAGCCGAACAGGATCGCGGGGGCGCGGCGCTCGGTCTCGAAATGTCCCTCCATGGCGGCGACCTTGGCGGGCTGGTGCGCGTAGGAATTGCCGCCGTGCAGGTCGCCGATCACCAGCTGGGCCGGAGCCACCACGGTGGCCATCCACATGGCCATGGAGAACATCAGCCGCGCCTGGCTATTGCTCCGGTCGCGCAGCAGATGCCACGCCCCCACCGCCCCGACGATCATCGCGGTGGTGAGATAGGCGCCCGTGACCGTGTGGGCGAAGCGGTAGGGGAAGGACGGGTTGAAGATGATCGCCAGCCAGTCGGCCGGTTCGAAGCGCCCGTCCGGCCCGATGGCGTGGCCGGTGGGCGTCTGCATCCAGGAATTGGCCGATAGGATCCAGAATGCGGAGGTCAGCGTGCCGAAGGCGACGAGGCAGGTCGCCAGGAAGTGCAGCCCCTTGCCGACCCGCTCCAGGCCGAACAGCATGACGCCGAGGAAGCCCGCCTCCAGAAAGAAGGCCGTCAGAACCTCGTAGCCGAGCAGGGGGCCGAGCACCGGCGCCGTCCGGTCGGCGAAGACCGACCAGTTGGTGCCGAACTGGTAGCTCATGACCAGGCCGGAGACGACGCCCATCGCGAAGGCGACCGCGAAGACGCGGAGCCAGTACCGATAGGTATCCAGATAGACGGCCTCGCCGGTCCTGAGCCAGAAGCCTTCGAGGACCGCGAGATAGCTCGCGAGTCCGATGGTGAAGGCCGGGAACAGGAAGTGCCAGACGACGGTGAGCGCGAATTGTGCTCGCGCGAGATCGACTGCGCTCGGCAGTTCGAGAGCGGACATCACGGTCTCCCAGGGGACGAACGGGCCGGATGTGCCGCAGCTTGAGCGCTGCCGCGTTGATTCAGCTCAAGGCCGGAGCGCGCGAATCCGACAAGCCGGTGCGGTGCCGATTGCGCTGGATCAAGGCTGCGGCCACTCCCACCGACCATACGGCTCTGGTCGGGGCCGTGTGTCGGTCGCGCGGAGACCGCCATGTCCTATGCCAACATCCTCGTTTCCGTGGACTTCGCGGAATCGACGCCCGACCGCGTGCGGCTGGCGGCGGCCTTGGCGCGCCGCTTCGATGCGACGCTGACCGGCGCGGCCGCCGCCGAGGTGCCGGCCCCCCTGTTTGCCCATGACATCCGCGACGCGCAGGCCCAGCACGAGCGCCTCAAGGCCGAAGTCCTCGTGGACCTTGAGCAGGCGCAGGCGATCTTCGCGCGCTGCGCAGGCGCGGCACCGCGGACCGCTTGGTGTGGCGGCCTCGACCGGCCGTCCGCTCATCTCGTGGACAAGGGCCGTGCCGCCGACCTGATCGTCGTCGGCCGGGCCGGCGAGAGCGAGATCGACCCCGGGCCGTTCGGCGTGGCGATCGCGCCGGTTCTGATGGAGGCCGGACGGCCGGTCCTCGTCGTTCCCCCGCGCGTCAGAGGGGAGCCGGGCCGGCGCATCGTCGTGGCCTGGAAGGATTCGCCGGAGGCGCGACGGGCGGTAGCCGGGGCCCTGCCGTTCCTGCGCTCGGCGGATCGGGTCTTCGTCGCCACGGCGGGCGAAGGCGCCCGCCTGGAAGGCGCGGACGAGGTGGCCGCTCATCTCGCGCTCCACGGCGCGTCCGTCGCCACGCATCTGTTGTCTCCGACGGTCAGCGATGGCGACGAGATCCTGCGTTTTGCTCACGACCAGCAGGCTGACCTGATCGTCATGGGCGCGTACGGCCACTCACGCCTGCGGGAATGGATCTTCGGCGGCGCGACACGCCACATCCTTCACGCGACCAATGTCTGCTGCCTGATGGCGCATTGACGGGCCTGCGGCGATGCTTCGTCGTCGGGGATCGGTCATCCGCACGTCGCCAGACGGAGCCGGATCATCCGCGCGACCCGAGCGGATGACCGTGCGGGCCGCGTCCATGCTCCGCAGGCGCGGCCTGCCGGTACGCCACGCGACACCGGACGGGAGAGGTCCGCGCCGGTTCTAGCGGGAGAAGTGGGTTGTCGACATCCGGTCCGTGACGAGTTCGGACGGCACCCAGTCGAATTGCGGCACCGGCTCATGCCGGATCAAAGCCAGGGCATCATCGATCGCACGACGGCCTTGTAAGCTCGCATCCTGGTGGATCGTTACGGCAAGCCGTTTGTCCTGCATGGCCTGCATCCCGGCGGCGGTCGCATCCACGCCCCCGATCAGGATCCGGCCCGCCGGAATTCCGGCCGCCTCCGCGGCTTCGGCAGCACCGATCGCCATCTCGTCGGTGACGGCTGCGATCGCATCGATGGTCGGCTTCCGGGCGAGCCAATCGGCCACCGCGGCTCGGGCCGCCGAACGGTCGCAGTCCACCGCCGCCTCCGCGACCAGCCGGAGGCCCGGGGATTCGGCCAGGACCTCCTTCACGCCCTCGGCGCGAGGCGTCGACCCGGGGTGCGACGTGCAGCCCGCAAGGATCCCCACGCGGCCCCTCCCGTCCAGCATCTGCCCAAGCTTGCGCATCTGCAACCGCCCGGCGACGAGGTCATCCGGCTGGACGAAAGCGACTCGTCCGGCGAACCAAGCCGAACGGGGTGCGCCGTTGACGGCGACCAGCGGAACATCCGCCTCTTGCGCCAGATGGATGATCGCGGCCCAAGCCGACGAGTCGACAGGGCTCACCACGAGCGCGTCGACCTTCTCGGCGATGACGCGCCGGGCCTGCACGATCTGCTGCGCGCCCGCGCCTTCCGGCGCATAGTCGAAATGCACCGTTATCCCGCGCGACACCGCGTGCTCCTTCAGGCTGTCGTGCAGAAGGCGGGTGAGGGCCGCCGGCGGAGTCATCAGAACGGCGATCGTGGTGGCAGACGCCGGTTTCGCGCAGACGATGACGGCGAGAGCCCCGGCCCAGGCGGCTCGTCGCAGGCGCGAGCGCATCTGCGCCCGATCTGTCCGGTCCATGACGCCCGCTCCGTTCCGGTCGTTCCGTGCCCCGCGTCAGGCCGCGCGGAGATTGTCGAGAAAGCCAGCGATCTCGCCGCCCAGACGTTCGGCGTCCCGCGACAAGCTGCGGGCCGCGGCCAACATGCCGGCCGCGACCGTGTCGGCCTCCGCGGCCGGACCGGTTGCTCCCGGGACGTCGAAGCCGGGTTCCACAGCGTCGGCGGTACAGGGGATGACGATCTGGACGGCCTCCCGCGCTGCAGCGCCCTGCTGCTCGACGGCGACGGCGATCGAAGCCGCCGCCCGGCTCATGTCGGCGACTCGGGCGGTGATGCCTGCGATCGCCGACGTCGCCTCGACAGTCGATCCCTGCAGTTCGGCCACGTGCCGGCCGATGACTTCGGTGGCCTCTTTGGTCTGTCCCGCCAGGGTCTTCACTTCGGCGGCCACAACCGCGAATCCGCGCCCTGCCTCACCGGCCCGCGCGGCTTCGATCGCGGCATTGAGGGCGAGGAGATGGGTCTGGGCGGCAATCTTGGTGATCATGCGGACCACATCGCCGATCCGGTCCGCGGCGCCGCTGAGGGCTTGAACACGCGAGAGGGTCTGTTCCGCCTCCACCGCCGCGCCACCCGCCAGGGACGCCGTGATCTCGGCTTGGCGATTGACCTCGTGGGCCGCAGAGTTGAACGCCCCGGTAGCGGCGGCAATCCGCCGGACGTCGGACTGAGCCTGTTCCGCTGCGGCAGCCATCGTCGCCGCGTGGCTCGTCGTCAACGTGACCATCTCGCAGAGTCTCTCGGCCGTGGCGCGCAGCTCCGCCGAGTCGGATGACACGGTCTCGACAACCCCGCCGATCTCGGCTTCGAACTGCTCCGTCATGTTGCGAAACGCGTCACGGCGTTGCTGTTCACGGCGCGCCTGCACTCGGGCAGCGTCCTCTTCGCGGCGTTCGGCGTGCCGAATCCTGTTCTCACAGGCCCTGAGAGCCCCCGCCATCGCGCCGAGTTCGACCTCCTGCATCAGGGTGGAAATCGGAACCGTGGACCCGTTCTCCGCCCATCGCTGCAGGGTGGCGGTTATCGCCGACACCGGTCGAACGACATGGCGCAGGACGATCCACGCCAGCCCGAGGCTGATCGGTGCGGAGGCCGACACGGCCATGGCGAGCGCCCACCACGCCATCCGGCCGGTTGTATCGACGGTCTTGGCTTCTTCGGCGATCCTGCCTTGACGGTTCATGAGCAACGCGTCGACCGCCTGCAGAAGCGCTGCCGCATCGGCCTCCAGCACCGTCGAGAGGACCTGGTCGGCGAGTTCGCGTTCCCCGGCCCGGTCGAGGGCGGCCGCCTCGGCCCCGACAGCGAGGACGTGCTGCCAAGCTACGCGCAGAGTTTGCGCCAGCTTTTGATCATCAGGCGCCGTAACGGTCGGAAGATACGCGCTCCAGGCGGCCGAGAGCGATCGATGCGCCGCGTCGATCTTGACGAAGCTTTCACGACGGGCCTCCTCAGTCGGCGCAGCGTGCGCCAGAACCGCAAGCGTCCGAAGCTCCTGACTCAGTTGCTTGATGGTGCCGAGCTGGGTCGTGGCCTTGATCTCACCGGCCAGGGTGCGACTCGCTGCTTCGACGATGCCGATCCGGACTGCCGAGACCAATCCAATACCAATCGGAACACTGAACATCGTCACGGCAAATGCAATAACGATCAATCGAACGCTTAATTCACGCCGCAGCCCAAGAAATGACAGACGCACATGCATCCAATGGTTTCCGATAAGATCATTGGACTATCTTCTATGCAATAATCTCTCCAAAATCAACGCCCGTATATAAACAGTTGTTATACTTGATGAAGATTATAGTAAAGCATAATTGCCTGGTAAAATATAGACATAACAAGAAAATATAATGATATTAGCATCTATTACTCTTCAGATGACCGTCTCATTTGCGGGCGGACGATCTCCGCAGATTGAGTGTCGCGCGTCGCAAATCTGATCTGCCTGTGGGCGGCACACGCCGCGCGTCGCGCTGCGGCACGCCGCCGATCCCATCCGCACATCGCTTGCATGCCGGATCGGCCGCGCCGCCTGCCGAGCGCCGCAGATGCGTCGCTCAGTCTACCCCGCCAACGCCGGGCGAGGCTGCGTCTGCACCGAGGTCAGAGCGGCTTGGTCTGCTGGGCGCGCATCCACAACAGGCCGGCCAAGCCCATCCACGGGCACACGAAGACGATGAAGGCGACCAATCCCATGGATCATCTCCCGGCGAACCGTGTGTGACGTCAAGAAACGCTCGCCGATTTCGCCGGATCCGCCTCATTGTCCGCAGCCCGAGCTTGGCGCGCCATCGCGATCAATTCCGATGCCGTAAATCCGCGGTGCGGGGGCGGTTCAGGGAGGTTACCCGGGGTCGGCAAACGCGGCGCCGGCGGAAGGGGCGATGCCCGCCCCGGCCATAACCGCTTCAGCCGACCTGCCTTGCGCAAGGTTCGCTCCACCACGCATCCATCTCCCGCTCATGAACTGCGGTGACGGGTAGGCGAGGGCCTGCCGCCGGGTAAGCCGGCCCGGGACAAGTGTGCAGCCGAGGCCCGGCGCGTGGCGTATGGCCCACCCTCTGGGCGGCCGCCGGCATTGCCCTATGGCACGCTCTTCAGACGCGAGACGCACCGGGGCTCAGACCCGATCAGCCCGCACCGCCGGTTGCCGTGCGGACAGCCGGTGCAGTTGAGCTGTCTCGTCATCCGCGACATTGCCGTCGACGCTCGAAGTCCGGCTGGTCGGACCGGCGCGCGAGCCCGAAGGTTTCGTTCTGCAAAGTCGTTTGACCAAATTGCTTCAACTACAGCTCATTGCGGCGCACGATATCGAATGAGCCACCAATTTCGTCCGGCTCCGGATGGGCGGTCCGTCGTACGCGAGTGCCGACGCGCGTGCGGATAGCGGCGGAAGTGTTTGACCTGCGCGACGTCCGGCCCTTCCACCTTCAGCCGAAGGCGCGCGAAGCTTCCCGGACCTGACGCGTCGCCCGGTCTGCGCGTGCGCTGGCCTGCGCGATCGTGTTCATGCCCGCCGAGATCGCGGACACATCCTGCGCTGCGGTCTGCATGCTGCCGGACATTGCCCGCATGACCACGGATTGTTCTTCCACCGCAGCCGCAAGGGTGGACGATACCGTGTTCAACGTATGGATCGTTCCCTGGATCGCATCGATGGCGTCGACGGCCTCACGGGTCGCCGACTGGGTGGAGGCGATCTGGAGTCGGATCTGGTCCGTCGCCCGGCCGGTCTGGGCGGCGAGGGTCTTCACCTCCGTGGCCACCACCGCGAAGCCGCGTCCGGCCGCGCCGGCCCGCGCCGCCTCGATGGTCGCGTTCAAAGCCAACAGATTGGTCTGGGCAGCGATCCCGGAGATGAGGCCGAGGACATCGCCGATCTGGGTGGCGTTTTCGCTGAGCCCCGTCACGATCTGACCGGTGCGCTGCGCCTGTTCCACGGCTTGTCCCGCGACATCCGCCGCGTGATTCACCTGCCGATTCATGTCGTCCACTGACGCGGACAGCTTTTCCGCGCCGATGGCGACCGACTGGATGTCGCTCGACACGCGGCCGACGCGCGTGACCGCCTCGTCGGCTTGGCGCGTGACGTCCGCCACGGCGGCGCCAATGGCGTCGAGTTCATCACCGATCGCGCGCTGCGCGGCCGCGCGTTGCTGCCGTTCATGGACTTGCGCAGTGATGTCGGTGGCGAATTTGACGACGCGGATCGGCTTCCCGTCCACGTCGGTGATGGGATTGTACGTCGCCTGGATCCAGATTTCGCGACCGCCCTTTCCGGTGCGTTTGAAGGCCCCGGATTGAAATTCGCCGCGCGCCAACGCAGCCCAGAACAGGCGGTAAGCCTCGCTGGTGCGCTCGGCCTCGCTCACGAACAGGCTGTGATGGCGTCCGACGATCTCGTCCAGTTCGTAACCCACCGCGGTCAGAAAATTGGGATTGGCGGTGACGATGGTGCCGTCGAGGGAGAAGGCGATGACGGCCTGCGAGCGATGCAGCGCGGTGATCTGTCCTTCGAGATCGAGGGTTCGCAGCTTCTGCGCCGTGATGTCGGTGGCGAATTTGACGATCTTCACCGGCTTGCCGCCCGCGTCGAGCACCGGATTGTAGGTTGCCTGGATCCAGACCTCGCGGCCACCCTTGGCGAGGCGCTTGTACTCGGCGCTCTCGAACGTACCGTGCCGCAGGCTCTCCCAGAAACGGCGATAGTCCTCACTCTCTCGCACGGCCGGTTCGACGAACAGGCTGTGGTGACGGCCCTGGATTTCCGCGAGCGTGTAGCCCATGGCCGCGAGAAAGTTCTCGTTGGCGTCCAGAATTGTGCCGTCGAGCGCGAACTCAATCGTGGCAAGGGATCGGCTCAAAGCTGCAAGTTTTGCGGCTTGGTCGTTCCGAGTCCTGAGTCCCTCGAACATTGATCCTCCACATATCACGACCGCGGTGCGGCAGAAGCGCACAACAGCACGGTCGAAGCTGGCTTTTTTCTAGTCCAGGCGTCGTTTGTCGTCCCAAACGACCTCGGGTTGTCACCGACGCCCCAGCCAATCGGCATCTTTCATAGGCGCGGACCGTTTCAGTGCCGTTAAGGGCCCGCCTCTCAACATCAGAATCACACGCGATGACCGGCGAGAACGGACTGTTCAATAAACCCCGAGTCATCGCCCAGAGATTGTGCCCTTACGTTTCAGGGCTTGATCTTGGACAATCCTGCGTTGTGCGCAGCGTGAGCTTTTCCGGCGGACTGACGCGCCGTGCTCTGCCCCGGCGCGGAGCAACCGGTATCCGCCCTGCAGGCGGCGGTCCCGCTGTCGCCGGGGAGCACCGACGGACGGGCGCCGTTTCCAGGCCCGTCGCGCGTCGAGGGACGTCAGGCGGTCCGGCCGATCGTCGCCTCGATGCGACCGGCAGGCTCATCCGTCGGCAGAAAGATGGTTCCAGCGTTGTCGAGGCCGAAGGAAGTGAGGTCGATCGGCAGGTAATGCTTGTTGGGCATCACGAAGCCGATCTCGGCGAGTTCCGGAACGGCGTCGAGCGCGGCCTCACCCATCCGGTACATGCTGTCCTGAATGCCGCGGCTGTAGGTCGTGCCGAACACCGTGAGCAGCGTCTGGAGGATGCGGGCATTGGCCTCGCTGCAATCGGCAGGGGGCGACGCCCAGGTCCAGGTCGCATCCATGCTGGTGGCGGCGATGCGATCCGTCGTATCCGGCAGCGTCCGGTATCGGTCCGCAACGAAACCCGACCAGCCCGATTGGGTCGTCTTCATGAAGGTGTAGCCCCGCAGACCGGAGCGCAGCGTCGAACCGGCTCGGCTGGCGGTGAGCGCCACGAAGCCGGTGCCGTTCCCGTCCCGCGTGAAGGTATGCCCGTGCGGCGCGCCCGCAATCGCGTGACGCAGCCAGCGGATCTCCTCTGCCTCGATGGCGACGGCCTCGATCTGCGGATAGGTCTCGAGCAGGACCTGCGCGACCGCGGCGACGAAGGCTTCCGCGTCGAGAGTCAGGTTCTGCGCCGCCGTGACGTTGACGATGTTCCTGATGCTGTCGGTGGCGATGGCGGCGCGGTTATCCCCCGTGGTCCAGGCGGCCTCGAAGCGGCCGGTCAGCATGACCGACAGCGTCAGCTCCCGCGGCGTATGGTGCTCGCCGTCGCGGGCGAGACGCAGCACACGAACCCGCTCCTTGCCGTAGCGCGATGCCGTCAGGGCCATGGGGATCTCCGAGCGGGCCGCAGCCGGCCATCTCACGCGATTCTGATTCATCCTAGGCCGAGGCGGGCGGGGGCGCCAAGGTTCCCCGGCACCGCCGCGGCTTGACCGGTGCCTCATATCGGCCGGCATAGTGAAGGGCCGGACCGAACCGGCGCCGGACCGGCGAGGGGGTATGGACCTCAACACCATCGAGACCGTCCTGCGTCCGCGCAGCCGGATCGAGTTGCCCGCCTGGCAGGACGGCGATGCCTGCCTGGGCGGCGGCACGTGGCTGTTCTCCGAGCCGCAGGTCGGGATGCGGCGCCTCATCGACCTCGCGACCCTCGGCTGGCCGCCGCACACGATCGACGCAGGCGGCCTCACGCTGGCTGCGACCTGCACCATCGCGCAGCTCGACCGGCTGGAATTGCCGCCGGGCTGGAACGCGGCGCCCCTGGTCGGCCAGTGCTGTCGGGCGCTGCTCGGCTCCTTCAAGATCTGGAACGTGGCCACGGTCGGCGGCAATGTCTGCCTCGCCCTCCCGGCCGGCCCGATGATCGCCCTCGCGACCGCCCTGGACGCGACCTGCACGATCTGGTCCGCGGACGGGACCGAGCGCCACGTCCCGGTGATCGACTTCGTCCTCGGTCCGCAGCGCAATGCCCTGAGACCGGGCGAAGTCCTCCGCAGCCTCTCGATGCCGGCCGCTGCCCTTGCGCGCCGCACGGCGTTCCGCCGCGTCAGCCTCAGCCCGAACGGCCGTTCCGGCGCGCTGCTCATCGGGACGCGCGCCGCGGACGGCGCCTTCGCGCTGACCGTCACGGCCTCGGTGACGCGTCCGCTCCGCCTGACCTTCGACGAGTGGCCGAGTCCGGATGCGCTGACGCGTGCCCTCGACGCTGCGATTCCGGATGCCCTCTATCACGACGATGTCCACGGCCGGCCCGACTGGCGCCGCCACATGACCCGGCACTTCGCCGAGGAGATCCGCGCGTCGCTCGACGCGGCGCCGTCGCCGGGAGCCGCGTCATGAAGGTTATGATCAACGGCGCGATGCACGAGGGTTCGCCGCGGGCCGGACAGTGCCTGCGGACCTATCTGCGTGAGGCGGGCTGGTTCGGTGTCAAGAAGGGCTGCGACGCTGGCGATTGCGGCGCCTGCACGATTCATCTCGACGGCGAGCCGGTCCACAGCTGCCTCGTCCCGGCATTCCGCGCCGAGGGCCGGAGCGTAACGACGATCGAAGGCCTGGCGGGTCCCTGCCATCCCGACGATCCCGAGCCCGCCGAGTTCCATCCGATGCAGCAGGCCTTCCTGGACGCCCAGGGCTTCCAGTGCGGGTTCTGCACGCCGGGCATGATCATGACGGCGGCGAGGCTCGACCAGGGGCAGAAGCAGGATCTCGGCACCGCCCTCAAGGGCAATCTCTGCCGCTGTACCGGCTACCGCGCCGTCCGCGAGGCCATCGCGGGCAGCGCAAGGTCCGTGGAGCGCGGCGGCTGTGGAGATCCGGTCGGGCGGAACTGCCCGGCGCCGGCCGCGCCGCTGGTGGTGTCCGGTCGCGCCCGTTTCACCCTGGACGCCCCGGTCGGCGACACGCTCCATCTCAAGGTCCTGCGCTCGCCCCATGCCCATGCCCGGATCGTGGCGATCGACGCCGCGGCAGCGCGCGCCGTCCCGGGGGTCGTGGCCGTGCTGACCCATGCGGACGCACCGACGCGCCGGTTCTCCACCGGCCGCCACGAGGATCCGCGGGACGATGCGTCCGACACGCGGGTGCTCGACCCGATCCTGCGCTTCGTGGGCCAGCGCGTCGCCGCCGTGGTGGCGGAGTCTGAAGCGGCCGCCGAGGCCGGCTGCCGGGCCCTTCAGGTCACCTACGAGGTCCGCCCGGCGCTCCTCGATCCGGACCGCGCCCTGGAGCCCGACGCACCCCGGGTCCACGATCCCCGCGACGGCCCGGGCGATGATGCGCCGCCCCTCGGACGCCACCCCAACCTCGCCGGCGAGGTCCACGGCGCGATCGGCGACGTGGAGGCCGGCTTGGCCGAAGCCGACTTCGTCTATGCCGGGACGTTCCGGTCGCAGCGCGTCCAGCACGCCGCCATGGAGACCCATGGCTGCATCGGATGGCGCGCCGAGGACGGCCGCCTGACGCTGCGCACGAGCACCCAGGTGCCGTTCCTGACCCGGGACGCGCTGGCCGACCTGTTCGGCCTGGAGAAGGACGCGGTGCGCGTGGTCTGCGCCCGGGTCGGGGGCGGCTTCGGCGGCAAACAGGAGATGCTCACCGAGGATCTCGTCGCCCTGGCGGTCCTGCACACCGGCCGACCGGTCCGCTGGGAGCTGACCCGCCGGGAACAGTTCGTCGGAACCACGACGCGTCATCCGATGCGGGTGGATGTGAAGGTCGGCGCCCGGCGCGACGGCACGCTGACGGCGCTCAGCCTGGACGTCCTGTCCGACACCGGCGCCTACGGCAACCACGCCGGCGGCGTGATCCATCACGCCTGCAACGAGGTGCTGGCCGCCTATGTCTGCCCGAACAAGCGGGTCGATGGCCGCGCCGTCTACACCCATACGCTGCCGGCCGGGGCCTTCCGGGGCTATGGGCTGAGCCAGACCGTCTTCGCCCTGGAATCCGCCCTTGACGAGGTGGCCCGCGGGCTCGGCCTCGACCCCTTCGCGCTGCGGCGGCACAACGCCGTCAAGCCGGGCGACGCCCTGGTGTCGAACAGCCTGGAGCCCCACGACGTGGTGTTCGGCAGCTACGGCCTCGACCAGTGCCTGACCCTGGTCGAGGAGGCGCTGCAAGCCGATCCGGGACCGGAGCCGGAGGCCGGCTGGCGCTGCGGAACCGGCATGGCGATGGCGATGATCGACACGATTCCCCCGCGCGGCCACCATGCCGATGCGCGGGTCGGCCTGGACGCCGACGGGCACTTTACCGTGCGCGTCGGGACGGCGGAGTTCGGCAACGGCACCAGCACGGTGCATCGGCAGATCGCGGCCTCGGCGCTTGGCGTCGCGCCGGAGCGCGTTCGCATCGCGGGCGCGGACACCGATGGCGTCGGCCACGATACCGGCGCCTATGGCAGCACGGGGACCGTTGTGGCGGGTCTGGCGACGCTCCGCGCCGCGGAGGCGCTCGCGGTCCGGATCCGCACGCGGGCGGCGGAAATCGCGGGTGCGTCCCCGGATTCCTGCCGCGTGGCGGGGGATGTCGTCGAGACGCCGGCCGGGCCGGTGACGCTCGCGGCGATCGGACCGCTCGACGCGGCCGGCCGGGCCGACGGCAGCCCGCGCTCGGTGGCGTTCAACGTCCACGCCTTCCGGGTCGCGGTCGATCCCGTGAGCGGGCTGGTGCGCATCCTCAGGAGCGTTCACGCCGCCGATGCTGGGCGGGTCATCAACCCGATGCAGTGCCGCGGACAGGTCGAGGGCGGCGTCGCGCAGGCGATCGGCGCAGCGCTCTACGAGGAGGTCCGCGTCGGTACGGACGGGAGCCTCATCACGCAGACATTCCGCGACTACCACATCCCCGCCTGCGCCGACGTGCCGGACACCGAGGTCCTGTTCGCCGACACGTACGACAGCGTCGGCCCCCTCGGCGCCAAGTCGATGAGCGAGTCGCCCTTCAACCCGGTGGCGGCGGCGCTCGGCAACGCGATCCGCGACGCGACCGGCGCGAGGCTGACCGCGACCCCCTTCGCCCCCGACAGGATCTACCGGGCCGTGGCGGCCGGCGGGACCGGGCTCTCGTGATGGATCGCCCGCGGGATGCCACGCCGGCGGCCAAACCCGGCTTTCTGGAGCGCACCTTCCGCCTCGCCGAGCACGGTACCAGCGTGCGCACGGAGGTGCTGGCGGGGCTGACCACCTTCCTGACGATGGCCTACATCGTCTTCATCAATCCGAGCATCCTGGCGGATGCCGGCATGCCGCGGGGCGCGGTGTTCGTGGCGACCTGCCTCGTGGCGGCGCTCGGCTCGCTGATCATGGCGCTCTACGCCAATTACCCGATCGCCCTCGCGCCCGGGATGGGGCTCAACGCCTACTTCACCTACGTGGTGGTCCAGCAACTCGGCTTCAGCTGGCAGGCCGCCCTCGGGGCGGTGTTCATCTCGGGGCTGTGTTTCCTGATCGTCACCCTGACCGGGCTGCGCGCGCTCATCGTCGACGGGATCCCGCGCTCCATGCGCATCGCCATCACGGTGGGGATCGGCCTGTTCCTGGCGATCATCGCGCTCAAGAATGCCGGCCTCGTGGCGGCGAACCCCGCAACCCTCGTCACCCTCGGCGATCTGCACAAGCCCGAGACGATCCTGGCGGTGGTCGGCTTCCTGATGGTGGCCGTCCTGTCCGCGCGGAAGGTTCGGGCGGCGCTGCTCGCCAGCATCCTGACGGTGACGGCTTTGAGCTTCGTGTTCGCCGGCAACACCTTCCAGGGTGTCGTCGCCCTCCCGCCTTCCATCACCCCGACGCTCTTTGCCCTCGACATTCCGGGGGCGCTCTCGGCGGGCCTGCTCAACGTCATCTTGGTCTTGTTCCTGGTCGAGCTGTTCGACGCCACCGGGACGCTGATGGGCGTGGCGAACCGCGCCGGGCTCCTGACAGACGGGCGGATGCGCCGCCTCGACCGGGCCTTGATGGCCGATTCCGTCTCGGTCTTCGCGGGCGCGCTTCTCGGCACGTCGAGCACCACGGCCTATCTGGAGAGCGCCTCCGGCGTGGAGGAGGGCGGCCGCACGGGGCTGACGGCCGCCACCGTGGCGGTTCTGTTCCTCGCCTGCCTGTTCTTCGCCCCTCTGGCCGGTGCCGTCCCGGCCTACGCCACGGCACCGGCGCTGTTCTACGTCGCCTGCCTGATGCTGCGGGAGTTGGTGGAGCTCGACTGGGACGATCTCACGGAGGTGGTGCCGGCCTGCGTGACGGCCCTGCTGATGCCCTTCACCTACTCGATCGCCACCGGCGTCTCCTGCGGGTTCATCACCTACGCGGCGCTGAAGCTGCTCGCCGGCCGGGCCCGGGAGGTGAAGCCGATCGTCTGGGTGATCGCGGCGGTGTTCCTGTTCAAATTCGTCGAGACGGGCGGGGCGCATTGACGGCCGGGCAGCACGGCTACCGGCGCATTGCCGCCTCATAGAGAGCCGCCGCATCCCGTGCCGCACGCATGGCCGCGGCGGCCTCGGGATCGCGCAGGCGCCGTGCCACGCAGGCCAGAGCGTTCAGCGGCTCGCCCTCGGCGGCCGTGGGGAGCAGCAACAGGAAGACGAGGTCCACCGGCCGGTCGTCGACCGCCTCGAAATCGATCGGCTCACGGAGCCGGGCGAGGATCCCGTACGGGCGCGTTATCGCGTCGAGGCGCGCATGCGGCAGGGCGATGCCGTCTCCGATCCCGGTCGAGCCGAGGGTCTCGCGCCGGATGAGCGCCGGATAAATCGCCCCCGCGCTCAGGCCGAGGGCGCCGGCCGCACGGCGTGCCAGCTCCTCGAGCAAGGCGCCTTTGCTGGCCATGCGCAGGCCGACGAGGGCGTCGGCCGGCACGAGGATCTGGTCCACGGTCATCGCGCGAAATCGCGGGCGCAGGGACGCATCGGGCTATCCTCGAGATCAGTGGGTCGCGGCGCCGTCGGCGGCGCGGGGATGCGGGACCGGCTCGTCGTCGGGCGCGCGCAGGCGGTAGCCGACGCCGGTCTCGGTCAGCAGGAGGCGCGGCCGTTCGGGATCGGCCTCCAGCTTCTGGCGAAGCTGGCGCACGTAGACGCGCAGATATTGCGGATCGGACGAGGACGGGACCGAGCGCATGAGCTGCGCATGGGTCAGCACCTTGCCGGCATGCAGCACCAGGACGCGCAGGAAGTCGTATTCCCGCGGGGTCAGCTTCACCTCGGCCTCGTCGACCTTCACGATCCGGCGGACGAGATCGACCGAGAGGTTGTCGACGCGGAAGATCGGCCGCTCGCCCCGCGCGGCGAGCTGGTGGCGCATGGCGGCCCGCAGGCGGGCCAGCAGCTCCGCCATGCCGAAGGGCTTGGTCACATAATCGTTGGCGCCGAGATCCAGCGCCTCGACCTTGCCGCCCTCGTCGTCGCGGCTCGACAGCACGACGACGGGCAGATCGGGATGGCTCGCCCGGACCGCCCGTAACAGATCGTGGCCGCGCATGTCGGGCAGGCCGAGGTCGAGGATCACGAGGTCCACCCCCTCGCGCCCGAGCAGCGCCAGGGCGGTCCGGGCGTCGGGCGCCTCCAGGACGGCGTAGCCCTGCGTGGCGAGGCCCATGCGCAGGAGCTTGCGGATCGGCGGCTCGTCGTCGACCACCAGGACCGTGGGGCTCATGCGGCGATGTCCTTGGGCGCAGTTCGGGCGGGCACGGGAAGGCTGATGGTGAAGCAGGCCCCGCTCCGGTCCCGGCGATTTCCGGCCGTGACCGTGCCGCCCATCGCCTCGACGAAGCCCCGGGAAATGGCGAGCCCCAGCCCGGTGCCGGCCCTGACCCGATCGCCCTTCCGGACGCGGTAGAACTTGTCGAACACCCGCTCGACATCCGCCTCGGGCAGGCCGTCCCCCTCGTCCAGCACGGCGATCCGGACCCGGTCGTCGGCGCGGCGGACCTGCAGGGTGACGGTCGAGCCCTCGGGCGCGTATTTGGCGGCGTTGTCGAGGAGATTGACCAGAACCTGTTCGAACAGGACGGGGTCGAGCGCCAGGGCCGGCAGGTCGGGCTCCACCTCCACGGCGACGCGATGCGCGGCGAGGATCTTCTGGGTGCGGCGCAGGGCCGTGTCGACGGTCTCGGCCACGTCCTGCGCCGAGAGGTTCGGTGCCACCGCGCCAGCCTCCAGCCGGGTCATGTCGAGGAGGTTGGCGATGAAGCGATTGAGCCGCTCCGATTCCTCGATGATCGTCGCCAGCAGCTCGGCCTTCGCGTCTGCCGGAAGGGCCGATTCGAGGTCGCGCAGGGTGCTGGCCGCGCCGAGCACCGACGCGAGGGGCGTGCGCAGGTCGTGGCTGATCGAGGTGAGCAGCGCCTGGCGCAGGCGGTCGGTCTCGGCGGCGCGCTCAGCCCGGTCGAGATCCTCCACGAGCCGGACCCGCTCGATGGCGAGGGCGCCCATGTCGGCCAGGGCGTCGAGGAGGCGGCGGCCCTCCGGCGACAGGATCGGTCCGGTGCCGTCGGAATCGAGGCCGATCACCCCGATCGTGCCGCGCCCGGTCCGCATCGGCAGAAACAGCCGCTTGGCCCCCGGCAGCGTGTCGGCCCCGCGGCCCGCCGGCCGGTCGTTGTCGAAGGCCCATTGCGCCGCCGCCAGATCGGCCTCGTCCAGCATGTCCTCGGGCGGGTAGCCGGCCCGGACCGTGACGGCCTGACCGTCGGGCAGCAGCAGGACGACGCGGACCTTCAGCATCGCGGCGACCTGGGCGCAGGTGGCCCAGAGCACGTCGTCCAGGGTGCCGCAGGCGGCGAGCTTCCGCGAGAAGCCGAACAGCCGCTCGGTGGCCCGGGCGCGACCCTGGCTGACCACCGCCACGCGGCGGGCGCGGGACGCGAGGTTCGAGACCAGCACCGCCACCAGGGTGAAGAGCAGGAAGGCCGCGACGTTGGTCGGGTCGGCGATGGTGAGCGTGTAGACCGGCGGCAGGAAGAAGAAGTTGTAGGCGAGCGAGGCCGCCACCACCGCGGCGAGCGCCGGCCCGAGCCCCCAGCGCACCGCCACCGCGACGATGGCGGTAAGAAGGAAGAGGTCGGCGTTCTCGACGCCGGCATAGGGCTGAGCGAGGATGGCGGCGCCGAGTCCCGCGGCGACGGCCGACAGCGCGACCGCGTAGGGCCGCGCCTCGAAGCCCGACCGCGACGGGGCGACCGCGACGGGGCGGCGCGGCTGCGTCGTGTCCGGAACGGCCTCGCCGGGGACCACGTGCACGCTGATGGCGCCGCTGCCCCGCACGAGATCGTGCACCACGGAGCCGTTGAGCAGCTCGAACAGCCATGACCGGTTCGCCTTGCCGACCACGATGTGATTGACGTTGGCGGACCGGGCGTAGTCGAGCACGTCGTCGGCGATCCGGCGGCCGCCCGGGAGGGTGACGGCATCGCCGCCGAGCCGGTCGGCGATCCGCAACGCTTCGGCGATCCGGTCGCGCTCGGCCTCGCTCAAGGTCGCCGCGCGGGCCCCCTCGATCGAGAGCGCCGTCCAGGGCGCATGCAGGCGGTCGGCGAGGCGCTTGGCGTAGCGCACGAGGCCTGCGGAGCGGGGGTCCTCGTTCACGCAGACCAGCACGCGCTCGCCCGCCGCCCAGGGGCCGGCGATGGCGTTGGCCCGCATGTGGCCGAGCAGCTCGTCGTCGACCCGGTCGGCGGTGCGCCGCAGCGCCAGCTCGCGGAGCGCCGTCAGGTTGCCGCGGGAGAAGTAGTGCTTCAGGGCCCGCTCGGCGTGGGTCGGGACGTAGACGTTGCCGTCCTTCAGGCGCTGGATGAGGTCGTCGGGGTTGAGGTCCACCACCTCGATGTCGTCGGCGCGGTCGAGAACGCCGTCCGGCACCGTCTCGCGCACCCGGATACGGGTGATCGAGGCGACCACGTCGTTGAGGCTCTCGACGTGCTGGATGTTGAGCGTCGTCAGAACGTCGATGCCGGCATCGAGAAGCTCCTCGACATCCTGGTACCGTTTCGGGTGGCGCGAGCCCGGGGCATTGGTGTGGGCCAGCTCGTCGACCAGCGCCAGCGCCGGCCGGCGGGCGAGGAGGGCGTCGAGGTCCATCTCCTGAAGGACGGTGCCGTGATACGGCACCGACCGGCGGGGGATCGTCTCGAAGCCGTCGAGCAGGGCCTCGGTCTCGGCCCGGCCATGCGTCTCGACCACGCCGATCACGACGTCGATCCCCGCCTTCAGCCGGGCCCGGCCGATGGTCAGCATCTCGTAGGTCTTGCCGACCCCCGGGGCGGCCCCGAGAAACACCTTGAGCCGCCCGCGCGTCCGCTCCTCCCGGCGCGCCGCTTCGAGCAGGGCGTCGGGCGAGGGGCGGGTCGGGTCGCGGGTGGTCTCGGGCATGAACCTCGTCTCAGGAGCAGTCTGTCTCGGGCCATCCGGCCCTCGCTCTCAGCCGGTGGCCTCGCGGTGCTCCGGCCGGATGCGCGACCCCCGGCCATCCCCTTCGGCGCCGCTGACGCGGCTTTTCAGGATGCGGGCGGGGATCGGACGTGTCCATCACCGACGGGCGAGATCGTCGACGGCGAGGTTCAGCGCCAGGACGTTGACGCGCGGCTCACCCAGGATGCCGAGGGTGCGCCCCTCGATTCGGGCGGTCACGAGGTCGCGCAGCTTGTCCTCCGGGATGTTGCGCGCCTTTGCGACGCGGGAAACCTGGAAGTAGGCGGCCTCGGGCGAGATGTCCGGATCGAGGCCGGAGCCGCTTGTCGTCACGAGATCGACGGGCACCGGGACGCTCGGATTCTCGGCCTTCAGCGCATCGACATCGGTCTTCACCCGCTCCGCCAGCGCCGCGCTGGTCGGGCCGAGATTCGAGCCCGAGGAATTGGCCGCGTTGTAGGGCGCCGGCACCGTCTTGGAGGCGTCGGCGGGGTCCGGCGCCGTCGTTGCGGAGGGCCGGCCGTGGAAGTAGCCGGCGCCGGTGAAGGTCTGGCCGATCAGGCTGGAGCCGATGACGGTGCCGTCGCGCTCGATCAGGCTGCCGGCGGCCTTGGCGGGGAAGATGGCGCCGGCGAGGCCGGTCATCGCGAGGGGGTAGGCGAGGCCGGTGATCGCGGTCAGCGCGGTGAGCAGGACCAGGGCGGGGCGAAGCTGTTTCAGCATGGCGGGTCTCCGATGGACCGGTTCAGACGAGGTGGAGGGCGCTGACGGCGAGGTCGATGGCCTTGATGCCGACGAAGGGCACGAGGACGCCGCCGAGCCCGTAGATCAGGAGGTTCCGGCGTAGCAGAGCGGCCGCGCCGACGGCCCGGTAGGTCACGCCGCGCAGGGCCAGCGGGATCAGCGCCACGATGATCAGCGCGTTGAAGATGATCGCCGACAGGATCGCGCTCTGCGGCGAGGCGAGGCCCATGATGTTGAGCGCCTGGAGCTGCGGATAGAGGCCCAGGAACATCGCCGGGATGATGGCGAAGTACTTGGCGACGTCGTTGGCGATCGAGAAGGTCGTCAGCGCGCCGCGGGTCATCAGCAATTGCTTGCCGATGCCGACGATCTCGATGAGCTTGGTCGGGTCACTGTCGAGATCGACCATGTTGCCGGCCTCGCGGGCCGCCACGGTCCCGGTGTTCATCGCGACGCCGACATCGGCCTGGGCGAGGGCGGGGGCGTCGTTGGTGCCGTCGCCGCACATGGCGACGAGCTTGCCGTCCGCCTGCTCCTTGCGGATTAGCGCGAGCTTGTCCTCCGGGGTGGCCTGGGCGAGGAAATCGTCGACGCCGGCCTCCGCCGCGATGGCAGCCGCAGTCATCGGGTTGTCGCCGGTGATCATCACCGTGCGGATGCCCATCTGGCGCAGCTCCGCGAAGCGCTCGCGAATGCCGCCCTTCACAATGTCCTTCAGGTAGACGACGCCGAGCAGCCGCCCGTCCTGCGCGACCGCGAGGGGCGTGCCGCCGGCCTTGGCGATCTCCTCCGCGATGGCGCGGATCTCCTTGACGGCACCCGTCTCCGGAGCCGGCTGGAAGGCGAGGGCGGCGTTCGAGCCCCGGCTCGCCACGGGCTGGCCGGACAGGGACGCGATCACGGCGTCGACCGCGCCCTTACGGATCGAGGCGCTCTCCAGATCGACGCCCGACATGCGCGACTGCGCGGTGAACGGCACGAAGGTGGCGTTGAGACCCGCCATGTCGCGGGCGCGGATGCCGTACTTCTCCTTGGCCAGCACGACGATCGAGCGGCCCTCCGGCGTCTCGTCCGCCAGGGAGGCGAGCTGCGCCGCGTCGGCGAGCTCCTGCGCGCTCACGCCGGAGATCGGGCGGAACTCGGTGGCCTGCCGGTTGCCGAGCGTGATCGTGCCGGTCTTGTCGAGGAGCAGGGTGTCGACGTCGCCCGCGGCCTCGACGGCGCGGCCCGACATGGCGAGCACGTTGAAGCGCACCAGCCGGTCCATGCCGGCGATGCCGATCGCCGAGAGCAGCGCGCCGATCGTCGTGGGGATCAGCGTGACGAACAGGGCGACGAGGACGATCACGGGGATCGAACCGCCCGCGTAGCTCGCGAAGCTCGGGATCGAGGCCACCGCGAAGACGAACACGATGGTGAGCCCGGCGAGCAGGATGTTCAGGGCGATCTCATTCGGCGTCTTCTGCCGCGAGGCGCCCTCCACCAGGGCGATCATCCGGTCGACGAAGGTCGAGCCGGCCGCCGCGGTGATGCGGACCTTGATCTCGTCCGAGAGAACCTGCGTGCCGCCGGTCACCGCCGAGCGGTCGCCGCCGGATTCGCGGATCACCGGGGCGGATTCGCCCGTGATGGCGGCCTCGTTCACGGAGGCCACGCCCTCGATTACCTCGCCGTCGGAGGGGATCAGGTCGCCGGCCTCGACCAGCACGACGTCGCCGACCTTGAGGGCGGTGCCCGGCACCGTCTCATAGGCCGGGCCCGCCCCCTTGAGGCGCTTGGCCGTCATCTCGGTGCGGGTGCGCCGCAGGCTGTCGGCCTGGGCCTTGCCGCGCCCCTCCGCGAGGGCCTCGGCGAAGTTGGCGAAGATCAGGGTGAACCACAGCCAGAGGATGATCTGGCCGGAGAAGGCGAGGTCGCTGCCGCCGGTGACGAGGTCGCGGGCGAACAGGACCGTGGTGAGCGCCGCCACGACCTCGACCACGAACATGACCGGGTTGCGGATCATGGCGCGGGGATCGAGCTTCCTGACGGAGCCGATGAGGGCCGGCCCGATCAGGGCGGCACTGAACAGGGATGATGTCTGACGCGACATGGAAGATGTCCGGAAGGGGTGGGGAGCCCGGCGCGGCGCGCCGGGCGCTTTTGGGATCAGAGGGCCAGCCTGCCGGCCGTCAGTGCGTAGGCGGCCAGGAGGGCGAAGCCGCCGAGCAGGACGACGCCGAGGAGCGCCAGGACGAGGTCCGACGTCCGCAGGGGCGGGGCACCGGCGCGGTCGCGCCGGTGCGGCTGCCGGTGCAGCACGAGGTGGTGGCGCGCGACGCGCCGGGCGGGGAGGGCGCGCGGCATCTCAGCCCCCTGTCGCGAAGGTCTGGCCGGCCGCGCCCGCGAGGTGCTCGACCACGGGGCCCAGCGCCAGGGATGGGAAGAAGGTCAGGCCGCCGATGATGAGGATCACGCCGACCAGCAGCCCGACGAACAGGCCGCCATGGGTCGGGAACGTGCCCGCCGAGGCCGGGACCGTCTTCTTGGCGGCGAGCGAGCCCGCGATGGCCAGGACCGGGATCTTCACGAAGAACCGGCCGACCAGCATGCCGATGGCCAGGGTGCTGTTGTAGAACAGCGTGTTGGCCGTCAGCCCGCCGAAGGCCGAGCCGTTGTTGGCCGCCGCCGACGTGTAGGCGTAGAGGATCTCCGAGAAGCCGTGCGGGCCGGCATTGGCCGGGCCGGCGAGGCCCGCCGGCACCACCGTCGCCAGGGCGGTGAAGCCCAGCATCATCAGCGGCAGGCAGAGGATGCCGAGCATGGCCATCTTCACCTCCTTCGCCTCGATCTTCTTGCCGAGGTATTCGGGGGTGCGGCCGACCATCAGGCCCGCCACGAAGATCGCCACGATCACGAAGATCAGCATGCCGTAGAGGCCGGCGCCGACGCCGCCGATGATGATCTCGCCGAGCTGCATGTTGAGCAGCGGGATCAGGCCGCCGAGCGCCGTGAACGAGTCGTGCATGGCGTTGACGGCGCCGCAGGAGGCCGCCGTGGTGATCACCGCGAACAGCGCCGAGGCGGCGATGCCGAAGCGGGTCTCCTTGCCCTCCATGTTGCCGCCGGTCAGCCCGAAGCTGTTCAGGACGGCGCTGCCGTGGGCCTCGGCCCAGTAGGTGACGAGGACGCCCGCGAGGAACAGGATCCCCATGGCGCCGAGGATTGCCCAGCCCTGGCGCTCGTCGCCGACCATGCGGCCGAAGACGTTGGTCAGCGCGGCGCCGATCACGAAGATCGAGACCATCTGGACGAAGTTCGACAGGGCGGTGGGGTTCTCGAACGGGTGCGCGGCGTTGGCGTTGAAGAAGCCGCCGCCATTGGTCCCGAGCATCTTGATCGCCACCTGGCTCGCCACCGGTCCGAGCGCGAGGGTCTGGTGCGCGCCCTCCAGGGTCGTGGCGTCGACGTAGGCGCCGAGCGTCTGCGGCATGCCCTGCCAGACGAGGAACAGCGTGTAAGGCACGCAGATCGGCAGAAGCACGTAGAGGGTGGCGCGGGTCACATCGACCCAGAACGAGCCGATCGTGCCCGACGAGGCGCGGGCGAACCCGCGGATCAGCGCCACCGCCACCGCGATGCCGGTCGCCGCCGACAGGAAGTTCTGGTGCGTCAGCCCCAGCATCTGGGAGAGGTACGAGAGCGTGGTCTCGCCGCCGTAGGACTGCCAGTTGGTGTTGGTGATGAAGCTGGTCGACGTGTTGAACGCGAGATCCGGCGCCACCGCGGTCTGATCGGCCGGATTGAGCGGCAGCACCGCCTGCAGCCGCAGGATCGCGTACAGCACCGCAAAGCCCAGCACGTGGAACAGGATGACCGCGCCCGTATAGGCCAGCCAGTGCTGCTCCTGGCGGGCATCGATGCCGGACACGCGGTAGAGCCCGCGCTCGACGGGGCCGAGCACGGGTGAGAGGAGGGTGCGCTCTCCGGTGAAGACCCGGGTCATGTACGATCCGAGGGGCTTCACGAGCGCCAGAACGACCGCGCAGTAGAGCGCGATCTGGATCCAGCCGTTGAGGTTCATGGGGGAGATCCGTCAGGGCCGCTCAGAACCGCTCGGGGCGGACGAGGGCGTAGGTGAGGTAGACGAGGAGGCCGGCGGTCACGCAGGCGCCGAGGGCGAGGTCGAGGGTCATGGCGGACTCTCTCAGAGCCGATCGCAGGCGGCCGCGTAGCCGGCCGCGGCGGCAAAGAAGGCGAGCGCTCCGGCGAGGAAGACGATGTCGAGCATGGGGGTCAGGTCCGGTTCGGCGGACCGGCCGCGGAGGTTCCGCACCCGGCCTTGGCCGACCATCAGTGTCGCCTCAAACCGCGTTAGGGTTCGAGCGAGGACCGGGGCGGAACTTATAAGGGTCGCGTTAGGATCGTGCGCGTCCGACGAAGCTCGCACGCAACGCGCCGCAGGCTGACGGCATCGTCAGCCGCGCGGCGCCGGGGCAGAGCGCACGCCACAGCGCCCGATCCAGCCGGATCACGCCCGCGGCCTCGCCGCGAATGCCGCCATAGATCAACCCACAAGCGTGGCAGCGCCCGGCGACGGGCACGATGGGGCAGGCGCAGGGCGCGGCCAAGCCAATCTGCGGCGATCGCCCGGGTGCGGGACAGGACGGCGCTCCGGAGGGCCGGTCGTCCAAATCGAGCGCCGTAACCGAGGCGCTCATCGAGCGGTGAAGGGTTCGGGGATGTTCAGAGCCAGCAGCAGGACCGAGATGGCCGACCAAGCGCCGAGCGTGACGATCATCAGCGCGAAGACGCGGTCGGCCCGACATTCGGCGAGGATATGGCGGAGGATCTGCATGGGGGGGCTCCATCCGGGCATGTGTCCGGTGGCGCGATCACGTCCCCGTCGGCCGTGAGGATCCAAGACGGCTGCAGAGCATCCGGCGTAGGGATGTCATCAGGATCGCGAGCGACTGCGAGGTCAGGCGTCCCGTCGTCGGCGGCCGTGGTCTGCGGCTGTGCCGTCGGCGCCGTGGCAAAGCCGGGGAAGCTCGGATCGAGTTCGTGCAGGAAGCAGGGCGGCGAGCTGTACGGGCCGACTTCCAGGTCGGCGCATGCGGAAGACGTAACCGTCGGCCCCTGCGGCCGGGATGCGTCTGAAGCCATGATTCGGCCCTTCCCGGTGCGGCTCGTCCGCGCCCGCGGCCGGACATCCGCATCGAAGCGGATGCCGACCTCTGCATCGTCCGTCTCGCGACCGGCCCTATGCCGGTTCGGTCTCGGGCTGCTCGGTCGAACTGAACACGACGTCGCCGGTCCGCTCGCAGATCACGCTCACCGACGTCGCACCCTTCTCCCGATGCTGGATGGGCAGTTGCGCCAGCGCGTAGGCCGTCGCCGCCTCAAGGTCGCACGGCCAGAGCTTGGTAAAGCTCTCGCGCTTTCCCTTACGAAAAGTGATCTTGTAGGCCATTATTTCCTCCGTTTTCACGGAAGATACACTGTACCTGACGCGACGCGACGCCTCGCCCAGACATGGCACCGATGCGTCCGGGGCGGGCACGGATGATCGGCGGCCGTGACGGACCGGCTGAAATCGACGGTCTGTTTCGAGTTGCCACACCTGTGGGCACATCGTTCCCCGCAACGCGACAGCAGTTCTGACGCCGCTTGATCCGACAATTGGACCATGTAACGGTGTCGAATAATGAATAGCCAGGCTTCGGACAACGCGTGTGTCCGGCCTCACGCGGCAAGCCGCGGCGCCCTCGAAGCGTCGTTGTCAGGGTGGTCCGAGCCATGTCTCACACGCCGGCCGGGTCCCCGTTCGAGACGTCTGCGGATGCGCTGGGGGCCGCGATCCGGACAGCCGGATCGCCCGAGGACGGCGTCGCCAGGCACAAGCTCATCGAGGCTATCGAGAGCAGCTCCGAGGGGTTCGCGCTGTTCGATTCGGACGACCGCCTCGTCTTCTGCAACCGGCACTTCCAGGATTTCCATCCCGGCCTGTCGGCGATCATCGTCCCGGGCGTGACGTTCGTGGCCATCGCCCGAGCCGTCGCCGAGACCTGCATCGTGCGCGCAGACGGCACGACGGTCGAGGCGTGGCTGGCGGAGCGGATCGCCCGTTATCGCGCACCGCGCGGGCCGCTCCTCCAGCAGCGCGTCGATGGCCGCTGGGTTCAGGTCAGCGAGCGCAAGATCAACGACGGCGGCGTCGTTGCCGTCTACACCGACGTGACCGAGATCAAGCGTGCCGAGCAGGCGCTCCGGGCGACGCAGGGCCGGCTGACCTACCTGCTGACCGCGTCACCGTCGATGATCTGCAGTTTCGAGGTGGGCGGCCGCAACGCGCCGACCTTCATCAGCGAGAATGTACGCGATCTCCTCGGCTACGAGCCCGGCGATTATCTGGCCGGACCGGAATTCTGGCTGGAGCGGCTGCACCCCGAAGACCGGGAGCGCGTCCTCGGCGAATTCCCGCATCTGCTCGATCAGGGTCACAACGTCATCGAATACCGGTTCCTGCACGCGAACGGCACCTATCGCTGGGTCCGGGACGAGCAGCGCCTCCTGCGCGATCCGAACGGTCGGCCCGTCGAGGTGGTCGAGTCGTGGAGCGACATCACGGAGCGCAAGGAAGCCGAGCTGGCGCTTCAGAAGCAGACCGCCTTCGTCGAGCTGCTCCAGGCGGCGGCCGCAGCCGCCAACGAGGCGCCGACGGTGGCGGAGGCCCTGCGCTTCTGTCTGGAACGCGTCGCCCACCATGCCGGCTGGCCCCTCGGCCACGCCTACACCCGCGCCGATGACGGAAGCCGGGCCCTCCTGCCGACGGGGATCTGGCATTGCGACACGCCAGAAGGGTTCGCCCAGTTGCGCGCGGCGACGGCCGGGACGCCGCTCGGTCCGGGAACGGGCCTCGCCGGTCGCGTCTTGCTCTCCGGGGCTCCCGAATGGACCCTCGGCGATCCGACGCTGGCCGGAGACCCCCGCGCCCCGGCGGCCGCGCAGGACGGGATCCGGGCGGGCTTCGGCTTTCCCGTGACAGTCGGGCGCGAGGTGGTGGCGGTGCTGGAATTCTTCGCCCGCGATGCATCGCCGCCGGACGCGTCGCTGCTGCGGGTGATGAGCAATATCGGCGCGCAGCTGGGGCGGGTGATCGAGCGCAAGCAGGCCGAGGAACGTCTGCGACAGGCCAAGGAGGCGGCCGAGGAAGCCAGCCGCGCCAAGAGCAGCTTCCTGGCCAATATGAGCCACGAATTGCGCACGCCGCTCAATGCGATCATCGGCTTCACCCGGCTGGTGATGCGCCGGGCGAAGGACGCCCTGCCGGTGAAGCAGTTCGAGAACCTCGAGAAGATCCTGGCGAGTTCAGAGCACCTTCTCTCGCTGATCAACAGCATCCTCGATCTCGCCAAGGTCGAAGCGGGACGGATGGAGGTGAAACCGTCCGACTTCACGCTGGAGCCGGTCCTCGACCTCTGCCTCAGGACGGTCGAGCCCCTCGTCAAGAACGAGGGCGTGCAGCTCGTTCGAGATGTCCGGGATACGCCCGCGACCTTCCGGACCGATGAGGAGAAGCTGCGGCAGATCCTCATCAACCTGCTCAGCAACGCCATCAAGTTTACCGAGGCCGGATCGGTGACGCTGCGCGTCCGTCCGGTTGGCGAGAGTGTCGAATTCGCCGTGATCGACACCGGCATCGGCATTCCCGCCGACGCGCTGAATGCGATCTTCGAGGAGTTCCATCAGGTCGACAACAGCGCCACGCGCTCCCACAGCGGCACGGGCCTCGGTCTGGCGATCAGCCACCGGCTCGCCCGGCTGCTCGGCGGAAAGATCGGCGTCGAGAGCCGGGAAGGGGCGGGGTCGACCTTCACCCTCAGCATCCCGATGCGGATCGCCGGCGCCGCCGAGGGACCGCCGAGTCCGAGGCCGGCGCTCCCGGTAACGCCGGTGTCCCGGTCGGGCGCCAAGCTCGTGCTCGCGATCGACGACGATCCCAACGTCGTCTACCTGCTGCAGGAGAACCTCGCCGATGCCGGCTACACGGTCATCGGCGCATCGAGCGGCCAGGACGGGCTTCTGAAGGCGCGGGAGCTGCAACCGCGTGCCATCACCCTCGACATCATGATGCCCGGCACCGACGGCTGGCAGGTGCTGCACGCGCTGAAGACCGATCCGCTGACGCGGGACATCCCGGTCGTGCTGATCTCGATCGTCGACCAGAAGGAGCTGGGCTTCCGCCTCGGAGCGACCGACTACATCGTGAAGCCGTTCGAGCGGGAAGCCCTGATCGGCGCCCTCGCGCGGATCGCCCCCGACAACGAGCGCATCCTCGTGATCGACGACGATCCCAACGTTCCCGACCTCGTGCGCCAGCTGCTCAACGCGGAGCAATGCACCGTCGATTGGGTGGCGGACGGGGCGGCCGGCCTGGAGCGTATCGCTCAGGCCCGCCCGAGCGTCATCCTGCTCGACCTGCTGATGCCGCGGATGGACGGCCTCGCCTTCCTGGACGCCCTCCAGGCCGATCCGGTCGGCCGGACGATCCCCGTCGTGGTCCTGACAGCCGCATCCCTGGATACGGCCGAGCGCGACATGCTGCGGGAGCGGGTACTCGGACTGATCGACAAGAGCGGTCTCGACCGCGCCGCCCTGGTCCGCGAGGTGCGGCGCGTGCTGCCGGTCCTGGAGCTCGAGGCGGCCGACGGTGACCGATGAGCCGTCGGCTACGCCCTGCGCGCCGGTCCGCTCCCTCGGGGATCAACGCATGAAGCGAATACTTATCGTCGAGGATGTCGAACTCAATCGTGATCTGCTGACTCAGTTGCTCGAGGACACGTACGAGCTTGTCATCGCGGTCGACGGCGCTGCCGGGGTCGAGATGGCGATCGCCCACCGGCCCGACATCATCCTCATGGATCTGTTGCTGCCGCTCGTCGACGGCTGGGAGGCGACACGCCGCATCAAGGCCAACACGTCCACCGCCGCCATCCCCGTGGTGGCGATCACCGCCAACGCGATGACGGGCGACGAGGATCGGGCGCGAGCGGCCGGCTGCGACGACTTCATGACCAAGCCCGTCGACGAAGACCTGTTGTTCGCCAAGTTGCGGCACTGGCTCGATTGAGCCCGGCCGATCCGGCCGCAGTCTCGCGCCGGAGGGAGAAGAACCTGTGGAGCCAGCCCGCATCCTCATCGTCGACGATGAGCCCTTCAACCTCGACCTGCTGGAACAGGAACTGGAAATCCTGGGCCACACGAGCGTCCGTGCGGCCAACGGACGAGCCGCCCTCGACCGACTGAGCGAGGAGCCGTTCGACCTCGTCCTCCTCGACGTGATGATGCCGGCTCTCGACGGCTATGCCGTGCTCGAACGGATGAAGGCCCACGAGGCATGGCGCCACACGCCGGTGGTGATGATCTCCGCGCTGATGGAGATCGGCAGCATCGTCCGATGCATCGAACTCGGCGCCTTCGACTACCTCCCGAAGCCCTTCGAGCCGGTGATCCTGGAAGCTCGCATCCGCTCGTGCCTGGAGCGGAAGCGCGCCCATGATCGCGAGATTGCACACCTGCGAACGATCGAGCGTGAGCGCAAGCGGGCCGACGAACTGCTTCATGCCATCCTGCCGGTCTCGGCCGTGTCGGAACTGATGGAGACCGGACAGGTCAAGCCGCGCCTGTTCGGCGACGTCGCCGTCCTGTTCGTCGACCTCGTCGGTTTCACGACCTGGTGCCATGGTCAGACACCGGACGTCGTCGTCGCGGAGATCCAGCGCCTGGCCGAAGCGTTCGAGGTCGTCGCGCAGGCGCGGGGTCTCGAGAACATCAAGACCATCGGCGATGCCTTCATGGCAACGGCGAACCTGCTGCGGGAACATGCCGATCCGGTCACGGCCGCGATCCGATGTGCCGCCGACATGGTGGCGGTCGCGGCGGCCGGAGAGCCCGGCTGGCGGATCCGCGGTGGACTCCATATCGGGCCGGTGGTCGGTGGGATCGTGGGCCGGACGAAGTTCACGTTCGATCTCTGGGGCGACACGGTCAACGTCGCGGCGCGCCTGTCGGGCCTCGGCGAGGGAACCGCGCTGCATCTGTCGCACGCGGCGTTTCTGCGCCTGCCCGACCGGCGGAGCGTCCGGCCGATCGGCGCGGTGACGCTCAAGGGCAAGGGCGCGGTCGAGGTCTATCGCCACGCGCTCGACGCGGGCGATCCGGATCCCGCCTGAAGCGCGCGCGGATGCCCGCGTCGCCGTCTGGCACACGGGCCTTCACCGATCGTCCCCACGGGACCTGCTCGGCGGACCTGATTGCACAGCAAGAAGCGGGATGCGGCACCTCTGCGACGCGCCGTACGGCAGGTGGCGGAGGAAGAGAGATGACCAGGTTTCGATGTGTTCCGATCGAGACGGCGACGGCGGACCGCTTCCGTCGCACGGGCTTCGATGACCGGGGCAACCCGATCCGGCGGATCATGGCGACGGCGAGCGGTCAATTTCCCTGCCGACATTGTCTCAAACTTGCAAAAGCCGGTGAGAGCATGCTGCTGGGATCCTACGATCTCCTGCAGCCGCTCGGCATCTACTGGACCCCGAGCCCGATCTTCCTGCATGAGAGGGAGTGCCCGTATACGGAAACGGTCGACGCGGTCGCGCCCATCGTTCGTGCGAATCCGCTCGTCTCCGTTCGGGCCTACGACGCCGGTCACCTCTGTCTGTACGATCTCGGACAGGTCTGCCCAGGCGGCGATGTCGCGGAGCCGCTTCGACGCGCCCTCGACGACCCGCGGACACTCTTCGTCAACATCCACACCGCCCGGCCCGGCTGTCTGCTGTCGCGGGTGGAACGGGTGACGGACTGAGCCGGAGCGGGCCATATCGCCCCGTTGCGCGCGCGAACCGCCCGAGCGCTGAGGGCCGTCAGACACAGGGCGCCTTCAGGCCGCGGCGTTCAACGCGTTCTGCGTGTTGATGAAGTCGGGTACGTCGGCCGCCGGGATCGGCCGGCTCAGCAGATAGCCCTGAACCTCCGAGAATCCGCTCGCCCGCAGCCGGGCCAGCTGTTCCGGCGTCTCGACGCCCTCGGCCGTCGTGGTGATCTTCAGGCTGCGACCGAGTTCGGCAACGACGTGGACGATGGCAGCCGCCTCGTCCTTCTCCAAGAGATTCCGGACGAACGACTGATCCAGCTTGATCTTGTCGAAGCGGAAGGTGTTCAGCGAGCTCAGGGATGAGTAGCCGGTCCCGAAATCGTCCATCGAGAACCGCACGCCCAGGCGGCGCAGGCGGGTCAGCATATCGAAGCTCGCCTGATCCTGGCTCAGGATCACGGATTCGGTGATCTCGAGTTCGAGCCGCTGGCTCGGCAGTCGGGTCGTGCGCAGGACCTCCTCGACGAACCGGTCGAGATTGCCTTCGCGGAACTGGATCGGCGAGATGTTGACGGCGACACGCTGCTTGCCTGGCCACCCCATCGCGTCCGCGCAGGCCTTTTGGAGGACGTAAGCGCCGAGGGCGTCGATCAGCCCGGTCGCCTCGGCGACCGGAATGAACTCCCCGGGCGAGATCATGCCCCGCTCCGGGTGATGCCAGCGGGCCAGAGCCTCGAAACTGGTCACCGCGTTCGTCGCCAGATCGAACAGCGGCTGATAATGCAGCGCGATCTGGTCGGTCCCGATCGCCAGCCGCAACTCCCGTTCGAGCCAGCGTCGCTGATTCTGGCGTTCCTCCATTTCCGGCTCGAAGACGCGGACGCGCCGGCCACCGTCGGCCTTGGCGGCATAGAGGGCGACGTCGGCGCGACGCAGGAGATCGTCGCCGTCGGCATCGTCCGCCGCGGAGACCGCGAGCCCGAGACTCGCATCGACGGACACGAACTGTCCGGCGAGGATGAACGGCCGCCTGAGCTGGGTGAGGACCTCATCCGCCAGCGCGAGAACGCCGGCCGGTAAATCCGCCTCCGAGAGGACCACGGCGAATTCGTCACCGCCGAGCCGCGCGACGGTGCCGCCGGGCGGGCAGAGCATGGTCAGCCGTCGACCGACCTGCCGGAGCAACTCGTCGCCTGCCGGGTGGCCCAGGGTGTCGTTGATCCCCTTGAAGTCGTCGAGGTCGAGGCAGATCACGGTCACCGCCCGGCCGTCATGCGCATGGCCTGCCAAGGCCGCGGCCAAGCGATCCGCAAGCAGGGCGCGGTTGGAGAGACCCGTCAGGGCGTCGTGGGTCGCGAGATGGGCGATCCGGGCTTGGGCCGTCACGCTCGCGGTGACGTCCTCATGCGTTTCCACCCAGCCGCCATCCGCCATGGGCTCGACGGTGATCTCGACGCATCGCTCGTCCGCGAGCGTCCTGGTCAGAGACCGCCGGTGCGGGCGGCTCTCCGGACCCGACCAATCCGCAAGACCGGCCAGCTGGCGGACATCCGCATGCGTCGGTTCGGCTTCGAGCGCATCCGGAGCGATATTGTAGATCCGGCAGAACTGCGCGTTGAACACCTTGAGGCGACCATGGGCGCCGAACATGCACAGGCCCTGGGACATGTTGTTCAGGGCCGCATCGAACCGCTCGTTCTGCTCCTGCAGCTGCCGCTCGCGCTCCGTCAGGATCGTGTTCTGCCGGAAGACGTCGTCGCGCAGCTGATCCCGCTCCGACAGGGAATGTTCGAGCACGACGACGGCGCGGGCGATGTCGCCGACCTCGTCCGCGCGGTCGATATCGGGCACGCTGACGTGCCAGTTCCCGCGCGCCACCTCGGACACCGTCTGCGTGATGCGCACCAGCGGACGGGTGATCCGGCTGGACAGGATGAGCAGGACCAGGGCGACAAGGCATAGGGTCAGGCCCGCGACGACGCTGAGCGTCCTGAGGAGCGAGCGGGAACTCTCCTCGCCGATGCCGACGACCTTTCCGGTGAGCTGCTGCAACTCACGCAGCGGCGCCGCGACGCAGAGACGGAGATCCGGAGGCAGAGGAAGGCAGCGCGCGACCTTCTCGGCCCCGACGACGGCGTGCAGATCCGCGCCCGAGATGTCGCCGAGCCGCGCGTCGGCGACGTCGGCACCGGCCGAGGAGAGGAGGCTTTGCCCCGACAGGATCAGCACGTCGCGTCCGCTCAGCGATGCGAAGGCGGTCAGGGTCGGCTCGTGCGGTCGCAGGACGCGATAACCGACCAGTCCGCCGATCACGTCGCCGAACTCGTCGAACAGCGGCTGGCCGAAGACATCGGCGACCGCACCGGACTCTTCGGCGGCGAGCGCCTTCGCGAGGCCGTCGTCCCAGCGCAGGGACAGCACAAACCCGTTCGCGTGCTCCCGGTCGTTCCCGGCGATCACGGCGCGCAACGCGGTGGCGACGGACGTCGTCCCGAAGGCCGCATTGGCGGCGAGGAGATCCGCATCGACGCGGTCGGCGGTGAGGGCGCGCAGGTTGACGTCGAAGGCGATCGCCCCGTCGACATCCGCCAGGGCGAGGGCGGGCCGCATGAGCTCCGACGCCGCCACCGTGTTGCCGGAGAACACAGCCTTCACCACATCCCAGCGCTTTGCCATGGTGGCGAAGCGGCGCTCGACATCCTCGCGCTGCATCGCGAGCCGGGCCGCGGCGAGCTTGGCATCGCTCAGGAGGCGATCGGAGAGCTGGGTTTCGGACCAGGTCGTGACTTCCTGCGCCTGTTCGCGCAACGTCTGCTCGGAGCGGAGAACCACGAGGAAAACGAGAGCCGCGAGTGCGATCGCGGCCGTCGAGAGCGTCGCACCGACGAGGCGCGCGCGCAGGGATCGCGAGAAGACGGTGCCCGTCACGGCTTGAGCGGGGCGCCGCCCCGCTCCGCCATCAGCTGCCCGGCGCGATCCGACGTGGCGAAGGCGAGGAACGCCGACGCCTCCGCGTCTTTCGTGGCGGTCTTGTAGATGAGCGCCAAGGTCACCGCGCTGGGATAGCCCGGGTCACGCGGCGCCCTGCCGTCGATCGACAGAACCGTGAAATCGCTTGCCAGATTCGGAGAGAAAGGGCCGAATCCGATGGCGCCGGGCGTATCCCGAACGGTCGCGATCGCGTCCTGCGTGGTGGTCGCGGTCTTCGAGCGGCTGGTCAGGACGAGATCACGCCAGCCCGGCATGGTCGCCCGGAGCACCGACAGCGTGCTGTCGGTCTCCTCGCGGCGGACCACCCGGATCTTCAGATCGGGCCCGCCGAGGGCACTCCAGTTGTCGATCCCGCCCGAGAAGACCGCGGCCACCTGCGCGCTCGTCAACGTCGCCACGCCGACACCGCGATGAACGAAGATGGCCGACGGAATTCGGATGAGCGGCACCTCCACGAGGCCCTGCGCCTTCTCCGTCTCGGTGAGCGGACGCGCGACCCGCCCGAGCTTCTGGCGCTCACCGCCCACGCTCGCCACGGCCCCCCCGGAGCCAATGCTCGGGGGAACCGAGACGCGGGCTTGGCCATGCTCCGCATTGTAGGAATCGGCGACGGCCTGGAGCATCTCGATCCCGTCGCCCGTACCCACGATCGGCAGATCCTCCGCCCGGACGCCGGTCGACGCGGTGAGGAGGAGAATGGCGAGCGCGGTAGCGCTTCGAACGTTCGCGAATATGGGGTCCATTGCCGCAGAATGCGTCTCGAATGCTTAACCTCGAGTCACCAACTAGGTTGCTTTGAAGATGTGGTTGACGATCTGCTAGGCGACCGGATCCGTTTTCGCGGTCCGATTACCTGCCACGCGCTGGAGAAAACGCTGGAGGAAGTTCGTGTCGGACGGCGGGCTCCGGTCCGGCTTGTGTGTCGCGGCGTAGAACGGATCAGCGTAGCAGGTCGCACCGGTCGCGGCCGCCAGGAACTGCACCGCCGCGACCATCTCGGGGGCGCCGGCGGCCAGAACCGTGTCTTCCCGTGTGAGCCTCGGCAGATGGAGGGTCGGCCTGCCGGCTCGGGCGTCGGAGGGCGGGTTGCGACCGCTGCACGTCAAGATCGTCACCGCCCCCCGGTCGCGCAGCCATTCCAGGGCCGGACGCATGTAGAGATTCTGCGGCTCGCGCGTGCCGGCCACGACGAGCAGGTCGCGCTCCGGCTCGCGCAGGCGGCTCGCTCGGGCGACGGCCCAGGCGGGCGCAAAGCCGACGCCGGACGAAACGACGACGAGACGGCCGCGCCCCAACCTGTGAAACGCGGCTCCGAACGGACCCTCGACCTTCACGGCGGTTCCCGGTCCGATCCGTCCGCCGAGCTGCGGCGACACCACGCCGTCGGGCTGCCGGCGGATCTGGAAGATCAATTCGTTCAGCTCGCCGGATCCGTCCACGCGGAGGGTCGGGCTGTAGTCGCGGGCGGGCAGGCCGGCGAAGGAGACGCGAAGGTACTGTCCCGGGAGATAGATCAGCCGCTTGCGCAACGCGACCGTGACCTCGACGATCTCGGCAGTGAGCTCGACCACGCTGTCCACGATGCCGGCCCGCCGCGCAACGTCGGGAACCTCGTCGAACTCGATGGCGATGTCCGCGGTCAGGCGCGCCCGGCACGCCAGGACGGTGTCGCCGATGCGGGTCCCGGCATCGTCCACCGAGCCGGAATGGATCCGGACCCGGCAGGTGTCGCACTGGCCGGTGGCGCAATCGTGCGGGATCGCTTGGCCGGATGCCAGACCCGCGTCGAGGAGGGTCTGTCCGGCGCCGGCACTGATGGGCCGGCCATTGACGACGAGGGAGACGCGATCGGTCATGCTGCGATCCCGCGTCAGCGCAGCAGGACTTCGACCGGCCGCATGTGCCGCGTGTGGCGGGTCTGCGTGTGATCGAAGGCCGAGACGTAGAGGAAGAACTTGCTGCCGGGCAGGAAATCGACGTCGTACTTGCTGCCGGTCGCGATCTTGCGCGAGGCCACCAGGGTCCAATGGGCGTCAGCCCAGTCGGCCGCCGCCGAGATTCCGGCCCGATCGCCCGAATAGCCGTCTGTCATGAGTACACCCGGCATGACGGTCCCGACCGGTATCTCTGCGTCGCCGGCCGCCGAGTAGGCAACCGTCTCGGTCTTCTCGACCATCCACCAAGCCGAACCCGGCGCGGTACTGGCATCGAGGCCCAGATCGATGGTCCCGAGCCTGGCCACGGTGGCCCGCCAGTCCTTGGGCAGCCGCAGCGGCTCGACGGCGCCTTCGTAGCCACCGGGGCCCTCGAAGCGGAAATTGTAGCGGTACGTGCTTGTGCCGGGATCGCCCCAATAGCCCGCCTGGTAGCGGCCCTTCACAGCCCGCTCCGCGGCGGTCGGCTCGGTGGGCGGCCCGATATGCATGTCCTCGACGACGCCCAGCATGCCGCCCCGGGCCGCCTTCCACTGCCACATGTCGATGTAGCTGCCGTCGGTGGTGTAGTGGTAGCCGCGGCCGTTCAGAGGCGCGGGGGCGTCCGGCAGGGGGCGGGCACCGAGATGGGTCGAGCCGCCGCTGCCGAAGGCATCGGAGCGCGAGAAGATCACGGCGAGCTTGTCTTCGTAGTATCCGGTCACGTCCGCCTTGGCGGCGTCCGCGTCGAGGAGATGCCAGCCGTCGGCCTTCTTGATCATCGGGACGCGCTTCAGCGAGCGGGAGGGGTCCCACCACCGAAAAGCGAAGTAGACGTTCGCCCCATCGCGCACCGCGCGGATCTCCACGGTGGTCTCGCCGGTGCCGCCGAAATTGGCGCCCTGCATCGTCCGGACTGAAACCGGTCGGGCGGTGCGCCAGACGGGATCGTCGAGGAGCTTCGACAGGTCGGGGCCGACCGAAACCTTGTCGACCACGAGGGTGGAGCGACCCGTCAGATCTGCCCAGGCCAGCAAACCCACCACGGGCAGGCCGACGATTGCGGCCGCCAGCAAGGGCCGACGGCGGCGGGTCGCCCCGTCCGCCAGGGGCGCGGGGCGGAAGAGCCGCAGGAGCTGCCACAGCCCGCCATACATGAAATGCGCGAGGGTGTGGATGGCGATGTAGGCCAGCGCGCCCAGGGCGCAGGTGGCGTGCAGCCAGACGACCCAGCCGCCATAGCCGAGATAGAGCGCGATGCCGGTGCCGGTCAGGACGAGGGTGACGGCATAGATCAGCCAGTGCAGGGCGACGTTGACGCCACCCCACCGCGCCTTCCGCGCCGCCTTGCTCCGGCCGCTGACGCGGATCGCGCGGAGCCGGGACAGGCCATTGCGATCCGTGAGACGTCCGCGCACGAGGTAGACGACATAGGCCGTGATCGCGAAGAACAGGGTGAGACCAGCCACGAAGTGCACGGTCCAGACTTCGCCCTGCGGCAGAAACGGGGCCAGGAATTTCGCGGTGCGCGCCACAGGAGCGTCGGCCGAGATGCGCAAGCCCGTGAGCAGGCTCGCAACCATCGCGCCGGCGACGATCCAATGGATGAGGATCGTGCCGGTATCGGAGCGGGGATGCCGGTCGAGGCGCACGCCCGGTTCGGACATTGCCGCGGCGCCACGAGGCCGATGGGGCGCGAGGGTCAGCGGTTCCGACATTCGATCCTCCGCTCAATCGGTGCAATTTATCCGACCTGCGTTAGGACTTTGTAAATCATAGACCACACCCGGCGATATGGCCGAGCTTTCAAATCCGAGATTCCTCGCGGATATGCTTAACGGCGCCGTCCTGAGCGATCGACCGAATCCCCCGTGGCGAAACGGTTCGGCCATCGTGGTTCGGCGACCGATGGCATCGGCCGCGCCATCGTTTCCATTCGGGGTCCGCTGATGCCCGCGGGCAATGGCCGGCGGATCCATGTCGCATCCTGCCGGCCTGCTCCGTCCGGCTGGTAGGGCGGGCCGGCCATCGAGCGAGATCGGCACGGCATTCGATCAATGCACGCTCAGGAGCGTCAGCGCCTCCCTCGAGAGCATGATTGCAGAGGCTTTCGGTCTCCCCGGACCGATGGGGCCGCCGGCGGGAACGCGGGGCGCGGACGGCGATCCGTTTCGATGGTTGCGCGTGACATCGCGACGACGGACAGGCGCCGTGGCGCCGCCGCTCACCCGGACGATCGGCGATCCCGTCCGCGGCTTCCCCCTGAGTAGGACCTTGCCTGGCCGCGGAAACGTCGCAACCGCAAAGCCCCGCGCTTCGTCGTCGTTTCAAGATTCAGATACAAAAACAAATTTAAGGAACCGAATTGTAGTTGAAAAATACAAGTCTAATTTATTTGTAAAATCATTACTTGATAGATACGGTCAAGCTGCCGATCGATAGGCCGGCCAAATCTCCAAAACACTGCGACGTCGCATCGTGCCGGTCATCCCGCACGCGCGTGAACGCGGATCATTGGGTTGACGCTGGCACCTCCATGGCCACGGCGTCGGATGAGGGGACACCATGACCAAAATCAAGGCGCTGTTACTGGGCTCTTCAGCTCTGATGCTTCCGATTGCAGGCGCACAAGCCGCAGATTTGCCGACCCTGAAGTCAGCGCCAGTCGAATTTGTGCGTGTATGCAACGCGTACGGAGCGGGCTTTTTCTATATTCCCGGCACTGATACCTGCCTCCGCATATCCGGCAGGGCGCGGTATGACTTCCTATATCAGACCAGCAAAGTCCGCACCGGCGGTGGCCGCGACCTGACCGGATATCTGGGCCTGATGCGGATCAACCTCGATGCGCGGACCCAGACCGATTACGGAACCCTCAGAGCCTTCCTGCGGGTCGACGTCGGCAACCGCAGCGGCCCGTTCCTGACCTCCGGATCCCGGCAGCGCGAGAGCTTGGCGATCGCCGGACTCGGCGCCGACGCGTTCGGGCGCACGCAAACCTACATCAACGCCGACAAGGCGTTCATTCAGTTCGCCGGCCTGACCGCGGGCCGCGCCTCCTCGTTCTTCGACTTCTATGCCCACGACTTCGAGCTGATCGGCGGAACGGCCGGATCCGACACGTTCAGCACGAACCTGCTCGCCTATTCGGCGACGCTCGGGAACGGCGTCACCCTGACGGCCTCCATGGAAGACCCGGTCTATCGCCGCTTCCCGATCTTCGGCACGGGGGCCGCTGTCGGCGCCTTCACGGCGGGCGGCGGGTTCGCGGGCTACAGCAACGCCTTCAACCCGTTCACGCCCGCGACCTTCCTCGCGCCGATCGTGGTCGGTCCCGGCAACGTGGCTTTCGTCGATGTGACCCAGAAAAGCCGGATGCCCGACTTCATCGGCGTGGCACGCATCGATCAGGCCTGGGGATCCGCCCAGGTGTCGGCCGCCGTCCACGAGATCAATGCGGGCGATGCCGGAAGCACGGTGGGGGGCATCACCACGGCCACCACCGGTCTCGGCATATCGCCCACGGGACGCGCGTCGAACGCCTATGGATGGGCGGTCCAGGGCGGCCTGAAGGTCAATCTGCCGTTCATCGCGACGGGCGATACGCTGTACCTTCAGGGCGCCTACGGGCAGGGTGCCATCGCCTATACGGGCATCTCGAACTACACGGCTCCGTACGATGCCCTCGGCGCAGCGCCCGTGGGTGGCGGCTCGTTCGCCCAATACTACGCCGATGCGGTCCTCAACCCCACCACGGGCCGTCTCGAGCTGTCGACGTCATTTTCGGCCGTCGCGTCGATGCTTCACTACTGGTCACCGGCCTGGCGGTCGGCCTTCTTCGGAAGCTACGCTCAGATCGATTACAATTCGAAGGGCCGCAATGCCCTCGGCCTCCTGGGCTTCGGCTTCGCGCCGGCCGGCGCCAGCGCGTCCAATGCCCTGGCCTTCGCCACAAGCCCTGTCTTGAGAGGAAACAACCAGATCATCACCGGCGCGAGCCTGATCTGGACCCCGGTAAAGGACCTGGATATCGGGGTCGAGGGTGAGTACATTCGCACCGCCCTCAACAATGGTGTGACGCCCGACATCTCGAAGAACGCGCTGCGCTACGTGAGTTCTCAGGACGCGGCCCAGTTCCGCTTCCGTGTGCAGCGGGACTTCTGAGCGCCAGCGACGCGCGCAACCACTCACAACAAGAAATTTCGAGCCCAGCCATTCGGCTGGGCTTCTGTTTGACCGGAAGACGATTGGGAATTTTCGGTTTTGTTCGGCAAATAAAACTTCTTTTAATTGATACTGCCGCGGAAAGAGCTACAACCAATACAGCTCTTCGGCGGCTCGCTTCGCCTCCGGTCGAGCAGATGCTACGGTTTCAGATCGGCGGGCCCGGGTACCAGGGCAAGGCCGACCTGATCCAAAGCTTCAGACCCAAAAGACTCTGCCGACCGGGCAACCGGTCGGCTTTTTCATGTTCGACGCCGGCCGGCATCTAGGTGAGCGATCTCCTGCGCCATCTCCCGGGTCAAAGAGCGGGTTTTGCAGGTCTTCGAGCGCCACCCCGCACAGCGTCTCAAGCCGCACAGGCGTGTTGCGCAACCGTCGGGCGTTGTCGGCCCGAAAAGCCGTCGCTTCGTTCACCGAGCCAAATGCCAGCAAACCCCATGCAGAGGGCCGCGTCCGCGATCCCGGCGCGGCGGGCTCGAACGCCGCTCGCGCCGCACTCCGCCTTCGCCAAGGTCAAAAATTCAAAAATCCTTTCAAGATTGAAGCCTAAACAAAGAGCGAAAGAATTATTCTGCAATAAAATATAGCATTTAAACCGTCTGTGCTGCATGGATTACTCACGTCGCCGGTTCGCGACAGAACAAAGACGAGAGATTATCATGAAGAGCATTGTCCTGGCCTGTTCCATGGGCGTCATGCTGATCGCGGCTCCGGCGTTCGCGCAGGATGGAGGTCCGTCGATCGATCCGAGCCTCATCATCCGGACAAACGGCAGCGGTCTCGACGCGTGGTCCGCCTCCGAGGGCAACGACAAAGCCGGCGGCATGTGGGAAGGCGCGACCGGCTACAGCGCGGCCGTTCAGCGGCCCGCCTCGATCGGGACGGTCCCGGCCAATCCTCAGTGGAGCCGCTACAACACCCGCGAGCGTCGACATGGGCGGTCGTCCTACTGAGACGCCGCATCGGAGGCTCCGCGCGCCCGGCGCTCCTCATGACGGGAGAGGCCGGGCGCGGCGGCGCTACAGGGCGGGGGCGGGGACAAGGTCGATGGACGGCGTGTTCGCGACCGTGCGGGCCCATCGGAAGGTGACGCAGCAGCCAGCGCCGTCGCTGGCGATGTCGAAGGTGGCACTGTGGAGCCGCGCGATGGAATCGACCAAGCTCAGGCCGATCCCGAAGCCGCTCTTGTCGGTCTTCAAGGCGCCGCGACGGTACCGCGCCCGCACCGCGTTGAGTTCGTCCGCCGGGATGCCGCAGCCGGTATCGACGACGCGGATGCCCGCCGGATGCTGGAGCAGCGTGACCGCGACCTCTCCGCCGGCCGGAGTGAACTTCAAGGCGTTGTCGATCAAGTTGCTCGCCGCCTCGAAGATCAGGCTGCGATCACCCTCCACGAGGCAGGGCCCGTCCGGCCGCTCCCAGCGCATCCGGATGCCGCGCTCCACGGCCAGCGGCTCGTAATACTCGACGGCGTCCTCGAGCAATCGCCCGAGATCGACCTCGGTGAAGCCCGATCGGCGCAGCCGGTCCTCCATCTCCGAAATCCGCAGCAGCGCCGAGAAGCGCACGACGATCGACTTGACCTCGGCAAGCACGTCCTCGTTGCAGGCCCGGAAGGCCTCGACGCTGTCGGCCTTGCGCAGCGACCGTTCCAGCGTGCCGACCACCCGGGTCAGCGGAGTCCGCAGGTCGTGGGCGATGTTCTCGTTGACACCCTTGATCTCCAGCATCAGCCGCTGAAGCTGATCCAGCATGTCGTTGACCACACGCGTGAGGTGCGCGAGGTCGGCCGAGACGCCGCGCGTCGGCAGTCGCTCGCTCAGATCGCCCCGCATGATGCGCTCCACCGCCTTGGTGATCGCATCGTTCTGCCGCAGGGAGCCGGCCCCGAAGACCACGGCGCCGATCAGACCGATGACGATGGTGGCGATCATGCCCCAGACGAAGGTCTCGACCAGCGCCTTTTCCAGGGTCTCCAGGTCCTTGGCAGACCGGCTGACGAGGACATACTCGCCGCTCGGCAGCTCAGTGAGTTGGCTGAACAGCGCGCGGGTGCCGTGATCCGTCGGCTGTGACAGGATGAACGGCCGGCCAACCGGCGCCGTGACCGGGAAAGGGATCGGTGCGCCGGCCCGGCGCGTCTGATCGGGCCCGAACAGCACCAGCGGGCGGCCGCCTTCGGCGAAATCCTCGGAGGCGTCGATCCGTTCGCGCAGCGCGCGCGGGGACAGCCCCAGAAGATGCTTCGACTCCCATCCCACCCATTCGAACGCGGCCTTGCGGCCGTAGCTGCGCGTGTCGACGTACAGGAAGGCCGACAGCGCGAGCGACGCCGTTCCGAAGGTCGCGAAGAACAGGCAGGCGACCCGGAAGCCGCTCGTGCGCCGGACTTCAAGCAGGCGCACGGAGGATGAAGCCTGTGTTGCGCACGGTATGGATGCGGGGGTTGAGCCCGTCGGGATCGAGTTTCTTCCGGATCTTGCCGATATGGACGTCGATGACGCTCGACTGGTGATTGAAGCTGTAGCCCCAGACGGATTCGAAGATCATTTTCCGGCTGACGAGGGTGCCGGCGTTCTGCATGAGGAACTCGATGATCGCGAATTCCTTGGGCAGGAGTTCGATCTCGCGCTCGGCGCAGTAGAGGACGCGGTCGATCAGATCGAGGCGGAGATCGCCGACGACGAGTTCGTTGACCGCCTCGGCGGCCATCTTGCGGCGGGCCAGCGCGTCGACGCGGGCGGTGAGTTCGATGAACTCGAACGGCTTGGCGAGGTAGTCGTCGCCGCCGGCGCGCAGGCCGTCGACGCGCTCGTTGACGGCCGAGAGGGCGCTGAGGATCAGGACCGGCGTCGACACCTTGGCGGCGCGCAGCTTGGTCAGCAGCGACAGGCCGTCAATCTCCGGAAGCATCCGGTCCAGAACGATCACGTCAAATTTACCGTCGAGGGCCTTGCGTAATCCGATACTGCCGCTTGGGGCCTCGTCAACCTGAAATCCATATTCCGCGAGTGCCGATCCGATCTCGGCCGCGACCCGCCGGTCGTCCTCTACCACCAATACGCTGGCCATCCGTTTTTCCTTCTTATTTTGTATTCGTCGGCTCTGCTTGGTCTCCTGCAGCTCGGAGGAGGTGCCGGAAATATCCTCTTCGGTTCCGGAGTCAAATGGGGACGGCTCGGGGCTATCGCTCTGCATCGTCGGTTCGGCAAAGCTTACAGGTGAGCGCGGGATCTGAACCATGCGCCTCACTCCGCGCTCGCCTGCTCGGAGAGCTTGGCTGTGGGGATCCGGGAAGCGGTGGGGCCTTTCGGATTGACCCGGCCGCCTTCCCGGAGGTCGGCAGGCGGGTTGAGGACGACCATTTCACCGCTGCTGAGGCCGCTGCGCAGCTCGAGGCGGGTGCCGAGATCCCGCGCGATCGTGATCGGCCGGAGATGCACAATGTCGTCCGTGCCGACCACGGCGACCTGCGTTCCGCCTGCGTCGAAGATGAGCGCCTCGGACGGGATGACCACGCGCGGGTGCATGCGCGGGACCTCGAAGGTCACGGCGACGTAGAGGCCCGGTCGCAACGTTCCCTCCGGATTGGCGACGTCCACCTCGGTGTCGAGCGTCCGGACCGAAGATTGGAGGGCGACCGAGCTGCGCGACACCGTGCCCGCGAAGGTGCGATCCGGCATCTGCGCAACCTGAACGCGCGCCTTCACGCCATCATGGATGCCCACCGCCGCCGATTGCGGCACCTGCACGGTCACGCGCAGGACATCGATGCTGTCGATCGAGAAGAGCGGCGTCCCGCTGCCGGCATCGCCCTGGACGAGGTCGCCGACGTCGACCTTGCGGGCGACGATGATGCCGTCGAAGGGCGCGACCACGTTCTCGAAGGTCGTCAGGGTGCGGAGCCGTTCGAGGGTGGCCTGCTGCGCGGTGATGTTGGCCTCCGCGACCTTCACCTTCGCCTGCGCGGCGGCAAGGGAGGCCGTAGCCGTCAGCATGCCGGCGCGGGTCTGGTCGGCATTCTGCTTGGACGCCCAGCCCTGACCGGCCAGGGTCGCGGTGCGCGCGTCGGTGACGTTCGCCAGCGTCACGTTGGCTTTGGCCTGCTCCACGTCCGCCTGCGCCACCGCCAGTTGGGCCTTGAACTGACCAAGCTGGGCTTCGGCCTGCCGGGCCTGCTGATCCAGGTCCGGTGCGGCGATGCGGACGAGCAGATCGCCCTTCTTCACCCGCGAGCCGATATCGACCTTGCGTTCGGCGATGTAGCCGGTGGCACGGGCGAAGATGTCGGCATGGTCGAACGCCTCGGTCTGCCCCGGCAGGGTCAGGCGCATGGGCCCGTCATCCACGGTCGCAGGGCCGGTGCGGACCGTAGGCACGAAGTCCACGGCTTCGGCCTGGGTCTCCAGCGACGCCCGATACACGTCCCAATGGTGCCACGCGCCGAGCCCGAGGGCGCTGCCGAGGGCGAGGAACGCCACCAGGAAGGGCCGCTTGCGCGGCGGCGGTGGCGCGGCCTGGGCCAGGGTCTCCCCGGCCTCGTCCCGCCGCAGCGGATCGACCTCGAGCGCGTGCTGGTGCGCCCGCGCGGCAGGCTCGGCGCCGGCCTCGGGAGGGTCGGTGAAAGCAGTCATCAATAATCCTCGAGGGGCTTGATCGGCTGACGCCGGAGCAGGGTGTAGAGGAGGGGGACGAACAGCAGCGTCGACACGGTTCCCATCCCGATCCCGCCCATCACCGCGCGGGCGAGGGCGGCGTTCTGCTCGGCGCCTTCGCCGGCGCCGATCGCCATGGGGATCAGGCCCAGGAACATGGCGGACGCTGTCATCAGCACAGGCCGCAGGCGGGTATGCCCGGCCATGAGGGCGGCCTCGCGGGCCGAGCAGCCGGTGGCTTCCCGATGCTCCTTGGCGAAGGTGACGAGCAGGATCGAGTTCGCGCTCGCGACGCCGACCGACATGATCGCCCCGAACAGGGCCGGGATCGAGAACGCCGTGCTGGTGATGAACAGGCTCATCACGATGCCGCAGAAGGCGAGCGGAAGCGCCGCGATGACCACGAAGGGATCGACCCAGGTCTGGTAGTTCAGGACGAGCAGCAGGTAGACCGCCACCAGGGCGATGCCGAGCCCGAGCTCGATCCGCGAGAACGCGCTCTCCATGCTCTCGATCTGGCCGCGGACCAGGATCCTGTCCGGCGCCGGGAGCTGAGCCTGTTCGTCGGCGACGATCCGGTCGACGGCGGTGCGCACGCTGCCGAGATCGGCGTTCTGGACGTTGGCGAGGATGTCGAGGGTCGGCTGCTGGTTGACGTGGTTGATGACCGTCTGCTCCGGCTGCCGCTGCATCGTGGCGATGTTCGACAGCAGGATCGGAATGCCCGGCTTGTCCTGCCCGTTCGCATGGACGGAGACCGGCGTATTCATCAGCTGATGAATATCGGCGTTGCGCCATTCCGGCGTCTGGACCCAGAGCTGATAGGGCATCCCGGACTTCGGATCGGCCCAGAAGTTCGGGCTGACCTGGAATGAGCCGGAGAGCGAGACGTTCAGATTCTGAGCGATGGATTGTTCGCTGACCCCCATTTCGGACGCCAGCCTCCGGTCGACATTCACGTACATCTGCGGCGCGTCGACGATCTGGTGCAGGTGGACATCGACCGCGCCTCGGACCGCCGCGATGCGGCGGACGAGATCCCGCGCCACGGCCAAGTCCTTGTCGTCGTGACGTCCGGACACTTGAACGTCGATCTGGGCGACGGTTCCGAAGTTGAGGATCTGCGTGATGATGTCGGATGGCTGGAAGTAGAAGATGTCGTCCGGGAAGGCCTCGTGCAGAACCTTGCGCAGGCGCTTTTCATAGAAGGAAATCGGCTTGTGCTCGCCCTTCAAGTTGATCAGCATCTGCCCGTCGTTGTAGGCGACGAAGGAGGCGTCCATGAACGCGAAATTGTAGTTCGATGCCGGTAGGCCGATATTGTCGAGGATGAGTCCGAGTTCGTCCTTCAGGACGACCTGCCTGACGACGTCCTCGACCTGCGCGAAGGTCTTTTCCGCCTGCTCGATCCGCTCGCCGGGCCGCGTGCGGATGTGCAGCGTCATCTGGCTGGATTCGATCTGCGGGAAATAATCCTGCCCGACGAAGGGAAAGATCGCCGCGGTCACCGCGAAGACGGCCATCACGCCGACTAGGGCGCGGGCCGGGTGGCTGATTACGGCGGAGAGCAGTCCAACATAGCCGGCGTGGAACCGCGCGAAGCCCCGCTCGAAGGCCGCCCGGAAGGCGAGGGCGCCACGCACCGGATACCGCAACGCCCAGACGAGCGGCCGCACCGCGAAGCCGAGCACGCGCCCGAGGACCGAGCGGCGTCGGGGCGCCGCGGATTCTTCGGTTCCCGGCTCCGACCCGCCGTGATGCTGCGCGTATTCCGGTGCGACGAGGACGTCGATCAGGATCGCCACCAGCGTCCGAGACAGCAGGTACGAGGTCAGCATCGCGAAGACCACCGCCTCGGCCTGCGGGACGAAGAGGTAGCGGGGCGCATCGGTGAGGAAGAAGACCGCCGAGAAGGCCGAGCAGATGGCCAGCGTCGAGATCAGGGCCGGCTTGGCGATGCCGGCGACGCCCTCGACCACGGAGCGCCTGAACGAGAAGCCCTCCTCAAACATGCGGTAGGTGTTCTCGATCGCCACGGTGGCATCGTCCACCAGGATACCCACCGCCAGGGCGAGGCCGCCCAGGGTCATCACGTTGATGGTCTGGCCCAGGGCGACCAGGATCGACAGAGAGGTGAGGATGCAGAGGGGGATCGAGACGAGCACCACGATGGTCGAGCGCCACGACCCCAGGAACAGCAGGATCGCGAGGCCTGTGAGGCCGGCCGCGATCACCGCTTCGCGCACCACGTCGGAGATGGCGTCCGAGACGAAGACCGACTGATCGAACAGCGGCGTGATCGTCATGCCCTTCGGCGCGGCCGCGTGGATGTCGGGCAGGGCGCCCTTGACGGCATTCACGACGTCCAGGGTCGAGGCCGCGCCGTTCTTGAGGACCTGCAGCAGGACCGAATGGTGCCCATCCGCGCGGACGATGTTGATCTGCGGCGGCGAACCGTCCCGGACATGGGCGACATCCCGCAGCAGAACCGGCTGGTTGTTCTCGACTTTGATGGGAATGCGGTTGAGCTGATCGACCAGCTGCGGACTCGAATTCAGGCGCACGGTGTATTGCTGCGTCCCGATCTTCGCGAGCCCGGAGGGCACCACGAGGTTCTGCTTGAGGACCGCGTTCAGGACATCGAGCGGCGTCATGCCGATCGCACGCAGCTTGGCGGGATCGAGATCGACCATGACCTGACGCGGTGCGCCGCCATAGGGCGACGGCAGCGTGGAGCCCGGCACCTCGGCGAGCCGCCGGCGGGTCCGGTACTGCGCGTAGTCGAAGACCTTGGTGAGCGGCAGCTTGGATGACGACAGCGCCATCTGGATGACCGGCACCGAGGAGGCGGAGAAGCGCATGATGACGGGGGGCTGCACGCCCGGCGGCATGCGCGAGCGGATCGCGTTCATGGCCGAGTCGACCTGGGTCATCGCCAGATCGATGCTGACCGCCGAATCGAAGTAGATCCGCTCGGTCACGGTGCCCTGGATCGAGGTCGATTCGATCCGCCTGATGTTGTTCACGTTACTCGACAGCGAGAACTCGCTGTAATTCGTGATCCGCTGGACCATGTCGGTGGCATCGAGGCCGTTGTAGGTCCACACCACGACCACAACCGGTATGTCGACGGCGGGAAGGACGTCCTTGGGGGCCACGGCAATGGAGCCGACGCCCGCGAGGAACATCAGGACGGCAAGAACATAGAAGCTCTTGCGAAACTTCAGGGCGAACCGGACGAGTTCCATGTGACCTGTCGGATCTTCCATCATGATCCGGCCCCCGTCCCGTGCGGCCGGGCCGCGGGAACATCGAGCAGATCACGCCTCGTTTTCAGAGAGAACACAGGGCGAATGCCCGGCGCGGAAGAGATATAGCTTTCGCTGAAACACTCTTCGAATGAATTCGACACGACAATCTAAAGCGGATTTCAAGAAATTAAAAACGCCCCAGCTCTCTTAAGGATCGCCGGGCTCCATACCGGCGATGTGCTGCGGCACCGGACGCCGATGGCGGCGCGCCGGTCGAAAATTAAAAGGTATTTTGGAAAAAAATTGAATTTTTACTGCCAGAAGACTTATTTAATTGCGTCTCTTGCACATCCTGCACGATCATTCTGGCGCCGCTCCGACCGATCCGGTGCCATTGTCGCGTATCGCGGGGCTGCCCGTGCCACGCGACCCGGGGTGCCGGGGTGGCTCCGATGTCTCGCGTGATCGAACCGCAGGGCCTCGTTTCGGCCGGATTGCGGCCTGTGCGCTCACCCCGTGCCATGGCGGCGAGCGAACCTCTCGGACACCTGAGCGGCCCCCGTCACCGCCGCTCCGGGGCGGGATGAAGACGCCGATCGATCGGCGTCTGTGCTGATGATGTCAGGCTCGACGAGGAGTTAAGCCGGTGGGCGGACGATACCTGGGGCTCCTCATCCTGGCCTTGACGCTGCTGCGCTTGGTCGGGTCCGCGCATGCGGAAAGCGAGATGGCGGCAGGGGGCGCGTTCATGAGCAGCTACACGTCGGATCCCTATTTCGATCCGCGGTCGCGATATTCTCAAGTGCATTCAGCCGGAGACATCCGCGGTCAGCCGATGTTGGCGGAACCCGGCGATGCGCCGGCGCCGTGCAGGCTCTTCGACAAGGCGTGCGCGGATGCCTTCGAACGCGCACGCCGGCACGCCTATCCTTAGACCTCTGCGTGCGTGAGGTCGGCGGCGGGCCGCAGCCGTCATGGCAGGCCCATTCCGGCAATTCGAATGAATCCGTGAAGACCTTTTTGAGCCCTCGCCACTAGCTTGACCCTGTTTGGGGTCGAGCTGTCATGATCGAAGAGCGAAGCGCCCGGCGCGTATCAGTCAACTTGCACGGACGCATCGCGGTCGCGGGTCACCCGACGATACCCTGTGTGGTCCATGACATGTCCCGCTGGGGCGTGCGCCTCCGGCTGGTCGGCACGGAGCGGGTTCCCGCTGAATTCCAGCTGACGATCGACGCCACCGAGAAGGTGATCGGTTGCGAGACGGTCTGGAAGAATGACGACGAGATCGGGGCCCTGACCGATCTGATGGAATGATCGTCGCGTCTCGGGAGCGCGGCGAGGCGGCGGACTGCGTCAGAGTGGTGGACGCCGTCTTTCTCGCGGCACCCTGGTCGGGGACGGAGAGCGTATCCACCCGGCACTGATCGTAGAGCCCTGTTCGAAGGGGCGTGCGACGTCGGCATCCGCCCCGGGGAAGGCCCCTCAGCCGCGGGCGAGCGCCGCCTCGAACTCCTCGGCCGGGAGATGCGCACCACCGGTCGTCCAGATGACGTGGGTTGCGGCGGCGCGCGTCTCCGCCGGGATGGTCTGTGCAAAACGTCCCGCCGCCGCGAAGCCGGCCGCCGCGGAAGGCTCCAGGCGGATACCCGCCTCCGTCCAGAGGATCTTGAGCCAACGATACAACGCATCGTCGGGGACCGTGACCACGGCCCGGACAAGCTTCTCGAGGGTGCGAGCGACCAGCATGGACGCGGAGGCGACCGCCAGCCCGTCGGCGGCGGTGCGATTGTCGAGACCGACATCGTAGACGCTCACCGGCCGTTCGAGCCCCGCCGCGAGCTGAACCAGCATGCAGGGCGACGCCACGGGCTCGACGAAGACCGGATGCACGGAATCACCGAACAGCAGCTTCAGGCCGAAGGCGACACCACCCGGCGCGCCTCCGACGCCACAGGGCAGATGGACGAACAGGGGATGGGCCGGCCCAACCGGGATCCCGGCTGCAGCGAGCTGGCGCTCCAGGTCGAGGGCCGCGGCCGCATAGCCCAGGAACAGCTCGACCGAATCCTCGTCGTCGACGAAATGCGCATCGCCGCGTCCGGAATAGGCGTTGCGCGCCGCCGCGACCGCCGCACCGTAATCGCCGCGATGCTCGACCACGCGGGCGCCGAGTTCCCGCAGGCGTTCCTTCTTCCAGGCCTTGGCATCGTGCGACATGTGAACTTCCACCGCGAAGCCGAGCGCCCGTCCCATCAGTCCGACGCTGAAGCCGAGATTGCCGGTGCTGCCGACCGCGATGATGTGACGGCCAAACAGGTCGCGAAATTCCGTGTCCGCGAAGGCCGCATAGGATCGGCCCTCGACGAGAAGTCCGGCCTGCGCGGCCAGCGCCTCGGCGTAGGCCAGGACCTCGTAGACGCCGCCGCGTGCCTTGATGCAGCCCGTCACCGGCAATGCATGGTCCGCCTTGACCAGCACACGGCCCCCCGCTCCACACAAAATGGTGTCGGACAAGCCGGCCGCCAGCGGGATCAGCGGTGAATCGATCCGGCCTGACACCTCTTGCGGGAAGAGGCGCGTCAGCAACGGTGCGAAGCGCTGCCAGCGTGTCACCGCACCGTCGACGTCGGCTCTGCCCAGCGCCAGATCCGGGAGGACGGACGCACTGTCGGCCACCGCCGGGTTGATCCAGATCGCCGGACAGGCCTGCATGACCGCGACGGGGATGCGGCCGACCCGGGGGCTGTTCTGCATCTCGACGATCCCTGCCATGGCGTTTTGGATCCCGTTCGCTTCGGGCCGGTCCGACCTGCGCGAGGGTCGGTGACGCGGCCGCGTGTCTCCGCCCGGACTGCTTATCAGAGCCACCTGCCGTTCGGCATGCCCATCGGGCGCATGGTGGGTCTGGCCGGCGATCCGTCCTTGCGCCCTCGTCGGGGCTGGCGCTGTCGCGGTGGCGGACATCCTGAGAAGGTCACCCAGACGCCGTCGCAGGGGGAGGCTTGTGTAAGAGGGAGACGATCCCGACGGGCGGGAACGCCACGCCGGCCCTCTGAACCGCGCCGTCGATGCCGTCGGCGATCGTTCCGGCCCCGCGACGCTCCCGACGGGACTGCCACTCCCCTGAGCCGCGCGACGGTCACGCGATCCGTTTTCGGGTGTGCGGGAGCACTTCGGCCCGCAAAGCTTGAGCTTACATCGGGATCACACCGCGAAGACAGTCGCGGATCCGATGGAGACTTCCAATGACCCTCACTGCGCGTCTCACCCTTGCCGCCGCCGCCGCCCTGGCCACCATCGCGGTCCTGGCCGGAACCTACGTCGAAGTCCTCGATCGTGCCCTGCCGATGCACTTCGTCTGAGCATGCAGTTGCGAACCGAATGAGCGCCGCATCCCGGGACGACGCCGGGGAGCGGCGTCGTCCCGGGATGCGGCGGGAGGAGACCGATGCGCCAGATCCTGTGGTCCGTATTCGACGGCGCGCTTTGGGCTGCCGATACGCTCGATGACATCCTCGTCCAAGCCGCCCTGAGCTTCGGCGCAGCCGCCCCGTTCGTGGCTGAGCCTTCCGGCGATCCTACCTTAACCACCGCCTCCGGCCCGGAGGGCTCCGCGGCCACATCGGACCGGGCATGACCGCAGATGTCTCGGACCGTCCATCGGTCGGCCCCGTTACGATCGCGGGCTGCCGGCGCGCGGACGCGCCGCCGCAATGAACGCCGGTTCGGCGCAAGAGGCGCCTTAGGACGAAGGCTTTGAGCCGCTCCTGATCGCGAGGCGATCGGGAACGGTTCTAGCGCTTCGGCGGGTTCGGTGCGGATTGATCGGTCTGCGGTTCCATCTTCGTGGTGTCGGGCTTCGTCGGTGTATTGTTCTGCGCCTGCTTGTCGTCGCAGGCCGCGAGGCCGATCAGCATGAATCCTACCAGCGAGAGACGACTGATCGACGGCATGGAACTTCCTTCTTGCAAATGCATGGAATGGGACCGACAGCGCTCGGCTTCAGTGCTGAGGACCGCTGGCCCGAAGCCTGCGTCGCTCGGAACTTTGCTCCCGCCGCTTTGATACGGCGACGTCCTCCGCGGCCAAAGCGGGGGGTAGCATCCGCAGACGATGCAATCCGGGGGACGATCATCAGTTCCGAGTCGATCTCCCTCAGACGCCAGACGGTGCCGCCGGCAGCCCAGGTGGCGGGAAGGGCACCCTGACCGGCGAAGGCCAAGCCCGGCCGCCGGGACCTCACCCTTCAGCTTTCCGTCCACTCTGGGCGGCGGATCGCGGCGTTGCAGTTCAGCGGCACGGAGATGTCGGAAGCGGATCACAACGCGACCCGTTTGCCCCCGGCCTCAGCGCCCTGTGTATCCCATCACCGCCGCAGCCGACTTCAGACGCGCGAAGGCGTCGGCGTAGCGCTCGCGCAGGAAGGCGGCATCGGGCGGTATCCGGGAGGGACGAAGATTGTCCTCCGTATCGGACATCTTGATCAGCAGTGCCGCGAGATCACCCAATCCGATCAGGGCCGCAATTCGTTCCGAATAGGCGATCCGGCAGGCGGGCTTCGTGAGAAGCGTGACCGTTCTGATAATATCCGCCTCGAAACCGGCCGCCTGAAGATCTGTCGTCGTGCGTGACGTGTCCTCCAGCACATCGTGCAGGAGCGCCGCCTGCATCACTCGCATCGGGTCAATGTCGAGTCCGTCGCTGAGTCGGGCGTGACCGGCTCGGGCCAAGGCCGCGTTCGCAACGCGCTCCAGGTGCCGCATGCAGGGCTCGCCACACTTGTCGAGCTGACCGGCATGCGCGGTAAGGGCGAAGGTATGGGCATCGAAGATCGTCGGCACGCTGCCCTCTTGCGGCATCCACCGGACCGGATTGCCGTCGCTCCGGCTCCCAGCTCCGTGAAGTCCTTAACGCGCTGGGGTGTTCCCGACCGGCCCGCGTCAAAGAAGGCCGCGTCTTACCCGGGCCGTCGAAGCCGAGACGGTGCGGGTCCGGAAAATATCACGGATGCGCAGTCTTCGCGCGTCGGCCGAAAGTTATGACCGTTTGGACTATTGCCCAGCTCCTCGGAACTCGCCATCTCTTGTCTCTGTTCGGACAAGCGGCGAGTCGCACTTCAGGATTGAGCCCATGGCGTCCGTGACACTGGAGAAGCCGCTCGATGTCGGTGGGCCGCTCAGCCGGCGCGCCGCGGCCCTGGCCAACGTCCGATGGTTCCGTGCCCTGGCATGGCGGGCCCTTCGCGATGGAGGCCCGCGCGCCGAGTTGCGCGCCGCCAACGCACGGGCCGCCGCCCGGATCGTGCTTCGTCAGGCCAAACGCGACGCTTTGGTCGCCTGCTTGGCGCGTCAGGCTCTGGAAAGCCCCGGTGAACCGCTTCGCCGGGCGCCTGACCGCCCCTCCCAGGGCGACACCGCCGCACCGTCGCGATAGCCTGTCATTCCGCCTCGTGCGGTCGGGACGGGCAGCGCTGTCGTCGATCGTGTCATGGCGGCCCGGCGCTGCGTTGTGCCTCGGCCGCCACGACGGGTCCCGCGATCGTTCCACCGCGAGACCCGAATGGTCGGCCGGGCGCTCTGCCCGGCCTCGTCTGAGATCTGGATCTCAGCGCTTGAACTTGCCGTCGTACTTGAATTCCGGCGCGGCCTTGAGCTGATCCTTGGAGGCTCCGATGACGGCCTTCCACTTCTTCGCGTCGGCGTCGTAGCCGATGGCGATCGAGCTCGGCGAAACCGCCACGTAGTGCTCGCCCATGCCGAGGAAGCCGCCTACCGAGACGATGTAGCCGACAAGCTTGTCGTGATTGATGGCCAGATCCTTGATCTCGCCCACCGTGTTGTTCTGCGCGTCGGTGACGTTGAGACCGATCAGATTGTAGCTGAGCACGGCGTCCTGCGGGACAGCCTCGAATTTCGGCGCCACCGTCGCGGGCGCCTCGTTGGCGGCGAAGGCGGGACCGGCGAGGGTGGCGGCGGCGAGGGCTGTAAGGACGAGGCGGCGCATGAATAACTCCAGTGTCCCGGTATGGGTGGCTGGAAATGGACGATGACGCCGCATCGTTCCGCCCCCGCACGGAAATGTTAATGCGCGGAACATGGAGCCCTCGCGAGGTGCCCGCGCGGTCCGCGGACACCTGGTCGTGAGTCGCCCGTCGAACCCCTTGCGCAACTGTACTGACGCGTGACCGGGACAGAATGCCCGGCGGCGGCGGGATCGTTCCTGGCCCACCGGTGCCCGTCGCGGCAAGCGAAGGCCGACGTGAGTTTGCGGGAGACATGCATGGCAGACGCCTCGCTCGATCGGGCGCGGAGGTCGGCACCGGGCGCCTGGATGGATGGTCTCGTCGGGATCACCATCTTCAGCGCCTCGCTGGTCGCGACCCGGCTCGCCCTGACCGGCATGGACGCCCTGTTCCTCAGTGCGGCACGGGCGGCGCTCGCCGGCCTCGCCGGTGCGGCGGCCCTTCTGGCCCTGCGCCAAGCGCGCCCGCGCCGGGCCGACGTTCCGGCGCTCGCCATCGTGGCCGCGGGGGTCGTGGTCGGGTTTCCGCTGCTTACCGCCCTGGCCTTGCAGACCGTCGGTGCCGCGCATGGAACGGTGTTCCTCGGCCTGCTGCCCCTGGTCACCGCGCTGTTCGGTGCGCTGCGCTCGGGCGAACGGCCATCGCCCGTCTTCTGGTTGTTTTCGCTCACCGGTGCGCTCGTCACGGTCGCCTTCGCCGCGCGCGGCCTCGATGGACCGCCCGGTCCCGGGGATGGTTTCATGCTCGCGGCGATCGTGCTCTGCGGGCTCGGCTACGCCGAAGGCGGCGTCCTGGCGCGCCGGCTCGGCGGATGGCAGGTGATCGCCTGGGCCACGGTCCTGTCCTTGCCGGTCAGCGTGCCGCTGGCCCTGGCGCTCTGTCCGGCCGAGCCCGGCACGATCCCGCTGCCGGCCTGGGCGGGCCTCGCCTACGTGGCGCTGTTCAGCATGCTGATCGGCTTCGTGTTCTGGTATCGGGCCCTGGCGCGCGGCGGCATCGCGGCGGTCGGCCAGCTCCAGTTGCTGCAGCCGTTCCTGGGCCTCGGCGTCGCCGCGCTGGTCCTCGGCGAGCGGATCGAGCCCGCCATGATCGGCGCCGCTTTGGCCGTGGCCGCCTGCGTAGCCCTGGCCCGGCGCTTCGCCTGAAAGCCGATCCGGCGCTCTCAGCCCGACTTGGCCACGACCTCGATGTCGCGGTCGAGGCCGCTCTCGACCTTGAATTCCCGCGTGTAGACCTGCCCGTCATGGCGCGCGATCAGGACGTAATCACCCTCGGCGAGGGTCACCTGCGGGAACGCCCCGATGGCCTCGCGGATCGTGTCGCCGCCGGGGGTGAGAACCGAGAAGGCGGTGCCCGCGAAGGCCTCGGCCCCGGGAGCGGCCACGAGTTTCAGCGTGACGGTGGCGGCGCGGTGGTTGAGGGTCGCCTCCGTCACCTTGCCGTTCTCGACCCGGAGGTCTGCGCGCTGAATCGCGTTCGACTCCCCATAGGTCGAGACCACGTGATACGTGCCCTCGGGCAGGCGCAGCAATTCGCCGGTCTTGATCCCGGAGCGGACGAGGCGGCCCTCGGAATTGGTCCCCACCGGCACGAAGACCGAGAACATCACTTGGCCGGGCGGGATCTTCTGGTCACCCACGGCGCCCGCAAGCTTCAGTGCGCCGGCTGCCACCCGCAGCGTATCGGTGGTCGGCTGGCCACCCATCACGAGCCGCTTCGAGGCGCTGGCGAAACCGTAGGTCACGGTCGCCACATAGGTGCCCGGGGCGAGGTTGAAATGCGGCTCCGCCTCGTTGGAACGGGCGACGATCGCGGGGCGGGTGCCGTCGCCCCGGTCCTCGTAGATGCGCCATGCCAGCCCCTGGCGCAGGGGTGTGCCCGGCCCGGACAGAAGCGCCGACAGGGACAGCTGCGCCTCCGGCTCGGCCGCCGGCAGGGATGGCGGCAGGTTCGGCGTGGTGATCGACGGCGACGGGAGGGCGCCGCCGAGCCGGTTCTGGAACGGGTCCTGCTGGGCGGATGCGGGCAGCAGGCCGGCAGCGAGAATCGCCAGCGCCGTCGCGGCAAGCCTCATGCGCATCGGTCGGCCTCTCTCAACCTTTCGCCCCAGCTCGGACGCCGGATCGTCCGGGGCTGCCTGTGCCTCCGGACCATGGCGGTGGCAAGGCCGCACTTCCACCGGAGGCCCGCGCATGTCACATCCCCCACGGGACGCGATACCGGGACGGAGCGCATGACCGCCACCCTCGATCTCCTGAAGACCCGACGTTCGGTGCCGCCGCCGCTGCTGGACGAGCCGGGCCCGGATCGCGCGCAGCTGGAGGCGATCCTGACCGCGGCCTCCCGCGTGCCCGACCACGGCAAGCTCGCGCCCTGGCGCTTCATCGTGATCGGCGGGGAGGCGCGGTCGCGGGCGGGCGAGATCATTGCGTCGACCTTCGCGGCGGACAATCCGGACGCCTCGCCGGAGCGGCTCGCGCAGGAGCGGGCGCGCCTGACCCACGCGCCGGTGGTCGTCGCGGTGGTCTCGCGAGCCGGGCCGCATGTGAAGATCCCGGAATGGGAGCAGGTGCTCTCCGCCGGTGCCGCCACCATGAACCTCGTGATCGCGGCGAATGCCGCCGGTTTCGCGACCTCCTGGCTGACGGAATGGTTCGCCTACGACCGTCGCGTCCTCGACGCACTGGGCTTGGCGCCGGCCGAGAAACTGGCGGGCTTCGTTCATATCGGCCGGGCGCGCGAGGTGCCCTCCGACCGGCCGCGGCCGGCGCTCGACGACATCGTCACCTATCTCTGAAGGGGGACCGGCCGTGCATTACGATCTCGCGCTGCCTCGGGAGGCGCGCGCCCTCCCGCACAATCCGCTGAAGGCGATCGTGGCGCCCCGCCCGATCGGCTGGATCAGCGCCATGAACCGTGCGGGCGCGGTGAACCTCGCGCCCTACTCGTTCTTCAACGCCGTGGCCGACAACATGGTCGCGTTCTCCTCCACGGGCCGCAAGGACGCGATGACCTTCGCCGAGGAGGGGCAGGAATTCGTCTGCAGTCTCGCGACCTGGGATCTGCGCGATGGGATGAACGATTCCTCGGCGCCGCTGCCGCGCGGAACGAGCGAGTTCACTTTCGCCAAGCTGGAGACCGCGCCCTCGCACAAGGTTCGCCCACCGCGGGTGGCCGCCTCGCCGGCGGCGTTGGAATGCCGCTGGTTGCAGACCGTGCCGCTGGTCCCCCTCGAGGGCGGCGAGGCCGAGAATTTCCTGGTGATCGGCCAAGTCGTGTCGATCTATATCGATCCACGCTACGTGGTCGACGGCATGGTCGATACGGCGGCGATGCATCCGATCATGCGTGGCGGATACTTCGACTACTTCCACGTCACGGCCGACACCCGGTTCCAGATGCGCCGGCCGAAGGGCGCCGGGGAGTTCACCGGGTCCTGAAACAGGATCGGGCCGCGCACCGTCGATTGAGGACTTGTTTACCATAGCGGGCGCAGGTTCGGACGGTCCCCACTCCCGTGCGCGCCCGGATGTTCCTGTTCACCACGCCGTCGAGCCCACCGGAGAGCCCGCCGCCCCAGGCGCGGTCCCTGCCGGCCGCGCCCGCCTCGGGGCCGGTCGTCCAGGCGATCCGTGATGGCGCGACGGCGAGCGGCGTCGGCTTCGACTATCTCCTCGCCACGGCGCGGCGTGAATCGGCCCTCGATCCCGCCGCCAAGGCGGGGACCTCCTCCGCCACCGGGCTGTTCCAGTTCATCGAGCAGACTTGGCTCGGCGTGATGAAGAATGCCGGGCCGCGGCTCGGTCTGCAGGCCCAGGCCGAAGCCATCACCCGACAGTCGGACGGGACCTATACGGTCCCCGACGCGAGCCAGCGGCAGGCGATCCTCGACCTGCGTCGCGATCCCAAGATCTCCGCCACGCTGGCCGGCGCCCTCACCCAGCAGAATGCGGACGCCCTGACGAGCGCCCTCGGCCGCGAGCCGACCGCAGGCGACCTCTATGCGGCGCATGTGCTGGGCGCGAAGGGGGCAGCGGCCCTGATCTCGACGGCGCGCGCCTTCCCGGAGCGCTCCGCCGCCCTCGACCTGCCGGAGGCGGCCGCCGCGAACCGGGCGCTGTTCTACGACCGCGCCGGACGGCCGCGTAGCGCTGCCGAACTGTATGCCAGCCTCTCGGCGGCCGCACAGGGCGCGGCCGCCACCGACCTGACCGGCCTGCGCCAGGATAATCCCGCCGCGCCGCAGGCCGTGTCGGCCTATGCCAGTGCAGCGACCGCGTTCGGCGGGAGCTCGGATCTGCGCAGCCTGTTCCAGACGGACCAGCGCGGTGCGGCGTCGGATGCCGCGGCGCGGCTCTGGCAGTCCCGCAACACCGCCGCGCCGACGCAGCACCCGGCGCCGACCTACTTCCCGCGCTCCGATTCGGAGCTGCCGTCGCGCGTCGCCGACGCGGAGCCTGCCGTCACGGGCGCACTTCCCGAGCCGGCGGCGACGCCCGCGGGCGCACCTCTTCTCAATCCGCCGCTGCCGCCCCGCCGACCCGCGGACCTTGCGGTCGCAGTGCCCATGCCCGGCGACAGGACCAGCCTGTTCGCCCCCCGGAGCGGTCGATGATCATCCGCGACTTCCTGGCCTGGACGCAGAATGCTTCGGCCGGAGGCCGGGCCGAGGCGACCGCGTCTCTGGCGCGGGCCTACCTGTACGGGGATCTCAACGCTGACGAGGCCTGGGAGGCCAAGACGGCGCTGCTCGCGCTCTTGGACGATCCATCGCCGCTCGTACGCCGGGCGCTCGCCGAGACCTGCGCGGCCTCGGCACGGGCCCCGCGTCCCCTCGTGGTCGCCCTCTCCTGCGATGTGCCGGAGGTGGCGCGGCTGGTCCTGGCCCGATCCCCGGTCCTCACCGATGCCGATCTCGTGGACGCCGCGGCCCTCGGCGATGAGGCGACCCGCGCGGTGATCGCCGCCCGGCACCACCTGTCGCACGCGGTCTCGGGCGCCCTGGCCGAGATCGGCGAGACGGACACGCTGGTCGTTCTGGCGGCCAATCCGACGGCGAAGATCACCGCTGGCCGGTTGCTGCGCATGATCGAGCGGCGGGGAGACGCGGCGTCCCTGCGCGAGGCGCTGCTTGCCCGGGCCGACCTGCCGCCCGAGGTGCGCCATGCCCTCGGGATCGCGGTGGCACAGGCCCTCTCCGGGTTCGTCACGGACCGTGGCTGGCTCAGCGCCGAGCGTTGCGGCCGGATGAGCCGCGAGGCCGGCGAGCGCGTGGCCCTCGAAGCCTGCGAAGGACGGGGGGCGGCTGCGGTGTCGCGCCTCGTGACCCATCTGCGCACGACCCGGCAGCTGACGGCAGGGCTCGTTCTCCGAGCCGTGCTCTCCGGCCGGATCGACTTCGCCCTGGCCGCCCTGGCCGACCTCTCGGGTCAGGATCATGCCGCGATCGTCCGGGCCATGCGCGACCCGCGCCAGTTCGCGGACCTGCATGCCAGAGCGGGTCTGCCCGACCCGCTCCTGCCGGCGATGCAGGCGGCGCTCTCCGCCTGGCAGGACCTCGCCGGCCGGGCACTCCCCGCCCGGGGAACCGGTCTGTCGCGGCGGATCATCGAATGCGCCATCGAGGCCTGCGGCGATCTCTCGGATCCGCACATGCATCCGGTCATCACCCTGCTGACCCGCTACGAGGCCGAGGCCGCCCGGGACGAGGCCCGCGAGGCGGCTCGCGCGATCGCCGCACAGGCGCTCGCCCGGGAAACGGCCCGCCGGGAATCCGAAGCCGCCGACGCCGCGTGGCGTTCTGCCTTGGAAAGCCAGCGCCGGACCGCCTTCGTGGCCGAGGCCGGTCCTGACGAATCCGTCATCGTCACAGCCGTTGCCAACGTGCCGGCTGTGGCCGAGCCGCTCAATCCCGTGGGGGCGATCCTCGACGCGTTGCCGGAGCAGATCCTGGCTTGGTACCGCACCGAGGAACTGGACCCGGCCACGCAGGCCGCGACCGATCGGGTGCTCGACGGCCTCGGTGACAGCCTCCTCGACCATTTCCGCGCCAGCCAGGGTCGCGCCGAGCCTGATTCGGAGGAGGCGACCAGCGATCAGGCCGCGCGCATCGCCGCCTGATCGGACGACAGGGCCCGGCCTGGCCGTCGCCGCCTCGTCCTGGGCGAGCGCAGCGGCGGGCGGCACCGCTGCGCCTGGATCGCTCCGCACGGGAAGAGCTTCAGGACACGGCCGGGATCGCCGGCTTCCGGGGCCGGTCAGGCACGAGTCCGCGGTCAGGGCACGATCTCGGGCGGCATTCCGCCCGGGATGCCCAGCGGCTCGTTGGCCGGCGGCACGTCGTCCGGCTCCGAGTCGGGGATGCCCAGGGGCTCCGGCAGCGGGGCTTGCTGCGGCTCCGGTGTCCGCGCGGGAGATGGCGGCGGGAAGCCGGTGTCAGGATCGCCAGGGTTGCCCGGGTTCGCCATCGGCGCACCTCCCGTCAGTGGCTCATCAGGCTGCAGACCGACGCGTCGGCCAGGAGGTCACGGGTCACGCCGCCGAAGAACCATTCTCGCAGACGGCTGTAGCCGTAGGCCCCGGTCACGATCAGGTCCGCATCGGCCTCGACCGCTGCCCTCTGCAGTTCCTCGGCCGCCGTCCAGCCCGATGCCACGACTCGGCGCGGCACCGCATTCACGTCGTGGAGGGCCAAGTACCGGGCGACATCCTCGATCTCTGACGCGTCCTCGCCATCGTTGACCCGCACCACCTGGACCGTCTCCGCACGCCTGAGCAACGGCATCGCGTCCCATACGGCCCTGCGGGTCTGCGGAGAGCTCTTCCACCCGACGACGATGCGCTTCGCCTCCATTCGCTCGACGCCGGGCGGTACGACCAGAACCGGACGGCCCAGCTCCATCAGAACGTCCCCGAGGTCGACCGCAGCCCCGAGGGACACTCCCTCGTTCTGCGCGTAGCGACCGACGACGACGAGGTCTGCGGCCCGCGCCTGCTGCTCCAGAAAGCGGACGGGATGGTCGAGATCCGAGCGCCACTCGACGCGGTCGCTGCGGCAGGCGGCCTCCCGGAAGATCTGTTCGAAGCCTGCGAGTCTCGTAAGGGCGGCTTGGCGGATGTCCTCGATGGCCGAGCCCATGGGCACGGCGGTCTCGCCATAGCCCCGCGGATAATCCGGCACGCATGCGGCCACACCGACGAGGCGCGTGCCCAGGCGATGCGCGAGATCCGCAGCGAGTCGTATGCGTTGCGCGGCGTGCAGCCCGTCATCGACCGCGACCATGAGGCTAGCGTACGACATGCGGATATCCTGCGACCGGGCACGGAATACCCACCCACAATGCGGTCGCGGTTTCCGCAGAGCCTTGATCCATCTCAAGACCCGGACGACCCAGCATCTTGCGCTGGATCAAGGCGACCACGCGCCTTCTGGGCCACCCGTCGTGTCTCGCTTTCGGCACGGGAAGGGGCGCCATGGGCTACGCGAACATCCTCGTCGCCCTCGACCTCAGCGAGGACGCTCCGGACCGGGTCAGCCTCGCCGCCGGATTGGCGCGGCGCTTCGAAGCGATCCTCACGGGTGCGGCCGCCCAGACGGTGCCTGTTCCCATCCTGGTGCGGGACCTCTGCGAGGCGGCCGACGACGTCGAGCAGAATGCGACCCGGGTCCGCGGGATCCTGCAACGGGCGCGCGACGTGTTCGAACACAGCGCCGGCAGCGAGCTGCGCACGCTCTGGCACGCGGGCTTCGCCGATCCGCTGACGCATCTCGTCGAACAGGCGAGCACCGCCGACCTCGTCGTCGTGAGCCGGCAGGGGCCGGATGATCCGGACCCAGGTCCGCTGGGCGTGTCGCCGGGGCCCGTCCTGATGCAAGCCGGCCGGCCCGTCCTCATCGTGCCGCCGCGGATCGTCCATCTGAAGGCCGCCCGCATCGTCCTCGCCTGGAAGGACGGTCCTGAAGCGCGCCGGGCGATGTCGGCGGCGCTGCCCTTCTTCCGCGCGGCGGATCAGGTGCTCGTGGCGACCCGCGGCGAGGACGTGCGCGTCGGCAACGCCGAGGATCTGGCGGTTCACCTCGCCCGGCACGGCGTGAGCGCCACCGCCCACCACCTCCACGCCGCCGGCCAGGATGCCGACGCGATCATGCGGTTCGCCCTGGAGCAGGACGCCGACCTGATCGTCATGGGGGCCTACGGCCATTCCCGCTTGCGGGAATGGATCTTCGGCGGCGTCACGCGCGATGTCCTCGACCGCGCACCCATCTGCAGCCTGATGTGTCACTGATGCGTCGGCGGCTGCTCTCCGTCGGTGTCGCCCTCGGCCTGGATCTGCTCTGCACCGGAGCGATCGGGGCGGAGGAATCCTCGGCGCCGCAGGGGCGGAAGTTTGCGCATGCGCATTGCGCAGGCTGCCACGCCATCGGCCTCCGGGGCGCGAGCCCGATGCGGGCGGCCCCGACCTTCAGGATGTTGGCCGAGCGCTTTCCCGTCGACGACCTCGCCGACGTCCTGATCGAGGGCGTCGAGAGGCGCCATCCGGCGATGCCGGACTTCCGGCTCGAACCGGATGATGCCGCCGACCTCACGGCTTACCTCAAGACGCTGAAACCGTGACGGCCGGTCGACGAATGCACGACCGTGCATCCCGGCCACTGCAGTGCGGATCGGATCGCGGCCGGGTTCAGAAGGCGTAAAAGTCGGTGCAATGCGCCGGCGGAAGGAGACCGGCGTAGCCCCAGATGCAATCGTCGTAGCGCCTCCAGCGCTGGAACCCGTCTGCCGCGCCCATCATCGGAACATGGGCGCCCGTGTCGAATCGGCCGCCGGCCATGGTCCGGCTTCGCACGCCGCCTTGGAAGGCGGCGCGATCGCGGTAGACCGACGCCCGGTCCCTGAAGCGGGGCGATCTTCGCACGGGGCCGCACGCGCAAGTCGATGTCCGACGCGCCTCGACATGCGCGAAGGGCAGGGCGCCGCTTCCGGGCCGCGCGAGCGCCGCGGTCGATCCGACCAGGACGGCGATGACGAGGACAGAGCGGAACATGACGCCTTCTTCCGGTCACCGGATGACGGCGCGGATCATAGACCCGCACCCCGACCGCGCGTTTGACGCGTGTCAACGGAATCTCATCCGGCGAAGGTCTCGCTGCGTGCGCGATCCGAGGACGCGCCGCCTCGGCAGGCCAAGCTCGTCGGTTCACACTCGAACACAGCATTTTCCCCGCTCGATCGCTGCATAGGCACATCCGATGCGGCGTTCCCGTGTTGATGAAGATCAAGCCGCGGCGGCGGGACACGGCTTATCTGAGTTGCGGATGCGGGTTGGAGCCCGGTCATTTCGCCGGCATCCCGGAGTCCTTCGTGGAGAACGTCGCGCGCCTGCCGAGCGAGCGGTTCGATCCGGTCGCGCAGCCCACCGGAGCCGCTGTCCTGGACATGGTCCGGTCGCTCCTGCTCGAACTGCACCCGGAGCGGGGCGCGACGATCGCGGTCGACCTCGACAGCGACCTCGAACGGGAGTTCGGCCTCGACAGCCTGGGGCGCGCGGAGCTGATCCTGAGGCTGTCGCGCAGCTTCCGGGTGTCGCTGCCGGAGAGGCTGATCGGCGAGGCAGCGACGCCGGCCGCGTTGCTGGCCGCGATCCAGGCTGCGGGCGCCGCGCGCGAGCCCTCGGCGGCGTCCCCGCCACCAGCCGCGCTGCCGACGGCGGCCGAGCCGCACCGGGCCACCACGTGGGCGGACGTGCTCGATTTCCACGTCCGCAATCACCCGGACCGCCCCCATCTTCGATTGCAACAGGAGGACGGGACCGAGACCGTTCTGACCTACGCGGCGCTCGACCGGCGTTCGCGTCAGGTCGCGGCCGGCCTCCTGAAGCTCGATCTCGCCTTCGGCGACCGGGTCGCCCTCATGCTGCCCACCGGGCCCGACTTCTTCCCGGCCTTCCTCGGCACGATCCTGGCGGGTGGGGTCCCGGTCCCGCTCTACCCGCCGTTCCGGCGCGCCCAGATCCAGGATCACCTGCAGCGTCAAGTCGGTATCCTGGCGAACGCCGCGCCGCAGATCCTGATCACCGATGCGGCGATCAAACCCTTCGCCTGGCTGCTGCGCGACGGCGTCGAGAGTTTGCGGGTCCTGACGACCACCGCGGATCTCGTGACGGAAGACGCTCTGGCGGCGGCCGTCCCGGCCACGGGGGCGGACCTTGCGCTGATCCAATACACCTCCGGCAGCACAGGCGATCCGAAGGGCGTGATGCTGACCCACGCCAACCTGCTCGCCAATGTCCGCGCTATGGGCGAAGCGGTGGCGGCCTCGTCGGCTGACGTTGTCGTGAGCTGGCTCCCTCTCTACCACGATATGGGATTGATTGGCTGCTGGCTGGGCAGCCTCTATTTCGGTGCGCCGGCGGCGATCCTTTCACCCCTGGCCTTCCTGGCCGATCCGGGGCGCTGGCTCAGGACAATCCATCGCCAGCGCGGCACGATCTCGGCCGCCCCGAACTTCGCCTACGAGCTGTGTCTCAAGACCTTGCGGGACGAGGATCTCGCGGGGCTCGATCTCAGCTCGCTGCGCGTCCTGACCAACGGGGCCGAACCGGTCAGCCCGGACACGCTGGCCCGGTTCACTGAGCGCTTCGCGGCCTTCGGCCTCCGGCCGTCGGCCGTCACACCCGTCTACGGGCTCGCCGAATGCGCGGTCGGCCTCACCTTTCCGCCCCTCGGCCGGGGCCCGCGCATCGACTGGATCGACCGCGCAACGCTGTCGCGGAGCGGCGAGGCCCTGCCGGCTGAGCCTGGCGCTCCGGGGGCCGTCGCCTTCGCCGCCTGCGGGCATCCGTTGCGCGGCCATCAGATCCGGATCGTGGACGAGGCCGGGCGCGAGGTGCCGGAGCGCCGGGAGGGGCGGCTGCAGTTCAACGGTCCCTCCGCGACGACCGGCTACTTCCGGCGTCCGGAGATCACCCGCGCCCTGTTCGACGGAGCTTGGCTCGAGAGCGGCGACCTCGCCTATTTGGCGAGCGGCGACGTCTTCGTGACGGGGCGTACCAAGGACATCATCATCCGGGCCGGTCGGAAGATCCATCCGCACGAGCTGGAAGAGGTGGCGGGTGCGGTCGACGGCGTCCGAAAGGGCTGTGTCGCGGCCTTCGCGAGCCCCGACCCGAGAACCGGGACGGAGCGGCTGATCCTCGCCGCCGAGACGCGCCTCACCGGTGCCGCGGCCCTGGAGGAGCTGCGCCGCACCCTGGCCCGGGAAGCGACGGGCGTGATCGAGCAGCCGCCCGACGTGATCGTTCTGTGTCCGCCCCGCACATTGCCGAAGACGTCGAGCGGGAAGATCCGTCGCGCGGCGACGCGGTCGCTCTACGCGGCAGGCGAACTCGGCCGCCCGGAAGCCGCCCTGCGGACGCAGCTGGTCCGGCTCGCCGTCGCGGGGGCCGCGGCGCGGCTGCGCCGTATCGGGCGGCTCTGGTCGGAGGCAGCCTATGCGGCGTCCTGGTGGGGCGCCCTCGTCGTCATCGGTGCCATCCTATGGCCGCTGGTGCTCGTCCTGCCGAAGCGCGCTTGGTGCTTCGCCGCCCTCCGGACGGGCCTGCGTGTCTTCTTCCGGGTCACGCGGACACCGTTGACCGTATCGGGCGAGCCCGTCAGCCGCGGCGCCGTCGTCGTCGCCAACCATGCGAGCTATCTCGACGGCGCCGTGCTGGCGGCCGTGCTGCCCGGGACGCCGGTCTTCCTCGCCAAGCAGGAGCTGGCCCGTCAGCGCATCGCCGGGCCGTTCCTGCGGCGGCTGGGAACCGCCTTCGTCCACCGGGGTACCGTGGCGGGTATCGCCGACGCGGCGGCGATCGTCGGGCGCATCCGCGATGGCGAGCAGGTGGTCGCGTTCCCGGAGGGCACCTTTACCCGGACCCCGGGCCTCCTCGGCTTCCACCCCGGTGCGTTTCTGGATGCCTGCCGCGCGGGTGCCCCGATCGTGCCGGTCGCGATCACGGGCACGCGGTCGGCGCTGCGGGCCGATCAGTGGTTCCCCCGGCGGAGCGTGATCCACGTCCATGTCGGAGCGCCGATCGCCCCGGACGGCGAGGATTTCCACGCCGCGATCCGCCTGCGCAATCGGGCGCGCGCGGCGATTCTCGCCCGCTGCAACGAGCCGGACCTCTCCCGGGAAGCGGTGCCGCCGCCCGTCGAGCCGGCTCCGGAATGATCATGTCGGGCCGCTCCGAGACACGGATCTGCGCAAAGCCGCCAGCGGACGCCTCGACGGGCACGATCCCCAGCCTTCTGCGAGCCCAGGCAACCCGCCGGCCGACGGCGGTGGCCTACGTGGCACACGATCCTGCCGAGGGACGTTTCGCGGCGATCACATGGGCCGAGATGGCCGAGCGGGTCGCCGAACGGACGGCCGCCCTGGCCAGCGAGGCGCTCGAACCGGGCGCACGGGTCGCGCTCTGGCTGCCGAACGGGATCGAGTGGGTGGCGTTCGATCATGCGGCGCTCTCGCTCGGCCTCGTGGTGGTGCCGCTCTTTCCCGATGACGCTCCCGCCAACGCCGTCGACATCCTGGCGGATTCCGGCGCCCGCATCGTCGTCGTCCGCACGGCGGCGCAATGGGACAGCCTCGGCGATCGCGCCCAGCTGCGCACAGGAGTTCAGCGCGTGATCGCGCTCGAGGAGCCGCGAGGAACCCGACCTTCCGATCCGCGCCTGCAGAGCCTGCGGTTCTGGCTCGCAGGGGCGCGTGGATCCGTGCTGACTCCTGCCGGGCGCGACCCCGATGCCCTCGCGACGATCGTCTACACGTCGGGGACGACCGGTCGCCCGAAGGGCGTGATGCTCTCGCACCGCAATCTGCTGGCGGTCGCGCAGGCTGTTCTCGACCGCAACCCCGGCTCGGATCGGGACGTGTTCCTGTCCTATCTGCCCCTCGCCCACATCTTCGAGCGTGTGGTCGGGTGCTATCTGCCGCTGATCCTCGGAGCGCCCGTCGTGTTCGCACGATCGGTGGCGAATCTCCAGGAGGACCTCCTGTTCGCACGCCCGACCATCCTGCTGGTGGTCCCGAGCGTGCTGGAACGTCTGCGCCACAGCGTGACGGAACGGGCGGAGCGGACGCCGCCGACGCGCTGGCTGCTGCGCGCAGCCCTGGCCCGAGGCTGGGCGCTCTTCGCGGCCCGGCGGGACGGACGGCGGCTCGGCCTTGCCCGGACCGTACTCGGCCTCCTGCTGCGCAGCATGGTGGGGCGCCCCATCCGCCGCGCGTTCGGCGGTCGTTTGCGGCTCGCGGTCTCTGGAGGCGCCGTGCTTCCGGAGGATACCGCCCGGTTCTGCCTCAGCCTCGGTCTGCCCCTGGTCGAGGGATACGGCCTGACCGAGGCGGCCTCGGCGGTCACGGGATTCCGGCTCGGCGCCACGCGCCCGGGCCGGGTCGGCCCCGCACTCCCCGGAATGGAGATCCGCCTCGCGGCCTCGGGGGAAATCCTTGTGCGCTCGCCAGGCGTGATGCTCGGGTACTGGCGCCGTCCGAACCTCACGGGCGAGGTCCTGCGTGACGGATGGCTGTATACGGGCGATCTCGGCACGCTGCAGGACGGCGATCTGTGCATCACCGGCCGGCTGAAGCAGATGATGGTCCTGTCGACCGGCGAAAAGATCTCGCCGGAGGCCGTGGAGGCCGCGATCTTGCGCGATCCCCTGTTCCGTCAGGCCATGGTTTTGGGCGAGGGCGAAGCGCGGCTGTCGGTCCTGGCGGTGGTCGATGCGGCGATGTGGACGCAGCTTGCGCAGGATCTGGGTCTCGATCCCGCGGCGGAGGACGCCCTCGATGACGCGCGCGCCCGACGGGCCGCTTTGGATCGGATCGCCGCGGCGCTGCATGACGGACCCCGCGCTGCCAGGGTCCGGGCGGTGCGTCTGCTGCGGACGCCCTGGACTGTCGAGGACGGCCTCCTGACCCCCACGCTGAAGCTGCGCCGCGCCGTCCTCCTTGACCGGTTCGCCGGAACGGTGGCGGCCCTGCGCGGCGAGCCTGAACCGCCGCGCGCCTGAGCAAATCTGGGTTCGCCGACACGGTCCACCCCTGATGCGGCTCCGGTCCGCCGCTCAGTACTTGTCCGTCAGAACCGCCTCGATCCCGTAACGCACCAGACGATCGCGCGATCTGACGCCCGATCGGATGCGGTGGGCAACTTCGAAGGCGATATGATTCTCGACAAGATATCGCGGAATCATAGGAAACTCGGACAAGAATCCGGTCAATGCGTCGAGGGCCTCTCTGTGGGCTTCGACAGCGAGTCGAATATCCGATGGCGACATCGCGATCCTCCTCCTGGCTTGAGAGTTTGATGCCGGAGACGGATGCGGCAGCGTTGATCCTGATCAATGTGTGCCGCGGTCGACTGCTTCACCGCTTCGACAGACGAAGAGCGCCGCCAGCGCCACGATGGACAGGCTCTCGGTGTCGCGCGAACCGGAATGCTGAAGACGATGGCAACGTTGAAAAAGGCCCGCGGAATCGATCAGCCCGAACGCCGGGCCACGGCGATCGCGAATGCCAACTGGTTCCGGGCCCGTGCCCGCCAGGCGCTCCGCGAGGGCCATCCGGACAGCAGGCTGCGCGCCGGCCGAGCCCGGGTGGCCGCACGGCTCGTGCTCGAGCGAGCGCGACGCGAGGGCCTTCTGATGGATCAGGCGGCCGGCGCCGCCTGACCGGGAGCCGCGCGGCCCGCGCCGCCTCAGGAGGAACGCCATGACCGACAAGGACCTGCGCCGGGCGGTGCTCGACGAACTCGACTTCGACCCCAGCCTGGACGCCGGGGATATCGGCGTCGCCGTCTCCGAAGGGGTGGTGACGCTCACCGGCCATGTCGGCAGCTACGCCGAGAAGGTGGAGGCGGAGCGCGCCGTGCGCCGCGTCCGGGGCGTGCGCGCCATCGCGCAGGAGATCGCGGTCCGCTACGCCGACGCGAAGAAGGTGGCCGACGACCAGATCGCCGCCCGGGCGCTCGCGATCATCGACTGGTCGGTGCATCTGCCGAAGGACGCCATCCAGGTCACGGTGAGCGGCGGCTGGATCACCCTGACGGGCGCCGTGCCCTGGCGTTACCAGTCGAGATCCGCCGAGGCCGTCGTGCGGCAGCTCTCAGGGGTGCTTGGCGTCACCAACCGGATCGCGATCGAACCGCGCGTTCCACCTGGGGCGGTCAAGGACAAGATCCTGGAGGCGTTTCGGCGGAGCGCGCTGTTCGAGGCCGACGCGATCAAGGTCACCGTCTCGGGCGACCGGGTCATTCTGGAGGGTGCCGTGACGGCCTGGGCGGAGCGCGATGCGGCCGAGCGCGCCGCATGGTCGGTGCCGGGCGTGCGCGCCGTCGAGGACCGCATCGTAGCCATGGCCTGAGCGGACAAGATGGGATGCACCGCGGCGCGGATTCGAGATCGATCCTAGATCCCGGAGTTGAGCGCGCGCGGCACCGATCCGTCTGGCGGACGGAAAGACACGAAGTGTTCGGACCGGGGGGCCTGTCCCGTCGCGTGACAGATCGCGAGCCACTGAGGCGCGGTTCCCGGTGTCCGATCAAGGATCGCGCCGGCCTTCGATTCGACTGGCGAAGGCCGGCGCAGGGAGGAACATCCCGGGTCGTCCGGCCAAGTCACGTTCAGCGCATCGCGATGGCGCGCCGCGCGCAAAGATCGCCGTCGCGAAGAGAGACAGCAAATATAGTTCTTCAGCAAAGTTATCGATTGATTCCCGGCGAGCGGTTCGTGCTCTCACTCTGCCGGGGCCGGGGGAGAGATGCCGGTCACCTGGACGGAGGGCTCCTCACTCAGCCAGCGATACAGAATCCCGCCGAGAACCCCACCGAAGATCGGGGCGACCCAGAACAGCCAGAGCTGGGTCAGGGCCCATCCGCCGACGAAGACCGCCGGTCCCGTGCTGCGCGCCGGGTTCACCGAGAGGTTCGTGACCGGGATGCCGACGAGGTGGACGAGGGTCAGGCACAGCCCGATGGCCAGCGGCGCAAAGCCGACCGGGGCCTTGCCGTGCGTCGCGCCCATGATGACGAAGACGAACATCATGGTGAGCACGACCTCGGTCAGGAGGCAGGCGGTCAGCGCGTATTGCCCCGGCGAATGCGCGCCATAGCCGTTGGCGGCGAAGCCCTTCTCGACGGAGAAGGCCGGCGCGCCGCTGGCGATGGCGTAGAGCACAGCCGCGGCGACGAGGCCGCCGACGACCTGGGCGATGACGTAGGCCGGGATGTCGTGGGCCGGAAACCGGCCTCCGGCTGCGAGTCCGCAGGTCACCGCCGGATTGAGGTGGCAGCCCGAGATGTGCCCGATGGCATAGGCCATGGTGACGACAGTCAGGCCGAAGGCGAGCGCGACGCCGAGGAGGCCGATTCCGACCTGCGGAAACGCGGCCGCGATGACGGCGCTCCCGCAGCCCGCGAAGGTGAGCCAGAACGTGCCAATGGCCTCGGCCGCGCACTTGCGGATATCCATGGAACCTCCTGCGGTCAGGCGAGGCGACATTTCCGTGGCCCGCCCGACCGAGCGGATCGGATTATCCAGGGCCGGACCGCATCCTGCCGCGAAGGGAGGGGCCTCGATTTGAGCTAGATCAATTTCGCATCGCGGGTCTGGTCGCCGGCACCGGTCTCTTCGGCGCGGCGCCTCGGTCGATCCGCCAGTTTCTCCCGTGCTGCGCAGGGCATGCCGAGCCGTCGATCGACGCCCGGGCCGTCGAGAACGGGGACCCGCGCCTTTGATTTGAATCAACGCCGTTCCGATCGAACGGGCGATTCAATCGGAGGTGATCGGACGGAATGGGGACCGCCTCCTCATCCACGGGTCCGACGGGAGGTGTCGTATGGGCGGAACGGTCACCTTTGGAACGCTGCAGACCGGAGCGGGGCGTGCCCGCGGATGGCTCCTCGCGGTCGGCAGCCTGCTGCTGATCCTCGGCATCGTGGGCCTCTTCATGGTGGTCAGCCTCACGATCGTCAGCACGCTCTGGTACGGCGTCCTCCTGATCGCGGCCGGGATCGCCGAGATCGCCGAGGCGCTCGCCAAGCCGTCGGAGGTCGAAGCGTGGCGATCCCGCGTCGTTCGGTTCTTCGCGGGCCTGCTCTACCTCGTCGGCGGTCTTTGGGCCGTCTTCCGCCCCCTCGAAGCGTCGCTCGCCCTCACGCTCGTCCTCGGGCTCACCCTGATCGCCTCCGGCGTGGCGCGCGCGCTCTGGGCCATCGTCCACACGACGCAGCTGTCGCGCGCCACGGTGATCCTGTTCGCCCTGCTCTCGATGCTCCTGGGCGCCGCCATCATTGCGCAATGGCCCTATTCGGGCCTGTGGGCGATCGGCCTCTTCGTGTCCTGCGACCTGATAGCCGCGGGATTGTCATGGGCGTGGATCGGCCTCTTCGGCCCGCCGCCGGTCGCGCCGGCGCTCGCATCGCCCGGAAGCGGGTCGGCGACCCGTTGAGCCGCTGGGGTGAGCGCCGATCTCCGTCGGCGCGGACGGGATCGGGTGGCAGAGCCAGGGACATCAGACCACGAGCCGGAGGATGGCAATGGAACCGATGCATCGTCGTGCCGTGCTGGGCAGTTTCTCGTCCGCCGCCCTGGCGGCTGCGGGCCTGCTCATGGTGCCGGGTGCCGTCTACGCCGCGCCCCTGAGAATCGAGCCCCTCGATGATCCGAGCGGCGCGCCCGTCGAGAAAGCACAGGCCGTCGTCGTCGTCCCGCGGCGGCGCCGCCGCAGGGTCTGCTGGTGGCGACGCGGACGACGGGTCTGCGCCTGGCGCTGACTGGTGCGCCGATGACCGGATCCGGCCGCCGCCGCCCGGCGACCCGGTCGTCCCACGGCAAGCCACCGCGTCCGGGATGGAGCAGACCGATGTCGACGCGCCGCGCCTTCATCAAGACTCTTCCCGCTGTCGGAGCCGCATTCTCCGCAGCCGGATGCCTCCTGGCGGAAGCGCGTGCCGCGGACGACGGGGAATCCCCGGCTGCATCCGCCGGTCCGGAGCACTTCCACCCGAAAGGCAAACCGCCGTCGTCGTTCACCCGCGCCGTGCTCCGGCAGGCCCGCACGCGCCTGCCGTTCGCGGACGACACGGATTTCGAGGAGCAGCGGCGCGGGCTGATCGCCCCCATGGCCGACGGGATCATCCGGGCCGACGATGGTCACGTCGCCTGGGACATGCAGCAGTTCCAGTTCTTGGAGCAGCAGGACGGATTCGACAGTATCCATCCGTCTCTGCTGCGCATCTCGCGTCTCAACAACAATTACGGGCTCTACGAGGTCGTCCCCGGCATCTATCAGGTCCGGGGGTTCGATCTCTCGGACCTCACCATCGTGCGGGGGCGGACGGGTTGGATCGTGTTCGACCCCCTCGTCAGCCAGGAGACTGCACGCGCCGCCTGGGCGCTGTTCCAGGCGCATGTGGGCGAGGGGCGGCCGATCTCGGCCGTGATCTACTCGCATACGCATGGCGATCATTGGGGCGGCGTGCGCGGGATCCTCAAGGAGGACGACGTGCGGTCCGGCGCCGTGCCGGTGATCGCGCCGGCCGATTTCCTCGTCCATACGGTGGCGGAGAACGTCTACGCCGGCAACGCCATGAACCGGCGGCTGTTCTACCAGTACGGGCTGCTCCTGCCGGCGGCGCCGCACGGCTATGTCGGACAGGGCCTGGGACAGCGCGTCTCGGCCGGCACCACAGGCCTGATCGCCCCGACGCGCTACGTGGAGAAGCCGATCGAGACCTTCGAGGTCGACGGCATCCCGATGGTCTTCCAGAATACGCCGAACACGGAAGCGCCGCGGGAGATGAACACCTACATCCCGGACCGGAAGGCGCTCTGGATGGCGGAGAACGTCATCGCGTCCCTGCACAACATCTACACCCTGCGCGGCGCCCCGGTGCGCGATCCGCTCAACTGGTCGAAATACATCAACGCGGCGCTGTACCGGTTCGGCCGGGAGGCCGAGGTAATGTTCGCCTCCCACCACTGGCCCCGCTGGGGCAATGCGCGGATCCAGGCGGTTCTGCGGGCGCAGCGCGACCTCTACGCCCACATGAACAATCAGGTGCTCCACCTCGCCAACCAGGGCGTGACGATCAACGAGATCCACAAGGTCTACGCGCTGCCGCAGAGCCTACAGCAGACGTGGCATTGTCGCGGCTATCACGGGTCGCCGGAGCACAACAGCCGGGGCGTGATCCAGCGCTATCTCGGATTCTGGGATTGCAACCCGGCGACGCTGATTCCGCTCGCCCCGTCGGAGAGCGCCCCCCTCTACGTCGACATGATGGGCGGTGCAAAGACGATCCTCGCCCGGGGAAAGCGGCTGCACGACGCGGGCCAGTATCTGCTGGCCCAGGAGATCGTGAACAAGCTCGTCCAGGCCGAGCCGCAGAACCAGGCCGCCAAGGACCTCCTCGCCGACATCTTCGAGCAGATCGGCTACCAGCAGGAGAATCCCGGCCTGCGCAACTGCTTCCTGGCTGGCGCCTACGAGCTGCGCTCCGGCATTCCGGAAGGCGCGACGGCCAGTTCGAGCAGCCCCGACGTGGTGCGGGCGATGCCGACCGAGCTCTTCCTGAACTTTCTCGGCATCCGCATGGACAGCCGCAAGGCGGAGGGGATGCGCTTCACCATCAACCTGATCACGCCGGACAACGGCGAGCGGTTCATCGTCGAATTGGAAAACGCGACGCTGACCAACATCGCGGGGTTCCAGGCCGAGAAGCCCGATCTCACCCTGACCATCAACCGGTCGGATCTTGAGCAGACGATGATCGGCGCCAAGACCCTGGAGGCGCAGATCGCCGACGGGACCGCGCAGGTCGAGGGCGACGCCGGCATCCTGAGCCGGCTGGCCGCCACGATGGTGACGTTCGACCCGCGATTCGAGATCCTGCCCGGCACCAAGGTGCGCGGCGCCGCCAATCGCGTGCAGTCCGACCCGTATCGGGCCGATTCCGGCGAGGCGGTCGCCGAGTAGACGGCGAAAGCCGCTCTTGCTCCGCAGCCGGTCGCGGTCCGGGATGGCGGCAGGGCGACGGAAGAGGTGCTCACGGGATGAGGGTATCGGTCCCATGTCGGATGAGGCGATCACGGCGGGCAGGCGGGGGCGGGATCCGGTCCTGATCGATCTGGCCCTGCAGGGCGGCGGCGCGCACGGCGCCTTCACATGGGGGGTCCTCGATCGCCTGCTCGAGGAGCCCTGGCTGAGCATCGACGGCATTTCCGGGACGTCGGCCGGTGCCATGAACGCAGCCGTCCTCATCGACGGCTACGAGCGGGACGGGGCCACCGGTGCGCGCGCGGCACTCCAGACCTTCTGGGACGCCGTCTCGCGCGCGGCCCGGTTCAGCCCGCTGCAGCGCAGCCCGCTCGACGTGATACTGGGCCGCTGGACGCTCGATTCCGCGCCTCTGTATCTGGCCGCGGACCTGATGGCGCGGGTCTTCTCCCCGTATGACCTCAATCCGCACGACTTCAACCCGCTCAGACAGATCTTGGACTCGCGGCTGGATTTCGAGCGCATCGCACGGAGCCGGATCAAGCTCTTCGTCACCGCGACGGATGTTCATACGGGCCGGGGCCGGGTGTTCCGCAACGCCGAGGTCACGGCCGACGTGCTCCTCGCCTCGGCATGCCTGCCGACCCTGTTCCAGGCGGTGCGGATCGACGGTGCCTCTTACTGGGATGGAGGCTATTCCGGAAACCCGACGATCACCCCCCTGGTCCGCGAATGCGAGTCGCGCGATACGATCATCGTGCAGGTCAATCCGGTCGAGCGCAGACAAGCGCCGACCTCGGCCCGGGAGATCCTCAACCGGCTCAACGAGATCTCCTTCAACGCGGTCCTGCTCAAGGAACTGCGGATGATGGCCTTGCTGCGGCAGGTCGCGCCCACGGACAATTCCGAGTGCGCACGATGGGCGGCCATGCGCATGCACCGCATCGCCAGCGACGTTGTCGCCGAGCTGGGCTCGTCCTCGAAGCTCAATGCGGAATGGGCATTCCTGACGATGCTTCGGGACGAGGGACGCCGGAGCGCCGCGACGTTCCTGACCGATCATGGGCCGGATCTAGGCCGGCGTCCGTCCTTCGACCTCGACCGACTGCTCGAAGGCGTCTGACGCAGCCGGAACGCTCCGTCGCGTGGCAGAGCTCGCAGAACTTGATCAAAATCAAGGCGCCTATATTGATTTATGTCTTATATTTATTTAATATAAATACAGCATGTGTTCCATTTATCAGTCTTGCGCGTTGCAGATCGACGATATCTTGTCAGACTAAATGGGCCTCTGCCCGAGCCTCTTCACACCGGTTCACGCGCATGATCGGCGCGGCACTTCGCAGTCGGACCGGCCCGATTCCGGGGGAGCACCTTCACACCGAAGACCGCTCGTCGCATCCGGCCGGCCCCGGAAACGGCCCGGCGCCCACAGACAGAGGAGTGAACGCTTATGCACACGATCCGGGCTCTTCGCGCGGCGCTGGCCGCCTTACCCCTGTTGACCTTCGCGACGTTCGCGGACGCGACGGCCGCTGGCCCCACACCGGGCAAGGCGCTGGCCGGACCGACGGTGTCGGAAGCCAGGGTCACCATCGGCCGTCACAAGGCACTTCCGAAGAAGAAGCGTATCCATCGCGAGCGGAAGATGTAGGGGCGATCGAGCGACCGCAAATGCACGACTGACTTGACCGGCTGGCTTTGAACCGAACCGATCGAGAGCATGTGCCTGGTGCAAAGCCAGCCGGTCAGGGTATCGGGTTCGTGCCGAACGAGAAGTTTTGGCACGGGGCCACCGCGACCACGGCGATGACGCATGCCGCGATCCACGGCTGGACGGCAAGGCCGGCCCTGAGATGGAGCGGGTCACCGAAGGACCGTATGCCGAATCATGAGCTCGGGCCGCGCGTTCGACAGTCAGCAACACGATGCCAAGAGCGGACCATCGGATTTCCATTCAGCTGAGACGCTCGGCGCCCAGCGGCGCATGAAACAGGGCGTCGATGACCGCTCGTCCGTTCGGTTCAGCATGGCGCATATCCAGCCGCCATCGGCCCGCCGATCTCATTCGGACCCGCGTCGTCCGAGCCCAATCCGGTCCATCACCGCAACGTGAGAGCCGTGCATTCCATTGGGGATCGGACTGTGTCCATAGCGCCACACGTAACGTAACACTGTTACAAAGTTCGTCAGGCCCGTTGACCGGATGCGCGCCGGTGGCGAATATCGTCCGGCCAAGGTTCTTCGGGTCCCGGCCCGGAGCTAAGACGGGAATTCGGTGCGCTTTTCGGAGCGAATCCGAAGCTGCCCCCGCAACTGTGAGCGGCGAGCGCCTGCCACCGATGACCACTGGTGCTTGCACTGGGAAGGTCCGGCGGGCGCTTTGACCCGTGAGCCAGGAGACCTGCCTTCGGCACGATGACGTCCCTCGGGCGGGGTGCCCCGGCGGAGCGCGCGGTGTCGCCGTCTCGTGGGCGACGCTGCCCGTATCCCCGTGGCCTCCACCCGGCAACAGCGAGTGTGTGGTGGCGACCTCCGAACGTCCGTCTCTCGGCGAGCCTGCGCGGTTTTCAGCGCCATCAGCGCGTCGTCCGCGGACTCCGCATCGCGGTCGGCGGCTGGCGCTCGCCGCTGTCCTCTCGGCCGGGCTTCCGATCGAGGACGTGCGGGCGCAGGAGAGCGTGACGTTGGAGGAACTCTCGGTCGAGCAGGTCGGGGAGGGTGCCGGCCGCACGACGGCCTCCGGGCGCGGCACCATCGGCCTGATCGGCCCGACGCCGGGATACGGAGCGGGCACGGCCGTCAGCGCCACGCGCACCGCCACTCCGCAGATCGACGTGCCGGTGGCCGTGTCCGTGGCGCCGCGGGAGACGATCACCGACCTCGCCGCCACCCGCGTAGACCGGGCGTTCAACTATCTGCCCGGCGTCGCCCAGCAGAACAATTTCGGGGGTCTCTCGATCTTCAGTTACGCCATTCGTGGTGTGACGACCTCGGAGATCTACAAGAACGGTTTCCCCCTCAATCGCGGGACCCCGCCTCCGCCCGACGCGCAGAACATCGAACGCATCGAGGTGCTCAAGGGACCGGGGGCGGCCCTGTTCGGACGCAGCGATCCCGGCGGGCTCGTCAACCTCATCACCAAGCAACCCACCGCCGAACGGTTCGTCGAGTTCGGCAATCAGGTCGATTCGTTCGGTCTGACCCGCGGCACCATCGATGCCGGCGGTGCCCTGAACGCGGACGGGACGGTCCTCTATCGCTTCAATCTCGCCGCACAGGGGGCCGGCAGCTTCCGCGACTTCGTGGACAGCGACCGGCTGCTCGTGGCTCCAGTGGTGAGTTGGCAGGTCACGCCGGACACACGCGTTACGGTCGAGACCGAGTTCGTGAAGAACCGCATCGTCTTCGACCGGGGCGTGATCGCGCTCAATCGCCAGCTCGGCTTCCTGCCGCTCTCGCGGTTCCTCGGCGAGCCCGGTCAGAGCACCTACCAGAACAACAATTCGCTGCAGGTCCGCGTCGATCATCGCTTCGATGAGAACTGGCAGATGCGGCTCGCCGCTTACTTCAACACCGGCGATCTGGAAGGGGAATCGGCGGAGATCCGCGGAATCGCCGCCAACAACCGCACCGTCTTTCGCGACCGCAACGTGCGCGACTATCGCTGGGACGTGGCGGTCGGTCAGGCCGACCTGATCGGGCGGTTCGATACGGGCGGCATCGGCCACACGCTCCTCCTCGGCATGGACCGGGAGAGCACCGACAGCCGGACGGTCTATCTGCGCTCGAACTTCCGCACGAGCCCCTTCGCCCTCGACATCTATTCGCCGGTCTACGGACAGGCGCTGCCGCCGATCACCATCCCACGCAACAATATCGAGCGCATCACCAATACCGGCCTCTATGCGCAGGACGAGATCGTCCTGAGCCCGGAATGGCGGGCGCTGATCGGCCTTCGGCTCGACATCTTCGAGCAGAGCTTCCGCGAGCGCGTGGTGCGCAGCCAAGTGGACCAGTCGCGGGTCGCGGCCTCGCCCCGGGCGGGCCTGGTCTACCGGCCGATCCCGGAACTCGCCTTCTACACCAATGTCGGCACGAGCTTCCGGCCGAATATCGGCACCGACGCCGCCGCCGTCACGCGCGGCACGGCGCTGCCGCCCGAGACCGGCCTCGGCTACGAGGTCGGCGCCAAGTCCGAATTATTCGGCGGCAATTTGCTCCTCACCGCCGCCGCCTTCCGCGTGGAGCGGGAGAACGTGCTCACGCCCGACCCGGCGAATACCGGCTTCTCCCTCGCGGCCGGCGCCGTGCGCAGCCAGGGCTTTGAGCTGACGGCTCAAGGACAGATCACGCCGGAACTGAAGCTCCTGGCCGGCTACGTCTATGCCGATGCCCGCGTTACCAAGGACAACGTGCTTCCGGTCGGCGCCCCCCTGGTCAACGTGCCCCGCCACTCCGGCAGCCTGCTCGCGGTCTACGAGCCAGCAGGCGCGTGGCGCGGCTTCGGGATCGGCGGCGGCGTGCGCGGCGTGGGCGAGCGGGCGGGCGACGCGGCGGGGTCCGGCTTCACCCTGCCGGGCTTCATCGCGGTCGATGCGCTGGCCTATTACAAATTCGGCAACGCCCGCGTGGCGCTCAACATCGAGAATATATTCGACACCGATTACTATGAGAGTTCACTGAACGTATTCCGCGTCTATCCGGGCTCGCCCCGTCGCATCACGGGCTCCGTGACGGTGCGGTTCTGATGGCGGTTGAGCCGGTGTTGGCGCTCGGCCGCGTCGTCAAGCAGTTCGGAGGCAGGACCGCCCTCAGCGGTCTCGACCTCACCCTGCGCGCGGGTGAGGTCTATGCCCTGCTCGGTCCCAACGGTGCCGGAAAGACCACCACGATCAACCTCATCCTTGGCTTCCTGAAGGCCGATGCGGGGGAGGTCCGGGTCTGCGGGATCGATGCAGGGACGGATCCCATCGCTGCCCGGGCGCGCACCGCCTACATCCCGGAGCAGGTGGCCCTTTATCCGGGGCAATCGGGATTGGAGAATCTCCGTTACTTCGCGACCCTCGCCGGTCTCGCGATCGATCGGGCGGAGGCCGAGACGCATCTCGCGGCGGCCGGGCTGGCGCCTGAGGCCTGGGCGCGGCCCGCCTCCGGCTATTCGAAGGGCATGCGCCAGAAGGTCGGCATCGCCATCGCGCTCGCGCGAAAGACCCGGCTGCTGCTGCTCGACGAGCCGACATCCGGCCTCGACCCATCGGCGGCGGCGGCCTTCTCCGGGACGGTGCGGGCGGCGGCGGAGCGCGGCACGGCGGTGCTGATGGCGACCCACGACCTCTACCGCGTGCGCGAGATGGCCGACCGGGTCGGCGTGCTGGCGGGCGGGCGCGTCGCCGAGGAGATCGATCCGAGGCGCTGGGCGCACACCGATCTGGAACGCCTCTACATCGCGCGCCTGTCGGGGGCGGTCACGTGAGGCGCGTCCGCGCGGAGTTGGCGCTGCTGTGGCGGGACGCGCGCGTCCGCTGGATCGGCGGCCTGCTCGTCCTGCTCCTGATGGTCACGGGCCTCGGCGCCTGGCAATCCGCCCGCGATTACGGTGCCGAGGTCGCGCGGGTCACGGCCGCAGAGCGGGCCCGCTGGCTCGGGCAGGATGCCAAGAACCCGCATTCCGCCGATCATTACGGCCTGTGGGTGTTTCGCCCCTCGTCGCCCCTCTCAATCCTCGATCCCGGCACCGAGCCCTATACGGGCCGGATGGTGCGGATCGAGGCGCACCTGTTCAACGATGCGGTCTACCGCGCCGTGCAGGATGCCGGCCCCTTCGACCGGGCCGGCCTCTCCGATGTCTCCGATGTCGTCGGCCTCGTTGTTCCCCTGGTGGCGCTTCTCCTCGGCTTTGCCGCCTTCGCGGCGGATCGCGAGCGCGGTACCCTGCGCCTCGCCCTCGGCAACGGCGCGCCGCCCGGCCCACTCTTTGCCGCCCGCTTCGCCGCCCTGAACCTCGTCCTTGCGGTCCTGGTCTGCCTGCCCCTCCTCACGCTCGGCGGCGTGGCCATTGCGAGCCTCGGCACCGCGGGTTGGCAGGCTTGGCCGCGCCTCCTCGTCTGGGTCGCGGTGCAGGCCCTCTACGGTGCCGTCTTCCTGCTCATCGCGATGATCGCCTCGTTGCTGGCCCGCACGGCGCGAGGAGCCTTGACGATCTCCCTCGCGGTCTGGATCGCGCTGTGCCTCGTCGCGCCACGGCTCGCGACTGCAGGCATGGAGATGGTCTCGCCCGCCCCGTCCTATCGCGAGACCCGGCTGCGGATCGACGGGGACCTGCGTCCCCATAAATCCGCCGAAGCCAGCGATGCGCGAGCGCAGGCGACGCTCGCCCGCTACGGCGTGAGCGATCCGCAGGAACTCCCTGTGGATCTGCGTGGCATCATGATGGTGGAGAACGACCACCATGCCTTCGCGGTCTACGACCGGGAACTCGGGGCCTTCTTCGCGGCCCTGGCTACGCGGGATGCCGCGTTCGGCTGGGCGGGCCTGCTCTCGCCGCGCGTCGCCCTCCAGCGTGTGTCGGAAGGCCTTGCGGGGACCGATTTCGTTCAGCACGCCCATTTCGTCTGGTCTGCCGAGGCTTACCGGCGGGCGATCTCGGAGCGCATGAATGCCGAGATCCGCGACAACCCACAGCGCGACGGGCGCGCCATGCTGGCGGGGCCGGAATTGTGGCGCGAAATTCCGCCCTTTGCCTTTGCGTCCCTGCCGCTGTCGCGGTCCCTCGCCGAGATCCGGGTCCCGGCCCTCCTGCTCGGTCTGTGGCTGGCGCTGCTCGCCGCCGGGAGCATCCCCCTGATCCGCAGGCTGGCCCCGTGAGCCAATCGCGCTTTCTCCCACTGCTGTGGACCGAACTGGGCCTGATCCTTCGCGAGCGGCTGACCTGGGCGATCCTCGCCGCGCTCCTGGCGGCCCTCTGCCTGGGGGGCCATACCGGTGCCCAGCGTGTGGCGGGCGAACGGGCCGCGATGGCGCAAGCCTCGGACGATGCCGCGCGCTCCCTCCGGGACGCTAAGGAGGCCGCCGCCCGCTACGCCGTGCCGCGTGCGATCACGGTTAATTACTGGCAGGATCCGACCCACGCCTTCGGCTACATGCACTACTTCCTCGCCGCCTACGCCGTGAAGCCGCCGACACCCCTGGCCGTGCTCTCTGCGGGGCAGAGCGAGATCCAGCCCGCCGTCATGAAGACGAGCTTCGGCTTCAGCACCGTCTTCGAGGACACGGCCTACGAACTGGGATCCTCCGCCGCGCTGAGGCTCGGGCCCTTCGACCTCGCCTTCGTCCTCATCTACCTCGTTCCCCTGGCGGTGATCGCCATCGCGGGAACGCGCCTCGCCGCCGAGCAGGATGCCGGGATCCTCCGCCTCATCGCGGCCCAGCCCGTACACCCCCGGATCGTCGCGGGCGCGAAGTTCGGCGCGGCAGCGCTCATCCTCGTCGCCGCCGTGATCGGGGGGACGGCGTTGGCCCTGGCGCTGGCGGGATGGCGGGACCTCCCTCCGGGCTGGGCCACGACCCTCGCCCTCTTGGCCGCCGCGCTCTGCGCCTATGTCGTGCTCTGGGTCGCCGCCTGTGCCCTCGCCGCCAGCCTCTGGCGCGGGGCGGTGGCGTCGCTGACGATCCTCGTGCTGACCTGGGCCTGCGTGACCGTTGTCCTGCCGGCCCTCCTTGGTCTCGCGGTGGACAAACTGGCGCCGCCCCCCTCGCGGATCGCCGCCATCGACGCCAGCCGCCAAGTTCAGGATGCCTTCTACCGGGGCGACGAGGCGGCGAAAGTCACAGCCACATGGCTGACGGCGCGGTTGCCCGGCACCACGGACCGACCCGACTTGCGCGAGACGCCGCAAATCAAGCGGCTGGCCCGGGATGCGTTCTACGAGACGACGCTCGCCCCCTACCGCGCAGGGATGCAGGCCCGCGCCGAGGGCGCCGCGGCCTGGAGCGCACGCCTGGCTCTTCTGTCTCCGGCGACGACGCTCGCCCTCGCGCTCGACACGGCGGCGGGCACCGACGCCGCCCGCCACGCCGCCTTTCTCGCTGCAGCCTCCGAGTACCGCCGGAGCCTGCGCGCCTTCTTCGAACCGCGCATCCTAGCGCAGGAGGTGCGGCCGGCGGCCGTCTGCGCAGGCTGCCCGGCGCGCCTCGATTTCGACGCCTACGATGCCGTGCCGCGCTTTCCGACTGTGATGGCGGCAGACGCAGCGCGATGGCAGGCCGCGCTCAGTGCGCTCACCCTGTGGGGCGTGGCATTGGCTCTGGCCGGGCTGGCCTTCCGCCGCTTCGCGATATGGTCCGTATGAGCGCTGTCGCGACGTCGGCTGCCCGCCCGGATTTTGAGACGCGGCCCGGCGATGCAGAACTTCGAGCCGCGTCGCTCCGCGCGCAACGGTCCAGGCACGCGTCGAAGCGGCGACTGGCGGCTCTCGTGCGCGAGCGGCCGTACACCCCGGTGGGATTTGCCGGCGGATTGAGCCGTCGCGGCTTCTGCATGCTCCGCGGGGGCACCGTCTGGACCCCGGCCGCGCGCCCAAATCTGCTTTGCCGTCTTGAGGACCAGTCGTGACGACCACGGACGTGAAGCGCCCGCCGCGCATCCTCTCGATCGACGCCTTGCGCGGGCTGGTGATGCTCCTGATGCTCGTCGACCACGTGCGCGAGTTCTTCTACCTTCATGCGCAGGTCCGAGACCCCATGGACCTCGCCGCGACGCCGCCGGACCTGTTCCTGACGCGGGCGTCCTCACACCTCTGCGCGCCGCTCTTCATCCTGCTCACCGGCCTTTCGGCCAGCCTTTATGGGCAGAAGCACGGTCCGCGAGCGACCGCCGCCTTCCTGCTCAAGCGCGGGCTGCTCCTGATCCTGCTGGAAGTGACGCTCGTCAATGTCGCCTGGGCCGGCAGCTTCTGGCCGCCGATCCTTTATCTGCAGGTGATCTGGGTGATCGGCCTGTGCATGATGGCGCTGGCCGCGTTGCTCTGGCTGCCGCGGGTTCTCCTCGTGACCGGAGCCCTGGCGCTCATGCTCGGTCATAACCTGCTCGACGGGCTCGTGCTCCAAGCAGACGAGCCGGGCTACGTGCTCTGGTCCATCCTGCACCAGCGCGGGATGATCGCGTTGCCCTGGGGCGGCGTGGCCCGGACTTCGTACCCGCTCCTGCCCTGGATCGGCGTGATCGCGGCAGGCTACGCACTCGGGCCGCTTTTCACGGGAGCGGTCAACGAAACGCGCCGTCGCGCTTGGCTCGCCGGGCTCGGGGCGGCCGCCCTCGTCGCCTTCCTCGTCCTGCGCGCGCTCAACGGTTACGGCGAACCGGTGGCGTGGCAGCCAGGCCGCACGCCCCTCGCCACCGCGTTGTCCTTCGTCAATCTGACCAAGTACCCGCCGTCCGCCGATTTCCTGCTGCTGACGCTCGGGCTGGGCCTCTGCCTGCTGACGCTGTTCGAGGTGGTTCCGGCGCGGCTCGTCGGCTGGCTGCGCGTCTTCGGCGGCGCGCCGCTGTTCTTCTACCTGCTCCACCTTGCGCTCCTGCGTCTCCTGTATGATGGAGCCGCGACGGTCGGTCTGGTTGGGGCTTCGGGACGGGTCGAGGCTGGCTCACCGGCGGCGCTCTGGCTCATCGCCGCCGCTGTCAGCATTCCCCTCTGGATGGCCTGCCGTTCGATGGTACGGCTGAAACGATCCGGGAGATGGCCGGCATTGAGCTATCTCTGAGAGCACGAAGATCGCCCCAGTTAGAGCAGAGAGCGGGACAACGGACGTCCCATTGGTGACGGATAACCCAACAGATGCGGGGGAGGGGCCTGGCCGGCATCGTCCGACGGCGCAGGGTCTGCACCGCGGGTCGCGATCCGGCGGCGGCCGCGTCTGCCAGTCCGGCCGAGGGTCGCAAGACGTGGGCAACCGCGACACCGAGCGCCTCGCCGAGACGGGGATCGGCCTGGTCGAGACCGAGGTGAACCATCGACGCGGGCCGTGGCGGATGCTGCTGTCGGCTGCCAGCGCGACAATCTCGGTCTTCACCACGCCCGACTTCGCGGATCGAACGCGATCCGTTACTCAATTGAGGAATGTTCTCAAGACAAGAATCCGGCCGAAGCTGCGCAGCGTCTTGTGCGGGAATCTCCGAAGCACTGGTAGAATCGATCCTCGTGCCCACGCCGAGCGCGGAGGAGCGCACATGAAGGACTTCGGTTCGACGCCACATCCAGTCCGGAAAGACGCGCCAAGGGAGATTCGGCTCGACGTGGTGGCAGGCCTTACGGCTGCGGCCGTCGTCCTGCCCAAGGCGATGGCTTTCGCCACCGTGGCTGGACTGCCAGTAGCGGTCGGTCTCTATACGGCTTTCGTTCCCGCGCTCATCTACGGTCTCCTGGGCTCGTCCCGCGTGCTCAGCGTCAGCTCGACGACGACACTGGCCATCTTGACCGCGGCAGAACTCGGCAGCGTGGTCCCTGACGGCGATCCGGCGAAGCTCGCCACCGCGACGGCGACGCTGACGGCCCTGGTCGGGGTTCTGCTCCTCGCCGCCAGACTGCTGAAGTTGGGCTTCGTCGCCAGCTTCATCTCGCTGCCGGTGCTCACGGGCTTCAAGGCCGGCATCGGAGCCGTCATCCTGCTGGATCAAGCTCCCAAGCTCCTCGGGCTGCACGTCGCGAAACAGTCCTTCCTTGCGGACGTGGTGAGCTTCTTTCAGCACCTGCCCGCAACCTCCCTTCCGACCCTGGCCGTCGCAGGGACCACGCTGACCGTGCTCGTCGGGATGGAATGGCTCAAACCGCACGCGCCAGCCCCTCTGGTCACGGTGGCGGCTGCCCTCATTGCCTCATGGCTGCTGGATCTCGGCGCCGCGGGCGTGTCGACCGTCGGGACAATCCCGCAGGGCCTGCCCTCCTTCAGCTTGCCCGACCCAGCGCTCGCTCAAGCACTCCTGCCGGGCGCGATGGGCATCGCCCTGATGAGCTTCACGGAGAGCATCGCCGCGGCACGGGCGTTCGTGAGGCCCGGCGATCCGCCGCTGGATGCCAATCGCGAACTGGTCGCCACGGGCTTGGCGAACCTGGGGGGAGCCCTGCTCGGGGGCATGCCGGCCGGCGGCGGAACGTCTCAGACCGGTGTCGTCCGAGCCGCTGGCGGCAGGACACAAGTGGCCTCGCTCGTGACGGCCGGGGCGGCTCTCGCCACGATGCTGTTCCTGGCTCCGATCCTCAGTCTCCTGCCGCAGGCGACCCTCGCGGCGATCGTCATCGTCTACTCAGCCAGCCTCATTCAGCCGGAGGAGTTCCGGGCCATCTACCACGTACGGCACATGGAATTCCGCTGGGCGATTGTGGCGGCACTCGGTGTGCTCGTCTTTGGAACACTCCAGGGCATTGTCGTGGCGATCGTGCTCTCGCTCCTCGGCCTTGCCCTCCAGACCGCCCATCCGCGGGTCTCGATCATTGCCCGCAAGCGGGGGGCCGATGTCCTGCGCCCCCTGTCTCCCGAGCACCCCGACGACGAGACGTTCGAGGGCCTTCTGATCCTGCGTCCCGAAGGCCGCCTCTATTTCGCCAACGCGCAGAACGTGGCCGATCGGATCCGGGCGCTCGTCGCCGACCGTGCGCCGCGCGTCGTCGCCCTCGACCTCAGCCGTGTGCCAGACATCGAGTATTCGGCGCTGCAGATGCTGCAGGAGGGCGTACGGCGGACCGACGTGACGGTCTGGCTCGTGGACCTCAATCCGAGCGTCCTCGACATGGTGCGGCGCGCTGGCCTCGATCAGGAACTCGGTCCGGATCGCCTGCTGTTCAACACGCGGGCAGCCATCGCGCGATACAGGGAGCTTCATCCGCGTTCGGCGCCGGACTAGCGCTTCATCTGATCTGGCCGGATCGTCAGCATCGGAGCCTGCGGCCGCGGGAAGGTTGCGGCACTCGGCCGTGGAGAAGCGCCCGAGGACGGGCGTCTGATGGTGTCCGAGGAGGCGCTGACCGTGCGGGCTGCTTCGGCGCGTGGTCTGGCCGTGAGCGGGGCGAAGACGAGTCCGATCGGATTGAAGCCGAAAAAGTCGGCCTGTCGGTGGAGCAACCGTCCGCCTCGATAGGCGCGCGAAGACCGCCGACCTTGCGGGCGGGCCGATTGCCGAGGACGACCGGGTCACCGCGCTTGAGCGCGCGGGCGGCGAACAGCAGACGCTCCGTCTCGACGGCCGCCTGCACGCCGTAGCCGACCATCCCCGTGCCCCTGCGAGTCGAGGTAAAGCTTCGGCAGCGTCGCGGGATGAATGTCGCGCAGGCCCGTCGCAGCCGGCGTCATGTCGGCGAGTTCAAGGACCCCGCGATCGCGCTCATCCGCGGACACATCCACAAGGCGAATTGGATCGGCCTCGGCCACTAGGCCCGGCTTGATCGCAGGCGTGCGACCTCGCGAGGCCCGATCTCAAGGTAGAAGCGGATCGCATCGTCGACCAGAGCGTCGGGCGTGACGCCCGCCGCCTTTGCGGCGCGCGTGATCTGGAGACCCAGCGCGAGATCGACGCGCAGGTCCGCACCCTGGCTCGGCGAAGCCGATGCGGGGGTCGCGGCAGGTATGGGCGCAGCATGGGTCCGCGATTCGGGTTTGCCGAGCTTCGCTTCGCGGCGGCCTCGGTGGACGAGAGCGTCGGCGCGCTCATTGAGACGGTCGCCGGCATGCCCCCGGACCCAGGTCCATTTCACGTCGCGCGCCGCGTTCAGTTCGTCGAGGCGCTTCATGAGGTCGACGTTCTTCACGTCACCCGTCGTCGTGCGCCAGCCTTTCGCCTTCCACCCGCGCATCCACTCGGTCACGGATTTGACGACGTACTGGCTGTCGCACCGCATCTCGATCGCGGCTCCGGCCGGGAAATGCTCGAGACCCTTGATCGCGGCCGTCAGCTCCATGCGGTTGTTGGTCGTCGTACCGGGTTCTCCGCCGCACAGCTCGACCGTGCCGTCCGGGGCCGCAACGACGACCCCCCAACCACCTGGCCCGGGGTTAGGGTCGCAACCGCCGTCGGCATAAACGATCGTTCGCATCGTGGCGTCAGCCCTTCCGTTTGGTGTGGTCGATGGGAGGCCGCCATCCATGCCCGAAATCGGCTGACGGACGGTATACCCACCCCCGGCCGGTGCCGCTGGAGAGCTGCGAGCCGGGCAGCACACCTGTCGCCCCGGCCACGCCGAAGGCCGGGCCTGCGAGGCGCCCGTCAGCACGATCGCGGGGCTCGCAAATCCGCTGCTCCTCACGGAGCGGCCACCCTGCAGCGCTTAGATCAAAACCCGATCGGTTGGGCAATGCGCGGAGCCGCCTGCGACCCGAGCATGTCCTTGCGAACGACGCGCACCGCATCGAATGCGGTCACTCCGAGAGCCCTCCGCCCATCGGAGTCGATCGGTGGGCGCGGAGACGGTGGGATCGTGGTCACCGGCATGCAGGACGGCTCTGCTTACCGAAGACGTCGCGGTCTACGGGGCGACCGCGCCGGTCCCCCGATGGGTCTCCGACGGACGCCGCGACCTGCGATGCGAAGTCGCGATAGGAGCCGCTTTCCAATCAGGCCCTGCTGCCGGGCGGCGACGATGAGGCCGAACTTCTGGTAGCCGATCCGGAATTCCCTGGGCGCATTCTGGGCGCGGACGCCGGCGCCGAGGCAGAGGCCGGACTGCCCCCGCACCGAACCTCCGTCGTCCCGCAACCGTGGTCGGTCATGAATTCCGGACGGGGATCACGGAGCCGCGGTAGCGGCTGCGGATGAACGCCGCGACTTCGGCCGAGGTCAGCAGCGTTGCAAGACGCTGGATGCGCGGATCCTTCGCCAAACCCTCGGTCGTGACGAGGACGTTCGCATACGGGTTGCCCTCGGCGCGTTCGAGGGCCAGCGCGTCCCGTGCGGGCTCCAGCCCCGCTTCCAGTGCGTAATTGCCGTTGATCACCGCGATCGCCACGTCATCGAGGGAGCGCGGCAATTGCGGCGGCGCGATCTCGACGAAACGGAAGTTCTTCGGATTCTCGAGGACGTCGTCCAAGGTCGCGTTCACGCCCGCGTCCTTCGCCCGCAGACGGATCAGGCCGTTGGCCTGAAGCAGCGACAAGCCTCGGCTGGTGTTGGACACGCTGTTCGACAGGGCGACGGTCCCGCCGGCCGGCACGTCCGCGAGCGACTTGGCCCGGCGGCTGTACAATCCCAGCGGCTCGATATGCACCGCCGCGACGACGGCGAAGCGCACCCCCATCGCGGCTTCCTCCGAGCGGAGGAAGGGCACGTGCTGGAAGAAATTGGCGTCGGCGTCGCCGTCACGCAGCAGGGCGTTCGGGCGGAGATCGCCCGAGATCTCGATGGTCTTGAGCGGCAGGTCGGGGGCGAGCTTGTCGGCGACGAACTCGAGAATCTCCGCATGCGGTACGGACGAGGCCACGACACGCAGGGGAGCCGTCGCGGCGCGCGCCGGCGCCATGCTCAGGGCCAGCGCGCCAGACAGGAAAAGACGACGGGAGTATTGGGGCACGGCGCACGCTTCTCGAAGAAAATTCTTGAACGATAATGCTTATATTCTTATCGCTCAGTGCTCCGCGGCATCAAGAGTATCGACTGTCGAACTTTCGCATGTTGGTAGGTCTTGCTTCTCGTGTCGTCGGGAAGATCGAGAGCGGAATTCTCTCAGCCTGATGCTGCTGCACTTGATCATGCCGAAGCCGCGGCGTACGTGGCGGCGAAGCGGCTCGCCGGCCGTGGCAGGCCGAGATGGTCGCGCAGGGTCGCGCCGGTATAGTCGCGGCGGAACAGGCCGCGCCGTTGGAGGATCGGGACGACCGCGTCCACGAAAGTCTCCAGACCATCCGGCAGCACGTCAGGCATCAGGTTGAAGCCGTCTGCCGCGCCCGCGCGGAACCAGGCCTCGATGTCGTCGGCGATCGCCTCCGGCGTGCCCACGACGATGCGGTGGCCGACGCCGCCGCCCAGCGCCCGCAGGAGTTGGCGGACCGTCAGCCGGTCCCGGCGCGCGAGGGCGAGCGTGCCGAGGAACATCGTGTGGTTGGCGTCGGGCGGCAGGGAGAGCGGTTCCGGCAGGGGCTTGTCGAGCTCGAGCCGTGACGGGTCGAGGCGCAACGTCCCGGCAAGACGAGCGAGACTGTATTCCACCGGCACGAGGTCCCAGAGTTCGTCCTGGCGGCGGCGTGCCTCGGCCTCCGTCGCGCCGATCACCGTGGCGAGGCCCGGCAGGATAACGAGCGCGTCCGGTCGGCGTCCGTATCGCGCGGCCCGCGCCCGCAGGTCCCGGGCGTAGGCGATGCCGTCCTCAACGGTCTGCGCCAGGGAGAACACCGCGTCCGCGGTGGCGGCGGCGAGTTCGCGCCCGTCTTCCGATCCGCCGGCCTGAAAGGTCACCGGGCGACCCTGCGCGCTCCGCGGCACCGTCAGCGGCCCGGCAACGGTGTAATGCGCGCCGCGGTGCTCGACGGCATGGACCTTCGCCGTGTCGATGAACCGGCCGCTCGCCTTGTCGCCGACGAACGCATCGTCCTCCCAGCTGTCCCACAGAGCGTGGACGAGATCGGTGAATTCTCGCGCCCGGGCGTAGCGTGCCCCGTGCTCCGAAGCGCCGGCGAAGCCGAAATTGCGTCCGGCGGCGGCATCGGCCGTCGTCACCACGTTCCAGCCCGCCCGGCCCCGGCTGACGAGGTCCAGGCTTGCGAAGCGGCGGGCAAGGTTGAACGGCTCGTTGTAGGTCGTCGAGGCGGTGGCCACGAGGCCGACATGGCGCGTCGCGGTGGCCAGCGCGGCGAGCAAGACGGTCGGCTCCAGGGCGTTGAAGGGCCGGTGGTCGATCCGGTCGTTGATGGCGGGCGTGTCCGCCAGAAAGACCGCGTCGAGCTTGCCCCGCTCCGCGATGCGGGCGACGCGCACGAAGTGGTCGAGGTCGAGGAAGGCATCCGGCTGGCTCTGCGGCAGCCGCCACGCGGAGGGGTAGACGCCAGCATGCAGCACATTGACGTTGAGGTGCAATTGACGGCCGCTCATCGACTCTCTCCGGATCAGCGGACGCGCGGCAGGATCTGCGCGGCGAAGCGGCGCATCTCGGCCTCGAAGGGCTGGAACTGCAGCATGAACAGGTCGATGCCGGCAGCGTGGAAGTCGCGGAGACGGCGGGCCACAGTCTGGTAGCTGCCCACCAGCCCGGCGGCGGTGCCGCCATTGGTGCCGACATGCCGGGAGGCGGCCGCATCGGTCTTGGCGAACATGACGCTCGCGGCATCGGTGCGGGCCCGGGTGTCGGCGCGCAGGGCCGCGTCGCGCTGGGCGAGGTCGAGGAGACGGTCCTGCTCGGCCTGCGCCTCCGCATCGGTCTCGCGGGCGATCACGAAGGCCGAGAGGCCGTAGCGCAGGGGGCCATTGGGGGCAGGGCGGCGGGCGACGACTTCGATCAGCGCCACGACCTCCGCGAGCGGCTGGCCGTTGATGAACCAGACATCGGCATGGTCGGCGGCAAGCGCCCGGGCGGGCTCGGATTCGCCGCCGAGATAGATCCTCGGCCGCGCCCGGAAGGTCCCGGCCGGGCGGAGCTGGTACTCCTCCACTTGGAAGTGCTGGCCCTGGACGGTCACGCGCTCGCCGCGCATCAGCCGGTCCACGAGGCCGATCCACTCGCGGCCGTAGGCGTAGCGCTCGTCATGGGCCGGGAAGGGCAGCCCGGCTCGCTCGAACTCGGCCTTGTTCCAGGCATTCACGAGGTTCAGGGCGAAGCGGCCGCCGCTGATATGCTCGATCTGCAGCGCCATCTTGGCGAGCACCACGGGGTGGTAAAGCCCGGGCTTGATCGCCGCGATGATCTCGATGCGCCGGGTCAGGGCCGCCAGCGCCGCCGCTCCTGTCCAGGCCTCCAGCTGATCGCGCTGCGGATCGTAGGGGTTCATCGTGTGCTGTGCGACCAGCACCGCGTCGAAGCCCAGCGCCTCCGCCTCCAGCACCAGGGCCCGATTGCGCTCCCAGCTGGCATCGTCCGGCTCGTCGGGATCGTGGTGGGCGGCGCGGGAGCCGTGGACGGCGGCCCAGATGCCGAACCGGGGTGAACCCGTCATGGCGTCAGCCCCGGCCGGGAGGAATCGCGAAGATCGGCACGGCGGTGGCGTCGATCCGGCGGGGGATGAGTTTCGCCTCGTAGAACACGTCGGCGATGGCCTGCTGCTCGCCGAGCTGCGCCCGCTCCACCGGCTCGACGGCATAGGTGCGGCGGCTGTTGGCGGCGGCCACGACGGCGGGCGGCAGGTCGCCCCAGATCGGAGCCAGCAGCGCCACGGCCTCCACCGGGTTCGCCTTCATCCACGCGCCGGCCTCGGCGAGCGCGCGGTAGACAGTCGCCACCACCTCCGGTTGCGCGGCGGCGAAGCTATCGTTGACGAGGTAGTACCGGTGATAGCTCGTGAGCCCGCTGCCGTCGGCGATGACCCGCACCGGGCGCTTCGCCGCCGCGAAGGCCAGGAACGGATCCCAGATCGACCATGCATCGAGGCGGCCCTGCTCGAAGGCCACGGCCCCTTCCGGCGCCTGAAGATAGGCGGGCGTGATATCGCCGAGCGTGAGGCCGTCGCGCTTCAGCGCGGCGGCGAGCACGTAATGGCTGCCCGAGCCGCGCGAGACGCCGACCGTCTTGCCCTTCAGATCGGCGATGGTGCGGATCGGCGACTCATCCGGCACGATGATCGCCTCGGCCGAAGGCGCCCCCCGCTCCCGGGCGTAGAAGGTGAGGGGCGCCTTGGCCGATTGGGTGAAGATCGGCACCGCATCGGCCACGTCGGCATGGATATCGACCGCGCCGGCATTCATCGGCTCGATCACGCTGGTGAACAGGTGCCAGGTCGGCGTGAAGCCCAGCGGAGCGAGCCGCTCGGCCAGCGTGCCCTTCACCTTGAGCACGGTGAACAGCACCGACGAGCGCTGCATGCTGATCTTCACATCGCGCGGCGCCGCGTGCACGGCAGGGGCACCGAGCGCGACGGCGGCCGCGCCGCCGAGTCCGGTGCGCAGGAGCGAGCGGCGGGAGGGCGCGATCCGCCAGAGGGTCTCGTCGGTCATCGAAGGCTCGCAACGCGGCAGGGAAAGAAGAGGGCGGCCCCGTATTGAAAGCCGCCCGGGGGCGCCGGATCAATGAAACGTGTTTTCGATTTGCCGTTGCAGCATGGCAGACCGTTCCTCGACGGGCGCTCGGAAAAGTATTCTTTCACTGTCGACGCCCTACAGTTCGGAATTCGGCGCCGATGATCGATATTTGTCGGATCACCTACGAATCATGGACCCGAAGAGGCAGCCTTTTCTCTCTGGGACGTTGAAGAAAATGAAAATCTCCGAAGCGTCTTCCTTGCAAGACCGAGTTTCCAAAAACGGATAGTGCAAGACCATTCGGCTTGAGATCCGGGAACAACTCACCGATTCCAGGGGCATCGCTGTCGGGCCGTCGGCCGGAATCGGGAAGTCGTGTTCATGTCTCAGACGGAAGCGGGCTGGGGTGCGGGGCCGAGCGGGCGCTACGAGGACCTCGCGGACCGGTTTCGGCCGGTCTTTGCCGAGATCCGCGCCACGGCGGTCGAGCGGGATCGGACCCGCCGACTGCCCCATGCCGAGATCGGCTGGCTGCGGGAGGCCAACTTCACCACGCTGCGCCTGGCGCCGTCCGAGGGCGGCCATGGCGCCAGCCTGTCGGAACTGTTCGCTCTGCTGATCGAGCTGTCGAGCGCGGATTCCAACGTCACCAATGCGCTGCGGGCGCATTTCGGCTTCACCGAGGATGCGCTCTGCTCGTCCTCGCCCGAATGGCGCGCGGCCTGGATCGGCCGGATCGGCGCGGGCGAGACGATCGGCAGCGGCGTCTCGGAGACGGGCCCCGCCAAGGTCGGCGCATTCGACACGGTGGTGCGCCGGCGTGACGGTGCCCGTGTGGTCGACGGCCGGAAGTTCTACACGACCGGCTCGCTGTTCGCGGACTACATCCACCTCTCGGCGGATGACGAGGCGGGCAGCCCGGTGACGGCGGCGGTGCCAGTGCGCGCGCCGGGGGTGACCATCGTCGACGATTGGGACGGGTTCGGGCAGTCGCTCACAGCCAGCGGCACCGCGACCTTCGAAGGCGTGGTGCTCGCCCCCGACCTGATCAAGCCTGATCCGGCCCGTTTCCCCTATGCGATGGCGTTCTTCCAGCTGGTTCATCTCGCGACGCTCGCCGGGATCGGCCGGGCGGCGGCGGACGACGTGGCACGGCTCGTGGCCGAGCGGACCCGCGTCTACAGCCACGGCAATGCCGGGCGGACGGCTGACGACCCGCAGATCCAGGCGGTGGTGGGGCGCGTGCGTGCCAACGCCTACGCGGCGGGCGCGATCGTCCTGAAGGTCGCGGAGGCCCTCCAGAGGGTCCACGACGCGCACCGGGCCGGATCGCCGGACGTGGAGCGTCAGGCGACGCTCGCCGATGTCGAGGTCAACCAAGCGGTCAGCGTGGTGACCGACCTGATCTTGAGTGCGACGACGAGCCTGTTCGACGCGCTGGGCGCCTCGGCGGTGAAGGTCGGGAACGGGCTCGACCGTTACTGGCGCAACGCCCGCACCATCGCCTCCCACAACCCGCGGATCTACCGGGACCGCTCCGTCGGCGCCTTCGCGATTTCCGGGGAGGCGCCGCCCCGGCAATACCGGGTCGGCTCGGCGTGAGGGGGCGACGGGCATGGCACGCCGCGACCGCATGCGCCTGGGCGCGTTCCTGTATCCCGGCGGCCACCACGTCGCCGCGTGGCGGCATCCGTCGTCCCAGGCCGATGCCGGGATCAACGCCGCCCATTACCGGCAGATCGCCCGGATCGCGGAGGCCGCGAAGTTCGATCTGCTCTTCCTCGCGGACGGCGTCAGCATTCGCGGGGACGATCTTGACGCCCTGAGCCGCACGGCGATCCGCTATGTCGGCCAGTTCGAGCCCCTGACGCTGCTGTCCCACCTGTCGGCGGTCACCGAGCGCATCGGGCTCGTGGCGACCGCCTCCACGACCTACAACGAGCCGTTCCATGTCGCGCGGAAGTTTGCCTCGCTCGATCACCTGAGCGGCGGCCGGGCGGGCTGGAACCTCGTCACCTCCGCCGATCCGCGCGAGGCCTGGAACTTCAGCCGTGAGAGCCATCTCGCCCACGCCAACCGCTACGCCCGAGCGGAGGAATTCGTGGACGTCGTCCGCGGCCTCTGGGATTCCTACGCGGACGACGCCTTCGTGCGCGACCGCGAGACCGGGCGCTTCTTCGATCCGGACAAGCTCGGCCTGCTCGCGCACGCGGGCGCGCATTTCTCGGTGAGGGGGCCGCTCAACGTCCCCCGGCCGCCGCAGGGGCATCCCGTGGTGGTTCAGGCCGGCTCTTCGGAGGCGGGCAAAGCCCTCGCCGCCCGCACCGCCGAAGTGATCTTCACCGCCCAGCAGACCCTGGAGGACGCGGTGGATTTCTACGGCGACGTGAAGCATCGGATGGCACGCCACGGCCGCAACCCCGACCACCTCAAGATCATGCCGGGCGCCTTCCCCGTCGTGGGCCGGACGGAGGCCGAGGCGCAGGACAAATTCGCGTCCCTGCAGGAGCTGATTCATCCGGTGGTCGGCCGCGCGCTCTTGCAGCAGCTCATCGGCGCCGATCTCTCGGCCTACCCGGACGATGCCCTCGTGCCGGATCTTCCGGAGACCGACGGCGGCAAGAGCCGTCAGGATCTCTTCCTCCGTCTCGCCCGCCGCGAAGGGCTGACGATCCGCGCATTGTACCTGCGGGCCGCCAGCGCCCGTGGACATTGGACGATCGTCGGCACGCCGACGCAGATCGCGGACGCCCTGCAGGAGCGCTTCGAGGCTTATGGCGCGGATGGCTTCAACATCATGCCGCCGACCCTGCCCGGAGGCCTCGACGATTTCGTTTCCCTGGTGATCCCCGAACTGCGCCGAAGGGGCCTGTTCCGGGAGGCATACGAGGGGACGACCCTGCGGGAGAATCTCGGCCTGCCGCGTCCTGCCGACCGGTTCTCCACGCCGCACGCCGCGTCCGACCGGGGAGCGGCATGACTGTGCCCCGGCCGCAAGCGCCTTCGACTTCGGATCGCACGGCCATGACCGACGACGACACCGATATCCCTGCCCGGCGGCGCTTTCTGGAAGGCGGTGTCGCCGCCGTTGCCGGTTTGGTGGCCGGACACCCGATTGATCAGGGCGACCGTTGGGTTCGCAACGACGAGGTCCCGAGATGTCCGGGCGCGCCGCCGGGATCCTGTCCTGACAGACGTCGCGCCAGTCGGTCGGCCTGGTTCCGGTCCGGGACGTGAAGCGGATCGATCTCGCCCCGGAACCGTGCCGGCTTCGGGGGACGTTTCTGCCCCTCGCCGTTCAGCCGAATGGAGCGCAAATCCGGATGCCCGGTCTTGCGGGCTTCGGCGATCCGGCGTGCGTTGGTCTGGCCGGAAGTCAAACGTCCGCCTTGCAGAGGGCGCGCTGCACAAGCGGACGAGTTCCAACCGATCCATGTCGGGCATGCGGAAAACCGCCTGGGCTTCCCGAAAGCGGGGGGATCGAGCCTCCGCGGGCGCCCAGGACGGTGTCTTCCACCCGAGGTCGGGAAGCATCGCTTCCCGACTGCGCCGAGGGTGCTGACAAACTTACTTCAGGCGCGCGGCAGCCCAGGCGATGTGGTCGGCCATGAAGGTCGAGATGAAGAAGTAGGAGTGGTCGTAGCCCTCGCGCATGTTCAGCGTCAGCGCGATGCCGGCCTTCTTGCAGGCCTCCTCAAGCAGCCAGGGGCGCAGACCGTCCTGAAGGAAGCTGTCGGCGGTGCCCTGATCCACCAGGATCTCGGGGAAGCGCTTGCCGTCCTCGATCAGCGCGGTGGCGTCGTGGGCGCGCCAGGCGGCCGGGTCGGACCCGAGGTACTTCTCGAAGGCAGGCTTCGACCAGCCGGCCGTGGACGGCTGTGCGATCGGCGCGAATGCGGAGCAGGACTTGAAGCGCTCCGGGTAGGTCAGCGCGATGGTGAGCGCCCCGTGGCCGCCCATGGAATGGCCGAAGATGCCCTGGCGCGACAGATCGGCGGGGAATTCCCGCGCGATCAGGGCCGGCAACTCCTCAGTCACGTAGCTCCACATCTTGTAGTTCTTCGCATAGGGCGCCTCGGTGGCGTCCAGGTAGAAACCGGCACCGGAGCCGAACTGCCAGTTGCCCTCTTCGTCCGGGATCCCGGGGCCGCGCGGGCTGGTATCCGGAGCCACGACGATCACACCATGATCGGCTGCCGCCTTGCGATACTCACCCTTGTCCATGACGTTGGCGTGCGTGCAGGTCAGCCCGGACAGGTACCACAGCACCGGGACTGGTCCCTTCTCGGCCTGGGGCGGCACGAACACCGCGAAGGTCATCGGGCATCCGGTGGTCTGCGCGTCGTGCTTGTAGACGCCCTGCGTGCCGCCGTGGGCGCGGGCCTTCGAGACGGTTTCCATCAGCTGTGATCTCCTGCTCGGGCGCCGAGAGCCCCGCTCGGGGGCCGGATCGCGGGCACCGGGGCTCCGGGAATGCGGGGGCGTGCGTGGGGCTCCCCGACCTCGCAGGCGGGGGAGCCCCGGATCTGTCTTCCTTAGTAGACGACCACGGAGCGGATCGACTTGCCCTCGTGCATGAGGTCGAAGCCGTGATTGATCTCCTCCAGCGGCATGGTGTGGGTGATCAGATCGTCGATGTTGATCTTACCCTCCATGTACCAGTCGACGATCTTCGGCACGTCCGTGCGTCCGCGCGCGCCGCCGAACGCCGAACCCTTCCAGACGCGGCCGGTGACGAGCTGGAACGGACGGGTCGAGATCTCGCGGCCGGCTTCCGCCACGCCGATGACGATCGACTCGCCCCAGCCGCGATGGCAGCACTCGAGGGCCTGGCGCATCACGTGGACGTTGCCGGTGCAGTCGAAGGAGAAATCGGCGCCGCCGCCGGTGAGATCGACGATGGCCTGAACCACCTTGTCGGTGCCGACCTCGTTCGGATTGATGAAGTCCGTCATGCCGAATTTGCGGGCCATGGCCTGCTTCTCCGGGTTGATGTCGACGCCGATGATCTTGTCGGCACCGACCATCCGGGCGGCCTGGAGCACGTTGAGGCCGATGCCGCCGAGACCGAACACAACCACGTTGGCGCCCGGCCAGACCTTGGCGGTGTAGATCACTGCGCCGATCCCGGTGGTCACGCCGCAGCCGATGTAGCAGATCTTGTCGAAGGGGGCGTCTTCGCGAATCTTGGCCAGCGCGATGGCGGGCAGGACCGTGAAGTTCGAGAAGGTCGAGCAGCCCATGTAGTGGAACACGGTGCTCGAACCGCCCGGGCTGCCGCCGGTGGAGACGCAGGAGAAGCGGCTCGTGCCGTCCGGCATCACGCCCTGGCCCTGGGTCGCCCGGATCGCGGTGCACAGGTTGGTGCGCTGGGACAGGCAGGACTTACAGTTGCGGCATTCCGGCGTGTAGAGCGGGATGACATGGTCGCCGGGCTTCAGCGTGGTGACGCCGGCGCCGACCTCGCGGACGATGCCCGCGCCCTCATGGCCGAGGATCGCCGGGAACTTGCCCTCGGAATCGAGGCCCGACAGCGTGTAGGCGTCGGTGTGGCAGATCCCGGTGGCCATCAGTTCGACGAGAACCTCGCCGGCCTTGGGCCCCTCGATGTCGATGGTCTCGATCGTGAGAGGCTTCTTGGCCTCCCACGCGACAGCCGCGCGCGTCTTCATCACAAGTTCCTGTTGTCTGGACGATCACGGACGGCGCCGAACTGCCGACTCTTCGGTGCGCCTCGCTCATGGGCGGCGCACCGAACGGTCCGGAAATCTGGTGCGTGTGTGATGCTTCTGGCGCTCGGATGCAACGTCTGCGTCCGCATTTTGACCCTGGCGTCCCGGTTCCGGCAGATCCGGGGAATGGGTCGCATCTGGATCCTGCATGGCGTGCGCCGACTGCGACGGTTGCACCAGGTCCGTCGCCGACGGGACCACACGGCTTGGCCGAAATCGACCCGTGGCTGTCCCCGACTCCGCTCGGCCATGCCCACGGTGCTGACGGGATCCGGACGCGCGCTGATCGGCGATCCTGCCCTGGGACGATATGGGCACGACCGTCGCCCGGAGTCGCACGCGTCACGCGCCGCGTGAATCTCCTGTCCGCGTCGGTGCATGAGCGGTGCCCGTCACGGTCCGCCAGCGTGGGCGGGCCCAGCTACATGCCTGAGCCACTGTCCGCAGCGTGATCGAAAGCCACGTGAGCCGACCCCGATCTCTCATCCACGGAATGGGATTCGGGCTGGCGGGAGGCCTGAGCCGACCTCTTCACCGCGGTCGTCGCGCGACAATGCCACGCTATCGGCGTCCCGCGCGGGCGGATACCGAAGCCAAACGCATCGGTGAGTGGACACGCTCCGTCGCCGCCCGCAGATTCGTCCGCCCTCCCGAGCGCCCGACGCCCGACCTCTCCCTGATCGATCCTCGTATGATCCATACCGGCTACAGCCCGGCCCTTGTGGCGCTCTCCATCGTGATCGCGGTGTTCGCATCCTATGCGGCGCTCGACCTCGGAGCGCGCATCCGCCAGCCCGATTCCGGTCCGCGCTGGGCCTGGGCCGCAGCCGCCGCGTTCGCCATGGGCGGTGGCATCTGGGCCATGCATTTCGTCGGGATGCTTGCCTTCGAGATGGGCATGCCGGCGCGGTACGACCTCGGCACGACCGTCCTGTCGCTGTTGATCGCTGTGGGCAGCACGGCCGCGGCCTTTGCCTGGGTGGCGCGGGAAGGCATCGCCACCGCGCCGCTGCTCGTCGCGGGCTCGGCGATGGGCCTCGGCGTGGCGGCCATGCACTATACCGGCATGGCCGCGATGCGGGTCCCTGGGAACCTGGCCTACGACCCGCGCATCGTCGCCGTGTCGGTCGCCATCGCCGTCACCGCATCGACCGCCGCCCTGTGGCTCACCTTCCGTCGCAACCGCCCCTGGCAGAGGCTCATGGCCGCCGGCGTCATGGGGCTGGCGGTCGCCGGCATGCACTACACCGGCATGGCCGCCGCGACCTTCACAGCCGAGGAGGCGGGTGCTCACCCGGCCCACGCGGCCATCCTGTCCACCGGCCAGCAGGATCTCGCCCTGGCGGTGGCCGGTATCACCTTCGTCGTCCTGTTCCTGGCGATGATGGCGGGTTCGTTCGACCAGCGGCGCACCCAGCGGCGCCTACACGTCAGCGAAGCGCGCTTCCGCTCCGCGGTCCGGGCCGTCGATGGCGTGATGTGGACGACGAACGCTGCCGGCGACTTCATCGAGGAGCAGCCGGGCTGGGAGCAGATCACGGGCCATACCTTCGCTGAGTATCGCGGTCGCGGCTGGGCGAAAGCGATCCACCCGGAGGATTTCCCCGAGACGAACCGGATCTGGCAGGAGGCGTCCCGGACGGGCGGCGCCTACGCCGTGGAACACCGCGTCCGCGCATCGGATGGCAGCTGGCGGCACTACGCGGTGCGCGCCGTGCCCGTGCGGGATGCGGACGGGGCGATCCGCGAATGGGTCGGCGTCCACGCGGATGTCAGCGCCCGTCACGCCCACGAGGCCGCCTTGCGGGATGCCCGGGATGCGGCCGAAGCCGCCAACCGCGCCAAGAGCGCGTTCCTCGCCAACATGAGCCACGAGCTGCGCACGCCGCTCTCGGCGGTCATCGGCTACGCCGAGATGCTTCAGGAGGAGGCGGAGGATCTCGGGCAGGACACGTTCCAGGCCGATCTCGGAAAGATCCGCTCGAACGCCCAGCACCTTCTCGGGCTGATCAACGACGTCCTCGACCTCTCGAAGGTCGAGGCCGAGAAGATGGACGTCCTGGCCGAGGACGTCGCCGTCGAGGCGTTCGTGCGAGACGCCGCCGCGACCGTCGAGGGTCTCGTGGCCAAGAAGGGCAACCGCCTCGTCCTCGACCTTGCTCCGGACCTCGGCCATGCACAGACCGACGCGGTGAAACTGCGCCAGTGCCTGTTCAATCTGCTCGGCAACGCCGCCAAGTTCACCGAGGGCGGGACCGTGACGTTGCGGGTCCGGCGCGAGCCCGGACCCCATGGTGACCGGCTGACCTTCGCCGTATCGGATACCGGCATCGGCATGACGCCCGAGCAGCTCGCCGGGCTGTTCCAGAGGTTCGTGCAGGCCGACGAATCGACGACGCGCAAGTACGGCGGCACGGGACTGGGCTTGGCCCTGACCAAGGCCTTCGCCAATCTGATGGGCGGCGACGTCTCCGCGGACAGCGCCGAAGGTCGGGGCACGACCTTCACCCTCACACTGCCGGCGACCATGCCCGGGCCCGAGATCGCGGATGGGCATCCTCCGGCCCTTCACGGTGGCACGGCGGACGGCACGCGCGGTCTGGTTCTGGTCGTCGACGACGAGTCCAGCCAGCGCGAGCTGATGATCCGCTTCCTGGCCCGCCAGGGCTTTTCGGCCCAGGCTGCGGTCGACGGACGGTCGGGTCTCGAACTCGCACGCCAGTTGCAGCCCGTCGCGGTGCTGCTCGACGTGATGATGCCGGAGATGGACGGCTGGGCCGTGCTCGCCGCGCTGAAGCGCGACGAGGCCACCCGGGACATCCCGGTGATCATGGTCAGCTTCGTGGCCGATGCCGCACTCGGGGCCGCGCTCGGGGCGGCCGGTTCGCTTCCGAAGCCGGTGGACTGGAGCCGCCTGAAGGGGGTGCTCGACCGGATCGGCGCCGGCGCGGGCGACGTGCTGGTGGTGGATGACGACGCCGAGATGCGGCGCCGGCTCCGCACCGTGCTGGGGCGCCAGGGGTTCGCGGTTCGGGAGGCCGGCGACGGGGCCGAGGCCCTGGCCAGCGTGCGCGCGGCGCGCCCGGGGCTCGTGCTCCTCGACCTGACCATGCCGGTGATGGACGGCTTCGCATTCCTGCGCGCCCTGCGGGCAATGCCAGGCGGCGACGAAGTTCCGGTGGTCGTCCTGAGTGCCCGCGACGTCTCGGAGGAAGAGCGTCATGATCTGTCTGCCGCCGACCGGATCTTGCGCAAGGGTGACGCCAGCTTGCAGGACGTTGCCGCGGAAGTCGGCCGGCTCGGCCGACTGAACCCGTCCATCCCGGTGCGTGCGACGGACGGCTGATCGACAGGCCGCGCGTCCATCCCTCGACAACCGGCGTCGCCCGGGTGACGTTCGCACGCACCGTCTTGGGGCACCGCTGGCCGTCTTACCGGGAACCCGAACGCCGGCAGCCCTGTGCCGATACGCGGGGACGGCGGATCTCCACAGATCCCGGGGATCTCTGCCGGGCAAAATCGCCGCGCCTGTCTGCGATCGGCACGCGTTCCGCTGTCGATTCTCTCGGGCGCGATCGAGAAAGCTTCACCCCCGCGCGTTGCCAAGCAGCTCCCGCAGGTTGTCAATCAAGTCGTCCGCACGGAATGGTTTCTGCAGCAAGGGGAAGTCATTGGCATCCTGACCTTCCCGAAGGTAACCGGAGGCCAGCAGGATCTGCATGTGTGGCCATTGCTGCCGGATGATGTGTCCGAGCTCGATGCCGTTCATCGTGCCGGGCATGTTCACGTCGCTGAAAACGAGGCAGATATTCGCCTCCCTCCGCAGAACGCGCAGAGCCTCGCTGGCATCATGCGCACTGAGCACCTCGAACGCGAGGGCCTCGAGGGTCGAGACAACGGTCGAGCGAACATCGGCGTCGTCCTCGACGACAAGCACGGCCCTACCCGCACCATTCATCGGATTCGGCGGCTCGTTCGTCGCACCCGCAGCGCATTCTTCCGATCTGGGACTTCCTTCAGCGAGCACGGGCATCGTGACGACGAAACGGGTGCCTTGATGCGGCGTGCTGTCGACAACGATGGTCCCGCCGCTCTGCTGCACGAAGCCATAGACCATGCTCAGACCGAGGCCCGTGCCTTTGCCGACCTCCTTCGTCGTGAAGAAGGGTTCGAAGACGCGCGCCAGAACATCAGGTGACATCCCCGTGCCCGAGTCGGCGACCGTGATCTCTACGAAACGCACGTCCTCGACCCCCTCCGGCCCAGTGGGGTCGCGGCGCCTGATGCGGATGTCCAAGGTCCCTCCATCCGGCATCGCGTCCCGGGCATTCACCGCGAGGTTGATGAGAGCGGCCTCGAACTGAGCGTGATCGACACAGACTTCCGGCAGTCCCGCCTCCAGATCCGCGGAGATCGTGATCCGCTCGCCGAGCGTGCGCTCCAGAAGCTTGATCAGGCCAGGAATGAAGTTCGCGAAGGTCAGCGCCTTCGGCTGGAGAGGGGAGCGTCGCGAGAAGGCCAGCAGCCGGCTGGTGAGTTCGGCGCAGCGATGGGCCCCCTCGATGGCGCTCTCGATGCGGCGGTGCGCCTTCTCATTGCCCAGCAACGCGCCCTTGACCAAGTCGAGATTGCCAATGACGATGCTCAACATGTTGTTGAAATCATGCGCGATCCCGCCGGTTAGGCGGCCCACCGCCTCAAGCTTCGAAGCGTGCTGCAAATTGAGCTCAAGTTCCTTGCGCTCCGTCACGTCGAACCACATCCCGAAGAGTTCGACCGCCGTGCCGCTCTCATCACGGTTCACCGCGATCTGGTCGAGGATGTGCCGCTCCATGCCATCCGCGTTGCGCCAGCGATATTCCAGAGCCACCTCGCCGGTCTCGAGGACCGCGCAAAGCGCCGCCGACACCCGCTCACGGTCGTCTGCTTCGAGGCGGGAGCTCCAGAGGCCGGAGGTGGCGAAGGTCTCGCGCGAGAAGCCGGTGATGCGCGCGATGCTGTCGTTGGTGAAGTAGAGGCGTCGGTCGGCGACGCCGATCGGTGAGGTGTAGAGGGCGATGGGAAGGCCGCGCAGGACAGCGGCCTGATGCTCTTCCCGCCTGCGCAGCGCCTGCTCGGCTTCCAGTTTCTCACCGCGTACGCGAAGGTTCTCCAGGAGCAGACGCTTCTCGGCAGTCGCGTTGCGCTTGATCTCTTCGGTCTTGCGGTAAAGATCGACGAAGACATCGACCTTCGACTTCAGCACCAAAGGCTGGATCGGCTTGAACACATAGTCGACCGCGCCTGCGGAGTAACCGCGGAAGATGTGGATGTCGTCCTTGTTGTGGGCCGTGAGGAACAGGATCGGGACACGGGATGTGCGCGAGCGGCTGCGGATGAGGGCGGCCACCTCGTAGCCGTCCATGCGCGGCATCTGTACGTCGAGCAGAATGAGGGCGAAGTCCTCCCGGAGGGCCCGGCGTAGGGCTTCCTCCGGCGAGTTCGCTAGAATCAAGTCGGTCTCGGGATCGGCTAGAATCTCGGAGGCGGCAAGCAGATTACGCTGGTCGTCATCGACGATCAGGATCTTGGCTCGGACCGGGGCCAGCTCGGTGGGTAAGCCGAGCTGTCCCGCCGTATCGTCCGGACCAGCCGGATGGGGATCCAGTCGGCGGCTCATCGGGGTTGCCGCTCGAAGTCTCTCGCTCCCGCGCGCAGCGGCGTTACACCGTCGGCGATCTCGCCCCGTCGTGCCAACTGCACCCGCAGCACGGCCAGCAGCTCGTCCATGTCGATCGGCTTCGAGACGTAATCCGACGCGCCCGCCTCGAGGCACTTCTCGCGGTCGCCCTTCATGGCCTTCGCGGTCACGGCGATCAGCGGCAGGCTTCGGAAGGCGCCCTGGACCCGGATCGCGCGCATCGTCTCGTAGCCGTCCATTCCTGGCATCATGATGTCGATCAACATCGCGTCGATGTTCGGATGGGATTCGAGCAGCGCGATGCCGTCATGCCCGTTCTCCGCGAACAGAACCTCAAGCCCGTGCTGCTCCAGGGCGCTCGTGAGCGAGAAGATGTTACGCAGGTCGTCGTCGACCAGGATGACCCGGCAGCCCTGGAGAGACACGCCGTCACTGCGATCGCCGGGACCCTGCTCGTCGGCCGGGGCGCTGGCGATGGCCCGATGCAGGAACAGGGCGGTCTCGTCGAGAAGCCGCTCGGACGAGCGCGTGTCCTTGATGATGATCGTCGAGGCGGTCTGCCTCAGCTGCTGCTCTTCGGCGGGCGTGAGCGCCCGACCGGTATAGACGATGATCGGCAGTTCCTCCCCGTCCTGCGAGGCGCGGATCTGCTCGATCAGCTCGGAACCACCGATATCGGGCAAGCCGAGATCGATGATCGCACAGTCGAACCGGCCGCCGGTCAGGGCTTCCAGTGCGGCCGACGCCGTGCCGACCCCGAAAATCTTGACGTCCTCCTCGCTCAGGAGCGCCGTGATGCTGGCGCGCTGGTTCTCGTCGTCCTCGACGAGCAGAAGGTTGCGGACGGGCCGCGTGATGAAATCCTTCGAGAGCTCCAGGGCCCGCAGCAGGCCCTCGCGCTCCACGGGCTTCTCCAGAAAGCCGAACGCGCCGGCGCGCAGGCCGCGCTTCTTCTCGTCGTTGACGGAGATGACGTGGATCGGGATGTGGCGGGTGCGGGAGTTGTTCTTCAGGAGGTCGAGCAGGGCCCAGCCGTCCATGTCGGGCAGGCCGATATCGAGGGTGATGGCGTGCGGCTTGAAGCGGTGGGCGAGGCTCAGCGCGCCGGCACCGTCTTGCGCGATCAAGCCTTTGAAGCCGCGTTCGCGCGCAAGTTCCAGCAGCACCGAGGCGAACATCGCGTCGTCCTCGACGATGAGCACGATGTGATCCCCCGGGTGGATGGCATGGCGGTCGTCCGCGGCGGCCGAAAGGGCCATCGCGGCGTTCGGCTGGCGGCCGGTCAGCGCAGCAGGTCCGGTCCCCGCGGCCGTCTCCCATGCGCGGCCCGTGACTGCCTGAACGGGCGGTTCGAAGGGCAGGAACAGGGTGAAGGTGCTGCCCGAACCGATGCGGCTCTCGACCACGATCTCGCCGCCCAGCAGGCGGGCGATCTCGCGGCTGATGGCGAGGCCGAGGCCGGTGCCGCCATACTTGCGGCTCGTGGTCCCGTCGGCCTGCTGGAACGCCTCGAAGATGATCCGCTGCTTATCCTCGGCGATGCCGATGCCGGTATCGGTTACGGAGAGGGACATCCACTGGCTCCCGGCGCGCAGCGGCGAGCCCTCGGCCGAGCCGATCTTGAGCGAAACACTGCCCGTCTCGGTGAACTTGAAGGCGTTGGAGAGAAGGTTTCGGAGAACCTGCTGCAGGCGCTTGGAATCCGTGCGTACCGACCGCGGCAAGCCGGGCTCGACATCGATCACGAAGGCGAGGTGGCGGTCCTCGGCCAGCTGGCGGAAGGTCCTTTCGAGGTTCTCGACGAGATCTTGCAGCGCGACATCGCCGACTTCGAGCGACACCGTCCCGGACTCGATCTTGGAGAGATCGAGGATGTCGTTGATGAGCGACAGGAGGTCGGTCCCGGCTGCGTTGATGGTCTTGGCAAACTCCCGCTGCTTGTCTGTCAGGTTCCCGTCGCGGTTCTCGGAGAGAAGCTTCGAGAGGATCAACAGGCTGTTGAGCGGCGTGCGCAGCTCGTGGCTCATGTTGGCCAGGAACTGTGACTTGTAGCGCGAGGTCAGGCTCAGCTGCTCGGCCTTCTCCTCCAGCGCCGTCTTGGCGACGGAGACCTCGCGGTTCTTGCCCTCGACCTCGCGCTTCTGGATTTCGAGCAGCCGCGCCTTCTCCTCCAGCTCCTCGTTGGTCTGCTGCAGGCGCTCGCGCTGGCTCTTCAGCAGATCCTCGGATTGCTGCAGGGAGGCCGCCTGAAGTTCCAGGCGGTCGTTCGTCTTCTTTAGCTCCTCTTGCCGGCTCTGCAATTCGCCGGTCAGGAGCTGCGACTGCTTGAGGAGACCTTCGGTCCGCATGTTGGCGGCAATCGTGTTGAGCACGATCCCGATGGATTCGGTCAGTTGGTCAAGGAAGGACTGATGGGTCTCACTGAAACGGTTGAACGACGCCAGCTCGATGACTGCCCGAACTTCCTGCTCGAACAGGACTGGCAGGACGATGATGTTGAGGGGTGGTGCCTCGCCGAGAGCCGAGCCGATGGTGATGTAGTCGCCGGGCACGTTGGTGAGGGTGATGCGCTTTTTCTCGAAGGCGCATTGGCCCACGAGACCCTGACGGAGGCGATACCGGTTCGACAGGTTCTTGCGCTCCGTGAAGGCATAGCTCGCCATCAGATCCAGAACCGGCTCTCCGCCATCGTCCTCCACCATGAAGAACACGCCGCGCTGGGCATTCACGAGCGACGCGATCTCGGACAGGATCAGATTTGAGACGGTGGCGAGGTCGCGCTCGCCCTGCAGCATGCGCGTGAACTTGGCGAGGTTCGTCTTCAGCCAGTCCTGCTCGGCGTTCTTGAGGGTCGTGTCCCGCAGATTGCGGATCATCTCGTTGATGTTGTCCTTCAACGCGGCGACTTCGCCGGAAGCCTCGACCGAGATCGAGCGTGCGAGGTCGCCCTTCGTCACCGCCGTCGCCACTTCGGCGATGGCGCGCACCTGGGTCGTCAGGTTTGCCGCGAGCTGGTTCACGTTGTCGGTGAGATCGCGCCACAGCCCGGCGGCACCCGGCACCCGGGCCTGACCGCCGAGCTTCCCTTCGACGCCCACCTCGCGGGCCACGTTGGTGACTTGGTCGGCAAAGGTGGCGAGCGTCTCGATCATCTCGTTGACGGTGTCGGCCAGGGCGGCGATCTCGCCCTTGGCATCGACCGAGAGTTTCCGCGTGAGGTCGCCCTGGGCCACCGCCGTGACGACATCCGCGATGCCGCGGACCTGACCGGTCAGGTTGGCCGCCATCATGTTCACGTTGTCGGTGAGGTCCTTCCAGGTTCCGCCGACGCCGCGGACCTGTGCCTGTCCGCCGAGCTTGCCCTCCGAGCCGACCTCACGGGCAACGCGGGTCACCTCCGAGGCGAAGGAGTTGAGCTGATCCACCATCGTGTTGATGGTCGATTTCAGCTCCAGGATCTCACCCTTCACGTCGACGGTGATCTTCTTGGACAGATCGCCGTTGGCCACCGCAGTCGTGACGTCGGCGATGTTGCGCACCTGACCGGTGAGGTTCGCGGCCATCATGTTGACGTTGTCGGTGAGATCCTTCCAGGTTCCGCCGACGCCGCGCACTTGGGCCTGTCCGCCGAGCTTGCCCTCGATGCCAACCTCGCGGGCGACGCGGACCACCTCCGAGGCGAAGGAGTTGAGCTGATCCACCATCGTGTTGATGGTCGACTTCAATTCCAGGATCTCGCCTTCGACGGCCACGGTGATCTTCTTGGAGAGATCGCCGTTGGCCACCGCGGTTGTGACCTCGGCGATGTTGCGCACCTGGCCCGTCAGGTTGGCCGCCATCATGTTCACGTTGTCGGTCAGGCCTTTCCACACGCCGCCGACGCCCTTGACCTGCGCCTGCCCGCCGAGCTTGCCTTCCGTGCCGACTTCGCGGGCGACGCGGGTCACCTCCGAGGCGAAGGAGTTGAGTTGGTCCACCATCGTGTTGATGGTCGATTTCAGCTCCAGGATCTCGCCCTTCACGTCGACGGTGATCTTCTTGGACAGGTCGCCATTGGCCACCGCGGTGGTCACGTCGGCGATGTTGCGCACCTGACCGGTCAGGTTGGCGGCCATCAGGTTGACGTTGTCGGTGAGATCGGCCCAGGTTCCTGCCACGCCTTCGACGCGGGCCTGCCCGCCGAGCTTCCCCTCCGAGCCGACCTCCTTGGCGACGCGGGTCACCTCCGAGGCGAAGGAATTGAGCTGATCCACCATCGTGTTGATGGTGTTCTTCAATTCCAGAATTTCGCCGCGCACGTCCACGGTGATCTTCTTGGACAGGTCGCCGTTGGCCACCGCGGTGGTCACGTCGGCGATGTTGCGCACCTGGCCGGTAAGGTTGGCGGCCATGAGGTTCACGTTGTCGGTGAGATCGGCCCAGGTGCCGGCGACCCCAGGAACTTGGGCCTGCCCGCCGAGCTTCCCCTCCGAGCCGACCTCGCGCGCGACGCGGGTCACCTCCGAGGCGAAGGAATTAAGCTGATCCACCATCGTGTTGATGGTGTTCTTCAGCTCCAGGATCTCACCGCGCACGTCCACGGTGATCTTCTTGGACAGGTCGCCGTTGGCCACCGCGGTGGTCACGTCGGCGATGTTGCGCACCTGGCCGGTGAGGTTGGCCGCCATCATGTTCACGTTGTCGGTGAGGTCCTTCCAGGTCCCACCGACGCCTTCCACCTGGGCCTGACCGCCGAGCTTGCCCTCCGTGCCGACCTCGCGGGCGACACGTGTCACCTCGGAGGCGAAGGAGTTGAGCTGGTCCACCATCGTGTTGATGGTCAGCTTCAGCGCCAGGATCTCGCCTTTGACGTCGACGGTGATCTTCTTGGAGAGGTCGCCACGCGCGACCGCGGTCGTGACTTCGGCGATGTTACGTACTTGGCCCGTCAGATTCTCGGCCATCATGTTGACGTTGTCGGTCAAGTCCTTCCAGACACCACCGACGCCCTTGACCTGAGCCTGGCCTCCAAGCTTGCCTTCCGAACCCACCTCCTTGGCAACGCGCGTGACCTCCGAGGCGAAGGAATTGAGCTGATCGACCATTGTGTTGATGGTCGATTTCAGGTCGAGGATCTCACCTTTCACATCGACAGTGATCTTCTTGGACAGATCGCCATTGGCCACGGCAGTGGTGACCTCCGCGATATTGCGGACTTGGCCTGTCAGATTGGCCGCCATCAGGTTCACGTTGTCGGTGAGGTCCTTCCAGGTTCCGCCGACGCCCTTGACCTTGGCCTGTCCGCCGAGCTTGCCCTCCGAGCCAACCTCCCGGGCCACGCGGGTCACCTCCGAGGCAAAGGAGTTCAGCTGGTCGACCATCGTGTTGACCACTTTGCCGATGCGGAGGAACTCGCCCCTCAACGGGCGGCCCTCGATCTCGATCTGCATGGTCTGACCGAGGTCGCCTTTCGCGACCGCCCCGATGACGCGGGCCACTTCGGTGGTCGGTTGAACGAGATCTCCGATCATCGTGTTGACCGAGTCGACACAGTCGTTCCATCCGCCGGTCGCGGCCGGAAGCTTGCCACGCTCGCCGATGCGCCCGTCCTTGCCCACGGCACGAGCAACCCGGTCGAGTTCCCGGACGAGACCCTGATTGAGTTCGAGAATGTCGTTGAACGCGTCCGCGATCTCGCCATCGATGCCCGTGAGATCCAGCGGCAGCCGGATCGAGAAGTCACCTTTCCGAAAGGCGCGGAGGCTCTTCAGGAGGAGCTTCGGCTCCAACTGCGACGTAGTCGGCGTCATGCGGAAACAACCTCAGGGTAGATGCGCATGGCTAAGCGTGGCAGCCATCCGAATCGTCAGCGACTACGAGTGACCACCAACGAAGTGGCACGGCAATTGAGCTCAGCCCAGCGGGTTGCTCAATCGTTTGGAACTCGGGACGAAGCCAAATCGCGAGCCTCGTCCTGCGTAGAACTTGTGTCGTGGCCGATCTGACAGAAACGAATACGCTCACACTGGCATGGCCGTGTCAGGCCGGTTCGGTGCCTCCGGACAGGTCAGCATGGATGCCCGCGCAAGTTGAGGTGCTCCTCGCTGGCAGGATTCGCAACGCGCCAGGCCCGGGCGCGGCGCGCCCGGCTTTTCACAGGACCGGTTTGACAGCCCATCACTTCGGCGGCCGCCTCATAGGTTAAGTCTCGCGCGCTCACGAGCAGCAGACCCCCGCGCCACATCTCAGGCAGCTGACCGATGGGCGACGGGACGGTCGGCAGATCGGAGCGGTGCTCGTGGGCCGCGGGCGCAGCGCGCTGAGTCGTAACGGAGCCGTCCACATTTCCGATCACGCGCCTGCGCTCGCGGCACTCCGCATGAAACAGATTGTGGCTGATGGTGCAGAGCCGCGCCTCCAGGTTCGAGCTTGGCGTGACGTCATCCTGGCGCGTCCAGGCCCGCTGCACCGTCTCCGGCACCCCGTCGTCGGCGCACGCGTCGTCGGCCATGAGCGAAAAGGCGTATACGCGCCGTCCAGCGGGTTTTGCTCAGGAAGACGCGTCTCCAAACGCCTTCTTCTGATAGGCCCGGCTCCTCACCGGCATAGCGGTGCTGGCCAGCGGCTTTGACGTCACCCGGACCCTGCCATCTGTTCAGCATTGGATGCCACCGTGAAGCCCTCGCGGTCGAAGACGTTGTAGAGGACACAGGAAGGATCGAGCCCGAGCCCCGCTATGTGGGTGACAGCGGCTTCCTTGGCTTCGGCCAGCGTGCTGAAGGGATCGGGCAACTGGTACAGCCTTGCTGGCCGTTCCTCGCCGTCGACCTGCGCCGCGAGCGTTGTGATCTCGACTGTGTAGGGCATGATGCTGGCCCACCGGCGCTCAGTGGAACACGCCGAAGAACCACAACAGCAGGATAATTGGCAGCGGGATCCCCAGCAGCCACAGCATTCCACCGCGCAGCATTCGCGCCTCCTTCATGTCAGAAATCGTACCGAAAAACCGGTTCGCTTGTTAATAGAACGCGGCAACATGGGAAAGCGATGCAAAATATCTGCGTCGGTGTTCACGGAGCGGAGACATAATTACTTCAAGTAGCCCCCGCATCGCGTTCCGCCTGTAAGGACGACGTCGGCGAAACCTCAGTGGCCCTGGGGCCGGCAAGCGGATTGGGGATCGGCGCGGCCGAGTTTTTCAGCTGGAATACGGTGAGGACGCCGCAGAATCGCGCCGGGATCGGAAGCAATCCGACCGATTTGGCTGCCTATGGAGTGTGTCCGTTGACCAAATCGCGATGACTTGGCGAGCCTGAGCGCCGTCCGCAAATTAAACTGTAGCCGGTTTGACAGATACCATCTTAAGCAAATCGAGCATGGTATTGGAATTCGACAGGTTTGAGACAGCCCAAGGTCGAGAGCCGCCTTGTCGGGCTATAGAAGCGCTCGATGTCATCGAACACATCCGCGGGCGCCTCGTCCCGCGTGCAGTCGGTCCTCGGGGCCGTGCGCGCGATCGTCAGCGACGAGAAACGGCCTTCCATGGTCGCGCGGTCCCACGGCATCGCCCGACCGGCTCATGAAGCAGTCCATGCCGCGCTCGGCCATCAGGTGCCGGAAGGATTCACTTGCGCATTGCGGTCCCTGATCCGAACAGGCACCAATAGATCTGGTTTTCCCTTGCCCCAGAATGACGTTCTGCTCGCCGTCCAGCCTCCGACCAAGAGCCTATGGTCAATGCAGCGGACCTATCGCCTCGATGGCGCCGAGCAGGTCCTCGACGAAGGCCTTTTCGACCAGCGGCAAGCCAGCCTGCCGCACCTTCGCGCGGATCGCGGCGCTCGGATGGCCTGTGATGATGATCACCGGAGCGGTCCCGCCCGAAGACCGCACGCGTTCGTAGGCATCCAGCCCCGTCATGTCCGGCAGCACGTAGTCGATCACGATGCAGCACGGTTTCGCCTGCGGAAATGCGGCGATCAGCTTGCTGCCCGACTCGAACGTGGCGACCGTGTAACCTTCGCCCTCCAGCATGAACCGTGCTGAACTCAAAATGGCGGCATCGTCGTCCACGATGAAGATCGGCATGACGCTATCCTGGAAGACAGGGTCCGTTCGCCTAACAACTCGACTGGCACCATAGAGCGGGAAATGACGCTGCCACTTCCGCGGTTCCGTCGAATTGCGGAGGATCAAACCCACCGGAGACCGCTCAGCATCCACCAACGCACCAGCTCCTGTCGGTGGGCCGCCTGCGTTTTGGTGATGCGCTTCGCCCGATCAATCCCGACCAGGCGCGGGCTGAAGTCGAGCACGCGACCGATTCTGGCTGGTGTCCCCGCCGACCAGGTGGTCCAGAACGTGTCGCTCGCTTTCGGCGATCCGGCGGATGTGCACTCGCAGCGTGTTCGACCCCGTCTCAGTCACGCAGCCGCGTTACAGGGTGGCGCGCAAATGTCGTACAAGGGCTTTCTCGTCGAACGGTTTCTCGCTGAAGTCGCAGGCCCCGAGCCTCATCGCCTCGACGGCGCACGACGGATCTTCGTGCCCCGTCACCATGACGACAGGCCGCATAGGATCGGTCGCGATCCGGCACCGGCAGCACCAGACTGATCTTCCGACCCACGATCTCGGCCGACCGGTAGCCGAAGATGCGCTCGGCAGCAGGGTTGAACGAAGGGATGATGCCGCGTTCGTCGATGACGATCATGCCTTCAGTCATCGTGTCGGGGATGGCGTACAGGCGCGCCTCGCGCGTCCGCACTTGCGACTCGACCGTCTTCCGCTCCTCTTCGGCGCGCTTGTACGCGTCGATGTCGAAGACCACGCCGCGGTGCCGGACCGGCTGGCCCTCCTCGTCTACCTGCACGCGCCGGCGCGAGCGCAACCGGCGGATCTGCCCGCCGGGATGAACGATCCTGTAATCCACGCCGTAGATCCCGCCGGAGCAGCGAACACGCGCGATGGTGTCGGCCCGAGCAAGTCGGTTGTTAGAATACAGCAGAGCTTTGAACGCGGCGAGATCGGTCGAATGCGCGCGCCGAACCCCGAACATGACAGGCTCAGAGTCTGATGCCTATACTCCCGGCGCAGAGTGTATCTCCCTCGCGCTCTTCATTGTGCAAAGCCTCTAACAGACCAGATCGTCCTCGGTGTCGCGTCAACGTCCCTCTCCCCCCAGGACCAGGCGCAGCGAGCGGGCGAGCTCGTCGCGGCGGTAGGGCTTGTTCAGGACCGGCATCTCGCCTCGACCGATGACCTGACCCTCGTCGAGGTTTGCGACGTAGCCTGATGTGAGCAGGACCTTGACACTTGGCCGAAGTTTCTGCGCCTCGACCGCCAGCTGTGATCCGTTCATCCCGCCCGGCATCACGACGTCGGAAAACAGAATGTCGATCCGCTCCACGCCGCGAAGGTGCTCAAGAGCCTCGACGGCGTTTCGAGCGATGATGACCCGGTAGCGCAGCTCCTCCAGGCTCTCGACAGCCATCCCGAGCACCTGCTCGTCGTCCTCGACCAACAGAACCGTCTCGCCCTCGCCGGCGCGGCGCAGCGGGATCGAGCTCGCCGAAGCGGCGCCCGTCTCATCGCCGGCCGGGTCGGTCGAACGCGGAAAGTACAGGTTGACCGTCGTGCCCGAGCCGATCTCGGACTCGATCTGGGCAAAGCCCTTGGCGCTGCGCGTGAAGCCGTAGACCTGGGAAAGGCCGAGCCCCGTTCCCTTGCCGACCTCCTTGGTGGTGAAGAACGGCTCGAATACACGCTGGAGCGCGTCGGGTGGAATGCCGCTGCCGGTGTCGCTGACCGATACGACCACGTAGGGCCCCGGGGGCACCCCCTGGTCGGCGACGGCCGCGGTGCCAAGGTGGACGTTGCGGCTCACGACCGCGATGCGGGCGTGGCCGTCGCGGCCCTCAATGGCGTCGCGGGCGTTCACGATCAGGTTCAGCACCGCCGCCTCGAATTGTGCCGGATCGATGCGGATCGGATCGAGCGCCGGGTCGAGGTTGAACACCAGCTCGACGGCACCCGTGGCCGCCCGTTCGGCCAGCGGTCTGAAGTCGAGCAGCAGGCGGTTCGGGTTGAGCGTCTGTGGCCGCAGCATCTGCCGGCGGGAGAAGGCCAGGAGCTGCTGCGTGAGCTGCTCGCCGCGCCGGGCTGCGCTCATCGCCGCCTCGGCCAGCCGCTTCACGCGGTCGGTCTGCTCGGGCCGGCGAAGCATCATGTCGAGGCCGCCGACGATGACGGTGAGGAGGTTGTTGAAGTCGTGGGCCACGCCGCCGGTCAGCTGACCGATGGCTTCCATCTTCTGGGCCTGGCGCAGCGCGTCCTCGGTGATGCGCTGGTCGGTTCGATCCACCAGGATCCCGGCGATGCGGGTCGGTACGCCGGACGCGTCGTATTTGACCTGCCCTTTCGCCGCGACCCAGCGCCCGGCGCCGTCCCGGCGCGTGATGCGGCATTCCAGGTCGATCCGGCCGGTCTCCGGGATGGCCGAGAACGCCTGCTCGACCGCGGGACGGTCCTCCTCGACGACATGGGCGAGAAACGTGCCTCGGGTCCACGATGGACACGGGTCGGAATACCCGAAGATGGCATCGAAGCGCGGGGAATGACGGGAGGTTCCGTTCGCGAGATCGAGGTCCCACGAGCCCATGCCGGCTGCTTCGAGGGCGAAGGCCAGGGTCTCCCGGGCGGCCTCGACCTCGCGGGTCCGCTCGGCAACCCGCCGTTCGAGACCCTCGTTGAGGAGTCGCAGGTGCTCCTGCGTGCGCTCACGACCGGCCAGGAGGCTGCGCACCTGATACTGGCGCCGGCGCGCCCGCAGTGCCGACTCGGCGGCACTGATCAGGGTCTCGGCATTGATCGGGCGTTCCAGCAGGACGACGTTTCCGAGCCGCGCGAGGATGCCGGCGGCGGATTCCGACCGGCGGCCTGTCTGCCGCGTCGCCAGGACGATGAACGGGAAGTCGGACCAAGCGGGCTGCGCGTCGAGCCAGGCGAATAAGGCTCCCGTATCCGCCCCGGCGAGCACCTCCTCGGTGACCAAAGCGGCTCCGGCCCCCGCCTTCAGGCCCGTCACGCAATCCGACACGTCGGCACAGACCTCGGTCGGCGTGCCGACGCGGTCGAGCACCTGCGCGATCACCGCCGCGTCACGCCCGCGCGGCGCCAGGACGAGGACGCGCCCTTCGTGATCCGGCGGCTGAGGCATCACGCTTGGCTTCCGAGGGGAGCGTCGTCCGGCAACAGCGCGACTCTCCCTCGGTAAGAGGGCAGCCCCGTGAGCACACCTTGGAAGTCGTCCAGGGCCGAGCCGACCCGCAGCCCCTGACTCGTGAGCTTCAACTCACGGATCGTGCGCTCATGCGCATTCACCCGGCTCTTCACCACAGAAACGGCGGTGCGGACCTCTCCCTTCGCCTCGAAGAACCGGAACAGCAGGATGCCGTCACTGAGATAGCTGAGGTCGACGTCGGTCTGGACATCACCGATGATGCCGTGCTGTCCAAGAACCAGCAGCGTCGTGACGCCCTGCTGATTCAAGTAGTTCAGAAGCTCGTGCATCTGCAGGATGAGGAATTCCTCGCCCGGCATCGCGTGCAGGTAGGCGTTCAGACTGTCGATGACGACGAACCTGGAGCGGCGCTTCTCCACCGCATGCCGAACATGGGTGGCGAACTCACCCGGAGCGAGTTCCGCCGGGTCAATTTGGGTGATCGTCAGCCGGCCCGCCTCTATGTGCGGGGACAGGTTCATGTTGAGCATCGCGGAACGGGCGAGCAGGGTGGCGAGCCCCTCGTCGAACAGGAAGTAGGTCGCCGACTCACCCCGCTCCAAGGCCGCCAGCATGCACCCGAGCGCCGTCGTGGTCTTCCCGACTCCCGATGGGCCGATCAGCAGGGTATTGGTGCCGGGCACCAAGCCGCCGCCGAGCAGCAGATCGAGCTCGGCGGACCCGGTCGAAGCGGCGGTCGGATCGAACGTCGCGTGGTGCTCGGCGGCGACGAGGCGAGGAAAGACCGTCAGACCGCCGGTGTCGAGGGCGAAGTCATGATAGCCGCCGCGGAACTTGATGCCGCGCATCTTGACGATGCGCAGGCGACGGCGCTCGGAGCCGAACTCGCGCGGTGCCTGTTCCAGTGAGATCACCCCGTGGGCGATGCTGTGAAGTTGCTGATCACCCGGCTCCGACGTGCGGTCGTCGAGCATGAGAACGGTGCAGCTGCGTCGGGCGAAATATTGCTTGAGGGCCAGGATCTGACGACGATAGCGCAGCGGATTCTGGGCCAGCAGGCGCAGCTCGGACAGGCTGTCGAAGACGACCCGCGCCGGCTTCAAATCGTCGACGCGAGCAATGACGTCCCTGACGGTCTCGCCCAGCTCGATCTCCGACGGGTGCAGGATTGACTGCTCGCTGTCGGGATCGAGGCCGAACTCGTTGACGAGTTCGTAGATCTCGATGCCGTCGAGCGACCAGCCGTGCGAGGCGGCTGCAGCACACAGCTCATCTTTGTTCTCGGATAGTGTGACGTAGAGGCCGCGCTCACCGCGCGCGGCGCCGTCGAGCAGGAACTGCAGTGAGAGTGTAGTCTTGCCGGTGCCCGGTGTGCCCTCGAGCAAGTATAGTCGATCCTGCGTGAGGCCACCGCACAGGACCTCGTCGAGGCCGGGAACGCCGGTGGATATGCGCCCGTGGACGCCGCGCGGTGTGGCGGAGCCGGAACTGTCTTCTGCCATGATACTGATGCGTCGCGCCTATCCAGATTATTGCTTCAACGTTTTCCCACGAAGAACGCTCCTGGTCGCGCAACGGCTCCCGGCGCACCGCCTCTGCGCACCCTGTCGGGGGTCGTTCAAGCAGCTCGGGACCGCGCGGCGGACTCGACGAGACAGCGCTCGATAACCGCGCGGAGATGGGTTCGGTCGAAGGGCTTTCCGACGTGATCGTTCGCGCCCGCCGTAAGGAGCGCGCGAACCTGCTCCGGCAGGACATGCGCCGTCATCGCGATGATTGGCACGGCGCGCACCACACCCTCGAGCTCCCGTATGAGCCGCATCGCCGTGATGCCGTCCATGACCGGCATCTCCACATCCATCAGCACGAGATCGTAAGCCTGCTCCTGCACCCGTTTCACGGCTTCCGAGCCGTCGCAGGCGATGGACACGCGATAGCCCATGGCCTCCAGAACCATCTGGGCGATCTCGCGGTTGATCGCGCCGTCCTCAACGAGGAGCAGATGTGCCTGCCGCGACGCGTCGTCTTCGACCGGCCTGGGCAGAGCCGCGGCAACCGGTCGTTCGGGCGACCGCTCGCCAGTCGGCACACGCGGAAGCACGAGTCTGAACCAGAAGGTCGAGCCGACACCGTCGCGGCTCTCAAGGCCGATGGCCCCGCCCATCGCTTCGATCAGCCCTTTCGATATGGCCAGCCCTAATCCTGTACCGCCGAACCGGCGCGTGGTGCTGCTGTCGGCCTGCACGAAGCGGGTGAAGAGCCGCGCCTGCGCCTCGGCGGGAATACCGATGCCCGTATCGCAGACGGCGACGCGCAGAGCGATGCCATCCGGCGTTGCCGCTTGTTCCAAAGAGACGGTCACAGAGCCCTGCGGCGTGAACTTGACCGCGTTATTGACGAGATTGAGCAGCACCTGTCTCAAGCGGGTCTTGTCGCCGATGAGGAAATGCTCGTCGCCTGCGCCGACGTCCAACCGAAGGTCGAGACCCTGGCGCTCGGCGGTGCCGGCGACGAGGGCGACGGTCTCCTCCATCAGCCCTCGCGGCGAGAACGGGGCAGCTTCGAGTACGACGCCATGGGCTTCGATGCGTGCGTAGTCTAGGATGTCGTTGACGACCGTCGTCAGGACTTCGCAACCGACGCGCATCTGATCGATGCAGCGCATCTGGTGCGGGGTGAGGTTGATTTCATCACGGAGTAGGTCACCGAAGCCCACGATAGCGTTCAGGGGCGTGCGGACCTCATGGCTCATCGTCGCCAGGAAGTCGCCCTTGGCACGCTCGCCGGCTTCGGCTCGCGCTTGCGCCCTCTCGGCGCGATGGCACGCTTCGGCCAGTTCTACAGTCCGCTCTGCGACCCGGCCTTCCAGATCGGTGTTGGCCTGCGCCAGGGCGCGATCACGCTCGCCGAGCCGGGCCAGCAATTTTGTCAGGGCATCCGTCAGTTCGGCGATCTCCCGGTAGCCGTGCGGCTTGGGTAGCTGCGCGTTCGTCGAGGAATGGCCGATGCCGCCAGCGGCGCCCGCCAAGGCGCGAAGCGGCTCGGCCAAGCGCTCGGCCGCCCACCAGCCGAGCAGCGCGAATAGAAGCGTGAAAGCCGCGCCGCCGAGTACCAGTTGATTGACGATGGGATCGGAGATCGCTTTCGCGACCTCGACCGGCTGGCGGACCAGGACTGTCCAGGGCAGCGTCGGCCGGTCAGCCACAGGTCGGGCGCGGCTCGCGCCGGTGAAGTAATCGCCCCCATCGGGCCACGTCCCGCGGGCGCTCGCGAGCTCGGCTCCGGCCGTCAGGGCTGGAAGCGCGGGCAGATCGACATCGATCCGTCGACCGGCCTGATCGCCGGGACCGAGGATCACGGTTCCGTCCCCAGCGAGGATCAGCACCTCGACGCTCGGCTCACGCTTCAGGGCGGTCGCGATGGCCGCTCGGCTCATCTCACGCATCCAACTGACACTGAGATGGCCGCCGACGACGCCGACGACGGCGCCGGAAGGGTCGCGGAAGGGCATCGCCACGTCGACGAACCGCCGCGGCTCGCCGTAGGGCAGCGACGGCAAGCGTTTGGCCAGCAGCTTCGCTTCGTGGATGTCGATGACGGCCAAGGCCTCGATGCCGCGCTGGAACCACGGGCGCGCCGCAACGCTCTCGCCCTCCAGCATGCCGTCGGTGCTGGCGAGGACGATACCGGTCCGGTCCGCGAAACCGATCCAGGCATAGGCGGGAAAGCTCTCGCGCAAGGCGTCGACCCAAGCACGCCGCGCTTCCGGCGTGGTGGCGTTCGTCCGGGCGACCGAGGACAGCACGGCCATGTCGCCGAGCCGCTCGCTGATGTTGGCGTCGATGATCTGGCGCAGATGCTCCGCCAGGTCAGCCGTGTGGGCCTCCGCGCGGATCTGCACCCGCGCCGCGATGAATTGGGAGACGACGATCGTGGCGGCGAAGGTGAGGAGCAGCGCCCCGGCCGCGAAAGTGAGGGCGAGGAGCGTGCGCAACCGCATGATGACGTCCGACACTGAGACGTCCCATCATGGCCCCGAGCGGTTAATTTCGAAGCCCGCTCGGTCCTGACGATTCGGCGAGCGGATCGACGTTCGGCCTTCTCGGTCCAGCGCGACAACTCAGGGATCCAGAGCCGTCTCGCACACGTAAAGCGCTCTATTCGGTCGGCCCATGATTGTCGCAAGAGGCCATATATTCATGTTTTGTTCTGCTTAATGTTCCAGGCCGCCGAAAGGCGGCCTGGAAGGAGATCGAGCGATTCGGATTTTGAGTGCTGCCGTCGTCGTTAAACAAAGGCAAACGCTGCCGTCACCCAAATCTCCACTGTGACGTGCAGCAAAGTCCTGCCAATTTATGTTTCGCAAGTGCTTTTCAAGCCCAACTTTCTTCAGCCCATTTGTGCTCGAGCGCGCGGGTAAAACCAGGCATAATGATGCCGAGATCTCGCGCTGCCGCAAAAATACGTCATCGATCAGACAGTTGGCTGTTTAACCAGGAAAGGGCCGGTTTATCGGGCTGTAGGCGGCTCGCTCGTCCTGGTTCAGAGGTCGGCTCGATCGCGACCCGGACCGGCTCATCTTCATGCTAGGAGCGTGTCCGAGTAACTGTCTCGACGGCGGCACCCAGAGGTGATTCACTCGGCTCATGGCCAGGGTGTTTCGCTCCTGGGACGTCGATCAGGGTTGGCTTCTGCCGCCCTCGCTGCACGAGTTCGTGCCGCCCGGGCACATGTCGCACTTCGTGCGGGACACAGTGCGGGAGGCGCTCGACCTCTCGGCCATTCTCGACACCTACACGGAGGAGCGCGGCTACCCACCCTACCATCCCGGCATGATGGTGGCCCTGCTGCTCTACGGCTACAGCCGCGGTCTGTACTCGTCGCGCCAGCTCGCCCGGGCCTGCGAGGAGCGGGTCGACGTCATGGCCGTCACCGGCCTGAACCGGCCCGACTTCCGCACCATCGCCGAGTTCCGCAAGCGCCACCTCGTGGCCTTGTCGGACCTGTTCGTGCAGGCGCTGCGCCTGTGTCGAGCTGCCGGTCTGGTCGCGTTCGCCCACGTGGCGGTGGACGGCACCAAGCGATCAGCCAACGCCTCCCGCCACAAGGCGATGAGCTACGGACGGATGAAGACGGCCGAGCCGGCCCTGGCCGCCGAGGTGGATGCTTGGCTGGAGCGCGCGAGGCTGACACGGCCGAGGATCAGGCTCATGGCGTGGACCTGCGCGGCGACGAGACGCCGGACTGGATGGCCGACAAGCAGCGGCGGCTGGAAGCGATCCGCGCCGCTAAGGCCGCGCTGGAAGCGGAGGCGGCTGACCCGCCCGATCCGGAGGACGAGAGCGGGCCGGGTGCCTCGTCGGGGATGCGCTGACAGGGCCGGCCACTGCGCGGGGAGGATGGCGGTCCGCCCGACCGGGCGCAGCGCAACTTCACTGACCCGGACAGCCGGATCCAGCCCACGCGTGATGGCTTCGTGCAGGGCTACAACGGCCAGATCGCGGTCGATTCCGCGCATCAGGTGATCGTCGCGCACCGGCTCGTGACCAACCCGGCCGATCACCGCGCGCTCGTGCCGCTTGTGGACGGGGTCCGGGCTCATCTCGGGCGCAAACCGCGGGAGGTCTCGGGCGATGCCGGCTTTGCCAACGAGGCGAACCTCGTCGCGCTAAGAGAGCGGGGCATCACGGGCTACCTCGCTCCGGGCCGGGCGCGTCATGGCGAGGCGGACGCAGCCGGCCGCCGGAGGCTGACCAAGATGCCGTTGATGAGCGCGATGGCCGCCCACCTGAAGCGGGCCGGGCGCCGCAGCCGCTATCGCCTCAGGAAGCAGGTGGTCGAGCCGGTGTTCGGGCAGATCAAGCAGGCCCGAGGCTTCCGACAGTTCCTGATGAGAGGGCTCGATCAGGTCCGGGGCGAATGGGCGCTGATCTGCACCGCCCACAACCTGCTGAAGCTGGCACAGGCCGGCCGCTGAGCCCGCCAAGCCGCAGCCTCTGCTCAGGTCTCGCCGCTCCAACCCAGCCCCAAACCCCGTTACTCAGACGCGCTCTAGCGACAGTCGCAACCACGAAAATAGCGCGGCCGACGCTCTACGTGTTGCGGATGCTGCCGGGTCGCGGTGCTGGTCGGGCAAAGTAGACTTCTCCTGTTAACGCCGGCCTGCGCGCCAGCGATCAGACGGCAACTGCGCTCTTCGACGGGCTGTTGATAGTATCGCGCTTCGGCACCTATATCGAAGAGACCCTGGTTCCGGCCCTTATGCACGTCCATACGGTCGTCCCCGACGACATGCTCGACCCTAAGATAAGCAGTCTTCGCGAGCGCATTGACGTAGCCGGATCGCGGCAGCTCTATCTGCCGGCCTACTGATTCGACTTCAGCCGATTGAAATCACCTTCGCCAAGCCCAGGACTATACTACGTTACGAGTTAGCCGGCACAGTAGGAAACCACTTGGATACCATCAAACGAGGCTTCCGAGGCTTCTCGTCAATAGACTGCCGAAACTGTCTCGCAGCCGCAGGTTACAATGCATGTGACTTGATCCGATCGGTTGCGGTTTCAGGCGACGACGATGGTGCGGAGCATCTGAGGGGCGAATTGTCGGCGCGCCCACCGGACAAGAGCCTTATTGTGCGCTGCCACTCGCACATTTGAGTTCCTCAAGATCTCGGCATCTACAACGACGACTTTAATGTCATTGTCGCCGTATCGCGGTCGCGCCTCCGCCGGAGGCGCCGCAGCCATCGCCAGTTCGAGGCGCTCGCCGACGCTAATTAAATCAGGCGCTTCAAAGATTGATTTCAGTCGATGCGCATAGCCCTGGACGCGCAGCTCCCGCCGAGCCTTGCCAATATCGCTGACATCCGTCAGGTCGAGGTTGACTACCCGGCCCGACACGGAAGCGTTGTCGAGCAGGCCGATCTCTCTCAGAGTCTGTCCGGCATCATGATGTTTTCTGACAGAGCTTTCGGGTCATGAGGCGGATGGAGGCCAAGAGGACGAACGCTCGTCCTTTCCGGCTTTTGCATTCCCAATCTTTTGCGAGACGGCGGCAGCGGTTAAGCCAGCCGATCGTTCGCTCGACGATCCAACGCTTGGGCAGTACGGCGAAGCCTTTAGCCTGATCGGAGCGCCTGACGATCTCGACCGTGAGGGTGCGGCAGACCTTGCGAAGGCCATCTTGGAAGGCCGGTCCCTGATAGCCGCCGTCAGCGAAGAGCTTGAGCAGGAACGGGTAGAGGCCAAACAGCGTGGCCATCACCAGCACGCCGCCATCCCGATCCTGAATGTCGGCGGGATGGACGAGCGCGTGCATCAGCAGGCCCTGCGTGTCGACGAGGATGTGGCGCTTCTTGCCCCTGATCTTCTTGCCCGCATCGTAGCCGGGCGGGTCGATCGAGCGCCCCCCTTTTCCGCGCCCTTCACGCTCTGGCTGTCGATGATGGCCACCGTCGGGCTGGCCTCCCGATCCATTCGTTCCCGGCAGGCGACGTAGAGCGTGTGATGGATCCGCTCCAGCGTGCCGTCATAGTCCCACAGGTCAAAGTAATCGTGCACCGTCGAGCGCGCCGCCAGATCCTTTGGGATCGCCCGCCATTGGCAGCCGGTGCTCAGCACGTACAGCAGGCCGTTCACCACCGCCCGCATGTCGACGCTGCGCTTGCCGCCGCCGCGCTTGGCTGGAGGGATCAGGGGCTCGATCAGCGCCCACTCGTCATCCGTCAGATCGCTCGGATACCGAAGCTCGCTTCGATCGTAGCGGGCCCGGTTCTCGGTCGTCCACATCGGCAGCCTCCACACAGGCCGCCTTAAATCACAAACCCCTCACATCACTCAATATGTCGCCGGACAGACACTCAGATCCGGTATCGGAAATGGTCGGGGCCGGGCTTGCTCGACGAGGAACGCGGCGATGTCTGCCAGCAGGTGGCAGTCAGCTCCCGAGATTACGAGCACGGCACCCGATACCCAGGCCAGGAACGGCTGCAGCAGGAGTTCCGTGAGGTAGGCATGAGTCGCACCGATGCTAGCGCGCTGCAGGCTGCGCGGACTGTCGCCGTCGATCCAAACATGCGGCGCACTGAGATCATCCAGCGTAGCCAAGGACTGCTCGGAATAGCTCCCCAGAAAGTCCACCGCCTTCACGAGCCCGACTGCGTCGTCGTATAACTCGGCCCACGTCTCTCTCGGGAGAGCCATGCCGGGCGCGAAACTGGGATCCTGGCGGAGAAGCGCGGCTTGGCTCTCCTCGATCCCGTCGTCAAAGGTATACCAATCCGGTGCCGTCACGACAGTGCTGCTGAGAGCGGCAAGTGTCGCAGCCCGACGGAAGAGGTGCCGATCCTTTTCGGGCTGTGCGTCGTTGGAACGTGTGTCCGGAATGTGATCCTGCCCCTGTGCGCCGCAAGCGAGCGCATTTGCGTATACGCGGTCGAACTGCCCAGCTAGAACGATATTCATCCCAGTACGCCTCGTGAATCCAAATCGCTTTATTCTGTGTGTGACTGCTCGGCGCACCAGGCGCACCACGCGTGGTGAACCGAGAGCGGTACGACCGGAACCTTGACCCAGACGACGAAGTCGCCAGGCAGGATTGTCTCTTGCAGCTTGATTAAACCGCGCCTCTCGAGCGCCGCGAGCGTCGCAGGCGCGTGGCCCTGATCAGCACCGGTGGCGATCCGCTCGAACGCTTCGATCTGAATTCGCGTACAACCTTTCTCGGCCGCGGGATACCGAGCTTTTGTAGACATGATCTTGCTCCTCACAGGAGGCATACAGATGACTTCAGCACGTCCCTCATCGAAGACGGCAGCGAAGTTTAGCTATGCTGCGGTTTAAGCGATTCGAACAAGCTCTGCTTGCAGCGGCGATCAGTCGTTTATCTGCCGCGGATGTCCTGCTTCGTAGCCAGTTTCCTGCACACCGTTCGTCGGCTGGCTGAGACCGCAGCCGCGACGATGATTCTCGCAAGCCTGCTCTGCGGCATCGGGCCTCTCGGCCGATGCGCTACAGATGGTCAAGGAAGGCGACGAGCAGCGCACGAACGGCATCGCGCGTGACCTCTGGATAGGCGAGCGGCGTTTCGTCGTGAAACGAAAGAGGCGCAGTTGCGACCTCGTCCAATTCCACATGGGTCCGCACGGCTTGGATCTGCGCACACCCATAATAGGCGACAAAGGCAGGCGGCCAGAGCCAGTCGACGGTCGCGATCCGGGGCGGACGGCGACTGCAGTAGAAGCGGATGCCCGGTGTGGCGAATGGCGCCAAACGGTCGAGATCGTCGTCGCGGACGACAGAGACGTGCCATCCGCGCTGCATTACCTTATCGGCAACCTCGCGCATCGCAGGTTCGATCACCGTGCGCGTCAGGACATCGAAGCGTGCGGCCTCTGATGCCAGCGCGGCAGACAGGCTAGGATCGGTGTCCGCGACGTAGTCCAGAAAGCGCTGTTGTCGCGCTCGTGCGGCGGTGCGCCCGGCCATCAGGACCTCTTCAAACGGCCAAGCGTCTTCGTGAGCGTCGTGCTCATCTTTGGATTTGGTCATGATTTCGATGTCCTTTAGGGTTTTAGTTTTGAACGACAGGCTTTAATCGCATTGATGAGCTCTATTTCCCTTGAAGTGTCTCTCGTCGGCTTGATCGGTCGCACAATCACTGACGGGCCACGTCGACTTGCGGAAAATATAAATCACTTCCGCCGAGCTATTTGGCCAAGCGGCGTTGATCTCGCGAAGGTCTGCGGTGTTCCACGCCGCTTCCGGTCGTCGGCGCGCCGATCTTGGCCCAACTGCGCCGCACGCCATCAGCCCAAGCTCCGTGCGCTCGAGAGCACGATAATGTGCATCTTCGGTTTGGACGGCTTTCGGTTCACCCATTTGAAGGGATCGATCTCGACGGCGTCGAGGTCGACGGTGTCGATGGTCCGGACGCGGGCCGACGTGAGCGTGATGTCGGCCGGCGCCTCACGGATGCGCGAGCTGTTCCTGCGGGCTTCTTCCAAGGCCGCTCTCAGCAAAATCCCGACGTTGACCGTTCGACTCTCCGAGAGGCGGCTCAGCCGGTGCTGATATGTTCGAATCGCGGAGTCCTCTAACATCGCGTTGAGATCGTTGTAGTCGCCCGGCTCGAGGTTGGCGATGACGCCGGACGTCTTGCTATCAGATGATTTCATTTTGCGAAGGTCGGGGATGCCGTATGGCAAGGCGATGCCATTGGCGATCACGCAGTTCAGTAATTCGACGAGGACCTGCCGGTCGCAGTCCGCCAATACGAGCGTCGCGCCGGTTTGCCATGCATGTAGGACGTTGAACAAGATGCCCTCGACATGATGAATTAGATTCGCCTCGTGCGGATCACCGGGGGCGCGCAGGCGCATCATCTCCGCCGTCGCGTCAGAAAAGGCCTCTGCTGCCACCGAAATCTTCGCCAGGCGCAGCGCGTCGTCTTCGAGCTCCGCTCGAAGGATCGAGTCGTAGAGCCGACCGTCTTCGCCACGATGGGAGACGATGGTCTCGCCGGGCGGCGAACGATCCAGATGGCGTACGAGGGCGGAACTCAGAGCCACCGCCATCGCGGAGCGATGAAAAAACGACCTGTACGCATCGAACGCATCCGCGTGCGGCGAACCCGCGCGCGTCAGCGGCGGACGGAAGCGGTCCGGCTTCCCTCCGAGTAAATAAGCCCGGTCGAGATGGCCGGCGAACATGAGATTCATTGGGGGCTCACAGCGAATGTCGAAGGTTGTTGACAGACTTAAGTAAGTAACGCAATCGATGTTGCGCACATTCATCTAGAAAGTTCAGATTTAGACAGCACGACTAATGTCTAAAGCTCGAATGTCCGGCCGAACGACGGCGTTCATTCGCTCGACGATTTATCTGCGTGGATATCGCAGGAGATATGCACCGAACAGGCGATGACGAGAGCCGTTGCGGTGGCACCGTCCTCAGCAGCGAGATCGTCGCCAGGCGCCTGGAGACAGAGGCAGCTCCCGCACTTCGCTCTTTGCGCGCTCCTTGGCGGAGCTTCGCGCAATCCGGCCGTTGGCGCTCGGCCTCTAGGAAGCCTCTATATCGCCGAGAGACGCCACTTTGAGGCCCTCACCCTGCTTTCGCTCCGATGGCAGATGAAAGAGTACGGTGTTCTCGCCAGTCGCCACACCGGTCGTGTCGCCCCGACTGCACTCCTGGGCCGCCGGCCCTGGCTCTCGGATAAGATCGTCACTCATGGGGTTCTCGTCGGAGTTTGGAACTGCTCCCGACTTAAATTCTGCGGTGAATAAAGCGATTCACGCAAACCCGGGCGTAAAGACCGAAATATTTTCTTTTTTCCCGAGAGATGCTTTGGTGTGCGGTCGACGTTGCGACCTGCACCATCTGAACTCGGCTCGTTCCGCGCTTTCAGGAGACGAACATCGATCCTCACCCACAAAGATGTGCTCGGGGCGGCGCTCAATTGGGTTAATGGCCGGACCTGCGCCGTCCGCGTTTGACGGGTAGCCGATCAACTTCATGAGAGTCGGGGCGACGCGGGTTCCCGGCTCCAACGCAAGGTTGCGAGGCCCGGAAACCCGGCCGAGGTCCTGGCGCAGGTTCGGCTGTTCAGCCAGCATCCTGCGCCCACCCGGCTTTGCCGGGTTGGTCGTCGAAGCGGACTGAGCGGCTGGATTGGTCCAGGTCGGTGACGGTACGGCGCGACCCGCGCCGGATCGGCCTCCAAAACGGTCGGATTACGCGCACCCTCTAGGCGACGGTCTCTACATACGTCGCTCGCTCCGGTGATCTGGTCCTTTATTGGGTTGTGCGAAGCGGGTGGTCCTAGAGATGCACAGCCTTTGATCGCACGCCATGTGGATCGGGCCGCGGAGGAGTTAAACCACATCGCGATCTCCTTCATGGTAGATGCAAAGAACAACTCAGCTTTAGACCTAAGTCAATGACGATACGCCGTTCATACGTGGTGGCAGGCTCGAACTGGACATTCTTTTATCTTGAGATTTACTCGGAAACTCCTCAGAAATGACCTAGATCTGGCGAGAACTGGCGAAGATGATGCAAGAAGGGCTCAAGAAACGACAACGCCCAGTTTCGCCGGACTTATGGCCACTAGACTGGGCCGATTTGACGCAGCAGCACGTGGACTAGCGGTGCCGCGCCGGAGGCGGAAGCGAGCAATCCCGCCGAACTAAGCTGAGGTCACGGGATTGAGCGAGAGGAGGGCTCAACGGTTCTTCGACACTCGAGGTTGATGATCCCATAAATGGTTTAGCAGAGGACCGTCGCCTTTAGGCGAAGGGGGAATGCGGCTCGGCGATTGCTCCTGAGAACAGATCGGGTACGATCTGCCTGTGGCGTTGAGATCGTACAAAGACCGGCTCCGGCCCAATCGCGCGCAGGCCGCGGCGCTCGACGCCATGCTGCGGGACTTCTGCAGCCTGTACAACGCTGGGCTTCAGCAGCGCATTGAGGCGTTCCGCCGTCGACGTGTCAGCCTGGGCTACGCGCCGCAGGCAAACGAACTCAAGGCCTGCCGCACCGCCGATCCCGAAGGTCTCGGACGCTGATCGTTCACCGCCCTCCAGCAGGTGCTGCGACGGCCCCACCAGGCCTACGCCGCCTTCTTCAAGCGCGGGCACGGGTTCCCGCGCTTTCGCGCCGCCGCCCGCTACCACGCCGCCACGTTCCGCTCCGGTGACGGGCTGACCCTGAGGAAGGATCGCCACCTCGGCGTGGTCGGCGTGCCGGGCGGGATCAAAGCCGTGTGGCATCGGGACCTGCCCGAAGACGCGACGCTTGCCACCGCGATCCTCACGCGCCAGCAGGGCAAGTGGTACGTGGTGTTCTCGGTCGAGGCCGCCTTCGCCGAGACCTGCGCGACCGGAACCGTGTGTATCGATCTCGGGCTGAACAGCCTCGTCGCGACCAGTGATGGGGAGACCATCTCGGTTCCCCGCTACGCCCGCCAAGCCCACAAGGCCCAGCGCAGGCGACAGCGCCAACTCGCCCGATGCAAGATCGGGTCGAAACGTCGACTGAAGGCCAAGGCCCGCCTCGCGGCAGCATCGGCGAAGATCGCGCGCCAGCGCCGCGATCACTTGCACAAGCTTTTGCGAGCCCTGGTGTCGCGGTAACATGGCGTTGCATTCGAGGATCTCAATCTCACCGGGCTCAAGAAAGGTATGCTGGCCCGGTCCGTTCATGATGCCGCGTGGAGCACGCTCGTCCAGTTCGTCCGGTTCAAGGCTGCAAGCGCCGGAGCCGAGGTCGTCCTGGTCGATCCGCGCGGCACATCGCAGACGTGCCCGTCATGCGGCGCGATCGGGCCGAAGGCGCTCAAGGAACGCCAGCACCGCTGCACCTGTGGCTGTGTCTTGGATCGTGACGTTGCTGCGGCCAAGATCGTGCATCGGCGGGCCTTCGGATAAGGCCGGGACATCCTGCCTTCAGGACTTAAGCGGGCGGGTTGCCGCGGAGCTGTCCTGAGAAGCCGCCTGCTTCAGCAGGCGGGGTTGTCACTTGGTGCCGGCTAGTTCGAACATCGGTGTCGCGCTCGATCGCGGTTCAGTGCGCAATCCGAATCGTCAAAACTACAGCGCGCGTGCTTCTGTCATGCCTGGAGCGGCACAACTGCCGGAACAGCCAAAAGGCAGAGACGTTCTTGGCCCACGCACCACCTTTTCAAGGAGCGTGCAGGGAGATGACCATGCCAAGCAAGTTTTTCATTTTAAGCATCCTAGTTGGTTGCGCGCTCGGAATAAGTTTTGACGCCATCGCTCAAAATACAATTGGTTCTTCATCAAATTCTACATCGACACCGAGTGGCTCATCCGCGAATTCGACGGGCGCGAGTGCGAATACCTCAGATAAATCCGGCTCCGGCGACGAAGGAAAAGATAGATTGAGCCCTGGAAAGCCGAATACCAACCCGAGTCAGCCCGGGTGGACTTCCGGTAGTCAGCCAGATAGCAGAAAAGATTAAGGCCGCTTCTCACCACGAGGACGGACACCTTTCGTATTTGGGAACTAGCGAATGGTGTGGTCTGTCCGGCATGACGTCCGGAGCTCTGATGACCGGCACCCGGCAACGGCAATCCCGTTACGGGGTGCTCTTCGCCTCTCGAGAACCCGGACTACGCGTGTGTTTGTGTGCGGGGCCTGCGCGACCTGCGAACGGTGCTTGGACTCTCAAGTCTCCAGTTCTGCGTGTCCGGGAGCGCCTCGCGCTCTGAACCAGCGGCCGCCGAAGCGCGCTCTGCGCACGACACCGCGATGCGACTAGAGCCGCGTCCCGTTCGGTCGCGATCGGATCTCGCTCTCAGGCCATGTCGTGACGCGCACGCATGCACCGAACTGGTCTCTACTTCGGCGGCGAGCGGTGTAGGGCCGCCAGGAGCGAGAATGGCGCGATGCGGTCCGAACTTGGTCGAGTTGGCGGCTCCACTGCTCAGCGAACCGCAGTTGAGCCCCGCCTCAATGCATCGTGACCAGGAAAGCTGGAACGTTGCACCGCCTCGAATCGCATGCTTGAAGCTGTGCTACCGCCTTCCGATAGGGCCGACGCAACGATCCTGGAAGCCCCTTCCCGTAGGAAGGGAAAGCTTCCGGTGATAGGTAGCGATTTTTCGAGCCGCTCAGAAAGCCAGATGCCTGACCTCGTCCAGGGTGCCCCCTCTGCCGTCCTCGAGCAGGGCGTGTTTCTGGACCATCATGCTACGACCCCGCTGGACGGTCGCGTGTTGGAAGCCATGCTGCCCTACTATGGCGCGCAGTTCGGCAACCCTCACTCCATAGGATACGCGCGTGCGGAAATGTCCCGCGTTGCGGTCGAGAAGGCGCGCTGGCAGGTGGCGCAGTTGATCGGAGCAGAGCCGGAGGACATCATCTTCACCGCGGGTGCGACAGAGGCCTGCAACCTGGCACTGCGCGGATTGTTCGAGCCGCGGGAGAAGGCCGCGAAGGGCAGGCCTGTCCCCCGCCTTCTGTACAGCGCAATTGAGCACAGCTGCGTGCGGGAAACGGCCCATGCGCTTCAGGCGGAGGGGGTCAAGGCTCTCGAACTCCCAGTCGACGCGGACGGTTTGATCGACCTCGATGTGGTCGAGGATAGGCTTGCCTGCGGTGCGATCGTCACCTCGGTGATGGCGGCGAACAACGAGGTCGGGACACTGCAGCCTCTCTCGGATCTGGCCGCGCTCTGTCACCTTCATGGCTGTTTTTTCCACACGGATGCGGCTCAAGCTGTCGGCAAGGTGCCGCTCGACGTCCGGGCGACCGGTATCGATCTGCTCAGCCTATCCGGCCACAAGCTGTACGGTCCGCAGGGCATAGGCGCCCTCTACTGCAGCGCGGGCGCTCGCAGGCGCCTCAGACCTGTCATTTTCGGGGGCGGACAGGAGCGCGGCCTACGGCCGGGGACGTTGCCGCTCGCGCTCTGCGTTGGGCTCGGTGAAGCCTGCCGCATCGCGGCCCAGGAGATGGCCGCCGAGGCCCGACGACTGGGCCATCTGCGCGATGCCCTGTTGAAACGTTTACGCCACGCGATACCCGAACTGACCGTCAATGGTACCCTCGACCAGCGTCTGCCCGGAAACCTGAATGTCAGCCTTCCCGGCGTCGAGGCCGACGCACTCGTGTTGGCGCTCGGCGACGTGGCCATCTCGACGGGGTCGGCCTGCGCGTCGGGCGCTCTCGCGCCTTCGCATGTGCTCAGGTGCGCTCTCGTCGATCTTCGAGAGAACGTCCTTTAAGATGCGGTCCGCGAGGACGTCGGCATCAGCGCCCTGCGTCGCCACCGTCTTTTGTGCTTGCTCGATACGCTTCAGCGTGTCGCGCAGATGGCTGTATTTGAACACCGTCGTGATCGCGATTGTCGCGCGCTTCGAGCGGGCGTCGTACGCATTCTTGATGAGTTCATAGAGCGCTGTCGCGTCCGAGCTGATCAGCTCGGCGCCGAGTTCGAGTATCGTCCGCGCGGCGACCCTAAATGCCACAGCCGACCGCCATCGTTGCGAAGTGCTCGAGGGGCTGGGCTAGATGGCGCCGGGTCGGCGGTCTCGAGACGCGCGGTGGCGCGGCGCGCGATCGACTGTCCAGCCGCGCGGCGAAGGCAGAGAGATCAAGGACGGTCCGCGCCATGAGCGTTGTCCGTTGGGGTTGTGAGCGTCCTACGCCGGCACGGCAGACGGCGTCGGCTGGTGGGCGTACACAATCAGAGGTTACAAGGGAGTAAGCGAGGTGGCGCGGGAGCCTGCAACCTTTGATATGTGTGGCTCTAGGCGGTTTGGGGACGTTGCCCGTCGACGGCCGCATGCGGCGCGGAGCTGATGCGGCCGGCGCGCTGCCGATCTCATCGCCGTTCGTGTTCCGAAGCCGAATGGCTGCGTATTACGGACGAGGCTGAGGAGCACGATGGCCTGACCATAAGGCTGCTCCGTCCTGCATCAGGTGAGGCAACGCCGGCAGTGCTGTTCCTGACGCGCCGGCTCCCGGCCGCGGGATTGCGAGCGAGCCGCACTGGGCGTACCGGCTACAAAGAGGATCGAGATGTTTCACGTGCGGCGTTCCGCTCCAAGATCCGCCTGTCGCTTGACGGACAGGTCGCGAACGTCGGCACCAATGCCGCCGACGTATCGCTCAGGTTCTACACGAGCCCCGCGATCTCGGCTTTCAAATTGCGGCAGTTCTTTCCGGATTGGGATCTATTCGAGGCTCGCTGATTAGGTTGAGGCGGCGGATGTCGCAGAATTGTGACGCCCGTATCGGCGTCGGTCCTCAATCATGCTAGGCGGACCGCTGGTCCGAAGCGCCATTCCTGCGAGGCGGCGCCGAAAGAGTCTACTTCTGGAAAATGGTGCCGGTAATCTGAAAGACACCTCCGCCCGGCGCGTGCCATAGCCCAGCGCGGTCACAGACTGGGTCACACGCGCGCCCTGAGCGATCCCTCGGGGTTTTTGATCCTGCGCATAACGTGATTGATCAAAGGCGCCGCGCTGGTGAGCTGGGATTGTGCGGCTTCACAGATCCCTAGTGTAGCAGAATGGTCGAGTACCTCGTTCAACCCCTCATTGAGCGCCGTCCTGCGACGTCTGGTGAAGATCTATCTCGGAAGCCTGAGCTCTCACCACTGCGAGTTCCGGCTTTCGCGGCGATCAATGTCTTGCTCGTGGTCACTTATGCTGCGATGAAGGCTGAAGATACTCGGCAAATACGCCGATTTACGGTAGACGCATAATGATTTCGTAATATTTCTCTGTAAGCGTGAAGCCGTCAGAGGACTGAGGGGCCCTACGTTCGAGAAGGGCTACGCGATGCGTTATGATACGCACACGGGAGAAAGCCGCAGTGGCTTGCCTTGACAAGGAGGTGGCCTGTCGTAGCGCGATCCCGCACGAACGGGATGCCGGCGGATCCGGCGTGCGATTCACTTACCTCCACCACTTCGCGACCAAACTCGTCCATGCGCTGGTCGTGGGCGTGCGACTGATTGCTGGCGGTCGCTTTGGCTCCGCAGTGATTGCCTACGGCCCTGAAGTAACATTGCGACGCCGCCGGTCGGCAGCCGGTCGCGAACTTCCGGATTGCAGCGGCAGTGGGCTCCTCACTCAAGACGCCGAGTTCGAGGACGGGTCTGTCAACGCGCACCCGGCATCGAGAACGCCATATGGCCGGTTCAGGGCCGAACTGTGCGAGCGCGAAGCTTCAGGAACAAGTCTCGCGCCTTTCGGAGAAGGCAGTGACATAGCCGGTCCCGCGCCGATGGACCGGCCGCCGGTCCACGGGAGTACCGCATTCGTGCATGCGGTTCTGGAGAACATGGACCAGGGCATACTTATGCTGTGTCCGAACAATCGGGTTCTTTTACAGAACCGCCGCGCCCGCGAGCTGCTGGGTCCTTCCCCCGACGAGCTGCGGGACGGGGAGCCGTTTGACGAGATTCGCTGGCCGCAATTTCACCGCGACGATCGTTCGGGCAATCGTGAGCATCGGAGGGCAGTTGGGCACCTCCATCACGGCCGAAGGCGTGGAGACCGAGGAACAGCTCGTCCGCGTGCGGCAGGAACGCTGCACCGAGGTTCAGGGCTTTCTGTACGGTCAGCCACTGCCAGCGGCCTCGGCATTGAACTTCATTCAGAGCCACACGCCATTTGCGGCCGAAGCAGCCTCGGGGTTCTTCACCGCGGCATGATGACAAAGGTGTCCCACAATGCTCGCTTCTCGGATCTAGCCTTCATGACGGCAACGTAGGGCTTAGGAAAACAGATTAGATCGACGTATTTCCGATGAAACGCAAACGATGCGTATATTTATTAAGAAATTCGGCCAACTATAAGGCGATGCTCCATGGGGAAATAAACATGTTTAGAAGACGCTCCACGAGTGATGAGTTGTTGGATGTGCTTGGCCGCCATGCGGGCATCGGCCTTTGGGATGCCATTCTTCACGACGGCGATCCGATGCACCCCAAGAGCCGCTGGACCTGGTCCGAAGAGTTTCGTCGTCTCGTCGGATTTGCCGCGAAGAGTGATTTCCCCGACGTCGTACATTCATGGTCCGATCGGTTGCACCCGGACGATGCCGCCAGAGTCTTCGAGGCGTTCGGCGCGGCGCTGACCAATATCGAGAACAAGGGCGCGTACGACATCAACTACCGGCTGAAACTTCGCAATGGTGACTATCGCTGGTTCCGCGCCACCGGTGGAGTCGTGCATAATGCGACTGGCAAGGCCGTCCGCGCTTGCGGGTCTCTCGTCGATATCCACGTGGCGATCGAAGCCGCGGCGTCAAGCCAGTCCCGGACGCAACACATCGATCACTTGGTTGCCGCGTTCGACCGAGACGCCTCGGGTGTCCTCGCCGGCTTATCCGCTGCGGCGACGGCGATGGATGCCATCGCTCGAGCTATGGCGGTGGTGGCCGACCGGACGAACCGCCGGTCGATCGAGGTCGCCGGTGCAGCCGAGCAAACTTCGGGCAACGTCGAGACCGTCGCTGCCGCGACGGAGGAGCTGACCGCGAGCGTGGCGGAACTGTCCGCCAGGGCCGCGCGATCGGAGGAAATGGCGCGCGAGGCGTCGGAGAAGGCCACGCAGACCGACGCTCGGGTCCAGACGCTTTCGAAGGCCGCGGACAGGATCGGCGCTGTGGTCGGGATGATCAACGCTCTAGCGGCCCAAACCAATCTCCTGGCCCTGAACGCCACCATCGAGGCGGCTCGGGCCGGGGAGGCTGGCCGGGGCTTTGCGATCGTTGCTGCAGAGGTGAAGGGCCTCGCGGCTCAGACCACGCGGGCTACCGAGGAGATCGCGATACAAGTCGATGAGATCCGGCAAGCGACCCATTCGACCGTAGGTGGGATCGCCGAGATCGGGGAGGCGATCATGACCCTCAGCGATATGGCCTCGAGCATCAGGCGCGCGATGCAGGAACAGGGAGCAGCGACAGGCGAGATCGCGCGCAGTGTCTGCGAGGCGGCCGACGGCTCTAAGACGGTGTCGCAGAATATTTTCGATGTGCGACACGGAGCCAATGAGACGGAACGGGCGGCGGAGGACGTCCTGAACGCCTCCCGAGACGTGCTGGAGCGCTCTAGCCAACTGGGCACATCGATCTCGGATTTTCTGCGTTCCGTCAAAGCAGCCTGAGGAGGCTTGGACGCGCGTGGAGGTGCGTCCCCGGGAAGCGCAGGCGCTGTGAAGTCGCGTCTCCTGTGCGCCCCGGAACGCCGGGGGCACAGAAGAACGGTTTCCTCAAAGATCCCTGCGATCCAGAACTCGCGGCTTCGGACCGCCGGTCGCCCAGTCGAGCAGCTCCACCGTGTGGACGATCGGGATGCCGGTGCCCTTCCCGATCTGGGTGGCGCAGCCGATATTGCCGGTGGCGATCACGTCGGGGCGCACGCGCTCGATATTGGCGACCTTGCGGGCGCGCAGCTTCGCGGCGAGCTCCGGCTGCAGGATGTTGTAGGTCCCCGCCGAGCCGCAGCAGATATGCCCCTCCGGCACGTCCTTCACGGTGAAGCCGGCGCGCTTGAGCAGGGCCTTGGGCTCCGTCCGGATGCCCTGTCCATGCTGCATCGAGCAGGCCGAGTGGTAGGCCACCACGAGGTCGCTCGCGTCCGTGGTTGTCTTCAGGTCGAGCTGTGCCACGTACTCGGTGACGTCCTTGGCGAGCGCGGAGACCCGCCGCGCCTTCTCGGCATAGGCCGGGTCGTCGCGGAACATGAAGCCGTAATCCTTGATCGTCGTGCCGCAGCCGGACGCCGTCACCAAGATCGCGTCGAGGCCCTTGGCAATCTCGGCATCCCAGGCGTCGATCGTCTGCTTGGCGTGGGCGTGGGCCGAATGCTCCTTGCCCATGTGGTGGGTCAGCGCCCCGCAGCAGCCCTCGTTGGCGTGCACCACCTCGATCCCGTGGCGGTTGAGCAGCCGGATCGCCGCCGCGTTGAAGTCCGGCCGCAGCACACTCTGGGCGCAGCCGCGCAGCAGCGCGACGCGCTTGGCGGCCTGTCCGTTCGCCGGCGCGAACCGGCCCGGCCGGTTCGTCGGCTCACGGGGCGGCATCTCGGCCGGAGCGAGGTCGAGCATGGCGGCGAGGCGGTTGCCCACGCGCGGCAGGCGGCCGACCAGCCCGCGGAACGGCACGCCGAGCTTGGCGGCGACCAGCGCGAGGCGGAAGCGGTTCGGGTAGGGCAGGACCTGGGCAAGCAGGGCGCGCAGAAACCGGTCGCCCGTCGGCCGCGCGTAGGTCTTCTCGATATGCGCGCGGGCATGATCGACGAGGTGCATGTAATGCACCCCCGACGGGCAGGTGGTCATGCAGGACAGGCAGGAGAGGCAGCGGTCGACATGCTTGACCACCTCCTGCGAGGCCGGCTTGCCGCCCTCCAGCATGTCCTTGATCAGATAGATCCGCCCGCGCGGGGAATCGAGCTCGTCGCCGAGCAGCAGGTAGGTCGGGCAGGTCGCCGTGCAGAAGCCGCAATGCACGCAGGTCCGCAGGATTTTCTCCGAGGCCGCCATGGCGGGGTCGGCGAGCTGAGCGGGGGCGAAGTTGGTCTGCACGGGTCACATCCTCGGCGCCTCGCCTCCCCGCGATCGGGGAGGGGCGGAATCTGAAGCTTACAGTCCGGCGTACATCCGGCCCGGGTTGAGCACCCCGGCCGGATCGTGCGCCGCCTTGATGCCCGCGGTGAGCCGCATCAGCGGCTCGGCCAGCGGCTGGAACACCGGCACGGCGGCGCGCACGGCGTCGGGGGCACGCACCAGCGTGGCGTGGCCGCCCTGGGCCTGAACCGCCCGGCGCACCGTCCCGGCGCCGGCATCGCCCTCCGAGCCGGTGGCGAGCCAGATCAGGCCGCCGCCCCAGTCGAAGAACCAGCGCGCGTCGCGCTCCGCCGCGATCGCCGCCGCCAGGGCCGGGCCGTGGGTCGGCGCCGTGGAGATCCGCCAGAGGGCGGCGTCCCGGGCTCGGCCAGCGGCGCGGCGTCGCGCACCGACCGCCAGAGGGCGGCGGCGGCCTCGCCGTCCACGATCTCGGGCTGGCCGTAGCGCTTCAGCAGGCGGCGCAGCTCGCCCGTCCGGTAGTCGATGGAGTCGGAGAAGCCCTCGAGGCGCATCAGCGTCCGCGCCTGCGGGGCGCCGATCCCGGCCGGCAGGTGGGCCGCGCCGGTGAGCTCGAAGGGCGAGCCCAGGGCCTCCGACAGGGCCGTGACCGCCCGGGCGTCGTCCAGGTTGGGGAAGACCAGGGTGGCGACCCGCTCGCAGGCCGGCAGGACCTTGAAGGTGACCTCGGTGAGGAGCCCGAGCGTGCCGTGGGCGCCAGCCATGAGCTTCACGAGGTCGAGCCCGGTGACGTTCTTCATCACCCGGCCGCCCGACTTGATCGCCTCGCCGCGCCCGTTGATGAACCGCACGCCGATCAGGCTGTCCCGGGCCGCCCCGGCGTTGATCCGGCGCGGTCCGGCATTGTTGATCGCCGCCACGGCCCCGAGGGTCGGCGTGCCGGCGCTGCCGTAGAGGCCGCGCAGGTCCATCGGCTCGAAGGGCAGCATCTGGCCCCGGGAGGCGAGCAGCGCCTCGACCTCGGCCAGGGGCGTCCCGGCCCGGGCCGCCACCACCATCTCGGCCGGCTCGTAGAGCGTGACGCCGGTGAGCGCCTTCGCCGAGAGGGTCGCGGTGTCCTGCGCGGGCCGGCCGAGCCCCGCGGCGGTCCCGCCGCCGGCGAGCCGCAGACGCTCGCCCCGCCCGGCCGCCGCCCGCACGATCTCCCCGGCCTCCGCCTCGGTGCCGGGCTGATACACTACCGTCATGGAACCCTGCGCATGTTCTGGCCGACATCCTTTAAAGCGGCGGCAGTCCAAGAATCAGCTACTATCGCGATGACGCTCGCATGTCCTCCCGCCACGACGCCAGGGATCCGAGCGAATCATTCGGCTGACCATTCCCATCTCTCGTCTGCCACCGACCTGCCCTTGAGAAAAGAATATTCTCCGTACTGTTGCACGATGCGACAGTGGCGCATTTTGCAACAGTTGAAGTGCAGCAAATTCGAGCGATGGCGGCCTCGATGCTTGAAAAGGCCGCGCGAAAAACCTGCATTTTCTTGCTAAAATCCCTTTTCCGGTTGACCTGGCACGGCCCATGCGTAAGTTCGATCTAGAACAATGATGACAAGCCCAAGGTGGCGGTCACGACAAGAACGAGGGAGGAGACTGATCTGGACGCCACGCTCAGCGGCCTGATGCAAGACTTCGGTGTTGCGCAGTCGCGATCGGGGGCACGCAAGACGCTCCAGCAGTCATCCGAGACCTTTGCCGATAGCTGAGACCAGGCGCGTCCGCGCTCGACGCCTTCCTGCGTCTGAGGGCCCGGTATCCCGGGACCTACCTGGTCTTTCACATCGACTATCGCGAAACCTAAGGATGCAGCGATGTCTGGAACACTGACACTCAACAAGATAACAGCCCAGAAAGGGATCTCCGTCGGAGAGGCGGCCAAGAAGATCGCCGATCTCGGCTGGAACCCCTCGTACGTCCAGGAGGCTATGACCTTCCCAACGGACTACAAGATCACCAAGGCCCCCAAAGATCCGATGAAGCAGGTTCTGCGGTCCTATTTCCCAATGCAGGAGGAGAAGGACAATCGGGTCTACGGGGCGCTCGATGCGGCGCTGCGCGGCGACATGTTCCGAAACGTCGAGCCGCGGTGGGTCGAGTGGATGAAGCTCTTCCTGGCTATCATTCCGTTTCCCGAGATTTCGGCCGCCCGTTCGATGGCGATGGTCGGTCGGTTGGCGCCCGGCGAGGAGCTGCGTACCGGGTTTACCATGCAGATGGTCGACGAGTTCCGCCACTCGACCATCCAAATGAACCTCAAGAAATGGTACATGGAGAACTATATCGACCCGGCGGGCTTCGACATCACCGAAGAGGCGTTCGGCAAATGCTATGCGACGACGATCGGTCGTCAATTCGGCGAAGGTTTCATCACCGGCGACGCGATCACCTCGGCCAACATTTACCTGACCGTGGTCGCCGAGACCGCCTTCACGAACACGCTGTTCGTGGCCATGCCGTCCGAGGCCGCCCGTAACGGCGACTATGCTCTGCCGACCGTGTTCCTGTCGGTGCAGTCCGACGAGAGCCGGCACGTCGGCAACGGGCATTCGATGCTGATGTCGATCCTGAAAGAGCCGGAAAACCACCTCCTGCTCGAGCGCGACCTGCGCTACGCCTTCTGGCAGAACCACGCCATCGTCGATGCCGCGATTGGCACGTTCATCGAGTACGGCACCACGAACCGTGACAAGGACAAGGAGTCCTACGCGGAGATGTGGCACCGCTGGATTTTCGAGGACTACTATCGCACCTACATGCTCCCGCTGGAGAAATACGGCATCAAAATTCACCACGACGACGTTCAGACGGCCTGGAAGCGCATCACCGAGAAACATTACGTTCACAAGATCGCACAGTTCTTCTCCGTCGGCTGGCCGGTGAATTTCTGGCGGATTGAGGCGCAGACCGAGAAAGACTTCGAGTGGTTTGAGCACAAATATCCGGGTTGGTACGCTCAGTTCGGCGAGTACTGGAAGTGGTACGGAAAGCTGAGCCGGCCCGGCCAGAAGATCGTCACCTTCAACGAGGATGTCGGTTACGTCTATCCGCACCGCTGCTGGAGTTCGCTGGTGCCGTGCGTCGTGCGCGAGGATCTCGTCACTGACGAGATCGACGGCCAGCTGCACACCTTCGCGCACGAGATCGATCGTTGGACCGCGGTCGAAGCCTTCGCCAACGAATACGAGGGACGTCCCACACCGGCCATGGGGCGGTTCAGCGGCCGTCGTGAATGGGAGAGTGTATACCACAACTGGGATCTGGCAGATGCCATCAAGGATCTCGGCTTCGTCCGCACAGACGGCAAGACCCTCGTTCCTCAACCGCATCTGCGCTTCGACAACAAGGATATGTGGACGCTCGACGATGTGCGTGGATACACGCTGAAGAGCCCGCTGATCACCTTGCGCGAAATGTCGCCGGAGGCGCGCGAGGCGCATCTCGCCGAATATCGCGCGGGCTTCACGATCAATCCCTGCAACTGATGTCGGACGGCTGGCCGGGGCACCCCGGCCAGCCGGTCAGAAAAGAACACACCGACACAGGAGGAACTGGCTCCCATGAGCGAGGTATACACCGTCAAACTCAACCCGGTGGGCGTCGAGTTCGAGGTCGAGGAAGACGAGACCGTCCTCGACGCGGCCTTCCGGCAGGGCATTGCGCTCCCACACGGTTGCAAAGAGGGGCGTTGCGCGGCTTGCAAATGCATCGTCACCGACGGCGAAGTCGAGATGCTGCCCTATTCCACGTTCGCGCTGAACGAGACGGAGCGTGACCAGAACCATGTTCTTCTCTGCCGGAGCCTTATATCGAGCGATATCGAGGTCGACCTCCTCAACTACGACGAGGAGCTGCTCTCAAAATCGATCCCGGTCCGGGACCTCCAAGGGCGTGTCAGCCGCGTCTCGAGTCTGACGCACGACATTCGCCTGCTTGAAATCGAACTTGATCAACCTCTGAAGTTCTGGGCTGGACAGTATGTCGACATCACACTTCCGGGAGCAGAGGAGATTACGCGCTCGTTTTCCATGGCAAATCCGCCGAGCGAAACGCAAAAACTCTCGTTCATCATCAAAAAATATCCCGGCGGCCGATTCTCCTCCCGCCTCGACGGAGAGCTCGACGTCGGAACCCCCGTCGGCGTCAAAGGACCCTACGGAACCTGCTTCCGCCGTGAAAACAGAGGAGGAGCCCTAATCCTCGTTGGGGGTGGTTCGGGGATGTCACCGCTCTGGTCCATCCTTCACGACCACATCGCGAGCGGAGAAGAACGCCCAGTCCATTTCTTCTATGGCGCGCGCACGCAAACGGATCTGTTCTATCTGGATCTGTTCGCCGAGGTGGCGCGGTCCAATCCGCGCTTCACCTTCATACCGGTCCTCTCCCACGCTTCGGACGACGCCGCGTGGCAGGGTGAGCGGGGGTTCGTCCACGAGGTCGTCAACGACCATCTACGTCGTCTCGCTTACGGGGAAGATCTCGACGTGTACGCCTGCGGTCCGGAGCCGATGATCGAGGCACTCACCCCAGTGCTGCAGATGAACGACGTATCTTCGGAGCGGATTTTCTTCGACAAGTTCACACCGGCACGGACGTAACCGGGCCGAACCAAGTCGCCACCAGCGGCGAGTTACCACCGGGAGGACAATGATGACGTTGGAAGCCGCCACACGGAAGTCGGGCGCAGCCGGCTCCGCGATTTTCGCGGACTCGGATAGCCGCAAGTACCGGTATTTCGAACCCAAGGGCAAACGTGCGACCCACTACGAAGACATGACGGTCGACGTACAGCCCGATCCCGAGCGTTACCTACTCCAGAACTGGATCATTTCGTTCGCGGACGGGAAGGGCGCGTACTCGAAGGAGAATACGGCGGCCCTGAGCTCCGACTGGCACGCTTTCCGCGCGCCTGATCAGGAGTGGGAGCGCACGCATTATCAGCGACAGTCGAAGATCGAGGCGATGGTGCAATCCGTGATCGCCAATGGTCGCAAGGCCGGCGCTCCGGCCGCCTTCGACAAGGCCTGGGTGAAGATCCTCCAGAACCATCTCGGCGCATGGAAGCATGTGGAATTCGGGCTGGGCACCGCGCTCATGCAGGCGCAGCGCTACGGCTACACGCAGATGATCAACAACGCGACCCTGACGAACTCGTCCTACAAGCTGCGCCTCGCCCAGGACATCACGCTCTACCTCGCGGAGATCGGGATGGACATCGCCGGGTTCGACGACACGGCGGGTAAGCGGCACTGGCTCGAGGACGGAACTTGGCAGGGCACCCGGGAAGCGGTGGAGGCCATCATGGGCTCGACCGACTACCTGGAGCAGTACTTCGCGACGAACATCGTCTTCGAGCCGCTGGTGGGCGAGCTGTTTCGCAGCGGCTTCCTGATGCAGGTCGCGTCCTCGAACGGGGACTTCATCACGCCGCCGGTGATCTCCGCGGCCGAGGCGGACTACGAGCGCAACCTCGCCAACGCGATCGACCTGTTTCACCTGCTCGCCACGGACGCCGCGCACGCCGAGCACAACCGGACCCTGTTCCGGAGCTGGGTCGACCGGCACGTCGCTTTGGCTCGCAAGGCAGCTGCCGATCTCCAGCCGATCTGGTCACAGCCTCATTCGAAGCCGGCCCAGTTCGCCGACGCGAAAGCGGCGTCCACCGAACGTGTCACCAAGATCCTCGGCGAGCTCGGCCTCGATCTTCCTCAGGAGTAATTGGCATGTCTGTGAATGCACGCAATGCGTCGAACCAGAACATCTTCCAAAAGATGGGGGATCTTTCTTTCGATCAGACGATCTCACACCAGTGCGGTGTTACCATGAACGACAGCGTCGAGGCGCGCGCGATCGCTGAATTCATGGGCCAGAAGCCGGGCGTCACCATCACCCACCAGCCTGCGCTGATCCGCATCGATGGAAACGGCGAACTCGTCTTCAAGATGGACGAGATCAGCGAAATTCTCGGCAAGGAGATGACCGCGGAGATCTTCGAGGTCAACACTTCGACGCACTACGGCAGGATGATCCGCATCGACGACAATACGGTCACGTTGTTCGGCGATATGGAAGCTGCTCTGCAGTACATCGAGTAAACGACGTCGATGGACAGATCGGCCGGCCGCCCACGGGCGGCCGGCGCCTCCCGCCCGAAACATCGGACGCCCGCGGGAGCGGTTGGGGGATCTCGAACCTCAGTTCAGCGGCCCCCTTCTGAATCAACGACACCACCGGGGAAGAAACACACATGCCCAAAGTCCTCCTGCACGATATCGAGGCGCGTCGGGCGCTGGCCCGCGGCGTGGGGAAGCTCGCCGTCGCCGTGGAGTCGACGCTCGGCCCGAAGGGAATGAACGCGATGATCGACCGGCCGATTGGGACGCCGATCGTGTCGCGCGACGGCGTCACGATCGCTTCTGAGATCGAGTTGCCGGACCGGTTTGAGAACATGGGTGCTCAGGTCGTTCGGGAAGTCTCGATGCAGACCAACGAGGTCGCCGGCGACGGAACGACGACGGCGATGGTCCTGGCGAACGGCCTGATCCAGGGCGGCGTCGGGGCCCTGGAGCGGGGCGCCGGAGCGGTCGACCTCTGCAAGGGGATCCACCGTGCCGTAGAGGTGGTCGTCGAAGAATTGCGTCGGTCGGCGGTGCCGGCTCGAGACGGTAAGATGCTGCGGGCAGTCGCGACGATCGCCGCCACGGATCCGAGACTCGGCGCTCTCGTAGCTGAGGCGATCGAACGAGTCGGCAGCACTGGGATTGTTACGTCGGAATATGGGCTCACCACGCAGACGACGTTGGAGGTGACCGAGGGACTCTCGTTTGATCGCGGCTATATCTCTCATCACATGGTCACCGACGTCGAACGGATGGAGGTCGTCCTCGACGACCCGTTCATACTCCTGACCGACCTGAAGATCAGGAGCCCAGAGGAACTCGCCGGGATCCGCGAGGCAGTGACCGGCACCGGACGGCCGCTGGTCATCGTGGCCGAAGAAGTCTCTCCGGAGGTTCTGGTCACGCTTCTCGGGGACGAAAATCGTGGCAAGGTCCTCGTCGTCCATCCGCCGGATTACGGGCATTGGCGCAAGGCCATGATGGACGATCTCGCGATCATCACGGGCGGCAAGGTCGTCGCTCGCGATCTTGGGGGTCGCCTGGAAGAGATGAGCCTGTCCGATCTCGGTTCGGCGGACCGCGTGCGGTCGAGCGCTCGTGAGACCACAATCGTGCGCGGTAGGGGCGACCCAGCGTCGATCGCCGCCCGGCTCGCTCAAGTCACGAGGCAGTACGAATTGGCGCCGCCCAACATCGAGCAAGACAAGCTCAAGGAGCGGTTGGCCAAGCTATCCGGCGGAACGGCCGTGCTGATGGTCGGCGGCGCGACGCCTGTCGAGCAAAAGCGGACCATGCAGTTGATCGACGACGCCGTCAGCGCAACCCGCGCCGCGGCCGAGGAAGGGATCGTCCCCGGCGGTGGTACGGCTTTGGCGCAGTGCGCGCCCGTTCTGGAACGCGCGCTCGGCAACGTTGACGGTGACCTTGGGCGCGGCATTGGCTTGGTCAAAGAGGTCCTGACGCGACCTGCGGCGTTCATCGCACGCAACGCCGGACACGACCCCGGGCGCGTCATCTCGAACCTCACGACAGCGCGCCGCGGTAGCGGTTTCGATGCCGCGACCGGTACGTTCACGGACATGGTCGAGTCTGCCATCGTCGATCCGGTGCGCGTCACCTACACCGCGCTTCGCAACGCGGCCTCCGTCGCGACCCTGGTGCTGACGACCGACACGCTCGTGGCCGAGCTTCCGGAACATGTCGATCCGACAGCGGGCCCCGCTCTCGGCGGTGGCGCGGAGAACCTGGGCCGCGCGTGACATCCCGCAACCGACCATGCGGGCGACCGCCCGTTACAGCGGTCGCCCGGCATAGCTGGCCGAAACTAGTGATGCCTTGTCGTATTCGAGCGGTGCTCTGTAATTGGCGCGAACAACCAGCCGCTCGTCGAGGCGGGGCTGCTGAGGCATCGGGAGGAAACCATGGTGCATATTCTTTCCAGGCAGGATGGGCCGCGGAAGGAGGACGCTGCGATGAAGCGGATCCTCACCGAGAACCGCGGCACGATCGATCAGATCAAGCGGGCTATCACGGGAGGGGGTGCCAGAACGCGTATCATCGAAACTCCGTCACCAGAGGTCACGCGCGCCTACGGGACCCGTCGGAGCGCGGCGGAAAAGAGTGTCACGCCCTACATCCGTCTCAGCCCGAACGGCCGCGTGGTCGTTGCCGACTTCGAGTCCGGCCGGCAACTGCATCACGTGGGCGATCTGCGCGGACCGCGGCAGGCCTTGCGCTTCGTCCTGGCAACCAAGGAGAACGGCTATTTCGCACCGCTCGACGCCGCGGTTGCCGAGCGGCTCGCCGCGTTGGATGGCACCGTCGTCACGGATGCGAACACGGAAGACGGTCTCAAGCGGGAGATCGCCGCGAGGCTCGGTATCGAGGAGTAACATGTCTGGATCCCAGCACGCCGCGCACGCCTGGGCGAGATGGGTGCTCATCCCGTTCGGATATCCTCCGCGTGGCGGCAGCCGCTTGGCGTGACAGCGACGTCCATATGACCAAGCTTCCGTTCAAACCTCCGACCGATCTCGGTCCCGATGCGCAACTGCCGACTGGCCAGGAGCTGGCGTCAGAGCGCGTTTGGGCCGCCGACACGGAGATGCTCCGCGACCGCGACTACGACGAAAAGCGGATCATGCGGGCTTGGGAGCACTTCGTGATTTCGGGTCGGCTCGAGGGCGAGACCGGAATGATCCGGCCTGCGATCCGACACTCCTGGGAGCGCAGCGCCACCCTGGGCGTCGACGCGCACGGGCGCGGTAGCGCGCAGTCGACCTCGAACGACGCGTTGGAGCGGCTTCGCCGCGAGAACGAGGATCTCTTGGTCTCGGCCCGTACCGCCTTCCAGCGGATCACGGAGATCATCGGCGAGACCGGGGCCATGGCGGTGGTCACCGATGCGCAGGGTGTCATTCTCGATGTCGGCGGAAGCCGCCGCACCATCGAGCGTGCGCATGACATTCGTCTGGAAGTTGGGGCCGCCTGGGGGGAGTCAGTCGCCGGCACAAATGGCATCGGTACCGCCCTGTCGACGGGCCGCCCGGTCCACGTTCACGCCGCGGAGCATTTCTGCGAGGGCGTGAAGGCCTGGGCCTGCGTCGGCGTTCCGATCCGCGACCCGCTCGACGGGAGCGTGATCGGTCTCGTCGACCTGTCCGGGCCACAGGGGCTGTTTCACCGCTACAACCTGGCGCTGGTGATGCTCTCGGCCGGGCAGATCCAGCAGATGCTGGTCGAGCGCGCGAACATCGAACGGATCTCTCTTCTGGAAGCGTCTCTCGATCGGGTTCGGCACGTCGGATCGTCGGACGGCATGATTCTGCTCGACCAGTTCGGGCGAGTTCTGCACTTCGACGAGGTCGCCCGCCGACGGTGGCCGACGCTCGGCGCCGGTGCGAACCTCAGAATCGGGGAGCGGCTCGCCAGGTCAGAGACCGGCGCAGTGACCGATCTTGGCTTGCGGCTCCCGGAGCCATTGACCGGCCACAGCTTGGAACCGCTCATGCGCGGCGGCGCGGTGAGAGGCGCGATGTTGGTCCTCGGCGGCAAGCCGCGGCCGAGCGTTGCGGTGCGCATCCCGGAGACGCCGCTCCTCACCGCCGCCAAAGCACGGATCATCGGCAGCAGCGAGCCGCTTCTGCAGGCGGTTGATCGCGTCGTCCGGGCCGCTCGGGGACGCACCGCGATCCTCCTGGAAGGCGAGACCGGTGTCGGCAAGGAGCTCTTCGCCCAGCTTGCCCATACGGTCGGTTCGACCACGGGCCACGAACCTTTCGTCGCCCTCAATTGCGGTGCGATCTCAAAGGATCTGCTCGGCGGCGAACTGTTCGGCCACGCGCCCGGAGCGTTCACGGGTGCGACGCGCGAAGGGCGCGCGGGCCGCTTCGAACAGGCTCACGGCGGCACGCTGAGCCTCGACGAGATCGGCGAGATGCCGCTGGACCTGCAACCCTATCTCCTGCGTGCTCTGGAAGAGCGCGCCGTCACCCGGCTTGGCGATAGCAAGCCGCGCCCCGTCGACGTGCGGCTCGTGGCCTCGACCAACCGCAATCTCAAGCTGGAGGTCGAGCAGGGCCGCTTCCGGCGGGATCTCTTTTACCGGATCAGCGTCGTGCGGATCACGATCCCGCCGCTGCGCCAGCGCTCGGATGACATCGCGGCCCTGATCGAGCACTACAACAGGGAGCTCTCGATCCGGCACGGGTGTCCGCCGCTGCGTTTCGAGCCGGACGTCTTCGCCTTTCTGCAGCGCTACGATTGGCCGGGCAATGTGCGGGAGTTGCGCAACCTGATCGAGGGGTTGGTGCTTCTGTCGAGCGGCGAACCGGTGGGCTTCACGGATCTGCCCGAAGAGATGATCGCCGACACGCCGGCAGGTCGTGATCCTCTCCCACCGGTAGCGTCGCAGCACATAGACGCCGCGCTTCCGACCGATCGCCTGGAGGACGCCAAACGGCGCGCGATCGAGCAGGCCATCGCCGACGCGAACGGAAACGTCTCCGTCGCGGCCAGCCGGCTCGGTGTCGCGCGCAGCACGATCTACCGCCAAATTCACCACCTCAAGGGCAGGCGCCGCTCATGACTACGCCGCCCGGAACGCCGAGCGCCTCAGCCGCGGACGTCGCCACGCGCATTCTCGCTGTCGCGGACCGCGACGTGACGTTCATCCTCAGAATCGTCGGCGAGAGCCAACAGACACTCGTCGACCACTTTCAGAGCTTCATTGAGGAGTCGCTGACCGCGTGCGGCATCGGCTACGGCGATCATCCTCTCCTGCGGCCGTTCGTCGACACACACGCGCGTGAACTGGCCGAGTTCGTTCACAACGGGATCTCTCTTCGACACCGGTTCGGGCTCGGCGACTTTCAGACGACCAACATCACGCCACCCGATCTCCAGCGCGTCGATCTCTGGGATGATCTCCGCTCGCTCATCGAGCAGGCCGAGGCACATTTTGCCGCTTCGCCCCAGGGGCTGCCGGCCATTCTCGCCGAGGTCACGACATTTCAGGAGAGCCGCCGGAAGGACGATGCCGATGCCTGAGGCCTGTCTGACACCTTCGCGGCCGGGACCACGGGACCAGACCGGCTTTTATCCCTACGGACGTCTGCCCGACCGCTTATGCCCGGCCGCCGTTGCGGCGACGCTCCACGAGAGGATCACACGCGATGGCCGAACCGAGCCGAACGCTGGACGATCTCCTGCGGGCCCGCCTCGAACTCTGCGGCCGGATCTCTGCTGCGCAGGCTCAGATGGTGACCTGTCAACAGCTGGCCTTCGGGAACCAGATCGCGGCGCTCGCCGAGCGACGCCAGTCGCCACACGCCGGCGAAGCCGCCGAGACGACTGGGCGCGACGACGGATTTCAGGCGACGATCACCGCGCTCGAGACCGAGATCGACCAACTGGAACGCGAACTCGCGGCTGTCGACCAGCAGATTGCCGCCCAGAGGACGTCCTGATCCACGGCGCGCGAATAGAGCCACTGTCGCTATGAATGCTACGAACCTGATTGATCTGCTCGGACGGCGCTGGGCATTGGGGTCGGCTGTTACCGCGATCGCCCTCGACGCGACGGAGACGACGGCTGCTTTTGCACTGGCCGACGGTGGTCTCGCGCTCGCGCCCGTCGCGGATCCCGACTCGGCTGTCGATCGCTACCACGTCGCGGGCGATACCGGACGGGCAACGATCACGCCCCGCCGCAGCGGCACGGCGCCGATCATCGTCGTGGCAGGGGAGGCGGGACATCGCCACGTCGCTGCGTTCGGTGCCGCGGGCTTCCTCGCCGGCGGCATCTCGGGTGCGCTCAACATCGTCGCGCCGGACGGAAACACCACGCGGCTGGCGAGCGTCGAGCAACCGCTCCGGGCGCTCGCGCAGATGAACGATGGCAGCGTGCTGGTCGCGCTCGGTCAGGCGCTGATGACCGCCGCTCCCGGGGACGCCAGCATCCATCCTCTGCTGCAGAGCGATCGGGCGTCCGCGCCCGTGGCTGCCGCTCCCGGTGGAGACTGGCTGGCACATGGAGGAGTCGGCCTGACGCTCCGCCACGTCACCGACCCTCGCCGTGGCGTCGAGGTCCTAACCGCGCTCGACCCCCAGCGTCTGACCTGGAGTCCGGACGGACGTTGGCTCGCGGCTTCGCTCACCGGCGGTGGGGTCGCGCTGCTGCGCTTTGAGAACGGTCGTGTCCTGCGGACCATCGGTCTCCCGAATTATCCGGCGCCGGTCCGTGCCCTCAGCTGGGACTCGACGTCACGTCTGCTCGCAACCAGCGGCGCCTACCGCATCATCGTCTGGCCCGTCGAACAGTTCGAGACCGAAGTCACGGAACCGCGAAGCCTGCCGACCGGGCGCTCCGGGCTGGCGACGGTGAAGGCCATCGCCGTCCATCCACAACGCGCGCTCATCGCCGCCGCCTACGAGAACGGGATGGTGGTTGTGGCGCCGATCGGGGAGCGCGACGAACTGGTTGTCCGTACGCCGGGTGGAGATCCCGTCACGGAGATGACCTGGTCTCGCGACGGGCAGTCACTCGTCTTCGGCACAGAGGCGGGCGAGGCCAGCATCATCACCTTCCCGCCGCAGCTGTTCAAATGAGCGAAGCGGCCAAGAGGAGACCATCATGTCCCAAGCCGAGACGAAACAACCTGAGAACGACAGCAAGGACGCGTTCTTCCGAGAGATCGCGGAGCTTTCCGAGCGTATGATTGCGGCCCACGGGAAAGAGTTTTCCATGGGCGCGCTCGTGCTCGCCGCGCGCTTCATTGCAGAGAGCAAACCCTTCACGAGAACTCTGCCGGATTTGCAGTGAACGTCGCACCCACAAAGTCCTATTTTGCTACACGCAGAGCATTGACTTGTGGGTATTTTGTCGCTTCACTGTACTATGAAATTGGTAAAACTAAGAACATAGGCAATTGATCCCGTCGGGGTGACGAAAAGTCCAGTATGTATTCTGGTCTTTCTCCGCGGGAGAGAAACCGATCGCGATCGGATCTGGAGTTCAAAGGTTATGCCCGACGAGCCTTATCTGACCACCCGCCAGGGCCATCCGGTCCGCGACAACCAGAGCACCCGCACGGTCGGTGAGCGCGGGCCCGCGACGCTCGAGAACTACCAGTTCATCGAGAAGATCACGCACTTCGATCGCGAGCGCATTCCGGAGCGCGTCGTGCACGCCCGCGGCGCCGGCGCCCACGGCTGGTTCGAGGCCTACGGCAAGATCGGCGACGAGCCGGCCTCCAAGTACACCCGCGCCCGCGTGCTGAACGAGACCGGCGTGAAGACGCCGATGTTCGTGCGCTTCTCCACCGTGGCCGGCGCCAAGGAGAGCCCGGAGACCGAGCGCGACCCGCGCGGCTTCGCGGTGAAGTTCAAGACCGTCGACGGCAATTGGGACCTCGTGGGCAACAACCTCAAGGTCTTCTTCATCCGCGACGCGATCAAGTTCCCCGACATGATCCACGCGTTCAAGCCGGATCCGGTGACGAACCGCCAGGAGGCGTGGCGCTTCTTCGACTTCGTGGCCCAGCACCCCGAGTCGATCCACATGGTGACGCACCTGAAGTCGCCCTGGGGCATCCCGGCCAACTACCGCGAGATGGAAGGCTCGGGCGTCAACACCTACAAGCTGGTCAACGACCAGGGCGAGGCGGTGCTCTGCAAGTTCCACTGGATCCCGAAGCAGGGTGTCCGGAACCTGACCTCGCAGCAGGCGTCCGAGATCCAGGCCAAGGATGTCGGCCACGCGACCCGCGACCTGTACGACAACATCAAGGCCGGCAACTTCCCCGAATGGGAATTCGCCGTGCAGATCATGCCGGACGGCCCGAACGACCACCTGTCGTTCGACCCGCTGGACGACACGAAGCTGTGGCCGGTGGACCAATTCCCGCTGCTGCCCTGCGGCCGGATGGTGCTCGACCGCGTGCCGGACAACTTCTTCGCTGAGGTCGAGCAGTCGGCCTTCGGGACCGGCGTGCTCGTCGACGGCATCGACTTCTCGGACGACAAGATGCTGCAGGGGCGGACGCTGTCCTACTCGGACACGCAGCGCTACCGCGTCGGCGCCAACTACCTCCAACTGCCGATCAATGCGCCGCAGCCCGGCGTGAAGGTCTACTCGAACCAGCGCGACGGTCAGATGGCCTACACGGTCGACGGCACCGGCCCGAACAAGCACATCAACTACGAGCCCTCGACCCTGTCCGAGGGCCTGCGCGAGGCGCCGAAGCCCGCGAAGGACTACCACCAGCCGGTGGAGGGCCGCCTCGGCCGCTACCAGACCTCGCGGACCGAGGACGACTACACCCAGGCCGGTGTGCGCTACCGCTCCTTCGAGGATTGGGAGCGCGAGGACCTGATCGCCAACCTCGTGGCCGACATGAAGCAGTGCCCGGAGCCGATCCAGCTGCGGATGGTCTGGCACTTCTGGCACGCCGACGAGGATTACGGCCGCCGCGTCGCCGAGGGCGCCGGGATCGACCTGGAGAAGGCCAAGGCCCTGCCGCCGCTGCCGGGCCGCGCCGCCCCGGGCAAGCGCCTGCAGGCCGGGACCTACACGGACGGGTCGCAGGCCCACAAGGTCGCCGCAGAATAACCGCGACGGCGACCATGGTGCGATGGTCGCGCGCGATGTGAGGAGCGAGGCCGTAGCTGTCGACTTCGCTCACAATGCCAGGTCGCGGAGGATCCCGGATCGGTTGAAGCGTCAAACAGCGCTAGGTCCGCGATCGTTGTGGAAAAGACGCTTTTGTATTCCAGAAATAAGATGTGAGTTCAAAATGAGCGCCACAGTGTCCGGCGATACCCTATAAGATATCGACGAGATCCGTAGCGAGCCAGTATCGAGACATCCGACGCTCGCGAAGCCAGGGCAATTTCGGCTAAGCGATTTGCGTCTCATAACATGGAGTAATCATGCCCCGGCTTCAGTACGGTCTAGTTCTGGCAACGCTGTTTTGGATCGCATGCGGCTTAACCGAATTCGGATCTGCTCGCGCGCAAGTCGGACAGCCGGTGGCTCAGCTTCCTTCCGGTCAAGTGCTCTTCGAGCGCCAGTGCGCGACGTGCCACTCGATCAACACGACAGATCCTCCGCGGCAGGGGCCGACGTTGTTCGGCGTGATCGGGCGAAAAGCCGGGACGGTGGCCGGCTATCACTACTCGGCCGGCTTCTCCAAGGCCGACTGGACCTGGGACGAGGCGCGCTTGGACCGCTGGCTGACCAACCCGCAGGCGATGATTCCTGGGGCGATCATGCCCTACCGGCAATCCAAGGCCGAGGTTCGATCGGCGATCATCGGCTATCTGAAGGAGCTACACTGACATGGGCACTAAGCTGGTCCATTCGATGATCCGTGTTCTCGACGACATCAAATCGATCGCATTCTATGACCAGGTTCTCGGACTGAAAGTAGCCGACCGGCTCGATTTCGATGGTTTTTCGCTGATCTATCTGCGCAATGAGCTCTCACCATTCGAGCTGGAGTTCACCGTCAATCACGACCGGACGGAGCGGTACCAGCTCGGCGACGGCTACGGCCATTTGGCCGTCACGGTCGACTCGCTCGAGGCTGAGCATGAGCGACTGTCGAGCGCCGGAATCTCGGTCGGGCCCATCCGCGAATTCAAGCACCGCGGCGCCATCCTGGCGCGATTCTTCTTCATCACGGATCCAGATGGATACAAGATCGAAGTGATCGAGCGCGGCGGACGCTTTGTCTAACCATCGACCGCGATTGAAAGGGAGGTCATTATGAGAACAGTCGACCCGCGAAACCGATACAGCCGCCGCTTCCTCCTCAAGGGGATGGCCGCGGGTCTGCCCGCTGCGGCGATCGCCAGCTCTGCGGAGCTGTCAGTATCTGACGCTTGGGCAGAAGACGGCCCACTGGCTCCGCTCACGATGAAAACACTGGTCAAGGTCGCTCGCGATATCTACCCACACGATTTTCTCGGGGACGTCTACTACGTCAATGCCATCAAGCCGTGGAACGGCAAGGCTGCGAGCGATCCGGCGATTAAAACCATGCTCGAAGACGGCGTGCGGCACCTGGATGCCGATGCTCAGAAGCGGCATGGCGTTCCTTACGTCGACGTTGGCTGGGAGGAGCAGCGGGTCAAACTCCTCGAAGGTGTCGAGAAGACCGATTTCTTCAAGAAGCTTCGATCCGATCTGGTCGTGTCGCTCTACAATCAGCACGAGCTTTGGAAGAAGTTCGGCTACGAGGGGCCATCTGCGGACAAGGGCGGTTACATCAACCGCGGATTCAATGACATCGATTGGCTTCCCAAGACCTGAAGCTGGCAGTGGTAGACAAAAAGATACCTAGGGAGGATGATGATGGCCCAGTTTGATCTGAATGACGACGGCGTCGTCGTGATCGTAGGCTCCGGCGCCGGCGGCGGCACGCTCGGCAATGAACTCGCGCAGCGCGGCGTCAAGGTCGTGATGCTGGAAGCCGGTGCGCGCAACGAGATCCAAGACTTCGTAAACGACGAGTGGGAGAGCTTCGCCCAACTCGCGTGGACCGACATGCGGGTCGCGTCCGGCTCGTGGCGCGTCGCGCAGGACTTCCCGAATCTCCCCGCGTGGATCGTGAAATCGGTCGGTGGATCGACCGTTCACTGGGCGGGCGCCTCGCTCCGATTTGACGAACATGAGTTCAAGATCGCGTCGGCCTACGGCGGCGTGAAAGGCGCAAATCTCCTGGACTGGCCCATAATCAAGGCCGACCTCGATCCATGGTACGACAAGGCCGAGACGAAGATGGGGGTGACCCGCACGAACAACATCCCCGGGCTCCCGGGCAACAACAATTTCAAAGTGATGGAGGCCGGCGCGCGCAAACTCGGCTATAAAGAGGTCAGCACCGGGCGCATGGCGATCAACAGTCAGCCGCGCGACGGGCGCGGCTTTTGCCAGCAGATCGGCTTTTGCTTCCAGGGCTGCAAGTCGGGCGCCAAATGGTCGACGCTGTACACGGAGATTCCTCAAGGGGAGGCGACCGGCAACCTCGAGGTTCGGCCCAACAGTCATGTGGCGCGGATCGAGCATGATCGAAGCGGGAAGGTCACGGGGGTCACCTACTTCGACGAAACCGGTGCCCTGCAGCGTCAGAAGGCGCGCGTCGTGTGTGTGGCCGGCAACTCGCTCGAAAGCCCTCGGCTTCTGCTCAACAGTGCCTCATCCCTGTTCCCGAACGGCTTGGCCAACTCGTCGGGTCAGGTCGGGCGCAACTACATGCGCCATATGACCGGTTCCGTGTACGCCACGTTCGAGAAGCCGGTGCACATGTATCGCGGCACCACCATGGCGGGCATCATCCGCGATGAGGCGCGCCACGATCCCTCGCGCGGCTTCAACGGTGGCTACGAGATGGAGACGATCTCGATCGGGCTTCCCTTCATGGCGGCGTTCCTCAACCCGGGAGCCTGGGGCCGCAGCTTCACCAGCGCTCTCGAGACGTATCCTCGCATGGCCGGCATGTGGTTGATTGGGGAGGACATGCCGCAGGAGAGCAACCGCGTCACCCTCGATCCGACGGCAAAGGACAAGCATGGGCTGCCGGTCGCAAACGTTCACTACGACGACCACCCGAACGACATCGCCATGCGCAACCACGCCTACCGGCAGGGTGCGGCCGTCTACGAGGCCGTCGGTGCGACGGTGACGTATCCCACGACGCCCTATCCGAGCACCCACAACATGGGCACCAATCGCATGAGCGCGAACCCGCGCGACGGCGTGGTCAACAAGTTCGGCCGGACGCACGACATCAAGAACCTGTTCATCTCAGACGGCAGCCAGTTCACCTCGGGCGCGGCTTGCAACCCCACGCTCACGATCGTGGCGCTCGCGATCCGGCAGGCCGATCACATCGCCGGCGCGATGCAGAGGCGAGACATCTAAGGCTCGGACGGGCTGCACAGAAGGCCGGAGATGCGCGTCTTTGAGGGGCGCGGCCCACAGGGTGAGCCGCGCCAGCCTCTTCGAGAGAACGTCGGAGCGTGAAGCGGCGAGGAGACCGATATGCAGCGCAGGATGAAGGCGGCGGTGTTCGTGGAGAAGGGCCGGATCGTGCTCGACGAGAAGCCGATCCCGGATATCAGCCCGCAGGACGCGCTGGTCAGGATCACCACGACCACGATCTGCGGAACCGACGTCCACATCCTGAAGGGCGAATATCCCGTCGAGAAGGGCCTGACCATCGGGCACGAGCCAGTCGGCATCATCGAGAAGTTGGGTTCCGGCGTCAGCGGCTTCACGGAGGGACAACGGGTCATCGCCGGCGCCATCACGCCATCCGGCTGGAGCCACGCGTGCCTGTGCGGCTGCGGCGCCCAGGACGGTGCGGGAACCCGGCACGGCTGGAAGGCGATCGGCGGCTGGAAGTTCGGCAATACGATCGATGGCTGCCAGGCCGAATACGTGCGCGTCCCCGACGCGATGGCGAATCTCGCGCCCATCAGCGACAGCGTCAGCGACGAACAAGTCCTGATGTGCCCTGACATCATGTCAACGGGCTTGGCCGGTGCCGAGACCGGGCAGATCAAGATTGGTGACACGGTCGCGGTCTTCGCGCAGGGGCCGATCGGGCTCTGCGCGACGGCGGGTGCGAAGCTCATGGGCGCAACCCGCATCATCGCCGTCGACACGGTCCCGGCGCGCCTGAAGATGGCCAAGCGGATGGGTGCGGACGCCGTTGTGGACTTCAAGGCAGAGGACCCCGTCGCGGCCATCATGCGCCTGACCGACGGGCGCGGCGTCGACGTCGCCATCGAGGCACTCGGCACGCAGCCGACCTTTGAGGCTGCCTTGCGTGTGCTTCGCCCGGGTGGGGTGCTTTCAAGCCTCGGCGTCTATTCGACGGACCTTAAGATCCCGCTGGACGCCTTCTCGGCCGGGCTCGGAGACAAATCGATCCGGACTTCGTTGTGCCCGGGTGGAAAGGAGCGCATGCGCCGCATGCTCGAGGTCGTCACCTCAGGGCGCGCCGATCTATCCGGGCTGGTGACCCATCGCTTCAAACTGGAAGAGATCGAGGACGCCTATGAACTCTTCGCCAATCAGCGCGACGGGGTTCTGAAAGTCGCGATCACGCCCTGATCGTGCATGGCTCACGCGCGGGCGTCGCGATGCCCCCGGGACGGGACCGCCGAAGCGTCCTCCGCACCGGTCCAGCAGGCGCTGTGTCTCCGGGAGGCGGCCTAGGTTCGCCTCTGCCAGCACCGGGAGAGCGCCTCAGAGTATCCGGCCGTGAACGATCCCACCTAAGCTGCTCAGGCGGCTCTGGGTTGAGTTTCCGACCTGTTGGCCGCGGCAAGCTCCGGATCGATGCTCCACAGCACCTCCGCACTTGCCTGATCACAGGTGTTAACATCTTCCCCGCCGTGAAGGCCGGGGATTTTCGGAGACGGTGAGGTCTCGTCCAGTTGACGCTTCGACAGGCTGCTGATGCACACCCTCCACGTCCAGCAACGGTGTGTTCCACCGCCGTTGGATGTTGATCGCCGCGTTGATGTCGGCGTGATCGCAGTGGCCGCAGCTGACGCAGGTGAAGCTCGCTTGACTCTCGCGGCTTCTGGCACCGACTACACCGCAGGCCGCATAGGTCTGCGACGTGAACCGCGCGGGCACAGTGACCGCACTGCCGGAACAGGCCCTCCTGCTCGGGCAGCGGTTCCAGCTTGTAGCGGAAGCCGCGGGCGATGGTCACAATTCGTCTCTATCACCAGGCGCGCATCTCACCAACCCTTCACGCCGCGCCGACGCGCGGCCTCCCCGGCCTGAAGGCCGAGGTTTCAGGGTTCTCCGCCAAAACAACCACGCGCTACACTTGTCGCATTCAGCTACACTGTCGCGTTTTGCAACTTTAGCCGAACCACGTCTCTCCGGACGCTCTGTCCAGGTAAGACAATGTGCTAATCTTACAACAGCTCCATCCGGTGTTATTTTTCCGGATTGACTCGCTTGCGAGCAGCAATAGTCTAGTCTTACAGAACAGATGGTTCGCGCAGCAGCGCCGCCACATAAGAACGAGGGAGGATACTGGCTGAGACCTCGTGTCAGCTGATCTGATCAAGAGGCCTGTCTCAGATCAGGTCGGATCGGCGCGCGAGGCGATCCGTCAGTCGTCTCTGACCTTTGCTGATGGCTGGGACCGGTCGCGCGAGCACCCGCCCAACACTGTCCCCGGCACCGCGCCGTTGCCGGCCCTGCCAACCGCAAATCTGAGGACGACCGATGTCCAGTTCTCGACCTTCCGCGATCTCGCACTCCCCGTCCGAGACAAAACTCGTCTCGACACACATCGACTCGCCTTATCAACGCCCGGCATCAGAACTTGACTAAAGCAGAGATGCCGAATCTAGTGGCGGAATCTTCGACCGCAGCTGCGGGCATCTAACGTGGATCCACGTCAGTTCGGTGAAAAAACCACTGACGCAACTTCGTGACGGGATCAGTCCCGGAGACGATCCGGATCGTGGCGCACTTCTTCCGCAAATCGACCCGGCCGGCCGTTAAGCCGGCCGATCCATGAACTCGGGCTGCCGGCGCGTTCGCGCGGACGGGATCGGCTCGAGCTTGGCCGCCATTGAGGCCGGCCCGCCAGCGCGGCTTCGGCGCGCGAAGACGTTCATCGAACCCAATGAGGATACGCGATGCGGTACACCAGCCTTGTTCTCGCTGCTGCCAGCCTGTTCGCTGCCACGACGGTGGCTGACGCCGCGTCCGTCTCAGAGCCAGGCCAGACGATCGGGCTCGCGGTTGCTACGCCGCTGCCGGACGGCCTCTACTTCATCAATACGTTCAACTTCGGCCGCCGCAGCACGCAACCTGCCCATACCGATCTCGGGCTCAACATTCCCGTCCTAGTCTGGGCTACGCCGCTTCGCATCTTCGACGGGCATTTCGGGCTGATCGTGGCCATGCCCAACATCTGGGTCTCTAGCCCCGGAACGCGCACGCAGGGCGGCCTCACCGACTTTTTTATTTCCGGCATCGTCGCCTGGGATCTGGGCGGAGGCGTCGGCGTCAGCTACCTTTTGGCGGCCTATCTGCCTTCGGGGACTAACCTCGATGCGGAGACGACCACAATCAACCAGCGGTTTGCGATCGGGTACACCGCTGACGGCTACAATCTCGCGGCCAATCTGTATTACGGCACCATCGTCGGGCCGACCACGAAGAATGGAGCCATATATCCGGATTACCTGAACCTCGATTTGACCGCGACGAAACACTTCGGCAAGTGGGAGCTCGGTCCTGTCGCGTTCGGATCGACCGACCTCCCGACGCGGTTTTCCTCGTACCGTTCCCAAGGGCAGTTCGCCGTCGGCGGACTCGTGGGCTACGATTTCGGTCCCTTCACGGTGCAGGCCTATCTCACCCGCGACGTGATCGAGCGGAACTATGGCGGTCGGGACACGCGAGGATGGCTGCGCGTCGTCGCTCCCTTGTATGTTGGTGATCCGGCCCCGGCTACGCCGGCGCCCCTCAGGGCTCGGTACTGAGAGATTGGGCCCCGGGAGGGCACTGCGCGCCCGCTCCGTGAAGCTTGAGCTCTCTCGACTCCGGGCCCTGCTGCTCCGCTCGCAGGCTGTTCGGGACCCGGTCGTAGCTCGCGCCGGGCGAGCCACCGGCGGACGGATCTGAGCGACTCGGCTCTTCGCTTTCGGCGACTGGCGCACCATCCGGCGCGGTAAGTTCCGATTTCGGAAAGTCGTTCTCAGAATGACATGGCGAGCAGGAAGCGAGGGCATTCGATCAGACCTCAAGACTCATAGTCACTTCCGCAGGGGACCGTCGCCTTCAGGCGTCGGTTGCATGCGGATGGGCCGACGAGCTCGTGAAAGATAAACGCCCTTGATATAATGTTTTGAATGAGCCGCTATCGGCACAACGCGGGCGCAACCTTCAGCCTCAAGTACCACCTCGTGTGGTGCCAAAGTACCGGCGCAAGGTGCTGATCGCGCCTTACGACACGCGGATGCGGGAGATCATCGCAGAGGTTGCGGACAAGGCAGAGTTGATCGCCCACGCGATCGAGGTGATGCCCGATCACGTGCATCTGTTCGTGGAGGCAGACCCAACGCTTGCGGTCGCCGAGATCGTCAATCGCTTCAAAGGCCGCTCGTCTCGGCTGATGCGCCAGAAGCTCCCGGCGCTGCGCTTGCGCCTGCGAACGCCGTGGTCGCGCTCCTACTATGCGGGTTCAGTCGACCACGTCAGCGCCAAGGTGGTCAAAGCCCACATCGCCGCGCAGAAGGGCAGCTGAGCGGTGTCTGTGCGCTCTTACAAGTATCGGCTCCGGCCAAACCGGACGCAGGATACAGCGCTCTACGCAAAGCTCCGCGATTTCTGCGGTCTGTACAACGCCGGCTTGCAAGCGCGTCGAGGCATACCGCCGCCGCGGCATGAGCCTGCGCTACAAGCATCAAGCCAGCGAGTTGGAGGCGTGCCGCGAAGCGACCCGGACGGGCTTGGACGCTGGTCGTTCTCCGCCCTGCAACAGGTGCTGCGCCGGCTGGATCAAACTTATACTGCCTTCTTCAAGTGCGGCCACGGCCTCCCGCGCTTCCGTGCGTCGGCCCGCTATCATGCAGCGACCTTCCGGGTCGGCGACGAGCTGACGATCCGGAAGGATCGGCGCTTGGGCGTGCTCGGCGGCATCAAGGTTGTGTGGCATCGCGCCCTACCAGAGGACGACGAACTGGGCACGGCGATCCTCACGCGACAGCAGGGCAAGTGGTACGTCGTGTTCAGCGTCGAGGCCGCGTTTGCCGAGGCGTGCGGCACGGGTACGGTCGGCATCGATCTCGGCCTGAACAGCCTCATCGCCACCAGCGACGGCGACACGGTCCCGGTACCTCGGTTTGCTCGCACGGTGCAGAAGGCGCAGAGTAGGCGACAGCGTGCACTGGCTCGGTGCCAACGAGGCTCGGAGCGCCGCCTCGAGGCCAGGGCGCGGCTGGCTGCTGGGTCGGCAAGGATCGCCCGGCAGCGTCGGGATCATCCGCATAGGCTTTCCCGGTCCCTGGTCTCCCGCTACCGCAGCATCGCGTTCGAAGACCTCAACCTGACTGCGCTCAAGCGAGGGATGCTCGCGCATTCCATTCACGATGCCGCGTGGTCTCTGCTCGTCCAACTCGTTCGGTACGAGGCTGAAAGCTCCGAAAATCCCCGCCGTTCACGGCGGGGCAGATGTTAATCAGCTGAAGAGTATGCCATCGCTGGAAACGTAGTCTGCGACATCACAGCCGACCGATCGCAACGCCATCGTTGCGGCTCTCAGGGGTGTGGCTTCCAGCGAGATGGTCGGTGTGGTCGAGGTCGGCTAGGGCCTGATCATCGACGGGTAGGAGGCAAACTCTCGTGAGGAAGCACGCACGAACTACGTCACGGCCGCGGTGAATTTTCGTGAGGCGATCGAGGGGCTCGGGCCGCTGCTGGAAACACCCGTCACGGCGCGTTTTGACCGGACAGTGGGGTACTTCCTTAAAATTGAATACGCCAACTGCTTGTTCTTCTCCAAAATTCCGGACGAACAGCGCAAGTCGGTCGAGATCTACGAGGGCTTGGCCGCCGCCTTCCCCGAGGACCCAACCGCTCGCCGGCGCCTCGCGACGGCGACGGACTCGACTCGGAAGGACGATGCGGCAGCCCTGCGACAGGCTATTGCGTTGATCACGGAGGCGATTCCACTTTAAGACGAGCAACCGCACGCCGTGGTGAAAATGGCCTGTTCCAACGAAGTGGATTTCGAGCGACGTGGGGCGCTCGGTCTCATAACGCTGAATCGCCCCAAGGCGCTGAATGCTCTGACGCTCGGCATGATCAGGGCGATGCGCGCGCAGATGCGGGCGTGGGAGGATGACGCGTGTGTTACGCGTGTGGTTGTTCGGGGTAGCGGCGGACGCGCGTTCTGCGCCGGCGGCGACGTCAGGCGCATCTACGAGGCGGCCCGCACCGGCGAGCACGCGATGATGTTCGACATCTGGCGCGGCGAGTATGACCTCGTCGCCGCCATGGCCCGCTACACGAAGCCCATCGTCGCGCTTATCGACGGTATCGTCATGGGCGGGGGGGTCGGCATCTCGGTTCACGGGCCCTACCGTGTTGCTTCTGAGAATTACGCCTTCGCGATGCCAGAGGTCGGCATCGGCTTCATCCCGGATGTCGGCACCACCTACCTGCTACCGCGCTTACCCGGCCATAGTGGCACCTATCTCGCCCTGACCGGCAACAGGATCGGCCCGGGGGACGCCCTCGCGCTGGGCCTCGCCACGCATGCCGCGAAGGCCGCGGACTTCCCGGCGGTGCTCGACGGTCTCGCTAAGGGCGGGCCGATCGACACGGTCCTTTCCGCCCACGCCAGCCCTCCGCCATCCGCTGGTCCGGTGGTGCGGGAGGCAGGCCTACTCGACGCCTGCTTCTCGGCCGGCAGCGTCCAAGCCGTCCTGGCCAACCTCGACGCGGTTGCCGGATCGGACTTTGCCGCCGCGACTGCGCGCACGATCCGCAGCCGTTCACCGACCAGTCTCTGCCTCGCCCAGGAGCAGATGCGGCGCGGCCTCAATTTGACCCTGCCGGAGGCGATCTCGACGGAGTACCGCCTGGTCACGCGGATAATGCAGGGTCATGATTTCTACGAGGGTGTGCGCGCCGTCCTGGTCGACAAGGACAACCGTCCGGCCTGGCAGCCCGCCGCACTCGATGACGTCGACCGCGCCGCGATTCTCTCCGCTTTCGAGCCCACGGGAGATCCGGAGCCGAATTTCGGGTGACCGCGAGCCGGGACGCGCGACGCGGTGCTCACGACCTGCGCCCCTCGCCGGGCAGGAGCACCATGGAGAAGTAGGGCGCGTCGTCGTCGGCCTTGTCGGCCAGCATCACGACGCGCTCGCCCGCCATCGTGCCGCGCTCGACATAGACCGCGCGCTCCAGCAGCCCGGAGGCGGCCAGCGCCGCGCGCACCTTGGGCAGGTGACGCCCGAGCTTCATCACGACCGCGGCATCGGTCGCGCGCAGGCGCTCGGTCAGCGCGGCGAGCGACAGGGTCGCGGGCAGGACCGTGAGGACGTCGTCGCCCCAGGTGATCGGGGTGCCGGCCCGGGTCCAGCAGCCGGACATGCCGGTCACGCCCGGCACCACCTCCACGGGGAAGCGGTCCTTGAGGCGGCGCCACAGATGCATGAACGAGCCGTAGAAGAACGGGTCGCCCTCCGACAGGATCGCCACGTCGCGTCCGGCGCCGAGATGGTCGGCGAGCCGCCCGGCCGCGTCGTCGTAGAAGCCCGCGAGCGCCGCCACGTAGTCCGGATGCTCGGGGTGGATCTCGGTGGTGTAGGGATAGGCCAGCGCCATCTCGCGGGCGGGGTCGCGCAGGATCGCGTCCGCGATGGTGCGGGCGTTGCCCCGCTTCCCGCGCTTGCAGAAATGCACCAGCACTGGCGCCCGCATCAGGATACGCTGTGCCTTCACGGTCAGCAGGTCCGGATCCCCCGGGCCCATCCCAACGCCGTAGAGGGTTGCCGTCCGTCCGGACACCGCTCAGCCGACCGCTGCATCCACCGGACGGGCGATGAACGCGACCTCCGGGGCGTCACGCGGATCGAGATAGGCGCGCACGACCTCCGACGACACGTCCTCAATCCGATCTGGCTTCCACTGAGGCGTGCGATCCTTGTCGATGACGACAGCCCGAACACCTTCGTAGAAGTCATGGCCGTCGAGGATCCGGCACACCAGCCGGAATTCGAGCCTGAGGCAGTCCTCGAGGGAGTTGAACTCCCTCGCCGCCCGCAGCGCGGCGAGCGAGATCTTAAGGCTGGTCGGTGATCGGGTTCGAAGGAGGGCAAGCACGGTGCCGGCCCACGCATCGTCCTCGCGCGCCAACGCGGCGACGATCTCCTCTAAGCTGTTGAAACCGAAACAGCGGTCGATGAGGGCACGCCGAGCCGAGAGGGGCGCCGTGTCGGGCGTTTCCGCGTACGACGCCAAGATCTCGCCGATCCCTCCGGCATCGGTGCCGCTTCCCGAAGCGGTGAGCCGTTGGACGAGCCTGGGCACCTGCTCGGAGGGGATGAAGAGATCGGCCAATCCGAGCGCGATCGCGTCGCTGGCGCCGACGGACGCGCCTGTGAGCCCGAGATAGGTCCCACATTCCCCGGGAGCCCGGGACAAGAGCCAAGTCGCGCCGACATCCGGGATCAGACCGATCCCGACTTCCGGCATCGAGAGGCGCAGATCCTCAGTGGCGATCCGGTGGGACGCGTGCCCAGTCAATCCGAGTCCGGCCCCGATGACGATCCCCGACATGATCCCGATCACCGGACGCGTGCAGCGGGCAATCAGCGCGTCCAACACGTACTCGTCATGCCAGAAGCGCTGGGCCAATCCGTCCCGGCGTCGGCCACTCGCATGCAGCATCCTGACGTCGCCGCCCGCGCAGAAACCCCGTTCTCCTGCGCCGTCGATGAGAATTGCGCTGATCCCGCTCTCGACTTCCCACGCCGTGATTGCCGCGAGCATTCGGGTGACCATGCCAGGGGTCAGGGCATTCAACACCGCGGGACGATTTAAAGTGAGATGCCCGAGCCGTCCGCTCCGGCGTATGCGCACCTCATCCGTCGGAGCCGCGGCCAATCCGTTCATCGCCCGACCTGAACCGGATCTGACCTCAGACTCTGTTCGCGCCTCCACATGACGTCTGTCTGCCCGGCATTGCAGTTCTCGAAGCGTGAGACGACAAACAGTAGATCGGAGAGCCGATTGAGATATGGGAGACCGAAATCATCGGTCGCGGGCGCCCGATCGGCAGGTTGCAGACCGTCCAACCGGTTGGACGCCTCCATCAGCGTGAAGAGATCCCGCTCGGCGCGTCGGCAGACGGTTCGCGCCACGTGTGCGAATGCCGCCGATTGAACGCCTCCTGAGAGGATCGGCTCCTTCAGCTGACCGAACTCGCTGTTGAGCGCTGCGACGAGCATCTCTAGCCGCGCGAGGTGATTTGGTGACAGGCGCTGCGTACCAGGGCCCCTGATCTGAGCACCGAGATCGCACAGATCATGCTGGACCAGCGACAGAAACGACCGGATCTTATCGGATCCCGACAGCGCGATTACGACACCGATCCAGCTATTGAGTTCGTCCACTGCGCCGAGGGCCTGGATGACGGGGTTGTCCTTGTCCACGCGTAGCCGGTTATCGAGTCCGGTCTGGCCATGATCGCCAGCGTGGGCCGCGATTTCCGAAAGCCGAGAACCCATCTTCTGACCCTCCCACAGAGTGTCCGCGAGCGACGTTGATGTCGTATCCCGAAGAGCGCGACGGTCTCTGGCCTCCAAACGCCGCTTACGATCTGAAAGACGCTGAAATGCTCCTAGAAGACCGGTGTCTCCCGATAGGTACCCCAGACCTTCTTCAGCGTCTCGATGATGTCACCCATGGTTGCCCCTGAGCGGACCAGCTCGATGGTGATCGGCATGATGTTCTGCGCCGGATCTTTGGCCACCGCCACGAGCTGCTGCAGGAGCAGGTCGAACTTCACCGGATCGCGCTCCTGCCGGACCCGGCGGGTGCGGGCACATTGCCGGTCGGCGGTCGACTGGTCGTAGGGGTGCGTCTCGATCTTCGGATCCGGGGTGTCGTCGACGAGACGGTTGACGCCGATTACGGGCTTCTCGCCGGTCTGCTTCCGGATCGCGGTCTCGTAGGCGAAATCCGCGATATGCTTCTGGAACCATCCCTCTTGGATCAGCTTCAGCGTGCCGCCGCGCTCCTCCACTTCCTTGAGGATCTCGAAGATACGCTTCTCGTACTCCGTGGTCAGGGTCTCGATGTAGTACGAGCCGCCGAGCGGGTCTGTGACCTGAGTGACGTTGGTCTCCTCCGCGATGACCTGCTGGGTGCGCAGGGCCATGCGCATTGCGTCCTCGGTGGGGATGGCGAAGGCCTCGTCGTAGCCGTTGGTATGGAGCGACTGGCAGCCTCCGAGCACGGCCGCGAGCGCCTGCATCGAGGTACGCACCACGTTGACCATGTACTGCGGCTTGGTGAGCGAGGCGGCTGCCGTCTGGCAGTGGAAGCGCAGGCGCATTGATTCCGGGTTCTTGGCCCCGAAACGCTCCTTCATGATCTTGGCGTAGCAGCGCCGGAGCGCCCGAAATTTGGCGATTTCCTCGAAGAAGTCCGCCTGGCAGACGAAGAAGAAGGCGAGCCGCGGCGCGAAGGCGTCGACCGGCATGCCGGTCTTCAGCACCTCGTCGACGTAGACGATGAGGTTGGCCAGCGTGAAGGCGGCCTCGTGGAGCGGCGACGACCCAGCCTCGGAGATGTGGTAGCCCGAGATGTTGATCGGGTTATAACGCTTCATGTGCTTGGCGCAGTAGGTGATGCAGTCGCGCACGATCCGGACCGATGGCTCCACCGGGAAGATATACTCCTTCTGCGCCATATACTCCTTGAGAATGTCGGCCTGGATCGTCCCCGAGAGCTTGTCGAGGTCGTAGCCGCGTTTCTCTGCCAGGACAATGTACATGGCGAGCAAGATCCACGCGGAGGGGTTGATCGTCATGGAGACGGAGATCGTCTCCAGGTCGATGCCGTCGAACAGAGCCTCCATGTCGGCCAGCGTGTCGATCGCCACGCCCTCGCGCCCGACCTCGCCCTCGCTCATCGGGTGGTCGGAGTCGTAGCCCATCAGGGTCGGCATATCGAAGTCAGTCGAGATGCCGGTCTGGCCTTGGGCGATCAGGTACTTGAAGCGCTTGTTGGTGTCCTCGCCGGTGCCGAAGCCGGCGATCTGGCGCATCGTCCAATTCCGCGAGCGGTACATGGTCGGGTACGGACCGCGGGTGAATGGGTAGCGGCCGGGCAGCCCGATATCCTCGATCGGCGTCTCGGCGGCGTCGGCGGCCGTGTAGACGCGCTTCACTGGGATGTCGCCGAGGGTGAAGAAGGCGGGCTTGCGCTCGGCCTGCTTCTTCATAAAGGCACCGACCTCCTTCTCCTCCCAGTCGGCCACCTCTGAGCGCAGCGCGTCGACGGTGGTCCGGTCGATGAGACTGGTCATGACGATGCTCCGGGTTCGTCGGCCTCTGACGCGAGGGCCTGTTCGAGGAGTGCGGCGGCGAGGCTGTAAGGGTCGCCGGCCCGCGCACTGAGGCGCTCCGCCAGCGGGCCACTGAGGCGTTGCGCGCCACGGCTGAAGCGCTCGATCAGCAGATTCTCGGCGGTCTTCTCCAAGCGGAAGCGCGCGATTGCCTGCCGACGCCGGGCTCCGGTCTCGGTCTCGAAGGCGACGCGTCGATGGTCCTCGACCGCCGCGATTAAGGACTCGAAGCCCTCGCCCTTGTAGGCGGAGAGGCCGATCACCGGGATGCGCCACTCCGCGTGCCGGGCGGTGAGCGCCCCGAGCGTGAGCATCTGCTTCAGGTCGGTGAGGGTGCGGTTGGCGTCGCTGCGGTCGCATTTCGACACGACGTGGATGTCGGCGATCTCCAGGATGCCGGCCTTGATCGCCTGGATCTCGTCCCCGAGCCCGGGGGCCGAGACCACGATTGTGGTGTGCGAGGCTCGGGCGATCTCGACCTCGTCCTGGCCGACGCCCACCGTCTCGATGATCACGGTGTCGAAGCCCGCCACGTCGAGAATGTCGACTGCGTCGAGGGCGGCCCGGGCCATGCCGCCCATGGCGCCCCGGGTGGCCATGCTGCGGATGTAGACGCCCGCGTCGCAGACGTGGTCGGCCATCCGGATCCGGTCGCCCAGGATGGCGCCGCCCGAGTACGGACTTGACGGGTCGATCGCCACGACGCCGACCTTCTGGCCGGCCCGACGCAGATGAGCTGTGAGCGTCGCCACGAGGGTCGACTTGCCGCTACCCGGCACGCCGGTGAGGCCGACCACGTGGGCGCGTCCGGCCCGGCCGTAGATCTCGGCCAGCGCTGGGCGCGCTTCTGGGGAGCCGGCCTCGGCTCGGGAGATCATCCGCCCGATTGCCGGCACCGCGCCCGCGGCGATCCGCTCGACGAGGTCGAGGGAGGGGACCCGTGTCACGCAGCCCCCCGGTCGGCGATCTGCGCGTGCATGTCGCGGAACACCGCCCGGTCGTCGATCACTCGACGGGCCTTGAAGTCGGTGCGCGGGAAGGTGTTGGCTGCCAGGATTTCAGCCTGCGCCCGCAGGCCCAGCATCTTCTGCAACCGGTGGCAGGCCGCGCGGCGGAAATCCTCCACCCCTTCCGGCCCGCGGGCGAACACACTGTCGTCCGCCTCGATGCGTAGCAGCAGCTCGTCCATCGCCGCCTGACGGCTGATGACGATGCGATGCTCGCCGCCGTAGCCTGAGGTCTCGTTGAGCGCTGCGTCGATCTCACTCGGATAGACGTTCTCGCCGCGGATCGTGAACATGTCGTCGATCCGGCCGAAGATGCCCTGCGGCAGGCTCGGGTATGTGCGCCCGCACGGGGTCGGGTCGTCGGTCCACAGGGTCAGGTCGCCCGAGGCGAGCCGGATCATCGGCTGCGAGGTGCGCTCCAGATGCGTGTAGACCGGCGTGCCGCGGCTGCCGTAGGGCACGCGCCGCATGGTGGCCGGGTCACAGACCTCGGTGTAGACCACGTCCTGCCAGCAGAGCATGCCGGGGGTCTCGGCGGTGCCAGAGACGTTCATGAACGGCGACATCTCCGCCATCGAGCCGCAGTCGAACACCTTGGCGCCGAAGGCCTCGGCGATGCGGTCGCGCACGCCGGGGATGGAAGCGCCGGGCTCGCCCGAGAAGAACATGATGCGCAGGCCGAAGCTGCGCGGGTCGAGGCCCTCCTCGCGAGCGACCTCGGCGAGGTGCAGCGCGTAAGTGGGCGTACCGTAGAAGGCCGCGGGCTTGAGGCTTGCCAGCCACTGGGCGCAGCGGGCAGTCATGCCGGGCGCGCCGGCGCCGAACGGGAAGGACTGGGCGCCCAGGCGCTCCGCCCCGGCGAGCGCCCCCCAGCTGCCCATATACAGGCTGAGGATCGCGGCGACGCAGACCATGTCGCCCGGCCGGATCCCCATGCCCCACATGATACGAGCATGGGCGTTGGCGATGGCGTTCCAATCGTTGCGGCCGATGGCGAACGCGGTTGGCCGCCCGGTGGTGCCGCTCGTGCCGTGAATATGGAAGATCTCCCGGTCGGGCACGCAGAGATAATCGCCGAAGGGTGGGGCCGCGTTCTGCGACGCCCGTAGCTCGGCCTTCGTGACCACCGGAACCCGGTCCTCGAAATCCTCCAGGCTCTTCAGTTGGTCCGGGTGGAAACCGGCCTCATCCCAGCGTCGCCGGTAGAAGGGAGCGTTGGCGTAGGCGTAGCTACAGACCTCGCGCAGGCGGCCCAGGATTGCGGCCTCGCGCTCCCCCGCCGGCATGGTCTCGCGCCGCGGAAACCAGTAGCGACTGCCGGCGTCCGGGAAGTAGCTGTCGTCGTAGGCGGTCGGGAAGGTCCAGGCTTCCATGATCGCCTCCTCAACGCTCGCCACGCTCGGCGACCAGCCGGCGTAGGGTGCTGACGATGACTTCCGGCGGCGTGTCCTGCAGCAGGACCTCGCGCACGCCCATCTCCTTGATGGCGACGACGTCCTCGTCGGGCATCACGCCACCCGCGATCACGATGAGGTCGTTCGCCTGCTGCTCCGAGAGGAGCTTGAAGATCTTCGGGAAGACCGTGAGCTGGACCCCCGACAGGAGGCTGACGCCGAGCACGTCGACATCCTCCTGGATCGCCGCCGTGACCACCTCCTCAGGAGTGCGGTGCAGGCCCGAGTAGATCACGTCCATGCCGGCGTCGCGCAGCGTCCGGGCGACCACCTTCACGCCACGGTCGTGGCCATCCAGGCCGACCTTGGCCAGCAACACGCGGATCGGCTGGCTCATTCCGGGCTCTCGCTATTGAATTCCGAACTCCGTATGCCATCGGTACGATCGTGCAGGTTGAGCGTCAAGATAGAACTTATATTGCAGCGCAGAAGCCGGCGTCCCCTTGTGCGGCAAAGGCAGACGGGACTCTGAGTCAAGAATTTCGCGCTGAGGACGGAATTCAAACCGACTCGCGGGACTGCAACGTTGGGCTGAGCGGAGGAACTGATGTGCACAACCGAGGAACACCAAGCCGCGTCTGTGATCGCGCGGTTCCTCAAAAATTGGGGGGTCGAGCGGGTCTACGGCCTCTGCGGCGGCCACATCATGCCGATCTGGATGGCCGTCGATGCCGCCGGCATCCGCATCGTGGATGTGCGCGACGAGCGCGCGGCCGTACACATGGCGCAGGGTGAGGCTGAGGTGACAGGCGCCCTCGGCGTCGCCTTGGTGACGGCGGGGCCGGGCGTCACGAACGCCATGACCGGCATCGCGAACGCGCACGTCTCGCGTGCGCCGATCCTGATCCTGTCGGGGACACCGCCGCGGACCCAGGAAAACCGGGGCGCTCTGCAGGACCTCGACCACGCGCGCCTGGTCGGCCCGATTACCCGCTATGCCCGCACCGTGCGCGAGCCTGGCCTCATCCCGCAGGAGCTCGCGGAAGCGGCGGCCCGGGCCCTGGGGGAGGGGGGCGACCCGGGGCCTGCCTACCTCGACGTCCCGACCGACGTGCTGCGGGCCGACGTACCCGCACCGCTCTTGCTGCCTGAACTGATGCGCCCTCGGGTCCTGACGCGGCCGCGGCCCGATCCCGAGGCGGTTGACCGCGCCGTCGACTTGCTGGTCGCAGCCAAGCGCCCATTGATCGTCAGCGGGCGCGGCGCACGCGGGGCGGGGCCGCAGCTCCTGGCGCTGCTCGACCGCCTCGGTTGTCCCTATCTCGACACCGGCGAGAGCCGTGGGCTCGTGCCAGATGATCACCCGTCCGTGGTCGCCGCGATGCGCGGCCGCGCGATGGCCGAGGCCGACCTCGTGGTCACGGTCGGCCGGCGTCTCGACTTCCAGCTCGCCTACGGCTCGCCAGCGGTATTCAGCGCCGCGCAATTTCTGCGCATCGCCGGGGCGCCTGCGGAACTCCGCGACAACCGCCCCGGGACGGCAATTCTGGCCGATCCCGGGGAGACGCTGACGGCGCTGGTGCGCGGCGTCGAAAAGCGCGAGCCGCTGGTCGATCGAGCCTGGGTCGATGCATTGCGGGTTGGCCATGTCGTGCGGGTCGACAAGCTCCGCGAGCAGGCCCGCGCGGCGCCCGATGGTTCAGATGGGCTGATGCACCCGAACCGGCTGCTCGACGCGCTGCAGGCGGTCGCCGGCTCTGAGGCGATCATCTGCACGGACGGCGGCGATTTCCTCAGCTTCGCCCGGGTCGGCCTCTCGGCCCGGATTGTACTGGATCCCGGGTCGTTCGGCTGCATCGGCGTCGGCGTACCCTATGGGATCGCCGCCGCCCTCGCGGCGCCCGAACGGGACGTCGTGGTCGCCACCGGGGACGGCGCCTTCGGATTCAACGCCATGGAGCTCGACACCGCCCAGCGGCACGGGGCCAAGGTCCTGTTCGTGGTGGCTAACAACGGAGCTTGGCAGATCGAAGTCCACGACCAGACCGTCACGCACGGGCGCGTGGTCGGGACGCGGCTCCAGCACGCCGACCACGCTGCGATGGCCCGTGCCTTCGGCCTGTACGCCGAGCGTGTGGAGCGGGCCGACGCGCTGCCCGCGGCTCTCGCGCGGGCGATGGCGAACCGGCCGGCCCTGCTCGACGTGTTGGTGACCGGGGAGGCGGTCTCGTCGGATGCAAAGAGTGGCCTCGCCTGGGTCCCAGACCTGCAGCCCCTTGAGGCTTGGGACCGGGCCGAGCGGGCTTGGCGCGCCGGCTGAGCGGGACCGGGGTCAGCGATTTACGAGGCGGGCCGGGTTGATGAAGACGAGGAGCGCGCCGATCACGAGCGTGGCGCCGAGCACCATCACCCCCTGTCCGGTGCTGCCGGTGGCGTCCTTGACCCAACCCAGGAGGTACGGGCTCACGAAGCCCGCGACGCTGCCCACCGAGTTTGCCACCGCGAGGCCGGTCGCCGCTGCCGCGCCCGTGAGAACGCTCGGCGCCAGAGTATAGAATTGTGGGATGCAGGTGAGGGTGCCGGCGGACGCGACCGTGAGAGCGGCGAGTGCCATCGCGGGGCTGTGGGCCACCAGCACGCTGGCGATGAGCCCCGCCGCTCCCACGAGGGCGGGGACTGCGAGATGCCAACGCCGCTCGCGCTGGCGGTCCGAACTCAATCCGACGATGTACATCGTCACCAGCGCCCCCGTGTAAGGGATCGCGGTGAGCAGGCCGACGGTCAGCGGATCCTTGACCCCGCTATCGCGGATGATCGTCGGCAGCCAGAAGCTGAGACCGTAAAGACCCATGGTGAAGAAGAAGTAGGTGCCGCTGAGCAGCCAGATCCGGCCGCTGGTCAGACCGTGGCGGGCGGTGTGCAACGGCTTCTCGCGCGCCTCCGCGGCGATGTCGGCGGCGATCTGCTGTTTCTCGTCCTGTGCGAGCCAAGCCGCCGAGGCCGCGTTGTCGTCGAGCCGGAATAGGCAGACAATCCCGAGCAGCGAGGCGAGCAGACCTTCGATCAGGAACATCCACTGCCATCCCTGGAGGCCAGTCGCTCCATGGAAGGCGGTCATGATCCAGCCTGACAGCGGGCCGCCGACGATGCCCGAGAGCGGGATTCCCGCCAAAAACAGCGCCGAGGCTTTGCCGCGATAGGCGGAGGGGAACCAAATGGTCAGGTAGTAGATGATCGCCGGGATAAATCCGGCCTCCGCCACGCCCAACAGGAAGCGGAGGACGTAGAAGCTCGTCGGCGACGTGACGAACATCATGGCGGCTGAGATCACGCCCCAGGTGATCATGATTCGCGCGATCCAGTAGCGGGGACCAAATCGCACCATGATGATGTTGCTCGGGACCTCGAATAAGGCGTAGCCAACGAAGAACACGCCCGCTCCCAGCCCGTACACCGTTTCACTGAATTTCAGGTCGCTCAGCATCTGTAGCTTGGCGAAGCCGACATTCACGCGATCGAGGTAAGCCGCGACGTAGCAGAGAAGTAAGAACGGCACGATCCTGCGCAGCAATCTCCCGTAGAGAGCATCGCGCGAAGGCAGATCGGTGACCGGGGCCAGCGTGAGACCGCTCGACATAACGTCCTCCCTCTGTAATAGAGCTAGTCTATTATTGTGACTTGGTGGATCGAGCCCGGAATATTCTATCGGCGTTGGCCGATCACAGTCCCATTCGCATTTCCAGGGAGCACGCCGGTGGCGTTCCGGCGAGGAAATTGCTGTTCGGCGCCGTTCGCGGCCTCGAACTCGGAATTCGGTACACGGAACGCAGCGTGCAGAGCGCTTGCTCTTCTGTCAAGCGGGCGTGATATCGTTGTCGTGTTCGCGTATCGGAGGACGGGGCTTGCAGTCACTCGAGCCATCGACGAGCCTCGTCGATCAAGCCTATACCGTGATCCTCGACGCTTTGTGTGATGGCACGTTCAAGCCTGGCGAACGACTCACGCAGGACGACATCGCGGCCCGGCTCAGCGTCTCACGCCAGCCCGTCACCCATGCGCTCGCGGTGCTGAAGGCGCAGGGCTTCCTGATGCAGTCAGGTCGTCGCGGGCTCACCGTCACCGCCGTCGAACCCGAATTTTTCCAGGCGATCTATCAATTCCGCTCGGCCGTCGAGCCCCTCGCGGTCAGCCTCGCGACACAGCGTCTGACTAAGAACGCCATCGTGCGCGGGCGCTCGCTGGTGGAACACGGTCGCAACTTGGTGGTGGCTGGCGACGCGCGCGCCACACTCCAGGCCGACATGGATTTCCATGCCTTCATCTACGAGCTGTCCGGCAATCCGATCATCGGAGAGACCATGCGCCTACACTGGCTCCACCTGCGCCGAGCGATGGGTCAGGTGCTCCGCTATCCGGGCATGTCGATCAGCGTGTGGCAGGAGCACAGCCGCATTCTCGAACGTATGATCTTCGGTGACGCGGCCGGCGCTGCAGATCTGATGCGCCGGCATGTTGTCGAGGCCTATGAGCGGGTCCGGATCGACCCGGAGGCGAAATAAGACATCCGACTGGGTACGACCGGAGACAGCCTCCGAGAACCCGGAGAAGACGCCGCGAGATTATCACAATCGGGAACAGATTTTCGATTCAAGAACTAGAATTTTGAATAACGCTGCGATTTGTGAGACCTCGCGACCGCTGTAACTGAATGGGCCTTGAGAGATCGGGTACGAGAGCCTCAGGTTGGGTGCGACGCAACGTCGATTGATACACCGCAACAACCGACACACCGCACCATATGAGGATCTCGCAACATCTGAGAGCCTTCGCGACGGAGCTTTCGCCGCGGAGCGAGCGGATCCCGACACCGCGCACGGCCACGACTCTTATTCTCGGTGTCACGTTCGAGAGCATTCTCTTCTCGCCGTTCCGGTGCTGCAATGTCCGGGCAAGCGCTGAAAGCCGCGCTTCTGCGAGGTGGTCAGGCGAGACCTGGGTCGTCTCGTGGCCTGCGCCGAAGCGGTGTTCGCCCGTCCCTGACAGGCGGCACGACAGAAACCGTCGTCCTGCACATGGGCGGCCAGCCCGTGCGCTCTCGATCCTCGGGTTTGAAGGTGCCACTAGGTGGCACCCACAGCGATTGGCAGACGTGATGCGCGTCGCCGCACCGCCGCGACCTGCGCGCTACGCGCTCCTCGCGGCCCGGGCTGCCGGATCATTCTGGCGCCTCTGCGTATCTCGTTCCGCCGGCCCCTGTGCAGTGCTGCTGATGCAAACCTTTCACCTCCAATCGTGCGCGCCGCCCGACTCCTGCAAAATCGCCCGAAGTGGGCGGGCATCCCGGCTCGACTTGGCCGAGGCTGTTCACGCGTGCGTGGGCGGAAGGCGTCAACAATCGAAGCACTCCGGCTTCGGAGCGCTGCGATGAGCCAGGTCCTGTCACCGGAGTCAGATTGGGTCCATCACGGCGAGCTGCCCAGCATCACTCACCAGCTCGCGACTGCCGAGTGGGCCTTCTACGACGTCCGTTACGCGGCTCCCGGCTCGTGCGAAGGGCGCGCCACGCGCCTGCACATCTCTCATCGACCCGACGCGCTGCGCCTGGCCTCGAACATGCCGTGCGACGCCCCGGCTGCTCCAAGCGCGGCCGTCTTCACGCCGGGACAGACCGTCCGCTGCGGCTGGCACGGCAGCGGGCGCGGTCGCCATCTCATGCTCGCGCCAGAGTTCGTCGCAGCCGTTCTCGGGGACGAGACCGCGACACTCTCAGCACGATCGTTCGCCGACAATCGGCAGCCGGACGCAACCGATGCGGCGATCGGCCAGCTCATGACAGTTTTCGCCGACGAGATCGCCCGTGCGGATCAAGCCGATCCGCTCTTCCTGCAGACCCTGGCCGCCGCGCTGGTGCACTACGTTGCCCGGCACAAGCCGTCGCGAACGAGCGCGCGCGGCGGCCTCGCCCCGAGGCAGTTGCGGCGGATCCTCGATGCAATCGAGTCGCGGCTTTCGGAGCGGCTGGATCTGACGGAGTTGGCCAGCGTGATCGGCACTAGCACACGCTATCTCTGCAGGGCGTTCCGGCAATCCACCGGGCACTCACCGCACCAGTACATCCTTCGGCGCCGGATCGACCGTGCTTGCGATCTGATTCGCTCCGGTGATTTGTCCCTCGCCGACATCGCTCACGCGACAGGGTTTGCCGGCCACAGCCAAATGACCGCCACCTTTCAACGTATCCTGCAGGTGCCCCCCTCACATTTCCGGACGCAATACCGCTCGCGGCCACCCCACATCGCTGAGCGGCCTTCGCAACCCGATAGCAAGGCGTGAGGGACCCTTCGTTCGGTCAGTCCAGGCGGGGATCCATCGCTGGCCGAGAGCGCTTCCGGAATGTTCCACCGCGGCAGACGTATATCGGAGCGCGTTGGCTTTCTCAGATCGGCCGCCAGCCTCAGCACCGCGGTCCTTTTCCTACCTCGTATCCCGCGGCGCGTTCTCGATTAAGCAATTCGTTCCCGCACCTGCAAAGACAACGACTTGAAAGTCGCTTATCTGAGGTATCATCACATCGGCATGATGTCTTCGTACGAGCGCGTTCGTCAGTGATCATGTAACACGTTCGCTGTGATCGCTGAAGGCTACGTCCTTTGTGCTTCCCACGTCTCAACAACGGGGTACCTCGGCCCGACCGACCGTCGGGCCGTCTTTTTTAACCGCTTCCCCCACGCCGCGATCAGCACTCGCTTTGGCAGAAACATTGCTTTGACAATGGTATGGCCGTGTTCCATTTTGAATGCTCCGTCTACCGTCGCTGTGTCAGCGGCCTTTCGGTTGCCAGCGAGCAGATCGTTGCTCAGACCGAGGCGGAGGCGATAGCTGAAGCGAACGCCCGATTTGCGCGTCTTCTAGCCAGCCGAGCCGGGTGTGCAGCCTTGAGAGACGATGCTGGTCGGATTGTCTGGACTCTTCGCCGCACGGACGCGAGACGAACATGAACGAGCCCATCCAAGCCGCTTACGCGGCTTTGGATGAGGGTTCCGGCCTTTCGACCGCGGCCAGGTCCTGACCGATGGTCCACAGCACCCAGGCCGAGGCTTGGTCGCGGGTGATCACCCGCCCACCCTGACGAACGTCGATCTTGATACCCCTGTGGCGCACGTGACCCGCAGAGACGAGATCGGCATCCTGGCGCGTTCGCTGGCTGTGTTCAGAGACACGCTCGCAGCCAAGCGCGTCTCCGACGAAGCTGCTGAAGTTGAGGGGCAGGCGCGGACGATCCGTGCGGAGACGTTGGACGAGACCGCCAAGCTCTTCGAGCAACGTGCCGCCGGGCTGATATTGGCCCTTTCGGAAGCCGCAACCAGCATGGAAGTGACCGCGCAGTCGATGACCGCTTGTGCCGACCAGACCACAGGCGAATCGATGGGTGTCGCCATGGCCGCGCGAAAAACCTTCGCCAATGTTCAGACCGTGGCTGCGGCGCCTGAGGAATTTGCGACCTCCGTGCAGGAGATCGCCGCACAGGTCGCAGACTCGTCGCGGATCGCCGGCCAGGCCGTCGCAGTCGCGCGGCGCGCGGGCGACATCGTACAGGCTTCCGCGGCGACGGCCGAACGCATCGGTGTGGTGGTTGTGCTCATCGACGGCTGAACCGCTCCGAGTTTCCCGGAGGCCGTTTGGTTTGGGTCAGGCGGCCAAGGCTTGGACCTCGGCCTGGGCATAATAGCGTGCCTCCGCCTCGGCGGGAGGGATGTGGCCGATCGGTTCGAGCAGCCGGCGCTGATTGAACCAATCTACCCATTCGAGCGTGGCGTACTCGACTGCCTCGAATGAGCGCCATGTCCCGCGCCGATGGATGACCTCCGCCTTGAACAGGCCGATCACCGTCTCGGCCAGAGCATTATCGTACGAATCGCCGACGCTGCCGACGGAGGGCTCGATGCCCGCCTCGGCGAGGCGCTCGGTGTAGCGGAGGCCCACGTATTGCGATCCGCGGTCGGAATGGCAGACGAGGCCGCTGCCGGCGAAGGGGCGGCGCTCGTGCAGGGCCTGCTCCAGGGCATCGAGCACGAAGTCCGCCCGAGCCGAGCGTGAGACACGCCAGCCCACGATCCGGCGGGCGAAGACGTCGATCACGAAGGCCACGTAGACGAAGCCGCTCCAGGTCGCCACGTAGGTAAAATCCGCGACCCATAGCCGGTTCGGGCACGCGGCCTTGAACTGACGATTGACCCGGTCGCGCGGACAGGCCGCTGCCGGATCTGGGACGGTGGTGCGGACCTTCCGCCCTCGGACGACGCCAGCCAAGCCCATCGCCCGCATCAGCCGGGCCACCGTACAGCGCGCCACCACGATCCCCTCGCGGGCGAGCTGTCGCCAGACCTTGCGCACGCCGTAGACGCGGAAGTTCGTCTCGTACACGCGCCGGATCTCGGCCGAGAGCGCCGCGTCGCGCCTGGCTCGAGCCGGCAGTCTCCCGGGATCGGCCCGCCGCGCGGCATGGGCACGATACGTCGACGGGGCGATCGGCAGCACCCTGCAGATCGGCTCGACCCCGTAGAGCGCACGGTGCTCGTCGATGAAGGCGATCATGACCGGAACCGGCGGTCGAGCTCCGCCTGGGCAAAATACGCCGACGCCTTCCTGAGGATCTCGTTGGCCTGCCGGAGCTCGCGGACCTCCCGCTCCAGGGTCTTGATCCGCTCGCGCTCGTCCGTGGTCGGCCCTGTACCCTTGCCTCGATCTCGCTCGTCTTGGCGAACCCACTTGCGCAGCGTCTCGCCAGAGCAACCGATTTTGGCCGCGATTGACTGGATCGCGGCCCATTGCGAACCATGCTCGCTCTCATGCTCCCGGGCCAGCCGGACTGCCCGCTCGCGAACCTCAGGGGAAAAGGGTGGGGTATGCTTCGTCATGGCTCCAGTCTCTTGTCTTATGAAGGAATGGCTCCTTGGCTGGGGCTGCATCGAAGGGTCGTTGCCCGTCATGCAGGGGAATGCGGGCCGAAATTCTCTTGGTCGACACAGGACCGCTCTTGAGTGTGGCCGCTCTCCAAAACCTTCACCGACTTGAACGGATACAGGGGCTTCGGGCCCGTATGACAAGACGAAGCGGCGAGGCGAAACATGCAGCAGACCATCGGGATCGACATAGCTAAGGATACCCTTGACGCCTACCGGTTGGGCGATGGGCATCGGCTAAATGTCGACAATAATCGTGAAGGCCATCGGCTACTTCTGAAATGGATCGGAAAATGTCAGAAGATACTGATTGTCTTCGAGGCCACAGGACCCTATCATCGCGAGCTAGAACTTGCCCTTGGCGGCCGAGACGTACCGTTCGTCAAGGTCAACCCGAAGCAGGCGCGCCGATTTGCTCAGGCAACCGGCCGTCTGGCGAAGACCGACCGCGTCGATGCTGCCATGCTGGCTCGGATGGGCGCCGCTCTTGAATTGCAGGCTCAGACGCCGAGGCCGAAAAGCTTCCACGACCTGAGGGAGCTGCTCGCAGCACGCCGAGCGCTCATCAAGGATCGGGCCGCCGCGAAAATTCGCCGCTCCGTCGCGACACTTCCTCTGCTCAAGCGGCAGCTGGAAGATCGTCTTGCCCTGATCGACAAGGATGTGAAGCGGATCGACACCGAACTGGCGAGGATGGCCGCACTGGACCCCGACCTCTCGAGGCGAGTTGCCATTCTGCAAACCATTCCTGGGGTCGGCGAGGTCACCGCCGTTACGCTTACCATCGACATGCCGGAACTCGGCGAACTGGAAGGCAAGCAGGCCGCCAGCCTGGCCGGACTTGCTCCTGTCTCGCAACAATCAGGGCGATGGCAAGGCAAGGAGCGGATTCAAGGTGGGCGGGCCGCGCTACGCCAAGCGCTCTACTTTCCCGCCATCGTTGCCGCGCGCTTCAACGTGGACCTCAAGCTTATCTATGATCGGCTGACCGCCGCCGGAAAGCAGAAAAAGGTCGCTCTTGTGGCCATCATGCGCAGGCTCATCGTCATGGCAAACGCCCTCATCAGGGACAATCGGCCCTGGGCTCCAAACCACACTTGACCAACACGGATACTCAAGAGTTGGAGCCTCCGAAAATCCCGGGGCGGTTCAGGCATTGCGAAGCAGACCAATTTGCTAGCTCTGAATGCGACGATTGAGGCTGCGCGTGGCTTCGCGGTGGTCGCTACCGAGGTCGAGGCGCTAGCAAGCCAAACGTCGCGTGCCACAGAGGAGATCGCCAGTCACATCGAGCAGGTTCAAACCACGACGCACGAGGCGGTGTCCGCGATCGCCTCACCAGTACAATGGGTGAGATCTCAAGCATCTCCACGGCGATCGCCGCGGCTGTCGAGCAGCAGAGTGCAGCCACCCGCGAGATTGCCCGCAACGTTTCGGAAGCTGCGCAGGGCAGCGAGCATGTGACCTGTAGCATCAATCGCGTTCAGGACGGCGCGGGTCAGACGGAGGTGGCAGCCGCCCGCGTCCCGAGCGCGGCGCGTGACCTGACCCGTCATTCAGAAAGCCTGCCAAAGTCTGTCAACACATTCTTGGCTCGCGTTAAAACGGCCTGAGCATGCGCTTTGATGTCCGGATCCCCATTGTCGAGCCCATCGCAGGACCTCCTCCTTCAGGAGGAGTGTCAAAGGCCGGGTCTGACCATGCTGTTGCTCATGGTGGCGACCATCGCGTTGAATCTCGGCCTGGGCGTGGGGATGCGGATTCCGACGGAAGCCGGCCACCCATTCCGACGCGAAGCCGGCCAGCGTTCCGATTTGATGTCGGCCACCATTCCGAGATGAAGCCGGCCACTCGGTAGCCGGCATCGGCGACGGCGCATCCCCGTGGGTCAGCAACCGCGGCATCCCAGTCCTCGACCACGAGGAGGATGGGATGCCGGCCAGGAGAGAGCTGACCATGCGACAGATCAGACAGATGCTGCGGCTCGCCCATGAGGGGGTGAGCGCGCGTGAGATCGGACGAACCCTCGGGATCGCCCGCTCCACCGTGCAGGACAACCTCGGCCGAGCCAGCGCTGCCGGCCTGACCTGGCCACTCGGCCCCGAGGTCGGCGACACGGTTCTGGAACAGCGCCTGTTCGCCCGAGCCGGAGTGAAGCAGGGCCTTCGACGGTTAGCCGAGCCAGATTGGCCGTCGCTGGTCCGAGAGATGCGCCGGCCTGGAGTCAACCTCACGGTGCTGTGGGAGGAGTACCGGGAGGCTCATCCCGAGGGATACGGCTATTCCCGGTTCTGCGACCTGTACCGCGAGTTCGAGCGCCGCCTCACCCCGGTGATGCGCCAGCACCATGCGGCCGGCGACAAGGTCTTTGTCGACTATTCCGGCAAGCGGATCGCCATCGTCGATCCGGCCACCGGTGTGGTGCGCGAGGCCGAGATCTTTGTCGCGGTGCTGGGCGCGTCGAGCCTGACCTACGCTGAGGCGACCTGGACGCAGACGCTGCCCGACTGGATCGGCGCGCACGTCCGCCTGTTCCGCTTCCTCGGCGGCGTCCCCCGCCTCGTCGTCCCGGACAACCTCAAGAGTGCCGTCCACAAGGCCTCGTTCTACGACCCGGAGATCAACCGCTCCTACGGCATGATGGCCGACCATTACGGCGTCGGCATCCTGCCAGCCCGGCCCCGCAAGCCGCGCGACAAGGCCAAGGTCGAGGCCGGCGTCCGCTTTGCCCAGAGCTACATCCTCGGACGGCTACGTCGACAGACGTTCTTCTCACTCGCCGAATGCAACGCCGCCATCGCCGTGATGGTGGAGCGCATCAACGCCCACCTCATGCGCCGGCTCAGCACGACCCGGCGCGCCCTGTTCGAGGCGATCGAGCGGGCGGCGCTCCGTCCCTTGACGGTGGAAGACTACACCTTCGCCGAGTGGCGGCTGGCTCGGGTCAATCTCGACTATCACGTCGAGGCGGCCGGCTTCCTGTACTCGGTGCCCCACGCCCTGATCCGCGAGCAGGTCGACCTCCGCATCACCGCGCGCACCGTCGAGGTGTTCCACCGCGGTCAGCGCGTCGCCGCCCATGAGCGTCGCTATGCCGGCCAGCGGCACGGCACCGATCCCGAGCACATGCCCAGCGCGCATCGGCGCTACGCCGAGTGGAGCCCCGAGCGCTTCCGGCGCTGGGCACGCGGCATCGGCCCGGAGACCGAGGGTCTCGTCGTAGCCATCCTCCACGACCGTCCTCACCCAGAGCAGGGCTTCCGGACCTGCCTGGGCATCCTGCGCCTCTATCGCGGGCTCGCCCCCGGCCGGGCGGAGGCTGCCTCGGCCCGGGCCGTGGCCATCGGTGCGCTCACCTACAAGAGCATCGCCTCGATCCTGGCCAACAGCCTCGACCGCACCGCGCCGTCTGCCGAGGCCGCTCCCGTCCTGCTCCACCCCAACCTGCGCGGCCCGCGCTATTTCCATTGACGGAGACGACGATGCTCACCCATCCCACCCTCGATCTCCTGCGCGAGCTCGGCCTGACCGGCATGGCCTCGGGCTTCAAGACGCTCGATGCCAACCCAGAAGCCGGCGCGCTCTCGCACGCCGAGTGGCTCGGACTGCTGCTCGAACACGAGGCCACCGCCCGTCGGCAGAAGCGCTTCGAGACCCGCGCCCGGGCCGCGCACCTGCGCCATCCCGCCAGCATCGAGGATGTCGACTACCGCAGCCATCGCGGCCTCGACCGTGCGCTGTTCCTCAAGCTCGCCACCGGCGACTGGATCCGGACCCGGCGTAATCTCGTCATCACCGGCCCCTGCGGCGTGGGCAAGAGCTGGCTGGCCTGCGCGCTCGGGCACAAGGCCTGCCGAGACGACCTCTCGGTGCTGTACTACAGGGTCCCGCGCCTGTTTGCGGCTCTCAGCTTGGCGCGCGGCGATGGTCGCTATGGCCGGATGCTGCGCCAGATCGCGCGCGTGAACCTCCTGATCCTCGACGATTGGGGACCCGAGCCACTCCTGCCCGAGCAGGCGCGCGACCTCCTGGAGATCATCGAGGATCGCTACGACACTGGCGCGACCCTGATCACCAGCCAGGTGCCGGTCGACCGCTGGTACGACATCATTGGCATCCCCACGCTCGCTGACGCCGTTCTCGACCGGCTGCTGCACAACGCTCACCGCATCGAACTCGCCGGCGAGAGCCTACGCAAAATCAAGGCGGCCGAACCTACCGCTTGACCTGCTGAACCGACCCCGTGATCTTCACCTCCGACCCACGGGAGCGCCTCCGCCACCGGCCGGCTTCAGATCGGAATGGTGGCCGGCTTCGCCTCGGAACGACGGCCGGCTTCAAATCGGAATCCCCGGCCGGCTTCGTCGGAATACGCATGGGGACCGACAACGACAGCCTGAGGCACGCACATCGGCATGATTTGGCGTCTTCCTCGGCCTGTAAGGTGAGGACGATGTCAACGGACGACAATGGTCCAGCGATCCCATGAGGTAGGATCCCAGTCAAACTGGGCCGAGATCGGCGATATGGTGCAATCCGCTAGGGTGACGACCTTCATTCGGCGTGACTCGGTCATATCGATACAAAGTCCGATCCCCACGCTGCTCGCGGCAACATCTCCGACTGTTCGGCCATTCGCCTGCCGGACTGCGAGCGTCGCCGAGTTCGAGACGAGAATACGTGTGCCACTGAGGCGAGCGATCTCGATTGCACGCTGATGTGTCCATCGGCCGGCCGATTGTGCGACGTCGAGCACAGGCGTCAGAATCCAGTCGGGTCGGAGAGCGTACGCGGCGTCGCCACCGGGCGCACGCTGTTCGAGATCCTCGCAGATCAAGACCATGACTCGCCCGAAGTGTGGCAGGTCACGGACCTGCAGGACGGTGCCAGTCGCTACGTCCTCTGCATGGGGGCGCGCGACTGCCGTGAGGATGTTGCATTCCCCCATCCGCTGCTCGCCCATCCTGAAATGATTGAGCTTGCGCTGTTTCCAAAGAACGCGGCCGTTCGCATCGACGATGCTGCACTCGTTGTATGGCCGGCTCGTCGTGGGGCAGCACTGCGCGCTCAGCCCAGAACCCAGCGCGATCAGTCTGGGCGCTGGCGCCCCACTCAGGCCAGCCGCTGCGACGAGGTCTTCCATGACGGCCACGACGGCATCGGCGCTCACGCACAGCTCAGGGAGCAGCACGATGTCTGCGGACCCGAGTGCCCGAACCACGGCCACCGTCCGCGCGGCGAGCTCTCCCGGATCTCTCGGTCGAGCGTCGAGGAACGGGCGTCCCTGCCGCAGCACGGCGTCGAAGGCGAGATCGTCCCGGTCCTCCGCGACGGGCGCTATGCCAATGCTCGGAGCTGCGGCGTCGGCGGGATCGTGACCAGCTGGAAAGTCCTTAGGTGCGACCGCCTCGATATTGATTGTGTACTGGCCAGCGCCTACCTCGAGAAGCGCCAGCGACGTGAACTGAGTGTCCAGCCGGTCTCCACTCGCCATCTCGTCCTCGTCGAGGAGGCGCCGGTAGATCGGCCCCTTCGGAACGACACGGCCGGTTCCTGCGATACCGCCACCGTAGTGCCCGTCGATCCAGCGTCTTTGGCGAAGCTGACTGGCGGCCCTGCATGGGGCAGGGGCGCGCGAGGAGGCGGAGATGACGACAGACGCCGGGTGAACGTCGTGGGCCAGGAGGTCGATCACCAGCATGATCGTGAATGCTCGTTCGGCCTCGGCCGCTGGCGCGATCTCCGTGTGGAACGCGACCGGCTCACCGAGAAGATACCGGATGAAGACGTCGGGCGTTCCTGTTCCGCGATACTGGCGCGCAGCGGCCGCAAGCGGCGCGTACTCCGCCGCCGCCCGTCCCCGCCACGGTACCGTGTGGAGCACACCCGTGTGCGGGACGACGACCTGCCACAGGAGCGCGAAGAGATCGCCCAGACCTTGCAGATGTGGACCGAGCAGCTCCTGGGTCAGCATGTTGAGCACTCGTCACCTGAGTTCCGCCCGCCCATTCGACTCAGACTTCCCGCGAAGGCAGTGAGTCGATGAACCGGTTCGCAACGACCGGCTTCAAGGTCGGGAACGGTTGGCGCCCTCGGTCTAAGCTCCACGTGACGTAGGCTTGCAGCGCCTGACGTGAGCGCTCCGGGATCTCATCGTCGCTGCCGCGTGTGATCTCGTAGTACATCTGCCCGGCCGCTTCATCCACAGCTCGCGCGTCTTCGAGGGCCATGCTCGCCAGAAGCGACACCTCTGAAAGGCGAAGGCGGAAGCGCCCCACATCGGCGATGCCCGAGTGATGGAGTGCGAACCCAGAAACTTCCGCAGCTCCGGCGTGATCCCCCCGGGCGAGGAGAAGCTCGGCGCGCAAAATACGAAGGCGGCTTGCTGTCCCGCCCATCGGAACGGCGGTCAGTGATCCATGTCGCTGTGCCTCGGACGAGGCGGAACTGAGAAGCGCGATTGCGCGCTCGACCACTTGGAGCGCCTCCTCGCAATACCCCTGAGTCTTGAGAATCTCACCTTGCAGAGCAAAAACCTCGGCCATGCTGGCCCGCAGTTGCGAGCTCTCTAGCTTGTCCTCGAAGTGCTGAGCTGCGCGCGCGACGGCAATTTCCGCATCTTTGAGGTGGCCAGCCTCAAGGAGACACCGTCCATAGGCGACAAGAGCCGCCGCCCAGGTAGAGGGGACAACCGCTACACCCTCGGCGGCCGCACGATCGAGTGCCTCTACGGCTCTGCGGCAGGCCTCGACGGCTCTCGAGGGCGCCCCGATCTCGCTGTAACTGGCCGCAAGCCCGATGAAGGTTCGGGCGACATCCTCGAACCGGCGCGGCTCACTTTCGCTGAGCCGGTCGTAAGTCTTTCCAGCGTCCGTCCAGACAGAGATTGCGGTTTCATAGGCTCTCGTACGCTGGAGAACACCAGCCTGCCACTCGAGCGCACGAGCTAGCTGCAGTCCGTTGGCGTGGTCGCCTTTACGGAAGTACGTCGTGGCCTCCGCCAAAGCGTCCAATGCCTCATCGGATCGCGCCTGAGCCTGGAGGAAGTTCGCGCGGACCAACAGGAGGCGTCCAAGCTCCGCCGTAAGATCTGCATCTGGATCACCAACCTTTTGAGCCAAACGACGCGCCAAGTCGACGCCGCCTTTCGAGAGCGCCTCGACTTCAACGCCGAATGCCCCGCCGGCATGCAGTTGCGAGATCTCGACACAGGCTGCAGCCAGAGCCGATCGCCAATCCGTTCGGTCGTCGTCGTTGATCAGGGCCTCTTCAAGCCAGGTCGTCAGGACGGGAGCCGCCTCGCTCAGCGACTGGTCGCGAACGATGAGCAGGTCTGCCAACCGGGGATCAGTGAACGCCGCGCGGCGCCAGAGGCGAGCCATTTCCTCACCGTCGACCCGCACAGGCCCTATGTCGCCGTCAACGAGCCGTGACGCGAGACCGTGCATCTCTTGCAACAGTGAGCCGCGCTCGGCCGGATCCTCCTCGAAAACGGCAAGCTTCTCTTCGAAAGCGCACCAGGGATAATGGCGAATTTCGTTGAGCCGCAACTCCCGATCGAGATCCTCGACACTTCGGTTGAAGAGCTTCCGCATGCGGTGGACGGCATGACGCCTCGCGTGCGCCGCCTCGCTCTTGTCCTCGACGCGCGTTGGCGTGGGAAAGAAGCGGATGGGACGCCGCAACTGCGTGCGCTGCCGGTGAATCGATCGCGCGACAGCTGCCGTTCCATCAATGCTTTGTCGATTGTAGACGAACGTCAAAACCAGCAGATCTGGCAATTGAACCGTGCACACGCCCGCACTGTCAGAGACGCCTGTGCGGCTGTCGATCAGAACGATGTCGAACGATTTTCTCGCCCACCGACCAAAGGCGTCGAAGTATTGTCCACCAGCGAAACGCTTGTAGAACGCTCCCCACTCGAACGCTCCTACCTTCTGGGTGTATTCTTCATCTTGACGCCCTGAGCCGATGAAGCCGAGCTTGCCTCTCGCGGCATGTGGGAGCGCGAGATGCTGTACGATGTCGGAGCAGTCCGACAGACGGTCGATCGTTTCCTCCGGAGCCTCACCGGAGCTTCCGATAGCTCTCGCGTATTGCCAGAGACGATCGACGAGCCCACGCGACCGAACTTGCTCCGGATCGGCCAGGAAAGGATGGAAATAACGATGAAGGCCAGGAGCCTCGAGATCCCAATCGATCGCCAGAACGTTCCACCCGTTCGAGGCCAGAGCCCAGGCGACATTCGCCAGCGCCATGCTGCGTCCGCCGCCGCCCTTGAACGAATAGAACGTCGCGATTTTTCCGATCTTCTCGCTCCCAGCCATCGATTAAGCCGCTTCTGCGTAAGAGTGACTTCCCTCATATTCATCAGGGTCGAGATCTGCCAAGCCAAGGCGCGGGACAGTCGATGGGGTTGCGGCTTCCGCTTCGCCGCCGAAGAACTCCTCGACCTGCGCGATATCGAGCCCTTGATACACATCTAAATCAAAGGGAGCTTCGTCTGCTCCAGGAGCGGAGTTCCACTCTGCGATCAAGAAAGCACGCGCTGCCGGAAGCAGAACGTTGACGACTTCTCGACCTTGTTTGTTACCCGCCACCGCTCCGATTGATCTGAGCTCCTTTAACTTCCGGCATATGCTTTCTTCGCTCTCGTTCAACCTAGCAGCAAGATCGACGTTTCGAACGGCGTCCTCAAAGAGCGCGCTCAGCAGACCCTGAAAGCGGTCCTGCCGCAGGACGGTTTCGAACTCGGATGGAGCGCAGCGTTCAGCAGCCAATCCGAGCATATCCGCGAGTGAGCCGAGACGCCCCGCGATGTAAGTCGGATCTTGCACGATCTCCGGGGCAGTAGCCACGATCTTATCATGCAGCCCCTTCGCAAGCCGCGCCTCCTCCACGAGCAGGCGACCATCGGCCGCGAGCAGGGCGTCCAGACCGCCATCGATCGACGCCGTGACACAGCGATCAACCTTACTATCAATCCTCGAGCCTTCCGGAAGCGGAACGATGGGCCAGATCATCCGATCAATTTGGTTGAGCATCGACATTGGATCGCTTTCAGCGCTGAGGAGAGCCTTTGGCTGCGCGGCCAGATTACAGGCCATCAACCTTCCGGTCAACTATTTGTTCCGGAAACGAAAGAGTGCCGCCGCACCTCCCGCGATGGGACCGATCCACCGCGACTCACTTTCGTTAGGGGCGAAGGTCAATGCCTGTGAGCCGCGTTAAGTTTGGCTCAATGTACCTCGCTGAAACAGGAGCTTGCGGCGTGAGGGGTGCGGTACTGGCCGTGCACGGGCCAGACGACGTCGAGCGTCTTCGTCGTATCGCCCCTACCCGAGGAGGCCGCGCGGCGTTGAACATTCGTCCAGTACGGCAGTTAGCAAGCGATCAGGACGAAGCAATTCGTTCTAGTTCCCGATTTATAATCCGGTTCTCATTCCGATAAATCTGACAGACTTGCGGTTCGTTTCCTGGAACCTGGAGAGTTCAACGATGTACTATCACGACAAGCGACTTCAGTACCCGGTCAAGGTCGACAGCCCGGACCCGATCTATGCCCGCATGCTCCAGCAGGCGATCGGCGGGATCGAGGGCGAGATCCGGGTCTGCTTCCAGTACTTCTTCCAGGCCTGGGGCAACCGCGCTCCGACCACGAAGTACCGTGACATGCTGCTCAACACCGCGACCGAGGAGATCGGGCATATCGAGATGCTCGCGACCGCCGTCGCGATGAACCTCGAGACCGCGCCGACCAAGGTGCAGGAGGCCGGGGCCGCCGACGCACTCGTCGGAGCCGTGATGGGCGGCGAGAACCCGCGCCACATCGCCGAAGGCATGCTGCACAAGACGCTGCTGTCCACCGGCATGGCGGCGTTCCCGGGCAATTCCGACGGCCTGCCCTTCGACATGAGCCACATCTACGCCAGCGGCAACATCGCGGCCGACATGTACTGCAACGTCGCCGCCGAGGCGACCGGACGGATCCTGGCGGTCCGGCTCTACAACGCCACCAACGATGCCGGCATGCGCGACATGTGGAGCTTCCTCATCGCCCGGGACACGATGCACCAGCAGCAATGGCTGTCGGTGATCGAGGAACTCGGAGGGCACGCGGGCACGCTGCCGATCCCGAACTCCTTCCCGCAGAGCGAGGAGAACCAGAAGTTCAACTACAACTTCTTCTCGACGTCGGCGGACGGCTCGCCGCCCCCGGCCGGCCGCTGGACGCAGGGCCCGTCCCTCGACGGCAAGGGCGAGTTCAGCGTGGTCCAGAACCAGCCCATGGGCGAGGAGCCGGTGCTCGGCCCGGCACGGCCCGACAGCGGGGCCCAGTCCCAGCAGATCGCTTAAGATCGGCCTCCAAAGCCTCGGCACGGCTAAGGCCTCACTGCGAACGGTTCTGTCCTTCACTCCGTTCCTCACACCCCGCGGACGTCACTCCAGCCGGAGCCGACGTGGTCGGCGCGCGAGGAGGTCTGATGGCAAACGGTAGAATCATCAATGGCCGGATCGAACTGCGCCGAACGGAGGAGGAGCGGAAACCGCTCCTCCAGCGACTGAATCGGGTTGTAGGCCAAGTTCGCGGTCTACGAGCGTTAACATCTTCCTCGCCCTGAAGGACGGGGATTTTCTGAGATCGCGAGATCTCGTCCCGCTGACGCTTCAGAGGGCTGCCGATGCATACCCTCCACTTCCAGCAACGGTGTGCTCCACCGCCGTTTGATGTTGATCGCCGCGTTGATGTCGGCGTGATCGGTGTGGCCGCAGCTGATGCAGTTGAAGCGCGCTTGGCTCTCACGGTCGCGGCTTCCGGCATCGACCACACCGCACGCCGCGCAGGTCTGCGACGTGAATCGAGCGGGCACAGTGACCACCTGACCGCCGCGCTCTTCCATTTTGTAGGTAAGGATCGTCGCGAAGAGGTGCCAGCCCACGTTGAGGATGCCCCTGTTCAGCCCAACCTTCTAGCGGACGTTGCGGCCGGGCTCTACAAAGGTACGCCGCGCGCTGGCGGTCATGCCACGCGTGTTCAGGCCCTCAAGTACAGCGACGCTGAAGCGCTCGGCGATGTCGAGAGCAGTGCGTTGGTGGAAGTCGCGCCGGATGCGCGCCTGCCGCGCTTGGAGCCGCGCGACACGGGCCTGCGCTCGCCGCTTTCAGTTCGATCTACGCTTACGCCGGGCGAGGATGCGCTGTGCGTTGCGCTTGCAGGCCTCGATCCGCCCCAGGCTCCTCGGCATGATCAGCATGTCGCCCGGGGACAAAACGAGCGTTGTAACCACGCCCCGGTCGATGCCGACCACCCCAGAGCCCGGCGCGGGCGCGTCGTGCGCGATCTCGTAGGTGAAGGCGACGTACCAGCCCGAGGCATCAAGGCGGTCGCTCACATTCTTCAGGTCGCCGCGCATCGGCCGCGTGTCGCGGAACTTGACCCAGCCGATCTTCGGCAGGCGCACGGCGCTCCACTTGCCGTTCAGGGGCTTCACCGCGACCTCGCGGCCAGGGAAGCGGAAGCTGTCGTCCACGCCGCGCCTGCGGGGCTGAGGGAAGCTCGCCCGGCCCGTGAAGAAGTTGCCGAAAGCACGGTCGAAGTCGCGCAGGGCCTGCTGCCGGCACGAGACGTAGACGGCCCATACCCGGTCGAACTCGGCGCGCAGCTTTGTGAGGTCGGCGGCTTGAGCGACGTAGCCGAGCCGGTGCTCCCGACCCCAGGTCGCCTTCTGCTCCAGGCCGAGATTGTAGACGAAGCGACACACGCCCGCGAACTGCCGGAACCGGGCCTCCTGCTCGGGCGGCGGTCCCAGCTTTTAGCGGAAGCCGCTGGCTACGGTCACGGTCTGTTCCTATCACCGGGCGCGCATCTCACCAACTATTCACGCTGCGCAGACGCGCAGCCTCCCCGACCTGAAGATCGGGGCCTCAATGATTTCCGATGACTTACAAGCGTCAATCTACGACTCTGGAACCATTAAGGCGTGAACGCTGCCGACCCGGATAGATACCTGCACCCGGTGCTGTAACCTCGATCGCTGCCGCCCTTAACGCGCGGGAGAGTGCCCTTGTGAGCAGACCACACGCCGCACAGATCCGCCTGCTCTCAGTCTTGGCGCTTGCGCCCGAGGCGGAGTTCGTTGATCTGGCTCACCTCGGGCAAGCGCGGCAGGTGCGCTGCGGCGATGAACTCTTCGTGCCGACACTCGTGGCGCGCGGCTGGGCCGAGATGGGATCAAAGTTTAGGGGCAGCGTGCGCATCACCGACGCCGGTCGGCTTATCCTTGTCGACGGAGGAGACGTCGGTGAGACGAGGATCCGACCTCGGGAGCGAAAGGCGTGATCGCAGTCTGCAACTCCACGCGGTGCGTTATCCCTGGATTGAGGGCCCGGAGTGCTCGCAGCACGATTGAAGTTGCTGGTCGTGGCTATGGTCCGCGGACATTTCAGGGCAGAGGGCGGCTTCCGCCGCGGCGACAAGATCGCCTCCATCGCCGATCGACAGCCGCCTTCTTCAACAGTTCGCTAGAGGCGTGACCATGCCATTGCGCATACAGAAATATACAAGGTCAATGTCCGACGAAACGCCGAGCTTAGATTTGATGGCGTAGTGGTAGTTCGCGACCGTTTTGGGAGTGAGATGGAACGCGGTGGCAATTTCTTCGGTGGATTTGGCGTCGATAATCATCCGCAGCACCTCGAATTCACGGGGCGACAGCTGATCGAGAGCGTCCGCGTTTTCCTCTAAGCGGCTCGTCGCCAGGGCTTCCGAAATCTCCGCACAAAGGGTCAGCTTGTTCTGGGATACGCTGCGCACCGCTTCGACCATCAGGTCTGAGGCGCTGCTCTTCGTGATATATCCACGTGCGCCGGCGCGGATGGCCTGGACGGCATAGCTGACGGTCGCGTGCATGCTGAACACGAGGATGCGCGCAGTCGAATCCGTTTGCCGGATCTGGCGGATGGCATCGATGCCGCCCCGACCCGGCATGCTGATGTCCATGATCACGACATCTGGAGCGGTGGCTCGAAACTGGTGGTAGGCCGAGGCCGCGTCCCCAGCCTCCGCGATCACCTCGACGTCGGGCTGCTTCTCGAGCAAGCGGCGGTAACCTTCCCGAACGACGGCGTGGTCGTCGACAACCATCACCCGAATGCGCTTCCCAGTCATGACGCAACCCGTACAACAAGCTCGGTCGGGAAGCTGATCCGCAATCGAAACCCACACGCAGCGCTGGTTTCCGTCGTCATCCGGCCGCTCAGCGCGTAGACGCGTTCTCGCATGCCAATCAGACCGATACCGGCTCCCGGATGCCGCACGGTCTCGGGTGTCGTACCGCGACCGTCATCGGTGACCGTTAGATATATCTCGCCGTTCGGACCTGCGGACAGGACGACATCAACGTTTTGGGCGTCGGCATGGCGGACCGCATTGTTGAGGCCTTCTTGGACGATCCGGTAGATGTGCGCCGCGGTCTCAGCCGGAAGCGCATCCAGATGGCCGTCCGTCCGAAGGGTGAAGCTGATCCGTCCTCCTGACTGCTGGTTATGGCCGGTGACCAAATCCTCCAGGCTGCCGAGAAGGCCAAGGTCGTCGATCTCTGGGGGCCTCAGATGGGTAAGCGTGTCGCGCAGCGCCCGCATTGTACCGGCGGCCAAGGCGACCAATTCGGTGCTCTCAGCCGCAACGTCCGGGGCCATCGTGCCAATGCCGTCCTTGATGGACCGAGCAAGAAAAGTGAGCGCGGTCAGCCGCTGGGCGACGTCGTCGTGCAATTCACGCGCGATATGGCTGCGTTCGCGCTCCTGGGCGTCGACGAGCTTGCGGGAAAGGTCCGCTCGTTCCTCTGTGGCGGTCTGCAGGCGCTCGGCCATCTCATTGAACACCTCCGAGATGCGTTGGAGCTCGCTGAGGTGGAAAGGCGGCAGCCGGCATGACAGGTCACCCTGGGCTAGGCGATTGATGCCGGCGAGTATCTGGTCGGTCGGACGCAAGGCATGCCCGACGACCACGAAGGCGAGGAAGCAGAGCAGTGCGATAAGCGCAGCCAGGAGTGCGAGTATGCGTGACAGCTCGCCCCATGCCTGTCGCGTCACGGCGTTTGGATCCGTCGTTGCCTCGATACGCCCCCTCTCCACGCCGCGATGCACGAGCAGCCGCACCGCGTTCGATTGGCTGAGGAACAGCAATCGATAGGCATGCACGAACCAAGCCGGCGCCAGCCCACGCTCCTCGACGCCGACGCAGTTGGAGTTGGTGCGTTGCGTGTCGGCCTGGATCAAGCGGACGCATTGGCCCGAACGCAACGGCTGCCCGATCACCGCCTCCCAGTCCGGGAAACGGTCGGCACGATCCAAGGCCGTGTCGATGCGGAAGAGTTGCAACTGCAGCTGCTTCTCGACCGTCCCCGCGATCTCGTCGTTCTCGCGCCTGGCCTCGACGGCGACGTTGTTCAGAACGATGACAGTTGCCCCGATCACGCACAGTACCGCGACCGCGACGATCCGGCGGACAAGGGCCCATTTGAGGTTCAGTTCACGTCGCGCTCTCGCAGGCGCTGCCATCTCGGCACCGGCACTGATCATTCCTTCCCTCCCGTCCAGCGAAGCATAAGAGGGGTTTGGGCGTCCTGGATAGGAGCGCGAGCAATCCCGTGCGATTTGCCCAGGGAACAGCGGGCAATGCGCTGTGTCGGTGCTCTGCGGGCCGCGTTAGCCTCGATGCACCACACCAGCTCGTGCTTCGCACGCTCGCAGAAACCCTGGAGGAGCGACCATGCGGGTCCTCACACGTCTCGCGATCCCGCTGTCTGCAGTGCTGCTCAGCGCTGCGACCGCGCGAGCCGACCCACCTAAAGCAGCGGTCTTCGACTTCCAGCTCGCCAACTTGGGCGCACAAGGTCCGACCGAGGCGGATATAGCCCGCCTCGGACCGATCAGCGATCTGCTGCGCGGCCTGCTGAAGAACTCCGGCCGCTACGAGATCGTCTCGACCGGCCCCGTGAAGGACGAGATCGCCAAGGGAGCCGAGCTACGCAGATGCGGCGGCTGTGCCGAGGATTACGCTCGCACGCTCGGAGCTGACGTCGCGATCACCGGAGAAATCCAGAAGGTCTCGAATCTCATCCTCAACATCAACCTCTATGTGAAGGATCTGAGAAGTGACGCGGCCGAGAAGGCCTACAGCGTCGATATTCGCGGCGATAACGACGCCTCCTTCGAGCACGGGGTGAAGTACCTCGTGAAGAATAATTTGCCGCCGGCCAGCGGCATGACTTCCGGCAACGGCGACCGGAGCAGCCGCTCGGATCGGTGACGACATACTCATGCCGGCAAGTCATGCTGCTATTCTCATATCGGAGTTGCCGCATGCGTCTCCGAAGGCGACGGTGTACGGCCTCCCGATCAAGAACCTTGGCGTTCAAGGGCCGACCGACGTCGCCGAGCCCGGAGAGCGATGTTCCTGCACCGTCGCACCCCGGATCTTGGGTGCTAGATGGTGCGCAAGATAAAAGCAACGTCCTGCACCGAGCACCAACACCCAAGCGGGAACGACAAGCAACAAAGGATCTACCATGACACCGTTCAGATTTGATGACAGCGATATTACTTGGCGCACTCTTGACTGGCTCGAAAACATCGCGTTTTTTGTCTACAAAGTCGATGAAGAAAACCGTATTGTCGATGTGATCTTCAAATTCGCGGCCAATAAGCGTGTGATGTTGCATCAACACAGGTGCCCATACAACACCCTCGTGATGCAGGGAGAGCTTCGCTTCTATCGTCCCGACGGCGAACTTAAGGAGATCCGCTATCCTGGCAGCTTCGTGTCCGGCGTCGCCGACGGTGAACCGCACACAGAAGGCGGCGGGGACGAAGATGCCATCGTGTTTTTCAGCAATCGCAACATCAAAGACGTACTTTACGAGTTCCTTGATGCGGCCGGAAACACGGCGCAAGTCCTCGGCATCGCAGATTTTAGGGCGCAGCTAGACGATCAGATTGCAACGGGAGCATTCGAGAAGGTCACCGCCAGGGCCGCGTGATCGTTACCTGGTGTGTGCGAGAGGCCCCGGCGTGCAAGCCGGGGATGTAAGCGAACCAGCCCACGTTGTCGAACAGAATGCGGACACCTGAGTTGCGCCGATGATGTTCGCGGCGAGCCATCGGTAGCGATTTGACCCGATGCGGGCGGCCGGCGACGCCTGCCGTGAAGGGGAGAGGCAGGTCGGCGTCCGCCGCGCCCGGGCGGCACTCGCGGCGGTCCACGTCGACGACGTTGTCGGCGACGGCATGCTCGGCCTGACGACACCCGATGGACGCGTGACCTTCGCCGATCCCCGCGCAATCGTCGCCGCTGCCGCAATTAACGGTGTCCAGGTCGCGTTCCGGCGAATCACGTCGTGGCTGTTCTGGTCCCGCACGCGCATCCAGATCACACCTCTTGGTCGTGACGAGCCGGTGCTGATCGGAACGCTGATCCCTGAGACACGCGCCGACGGCGTTTGGGTCTGGCGGGTTGTCGGCCTGCCCAGCCTGCCCGGCCTCGACGGGCCGTTCGCGACGATGGCCTACCTGACCCAGGGACATGAGACTGCGAACGCCGCCGTCAGCCTCGGGTTGGCCGGGGCGGCGGCCTTCTTCCTCTTCGATGCCCCTCGTAGCGCCGGCGAACTGATTGGCACGGGATTCGATATCGCCACGACGTCGGCTCGGTGTTCGAGCGCGCGACGGACTTACTTGGCGGTGACCTACGCCGCCGCCCCGTGATGGACCACCTGCCGCCTTCCCCTCGATTCTGACGGTCGCAACCGATGTTGCTTCAACCCTTGGACCGCAGCGCCCCTGGCCTGCAGCATTACGACGCCGTGCTTGCGTTCACCGGGCGACAGTACCGCCTTGCCGGTGATGGGCTCGCTGTCGGGGTCGTGCTCGGCATGCTCGACTCGCGGACCGGACGGCTGCCGATCGGCCTCGTCGATGCGCAGAACGCCTACTAAGCTGAGACCCTGTACTACGACGCCAACCGGCGCACGATCGACGTCTATGATTCGGATCGGTGGAGCGCCTTCGTCGACACCTATGCTGGCGGCGGCTGACAACTTGGTCTGGTCGCCGGCCTGGGACACTTCGCTCTTGCGGTCATCGGCCACTGCGTGTCGGCAGTCATGAAGGGCTTCGTCCTCGCGCTCGTTCCAGCGCTGCTATTCGGGGTCTTCGGCTTCGCCGTCTACGGGTTCTTCGGGTTCGTCGTGTACCTGATGGCCAAGCAGTGGCTGCCACACCTGATCGGTGGCGTCATCGCTTGGATCGGCCTCTGCGCCGTGTTGGAGATTGAGCGCCATGTGCGGCGCAGCCGCATCGGCCGAGCCCTGGAAGCCCTGATCAACCGGCAGCTCATGACGATCTTCGCCTGACCGCCGAACGGTTCGCCGCAACCCGAATACCCCTTGGATAGAGAGATCGACATGACCAAGCGCGTCGTCGCAGCGATGATGCTCGCCTGCTGCGCGGGCCTCGGCACGGCACAGGCCGAGACAGCCTGGCAGAAGCTGACCTATTCCGACCTGCGGCATCCTTCCGCGTTCACTCCGACCGTCGTGCCGCTGTGGCAGCGTGAGTTGGTAGACAAGCCGTTCTACCAAATCCACGCCGCGCGCTTTGAGGCGAAGGGCACGACGTACCTCGTGAGCGTCGCCTTTACCGGCGGCATCTGCGCCATGGGAGCCAACGACCGCAATGCGGCCGCGGAGCCGGCGATCTGCCCGGTGCGGGTCGACGTCCTGCGAGACGGAAAGGTCGTCCAGACGGTTCGCGACAGGGTGTGCTCGGTCGCGCCGCTACCGGAGGACACGACGGCAAACCGAACGGATGCGACTGAGCTCAAGTTCGATGCCAGCTCGAAAACCGTCAGCTTCCGATCGCGGCTGAGCGGAAAATGGCTACCAACCTGCCAGAGACAGGTGCACGTGCACTGAAGCTCAGAGCAACCAGTCTTCCTGCCGCTAGCCTGCTCATTGAGGCAGATCCCGCGCCTCCTCGAGCCGAATGCCCTTTAGAACCGGCACTGCGGGCTATCGAGGCGTTCCGGAGTTCGAGCAAGCGCGTACAGCATACTCTATCCGAGTGTCGAGAGTCTCAGCTTGTCGAGCCGGTCGGCAGAGCCGATCCGAGGCGCACTACGTCCACCGCGTGAGTGCCCTTCGCGGCGGTTCACCTAGCCCGGGAACGGATCGCACATATCGACCTCCTCTCGTAGAATTATACGATCGCACCCGCTTAACTCGCAGGCCATCGGATCGCGGCCCTATCGAGCGCGTCGCCGCCCCTTTGCGGCGAGCACGGCGCGAATCAACACTGAGCCTCGACTACCGAGACTAGCGCAACATAAGCGTCCGGCGTTCAAGGTTGCTGAGCCCGTGACGCCTTTGACGGAGCCGATCCTGGGGGCTTGACGTCGGTCATAGATGCTCGTTTCGAAGGATAAATTCTTCCGACCATCGAACGGTCTGCACGCCGTCGACGGATGCAAGGGCCTTTTCTACCCCTACGCTTGCACAGCCAACGATTTCATTGAATTTTGGGAAAATTTTTACCTCCCGAAGCCCTTCAGCCTCCAGACGGTCTGCGATGCTGTTGACGCCAGCCCTGTGAGACGGATCGATGGAGATCGTGAATTTGGTCACGTGTTATTTATCCTGTCTTTCCGGGATTTAGAATTGATTTGTTTTTAGAATGTACATCCACGACAAGGTCATAATTATAGTTGTTTCCGGAAGGCTGTAGTTTGGCGGATGCTGCTTCGCTCGCTTTGGGGGTTGATATCTTCTCGCACCGATCAGCTATCAGGCGCTCGGCCATGCTCAGCACATCCGGCATCTCAGGTGCTGCTGAAGCTGTGGCCGTAGCAGATGTGCAGCGCCATGGAGTCGGAGGTGTCGCGCGTTGCTCGGTCAGCAGATTCTGCCAAAGAACAGGATCGGAAAGCGCGAGGAAAGGATCAGTGCGCTGCGGTCGATCCGCTACCCTGTTCCGAACCGATGGACAGCGGATTTCACGTCGCTGAGTAGGGCCGACGCGCCTGTCTGCGGTATGAAAGCAGCCGCTAAGAGGACGAAGCTGACCTACCGGCAGTCGACGCGCTGCACATTGTGGAACCGCGAGAGAGTTAGAAGTGGGAAGAACAATCGATAGCCGTGGCTCTTGAGACGGAAAACCCGCGAAATTCCGACTGATTTGTAGGATTGCTCCTGCCGTTCGCTAGCAGCGCCCTGGGCCGATGCAGATACACTGCCCCGCGCACTGCCAGCAGGATCGAGCCACGCCGGCTATCCCCTCGCGCGAACGGTGGCTTCCGCCGTGCCGGCCGAACGATCGCGGGACGGATCGTGAGAAGACGCGAGCCCGCCGCGCCGTCGCTTTCGCCGTTTCAGAACGCTCCGCAGCTCTACCGCTGTCGGGCTACCTTGCGGGGACCGGCGACCCTCGGCATTGCAATCGCCGAGATTGTGCGACGACACCGCTGAGCGTGTGCCACGCAAGGCGCGCTCGGCGATGCGCGGGCGGCTCCATGTTCAAGTAAACCTGCGCGGAACACGATCCCGGCCACGCCGTTTACACGATGCAGCGCAGCACGGCGTGCTGCGCTGCAGCCCGTGAGGGCGTTTCCTCCCTAGACTTCGGGCCGCTCTTTGGGGCGGCCCCTTTTTGTCCGGGTCTGCATTAACCCGGGTGAAGGCATTCGGTTTCCGGCCGACGTCTGAAATCGCGACGGTCTAGGCCGCTTGCGTGACACCGCGGTGATCACGGCGTTTGCAACGTCCACGCAGCATAGGACCAGCACCCGGTCGCGACCGTCGCCCGATTCTACTGAAGCGCAGGCTCGCGGCGGTCTCGCTGTTCGAACTGTAAGGGCGCGCCACTGACCTGGCTCTCAAGCGCTCTGACCCGGGCGGTCGTGATGACACTCTGCATCCAGATGGAGCGATACGGTGCACAGCACGGCGCCAGCTTCATCCCTCACATAGGCCGTGAACGCGCGCCGCCCGTCAGCGGGCGGAGGATCGCGCCCCATGTCCGGCAGAGCCGCAATAGCTGCATCCCGGGCAGCATGGAGGTTCTCGTAGCACTGCCCTTCATCGTCAGGCAGGCACACGTGTCCGTCGTGATAGTCGATGAAGTAGCGGGGCATCACATGCGAGTTGGGAACGCGGATGGGTACGGACCTAGAAGCTCTCAAGCCGCACATAGTTGCAGGGTTCGAGGTACGCCGCCGTCGGCCGGCGCCAAGCCGATGAATGACGCCGATCTCCCAGCTATTGGGGTACTTGTGACCAGACAGGGCATAAGCGTTGCGGTAGATCTCGCGGGCGCTCATCTGGAATGACCCGTCGCTGCCCCATGCTGGCCGAGATTGACGCACTGCTCAGCGGCAACCTGCTTCTCAGCGCCCTACGCGTGCCCGATCAGGCCCTGATCAAGCCGCACCTGGAGCTGAAGGCCTATGCGCGCGGCGACGTGCTGTTTGAGGCCGGCGAGGACGTCTGCTTCGTGTCGTTTCCTCTGGACCAGTGCGTGGCCGCCCTCGTCGTGGGGCTGCGAGATGGACGTGCGGTCGAGACCGCCACGGTTGGGCGTGAGGGCGCGATCGGCGGCGTGGTCAGCCAGGGTTCGCTGCCCGCATTCAGCCGCGCGATGGTGCAGGTCCCCGGCTCCGTCCTGCGCATCGACGCCACGGTCCTCCAGCGAATCAAGCAGACCTCGCCTGGCCTGCGCAACATGATCACCCGCTACTCCGATTGCCTGCTCGCCCAGGTGCTGCAGTCCGTCGCCTGCAATGCCAGCCACACGATTGAGGCCCGTTGTGCCCGCTGGCTCTTGAGCCTTCAGGATCGCGTCGGCACCAACGTCCTGCCGATCACGCACGAGGTGTTGGCCGAACTTCTAGGCGTCCAGCGCTCCTACCTGTCGCGCGCGCTCCGCACCCTGCAGCAGCAGGGCCTGATCCAGATCCGGCGCGGGCGCATCGTGATCGTGAGCCGCCCGGCGTTAGAAGCGGCAAGCTGCGAGTGCCACGGCGCGGTCAAGCGGCATTTCGAGCGCGTGTTGGGCGCCGTCTACAGCGCGGGCGGGACCCTGGTGTCGCTGCGTCCGGCGCCTTCCGAGAGTACCCCGATGTGTCACGCTGTCTGAGACGACGGCGACGGAATGGGAGAGTTCCAACCATCCGGACGAGCCGCGATCAGCGAGCCGGATGAGCCCCTGAGCGATGAGAGCCGGCGCCTTCAGGCGCTCGAGAGCTACGACATCCTCCACACGCCACGTGAGCAGGACTTCGACGACATCGCTGAACTAGCGGCCGAAATCTGCCGCACGCCGATCGCGGTCGTGAACTTCATCGGCGACGGCCGGCAGTTCCTCAAGGCTGAAGTCGGTCTGGGCGAGCGTGGAATCAAGCTCGAGTCCGCGTTCTGCCACCAAGCGATTTTGCAGGGTGAGGTCCTCGCCGTCACCGACGCGACGAAGGATCCACGCTTTGCCGACGACCCGTTCGTGTCGGCTGCGCCAAGCTTGCGCTTCTATGCGGGCGCCCCGCTCAGGACCGCGGACGGGCTAGCGATCGGCACGGTGTGCGTGCTCGACACCCGGCCCCGCCGGCTCACGGAGCGGCAGCAGGCCGGCCTACAGCGCCTCGCCCGCCAAACCATGACGCAACTGGAGCTGCGTCGCGCCGGGCGCATCCAGCAGGCGGAGAAGGCGCTGCAGAACCGGGTCCTGGAGAGCGCGTCCGACTACGCGATCGTTGCGACGGACCGCACGGGCCGGGTGACGCGCTGGAACGCCGGCGCCGAACGGATCCTCGGGTGGCGCGAGGACGAAATGCTGGGCAGCCCAGCCCATCGGTTCTTCACGCCCGAAGACCGTGCCGGCAGCCGGCCCGAGATCGAGATGGGCCTGGCGCTGGAGAACGGCAGCGCGCCGGGTGAGCGCTGGCACCTGCGCAAGACCGGCGAGCGGTTCTGGGCGCGGGGCGAAATGATGCCCCTCAAGACCGCGAGCGGCGAGGTTCGGGGCTTCATGAAGATCCTCCGCGACCGAACTCAGCAGCGTGTGGACGCGGCCGAGCGGAACGCCAGCGAGCTGCGGTTCCAATCGCTCGTGGAGGTCAGCCCGCAGGTGGTCTGGTTCGGCGATGCCACCGGGCACATCACTTACTGCAACTCGACGTGGTACGAATTCACCGGCTTGACTCCCGCTGACACCAGTGATGACAGCTGGACCAGCGTGATCCACCCGGATCACCGCGTGCGGATTCTTGACGTCTGGAAGCAGGCGATCGCGACCGGGGACCACTACGAGATCGAGATTCCGTTTCGCCGGGCCAGCGACGGCCAGTACCGCTGGTTCCTGGCACGCGGCAGACCCGTGCGAGACGCGGCCGGCTTGGTGGGGAGCTGGATCGGCATCGCCATCGATATCCACGAACGCAAGCAGGCCGAGGCGGATCTTCGCAAGACGCGGGAACAGCTGCGCCTGGCGATCGCGGCCACCGGCACGGGCGTCTTCGACTACGATCTCGGCACTGGTGCGCTGGAGTGGGACGACCGCACCCGTGCCCTGTTCGGGTTACCGCCGGACGTGCCCGTGAGCTACGACGTATTTCTAAAAGGTCTCCACCCGGAGGACCGCGCTCGGGTCGAGGAGGCGGTCAAGACCGCCCTCGATCCTGCCGGCGACGGCTCTTACGACATCGCCTACCGCACCATCGGCTTGAGCGACGGGGTGGAGCGTTGGCTGGCAGCCAGAGGCCAAGCGTATTTCGACCAAGGGCGTGCCGTCCGCTTCATCGGCACGGTCCTCGACACTACCGACAGCCGTCGGGCCGAGCAGGAGCTGCGCGAGACGGAGGAGCGGTACCGCTTGGCCGCCCGCGCCACCAACGATGGGATCTGGGATTGGGACCTGGGCACCGACCACGTCCGCTGGAACGAGGCCGTGCAGACGCTGTTCGGCTATGCGCCCGACGCGATCGCTCAGAACAGCCACTGGTGGAAGACGCACATTCATTCTGACGACCGCGAGCGGGTCGAGGCCGGCATCTCCGCCGTCATCCACGGTGGTATCGACCATTGGAGCGCCGAGTACCGGTTCCTGCGTGCTGACGGTTCCTACGGGGACATCCTCGACCGCGGCTACGTACTCCGCGACGCGGAGGGTAAGCCGGTGCGGATGATCGGAGCCATGCTCGACATGACCGAACGCAAACGGGCGGAAGAACACCAGCGCCTGCTCACGGGCGAACTCCAGCACCGGGTGAAGAACACGTTGGCGCTGGTCCAAGCGGTCGCCAGCCAGACCCTGCGCGGAGCGACAGATCTCGCCACGGCGCGCGAAGCCTTCGTCGCTCGGCTAGTCTCGCTCGGGCGGGCGCATGACATCTTGACCCAGGCGAGCTGGACCGCGGCACCGATCATCGAGGTGATCGAGAGTGCGCTCTGTGTGGACCGTCGAGCCGAAACCTTGAGGATTCGGCTCAGCGGGCCCAACGTGTTGCTGGGCGCCAGTGCCGCCCTGTCCATATCGCTGGCGCTGCACGAGCTCGCGACCAACGCCGCTAAGTATGGTGCGCTCTCGAACGAGAGTGGCGTTGTGGATCTGCGTTGGGACGTGGTCCACGACGAGGCAGCTCCCCTCTTCTACCTGACGTGGTCCGAGCAGGATGGTCCGCCCATTGTCGGCCAGCCAACCCGTCGAGGGTTCGGCTCGCGCCTAATCGAGCGCAGCTTCACGACTGAGGTCGGCGGCGAGGTTGAACTCACCTACGCACCAACCGGCCTGGTTTGCCGCCTGGAGGCGCCCCTGGCTTCCATAGCAATCTCGCAGGGGACCGTCTGCTTGAGCTGACGGGGGGATGCGAGCCAGCCGTGCTGTGTCGTTGACGGAGAGAACGTATCGCGTACAAACGGTCTGGATGCAGGTCCGCAGTTACATGTATCGCCTTCGACCCGACCGCGTGCAGGCTGCAGCCCTCCATGCGATGTTGCGCGATTTCTGCGGGCTGTCCAACGCGGGCCTGCAACAGCGCATCGAAGCCTACCGCCGTGGCATCAGCCTGCGCTACGGGCATCAGGCGGCCGAAATGAAAGCGTGCCGTACGGCGGATCCGGATGGTCTGGGTCGTTGGTCGTTCTCTGCCCTGCAACAGGGCCTCCGGCGATTGGACCAGACCTATGCGGCGTTCTTCCGACGCGGGCACGGCTTCCCACACTTCCGGACGTCCGCACGCTACCACGCGGCCACGTTCCGCCTCGGCGATGGGCTGACGATCAAGAGGGATCGGCAAATTGGGGTCGTCGGGTCACCCGGCGGGATCAAGGTGGTCTAGCAGCGCGATCTGCCGCCGGACGCTAAGCTCGGTACAGTGATCCTAACCTGCCAGCAGGGCCGATGGTACGCTGTCTTCAGCGTTGAGGCCGAGTTCGCAGAGACCTGCGGCACCGGTATGGTCGGGATCGACTTGGGACTTAACAACCTGATCGTTCTGGACCGGGATGTTGCCGCAGCGACGGTCGTGCATCAGCGGGCGTTCGGGCCGGGACACGGCCCTCGGGACATGAGCCAGCGGGTTGCCGCATAGCTGTCCCGAGAAGCCGCCTGCTTCAGCGCGCGGAGTTGTCACCACCCAGGATCGTCGCGCTAGCGCCTTTGCATTGACGCGAGAACAATCCGGCCTCGCGGCCGCTGGGCGCTTCGGTGCCGCTCAAAGAGCACCGAGAGTCGGATTTCAGAGCCGTGTTGAGGGGGCCGACCGTCAACCACCAGCGTCGAGAGGCTCATCACCCGCCTGCTCATCGATCGCGGCCTTCGCGGCAATCATCACCTTGCGAAGCTGAATCCGAAGGGCATTGCGCATGGCCGCCTCGCGGCCGACCACGTCCGCGCTCTCAGACCCATTTGGACCACCGCCGAGCCGGGCCTCCACAGCCGCCCGCGCCGCCTCGAAGGCCTGGGTGGCGAGCTGCGGATCACGATTGGCGACCTCCCGGGCGAAGGTCACGAGGGCAATGCGGAACACTCCGAGCGCGGTCGCGAGCGGCGCTTCGACCTGCCCAAGCCCTGGGTCCATGACCATCACCTGCCTCCTCCGGTTCAGGTCAACACAACCCACTGGAGGGGCTGCCGGTGCCGTCGGTACGGCGACAGGAGCCGCTCTACGCCTTCATGGCGCGCAACGCCGTGCGCTCCCTAAACTACTATCGGATCCCGCCGGCGCAGGTCGTCGAGTTGGGCACCCAAGATGAGATGTAGGCACCCGTCAGATCGCCGCTCTTCCCTGGGTGCAGCCTTCGTCATACGGCCTCCCGCGCGGGGGCGGGTTCAGCCGCGGACGCCGCCAGCGACCACGGTTCGTTTTCACCACGGGCCCGGTCAGAGACGGCCCGGGTGCGTGAGATCGGGCCGGAGTTCAACATCGCCACGCGGACATTTTAACATTATTGCAACAGCAGACCACAGGCCCGGTATCCGGGTTTCGAAAGTGTCCCGATTGCGAAACAACGACCTGAAAGGGAAAGGCATTCCTGCGACGCTCGGCTAGAGCCTTTGATAAGCGAGAGGGTCGACGAGGAGCGCCCCCGCAATTGGGAGCGGATTGGCGACGGCGCGCTCGACCGAGTTGGGCGCCGCAGGCCAGATCCGCGCGACGAGCCTGGGGCGCGACAGATGGCCAAATCCTGGGGACGCACGTTCGGCGACCAGACCGGACGCCCCGCAGCGGCGGCGACGGTGGTGCGGTCGCGCCACGCGGCTGCTGCAGACCGGGGCTCTATGCCTCGGGCTCCGGTACGCGCGGCACCTCCAAGCCTTTCAACGGCCCGGGCAACGTTCGCGCCACAGACTCGACTTCGCCTCTTTGGCGTCCGCAGGTTGCGCCGAAGTGCGCGCTTCTCGGGCCACGCGCAAGAATCCCGCGGCGCGACGGTTTCGGTGTGAGCGGCTTATGCTGGTCCTGATCGTCGACGATCGCGTCATAATTCGAAATGCACTTGCAGAGATCGTGCAATTTTACTTTCCTGACACCGTAGTCGACGAGGTGGAAAGTCTGGAAGACGCCCGCTTGCAACTCAGAACGCGCCGCACGAGCACACTCCTTCTTCTGAGTGCCGATCAACGTGAGGCGACAGGCGACGACGGGATCGTCGTGCTGCGCTGCCCGTCGCTTTGGCAATCCCGGACGGCGATTGCGTCGGTCAGGTTGCCTGGTCCATTCCAGCAGGCTCTGCGCAACGGATCTGCCGCTTTTGTCCCGAAATCGGCAGGCAAGGAGACGCTCGTTCGGGCCATCGAGGCAGTCGCGGGCAAGCGAGCCCGGGTTGCAGCCCCACTCGTATCGCATCTCGCTGTGCAGCGTTCTGACGAGCGAGGGCGGCTGCTCGCTGAAAGATTGGAGCGCTTGACGCCGCAACAACGTCGCGTGCTGACGCTCATCCGACAAGGCTTGAGCAACAAGCAGATCGCCCACATCCTCGCTGTCGGGGAATCGACCGTGAAATCTCACGTGACGCAGCTTTTGCGCAAGCTGGAGATGAACACGCGCACTCAGGTCGCTGTGACCGTCACGATGCATGATGCACCTCCGTATGCCGAAGCTGACTGAAAGGGCCGTTGCCGAATGCCGCGTCCCCTGGGTTCGTGCAGAACCGGTGCGGGGACCGGCTGGATGCGGCAATCGTGCGGGCGACCATCGCGTTGAGCCGCAGCTTCGATTTGAGCGTGATTGCGGAGGGGATCGACTCGGACGCGCAGCGCCGGCGGCTACTCGCGAACGGCTGCGAGGAGGTGCAAGGGTACCTGTTCGGTCGACCGACACCGGCCTCGGTTTTCGCGGAGGGCTTCGGACTGCGGGACAATCAGGTGGATCAAGCAACGTCCGCGAGCGGCATCGGGGAACGGTGGCCATCGCAACGATCTCGCATGCTCTCCTGTCTCTGCAACGCACGCGAGAGTAATACAACCGTCACCGATAGCCGCGCACCGGAGTTGTCTGAAGCATTATTGCGCGTCGCCGACCTTTTTCGACTATGATCGGACAAATGCGTTTTTTACGCTAAGCGGTTGGTAATTGTTTTGCGGCCCACTGCGCGGGGATCCTTATGCGGCGCAGGCCCGAGGTGGTGGACGTTGAGACAAGCCCCTCGGGGCATTTCGATCGCACGGGGTCTCGGTGGCCCCTGGCCTTCTGGCTAGGCGTGGCCAATTTCTTCACTGTCGCCGGCTTGGTCGGCGTGGCTGCGCTTCTGCTCTGGCAGCTGCGTCTGGACGCGGAGCATCGCAGCCAGCTGACCGCGCGCAGCCTGGTCCAGGTGCTCGGCCGCGATATTGCCCGCAACGTCGAACTCTACGACCTGTCGCTGCAGGCCGTCGTCGAAAGTTTCGGCCGAACCGACGTCGCACAAGCCTCGCCCGAGTTGCGCCAACTGATCCTGTTTGATCGTGCCGCCTCGGCACCCGGCTTCGCGTTCCTGTTGCTCCTCAACTCAGACGGCGTCATCGTCGCCGGCTCGGATCGTTTGGTGCCGAAGGGGCTCGATCGGTCCGAGGCCGAGTATTTCCGTCACTTCCTCGCCCACCCCGAGGATGACGACCTGCATGTCAGCCCGCCCACCATCTCGAAGGTCAGCGGCAAGCAGATCGTCCTGCTCTCCCGTCGCTTGTCCAACCCGGACGGCGCGTTCGCCGGTGTCGTGGTCGGTGGCATCAGGACCGATTATCTGCGCAGCCTGTTCGCTTCGGTCGACGCGGCCCATGCCGGAACCGTCATGCTTTACGGACCGGAAGGCATCGTGCTGATGCGCGAGCCGTTCGATCAACGCGCGATTGGGACCAGCGTGGCAGGCTCGCCGAGCTATCACCGCATGGTTGCAATGCGAGAGGGGAGCTTCGTAGGACCGGCGATGCTCGGGGATGGCGAGCGGGACTTCACCTTCACGCAGCTTGGCACCGGACCGCTCATACTTAGCATCGCTGTGGCCCCGGCCACGATCTACGCCGAATGGCAACGAACGGCGCTGAGCCTCGGCATTGTGTTGCTCAGCCTGTGCGGTGTCACAGTCGCCCTGACCTGGCTTCTTCGCCGCGAGTTGCGCTGTCGTGAGCTGGCCGAAACCCGGCTGGTCGCCGCCAACGTCCGCTTGGCCGAGCAGGCGACGACGGACGCGCTGACCGGCCTCGGCAACCGCCGGCGCTTCGACGAGGTGTTGACGGAGGAATGGGGCCGCGCACTGCGCGGTCGGCGGCTGCTGTCGTTGGTGCTGATCGATGCAGATTGCTTCAAGAGCTTCAACGACACCTACGGCCACCAGCGCGGCGACGAGGCGCTTCGGCTGATTGCCGGCTCGATCCGGGCGGCCGCCAACCGTGCCAGTGACACGGCCTGCCGCATCGGCGGCGAGGAATTCGCGGTCGTCCTGCCCGAGGTTGACTTGGCGGGCGCCGCGGTCGTGGCTGAGCGGATCCGGGCGGCTGTGACAGGATGGGGCATGCCCCACGCTGCAGGGCCGCACGCAGTGCTCACGGTCAGCTGCGGTGTCGCAAGCGCCTCCGAGGTGTTGGCGCTTGAGGCAGCAGCGCTCACTGCAGCGGCCGACGCCGCTCTATATGCGGCCAAAGGTGCCGGCCGTAATCAGGTTCGATCGGCTGAGCCGCACACGAAAGGTCTGCGTCTTGTGAGCTGATCGCGCGCTAGGGGCCGCTTGTGACGGCGAGTGCCTCCGCGACGGCCCCAACCTCGACGATGGTGCCCACCACGGGCATGTGGACGAACAGACCTTCACAGACCGCGCCGGTCGCAACGCTCATTGCCTTTGCATACACGAGGTAGGGGGCGAGCTGGCTCGGGCGTCCGGCTTGGCGTGGACCGTAGGCGGGCGGTTCGAGGCCGCGCGCGATGTACCTGCGGACGGTCTTCGGATCGCGCCCGGTCCGGCGGGCGATGGCGGTGATCGACGGACCCTGGCGGTGCAGGTCGAGGATCATGAGGAGTTCTCCGAGCAGGACCATCCTCGTCGCTCCCGACCGATACGCATCGGCGGGCATGATAGCGGAGGACGGCTAAGCCCGAGGGCGCCGGATGCCCGCCGTGCACTCAGGCCAGGGCACCGACCAGGGACTTTTGGTCCCCACAATCAGGGAGTACTCAACGCCCGCTGACAGCCAAGCTCGGCGTGTCGTTCTTCCGCTATCTCGGCGACCGCCTCGGGATCTCGGACGGTGACGCGATCCCGCCCCTACCAGATCTCGTCAGAAATGCCGTTACAGTCTGACCGCCCGGCAATCTGCTCCGGTTACTCGAGCTGGTCCTCAAACCACGCCTCGCGCGGCCTTCACGTCCGGCCGCTCCTGCTTTGCCGCGTGGCCTGGCGATTTTTTGCGAGATGCGGTGGCGCTTGAAGAAGCGCGAGAGGCTGCTTTATGCGAGGCAGACGCCGCGATCAGCCAGGTTGGTCCGTAGCTCGTGCAGATGGATGCCGGGCTGCGCCTCGTAGAGGGAGACGATCAGGTCGGCATGAGCCTCGATCCGGTGCGAGCGCTGATCGCCGCCCATCGATTTGGGTGCGACGTGGCCCTCACGGGCCAACTGCCCGCACCAGCGACTGGCGCTCGCCAGACTGACCCCGTAGCGTTCAGCTGCTTGGTGACGCGCCGCGGCGGCTTCGACGGCTTGGACCACGCGTTGACGCAAATCGACGGACAGAGCTGAGGACATCGGCACTCTCCTTCGCCGACGAACCCATCATCCCGCCAGCCGTTTCGTCGCGCTCGGACGGCGCCCTAGCAAGACCGAACCGAGTCTGAGAATATTGTGCGCAAGGCCGATCTTGCAACATATCTCTTCGTCATCGCCTCTTAGCGAGTAGGGCACCGATTTGATGACTCTCCCAATTGCCGTCGATCCAAGCCGTTTGGTCGGCAGTCCTCGGTCGATTTTCGATCGATCTGTAGCCGGGCAGACCGGTTATGTCTGATGCCGGATTTCTCAAGGCGTCGCCGCCCGATCGGCGCAGGATTGTCGTGCACAGCGGAAAGTCAGGCTGGCATGATTTTCACTTCCAAGAAGTTCAGGTGTTTGGAGAAGGCACGTTCGAGAGTGTAACAACAAGCCTCACGGTCTCGATGACGCTCGGCCCGATGCGTATTGCGCGAGGCTTGAGTGGTCACTCATTTCTCGATCACCCAACTGACCCACAACTGTCATTTCCTGGAGATGTTGGCGTCGGACGGTGGAAGGGGACGCAGCGGGGATGGCACCTCTTCCTCAAACCAAGTACTGTCGAGCGGTTATCTGGGCGCGTTTTCCGATCGAGCGAGCTCCGACCCGCTAACGGTACTCGGGTGGCGATCGGACACTTGTTGCGCGCCCTACATGTTGACGTAGTTACCGGTCATCGAAGCGGCCCAGCCTTAGGCGAAGCTATTGCGTCCTCGATTGTTCAGCAGCTCTATGATGAGATTGGATTGGCTGCGCCGGACGATATCACTTCACCAACGGTAAATGCGCGCGTGCAGCGGCTGTGCGACTGGATTGAAGCGCACATTGAGCTACCGATTACACTTGAGGCTATGGCTGCTGAGAGCGCAGTTACCGTACGCCAACTATGCCGAATTTTCCGAGCCGCTACAGGGTATCCGCCTCACCGCTACATTCTTTTGCGAAGGATCGAGCGAGCAAAGCTACTGATCCGAAATGATCAGATGAGCCTTCAAGAAATAGCGTTGGCTGTTGGCTTTGCTCATCAGGCACATATGACCGACACGTTCAGAAGGCTCGCCGGCGCGTCGCCGTCACATTTCCGCAACAAGCGGTAGATTGTGCAGGAAAATCCTGCGGGCCATGTCCAGATTTCGAAATCTCGTCCGAATGACAGAAGACGAAATCGCGCGCCGCGACCAAACATCCCCTTGCAAAAAAATTCCTCAAGGGGGGCTTCATGTTTGCACGTCTAAGATTCACGCTGGCGCTTTCGACCGTTTTGTCGACATCTGCTCCAGCATTGTCACAACAGGCTTACTTCAAGAACTATTATAGTTTCGGAGATAGTCTATCGGACACCGGCCGTATTGCGAGATCGACGAGCGATATCAATTCCGGTGGCAATGGTTTTTTCAAGACCTTGGTTGGCGGCAACGTTTATGATGGTAATCGAGCGTCAAACGCACCAAATTTCCTTGAAGTTCTTCCAGGTCTAGTCGGAGCACCCTACGTTGCGGCCAACCAGTTCGCCATTGGATCTTCGACCAGTGCGCGCGAGCCGGCCAATGCGTTCGTGTCACCCAATTTCGCCTACGGTTTTCTTGACCAAGTTGACCAAGCTGTCGCTCAGGTTGGTCGCTTCAGCTCCCGCGATGTTCTGAACATCTGGGCAGGCTACAATGACTTGAGTGGTATTCCTGCTGCGGGGGCTGCGCCACAGTCGGTGCGTCTGGCCGGCGTGAACACCATCATCGCTAATACTGTGTCCGGTATTGAAACCTTAGCCAGCGCCGGCGCCCGCAACTTCGTGGTTTTCAACCAGAAGACGGATCGTTACGACACGCTAACCTACGCTGGTATGGCGATCCCGTTTGGCAACCGGGATCTGGCCTCTGCCGTGAACGCGCAGCTTCCGGGTGCGCTGACGCCGCTCTCCGCAGCGGGTCTCAACGTTCATCTTTTTGACGTTGATGCCTTGATCACGCGCCTGCGCGCTAATCCGACCGCCTACGGCTATGGGCCTGATGCCAACACACCCTGCGCCATGGTGCCGAACTGCCGGGCCAACGGAACCTTGAACGGCGGTGCGATCGAGAACCAGTACATTTCGCCGGACGGGATCCACAACACGGGTCGGACGAACCAATATATCGCCGCCTTCGTGGCCAACCAATTGAACGCGCCGCTGACGATTGGACCGCAGGGCGATCTCGGCCAGAGCGCCGGCCTGGCCTTCTCCTCAACCTTGATCGACTTCCTCAGCGCCGAGCGCCGCCGTAACATGGCGATGTCGGTGCCCGCCACCTACACTGCGGATCTCCCTGGCCGCACAGTCCCGCCGGTTACCGTTCCAGTTCAAGTCGGAAGCCCGCTGTCGCTGTTCGCGCTCGGCACCTACCTCAACGTCGACCGCACAGCGCAGAACCAAAAGGGTGGTGGCAGCACCGGCAACACCTTTAGCGCTGACTTCGGCGGTGTCACCGCTGGCCTTCTCTATCAAGCTACACCTAATCTCGTGCTCGGCGCCGCCTTCAACTATCTCAACACCAGCGTCGATCTGCGCGGCCCGACCAATGGACGAATCGATATGGACAGCTTTCAGGGCGCCGGTTTCGCCTCGCTGTCATTTCCAAACTTCTTCGCCGATGTGGTCGGCACCTACGGCCACAACAACTACACCCTTGACCGGCCGGGGGTGATGAACGATCGCCTGACCGCATCGCCGTCCGGCGACGTGTTTACCGTGGCGGCGCGGACCGGCTACCTATTCGACTTCGGCACCTTCAAGGCCGGTCCGGTGGGCGAAATGGCTTACGCCAACGTCAGCGTCGATGCGTACCGAGAGCGCGGTGACGCGCTGCTGACCATCGGCACCCGCCAGCAAAACCTAGAGGGCCTGACGGCCGGCGGCGGCATCCAGATCCGTACGACTCTCCCGATCTTTGGAGGACTGGCAAGCCCGTTCCTGAACGTGACGGCACAGCACGATTTCCTAGATGGTGTGCGCACGGTAACCTCATTCCAGACCTACGCGCCGACGCTGCTGATCCGCACGCAGACTGGGCGGCGGAGCGATGACGTGTACGGACGGGTCGCAGGCGGCTTGGATCTAGATTTCGGCAACGGGCTGAGCGGCGTGCTGACCGGCTCGACCAGCTTCGCCCGTTCCGGCGGCGACGATCACACCGTCAGCGTAGGCCTGCGCTATCGCTTCTGAGGCTGTCACTCTGGTTTCGCGCCCTCCCGATCTCAGACCCACAGGGGCGCCAACTGGCCCGGCCACCGGCCGGGCCTCTTCCGATCAGACCTGAACCCCTGATAGAGGTCGACATGACAGGCCGAACATTCGCAGCGCGCGGTCCTACGCCCCAACCCCCAGCTAACGCGGGCAGCGCATACGCCACAATCGTTCAAGACCCGATGTTCCAGCAGCTCGTCGGCGAGCGCACCCGGTTCGCCTGGACGCTGACGATCCTGATGCTGGTGGTCTATTTCGGCTTCATCGGCCTGATCGCCTTCGACAAGTCGCTGCTCGCCGTGAAGGTCGGCGGCACGGCCTCCCTCGGACTGTTCGCAGGCGTGTTCGTGATCCTGTTCGCCTTCGCGCTCACGGGCGTCTACGTGGCCCGGGCCAACACCCGGTTCGACGCGCTGAGCGACGCCCTGAAGCGGAGCGTCGCCCGATGAACCGCCTCTTCCTCGGCCTGACGCTCGCCGTGATCGCAGCGAGCGCGGCCTACGCCGCCGGTCCGGATCTCGGTGCCGTGCAGCAATCGGCCACGAACTGGCCGGCCATCCTGATGTTCCTGTTCTTCGTGCTGCTGACGCTCGGCATCACCTACAAGGCGGCCAAGGGCACCAAATCGGCCGCCGACTTCTACGCGGCCGGCGGCGGCATCTCGGCCGGCACGAACTCGCTGGCGATCGCCGGCGACTACATGTCGGCGGCCTCGTTCCTCGGCATCTCCGGCCTCGTCTACACCTCGGGCTTCGACGGGCTGATCTACTCCACGGGCTTCCTGGTCGGCTGGCCGATCGTGCTGTTCCTGATCGCCGAGCGCCTGCGCAACCTCGGCAAGTTCACCTTCGCGGACGTGGCGAGCTTCCGCCTCGACCAGACCGCGATCCGCATCATCTCGGCGGTGGGCACGCTGGTGGTGGTGGCCTTCTACCTGATCGCCCAGATGGTCGGCGCGGGGAAGCTGATCCAGCTCCTGTTCGGCCTGCCCTACCTCTACGCGGTGATCATCGTCGGCGTCCTGATGATCGTCTACGTCGCCTTCGGCGGCATGAAGGCGACCACCTGGGTGCAGGTGATCAAGGCCTGCCTGCTCCTGGGCGGCGCGACCTTCATGGCCGGCGCGGTTCTGCTGAAGTACGGCTTCAACCCGGAGGTGCTGTTCGCCAGCGCCGTGCAGGTCCACCCGAAGGGCGACGCCATCATGGCGCCGGGCGGCCTCGTGTCGAACCCGATCGAGGCGATCTCGCTCGGCGTCGGCCTGATGTTCGGCACCGCCGGCCTGCCGCACATCCTGATGCGGTTCTTCACGGTCTCGGACGCCCAGGCCGCGCGCAAGTCGGTGTTCTACGCCACTGGCCTGATCGGCTACTTCTACATCCTGACCTTCATCATCGGCTTCGGCGGCATCGCCTTGCTGATGTCCGATCCGAGCTACTTCAAGCTCGGCCCGGCCGGAGCCTTCGACAAGCTGAAGGACATGATCGGCGGCACCAACATGGTGGCGGTCAACCTCGCCAACGCGGTCGGCGGCCCGTACTTCCTCGGGTTCATCTCCGCCGTGGCCTTCGCGACCATCCTCGCGGTCGTCGCCGGCCTGACGCTGGCCGGCGCCTCGGCGATCAGCCACGACCTCTACGCCCAGGTGATCGCCCGTGGGCGCACCACCGAGAAGCACGAGGTCAACCTGTCGAAGATCTCGGCGGTGGTGATCGGCATCGTGGCGATTTACCTCGGCTACGTGTTCGAGAACCAGAACGTCGCCTTCATGGTCGGCCTCGCCTTCGCGGTGGCGGCGAGCTGCAACTTCCCGGTGCTGGCCATGTCGATCCTGTGGCGCGGTACCACGACTTGGGGGGCACTCGCCGGCGGCCTCGTGGGCCTGACGGCGGCGGTGGTCATGGTGGTGCTGTCGAAGGCCGTCTGGGTCACGACGCTGGGCAATCCCGCCCCGCTCTTCCCCTACGACAACCCGGCTCTGTTCTCGATGCCGCTGGCCTTCGCGACGATCTGGGTCGTGTCCCTGATGGACAAGTCCCGGCGCGCTCAGCGCGAGCGCGCGGCCTTCGAGGCGCAGTTCGTGCGCTCCGAGACCGGCATTGGGGCGGCGGGCGCGCACGCCCACTGAGATTGAGCTGCCGTAGCCCTGATCGGGCCACGGCAGTCTCGCAACGCCAATGGAGGTGCGCGGCATGCCGGCTTACGTCGATGATATTCTCGCCCCAGCTGCGGTGCTCAATGAACTGGCAGCGTTAGGGGTTGCTGAAGTAGCCACACTCTTCGAACACGTTGGCCAAGTCAGCGTTGCCAACTCTTTTTGGAAACGAGTTCGGCAACATCGTATCCAAGCACTTCATCTTCGGGCGCTCGAAGGTGCGAAACGTGCACAGTCGTCCCGATCTCAGCAGCCTTAGTCTTCAAAGGTAATAATTTTTCCTCGCAACATTCCGAGGCAAGATCCATGAATTTTCCGGCGTCTCTCAATGAGCCTGCTGTGACATGGCCCACTGCTGAGGAGCTGGTGCTGGCCTACCTTCAGGAACATTCTGATATTACGAATGCGCAGGCACGTGTTCTTACAGACATCTCATCCGGCATCATCATGATGAGGGTGTTCTGTCGGCTTCGCAAGAGGGGCCTGATAAAACGAGTTGAAGGCCCTAGGGGCAATATTGCGGCTTGGCAGCGAGTATAAGGGTCGGTCGATGCCAGCATTTGCTATCGATGCTGAACCTGACTAATTCTCTTCAGTCTCCCATCCGGTGTTTGAGATTCATGGGACCTTGACTCGGTTCTACGTGCTCGCCGGGCTTTTCCTTTGAAAAACTGCGACAACCGCCTCAAGCCCGAGGCGAGAACTGAGGCATATCATGTCATGCAACCGAAGAACGGCAATTGCAAATCTCAACAAAAGGCTCACGTTATGCGCCGCACCCTTTATATAGTTCAACGTGTTGTATCTATCAGATTTCTGGAATGAATTTAAGCTCCGAAAAACCGGATTGCTCCCTTAGCTGGAGCATAATGGCACATCCATAGCTGCTGATGTGCTGTGCAAGCGCGCTTCTTGACGACTTGACGTCACCAGACTTGCATAATTCCAGTATAACCTTATAATCGTCGAAAAAGTACTTAGTGTTTCTAGGTTTTTTCCAATAGTAATTCAAGTATTTGTCGAATTTTAATCTCAAATTATATACCTCGCCGATTGCATCGTTGTTGCGGGCTGGAGCGAAAATCGCTCGATAAAGTTCTGTTGCATATTCCATGTTGACAGATGCCGGTTTCATGAGATCAACACGGCTCATGATGGTATCAAATTTGATAAAATCCGTACCTGACATATTCGGTATCGATAGCGCTAGAACGAATTCTTCGATCAGTTCGCGTCTAGTGGTTAGTTCCCAGACTTCGAGATGATTCAAGGCCACGACCTCCGGCAGCCCACGCCAATTGATTTTGGCAAACCCTTCGACGATCAGCCGCTTGAAAGCTTCACGGGCGACGGTCTGACTAACGCCGAGCCGGTTCGCGACGACTTGCTGTTTCAGTATCTCTCGATCCAGCAGCCGTTCGCACAAGATTTCCTGCCGCAATCTGCAAGTAGCATCTTTGATCTGCAGAAGTTTTTCGACAGATAACTGAGCTGGCCGTGGAGTCAACATTGCTTTTGATCCGCTCTGCTGCGAATTAATGAAATTAGAGGCCAGCTACTTTCCTGGACCATTTCGAAGTTGGATCTTCTATTCGCACCTTCGATCAGGCCCGTTCTTCTTTCTCAGGAGCTACAGGTCTGGATCGCGTGTTTGGACTGGGCGAGTGAGGTCGCGAGATGTGTTCGAATGCGACAGATCGCGGGTCGCCGACACGCGACGGGCGGTCCGCGATAGCTCGGATAGAGGCGTTGAGCCGCTCCTGACTTCAAGCGCCGATCGTCGCCTGGAGCCCTGGATCAGGTCCTTGCGTGTTCGCTCGGCCGAGCCGACTGTCTCTTCGCTTGCACAACACTCCGGTGACACGTTCCTGCACACCTGGGTTGAGAACGGCGTCTCGAAGATAGAAGCTCACGCCGCATTGCGCGCGTCTGATCTCGGGTTCGATACCCAATTCCTTGAGGTAACAGACAATACCTCGGCAACTCGTCGCGTTGAGACGGGCGAGTTCCGAAGCAGAGATGTATCGGCTCCGAAACGCGTCCAGGTCACGACGTGCGACGAGCGTGATCCGTCGTCGCGTCGAAGGACGGACGCCTGACCACGCCTTCATGACTCGTGCGCGGATAAGCCGGCTTATCACCTTTCCGTTGACACGAAGGATTTGTTCGACTTGGCGCAGCTTGAGCAGATCGACCTCATCGGGCTGCTCAAGTGCGGCGGCGATCTCCCGCGGAGCGACGAGCAACGCGGCGTAGCCTGCTTTGCTGCGATCAAGGTGGATCGTCGGGAGCTCGCCTCGGATGACGAGCTGGATGATTGTCTTGACGGCACAGTTCGCCCTGCGCGCCGCGTCGGTGAGCGGACACATGTGGTCGGGGACCGTATCGACCGGTACGGCATGGTTCAGGAGGGCGTCGCGAAACGCGACGATCCTCGCTCGCGCGTAGACCGGTGCGAGCCCGGGCGCGTCGGCAAACAGCGGGATCGGTCGGATGAAGCCGGCTGCGGCCAGGCGCTTTGCTTGCACGAGCGAGCAACCCAGCAGCGTGGCAATGTCCGGTAGCGTCAGGGCGTCGCTGTACTCAGCGACGACGCGCTCTGCCGTGGCGGCGTCGAAGACGATGTGATGGTCCCAGTCTTCGTGCTGTTCTGCGGCGGCCAGCCCGACAGCGAAGAGGATCTTCCGTAGGCGACGGGGGTCTCGGCCGGTAGCGATCGAGAGGGTTCGGATCGAGTGCAGCGTCCGCACCTCGATCGTGGAACCGAGGATCTTGTCGCCGGCGCCGAGGGGCATGATCTGTGCGATCGATCGGCGCACGAGGATGCGCACCGGCTCGAAGTCGGACCGGCGCCCGGCGCTGGTCAACCATTCGTAGAAGGTTCCGAACAGCTTACGACCGTGGGCCAGCGCCGACGTGTGCGGACGGTAGGTCCTGTAGAGATCGTCTATGAAGGCATGCAATCCGTCCGGTCCCGCGGAGACAATCGCGAAACCGGCATGCCCGGCGGCCTGCCAATGGCTTTCGGGACAGCCACGGATCTTCGCCCGGCGTCCATCCAGCGAGACGAGGCCGACGATCTCGCAAAGCTTCGCGGCCACATGCCAGTCCAGACTATCCAGCCACGCACTCTGGCCGCTCAAGCCGTCCAGACGCCGGATGAGGTAGGTTTCCAAATCGGACAGCGGACGCGGACCATGCGACACAGCGAGATGCTCGAGATCGCGGAGCGCCGGTGCGACACAGCGGGTGAATTCGTGCACGACGGACCGTTCGGCTGGCAGGCCGACCTCAACCAGCGGCAGGCGGTGAACCGGGCACGTCCGGATCGCCGCGAGCGTCCAGATCGTTCTGCCGTATGCGGCCCACGACGCCGGAAGCTCGCTCGCTTTGGCGTCCTCGATGAGACAGCGCGGGCAAACCCTGCGGTAGCCGCGATGCAGGGCAGATGCGGCGAGCTTCTCGCCCCGAAAGCTCCCGCCACGCTGTCGGTCGAACCGGATCGCGCTCTCCACCAGTCCGGACGCGTCGACGTCGGCGACCCTAGCGAGGGCCTTGAGGTGCCGCAGCTCCCCTTGAGCGACCGCGCGGAAATCAATCCCGAGCATCTGGCCCAGCAGCTTGGGATCGTCGATTCCGTGCCGCATGGCGAGGCGTCCCATGAAGCTCGCCGGTGTCTCGCCGGGCTGGAAGGCGAGGTGAGGCCACAGCACGCTCACGCCTCATCCTCCTCATCGAAATCGTCGTCGGTTGCGAGTGACGCGCGCTTGACCTTCTGGGCGCGCAGGAGGCGCTGCTTCGGTGGCTTCTCCAGGACCAACAAGGGATCGGTCAGCCGCCAGTCTCGGGCCACGAATGGGTTGTGCTCGGGCGCAACCCCGCGCGATTGGACGTAAGCGCGTGCAAACGTGTGGAGGCTTATCGCCGCTTGGCGTTCGGTGAGTGCGAACCGGATCGCATCGTAGGTGATCTCGATGCTGCGCCCGAGCTGCCGATTCCCGGCATGGATGAGGCGGGGTACGACAGCTGCGAGCTCTCCGGATGCGATCGACAACCCTGCGACGCTCGCCAGCTCACCGACGACATGCTCGATGCGGCGGTAATCCGTCTTCGGAACGAGGCCGGTGGCGGCCGTGAACGCCATGCGACCAGAGAGCTGCGGGTCCTTCCGGATCGCGCTCACCAGCTCCGGAATACCGGAAAGTATGACTGCAACCGGCCAATCCAAGTAGATCATGAGGTACTTGAACATGTTGATAATCTTCTTGATCTCGGTCTTATTCGCCGGCTCCGTGACGTGATGCGCCTCGTCAACGTGGAGAATTTTGATGCCGCGAATTTTCAGTCGATTCCGGATCATGTGCGCGAGCTTCAGCTCGTAATTCTTGCCGGTGGGAATGTTGACGATCGGCAGTCCGAGTTGCTCGAAGACGTCTTGGCCGAATCGGCCGAGCGTGCAGGCGCCCTGGGGGACGACCGTGACCAGCGGACAATCGGCCCTCGCATCTCCGTAGCCTGGAAGGCTCGGGTGACCGCGGAAGACCTCGCTCAGTGCCCGGCTTTTGCCGGCCCTGGCCTGCCCGCTGAGGACGAAGCCGCGCGCCTCGACGACGTTGTCCGGCCCCACCGGCAGGGCCGGATCACGGCGCTCGAGCAGCTGCTGCAGGACGACGTTGAGCTGTTTCTCGACCGCGCCGTGTGTCGGCGTCGCGAAGTAGGTCGCCTTGACGCGTTCCATGGTGGCGACGACGTCGAGGTCGGCCGGCCGGAGGCCGGCGCGTATCGTCGCGAGGGCATTGGGCACCGTCACGTCGGCCTCCGCACTTGCCAGAGGCCCTGATCGTCCTCGTCCGTCACCTCGGGCGGTGAGGTCCGCTCAGGCTGCACGAGCGTGTCGTTCATCGGTGGCTCCGCGGGGCCTGTCACGGGGATGCCGCGGGAGAGATCCTCCAGGTCGGTCGGCGCCCCGTGCTCGTCGTCGAGGATCTCGAGGGTGCGAATGGTCCCGCGCTCGATCCGCTCCACTCTCTTGGGATCGAGGACGATGCCGGTCAGCGCGGCCTGAGCGTGGGCCGCGTTGGCACTGGATCGTATCCGATCGAGGGCCTCCTCTGCGATCGCCCGCGCCTCGTGCTGACCGGGACCGGCATCGATGCGGGCCTGTTTCACGCTGCGTTGCCAGGCGACGGCCGAAACGCCATCAAAGCCAGGCGTTCGACACTTCGCGTGGTGCCACTCCGTTCCGATGCGTACGGAGATCCAGCCCAGATCGTCTTGATCGATCCGGACGTCGAGTTCGACCTCTTCGTGATCGCGGAAGTGCCGCACCAGAGCTGGCGAGAGATAGTACAAGCCCATGACCCGGATGCCGCGATTGTTGAGCGTGCGCCGGACCGTGATGCCGAAGATTGCGCGCTGGTCGTGGGGCCCGGGCGGCACCGGCCCGCGCTTGTACAGGGCCTCGAGCTCAGTCCAGCGCTGTCTGGGCGTCTTGCCGCCAAGATTTTCGTGCGGGATGTTGTGATAGACGTCGACGAACCAGAGGATCATCAGGTCGCAGAGCTGATCGAGCGTTAGGCTAGCCCGCGCCTCCGCATCGTAGTCGCCTTTGTCGGTCACGTTCGCGAACGTCTGGCCGGTGAAGTAGCCCATCAGGCCCGTCCGGATCGTGCCGAATAGCCGCTCGATGTGCGGGCGTAATTCGGGCATTCCAGCCGGCGGCGAGACGTTGAGGATCCTCAAGTCGGCGGTGGCCAGCTTGAAGCGGTCGGAGACGTAGGCCGGCCCGGTGTCGTTACGGAGTGTGAGCGGATGCGCCGTGTAGTCCCACGGGGTGCGACATCCGGCGGCCTGCGCGACGGCGGTCTTGTCGTTCAGCATCATCCGCAAGGTCAGCAGGTTCGACTCCGCGGTCACCGTGCGGCTCAGGCGCATCGCGAGGATGCAGCGCGAAGCGACGTCGAGCACGACCGCGAGCCAGCGCCGCTCCCGCCGGACCAGCTTGCGTTCGGCGAGGCTCATCAGCTTCCAGGCGCCGGACCGGACGCACAGGCTCATGAGCGAGACCTGCCATTCGTCCATCTGCACGAGCTCGCCGATCCGGTGGGCTCCGAAGGTCTGGGTCACCGCCTTGAAGCGTCGGAGCGCGAACGGCAGCCCGCGGCGCGCGACGCAGACCTCGAATTTCGGCAGCACCCGCACGGCCGCGGAGAATGTGGTGAACGAGATTTGGTAGGCCTCGGGATCCTCGCCTGCGCGAGGCTTGAACCCGGACTTCTCCAGCGCGCGGCAGAACGCCTTGTAGCAGGCCTTCTGCGTGGGCCTCGTCTCGGACATGTAGTTGTGGACGTGCTCGTGCATCAGCGCGAGCACGTCGGGGTTCTTGCGCGGCACCCGATTGCCGCAATGGCGCAGGCGGTCGCGCAGGGCATACGCGAGACAGCCGCAGGTTTGATAGACGCGGTACCATTCCCGCAGCGTCCGGGCTTTCGGGAACCTGAAGGTCAGCGTCGTGGTCACATAGCGCCGTCGCTTTTCGACCTTGCGCTCCAGGGCCTCGCCGCGCCGATCCTCGACGACCACGATGTGCTCGGACAGGCCGCGTGCGGTGACGCGACGCTCGATCTCACCCAGAACCTTCTGAATCGCGGCATCGTCGATGGTGGTCTGCCCGTCGGCGTGGAGGTCGATTAGATCCTCGACGCAGGCTTCCCGGAAGAGCACGACCGCGAGTTCGTCCCGCGGCAGGTCCAGGACCGAGGCGACGCCGGAACGGGCCCGAGCTTCGACGTGCCCGAGGCTGTAGTAGTCCCGGTTGTGCTGGAACTTCGGCGATCGCCGGAACGCCTCGAATTCGGCAAAGGTGATCTCCTGGGCGAGGTTGCTGCCCACCTGCACCAGTACGTAGTGATCCGGAAGCGAGCGCGGGCAGGTGTAGGCCAGACCGTCGGGGAGGATGATCTGGTCATAGCGACCGAGCTCGTAGCGTGGGATCGTCCGTTCGAGCTGGGTCACGCGGCAACCTCCGTCCCCACAGGCGGCGCAACCCGGGTGTTGTAATCCCAGCGGCCGGCGTGGACTGGCAGCAGCGTGCGATCTCCGATCGCGCGGATCGCGGCACGGAACGCGTCGGCGCCCAGGCCCGTCGCTTCGACGAGACTGGCGATTGTGGTTCGCCCGTACAGGCGTCCGACGTACTGGGCGATCGCGGCGTCGGAAGATCCCGGACCGTCGCGCCGGCAGTCGTGCAGCAGGCCGACGTTGTAGATGTCAGCCTGCGAGAAGCTCAGCTCGGTGAAGATGACGATCCGGTCCGCGAAGCTGCGTGGGATCTGGTGGGCGATGCTCCTGTAGAAGCCGGCGAGATCCTTCAACTCCGCACGAATCGAGGCCTTGCAGGCCACGGCGACGCGCTGGCCGCTGCGCAGAACGGCCAAGAAGTCGAAGGTGTGCAGATGCTGCCGACCGCCTCGCGTGTAGGTGATGGCCGGCGGCTGATCGATCAGCGTCTCCACCTCGGGATCGGCCAGCAGGTGCAAGGCCGAATGGCACTCGATCATGCTCTGAAACACCACGCGTCGCTGGTCTGTCGTGGTGACGAGTTGCCCGATGGCAGAGACCCGCGACCGGCGTGGCAGCGTGCGGCTGGAGAGACTGGGGAGGCTTTCAGAGAATGGCAGCGGCCAGTCCCGCTGATCGTCGAACGATACGGTGCGATTCCGAAGCATGGGCCGACCTCGTGCGCCAGGACAGCGCCGGCATCGCCCGGCGCGTCACGGTTGGAGGCGGCGCTCAGTCAGGCTGAAGGCCCGACGGGCGCCGTCCTCATTCGAGGGGGAGCCGATCGACCTGCGGGGGAGTCGAGGTGACGCAGGCTCACTCGCCCAAGACGGGCTTGCGAGGCTGACGAACCCATGCGAATCCTCGTGCAGGTTCGGCTGTTCAGCCAGCATCCTTCGACCCACCGGTCTTGCCGATGTGGTTGTAGGAGCGGACTGGGGGGTTGGATCGATTGGGGCGACGACGATACGGGGTGACCCGTACCGGATCAGCGTCCTCGGCCAGCCGATACCGCATGCCCCTTGGGCGGCGGTGATCATGTACAGCGCACGCTCCGACGCCTTGGAACGTTGGCGGATCGTGCGAAGCGGCCAGCCCTGGAGGTGCGCGGTCGGTGACCGCGCCCTCCAGCGGAGCGGATCGTGGGGCACAAAGCTACATCGGGATCTCCTTCGTGGTGTCCGCAAAGAACGACTCAGCCCTGCCGTCGAGTCAATGATCCGGGAGCGTTCAGAACCGCCTTTTGTCCCGACAATGACCTAGCTTGGCCATGGCCTTTACTTGAAAAACCCTCAAGAACGGCCTTAGATCGCGCAAGAACTGCTGAAGATAACGCAAGAAGGGGTTGAGTAACGGCAAGACCTGCTGCCGTCGGGCTAGCAGCCACTAGATTGCGCCGGTTTGACGCAGCTGCTGTTGTCGAAGGAAGATTAGCCGGAAGCGGTTTCAGCCGAATCGGTGCCGTCGAGCTTTGATGACAGACCTAGAGCGGGTACGAGTCCATTCCGATCTTCCCGCAACCATCGGGCAAGCGTCGCAGCAGTTGGCGGACGCCGTCGGCCATCCAGGCTTGGTCCATGGGTTTCCGAAGTATTACCAGGCGGCTTTAGATCGGCCTCGATCCGGCCGATCACCGGGCTCAGGATTGCGATGATGCGTTCGAGGTCGTGAGCTGTCGACTTGTAGAGCCTGGGATCGGAGGCGCAAAGGTGACTGATCCCGTTCAGCCAAAGCCGCCGTCGCGTCTCGGACGTGATTGGCCTGTTCATCAGCGACGCTCGCGGTACGACGACGTCTTTCCAGAGTGCATCGAACACCTCCGTCCGGAAGACGCGGCAACCGCCCGCTCCGCCGCCGTTTGGGACGGCACGGCCGCTTCCCGCGTTCGATCGTGTCGTGCCCTTCGGCCAGCCTCGCAGTGGGATTGATCGCCGATCGGCAGAATTGCTGGGATCTGGGATGGAAATAACCGGGATCGGAATGAGACGCATATGTGCGTACATGACGAGCCACTCCTGCGGGTGATATCGTGAGATCCGTGCAGCCGCCCTGTCCCGTTCGCCGCCCGCGTTCGCGGCGACGTCGGTCTCAGCGCGATCTGGGTTGGAGCTTTGGTGAGAGCGCGAGGGTTACAGCAACGACCCGCGCTGTTCCGGATCCGCGCGGCGGTGGATCAGCGAGGTTCGCCCGCCGACGCGTCGCGCGCGTCCTCGTGCGCGAGCCCGCGGAGAGCCGTCGCGAGCCGATCAATGCGGGTGGGACGACCGGGGCCGCGTAGCCAGACGGCGCGGCTTGCCTCCGAGCTTCTGAGTTCCTCTCGGGCAACCCAGTTTGTGTACGCGTCGACGACCAAGGTTACTGCATCGCAGCGCACCGGCGCTCGTCCTTCGCGCCTGAGCGTGCGGAAGCTGTGGCAGGTGTCCAATGCGGACCTCCCATTCAGGTCAGATGCGGTTCGAGAAGCGGTCGTAAGGCGTGACCTCAGTGACCAGTATATCTGCGTCGTAGCCATAGATCTCGCGGCGCAGATACTCGAACTCCAAGCCGACGAGATCCTCGGGCAAGTCGCGATACCAAGCCTTCGGTCGGCCCGGATTGGGCGCCCCGTTCCAGCGATACCCACGTGTTTTGAGCGCGTCCTTCCGCTCGAACGGCGCGAGCGACGCCCAGACCCGGTAGACCGGCGCCTCCGCGGCCTCAATGAGCTTGGCGAAGGCGGTGGTTTCGGACTTCGGCAACCGCCGCGACAGGATTTCGATGGCCGCGAGGCAGTCTTCGTGCGCGCGGTGGAACGAGGCGAAGAAGCCGAGATCCGCCAGCAGATAACCGAGCTTAGCTCCGCCGAATCCTTCCTCCTTCCAGGGCACCTGCGTCAGAGAGCAAGCCCATCGCTTCCGCGCGAAGGCGGGCGTGATCTGTTCGGCGAAGGGTCTGTCGAAACGGCTGTTATGAGCGCAGATCCAGGATGCGTCGGCGATGATCCTCTCGACTTCGGCCACATCGATCATCGAGCCCTGGACCATTTCGGGCGTGATGCCGGTCAGCTTGGTGATCTCCGGCGAGATCGGCATGAAGGGGTCTTGAAACGAACAGTACGGCTCCTCCACGTTCAGAATCCGGCCGTCAGCCGAGTAGGTGAATGGTACCAGGGCGATTTCGATGACCTCGTGCATCTCGGGATCGAGTCCCGTAGTCTCGAGATCCAGGAAGACGCCGCGCGCCACCGCAGGGTCAGCAGTTTGATCGTAGGTTGCGCGCGGCGTCAGCCGACGCAGCACGCGATAATCGCCAGTCTGCTCCAGCAGGCTGGCGAGTTGATCGAGATGGAGATTTTTCGACATGGTCTGCACCACAGTTGTTGGCGACAACAATGATGTAATGCGGCCGCGCCCGAATTGCACATTTTGTGCAGTAACGTGGATAATCAAGCGTTGCTGGTAGACTTCGTTGATTAATATTCAGCCCGAGCAGGTCAGAGCAGCACGTGCCATGCTGGGTTGGTCTCAGGATGATTTGGCAGCGCGCATCGGCCTATCGCGCCGTTCACTCATAAATTATGAACATGGCATCCACAGCGCGAAGGAAGAAACACTGAAGAAGATAGCGGCCACATTCCGCGAAGCCGGGATCGAATTCACTCGGACTGCATCTGGGGCGATCGGCCTTACACTGAGCGAGGAGGCCCTATTGGAGAGCCGTGCTCACAGAAGGCGCCCAGCGCCCTGAGAAGATCTTCTCTGCGGCAACCTGGCCGTCGAAGCCCGCGATGGTGCTTCGCGCCTCTCGTGGTTAACGGCAGGGCCGAGCACGCCCCCGAAGCACGGCCGGCTTCCACACGCCGATCGCCTTGTATGGCAAGGATCCCTTCGGCTCACCTCAATGGTCTGTGTGTCCTCGGGGCTGTGCGAGGCTGGACCCGATCCGTTCAATCTCGCCTCCGGGTGTTAAACGTCAGAGGCCTGGCGCGGCTTTGACGGGGTGCTGCTTGCCTCTCGAATTCCGGCGTGCGCTTCGAGGATCGTACGTGCGGGCGAGGGGAGGTGTTGCACGCTCGCTCGGAGATCTACGTTCCATTTTAAGGCGCAGTCCCAAGCCGCGTCGAACGCTCTCGCGAGAGCGTGCTCCCGTCCGACCATGCTCAAGGCCTCGATCAGTTCGGCTGCCCGGGCAAACGCTTGGTTCGGATCGTCTGTGCCGTTGATGCACCATCCCTGTCCGAGCAGTGTGTTAACGACCCAGCGCTCGGGGGCCGGAACTTTTACTGGGATCCCCGGACCGTGCAGGACGATTGACTGAACCGCGTCGTCGACGAGGATCGCCAGTTCGCTCGCGACATGGACATGGATCTGTAGGTGGCTCGCATTCCGAAAGCGCGTCGTGCCGACCACGTCCGCCGGGCTGGCGAAGGATGCGAAGCTCGGATCGATGCCGCGAAGCGCGGCGAAGAGGTCAGGGATCTGATCTGCCGCGCGCAGCGCAATCCGGGCTGATCGACCCTCGTCGTGCTCGGCTGGCCTGCTGAAGGCTCTGGATAGCCGCACTCCGAGGACGCCACCGTAGGTCTGATAGGCGGCAGTGCCGAGGAGGACCGCGCCGTTGGAAAACAGGCGAGCCCTAGCCAAGGCCTCGATTACCCGCCCGATGATCCTGTCGGGTCGCGGTACCCCAGATCCGATCAGCGCACGTACGGTGATTGTGCGCTCGGCTCGGACAGCTTTGATCCGCTGGAACCGCACGACCCACGCCATGACACCTGGGTCGTCAGAGCGTCCGACGAAGCGAGCAAAGCGTTGACCTCGATCGGCCTCGCCGCCAGCTCGGCGATAGCCTTGATAATACACGTGGCCGGACGGCGCGCCTGCTCGGCCGGGCCGGACGAGGACGCTGCCGTTTTCCGGGAATTCTGGGTCGAACAGCTCGTCCGCGCTCTGTTGCAAGAGGTCGGCAAACAGCGTGTGCTGGGCGAGCGGGAGCGACCGTATCATCACAGACGACGATGTATGCAAACCGACAGGATACATACAGGATGAAAATCGACAATCTCGTGTTCGGCGGCCCGCGACAGAAAGCCGTAGCGATGTCGGACCGTTTGCGCCTGAGATCCGAGCGGGCTCGGTGCCATACGGCCTCTTCCTCAATCGCCGAAGTCTCGCAAACGAGTTACGCGCGGAGTTCGAGAGGTGCCTGCTGCCTCGCGGGCGATCAGAAGCTCCCGCTGCATCGAGAGCGCGTCTGAGCGTCAAGGGCGTTGAACGCGCATTCTGAAAGCCGTCGAGAGCCTCCGGCCGTCGAGCAAACTCCGAACGAACGCCGACATACAAACACGCGACCGGGCTGCGTTCGGGAACGGCACCCGACGTGCCTAGAGCGTCGTCATCACCAGTGAATGAACGCTCATTGACATGAGAATGAACGTTCACTATTGCTTCTTCGTAGAAGAGCGGGTTTACGAATGGCATACGGACTTGATGCTCTGACGAACCGGACCAGTGCTGCGGAGGAGGCCCTTGGCTTCCTGCGCTCAGTCGTGGCCGCCGCGTCGCGTCCGGCCAACCTGCTCGCCGTCCTCTTTGTGCTCCTGGGTTGGGCGGCACTGATTGCTTGGACCGGCAACGGGCCCGGGGGGTGGCAGGCCCGCACCTGCGCCGGCCTCGGTCTGGCATCGCGCGCCTGCGCCGAGGTCCTGCCGTCCAAGGACCAGAGCCGGGTCGCCCCGCACGACGCGGGCTCCACGTCGTGAGCGCCGCGACCGGAACCGTCGTCGAGGTCCGCGACGCGCAGGCCGCGCGGCGCGAGCAGATCCTGGCCGCGGCCGAGGCCTGCTTCGTCCGGAACGGCTTCCACCGCACCACCATGGCCGACCTCGCCCGGGAGGCCGCGATGAGCCAGGGCAACTTCTACCGCTACTTCGCCTCGAAGGAGGACATCGTCCTCGCGATGGCAGAGCGCGACCGCGCCCGTGGCGCGACCATGCTCGCCGACCTGGAGCAAGGTGGCGACCAGCGCGCCGTCCTGACCGGCATTCTCGCCCGCTACTTCACGGACCTCACCCAGGAAGCCGCGGTGCTGCGCCTCGACCTCTGGTCCGAGGCGACCCGGAATCCTGCCATCGCCGCCTTGGTCGACCGCAGCGAAGCTGAGGCCCGCGAGTGGCTGTGCGGGATGTTCACGGCACTCGCCGCCTCGCCCGACTGCGATCCGGCGGCGATGTTCGAGGCGGTCAACCCGCTGATGAAGGGCATCGTCGTCAATCGCGCGACCCTGCCCGGGCACGACTCGGCCGCCGCGGTTGCCCACCTCCAAACCCTCATCGAAGCCGGCCTGCACGGTTCGCTCCCGCGAGCGGCCGCGGCCCCCCCGGAGACCCGTCGATGACCCGCGCCGCCTTCCTCGCCGGTCCCGCGCTCCTGGTGCTCGGCCTCTCGGCTACCTTGGCCCGCGACGAGGCTCCCGTCGCCGCCAAGCCACTTCTCGCGCCCGCCGTCAGCGTGGTCGAGGCGATGTGGCGAGAGACCGTCGAGACCGTGACGGTGACTGGCACCCTCGTGCCGCGCGACGAGGTGCTGGTGACGCCCGAGATCGACGGCTACCGGGTCACCGAGGTGCTGGTGGAGGAGGGCGCGCGGGTCGCCAAGGGCCAAGTGCTGGCGCGCCTGTCGCGCGACCTGATCGACCGCCAGATCGCCCAGCAGGACGCGGTGGTGGCCAAGGCGGAGGCCGCCGTGCCTCAGGCCCAGAGCAACATCGAGCAGGCCGAGGCCGCCGAGACCGAGGCCCGTCTTGGACTGGAGCGAGCGCGCTCGCTCATGGCGACCGGCAACACCACGGCGGTGGTGATGGAGAGCCGGACCTCCACCCTGCGCCAGTCCGAGGGCAAGCTGGCCTTCGCCCGCAACGGCCTGGCCATGGCCAAAGCCGACCTCGCCCAGGCCCGTGCCGTTCGCGACGAGCTGTCCCTGCGGCTGGCTCGCACCGAGGTCCGCGCCCCGGAGCCCGGAATCGTCAGCCGCCGTACCGCCCGGGTCGGCATCACCGCGTCGGCCTCGGCCGAGCCGCTGTTCCGCCTGATCGCCCGCGGCGAGATCGAGTTGGAGGGCGAGGTCGTCGAGACCAAGCTGCCCCTGCTGCGCGAGGGCGCCCCGGCCTGGATCGACATGGGCGAGGGCGGCCGCATCGCCGGTCGCGTGCGCGCCGTCTACCCCGAGGTCGACAAGGCCACGCGCCTGGGCAAGGTGCGCGTGCGGCTCGACCCCGACCCGCGCCTGCGCATCGGGACCTTCGCCCGCGGTGCCGTCGAGCTCGCCCGCAGCCGCGGCGTCAGCGTCCCCCAGGCCGCCGTGCTCTACGGCGGCGGGCGCCGCAGTGTGCTCGTCGTGACGGGTGAGCGCGTCGAGGACCGCACCGTCCGCATCGGCATCGCCGACGAGGACACGATCGAGATCCGCACGGGCCTGAATGAGGGCGAGCGCGTCGTCGCCCGGGCCGGCTCGTTCCTGCGCGACGGCGACCGTGTCCGGCCGGTGCTCGAAGCCCCGGCGCCCGCGCGGGCGGTGGCCGCCATGCCGGCGATGCCCGCCGCGCAGGACACCGCCGAAGCCGGCGTGCCGTAGCCCCCGGCGTCCCCGCTCCCCGAAGCCAACGTCACGGAAGCCAAGGCCGTCCGATGCGCCTCAACGTCTCCGCTTGGGCGATCCGCAACCCCATCGCGCCGCTCGTCCTGTTCCTGGTACTAGTCGTGCTCGGCCTCGTCAGCTTCCGCGGGCTCGCGGTGACGAAGATGCCCAACGTCGACGTGCCCATCGTCTCGGTAGCCATCACCCAGTCGGGCGCGGCGCCGGCCGAGCTGCAGACCCAGGTCACCAAGTGGGTCGAGGACTCCATCGCCGGCGTCCGGGGCGTCAAGCACATCACCTCGGCCATCACCGAGGGCTCCTCCGTGACCACGGTCGAGTTCCGGCTGGAGGTGAACACCGACCGCGCTGTCAACGACGTGAAGGACGCGGTCTCAAAGATCCGCATCAACCTTCCGCGCACCATCGACGAGCCGGTGATCAGCCGCGTTGAGATCGCGGGCCTGCCCATCCTCGTCTACGGCGTGAAGGCGCCGGCAATGACGCCGGCCGACCTGTCCTGGCTGGTCGAGGACAAGATCGCCCGGGCGCTCCAGGGCGTGAGGGGCGTCGGCGGCGTCGAGCGCGTCGGCGGCGTCGCCCGCGAGGTGCGGGTCGTGCTCCAGCCCGAGCGTCTGCTGGCGCTCGGCATCACCGCGGCGGACGTGAACCGTCAATTGCGGCTCACCTCCGCCGACATGGCGGGCGGACGCGGCGAGGTCGGCGGTCGCGAGCAGTCGATTCGCACGCTCGCCGCCTCGCGCACCCTGCGCGACCTCAAGGCCACCTCCATCGTCCTGCCGGGCGGCCGCAAGGTCCGGCTCGACGACCTCGCCACGGTCGAGGACGGCATCGAGGAGCCGCGCACCTTCGCGCGCTTCAACGGCGAGCCGGTGGTCGCCTTCGCGGTGTCGCGCGGCTCTGGCGCGAGCGACGCCGAGGTCGCGGCCGGGGTGCAGAGGAAGATTGCCGAGTTCCAGGCGAGCTACCCCGACCTGCAGTTCGAGCTGATCGACTCCTCCGTATCGTCCACCATCGGCTCGTACGATTCCGCCATGCACACCCTGATCGAGGGGGCGCTGCTGGCGGTCATCGTGGTGCTGCTGTTCCTGCGCGACTGGCGCGCCACGCTCATCGCCGCGGTCGCGCTGCCGCTCTCGGTGTTCCCGACCTTCTGGGCGATGGATGCGCTCGGCTTCACCCTCAACGGCATTAGCCTACTCGCCATTACGCTGGTCACCGGCATCCTCGTCGACGACGCCATCGTCGAGATCGAGAACGTCGTCCGGCATATGCGGCTGGGCAAGTCGCCGTTCCGGGCCGCCATCGAGGGCGCCGACGAGATCGGGCTGGCGGTCATCGCCATCACGGCGACCCTGATCGCGGTGTTCGCGCCGGTCTCGTTCATGCCGGGCATCGCAGGCCGCTACTTCATCCAGTTCGGCCTCACCATCGCGGTCTCGGTGTTCATGTCGCTGCTCGTTGCGCGCCTGATCACTCCGATGCTCGCCGCCTACTTCCTGCGCGACCACGGCCATGCCGAGGAGCGCGAGGGCCTAGTGATGCGCGCCTACGGCCGCCTCGTCGGCTGGTCGGTGCGCCACCGGGTCGTCACGCTGTTCGCGGGCCTCGCGTTGTTCGCCGCCTCCATCGTGTCGACGGGCCTGCTGCCCTCCGGCTTCATCCCGAAGCAGGACAACGCCCGTACCCTGTTCATGGTCGAGCTGGCGCCGGGCGCGAAGCTCGCCGATACGGTCGCGGTCTCCGACCGTGTGGTCTCGCGCATCCGGGCGCTGCCCGAGGTGACCTCGGTCTTCGTCGACGGCGGACGGCAGGTCGGCGGCAAGAAGGAGACCCGGCTCGCGACCCTGACCGTCAACCTTACGCCGAAGGCCTCGCGCGCCAAGCGCCAGTGGACGGTCGAAGCCGAGATCGCAGCCCTGCTGGCCGAGGAGCCCGACATCCGGTCCTGGACCCTGCGCGACAGCGGCCAGCGCGACCTCGCCCTGGTGGTGAGCGGGCCCGACGCCGACGTGGTCACCGAAGTCGCCGCGCGCCTGCAGCGCGACATGGCCGCCATCCCGCACCTCGTGGCGGTGATGTCGACTGCTCCGCTGAACCGGACCGAGGTGCGCATCCGGCCGAAGGAGGGCGTGGCGGCCGACCTCGGCGTCTCGACCGACGCCATCGCCGAGACCGTGCGGGTCGGCACCATCGGCGACATCGGTCTGAACCTGGCGAAGTTCAACGCCGCCGACCGTCAGGTGCCGATCCGGGTGCAACTGCCCGAGAGCGCCCGCGGCGCGGTCTCGCGCCTGGAGAACCTGAAGGTGCCGGCCAAGGACGGGGCCGCCGTGCCCCTCGCCGTGGTGGCCGACATCGAGCTCGACCAAGGCCCCGGCGCCATTGACCGCTACGACCGGGCGGTGCGCGTCGCCGTCGAGGCGAACATGGAGGGCTCGGAAGCCCTCGGCTCGCTCATTGCCGAGGCCATGCAGACGCCGACCGCGCGCAATTTGCGCCCGGGCGTGACCATCAGGCAGACCGGCGACGCCGAGATCATGCAGGAGGTGTTCTCCGGCTTCCTGATGGCGATGGGCGCCGGCATCATGATGGTCTACGCGGTACTCGTCCTGCTGTTCGGCAACTTCCTCCAGCCGCTGACCATCCTGTTCTCGCTGCCGCTCTCCATCGGCGGCGCTATCCTCGGCCTGCTCGTCTTCCACATGCCGATCTCGATGCCGGTGGTGATCGGCATCTTGATGCTGATGGGGCTGGTGACCAAGAACGCCATCATGCTGGTCGACTTCGCGGTCGAGGAGATGGGGCGCGGCGTCGACCGGGTCACGGCAATCGTCGATGCCGGCCGCAAGCGCGCACGGCCCATCGTGATGACCACCATCGCGATGGCCGCCGGCATGGTGCCCTCTGCGATGGCGTTCGGCGTCGGCGGCGAGTTCCGCGCACCGATGGCGGTGGCGGTCATCGCCGGCCTGATCGTCTCGACCCTGCTGTCGCTCGTCTTCGTGCCGGCCGTGTTCCTGCTGATGGACAGCCTGGGCGGTCTTCTCGGGCGCGTGTTCGGACGGTTCGTTGGACCGCGCGACGAGGCGGCCGGGCACGCGGCGACCGCACCGTGAGCGCCACGGTCCAACAGCTTGCAGAAGGAATCCGATGACCGCTCCCATATACCGCTTGGCCGCGGTCGCCTTGGTGGCCGCCGTCGCGACCGTCACGTGCGGCCGGTTGAACGCGGCCCGTGCCGCCGAGCCGTTCGGCACCTGGTTCACGGAAGACGGCCGCGCCCGGGTCCGGACCGAGCGGTGCGGGTCCGACGCCTCCCGCCTGTGCGGCTTCGTCGTATGGGGCAGTGAGCCGCTCGACAAGGACGGCAAATCGAAAGTCGACCGCTACAACCCGAACCCGGCTTGGCAGGCCCGGCCCCAGCTCGGCCACCAGATGTTGCTCGGCTTGAAGCCGAACGCGGAGGGGCGCTACGAGGGCAAGATCTACAACGCTGACAACGGCAAATCCTACGACGTGACGGTATGGAGCGATCAACCGTCAGCGCTGACTGTGAAAGGCTGCATGCTGGTGTTTTGCGCCTCGCAGTCATGGAAGCGCGTGGCCGACGTCGTCCCCGGCCAGCTCCAGGGACCAACAGACGGCCCTGGGGGTCCGCGCTCTGATCCGGAGTGGACATCGAAGGGTCCGCGAACCGGCGCTATCTCCGCCAAGAGATCCGCACACGAGGGATCGGCTGCGCACGCAAGGTGAGTTTCGCGCCCACACGGGCGCACCAAGCATCGTGCCGCCCTCTCGAGGGTGCACGGTTGGCCGGTCGGCTGGCACATCGCCCCCTCGTGCATGGCCGACCGGCTGTTTTTCTCGTCTCGTGATGCGGAGTGTCTCGGGCAGCCGGCAGGCGAAACCTCCGTACATGCCCAGCACGGCGAGCCAGGCCGGTTCTGGGTCGAGGCGTATCTCAAGGAGGTGCGCGATCTCCAGCGGTCGTAGCCGTGCATCGCGAACGAGGTCGTCGGCACAGCCTCGGATCACCGCGAGGAAGTGCTCCTGGATCTTACGCAGCACGTCAAAGGGGACGCGCGACAGTCGCACAGGCTGCAAGACTGCTGCGATCCGGTTGCGACCAAGGCGTTCGGCGACATCGACCCCGCGCTCCCCTCGCGCGTTTCCAAGTGCACGTGCGTTTCACGCGAGGCGGAGCGGATCGAGTGCAGCTTTCGCGGCCCGACGGGTCCCCATAAGCACACCTCGTCGGCACCCAATGGCATGTTCGCCGCAGCAACCTCGCGGACGAGATCGCGAAGCCCGAACTGATCTGCGGAGTGGCGACTGTTGGCGGGCCAATCGTGCAGCGGCCCCAAAGCGGATTGCAGCCCGCCGTTCGCACGCCGCCCCTCCGAACCAAGATCGAGCAGCCCCGCAACGAAGGAACGAACGCCTTCGTGGCCACTTGCGGCCAACGCAAATCCCGCATCGCCCGCGATCCGAATGAACCGCGCCGAGTTTCCCGGAGGCCTTTTGGTTTGGCTCAGACGGCCAAGGTGTGAGCCTCGTTGACGGCTCATGTCCGCGAAGCGCGCCCTCGATGCCTCCCTGGTCCTCGTCGTCGAGGACGACGCCCTCGTGCGCCTGTACGCCGTCGAGTTGCTGGAGGACTTCGGCCTCGCGACGGTCGAGGCCCGCGACGCCGACGAGGCCTGGGACATCCTTGAGCGCCGCGACGACATCGGCGTGCTGTTCACCGACATCGACATGCCCGGGTCCATGTGCGGCAAGACCCTGGCCGCCCGCGTCCACGCGTCGTGGCCCGACATCCGCCTCGTCCCGACCTCGGGCCGGCATCGCCTCGCGGACGAGGACGTCCCAGACCACGGCCTGTTCGTGGCCAAACTCTACGGCACGGGGGACATCGTCGAGGCCATCGTCCACGCGCGGTGAGCGGCGGGCCGACAAGTCCCTGAATCTCGACGAGACCGTGCAGCTTTGGGCATCGACGCATGCCTTCTTGGAAAACAAGAAGAACGCGCGGCTTACCGACCCGAACGCCGCCGCACACATCGTATGGAGCCGCGCCATCCCGGCCCCGGTCTCATACCGAGCCGCGGTCGAGATGGCGGCTCAGTTCCTCGACGATCCGACCGCGTCCCTGTCGATGGAGCGTAAAGTCATTTAAGGTGACAAAACGTCATTTGGGGCCCGCGCTGAGCGGAGCTCAAAGGCGAAGCCGGTTAGCGTGCGGTGTCCTCCGGCAGCCCCTTGAGCCTCACTGCCGTGTTCGTGGCGGTCGGTTTGCACGATGCCTGGGCTCGGCGGCATACGTCACGGCCGTCGAGACCAGTGGCGGTGCAGGGCCGTTTCACGCCGAGCAGACGACGGCCAGCTCGACGTCGACGGTTTGCCGGAGATAGGCGGCGGCGGAACCCAGCACGACGGCTTGGTCGTCGGTCAGCCTCGACCGCCGCACTCCGGGCTGCACGATGAGGATCTCGAAGGCGATTGGCTTCATCCTTGAGGCGCGCGCGAGTTGGGCCAACGAGGCGGCCGAGCCCGCGATAAACCGGGACCGGGAAGGACTGCCGTTGCCGATCATCTTGCAGCGCGTGAGCATGTGCCTGTGAAGTCGGTCGAAACCGCCGCGCCACGAGGCCGAGCGGATCGCCTGCGACGATACCTCGACAACGTCCTTAATCCGCTCGCCAGGGTCCGGCTTGCCCGAGTACTTGCAGTGAACCAGGACGAGCCTAATGGTCTCGTCGCCCTCCTGCATGCAGATGAGGTCCGCCGCCTCTCCGGCGTCATCGTCATTGAAGACGATGTCGAAGCCCTCGTCGACGTAGTGGGTCGCCATGCGGGACTGGACCGAGCGCGGCCTCTCGACCCCTTCCTTCCAAGTAGACTCGACGTGGATGTCGACGTCGGTCCAGTCCCACGGCTGCAACTGGCGGTCTTCGATACGTGCCGGAGCCGTGCTGGTCTGCTGGTAGACAAGGTCGCCTTCCAGCTCCTTCAGGCTGACGTAACGGACGACAAGGGGATAGTCGTACAGATAATCTGGCAAGGGCACGTCCAGCCTGCCTTGCCGCAGCCGGATGTTCTCCGGTCCGACGAAGCGATAGCCCCGAACCGCGTCCAGCACCAACTCGACGCGGTCATTGAATTCGCCCCTTGCGGAGACGAGCCTGAAGGCCAGTCGGGTCGACGAGGATGCCTCGGCCTCGTGCTCCCATTGGCAATAGGCCATCGGGACCTGTCGCCCGTCCTTGCACAAGACGATGCGTTCGTCGGAGGTCTTCAATGTCTCCGCGGGCCATTCGACCGAGAGCACCCGCTCGTCCGGGAACGCAGTCTTCACCTCGGTGGGGATGAGGACGTTGTGGAGGATCTTGTCGACGTTGATCGCGGGATCGAGAAGCTTGCGCCCTATGGGCCGGCACCATCTCAGCCATTGCGGAATGGTGCCTTGAGCCTTGGACCAGACCCGCCCCTTCGCCGAACAGCCAGGCGAGACGACGGTCCCTCCCTCCCAGCCTCGACCGTCCAGGTTCGATTTCGTGGCGCCGGTCGTCTCCGTCAGCGTGAGCGCCTGCCTCACGTCGGAGCCCGTATACATGGCGAAGCTCATGTTCCGGCGACCGTGCTTGCGCACGCCGATGTTGCTGAAGATCAGCCGATTGATGCCGCCCAGGGCGCGGAAGGTCTTCTCCCCGTCAATCCGCGCGGTCGCGCCGACCGCGCTTGCAAGCCCCTCGTGCAAGCTGCTCTTGTCGGAGGAGTTCACATGCAGGAGGCCGGCCTCCTCGTCATGGAACAAAACGAAAAGGTCCCATTGGCGGTCGGCGACCTTCTTGCTCCGGGTCCATCTGACCCGCTCCTCCCGCCTCGTCACGAAATAGACCAGCGACGCCGCATCGTTCTGCCATGCGGCATGGACGAAGGTCTTGTCGGGAATGCCCTCGTGGAAGGTCTTGGGCGTGAACTCGTCGCAGAGATATGTGATGGTGCTGAACTTCGGCCTCAGCAGGTTCTTCGAGATCCTCAGCCCCTCGACGTTCTCCTCCGGCACGAGTGCGGTGGAGTCCCGCAGGAAGGCGATCAGCTCGGCATGATCGCGCGCCGCCTTCGAGCTGGCTTCGCTCAGCAACTGGTTCCAGTCGGCGCTCTCGCTATAGAGGCGCTCCAGCTTCGAAGACACCTTCGGATCGGCGATGTTCGCGACCACGGTTGCGTTACCGATGCGCTTGCCGGAGCGACGTGTGAACCGGCCGGTGAACTGCAGGAGGACCGGCAGGCTTTTGTGTAGGTCGTGCAGGACTGCGACCTTGAGCTCGGGCAGGTCGAAGCCCTCGCCGAGCATGTTGACGCAGACGACGATGCGGTGGCGGCCCGCCCGAAGGGCATCCAAGGCCTGCGCGACCTCGATTTCCGTCATCTCCGAATGGATCAGGACCGGGTTCGTCTCCGGCGCCAGGCGTCGATAGAGTTCGAGCAGGCCTTCGCCGCGTTGGATGCGCGCGCACCGGGCCATGAGCAGGTGGTTCAGGCCGGCCTTCAGGTCCGCCCTCAGGGCCGCGATGGCTTCGTCGGCCATTTCCTCGTCGGCCTTGCCCGGGTCGATCTGGAAGACCGAAACGAACTTGATCGGCTTGAAGTACCCGTCTCGCTGGGCGGCCGCGAGCGGGTAACTGAAGATGACGCGCCCATCGACCAGCTTTCCATCGAGCCTGAAGGGCGTCGCCGTGAACTGCACGATCTGGTGCCGACTGAAGTGGCTCCGGAAAGCGCTCCAGGTATCCGAGGCCACGTGGTGCGCCTCGTCCACGAACAGGGTGCCTACGGCTTCGGCGATCTCGGGAAAAAGGGGCTCGGTCGCGGCGCCCGCGAGCGAGGCCATGACGCCGACCACGACGTTGCAGCCCCTGAGCAGGTCGAGATCCTCGCTGCGGGTGGGTTCCTTCGTAATGATGCCCACGACCGGGTTGCGGATATCCGGATCGACCAGCCCCAGTTCCGGCAACTTGCCGAAGTTCTCGAATTTCCTGGCCGTCTGCCAGCGAAGCGCGTCCGACGGGACGGCCACCAAGGTCGGGCCCCGTCGATAGTTGACGACGGCGCAGAGCATCGTCTCGGTCTTGCCCGTTCCCGTGGGCATGACGACGGTGGCCGGCTCTGTCGAGAACACACTCCAATGTGCGCCGATGGAATGGAGCGCGCCGACCTGGGGCGGACGCAAGCCTTGGCCGCCCTCGGCGACCTCACCCTGGGCGGTGGTGGTCTCGGTCCTGAAACGAAAGCCGTCCTTCCAGGACCCCTCGATCTCCTGGGCCGATCCTCGTGGATCGGCACGGTGCTTGGCTGAGAATTCAGCCAGCCGCACGTGCCATTGCCAGCGCGGCTTGCGCCCGTCCTCCTGGAGCAGGACCCCGGTCACTCCAGGTGGCACCGTCGACAGACGCCGATGTGCGACGGCGATCCGCTCGTCGCCGGCGAGATGGTAGATCTCGATATCTCGCTTGGCCGAGATGCGGATGGATGTGACCCGTTCGACGGTATGGGATCGGGCAGGGATCAGCAGGCAGAACCTGACGCCGATCCTCATCCTCTCGATGTACCGAAGCTCCGGGGTCTGAAGCGTCGCCGGCGTAGGCGGCTCCGCCTCTACCCCGGTGTCAGGCTGACTGACGGGTTCCTCCAAGGTCATGTCGATGTCCCTGCTCGGTTCGAACACTGCAGGCCAGGAATGGCGTGCCGCGAGGATCCTGGGCCACCCCCGAAATCATGATCCCGTTTTGTTCGGGTTGGTATTCGGCGGCGGGCCGAGACCCGCCGCCGTTTTTGCTGTTTTGAACGAGAACCTGCTCGGCGCTGAACCGAGCGAAGTTCCAAGGCAACACACTGGCGAAATCGGCTTCAAAAGGAAGTTGGGACCAAACTTGCCTATGGCGAGGGACCAATCCTCCCTCTGTTTAGGACCAATCCCGCTCTCCGCTAAATTTGGTTCCCCAGGCTTATCTTATGCTTCGCTTCACATTCCCTCATAGGCTGGCAGCATATCCGCATGTACTGGTTGGACTTTGCTGCACGTCACATCCACCCCAGGACGTCGGGATTACGAGCAGCCCGTCGTGGACCCGCAGGTGTCGCACTTCAGGCAGGTGCCGTTGCGGACCAGCGTGAAGTTCGCGCATTCCGGGCAGGCCTCGCCGACATAGCCTTTCATCTTAGCCTCGGCGCGGCGGTCCGCGACGCTCCGCTCCACCTTTGCGAAGGGCAGGGCGTCCGCGATGGTCTCGGCCTGACCGGGTGCCACCGGCTCCGCTTTCAGCGCGGTGCTGCCCCGGATCGCGTGGACCGTTCCGCCGGCCGGGGCCGACTGACCGGCGCTCGCCGCGCCGACACCGACCGTCCCGCCCGCCGGACCGCCCTGGATCAGGGTCAGCCGGTCGGCCGAGCCGCGCAGCAGACCGCGCGAGACCACCGAGGAGGCCGGTGCGGGCTTCGGGCCCTCGCGGGTCGTGTCGCCGCTCTCGCCGCCGCCGATCACCGTGCCGCCGATCTCGGCGGGGCTGACATGGGCGAGGTCGGCGCGGCCGAGATACGAGACCGCCAGCTCGCGGAACACGTAGTCGAGGAGCGACGTCGCGTTCTTGATCGCGTCGTTGCCCTGCACGAAGCCCGCCGGCTCGAACCGCGTGAAGGTGAAGGCCTCCACGTATTCCTCCAGCGGCACGCCGTACTGGAGGCCGAGCGAGATCGCGATGGCGAAGTTGTTCATCAAGCTCCGGAAGGTCGCGCCCTCCTTGTGCATGTCGATGAAGATCTCGCCCAGCCGCCCGTCGTCGTACTCGCCGGTGCGCAGGTAGACCTTGTGGCCGCCCACGACTGCCTTCTGGGTGTACCCCTTGCGCCGGGCCGGCAGCTTCTCGCGGGAGCGGATGCGCTCCACCCGCTCGATCACCCGCTCGACGATCTTCTCCGCCACCGCGGCGGCCTTGGCGGCGGCCGGGGCCTGGATCAGCGCCTCGATGCCCTCATCCGCCTCGTCGTCCTCATCCGAGATGAGGGCCGAGTTGAGCGGCTGCGACAGCTTCGAGCCGTCGCGGTAGAGGGCGTTCGCCTTGAGGGCGAGACGCCAGGACAGCAGGTAGGCCGCCTTGCAATCCTCCACCGTGGCGTCGTTCGGCATGTTGATGGTCTTGGAGATCGCCCCCGAGATGAAGGGTTGGGCCGCCGCCATCATGCGGATGTGGCTCTCGACCGAGAGGTAGCGCTTGCCGATCCGCCCGCACGGGTTGGCGCAGTCGAAGACCGCGTAGTGCTCGAGCTTGAGGAAGGGCGCGCCCTCCAGCGTCATCGCCCCGCAGATGTGGGTGTTGGCGGCCTCGATCTCCTTCTTGGAGAAGCCGAGGAACGGCAGCAGCTCGAAAGTCGGGTCCGCGAGCTTCTCGGCCGGGACCTTCAGGGTCTGGATCAGGAAGTCGTCGCCGAGCGTCCAGCGATTGAACACGAACTTGATGTCGAAGGCCGACTTCAGCCCCTTCTCCACCGCGGCGATCTTCTCGTCCGGAAAGCCCTTGGCGCGGAGCGTCGTCGGGTTGATCCCCGGCGCCTGGCCCATGGAGCCGTGGCCGACCGCGTAGGCCTCGATCTCGGCGATCTCGGATTCGCGGTAGCCCAGCGCCCGCAGGGCGTCCGGCGCGGCCTGGTTGATGATCTTGAAGTAGCCGCCACCGGCGAGCTTCTTGAACTTCACCAGGGCGAAGTCGGGCTCGATCCCCGTGGTGTCGCAATCCATCACGAGGCCGATCGTGCCGGTGGGCGCGATCACGGTGGCCTGCGCGTTCCGGTAGCCGTGCTCCTCGCCGAGCTTCAGCGCCCGGTCCCAGGCGGCGCGGGCATGGTCGCCCAGGTCGGCCTGCGGGATGTTGGCATGGTCGAGGGCGACCGGCGCGACATTCAGGAACTCGTAGCCTGCGGTCTCGCCATGCGCGGCCCTGCGATGGTTGCGGATCACCCGCAGCATCGCGTCGGCGTTCTCGTCATAGGCCTGGAAGGTGCCGAGTTCGGCAGCCATCTCGGCGGAGGTGGCGTAGGCGACACCGGTCATGATCGCGGTGAGCGCGCCGGCCAGCGCCCGGCCCGCATCGGAATCGTAGGGCAGGCCCATGGTCATCAGAAGGCCGCCGATATTCGCGTAGCCGAGACCCAGCGTCCGGTACCGGTAGGAGAGTTCCGCGATCTCCTTGGATGGGAACTGCGCCATCATCACGGAGATCTCGAGCACCACCGTCCAGAGGCGGTTGAGATGCTCGAACGCCTCCACGTCGAAGCGCTTGGTCTCCCGGTCGTACATCGTCAGAAGGTTCGCCGAGGCGAGATTGCAGGCAGTGTCGTCGAGGAACATGTACTCGGAGCACGGGTTCGAGGCCCGGATCCGCCCACCCGCCGGGCAGGTGTGCCAGTCGTTCATCGTGGTGTTGAAGTGCAGGCCCGGATCCGCCGACGCCCAGGCGGCCTCGCCGATCCGCTCCCACAGCTCACGCGCCTTCAGGGTCTTGGTGACCTTGCCGGTGGTGCGAGCCGTGAGGTTCCAGTCCGCGTCCGCCTCGACGGCGCGCAGGAAGCCGTCGGTCAGGGAGACCGAGTTGTTGGAGTTCTGGCCGGCCACCGTCAGGTAGGCCTCGGAATCCCAGTCGGTGTCGTAGACGGGGAAGTCGATCTTGGTGAAGCCCTGACGAGCGAACTGCACCACGCGCTTGATGTAGGCGTCCGGCACGGACGCCCGCCGGGCAGCCTTGATCTCGCGCTTGAGCGCCGGGTTGCGCTCGGCGTCGAAGCAGGCGTCGCCTTCCGCCTCGCACTGGGTGCAGGCCTTCATCACCAGGGTCAGGTGCTTGGAGACGACCTTCGAGCCGGTCACCAGGGCGGCGACCTTCTGCTCCTCCTTCACCTTCCAGTCGATGAAGGCCTCGATATCCGGGTGGTCGATATCGACGATCACCATCTTGGCGGCACGCCGGGTGGTGCCGCCCGACTTGATCGCGCCCGCCGCCCGGTCGCCGATCTTGAGGAAGCTCATCAGACCCGACGACTTGCCGCCGCCGCCGAGCTTCTCGTTCTCGGCGCGCAGCTGCGAGAAGTTCGAGCCGGTGCCCGAACCGTACTTGAACAGACGCGCCTCACGCACCCACAGGTCCATGATGCCGCCCTCGTTGACGAGGTCGTCCTGGACCGACTGGATGAAGCAGGCATGCGGCTGCGGGTGCTCGTAGGCCGTGGCCGACTTGGTCAGCACGCCGGTCTGCGGGTCGCAGTAATAGTGTCCCTGGCTCGGGCCATCGATGCCGTAGGCCCAATGCAGGCCGGTGTTGAACCATTGCGGCGAGTTCGGCGCCACCATCTGGCGGGCGAGCATGAAGCGCAGCTCGTCCATGAAGGCGGACGCGTCCGCCTCCGACGAGAAATAGCCGCCCTTCCAGCCCCAGTAGGTCCAGCAGCCGGCGAGCCGGTCGAAGACCTGCGTGGCGGAGGATTCCGAAACGAAGCGCTCGTCCTCCGGCAGTTCCGCCAGCGCCGCCTCGTCGGGCACCGAGCGCCAGAGGAACGAGGGAACCGCGTTCTCCTCGACCTTGCGGAGGCGGGCCGGCACACCCGCCTTGCGGAAATACTTCTGCGCGAGGACGTCGCTCGCCACCTGGCTCCAGCTCTCCGGCACGTCGATGCCGTCGAGGCGGAACACAATCGACCCGTCCGGATTGCGGATCTCGCTCAGGGCCTTGCGGAAGGGGATCCCGGCGTAGGGCGATTGTCCGGCCGTTGTGTAGCGACGCTCGAACCGCATGAAACACACCTCTTCCGACGGGACACGACGGCCCCGCCCCGCGCGACGCGGGGTCTATGCCCGATATTGGGATTCGCGGCCGAACACGCCCGGCGAAGGGTCGTCACCCGGTGTCGCGAACGAAATCTAGGAACGGTCGCCCCTGCTCAACGCGCCACTCCAAGGTCGCGACCGATGCCGGGAGAATACCGCCGCCTTCACTCTCACGTCAACAAGTGGTGTTCGGCAGCCTTGTTCCCCGCTAGATGTTGTGCCGGCTCGCAAAAGCCTGTGGATATCGTCCCGGGCCCGGATAAGTGTCCTTCCCGCTTTCCGGAATCGGATCGGGAAAATTTTAGATTCACAACCCTGGAGAGAGCGGTGAACGCCCGGCCGAAACGGGGAGCGGAAAGCCCGCCTTGAGCGTTGCCGCGCAGCGACACTTCCGTCACGCGGCTGGACTCGCGGGCGCGCGGTCACCATAACGACGCCGAGAAGCGCCCCCGCGGCGCGGCACGATCTCGGGACCGGCGATGGCGCTGAAGGACACTTTGCTGCGCGTCTTCACATGGTGGAACGGCCAGACCGTCTCCCTGGCGCTCCAGACCGCCCGCACCGGCATTTTCGTCGGCGAGGACGAATTCGGTAACAAGTACTACAAGGCGGAAGGCGCGCTGATCGACCGCTCGGTCGGTTCGGAGCGCCGCTGGGTCGTCTACAACGGCTATGCCGACGCCTCGAAGGTCCCCCCCGGCTGGCGTGGCTGGCTCTGCCACAATGTCGATCTCGCCCCGAGCGAGGAGAACTACGAGCCGAAGGCTTGGCAGAAGCCGCATATCGAGAACCAGACCGGCACGGCCAACGCGTACCGGCCGGCGGGTTCGCAACTCTCCTGGGGCCAGCGGCCGGCGGCCACCGGCGACTACGTCTCCTGGTCGCCGGGCGAGTAGATCCCCGGTCTCCCGCGGACCCGGCGCCCTTTTGCCGCCACCGTTCCGGTGTTCATGACGGGCCAATCCCGATCGTCCGCCGCGCAATCGTTGGCGCGGCCGGCCACCCTCGTCTAGGGGTCCGAGCCTTGAGCCGCATCACCGCCTTCGCACGCCGCGCGCTCGCCCCGAGCCTGGCGCTCGCCATCTGCGCCAGCCCTGCCGCCGCCGACAAGATCAAGAACCCGACCGCGGTCTTCTCCGGCCTCGACAAGATCACCGGCCGGATCGTCAATTTCGAGGTGGCGGTCGACGAGACCGTGCAGTTCGGCGCGCTGCAGCTCACCCCGCGGGTCTGCTACACGCGTCCGCCCACCGAGAGCGCCAAGACCACGGCCTTCCTCGAGGTCGACGAGGTGACCCTCGACAACAAGTACCGCCGCATCTTCACCGGCTGGATGTTCGCGTCGAGCCCCGGGCTGCACGCGATCGAGCATCCGATCTACGACGTGTGGCTGGTCGACTGCAAAGGCGGCAGCGATGTGATCGCCGAAGCCAAGGAGCAGGAAGACGTCCCGGCCGTCGCGGCCAAGCCCGAGAAGGCGAAGCGCCCGGGTAAGGACCCCACGAAGACCGCGCAGCAGCTCAATGCGGCCGGGCAGGTGGACGTGGAGGCGCCGCGCGGCGTGCCCGTCCAGCCGCGCCAGAAGCCCTCGCGCAAGTTCTTCCCGTCGAACGAGGGTCCGGCACCGGCTCCGCCGCCGCCGCATCAGCCGCAGAACCTGTTCGACGCTCTATTCCGCTGACCGCGTCCGCGATCCGGTCCCCGCACCCGCCTCGATGAACTCGGCCGGCGTCGTCAGGGGCGGTTTCGAAGCGCGACGCCGCTTCAGGCGACGTTGACGCGCCGCCCGCGATTCCACGCCAGGAACGGAACACCGGAGAGAAGTCCGGCGAGCGCCGCACCCGTCTGGTGGCAGCCGTTCACCGAGACCCGGGGCAGGGCCTGAAGGTGCGCGGCATGCTCGGCGAACAGGTGACCGGGCCGCGTGGTCACCGCCGTCGCAAAGCCCATCTCCCGCGCCAGGGCGAATTCCCGCTGTCCCGCGGAGGTCGGGTCTCCCACCGGATAGGACAGGTGCCGGACCGTCCGTCCGAGTTCCGCCTCGATCCGCGCGCGTCCCTCGGCGATCTCGTGGGCGGCGAAGGCGGCGTCGTGCTTGGCCAGCATCGGGTGGCTCACCGTATGCGCGCCGATCGTCACGGCCGGGTCGGCCGCGAGGTCGCGCAGCTCCGCCCAGGACAGGCACAGTTCGGAGGCGACCCGTCCGGGCGGGAAGCCGGCCTGTCGGCAGAGCTCGGCGATCCGGTCGAGAAGGTCGGCCTCGCGGCCGCGGCGCAGGTCTCGGTAAACGACTTCGAAGGCTAGAGCCTTCTCCTGCGGGCTGCGGGCCGGCAAGTCCACGCTGCGGGACCCGATGTCGATCCGCACGCGATCGAGGCGCGCGATCGCGTGCTCAAGCTCGATCCACCAGAGCCGGCCGCCCTGATCGGCGAAGCCGCTGGTGACGAACAACGTCCATGGCGCGCCGTGGCGGGCCAGCACGGGACGCGCATGCACGACGTTGTCCCGGTAGCCGTCATCGAATGTCAGGACCGCGAAGGGCGGCCCGTAATCGGGTTCGGCCAGGCGCTCAGGCAGGTGATCCAGGCCGATGATCTCGAAGCCCCGGGCATCGAGTTCCCGCAGGGTCAAGTCGAGGAATTCCGGCGTGATGCCCAGCAGGCGATTCGGCGCGAAGGCGGGACTCGGCGCGGGGCTGACGTGGTGGAATGTGAGGATCACACCGAGGCCGCGGGCGGCGGGGCCGAGCCACCGATCCGCCCCAAGCGCCTGTATCGCGCGAAAGCCGGACGCGAAGACCCGATGCTTGGCGCGCGACGACAGCATGATTCTGAACCGATCGGGCCGCAGCGCCCGTACCACGGAGCCTTGGCGCGACGCGGTAAACAAATCCGAAAGCCGCCGCACCGAGGGGCGACCGGAAGAAAGGAGCTGTTAGCCAAGCATCCCTTTTGCCGCGCCGTGCCGCGCCGCGGGCCAAGGATCCCGCATTGGGGTGACGGGCCATTCAGGCCCTGGAACCCAGTATTCGGGCGGCACGGGATCGTCGGTGGTCCCTGGGAGATCGGGTCATGGCGACCGGCGTCCAGATGGCAGGAACGGACATGGTCGAATCGCGCCTGGCCCACGGGCTCATCGCGGAGATCATCCCGGATCTGAATGCCGCCGAGGCACTCTGGCGCCGGCTCGAAACCGAGCCGGCCGCCCTCGGGACGCCCTATCAGCGGTTCGACTGGGTGAGCGCCTATCTGCATGCGACCGGGCAGGTCGAGCATGCCCGCATCGTGATCGTGCGGAACGCAGATGGGCGTCCACGCCTTCTCATGCCGTTGACGCTGCAGCGGGAACACGGCCTCCGCATCGCGCGCACCGTCGGTGACACGCACGCCAACTATCATATGCCGCTCTTCGCCACCCGCGATGCGGCAGCCCTCCCGCCCAGCAGCATCGTCACGGCCCTGATCCAGGCGGGCCGGGCCAACGGCATCGACGCCTACACCCTCAAGCATCAACCCAGGATGTGGGACGGGGCGGCGAATCCGCTCGCCGCGACCGGCGAGCCCGAGGCCAGCGATGCCTACGGTCTCATGCTCGGGCCGGACCCGGAGGCGACCGTGCGCCGGGTCTTCAGTGCCGACGCCCGCAAGAAGCTGCGCTCGAAGGAGAAGCGCCTCATCGAGGCGCACGGCGCCATCGCCTACCGCCGCGCCGGGACGCCCGAGGAGGCGCAGCGTCTGCTGGCCGCCTTCTACGCGCAGAAATCGGCGCGCTTCGCCGTCATGGGCATCTCCGACCCCTATGCCGATCCCGCGATCCGCGCCTTCCTCGCGGCGGCGTCGACCGGCGCGGAGCCGGCGATGGAGGTGCATGCCCTCTGCCTCGTCGAGAGCGGCCGGGTCCTGGCAACGTTCGGCGGCGCCGTGAGCGACCGGCGCTTCAGCGGCATGATGACGGCATTCGACGCCGACCCGGAGATCGCCCGGTACAGCCCCGGGGACCTGTTGCTGCAACATCTGGTGCGCGATCAGACGGACCGGGGCCGGCAAGGCTTCGACCTCGGCGTCGGCGAGGCGCGCTACAAGGCCAGCATCTGCGACGAGACGATCAGCCTCGTCGAGACGGTCATACCGGTGACCTTGCGCGGCCGGACCTACGGGGCCGTGCGCGGAAGCCTGACGCGCACGAAGCGGCGCATCAAGCGAGACCCGCGTCTCTACGCCGTCCTCAAGCGGCTCCGGGCTTTGCGCCGCCGGCCCTGACCGTCGCGTCCTGGGCCGGACCCGCGCCCGGCGGCACCCGTCTCAAGCGGCGCTGAGGCGCAGCTCGGCCGCCGGATCCTGAAAATCCGCATTCGCCGGACGGTCCTGAGCGACCAGGATCTGCCCCGCACCCGCATCCTCGGCCAGGGCGTAGAGATCGGCCAGCGCCGGATCCTCCGCATCGGCATTCGACGCGATCACCACGCAGTCCATGAAGCCCGCGACGAGCTCGAGCAGGTCGACGGCGCCCGGCGCGGCGGCGAGCCGGAAGAGCACGCACTCGTAGGCCTCCGCCATGGCCTCGAAGGTCAACACCAGAGCGTCCGGCGCGTCGAACAGGACCGTCGAATCGTGGAGCCCGGCCGCGATCCGATGATGGCCGCCGGCGCGACCGGCCTGAATCACATCGAGGAAGGCAGCCTCGCCGGCGATGAGGTCGGAGAAGCCCAAGCCCCGGGGCCCGCTGCTCGGCGCGTTCAGATCCACGGCGACGAGGCTCCCCTCGCGGCCGAGGGCACGGGTCAGGGCCTCCGAGAGCGTCGCCGGACCGCGCCGGTCCTCGGTCTCGACGATCAGGATCCGGCGGCCGGACTGGGCCCCCGGGTCGCGGGGCGCTGCGGCGATGCGCGCGACGAGGGGCGCAAGGTCGAAGGCCTCGGCGGTGCCGGCAGACGCTTTCGCCACGGGTGCCGTCGTCGCGGAGGCGGCTGCGGCCTCCGACGGCTGGGACCAGCGCTCGGACGGCATCGGCTCCGGAAACGCGAAGGTCGGCCGGTCCATCAACGGCTCGCGGCGGCGGCGATCGTCCGTCGGATCGCCGTCGCGCTGTCCGGCAGCGCGGCCGGATTCGGCGAGCAGCGCGCTGGCGATGACGCCGCCGGCCGAGAGCATGAGGGTCAGCAGCGTCGCGAAAGCGACGATCGGCAACTTCTTCGGGAAGGACGGCACCTCGGGTGTCACCGCGCGGGATACGATCCGGGCATCGGCCGGCGTCGCCGCCTCGCCGTCGCGCGCCGCCGCCTCGCGGTAGCGGCCGAGATAGGATTCGAGCTGCTCACGCTGCGCCTTGGCCTCGCGCTCCAGCGCCCGGAGCTGGATCTCGCTGGCGTTCCCCTGGGCGACGACGTCCTGCTGGCCGTCCACGGCGTTCCGGAGGCTCTCGACCCGTGCGCCGGCGATCTTGGCGTCGTTGTCCATCGTCCGCACGATGCGCTCGGCGGAGGCCTTGATCTGCGCGTCGAGATCCTCGAGCTGAGCGTTGAGTTCCTTGATCCGCGGATGGGCCGGCAGAAGCGTGCGCGATTCGAGGGCGAGCTGGGCACGCACCGAGATCCGGTTCTCGACGATCCGCCGGATCACCTCGTTGTTCGCGACATCCGGGATCTCGAAGGCGCGCCCGTCCTTGATCAGGTCCTTGATGGCCTTCACCTTGCCGTCGAGATCGGCCTTCAGGCTCCGCGCCGCCGAGAGCTGGCTCGACAATTCGCCGAGCTGCTGCGCGTTGAGGGGCCGGCCGGTGGCGCCGGCGCTGCCCACGAGGCCGTTCTTGACGCGGAACGCCTCGACCTTCGCCTCGGCTTCGGCGACGCGCTTGCGGAGCCCGTCGATGTTCCCGCCGAGCCACGTGGAGGCATAGCGGGCAGTGTCGACCTTATCGGCCTCCAGCGAGCCGATGTAGAGCTTCGCGATGGTGTTGGCGGCTTCGGCCGCGAGCTTCGGATCCTTCGCGCGGAACTCGATCGTCAGGATGCGCGACTTTCCGGCGGGAAAGACCAGCAGGTGATCGAAATAGGCATCGAGCACGCGGTCCTCGGCCAGGCGGTCCAGAGGATTGGCGCCGATGCCGAGCATCATCAGCACGCGCTGCACCGGGCCGATGCTACCGGCGCCGGGATCGAATTCGGCGTTGCCCACGAGCTTGAGCCGGCGGATCGCCTCGCGGGCGAGATCCCGGGACATGACCACCTGCACCTGGCTCGCCACAGCCTGCTCGTCGATGGGCGCGAGCTGGTCGGCGCGTTCCTGCGCGGTGCGGGCGAAGGCCGGGTCGCGGCTCTCCAGGAGAACCTTCGCCTCGCCGGTGTAGCGGGGGCTGACCACGTTGACGAAAACGCTCGCCCCCAGGGCGACCACCAGGGTCGGTCCGACGATCCATCCGATCGAGCGCCTCAGAATCCGCGGTAGCTGTGCGAGACCGAGGCCCTCGTCGGCGCGCGGCTGCGGGCTGGGCAGGGCGTTGGTCGAGCGTTGACGTATAGAGGACATGCGGACGCTCTGGACGCGGCGGAAAACCGGGCCGGCATTACTGCCCGCCCGCCGCCATTAGTGGATGTTAAGGTTGCTCAAGAGTTAAGGCGCGCGCGGACCGGCGGCGCCGGCTGGCCCGTCCGGCGGTGATCAAGTTTCATTAACCTTAACGGCCTAGATCATCCGGCAACTGCATCCTTGACGGCGATGGTGATGAACCGGCGCGCTCTGCTTCTCGCACTCGGCTCGACTCTGGCACTCGGCGGTTGCCTGCGGCCGAGCTTCCGCACCGACGAACTCGACGCGACCGGCACCGGGTCGATCGCCGCCCGCTACACGCTGGCGGCGGGCGACAAGCTCCGGGTGATCGTCTTCGGCCAGGACAACCTGTCGAACATTTACGCGGTGGATGGTGCCGGTCGCATCGCCATGCCGCTGATCGGCACCGTGCAGGTCGGCGGTCAGACGACCGCCCAGGCGGCCAAGGCGGTCGAGGCCAAGCTGGCGGCCGGGTTCGTCCGCGAGCCGCACGTCACCGTGGAGGTGGATGCCTACCGGCCCTTCTACATTCTCGGGGAGGTGACCACCTCGGGCCAGTATCCGTTCGTCAACGGCATGACCGTCGAGACGGCGGTGGCCATCGCCGCCGGCTTCGGCCCCCGGGCGGCGCGGGATTATGCCGTTCTGACCCGCGACACCAACGGCACGCTGGTCTCAGGAATCGTGCCGATGACCTACGCGGTCCGTCCGGGCGACACGATCGTCATCAAGGAGCGCTTCTTCTGAGCGACGGCCGGGCCAGTCACTGCGCCTCATGCCACGGGTTGATCACCCGCATCGCGGTCTTCTGCGCGGGGATCGGCGTCGCGATCTCGGGGGCCGGCTGTTTCGCCCGCGCCATCATCTGCCGTGCGGCCTGTGCGGGCAGGGTGCCCACCGGCGTGAACAGGCCGGCCAGGACCTTGCGGGTGCCCTTGCTGACCAAGCGCGAGTTCTGGACCGGTTCGAAATCTCGGATGGCGTGACGCTTGTCGGGATTCCCGGTGAACACCCGGGCGCCGGCATTCAGGACCACGATGTCGCCGGGGCGCAGCGTCTCGTCCTTCAACAGAGCCGCCGTGGCGCCGCCCTTCATGTCGATGGGGGTCTGGCGCTCGCTGATCTCCCGCTCCTTGACGCGGATTTTCAGCGGCAGCGCCGCGTAGCGGGTCTGAAAGCGTCGGCGCGCGGCGCCGAGCCGCGGGCTCGCTTGGCGGCCATACGAACGGCCCTCGAAGGCCGGAGCCTGGGTCTGCGCGGGCTGAGCTTGTTGAACCGCCGGCCGAGCCCCGAACAGCATCTCGAGGAAGCCCAGTTCGGCCGCGTGGGCGTGCATCGTCGTCCCGGCGAGAAGGCCGCCGGCCGTCATGACGGCCAGCAAACTGCTCGTGCGAAGCCTCATGACATCCTCCGGAACCGACGCCCGACGTGAGCATCCGACCCTCAACCGCAAGGCGTACTGGAGGGTTCCGGATGATTTACGATCTGCTTAGCAACACCGGTCGACTTCGCGACGGTGCAGTATTCGACGCCCCCGTCTGAGGGCGATGACGCGATCCGGATGCGTTGGGGGTGAAGCGCCGATCAGCCCGGAGCGGATTGCTCGCCCTCGCCGATGCAGTCGAGGGCGCGCTCGACCGCACTCACGGCATCGAGCAGGTGCTGGACCGTCCGCTCGACCTCGAGCGCGGGGCGACCCATCGCGGCGGCGCGGGCGCTCACATCCTCGAGCTGCTCCAGGAGGGCGAGAAGATCACCGGCCACGGTCACGACTTCGCAGCGGGCGAGGCGCGTGACGGTGGGACGCGGGCGGAAGGGCAAGACGTTGCTCATTGCCGAGGGTTGTCGCCCGAAACGGTCCGGATTCGCCAGGGGGCGCGGGCCGCGCTCAACACGATTGCCCGTCGGTATCCGCCCCAAACCGGGGGTGTGGTGGATTTTCCGTGGCCGCTGCGCATCGGAGGCCACAGAACGGATTTACACGTTGCGCGCGACCTTGACGGGCGCGCTCCCGGGCTGACCATGCCGCGAGACGTTTCGTCGAGGCCTCGTCCGGGAGATGCCGGAGGGAGGCTCGACTCCGGCAGGCTTCAGGATTTGCGATGCGCTTGACCCTTCTCGCCCTCTCCGCACTCACCCTCGGTGGCCTGTGCGCCTGCAGCACCAGCGATGGGCCGGACTCGCGCAGCGGGCTGGCCGAGACCTTCAACCTCGACAATTACCGCGCCTCCGGCAACACGAACGGCACCCAGAGCCGCCGGGACGTGAACCGCGCCTACACCCAGCCCACGCTGCCGACGATCGGCAACCGCGGGATGTGACACCCGCGGTCGCGACGCGTCAGCGCTTGGTGAGCGCGTCCGCGAAGGCGGCGATCCGGTTGCGAGCGTAGACCGGCAGGCCGGCGCTGATCGAGTTGCCGGTGTTAAAGCTCGAATTGCCCATCAGCACCTGCGCCGGCAGCAGGTTCTTGAGAACCGGCACACGGGCGTACTCGGCCTTGCGGTCGAGGACGTCCCCCTTGATCGCAAGGGCCATGTAGGTGGTGACCACCGTCTTGGTCGGGTCGTTCGGCATCGGCTGGAACACGGCGAGGAACTTGCCGAAGCGCAGGATCTGGTTGACCCAGAAGATCGTCTGCTCCAGCCCGCCGGTGACGGACGTGTCGATCTTGGTCAGTGCCTTGAGCGCGGCGCCCTGGTCCGGCCCGAGGACCCGCAACTCGCTCTGGAACGAGACGAACTCGGCGATCTTCTTGGCCGACCCTTCCTCCAGCTTGTTGGCGAGCTTCACCCCGAGCGGCAGCTTGCCCTCGAGATCGTAGCGCGACTCGATGCAGGCGCCCGCCCCCTCGCACCAGGGCCGGTCGGGTCGCTTGGCGAAGGCGGCGGCCGGATCCTTGTTGGGGGTCACGTCGGCGGCCGAGATGGCGCGGTGCTTGATCGCCGGATCCATCTTCTGGACGAAGGCGAGATTGGCGAAGGCCTGGAGGTCGATCGCCTCGGCCGGCCGCGGGACGACGAAGCGTCCCTCGGCCACATAGACCTTCAGCGTCTCGTGCCGGGGTTTCGTCACGCCGTTCACCGTGACGGTGTAATCCGGCTCCTTGTAGCCGGGATAGGGGGCGAGCGCCGTCGCCTCGGCCGGCCGCACCTTCAACCAGTCGAGATACGGGATCAGGCCGTTCTCCGGCGCCGACGGATTCTCGCGGTGATCGGTGAACAGGATCTGGCCCGGCTTGATCGCGGCGGGGTCGACGGCCGTGACCGAGGGCACATCCTTGACCCGCTCCGGTGCCGGCGCCGTGTTGGCGGCGGGTGTCTGAGCGCGGACCGGGATGGCCGGGAGAGCGACCGTGAGGGCGGCCGCCAGGGCGGCAGGAAGCTGCTGACGCAACGGGATTCTCATCTCTCGGGGAGGGCAGTCAGTAACCGGGATCTTCGCCGAACAGGTAGTCCGGATCGCGGCGGCGCGGCCGGCGCGCGTCGTCATCCCCGCCGAAGGGCGAGCGGTTCGTCTGGCCGGGCCAGGGCTTGTACGGATCCTGCCCGTAGAGATCCACATTGCCCTGCGCACGGCGGCTGCGCGGCGCCGGACGCTCGCCGAACGGGTCCAGGAAGTCGGCCCGCGGCCGCTCGCCCGTCATGTTGCCGTAATAGTCGCCCGCCACGTTCGCGCCGTCGTCGGCGCCGGCGAGATCGCCGTCCTGGGCATCGGGCCGCATGGCGTAGAGCGTCTCCCGCGGAACGAGGCGGTACTGCGTGTCCGCCATCCGTCCGTCGCCGCTTGTGCGGAAATGCTCGAGAAAGCCGCCGCCCGCGACCCGCACGCCGCTGCGCGGATCGACCGCCAGGTCGGCGATGAAGGGGCGCGCCTCGGGGGAGGGGCCCCGCAGCGGCGTCTTGGGGATTCCGTTCGCCCACGCCGCCTGCAGGATCGCCGAGGCGATCGGCACCGAGACATGGCCGCCGGTCTGGCCGCGGCCGAGGGTCTTGCGGGTGCCGTCGGCGTTGTCGTAGCCGACCCAGACCACCACGCTGATCTCGTTGGTCAGGCCCGCGAACCACGCGTCGTTCTCGTTCTCGGAGGTGCCGGTCTTGCCGGCGACGTAGGCCGAGACCTTCGACAGCGCCGCCGCGGTGCCGTGCTGGGTCACCCCCTGCAGCATGGTCTTGAGCTGGTAGAAGGCGACCCGGTCCGCAGAGGCGATCCGCGCCGGCTCCTTGGCGGGGTGCGTGTAGAGCGGCTTGCCGTCCCGCTCGACGGATTCGAGCGCGTACGGGGCCGGACGCGCGCCCTCGTTGGCCACTGCAGCGTAGAAGCCCGCGAGGTCCAGCATCCGCACCGGCTGCGCGCCGAGGACGAAGGGATAGTAGGGCTCGCACTCGGCGTAGATCTGTGCCTCCAGGGCGATGTCGCAGACCCGTTTCAGGCTCGCCGGCGCCTTGGGCTCGATTCCACCCTGGAGCAGACGGGCGGTGACGAGGTTCTTGGAGAATTCGAGGCCGCGCCGCAGGGTGGTGGGGCCCGAACCGCCCCCCTCGTAGTTCTTCGGCGACCAGGAATCGCCGGTCCCGCCGATCGGCGGCAGGGTGACGGCGGAATCCATCACCAGGGTGTTGGGCTGCAGACCGGCATTGAGCGCGGCGAGATAGGTCAGCGGCTTCAAGGTCGAGCCGGGCTGGCGCACCGTCTGGGTGACGCGGTTGAGCTGGCTCAGCGGGTAGGAGAAGCCACCGGCCATCGCGAGGATCCGGCCGGTCTGGTTCTCCATCACCAGGGCCGCGCCCTGGACCGTAGGCCGGACGCGGATCTGCGCGCGCAGGCCGCCCTTGCCCGAGCCGACCTTCACGCGGATCACGTCGTAGACCTGCAGCTTGCCCCGGGCGATGCCGGGGTCGAGGACGGCGGTCCGGCCATCGGCGAGGCCGACCTTCATGCCGCCGCGCCCGGTCTCCAGCACCACCGCCATCGGCCAATGCACATCATAGAGCACCGGGCGAGCGCTCTCGAGCGCCAGAAGCCAGGCCGGCTTCTTCTGCGGGATCGCCGCGACCTTCTCGCCACGACGCGCCTTGGCGTCCGCCTTGGCGTCCATCTTGGCATCTGCCTTGGGCGCATCCGTTCGCGCTCCCGTCACCGCGGGCGCCGCCTGGGTCGCCCCCTCCGGTGCAGGAGTCGCGGCCTGGATCCGGCGGACGCTGTCGGCGAGGTTGAGTTCGGGCCCCGCGAAGACCTGACGGCCCGTGGAGCGCTCGTAATTGGCGAGCCCGTCCTGGAGAGCCTCCTCGACGGAGCGCTGCAGGCCCGCATTGATCGTCGAGCGGACGGTCAGCGACCCGGAGGTCAAAGAATCCACTCCCGCGAAGGTGCGGGCCTCGCGATTGAGGAAATCCACCACGTAGAAGCCGGAATCGCGCCGCGCGGTCTCGATCGGCTTCAGCCCGAGATCGGACTTGATCGCCGCGCTCATCTCGGCCTCGGTAATCGCGCCCTCTTCCTTGAGGCGGGCGAGCACGTAGGCGCGCCGCTCCCGCGCCCGGTCCGGATACTTGTCGGGGCTGTAGAAATTCGGCCCCTTGGGCATGCCGGCGAGGAGCGCGGCCTCCGGCAGGGTGAGCTGCCCCACCGGCTTCCCGAAATAGCTCTGCGCCGCCATCTCGATGCCGTAGGCGCCGCGGCCGAGATAGATGCCGTTGAGATAGAGCCCGAGAATCTGCGGCTTCGAGAGGATCCGCTCCAGCCGCGACGCGACGATCATCTCGCGGATCTTGCGCTCGTAGGTGACGTCGTCGCCGACCGAGAGGTTCTTGACCACCTGCTGGGTGATGGTCGAACCACCCGCCGGACGTCCCGGCGAAGCGAGATTGGCGATGAAGGCGCGGATCACGCCGCGCTCGTCGATGCCGTGATGGGTCTCGAAGCGCTTGTCCTCGGCGGCGATGAAGGCCTTCTGCACCAGCGTCGGAACCGCCGTGATCGGCACGACGATGCGGCGCCCGTTCGGCTCGGAGGCCTCGGCGAAGGGCTTGCCGGCGCCGTCGAGGATCCGGGTCATGCCGGGCAGCGCCTTGTCGCGCAGGGCCTCGGCGCTGGGCAGGTCCTTGGTGGCGTTGTCGTAGAACTCGATCACCGCCTTGGCGTCGAAGGGCGAGTTCGCCGGGTTCTCGCCTTTGCAGAACTGCTTGTAGCTCGTGTTCAGCTCGTTCAGGTCGAGCCCGTGCAGGATCTTCGGGGCGGCCGGCCCGGCGACGGTGGACGGATCCTCCATCGCGGTGGTGATCAGCTCGTCGAGGTTGATGTCCTCGATGTCGAAGGCCTTGCGCATGTGGGCGCAGCCGTCGCGCAGCAGGCGCACAACCTCGGGCCCATCGGTGGCTGGATCGAACTGCGTCCGGACCGCCTCCGGCCGGGTCGTGACCTGGCTCAGGGTCAGGGCTGTCGCGAACAGCTTGATCAGGATGGCGTTCATACGGGCCGAGTTCGGGGGACGCGACGGGGCGGGCGCGGACCTTTCGGGAGCGCGCCTGAACAGGGCGTGCACAACGCGGCTGATTTAAGGAGACGCCGCACGGCAACGCTTTGATGGGGTCCCACGTTCGTGAGGCGCGACGACGCCGGGGGGGCCATGATCAACGACCTGTGGTACAAGAACGCCATCATCTATTGCCTGTCGGTCGGCACCTTCATGGATGCCAACGGCGACGGGATCGGCGACTTCGCTGGGCTCGAGCGCCGGCTCGACTACATCCAGGGCCTGGGCGCCACCGCGGTGTGGCTGATGCCCTTCCAGCCGTCGCCCAAGAAGGATGGCGGCTACGACATCGCCGACTATTACGGCGTCGACCCCGATTACGGCTCGCTCGGTGACTTCGTCGCCTTCACCCACGCCGCCAAGCAGCGGGGGCTGCGGGTGCTGATCGACCTCGTGGTCAACCACACATCGGACCAGCACCCATGGTTCCAGTCGGCCCGCTCCGACCCGGATTCACCCTATCGCGACTGGTACGTCTGGTCGAAAGAGCGCCCCGCGAGCGCCGACGAGGGCATGGTCTTCCCGGGCGTGCAGGAGACCACCTGGACCTACGATGCGAAGGCCAAGGCGTGGTATTTCCACCGCTTCTTCAACTTTCAGCCGGATCTCAACACCGCCAATCCCGAGGTGCTGGCCGAGATCCTCAAGATCATGGGTTTCTGGATCCAGCTGGGCGTCTCAGGTTTCCGCATGGATGCCGTGCCGTTCGTCATCGCCGAGAAGGGGGCCGATGTCGGCGGCAAGCCCCGCGAGCAGTTCGAGATGCTGCGCGATCTGCGCGAGTTCCTGCAATGGCGGCAGGGCGACGCCATCATCTTGGCCGAGGCCAACATCCTGCCGAACCAGGACATGGATTATTTCGGCGACGACGCCGACCGCATGCACATGATGTTCAACTTCCAGGTCAATCAGGCGACCTTCTACGCCCTTGCGGCCCATGATGCGCGCCCGCTGGTCAAGGCGATCGAGCGGACGAAGCCGCGCCCGCTCTCCTGCCAATGGGGCATCTTCCTGCGGAACCACGACGAGCTGGACCTGGGACGCCTGACGGGCAAGCAGCGTCAGAGCGTGTTCGACGCCTTCGGGCCCGAGAAGGGGATGCAGCTCTACGACCGCGGCATCCGCCGCCGCTTCGCACCGATGCTGGCCGGCGATCCCCGCCGTATCCGGCTGGCCTATTCGCTGATGTTCACCCTGCCGGGGACGCCGGTGCTGCGTTACGGCGACGAGATCGGCATGGGCGACGAGCTCGCGCTCAAGGAGCGGGACTGCGCTCGCACGCCGATGCAGTGGACCAGCGAGTATCAGGGCGGCTTCTCCACGGCCGACCGCACGGTGATTCCGCTGATCGACCACGGGCCCTACGGCTACGCGCACGTGAACGTCGCCGACCAGCGCCACGAGGCCGACTCGCTGCTCAACTGGATGCAGAGCATGATCCGGCAGCGCAAGGAGGCGCCGGAGATCGGCTGGGGCGACGTGGTCCCGATGGAGACCGGGCGTCCCTCGGTGCTGGCGCTCCGCTACGACTGGCGCGGCAACGCCATCCTGTGTGTCCACAATCTGGCGCCGGAGCCTGTCGAGGTCGCCATGGCATCCGGCGTGGAGGATTCCGAGCACGACATCCTCGTCGATGTGCTGACCGGCAGCCGCAGCGAGGTCGGCGAAGACGGACGGCACTGCCTGTTCCTGGAAGGCTACGGCTACCACTGGTTCCGGGTCGGGGGCCTCGACGCGCTGTTGAAGCGGCGGCCGGCGTGAGGAAAACCGGCGCCCGGCTCGCCCTCGGCCGGCGAAGACGGTAGGACACGCCTGAGCAAGGTGTAGAATGGCCCGGACGAAGCATTATCCCTCGGACGCGACGATCGCCGACATCCTGCCGGATCTCGCCGACGCTGAGGACTACCTGCGCGAAGTGCTGGTCACCATGAGGCTGTGCCAGAAGCATTACGGCGACGCCTCGGTGCGGATCGGCGTGACCGGCCGGTCGCCGACGCCGTCCTACCGGATCGACCGGCCGGACGAGACGGCGCGGGACGACGGTGCCGTCGAGGCGGGCAGGACCCTGTTCGGAGCCTATGGCGGCCGGTCCCACGACCGGTTCACGCAGGTCAACACCGCGGAGACCCGCTGGAGCTCGCGGGCGCTCGGCATGGCGGAGATGCTGGCGCTTCACGACGGCCTGCGCCGCCCCAGGGGCGACGCGGCCTGAGCGTGCCGCACAGGGTGCCGCCCACCGGCGTTCTGCGCTAGACTGCGGCCGAGGGCGTCCGGAGCGGCGCTGCCTACACGCGGGACGACATGCCAGGTACGCCACGCGCCGGGATCATCCCGGTCACACCCTTCCAGCAGAACTGCACCCTGATCTGGGACGACACGACCAAGGTCGGCGCCGTGGTGGATCCCGGCGGCGATCTCGATCGGATCGAGGCGGCCATCCGCGAGCAGGGCGTCACCGTCGAGAAGATCCTGCTGACCCACGGTCATGTCGACCACGCCGCCGGCGCCGACGAGCTGCGCGAGCGCCTCGGCGTTCCGATCGAGGGGCCGCACCAGGCGGACAAGTTCCTGCTGGATTCCCTGCCCGAGACCGCCGCCAATTACGGCCTCGGCGCGGCCCGGCCCGTCACGCCCGACCGCTGGCTCGACGAGGGCGATGCCGTGACGGTCGGCGGTCTCGGCTTCGACATCCTTCACTGCCCCGGGCACTCGCCCGGCAGCGTCGTGTTCGTGAGCCGGGACGCGCGGTTCGCCCTGGTCGGCGACGTGGTGTTCAAGGGCTCGGTCGGCCGCACCGACCTGCCGGGCGGCAACCACGAGCAGCTGATCCGGGCCATCAAGGACAAGGTCCTGCCGCTGGGCGACGACATCGCCTTCATCCCGGGCCATGGCCCGACGAGCACGCTCGGCGAGGAGCGTGTCTCAAATCCCTTCCTGCAGGACTGACCGACATCATGGACAAGCGCCGCATCGGCCGCTCCGACCTGACGGTCGCGCCGTTCTGCCTGGGCGGCAACGTCTTCGGCTGGACCGCCGACGAGGCGACCGCCTTCGCGATCCTCGACCGGTTCGTGGAGAGCGGCTTCGATTTCATCGACACCGCCGACGTCTATTCGCGCTGGGCCCCCGGCCATGCCGGCGGGGAATCCGAGACGGTGATCGGACGGTGGCTGGCCAGCCGTCCGGGCGTCCGGGACAGGATCGTGCTGGCGACCAAGGTCGGGATGGACATGGGCGAGGCCGGCAAGGGTCTCTCGGCGGCCCATATCGAGCGGGCCTGCGAGGCCTCGCTGCGGCGGCTGCGGATCGACCGGATCGACCTCTACCAGTCCCATGTCGACGATAACGACGTGCCCCTGGACGAGACCCTGCGGGCTCATGAGCGCCTGATCGCGGCGGGCAAGGTCCGCGCGATCGGCGCCTCGAACTACAGCGCGGCGCGGCTCAAGGAGGCACTGACGATCGCCGCCTCCGCGGGGCTGCCACGCTACGAATGCCTCCAGCCGGATTACAGCCTCGCCCAGCGCGGTTACGAGGCCGAGCTGGAGCCGCTCTGCCGGGCCGAACAGATCGGCGTCATCGGCTACTTCTCGCTGGCCGCGGGCTTCCTCACCGGCAAGTACCGCAGCGCCCAGGACGCGACGGGACGGGCCCGTGAGAACCGCGTCGCCAAGTACCTCAACCCGCGCGGTCTCGCGCTGCTGAACGTGCTCGATTCGGTCGCGCAGACGCACGGTGCCAGCCCGGCCCAGGTGGCGCTTGCCTGGATCATCGCTCGCCCCGGCATCACGGCGCCCATCGCCAGCGCGACCTCGGTGGCGCAACTCGACGAGCTCCTCGGCGCCGTCCGGCTGACCCTTTCGCCGGAGGCGATCGGCCGCCTCGACACGGCGAGCGCGGGCGGCATCGAGGGCTAACGCGGCGTTAAGCGGCGAGCGTCACAAAAGCTTCGGGACTGGCCCGCCGCGGGCCCGTAAAATCGTGCAATCTCAACGCGGAACCCCTATATCAGGCGGATCAAGCGAGAGTTCAGGCGCGGGCACCCGACGGCGCATCTGCCACCGACGCGATCAGGCCCGCCTGCCCGAGGAAGTTCATGGCCGACACCCCCCAGACCGAGCCTGCCGATTACGGCGCGGAATCCATCCGCGTGCTGAAGGGCCTCGACGCCGTCCGCAAGCGGCCCGGCATGTATATCGGCGATACCGATGACGGCTCCGGCCTCCACCACATGGTCTACGAGGTCGTGGACAACGCCATCGACGAAGCTCTGGCGGGCCATGCCGATCTCGTCACCGTCACCCTCAACGCCGACGGATCCTGCACCGTCTCCGATAACGGGCGCGGCATCCCGGTGGACATCCACAAGGAGGAGGGTGTCTCGGCAGCCGAGGTCATCATGACCCAGCTGCACGCCGGCGGTAAGTTCGACCAGAATTCCTACAAGGTTTCCGGCGGCCTGCACGGCGTCGGCGTGTCGGTGGTGAATGCCCTGTCGTCGTGGCTTCGCCTGCGCATCTGGCGCAACGACAAGGAGCACGCGATGGAGTTCCGCCACGGCGACGCCGTGGCGCCCCTGGAGGTCGTCGGGCCCGGCAACGGTCGGCGCGGGACGGAAGTCAGCTTCCTGCCCTCCACCGAAACCTTCACGATGATCGAGTTCGATTACGGGACGCTGGAAAAGCGCCTGCGTGAACTCGCCTTCCTCAATTCCGGCGTGCGGATCGTCCTGACCGATGCCCGCCATGCCGAGAAGAAGCGCGAGGAGCTGTACTACGAAGGCGGCATCGAGGCCTTCGTCCGGTATCTCGACCGCTCCCGCAAGCCGATCGACGGCATGACCAGCCCGGTGGTCGTCAGTTCCGAGCGCGACGGGATCCGCGTCGAGGTCGCGTTCTGGTGGAACGACTCGTTCAACGAGACCGTGCTGCCCTTCACCAACAACATCCCGCAGCGGGATGGCGGCACCCATATGGCCGGCTTCCGGGCGGCCCTGACCCGGCAGGTCACCGGCTATGCCGAATCCAGCGGCATCGCCAAGAAGGAGAAGGTGTCGCTCACCGGCGAGGATTGCCGCGAGGGCCTCACCGCCGTCATCTCCGTGCAGGTGCCGGACCCGAAATTCTCGTCGCAGACCAAGGACAAGCTCGTCTCGTCCGAGGTCCGGCCCGCGGTCGAGAACGTCCTCAACGAAGGCCTGTCGACCTGGCTCGAGGAGAATCCGAGCCAGGCGCGGTCGGTCATGGCAAAGGTGGTCCTGGCGGCCTCGGCGCGCGAGGCCGCCCGCAAGGCCCGCGAGACCGTGACCCGCAAGGGCGCCCTCGACATCGCCTCGCTGCCCGGCAAGCTCGCCGATTGCCAGGAGCGCGACCCGACGAAGTGCGAGATCCTTCTGGTGGAGGGTGATTCCGCCGGCGGCTCGGCCAAGCAGGGCCGCGACCGGACCTTCCAGGCGGTGCTGCCGCTGCGCGGCAAGATCCTGAACGTCGAGCGCGTCCGCGCCGACCGGATGCTGTCCTCGGCCGAGATCGGCACGCTGATCACGGCGCTCGGCGCCGGGATCGGGCGCTCCTCGACCGACCGCGAGGGCTTCAACCCGGAGAAGCTCCGCTACCACCGCATCATCATCATGACCGATGCGGACGTGGACGGCTCGCACATCCGGACGCTGCTTCTGACCTTCTTCTTCCGGCAGATGCCGGAATTGATCGACCGCGGCCATCTCTACATCGCGCAACCGCCGCTCTACAAAGCGGAGCGCGGCCGGAAGGCGATCTACCTGAAGGATGAGCGCGCCCTTGAGGATTACCTGATCGACCAGGGGACCGACGGGGCGATCCTGCGCCTCTCCACCGGTGCGGAATTCGCCGGGCCTCAGCTCAAGAGCCTCGTCGAGGAGGCGCGGACCTTCCGCAACATCCTGCAGGGCCTGCACACGCGCTACGACCGCGCCGTGGTCGAGCAGGCGGTGCTGGCCGGCGCCTTCGACCCCGAGGCGGCCTCGCGGACCGGCGAGGCCGAGGTGCTGGCCGACCTGACCGCCCGCCGGCTCGACGCCATCGCGGACGAGATCGAGCGCGGCTGGCAGGGCGAATCCTTCGAGGGCGGCTATCGCCTCAGCCGGACGCTGCGCGGCGTCCGGCAGGTGGCGACCCTCGATCTCGGCCTGATCACCTCGCAGGAAGCCCGGCGCCTGTCCGAGCGGGCCGACGCCTTCCGGGAAATCTATGGCGAACCCGCCACCCTGATGCGTAAGTCCGACGAGACCGTGCTGCACGGGCCCGTCGCGCTGTTCGAGGCGGTGATGGCGTTTGGCCGGAAAGGCCTGCAGCTCCAGCGCTACAAGGGCCTCGGTGAGATGACCGCCCAGCAGCTCTGGGAGACCACCCTGGATCGCGACGTGCGCTCCTTGCTGCAGGTCAAGGTAAAGGACGTGACCGACGCCGACGACCTGTTCGTGAAGCTGATGGGCGATGTGGTGGAGCCGCGGCGCGAGTTCATTCAGGAAAACGCCCTCAGCGTCGCCAATCTGGACGTCTAGGGCTCAGCCTTGTAATTTCTCAGTAAAATATGTCCCGGGAAGCGAATTATGTGGACCGATTTACTGAGAAGCCTGACCTCGCCGGCGTATCGGCAGGTTTTCAGGTTGGGAGAGCATTGATTCAGAGATGCTCTCCGCTGTCAACATCAAGCTTTCGTCAGTGCCCTTTGGTGACCGAGATCCAACGCTTTGAGGTCGGTTACCTGCTGAGCGCCATGGCCGCCCTAGCCGTCGGGGTACGGACCGCTTAGGTTCGGAGTGGGTAATGAAGACGGGGTTCCATCCGGCGTTGGTCGTCGCGGCGGGTGCCAGAGCGGGCAAACACCCCCGCAACGTCGACCGGGCGTTGGAGGACGCCCAAGCCCTCATGGGGCCGCCCCCCTTCGGTTATGATTAAGCCGCCCGGCTCCTGAAAGGACTGCCTAATAGTAAGTGCTGGCGCTCAGAACAGCATCCAGCCGGTTCTGCAGCCGCTCCGGCAGTACGGACTTCCAATCCACCATCGCGGGCGTACCGACCAAGCCGACGATGGCAGCTACGGCCGCCTCACACTCGCCGGCGTCCATCTCCGTAACCATGGCGTAGATGTCCGGCGAGCGTGGAAGACCCTTCATCCCCGCAATGCCCGATACCTGAACGGTGGCAAACGTGGCTTGGGTAGCGAGGTCGCCGCCCTCCGTGGCTAGCAGCGGGATGGACGAGTAGAAATCGTCGAGCCTCAACTCGACCCCGATGGCCGCTAGCCGAAGGACGGCGTCCGGTCCTTGTAGGAGTTCGTAGTGCCATCCGTCTCCCTGACGGTGGAAGAATCCGACCCGGCGTTGGTCCTGCGCGACATGGACGAAATGCATGAGGTCGTGCAGCGTCTGGTATTCGAGCCATTTCCCGCCGCGGTCGTACCGTTCGGTCGCGGGGGGCAGAACCTCCACGATGACGGTCGCCGAACGGACGCTGTTGGTCTCCGGATCCGGTTCGACGGTATCCCCGCAGGCGACGAAGACATCCGGGTAGACGCGTGCCGTTCCCGCTTGGAGCCGCATCGTCTGACGTAATGACGCGCACGGCCCGCCGGGGGGAGGCGGTCGGCAATCAGGTTATCGAGGCACCGGGTCAAGGCATGGTGGGCGATGGAGCCGCCGACCAGCATGCGGACAACCTGCCCGTCGATGTACTCCAGCCGCTCCCCTTCCTCCGCCGCTTCGCAGAGGCGTTCGTACTCATCCCGCCCGATGAAGTCGTCGCGTAATGCAGCGGGCATGCTTTGGCACTATAGGTTCCCCCTCATCATACGCTTGGACGTGGCGATCCGGAAGCTTTGGGCAAGGCACGGTGGCCGTTCGGCGCTCGCACGGGAACGTCCGGGTCAGCGCGACGCCTGTGCTCCCTCTGTCGGATGCTGACCGGCCCTTTGCGGGAGGAGGACGATGAGCGCGACGATGAAGGCCGCGATCACGGCGGAGGCGAGCGGCCGGCTCAGGTTCAACCCGCCGTCGGCGACCGGCTTGTCGAGGAAATCGCCCACCGTGGCCCCGAGCGGGCGGGTCAGGATGAACGCCGCCCAGAAGAGCGTGACGCGCGAAACCGAGGTCCGGTAGTAAAGGGCGACGACGACCGCGAGCGCCGCCGCGAAGACGAGGGCGCCGCCCTCGTAGCCGAGGCCGCCGGTGTCCGCGAGCCAGTCGCCGAGCGCGGTGCCCAACGTCTGCGAGAAGGTGATCGCCCCCCAATAGAACGCTTCGACCCGGGGGGTCGAAACCGTGTTCACCGACACGGTGCCCTCGGTCGCGTACCAGAGCCCGAGCACGGCCGCGAGGCAAACGAGGAGCAGGGTCGACCCGCCGGTGTACCCGATGCCGAGCGAGCGGTCGGCGAAGTCCGCCATCGTCGTACCGAAGGTGGTCGAGGCGACGATCGTGGACCAGTACAGGACCGGGTGGAACCGCTTCGACATGACCTGGGCGACCACGAGCGCGACCAGCAGCACGGCGAACAGGGCGGTACCGGCGAGGTAGCCCCAATTGAGGGTCATGGTGACGGTATCGCCGCCGGTCTCCCCGAGCGTCGTGGCCAGGATCTTGATGATCCAAAAGCCCAGCGTGACCTCCGGCACCTTGCTCAGAGCGCGTTCGTAACGGTCGTCCATCGGACCTGCTCCTTCTTCGAGGGGAAACCTCACGGCGCGTCGGCGCAGGCCGCCCGGCGACCGGCACGCTGCGGGATGAGGAGGACGAGCCCGGCCATGACGAGCGCGAGCACGCCGGAGATCGTGATGTCGTCGATGCCCAGGCCGCCGGAAGCGACTGGCTTGTCGAGCGAGTTGGCGAGGGTGGCGCCGAGCGGCCGCGTCAGGACGAACGCCGTCCAGAACAGCATCGGCCTGGAAACGCGCGTTCGCAGTTGGAGGGCCGTGACCACGACCAGCGCGACGAGGATGAGGAGCGCGCTCCCGTTGTACCCGAGTCCGCTGCTGTCGGCCATCCAGTCGCCCAACGCGGTGCCGAGCGTCTGGGAGAACATGACCGTGGCCCAATAGAAACCTTCGGCCCGCGGGGACCGTACCGTCTCCACGGCGACCGTGCCGAGCGTGCGCTTCCACAGGATCAGGGTCGCGACGACCAATCCGAGCAACACCAGGGACCCGCCCGCGTAGCCGATGCCGAGGGACCGGTCGCAGAAGTCGGCGAGGGTCGTGCCTGCGAGCGTCGTCGCGGTGACCACGGCCCAGTACAGGAGCGGCTGGAAGCGGTCCGCCCGGACCTGTGCGGCGAGCAGCACCGCCAGGGCGGCCCCGAAGATCGCCGTGCCGGCGAGATAGCCGAGACCGAGCGTCAACGTGACCGCGTTGCCGCCGACCTCGCCCAACGTCGTGGCCACGATCTTGATGGCCCAGAACCCGGCGGTGGCTTCTGGCACTTTGGCGGGTTCGACGTGTCCGGGTCGCTCGGTCGGTTGCATCGGGCTGCCGTGGGAAAGCGAGGGCTGGCTCACGCGGTGTGGGTCTGGTCGATGATGGCGAGCAGGTCGTCGACCGCGCGACGGCAGGCGGCCGGATCGGGGTTCGAAGCCCGCAACGCGTCGAGGGTGCGGTCGATGGCCTTGTCCACGACGTGCCAGTCGGCGGCGGCTCGCGGCTTCAGGCCGGCCTCGGACGCGTCCCAGGACAATTCCAGGTCCTTGATGCGCGTCTTGGCGGCGGCGAGGTCGCCCCGGTCGGTCATCGCCTTTACGTCGACGACGATGGTCCGGAACTTGGAGAGGTCGCCGAGCTTCGAGGCCGCCATCGCCTTGGGCGTCGCTCCGACGGCGGCGTCCTGCATCGCCTGCAGGCCCAGGGGGGCGGCCGTGGCGCCGATGACCGTCGCGGCGATGGCGGCGAGGAGGATGTTTCGCATGGTCATTCGCTCCGTGTCGTGCGGCGTTGGAAGGACTGGAGGATGGGGATGCGGGAGGCGGCGGACGGTCAGGCCCGCCGCTGTCCGGCCGGCTCGCCAGGGCGTCCGGAGACGAGGCTCAGGGACGTCACCAGGGCGACGATGACGGCGAAGAAGGCGAGGCTGGTGGAGGCCGTGCCGAAGCCGAGGCCGCCGTATTCCCGTGCCTGCGACAGCAGATCGCCCAGCGATGCGCCGAGGGGGCGCGTGACGATGTAGGCGATCCAGAAGATCGTCACCGGGTTCGTGCCGAGGCGCCAGGCGAGGGCGAGGGCGGCCAGCATCGTGCCGAAGATGACGACGCCGAGATTGAAGCCGAGCCCCAGCGCCTCGGTAGCCAGGTCGCCCGCGGCCGTGCCGAGCGCGAAGGTCAGGAGGATGGCGAGCCAGTAGAACGCCTCGCGGCGCCGGGTCACGATGGCGTGGATCGAGAGCGTCCGCTCGGTCGCGTACCAAAGGGCGAACACGGTGGCGAGGGCGGCCGCGAACACGCCGGTGCTGACGAAGAGGCTCACGCCGAGCTTGTCGGTCAGGATGTCGGTAACCTGCGTGCCGACCACGCTGACGAGGACGACGGTCGACCAATAGGTCCAGGGCAAGTAGCGCCACTCGCGCACCTGCAGGGCGAGGACGGCCGCGAGGAGGCCGGCCGTGAGGGTGGCGGTGACGGCGGCACCCAGGCCGACGTTCACCGCGAGGTAGTCCGCGCCGGTCTCGCCGACGGTCGTGGACAGTATCTTGATGACCCAGAAGACCGCGGTGACCTCCGGTACCTTGTTCAAGATCTGGCGCTGGATCTCGCTCATCCCCGTCTCCCGTCCGTCATGGTCGGGCACCGTGATAGCGAGCCATAATGAGGGCAGAATGAGCTTCGTCCAAAGGAGCCGCAGGCTCGGCCTCAGGCCGGCAGTCTGACGGTTGCGAGGGTCCCCTGCCCGTCACGTCGGTTTTCGACCGTCAGGCCGAGGTCGTTGCGCTCCGCGATGCGGCGGGCGATGGCGAGCCCGAGCCCTGTGCCTTCGACTTCCGGTGGCGCGGCCCGGAAGAAGCGGTCGAACAGGCGGCCCTCGCTTCCCGGCGGCAGCCCGCAGCCGGTGTCCCGAACCGTGACGACGCACGCACCGTCCCGGTTCAGCAGACGGACGTCGACCTGGCCTCCGGACGGCGTGTAGCGCAGGGCGTTGTCGACGAGGTTGGCGAACAGGACGCGGACCTCGTCCTCCGACGCGTGAAGCGTCGCGGGTGTCTCGATATGCACGCCCAGGTCGATGTCCTTGCGCTCGGCGAGCACGACGTGGTCGGCGACGCAGTCGAGCAGGAGCTGGCCGAGGTCGACGGATGCAGGACGCGCCTCGGCACCGTCGTCGAGCCGGGCGAGACGGAGCAGTTGATCCACCAGCCGGTTCGCCCTCCGGAGGCCGTCCGCCAGCGCCGTACGCCGCGCGTCGCTCCCGCCACCGGCAGGCCCGCCGAGGGAGTCGAGTTGGATCTGCATCGCGGCGAGCGGCGTACGCAGTTCGTGCGCCGCGTCGGCGACGAACCGCTTCTGGGCGGCCAGAGCGGCCTGCAGGCGAAGGATGAGCCCGTTCATGGCCTCGACGAGGGGCGCCACCTCCGTCGGCACGCCGCGCGTCGGCAAGGGGCCTTGGGCGGCGGCGCCGCGCCCGGCGAGGTCATGCACCAAGCCGTCGAGCCGCCCGAGCGCCCGGTTCATCGCCCAGCCGACGACGATCCACGACAGCGGGACGAGGAGCAGCAGGGGGGCCACGGCACCGAGCGCCGCATTGCGTGCGAACTCCGCCCTCACGACGTCGCGCTGGGCGACCCGGACCGTCGTTGTGCCGTTGGCGGTCGTGTATGTGCGCCAGAGCTCGCCGCCCATGACGACGTTCGCATATCCCGTGCGGCCGGGGTGGCGGACGTCGACGCCGCGGTCGTCGCGCAGGACCTGCCCGTCCTTCCAGATGGTGACGGCGAGTTGGTCCTCCGGGTCCTGGTCGGCGGCGGGCGGCGCGTCCGCGTCCGTTAGCCCGGGACCGGCGTTGAGGGCGACTTGCCGCAACTGCCCGTCGAGGAAATCGGCCGCCTCGATCCGCGCGAGGGCATAGGCCGCGACCATCGCGGCCAAGCCGATTCCGGCGAGCAGGGCGGTCATCCAGACGAGCGTCGTGCGGCGCAGGGAGGCGGCCCTCATGGCTTGGGTACCATCCAACCTGCGCCGCGGACATTCAGGATCACGCCCTTGCCGACCTTTCGACGGACCGTGAGGATCAGGGCGTCCACCGCGTTGCTCTCGACCTCCTCGCCCCACCCGTAGATGCGTTCCTCGATCTGCGCACGAGAGAGGATGCGCCCCGGTCGCTCCATCAGGGCGTGCATGAGGGCGTATTCGCGCGCCGACAGGACCGCGACGGTCCCGGCGTGGGACAGGACGTGGCTTTCCGTGTCGAGTTCGGTCTCGGCGGCCACGAGCCGCGCGCTCGCCCGCCCGGCCCGACGGCGCAGGATGGCCCGCATCCTGGCGAGCAGCTCGCGCATCTCGAACGGCTTGACCAGGTAATCGTCCGCCCCGAGGTCGAGGCCTGCGACGCGGCTTTCGAGGCCGTCCCGCGCCGTGATGATGAGCACCGACGTGTCGATCCCGGCCGCCCGGGCGGATCGAAGCACCCGAAGTCCGTCCCCGCCCGGCAGGCCGAGGTCGAGCAGCGCGAGCGCGTGGCCGCCGTTGAGCAGGGCCGTCTCGGCCTCGCCGCCGTCGCGGACCCAATCGACGGAATAGCCCTCGGCCGAGAGGCCGTTCGACAGCCCTTCGCCGATCATCCGGTCGTCCTCGATCAACAGCACGCGCATCGGTCGGTCCGTCCGGTTTCGAGCCCTCGCCCTGGACTGCGCCGCGACGCATCCCTTCCCGCCGGCTTCATCCTCGATAGGCGACGAGCACGGCCCCGGCGGCGATGAGGGCGACGCCGAGCCAATTCGGTGGAGATAGACGTTCGCCGAGGAAGACGACCCCGAAGACGGCCACCAGCACGACGCTGAGCTTGTCGACCGGGGCCACGCGGCTGGCCTCGCCGAGCTTGAGGGCGCGGAAGTAGCAGATCCATGAGCCGCCCGTGGCGAGGCCCGAGAGCACCAGGAACACGTAGGTCCTGGCCGAGACCGACCCGACCGGTACCCACTGGACCGTGCCGACCAGGATGGCGCCGAGGGCGCAGAGTATGACGACCGTGCGGATGAAGGTGGCGAAGTCGGAATTGACGTTCTCGATGCCGACCTTGGCGAAGATCGCGGTCAACGCCGCGAAGGCGGCAGAAAGCAGCGCCCACAGCTGCCAGGATCCGAGCAACGTCCTCATGCCGTGTTCCCCTCGATGCGGACCTGCCGCGACGCAATCCTCACGGCCCCCGACAGACCATCGGATGAGGGATGTCCGGCACCCGACGCCCCCCCCTGAGCGTCGCCGTTCCAACGCTCGCCGTGTGGTTCCTAATTCGCCCTGGACGGCCATTGCCGATGCAGGTCGTCGATGACGAAAGCATGCTCGTGCCGGCCCTGACCGATCCCCCGCACGTGGGGGTGGGACGGGTCGAGGTCCGCGTGGGCATGTGCGACGACGTCCGGGTCGGATGCAGGCCAAAGCATGGCCGCCGCCGCGACGCCCGCGACGGTCAGGGCGCCGAGTGCCGCCAGGGTCGCGGGCATCCCGACGGCAGCGCCGAGGCAGCCCGCCAGCGGGTAAGTGAGGAGCCACGACGCGTGCGAGAGCGCGAACTGGGCGGCGGAGTAGCCGATCCCAAGGACGAGCCAGGTCCCGAGCAGTACGGGCCAGCCGATGGCCCCGCACCAGGTCAGGGCAGCGACCCCGACGAGGACGACTCCGAGGAAGGCGGCGGACGGCAGCATCACACCCCTGTCGGACAGGCGGTCCAGGACCCGCGGTAGGACCAGGGCGGCGGCCATCGAGCCCGCGCCGAAGGGTCCAAGGGCAAGGGCGACGTCGTGCTGGGGGCGTCCGAGCAGGGCCTGGACGATTACCACGGTATTGACGATGACCATGGCGCCGGCCGCCGCGACGGCGAAATTCAGGGCGAGCAACCCGCGCAGGCGCGGTGTCGCCAGGAAGATCCGCCATGCCCAGTTGGCACTCGATACGGAGACGCCTAAGCCTCAGTGACGGGCCGGGCACCGAGCACAGAAAAGGCGACAGGCGCGTCAGGTCCGCGGGACCTCTGCTCTCCGTCACCAACACTCGATAACTGATAAATGGTCTCATCGGATTTCAACCAAGAGATCTACGCAAATCTTGGACGAATGCCTTCGCGAGCGCCGGCGCCTCGGCCACCACCTCTTCGTAGAACTTGGTCCCCACGGGGCCTGCCTGGGAATAATCCGGGGGCAACTCACCGATTGTCGCCGCGATCTCTGCGAAAACCTCTTCCCGTTCAGGTGCTGAAAGTTTTTGCATGAGAAGGGTCATCATGGCGATGGTCGATGTTCTCAGAACCGCAAGCATCGCCGTTGTCGTCACGGCAAAATGGTGCGTTTGTAGATCATTCATTGAAAACACCTTGCATAGTCAAGCATCATTACTCAGGCATCACTTCATGAGGTGCTTGAAGTATTGGAGAAACAATACGGCCAGAGGCAATCCGATACAGATCGCTATCATCATTCGATCCGCGGCTTTGCGGACGTATGGCCTGACCCGTCGCTTGCGCCGAGGATTTGGCGCCCACTCGCTCTGCAGCCGCGCCGATTTCTTGCTCATGCCGGATGCTCGCCGTCACACGGGCAGGCGCGCGGCCTCGGCCGAAAGCGCCTCGTCCTCGACCTGGACGGTGACGTGCTCGATGCCGTGTCGCTCCTTCACCAGACGCCGGACCGCGCGGATGAGGTCGGGTCCGGCGGCGACGTCGTCCATGACCACGTGGCCGCTCATCGCGTCGAAGCCGGAGGTCAGCGTCCAGGCATGAAGGTCGTAGGCGCGCCGCACGCCAGGCATCGCCTCGATCTCCGTTCGTAGCGCGGCAAGATCGACACCCAGAGGCGTTCCCTCCAGCAGGATGTGAAGCGCCTCGCTCAACAGGCGCCAGGTGCGCGGCACGATGAACAGGCCGATGCCGGCGCCGACCAGCGGATCGACCCATCGCCAGCCCGTCGCCATCACCACGAGGGCCGCGGCGATGACGCCGACCGAACCCAGCATGTCGGAGAAGACCTCGAAGTAGGCGCCCTTGACGTTGAGGCTTTCCGACGATCCGCCCGCGAGGAGTCTCATGCTGGCGAGGTTCACCCCGAGGCCGACGAACGCGACCAGCATCATCGGCCAGCCGAGGATCTCGGTCGGCTCGAAGAAGCGCCGGTAGGCCTCGTACAGGATGTAGGCCGTCACCCCGAGCAGCACGACGGCGTTGGCGAGGGCCGCCAGGATCTCGAAGCGCATGTAGCCGAAGCTCTTGCCCGGCGACGGCGCCTTGGCCGCGTAGTGGATGGCGAGCAGCGACAGCGCGAGGCCGCCGGCATCCGTGACCATGTGGGCGGCATCGGCCAGCAGCGCGAGGCTGCCGGTGAGCAGGCCGCCGACGACCTCCGCGGCCATGTAGGTCAGCGTCAGGGCGAGCGCCCAGGCTAGGCGCCCCTTGTTCCTGCCCGCCGCCGAGCCCGCGGGTATGCCGCCGCCGTGCGAATGCCCGTGGCCGCCGCCGTGCGCGTGTCCGTGTCCCATGTCGCTCCCAGTCTTTCGTTGCCGTCCCGGACCGGCCGCCTCAGGGGCCGGAGGAGCCGATGAGCTCGGCCACGTGCGCGCCGGCGGGGTGTCCGGTCGCGGCGAGGTGGGCGGCCGAGCAGGCCGCGTAGCCGGGACCGAACGCCGCCATGACGAGCTCGTGCCGCCCGTCCGGAGCCTCGCGGCTGGCCAGGAGAGCCCGACCGCCGGGCCAGAGCTCGGAATCGGCCGATGGCCCCGGTGTCGGCTCGCCGTAGCGGCGCACCCCTTCGTCGTGGATGGCGCGGCGCACGCGCGCGAGTTCCTCGCCCGCCAGGGGGAGCCCCACCCAGACGACCTCCTGCAGACCCTCCTCGCGGCAGACCACCAGCACGACCTCGGCCGTTGCCGACCCGACGGCCGGCCGCCAGCCACGCGGGTAGTACAGCGCGGTCAGGTTGGCCTCGCGGTCGGCCTTGAGCGGGCGCGGCACGTCGGCGACGGGCCCCCACGCGAGGCCGAACGGAGCCTCGCCGACGCCTCCGTCCGCGCCCGGAGCCGCACCCGTCAGCGCGAGGAAGGCGAAAGGAGCCGCCAACCAGGTTGGGACGCGTCGCATCTCGTCTACTCCGCCGCCTTGAGGTGTCGTGGCCCCGGCTCCCGCGGCCGCTCCGCGACCTTCGGGACGACAACCTTGCCGAACCGGGCGTACAGGGCCGGCAGCACGATCAGGGTCAGCAGGGTGGCGCTGATCAGGCCACCGATGACCACGGTGGCGAGCGGCCGCTGGATCTCGGCGCCGGTCTCGGTGGCGATGGCCATGGGCACGAAGCCGAGCGAGGCGACCAGCGCCGTCATCGCCACCGGCCGCAACCGGGTCATGGCGCCCTCCAGGATGGCCTCGCGCTTCGGCCGGCCCTCCGCCACGAGCTGCTTGATGAAGGTCAGCATGACGAGGCCGTTGAGGACCGCAACGCCCGAGAGCGCGATGAACCCGACCGCCGCCGGTACCGAGACCGGCATGCCGCGCAGCCAAAGCGCGAAGATGCCCCCGGTGAGGGCAAGCGGCACCGCGCTGAACACCAGCAGCGCGTCCCGCGGCGAGCCCAGGGCCGAGTACAGCAACAGGAAGATCAGGAAGAAGCAGACCGGTACCACCACCATCAGCCGCCGCTTGGCCGAGGCGAGGTTCTCGAACTGCCCGCCCCAGGTGAGGTAGGAACCTGGCGGCAGCTGCACCTGGCTTCCAACCTTCGCCTGCGCCTCCGCGACGAGCGAGCCGATGTCCCGCCCGCGCACGTTGGCCGTGACCACGACCCGCCGCTTGCCGTTCTCGCGCGAGATCTGGTTCGGTCCCTCGGTGACCGAAAAGCTCGCCACCTGCTTGAGCAGGACCGAGCTCGCCCGGCCGTTCGGGCCCGCCGGCAGCGGCACCGGGATGTTCTCCAGGGCCTCCCGGTCCTCGCGGACCTTGTCGGTCAGGCGCACGACGATGGGGAAGCGACGGTCGCCCTCGAACACGACGCCGGCGTCCCGTCCCCCGATGGCCGCGCCGATGACCTCCTGGATCGCCCCGGTGCTCAGGCCGTAGCGCGCCGCCTCGGCCTTGTTGATCTTGATCTCCAGGAACGGCAGGCCCGCCGTCTGCTCGACCTTGACGTCCTCGGCGCCGTCGATGCCCTTCAGGACCGCCGCGACCTGGTTGGCCGCCTTCAGCATCGGCTCGAACTCGTCGCCGAACACCTTCACGGCGAGGTCGCCCCGGGTGCCGGCGAGCAGCTCGTTGAAGCGCAGCTGGATCGGCTGGGAGAACTCGTAGACGTTGCCGGCGAGCGCCCCGACCGCCTTCTCGATCTGCTCCTGCAACTCGGCCTTGGACAGGCTCGGCTCGGGCCACTCCTCCTGGGGTTTCAGGATGACGAAGGTGTCTGAGGAGTTCGGCGGCATCGGGTCGGAGGCGACCTCGGCGGTGCCGGTCTTCGAGAAGACGTAGGCCACCTGCGGGAATTTCGAGACCACCTTCTCGACCTTGAGCTGCATCGCCTGCGACTGGGTGAGGGAGGTCGATGGGATTCGGGTGGCGTTGAGGGCGATGCTCTTCTCGTCGAGCTGCGGGATGAACTCGGTCCCGAGGCGGGTGAACAGGATGCCCGCCCCGACGAGCAGCAGGAGCGCCGCGCCGACGAAGACGAACGGCGCCCGGACCGCCGCGCCGAGCACCGGGCGGTAAGCGGCCTTGAGCGCCCGGATGATGAGGTTGTCCTTCTCCGTGACCTTGCCGGTGATGACGATGGCGATGAGCGCCGGCACGAAGGTCAGCGACAGCACGAAGGCCGCCACGAGCGCGATGATCACGGTCAGCGCCATCGGCTCGAACATCTTGCCCTCGACCCCCGTGAAGGTCAGGAGCGGGACGTAGACCAAGATGATGATCGCCTGCCCGTAGAGCGACGGCTTGATCATCTCCTCGGCTGAGGCGCGGACCGTCTGGAGGCGCTCCTCGGTGTCGAGCCCCCTGCCCAGCTCCTGCTGCTTCTCTGCGAGGTGGCGCAGGGCGTTCTCGGTGATGATCACCGCCCCGTCGACGATCAGCCCGAAATCGAGGGCGCCGAGGCTCATCAAGTTGGCCGAGATCTTCGCCTCGACCATGCCGGTCATGGTCATCAGCATGGCGACCGGGATGACCAGGGCCGTGATGATGGCGGCCCGGATGTTGCCGAGCAGCAGGAACAGGATGACGATGACGAGAGCCGCGCCCTCGGACAGGTTCTTCACCACCGTCTTCACGGTCGCCTCGACGAGCCGGGTCCGGTCGAGGACGGTCTGGACCTCGACGCCGGGCGGCAGGCTCTTGCGGATCTGTTCCATGCGCGCGTCGACCGCGGCAGCCACCGTGCGGCTGTTCTCGCCGATCAGCATCAGGGCGGTGCCGACGACGACCTCCTGGCCGTCCTCGCTGCCCGAGCCCGTGCGCAGGTCGCGCCCGATGCGGACCTCGGCGATGTCCTTGATCCGCACCGGCACGCCGCCCCGGGTGGCGACGACCACGTCGCCGATCTCGTCCATGCTCTCCAGGCGGCCGGCGGCGCGCACGACGTAGCCCTCGCCGTTGTCCTCCAGGTAGCGGGCGCCCTGGTTGGCGTTGTTGGCCTCCAGCGCCCGGGCGACGTCCGAGAAGGACAGGTCGAGGGACGCGAGCCGCGTCGGGTCGGGCTGGACGTGGTACTGCTTCTCGAAGCCGCCGATGCCGTCGACCCCGGCCACGCCGGACACGGTCTTGACTAGGGGGCGGATGATCCAGTCCTGGACGGTGCGCAGGTAGGCGGTCTGCTCCAGCTCGGTCTTCAGGCGCTGGCCCTCGGGGGTCAGGTAGCTGCCATCGGGCTGCCAGCCGGGCTTGCCCGCCTTCGAGACCGTGCGCTCGCCGGGCTTCGCGTAATGGATCGACCACATGTAGATCTCGCCCAGCCCGGTCGAGATCGGCCCCATGCTGGGCTCGGTGCCGGGCGGCAGGTCCCGCCTCACCTGCGCGAGGCGCTCGGCGACCTGCTGGCGGGCGAAGTAGATGTCGAGCTTCTCCGCGAAGACCGCGGTGACCTGCGAGAAGCCGTTGCGCGAGAGCGAGCGGGTGTATTCGAGCCCCTTGATGCCCGCGAGCGCGGTCTCGACCGGGTAGGTGACCTGCTTCTCGATGTCGACGGGCGAGAGCGACGGCGCCGTCGTGTTGATCTGCACCTGGTTGTTGGTGATGTCGGGCACCGCGTCTATCGGCAGCTTGGTGACCGAGTAGCCGCCGAAGCCGGCGGCCAGCAGCGACAGGAGCAGAACCAGCCAGCGCTGGTGCACGGAGAAGTCGAGGATGCGGCTGATCATGTCGGGCTTCCTCAATGGTCGTGGTCGGCTTCGCTCTTCCCGAGCTCGGCCTTGAGGAGGAAGGTGTTGGCCACCGCGATGGTCTCGCCGGGCTTGAGGCCCGAGACGACCTCGAAGCCGTCGTCGTCGGAGCGCCCGAGCTCGACCTCGCGCTTTTCGAAGCCCTCGTCCGTGCGCACGAAGACGACGCGCTTGCCCTCGACGGTCTGGAGCGCCGACTTGGCGACCCGCACCGGCACTTGGTCCGTCGCGGTCTCGACCTCGGCGGTGACGTAGGTGCCGGGCCTCCAGGCCATGTCCTTGTTGGGCAGCGAGACCACGACCCGGGCGGACCGGGTGTCGGCGTTCAGCAGCGGGCTGACGAACACCACCTTGCCCTGCTCGCTGCGGCCGCCGCGGTTCACGGTGACCCGCGCGCCCTCCCGGACCTCGGCGAGGTCGGAGGTGGGGACCGCGAGCTCGATCCAGACGGTCGAGAGGTCGGCGACGGTGTAGACGTCGGCAGGGTCGCCCTCCTTGCCCACCGCCGTGCCGACATCGACCTTGCGCTCCACGATGCGGCCGGCGATGGGCGCCCGCAGCTCGTACTGGCGCAGCGTCGAGGCGTTCGGCGTCGCCTCGTCGCGTTTCTGCGCGGCGGCGACCTCGGCGGCGTTCAGGCCCAGCGCCGAGAGCTTCTGGCGGGCGAGGTCGACGCGCAGCTGGTTCTCCTGGAACACGGCCTTGGCGTTGTCGAACGCCGCCTGGGATGCCGCCGCCGACGCCAAGAGTTTCTGCTGGCGCTCGAAGTTGATCTTCTGGAGGTCGGACTGGACCATCGCGGTGAGGTACTCGCTCTTGGCGTCGGCGACTTCCCGGCTGTCGAGGAGGGCGACCACCTCGCCCTTCCTGACGTCGTCGCCCAGGCGCTTGCGCATCTCGGACACCGTGCCGACGACGCGGGCGGGGACGCGGGCGATCCGGTCGGTATCGGGCGTGATGGTGCCGGGCACCAGGACGTGTCGCGAGAGCGTCCCGCCCTCGGCCTTGGCGACGCCGATGTCCTGCCCCTCGACCTGCTCGGCCGTCATCTTGACGTGGCCTTCCTCGCCCTCCGCCTCGGAATGCTCGTGCTCGCCGTGAGCGTGGGCTCCCTCGGCCTTCGGCGCGGCGGCCTTGCCGTGGTCGTGGCCGTCGCCTTCGGCATGGTCGGCCTCATCCTTCGGCGCCTTCCCGCCAGGGGGCGGGCCGGCGGCGAAGGTGAGGATGGCCGGCGGCAGCCCGGCCGATGTCAGGAGGCCGCGGACGAACGCGGATATGGCGGGGACGGCGGCGCCGACGACGATGCCGGCGGCCACGAGGACCGCGGTGATGAGGATGCGCATGAGACCTGCTCGGCCGGGATCGGGCGCCGTTCGGACGGACGCGGCAGTCCCGCTTCTGTGGCGTGAGGAGTGGCCCGGAGCGCGGGCTCCGGGTTCGGGACGCGCCTCTGCGGCGTCACCTCAGGCGCGGGGGGGCCTCGGCAGGCGGTCCGGCGAGACGGAGGAAACCGTCTGGCTCAAATGCGCATAGGCCAGCCGGGCGACCCCGAAGACCGGCTCCGAGAAGTCCGCCACGGCGGGTGCCGCCTGGTGGCAGCCACAATGGAGGTGGCAGGCCATGCCGGGGTCGGTCGCGCCGGTGTCGGGCGCGGCCTCAATGCTCGCGATCTCCGTGACGTGCCTGCCGCCGCCATCGTGGTACGCGACGTCGGCGGCGAGGCCGGCGGCGGGCGCGACGAGGGACAGGGCGAGGGCGAGCGCGAGCAGGCGTGCGGCGAACGCCCACCATCCCCGTGCCGCCCACCTGCGGCTATGCCCGCGTCCTGAACCCATCTCCGGCCTTATGCGCGATTTATCCCGGATCGGACAAGGCATCGTCCTGGCCTCTTGAACCCGGTCTGAACAGATTTTGTGGCCGCCATGCAAGGTCAGCCGCGGTCACGACGCGAAAGCGGCCAAGCCGTTTCTCGCTCGGCCGAGACGAATACCGGGCGAGGAAAATCCGGGAACGGTTTCGCGGGGGGCCGCATTCCCGGCCGACCGCGAAACATGGAGATCCTTGGATGAAGATCATGTTCGCCGCCGCCGCCGCGGCCGCCCTGGCCCTCGCGCCGGTCGGTGCGCTCGCCCAGCACGTGGACGTCGGCCCCGGCGGAGTCGGGGTTCACGGCGACGGCCACCGCCGCGATGTCGACCATACGCACACCACCGTCGAGGAGAACCATCGCGACCGGCCGGTCGTGCACGAACATCATGACGACCATCACGAGAAGACCGTCGTGGAAGAGCACCGCCACTGAGCGGCTGACATCGCGACGGGGCCGGGCCGGGGGCAGCGACGTCCGGCCCGGCCCCTCGCATTTCGAGGACGTCGGCGAACCTGGGGTGACGGCTTCCTGAACGACGGTCTCAGAACCTGTTCAACGGCCGCCGCGCAAACCGCCGCAATAGGAATCCCCGGAGGAGACAGCGATGCGACGGCACCTAGCAGGCTTGATGGCGGCGGCCATCCTCCTCGCGCCGGCCGCGGCCTCGGCCCAGTATTACGAGCGCGGCTACGGCTACGGCGAGCGGCGGCCGCACGACCATGTCGATGTCTACCGCCACGGCAACCATGACGACGTCGTGGTCCGGCACCATCACCCGCGCCGCGAGGATTACGGGCCGGGCCGGTTCGAGCGGCACCATCACCATCACGACTTCGACGACTGAGGTCGCCGCCTGGCGTCGAGAAGAGGTCGCCCGCACCGGCTCGCGCCGGTGCGGGCGCATCACGACGCGCGAGGGGTCGGCGCATCGTGAACGACGTGCCGAGCAGGCTCGGCGAGCGCGTAGCCGATCACCGCGGCCAGGAGCGCGAAGACGACGAGCAGGGGCAGCATCCGCATGTCCGCGCCTCCCGCCCCCGCGGCCTGCCCGGCGAGCTCACTTCTTGCCGGGCTTGTCGTGGCTGTGCCCGTGGGCATGCCCGTCGTTGTCCGAATGCGCCGGCTTGCCGTCGGGCCGCTTCTCACGGGCCTCGCTGACGCGCGGGTCGTCGCGATGGGCCGGGCCGCCCGACACGCCACCGGTGTTCGGGACGGCGCGCTCGGGGTTCGAGGCATTGCCGTGGCTGTCCACGGCGAAGGCGGACCCCGTGGCCGCGGCCAGCATCCCGGCGGCGAGGACGGCGGCGAGCGTGCGCTTCATCTGTCGGTCTCCTGTTCGGCGCCGACCGCGTCGGCCGCTTCGAAGTCCGAGATAGCCAAGCCGTTTGTCTCCGGGACGCCGCGTTCGTGACGAAGTGTGTCAGCCGCCGCGCCCAGCCCGGGGCACGCGGATCTCGGCCCGCAATCCGCCCTCCGGCCTCGTGGTCAGGATGAGCGTGCCTCCCTCCGCTTCCACGGCCCGCCGCGCGATGGTCAGGCCGAGTCCGGTCCCGCCGGTGTTTCGGTTGCGCGACCCCTCCAGGCGGGTGAAGGGCTCGAAGGCGCAGGCGACGTCGCATGCCGGGATGCCGGGCCCGTCGTCGTCGATGCGCAAGACCAGCGCTGTCTCTTCGGCCGCCAGGGCGATGCGCACCCGCGCGCCGTAGCGCACGCCGTTGTCCACGAGGTTCTCCAGCGCCCGCCGGAAGGCGACTGGGCGCACCGTCGCCAGGGCCCGGCCGGGTCCTCCGTATGCGACCGCCCGGCCGGCATCCGCGGAGGCGTCGGCGACCCCCATCAAAATGCTCGCGACGTTGGTGACCTGCCGCGGCTCCGGGTCGGCGTCGCCCCCCAGGTAGGCCAGCGTCGCGTCGACCATCGCCTGCATGTCGTCGAGGTCGGAGGCCATGGCGCGGCGCCCGGCCGGGTCCTCGACGTGGTCGAGGCGCAGGCGGAGCCGGGTGATGGGCGTTCGCAGGTCGTGGGACACGGCGGCGAGCGCCTGCGTCCGCTCGCCGACCAGCCGGTGGATGCGCTCCTGCATCGCGTTGAGGGCACGGCCGATCCCTCGGGTCTCGTCGGGACCAATCTCGGGAACCCGGACGGGGGCGCCGTGGCCGATCCGTCCGGTGGCCCGGGTCAGCTCCCGCAAGGGGCCGGCGATCCGATGCATCAGGACGACCGCGGCCACCCCGACGAGGATGGCCATGGCGGTGGCGAGCGAGGCCCAGGGCGCGACGGGGACGAGGCTCGGGGCGTGCGCGGACCGGAAGGTCAGCGCGCTCCCGTCCGGAAGCGGGATGATCCCGCGCAGGTCCTGCCGGTGGAGCGGCTCGTCCGGCGCCTCCAGGTTCAGGGCGAGCCCCGCCCCGAGGACCGGTTCGAGGGCGAGGAGGCGGTCGCGCAGGTCCCGGAGCGCGGGATCGGTCGCCCCCGGGGGGCGAGCCGGCGCTGGGGCGTCCCAGCCGATCTCGAAATGGTTCGACGAGAGGGCCTCGGCCTCGTCAGCCCGCTCCTCCGGCGGGCGCCGCGACACGGCCTCGCGCGCGATGACGAGTTGGCGGGCGACCTCGGTGGCGAAGGCCTCGTCGGCGGCGGCCGCCGCCGAGAGGCGGTAGATCGCCAGCGCGCCGCCATGGACGAGGAGCACGGCCAGGAGCAGGACGACGACGGTGCGCCCCTCCAGGCTGCGGGCGAGGCCGAGGACGCCCCTCATGCCCGCTCGACCTTGGCGGCCAGCATGTAGCCGGTGCCCCGCACCGTCTTGATGACGGCGGCCGTCCCCGCGGGCGGTTCGAGCTTGCGCCGCAGCCGGCTGACCAGGGTGTCGACGCTGCGGTCCGACGGCGCGGAGAGGCGCCCGCGGCCCATCTCCAGGATCTGCTCGCGGCCGAGCACCCGGCCCGGGTGTTCCAGGAACACCAGCAGCAGGTCGTGCTCGGCGCCCGACAGGTCGACGGCGGCGCCTTCGGGATCGGTCAGGGCGCGGCTGCGCAGGTCGAGCCGCCAGCCGGCGAAGGCGAGGGATTCCGGCCGCGACGCCGCGCTCGGCACCGGCGCGAGCGCCGACCGGCGGAGCACCGCCCGGATCCGGGCGAGGAGTTCTGGGCGCCCGAACGGCTTGGCGACGTAGTCGTCGGCGCCCAGTTCCAGGCCGAGCACCCGGTCCGCCTCCTCGTTGCGGGCGCTCAGCATGATGACCGGGACGGTGCCCTTCGCCCGCAGGGCCCTGAGCAGGTCGAACCCGGACGCGCCCGGCAGCATGACGTCGAGGAGGACGAGGTCAACCGGCGTGTCGGGCAGGAGCGACCACATCTCGGCGCCGCCGCGGCAGCCCGTGACCCGGAAGCCGCTCTCCCGCAGGATGCGGCCGACGAGCACGCGCATGCCGTCGTCGTCCTCGACGAGCAGGATGTGGGCCTCGTCCGGGAGGGACCTGGTTTCGCCCGCGGCAAGCATTCCGGATACAGCCTAGCCGATCATCCCGTCGAGCAGGAGCAGCAGCAGGAAGCCCGCGAAGAACATCGCCGTCACCCAGGGGCGGTCCTCGGTCTCGTGCGCCTCGATGAGGAGTTCCTCGGTCACGAGGTACAGCAAGGCGATCAGGCCGAAGGAGAGGAAGCCGGCCTGGACGGCGGCGGGCAGCGAGCCGACGGGCCCGCCGAGCAGGGCTCCGAGCGGGAGCAGCAGCACGAGGGCGGCCGTCAGGCCGACCACCTTGCCCTTCGACGCGCCGCCCTCGCCGAGTTCGTTCGCCACGGTTAGTCCCAGGAACAGCACCTCGATGGTCAGCGCGACGGTGAGCAGGATGCCGGCCTTCGCCCCGGCCGCGAAGGCGATGCCGAGGACGAGGCCGTCCACCAGGATGTCGATGCCGGTGACCGACATCAGCCCGGCCGGCCCCTTCACCCGCTTCTCCAGGATACGGACGAGGAGCATCGCGGCGACGCCGAGCGCGCCCCCGACCAGCATGGCCCAGGGCGATCCGGCATGCTTGACGTCGGGCAGGATCTCGCCCGCGGCCGCCGCGAAGACGACGCCCGCGGCGAAGTGCTGGATGGCGCTGACCAGGACGGGGCCCGGCCGCAGGTTGACCGCCACCGCCGCGCCGACGACGGCGGCCGCGGCGGGGATCAGGGTATAGGACCAGGCTTGCATGCCGCGCTCAGACCACGTGGTCCGGAGCCAGGGCGCAGGCGGTGGCCTCGCTCGTCTCCACCTGGAGGGTCGTGTGGCTGATGCCGAACCGCTCCCTGATGCCGGTGGCCGCCGCCATCAGGAAGGCGTCGTCGGGACGGCCGCCGGGCATGAGGAGGTGCGCCGTGAGGCAGGTGTCCGTGGTGCTCATCGCCCAGATGTGCAGGTCGTGCAGGGCCGCGACGCCGGGCAGCCCTTCGAGGTGGCGGCGTACGGCGACCGGGTCGATGCCCGGCGGGACGGCGGCGAGGGACAGCGTAAGACTGTCTCGCAGGAGCCCCCACGTGCTCCAGACGATGACGGCCACGATGGCGAGGCTCACCACCGGATCGAGCCACGTCCATCCGGTGTAGAGGATGACGAGGCCGGCGATGACCACCCCGGCCGAGACGGCGGCGTCGGCCGCCATGTGCAGGAACGCCCCGCGGATGTTGATGTCGCCCTTGGCCCCGGAGGCGAACAGCCACGCGGTGATGCCGTTCACCAGGATGCCGATTGCGGCCACGACCATCACGGTCTTGCCTGCGACCGGGACGGGCTCACCGAACCTCTGGATCGCCTCCCACGCGATGGCGCCGACGGCGACCAGCAGGAACACGGCGTTGAAAAGGGCCGCCAGGATCGACGAGGCCTTCATCCCATAGGTAAACCGCGCGCTCGGGGCCCGCCTGGCCAGCACCGTCGCGATCCAGGCCACGATGAGGCCGAGCACGTCCGAGAGGTTGTGGCCGGCATCGGCGAGCAGGGCCACCGAGTTCGCCAGGACCCCGTAGGTCGCCTCGACGGCCACGAAGCCGACGTTGAGCGCGATGCCGATGGCGAATGCCGTCCCGAAGCTTGCGGGGGCATGGCTGTGCCCTGGCCCATGGGAATGCCCGGCATGGTCGTGACCCGCCTCGCCGTCGTGGTCATGCGATCCGTGATCATGTCCTGCGCGTGCGTCGTGTGATGTCATGGTCGTCCCTGTATCCGTCTTGGTCTGTACGCGGATCGGTGCGCGCCTTATCCGGACGCCGCGGTTCGCGTCGTGACGGCGCCTTCGCGATACTCCGCCCAGGCCTGCCGCAGGATCTGCACCGACGAGGTCAGGAAGATGCCGGCCATCACCGCCGCGACGGCGAGGTCGGGCCAGGCCGACGCGGAACCCCAGACACCGAGCGCAGCCACCATCACCACGACGTTGCCGATGGCGTCGTTGCGCGAGCACAGCCAGACCGAGCGCACGTTGGCGTCGCCGTCCTTGTAGGGGCGCAGCAGCAGTACCGAGCCGAGGTTGGCTGCCAGGGCCATCAGCCCGATGACGCCCATGACCTCGGCCTTGGGCACCCCGAGCACCAGGACGTGGTAGGCAGTCGAGCCAAAGACCCAGACTGCCATCACGCTGAGGGACAGCCCCTTGACGAGCGCCGCCGTGGCCCGAGCCCTGAGGGACGCTCCGATGACCGCGAGGCTCAGGCCGTAGGTGACCGTGTCGCCCAGGAAGTCGAGGGCGTCGGCCTGGGGCGCCTGCGAGCCGGCAAGGTGCCCGGCGGCCATCTCGGTCAGGAACATGGCGCCGTTGACGGCGATGACCGTCCACAGCACGCGCTTGTAGCGCGGGTCGACCCCGTCGAAGACGGGCACGCCCCCAGAGCAGCCGCAGGCATCCCCCGTGCCGCAATCGCCCCCCGCGACGACCTGCGGCGGCGCCGCCGGATGCGCACGTTCCGCCCTCGATGCCTGACAGCCAACGGTCGAGCCGCAGCACTCCTTGGCCATGACGCCTCCTTTCCAAGTCGTGGACGACTGCCTACTTCCTCCAGCGACTAGAGGAGCAAGCGGAAAAATGGAGCTGTCGATAGGCGAGCTGTCGCGGCGTGCCGGCGTGCTCGCCACGACCATCCGCTACTACGAGACGGCCGACTTGATGCCGCCGCCGCCGCGGACGGAAGGCGGCCGCCGCCGCTATGGGCGGGCTGACATCGAGCGCCTGGCCTTCATCCGCCACGCGCGCGAGCTCGGCTTCGAGGTGGACGCCATCCGTGAGTTACTGGCGCTGGCCGCCCAGCCCGACCGCTCCTGCGCCGAGGTCGACAAGATCGCCCGGCGTCACATGGCCGAGGTCGAGCGCCGCATCGAGCGGCTCATGGCCCTGAAGGGCGAGCTCGCCCGCATGACCGACGCGTGCGGCCAAGGCCGGGTCGGCGAGTGCCGTGTCATCGAGGTCCTCTCGGACCATGCCTGCTGCGAGGATGAGGGCCACCGCGCTACCCGGAGCCGGCGTCCCACAAGGCCGGAAGCGAAGCAGGGAGCCCGGCCCCGGAGCGCATCGTCGTCGACATTCGATCAGGAAGACGACATGATATTTCGGGAGGGCCGGGCTCAGCCGTGATTGGGACTTCCGAACATTCGAGGTTTGAAGCAACCGAATGCCAGGACCGCTTCCTGTAACCGCTCTGGTTCGCGGCCGGAGCGGACCGACGGTGGGGGCCTCTGGGTCTACCGAGGATGCAGGCGTCGGATGGGTGCTCCGAAGCTCACTCGGCGGGGTCGATCATATCGAGCACCGGGCATCCAGGAGCCGCCCCACCGGGGCACTGCTCGATGGTTTCGGCCAGGAGACGTTCGAGCCTTGACAGGTCCGCGATCTTCGCACGCACCCGGTCAAGGTGGTGCCTCGCGATCCCCTGTCCCTCGCGGCAGGTTGCCTTACCAGGCCGACGCAGTTCGAGCAGCGCCCGAACCTCGTTCGGCGTGAAGCCAAGTTCGCGTCCGCGACGGATGAAGGCCAGGGTGCGCTCGTGCTCGACGCCGTAGGACCGATGGCCACCCTCGGTGCGCGGGGGCGAAGGGAGTAGGCCGACCTTCTCGAAGTACCGGATGTTCTCGATGTTGACGCCGGTCCGCAGCGACAATTGACCGATGGTCAGGGCCCCGCTTCGCGCCCCCTTAGCCGTACCCATGAAGATCGCCCTTGATCCTGTAGTGGCTACAGGATGCAGGGTAGCCGAGGATCACGATGGATACGAGACATGACCCTCGATCAGACACCGCCTGCCGAACGACCCGTCCACGAACCGGCCGCGGTCAGCGTTGGCAGCATCGCTGCGCTCGGCGCCATCACGGGGCTCGGTGCCCTGGCGGCCTCGTCGTGCTGCGTGCTGCCCATAGTCTTGGGCGGCCTCGGGATCGGTGCTGGGGTCTTCACGGTCCTCGGCGTGCTCGCCTCTCTTCGCACGCCGCTGATGCTCGTCAGCGTCCTGGCGGTCATCGCCGGCTGGTTCTTCTACGCGCGGCGGCGACGGGCTGCTTGCGGGCCGGATGGATCATGCCCAGCTCCGCGTCGGTCATCCGCCCCCCTGGTGCTTCTCAGCCTCGCCACGCTGTTCATCGCCGCCGCTGCGGCCGGGAGCTACTTTGAGCCCGCCCTGATCAAGATGCTGCGGACAGCCTGATGAAGCTGATCTCGATCCTGACCTGTCCGCATTGTGGGCACCGGGCTTCGGAAACGATGCCGACCGACGCCTGCCAGTTCTTCTACGAATGCCCTGGCTGCGGCACTCTGCTCCGCCCGAAGAAGGGCGATTGCTGTGTATTCTGCTCGTACGGCGATGTCCCGTGCCCGCCGATCCAGGAAGCTCAGGAACGAAATGAACCGGCGAGCTGCTGCAAGGGCTGAGCAGCCATACTGTTTAGCTCCATCACGCCCACCCGGTGAGTGGCGCTGCGCCAAAACCGAGGTCGGCTTGCGCAAACCCATCCGAACGCCGTGCGGGTCGCCTGATGCAAAGCGTCCCAGTCTGGCGCGCTAAGGACAAAAACACTGCCGGCGCAGCAGCCAGAAACCTGCCCAGAATCGTACCGTTCGTCGCCGTCTGGTACGGGGGGACGATCGCGATGTGCACGCTCGTCGGAGCGCTCCTGGGACCGCGCCTCCTTCGCTGGTAGCGAGCCGGTTCGGAACATCCTCCGGATCGCCTGCCGGGGTTCAAGGGGCGACGCGACGGTTTGGGGGCCTGTCGCCGGCCGACGCTTCATGTCACGGGCCTCGCTGCGGTATCGCCGCGGATGGGATCCGGCACGACGACGGGCATGACCCTCCCACCCGCCCGGCCGCGCGAGGCAATGCGGCCGCCGCGCATCCCACAATCGCTTGCAGGATCATCCCCCCGGTGAGCGAGGCGCCGCGCCGGGCGACCCCGGCCCAACCCCACAAAGGTTCGCAGCGCGCTGTAACGGTACGTCCAAGACATCCGGACTTAAAGACAAGGAGCGGCAAGCTTCTCGTCAGATCAACGGGTTCCGCCATGAAAAGCAAGATCATCCCCGCCTTTGCAGGAATCGCCATGCTCGCCGGACTGCCGGGTTACGCGCTCGCGGGATGGATGGACAACGTCCCACCCCGTTTTCTGCCCCAGACGCATCAATCGCAACGGACCGAAACGCCTCAGGTCGAAGCTCCGGACGTCGGCCTGACGACCGGATCGATCAGCGCGGTGCCCCGTCGCCCTGCCGCCGCCCGGTCGGCACCCCCCGCCCAGCACTTCTGAACCTCCCGCGGGGTCCGAACCGCCGGACCGGCCGATTGGGGTTGTACGGGGTGAGGTTTGGCGCGCCGCCCTGCACCGCCTACCGCGCGGAGGGCCAAGTGTGCGGTAGGTTTCCCAGATGCCCGGACAGCACGCGCGCGGATGCCGGGAGCCCGGAACCTGCGCCCTTGCGATGGGCGGCCAGCGCAACAGCCCGAGGGCGACGACCGGCTCACGCCTGCGATGCACGCGACCATTCCCCTGTTGACCGCCTTCCAGATTGCGCGCCCGGCAGACGGCCACCCCATGTCCGCGGGCTTGCCAGGGGACCGACGGTGTCGATGCGGCTTCCATGGGTAGCGGCCTCGATCCGGCCTCTGCCTGCCGTTCGGGGACGGCCATGGCACGGCAGGCCGGACGCGCCATGGCGCGGTCCGGCGGGCTCACGAGAAACGGGTCGCCGAGACGCCCGCCCGGCGAGGTCGGTCGGCGGATCGACCGCCCGACGGAACGAAACCTTGACCCTCAAGACTTGAGACGCGCCGTCTCCCGTGACACTGGCCTTCCGCCCGGATCGAAAAGCTGGCATCGTACCTGCGTGACGTTCTTGATCGCCCTTCGGCGACTGTTGCCGCTCCTGGCGGTACTCAGCCTCGCCCTGACGCCGGTGGCCGCGCCCGCGGCCGCCGCGGGGATGCGCGCGTTCATCATGGCGCAAGCCGCGCCTGAGGCGACCTCGGCCATTGCCCATGCCGAGATGGAGGGGATGGACGTGGGCAACGCGGACATGGCCGACATGCCGTGCTGCCCGCCCGGGAAGGTGGCGAAGCCCGACTGCGCCAAGGCCGGCTGTCCGCTTTTGGCGCTCTGCCTCGCCAGCGTCGCCTCCCTCCTGCCGACCGCGGCGTCCGTCCCGGCCCCGGTGGCGACGCGGACGAGCCGGGTGTGGCCCGATGCGGCGTCCTTCGCCAGCCTGTCCGGCCGCCCCCTACCTGAGCCCCCCCGAGCCTGAGCCCGATGCCGCCGGCGTGAACGCCGGCACGACGCCGCGCGTCCGCGCGTGGCCATCCATCGCGTTCAGGAGACGAAATCCGTGACCACGTACCCCTTCGCGCGCGCCCTCGGTGCCGCGCTGCTCGGCGCCGCGCTGTCGGTCCCGGCCCTGCCGGCGCTCGCCGGCATCAAGGACTACGCCTTCGAGCCGACCCGGACGGAGGCGAAGGTCGGCGAGACCATCCTCTCGGTGCGCCTCATGGACAAGCGCACCGGCAAGCCCGTTCCGGACGCGGTGATCTTCGCCAAGCGCATCGACATGGCGCCCGACAGCATGGACGAGATGACCTCGACGATCGAGCAGGTCCCGTCGACGGAGCCTGGCATCTACCGCTTCAAGGCGAAGCTCACGATGGCCGGGGGCTGGCGGCTCTCGCTGGGGGCGAAGGTCCAGGGCGAAACCGGCACCGTCGAGGACAGGCTCGTCTTCCAGGCGGTCAAGTGAGCCGCTCGGCATGGCTCGCCGGGATCCTCGCCGCGTTGGCGGCGGGGGGCACCGGGTACTGGGCGGGGCGCGATGGCAGCCCCGTTCCGGTCCTCGTCGAGCGCGCACGGACCGAGTTCGCCCACTGGCTGCCGACCGGCATGCCGGGTCCGCAGGCACCGGCGCCGCCGAAGGTCACGGGTCCGGTGGTCTACTACCAGGATCCGGATGGGAAGCCGGTCTACTCCGCGTCGCCGAGAACGACTGCGGAGGGGCACGACTTCCGGGCGGTTCGGGCCAGCGAGGACGTGCGCTTCGACCAGGCACAAGGGAGCGAGACGACATCCCCCGACATGGCCGGCCACGACGTGACCGGGCACGGCATGGCGGCGCCTGGAACGGCGGCGGCCGGAAAGCCCGACCGGGGCACGCGCAAGGTGCTCTACTACCGCAACCCGATGGGCCTGCCGGACACCTCGGCGACCCCGAAAAAGGATTCGATGGGGATGGACTACATCCCCGTCTACGCGGGCGAGGACGAGGGCGGCAACGTCGTGACGGTCTCCCCCGGCAAGGTCCAGCGGACCGGCGTCCGAACCGAAACCGTGGAGCGGCGGGTGGTGGCGCAGCCGGTGCGCGTGCCCGGTACCGTCGCCCTCGACGAGCGGCGCGTGACGGTCATCGCGACCCGGTCGGACGCGTACGTCGACCATGTCGAGGACGTCACCACCGGCGACCGCGTCCGCAAGGGCCAGCCGCTGGTCCACGTCTACTCCCCCGACATCAATTCCGCCGCCGCGCAGCTCATCGCCAACCCCGGCTTCGACGGAGCTCGGCGACGCCTGCAGAACCTCAACGTCTCCGAGGCCGTCATCGACGACATGGAGCGCACCCGGAAGGTGCCGATGGCCATCACTTGGTCGTCGGCCCGGGACGGCTTGGTGCTGCAGCGCTCGGCCGTCGAGGGCATGAAGGCCGCGGCCGGCGACACCCTGTTCCGGATCGGCGACATCTCGGTCATGTGGGTGCTGGCCGACGTGCCCGAGCGCGACCTGGCCGGGGTTCGCGCCGGACAGGCCGTGACCGTGCGCCTGCGTTCGGCCCCGGGCCGGACCTTCTCCGGCAAGGTCGGGGTGATCTATCCGCAGGTAAACCCGGACACCCGGGCCACGCGGGTGCGCATCGAGCTGCCGAACCCGGACGGCGCGCTCCTGCCGGACATGTACGCCGAGGTCGAGATCGCCACGGGGGCGGGCAAGCCCGTCGTGGCGGTGCCCGACGACGCGGTCATCGACACAGGTGCACGGCAGGTGGTGCTGCTCGACAGGGGCGGGGGGCGCTTCGAGCCCCGCGAGGTCAAGGTCGGGGTTCGCGGCACGGGCTACGTCGAGGTCCGCGAGGGCGTCGACGCCGGCGACCGGGTCGTCACGGCGGCGAACTTCCTGATCGACGCCGAGAGCAACCTGAAGGCGGCGCTTCAGTCCATGTCCGCCCCGAAGGCGAGCGACCGGCAGGCCTCGAACCTTGAGGGCAAGCCATGATCGCGCGCCTCATCGGCTGGTCGGCCCGCAACCTCGTCCTGGTGCTGGTCGGCACCGTGTTCGCCGTGGCCGCTGGCGTCATGGCGCTGCGAACGCTGCCGCTCGACGCCATCCCCGACCTCTCGGACGTGCAGGCCATCGTCTACACCGAGTACCCGGGCCAGGCCCCGCAGGTGGTCGAGGATCAGGTCACCTATCCTCTCACGACCGCCATGCTGACGGTCCCGAAGGCGAAGGTGGTGCGCGGCTTCTCGTTCTTCGGGGTCAGCTTCGTCTACGTGATCTTCGAGGACGGCACCGATCCCTACTGGGGCCGTAGTCGAGTGCTGGAGTACCTCAACGCGGCCGCCAGCCGCTTGCCGGCGGGCGTGACCCCGACCCTCGGTCCGGACGCCACCGGCGTCGGCTGGGTCTACCAGTACGTGGTCGTGGCCAAGGAGCGCACGCTCGCGGAATTGCGCTCCCTCCAGGACTGGGTGGTCCGTTTCGGGGCGTCGCGGGCCGAGGGCGTGGCCGAGGTCGCGGGCGTCGGCGGCTTCGTCAAGCAGTACAACGTCGTGGTCGACCCGAACCGCCTACGGGCGCAGGGGATCTCGCTCAACAAGCTCCGGGACGCGATCCGGGCGAGCAACGCCGACGTCGGCGGCCGCACGGTCGAGCTCTCCGAGTTCGAGTTCATAGTGCGCGGACGCGGCTACCTGCGGAGCGTGGCCGACATCGACAACATCGTCCTGAAGACCACCGGTGGTGCTCCCCTGCGGGTGCGGGACGTCGCCCGGGTCGAACTCGGGCCTGACGAGCGGCGGGGCATCACCGAGATGAATGGTGACGGCGAGGTCGCCGGCGGCATCGTCCTGCAGCGGTTCGGCGCGAACGCCCTGACCGTCATCGAGAACGCGAAGGCGAAGCTCGCGGAGGTGGCGAAAAGCCTGCCGGCCGGCACCGAGATCCTGCCGGTCTACGACCGCTCGCAACTCATCGACGCGGCCATCGAGACGCTGCGGCACACGCTTGTCGAGGAGAGCGTCGTCGTCTCCCTCGTATGCATCGTGTTCCTCCTACACGTCCGAAGCGCGCTGGTCGCCATCCTGATGCTGCCCGTCGGCATCCTGATGGCGTTCGCCGGGATGAAGGCGCTGGGGCTGGGCGCCAACATCATGTCGCTCGGCGGCATCGCCATCGCGGTCGGCGCCATGATCGACGCGGCCATCGTGATGATCGAGAACGCCCACAAGCACCTGGAGCGGGCGCCGCCGGACAAGCCGCGGGTCGAGATCTTGGTCGAGGCGGCGGGCGAGGTCGGCCCCTCGCTGTTCTTCTCACTCCTCATCATCACCGTGAGCTTCCTGCCCATCTTCACCCTGGAGGGCGAGGAGGGGCGCCTGTTCGGGCCGCTCGCGCTCACCAAGACCTTCGCCATGGCGGCGGCGGCGCTCCTGTCGGTGACCCTGGTGCCGGCGCTGATGGTGTTGTTCGTGCGCGGACGGATCGTCCCGGAGCATCGCAACCCGGTGAACCGGCTCCTGATCTGGCTCTATCGCCCGGTCATCGCGGGCGTACTGCGGGCGCGGTTGCCCACGATCCTGCTCGCCCTCGGCGTCCTGGCGGTCACCGTCTGGCCGGCGCGCCAGCTCGGCTCGGAGTTCATGCCGGAACTCGACGAGGGGACGCTGATGTACATGCCGACGACCCTGCCCGGCATCTCGGTGACGAAGGCGGGCGAGTTGCTGGCGACCCAGGACCGGATCATCAAGTCCTTCGCGGAGGTCGCCTCGGTCTACGGCAAGGCCGGGCGCGCCAGCACCGCGACCGACCCGGCGCCGATGGAGATGGCCGAGACCATCATCAGCCTCAAGCCGAAGGCCGAGTGGCGCCCGGGCGTGACGCTCGCGAGCCTCAAGGCGGAGATGGACCGGGCGCTGCAGTTCCCGGGCGTCTCGAATGCTTGGACGCAGCCGATCCGCGCCCGCATCGACATGCTTTCGACCGGCATCCGGACCCCGGTCGGCATCAAGGTGCTCGGCACCGACCTCGGCGCCATGGAGAAGGTCGCCCGTCAGGTCGAGGCGGTGGTGCGCGACGTGCCGGGCACGTCGAGTGCCTACGCGGAGCGGGTCATCGGCGGGTACTTCCTCGACATCACGCCCGACCGGGAGGCGCTCGGCCGCTACGGGCTCATGGTGGGCGACGTCCAGGACGTGGTCGCCTCGGCTCTCGGCGGGCAGAGCGTCACCAACACGGTCGAGGGCCGCGAGCGCTACACCGTCAACGTGCGCTACCCGCGCGCCTTCCGCTCCGACCCGCGGGCCATCGCCGACGAGGTGCAGGTGCCGCTGCCGGCCGGCGGGACGGTGCCGCTCGGTGAGGTCGCGAAGGTCGAGCTCACCCGGGGGCCGACCTCGATCCGGACCGAGAACGGCCAGCTCGCGGTCTACATCTTCGTCGACCTCACGGGGCGCGACCTCGGCGGCTACGTGGCCGACGCGCGGGCCGCGGTCGACAGGGAGGTCAGGTTGCCCCAGGGCACGACCCTGCAGTGGAGCGGGCAGTACGAGTACCTGGAGCGCGCCGAAGCCCGCCTCAGGATCGTTGTGCCGCTGACGCTGCTGGTCGTCTTCCTGCTGCTCTACCTCAATTTCCGCAGGCTGGCCGAGACCCTCATCGTGATGCTGTCGCTGCCCTTCGCGCTCGTCGGCGGCGTCTGGCTGATGTGGTGGATGGACTTCAACATGTCGGTCGCGGTGGCGGTGGGATTCATCGCGCTCGCCGGCGTCGCCGCCGAGACCGGCGTGATCATGTTGGTCTACCTCGACCACGCCCTCGACGAGGTCCGGGCGGAGTGCGTGCGCGAGGGACGCCCGTTCAGGAACGAGGATCTGCGGCGGGCCATCATGGTCGGCGCGGTCGAGCGGGTCCGGCCCAAGATGATGACGGTGGTCGCCATCATGGCGGGTCTCCTGCCCATCCTCTGGAGCACCGGCTCGGGCTCCGAGGTCATGCAGCGGATCGCGGTCCCCATGATCGGCGGGATGGTCTCCTCGACCGTGCTGACCCTGGTGGTGATCCCGGCCGTCTACGCCCTGGTGAAGGGGCGGGGCCTGCCCCCGGCCGGCGCGGTCCGCGAGGGGACGAACGGCGAGGCGATGCGGCTGCCGCAGGCGGCCGAGTGAGAGCGAACGGGAGATGACGATGAGGAACGATGCGATGCCGTCCCGACGGGCCGTGCTCGCGGGCGTGGCGGCGGGGCTTGCGCTCGGACGGGGTGCCGTGGCGGCGGGGCTGCCGACGGTTTCGGTGACCAAGGACCCGAGCTGCGGCTGTTGCGAGCGGTGGGTCACCCACCTGCGTGAGGCCGGCTTCGCCGTCACCGCGACCGAGGGCCCGGTGAACCCGCTCAAGATCCGCCTGGGTGTGCCTCGCGAGCTCGCCTCGTGCCACACCGCCCAGGTCGGTGGCTACGTGATCGAGGGGCACGTCCCGGCCGGGGCGATCAAGCGCCTCCTCGCGGAGAGGCCCGAGGGAACGGGTCTGGCCGTGCCGGGCATGCCGGTCGGTTCGCCCGGCATGGAGATCGAGGACATGCAGCCCGATACCTACGACGTCGTCCTGTTCGGGAAGGACGGACGGTCGACGTTCGCGCGGTACCGGGGCGGGGAACCGGCCTGAGGCCGCGTCGGGTTCAGCGTTCGGGCATCGCCGCCGTTGGCACGGTCGCCTTCGCCCCCGACTTGGGCGCGGGCTTCGGACGCTGGTCCCACATCACGTAGCCGGCCGGCGGGTCGTACTCGTGCGGGCGCATGACGGAGGCCTGCCCCTCCGCGGTGACGAGCCCCGGGAACAGCGCCCTCTCGATATGCTCCCGGTTGAGCGCGATCTTGTGCGGGGTGTGCGACAGGATGTGCTGCGAGTGGGTCCGGCCCGGGGGGCTGACGCTGACGAGCTTCTTGCCGGGAAAGCGCTTGGCGAACAGCTTGGCTGTCGCCGCTTGGTCGGTATCAGCCGTCAGGAGATATGCAGTATCCATGACGTCCTGTACGGCATCGTCGTAGACGCTGAGCGCGAGATTGATGTCCGTGGCCTTCTCGGTCGGCTTCTGCCAAATGGAGCCGCAGTCCCGGCACTTCGCGTCTTCATGGCTGAAGTGGCCGAGGACGGTCTCGACGCCGACCAGCTTGAGCGCCCGGACCAGGCGTTCGTGGCGGATTTTCTTGCTGTGATCGCCCGGGTAATAGGCCGTGCAGAACACGACGCGGACGAGTTCCTCCGACTGCCGCGGGATGATCGACTCCCCCAGCTTCCAGAAGTTGCACCACTTCAGGAAAGGCTCTCCTAAGTCGTTGACGGAGTGGTACAAATTGAAACCGTCGATGTAGAGTGCAGCCCGGATCCCAGATTTTCCCGCTTGACTATCCGGCCCCATGCACTCATATCCGATCCGTCAACGCTGAACGGTGCGCCGTCAGCAACCCATGGGCTCCGGCCCGTGTGAAGCCCACAGGTTCCAACCTGTGGGCTTCTTGGTTTCCGAGGCCGTTCTATTCTGAGTTAGCCTCGCGTGGTACTATCTTTTTTCTCTCTCGTGGGCTGGCCGCGCCGGCTTGGCATCCCCGGGTCCCAGATGGTCGCGGCGACGGTCGCCGCCGCTTGCCGCGGGTTCTTGGCCGAGGGGCTGTTCGAGAGCCGGGTGCCGTTGGCGCCTTACGTCGCTCGCTGATCCCGGGCCCAGGTCGCTCATGCGGGTTCGCCCAGCGGCGACAGGGCCTCGATGATGCGGCAATCCGCGACCGACCCGCAGCCGCATTGGCCGATGACCTCGCGCAGTTCCGAGGCGAGCCGGGTCAGGTCGGCCAGCTTGCGCTCCACGTCGGCGAGATGGGCGCGGGCGATGGTGTCGACCTCGCCGCAGGAGCGTTCCCGGTCGTCCGCCAGGGCGAGCAGGTCCCGGATCTGCTCCACCGTGAAGCCCAGGGCGCGGCCGCGGCGGATGAAGCTCAGCCGGCGCAGGTGCTCGGGTCCGTAGAGCCGGTAGTTCCCGCTCGACCGCGCCGGCGGGGGCAGCAACCCGACCTTCTCGTACCACCGGACCGTCTCGACACGGGTCTGCGTGGCCTCCGCGAGGCTGCCGATGGTCATGGAAGAGGCGGTCCGCACGGCCTTGACCCTGTAGCGACTACAGGGTGCATGTAGGGGGCCTTCCCTGTCCGGACCAGGAGCCCGGCGAACGGAGCGCACCATGAACCAGGCCGCCGGCGCGGACCGCACATCCTTCCCCACGAACGGCCCGGAGGCCCTGCGCTACAGGGTCAAGGGCATGGACTGCCCGACCTGCGCCGGCAAGATCGAGACCGCCGTCTCCCGGCTGCCGGGCGTCGCGGACGTGCGCGTGAACTACGGCAGCCAGGTCCTCGACCTCGCGCTCGACGAGGCCGCGACGCCGAGGACCGAATTGGAGGGGCGCATCAAGCGCCTTGGCTACGGCGTCGCGCCGCTCCCCACGGCCGCGGACCTGGCCATGGCGCAAGCCTCGGGTGGCGCCCCGCCCGTCGAGACCGCGGCGGAGCCCGAGCCGCCGCTCTGGCGGAGCCGCAAGGCGCTGCTGGGCATCCTGATCGGCGCCCTGTTCGCCGCCGGCTTCCTGGTCGAGCGGATCGCGCCGGGCCTGGCGGGCGAGTACGCCTACTGGCCCGGGGCGCTCGTCGGGCTCGCCTATTACGGGCGCCGCGCGGCCGTGGCGGCGTTCGCCGGCACGCCCTTCTCCATCGAGATGCTGATGTCGGTCGCGACCGCGGGGGCGCTCGCCATCCACGCCGCCGAGGAGGCTGCCATCGTCGTGCTGCTGTTCACGGTCGGCGAGATGCTGGAGGTGGTGGCGGCGGGCCGGGCGCGGGCCGGCATCAAGGCACTCGCGGCCCTGGTGCCGAAGATTGCCCGCGTCGTCGACGAGGCCGATGGCACCATCCGCGAGGTGCCCGCGGCGTCGCTGGCCATCGGGCAGGTCGTCGTGGTCAGGCCGGGCGACCGCGTACCCGCCGACGGCGTCATCACCGACGGCGCGTCGAGCCTCGACGAGTCCCCCATCACCGGCGAGTCGGTCCCGAAGCCCAAGGAGGTCGGCGACCCGGTCTATGCCGGCAGCGTCAACGCCGACGGCGCGCTCCAGGTCCGGGTCACCAAGACGGCGGCCGACAACACGGTCGCCCGCATCCTGCACCTCGTCGAGGAGGCGCAGGCGTCGAAATCGCCCACGGCGCGCTTCATCGACCGGTTCAGCGCGGTCTACACGCCCATCGCCTTCGTGTTCGCCGCCGCGGTCGCAATCGTGCCGCCGCTGCTGCTCGGCGCCGACTGGGGCACCTGGGTCTATCGGGGCCTGGCGCTCCTCCTGATCGCCTGCCCCTGCGCGCTGGTGCTCTCGACACCGGCGGCCATCGCCTCGGGATTGGCCGCCGGTGCGCGGCGCGGGCTGCTCGTGAAAGGCGGGGCCGCGCTGGAAGTCATCGGGCGGGTACGCACGGTCGCGTTCGACAAGACCGGGACGCTGACCGCGGGACGTCCGCGGGTCTCGGATATCCTGGTCTTCGCCCCGGACGCATCGGAACGCTCGCTTCTCGGGCTGGCCGCCGCGGTCGAGAACGGGTCCAGCCACCCCATCGCCCGAGCCATCCTCGACCGGGCGAGCGCGGACGGGGTGCCGCTGCGGCCGACGCGGGACGCCCGCGCCATCCCCGGCAAGGCGGTTCAGGCCACGGTCATGGGGCAGACGGTGCTCGTCGCCTCGCCGCGCCACGCCGCCGAGCGCGCGCGGCTCGGCCCCGAGGCCGAGCGCGCCGTCGCGGAGCTGGAGGCCGGCGGCAAGACGGTGGTCATCGTCGTCCGGGGCGCCGAGGCTTTGGGTGCCATCGCGGTCCGGGACGAGCCCCGCGCCGACGCGGCGGCCGGCATCGCGGCCCTGCGCAAGCTCGGCGTGCGCAGCGTGATGCTGACCGGCGACAACCGGCGCACGGGCGAGGCGGTCGCGTCCGAGCTCGGCCTCGACGTGAAGGCCGAGCTCCTGCCACAGGATAAGCTCGCCGATATCGCTGCCCTGAAGGAGATGGGCCCGGTCGCCATGGTCGGCGACGGCATCAACGACGCGCCGGCCCTCGCCGCCGCCAGCGTCGGCATCGCGATGGGCGGCGGCACCGACGCGGCCCTGGAGACGGCGGACGCGGCGGTGCTGAACGACCGGGTGGGCGACGTGGCCGCGCTGGTTTCCCTCTCGCGGGCGACCCTGGGCAACATCCGCCAGAACGTCGCCATCGCCCTCGGCCTGAAGGCGGTGTTCCTAGTGACGACCATCGCCGGCATCACCGGCCTCTGGCCGGCCATCCTGGCCGACACCGGCGCGACCGTCCTGGTGACGGCCAACGCGCTCCGTCTCCTGAGGGCGTGATGATGGTCCTGTCGGGGTGGGCCGGCCGGGCCGGGAGCGTGGCCGGGGTGGCGTTGGCCGCCGCGGCCATCGACCTCGGCGCGAAGGCCGTGGCCGAGGCGTGGCTGGACGAAGGCGCCGTCAGGGGCGCGCTGCCCTTCGTCGACCTGAGCCTGTCGTTCAACCACGGCATCAGCTTCAGCCTGTTCCCGGCGCACGATCCGTCCTCCCTGGCGCTGCTCCTCGCCATCCAGGGAACGCTCACCTGCCTCGTGGCCGGCTGGGCTCTGGCCGCGGGCGGCGGGCTCGAACGCCTCGGGCTCGCCGCGATGGCGGGCGGGGCCGCCGGCAATCTCGTCGACCGGCTCATGGACGGCGTCGTCACGGACTACCTCGACCTGCACACCGGCAGCATCCGCTGGTTCACCTTCAACCTGGCCGACGTCTGGATCTCCGCCGGCGCGGTCCTGCTGTTCCTCGGCGGATTCCTCGTGTCCGATCGGCGCCGCGCCGGTGCGGCAGGGGAGATTTCGTGAGGGGCTCGATCCGGGCGGTCGCCGCCTCGCCCGCGACCGCCGGCGCCGCCCTGCGGACGGGTGCGTCCTCGGCTCACGCCAGCCGTTCGGCGCGGCCGCACCTGTCCTTCCGGAGGGGCCGGGCCGAGCGCCCTCCGACCGGCCGGCCACGCGCTTCGGGCGAGCGCCGCCGGGGTGATGGCGGCGGGATCGGGCGCGGTCGCCGGAGACATCGGGCGGGGTGCCCGGCGCGGTTCGGTCACCCTGTCGCGGCCATGGGTCCGCCCGCCGGCGGCGCCCGCCGACGAGGACCGCCCGCGCCCGGCGGCCACGGCCCGGGCGTGTGACGAGGAGGGACGGAATGGGACGCTTCCTGATGCTCGTCGCCCTCGCGGTCGCGGCGGCGACGCCGGCCCTGACCCTGCGGCTGACCGGCCTGCAGGTCGGGCCCATCGGCGAGACGGCGGCCTTCGGGGCCGCCATCCTCGCGGCCGGCTTCCTGCTGTCCTGGGGGGCGGAAGCCGCCGAGCGGCACGTCTCGCAGGGGCTGATCATCGCGGTCGTCGCCCTCGTGACCGTGCTGCCCGAATATGCGGTCGACCTCTACTACGCCTACCAGGCCGGCAAGGCGGGGCCGGGGTCGCAGTACGTGCACTACGCCGCCGCCAACATGACGGGGGCCAACCGGCTGCTCGTCGGCTTGGCCTGGCCGCTCCTGGTCGCCATACATTGGGCGCGAGGCGGCGGCCGCGCGGTGGAATTGACCCGATCCAACGCGGTCGAGGTCGCCTTTTTGCTTCTGGCAAGCCTGTACGCCTTCGTCATCGTGCTCAAGGACGGCATCGGGCCGCTCGATTTCATGGTCCTGGCGGCGTTCTTCGGCGCCTACGTCTGGCGCACCCGCGGCGCGCCCGAGGCCGAGGGTGAGGACGAGGAGCCCGGCCCTGCCGCCGCCCTGAACGCGTTGCCCGTGGCAGGACGGTGGGCCGCGACGGCGGCCCTGACGTTGGCCGCCTGCGGGGTCATCCTGATCTCGGCCGAGCCGTTCGCCGAGGCGTTGGTCGGCGCCGGCCGGGTCCTCGGCCTCGACGAGTTCCTGCTCATCCAGTGGCTCGCGCCGCTGGCGAGCGAAGCCCCGGCCATGACCGTCGCGGTCCTGTTCGTTCTGGCGGGCCGGGCCGCCAACGGGCTCGGCGCCCTGGTCAGCGACAAGATCAGCCAGTGGACGCTGCTGGTCGGCATGCTGCCGCTCGCGATGAGCGTCGGCGCGGGCTCGCTGGCGAACCTGCCGCTCGACGCCCGCCAGGAGGAGGAGTTCTTCCTGACCGCCGCGCAATCGCTGTTCGCGTTGGGCCTGCTGCTGCGGCTACGCCTCGGCCTCGTCTCGGCATTCGCCCTGGCGAGCCTCTTCGGCCTGCAGCTGGGGCTGGCCTTCGCCTACCGGGACGACGCGGCGCGCACGGTGGCGACCCTGTCCGTGCTCGCCTGGGTCTATCTCGGGCTCGCCGCGATCCTGTTCCTCGTGAACCGCCGCCACCTCGTCGACCTCCTGCGCGTCGCCTTCCTGCCGTCCGCGGCGGGCGCGCCGGGTCGGCCGGAGCGACCGGGTTGAGCGCTCGGCCGCTCGGGCCTACCGGGGCGCAGGGCCGGGCGGAGCGGGGCGGATCGCCGTCGTGACCTCCTCGAACCGGGCGTTCGCGTCGGACCAGCTCTGGACGAAATCGAACACCTCGCGCATGGCCGGCGCGATCTCCCTGTAGGCCGCCAGCGCGGCGACGAGCGCGCCGAGCGAGAGGCGCTCCTGCACGACCAGGTAGCCGCCGATCGCGAAGAAGAAGAACGGCGTCAGGTTGGAGGTGTAGTTGTACAGGCCTTTGAGACGGCCCTTGAGGTCGTTGATCTCGACGCGCACGCGCTCAAGGTCCTCGGCCAGGCGCATCTGCCGCGACCGGGCCGGCGTCCGTGCGGGCCGGTCGCGAGGCGGCGCGGCCTCCCGACCGGACGGCGCCGCGGTCAGGAGGCCTCCCAGGGCCCGCGTCGCGTGGACCCGTTCGCGCACCTTCGCGTTCAGGCGCCGCTGCAGGGGCGGCAGCAGCGTGAGCTGGACCGGCAGCATCATCAGCGCCGCCAGCGCGAGGGCGGCGTTCTGGAGGAGCAGGAAGGCGATGCTGGTCGCGAGCGTGCCGCCCTGCACGAGCGGCACGACGACGAGGCTCCCGCCGAAATAGCCGATCGGCTCGACTTCCTGCATGGCCGCGGCCGCCAGCGCCGCCCGTCGGTCGGGCGAGGGCTCGTCGCGCGCGCGACGGAGGATGGCGAGGCGCAGGCGGCGCACGAGACGCTCGTTGACGCGCCCGCGCGAGCGGTTGACCGCATACTTGGCGAGCCCGCCGAGCGTGAGCACGGCCAGGTAGCTCCCGCACAGGGCGAACAGCAGCTCCACCTGGCTCAGGGTGAAGCCGAGGACGACCATCTCCGGATGCCCGTCCCCGTCGGCGTCGGTGATGGCGCGATTGATGATGTGCTTGGGGATTTCGAGGAGGAGCCACGCCGCGGGCAGCGTCAGCAGCGAGAGCAGCACGAGACGCAGCTGGAAGCGCAGCGTCGCACGGACGACGAAACGCTCCAGGCACCAGCCATAGCTGCCGTCGCGGGCGCCCCCCGGCCTCGGCGGCACCGATCCGGCCCGGGGCTCGCGCGACGGAACGGCGACCGGGTGGAGCCGTCGACGTCTTCCCGGTCCCAGCCATCGCAGGCCGAGCCGGATCGCCAGCCATCCCATCCAGGCCGGTGCGACCACGAAGGCGAGCAGGGCCAGGAGGTCGACCCACCAGTGGCTGTCGGGGTAGTCGACCCAGGCCATCCGGTGGGCCAGGGCATGGATCAGGGAGGGCGTGACCAAGAAGGGCTCCGACATGGTGTCCGGCCCTCTCTCGTGAGGGCTTCGGGGCTTCCCGCGCCGTTCCGCAGCGGCGGGCTTGGGAGTTGGGGTGGCGCAGGGTGGCCGGGCCGCGGGCGATCCCGCGGGAAGGCGGCCCCGGGCTGCGTCTCGCGGGCGGGGCGTCAGCGGCCGTCGGGGGTGCGCAGGCCCGCCCAGAGATCCTCGACCTGGTCGAAGTGGGCCTTGGCGCCGTAGGGGGGCACGGGCAGCTCGGCGAGGCGCGCGGTGAGGCGGCCGAGCGCTTGGACCACGCCGTAGGAGAACACGACGCGGTCGCGCTGCGCCACGACCAAGCCCACCCGGGCGTTGAGCAATTCCTGCTGCGCGTTCAGGACGTCGAGGGTGGTGCGCTGGCCGGCGCGCGCCTCCTCCCGGACGCCGGCCAGCGCCACCTCGTTGGCCTGGACCTGGGCCTGCGAGGCGGCGACCTGCGCCTTCGCGGCCTCAAGCTGCGCCCAGGCGGCGACGATGCCGGCGCGGACGGCGTCGCGCACCTGCTCCGCCTCGATGCGGGCCTGCCCGACCTGCTCCTTGGCCTGTCGGACCTGCGCGTAGACCTGCCCGCCCTCGTAGACGGGAACCGTCACCTGTCCGACGAGCCCGGCCGCAAGCACATCGTCCCCCGGCTCCTCCTCGTCGCGGCGCCTCTGGACGACGCCCGAGGCGCCGACCCGTGGGTAGACCCTCCCTTCGAGGACCTTCGCCTGCGCCTCCGCGGCATCGACCGCGTGGAGCGCGGAGAGGATCCGTGGATGTTCGGCCAGCCCCAAGCCGAGCGCGAGGTCGAGACGTGGCGGGACCAGGCGGTCGAGCGGGCGCCCGGGGGCGAGCCGGCGCGGGTCCATGCCGATGACCTGGCGGAAGACGCCGGTGCGGGCGCGGAGCTGCGCCTCCGCCGCGCTCAGCTGCGAGCGGGCTCCGGCCAGGCGGGCGTCGGCCTGCGCGGCATCCGTCCGGGTCAACTCGCCGAGCCGGAAGCGCAGGCTCGTCTGGCGGCGCTGCTCTTCCAGGACCGCGATGTTGTTGCGGTTGAGCTCCACGGTCGCGGCGTCGCGCAGGACGTCCATGTAGGCCTGCGCGGCGTCGAACAGGAGCGTGTTCTCGGCGGAGCGCAAGGCCTCGCGCTGGCCGAGCACGTTCGATTCCGCGCGACGGGTGTCGTTGTCCGTCTGGAAGCCGTTGAACAGGGTCTGTTCGACGCTCAGCCCCGCACCGCGCGGGAACGAGGTTCGCGCCAGGCGCTCGCCGCCTGCGGCCCCCCGCACGGTCCGTACCCCGGCGTCCGCGTCCGCGGCGACGGTCGGGCGGTAGCCGGCCCGCGCCAGCGCGACCTCCTCGTCCGTCGCCCGCAAGGCCGCCCGCGTCGCGTTCAGCTCCGGGTTCGCGCGGTAGGCGCGCGCCAGCGAGCCCTCCAGCGTCTCGGCCCGCGGACTGCCGACCGCGCTCGCCGCGAGGGCCGCGAGCGCCGCGAGGGTGCGCCGACCGAGCCGACATGGCCCGAGCCCCGCTCGGGGCGGGCAGTCCGCTTTCGGGGTGTCCGACGGCAGTGGGCTCCCTCGCACCGAGGGGCCCGGGACGTTCGACGGTCGTGATCGGGCTGGCGGGACGCCGTCTGCTCCCGGGTCGACGGTCGGCCGTGCGGGGTTGGTCAAGGGGGGACTGGGAACGCGCATCGCTCCACCCGATCTCGTAGGCGGTTCCGACCAGCGGCTCCGTCACGGCGACGGGCCGCGCGCTCACGCGAGGCGAGCGCACTCACATCCGGGTCACGGGACGGGGCTCTTGGACCCGGGTCGCCGCCGCGGCTCGCGGCGGCCGAGCGGTCAGGCGCGTGGCGGCTCGTGGGGCGGGGCGGCCTTCCGGGACCGGAAGCCGACGCCGGAAATCGGGAATTCCAGGGCCCGCGCGACGCGCGCGGGCCCCGCGAGGCCGCCGTCGGGCCGAATGGCCGCATGGCAGGGGCAGCAACCGTTGCACCGGGCCGATCCGGGGGGCCCTCGGTCCGAGCGCTCGTCCGCGGCCGACACGGTCGCATCCGGCTCGAACAGGGATGACGTGCCGAGCCCATTCCCGTGGTCCGGTCCGACCCGGGGCGATGCCGGGGCCGGGTCCACGAGGGCTATGATCAGGGCGAAGGCGAGCAGGCACGCCAACGCACGGCGCCAGGCTCCGTCGGTGCCCCGGTCCCGAGACCGCCGAAGCCCGATCAGGGACGCGGCCAAGGACCGAGGCGTTCCGGCCGCCGTGGGGCTGGCCAGGGCGGCCGGTGCCGACCGCCCGCCCGGTGCAGGCGTCCGGCGCGCGAGGCATTCCCCGCCATCGAGCACGCCGGCCCTGGCCGTCCGACCCTGCACGCGGCTCCTCTCGGCAGGGGGCTTCATCCCGGCCTCGTCGCTTCGCCCCGCCGTGCCGTACCGGAACGCCGCAAGGCCGACGCCGGCCTTGCTCGTCGCCCGGGCGCCACCGAACGGGCTTCCGCCTTCGAGCGATCCGCGCCCGCGCATGCCGTACCGGCCGGGATGTGTACCGGGGGTCCTCATCATGGGGCGTCGACACCGATCAGGTCGGCGACGTGCACGCCGGCCGGGTGTCCGGTCGCGTCGCGATGGGCCGCCGAGCAGGCTGGGTAGCCGGGGCCGAATGCGGTCATGACGCGTTCGCGCCGCCCATCCGTGACCTCGCGGCTGGCCAGGAGCGCCCGGCCGCCCGGCCAGAGCTCGGAATCGGCCACGGGCCCCGGTGCGGGTTCGCCATGGCGGCGCACGCCCTCGTCGTGGATGGCGCGCCGCGTCCTCGCCAGGGCCTCGCCCGACATCGGCAGGCCGACCCAGACCACCTGTTGCAGCCCTTCGTCCCGGCAGACCACGAGGACCACCTCCGCGGTGCCCGCCCCGAGGGCCGGCGGCCAGCCATGCGGATAGTGGAGGGCGGTTAGGTTGGCCTCGCGGTCGACCTTGAGCAAACGCGGCACCGCGTCGACCGGTCCCCCGGGCAACCCGAAGGGTGCGTCGCCGCCCTCGACCCCCACCGCGGGCGATGCGGGAGTGGTGGCGAAGGTGGACAGGAAGGCCATGGCGGCCGTGATCGCGAGGGCGCGCATCGGCGCTACTCCGCCGCCTTGAGGTGCCGCGGCACCGTCTCCGTCGTCCGCTCGCTGGCCTTCGGCGTCGCGGCCTTGCCGAAGCGGGCATAGAGGGCCGGAAGGACCACGAGCGTCAGGAGGGTCGCGCTGATCAGGCCGCCGATCACCACGGTGGCGAGCGGTCGCTGCACCTCGGCACCTGTCTCGGTCGCGAGCGCCATCGGGACGAAGCCCAGCGAGGCGACGAGTGCCGTCATGGCCACCGGCCGCAGCCGGGTCAGGGCCCCCTCCAGGATCGCCGCCCGCAGGGGCCGGCCCTGAGCGACCAGCTGCTTGATGAAGGTCAGCATCACCAGGCCGTTCAGCACCGCCACCCCCGACAGCGCGATGAACCCGACCGCGGCCGGCACCGACAGCGGCATGCCCCGCAGCCACAGGGCCGCGATGCCGCCGGTGAGCGCCAGCGGCACGGCGCTGAACACGAGGAGCGCGTCCCGAGCGCTCCCCAGGGCCGAGTAGAGCAGCAGGAAGATCAGGAAGAAGCACACCGGCACCACCACGGTCAGGCGCTGGCGGGCCGAGGCCAGGTTTTCGAACTGCCCTCCCCAGGTCAGGTAGTAGCCTGGCGGCAGTTGTACCTGGCTGGCCACCCTGGCCTGGGCCTCGGCCACCAGCGAGCCGATGTCGCGGCCGCGCACGTTGGCGGTGACGACGACGCGCCGCCGGCCGTTCTCGCGGCTGACCTGGTTCGGTCCCTCGGTCACGGTGAAGCTCGCCACCTGCTTCAGGAGCACGGAGGCGGCGCGCCCGTTCGGTCCCGGGGGCAGCGGCACCGGGATGTTCTCCAGGGCCTCCCGGTCCTCGCGGACCTTGTCGGTCAGACGCACCACGATGGGGAAGCGCCGGTCGCCCTCGAAGACGACGCCTGCATCCTTGCCGCCGATGGCGGCCCCGATGACCTCCTGGATCGCCCCGGTGCTGAGCCCCAGGCGCGCGGCCTCGGCCTTGTCGATCTTGATCTCAAGGATCGGAAGTCCGGCGGTCTGCTCGACCTTGACGTCCTCCGCGCCGCGCGTGCCCCGCAGGATCTCGGCAATTCGGTTGGCGGCCTGCTTCATCGCCCCGAACTCGTCGCCGAACACCTTCACGGCGAGGTCGCCGCGGGTCCCGGCGAGCAGCTCGTTGAACCGCAGCTGGATCGGCTGGGAGAACTCGTAGGTATTGCCGGCGAGCTCACCCACGGCCTTCTCGATCTGTTCCTGCAACTCGGACTTAAGCAGCTCCGGATCCGGCCATTCCGCCTGCGGCTTGAGCATCACGAACGTGTCGGAGGAGTTCTGCGGCATCGGGTCGGTGGCGACCTCGGCGGTGCCGGTCTTCGAGAACACGTAGGCGACCTGCGGGAACTTCGAGACGGCCTGCTCGATCCTGATCTGCATTGCCTGCGACTGGCTTAGCGAGGTCGAGGGGATGCGCAGCGCGTTCATCGCGATGCTCTTCTCGTCAAGGGTCGGGATGAACTCGGTCCCGAGCCTTGCGGCGAGCAGACCGGCCCCCGCCAGCAGCAGCAGGGCGGCGCCGATGAAGGCGAACGGCGCCCGGACCGCTACTGCGAGGACCGGCCGATACGCCGCCTTCAGAGCCCGGATGATGAGGTTGTCCTTCTCCGTGACGCGACCGGTGATCATGATGGCGATCAGGGCCGGCACGAAGGTCAGCGACAGCACGAAGGCCGAGGCCAGCGCGAGGATGACGGTCAGCGCCATCGGCTGGAACATCTTGCCCTCGACCCCCGTGAAGGTGAGGAGCGGGACGTAGACCAGGATGATGATCGCCTGCCCGTACAGGGACGGCTTGATCATCTCCTCGGCCGACGCCCGCACCGTCTCCAGGCGCTCCTCCAGGTCGAGCGCGCGCCCGAGGGCGTGCTGCCGCTCGGCGAGGTGGCGGAGCGCGTTCTCGGTGATGATCACCGCCCCGTCGACGATCAGGCCGAAATCGAGCGCCCCGAGGCTCATCAGGTTGGCCGAGATCTTCCCCTCGACCATGCCGGTCACGGTCATCAGCATGGCGACCGGGATCACCAGCGCGGCGATCAGCGCCGCCCGGATGTTGCCGAGCAGCAGGAACAGGATGACGATGACGAGGGCGGCCCCCTCCGCGAGGTTCCTGCCCACCGTGCGGATCGTGGCCTCGACGAGCTGCGTCCGGTCGAGGACCGTCTGGACCTCGACGCCCGGCGGCAGGGCGCGCCGGATCTGCGCCATGCGGGCGTCGACGGCGGCCGCAACCGTGCGGCTGTTCTCGCCGATCAGCATCAGGGCGGTGCCGACGACCGCCTCCTGCCCGTTCTGGCTGCCCGAGCCGGTGCGCAGATCGCGGCCGATGCGCACCTCGGCGATATCCTTGATCCGAACGGGTACGCCGCCGCGGGTCGTGACGACGACGTCGCCGATCTCGTCCATGCTCTCCAGGCGACCCGAGGACCTGACGACGTAGCCCTCGCCGTTGTCCTCCAGGTAGCGGGCGCCCTGGTTGGCGTTGTTGGCCTGGAGCGCCCGGGCGACGTCCGAGAAGGAGAGGTCGAGCGAGGTTAGCTTCGTCGGGTCCGGCTGGATGTGGTACTGCTTCTCGAAGCCCCCGATGCCGTCGACCCCGGCCACGCCCGCCACGGTCCTTACCTGGGGCCGGATGACCCAGTCCTGGATCGTCCTCAGGTAGGCGGCCCGTTCGAGGTCGTTTGTCAGCCGCTGGCCCTCGGGGGTCAGGTAGCCGCCGTCGGGCTGCCAGCCCGGCTTGCCGGGAGCCGCGATCTTGCGTTCCGCGGGCGCGGCGTACCGGACCGTCCACATGTAGATCTCACCCAGGCCCGTGGTGATGGGGCCCATGTGCGGTTCGACCTCGGAGGGCAGCGCCTCGCGAGCCTCGCTCAGGCGCTCCACCACCTGCTGGCGGGCGAAGTATAGGTCGACGTTGTCGCTGAAGACCGCGGTGACCTGCGAGAAGCCGTTGCGCGAGAGCGAGCGGGTGTATTCGAGGCCCTTGATCCCGGCGAGCGCGGTCTCGACCGGGTAGGTGACCTGCCGCTCGATGTCGAAGGGCGAGAGCGCGGGCGCGACCGTGTTGATCTGCACCTGGTTGTTGGTGATGTCGGGCACCGCGTCGATGGGCAGCCTCGTCAGCGCATAGCCGCCGAAGCCGGCGGCGAGCAGTGACAGGAGCAGCACCAGCCAGCGCTGGCGGATCGAGACGTCGAGGATGCGGCTGATCATGGTCGGCGTGCCCCTCAGTCGTTGTCGCCGGCTTCGGCCTTGCCGAGCTCGGCTTTCAGCAGGAAGGAGTTGCCGACCGCGATCTCCTCGCCGGCCTTCAGACCCTCCGTGACCTCGAAGGCCTCGTCGTCGGAGTGCCCGAGCTCGACCTCGCGCTTCTCGAAGCCTGCCTCGGTGCGCACGAAGACCACGCGCTTGCCCTCGACGGTCTGCAGGGCGGCCTTGGGGATGCGCACGGCGACCGCGTCCCGGGCGATCTCCACCTCGGCGGTGACGAAGGTGCCGGGCCGCCACGCGAGGTCCGGATTCGGCAGGGCGACGATCACCCGGGCCGAGCGCGTCTCCTGGTTGAGGAGCGGGCTGACGAAGACGACCTTGCCCTCCCCGTGGCGGTCGCCGCCCGCTTGACCCAGGGAGACCGCGACACGTGCGCCATCCCGAACATTGGCTAGATCCAGGGTGGATACGGAGAGTTCGATCCACACGGACGAGAGGTCGGCCACCGTGTAGAGGTCGGCGGGATCACCCTCGCCGCCGACCTTGGTGCCCACGTCCACTTTGCGCTCGACGATGCGTCCGGAGAGGGGCGAGCGCAACTCGAACAGGCGCAGGCTCGACCGGTTCGGTGTGGCCTCGTCCCGCTTCTGGGCAGCCGCGACCTCGGCGGCGTTGAGCCCCAGCGCGGACAGCTTCTGGCGGGCAAGGTCGACGCGCAGCTGGTTCTCCAGGAACGTCGCACGGGCGTTCTGGAACGCGGCCTCAGACGCGGCCTGAGACGCGAGCAGCTTTTGCTGGCGCTCGTAGTTGATCTTTTGAAGTTCGGCCTGGACCAGGGCGGTCAGGTACTCGCTCTTGGCGTCGGCGACCTCGCGGCTGTCGAGCACGGCGACGACCTCGTCCTTCTGGACGTCGTCGCCGAGGCGCTTGCGCAACTCGGCCACCGTGCCGACGACCCTGGCCGGGACGCGGGCGACCCGGTCGGTGTTGGGCGTGATGGTGCCGGGCACCAGGAGGTGCCTGGCGAGCGTGCCGCCCTCGACCTTCCGGACCTTGATGTCCTGCGCGGCGACCTGCTCGGGCCGCATCCTGACGATGCCTTCCGGGGCATGCGCCTCGCCGGCGCCGTTCGGCTCCAGCGGTGCCGGCTCCGACCCATGGGCTTCGGCGTCCTCGCAAGGCTTCTCGTTGCTCGCCGGCGCTGAGGCCATCCCAGGGGCTGCTTGCAGGAACGGGATGTTCCGGGCGCCGAGGGCGTCAAGGGTTTCGTGGATGCGTGAGGACACGCCGGGAACGGCACCGCCGATGGCGATGCCGGCGACCAGGAGGGCCGCGGACAGGAGAATGCGCATGAAGCCGGACTCGACCGGGACGCCGCGCGTCGCCCGGATTGCGGGCGAGCGTCGGCTCCGAGATTTCACGTGTGGGGTTTCCGGGTGCCCAGCGTTCGGCTGGGCGCGCACGCCGCTCGGGGCGCGCTCACCTCACACGCGAGGTGGCCTCGACAGGCGATCGGGCCATACGGGCGCCAGCGGCCCACCGACCACGGACGCGACGCGGGGCCCGGTGTCGGAACATGTCATGACGGCGCCGCCCTCGGTCCGTATGGCCGGATGGCAGCCACAATGCACATGGCAGGCGAGGCCGAGTTCAACGGATCCCGAGACGGGATGCTCTGCGCCGATGGTCAGGGCCGGAGCGTCCGAAATCGACGCATGCCGAACCTGGGCGCCGGTCATGTCAGCGGCGAGGCCAAGATCGGGTGCCGCGAGCGTCAGCGCCAGAACGAACGCGAGCAGGCGCGCGGCGGTTGTCCACCAGCCACGCGGCGCGCCGACGCCCCAGTGCCACCGCCCTACCTTCATGCCGCCCTTATGCGTGAGTGGAGGTCCCCTGCACAAGTCGAATTTCGCGCGTTCGGGGCATCGGCCGCCCGGCCGAGGATCCTGAGCATCTCGGCCGCTACACCGGGACCCTTCGGACCATGCGACCCAGGACATGCCCCTCAGCCTTACCCTCGTGGGATGCGCATCCGGCCGAGGCGGCACCGGCTGGGGAGTGTCATGTTACGCCACGGGATATCGAGCGAGGCCTTGAGAATTCGTCATGGTGGCAGGTCTCCTATTACTTTCGTGATGTCGGCATTTCGCCCCGTGACTGTCTGGCCCGCCCTTCGGCGATTGTTGCCGCGAAGGCGATGCCGAGGACGCGACCGTCCAAGAGGATGTCGATGGTCGTGAAGGGCACAGCCCGACAAGTCCCGGCGCCCGCCGTTCGAGCCTGCGCACGCCGAGCATCGCGGCGACCCCGAGACGGCCGCCGGCCAGGGTCGCTTAGGTCGATCCGTCATGCGTGGGGTCCCGCCTTTCGTCGACCCGGGGCTGGCCCGGCTGCGCGCCGCCGACGTCGCGACCGGCCGGGACGGAGCCGCTCCACCAGCGATCGCCGCGCCCGCCGCGCAGCAGGCGGCCGCCGCTCGCGGCTTCGTCGACGCGCTCAAGGGGAGAAAGTTCGCCCGGGAGGCGGACGCGTTCTGGGCGCAGGTGCGCGACGCGGTCGAGGCGGCGATGGGCGAGCGCGGGCCCATGCCGGCCCACGCAATCTACCGGGCGCCGCCAGCCGAGCTGCGGCGCCAGGGGGAAAGCGTGGGCCTGCCGCTGACGCCGGGATAGCTGCGATACCACCTGCTCCGGATGGCGAAGGCTGGCGAGGGGCTGGCCGAGATCGACGGCCGGTTCGGCCTGGCGGAGCCGCAGCCCGAACCGGTGCCCGGCGAGCCGGCGGCGCCAACGCTCGCGGACGAGGTCCGGGAGATGGGCAAGCGCCGGTTCTGGCGCCGGTTCGTGCGCGAGTTCCATGTCCTGCTCTCGAAGGAGGGGCGGCTGACGGCGGAGGACATCCTGGAGCGGATGGACCCCGAATGGATCGCGGCGTAGGAAGGGTTCCAGCGGATCACGCCCGGCGTCTCCGGTTCAAGCTGCGCGGGCGGATCGACGAGCGCAGGCCGTTCGCGGAACTCCCGGACGAACGCTTCGCCGCCGTGCCCCGGGGAGGAGCCCTGGGACGGCGAGAGCGCGAGGTCCGGGGCGGTGCGGAACGGGTGACGCGCCGCGCCGTTGCCCGCTCGCCCGGACAGGAGGCGATGACGTGACGCCTGCGGAAATCGAGTTCAAGGTCCGGGGCTCGCACGTGGAGGCGCTGGGAAACCGCTTCATGCAGAGGCGGCGGAGCTCGCGCTTCGACGACTTGGCCCGCGACGCGAGGCTGTACGGCCGGGAGGCGGGGGCCGACTTCGCCGAGACGCATCTCGGTCGGCTCGTCGACGAGGCCGTCGGGGTTGCCGGATGCCGGGAAGGCGCGTTGGAACTGACGCTGCACGGCTCGGGCCACGCAGCCCTCGAAGGGCTGGCTCAGGCGCTTCGGGAACTCACCGGTCTGAAGGCCGAGGTGGACAGAACGACTGTTCGGCTGAGCTGGGCCTGATCGGCCCGGAACCGTCCTCGGGTGCGCCGGGTCGGACTTGCCTTGCGCGCGTCAGGCGTTGTCCGGCTTGCGCACGGGTTTTTTTTTTCGCGCCGCCCCGGGCGGGCTTCAGGTGACGGGCCGCGGAGCTTCCGTCTTGACGGCGGATGCTGCCTTGGTCGGAGCATCCGGTTTGGCCTTCGAGGCGGCGCGTTTCGTCCACACGGGGCGGACCGGGGCTGCAGCCATGTCCCGGCGAACCGCCGCGACGACGCGTCGTATGCCCTGGGCGACGTTGAGGTAGGCCCCGTCGGCGCTGCGCCACCGGGTCACGTCGCGCCCGTCTTCGGGCAGGAGCTTGAAGCCGGCGGCCGGGGTCGACGTCCAGTCGCAGGGGCGCACGACCACGGCGACCACGCGCATGGTGCCGCGGGCGCGGCGGTTCATGGCGCGGCGGTACTCGATCTTCCAGCAATAGTTGCTGGCCAGGTAGTCGGGACTGAGCAGGCCGACGAACACGTGGGCGTCGTGCAGAGCCCGGGCGATTCCAGTATCGAGCTTGTCACCGGCGTCCATGTCGCCATCGAACCAGGTCCTCACGTTGTCTCGTTCCAGGGGCGCGAGGTGGATGCCGAGCCTCCTCCGGGCCTCGGTGTCGCGGTGCGAGTACGAGACGAAGATCCGGACCTCGGGCTTCTCCGCCCTGGCCCGCGGGGCCGCGGCGGGTTTCGGGGCGGGATGCGTCCCGGGGGCCGGTTTCGCTGGCCTGCGGGGCCTCTCGTTACGGGTACGGGCGCGCATGGAAGCCCCCGTCAGGTTGCCGGCCAAGTTCGGGATCCATGCGCCCCGGACCGGGTTTGTTCCCTGCGGGGAAAGGGATGGCCCGGACGGCGTCGGCTCCGGTCGCGGCGTGTCAGTCAAACGACTCCGGGGGGGACGTGTAACGCATGACGGCATCCGCTATGTGTTACGGCGCCGCGGGCGGGCGGCGCAGTCTCTTGACCCTCTAGCCGCTTGAGGACGTACGGTGACCGCCGAGAGATGCGGAAGGCGTCGGCGCTGAGCGACGCCGTAATCCGGGCCCGTCAGGCAACGCGGGCGATGCGAGGCCCCCTGCGCCGAGCGTACGTGGAGAGCGGTATGGCGAACGAGGTTTCGATGAGGCGGCGCGCGCTTCTCGGCTGCGCAGGCATCCTGCTGCCGTTCCTATCGGGATGTGGGGGAGGAACGCTACCGGGTATCCAGCTTGGCTCGGACGATGGCGGCAGCACGCTCGGCTTCGACTCCCTGCCTTTCCGGATCGAACGCATCGACGGCAGCGTCCTGACCGGCCACGCGTCGGTTCGCCTCTTGCGGGTCAGCTTCTTCGCGCGCGACGCGACGGGGTACGTCGCCTGCAGCGGCAGCTTCACGTTGGATCTCAAGCATGCGCCCGTGCCGGTGAGCGTCGACTGCACCGGCGCGGGCATCCTGCATGGCACCGTGACGACGGCGTGGGCCGACCATGGGGAGGGTGCATTCACCGAGTGGTCCGGGGGCACCTCGACGTTCCGCTACGGGGCGCCGCTCTCGCCGGCCACGGGTAGTTGAGGGCCATCCCTGGAACCGGAGCGACGCCCCGGCCGGACCGGAGCGTCTCAGTCGTCCGTCCGCTCAGACAGCATCGCCCCCATCCGCGGATCGACGTGGAACCTCACCTCCATGCCGTTTTTGATCCCCTTGCCGTCCCACAGCCCGTCATCGGGTTTGAGCTCCGTGACCGACGTGTAGCCCGTGTCCAAAAGCCTTTGGCGGATTTCCGCGGCCGGCATCCAGTCCGCGCCGACACGACCGTCGGCAAGGGCCGTCGGCGGGACCTGTCCCGTCTCGCGCGGTGTCATCCAGGACCAAAGCCCGAGGCCGCCGAGGGCGGCGAGGATGACCAGCCCGCCGGCGAGCGCGGGACGTCCCGACAACCGGCGCGCCGCGGGCCGGACCCGGACCGCAGCTTCGATCTCGCCGTCATCCTCGGCCGGCATCGCCAGTATGGCCGCGGCGGGTAGCGCGAACATGCCGACCGGCCGGGCGATGTTCTTCAACGCCTGCTCGCCCCGATCCTCGAAGGGGTAGCCGAGCTTGTCCCGTACCTGATCGTGGACCGTGTGCGAGATGCAGATCCCGCCCGGCTCCGCGAAGGGTTCGAGCCGAGCCGCCACGTTGACGCCGTCGCCATAGAGGTCGCATTCCGGCTCGGCGACGACGTCGCCGACGTTGATGCCGATGCGCAGCCTGAACGCGTGGTCGTCGGACACGCCGGCTTCACGCGTCAGCATCGCCCGCTGGATTGCGACGGCACAGAACACGGCTCGGACCGGGCTGGGGAACTCGGCGATCAGGCCGTCGCCGGTCGACTTCACGACGCGGCCCCGGGCCGCCTCGATGCGCGGATCGAGCAGTTCCCGGCGCAGGCCCCTGAGCCGGCGCAGCGTGCCCGCTTCGTCGGCGCCCATGAGGCGGCTATAGCCGACGACATCGGCGACCAGGATGGCGGCGAGCCGTCGCTCGTCGACCTCGTCCAGGCGTTTCTCCCGAGACCATTCCCCCAGCCTGCACCGCGACCGCCGCGGATGGAAGGTCATGTCCCAAGGAATCGCGCGGGCGGACGTCCGGGATCACGACAGACCGGAACTGGGTCCATCGTCGCTCCGCGCGGTCTCGCCGACCGACGGCGGCCCCGACGCGCGCTCCGGACGGTGCCGGAATTCACGCTGCGCCGGCATCCGAACGGTCTCTTGGCGAGCCGGAAAGGCCGGCGGTCAGGAAATTGTTCTCGCCAGGCCCCGCAGGTGGTCGAGGATCAGGTCACCTATCCTCTCACGACCGCCATGCTGACGGTCCCGAAGACGATCCTTGGACAAGCTCAGCCAGCCCTTCAACGATGGCCTGCCGAACCTCAGCCAAGCGCGTTTTGAGGTGCCGACCCGCGACAGCCTAGACGCGGCGGCGCCGTTCACCCATGCGCTCCGCTTCCTGATCCTCTACGGCTCGCTCCGGGAGCGCTCGTTCATCCCCTGCCTCGCCTACGAGGCCGCCCGGCTGCTCGGAGCCATGGGCGGCGAGGTGCGGATCTTCCGCGCGTACGGCCTGCCTCTGCCGGACGATGCGACCGCCGACCACACAAAGGTGCAGGAGCTGCGCAATTTCTCGCGATCTGGTCCGAGGGCCAGGTGTGGGTCGCACCGGAGCGGCACGGCACCCTGTCCGGCGTGATGAAAAGTCAGATCGACTGGCTGCCCTTGAGCGAGGGCAGCGTGCGGCCGACCCAGGGGCGCACCCTCGCCGTGATGCAGGTCTCCGGCGGCTCGCAGAGCTTCAACGCCGTGAACGCCTTGCGCGTGCTCGGCCGCTGGATGCGGATGATCACCATCCCGAACCAGTCGTCCGTGCCGATGGCCTACAAGGAGTTTGACGACGCCGGCCGGATGGAGCCGGGGCCGCTCTACGAGCGGGTCGTGGACGTGTGCGAGGAGCTGGTGAAGTTCACGCTCCTGACCCGCGAGCGGGCCGACTACCTGGTGGACCGCTACAGCGAGCGGAAGGAGCGCGCGCCGGAGCGGCTGAGCGCGGTGGCCGCCGACATGGGCTTTGTGAAGCGCTGAGACCAGTCCCGAGAAACAACCCGAGGAGCATGCCGATGCTGACCCTTGAACGCCCGCACACGATGGCACCGGCCGCCGCCAGCGACATACCGCTGGGTGCCCTGCTCGCTGCCTGCGATACGCAGCCGGAGACGCCCATGGGTGTTCAGTCACGCCAGGCGGACGATCCAACGCGACTGCCACGTCGCCGAGGTGAAGGCCGAACGGTTCGCCGCCCTCGAACGCGGCGCAAGCCCGGAAGCTTGGTCGGATAACCCTCATCCTCTCCGGGACGTGACCGAGGGCGACCGCACGCAAATGACCGTCGGCAAGTTCGCCGCGATCATCCGCACGATGTCCTAACACGTCGGCCCCGACCTGGGCGCCCGCCCGAATAGACGCCATTCCCATCTGGCGGGAGGCATTCCGCGACCCTTGACCTTCCCACCATGGGAAGCCCCATCTGTGCGGGACGCCACCACAGGGAGAGCGTCATGTACCGCTACAAGGTCGACAGGATGGGTTGCGGAGGCTGCGCCAAGTCCGTGACCCGGGCCATCGCCGGCATCGAGCCGGGCGCCCGGGTCGAGGTGGACCTCGGGGCCAAGCTCGTGACCGTGTCCGGCGCGACCGGCCCTGCGGACCGCATTGCCGAGACCATAGTCGCCGCAGGCTTCCCCGCAGAGCCGCTGAGCCCGACTGCGTGAGTCGGGGGGACGGGCCGCAACCAAACCCGAATGCGCGCATTCACGTCCCAGGGACGACGCCGTCCCTACGTTTGGGCCGAGGTTGGCGACCGGCATGGGCTTCGACCGGCATATCGTGCGTCTGATGGCGGTGATGATCCTCGCGATCATCGCCCATGTCGCGCCGTCCGCCGTCCAGGCTCACGAGGGGCACGTCCACTGCGGCCACCGCGGTCGGATGGTCTCGGAGGCCGCCACGGCGTCCCTTCCCGCGGCGAACCCGGGTCTCGACAAGGCGTCGGGCATCGCCGAGTTGGCGGTGACGCTGTTGACCGCGCCTCGCCTACGCGTGACCACCGGCAAGTCGACCGCATCCGTTCGGGCGGTCGATGCCGACCGATGCTGTTGCCCCGGCCCCTGCAAGCGACGCTGCTGTGAGACGACGGTGGGCGGTACATTCGGTATTTTTGCCGGACCCGCATCACCCGCCATGCCCATGTTCCGGGCGGCCGTGTTAATCCCGGATGATGTCGCCGGACGCGCGGGTATCGCTCCCGAGGCGCTGCGCAAGCCCCCACGAACCCTCGCGTGAGATGAGGCGCGCCCGAGGCGCGCGACGCCCGAGGTGCGACCGCAGTCGTGGCGTGCGCCGACTATCCCGTGGCGAGGCCCATCTTTCATCTCGCGTTGATCCGGCGCCGCTGACGTAGGGGCCCTCTGCCGCTGTCTCAGCGGGATGCTCACCCACGCTCAGCGCAAGGTCTGAAACGCCTCGACGGGCCTCGCCGCAGCGTGCCCTCATCGCAGGCCCGCGCCCAGACATACAGAAATATTATAGACAATAAATTAAACTTAATACGACGAATATGGTTATAGATCTAATCTCACTACAGCAAAACCCGAATTAATTCTATGTATTTGCTGAATTTATAGCATCAAACATCAACTGAAAGAGGACAAGGATGCACAACATGTCTGGCGAAATGCAATCTTGCATCGACGAATGCCTGCGCTGCTATCAAAGCTGCCTTGGCATGGCCTCTAACCACTGTCTCCCCGCCGGCGGCAAGCACGTCGAGCCGGAGCATTTTCGCCTGATGATGGCCTGCGCGGAAATATGCCGAACCTCGGCGCACTTCATGCTGATCGGCCTGCCCGAGCACACGCACACCTGTCGAGCCTGCGCCGAGGTCTGCGAGGCCTGCGCGCGGAGCTGTGAGGCGGTCGGCGACATGCAGGACTGCGTCGCGCAGTGCCGCCGGTGTGCCGAGACCTGCCGGAAAATGACCGCCTGAACCCTGACGGGGCGGCCGAGCCGGCCGTCCCGATTGATCAATCGGAGGAGATGATCATGAACGTTCGTACCCTGACACTCGCGATGACCCTGGCGCTGACCGGCATCGGCGCGGCCCTCGCCGCGGACAACGACCATGGCTCCCACGACCACGGCTCCATGCAGGCCCCGTCGTTCGAGCTGCCCGCAGCCTGCAAGGCGGCGTCGGCCGGCAAGGAGTCCTCGATGAAGGACATGCAGGGCAACATGTCGATGGCGATGCAGGGCATGTCCGGTCAGGCGAGCGACACCCAGAAGGGCCTGCAGCACGCCATGATGCAGATGAACGGCCCGATGATGGAAGGCATGATGGCCGGCGACCCCGACGTCGCCTGGATCTGCGCGATGATCCCGCATCACATGGGCGCCATCGCCATGGCCCAGGTCGGCCTGAGGAACGGCGACAATCCCGAGGCTAAGAAGATCGCCGAGAAGAGCATCCAGGAACAGGAGAAGAGCATCAAGGAGCTCACCGCCTGGCTCGACAAGAACGCCCGTAAGGAAGGCAAGCAGTAAGCCTGAGAGAACCACTTGTCCGCGGCCCAAATCGCGTCCGCTCTCGCGGGCCGCGGACATCGAAGTCGCGCGGAGGGACCGGTCATGAGCAATTCGTCGAAAACGCATCCCGCCCCGGCGGCCCACGCCTGCGCCGAAGGACACGGGCATGACCACTCCGTCGCTTCCCATGCGCACGACCATGCCGGCATGGCCGCGGATGACGCGGGTGCGTACCGCGTGAAGGACCCGGTCTGCGGGATGATGGTCGACCCGCACGCGGCCAAGCACCGGGCCGAGCACGACGGGCATCCCTACTACTTCTGCTCGAACGGCTGCCGGACGAAGTTCGTGGCCGAGCCGGTCCGCTACCTCGACCCCGGCCAGTCCGCAGCCAAGTCCGACCCGGTGCCGGAAGGCTCGATCTACACCTGTCCGATGCACCCGGAGATCAGGCAGGTCGGCCCCGGGGCATGCCCGATCTGCGGCATGGGGCTTGAGCCGGCGCTGGTCGGCGCCGACGACGGCCCCAGCGAGGAGCTCGTCGATATGACCCGCCGGTTCCGGGTCGGGCTGGTCCTGACCCTGCCGGTGTTCGTGCTGGAGATGGGCGGGCACCTCTTCGGCCTGACCGAACGGCTCGGGCAGCAGACCTCGAATTGGATCCAGTTCGCGCTCGCCACCCCGGTGGTGCTCTGGGCCGGCTGGCCCTTCTTCGTTCGGGCCTGGCACTCCGTCCTGTCCCGGAACCTGAACATGTTCACCCTGGTCGCCCTCGGGACGGGCACGGCCTACCTCTACAGCGTGGTGGCGACCCTGGCCCCGGGGCTGTTCCCGGAAGCGCTGCGCGGGCACGGCGGGGCGGTGCCGGCCTACTTCGAGGCGGCGGCGGTGATCACCGTGCTCGTGCTGCTCGGACAGGTCCTGGAGCTCCGCGCCCGCGAGAGCACCGGCGGCGCGCTGCGGGCGCTCCTCGACCTTGCGCCGAAAACCGCCCGCCGCATCCGGCCCGACGGCGAGGACGAGGAGGTGCAGCTGGATGCCATCGCCATCGGCGACCGGCTGCGCGTGCGCCCCGGCGAGAAGGTCCCGGTCGACGGCGCGGTTGTGGAGGGCCGCAGCGCCATCGACGAGAGCCTCGTGACGGGGGAATCGATGCCCGTCACCAAGGAGGTCGGCGGCGCGGTGATCGGCGGCAGCCTCAACCAGTCCGGCTCGCTCGTGGTCGAGGCGACCAGGGTCGGGCGCGACACTATGCTGGCGCGCATCGTCCAAATGGTGGCCGAGGCGCAGCGTTCGCGGGCGCCGATCCAGCGCCTCGCCGACCAGGTCGCCGGCTGGTTCGTGCCGGCGGTCATCGGCGTGGCGGTGCTGGCCTTCGCCGCCTGGATGGCGTTTGGGCCGGAGCCGCGCTTCACCTTCGCGCTCCTCGCCGCGGTGGCGGTGCTGATCATCGCCTGCCCGTGCGCGCTCGGTCTCGCGACGCCGATGTCGATCATGGTCGGCGTCGGTCGCGGCGCCGGGGCCGGGGTGCTCGTCAAGAATGCGGAGGCACTGGAGCGGATGGAGCGGGTCACGACCCTCGTCGTCGACAAGACCGGCACCCTGACCGAAGGCAAGCCGGCCGTGACGCGGGTCGTGGCGGCGGCCGGGTTCGACGAGGACACGCTCCTGCGCCTCGCGGCGAGCGTCGAGCGGGCGAGCGAGCACCCGCTCGCCCTGGCCATCGTGGCGGCCGCCGGGAAGCGCGGGATCGCGACCGCCCCCGTCTCGGATTTCGACAGCCCGACCGGGAAGGGCGCGCTCGGCACCGTTGAGGGCCGCCGCGTGGCGCTGGGCAACGCCGCCTTCCTGCAGGAGCAAGGGGTCGACGTATCGACCCATGCGACCGAAGCCGACGAACTCCGGCGTGACGGCGCGACGGCGATCTTCGCCGGCGTCGATGGCCGGGTGGCCGGCGTCATCGCCATCGCCGACCCGGTCAAGGCCACGACGGCCGAGGCGCTGGCGGCGCTTCGGGCCGAGGGCATCCGGGTGGTGATGCTGACCGGTGACAACCGCACCACCGCCGAGGCGGTGGCACGCCGGCTCGGCATCGAAGAGGTCGAGGCGGAGGTGTTGCCCGACCAGAAGGCTGCGGTGGTCGAGCGCCACAAGGCGGCCGGGCAGGTGGTCGCGATGGCCGGCGACGGCGTGAACGACGCCCCGGCGCTCGCGGCGGCGGATGTCGGCATCGCCATGGGCACCGGGACGGACGTCGCCATCGAGAGCGCCGGGTTGACCCTGCTGAAGGGCGATCTCCTCGGCATCGTGCGGGCACGGCGGCTGTCGCGGGCGGTGATGGGCAACATCCGCCAGAACCTGTTCTTCGCCTTCATCTACAACGCCGCGGGCGTGCCCGTGGCGGCGGGCATCCTCTACCCGTTCCTCGGCATCCTGCTCTCGCCGGTCATCGCCGCGGCCGCCATGGCGCTCTCCTCGGTGAGCGTCATTGGCAATGCCCTGCGCCTGCGGGCGGCCAACCTCGACCCTTCCTCGGCCCGCTAGGAGCGCGCATGTTCCCGACCTGGCTCCATGCCATCTCGATCGCCGCGCTGCTGCTCGGGGCGGCCTGCTCGCTGCTGCTGTCGGCGCAGGTGATCCGTCACCCGCAGCACATGACCGTGATGAACGTGGTCTGGCCGATCAGCGCCCTGTTCGGGACGGTGGTCGTGGTCTGGGCCTATTTCAGTTACGGCCGGCTCGCGACCATGGAGGCGCACCACGACGCGAAGGAGCGGGGCGAGAAGCCGCCGAACACGACGGGGATGCCCTTCCCGGTGATGGTCGGCAAGGGTGCGCTCCACTGCGGCAGCGGCTGCCTGCTGGGCGATGTCGCCGCCGAGTGGCTCGCCTTCGTGGTGCCGGCCGTCGCCGTCTGGTTCGGCTGGCACTCCCTCTTCGATGAGAAGATGTACGCGGTCTGGGTCCTGGATTTCGTGTTCGCGTACGCGCTCGGGATCGCGTTCCAGTATTACGCCATCGTGCCGATGCGCGGGCTATCCCCCGGCGAGGGTCTGGTGGCGGCCGTGAAGGCGGACACCGTCTCGCTGATCGCCTGGCAGGTCGGCATGTACGGCTTCATGGCGTTCGCCCAATTCTTCCTGTTCCCGCACTGGGCCGGCCAGCGCGCCCCGGTGAACTCGGTCGAGTTCTGGTTCGCCATGCAGGTCGCGATGGTGGCGGGATTCCTGACCAGCTACCCGGTGAACTGGTGGCTCGTCGGCTCCGGCATCAAGGAGCGGATGTAGGCCGGTCCGCGCCTATCGGCGGATCACGAGGAGCCAGAAGAGGACGGCGCACGCGTCCGCGAGCATGCAGATCCGGTATGCCGCCTCGTTCGGGGAAGGGCGCATGCCCGCCCCGGTTGCGGCGCGACAGCTCGGGCACCTCGTCGCGTCGGTGCGAACCGTCCGCCCGCAGCAACCGCACTTGGATAAGAGCATGGGCGCCCCTGCCGTCCCGTGCCGAGATCTCGCGGGCCGCCGCACCTCGGTGAGGCCCCTGCGTACGGGCCGACAGGATCACCTTCTGGTCGGCCGCGACGGTCCTGAATGGCTTCGTAGTGCGGCGAGGCAGGCCGACGAAGTACGTCTTCGGTGGTAGCGAGGTTTCCGGCGGCTCAAGGCGGGATGGCGGCTGCTGCCGCCGGCGGTTGGCACGCGACTCCGAGGCGTACGCATAACGGGTAACGTTATGCGTACGCGTTACACGATGGGGGCGTTCGCCGACCGGGCGTTCCTCAATCCGAAGGCCTCCCGCGGCCTATCTGTCCGGTCGCCTTCGGGTCCGGCTCGCGCTCGCGCCCACACCGAGCCTCCACGCGGACCGCGACCGTTTCTTCACCGCTCGCGGCGATGATACCGGTAACGGCTTGGGATGGCGGGCATGGTGACGGAGAACGGGGTCTGGACAGCCGCGGATCGGATACGGGCCAGGCCGGCACCGCCCGGTGGCACCAAGGAGCGGGTCTCGGTCCGCACGGTCCGGAGGGAGCTCGGCGGCGGGTCGTTCGGCGACATCGCTCGCGAGCTCAGGAAGTGGAAGGACAGGGAGGACTACCGGCCGGCCATCGAACGGGCGGACCTGCCGGAGGCGTTCGAGAGGCGGCTTACGGTGATCGGGCGGGAGCTGCTTGAGTTGGCCCGGGTCGAAGCGGCCCGGGCGGGTCTGGCGGACTTCGTCGGAGCCGAGGATTGCAGGGCCGCGGCGAGGGATCTGCTCGACGAGGCGCTGGACCGGGTCGATCTCTTGGAGGAGCGGGTCGCGGCGTTGCAGGTCGAGCTCGACCGGGTGCGGGCCGTCGGCACTCAGGCCGGCGGGGCCGCGCCGCCCGTTTCCGCCGCGGGAGAGGCGGACTCCCTCGCGCAGGGTCGCGCCGGGCCCGGGTTTGTCGATACCGCGCACGGGCTCAAGCTGGCGCGAGAGGCGAACGACTTCTGGGGGCAGGTGCGGGACGCGGTCGAAGCGGCGGTGCGCCAACGCGGCCCCATGGCGGTCCACCCGCTCCTGAGAGCGCTCCCGACCCGGCTCAAGCAGGAGGGCGAGCGGGCGGGTTTCCCGCTCACCGAGGCGTGGCTGCGCTATCACCTCCTGCGCCTGGTGCAGGACGGCAACGGGCTGACCCTCGTCGGCCATCGGTTCGGGCTGGCCGAGCCCGAGCCGGACGTCGCGGCGACGCCCGAGCCGCCACTCGCCGAGGCGGTCGCGGCGATGGGAAAGCGGCCGTTCTGGCGCTTGTTCATGCGGGAGGTCCACGCCCTTCTCGCCAGAGGCGGGGCACAGACGGCGGAAGGCATCCTCGGCGGCCTGGATCCTGAGTTGGTCGCGGCGACGGGGCGCTTCCAGAGGATCACGCCCCGGCTGCTCCGGTGGAAGCTGCGCCAGCGCATAGCGGAGCGGAGGCCGTTCGAGGAACTCCCGGACGAGCGCTTCGCCGCCCTCGTGGGCGAGGCTCCCTGGGACGGTGAGAGCCCGGCCGAGGCCCCGGCGGCGAGGGCCGGATGACGCCCGCGGCCGAGGCCCGCGGCGAGCGGGGCCACCGCGACGCGACAGCCGACTTATCCGACGCCCGCTCGAAGGCTACGCCGCGGGGTCCGGCCGCACCGGCGGAGTTCGTTGTCGTGGGGCCACCGGCATCCCGGCCGACGGCGGAACATCGGCCGCGCCGCGAACGTCTTCGGTGACCGTCGGGATCCGCGCGTGCGGTCCGGCGCCCTCGGAACCCGCGCCCGCGGCTGGACGCCCGATGACGACGGCGGCCACCCGTGACACGGTGCTCGCCCATCGCGCGATGGTCGGACGGCACCAGCGGATCGGGTCCAGGGCGTCGGCGTGGTGGTTGGTCGGTCCCTCGTCGAGGACGGCGCGATAGTGGCCGATGCGGTTGCGCGACCTCCGGACGCTCTCGGCCAGCCGCTGGAATGACGACCGAATCCCTCCGGCCGGCTTCGTCGCGCCGGTCACCGGGGTCAGCGCGGACGCCCGACGGGCTTAGCGATGGCGAGCACGCCCTTCAGGCCGCTCCCGAAGCGGGCGATCGTCTCCCGGTGCCCGCGCAGCTCGCTGTAGGGCAGGTAGCGCAGGTCGAGCTCGGCCACCCGCGAGAAGGCGGGCCGGGCGAACTGCGCGCGCACGTCCTCCTCGCGGTTGTCGGGCGCCACCAGGAAGAAGTTGCGCGCGGCCCCGCCCTCGACCCCGAGCGCCAGGTCGAGCATCCGCACGATGCCCGAGTAGATGCTCGTCGTGTGCTCGACCTCGAAGGCGGCCGCGACGTCGCCGTCCGCCTTGTCCAGCCAGATCACGTCGATGAGCCGGACCATCTCGGCCGACCCATTCGCCGTCAGCCGCCCGGGCAGGCGGTCGAGGCAGCCGTCGGACAGGCGGCCGGAGGCATAGGGGCGGTTGCCGTCGTTCGACGCGATCCAGACGTCGAAGCCGAGGGCGAGGCCGAGGTCGCGCAGCCAGCCCTGGACCTCGGTGTGGGTGTGGTCCGCCTCACGCGCGGCGAGCGCCGCCTTGGAGGCCGTGGCCGCGGCCTCCGCCCGCACTCGGTCGAGATCCTCGCGCCAGCGCGCCAGCGCGGCGGCCCCGTCGCGCTCCGGCAGCGGGTATCGCCCGGACCCGACGTCGAACAGGAAGCCCGCGATGGCGCCGTAATCGTTGGAGAGCAGGCCGCGATGGGCGGCGTTGAGGGCGACGATGCCCCGGCGCATGGCGAGGTACTCGTCCCACTTGCCGAGCTTCACATTGGCGCCGGCGATGGCGTTGTAGCCCTTCACGATGGCCGTGTTGAACGGGGGCACAAGTGTGGGGTGCAGGAAGTACAGCAGGTTCGCCGCGGCCGGACCCAGCCCCTTGATGCGTTGCCGGTCGAGGCCGTGGATGGCGGCCAGCACCCCGTCCTCTGCACTGCAGCACAGGCAGGCGTCGAGGAACCGGCCGAACGCAACCTGGTTGGCGCGGTCTTCGTAGATGTCGGGGATGCGCAGCTTAGGCTTCCAGAGGAATGCGTGGTCGGCGCCCTTGAAGACCTGGCGCTGCTCCGCGATGGAGTGGACCACCGTTTCCAAGGACGAGCCGCGATAGGCGTTGCCGAACGCGTCGGCCCGGATCTCGTCTATCACCGCCTGGAGGCCGCGCCGGATCGAGCGGAAGTTCTTGATGCGCTCCTCCCACAGGAACCAGGTCCGATAGGAGGCGCCGGGGTCCTCGCGCCAATGCCGGATCAGGTTGCCGATCCAGGCCTCGTCCGAGGGGCGGTGATCCGTCCCGGTCTCTTCCGTCAGGCGCATCGGCGCGGCATTCCCAAAATCCGGATTCGGGCCGGAGCATACCATCGCCGCCCCGATCGGCGCTGTCGTCGGCAAGTCTCAGCGGCGCGCCTCCGCCGGGCAAGGCCGCGCGGGCCCGGACGGGTCGCGGCGGTCGGAACGGCGCCGGTCGAGCGAAGGTTGCATGCCCGGTCGCGGACAACGGTCGATCAGGCCGACATCGACGCGGGACCGGCCGACCGCTCCCGATGCCCACCCTCATCGAGGAAGCCGATCAGGGCGTTCATCGCCGGATCGACCGCCCGGCAGACCAGTGTCGTGGCTTGGCGTTCCTGGGCGACCAGACCGGTCTGGATCAGACGGTGGAGATGATGGGAGAGCGTCGAGGCCGGGACATCGACGCGCCGCTGGAGGGCACCGACCGGCAGGCCGTCTCGGCCCGCCCGCGCGAGCGTACGGTACACCCTCAGGCGGGTCAGATTGCCGAGGGCCTCCAACTGTCGTGCCGCGAGTTCGAGCTCCATGGAAGCACCATGGAGACGCGGCACGGGGTGCGCAACCCTTATTTCTGTATATCTAGAACTATGGCCGCGGCATGGGCGTCCGACCGCGCGCGCCGACGCACGGAGGTTCCGCTCCCTCGTGACCGGCCGCTGCGTCCCTGCACGCTCGCCAGTCCCGCCCCATCAGCGCGGCGCGGTGCCGTGGGGCAGCGGATGCATCGGCACCGGCGCCGAGACCGGTCGCGAGGCGCGTGACAACGGTGACCGGCTCCATCCTCCGGCACGCCCGGCGGACCCGAACCACCTCCGGTGCCTCCGCCTGCCGGGGCGTCCGGCCGCGGCGCGGCATCCTCGATGCGGCGTCGCCTCGTCCCTCCCGGAGACAACCTGGGCGGCTCGACCGACCGCTCCCCGACCATGCCACAACCCCGTGTCCCGGCTTCCCGATCAAGCCGAAGGGTCGACGCCCGTAACGCGTCACGCATAACGATACCCGCTACGCGTTCGCCGAGACGCCGCGTCCGAGACGATTTCTGAGGCTCCGAAAGCCGGTCCTTCGCCGTGCGCCGGCTCCCGCTGCGACGCGGAAGCCGGTCCGTGCCGGCTCGCATCCCCCGGGCGCCCTCGCCGTGGGGCCCCGGGAAGCGGTCACGCGTCGTCCGGCTCGTCGCCGCGGTACGGCGACAGCCCGACGAGGACGCACGGGTCCAAGTCCCAGTCGTCGAAACCGGGGTCGAGCAGGCCGACACCGTCCGCCGACAAGGCGTAGAACGCCTCGTAGGGGTTCGCGTCCCGGTGCGGGGGCGCCGTCGGCGCCCGGTCGCGGGAGAGGTCGCCCTGTCCGATCCGGGCGCGGGAGAAGCCCGCCCCGGCGCGCGCCCGGCGGGCGCTTCCGGAGCGACCGGGACGAGCGGTCCCGGGCGAGGCGACGCGCGGCCGTGGCGCTGGCGAGAGGCGGTTCGGTTTCGTGCGGTTGATCATCGCTCTGGTCCTTTCCGTCAGGCGCGAAGGCGGGCGGGTTGCGTTGCGCGGAGGCGAGCGGTCGCCACCGGCGTCGGGCGGGCTTTGCGGATTCGGTCGCCCGCGGCCTCGGCGGTGCCGACGGGGGCGTCTCGGAGAACCGGGTCGGCCAGGGCGGCAGCGCAGTCGAGGAGCCGCTCGTGCAGGGCACGGTCCCGGGCCGGGGAAAGCGGCGACATGAGCGCGGCCAGGTCACCCGCCTCGAAGCGCTCGGCGTCCGGATCCGCCGAGACGGCGAGGAGGGTGGCGGCGAGCGCGACCGCCGCGTACCGCATGCCGCCGCCGAGATCTCCCGCGAGCAGCCGCATCTGTTCCAGCGGCGAGAGCCTCGGCAGCCGGAGGGGCAGGACGCGCGGGGCGATCCGCCAGGCCGGCTGGCCGAGCCCGCTGTCGCAGCGAAGGTGCCACGCCCCCGACGCGGTCGCGTGCAGGGCCTGGGCCGCGGTCAGCCGGCACGCCGTGGCCACGACGCGAAGGTGCCCGGGTTCGCCCGGACCGCCCTCGCGAAGCAGGTCCGTCGGCAGGACGGCGATCACGTCGCCTTCCGACCGTGCCGCCAGTCCCGACAGGACGGCCGCCGCGTCGCCGGGATCGGGGCGGAGCAGGTCGAACGAACCCGAGAGGCGTGCCAGGCCACAGGCCTGGGCGCCGTTGGCGCCGACGGCGACGACGGTGGGACGGGAGCCGGCGGCGGTCAGGCCGCCGGCCACCAACGCTGCGGCCAGGAGGCCGGTGCGGTCGTTGGAATGGATGGTCGCGATCACGGCGTCCTCCTTTGGGCCGATGCATCGAGGGAATCTTGCCATCTGTATTTCTATAAGTCTAGAAATACAGAAATTACTGGTTATCGGATCCCTGGTCGCTCCCGGCGCACTGTCTATCGCGCGTCGCGCGGTCCCGCGCTCGTGCCGACCGCCGTCGGCGTCCCGCCCTCCTCGGGGCCGGGCCGCGGGCACGGCCCCTTGTCGCGTCCGTCAGCGCCCGCGAGATCCGCACCCGTCAATTCCTGAACTGCCTGAGGCGTGGTCCCCCCTTGCGACCCGGCCGCCGGCTCGTCCCGGCATCGGTGCTGACCGGGCGACCGTCGCGCCGAACCGGCGGTCACGGCGGTCGGTCAAGCCCGGCTCTCAGGGGCGCAGCGGGTCATCTGCGCGACGACGGCATGGGGCGTGGGGATCCAAGCACCGGCCGGCTTCGACCGCAGGTCGCCGCTCGGGTCGCCGGGCGCGGTCCGGACGTGTCACACGGGGCCCCGTGCCGGTCGCAGGAAGCGTACCTCCGGCACCGTCACGCCGGTCCACCTCGCGCGTATGCGTAAGTAATCCGAAGCGCCCAAGACTATATGCCACGACGCCGTTAACCATCCCGAAAATATGGCTCTTGATAATAGTCAGATTATGCTGTTCATTTCCGCTCTTTTGCCTTAAGATTCACGGATCAATCACAACGTGTCCGACGTCGCGCGCCCGGTGGCCATTCCACCGGGCGCGCCGGCGTCCGGATTCCGTCATGGAGATTGCCCTTGATCTCTGCCTTCTTCGGTTCCGCTGGCCGGACCCATGCCGCCTACGCCGCGCTCCTCCTCGCCGACGCCTATGGCGTTCTCGGCCGCCCCGTCACGCTCCTGCGCGTCAGGTTCCCCGAGGAGGCCCCGTTGCCGGGCCGGACGGTCACGGAGGAGGGCCTCACCGTCAGCGAGCGCGAGGCGCGCGACGCACGGGAGGCGGGAGAGATCGCGGCCGAGGCCGTGGGGCGGGACGACGATCTCGTCCTCGACCTGCCGGCGGCGTGCCTGGGGAACCTCGGGCTGAGGGCGCGCATCGACGCGCCGGTGCTGCCGGTGGGCCCGACCCCCTTCGAGGAGCATGCCGCGGCGTCGGCGCTCGCGGGCATGAACCCGTCGGAGGATTTCGGTCTGGACGTGGTCTCGCCGCCCTGGCTCCTCGGGTGCGGGCGCAGCGGCGGAGCCGCCGCTGCCGACGCGTTCGGCCGCGTCATGCGTGGGCACGAGGCGCTCGTGCCGGGTCGAGGCCGTGTCCGGACCCTGCCGACGGTCGTGCCGGCGTTCGGCCGCGGGGAGGCACAGCGCATCGCCGAAGGGGATCGCACGAGCCGCAGCCTCGGGGCCTCCGTCACGCTGCTCGCCGCCCTGCGCGCCGCCGCCGCGAACCCGCACGCCGCCGAGGTCGACCCCGCCGCGTTCGCCGCGAACCTCGGTGTCGACGTCGAACAGGCTCGGGCGCCGGACGAGCGCGAGGCCGGCGACCGGCTGCGCGACCTCGCCGACGAGCTCCAGGGGATCCGCGACCAGGTCAAGCCGACGCGGGAGGACCTGCACGGCGCCCCGCGCCTTGAGCGGTGGCGGGCCTCCACCCGGTCCGTGAGGGTGCTCACCGGCGAGGTCCACGGGCATCCGAACTTCCCCGACGGCCGCCGCATCACCACCAGCGATCTGTACGCCTCCGATGGCCGGCGCTGGGCGCGCACCCTGTCGAGGTACTTCGTCCTGGGCCAACCCGACACGGGCGCCGAGCGCCTCGACCGGCACTAGCCACCGCCATCCCGTCCGAACGAACCCCGCCCGCGCGCCTCGGCGCGCGGGAGCGGGTCCGTCTTGCCCGTCACGAGCCCGGAGGACGCATGCGCGCGAGCGACGATTCCCATCCCCGCGACCGGACCCTCCCGCGCCGCGAGCCGCCCGCGGGAAGCCATCCGCTCGCGCTCTGGCGCACGGCACGGCTTCCGGACATCGAGGCCTCCGCGATCCGGGAGGTCCGCCGAGCCCTCGCCGGCGGCGTCTGCCTGCATCATCGGTCCTGGCCCGCGGCCCGGAGGGGTGAGGCCGCGGCCGCCATCGCCGTCACGCTCGACCTCACGCGGCGCGCCGAACCGGACCCCGCCGTCGTGGACCTCGCGCTCTCGACGGTGCTCGTCGCCGCCTGGCGGGGCGATGCGGCGGCCCGCACCGTCCTCGCCCACGTCCTCGCCGGCCTACCGCCGGACGTGCGCGGCGGGCGTCCGGGCCGACCCGGAAGGCGGCGGGCCGGGCGCCGCCCCCCGCCTCGGCGGTGACCGCCGCCGCATCCCGAAGAGCGAGAAGTTCCCGAGAACCCCGGAGTCGATCACGTGCGGATCTGGATCTTCAGCGACTTGCATCGCGACCTGTCGGGGGCGCCGTGGACGCCCGGGCACATCCCCGAAGCCGACGTCGCCGTCGTCGCGGGCGACGTCGGCCAGGGTCTGGCGGACACCATCCTCTGGCTGGGCCAGGCCATCCGACCGATCATGCCGGTCGTAGTCGTGCCGGGAAACCATGAATTCTACGGCTCGGCCGTTGACGAGGAGCGCGCGCTCGGACGCCGGGCCGCGGAACGGCACGGCGTAACCCTGCTCGACGACGACACCGTCGAGATCGGCGGCGTCGCCTTCTCCGGCGGCACGCTCTGGACCGACTACGGCATCGACGGCGCGGGCAACCGCCGGCGGGCCATGGCGGCCGCGCAGGCCGGCCTCAACGATCACCGTTGCATCGCGACGACCCGCAACCCGGGCTGGCGCACATTCCGGCCGGGGGACGCGGCGGCCCTGCACGCCGCCAGCCGCGCCTTCCTGGAGCGCGCGCTGCTGGAGGTCGACCCGCCGGGCACGCGGGCGCGACCGCACGTCGTGGTCACGCACCACGCCCCCGCCCGTGCCTCGCTCGACCCGGGCTTCGCCGGCAGCGTGCTGAACCCGGCCTTCGCGAGCGACCTCGGCAGCCTCATCGCCGCCGGCCGCCCGGACCTCTGGCTTCACGGCCACGTCCACGCCCGCCGCGACCACCGGATCGGTCCGACCCGGATCCTGTGCAACCCCCTCGGCTACGACGGCGAGAACCCCGCCTTCGACCCGGCCTGCGTCGTCGAGGTGCCGTCGTAGGCCGTCGCCGGCGGATGCGTGCCGCGACCCGGGCCCGCCGTAACCCGGCCCCGGACCTCGACCCACCCTCGGAGCAAGGCGACCATGCCCCACCTGACATTCCTGCGCGACGACCTGAACGAGGCGGAGACCGGGGACGTCGCCGCCGACGAGCGCCGTCCCGCGACCGAGACGCTCGCGGCCTTCGCGCTCGAAGCGGCGCTCTCGCCCGCCCAGCGCCGCCGCATCGCCGCCGACCCCGCCTTCGCCCTCGTCGTCCAGGTTCCGGCCGCAGACTGGGTCGAGCCGGTCCGCGAGGCGTGCGGGCGCCTGGCGGCGTGGGGTTACGTGGCGGCGCGCACCGGCGCTTCGAGAAGCGAGGACCGTGCGGACCGCGGAAACGACCGGGTGGCGGACCGGCTCGCCCGCGGCGACCGGGTGCTCGGCGTCTCGCAATCGCCCGCGCGCTACCTGCCTTCGGCCCTCGTCGCCGCGGCGGACCTGCACGTGCGGCTCCCGGGCGCGACCGACGCCGTGATCGCGCGGGTCGTCCGGGCCGCCACGGGGCGGCGTCCGACCCTGCCGCCCGGGATCGCGCGCGGGCTGGACTTCTTCGAGATCGCCGCCGCGGTGCGCGGGACGACGGCGCGGGCCTGCGTCGCGCGCCTCGCCGCGGCGGCGCGCTCGAAGGCCACCGCGGATCCCGCCGTCGGGTCGGCGCCCGATTTCGCGACCCTGGTCGGCTTCGGCGATGCCCACGCCTGGGGCACGCGCCTCATCGACGAGATCGCGACCTGGCGCGCCTCCGGCGGCGCGCCCGCGTTCCAGCGGCTCGACAGGCACGTCGCCCTCAGCTCCGCCCCGGGACTAGGAAAATCATCTTTCGTCCGCTCGCTCGCGAAGGCCGCGGGCCTGCCGCTGGTCGCGACCTCGGTCGGCGCCTGGTTCACCGGATCCGACGGACATTTGGGTGGCGTGCTCCGCGCATGGGATGCCGCGTACACGCACGCGTGCGCTCTGGCGCCGAGTATTTTATTCCTAGATGAAACTGACAGTATTCCTAATAGGGCCACGATGGACAACCACGCACGCGAGTGGTGGACCCCCTTGTGCACGAGCATTTTGCTCGGTTTCGATGCGCTCAACGCGCCCGGCGCCCCCGAGGTGTGCATCATCGCGGCGACGAACCACGGCGATAGGCTCGATCCCGCCTTGATCAGGCCCGGACGGCTGGGCCGGGTGATCGAGATCAAGCCGCCCTCGGCCGCCGACCTGGCGGTCATCTTCCGGCAACACCTCGACGACGGCGAGGTGCCCGACATGGACCTCGCGCCGCTCGGCGCGCTTGCGCTCGGCGCCAGCGGCGCCCAGGTCGCCGGGTGGGTGTCCGAGGCCCGTGCCGCCGCGCGCGCCGCCGGACGGCCGATGCGCCCGGAGGACCTGCTCGGCCGCGTCGCGCCGCCGGATCAAGGGAGCCCGGCGGACCGACGTCGGAGCGCGTACCACGAGGCGGGGCACGCCGTGGCGTTCGAGCGGATCGGCGCCCGCGTCGCCCAGGTCGACCTGGTCCCGCGCCGGGATTCGCTCGGCGCGACCTCCGTGGCGACCCGCCTCGGCCAGTCCCCGACCCGCGCGGAGATCGAGGGCCTCGCGGTCGCGCTCCTGTGCGGACGGGCCGCCGAGATCCTGTTCCTCGGGGAGCCGAGCGCCGGGGCGGGCGGCGATAGCCGCTCGGACCTCGCGCGCGTGACGACCCTGCTCGCCGGCAACCACGCCTCGCTCGGCCTCGGCGACCGGTTGGCGTATCGCGGCGCCCCCCACGAAGTGGCGGTCGCGCTGTCGCTCGACCCCACCCTTCTCGGGGCGGTCGAGCGCGACCTCGACCGGCTGAGCGGCGAGGCCTTGGCCGTCATGGAGGCGAACCGCACCGCCGTGGCGGCCGTCGCCGAGCTGCTGATCGCGCGGCGCCTGGTCTCGGGCGACGCGCTCCGGGCGCTGATCGCCGAGGCGGACCAACACCGCGCCGCGCAGGACGGAGGACAGCCGTGACGCTCCACGTTCCCGATCCGGTGGCCCGGGCCGAGGTGCATGCACCGGCACCGACGGAAGGCCCGTCCGCCGTGCCGGCCGCCCCCGGGGCGCGGTCCGCCCCGCCGAAGCCCGTCCCGTTCCGTCTATGGACCCTGTCCGACCTGAGGATTGACCGGGCGCCGCACGTGCTGCCGGACCCGCTGCCGGACTTCGACGCCTTGCTCGTCCCGGGCGGGATCGCGCCCGGCCTGTGCCGGTCCGTGCGCTGGCTTGCGGACGCGCTCGGCGGCCGCCAGGGTCGGCGGCCGGTCGTCCTCGTCCCGGGACCGGCGGAGTACCTCGACGGCGAACCCGTGGGCGAGGCGCTCGCCGAGGCCGTGCCGCTTGGGGCGGCGCTGGGCATCACCGTGCTCCACGACGGCGCCGTTCGCCTCGGCGATCCGCTCCGGCCCGGCCTGATCATCCTGGGGGCGACGCTCTGGACCGACTTCGCCCTGGACGGCGTCGAGAACGCCCGGACCGCCCGCGCGCACGCCCGCAGCCGCTGGACGGTGTCTGACAAGGCGGCGAGCGCACCCGGGGTGCCCTTCTTCCCGCACGACGCGGCCGGCGCGCATGCACGCTCGCGGGCGTTCATCGAGGATGGGCTCAACGCCGTCGCCGTCGGTGCCGGCCTGTATGGCCATATGCCGAACCCGGTCCTGCGTGACATCGGCCCGGGCGACCGCGCCGCGGTCGTCACCGCCTTCGCCCCGTCCCGGTCCTGCCTGCCGCCAGCCCTGGCGAGGCCCGTGCTCGACCCGTGGCGGGTCTGCTGGCACGCCTCCGCCCTGGACCCCGTGATGGAGGGGTGGGGCGCCCCGGCCGTCTGGATCCACGGGAACGTGCCGCAGGCCTGCGACCTGCGGCTCGGGCGCACGCGCGTCGTGAGCAACCCCTACGACCCGGACGACCCGACGAACGGGTTCGACGCCAGCCGCACGATCCTGGTCTGACAGCCGCCCCGGAGAACCGCCCCATGCACCAGACCCGCTCCCCGTCGCCCCGGCTTCGGCTCCCCTCCATGTCCGACGCGAGCGCACCCGCGGCCGGCGCGCGCTCCGCCGTCCGCCACGACCGTCGGCCGGCGGCGGAAACCGGCGTCGATGCGGACGCGCTCCTCGTCGTCGATATCGAGACCGTGCCGGACGAAACCCTGATGCCGCCGCCCGAGGTGTGGGCCAGGGACAGGTTTCCGAAATGCGCGTGGCACGCCGTGGTCGCCGTCAGCTTCGTGCAGGCGGAGATCCTGCGCGACGGCGATACGGGACTGGAGGAATATCGGGTCACCGCCTGCAGGAGCGGCGGCGAGGCGGGCTGGGACGAGGCCCGCATCCTGCGCGGCTTCTGGCGGCATTTCGCCTCCGGCAGGTTCCGGCTCGTCACCTGGAACGGCCGCGGCTTCGACATGCCGACGCTGCTCCACCGCACGATGCTCCACGGCATCTCGGCGGAAGCCTGGTTCCGGCGCGGCACGCGCTGGTCAAGCTACGGCAACCGGTACGGCGGCGCCCACGTCGACGTCATGGACGAGATGTCCGGGTTCGGGTGCGCCAGCCGGCTCACCCTGGAGGAGGCCGCCGCGCTGGTCGGCATGCCGGGCAAACTCGGCGAGCACGGGTCGCTGGTGGCCGACATGGTCGCAGCCGGACAGATCGAGCGCGTCCGGGCGTATTGCGAGACCGACACGATGACGACCTTCGGCATCTACGTCCGCCATGCGTATCTCGCCGGGCGGACCGACGCCGCGGCCCACGACAGGGCGATCGCGGGCCTCCAGGATTACCTGGAGCTGGAGCGGACCCGCAGACCGCATCTCGGCGCCTACCTCGACGCCTGGCGACGCCTGTCCGACACGCGGCCGGCGTTCGTCGTCGACAGGGACCGCCGGGGCGGATGACCCTCGCCCTCGGGTCCCGGCCCCGTCTCCCGAGGGCGCGGGGCGCGGCACCCGGATCGGGCTCGGGGCCCCGGTCCGAATCGCCGCGTCTCGGGCCCGGGCCGCGCGGCGTCGCCGGCACAACGGACCGGCCGGCGGCGCCCGCGCCCGGACCGGTGACACCCACCGCGAGCGCCGTCGTGCGACGGATGCCGAAGCGGCGCGCCGCGGTCCGGCGCCCCGTGCATTCGCCCCGGGCCGCCTGAGGCGGCCCGGTCCCCGAGAACCCCTGGATGTCGAGGCGGGACATGGCGGAACGCGCGAGCGGAACTTCACCGGGCTTGCCGTCGGGAACGTCGCGGCCGACGGCGGCGCGGCGGCACGTCCCGGCAGGGTCGGGGAGGGCGTTTGTGCCTTGCCGCGCGCCTCGCACAATGGGCTGTGCGCCCGATTCCCGGGCGCCGTCCAAGGACAGGACCGACCCGGCCCGGCCTCCGCGCACAATCCCGGTGCGAGGCCGTGCCGTGCGCCTCGACCGGACGCCCGCGCGCCTGGGGCACCGTCCGGCCATGCATCCCGACCCCGACTTCCCGCTTTCCCCCGCCGACGTCCGCCCGATGCGGGCGGACGTGCACGAACTCGCGCGGGCGCGGCAGGCCATCTCCGCCCTTGCCCATCCCGACACGCGGCCCATCGTCGACACGGCCATGGGCACCCTGCATGCGGCGCTTTCCGGGGGCGGTCTCCAGGTCTCCAAGATCCCCGGGCTGCAGAGCGCCATCCGCAAACACGTCAGGCAGGCCTGGATGGACGGCATCGTCGCCCCCCTAGCCCGGTCGCGCCATCCGGCCGACCGCGCCGTGCTCGACGCGATCCCGAAGGATTTCGCCCTGAGGGCCCACGCCGAGGTGCTGGCCGCCCTGGAACGGATCGCCCGTTGGGTCCCCGAGGATGCCGACGGCACGCGGGCGCACCTCGGGCGGGCCTTCGAGTACCTGCGGATGCTGCCGCTCATCCTACAGGCCCTCGCCGATCTCGAAGGCCTCGCGCCGGGCGCCACACGAACGGGCCGCCCCGCATCCGGACCCGGTTCGTCGGCCCTCGCCGACGCCGCCGCACTGGTCCAGCGCCGGCTCAAGGCGGCGCTGTCGCCGGGCCTTCCATCCTTGATCGGCGACCTGGCCGACCTGGTTCACCGCGGCCCCGCGGCCGCGGCCGACGTCCCCGCGCTGCGCTGGACGGCCGCCGCGCTCCTCGCGCCGCCCGCGCGCGGCACACGGACATCGGACTGGGGCGGTCCGCAATGGCGCCGGAGCCTCGCCGGCGCGCTCTCCCGCGACCTGATCGACGAGGCGCTCGCGCCGGCCGCAGTACGACTGCTGCGCCGGCATGCCGGCCTGGAGATCGGGGACGCCCGCTATGCCCGGGGCGAGAGACACGGAGGCCGGCTGGACCTCGCCCTGTCCCGCGCCGGCGTCAGGCTGCTCCTGGCGGTCCGCTTCGACGTCGCCGCCGGGCGGTTCGAGCAATCATCCGCGGTCGTCTCGTCGGACGGCGCGCCGACGACGCTCGCGCCCGAAGACGCCGATGCGCTCCTCGATGCGTCCATCCCCGACGAGCTCAACACGCCCGCACATCGCGCGATGCGTCGCCTCTCGCGGCTGGACGGCGCATCACTCCTCCCCATGCATGTCAACGGGACCGGCGAGCTCCAGGTCGCTCCTGAGGCGGTTCGGACGCAGGATGCCGGGTTGCTGGAGGAGCTTGTCCGCACCGCCGACGAGGAGGGAAGCGCCGTGAGGTTCGACCCGGTCCGCGACCTCGTGCTGGCGTCCGGCCTGGTCGAGATCGGCTTCGAGTGGCACGACGGGCCGGCCGGTCGGTGCCTGATCCGCGCCCCGGCCCAACCCACCGGTCGGCCAGGCCCGTGACGACCAGGTCCGGGACGGCCGGGTCGCCGGCCGGATCGGGGGCCCTGTCGACGGCAATGCCGCTCGGCCAATGCGAGGGTCGCGCTACCCGCCGACCCGCGGGGGCCAGCTCGATGAAATGCGGCATACGCCTTCGTCTCGGCGCCGATGCTGATCAGAATACGGAGACCGACATTTGTTACGGCGGCCTGTGCTCGAATGAATGCTTCGTCGATTTGAAGATCCACGAACGCGGACGTCGCGTTTGCGGGTGTCCTAGGGTACGTCGACGGCCGCCCGCCGTTGGAGACAAGCGACACTCGGCCGGAGGATGACCCGGGGACGGGACGGACAAGGTTGGCCGGGGGCGCGACCCGGTTTTATTCAGCCACTCAACCGGGTCGACCGGGTCAGCTTCCGTTTACCACGTCCGGTGGACCTGGGCGAAAGAACTTGCGGCTGGGCGGGCACCCGGTCTATGGTCCGATCATCAGGTCGCGGAGCTCCTCCGGACCTGGATGCGGACCTGGACCTGGTCGGGGGTGCCGAATGGATGTGATCACCCAGATGTGCCAGGAGCGCGACCGGGCCCGGCAAGCCGCCGCGGACAGGACGCGGCAGCTTCAGGAGCTCATGTTGGAACACGTGAGCGCCATCGCGGCGGAGACCGCCAAGGCGGCCCGCCTCGACCAGATGATCGCGACCCTGCAGCAAGGGGCGGCATACGCCCCGGAACCGGCCCAGGCGGCCGACCAGGCCGAGACGAAAGCGGAGGCCCGGCCGGCGCCGGACGACGAGCCGGTACCGGACGAGGCCGAACGGATGCCGGCGCCGAAAGTCTCCGGCCTGGTCGCCCAGGTCATCGTCGACGCTCTCGCGAAGGCTGGCGCCAAGGGGTTGTCGGGGACTGAAGTCAACGACGCGGTCCGGGACGCCGGCTACACGCTCGATGCCTCGGAGAAAAATAAGACCCGTCTTAAGAATAAAAACCTCGTTTACCATGATCGGAAGGCACAACATTGGTATCTGAAAGATCCAACGAAGGCCTGAGCGTCATAAGATCAGTCTAGATCCAACAACTCATCAATTATCGAGGAGAATTTCGATGCGCAACCGATATCGCGCAGCCCTCCGCGCGCGCTCCCGCGACCCTCCGGGCCAGGCAGTGATCGTCGAGGCAAAATAAAAGCGCACGGCCCGATCCGGGCCGCACGCTTTGAGCTTGCCCGCTACGCAGCCGAAAGGCTGTAGCGGGTAAGGTCCGGCACGCCGGACGAGAGCTTGAGCCCTCTCGACCACGTCACCGCCGGACCTCGTGATCACGACCGCCGCATACCAAACCGGCCAACCACCGGGACAAGGCCGACATTCGAGACCGATGACGTATGCCAGCTCTCGCCTGCGAAAGCAAGCGGGCTGCGCTCCGCCTCCTCGGGATCCGCCGGCCCAAGCCGGCCGCGCCCGGACCGTCCCCGCGACGGATCCGGACCGGCCCCGCGCGACCCCATCCGAGGAGAGCACCATGAACGAGCCGTACCGCGTCGAGACCCTCACGGCCGACTTCCAGCCGCCCCTCGCCCCCCTGATCGACCGGGCCTTCGATGCCTGGGACGGGGACGTCGCCGCGCTGCTCGGCGTCCCGCGGGGGACGTTCGAGCCGGAGACCGAGGCCAGCGAGCCCACCGAGTTCTGAGCCGCCGCCGAAGCCCCGGCCTCCGGGCCGGGGTCACCGCCCATCCCACCACCAAGGCTGGCTCCGTCCGCCTTTCGAGGACCCGCGCGATCATGAAGCAGCTAGAACTCTTTCCCGCGACGACCGCCGACACCGACCGGCTCCGGGCCGAGATCCAGGCCCTCAACGAGATGACGGAGCGCGAGCGCGCCGCCGCGCTGCGCCGCCACCGTTACGTGCGGGCGGTCGAGGACCTCCCGCCAGGACGGCGGGGCGACCGCCACCTGCGGGTCGCGATCCGCGCCGTCTGCGAGCTGAGCGACGACGTCGATCCGCCCACGCCGCGCCAGGTCAGGGCATGGGAAGCGCGGCTCCGGGAGGCCGACGGCAACCCGGCCGGCCTCGCCCACCGGCGGATGGCGCGGTCGCCCCGGCAGCAGACCCACTGGGCCCCGTGGATCGGCGAGCTTGTCGACCAGGTCGTGGCCGAGGCCGACCCGCGCCGGGGCGTCACTCTGACGGCCATGGCCCGCCTCGCACAGGCGAGGTGCCTGGAAGCGTCGCATGCGCGGGGAGGCGCGGCCGCTGACGTTCCCGCTTTCCGCACCCTCGTGCGGATGGTGGGCGACCGTCTGCGTCCCCTGCAGCAGGCGTACCGGTTCCGGCACCTCTCGTGCGGGCGTCCTCTCGCCGAGGTCGTCGTCGCCCGGGAAGCCCTGCGGGTCGCCGTCCCGGAACTCGGCGCCGACCGCGTTCACCTGGTCACCGCACGCGACAGCTACAGCGGCGTGATCGTGGCGGCGGCGCTCGGCACCGCGCCGCCGGACGGGGAGGACCTGCTCGGCCTGTTCGGGGCGCAAACCGCGACGGCGGCCCCGGAGCCGCTCGGCGCCGCCCGCCTGTGCATGGGGCTGCCGGAGGTGATCGTGCTGGACCGGGATCCCGCCTTCCTCGGCGCCACGTTCCGGCATTCCGCGGCGGCGCTCGGCATCCGGCTGCACTTCGCCGCGGTCGACGATCCGGGCGCTCCCTGCCGGGTGGCGGGCCTGCAGCGCTGGCTGACGGCCCGGGGGGAGGTGGTCGAGGACGCAGGAGGCTTGATGGCGGCCGCGCACGCCTGGCTCGCCGATCTCGACGTCCGCCGCTCCGGACCGGACCGGTCGACCCCGCTGGACCGCTGGCAGGAGGGGGTCGCGCGCTATCCGATCCGGCTGTCGCCCGGGGCCACCCCCGCGATCCCGACCGGCGAGGAATCGGGTGGCGCCGACGCGGCCGAGGGACCTGACGGCCCTGACGCCCGGCGGAGGTCCTGATGCCGGCGACCCTGCGAAGCCGCCATGTCGGCAAGCCGAGCCCGTCGCGCCCGATCGTCACCGGCCGACGGGACTGCATCACGGGCGAGGTCCCATCCGGCAAGGCGGGGATGGGCTACCGCATGGTGGCCTACGAGGGCCTCCTCGCGCGGGACTTCATCCTGATCCTGGAGCAGGACGATGCCGTCCTGCGCTACCAGGAGGAGCCCGCACCCTTCCGTTGGCACGACGGCGTCCGGTGGCGCAGCTACACGGCCGACTTCGGCGTCGAGATCGACGACGGGCGGCGCCTCGCCGTCGAGGTCAAGCCGCGGAAGAGGGTGATCAGGCTGGGCTGGGACGGGATCCGGCACCGCATCGAGGCCGGCGCCAGGGCCGCCGGCTACGACGGCTTCGAGCTCTGGACCGAGGTCGAGATCGACGCGCTCCGCGTCGCGAACGCCGCGCTCGTCGCGAGCGAGCGCACCTTCATGGTCGACGAGGCGGAGCAGCACACCATGCGCGTGGTCCTCGACCGCTTCGGCGGCCGGGGTCTCGTCCGGGAACTCCGGGCGGCGTCGGGGCTCCAGGCCCGCGCCTTCCGGGCCGTCGTGGCCCTGGTCGCGCGCGGCGAGGCCGAGCTGGCCGACCCCGGCCGACCCTTCGACGACCACGCCATGATCCGCCGCCCCGCGAACCTCAGGAGTGCACCTTGAACAGGCTCGACCAGCAGTTCCGCCTTCCCATCGGCGCGGTCGTCGTCGTCGACGGCGTCCCCTACGCCTCCGTCGCCCGCGAGCGGGCGGGCCTCGCCCTGCGCAGGCTCGCGGGCGGTTCCGAGACCGTCTTGCTGAGCGACGCCGTCCTGGTGGACCTCCACCGCGGCGGGAGGGTGCGCATGGCGGGACCCGGCGCATGCGGGGGGCTGCGCTGACCATGGGCGCGTGCCAGATCCGTCTCCAAGCGGACGCGCTCGTCATCGTCGAGGGCGTCTACCACAAGGTGCTCTCGCGCGACGAGGCCGGCGTCACGCTGCGCACGCTCGGGGCGAGGCCGGTCACGGTCACGAAGACCCATGCCGAGTTGGCCGACCTCTACTTCGGCGAGCCCAGGCGGCTCCAACTGGTGGAGGACACCGCCGCCGGGCTCCCCCAAGGCGTCAGGGACAACCTCCTTCGCAACATCGACACCTTCGACGTTCGCCAGCAGGACGCGGCGCTGATGCGCCTCGACTACGTGCAGGCCTGCGACCGGTGCTTCGCCGAGCGGACCCATAGGAAGGTCCCGAAGGGCTACGCCGATATCGCGAGGCTCGTCGCGGCCGAGCGCCGGCAGCGGGCCATCGAGAACGAGGGCTCCCATCCCGACGACGTGCCGCTCGAACGGGTGAGCGGCTCCTCGCTGAAGGGTTGGTACGGGCGTTGGCGCAAGGGCGGCAAGTCCATCGTGGCGCTGATCCCGCTGGACGACCTGAAGGGACGGGCGGGTTTCCGCCTCGATCCCGAGGTCGAGATGATCATCGCGGAGCGCGTGCGCGAGGACTGGCTCACCCGGAACGGACCGCCGCTGAGCCATGTCATCGTCTTCATCCAGGGCAGGATCGAGCGCGAGAACAAGACGCGCACCGTGCCCTTCGACGTGCCCGATGGCATGACGATCCGGCGTTGGGTGAAGGCGAACGTCAGCCAGTTCGACGTGATCTACCATCGCGAGGGCCCCGCGGCGGCGGAGCAGGCCTTCCGGCACGTCAAGAAGGCCCCCCAGGCGACGCGGCCGCTCGAAATCGTCGAGGTCGACCACACGCCGCTCGACGTGCTGGTCCTGGAGGGCGACGGCACGCCGGCGCGGGACCGGCGCCGCAAGGACAAGCGCACGAGGCGGGTCTGGCTCACGGTCGCGATCTGCGCCGCGACCCGCATGATCGTGGGATTCCACCTCAGTGACGAGCGTCCCTCCTGGACTTCGGTGATGCACTGCCTGCGCATGGCGGTGCTGCCGAAGGACCTGACCGGCATCCGGGTCGACACGGCGTGGCCCGTGTTCGGCGTGCCGGAGGTCGTCAAGCTCGATAACGGGAAGGAATTCCACTCCCGGTCGATGAAGGCGGCCGCCGGACAGCTGCGGTTCGAGCTCCGCTACATGCCCCGGCGCAAGCCCCACCTGAAGGGCAAGGTCGAGCGCGCCCTCGGCACCATCGCGCGCGACTTCTGCGCCTACCTTCCCGGCCGGACCTTCCGCGACGTGCGCGAGCGCGGCGACTACGACAGCGTCGGGCAGGCCGCCCTGACCCTGGCCCAACTCGTCGAGTTCTTCACGATCTGGGTCGTCGACATCTACCACAACCGCAAGCATGGCGGGCTGCTCGGACGAACGCCCCTGCTGCGCTGGCAGGACCTGGCGGGCTACGGCACGCGCCTGCCGCCGTCGGCCGACGACCTCGACCCGCTCATCGCCCTGGTGGTCCCGCGGACCATTCAGCGGAACGGGATCACCTTCCTCGGCCTCACCTACCAGTCCGACGAACTGAAGGGCGTCCGTCGCAGGAAGGGCTTCCACTTCGGCGACGAATTCCTCGTCAAGGCCGACGCGTCCGATCTCGGCCACCTCCTCGTCCTGGTGGACGAGGAGGCCGGTTGGATCAAGGTCCCTTGCGAGGACGGGTTGGCCGACGGGACCTCCCTGGCGGAGTGGCGAGACGTGGTCCGCACGGCGCGTCGGATGACGCAGGAAGGCCAGCGCGTCGCTCGCGCGACGCTCGTCCGCGCGATGGAGCTGTTGCGCGCCGAATGCCGCAAGGCCGGCGTCAAGCCGAAGCGCCTGGCGAGCGCCGACGTCGACTGGTTCCGCGACCACGCCGACGACCCGATGTTCGAGGTCGCCTGGGACGTCGCGGACGAGGGCGCCCACGAGGAAGAGCGGCTGCGGACCCGGCGCCCGCGGAAGGCCGCGCCGCCGGCCGCGGCCGACGCGGCACCCGCGCCCCGGGTCGGGCAGGGTGGCCGCAAGACCGCGCCGCGCCCGGCCAGCGCCCCGCAGGACGCCCCGCAGGACGCCGCGCCGGCGGCCCGGCCGGCCGGTCCGAGGCCCGTCGCCGCCGAGGCCGATCCGCGGAGCGTGACGGCGGACGTCGGCGCCGAGTTCGACCCCGACGATCCCGACAACTGGACTGCCGAGTGAGGGCCATCGCATGCCGCAAAGCCAGGACGGGGAGACCTTCCGCCCCGACGTCACCATCCTTCCCGGCCCCCAGGCCGCCCCGGTCCGCCGTGAGCGGTTCGCGATCCGCTTGAGCCCGCAGGACCTCGAACGGCGGGCCTGGAAGCGACGCGTCGACACCATCCACGTCAACACCGACGTGGTGATCAAGACCGTCGCGCGCTTCGACGAGATGCTCAAGGACCTCGGCGACGATGTCGAGGGTCAGTGCCTCGTCATCCCGGCCGCTTCCGGGGCCGGGAAGTCGCATCTGCTCGCCCGGTTGCAGCTCCGCCCGGCGCTCGTGCCGTTCCGCGACGAGTTCGGCCCCGTGCGGCCGCTGGTCTACATCAAGGCGCCGAGCCCCTGCACGCTGAAGACGCTGGGTCTCGCGCTGTACCTCGCCATGACGGAGAAGGAGCTCAGCGCCAACCTGAAGGAGCACGATATCTGGACCCGGGTGCGCCACCAGATGCACGCCCAACTCGTCTCCATCATCATGATCGACGAATTCCACCATGCCTTCCGCGGACGCACCGGTGACGAGCGGCGCACCCTGGTCGAGACGCTGAAGAACCTCGTCATCCCGGATCCGGACGATCCGCTTCGGCCGCCCGGTGCGGAGTTGCGCCCCGTCTCCCTCGTGCTCTCGGGCATGCCCTGGCTCAAGAAGGTGCTGAAGGAGGATTTCCAGCTCCTCCGGCGCTGCGTCTTCAAGCCGATCAAGCCGCTGGGTCACTCGGAAGCCTGCGTGAAGAAGGCCACGAAATTCCTGTCGCTGGTCGAGGCAAGGCTCGGCTTCCCGGCCGCGTGCGGCCTGTCGGAGCACGACATGGTTCAGCGCATGCTCAAGGCTTCGAACGGCTACACCGGTCGCATGATGCACCTCGTCAAGAAGGCGGCCTTCCGCGCCATCCAGTCGGGCAAGCCGAGCATCGGGCAGGTCGACCACCTCGGCTTCGTCTTCGAGGAGATCTTCGAGCTCGGTCCGCGCAGGAACCCGTTCCTGGTGGTCGACATCTCGACCCTGCCGAAGATGAAGGAGATCGAGTTCGAGAGGCTCACGCGCCTGACGGGGACCGCCGAGGCCGGGGTCGAGACGCAAGCCGACGACGCGTAGGGGGAAACCGATGCGGCTGACCATCATCCCGCCCGTCATCGACGGGGAATCCGCCGCGGCGCACCTGCTGCGCGCCTTCGACGTCAACGGCGAGCCGTGGAGCCGCGAACGCCTCAGGACCGCGGGCCATTCCATGAGCGACATCCTGCAGGGCCGCGCCGCCGGCCCCCTCGCGGATCGGCTCGGCCGTGGCGAGGACGCGTTCCGGGGTTGGACGCCCACCGAGATCACCAAGAAAAAGGTCGTGATCGCGGACGAGGTGGTCCACCGGGACGATTGGACGACGAACGTGCGGCGGTGGTGCCCCTGCTGTTGGCAGGACGACCTTCGCAGGACGCCGTCGGGACGACACGCGCACTGGAACATCCACCGGCGCTTCTGGTGGGACGTGGCCGCCGTCGGCACCTGTCCCCTCCATCATGTCCGCCTGGAGGGGTCCTGCCCGATTTGCCGGACGGGCGTCACCTGGGAAGCCGGCTCACTGACCCGTTGCAGGAACGGCCATTCCCTTCTCGCCTGCGACGGCGCCAGGGTCCCGCCCGCGACGACGCTGGCGGACGCCTACGTGGTCGGCCGCCTCGGCGGCATGGCCCGGACCAGCGTGCCCCTCCTCGACGGCCTGACGCTCGCCGAGGCCTGCGACGCCATGGAGCGGTTCGGCGTCGCCCTGCTCGGGGGCGCCGACGGGGCCCTCTCGAAGTTTCCGGCGGAGCGCCATCCGGAGGTGTTCTCGGCCGGTCTCGCCGCCGCCCGGGACTGGCCGCACGCCTTCGACGCCCTGCTCGACGGGATGGCCAGAGCCGACCATGTCGGCCTCGGCGCCTGGGGGGCCGAACAGGTCTATGGCTACCTGTATCTCTGGGCGAAGCGGCTGCCGGCGGGAGCGAGCGGGGATGCGGTTCGGGCGGCCCTATACGCGCATCACGCCGGTCGGGGCCCGGTTCACAAGACCTCGGTGGTGATCCGGCATGCCGACGTCCCGTTGGTCAGCCTCGCCGACATCGCCGCGGAATGCGGCCGAAGGCCGGAGTTCATCGCCGGCTACGTCAAGGCCCTGGGCGCCTGGCCGCAACGGACGAGGAGGGGTACGCCCATCGGCATCGCCCGCGAGACCGCCGCCCAGATCCGGGCGATCCTCGACCGCGCGCTCCGCGCGGAGGATCTGCCGGCGGCGCTCGGGCTGGCGAAGCGCCAGACGCGGATGTTGGTCGCGGCGCGGATCGTTCCGCCCGCCGAGATCCACGCGCGCGCCGGCATCAAGGCCGACGTCTTCGACCGGGATGCCGTGGCCGCCGTGCTATCCCGGATCCGTGGTTCGGCGCCGACCGTCGGGGCCATGCCCGCCGGCCTCCTTCCGCTCGCGCGAGCCAGCCAGCACGGCAAGGTCGACGGCGTGCGCGGCACCTGCGACATGATCCTGGCCGGCCAGCTTCGGGTCAGGGCGGTCCTGCGGGACGTACCCGGCCTCGCGGGCTTCCTGGTCGACCCGGAGGACATCAGGGTCGCGCGGCGTTCGCGCGAAGGTGGGGGTCTCACCCTCGAAGAGGTCGGCCGGCGGCTCACGGTCCCGACGGACAGCGTCGGCCTGATCGTCCGGGCAGGCCTCATGGCGGGGACAGCAATGCCGTGCGGGGAGATCCTGGTGCGGGACGATGCGCTCGCGGCTTACGAGGCCGAGTACGCCACCACGGGTGCGCTCGCCAGGGAGATGGGATCCGGCGCGCGGTGGGTGCGGGAAGCCTTGGATCGGGCCGGCGTCAGGCCAGCCTTCGCGATCACGGGCCGAAAGACCACGACGGTATGGCGCCGGATGGATGTCCCGACGGACCTTCGGCGCCGCATCGCAAGGACCCACACGCCGCGACCCTAGGAGCACGCCGGGACCGCCGTGCCGCGCGAGCGCCGTCGGCGCAAAGCCATGAGCGGGGCGATGAGGATCTGCGCGGGGCGTCGACCGAGGAAGGATGTGACGTCGTCTTGGTTCGGGGACCCCGTCGCCTTCCAGGGGACGTGAACAGATCGGATCATCGCCGCGACCGTGATCGCGGCGGCGGCCCACCGGTTCGGCTGGCGCGGCCTCGCGCTCGGATCCGTCCTCGGTGCGACCGGCGTCGCGGTGCTGGCGGCGCTGGCGGCGCTGCAGGCGGCGACCTGCCGGATCGCCCGGCATTGGCTGGATCGGATCTCCGTCCTGCCGCCGCTCGGGTTCGGCCTCCAACGCGCTTATGAGATCACCGCCGGCCTGCGAGGCCGAGACGGTGCCGACGTCCACCCTCGCGGTCAGGCTTTCACCTGCCCATCGACGCCGGCGGGCTCGGTTCGCGCCTCGGGCATCGGCAGCGGCGGGGCTGGTCAGCCTCGTGGTCTGGCCCGGCGTGTCCCGGCGCAAAAAGACGGCGACCGCGACCGCCGGAAACGGATCGGGGCTCGCCGTCCTCGTCCGCCGGGCTTGCTGCTGCGGGATGGAGCGCATCGTCCGACGCATGCCGCCCGACGTGCCGGACGCAATCGCGGCGGTGACAGTCACCGGTCACGACGCCTTTCGATTCCGGCTCGGCTACACTGGGGTGGCTTGACGGGGCGTCCGGCTGGACGAAACCCATGTCGGGGACGATCTGACCGGGGCCGCCGTTCCGCCCGGCAGATCCTGCGATCTAGGAGCGGCTCGGGGTCCTGCCGGGCTCGGCTTCGACCTGCGCGACGGCGACCTGCCGAACGCGCCGCGGCAGTTCGCGAGCGAGGGCGGCCTTCCTGTACGGCGTCATCTTCCGCCACGCGCGTATTTCCGGGACCGTGCGGCCGCAACCGAGGCACCAGCCGGTCCGCCCATCCCACTGGCAAACCCCGATGCAGGGGTCGTCCTTCCTCATGCTAGGGCCTCCCCGCCACGCGACGCATCGGTCGCTGGACACAGATAGGGTACCCCCCTATGTATTGCGAGGACGAGGACGCCATTCATGGCTCACACGATCAAGGACAGGACCAAGCTGCTGGCGCGGGTGCGCCGGATCAAGGGACAGGCGGAGGCGGTCGAGCGGGCCCTGGAGGCCGAGCACGGCTGCGCCGACGTGCTGATGCTGGTCGCCTCGATGCGCGGGGCCATCAACGGGCTGACCGCCGAGCTGATGGAAGACCACATCCGCCACCACGTCGTGAACCCGGACGCCGAGCCGGACGCCGAGCGCGCCCGGGGCGCCGCCGAGCTGATCGAGGTGGTGCGGACCTACCTCAAATGACGAGAGCCGCCCCATGACCCCGTTCGCCGACCTGCTGCAGCAGGGGACCGCGCATGCCTGGCTGTTCGTGCCGAGCGCCATCCTGCTCGGCGCCCTGCACGGCCTGGAGCCCGGCCATTCGAAGACGATGATGGCCGCCTTCATCATCGCGGTCCGGGGCACGGTCACGCAGGCGGTCCTGCTCGGGCTGGCGGCGACGCTCTCGCACACCGCGGTCGTCTGGGTGATCGCGCTGGGCGGACAGTATCTCGGCCAGGAATGGGGTGGCGACACGGCCGAGCCGTATTTCCAGCTGGCGTCGGCGGTGCTCATCGTCGGCATCGCGCTCTGGATGGCGTGGCGGACCTGGCGCGAGCAGCACCACGGTCACCATCATCACCATGGCGAGCACCGGCACGTCGTGACCGGCGACGGCCGGTTGACGCTGGAGGTGTACGAGGACGGCGTGCCGCCGCGCTGGCGCCTCCGGGCCGGGACGGGTCCGCTGCCCGCGCCGGGTGCGGTCACCGTCGAGACGGTCCGTCCGGACGGCGGGCGGCAGACGTTCGCCTTCGCCGATGGGGGCGACTTCCTGGAGAGCCTGGAGGAGATCCCCGAGCCGCACGCCTTCACGGCGCGACTGCGCCTTGACGGGCCCGCGGGTGCGGAAACCCACGAGGTCGCGTTCGAGGAGCAGGATCACGACCACGGTCACATGAACCTGGGCGACGAGGACGACGCCCATGCCCGAGCGCATGCGGAGGACATCCGGCGGCGCTTCGCCGGGCGTCAGGTGACGACGGGACAGATCGTGCTGTTCGGGCTGACCGGCGGCCTGATCCCGTGCCCGGCCGCCATCACGGTCCTGCTCCTGTGCATCCAGCTCAAGCAGTTCAGCCTCGGCTTCGCGCTGGTCGTCTGCTTCAGCATCGGCCTCGCGGTCACGATGGTCTCGGCCGGGGTGCTGGCCGCCCTCAGCGTCAAGCACGTCGCGTCGCGGTGGTCCGGGTTCGGTGCCTTCGCCCGTCGGGCGCCCTACGCCTCGGCAGCCCTGATCGTGCTCGTCGGCCTCTACACCGGCTGGCTTGGCTGGCAGGGCATCCATCCCGACCCCGCGGCGCACGCGGTCGGGATCGACCCATCGATCAGCCCATCGTAAGCGCGGTCCCGGCGGGCTTGGTCGCCCCGCCGGTCCTCGCCGCGAAAGCCCACAGCCGTCGAAGCGCCGGTGCATCGGCGGATGTGGCCGAGATGGACGCGGCTGCCCGCTCGGAGCGAACCGGTCGAGCCTCCTGACGCGTGGGGCAAGTCGACGGACTGACCGGGCTGCCACTGCGAAGACCCGCATGGCGGGGTTCCGGCGGCGCATAGCCCCGCACCTTCGCCATTCGGTTAGAGCCGCGGCGCGTGGCATCCACGGCCTCGGGACCGAAGCGCCCGACGAACATCCGGGTCGGTTCATCCCGGCCGGGCCGCGGGCCAGCGTTGGTGCAGGTCGTCGATGACGAAGGCGTGGGCATGCCGGCGCGTCCCGACGCCGTCCAGGTGCGGATGGCCAAATTCGAGGCCGGGGTGCGCGTGCTCGACGACGTCCGGGTCCGAGGCCGGCCAGAGCGCCGCCGCCGCGGCGACGGCGACCAAGGTCAGCGCGCCCAGCACCGCCAGCGTGACCGGCATGCCCGCCTTCGCGCCGAGCCAGCCGGCAAGTGGATAGGTCAAGAGCCAGGCGACGTGCGAGAGCGCGAACTGGGCGGCGAACACGGCCGGGCGGTCGCCGGGCGTCGCGGAGCGCCGGAGCAGCCGTCCGGTCGGGGTCTGCGCGGCGGAGTACCCGATCCCGAGCGCCAGCCAGGCGGCCAGCAGCATAGGCCAGCCGATGACGCCGCCCCAGGTCGTAGCGGCAAAGCCGAGCAGCACGACGCCGAGGAACGCCGCCGCCGGGAGCATGACCGTGCGGTCGGGCAGCCGGTCGAGCACCCGCGGCAGCAGCAGAGCCGCCAGCATCGAGCCGCCCCCGAACAGCCCGAGCGCCACCGCGACGTCGTTCTGGGGCCGTTGCAGGAGGGCCTGCACGATCACCACCGTGTTGACGATGACCATGGAGCCGGCCGCCGCCACCGCGAGGTTCAGGGCGAGAAGCCCGCGCAGCCGCGGCGTGGCGAGGTAGATCCGCAGCCCCCGCATGGTGCGCTCGTACACCCCCGCTTGGCGCTCGGGCGGCGTCGGGGACGGGAGCGCCACCGAGACGACCAGGGCGGCCGAACACAGGAATCCGACGACCGTGCCGCCGAACAGCCAGTGGAAGTCGATGACCGTCAGCAGCAAGGCGGCCAGTGTCGGACTGAGCAGGTTCTCCAGGTCGTAGGCGAGGCGCGAGAGCGACAGCGCCCGGGTGTAGTCACGCTCGTCCGGGAGGATGTCCGGGATGGTCGCCTGGAAGGTCGGCGTGAAGGCCGCCGAGCAGGCTTGCAGCACGAACACCAGTAGGTAGACCTGCCAGACCTGGTCGACGAAGGGCAGGATCAGGGCGACGCCGGCCCGGACGAGGTCGGTCGCAACCAGGAAAGCGCGGCGGGGCAACTGCCCGGTGAAGGCGTTCGCGATGGGCGCCACCAGCACGTAGGCCACCATCTTGATGGCGAGCGCCGTGCCCAGCACCGCCCCGGCCTCTGCCCCGGCCAACCGGTAGGCGAGCAGGCCGAGGGCCACCGTCAGCAGGCCGGTGCCGACCAGGGCGATGACCTGCGCGGCGAACAGGTGCCGGTAGGTGCGGTTCGCGAGGACGCTCAGCAACGGGGCCTTCACAGGTACTTGGCCAGCGCCTTGAACTCGGCCAGCGCCGCTTTGGCGGACTTGCCGCCGTCCGCGACGCCGTCGCCGATGCAGTGCTCCATGTGGTCCTCGATCAGCGTGCGCTTCGCGTTGGCGATGGCGCTCTCGACCGCCTGCAACTGCTGGGCGAGGTCCACGCAGGGGCGGCCCTCCTCGATCATCGCGATGACGCCGGCGAGATGGCCGTGGGCGCGCCTCAGCCGCTTGATGATCTCCGGGTGGGAGGCGTGAACGTGATCCATGTTGACATGCTATCCCCCCGGAGGGGATAAGGGAAGGGTGTTCGACGCGCCGGGATGGACGGCGCTCGCCGGGAAGAGGGTGTCGGGTGTCATTCGGACGGCGTCTCATGACGGTGGCCGTCGCGTTGCTCCTGGCGGGCGTGACGGTGATGCCGTTGCTCGCCGAGGCCCGGCACGCGGCCTCCGGTCCCGTCGCGCTCGCCATGCCGCCGGTGGCGGGACAGGACCACGCCAAGGCCCACCAGGATGCCGATGACCTGGTCCACCACGCGCAATCGCACGCGCAGGGCGTGATGCCCGTCGCCGCCAAGGCTCCCGCGAGCGTGGCCACGTCGGCGGCGCGGTCGTTCGCCCGCCTGGACGACGTCTTCCGAGCCGGGGGCGGGGCGCAGGGACCGTTCGAGCCTCCGAGGGCCTGAGGCTTTCCGCCACTTCCCATCCTCGAACGACGGCGCCGTGCGCGTGCGGCCGCCCGTCCATGGCACCGACATGTCCAGACGTCTCATCCCCGTTCTGCTGGCCCTCGCCGGCGGCGTCCTGATCGCGACCTGGTGGCCCGGCGCTCCCGATGCGGTCCGCACCATGCTGGCGGGCGCCAGGGGGGCCGCCGCGCCTGCCAAGCCCGAACCGCACGCGGCGGCCGGTCCGGAGCCGGAGAGATCCGGCCTCGTCAAGCTGACGGACGACCAAGTCGGCAAAGCCGGCATCCGCACGGACGGGGTCGGTGGCGGGAACCTCTCGCGCCACCTGCACGTGCCGGGCACCATCGTCCCGAACGCCAACCTGACCGCCCGCATCGCGGTGAAGACCACCGGCACGGTGGTGGAGCTGCGCAAGGGGCTCGGCGACAAGGTCGCCAAGGGCGAGGTCGTGGCGCTCCTCGACAGCCGCGAGATCGCCGACGCCAAGGGAGAATACTTGGCGGCACGCGTGTCGGCCGCCCTGCAGAAGACGCTCTACGAGCGCGACAAGGAGCTCTGGGACAGGCGCATCTCGTCCGAGCAGCAGTACCTGCGCTCGCAGGCGAGCTACCAGGACCTGAAGGTCAAGGAGGACGCGGCCCGCCGCAAGCTGACCTTCCTCGGCCTCAGCCAAGCCGAGATCCAGGCGTTGCCGAACCAGCCGGAGGCGCAGTTCGAGCGCCAGGAGATCCGCTCGCCGCTCGGTGGCAAGGTCGTGGAGCGGCGCGTCGACCTCGGGGCGGCCGTCGGCCGGGACAACCTGGAGACCGAGCTCTACAGCGTCGTAGACCTGTCGACGGTCTGGGTCGATCTCGCGGTGAGCCCCGGCGACCTGCCGCTGGTCCGCGAGGGCCAGGCGGTGGCCGTGCGGGCCGAGGCGACCGGCGAGGCCGCGCGCGGTCGCATCGTCATCATCGTGCCCGTCCTCGACCAGGCCACGCGCGCGGCGCGGGTCGTCGCGGAACTGGCCAACCCGGACGAGACCTGGCGGCCCGGGTCTTTCGTGGGTGCCGAGATCGTGATCTCCGACAAGCCGGTGCGGGTGCTCATCCCGGCCTCGGCCATCCAGACCTTGGAGGGCAGACCGAACGTCTTCGTGCGGGTGGCCGCGGGCTTCGAGGCTAGGCCGGTGAAGCTCGGGCGGTCGGACGACGCCGCCGTGGAGGTGACGGAGGGGCTGGAGCCCGGCGAGGCCGTGGCGGTGGCCAACACCTTCACGCTGAAGTCCGAGCTCGGCAAGGCCGCGGCGGAGGACTGAACCGTGATCCGCCCGATCCTCGCCTTCTCCGTCGCCAACCGCTACGCGGTCATCCTGGTGACGCTCATCGCCACCGCCTTCGGGGCCTGGTCGCTCGCGCGGCTGCCAATCGACGCGGTGCCGGACGTCACCAACAACCAGGTCCAGGTCAACGCCATCGCGCCGGCGCTGACGCCGGTCGAGATCGAGAAGCAGGTCACGGTCCTGGTCGAGCGGGCGCTCGCCGGCACGCCGGGCCTGGAGAGCTTGCGCTCCTTCTCGCGCAACGGCTTCGCCCAGCTCACGGCCGTGTTCAGCGACAAGGTCGACGTCTACTTCGCCAGGCAACAGGTGAACGAGCGCCTGGGCGAGGTGCGCAACACCCTGCCACCCGGGGTCGAGGTCAGGCTCGGGCCGATCTCGACCGGCCTCGGCGAGATTTACTGGTGGGCGGTCGAGTACCAGGCCGCCGGCGACGGCGCCCCGGTCCGCGATGGCCTGCCGGGCTGGCAGTCGGACGGCAGCTACCTGACGCCCGAGGGCGAGCGGCTGAGGTCCGACTTCGAGCGCACGGTCTACCTGCGCACGGTCCAGGATTGGATCATCCGGCCACAGATGAAGAGCGTGCCGGGCGTGGCCGGTGCCGATGCCATCGGCGGCTTCGTCAAGGAGTACCAGGTCAAGCCCGACCCGATGAAGCTCGTCGGCTACGGCCTGGGCTTCGCCGACCTGACCCGGGCCATCGGAGCCAACAACGTGACCCGAGGCGCCAACTACGTCGAGCGCAACGGCGAGGGCTATGTCGTCCGGGCCGGAGGGCTGATCGAGAACGTCGACCAGATCCGCGATGTCGTCGTGGCGACCCGGGCCGGGATACCGATCCTGGTGAGGGACGTCGCCGAGGTCGGGATCGGCCGCGAGCTCCGGACCGGCTCGGCCAGCGAGAACGGCCGCGAGGTCGTGCTGGGCACCGCCCTCATGCTCATCGGCGAGAACAGCCGAACCGTCTCGGCGGCCGCGGACGCCAAGATCAAGGAGATCAACAAGCTTCTCCCGCCGGGCATCCAGGCCCGGACGCTGCTCAGCCGGACCGACCTCGTCGACGCCACGATCCGGACGGTGTCCAGGAACCTGGCCGAGGGTGCGCTGCTGGTCGTCGCGGTGCTGTTCCTGGCGCTCGGCAACATCCGGGCGGCGATCATCACGGCCCTGGTCATCCCCGTCGCCATGATGCTGACGGCGACCGGCATGCTTGCGGGCCGCATCAGCGCCAACCTGATGAGCCTCGGCGCGCTCGACTTCGGGCTCATCGTCGACGGCGCGGTCATCATCGCCGAGAACAGCCTGCGCCACCTGGCCGAGCGCCAGCACGCGCTGGGACGGACGCTGAGCCTCGACGAGCGGCTGGAGACCGTGCGCGTCTCGGCCGAGGAGATGATCAAGCCGAGCGTCTACGGGCAGGCCATCATCATCCTGGTCTACGTGCCGCTGCTGACGTTCACCGGCGTGGAGGGCAAGACCTTCGCACCCATGGCGCTGACGGTGCTGATCGCGCTCGTGGCGGCCTTCGTGCTGTCCCTGACCTTCGTCCCGGCGATGGTCGCGACCTTCATCACCGGGCGGGTCGGCGAGGGCGACAACCTGCTGATCCGAGGACTGAAGGCGGCCTATCGACCGGTGCTGGGCGGGGCGGTCCGGACGCCCTTGGCTTTCATAGGCGGCGCGGTGGTCGTCCTCGGGCTGGCCGGGGCCCTGGCGACGCGGCTCGGCCAGGAGTTCACCCCGACGCTCGACGAGAAGAACATCGTCATGGAGGCGCGGCGCATCCCCTCGACGGCTATCTCGCAGTCGCAGGCCATGCAGCTCGGCGTCGAGGACGCCATGAGCAAGTTCCCGGAGGTGGCCTTCGTCTACTCGCGCTGCGGCACGCCCGACATCGCCGCCGACCCGATGCCGCCGAACGCCTGTGACACCTACCTGATCCTGAGGCCCCAAGCGGAGTGGCCGGACCCGTCCGAGGCGAAGGAATCGTTGATCGCCCGCATGGACGCCGAGGCGAAGCTGATCCCGGGCACGCTGCTCGGGTTCTCGCAGCCCATCCAGATGCGCTTCAACGAGCTGATCGCGGGCGTTCGCGACGACCTCGCGGTGAAGGTGTTCGGCGAGGAGTTCGGCCCGATGGTCGACGGCGCCCGCAAGATCGCCGGCATCCTGCGCAGCCTGGAGGGCGCCGCCGACGTGAAGGTCGAGGAGGCGGTCGGGCTGCCGTTCCTGGAGATCAAGGTCGACCGGCGCGAGATCGCCCGGCGCGGCTTGAGCATGGCGGACGTGCAGGACGTCATCGGCACGGCGGTCGGCGGCAAGGACGCCGGGCTGGTGTTCGAGGGCGACCGTCGCTTCGCCATCGTGGTCCGGTTGGCCGACGACGCCCGGGGCGACGTCGAGGCGTTGAGGAACCTGCCGGTGCCGCTACCGCCCTCGCAGGCCGCGCCCGCGCGGACGGGCACCGGGGTCCCGGCCGCTCCCGGGCCGGCCGGCGGTACGAGCGTGCCGCTGCGGCAGCTCGCCTCGTTCGCCTTGGGCGAGGGGCCGAACCAGGTGAGCCGCGAGAACGGCCGCCGCCGCGTCGTGGTCACCGCGAACGTGCGCGGGCGCGACATCGGCTCGCTGGTGGCCGAGGCGCAGGCGCGCATCGCCGCCGAGGTGCGGCTGCCGCCCGGTTACGAGGTGAAGTGGGGCGGGCAGTTCGAGAACCTGACGGCCGCTCGCCAGCGCTTGGCGGCGGTCGTGCCGGCCTGCTTCGCGCTGATCTTCCTCCTGCTCCTCGGGGCGCTAGGGTCCGGGCGCGACGCGCTGATCGTGTTCAGCGCCGTGCCGATGGCCCTGACCGGCGGCGTTGCGGCCCTGTGGCTGCGCGACATGCCCTTCTCGGTCTCGGCCGCGGTCGGGTTCATCGCGCTCTCGGGCGTCGCGGTCCTGAACGGCTTGGTGCTGCTGAACCACATCCGCGCGCTCGTGGCGGAGGGGACGGCGATTCCGGATGCCGTCCGCGAGGGCGCCCTGACCCGGCTGCGGCCGGTGGCTATGACGGCCTTGGTCGCCGCCCTGGGCTTCGTGCCGATGGCTTTGGCGACGGGCACAGGTGCGGAGGTGCAGCGGCCGCTGGCGACCGTCGTCATCGGCGGCTTGGCCAGCGCGACCGTCCTGACGCTGCTGGTCCTTCCGGCGCTCTACGTCCGGTTCGGCAAGGCCAAGGCGTCCCTCCCGTCCGCTCCACGAGGCCATGTCGTGGCGTGGGCCGACCCACGAACACCTTAGCCGGACGGCCCCGCGAGCGGTCGGATCGGGGCGTCCGCATCGCGGCGGGACAAGGTTCCGGGCAAATCGGGACAAGCTGTGTTGAGAGCGCCGCTGTCGCGGTGCTGCAAACGGGACAAGCTTTCTTGAGAGCGTGTCCTGCGCAGCCGCGCGCAAGGATCGGCATCACCGAGGTTGCCACGGACCGAGTGAGACGGCGCGCACGCGGCGGGACGACGTAACCCGATGTGTGCCGCCGCCATTCAACGCCTTTGGGAACGCCTGGTCTCGGCTCGCGTCCCGCCACCGTGGCTCGACGGATCGAGGCCAGATCCATGGCCACGAGCGGCTGTCCGCCCGGACTTCCGACCGGCTCGGATGAAAGGTCGCCGCCCGTCACCCCTACTCGAAAGCCCCTTGGCATCGCACGGGACAAGTCGGCGGTAGAGGCTTCTGAGCCAGGCTCATTCCGGCAAGCGCCGCCTTCCTAGCCGCCCGTCGGGGGCAGCCGGCGCGCGGCGTCGATGTCGCCGAAGGACCGGGGCGAGGCCACCTCGTAGCGGGTCACGCCCATGGCCTCGTGGCCGGGTTCGCCGGCGGTGGGGCCGCCGGGGCGCTCGGCTCTCAGGCTGGCCAGTTCGCCGGCCGACCCAGCAAGCCGCGGCCCGGCATGCCGCGGAGCCATGTCACGAAGGCGCTCACCCGCTCGGGCGTGAACTGGTTTCGATGGCCCTGCGTGCTGTGCACGAGATCGCTCAGTTCCTGGGGGACCAGCGGGCCCGAACCGCCCCAGTAGGCGTATTCGCGCCCGAGAAGCACCCGGTCCGTCCGACCGGTGTCGCGCACCAGGTTCGGCAGGCTGGTGACGCCCCCGGGCTCGCTATGGAAGGAATCGGCCTGGACGAAGGTGCCGTCGGCCGAGCGGCGATAGATGTTGTCGCCGTAGATCTGCATGCGGCTGCCGGACATCACCGGTCGCTTGGCGCCGAAGCGAGCGTCGTCCCAGTACCGGTCGAAGGTGAGGATCTCGTCGACCCGCATCCAGTAGACGACACGGTCCTTGATCCCGTTCGGGATCGAGCCGGTCCCGACCACGAAGTCCCCGACGCTCGCGTGCTGCCGGATCAGCGGTTTGCACGCGCTCAGCGTGCACACCCGGTGGAACGGATTGGGCGCGAACCCGAGGTCGTGGTCGATCACGTAGGAGTGGACGCGCACGCCGGCCTCAGCACTTGTTCCGCTTGGTCTGGCGCTCCGCCCGCGGCTGGGCGTCGGGCTTCAACCACTCGGGCTTCGCGTTCCTCCGCGGTAGGGCGCCCCGCAGGCTGCCCGCATCCCAGGGGACGGTATCCCCGCCGTAATCCTCGAACGCGCGCGGCAGCGTCTCGTCCTGGGTTCCAGGAGGCCAGATCCCGATCACGCGACGACCCTGGGCGGCGGCCCGCTGCATCACGCGCCCCAGCTCCTCGTCCGCGAGGCAATCGGGAGACAGCACGATCACCCCCAAGTCCTCGTCCGGCGTCTCGGCGTGACCGGCGGGGGCCTCGTCATCCGCGGGTGCGGGCTCGTCGTCTTCCGGCGCAACGGGATCCTCGACGTGCTCGCCGTCTTCCCCCTCGTCGTCCTCCCCTTCGCCGGGCTCGACGGCGGCGACCTCCTCGTCCACGACATCGCAGCCCGCCTCGGCCAAGAGCTTGAGCAGGGCCGTGCGTTCCTCGTCGTCGACAGGACCGAGCACGCAAACCTTCGGCATGTGCGGCTTCTCCCCGGTGCCCAGGTCCTTCCGTCGCGCATTACGCCCGGGAGCCTGGCTCAGTAAAGCTTAGGTGGTCAGCCGCGGTCGGTATGGCAAGGGTCCGTCCGCGGCGGCGCGGGTGGGCACCGGCACCCTGGACTGAGCGCCGGAAAGGTCCGACGATGGCAACCTGAGGATAGGCCAACCTGGAGCGGGGAGGGGACATGGATACGGCGCCGCTTAGCCTGAACGGTTATCAAGCCGGGGCGGTCCGGACGGACCGGACGCGAGGGAAGGGCACCGGCCTCGACCTGGCCGTGCTCGGCCTCTTCGGCGAGACGGGCAGCCTGCTGAGCGAGACCAAGAAGAAGCAGCGCGACGCGCGGTCCTATCTCGGCTACGAGGCGAGCGTCGTCGAGGAGATGGGCGACGCGCTCTGGTACCTGGCGGTGATCGCCGATCACGCCGGGCTGCGCTTGGGGGATCTCGCCGGCCGGGACCTCGCCGGGGGACCCGAGCCGACCTTCGCGGACGTGCAGCCGCAGCGTGCCTTGCCTTTGCACGTCCCGACCGTCGCCTTCGAGCACACCCTGCTACAGCTGGCCGGGGCCGTCGGCCGGCTGGCCGCGCTGGGGGCGCGGGGCGACCTCGCGGGAAGCCCGGACCTCCTGGAGCGTCTCTCCGCAGTGTTCGGCCTTCTCGTCGCGGCCGCGAACGAGGCCGGCGTCACCCTGGAGCAGGCCGCCATGCGCAACCTCGCGAAGGCCGAGGACCGTTGGCCGGCGACGCGCGTCGCCCCGCCGCTGTTCGACGAGGCGTTCCCGGACGAAGAGCGCCTACCCCGCGCGTTGACCATCGACATCTTCGAGCGCACCGGCGGGAACGACAGGCGGTACGTCGTGCAGCGATGCAACGGCATCTTCATCGGCGACCGCCTGACCGACAACATCATGAAGCCGGACGATTACCGGTTCCACGACGCCTTCCACTATGCCTACGCCGCCGTCCTCGGCTGGTCGCCGGTGACGCGCGCGCTGTTCCGCCTGAAGAGGAAAAGCGAGGCCCGCGTCGACGAGGGGCAGGACGGAGCGCGCGCGATCCTGATCGAGGAGGGCGTGGCGACGTTCGTCTTCGGTGAGGCGAAGCAGCTCGGCTTCTTCGAAGGACAGCGCCCGGGCGACCTGGGCTTCGCCTTCCTGAAATCGGTGAGGCAATTCGTGCGCGGCTACGAGGTCGAGGCCTGCCCGCTCTGGCTTTGGGAAGAGGCCATCCTCGCCGGTAACGAAGCGTTTCGTTTCTTGCGGGAGAAGCGCCGCGGGCGCCTTCGGCTCGATCTGGTCGGGCGGAAGATGCTGGTCGAGGACCTGCCGACATGACACCTGGCGCCTTCATCGAGGCCCTCGCGGCGCTTCGCTTCAGCGACACCTTCAACCCCTACGCCGAGGCCTGCCCGGACCACGACGGCGTCGGTGCGCCCCAGGTCCGGCGTGAGAACCTGCGCCTCGTGCTGGAGGCGGCCCTCGCCGGAGGCGTCGACTCGATCTGGATCGCGCGCGACCTCGGGTACCGTGGCGGGCGGCGCACGGGCCTGGCGCTCACGGACGAGGCCCACCTCTCCGCCCATGCCGGCCTCTACGGTCAATTGCCGCTGGCGCGGGCAACCCGCGGCCCCGCGATGACCGAGCGCACGGCGACGGTGATCTGGCAGGTTCTCCGGGACCTGCGACGTCCGATCTTCCTCTGGAACGTCTTCCCGCTCCATCCGCACGCGTCGGGCGACCCGCTGTCCAATCGCTGCCACACCCGTCGGGAACGGCAGGCGTCCCGCCACCTCCTCGAATGGCTGGTGTCGGAATTGCGGCCCCGGGTCCTGGTCGCCATCGGGAGGGATGCCGAGGCGGCGTTGGCGGACTTGGGTATGGCGGCCGAGCGGGTCCGGCATCCCAGCTACGGAGGTCAGACCGAGTTCGTCGCTCGGATGGGCGAGTTGTACGGCCTACCCGCCAAAGCTCCGCACGCGGTGCAACTCACGCTGCCGTAAGGAAACCGCAGCCGGATCTTCCCGACGTTGGTCTGGCGGGCCTCCAAGTCAGGCATGACGCACCAGCACGTGTTCGTATGCTGGCCCGGGATGAGACGCCTCGAACCTTCCCATCGCCCCGGCGGCCACGCGCACCTATGCCGGCGAGACTTCCAGGGTGCGACGCACCGGTGAACCCTCGGGGCGGGCAACGGGAAGCCGGATCACCTTGCTTTACCTTAGGCGTGCCTCCGGTCTATCGCCTTGGCGAAGATCCGGCGGACGAAGGGGGGCGGTTTGGACGCGGCGGTTCGTGCGCGATTGCTCGCCTCCATGGAAGCCGGGCGCCTCGTCCTCCTCTGCGGCGCCGGCCTGTCGATGGCGCCGCCGAGTTCCCTGCCGTCGGCCTGGACCGTGGCCGCCAGGTGCTACGACCGCTATGTCATGAGCATCGATCCGGAGTGCCCGCAGGAACTGCGCGGCGACCTGGAGTCCCTGGCGGAGATCTTCGCCAAGGAGGACATGCTCGGGTCGGTCTTCATCGACGCTCTCGTGCCCTGGGAGGATTTCGTCCGGCCGCCCAACGTCGGGCACGCCGCGGTGGCGGACTTCCTGATCACGCGCTTGGCCGCCGGTGTCGTGTCGGCGAATTACGACACCCTGATCGAGCGCCGCGCGCAGGAATACGGGTTCGATCTCCTCGCCTCCCTCGACGGCGACGAGGCAAAGGTCCAGGCCCGCAAGCACGCGCCCCTGCTCAAGTTTCATGGCTGCTCCGTCCGCGAGCGGCGCGCCACGGTCTGGACGGCCTCACAGCTCACCGAGGACCGGGTGATCGCCGCGCGCATCGAGAAGACGAAGACGTGGATGGCCCACCACCTCCGCGAGAGCGACCTGCTCGTCGTCGGCTTCTGGTCGGATTGGTCCTATCTCAACACCGTTCTCGCCGAGGCATTGACGGGCGTCGCGCCGCTGTCGGTGACGCTGGTCGATTTGGCGCCCGAGGACGTCCTGCAGGCCAAGGCGCCCGAACTCTGGACCCTGGCCAATTCGGAGAACGTCCGGTTCACGCATGTTCAGCGTTCGGGGGCCGAAGTCCTAGACGAACTCCGGAGGGCGTTTTCCCAGGCGTACCTACGCAAGGTCCTGCACGCCGGGCGCGCCGCGTTGGAGAGCGAGCTCGGAGCGGAGTGTGAGGCGGGCTGGCTCGATCCGCCCGACCTGGGCAGCGAGGAACTCTACGACCTTCGACGGGACGCCGAGGGCGTGCCGGCCACCGCCGCGGCGACCTTGCGGAACCCGGGGCCGTCCGAGGTCCTGGGCTACGCGCACCTGTTGCTGCGGCGTGCCGGTGCCAGCCAGACCCCCGTCGGCTATGATCTCGCGGGCCGCCGGATCAGGGTCGTGAACGGTTCGGGCATGCTGCTCCAGACGGTGCAGGACCGGTTCAGGGAGACGCCGTTCGAGGTCGCCGACATCGTGGTCTGCGCCGGAGCCACCGACGTCGGCCTGCCGTTGAACGTCGTTCGGGAAGGGCGACCGGGCGACATAATCCGGCCGAGCGCCTCCGCGGCATGGCTCGACCTTCCCGCCGCCCGCAGGGAGCTCGACGTGTGATGGACATAGCGACTCAATCCGAGGTGCTCCTCCGGTCGGCAGGCTATGAGACTTGGACCTGGCCGGGCGGCAGCGTGCCGGTCGTCTGCTTCGAGAACGCGGCGGTCGTCGGATTCCTGCACGTCTTCGCGAGCGGCGAGAGCCTGCTCGCCGATTGGCAGCAAATCCAGCAGGCCACGCTCGGCCGGCATGCGGCCTCGTTGCGCTCTGCAGGCACAAAGGCCTGGAACGTTTACGCCTTGTTCCTGGCTTGCGGCTCCGAACCGGCCCTCGCGCGGCGGATCGAGCGGATCGAGGAGGACTTCTCCATGACCCGCAAGATCGCGCGCGGCGACTTGCGCACGGTGGCCGATTTGCGAAGAACGTTGTTGCCCCTCCTGCCGGTCCTCAGCGCACCCGAGATCGGCGGGGCCGATTACCGGGCCCGTCTGCGGGCGCGCTTGAGCGACCTGCCGGACGACGCTGTGGCCGCGTTCCTGGGCGCGGCGAGCGCTTCCGAGGTGGCGCGCATCCTGGTGGATGCGCCATGAGGCTCGACTACCTCGAACTGTGCGGCTTCCGGGGCTTCCTGGAGCGCCAGCGGGTCGATTTCGGCACTGGCTTCACCGTGATCTGCGGACGCAACGGCGTCGGGAAGAGCACGCTGTGCGACGCGGTCGAGTTCGCCCTCACCGGCCAAATCGACAAGTACCTCGTCGACAAGGCGGCGAAGGAAAGCCTCGACGACTACGTCTGGTGGCGCGGCGAAGGCCACCCGGAGGCGCACTTCGTCACCGTGGGATTCCGCGCCGATGACGGGAGCGGCTTCGCAGTGACGCGCTCGCGCGAGACCGGCGCCGACCGGGACGCGGCACGCATCGAGGCGATGCTCTGCGTTCCGGGCGCGCAGCCCGAGCGGGCCCTCCAGCAGGTCTGCAGGACATCCATCATTCGCGACGAATGGATCGCTGCGCTCAGCCTCGACCTGACGGAAACGCAACGGTTCGAGTTCGTGCGCGCGGCGCTGGGCGCCATCGAGGGTCCGGATTACGCCGCCAAGGCTCGCGAGGCCCTGTCCTCCGCCGAGGCCGTACACAATGCCGCCGCGCAGGCCTATGAGGAGGCGCGCGCACGTCTGACCGCGGCGCTGACCGACTTGGAGCAGATCCGGGACGTCGCCCTGCAGGCCGGGGACGTCGCGGCCGTCCTTGCCACCCTGGACGAGCTTACGCCTGGGGCCGGCCCCGACCTGGGAGCTCGGGTCGCGGCAGCTCGGAAGACGCTGGCCAGGCGCCGTTCGAACCTCGGCGAGATGGGATGGGTCGCCGACGAGGCTCGCGCGGTGGCCGCATTGCGCGACACGGTCGCGCGACACGGCGACAGCGCAGGCCGGGACGCGGTGGCGGTGGCCGAAGCCGAGGTCGCGGTCCAGGAAGCCCGCCGCCAGCTGCAGGCCGCCGAGGCGCGCCTGGACCGTGAACAGGAAAGCGACGGCCTCGCCGCGTCGCTCGCGATCCTGGTCGATCACGGCAGCCGGATCGGCCTGCATGACGACCGTTGCCCGCTATGCCGCGCGCCGCAGGGCGCCCCCGAGTTCGAGACGGGGCTCGCATCCGCGCGCCAGCGCCTCGCCGCCCGGCGGTCGGCAGTGCCGGAGGCGCGAGGCGAGGTCGCGGCGGCCCGAACCCGGGTCGAGGATGCCGGCGAGATCCTGAAGCAGGCCGAGACGGTCGTCCATCGCCTCGCGTCCGCCCAAGCCGAGCTGGAAGCCCGGGAAGAGGCGCTTTCGGCCGAGCTCGTGCGACGTTCCCTGGATGGAGAGCTGGCCTACGACCCAGAGGCCCTGGAGGAGGTGGTGGAGGCCGAAAGGAGTCGGTTGATCGACCTGGAACGGAGCATCCTCACCTTGGAAGCTTCGCAGGCGGTGGAACGCGTAACGGAGCTCGAAGCGCGCCTCGAAGCGCTTCGGGCAGAGGCCGACGACGCGAGCGACCGGCTCGCGCGCGCCCACGCTGCGGTGACGACCGCCCGGACGCTGGATCGTACGGTCCGCAGGACGAATGCCGAGATCATCGACGAGCGCCTGGCGGTTATCAGCCCGCTGCTGAACGAGCTGTACCAGCGGCTTCGCCCGCATTCCGAGTGGCGGACCATCGATTACGGCATACGCGGCGACGTCAGGCGTTTCCTGAGCCTGCGGGTCGGCAACGGCTTGAACCCGCAATTCGTGTTCAGCAGCGGGCAGAGGCGTGCGGCCGGGCTGGCCTTCCTCCTCTCCGTTCACCTGTCCCGGCCATGGTGCAATTGGCGGACGCTCATGCTCGACGACCCGGTCCAGCACATCGATGATTTCCGGGCCTTGCACTTGGTCGAGGTCCTGTCGGCCCTGCAGCGGTCGGGCCGGCAGATCGTCTGTGCCGTCGAGGATCCGTCGTTGGCGGAATTGCTGTGCCGGCGCCTCATGAGCGAGCCCACGGCGCTCGGTCGCCGCCACGACCTGGATCTTGTTCCCGGCGGGGGTGCCTCGGTCACTCGCTCGACGGACATCGAACCAGCCATGGTCGGCGTGCTCAGGAGGGCAAGGGACCTGAGCGCGGCGAGCTGAGACGGCCTCGATGACCGACGGCGTCGGGGCTGTGCCCGCCCAGGACCGGTGTTTCGACCCGCGGTCCCCGATTTCGTGACCTCGACGAAGGAAGAGGGCAGGGAGCTCGACGACCGCCTCGCAAACGCTCCCCGCTCTCCGCAGACCCCGTCCGACGTGGGTGTCGCCCTGCCCGTCGAAAGCGGAGAGCATTCCTGCGCGCGGCAATTCCGGGGAGTGGATGCCCGATCAGGCCGCGAAACCGAAAAGGTTTCGTCCCGGCCAGCGGTCCTGGCTCAGGCCCAACACGGGAATCATCATGTCCGCAGAGGGGCGGCGCGGTCACGGGCGCCCCTCTGCGGAGGCCACCCCCTCTGCGGAGGCCACCGGCTTCAAGCACATCCCGGGCGTGAGGACAGGCTTCCCTGACAATCGGGATAAGCTCTCTTGAGTGCGTACCATTGGCAGGGCCGTAAATCGGGACACGCTTTCATGATAGTCTGCCTCGGCTGTCCCAGCCGTCCGGCTCGCCTCGTCCCGAGGCGGCTTCCTCGTGCATGCCGGGCCGCCGTCCAGATCATCGTGGAGCGGCCGATCCGAACACGTGAGGACCGCAGCGACGGTATCGGCGAAGCCAGCCGAGCCGACCGCCAGGGCGCCTCCTCGGACCTGAACGATCAGGGCGCTCGACCGGATGCCCCCCGGCGTTGGGGGCCGGTGGTGTCCTCGCGGCCATTCCGAAAAGAAAGTACGGCAACCCGAAGGGCATGGTCCGGTCCGCAGATCACGCTAAGGACGCGGTCTGGACCCATCGGCCCTATGATCGAGCCGGCATCGGGTTTGATGCCGGCCTCTGTTTCCAAGGGTTGGACCAGGCATCCGCGCCTGGGCATGTCGGGTCTAGGGAGCGAGGCGGATCACGTTCCCTACAAATCGGGATAAACTTAAATGAGACCGCCCCTCCAGAGGTAACAGAAATCAAGACAAATTCTCATGTTAGCGTGCACCAAGGCGGGTTGTCGGATCTGCTGCGGACTGTGCTGCGCAGATTCTTTTCCGGAACCAGGCTGTGGTACTGCCGCCTCAATCCGAAAAACCGTGACGGTGAGACGGTGAGACGGTGAGACGAGGGCAATTTGTTATCCTCCGAGCCATCGCGGAAGCCGCAGTCGGTCGAGAACACGGAAACGCGAAGCTGAGCGGACGTGAGGGGCCGTTCGCGAACAAGGTCAAACTTCTCTGTAAGCACGGATCTGTATGGACAGAGTTCCGTGTGCTTTAGGCCAAGCTCATTTGAGAGCACTCCCTGTGGGGATTCCTCAAATCAGGACAAGCTTTGCCGAGAAATGACAAGCCTGTGTGATGGCGCGGTACAGCACGGTCCGGCCTCTGCCGGGCCGGGAGGCGCGCGCACGTGGTGGGCAGCGCCGGCGCATCCTGCCCGTCGCGTGCTGATCGGGGCCGTGTGAGTCCCCAGTGAAGCGCATCGCAGAGCGTGCCGGGTCGGCAAGGCGCGGCTTCTCCAGCCCGGCGCGAAAGGTGCGGGCGAGGGCGGCGCAGATCGTCAGCGGATGGGCGGCTCCGGAAGGCGCATCAGGGGCTCGCCGACGCGCAGACGCGACCCCACGGAGAGTTCCGGACAGAGCGTGAAGCCCGGCGGTGCCAGCACCACGATGGTGGAGCCGTGCTCGAACCAGCCCATCTCCGCGCCCTTCGCCAGATGCGCGGCGCTGGGCAAGGTCCGCCCCCCGGTCTCGCGCAGGGCAAGCCCTTCGGGCAAGAAGCCGAGGCGTAAGCCCGCCACGAGGATGGCCGCCACGGGCACCAGGGTCACGGCATGGCCGCCTTCCGCGAGGCGCAGGCGCAGGATCGCGCGCTCGTTCCGGCAGAACAGCGCCTCGACACGCTTCAACGCGATCGGATTCACGTTCCAGGTATCGCCCCAGATGTGCCGGACCGACTCGACGCGCAGATCGTGCGGCGCGTGAAACCGATGGTACATCCCGGCCGTCAGCCGCAGGGTGGCATAACAGCCGCCTTCATGGGCGCGCGCCAGCGTGACGTCGCCGCCGAGCAAATCGGCGAGCGGATAGGACAGGCCCTTGATCTGAAACAGGCGTCCCGCTTCGATGCGGCCATGGGCGCCCAGGATCGCGTCGCTGGGGCTGGTGAGCACTGCGGGATCGGGGGCAACCGGCCGGGCGCCCGGGCGTAGGGCGCGCACGAAGGCGGCGTGAAGGCTGGGAAAGCGCGTCTCCTCGGCGTCGCGGAGATCGACGTCGCAGAACAACCGCCACGTCGCGATCGAGAGGTCGCGCACCAGGGGCTGTTCGATCCGGCTGAACCGGCCCATGAACCGGGTGGCGAACCGGCGCGGAAGGCGGTTCGTCAAAAGGAAATTGAGATCCTCCTGCGCGCCGACCCGCGCCAGGACCGCCCGCAACCGGGATCGGGCAACCGTCATCATGCCGTGAACCGTCTCCGATAGGGCGCGGGGCGATGTCCGCGCTCCTCATCACCCTGTCCGCCACCGCCGCTGCCGCGGTTCTCGCCCTGCCGCGCGCGGCAGAGCGCCTGCAATTGTCGCGGGCGAAGCACCGTTCGCTCACCGGCCATGCCCGCATGGCCCGGCGCGTCGCCGGGCTGATCCCGCACTACGCTTATTCGGAGCGCGCCTTCTTCCGGTCGGACGAACCGGACGAAGCGGTGGCCCTGCGCCGCGAGGCGGGTTTCGCCGGGCTCTCCGACCGGTTCCGGACACGCTTCGCCCGGACGCGGGCCGAGACCGAGGCGGTGCGCGACGGCCTCTCGGATCTGCAGTTCACCGGGCTGTACCGGGTGCCGTTCCAGTATGCCCGCCACGTGCGCGCGCATCTGGGGACAGGCGCCTTCGCGGCGTCGGCCGCGGGCGTGACCGTCACGGATCTCGACGGCAACGTCTTCTACGACCTCGCCGGCTCCTACGGCGTGAATCTGTTCGGCGTCGATTTCTACCGCGCCTGTCTGGAGGAGGGCGCCACCCGCGTCGCGGCGCTCGGCCCCGTCCTCGGGCCGCTGCACCCGGTCGTCTCCGGCAACGTCGCGCGGCTGAAGGCGATCTCGGGACTCGACGAGGTCTCGTTCCACATGTCGGGCACCGAGGCGGTGATGCAGGCGGTCCGACTCGCCCGCTACCACACCGGCCGGCGCAGGATTGTGCGGCTCTGCGGCGCCTATCACGGCTGGTGGGGCGAGGTGCAGCCCGGCATCGGCAACCCGGTCCCGACCCGCGACACGCTCACCCTGGCCGACATGTCGGAGCGGACGCTGCAGGTGCTCGCCACCCGCCGCGACGTCGCCTGCGTCCTGGTCAACCCGCTCCAGGCCCTGCACCCGAATGCCGGCGCGCCGGCCGATTCCGCGCTGGTGGACAGCGGTCGCAGGGCGTCCTTCGACCGCGCCGCCTACACCAAGTGGCTTCACGACCTGCGGGCGGTGTGCAGCGCCCGGGGGATCGTGCTGATTCTCGACGAGGTCTTCCTCGGCTTCCGTCTCGCCCGCGGCGGCGCGCAGGAGTATTTCGGCGTGCGTGCCGACATGGTCACCTACGGCAAGACGCTCGGTGGCGGGCTGCCCGTCGGCGTCCTGTGCGGGCGCGCCGACCTGATGCGCCGCTACCGGGACGATCGTCCCGTCGACATCTGCTTCGCCCGCGGGACCTTCAATGCCCATCCCTACGTGATGGGCGCCATGGGCGCGTTCCTCGAGCGGCTGGACACCCCAGCGGTCGCTGCCCTCTATGCCGACCTCGACGCGACCTGGGACGGGCGGGCGCGGCGCCTCAACGCCCTGCTGGCGGACGCCGACCTGCCGGTGCGGGTCGCCAACATGTCGACGGTGTGGACGGTCCTGTACACCAAGCCGTCGCGCTACAACTGGATGCTGCAATTCTACCTGCGCGCGGAGGGATTGGCCCTGTCGTGGGTCGGGACCGGCCGTTTGATCTTCAGCCTCGCCTACGACGACGCGGCCTTCGAGGCCGTGGCGACGCGCTTCGTGGCGGCGGCGCAGGCGATGCGGTCGGATGGGTGGTGGGAGGGTGGCGCCCCCAGCGACAAGGCGATCCGCCGGTCGATCCTGCGGGAGGTCGCGGCGGTGCGCCTGGGCAGGCTCGGCACCCGGCTGGGCCTGCGCGCCCCGGATCACGACTGATCCGGGGCGCCGAGCCGCGCGCTCGGCGCGGGATCCAGCCCTAGGCGCCGCGCTCGTGCGGCTCCTGCTCCTCGACCAGTTCGCCGTGCAGCAGCGCGAGCGGCGCCTTATGGTAGAGCTTGATGTCGTGAAACGGGTCCGTAAGGATCTTGGCGACCCAGACGAGACCGGTCTGCACGTCGCGCTGGACGAAGAGTTGCACCATCCGGAACAGCAGCCCGGCCACCGCCAGCCACAGCCAGATCCAGCCCACGTTGCGGATCAGGTCCGCGGTGGTCTGGTGCGGTGAGATCAATCCGAACAGGCTCGGGTCGAAATAGAGCGGCAGAGGCGACAGGGCCCAGATCGCCAGGAGTACGACCTTGCGTTGCAGGTTGTAGCCGACCTTGATCTCTTCCTTGTGCTCGTGCGTCGCGTCGTTGATGTGGTCGTAGCCCTTCGGCTCGAAGAAGAGGTGGCCGGCCTGCCGGGAGGTCATCGCCACGAGCCAACCGATCAACGCCGCCGTGGCCGGATCCTTGAACGCCAGGGCATAGGCGAACAGAAAACTGATCGCGCTGACGACGTGCAGGCTCTGGTTGATGCGGTTGTGGTGGTAGTATCGATGATCGTCCCAGCGCTGCACGCGCAGCGCGTCCAGAAAACTCGCCATGGTGTTCGTCCCCGCTCGGATTTGGGTGGGCTGGTCGGAGGTGAGGCACCCTCAGGCGTCGCGCTTGCGCAGGCGGAGGAGGGAGAAGTGGCCGAGGGGCGGGAGCGCCCGGCGCTCGACGATTTCCACGGGTGCAGTCACGGCCCAGGCGGCATAGCGCTCCCAGGCGAACTCGGTCCGCCAGCCGAGGCGGCTGGTCACCGGCGCGAGGGCGTGCTCGACGACGCGCCGAAGGCCGGACTCGGCACCGATCCGGGTGGTGATCACGATCTCGCCGCCGGGGCGGAGCACCCGGGCGAACTCGTCCAGCGCCGCCTCGGGATTGGGCACCGCCGTGACGACGTACTGCGCCACTACCACGTCGAAGGACGCGTCGGCGAAGTCGAGATGCTCCGCGTCCATCACGGCGAGACGCTCGACATTGCGCAGGCGCAGCCGCGCCACCCGTTGGCGCGCCTTCTCCAGCATGGGGGCCGAGATATCGATCCCGACGATGCTGCGGGCGTGCCGGTAGGCGGGCAGGGACAGACCCGTTCCGACCCCGACCTCCAGGATCCGGCCGCCGATCCGTTCCGCGGCCGCCGCCGCCAGGGTCCGGCCCTGCGCGAAGACGGGCCCGAAGACCAGATCGTAGACTGGCGCCCAACGGCCATAGGCCTTGGCGACTCCGTCGCGGTCGAGATCGGGACCGAGCTTCGCCGGACGCGAGGAACCGGTATCGTGCATTCCGATGGCCATGAGCATCCTGTCTCGATGTCGGCAAGGTCGGCGCAGGGGCGGTCTTGGTCTGACCGCCGGTGTTGCGGATTTCGGTCGTGCGTTCGGGATCGAATTCGTGTCAGCGCGGGTTCGGACCGGCTGCTCCGCAGGCGGAGGATGCGCGACCGCCTGCGCCCTGGCCCGATCGACCGCAAGCTTTGCGAGACAGCATCGGCCGATCAGGAGGAGCGCAAATGCGGGTGGCGGACTCTTGGTTCATGCCGAGCCACACCGACAATCATCGACCCCACGCCGCCCCTCCGCAGAAGTCTTTCCGCCGGCAAAGCTATGTCCGTCGTTTGACAGCGTTGTGACAGTATCATCAACGGCGCGAGCCAATCCTAATTTCGTTGGCAAAATAGCGATGATCCAGACGGAACATCTTCGACCGACGCCAGGAATGCGATCCGCCCAATGCCTGTTCTTTGAACCGTGGCTCGCGCCTCTCAAGCGGTGGCTACGCCTGAAAACGCGGCATTCACGATGCCGCCAACCCGCAGCCACCGCGCTCTCGTCGGAGATCCGCGGATGCGCAATGATTTGAGGGCGAGAAAGGTGAAGGTCGCCCCTTCGACATCTTCTCGCCCTCTTATCGACCAGATGTGGCCCGGTATCGCCAGCAGGACAGGGCGCGAGGACGCGCCGAAGGAGTGTTTCGCGTGATCGAGAATTTGCGGCGTCAGACCATCGCGGTCGCGGCCTTTGCCGGGATCGCCCTCAGCGCCGGGCAGGTGCAGGCTGCGCAGTGCGGCAACACAGCGGCCGGGTTCGATGCGTGGAAGCGGCAGTTTGCCGAGGAGGCGCGCGGCCGGGCCAGCGCTGCCAGCCTCGCGGCATTGCAGAACACCACCTATTCCACCGCCACGATCTCGGCGGATCGCGGACAGCACAGCTTCAAGCTGTCGCTTGAGCAATTCCTCGCCAAGCGCGGCGGCCCGACCATCGTGTCCCGCGGACGCGCCCTGAAGCGGCAGAACGCTGCCCTCTTCGAGTCCATCGAGCAGCGTTACGGCGTCCCGCCGGGACCGCTCCTAGCGATCTGGGGCATGGAGACCGGCTTCGGCGCCGTGCGCGGCAACGTCAATACGCTCTCGGCGGTGGCGACGCTCGCCTATGATTGCCGCCGCTCCGAATACTTCACGGATCAGCTCTACGCCGCCTTGACCCTCGTCGATCGCGGCCTGCTCACCCCGAGCACCCGCGGCGCGGCGCATGGCGAGGTCGGCCACACGCAGTTCCTGCCGAAGAACGTGCTCACCTACGGCACCGGCGACCTCAACAATGTCGGGGCGGCCCTGTCGTCGACCGCGAACTTCCTCAAGGCCCATGGCTGGCGGGCCGGCGCCGGCTACCAGCCCGGCGAGCCGAACTTCGCGGCGATCCAGGGCTGGAACGCGGCCCCGGTCTACGAGAAGGCGATCGCGCTGCTCGGGCGTCAAATCGACAACGACTAGCAGTCTATCGCACATAGATCCGTGTCTTAGAGACACGAACACTGGTGGCGGTGCGCCTGAAAATGGTCTCGATCGATCCAAGATCGACCATCGCATCGCCGCAGAAAAGCCGGCCCGACCCCGCTGTCTCGCTTTGAGCGGGGCCGGTCCGCCCGCGGCGATTCCTCACCCTGTGGTGGAGGGCTGCCGCCGGTCTGCCCCGTCTCGCGACGAGGAGCATGGGCAACCGCATGGCTGTCGAATCCGTGCCGCTGGACGGCCTCAAATCCCAGACTGCGCGCGGCGCCTGGCTGGCGCCCCTTTCGGTGCTCACCGGCGTGGTAGCCCTCGCTGCCCTCGGAGGCAGCGTCCTGCACCGCGCCCCGGATCCGGCCGCCGAGATCGAGATCGCCCGAACGGAGGCGTCGACCGAAAGATCGGATGCCGCTGAGACGGCGGCGGCCACCGTCGTCGAATCGGAAACGGTGGGATCGCCTGATCCGTGGCGGGAAGCCGCCGGCGGAAAGCTGTCGCGCTGGGCTTGGACCCAGATCGCGCCGCCCGCTTTGACACCAGAACCCGTGCCGGAGCCCGGCGCCGAGACCGAACCGAAAGCCGCGGCGCCGCCGCAGGCCGCGATGGTCGTCCCGCTTCCGATTCCGCGGCCGCCCGAATTCCGTGCGCCGGCCGGAACCGGCTTCGCGCGTCGGTCCGACCGGCGCATGGCGCGCCGCGACGTCCCGCCTGTGGCGCAGCCCGCTCCCCAGACCGACGAGCGGTCCTTCCTCGAGAAGCTCTTCGGCATCGAGCGCGGACCGGCTCTCGCCTACGCCGCTCTGGAGAGCAAGCCTGCGGACGTGGCGCCACAACGGCGCATCTCGCCGCCGCTGGCGCTGTCCCCGGCGCCGAGCCCGACGGGCGGAGTGGCCGTCTACAACATCGCCGCCAAGACCGTGACGCTGCCGAACGGCGAGCGTCTTGAGGCCCATTCGGGTCTCGGGGAGGGGCTGGACGATCCCCGCCTCGTCAATGTGCGGATGCGCGGGCCGACGCCGCCTGGAACCTACGATCTCACCGAGCGCGAGCGGCCGTTCCACGGGGTTCGGGCTATCCGGCTCACGCCGGTGGGCGGCAACGAGGCGGTCTATGGCCGTGTCGGCCTTCTGGCGCACACTTACATGCTGGGGCCGCGCGGTGATTCGAACGGCTGCGTGTCGTTCCGCGACTACGAGCGGTTCCTTCAGGCCTTCCTGCGCGGCGAGGTGCAGCGCCTCGTCGTGGTCAGCGGCACGCAGGATCCGCTCCCGAGCCTCGCCGCCGGTACGGTCACGACCCGGATGGCCCGCAACGGCGGTTGAGCCCGCCCCGCGACCTGAGCCGGCGGCGCGCCGCGCATCGCGCCTTGAACCGGCCGGTCGTGCCGTCCGAGGTCACGGACCGAGAGGCCGGCCCGCTCATCGATGCGATGGGCAGCGTCCGCAAGCTGGAATCCTCCGGCCCGTTCGGACCGCGCACATGGAGACCCTCGTCGCCGGTACCGTCTGCCACCGGATCGGGAGAGACCGGTGGGTCACCGGCGTCCAGACCGCCAAGGCGCCCGAAAGGATCGCCTCCGAGCTGCGACGCGCCACCCGGATGGACGGCGACTGAACCGACTTGACGACGCCAGGGCGCGTCATGCCGAACTGAACCGACGGCCGGCCGTCGCGCAGCATCAGCCGTTGCCAGTCCATCCGATAACGTCGATCACGGATCCGGACGCACGATCCCGGACAGTCTATCGGCGGCGCCCGATCGTGCTCGCCTGTCATACCGAGGGTGGTCGTCAACCTTCGATGCTTGCATCCGGGCCTGACAGGCAGACGGTGAATGCAACCCCTGCAGCGATTGTCCTTTCGAGCCTCGTCCTCTAAGAGGCCGACATCAATCTGCTGAGCTAAGCCAGCCAGCGTCTTTCCTCCCCCTCGGCGATCGCGCCTGTGCGCGTTCGAGGTCTTGGACCGAAGATTACGGCTCCGGCCGGATCGAGCGTCCGAGTGGCAGGAGACACGCGCGTCGCATCGGTACGTTCCGTCGCCTCGCGATCTGCGCGGGCATCGGAACTTCGCACCGCTGCGGACACGCGCCGGACCGTCGTGTCGGGTCGATCGAGACCGCCGCCACGCCGCCACGGCAACGGGGAAACGATCCGGAAGGCCTGACGAGCGGGGCTCTCGCTCGTCGTATCGAGTGTCTTCCGTACGCGGATCGGCCGATCGGGCCTGTCCGGTACGCAAAAAGCGGGATCTGCCCATGCGTGGCGACGACGAGACTCACGACCTGCGTAACCGCCGTGCCTCGGCCGCGCTGCCTCTCAGCCGGCGTCAGATCCTTGGAACGGCCGCGACGGGCCTGGCCGTGGCCGCGCTGCCGGGCTCGCCGGTCCTGGCCGACGGTGCCGACGGCACCGTCGACGTGCTGCTGATCGGCGGCGGGATCATGAGCGCGACCCTCGGCATCTGGTTGAATGCATTGGAGCCGGATTGGTCGATCCAGATGGTCGAGCGGCTCGATCAGGTCGCCCTGGAGAGCTCCAACGGCTGGAACAATGCCGGCACCGGACACTCGGCCCTGGCGGAGTTGAACTATACGCCCGAGAACAAGACGGGACAGATCGAGATCGCCAAGGCGGTCGAGATCAACGAAGCTTTCCAGGTCACCCGTCAGTTCCTGGCGCATCAGGTCAGGACCGGCGTGATGAAGGATCCGCACACCTTCATCAACTATACGCCGCACATGAGCTTCGTCTGGGGCGACGACAACATCGCGTACCTGAAAAAGCGCTGGGAGGCTCTCAAGGGGAGCCCGCTCTTCGCCGGCATGGCGTATTCGGAGGATCCGGAGCAGCTCCGCAAATGGGTGCCCCTGATGATGGAGGGGCGCGATCCGAAGCAGAAGGTCGCCGCGACGTGGTCGCCGCTGGGCACCGACTGCGAGTGGGGTGAGGTGACCCGTCAATACGTCGCCCATCTGCAGAAGCAGCCGAGCTTCAAGCTCCGGCTGTCGACCGAAGTCGAGACCATCGCGAAGAATGCCGACGGCTCGTGGCGTGTGACCTCGAAGAACCTCAAGGACGGCACGCGCCGGACGGTCGACGCCAAGTTCGTCTTCATCGGTGCAGGCGGCGGCGCCCTGCACCTCCTGCAGAAATCCGGCATTCCGGAGGGTGACGATTACGCCGGCTTCCCCGTGGGCGGCTCGTTCCTGATCAACGACAATCCCGACGTCGCCACGCTCCACCTCGCCAAGGCTTACGGCAAGGCGTCCGTGGGCTCGCCGCCCATGTCGGTGCCCCATCTCGACACCCGCATGCTCGGCGGCAAGCGCGTGATCCTGTTCGGGCCCTTCGCGACCTTCTCGACCAAGTTCCTGAAGGAAGGCTCCTATTTCGATCTCCTCAGCTCCACCACCACCAGCAATATCTGGCCGATGATGAAGGTCGGCGTCGACGAATTCCCGCTGGTCGAGTACCTCGCCGGACAGCTCATGCTGTCGGACGACGACCGGATCGCGGCGCTCCGCGCGTACTTCCCGAACGCCAAAAAGGCGGAGTGGCGTCTCTGGCAGGCGGGCCAGCGCGTCCAGATCATCAAGCGCGACGCGAACAAGGGCGGCGTCCTGAAGCTCGGAACGGAGATCGTCAACGCCAAGGACGGCAGCATCGCGGCCCTGCTCGGGGCCTCGCCCGGGGCCTCGACGGCGGCGCCGATCATGCTGCAGGTGCTGGAGAAGGTGTTCGCCCAGAAGGTCGCCACGCCGGAATGGCAGGCCAAGATCCGGGCGATTGTCCCCAGCTACGGCACGAGGCTCAACGACGATCCCGAGCGCGTCGCCCAGGAATGGGCCGAGACCAGCGCACAGCTCCAGCTGCCGACGCCGCCGCAGATCGACCGGGCCGTGCTGAAACCGGTCCCGACCGGCAGCACCGTGCTCAACAGCAGTGCTACGCCGGTGAAGGAGCCGGTCCACGACCTCGCGCCGTAGGACCGGTTCGGCGTGCGCGACTGCGCGCACGCCTGCCAGGGTGGTGGCCGGATCCGCCGCTCAGAGGCCGAGCCGGCCCACCGCCGGCAGCTTGATCCCGGGTCGCCGCAGGTCGATCCCCGCGACGCCTCCGAGCAGGTTCAGCTCGAATCCCTCGACCCAGCCGAGGGTCACTCCGGCATAGCCGCCGAGATTGACGCGGATTCCGGTCCGGGAGGGCGTCAGGCCGGCCCAGCGCCCGTCGTAGGGGAAATCCTTGCCGATCGCCGTCGTCGGCAGGCTGGCGCGGATCTCCGGCACCGCCGCCATCACGGCGGCCACGAAGGTGTTCGAGTTGGGCCCAGGCCAGACGACATAGTCGCCGGGCCGGCTATAGCGGTACTCGGCCACAGCCCTGCGGATCCGCGGGAGCATCGCCTCCGCCTCCGGCCCGTCCGCCGCGAACACGACCGACGGCGGATTTCCAAACCAGCGCCCGTCCGGCACGAACCGGTCGACCCAGATCGGCTGGCCCCAGGCCGTGTAGTCGAACCGGCTGAAGGCGGGGGCGTCGCGGTCCTTGATGACGATCCAGCTATGCGTGGCCACGATGCCGCGCCAGCTCACGGTCCGCGCCGAGAAGATGCGCAGCACGGCGCCGGGATGCGCATCCGCGCGTGGCAGCAGACCGACGCTGGACCGATCCGCGAGACGCCAGTCGCCACTCGCCCGGGTCGCGTAGAGCACGGCCGATGCCGCCACGGGCAGGACGAAGAGCACGGCGAGCGCGAGGAGGACGATCCTGAAGCAGGTCACGAACGAGGGGGCTCCCGATGATGGGCCGGCCGGATGAAGGCTGCGCGTGCCCCGACGTATGCCGCCAGTGGAACGCGGCCGCGCGGATCGGTTCGCACCGTCGCTCTCAACCAGCGGCGGCGAGCGCGTCGAGCAGAAGCGTCGCGGCGAGGAGATCCGCGCAGCCACCCGGGCTGAGGCGCGTCGCCACGAAGGCGCGGTGGATCGCAGCCGCCCGGTCCCGCCAGCCCGGCGCCGCGATTCCGCCGTCCGCGAGAAAGTCCGCCGCCGCCGTCTGCGCCCATCCGAGGCCGTCGGGTCCCCCGCGATGGAGGAGATTGGTATCGTCGACCACCGCCAGCAGCGCGAAGAAGCAGTGCACGCGCGCCGCCTCAGGCTCGCCCGGCCGGCAGGCGCGCCCGGCGCGCAGCGCCGGCAGGCCGACCGTACGGATCGTCGGGAAGCCGGCCGCCGCCTCGGCGCTGGCACCGCCGACTCCGAAGCGGCGCACCGCCCGTCCGCCATGGCTCACCGGCGAGACAGGGGCCCCGGCGATCGCCGCTCCCCACAGATGCCCGACGCGTTCGGCCCGCGCCTCGGCGGATCCGCGCCCCGTGTCCGGCGTGCCGGCCGCCGCGCAGATCAGACCGAGGGAGAAGATGGCGCCGCGATGCGCGTTGACGTCGCCGGTGGCCCGCATCATCGCGGCCTCGGCCCGCAGCCCGATCCCGCGGAGTTCCGCCATCTCCGCCCCTCGGCTGCCCGCCGAGACCAGATCGGCGAAGAACGGCCGGATCGCCGCCGCGCTCCGGTGGAGGGTGGCGGCATCCATGTCGTCGTGGCTGCCGGAATCCACCGGGCTGACGAGGCCGGGCTTCGGCCAGGTCTCCAGTTCCTCGATCAGAGCCGCATGGGCGAGGTCGGCGACGCGCTCGGCCCAGGGGGGCTGGGCGCGTCCGGCATCGGCCGTCGCGACGGCGAGGTTCTGATGAGCGTGCAGGAGCGGACCTCCCCGAGGCGTGCGCCGACATGGCCGGACGGAACTGGGCCGGCCCAACCTATACGGGAAGAAACGGCGCGTGCATGCGTCGGAATCAGCCCCAGTCTGCTTGGGCGTATCCGGCCTGGAGATCCTCCGGAAACACTATCGCCGCGGATGGCGGGTCGGGCTCGGCGAACGCGTGATCTGCCGACAACCGCGGGGAGCCGGGGCTTGGCCCTCCCACGAGAGCCACCGACGACGCGCTGAATGCCGGCCCCGGACGGTCCACCACGCCGACCCGTCCGGGACGGCGCGGCAAATCCCCCGAATTGCCGGCCGCCTGCGTCCGGCACTCTCCTCAGGCCGCCGAGGCGACCGCCGGAGAGATCCGCTTCCGGGCCTTCTTGTCCTCGGTGCTGCTGACGAAGGCCTGCGCCTCCTCCTTGCGCTCGAAGACGTGTGGCGCGACCCCGCGGTTGTTCAGGGCCTCCTCCATCTTCAGGCGCAGGAACGCACTCGTCGCGTACCGGGTCGTGGTGGCGTAGTAGTTCGCCTGCAGATACTGGACCATGCCGGCGTAATCATCGACAAGGTTCTCGTTGAGCCGGAAGCCATCGTGGTTGATCACGGCGTTGACCCGCTGGCCGGCCTTGCGGCAGGCCTCGACGATGGTCATGCGCAGCTCGTCCATGTCGCCCTTCACCCGGCAGTACCAGCCTTCCAAGTTGATGAAGAGGATGTTGCGCTCGCCATCGTAGCTGACACGCGACTTGAGATCGAGGTTGAGCAGATCCGAGATCAGCTCCATCGGCTCGTCGCGGAAGATGCGCGGATCCATCGGCACGGGATTGCGCACCACGGGGGCGAAATCCATGTGGGCGATGATGTCCCGCTCGATATTGATGCCGGGTGCGACTTCGATCAGTTCAAGACCGTCCGATGTCAACTGGAACACGCAGCGCTCGGTCACGTAGAGGACCGGTTGCGACCGCTCCACCGCGTAAGGACCCGAGAAGGTGTTCTGCTGCACCTGCGTGACGAATTTGCGCGCCTTGCCCTCGCTGACGATGCGCACCTGACCGTCGTTCACCGCGATCTCGAGGCCGCCGGCTGTGAACGTGCCGGCAAAGACCACGGTGCGGGCGTTCTGCGAGATGTTGATGAAGCCGCCGCAGCCATTCAGCTTGCCGCCGAACTTGGACGTGTTGACGTTGCCGGCGGCATCGCACTCGGCCATGCCCAGGCAGGTCATGTCGAGTCCGCCGCCGTCGTAGAAGTCGAACATCTGGTTCTGGTCGATGATGCAGTCGGCATTGGTCGCCGCACCGAAGCTCGAACCGGAGGCCAGCACCCCGCCGACCGCGCCCGCCTCGGTGGTGAGGGTGATGTAGGGCGTGATCTTTTCCTCGTTGGCGACCGACGAGATGCCCTCCGGCGCACCGACGCCGAGATTGACGACGCCGTTCGGCGGCAGCTCGAAGGCGGCGCGCCGGGCGATGATCTTGCGCTCGTTGAGCGGCATCCGCTTGATGCCCGTCACCGGAACGCGGATCTCGCCCGCGAGCGCGGCGTCGTGCATGACGCCGTAATTCATGCGGTGCATCTCGGGCTCGGCGACTACCACGCAGTCGACGAGGATACCGGGGACGCGCACGTCCTTCGGCAGAAGATATCCGTCGTCGACGATGCGCTCGACCTGGGCGATGACGATGCCGCCGTTGTTGCGGGCCGCCATGGCCTGCGCGAGGCAGTCCAGGGTCAGCGCCTCCTTCTCGTAGGAGAGGTTGCCGGACGGGTCGGCCGATGTCGCGCGGATGAACGCCACGTCGATCTTGGTCGCCGTGTAGAACAGCCACTCCTCACCATCGACCTCGACGAGCTTGACGATGTCCTCGGTGGTCAGCTCGTTGACCTTGGCGCCGCCATGACGCGGATCGACGTAGGTCTTCAGGCCGACCTTCGAGAACAGGCCCGGCTGGCCTGCGGCGCAGGCCCGGTACAGCTGTGAGATGACGCCCTGGGGCAGGTTGTAGCCGCGGATCAGGTTGTCCTGCGCGGCCTTCGCGACCTTCGGCATGCGGCCGAAATTGGCGGCGATGACCCGCGAGAGGAGGCCGTCATGGTGCAGGCGGCCCGTGCCGAGCCCTTTGCTGTCACCGGCACCCGCCGTCATGATCAGGGTGAGCCCACGGGGCGATCCGGTCTCGACGAACCGCTTCTCGAGGGCGGCGTGCAGGGCCTCCGGGATGCAGCTCTGGACGAACCCCGTTGTCGTCACGACGTCGTTCTCGCGGATCAGCGCGATCGCCTCTTCCGCCGAGATGACCTTGTTCTTCCTCATGGAGCCCGTGATCCTCCCCGGCCTTCGGAGGTGCGGCCGGCCGTGATGCCCGTCCCCTCCGATTCTGCCATGCGCCGCCCCCGTGGTTCCGGGACATATCGGCCCCGGGAGTCAGCTGAGTTTTGAATACGATCGTTATTGCACCGCATCAATATTTGCGGCATTGCACGAGGGCCCATGCCGGCCGCGTGACAGTACTCCTAAAATGCAGACCGGCGCTGCTGAAAAACTCTTCGGTCCACGATCAGAAAAATTGCGCGGTGTCAGCGCCGCGGACGAGGATCGGCTCGAGCCTGACCGCATGTGCTCCCCCGCACGCGGTTTCCGCGGTTCGCGTGCGCGGCCTCACCGCGGGGTCCCTGGATCCGGTGTCTCTCTCCATCACGCAGGGAGGCGATCATGAATCGAGATCCGAGAGACCGAAACAGCCAACGCGAGGGCAGGGGCCGCCCTTCCGATCCGACCAGGGGCGCCGAGGCCGGCGCACGCGAGGCCGTCGTGGCCGCCTGGCGGCGGGCGCTCTGCAGGATGCGCGAACGGCGGGCCGCGCAGGATCGGACCGATCCCAGCGGCTGAGCCACGGGCACAAGCGTGCAGGCCACACCCACCGCCGACGTTGCCCGAATGGTGACGGGACCGACCCCTTTTTCCCTACTTTGCGCGGCGCCGCGCAGGCGGCACAGCGGGCCTGACGGATGAGGAGTGCATAGGCCGATGGACGACGACGTCGCAGACGGTACGGACGGCGGCGACGCGAGTTCAGACGCGGCCCGGGAGGCGAACGGGATCGCCTTCCTGCTGGCGAGCGCGGCCTATCTGACCCTCGCGGACGCACATCTCCGGAGGGAAGGTCCGGAAGGCCTCGCCCTGATGGACGAGATCGAGGATCGGATCACGGAGGCGCTGCAGAGTTTCGTCGACGAGACGTCCTACGAGGATGCCCGCCCGGATATCCTTCTGCATGCAACACGCAAGGTTCGGGCCCTGCTCGAGGCCGGACGCTCCCTTTCACCGGAGATGCGGCGGTTTCAGTAAGCCGCTCCTCCGGCGCGGCAGGCCTGTTCCGATGCGGCTCGATGGCCGGGTCGCGATTGCCCCGAGAAGCCGATAGCGTCCGCTTCCCGACTTGTCGGTCGGGATCCTGGCACCTCCGCCCGCGGGGGTCTCGCTGGATCATCGAGACGCCGAGCCTTGCCGCCTCAGCGGATGCCGCCGTCGCTCAGGCGATACCAGGCGATGATCGCCGACACGTACAGTCTGTGGAGGGCGTGAAGCGGCAGCGGCGCGATCGGAGTGAGCGGGAGCGGCAGGTTGTCGGCATCGCCGGTGGCGATGTAGGCGGCCATCGCACGACCCATTGCCGACTGGAGGCCGACGCCCCGGCCCTGACAGCCGATATCGATGAGGAGGCCGGGTGCCGGCTCGTGGAGATGGGGCAGGTAGTCCCGGGTGATCGCGACGCGGCCGCACCAGCGGTGGTCGAAGGCGGTCCCGTCGAGCTGCGGGAACAGCTTGCCGACGATCCGTTCGAGATGGGCCCAGTCGGCAGGACTCCGCGGCTCCCGGAACGGACCGCGGCCGCCCATCAGCAGGCGACCGGTATGGTCCAGCCGGAAGTAGAGCAGGAGCTTGCGCGTGTCCGACGAGACATGGCCTTCGGGCAAGATCGAGCGCCGCAGGTTGTCGGAGAGCGGCACCGTGGCGACCTGGAAGGAGTTCGCCGCGATCACGGTCCGCGCGAGGTCCGGCCAGAGGCCGCCCGTGTAGCCGTTGGTGCACAGAACGACCCGTTCGGCATTCAGCCGGGCCCCCTGGGCCGTCGTGACCGTCCAGCCCGATCCCGTCCGTTCGAGAGAGGTCACCGGCGATGCGCCGTGAATCGACGCTCCGGCCTTCAGGGCCGCCCGGGCGAGGCCGCGGGCATAACTCAAGGGCTGGATCGCGCCACCGCGTCCGTCGAGCCAGCCGCCGCGATAGCGACCGGTCCCGAGGAGCTGTTCGGCCTCGGCCTTGTCGAGGACGCGGGTCGGCGCGCCGAGATCGGCCCATTGCGCCGCCCGTCGCTCGACTTCGGCGAGCCCCGTCTCGGTATGGGCACCCTGAATCCAGCCGGCACGCCGGTGCGGCACGTCCATCCCGTGCCGGGCAATCAGGTCGAACACCACGTCGGCGGTTCCGCCAGCGAAGCGTGCGAGCCGCTCGCCGCGCTCTCGCCCGAACCGGGCGAGGAGATCCGCGGGATCGTATTTCAGGCCCGGGATCACCTGGCCGCCGTTGCGACCGGACCCGCCATAGCCGACCTCCCGCGCCTCCAGAACCACCGGGCGGATGCCGCGCTCGGCCAAGTGCAGGGCGGTGGACAGGCCGCAGAATCCGCCGCCGACGATCACCACGTCGGCCGTGCCGGATTCGGCGAGCGGCGGTGTGTCCGGCGCGGGCGCCGCCGTTGTGGCCCAGAGCGAGGGGGCGAGGGGGAACGGTTCGGCCACGGCCTTGTCCTAAAGCGGGTGCAGCACACGCTGCAGGAAATCCTGCGTGCGCGGGTTCTGCGGACGGTTCAGGATCTCGGCGGCGGGTCCCTGCTCGACGAGCCGGCCGCCATCGAGGAACAGCACCCGGTCGGCGACCTCCCGGGCGAAGCCGATCTCGTGGGTCACGACGATCATCGTCATGCCCTCGTCGGCGAGCCCGCGCATCACCCGCAGCACGTCGCCGACGAGTTCGGGATCGAGGGCCGAAGTCGGCTCGTCGAACAGGATCGCCTCCGGACGCATGGCGAGCGCCCGGGCGATCGCGACGCGCTGCTGCTGGCCGCCGGAGAGTTCGTCCGGCCGGGCGTGCTCCTTGCCGGAGAGACCGACCCGCGCGAGGAGCGCCCGGGCGCGCTCCTCGGCCTCCGCACGGGGTTCGCCCTTGACGTGGATCGGACCCTCGACGACGTTCTCGAGGGCGGTCCGGTTGGCGAACAGGTTGAATCGCTGGAAGACCATGGAGACCCGGGTCCGGATCGCCTTGATGCTGCGCTTGTCCCGGTCGACCCGCTGACCGTCGACGCGGATCTCGCCGCCGTCATAGGCTTCCAGGCCGTTGATGCAGCGCAACAGGGTCGACTTGCCGGACCCCGAGGGTCCGATGATGCACACCACCTCGCCCTTGGTGACTTCGGCCGAGACGCCCTTGATCACCTCCAGGGTGCCGTAGTGCTTCCGCACGTCCTTCAGCACGATCATCGATGCCGCCCCTTGGCCTCGAGATGCCGGACCAGAAGGATGAGCGGCAGGCTGAGCGCGAGGTACATCAGCGCCACCATCGTGTAGACGCTGGTATTCTTGAAGGTCGACGACGCGATCAGCTTCCCCTGGAGTGCCAATTCCGCCACCGTGATGGTGGAGGCCTGGGACGAATCCTTGAGCATCATGATCATGATGTTGCCGTAGGGCGGCAGTGCGATCCGGATCGCCTGCGGCAGGATCACCCGCCGCATCGTCATGCCCCAGCCCATGCCGATCGACAGCGCCGCCTCGACCTGGCCGCGATCCACCGCCTCGATGCCGGCGCGGAAATTCTCCGCCTGGTAGGCCGAATAGGCGATGCCGAGCCCGATGATCGCCGCCTGCACCGCGGTCAGCGACAGGCCGAAATCGGGCATGACGAAGTAGATGTAGAACAGCTGCACGATGATCGGGATGCCGCGCAGGATGTTGATCATCACCGCGCTGAAGCCCGCCAGCACGGCGATGCCGGAGACGCGCATCACCGCCCAGACCAAGCCGAGGAGCGTCGAGACCACCAGGGAGGCGAGGGTGATCAGGACGGTCAGTTGCACGCCCTGCAGCAGGATCGGCAGGTATTCCTGAGCATCGGCGAGGAACTCGCGCATGGAGCTCAGGACCGGTCGGCCGATGGCGGCAGGCCCCATTTGGTGAGAATCGCCTGGAGCGTCCCGTCGGCCTTCAGCTTGGCGAGCGCCTTGTCGATCTTGGCCAGCAAGTCCGCGTCGGTCTTGCGCACGCTGAGGCCCACCGAGGCCACCACGGTCGGCTTGAAGGTCTCGACCAGGCGGACGCCGGGGAACGCTCCCTGCTTCACGTAGTAGGCCAGGATCGGCGCATCGGCGAAGCCGGCCTTCAGCCGTCCGGAGTTCACGTCCCGAATGATGTCGGGGATCGTATCGTAGATCTTCACCTCGCCGAACAGGCCGGATTTCTTCAGCGGCTCGACGAAGGCGGTGCCGACCTGGGCGCCCACGGTCTCGCCCTTCAGGTCAGCGAAGGACATGTAATCCTTCGTGTCGGCCTTCGGGACGATCAGCCCCTCACCGTAGCTGTAGACCGGCGCCGAGAACGCCACGACTTCCTTGCGCTGCGGCGTGATGAACATCGCCGCCGAGATGATGTCGATCTTCGAGGCGGTGAGCGCCGGGATCAGCGTCGAGAATTGCAGCGGCTCGACCGCCACGGTGAAGCCCGCCTCTTTGCCGACCGCGTTGACGAGGTCGACCATCACGCCCTGGATGGTGTTCGTCTTGGTATCCAGGAAGGTGAACGGCAGGCCTGTCGGCGTCGCACCGACCTTCAGGGATTGGGCGCCGACCGCGCTCCCCAGGATTCCCAGGAGCAGCGTCGACGACAGACACAGCCCGGCCAACCGTCTTCTCATCCTGCCGCTCCCATCATGACCGGATTGCGCGACGAGAGCCGCCGCCCGATTTCATTCTCGTGAAGAATACCGCACGTTTCCAATATCGACGCAAGGGACTTTCACGTGCATGAAGAGACACGCGAGAGGCAGGTTGGTGCGACGGTGAGCATTCCCCAAGGCGACGCAACGGGTCCGGAACCGGTCGACCGGGCCGTGGGTCAGCGCCTGCGCGGCCTCCGGCGCGCCAGGGGGCTCTCCCTCGAGGCGATCGCATCCAGCACCGGTCTCTCGATCGGGTTCATCAGTCAGGTCGAACGGGGTCTGTCGTCGCCCTCGCTCCGGGTCCTGGCGCTCCTCGCGGACACGCTGCAGATCGGTATCGGCGGCCTCTTCGAGCCCAGCCCGGACGAGCCCGATCCGGACCCGATCGTGGTGTTCCGGAAGGACCGGCCGGAACTTCAGCTCTGGAGGGCCGGCATCACCAAGCAGTTGCTGACCCCGCCCGGCGGCACGCACGGGATGAGCCTCTTCCACATGGTGCTGAGGCCGGGGGCGAGCACCGGCGACGAGCCGTTCAGCCACGAGGGCGAGGAGGCCGGCCTCGTTCTGGAGGGGCGCCTGACCCTGGTCGTCGAGGCGCGGACCCTTCGACTCGCGGAAGGCGACAGCTTCCGCTTCGAGAGCCGGCGACCACACCGGTTCAGCAATCCCGACCCGCATGGCCAAACCATCGTGCTGTGGGTCAATGTCCTCGGACCGATGCCGGCCGGATCGCCTTAGCGGAACGCAGGGCCACCGACAGGCAGGGCCATGCTGGCCCCCGGAGTGACCGGAACCCGTTCAGTTGCTGATCCGGACGGATGCCACCGCGGTGGAGAACAGCTTGAGCATGGCGGCGGTGATGTCACCCCCGGACGCAACGGGGAAGTACAGCCCGTCCGACGCGCAGGACCGCAGCGCTGGACCGATCTGGCCCTCATAGGGTCTGACGTACCGATTGTAGAAGTCGTTGTCGTAGATCGGCAGGTATTGCGTATAGATGATGCCGATCCGCACGTTTTTGCTCTTCAGCGCATTGCATGTCGATGGGCTGAAAGGGCCGATGAAGCGGTCGCTCTGGATTTGAAAGCCGGCGCTCTGGTTCGTGACGCTGCCACCGGTATCCTCGACCCCGTCGGTGACCAGGAACAGAAAGCGGATCGGAGAGGACGCCGTGATGCCGGTCCCGCTCGCCGGGATCGTGGTATTCATCACCGCGATGGCGCGCTCGAAATCCGTCTGGTTGTCCGACTGGTTGTAATACGCGTACGCGATGTCGATGTTCGGCGCCGCAGCCTTGATCTGGCTCAGGGTCGGCGTCATCGCCTGGAGCCGGGTCTGCGTCGTGGAATCGTTGAACGTCCACATTTCCATTTGATACTGCTGCGACAGCGACATGCTTGCGTTCGCCTGATCGACCAGTGCCGACACGGCGTCACGCAGGACCTGAATGCGCAGCTTGATGTTGTTCCTCAGCGCCACGTGATAGAAGTCGGCTTGACTATCCCCTGTGACGCGACCTTTATTGTCGTAGGTGTGCTGATGACACGCGAAGGCACAGCCGCCTGTCGCGATCTTCATGTTGGCGACATCGGTGTCGGTCGCCGCCAGCCCCATCGACGGCGAATTGTCGAGCAACAGGTAGAAATTGATATATTGGAACATGTTGCGGGTGCTGGACGAGCTCCCGTTGATGTTCATGACCGGCACCTGCATCAACGATGAGATCGTCGTCTTCACCGTGGCCGTATAGCTCGCTGCCAAGCTGAGTGTGGCCGAGTTGCTGACGGGTGTTCCCGGGTTGAAGGAGGTCACGGTGACGCCCGGAACCTTTGCGGCCTCCGCTCGGAACTGCGTCTCCATGTTCAGCAGGCTGGTCGATGAGATCGAATTCGTCTTCTGCGAGATCACCGCCAGGACGGCGCCGTCGAGGGCCGCGTCGAGCTGTGCCTTGGCGGCGTTGCGTCGACCGTAATCCACCGCCGCCCCCGTGGCGAACAGCACCGGCAGCATCACGAGGGCGAAGGTGATCGCGACCTGGCCGGATCGCGAGCGCGCACACGTGCGGACGCAGCGCGTGAGGAGGCGGCTCATTCCGGCTGGAACAGCGGACATGTTGGGCCCCCGTCGCGCTAGTTGAAGATCGGGCAAGCCACGCCGCCCGGCATGATGATCTCGCTCGCGGTGCGCTCCGACCACGGGATCTGCCGCGTGAAGGTCAGGCCGCGGCTGCCGAAGATCCAGCGGTAGAGGGCGCTGCCGATGATCGGCGTATAGGTCATCGTCACCTCGCCGAGGATGTAGCGGGCGCCGTCGAACTGATAGACGGCCGGCGTCGGGGGCAACCCGTTGGTCCCGTTGCGCTGCTGCGCCGGCCGCTTGGTCGCGTTCTGGGCCCAGCTGGAGCAGACCCCGCCATAGAGCGTGCCCGAGACCGACTCGACCCCCATGGCGTTGACGACGATCTGCAGATTCGAGGCATCGAGGGGACGCAGGATCGCGGTCGCGGCGCCCGCGATCGTCGCCATGGCTTCGACCGTCGGACTCGGATTGTCCGCGCGTCCCGACAGATCACTCAGCGTGCGCGCGAACAGCGTCAGCTTGCGGTTCGCGTCGACCAGGCGCGTGAGTTCCGCGGTGGCAAAATACAGGATGATGAGGAGGGGCAACACGAACGCGAACTCGACCGCGGCGATCCCGCGCTCGTCGCATCGGTAGCGCGCGAGACGTTCCAGAATCCGGCGCATCAGGAGCACACGGACTGGGTTGTGTACGGTTCGACCTTGAAGACCGTCGCCGCCTGAATCACCCGACGCCTGTTGGGCAGGCTCGGCGTCGCCGCACCGAGCAGCGGGAAGAAGATCGGGACGTCCACGGCCGCCTGCACGATCACGATCGCGGAGGCGCCCGCGCAGGAATAGCTGGGGAAGCTCGCGTTCCAGTCGCTGGCGCCGCTGGCATTGGTCGCCACGGGCGAGACCGGGTTGGCGGCCGCGTAGCTGCTGGCCTGCGTGACGCTGACCCGGACATTGGCGCAGTTGAAGATCGTCACCCGCGGGGTGCCGTTCGACTGCGTGCAGATCGCCGTCCGGAACCGGCTCATCAGGGTCGCAGGATCGGTGGTGCCGGTGTTCGCGGTCTGAAAGGAGCCCGTATAGATCTGCCGGCCAGCATCGGACACTGCCTGCTGGAGGATCTCCTGCTCCCAGAAGACGATCCCGTTCTCCAGGCAGGCCCCGATCAGCGCGAAGAACGGAAGAGCCACGAGGGCGAACTCCACGGCAGTCGCACCCCCGCGCGCCCGCACGAAGCGCGCCGCCTGCGCTCGTCCATCAAGCCAGCGAACCACCGTTCGGATTTCCGTGCTCAATACCCAGCCTTCGACCGGACCACGCCGCTAGAAGAGCATCAAAAGCTTACTTTTTTTTCGCGCAGCATTGTTCAAAATCGATCCATTCGGAATGCTGTCACTTAACATGCAATTGCAAATTTAACCGTCACGTCCACCTCAAGTTGAAAGAACTGGCAGAGATTCCACGAGGCTTGCGACGGCGCCCCGGATCGCTGCCGCTTGTCAGATCAGCAGATCACCGTTGCACGCCCTCGAAGACGCCGCTGATGAGTCGGCGGAGATCGAATTGACCGATCGTCCGGGTCGAAGCGCAAAATCATGAAATCTTTAAGTCATCAATCGTACGATACGCTGACGAGACACGGAAACAATCGGCATTAAGCCCAGCTTAAGACATGGTCGATAGTTTCGGCGCCTAAATTAAAGCGCATGGTGATCGTCGATCATGGCCCGTGCTGTACCGGACGTCGTTTCCATCGAAGAGGGTGTCGGGCTCCTGCGGAGCCAGCTCGTGTCGATCTCGGACGCGATCGCGCGGACGCGCCAGGAAATCGCAGACCTTCGACAGGAGCAGGAGACCAGTCGCGCCTGCGACGAGCTCCACGCCGTCGTACAAGGCACGGAAGACGCCACGAACGCGATTCTGACGGCGTCGGAGACCGTCGATGGGCTGGCCCGCGGGATCGTGAGGCGTTCGGAACACCCTGCGACCCGGGCCGACGCGGAGGCCATTCAGGCCGAGATGCAAACCATCTTCGAGGCGTGCAACTTCCAGGATCTGACCGGGCAGCGGATCTCGAAGGTCGTGCGCACGATCGTCCTCGTGGAGGAGCGGATCGGCGAGATGCTGCGCGTCTGGTCGGCGTCCGACGATGGCCCGGCACGGCCCAACCTGCCGCACGACAGACGCAGCGGCGAGGCGGCCCTGCTGAATGGCCCCGTGCTACCCGGCGACGCCTCGGTCTCGCAGGACACGGTTGACGCAATGTTCCCGTAGGCCGCGATCAGAGAGCGTGCCGATGGGCCGTATCCTTCTGATCACGGACGATCCCGTACGCAGCCTGGGCTTGCAGGGGGACCTGTCCGATGGTCTGTCTTGCGAGATCCACGACCTCCGCGCCGCGGCGGCGCCGGTCGGCACACCGACCGCGATCGTCACTGACGTCCTCGATCTCGGTACGGCATCCGTCGAGCGTCTGCGGCGCCTCCTGGTGCAGATCCGGCACGGGGTACCCCTGGTCGTCCTTTTGCCGACCGATAGCCCGCGCACCCGGCTCGTCGGCGTCGCGCTCGGTGCGACGCACACGCTGTGCGCCCCCATCGACATCGATCACCTGCGGGATCGGCTCGGCGCGCAGCGGCCGCCGTCACCCGTCGCGGCGCATGTCGAGGAGCCGGTGCCCGCCTGCGCGGTCCGGATGGCGGCAGAGGTGCGCGGGTTCTACGCATCGGTCTTTGTGGCGGATCAGCCGATCACACCCGCTGTCATCGACAACGGCACCCAGGCCATCGACGTCGCGATCCGGGATACGGGGATCCGCGACTGGATCCGGGCGGTGCGCCAATTCGACGATGCCACGCACCAGCACTGCCTGCTGGTGGCCGGGCTGGCGGCAGCCTTCGCGACAAGGCTCGGCCTCGGCGTGCAGGAGCGTCACCGGGTCACCAAAGCGGCCCTGCTGCACGATGTCGGCAAGATCCACATCCCGGCCGCGATCCTCAACAAGCCGGGCCGGCTCGACGACACCGAGATGGCCGTGATGCGGCTGCATCCGGAAAAGGGATACAGCATGCTCGCCGAGCAGGGCTTCGAGCAGCAGATGCTTCTGGTGGTCCGGTCGCATCACGAATTGCTCGACGGTTCGGGCTATCCGGACCGGCTCAAGGGACGCGACATCCCCGACCTCGTCCGGCTCGTCACCGTCTGCGACATCCACGCGGCCCTGATCGAGCAGAGGCCCTATAGGGCGCCCATGGCGAGCGAGGCAGCATACGCGATTCTGGAGGGCATGGCCGGCCGGCTCGATCCTGCGATCGTCGGCGCGTTCCGGCCGGTCGTCGCCGCCTTCGCGCCCCAGGCCCTCGCGCAGGGCTGACGGCCGGGGATCGGCCCTTGGAGTCCCGGCACAGCCGCCCGCCGGTCTGCGCGGGCTGATCGCAGATCGCTTGTCTAGGATGTGGCCGTCGCGAGCCGCACCCGCGGCCCGCGACGGCCGCGGCTCACTCGGCGGCCTGCAGGGCCGGCGTGTGGCCGGCCGGTCGGGTGGTTTGGCCGGCAAGGGCCGCCGCGAGCTTGTCCTCGTCGACCTCGTTCTCCCAGCGCGCCACCACGATGCAGGCCACGGCGTTGCCGATGAAGTTCGTGAGCGCCCGGCACTCGGACATGAAGCGGTCCACGCCCAGGATCAGCGCCATTCCGACCACCGGCACGGAGGGCACCACCGCCAGCGTCGCCGCCAGCGTGATGAAGCCCGAGCCGGTCACGCCCGCCGCGCCCTTGGAGGACAGCATGGCCACGAGGAGCAGAAGGGCCTGTTCGCCGAAGCTCAGGGGCGTATCGGTCGCCTGGGCGATGAACAGGGCCGCCATCGTCATGTAGATGTTGGTGCCGTCGAGGTTGAACGAGTAGCCCGTGGGCACGACGAGGCCGACGACCGGCTTGGAGCAGCCGGCCCGCTCCATCTTCTCCAGCAGCGAGGGAAGCGCCGACTCGGACGAGGACGTGCCGAGCACGAGGAGCAGCTCCTCCTTGATGTAGCGGATGAGCCGGATGATCGAGAAGCCGTTGTAGCGGGCCACCGCCCCGAGCACGACCAGCACGAAGATCGTCGAGGTCAGGTAGAACGCGCCGACGAGATAGGCGAGGTTGGCGAGCGAGCTGATGCCGTACTTGCCGATCGTGAAGGCCATCGCGCCGAAGGCGCCCACGGGGGCGACCTTCATGATGATGTTGACGACGCCGAAGATCGCCTCGGACAGCACCTTGATGATGTCCAGGACCGGCTTGCCGCGGTCGCCCAGGAAGGCGAGGCCGAAGCCGAACAGCACCGAGAAGAACAGCACCTGCAGGATCTCGCCGCCCGCGAAGGCGCCGACCGCCGTCGTGGGGATGATGTTCATCAGGAAGTCGACGATGCTCTGCTCCTTCGCCTTGCCGGCGTAGGTGGCGATCGCCTTCGGATCGAGCGACTTCGGGTCGATGTGCAGGCCGTTGCCCGGCTGGAGCACGTTGGCGACGATGAGGCCGACGATCAACGCCAGCGTCGAGAACGTCAGGAAGTAGATCAGCGCCTTGCCGCCGACGCGTCCGACCTTCTCCAGGTTGGTCATGCCGGCGATGCCGGAGACGACGGTGAGAAAGATGACCGGGGCGATGATCATCTTGACGAGCTTGATGAAGGCGTCGCCGAGCGGCTTCATCTCGGCACCGAGCTGCGGATAGAAGTGGCCGAGCAGGATGCCGATCGCGACGGCGACCAGGACCTGGAAGTACAGCGTCCGGTACAGCGGCTTCGGTTTGGCGGGCGGATGCGGGGCGGTGAGTGGTGACGGCACGGCAGCCATGGGGCGTTCTCCCTGTCGATAGCTTCGGTTTGGGCGGCTGGCGTCGAAATGGTCCGACGCTGTCCGCGCTTGCTCTTGGCCGTTTGGCTGGCAGCCGTTCCCTGACGACATGGCTGCGTTACGTGGCGGGAATGGCAACCGGCATGCCATCGAAAGGCGGCGTGTTGCATTTCTTCATTTCATTGAAAGGAAACGGTTTTTTACGGCCGTTGCGCGATCGCCGGATCGGTTCCCGTGCGGATTTCCGCACGCCTCGGGCCGAAGCGTTCCGGCTTTCCGCACGGGTTGGAGCCCGTTGATCCGCTCGGCGGCCCCCGAAAGCGGAGCCCGGACGCCGGACGGAACGCCGTCGCGGCGGGGTCTCGCGATTCTTCTCGGGCTCTGCGCAGTCCTGGCGGCGACGTGGCTCGCAGGCCGCACCGCAGAACGCTGGGCCCTGTCGGATCTGCGGCGGGCCGCCCGCTCGGCCATCGGGCTTCAGGTCGGCGTGCTGCTGGCCGAGATGCAGAAGCAGGCCTCGCTGCCGCTTGCACTCGCCACCGACCCCGAAGTCGTCGCCGCACTCGGGCCGGATCCGGGCCGCGGCCTTCTGGATCGCGTCGACAGGCGGCTCGCACAGGTCGCGGCCGCCACCGGCTCGGCTGTCATCTACGTGATCGGCGCCGATGGGCTCACGGTCGCAGCCAGCAATGCCGGGAGCGACCGCAGCTTCGTTGGACAGGATTACGGTTTCCGTCCCTATTTCAAGCAGGCCCTGGCCGGCGGCGCCGGATCGCAATTCGCCCTCGGCACGGTCAGCAGCCGGCCCGGCCTGTACCTCGCGCGGCGCGTCGGCGCTGGCGCCGGGGTCGTCGTGGTGAAGGTGGAGTTCGACACGGTCGAGGCGGCGTGGCGCGCGGCCCACGAGGTGACCTTCGTCACCGATGCCCGGGGCATCGTCCTCGTCACCAGCGAGCCGGGGTGGCGTTTCGATACCCTCGACGCCATCGATGCCGCCGAGCGTGCCCGGATCGAGGCGGGGCAGGAATTCGGGGCGGCGTCCCTCAAGCGGCTGCCGCTGCATCCGATCGCCGGCAAGCCGGACGCCGTCCGCGTCGCCCGGGGGGCACTGCCGGCCTGGACCGCGATCCTGTCGCAGGCCCCCGTGCCCGGGACGGACTGGCGGTTGCATACGCTGACACCGGTCGGCACCGCCGTCGAGCGCGAGCGGCTTCAGGCCTGGATCATCGCGGCGCTGGCCACGGCGCTCGTCGGGTATGGGCTCTTCGCCCTGGCCGACCGCGGCCGCCGGACGCGGACCCGGCTGGCGGAGGCCGCTGCGCGCCGGGCGGAGCTTGAAACCCGGGTCGAGGCGCGGACACGCGCGCTGCGCGAGACCAACGCGCAGTTGCGCGACGAGATCGCGGAGCGACAGCGCGGCGAGGCCGAGCGCGAGCGCCTCGGCCGCGAATTGGCGCAGGCCGGCCGGCTGGCGGCCCTGGGCCAGTTCGCGGCCAGCATGGCGCACGAGATCAACCAGCCGTTGGCGGCGATCCGCTCCTACGCCGACAACACCGCGATCCTCATCCGCCGCGGGCGATCCGACGACGCGGCCGAGAACGCGGCCGCCATCGGCCGGCTCACCGACCGCATCGCGGGCCTCACCCGGCAGCTCAAGGGCTTCGCCCGCCGCGCCTCGCCGCGACGCGAGCCGGTGGTGCTGCGCGACGTGGTGGCGAACGCCTTGGAACTCGTCACTGCGCGCGCGGCGGCCCTCGACGTCCCGCTCGCGGCAGACCGGCCCGACCCGGATCTGCGCGTGCTCGGAGACGGTCCGCGGCTGGAGCAGGTTCTGGTCAATCTGCTCCAGAACGCCCTCGACGCGGTGGCGGGCCGACCGGACGCCCGCGTCGGACTGCACCTTCGCTCCGACGGTGGCGAGCGCATCGCGGTCGAAGTGGCCGATACCGGGCCCGGCATTCCCGACGCCCTACGCAGCCAGGTCTTCGACGCGTTCTTCACGACCAAGGCGGATGGCCTTGGTCTGGGTCTCGCCATCGCCCGTGGGATCGTGGAGGATTGCGGCGGCAACCTGATCCTGGCGGGCGACGCGGACGCCGGCACGGTCTTCCGGATGGAGCTGCTCCGGGCGACGGAGAAGAGTCCGGGCGTGGACAAGCCCTTGGGAGCAACACCGTGAGCGGATCGGCGGACGCGGAGGCGGCGACCGAGCGCGTCGTCTTCATCGACGACGAGGCGGAGGTTCGCCGGGCCAATTGCCAAAGCCTGGAACTGGAGGGATTTGCCGTCGAGGCTTTCGCCGCGGCGGAGGCGGCTCTGGCGGCGATTCTGGCCGCGCCTCCCGGCGTGGTAGTCACCGACGTGCGGCTGCCCGGACTCGACGGCGTCGGACTGCTGGCGCGCCTGCGCCGGGTGGATCCGGACCTGCCTGTCATCCTGATCACCGGCCACGGCGACATCCGCATGGCTGTGGCCGCCATGCAGGGCGGCGCCTACGACTTTCTGGCCAAGCCCTATCCCGCGGAAGCGCTCGTCGCCTCCGTGCGCCGGGCGCTGGAGCGGCGGCGGCTCGTGATGGAGAACCGGGCGCTGCGGGCGCGGCTCGACGCGGCGGTCGAGGAGGATCCGGCGTTCCTCGGGATCTCCCCGGAGATCGTGAGCCTGCGCGCCCTCGTGCGCGAGGTGGCGCAGGCCGATGTCGATGTGCTCGTCTTCGGTGAGACGGGATCCGGCAAGGAGGTGGTGGCGAGCGCCCTGCACCGCTGGAGCCGGCGCTCCGGGCGGAATCTTGTGGCGATGAATTGCGGGGCGTTGCCGGACAGCGTCGTCGAGAGTGAATTGTTCGGCCACGAGGCCGGGGCCTTCACCGGGGCGCTGAAGCGCCGGATCGGTCGGATCGAGCACGCACAGGGTGGAACGCTCTTCCTCGACGAGATCGAGAGCATGCCGCTGCCGCTGCAGGTCAAGCTGCTTCGGGTGCTTCAGGAGCGCACCGTGGAACCGCTGGGCACGAACGAGGTGCGGCCGGTCGACATGCGGGTCGTCGCTGCCACGAAGGTGGATCTCGGGCAGGCGGCCGCTCAGGGCACCTTCCGGGACGACCTCCATCACCGCCTCAACGTCATCACGATCGCGATCCCGCCCCTGCGCGACCGGGGCGAGGACGTGATGCTGCTCTTCCAGCACTTCCTGCGCCGCGCCGCCGAGCGGTTCGGACGGCCGGTGCCGCCGGTCACGCCGTCCATCCGCGATCATCTGCGCCGTCACCCCTGGCCGGGCAATGTCCGCGAACTCGGCCATTTCGCCGAGCGTTGCGCCCTCGGGCTCGGAGCCGTGCCGCAATCCGCCACTGAGGCGGCGGCCGGCAGCCTCACCGATCAGGTGGATCGTTTCGAGCGGCAGTTGATCCGCGACGAGTTGATCATGGCCGGCGGCGATGTCCGGGCCGCCGCCGAGGCGCTCGGACTGCCCCGCAAGACGCTTTACGACAAGATGGCGCGTCACGGCCTGACGCCGGGCGACTTTCGCTAGGGGCGCCCGTTCGACCTGTTGCCCGGACCGAAGGGCGCGACCGACGCGTGTGGCGCCGCGGTCCGGGCAAGCTACCGAAAAGGGGTAAGCGGACAAGTGCGGAAACGGCTTAGCGTGGCGGACGGATCAGCCTCGCCGAGCCGCCTATGCCGCGTTATTTCATCGATCTGCACGACGGAACCGACATCGTCCGCGACAGAGACGGCTACGATCTGCCGAGCCTTGAGGCCGCCCGGTCTCAGGCCGTGAAGATCATGACACGTATCGCGCAGGGATTCTCCGACGCGCCCGGCCGGCAGGACTACATGGCGGCTGTCCGCGACGAGATGGGGGTGGTGCGGATGCGCCTGCGCGTATCGCTCGATGCGGACCCCGTCGGCTGACGCCGCAGCAGCCACTGCGGGCGTACGCGGTCAGAAGCGCCCCGACGCAATACCGGTAATTCGGACCGGGCCGAGGGAGAGGCGACTGCAGGGCCGCTGCATGGGCAGCGGATGCCCCGACGCCAAAGGACTATCTTTATCGCGCTCGAAAGCGCAGAGTGAGACCATCATCGGATCGACTGATCCAGGCGCCGGTGACTGAGGGCCTGCGCCCCCGCCTGCAATGGACAGGCGTGCTTGGCAAACATCCCGTCAGTTTCAGGACGGTTCCGCTCTCATCAGGTGCGCCAAGCCTATCGGCTGCATCGGCCTGCATCCGAGCGTGGGGTGCTGACGCTTCGTTCCTATACCGGGTACGGCGCGCTTGACGGCCCAACGGAGATTCGACCGCTTGCCATCCGGCCGTCCGACAGATCCCGGAGCCGGTCCTATTCTGCCTCCGACCGTGACGCGGAGCGCGATCATGGCAACCGAATCGAGCCGCGGGCCCAGCGAGTCAAAGAAAGCGGAGGAGCCGCCGGTGACCGTAACAGGGCGGCTCCGTCGATTGTGGGCCTCGCCGAGCCCCGCGGTCGTGGCTGACACGATGGCGGAAATCGGGAGATGAAACTCGTGGTCGAGCCGTACTCAGCACCGCCTTGCCCGGTGATGCAAAGATTGATCAGGATGGTTGCACGTTCATCGCAGCTGCCTGGTCTTCAGGAGCGTGGGTGGCTGATCGATCAGCTCACGGACCTCGAAGCCGAAGGTATTGCCACAGATGCGCATCGGCGCACCCTGGACGCGATCCGGGCGACGCGGCTGAAGCTTCGCATCGAGAGCCTTTTACCGATGGCTTCGGCCTAGAACAGGCACTGATCTATCCGCAGACGGTCGCATGCGCGGCCATTCAGGACTGCTCTTCAAGCGCCCGTCGAACCGGGGAGGGCGGATACCGAGCCGGATACCCGGATCCGCGAGACGGCGCGACAGCACCGAGCATCGCTCAACGGCCCTTAAGTCAGGAGGACGAAATGCACGTCATGCGCTGGTTGACCAGCAAAATCATCGGTCTTTTCCTTGGCGAAACTCAGAGTCGCAGGGCGAATACGATGTCCAAAGAGCGCGAAGCCGGCACCTTCGAAGGCGGGTATTCCACAAAATCCCGACAGTTCGAAAGCGATTACAATGCAGCAACGCAAATGCTCAAGCTGCGGATCGATGAGCGCTTTCCGGACAGCTACTATGCCAGGCTGAGTTCCGACAGAAACAGCTCTTACGATTATGGTCAGGATCGCGCGCTGGCGATCGACACCATATCGACGGCCATCGCCATGGCCCTGCGCGGCGGTGCTTCCGTGGAACAAGCCGCGGCCGCTGGGGCGGCGAGTGTGAGGATCTAAAGGCAGCGTGCAGCTTCGTTCGGGTAACCGGGGACCCGGATTGGGAATCCATGGCGCGGTCGGTATGGAAACCGCCGCCTAGCTTCGCGCCGCTGATTTGCACCGCCAAAATCTTCTGCGCCGCGTGTCAAACATCCTGCATTTTGACTTAGTGCTTGTGATTATCTCTCCGATGCCGTACAGATGATAAATCGACTTTTGGCCAGATATTCGGCCGCATCGCCTCAACAGGGCGAGCGCTCTGCATCTCTCCCATTTTCGAAAATTCGCGACCGAGCGCGTGCATGGCGTGCGCTCGACCTATTTAACTACCTATAACGATATGGAATACCTATGAGCATCGGCACCGTTAAGTGGTTCAACGACACCAAGGGCTTCGGCTTCATCCAGCCGGATGACGGCGGCAAGGACGTATTCGTGCACATCTCCGCCGTCGAGCGTGCCGGCATGCAGGGTCTGACCGAAGGCCAGAAGGTCTCCTACGAAATGGAAACCGATCGCCGCAGCGGCAAGCAGTCCGCCGGCAGCCTCCAGGCCGTCTGAGCCACACTCCGTCTTCCAAGACGCGTCTCGAAGCCGTTCCCCCGGGGGCGGCTTCATCTGTATTTCGCAGCCAAAGCTTAGCTCTGGCGCGCACAAGGAATATTCGTGGGACCATACAAAGCAAGTCAGCTTGTTGACCATCTGGCGGCGATCGCCAAGTCGCGACAGGACACCCTGGCCCGGTTCCGGGCCCGCCCGTCAGCCGACGATCCGGCCCTTCGCGCCCGGCAGGCAGCCCGCCAGGCTGTGGTCGCGGCGCGGACTGCACGCAACACCGAGCGTGTGGTCGCCCGCCTCGCCGACGAAGCCGCACGCGAGGCTGAGAGTCTCGCTGCCAGCGCGCAGGCCGAAGCCGACCGGATTCGGTTGGTGGCCGAGGCAGCGGCTTTGCAGACGGCCCGCGCCGCTGAGCAGAAGGCCGCCCGCGACGCGCGCTTCGCCGCTCGCAAGGCCAGAGCCCGCCGGTAAGCCGGTCGCTCCCCGCTCAGCGCTTCTTTGGAGGACGAAACATGTCTCACAAGTTCAAGATCGGCCAGCACGTGCGGCAGCTGGGGACCAGCTATACGGGCAACAAGGGCATCGTCGACGGCCTGTTCGAAGTGGTCCGGCTGACGCCGGATGACCGCTCCGGCGAACCCACCTACCGAATCCGGTCCGACGGCGGTGAGCGCGCGGCACGGGAAGGCGAACTCGTTCCGGCCTCTTGATCCATCCGGCCCGACCGGGCTTCCGCATGGCCGTTGAGTGCTGCAACGCTGCGGGGGGCGATCGGGCCAGAGAAGAACGCCCTGAGGGAACGCTGCTGAAGCCGCCGCGGCTGCGGCCGCGATCGACGCGGCGAGCCGAGCGCCACTCTCAGGACCGACAGGGACGATGATCCGTCCCGGCCACGCCTGCCGCGACGCAAGCCGCGGGAGATTGGCGGCCACACGGTGCCATCATCGGTGCGCCGCGCGAACTGCTGCGAGCAGAGCTTAGGCGTCCGGTCTTGTTTCTTTAAACGATCGGCAAAGCTGCGACGATTGTTTCGAGCAGGGCATCTCGGATGCTCTGCCATGCCCGTAACGATCGTCCGTCGCGACAGCACAAGCGATCGAGATTGCGATGCACAGGCGCGCATCCTCTCGCTCGGCCTTCGGCTGCCCGTCGGCTCACGGCGAGTGTTCCCGCGCGGGAACCGGGTCCCGGAGCCAAACCATCATCGATCGCTGCTGCGAACCCGACATGTTCAAACGTGAGGATGTTTCATGCCCCCGGCCGGCACCCATTCCCCCGAGGCGGCCATGATCGAGCCCAATCAGACCGCCTATATCCTCAAGGTGACGCGCCCCGACGAGGCGGAACTATCCGGTTCCTTGGTAATGTTCTACGCCGTGATCACGACCTCCGAGGACGAGGCGCTTGCGGTCGTGCGCCAGGCCGTGAAAGCGGATGCGGTGGTCGAGCCAACGGGCGTCCGCCTCGCTCAACAGACGGCCAGCGCCCTCAACCTGGAGGCGGGTCTCGCAAGAGCACTCTGACGCGTCTTCCAGGGCTGCCCCGGTCCTCGAGCGGGATCTCGTGTCGCCAGCCCGGCGGTGCGGCGACAGGCAGTGAACGGGGAACCTCCGCCATGGATATCGACCGCTTGGCAGAAACCGAGCGCGTGCTTGCGGTCACCGACCGTCTCTGGCGTGCCGAGATGCATCGGGTCTTCGGTCCCGACGCGGTGCTGCTCCACGGCTTCGGGGAGGACCGTCGGGGCGCGCCTGGAACACGCCTGCGGTCGACCTTCGAAGACAGACGCAGCGCGATCGCGGCTTGGCGGCGGGTGAGGAGTCCGGCGCCTTCGTGCGCCTTTACGGGCAGGCCGGTCGTCCCGGGAGCCTGACGCCCCTCATCGCAGAGCGGCGATGACCGTCCGCGCGAAAATCGGACACCGGGCCCTTTTGATGCGCGTTCCGGATGTGCAACGCAGCCGCCGCGGATCTCCGAACTGGCGAAACCCGCGCTCAGCCGCCCTCCGATAGTCGTCCCACCGTCGACACCCTGCGTTGGGAGTGGCGTTTTGGCTTCGGACGGCGCATAGCTTCGGCATCCCTCCGCGCAATCCCGTGCCCTGGGCGACGAAGCGGAGGCCGAGATGGCACGCGAATTTACGACCGGCAAAGCGCAGGCTGTTACGCCCGAGGACTTCAACGAGCGCGTCAAGCGTCTTTTCGCCGACAAGCCCGACCCGCGAAAGGCCGAGCCGAAGGGCAAAAACTACAAGTCGAACAATCCGTTCACAAAGAGCTGAGACCGAGCGCCCCGGGATAATTGCAGACGGGCCGCTATGAACTTGCGGCGCGTCGGGGATCCTGATCTGGGCATGACGCCGACGAAATCGGTGATTGTCCTGCTGCCGGACTGGTGCAGGCAAGTCTGATCGACGCGAGCTCGGTTCTCCAGCTCGACCGGGCCAGGCTCGCCGAGCGTCTACGACGCCGCGTTGCGTCGTAGACGGGCCCGATATCATCGAAGACGTCCACCTGCGCCTCGTCCCGCATGCAATGGGTCCGCGCCGGACCGTCCGCTCGGCGCGGACACGTTCAGCGCCGCGCCCCTTCAAGCGACCGACCGACGGCCCCGACGCGCATTCCGTGGGCTTTTCATCCGGCCTCACCGAACCGCTGAGGCCTCGCAGCTTCAGACTCCTCGGGTCAGGCCGGACGGACAATCTGTTGAAGCTGCGCATTTAGCCAAGAGCGTCCTCGAACGTGCTCGACGCCGCCGCAAGGTCGGTGAGCAGGCGCGGAATGGTCGTGGTCGCGTCCGCCGCGTAGACGGCGAAGAATTCCACCAGCGGCCCCTCCGGGCAGGTCTCCAAAACCCGCAGGGCGCCGGATGCGATCTCCGCCCGGTAGCATTGGATCGGGAGAAGGCTGACGCCCACGCCGGCCTGCGTCAGGGAGGCGACGGCGCCCATGCTGTTGCAGAGATCGACGACGCGCGGCGCGTCGCCCCGTTCGTTGAGCCAATGCTCCACGGTTCGATGATGGAAGCTGTTCTTGCCGAGCGACAGGATGCGGATCGCCCGGAAGTCCGCAGGCTCGATTCTGCGGTTCGGAAGATCGAGGCCGCGGCCCGCCATCCAGGCGAAGCGCACCTGCCCGAGGGAGCGCGTGGCGAGGTGCGGGTCGAAGCGCGTGCCCGGCATCAGCGCCATGTCGATCTCGCCATTCGCCATCAGGGTCTGGAGGTCGGCCGTCAGGGCGACCTGCAATTCCAGGGTCAGGCGCGGATAGGATCGATGGATGAGGTCCACGAAATGCGGGAGCCACGTCACTGCGACCAGTTCGGCGACGCCGAGCCGGACGAGGCCGGACAGGGCGTCGCCGCTGCCGACCCGCGTCCGAATTTCAGCGCAGGCTGCGATGGCGCGCTCGGCATAGACCTGCAGTTCCCGGCCTTTGGCGGTCAGCCGGACCCGCCGCTGCGAGCGGTCGAAGAGGGAGACACCAAGATCCAGCTCCAGGTCCTGGATCCGGGCCGAGATCGTCGACGGCGTCGCGTTCAGACGGTCCGCGGCGGCCGTAAAGCTTCCGCACCGCGCGATCTCGAGGAAGGTCTCGAGCTGTTTGATGTTCACGACCGAGCAGCCTTGATGACCGTGTAGCCTCTTCGGGATCTACGGGGAGAGAGCCCGCCAATCAGGAGGCGCGGGACGAGCCGGATCAGGCCTAGCAACCTGATCCCAGTCCTGCAAAATATCGATCGGGCGTCAACGATGACACGATGGTTCGACATTTTCGAACGTTTGCCTGCGGAATAATTCGCTTTTTTCGTGTCCTGCCAGCGCTATCGTATCGGTCGTCGAGATGATCGCCGGTCAGAGCAACCGCTCCACCGCTTGCCCGGCCCGTCGCGTGGATTGCGGGACCGGCCGAATGCTGCGCGCGCCGTGACCGCAGGAAGGATGTGTTGTGATGATCCCGTCCCAGAGCATATCGGGAGATCAGTTCAAGTCGGTGATGCGGCGGTTCGCGGCCTCCGTGAACGTCATCACCTCTGCCGACGGGGCTGTGATGAACGGCATGACCGCTACCGCCGTCTGCAGCGTCTCGGCCGATCCGCCGAGCCTGCTCGTCATCGTCAACAAGTCGAACCGCTCGCATCCGGTGATCAGTCGATCCGGCACCTTCGCCGTCAACGTGTTGTCGAGCGATCAGGAGGAGCTGGCCGGGCACTTCGCCGCCAAGAAGCCGGATCCGTTCGCCGACATCGACCATCGGATCGGCCAGACCGGCTGTCCCCTGATCCGCGACGCCGACGCGACGCTCGAATGCGCCGTCGTGCAGGAGACGGATTTCGGCACGCATACGATCTTCATCGGGCGCATCGTGACCTGCGCGGTCGCGAGCAAGTCTCCGCTCCTCTACCACGAGGGTCGCTTCTGCCGTCTGGAGGACATGGCCCTGCACTACGCCTGACGGCGACCCGATCCTCTCCCGACGCAGCCGGCCCGTGACGCCAACAGGAACCGGCCGGAGAGCAGTGTGGCCCCAAAAGGATCTGCACCAAGAAAAAGAGAGCGCAATCGCTCAAGACGCCAACACGAGGGTGGAAACGATGGCCTCTGCAGAAGACAGACGGCCCGGATTGGATCCGGGTCAGGCGAAGCACGCGCGTCGCGCCGTGATCGCCGCCACGATCGGCACGATGATCGAGTGGTACGACTTCTACCTCTACGGTCTCGTCGCCGCGCTCGTCTTCGGGAAGCTCTACTTCCCGTCGCATGACCCGTTCGCGGCGACGCTCCTCTCCTTCTCGACCTTCTTTCTCGGCTTCGTGGCCCGTCCCTTCGGGGCGGCGATCTTCGGACATTTCGGCGACCGGATCGGCCGCAAGGCCACGCTCGTGGTCACGCTGATGCTGATGGGGGTGAGCACCGTCCTCATCGGCCTGATCCCGACCTACGACTCGATCGGCATCTGGGGGGCCGTCGCCCTGACCACCCTGCGGATCCTGCAGGGCGTCGGGGTCGGCGGTGAGTGGGGCGGGGCCATCGCGGTCGCGACCGAGTGGGGTCAGTTCAACAAGCGGCGCGGCCTGGCCGGGAGCTGGCCGCAATTCGGCTCGCCGCTGGGCATGCTGCTGGCCGTCCTCGTCCTCACCGTCGTCACCCATGCCGGCTCGCCCGAGTGGTTCGAGACGATCGGCTGGCGCATCCCCTTCCTGCTGAGCGCCGTCCTGATCGCCGTCGGCCTCTACATCCGCCTGGGCGTGCTGGAGACCCCGGTCTTCGAGGAGATGAAGGCCAAGAAGCAGGTCGCCAAGGCACCGGTCCTCGACGCCGTGCGGCTGTACTGGAAGGACATCCTGCTCACCTGCCTGATCCGCACCGGACAGCAGGCGCCGTTCGTCCTCTTCACCACCTACCTGCTTTCCTACGGCACCGGCGTGCTGAAGCTCGAACGGTCGTTCCTGTTCAACTGCGTGCTGGCGGCCGCCGCAACCTCGCTGATCACGACGCCGCTGTTCGGCTACCTGTCGGACCGCGTCGGCCGGAAGCGGATGTACCTGATCGGCGCCTTCACGATGCTGGTCTTCGCCTTCCCCTATTACTGGTTGATCAACAGTGCGATCCCGGCCGTGATCGCCCTGACGGTGGTCGCCTCTCTCGTCGTCCACGACATGCAGTACGGGCCGCAGGCCGCCTTCATCGCCGAGAGCTTCCCGCCGAACGTGCGCTACAGCGGTGCCTCGATCGGCTACCAGCTCGCCTCCCTCACCTCGGGCGGCCCGGCGCCGATCATCGCGACGTGGCTGATGCACACCTACGGCACCTCAACGGCGATCAGCTGCTACCTCGCGATCATCGCGGCGATCAGCCTGATCTCGGCGGCGCTCCTCAAGGACCGCTCGCAGGAGGACTACATCTCGGTCGCGCCGCGCGCGCCCGATCCGGACGCTGGCCAACCCCTCGTCGCGTCCAGCGCCAAGCCCACGCTCTCCTGACAACCGCCTGACCCGTGAAGGTGACGAGCATGCTCACCCAGAACCCCCTCACGCCGCACGCCCACGACGCGCCGGCCTCGCCCCTGGAACGCCTCGCACCGAACAAGCTCATCCTCGGGCTGTTCCTGCCGATGCAGGAGGGCGCCTGGAGCCCGTCGCGGGCCCCGCGCTCGACCTCCTGGACCTTCGACTACCTTGCCCAGTGTACGCGGCAGGCCGAGGATCTCGGCTTCGACCTCGCCTTCGGCCTCGCCCAATGGATGGGCAAGGGCGGCTACGGCGGCGAGATGCATTTCCGCGAGCACGAGCTCGATCCGATCATCGTCAACACCGCGCTGGCGGCGATGACGAAGCGGATCGTCCTCATCAACACGGTGCACATCCTCTACGCGTGGCACCCCCTGCATCTCGCCAAGTTCGGGGCCGCCCTCGATCACATCAGCGGCGGCCGCTGGGGCGTGAACGTCGTCACGGGCTACAAGCCGAGCGAGTACCGGATGTTCGGCCTCGACATGATCGAGCACGACCTGCGCTACGACATGGCCGACGAGTTCACGACGCTCTTGGAGCGCCTCTGGGCCGAGGACGAGAACCTGACCTTCGCGGGGCGCTGGTGGAAGACCGAGAACGCCTTCCTGGCGCCGCGTCCGGGGGCCCGCCGGCCCTTCCTGGTCAACGCGGCCTCGTCCGGCGCCGGGCTGGCCTACGCGGCCAAGCACTCGGACCTGATCTTCATCACGAGTCCCGGCGGCGCCGAGCCCGCCAAGGCCTACGAGACCCTGCCGCCGGTCAACGCCCGGATCAAGGACCTCGCCGCCTCCTTGGGTCGGCAGGTCAAGACGATCATCAACCCCCACGTGATCTGCCGCCCCACCGAGAAGGAGGCGCAGGAGGCCTACCGCCGCATCCTGGAGCACGAGGATCCCGTCGCGGCCGACAACTTCGTCCAGACCTTCGTGGGCGGGGACACCAAGTCCTGGCGCGGTCACAGCCGCGCCCAGTGGGTGATCGGCGGAAACGTCCACCTTGTCGGCACGCCCGAGCAGATCGTCGAAGGCTTCGTGAAGCTGCAGGCGGCCGGCTGCGACGGCGTCCAGGTCAACTTCTTCGACTACCTGCCGGACCTCGCCTATTTCGGCGAGGCGGTCATCCCGATGATGAAGCAGGCGGGTCTGCGGACATGAACAGCGGCGGTCGGTGCCGGTGAGCGGCGCCGCTGCGCCTGTCCCGGCCGCGGGGGAGGCAGGAGGCCGGCTGCCGTTCCCGGCCCTTGCCGCCGGCTTCCTCGCGCTCGCCGTCGCGATCGGCATCGGTCGCTTCGTCTACACGCCGATCCTGCCCGCCATGGCGGACGGGCTCGGCCTCACCCGGGCAGAAACGGGCCTGATCGGCTCCGCCAACTTCGCCGGCTACCTCGCCGGCGCCCTGGCCTCGGCGCACCCGCTTCTGCTCCGGGCACGCAGGCTCTGGCTCGCCAGCGCCCTGGGGACCTGCGTCGCCACGCTCGTCGCCATGAGCGCGTGTTCGACGCTCGCCGCCTTCGTCGCCCTGCGCTTCGTCGGCGGCGCGGCGAGCGCCCTCGGCTTCGTCCTCGCCACGGCTTTGGTCATGGACCGGCTGACGCGGACCGGGCGCTCCGATCTGGCCGCGCTCCATTACGCCGGTGTCGGGAGCGGGATCGCGCTGTCCGCGGCGGTCGTGTCCATCGCGCAGGAGGCCGGATGCGGGTGGCGTGCCCTCTGGATAATCAGCGGCGTGCTGGCCCTGGGGCTCGCGGGACCGATCCTCTGGCTGCTCCAGGGATCCGCCCCGGCCGCCTCCCGGGCGCAGGCGGGGACCGCGACCTTTGCGTCGATCGCCCGGCTCGTGATCGCCTACGGTCTGTTCGGCTTCGGTTACGTGATCACCGCCACCTTCCTGGTCGCGATTGTCCGGACGTTGCCGCAACTCGCGACGGCCGAAGCCTATGTCTGGCTGTGCGTCGGTCTCGCCGCGGCGCCGTCCGTCGCGATCTGGGGCTGGGTCGAGCAGCGCTTGGGCTTTCGGATCAGCTTCGCCCTCGCGTGCCTCGTCGAGGCGTCGGGGGTGATGGCCAGCGTCCTGGCGGCTCATAAGCCGGTCATCCTCTACGCAGCCGTCGCCCTAGGCGGGACGTTCGTGGCCCTGACGTCGCTCGGCATCGACGGGGCGCGGCGGCTGCATGCCGGAAATCGTCAGCGGATCGTCGCGGTGATGATGGCGGCATTCGGGACCGGGCAGGTCATCGGTCCCGTGGCGGCGGGCGTCTTAGCCGATGCGACCGGAAGCTTCACCGTGCCGTCCCTCGCCGCGGCGGCCGCGCTCCTGATCGCCGCGGCCCTGGTCCTGTCGTTGCCGGGCGCCGACGCGGCGGCCTGAAGGCCGGCGGTGCCCACCCGGCGGCGGAGGCGGTCTCCCGCGGGGTTCTGAGAGAGCCGTCGCTCGTCCGGGGCGTCGTGATGCCCAGGAGAGGGGACCGTCACCTGCGTGCGCGGATCAAGGAACGGCCAGCAGGCTGCGCAGCGCCTTGCGATCGGTCTTCCCGACGCCGTTGACCGGCAGCACATCGAGCTTGTGGATCTGCGCCGGCACATAGATCCGCGCGAGGGAACCGCGCACAAAATCCTTGAGGCCTGGCTCGTCAAGGCCCTGGCCCTCCCGCAGCACCACGAAGGCCACCGGCACCTCGCCAAGATCCGCGTCGGGAGCGCCGACCACGCAGCAATCGCGGATGGCGGGATGGGCGGCGAGCTGTCGCTCGATCAGCGCGGGCGAGATGTTCTCGCCACCGCGAATGATCACGTCCTTGATGCGCCCGGTGATGGACAGGAAGCCGTCGGAATCGAAGCGGCCGAGATCGCCCGTGCGCAGCCAGCCATCCACGATCGGCTGGTCCGTGCTGCCGAGATAGCCGGCCATCAGGGCGGGGCCGGAGATGCGGATCTCCCCCTCCCGACCGATCTCGACCGGGCGATCCGTGACGGGATCGAACAGGCCGACATTCTGCCCCTCCAGCACGGTTCCGATCGTGCCGATGCGGCGCCGGCCTGGCGGATTCATGGTCGAGGTGCAGGTTGCCTCCGACAGGCCGTAGGAGACGAGGAGCGGCACGCCGAAGGCGTCCTCGATCTGCCGGTGCAGGGTCGGCGTGATCGGCGCCGAGCCGCAGCGCAGGAAGCGCAGGCCCGGGAAGCGCTCGCCCTGGCGCAGCAGGGGCAGCATCCGCGCGTAGATCGTCGGCACCCCGGTCATGTAGGTGATGCCGCCGGTGCGCAGATGGTCGAGGGCGGCCTCGGCCTGGAAGCGCTCCATCAGCACGATCTCGGCCCCGGCCAGCAGAGGTACGATCAGCTGATTGTTGACGCCGTTCGTGTGGTGGAGCGGCATGACGTGGAGAAGCCGGTCTTCGAGCCCCGTGCCGGTATGGCGGAGCACGCCTGTGGCGTTGCAGATGAGCCCTTCGTGGCGCAGCAGCACGCCCTTCGGCCGGCCGGTGCTCCCCGAGGTGAAGAGCAGCATGGCTTCGTCCCGCGGGCCGATCTCGGCCGCGAAGGCCGCCCCGCGGCTGAAACCGTCAAGCGCCCGGACGTCCAGGCCGGCCAGGGCATGCCCGGTCACCTGCGCCGCGTAGGCCTCGGCGACGATGAGGTGCCGCATGCCGACAAGAGCCGCCTGCTCGGCCACAACCTCCGGCGCGAGCCCGGGCTCGAAGAAGCAGACGCAGGCGCCGGCCTGCAGGGCCCCGAAATAGGTCGCGATGGCCGCCGCGCTCTTGGGTGCGATCAGCCCGACCCGGTCGCCTTTCTCGACGCCCCAGTCCCGGACCGCCCCCGCGGCGGCGTCGATGCGTGCCCCGAGATCGGCGTAGGTGATGGGGTCCGGGGCCGCGAGGGCCGTGCGGCCCGCCTCGGCGTGATGCGCGATGGCCGCGCGCAGCCGCGCGCTGAGCGAGTCCGGCATGGCGGCGATCTCCTCTTCCCTTGGTCTGTCCCGCGCTTCAGCGCAGGCGGATGCCCGCATCGACCGCGAAACGGCCCGCCGGGTCGAGGGAAGCCAGCGCCGCCCGCTCCTCCGGGGTCGGCGGCGGCGTCGGCCCGGCATCCTCCGCCGAGAAGGCGAAGCCGGTACGGTCGCGGACCTCGTCGAGGCTCGCCTCCGGATGCCAGGAGGCCAGCGCGAGCCGGCCCTCGCGCTTCGTGAAGACGGCGATCGGCGTGACAACGCCGTGCATGCCGCCGGCCGCGGTGACGAAGTCGAGGGTCTCCACCAGGGTGCGCCGGGAATGCTCCGTGCGCCATGTGACCGCCCGGCGGGCGGTGGGCAGCATCACGGCCCCCCCACCGCCGCCCGGCAACCGCACCCGCGGGGCGTGCCAGTCGCCGATGCAGGAGACGTTCGTGCGGCCAAGGCCATCGACCTGGGCGGCGCCCAGGAAGCACAGGTCCATCAGGCCGCGGGTGCAGAGATCGTAGAAATCCTCGTTGGCGAAGATCGCCCGCGAGCCCTCGGCGAGCACGGGGTCGGAGGAGGAGATCGGCACCTCCGACGGGTTCGGATCGACCCCACCGGCGACGTTGATGTAGGTGAACGCGAAGGGATAGGCCTGCTTGGCCAGGAGACAGGCCAGCATCGGCAGGGCCGAGTTCACGCCGCTGAAGGTGATCTCGTTCGGCCGCACGAACCGGGCGAGGTTCGTGACGATGTAGGAGAAGCCCGACCAAGTCGCGGTCACGTTGGACGCCGCCTCAGACATGGGCGACCTCCCGCGCTTCGGGACCGGCGGCGAGGTGGTCGGCGAGCACGCCCGGGGCGTCGGTCATGTAGGCCTCCACGGCCGGGTAATCGATCGCGTAATCCGGCCAGAGCGAACCGGGCCACGCCCCGTTCGGCACGATGCTCACCGCCTCGACGAGGAAGTGGGGCACCAGCGTCAGTTCGGGCTGGTCGCGGAAGGAGGCGTCCGGCGCGATCCGCTCAGCCACCACGAGCACGCGCTTGGCCGAGCGGCTCATGATCCGGTCCCAGTGGGAGGTCCCGAAGACGCGCACGTCTCCCGACTCGCTGACCTCGTTGGCCTGGATCACCGCGAAGTCCGGCTGGATCCGCGGGATGGCGTAGACCGCCTCGCCGCTGCCGTAGGGATCCTCGATCGTCTTCCAGCCGTTCAAGGCGGCCAAGTCCGAGCCGTGGATGCCGCCGCAGGGCATGAACGGCACGCCGAAGGCCGCCGCCCGCAGGCCCGCGGTCAGGCTGGCGCAGGCATGCTCCTCCAGGCGGACGGCGCCGGATTCGATTGCGCGGCGGTACCAGGGGGCAAGGCCGAAATTGCCCTCCATGGCGACGATGCCGGCCCTGGCCCGGGACAGGGCGCCGGCGCGGCACAGGATGTCGATGTCGTAGCCCGGCGATTGCTTGACGACTTCGAGGTCGCGACGTCCCTGACGGATCAATTCGCGCACGAACGCGAAGGGGCCGCGATGCAGGAAACTGCCGCCCAGCGCGAGGGAGCTTCCGTCCGGCACCCGGGCGGCGAGATCCGCGAGGGGGATGATCTTCTGAGGTCCGGCGCTCACGGGGCGTCCTCCGATCGGAAACGTGTCAGGCCGCGCGGTAGGCGCGGATGCGATCCTTGAGACCCGGGCGCGCGGCCGAGGCGACGAGATCGGCGAGGTCGTCCGCGCGGGTGTCGCGGGCGGCAGCGCGGTTGAGGGCAGCGCCGGCCCAGGGGGACAGCCGCGTCGCCGCCTCCGACGCGGCCGCGACGGTGTCGGACCAGGACTCGGTCGCCGCGATGGCGGTGAGAAAACCGTCGGTCAGGGCCTCCGGGGCATCGAACACCCGGCCCTCCTGCAGGACGAGCCGGGCCTTGGAGCCCCCGACGCGATCAGCGTAGCGCCGCGTGCCGAGAACCAGCCCGAAAGACAGACCCGGCATGCGGAAGGTGGCGGCCGGATCGCCGACCCGCCGGCCGCAGGCGCAGACCACATCGACCCCGGCGCCGAAATTCCGCCCGTGCGCCAGCGCCAGGGTGTCGAAGGGCGCGTGGGCGAGCGCCTGGAGAAGCTGCTCGATCCGCACGAAGCGGAGCAGCAGGTCGCCCTCCGACTGATCCTCGTAGCCGCCGAAATCGAACCCGGCGCTGAAGTTCCGGCCCGCTCCCTTGAGCACGAGGAGCCGGGTCCCGTCGCCGGCCGCCTCTCCCACGGCGTCAAGGAGCGCATCGACCAGGGCGGCCGACAGGGCGTTCATCTTGTCGGGGCGGTTGAGTGTCAGGGTCAGCGTCTCGCCGCTGCGCGCCTTCAGGAGTTCGTCCATAACGCTGCCCTCAAGCCGTGCGGGCGCGGGCCGGAGCGCCGTCGCCGAACAGCTCGGCGTTGTGCTGGCCGAGCGCCGGCGGCTCCCGGTAGATCGGGAAGCCCTCGCCGGAGAATTTCAGCGGCGACACGAAGGTGCGCGTCTCGGACCCGGACGGCAGGGTGAGTGGCTGGACCCAGCCCATGTGCTCGACCTGCGGATCGGCGAGCGCGTCGGCGTAGCCGTTGATCGGCGCGCAGGGCACGCCCGCGGCGCGGAACCGGGCGAGCAGGTCGGCGCAGGTGCGGTCGGCGAAGTCGCGCTCTAGGATCCCGAGGAGGTCCTTCTGGTTCTGCGCCCGCAGGGCGGTGGTGGCGAAGCGCGGGTCCTCGGCGAGATCGCTCCGCCCGATCGCCGCGCAGGCGGCGCGGTAGAGGGCGTTGTTGCCCGCCGCCATGGCGAAGTAGCCGTCTTTGGCGCGGAAGGCCTGATAGGGCGCGTTGCGCGGGTGGGCCGAGCCCAGCCGCTTCGGGTCGCGGCCGCTGCCGAAATACTCGCTGGTCTGGAGGGCTGCCATCGCCAGGGAGGCCCCGAACATCGAGGCGTCGATGTGCACGCCGGTGCCGCCCGCCCGCACCTGGAGCAGCGCCGCCGCGATGGCGTAGGCCGCGTAGAGCCCGGTGCCGAAATCCGAGATCGGCACGCCGCACTTCACGGGCGGCGCACCGGGCTCGCCCGTGACGCTCATCACGCCGCTCATCGCCTGGAGCGTCAGGTCGAACCCGGCCTCGGACGAGCGCGGCCCCTCCTGGCCGAAAGCCGAGATCGAGCAGTAGACAAGGCTCGGGCGCCCGGCGCTGACGCTGGTGTAATCGAGGCCGAGCCGCTTCATCACGCCGGGGCGGTTATTCTCCAGCACCACGTCGGCGGAGGAAATGAGCTCAAGGGCCCGCGCCTTGTCGGCCGGATCCTTGAGGTCCAGCGTCACGGAGCGCTTGTTGCGGTTCAGCGAGGCGAAGTTCTCGCTGAAGCCCTCGTTGAGGGGTGGCCAAGCCCGCATCGTGTCGCCGCCGTCCGGGTTCTCGACCTTGACGACGTCGGCCCCCATGTCGGCGAGCAGCATGGCGCAGAACGGCCCGGCCGCAACACTGCAGAACTCGATCACGCGGATACCGGACAGCGGTCGCACGGGCCTACTCCTCGATCAGACAACCGTCGCCGACGCAGGCTCGGGCGCGAGGCCTCGGGCGTGGCGTGGCGCCGGATGGGATGAGACGGTGATGGGGTTGTAGCCGAGGGCACGCGACAGGCTGCGCGCCGCGTCGACAACGACGTCGCTGAAGCGGCGCAGAGCCGTCGGGTTCAGGCGGTCGGCCGGACCGGAGATGCCGATCGCAGCCACGGGACGGCCCATGGCATCGTGAACGATGGCGGCGAGCCCGCAGACGCCTTCGCGCCACTCCCCGCGATTGACCGCAAAGCCCTGGATCCGGACCTGCTCCAGCTCCCGCCGCAGCAGGTCCAGCGTCGGGATCGTGCGCGGCGTGTGAAGCGGGAGCGTCTCCGGCAGATGGGCCAGCGCCTCTTCCTGGTAAGCCAGCAGCGCCTTGCCGGAGGCCACGCAGTAGGCCGGGGCGCGGCCACCGATCGACGAGTAGGCGCGGACCGGCTGCGGGCTCTCGATCTTGTGCAGGTAGATGACGTCAGCCCTGTCGAGCAGCGACAGGTGGATCGTCTCCTGCGTCTGCTCGGCCAGGACCCGCATGAAGGGCTCCGCGACCTGCCGGACGTCGATCCGCGCCACCACCGGGCTGGCGAGTTCGAACAGCTTCAGGGTGCAGGCGTAGGTGCCGCCCGGGTTGGCGTGCACGTAGCCGGCGGCCACCAGGGTCTGCAGCGTGCGATGCACATTGCTCTTCGTCAGGTTCAGGGCGCGCGCCAGTTCGCTGACGCCACGGGGCGCATCGCTTCCGGCGAGGTGCTCCAGAAGCGTCAGTCCTTTGAGGAGTGTGCTGTCCATCGTTCTAATATCCGATACAGCGTTCTGCTAAACGCTATCGCCTCGCATCCGGACCCGTCAAGGGCGTGCTTCCGGATTGCTGCGGAATGTAAGTGCTTGCCCCAGACCAGTCGGTTCGATGATCGCGCGAGCAACAGATTCGACATTGACGGCGCCCAACGACCTTCATAGCCTAATAAATCATGAGACGGCGTTCTAAATAATAGAACAACCTGCGTCGCTTCTCGAACCAGCGGTAGACTTCTGCGGAAGTGACCGCTCCGCTGACGGGAGAGAAACCATGGACGCCTCGGCCCAACGCCCACCTTCCAAGAAGGATGTCTTCCGCGTCGTCAGCGGCAACTTCCTCGAGATGTACGATTTCATGGTCTACGGCTTCTATGCGGCTGCCGTGGCGAAAGCGGTCTTTCCCAACGACAACGAGTACGTCTCGTTGATGCTGTCGCTGGCCACCTTCGGGATCGGTTTCCTGATGCGCCCGCTCGGCGCCATCGTGCTGGGCGCCTATATCGACCGGCACGGCCGACGGGCCGGCTTGGTCATGAGCCTCGCCATCATGTCGATCGGCGTCGCCCTGATCGCCTTCACGCCGACCTACGCCTCGATCGGCATCGCCGCGCCCATTCTCGTCCTGATCGGCCGCCTGCTGCAGGGGTTCTCCGCTGGCGCGGAATCGGGCGGCGTGTCGGTCTACCTGTCCGAGATCGCCACGCCGGGCAACCGTGGCTTCTACGTGAGCTGGCAATCGGCCAGCCAGCAGGTCGCCGTGGTCTTCGCCGCCATCATCGGCGTGTCCCTGCGCGGTTTCCTCTCCGAGGAGCAGATGCTCGCCTGGGGCTGGCGCATCCCGTTCCTGATCGGCTGCCTGATCATTCCGGTCCTGTTCTGGATCCGGCGCTCGATGCAGGAGAGCGCCGATTTCGCGCAGCGGGCCAAGCATCGCCGCGCGACACTCGGCGAGATCTACCGGTCTCTCCTCCAGAACTGGGCCATCGTTCTCAGGGCCGTGCTGCTCGTCACGCTGACGAGCGTCTTCTTCTACATGATCACGGCGTATACACCGACCTATGCGCGTCAGGTGCTCGGCCTGAGCGCCCATGACAGCTTCGTCGTCACCGTCTGCGTCGGCATCGCGAATTTCATCTGGGTTCCCGTCATGGGGGCGGTGTCGGACCGCGTGGGACGCTTGCCGGTGCTGCTGACCTTCTCGGTGCTGATCGGCCTCACGGCCTACCCGGTTATGGCGTGGCTCGTGTCGGACCCGTCCTTCGGCCGGCTTCTGGCCGCCCTGATGTGGATGTCCTTCCTATACGGTGGCTATCAGGGCGTGATGGTCGTCACGTTGACCGAGATCATGCCGGCCGAGGTGCGCGCCACCGGCTTCTCGCTGGCCTACAGTCTCGCGCAGGCGATCTTCGGCGGATTCACACCGGCGGTCTGCACCTATCTGATCCACGAAACGGGGAACCGTGCCATGCCGGGCCTCTGGCTCGCCTGCGCGGCGCTGTTCTCGATCGTGGGTACACTGACGCTCTATCGCAACGCCGACATCGCGCGACGCGGGACGGCGGCCGTCACGCCGGCCTGAGCGCGGATCGCAACGGTGCGCCTCCGGGAGGGATGCGAACCGTGATGGGCAGGCGAAGTCGTTTGACGACGTCGGCTCTCGGCGCGGGCGGCCGGGTCGTCGCGCCGCTTCGCAGCGGGGCGGCCGACTCCGCGTCGCCGACCTTCGGCACCGGGCAGCGTCCGCGGGTGGCGTATCCGGGCAAGCGCCCGCTCCGGCAGATGCCCCCGCGCCTGCCGCAACGGGTGACGCCGTTCGCCGGATCCGACGCGGGCGCGACGGGCTGCGCCCGATGGATCGGCATGCCGCTCAAGCAGGTGGTCGACCAGGCGATGATCGAGGGGCGGCAGGCCAAGGCCAGCGCCGCATGTCTCGGCGCAACCATTAGAGAGCCGGACAAGGAGGTGATGCCATGACCGCCAGGATGGCCACCCGGGTCGCACCAGACAGTGTGCCCGCGGTCCGAGCCGGCAGATCCTTTCGGGCCGGTGCAGCCGGCCGGCTGATGCCGGGGCTTTTCCTGTGCCTCATCCTGACCGTCATGGCGCAGGCGCTGCAGGCCGGCGAGGAGCATCTGACCGGCCACCCCTATGTCGAGGCCCTGGTGCTCGCCATCCTGCTCGGGACGGCCCTGCGCACCGCCTGGGTGCCGGGAGCGCGCTTCAAGGCCGGAATCGCCTTCTCGGCCAAGCAGGTGCTGGAGGTGGCCGTCGTCCTACTCGGAGCCTCGGTGAGTCTCGGGGCCATCGTTGCGTCGGGCCCGGCGCTTTTGGCCGGCATCGTCGGCGCAGTGGCGCTCACCATCCTGGCGAGTTGCGCCATCTGCCGCGCTCTGGGCCTACCGGTGCGCATGGCGCTGCTGATCGCCTGCGGCAACGCCATCTGCGGGAACTCGGCCATCGCCGCGGTGGCGCCCGTCATCGGCGCCGACAGCCGGGACGTGGCAGCCGCCATCGCGTTCACGGCAGTGCTGGGCGTCCTGATGGTGCTCGGCTTGCCGCTGTTCGTACCGCTCGCCGGATTCGGTGAACATCAGTACGGCGTGCTGGCGGGGCTTACGGTCTACGCAGTCCCACAGGTGCTGGCCGCGACCGTGCCGGTGGGCACGCTCGCGACGCAGGTGGGCACGTTGGTCAAGCTGGTGCGGGTGCTGATGCTCGGACCCGTCGTGGTGGTCCTGTCGCTGATCGCGCCGCGCCTGCCCGCGGACGGGGCAAGGGCCGGTGCTCCAGGCCGGCTCGGCTTCTTCAAGCTGGTGCCCTGGTTCATCCTGGGCTTCCTGGCGCTCGCCACGCTGCGCGCGCTCGGCTTCATTCCGGAGGACTGGCTGCAGCCGCTCTCGCGGATCGCCGGTTTCCTCACGATCGTCTCGATGGCCGCCTTGGGCCTGGGCGTCGATGTGCGCATCCTGGCCCAGGTCGGCGGCCGGGTGACGCTCGGGGTTACCGCCTCGCTCCTCGTGCTCCTGGCCATCGCCGTCCTGCTCATCCGCGGCCTCGGGGTCGGCTGATCCGGCCGGCAACCGAAGGCGATGAATTTCACGCGCGATTTCTGCGACGGATCTGCTCGCAACACAGTCCTCGCCACGACTTTGTAAGATCTGCGTCCAGAGCGCCGACATCTTCGGCTACGCGGCCGATATCGGCGCGTAGCGGCCGGCCGGATCTGGCCGAGTGCCACCGATCCGCGTCAGATGAGGCCCCCCGGACAGGCGGATACGGGGCATGTGAGCCGCCGCGTTCATGCAGCCCGCGGCCGCTTCGCACCTGGGCGAGCGATGCAAGTCCATACGCGCAGAGTCTGACTGCGGAATTCCAGGCTCTTAAGTTGTGCCCGGATTCGGCGCACGGAATTCCAGCGGAAAGTTGTTCAGGATCCGCCAGAGCTCGTAGCCGATCGACACCGTCTCCATCTGGATAAAGCCGCGCACTTTCGCACCCAGCGGAATGAACTCAGCGTCGGGCCATGCGGGCTTGCCGGGATCCTGCTCGACCAGCACGCGGAACCGGCCAGTTTGTTGCGCAGAGGGATCGACCGCACGCACGCGCCCGTCAAACATGCCATGGGCCACGGAGGGCCAGCCGCTGAACTGAACGGCTGGCCAGCCTTCGAAGGCCAGGCGCACGGGCTGGCCGGGCCTGATCAAGGCGACATCGCGTCCGTCGACCATCAGCTCCACCACGCGGGCCGGTGCGTGCGGCGCCAGATTGGCCAGGGTGTCCCCTGCGTTCACCAAGGTGCCGCCGGTGGCCGCGTTGATGTGGAGGATCCGGCCGTCCCGCGGCGCGCGAACCAGCTGCGCCGATTGGCGGTTCACGGTCACTTCGAGCCGGCTCAGTTTGGCCTTGGCCTCGGCCAGGCGCGCGCGCCGCTCAGCGACCAGGATCTGTGCCGTCTCGAAGTTGCGCCGCGTCACGAAGCCCTTCTCGGCGGCCTCACGGGTCTGGCTGACCTGACTTTCCGCAACCTTCACCGCCTGCTCGGCTGCCGCGATCTCGGCCTCGATCTGCTCGCGCTCGGCGGCGAGCCGCTGCAGCAGGAATGGATCGTTGTCGACGAGGCGCGCGATCGGATCTCCGGCGCGGACCCGCTGGCCATCCTCCACGTACCAGTGCTCGACTCGGCCCTGGACCAGGGCGGTGATGGCCTGCACGCGGTCGGCTGGATTCGGGGCCATGACGCGGCCCGTGCCGGCCGAGGTCTGTACCCAGGGGACGTACAGGAGGATCAGGACCGCAAGAAGGGTCCCGATCCCGAGCATCCAGCCGACCGCGACAGCTGCGCGAGGCGCCTGGATCGATGTCAGAGTCGGGAAGTGATGCAGGTGTTCAGGCCGCGACAGCATGAGACTTCTCCCGTAGCGTCACTTGATCGGTGCGGCCGTCGTGATCGGCGGTGCGCTTCTGCTCAGGCAGGCCGAGCCGGAGGTGGCGATCGTGGATCGGCTGGGCCGGGCGCTGCGTGACATGCAGCACCGTCGTACCCGCCTCCCGGAACCGCGCGAACGCCGCTGCGATCCGATCCGGGGGCAGCAGATCGTAGAGCGTCGACAGGAGGACGAGCTTCGGCGGATGCGAAAGGGCGGCGGCGAGCTTGAGAGCCATGGACTCGACCGTCGTGAGCGGCCAGCCGGACGACGAGAGCAGCGTATCGAGCCCCTGGGGCAGGTGCAGGACGCGCTCGGACAATCCGACGCGCTCAAGGCTATCGTGGATCGTCGCGGCGTTCCGGCCTGGGTCCATAGACAGGTAGGTGCGGATCGTCATCTCGGGGAGCGTCGGCCGATCCAGGACGAGGAGCCCGGAACGCAGGCTGTCCGGGTCGAACGCAGCGATATCGGCCCCGCCGATCATCACCGATCCCCGCCGCGGACGGAGCTCCTGCCTGAGCAGCGCCGCGATCGTCCGCTCGACAGTTTCGTCGGCCGTCACGGACAGGATTTCACCGCTCTGGATCGCAACGTCGAACCGGTAGCCTTCGGCCTCGACCTCACGCAGGCGCAGGGATCCATCGACCGGGACCGCACTGGATCGTCCCGCCCGGTCCTCCTGCTCGATCCCGTCGAACTGCGCCAGTTCGTGGAGTGACGCGACCAGCCCGTAGAAGGTTTCCACGTGGGAGCCCAGTTGCGAGAGACCATAGAACGCCCCGGACAGGACGAGTTCCGCGGCCACGAGCTGTCCGAGCGACAGCTGGCCCTGCAGGATCAGCCATCCGCCCAACGCAAGCAGTCCGGCGCTGGCGACAGCGTAGATCAGGAGAAATCCGATGGTCTGCGCGAAGGTGTGTCGGAAATGGCGGCGATGCGCCCGCACATAGGCCGCGGTCATCGTCTCGGAACGCCCCATGGCAAAGTCGAGGCGGCGGTCGTCCTTGTAGAAGCCGTTCGAGCGGCCGACGCTCTCGAGCCAGGACGCCGTCTCGTGCTTCGCGTGGCTCAGGGCCGCGGCCGAGCGGAGCGCCGGTCCCACCCAGAGGAGCCAGATCCCGAGCAGCAGAGAGGCGACCACGAGATTGAAGGCGAGAAAGAAGGGGTGATAGAAGCTCGTCAGAACAAGACCAATCCCGGATTGCAGAATGATTGCAAATCCGCCGATCAGGAGATGCGGGACCGCCTTCTGAACTGTCACGAGATCGAAAAAGCGGTTGAACAGAGCGCTGCGCCGAGCGTCGTCGAACTGCGGATCCCTGGCGTAAACGGCGCGCACAGTGATATCCGCGACGATCCTGGCGAAGACGCGCCGTTCGAATAGGGCCATCACGTAGATGCGGGCCGCACTCAGGGCGGCGACGACCAGCAGCAATCCGAGCAAGAGACCCGACAGGACGAACAAGGGCGCCGGCAGCCCCGTGTTCGCCACGGAGTTGATCAGGAGCTGGACCGAAACGGGTGCCGCGAGACCCAGGAGCGCGATGGCACCTCCGTAGACGATCGCCAGCCAGACAAAACGCGCCTCCGGGTTCAAGAGGCGCGCGATGAGCCTGCAGGCTTCCACGACAGTCAAAGGGGTGTGTCTGATCGCATCCATCGATCGAGGACTTTCCAGAACAGGTTTGATTTGTGCGTTCTGCATCACGATTTCGATCGGATGCAGTGCGTTGCTCGCCAGTCATTGGTCAATTGCTGTCTCCCGGCGTCCGGATCGCGCCGCGGATCGGCACCCGCGAGGTACCTTTCCGGGTCGGGGCGCGATCGCGCTGCGGTCTCGCAGAGGACGCGGCGGACGATTTGCGGGAGGACTCCCGGAGGAGACCGCCGGGGCACGCCCTGTGAGGCGAGGATCGGGAGAGCGGTCCGCCATGACACGATGGCGTGGCGGACCGATACGTTGCCGGCCCTCACGTGAGACACGGCCGGCTGTCGGGCCGAGGACGCTGGCCCCGTTCAGCAGCGGTAGCCGCCCGCCGTCTGTCCGTATTGCTGCACCGGAAAGTGCTGCTGATCAGCATTGCCTTCCTGCGCCGAGCTTCTCCGGCAGCCACCAGTGGAGAACCGCGGGGCGTCCGACATGTCGATCACGCCGGTCGACAGTCCGTCCCAGGTCGTCTGGGGCAGGGGCCGCATTTGAGATCCGACGCGGTAGTCGGCGACAGCCGCAGAGATCGGCGCGATCGCGCAGAGGGCCGTCACGAGCGCCACACGGGCCGTCTTCAGCGAAGTCTTCATGGTTCGTCTCCACTCAAGATCACGGTCATATCGACCTGTTCGCGGCTGAGGCGCACCGGCCCGCCAATGCGTGACCGACATTCTCGCCTCATCCACGCAAATGATCTGGAAACGACCGGGCCGCAGAACAACGCTACGGAGCCAATGATGATCATTGTGAAAATAAATGGACACAGGATTGGGCATGTCAGGGATAATTTTTAATCCTGCGACACCTCGTGCAAGCTTATGGTCATGTGCGTTTCATCACGCAGCGGCGTCGATTCTGACATTGAGGCGGCAGGAATGCGGCGCGGGTGCTTGCAGGGCGCCCGGAGAGATTTGATGTCGGGACGATGCCGGGTCCGCCCCTTCCGTTCGACCTCGATTTGTTGCGCACCTTCGTCGCGATCGTCGACAACGGCAGTTTCACGCGTGCCGCTCAACGCCTGAGCCTGACGCAATCGACCGTGTCGCTGCAGATCAAGCGCCTGGAAGACGGGCTCGCGCGCCGCTTGTTCGACCGGGACGGCCGGGACTTGCAGCTGACGCCCGAGGGCGAGATCCTGCTCACCTATGCGCGGCAGATCTTGCAGCTGGGAGCCGAGGCGCTCTCGCGCCTGCGCGAGACGGATGTATCGGGCGTCGTCAGGCTTGGAACGCCCGAGGATTTTGCGACGACGCACCTGTCGGAGGTTCTGGCTTGTTTCGCGAGGACCCATCCGCAGGTCGCGCTTCAGGTGCAGTGCGACTTCACCGTCAACCTCCTCGCTGATTTCGCGAAGGGTCGCTACGACCTGATCTTGTTCAAGCGCGAACCGCAGGGGCCGAGCGGCGGCACCAAGGTCTGGCGGGAGGTGCTCGACTGGGTCGCGTCGCCGCGCCTCGTCACGGAAACCGAGGGCCCGATCCCCCTCATCCTCGCACCGGCCCCCGATGTCTATCGCAAGCGTGCGCTGTCAGCCCTCGACGCGGCCGGACGCGACTGGCGCATCGTCTACACCAGCCCAAGTTTGGCCGGGCTTCAGGCCGCCGTCCAAGCCGGGCTCGGCGTAACGGTTCTGCCGACGGAAATGATACCGGCGGACATGGTCTCGGTGTCTGCCCGGCTTCAGCTTCCGAAACTGCCCGATACGGAGATCGTCCTTTACCGGGCTCCCGGACATGTCACGCCGGCTGCCGAGCTGCTGTCGTCGACGATCATCGCCGCTTTGGAGCAACGCGTCGTGGTGTCCAAGGCCGTCGCCGTGTGACGGCCTTGGAACCGGACCCTGACGCCCGCAAGAGCGTCAGTCGGCTCCCTCATCGGGGATGTTCAGGAGGTTGCCGCAGGCCTTGCAGTGCACCGCGTCCGGCTCATGGCGTTGCAGCCCGCAGGCGTCGCAGGGGAAGCGCACCTTGTACGGCCGGAACACCACCTGCGCGAGGCGGAAGAACAGCGTCACGCCGCAGATCATCACGAAGACCGAGAGCAGCCGGCCTGTCGGTCCCGGCAGTGTGATGTCGCCGTAGCCCGTGGTCGTCAGCGACGTGACCGTGAAGTACAGAGCGTCGATGGGCGTCTGAATGGCCAGATTGGTGTTGTGCTGCGTGGCGTAGACGATGCCCGTCATCGTGAACACGAACACCACCAAGTTGGTCGCGGCCAGGATCGCATCTTCGTTCCGGCGAAACAGTTCGCTGTCCTGCCGCAGCCGCTCCAGCAGATGATAGGTGCGCAGCAGACGGAGCGTGCGCAGGATCCGCAGGAAGCCGACGCCCTCGACGAGCACCGGGGCCAGGAACGAGGCGACGGCCACGAGGTCCGTCCAGGTGCTGAGATGCCGGAATTCGCGGAGCGGGGTGCGGCTGATGCCGAGGCGGGCGGCGAAGTCGAGTAGGACGAACACGCCCAGCGCCACATCGCAGGCGATGATCCAGGGTATCAGCGGCAGGAACGAGGTGACGATGACGAAGGCGATCGTCGCCACGTCGAACACGAGCAGGACGTAGCGGAAGCGGTGCGCGCGCCGCGTGTCCCCCTCGTACAGTTCACGCAGCGTCGCGGTCAGTGTCGTCATCGGTCGTCGGGCTTCGGGGCCAGAGCTCAAGAATCCTGCATCCCCGCGTACCCGACCGCGGCTCCCTCTGCACCGCCGCCCAGCCAGGAGAGCAGCAGCAGGATCATCGCCCCGAGGAGCATGACCCCAGTGAGCGCCAGCACGAAATCGGACAGCCGGCCCTCGATGGTGCCGGGACGACGCTTTGGAAGGTGACGGCGCATGGTGCTCCACCAGGTTTCGCGGGAGATCGACGGATCGAGGCTGTCGCGCCCCGTCGCCGCGCGGCAGCGGCTTCGGCTCAGCGGTGAGACGGACGGGCCGGGGCAAGCCGCAGAACCAGAGCCCCGGCGGCCATGCAGGCGAGCGACCCGAGCAGCACGCCGATCTTGGTCTCGGCTTCCAGATCCGGCTGCGTCGCAAAGGCCAGCAGGCCGATAAACAGGCTCATCGTGAAGCCGACCCCGCAGAGCACGGCGACGCCATAGACCTGAGCCCAGCTCGCACCGCGCGGGCGCTGCGCCCAGCCGAGCTTTACGGTCGCGAGCACGAAGCCGAAGACGCCGACTTGCTTGCCGAAGAACAGGCCCAGCGCCACGCCCAGCGTCACCGGGTCGAGCAGCATCGCCGGCCTGACCCCGGCGAAGGACACGCCGGCGTTGGCGAAGCCGAACACCGGCAGGATCAGGAATGCCGACCACGGGCTGACGGCATGTTCGAGGATGTGCAGCGGCGAGGTCGGGTCGTCCGGCCTGCCGACGCTCAGCCGGAGCGGCACCGTGAGGGCCAGCAGGACGCCCGCGACGGTCGCATGCACGCCCGACAGGAGCGTGAACACCCACAGCACCGCGCCGAGGGCAAGGTAGGGCCACAGGCGGCTGACGCCGGCCTTGTTCAGCCCGTACAGCGCGGCGAGCGTCGCGGCCGCACCGCCGAGCATCGGCAATGACAGGTCGGCGGTGTAGAACACGGCGATGACGATCACCGCGCCGAGGTCGTCGAGGATGGCGAGCGCGGTGAGGAACACCTTGAGCGAAACCGGCACGCGCGAGCCCAGCAGCGCCAGCACGCCGAGGGCGAAAGCGATGTCGGTGGCCGCCGGGATCGCCCAACCGCGCAGGGTCTCGGGCGTGCGCCAATTGACGGCGGCGTAGACGAGCGCCGGGAGGATCATGCCGCCGAGTGCGGCCACACCCGGCAGGATGCGGTCCGGCCACGTACGCAGCCGCCCGTCCAGCAGCTCGCGTTTGATCTCAAGGCCGACGAGCAGGAAGAACACGGCCATCAGGCCGTCGTTGATCCAGTGCAGGACCGAGAGTGGGCCGAGATGGGCCTTGAGCCCCGCGAAATAGACGTCGGCCAGCGGCGAGTTGGCGACGACCAAGGCCAGCGCAGCGCTCGCCATGAGCACGAGGCCGCCACCCGCTCCGCTCGTGAGCAGGCCGCGCAGGGACGACCGGGGACGATAGGTAAGTGTCGGCACGCGCACAGGCCTTCCGCCGCTGGCGGCCCGACCAACGCTGAAGCCTGCCGATCCGACCTTCGGATCATGCACCCGGGTCGGGATATCTCACCGATGAGCGTTGCCGGCAACCACCCTCCGTGTCGCTGCGCAAGGGGCCGGTGGAGCACGGTTCACCAGCGCGCGATGGCGAGCTGGCTCATCGCATCTGAACGCCCCCCGAAGCCGCCGGTTGGTCGGGCACCCGGTTCGATCGGCTGCGAGGGCCGAGCCCGTGGTCGCCTCAGGGTGGATCTTCGGACCCTCAGAATGGTCGAGATGGGTGCTCACGCCACGCGAAGCTGCCGCAGCGCTGCGATCCCTTCGCGCGCGACCGCCTCGACGGTGGTGGCCGTGGCCAGTCGGCGTTCGGCGTGACGGGCGCGAACGCCACCGGTCCGGTGGCTGCACTGCGTCTGTGCACCGGGCAGAAGGCGGAGCCCGACACCTCTGGAGGCTTCGCGCTTCGCCGCGTCCTGGGCCGCACAGGTATTCATGGCCGCGGGGCACGGATCGACGATCCCAGGCCACAGCCGGTTCCACGGAGGAGGCGGACCTAACGCCGAACGGCGCAGGCCTTAACACTTACGCAAGCGATCCGATGCAACTACTGAGTGGTATCGACTCCGAGACAACACAACTATAAGTGAGTCGGAGGCGACGACGGCGTCGCTGGTTAACGAGGCCTGAGAATCATGAAGAAACTCGACCTGAAGACCTTGAAGACTGTGTCCGGCGGTCATGGCTCCCAGCAGGGCCTGGCTGTCGGCTTGAATCTTGGCGGCCTCAGCGTCGGCGTTGGACTTGGGCTCGGATCGTCCTCCGGCAAGTCTCGCTGACCCAAGCGACCGGCGCGCGGGGCTCCGTCCCGCGCGCCGGCGCACAGGCAGCCTAACATCGATCGTTCCGCGGCGGCTCCCGCGCCGGTCAGTCAGCGACTTCCAGGGGCGTCGGGCAATGGAGCCGATCTCGGGTGTCTCCAGGAAGGCGGCGCTCATCGCCGGACTGCCGCTCCCCCTGCGCCGCCTGGCTTTGCGAACCGTGTTCCGCGTGTACGCAGCGGTCGGCCGCAGCCCGCGTTCCGGCCTCGCGGACCGGTTCGAGCGCGTGCTCCGTCTGCCGCGGCGGGAGGCTCGGCGCCTCGACTGCGAGGCGGCCTTCCATGATGCGCTGGCCGAGCTGGAATGGCTCGCGCTCTTGACCCGCAGCCGGGCCGCGATCCAGCGGGACCTCGCCCATGTGGTGACCCAGTCGCCCGAGGTCCTGAGGCGGATCGCCGCGAGCGGTGAGCCGGTCATTCTCGCGCCCCTGCACATGGGTCCCTACGTGATCGGGCTCCTCAGCATCCTGGTCACCTTCTTCCCCGGCCGCTCCGTGCTGATCCTGAGACGCCGGGACGACAGGCCGCTGGAGACCCGGGTGATGGAACGCATCACCGAGTTCGGGATGCCGGTGCGCTTCCTCACCGTCACGGATCGGGCCGGCTATCTCCCCGCCATTCGCTATGCCCGACGGGGCGCGGTCATCGTCGTGTTCGCCGATCTACCGCCGCGCTACGGCAAGCCGGCCCCGATGCCGATCTTCGGCCTGCCGACCGCGTTCGCCTTCGGCATCGACAGCTTGGCGCACCTGACCGGCGCGACGGTGGTGCCCTTGGCGATCGGCGCCGAGGCGGGCGGTGCGGTTGTGGTGCCGCGCTATCCCTTTGCCGTGCAGGCAAACGATGCGCTCGAACGCGGGCGCGTCGCGGACCTGATGCGCCGGCATATCGAGACGACGATCCGGGAACGTCCCGCACAATGGCACTTCTGGCCGTCGCTCCAGGAGTACCTGGCGGCCGAGGATCCCCTGATGCCCATCGAGAGGGCCGCGTGAGCGACACCCTCGCCGCGCCCGGACGGACGCAACTCGGCTTTCTGCAGCGCCGGACGGGTGCCCTCCACCTCCATCGTGATCGTGGCGCCTCGGCCATGGCGTGGTTCTTCGGCCTGATGATCGTGCTGGTGATCAGCGCCCTCTTCTTCGGCCGTTTCGCGCGAACCGAGTCCGTGCGGGGCTATGTCTCGGCGGTCTCCGGGATGTCGCGTCTGGATGCCCGCGCACCCGGCATCGTCGCGACGATCGACGTGCGCCAGGGCGAGACGGTGCGGCGCGGCCAGCGGCTGATGCAGGTGAAGCTGCGCGAGCCGACGGTGGGCGGCGTCTCCACGGTCGCGGCGGATCTGACGAGCCTGACCGAGCGCCGGGCCGTCCTGGAGCGTGAACGCGACCGCCTGACGACCTTCCTCGCGCGGGCCGACCGGGAGACAGCGGAGATCGACGCCAATGTCGAGGCCGTGAGCGCGGCCTTCGCGCAACAGGAGACGATTCTGCGCATGGGCCTCCGGGAGCAGGGGGCAATCGTAGCGCGCGTCCAGACCTATCTCGACCAAGGTTACGCCACCCGAGACGCGCTCAATCTGCAACGCCGGACACTCCTCGATTACGGACGGCAGATGGCCGAGTTGCAGGCCCGGCGCGCCGAGCTGCGGCAACAGGCGGACGAACGCAAACGCACCCACCGCTTCGGCTTGGCCGAGAAGAATGGACAGCTCGCCGCCGTGCGCAACGAGCTGAGCGGAATCGTGGCTCGGATCGCCGGGCAGGCGGCGCAATCCCAACTCGACATCGTCGCCCCGGTCGATGGGCAGGTTGCCGGCCTGTTCGTGGAGACGGGCGCGTCCGTGGCGGCCGATCAGGTTCTTGCCGTCGTCGGCGACATCCGCGCCGACCCGGTGATCGTGCTCGGCGTGCCCGCGCGAGCGGTCGGCCTCGCCAAGGTCGGACAGAGGGTGGTGCTCAAATACGATGCCTTCCCGTTCAAGACCTTCGGCATCGGCCACGGGACCATCACGTCGATCTCGGAATCGCCCCTGCGTCCGGCTGCCGACCTGCCGCCTGCCCAGGACGCGCGGGAATCGAACCGGCAATCCACCTACCGGATCGAGGTCCTCCCGGAATCCCGCACCATCCGCGCCTACGGCATCGACGAGCCGATCCGGATCGGTTCGACCCTGAGCGCCGACATCGTCGTGGAGCGGCGGCGGCTGATCGACTGGGTGCTCGATCCGATCCGGGCCATGCGCGGCAGGGGCTGACATCATGACGGGTTGGCTGAGCCGTATCCTGGCGCGGCGGCGCAGGATCCGCTGGATGGCCCAGAGCGAGGCCAAGGAATGTGGCCTCGCGTGCTTGGCGATGGTGGCCAATTACCACCGGCACCAGATCGACCTGAGCTACCTGCGTGCGCTTTTCCCTCTGTCGCAGTCCGGCATGTCCCTCGCCGACATCGTCGAGGTCGCCGACGGGCTGGGATTCGATGCAAACGGCTTCGCGCTTTCGAATGTCGGCGAGTTGTCCGGGGTGGCGCTCCCGGCGATCCTGCACTGGAATGGCAACCACTTCGTCGTCCTGGAGCGCATCGGGCGCGACGGCTACCGGATCCAGGACCCTGAATTCGGGCTGCGGATCTACGACCGCGCCGATATGGAACGCCTCTTCTCCGGGGTGGTCCTCGAATTCCAACCGCGCATGGATTTTGCGCGCCTGACGGCCGAACGCCGCCTCGGCTTCATGGAGGTGTTCCGCGCGACCCGGGGGCTCGGCGGCACCGTCTGGCAGATCTGCCTGATCTCGCTCGCCATCGCCCTGCTGGGCCTCGGCATGCCGATCCTCCTGGAGATCGCCCTCGACGTGGTCATCCCGCAGGTCGATCTCGATCTGCTGCGCGTGCTCGCCATCGGGCTGGCGGCGATGATGGCCTTCGAGGCCGTGGGCCGCTGGCTGCGGGACGCCATCGTGCTGCGCTCATCGACGCTGATGCAGTTGCAGTTCACGCGCAACGTCGTGGGGCACGCCTTCCGGCTGCCACTCGGCTATTTCGAGCGGCGCCATCCCGGGGATTTCGTCGTGCGGGTCGATTCCATCGACCACATCAAGACCTTCCTGGTCGGCGGTCTCGTCACCGCCATCGCGGACACGCTCACGTCCGTGCTGCTCGTCGGCCTGATGTACTACTACGCGCCACTCATGGCCGGCTTGACCCTGCTGACTCTCGCGGCCGTTCTGCTGGTCCGGGCCGTGACGTTTCCGGCCCTGAACCGGTACACCGCGACCTCCCTGGAGGCCCGCTCCGAGGAGCAGGGTCGGCTCTTGGACGGTCTGCGCCGGGTCGACACCCTGAAGGCCCATAACGCCGCGGACCTGTTCGCGATGCGATGGTTCGAAAGCTTCGCGCGCTTCGCCAACACGGATTTCCGCGCCCGCCACGCGACCATCGATGCCGAACTCTTCATGCATCTCGTCATCGCGACGAGCACCGTGACGACGCTGTACATGGGTGTGACCGGCGTCATCGGGAACACCCTGACGATCGGCTCGCTCTACGCCTTCTTCGCCCTGCGCGGCGACTTCTTCGAACGGGTGAACCGGCTGACGGTCAACCTGATGCATCTCTCGGTGATGCGGGTTCATTTCCAGCGTCTGGACGATCTCGTCGGCCAGGAGGCGGAGCCGGGCGCGGACGATGTCTGCATCCACCGGAAAGTGCGCCGGACGGTGGCGCTCGAAGGCGTCCGCGTGCAATTCGGCCGGGCGGATGCCCCGCTTTTACGCGACGTCGACCTGACGATCGACATCGCGGCTGGCGAGAGCATCGCGATCGTGGGTGCCTCCGGCTCGGGCAAATCGTCCCTGCTCAAGATCCTGGGGAGCCTCCACGAGCCGGCGGCGGGCCGTCTCAGTGTGGACGGAGCCGCCCTGCAGCAATTCGGCCGGCGGGAATTCCGGGCCAATCTCGGCGTCGTCTTCGCCGACGATGGCGTGTTCGCCGGGACCGTGGCCGACAATCTCGCCTTGTTCGACCCGTCCGTCACGCGGGCGCAGATGGAGCGGGCCCTCGATCAGGTCGGCCTGCGCGAGGCGGTCGAAGCTTTGCCCCAAGATTTCGCCACCCTGATCGCGGAGGAGAGCGGCCTGCTGTCGACCGGCCAGCGGCGGCGTCTGCTCATCGCCCGGGCCCTGTGCCGGCAGCCGCGCCTCCTGCTCCTCGACGAGGTGACCGCCAACCTCGACCCGGACACCGAGCGGTCGCTGATCGATAGTTTGCGGCGTGTGGAGGCCGCAAAGGTCTACGTCACCCACAGCCGGCAGGTCCTCGCCGGTGTCGATCGGGTGCTGCGGATCCACGACGGGCGCCTCGTCACGGAGCGTCAGCTGGATCGATCCGCGACAGACGCAGCACCGGTTCCGGAGCCGGCTTGAGCTCCGTGTGGCTTCCCCGCAGCGACGGGACGCCGGATCGGACCAGCGGCGATTCCGCAACCCGAGACGCGGCCCGCGGCAGCACCCGCGCCCGTTTGCCGACGGCGCCCGGATGGTCGACGTCGAGCAAGCCGGCGGCGGCTGCGAGCGCGAGCGACAGGGCGTCCCGCTCCGCCGCGACGGCCGCCGCGCCGGCCTCCGCGTCGCCCAGCTCGGCCCGGAGGTTCAACGCGTCGAAGATCGTCCGAAAGCCGGCGACACGTTCGATCTCCATGCCCTTGACGGACTGACGCAGGGCAACCACCCGGGCGTACAGCCGCGCCGCCTGCTCGGCGACGGTTTTGTGCCGGAGGAAGTCGACGCGCGCCGTGCTGAGCGTCGTGCGCTCGATATCTTGGACCTCATAGCCCCGCTGGCGCGCCGCCGCGGAAGCCTCCGCGACGCGCGGGAATGCGCCGGGCTCGTAGAGGGGGATCCGGGCGAGCAGGCGCGTCGTGGTGTCGGTGATCCGATCCAGGGCTGCGCTGTAGCCGAATTGAGAGATCCGCGAGACCTGCAGATTCACGCTCGGCAGCAGGTCGGCGGTCACGGCGTCGGCCCGCGCCGCATCCGATTGAACGCCGAGACGCGCCGCGATCAGCCCTGGATTGTTGGTGCGGACGAGCGCCTCGTAGGCTTCCGGCGTGCGGGGCAGCGTGCCGGGCAGGCGCGGCGGGGCAACCCGCTCTGGATCCATCCCGGTGAGACGCACCACGGTCGCCCGGGACGCCGCGAGATCCGAGCGCGCCCGCTCGCGCTCAGCCTCCGCCGCCTGGAGCCGGGATCGGGCCAGCGCGGCATCGGTGCGCGTCGCGTCCCCGACCGCGAGCTGGCGCTCCGTGGCGTCGAGGATCCGGCCGATCGCTGCGCATTGGGCATCCCTGAATTCCAGGATCTGCGTGTCCCGCATGACCGATAGGACGGCGATCGATGCGTCGAGGAGCACCTGCTGACGCTTCCCCGCGACGAGGGCGCGTCCGGCATCCGTCTGTGCATCGACGGCACGGAGCGTGTTCAGTCGTCGAAACCCGTCGAAAAGCGGCAGGTCGGCCACGATTCCGAGTTGGTAGGGCGCGGCGCGCGGCGTCACGTCGAGGCCCACGACCGTCGGAGCGATCTCGGGGCTGTAGCGGATCCGGCTGCTCAGCGGCGCGTCGGCCAGCACTGCGACGGTCGGCATGAAGGCGTCCTTCGCGCCCCGGAGCCGCGCCTCGGCACCCTCCTGCCGTGCATTCTCCGCTCGGAGGGTAAAGCTTTCCACGAGCGCGGCCGCGGCTGAATCGAGCTTTTCACCACCGACAGCCGGTCGCGTCACAGGGATGACGAGAAGTCCGATCGTCATCGCAGCAGCCGCGACTCGGGATCTCCGAGCCGGCATCCACGTCCCCATCGCTTACGACACATTCGAAGCCACTGCGCATCGCGGAGTCGCCTGGGCCAGATCCGTTCGCGTCGCCTGCCCGCCACCGATGTTGTGGCAAAGAAAATATTAACTACAACTTAAAGGTGCGAAAATTGCAGAGGTTCAGGCTGGGGTTCCCCCCTCGGATTCCCGGCGGCAGCGTACACGGCGGGCGAGCGGACGTCGAAGCGGCCGATGCCTGACATTTCCAATCCGAACCGACGCGCAGGCCCCGGAAGCGGTTACAACCTGTGTTTGGGTGCCATGCCCCGGCATGATGAAGCTTCTATCCGAAGCGCGGAGGGTTGCCCGTCCAATCGTGTCCCCCGGCAGGAAGCCGCCCCGAACGTACTGGTCGAGCTCGAATGGCCGGCCAACGCGCATATCGAGGCGCATGCCACCGCTATCGCCGCCGGGGAGGTCGATGCGTTCCTCGGCCGCGACCTTCTGGTCGATCGTCCCGGAGCGACGACCTTCTCCTTGGTCGTCGTGCCGGAGGGGAGCGGCCGCCTCGTCGCCAGAGGCATGTGCCGCCGGACGAGGTGAGGGCAGAGACCCCGGTGCTGTCTGCCGGCAGCGGCGCTGCCGCGCGTTGGCGAGATCACGTCGATCGGACTCTGGCCGCGTAGGCAGGCGAGTCACCCTGTGAGCTTCTGATCCTGATCTGGATCGTCGAGGCCCTGCGCAGGCGTGGACAGCGCATCAGACGGATCTCCCGACACGGATCGATGACCGGCAGCAGGCAGCGCGTCAGGCTCCGCACGGCCAGCGCGACAAGACAAGACGCCGGGTGCCGGCGAGCATCCGGAAGCGCCTTCATCACTTCAAGGGCCAGATTCTCGACGACTGGTCCCGCCACGCGGCTGGCTCCGGCGACGTGACGCGGGCCTCGCGATCGACCGCCGGAAGGGGAAAAATATCCGTCCTATGAAGGAGCGGGTGTCTGATAATGGACCTAAGGTACTATGTTGCCCTTTGCCACCGTGGCCCGATGCAAGATGCCTTGATCCGCAAGCTTGAGAGCTTTGAGGACCTCACCGACGGCGATCGAGCTGCGCTGAGAGCCCTCGTTCCCCGCGTGCGCCAAGTGCCCGCACGTACGGACCTCATCGAGGAAGGCCATGTTCCCGAGCGGATTCATCTCATCCTTGACGGCTATGCCTGCCGTTACAAGGTCTTGCCGGACGGTCAGCGCCAGATCATGGCCTACTTGGTGCCGGGCGACTTCTGTGACCTGAACGTCTTCATCCTCGATCAGATGGACCATGCCATCGGCACGATCTCCCCTTGCCAAGTGGTCGAGATCTCCCGGAACGCCATCGAGGAGGTTACGGCGCATTACCCTCAGGTGACCCGCGCGTTATGGTGGTGCGCCCTCGTGGACGAGGCGATCCTGCGCGAGTGGCTGGTCAACATCGGCAGCCGGCAGGCCCATCAGCGGATCGCACATCTGTTCTGCGAGCTGTTGTTGCGCTTGGAAGCCGTCGGGCGCGTCAGCGACAACAGTTACGCGTTCCCGTTCACACAGACCGACATCGCGGACACGATGGGCCTGTCGGACGTGCACGTGAGCCGCACGCTGAGGGAGTTGCGTCGACTTCAATTCATCACGCTGAAGCGCCGGGTCCTGACGATCTTGGACGTTGAGCAACTCAAGGCGTATTGCGGATTCAACCCAAATTATCTGCACCTCAGAAACACGCGGTGGAGCGCCCGCCGGCAGGTGCCGTGGCTGAGCAGCAACCACGGAGCGTAGCGGTTGCGGGCCGGGAGGGCGTCCGAGATCCTGGGCGCTCCAGCGGATCTCCGCCGACACCGGGCTCTGATCACGAAGGCATGCCGGCAGTCGCGAGCGAGCTTTGGGTAATCGTTATCACGGGTCTTGTCGCGCTGAAGGACCCGGCGAATGAAATAGGCCTTTCATCGCTTAATTCGGCCTCTGAGCCGACATACGCGCGCCAGCACCCTATACTGTCGAAGGCACAGCGCCTTTGATACGCGAATTTGTACGTGGAATACGCATAAGGTTTGCAGACTCAGGGCGCAACACCATCGCGAGGCGCTATATGGACCTTTATCTACATCTACAGAAGCAGGATCGTCGAATTGACGATCCTGGGTTGCGTCGGTGTAGCGATCGGTACGCCGTTCTCGCCGGGATCTGGCGAGTCTGACAACCAATTCCAAAAACTGATTTACTTCTCTACGTCGAATACTTGCGCAGAATTGGAACGCCGGCGCGATTCATCCACGTTTCGCGGATGTCACCAAAGGGCGTCCTGACCCGTCGTATCGGCCATGCACCTCATGGCGGCTTGGCGTAGGAGGATGGCGCTGCCGTCCGTGCATCACGGCTTTCGACCTTTCGGTCGCAGGGTTGGCGCCGGAGCACTCCGACACGCCGAAACGAAGGGCGACCAGGGCCAGAGCTCGGCAGCTCGGGAGGGTACCCAGCCCGTAGCGCCCGCAAGAACGCGGCTCGGGTTCTGGTCCGACACCGTGCGCAGCCACATCGCGCGCAGGTACGGTGTGACCGGCGTCAAACGAAACGGCGTCGGCGCTCTATACGCCGTGAGACGCCGGACCGAACAAAATCATTCATTTGATAGATTTGTAAAAAATCTGAGACTAAAACAACAAGCGCAAATCACTCAAGCTGGATCCCGAAGTTTTTAAATAGAACTTCGGAACATCTCGCCAGGCGCGGTCATTGAACAGGAGTACCCCGCTCGATTTTGGCATCTCGGTGGCGGCCCAGCCGGCAACCGAGGTGAGAAAGTTCTGTCGCGTAATCACGCCGTGACCTGATCGCGCTGGCTGTCGGCACGATCAGCGGGGACATCCAGCCGGGAGCCGCGGCCCCGATCGAGGCGCGGTGCGCCGGGACGGAGACGACCCCGAGACAGGCTCACCGTCCTGCACGAGGCGGTCGGCCTCGCAGCGCGTCGAACGCCTGCCCCCATCGGCGCCGCTCCGGTGCCGGAACCCTGAAACGCGCCGCGAACCGGAGACGTTCATGTCCCTCCTTGCCTGGATCATCCTCGGCCTGATCGCCGGCTTCATCGGCAGCAAGATCGTCAACAACACCGGCCAGGGTGTGCTCGTCGATATCTTGCTCGGCGTCATCGGTGCCGTGGTCGGCGGATTCCTGTTCGAGCAGTTCGGGCAACCCGGCGTTTCGGGCCTCAACCTCTACAGCCTGCTCGTCGCGGTCGTCGGGGCCGTGGTCGTGCTGTGGCTCTACCACGCCCTCGTGCGACGCGGCCGGATCGTCTGATCCGCTTCAGCCGCCCGTTCCCTCGCAAATCACAGATCCCGGAGAAACCACAATGGCTACCGTCACCGATACCACCCTCGCGGCGACCGGCCGCGCCATCCCGGACCGGCCCGTGCTCGACCGTGGCCCGCCTCAGGGCAGCGCCGTCACACCGTCCGAGGACATCCGAACGATGATGCTGCACTCGGTCTCGTGGGGGGCGGTCCTCGCCGGCGCCACGGTCGGGCTGATCGCCCAGGTCATCCTGAACATGCTCGGCCTCGGCATCGGCCTGTCGACGGTGGATCCCCTTGGCGACGGCACCCCGGCGGCGAGCGCGATCGGCATCGGAGCGGGTCTCTGGTTCGTCGTCTCCGGCGTCCTCGCCGCGGTGGCGGGTGGCGCTCTGGCCGGCCGGCTTTCGGGCAAGCCGTCGGCCGCAACCGCCGGGTATCACGGCCTTCTCGCCTGGGCGGTCTCAACCCTCGTCGTGCTGTACATGCTCTCGTCGGCGGCGAGCGGCCTCGTCGGCGGCGCCCTCGGGACGGCTTCGACGGCCATCGGTGGGATGAGCAACGCCGCGGGCGGATCCGTCTCGACCCTGGCGCAGGCGGCCGCCCCGTCGTTGACGAGGGTCACCGATCCGTTCTCGGAGATCGAAGCCGGCGTCCGCAGCAACACCGGCTCCGATCCGGCCGCGCTGAAGGACGCTGCGGTGACCGCGATGCGCGCCGCCGTCTCGGGTGACGGCGCCCAGCAGGCCGCCGCCCAGGAGAAGGCGGCCGTCGCCCTCGCCAAGGCACAGAACATCCCGGTCGAGCAGGCCCGGACCCAGGTCGGCCAATACACCCAGCAGTTCAAGGAAACCCTCGCTTCGGCCAAGGAGCAGTCGAAGCAGATCGCCGACGCCGCGGCCCGCCGGGTGTCCCAGGGGGCGCTGTTCGGGGCCCTTGCCCTGATCTTCGGAGCGCTGGCCGCCTTCTTCGCCGGCCGCAGCGCCGCCGTCGATCGGACAGACGCCCGAGCGGGAGGTCAGCCGCTGACGCCGCGCCGCGCATGAGCACCGACGGTCGAGGTCAACCGCGCCTCGACCGGCCTTTCACGTCCCGGACCCGATCCGAACCGGTGTCGGCCCTGGGCGTCCTCAGTCAGACCTCTCCGGCACCGCCCGGCGGCGTGACCGAGCTCCATCTCGCCATCCTGCTCGCGACGGCCTCATGCAAGCCGCTCGGCGCGCGGGCCGAGACGCCATCGACCCGTCCGCCACGGCACCCCCGCCGCGGATCCACCGCCCGCCAGACTTCCAAGGAGTCCACCGTGAAGACCGTCTCCACACTGACCGGCGCAATCGCCGCACTGCTCCTCTCAGCCGGCCTCGCCGCGGCTGCCCCGTGCACGACCGGGACCACCACGAACAGCACGAGTCACCAAGCCGGAGATGCCTCCTCGAACGTCGATGGTGGCTCGACCGCGAATGTGACACCGGGCGCCAAGGCCGAATCCCCGGGCACGGTCGGCGCGATGAACAACGTGGGCGCGCAAGCGAAGCCCTCCACGAACCAGGCCAAGGCGCCGGAGGGCAAGGTGATCAAGCCCGGCGACGACGATTGCTGAGTACGGGACCACGGCACCCCGTTTTCGCCTGAGCGACGCCCGCGGAGGAGCGCGCGTCGCTCAGGTTCGTGAATTCCTGGGCTCGGCATATCCAGGGAACCTGCGAGACCCTCGCCACCCCCAGCGCAGACGCTGGGCGCGGGGAGGGGGGCCGGCTCTGGCCTCGCCGTCCGCACCCTCGTAGCGGTTTTTGGGGATACCGGTGCCGCTGCACCGACGTGGCGCCGGCCAATCTCGACACCGGACCGGCTGGTCCCCGTCGACAAGCGGCCGGCTCGGATCGTGGCCGGCGCGACTGCCGTCATCCTGTCCGCGGGATCGCCATGGCCATTCGGCGGTGAGCGTCACCGGTTCAGATGATGACGCACCCAGCGCGTGGCGTGCTCGAGGGTGGGGAAGGCATCCACCCGCACGCCCTGGAGCGGTCCGAACCCCGCCTCCAGGAACCAATAACCCGGATGCGCATGCTCGGGTGCATCGAGGCGGACCAGCACGCCAACCAGCAGGCCGTTGGCGATTATCAGCATGCCGTCGCGGTCAAGGCTGCCGGTGTCCACCGCGATCGGCTGAAGCTTTAGCACGAGCAGCGTCTCGACGTTGCCCCGCCTGGCCATTCCTATCCTCCTTCGGCGCGGCCGGGCCAGCTCAGGTCACGCCGCTCGCCCCAGCGCGTGTTGCGCAGGTGCAGGTAGTTCGGCGTGAAGTCGCAGAACGCCTTAAGCCGCTCGACGTCGAGGATGGTCAGCACCCGCTGCTTGAGATGGATCAGGCCGAGGGCGCGCAGATCGCCCAATGTCCGGTTCACGTGCACGTCGGACAGGCCCATCGTCTCGGCAATCTCGGTCTGCGTGAGCGGGAACGCGTAGCTGTTGTCGGTGACCCGTCCCACCGCCTCCAGGCGCATCAGAAGTTCGCAGAAGAGGTGCGCGATGCGCGGAGCCGGAAGGCGCCTGCCGATGTTGACGAGCCACTCGCGCAGGACGGCGCCGTCGACCAGCGAGCACCACCAGAAGGCGCGCGCGATGCTCGCGTGGTGCGTCGCGGTCTCATCGATCGCCTGGCGCGGGATGTCCACGACCTGGCATGTCGAGATCGTGCCGATGGCGTGGTCCATCTCGTCCAGGATGAAGACGTTCAGGTCGCAGAAGTCGCCGGGCACGAGCAGGGCCATGATCTGGCGCTGGCCGTCCGGCAGGACCTTGTAGCGGCACGCGAAGCCGTCGAGGATGAGGAGGACGTTCTCGGGCTTGTCGCCCTCCTGAATCAGATCCTGGCGAGCCCCGACCTGCCGGACCTTGATCACCAAGCCGTTCAGGGCCCAACGGGCCTGATCGGAGAGGGGCTCGAAACTCTCGAGCTTGCGTGTCAACGCATGCTGCATCGGACCGCCCTCCCAAGTGAGCGGACGGCGCGACCGTCGGGGCGCGGCCCATGGGAGGAACGCGCTGCCCGGTCTGAGTGATCCCCGGCGAAGATCGGAAGTTCGACTCCGGACCTTTGCGCCCAAAGCGGCGAGCACCGGCCAGATCGAAAAGAAGCCCCGCGGCCCGGAGGGGGCTGCAGGGCCTGAGTGGGTTCGGGTCGGAAGAAGCCGTGCGGGCGATGAGGAAGCAAGGAACGCTCGCGGTGTTCGCTGCACTCACGTCACCGGGCAACAGCCAGATGCTTGTGCCAGGAATCGTGGAGACCCATTCGGTCAAAAAGCAGGATTGCGCGAGATTTTCCGATCTCAGCGCACTCTATTGGTGGTTTAATTCAAAAATAACACCTCTTGGGATCGCGTTAGCGATGATCCGACTCACGTCGATGACCGGGATCGGACCTTGCGCCCTCAACCCCACAAGGCGCTGAAGGTGCGTTCGAAATCCCCGATCAAGGTCCGGTTGCAGAAGCGGTGCAGGACGGGGCCGTCCGTCGTACCCTCGCGCATCTCGATCGACTCGGTGTTCTGATCGTAGGCGAAGGTCAGATGGCGGCCGCCGAGGGTGGTCGACAGGATGGCTTTAGCGCCCCCCGCGTCCTGCATCATCTCGGTCGATCCCGGCGCGGCGCGCCACATGATCCCGCCGAGCAGCGCCAGGGTGACCGCCTTCATCTGCAGGTCCTCGGCTTCGGATTGCGCGATGACGCGCACCGCGTAGCGCCGCACGGCGTCGAGGTCAGTCGTCTCGGACCGGACCGGGGCGAACAGGGCCATCGGCTTATTCCCGTCTCGTCGTGATCTCGGTTGCACCGGTCGCGGTGGCGGAATAGCCGCCCCACCCCTCTGTCGAGACGGGCGACGTGCCGCCCCAGCCCTCTGCCCCCCACGTCGCGAGGCGCAGCGTCGTATCGACCGAGCCATGGTCCTTCAGAATGCCCATGACGCGGTCACGCTGAGCGTCCGCGACCACGAGGTTCAGCATCGCCGCGCCCAACCTCAGCTGCGCGCAGCAGGCGTCCAGCGCCTCAGGAGGCACGCCACACGTCTCGAGCCGATCCCGGAGGGCCTGGCCCCCGCCGGTATCCGGCGCGTCCGCCTCGGCATGGTCGGCATCCGGATCGGGAGGATCGACCACGAGCCGGATCGCCTGCTCGGGGATGCCGGCCGTGACGAGCGTGGCTGTCGCGGCCTGTGCCTTTCTCCGGCTCTCATAGAGCGCGAAAATTCCCAGCCTCGCGGTCGCACCTTCCCGCGAGGGGAGGGGCTCCTCCGGCTGAGCGGCCGAATGGCCCTCGGACGCGATCTCCGTCCGCGCCGCGGCGATGAACGCGGCCTGCTGGTCCACGCTCAGCGCGAAACCGGCGCTCATCGTGGATCCCGCCATAGGATCAGGATCCGACCACATCCGGTCGCCCGGCCCGTTGTCGAGGAAGTTGCGCTGCGCGCGTTCGAGCACCGCAGCCTCGACCGGATCGTCGTTCGCCTTCTCAGCCGCGGTCATGGATTGACGCTGCGCAGGGCAGGCTGCGGGTACGCCGGATTCCCGCCCGGCACGCCCGTGCTGTTGGCCGATGACGGAGTGTCGGCTTTGCCGGATTCGGTGCCGGTGATCTGCTTGCGCGAGGCCGCTTGGCTTTGGCTGGCATAGTCCGGCGGTGCGGTCGCCCCCTGCCAGATCATCAGCCCCGCCAGGGACGTCAGCATCAGGCCGACACTGACGATCAGGACGTAGAGGGCGGGCCGACCGCGCTTGCCCTGGCGGCTGTCCTGTCCGGAAATATTGTCTGACACACGTGAACCTCGCTGGCTCGAATCTGCCGAGCCTGGGCGAACAACGTGCGATGTATGACCGAAGTTCTAGCCGTGTGACGTTATGAGCCTGTTATTTCAAGTATTTACTGCATAAGATGTCAAATGATCATTATCGGGTATTCATTTGACCTCATACTGCGGAGAGGCCTCCGTCGTGATGGCCGGAACTTGAGGATCGAACCATGTCGCTCATGATGTCCGTCGCCCTGGCCGTGGCAGCCGCCGGGGGCGCCCTATCCCTGGTGACGGATTCCGGCGCTTCGGTCTCCGAGCAGGTCGCGGGTTCGAATCTCGCCTTCTTCGGAGGCATCGGCGCTGTGGCGCTCGGCGGATCGGCCGCGTTGGTCTCGATGGTGACCGGTTGACGCTCGCGCCGATGCCGCGCGCCGGGCGGACCCGGTCTGCGCGGCCGGCTTCGGTCGCCCGACACGCACAAGAGGGCCGCCCGCCCGTGTCTCGGGGAACAGGCGCGGCGGTGCGGCCGCCGCGCCCGATGTCAGCCGTGCGGCTTGAACACGACCTTCGTGCAGTTGTCGGTCTTGTCCCGGAACGCTTTGTAGAGCGCCGGACCTTCCTCCAAATTGGTGGAACGGTGGCTGATGATGAAGGACGGATCGATATCCCCGTTCTGGATGTGCTCCAGCAGGGGCTTCATGTAGCGGACCATGTGGGTCTGGCCTGTCTTGAGGGTGAGACCCTTGTTCATCAGGACGCCGAGCGCCACCGGTCCGACGGGACCGGCGAAGACACCCGGCATCGAGACGTTGCCGCCGGGACGGCACGCCAGGATCGCCTGATTGAGCGCGAAGGGCCGCTCCAGGCTCACCGTGTGCTCCATGATGGCGGAGGACACTTTCTGGAGGGTCGTGTCCGCCCCGTGGGATTCCATCCCGACGGCCTCGATCACGGAATCGGGCCCCAGGCCGTGGGTCATCTCCATCAGCGTGTCCTGCACGTTCTGCTGGCCGAGGTCGATGGTCTCGGCGCCGGCCTCGCGGGCGAGCGCCAGCCGCTCGGGCACGCTGTCGATGGCGATGACGCGCTTGGCGCCGAGCAGGTAGCAGCACTTCACCGCGAGCACGCCGACCGGGCCGCAGCCCCAGATCGCGACCGTGTCCTCCGGGCCGATGTCGCAGTGTTCCGCGGCCTGGTAGGCCGTCGGGAAGATGTCGCTGAGGAACAGGACCTGCTCGTCGCTGAGGCCGTCCGGGACGACGATGGGGCCGACATCCGCGTAGGGCACGCGGAGATACTCGGCCTGGCCGCCCGCGAAGCCGCCGGTGATGTGTGAGAAGCCGAACAGGCCGGCGAGCGGATAGCCGTAGGTCTGCGCCTGGAGCTTGCCGTTCGGGTTTGTGCGCTCGCAGCAGCTCCAGTTGCCCCATTTGCACTGCCGGCACTCGCCGCAGCAGATCGTGAACGGCACGACGATGCGGTCGCCGACCTTCAGCTTCCGGTTGTCACGCCCGACCTCGATGACCTCGCCCATCGTCTCGTGGCCGAGAATGTCGCCGCATTCCATGGTCGGCATGAACCCGCCCATGAGGTGCAGATCCGAGCCGCAGATGGCGCAGGCGGTCACCTTGATGATGACGTCCCGCCCCTCTTCGATCTTCGGGTCGGGCACCGTCTCGCAGGTGATCGTACCGCGGCTCTGCCAGGTGAGTGCCTTCATCGCAAATATCTCCATCGCCAAACAGCGGCGTTCTGAAATCAACCGCCATTTCACGTCGAATGATCCGGATAATTCCGCACCTCATTCCGGCAAATTACGTTGCCGATTATTAATTCATAGGATCGGGATCGATCGCTGAACTCCGGTGTTGGCATATTGCAGCGCATCATCCCCCCGTGATCCGGCGCCATCACAAGGGTCGCGCCGAGGACTCGCGCGCGGCGTGCCTTCCACTCGGAACCGACTCGCCCCGCGACACGGGCCGCGACGCTTCCGATCGATCCCGCCGATCGCGGCGCACGTCCTCTCACCCGTAAGGCTCACAGCATGACGCGACGCACCGACTCCCGCACATGGCTCGTTCCGGCGCTGCTCGGATCGGCCGCGGCCCTGGGCGCGTCCGCGCTCTACGCGGCGACGATGACACGCCGGGCGGAACGGGAGACGCCACCCGTCGGCTCGTTCCTGACCATCGACGGTGTCCGCCTCCACTACCTGGAGCGCGGCCAGGGCGAGCCGCTGGTGCTCATCCACGGCAACGGCACCCTGATCCAGGACTTCCTCGTCAGCGGCATCGTGGACGACCTCGCCAAGCGCCACCGGGTCATCGTGTTCGATCGCCCCGGCTACGGCTACAGCGACCGGCCGCGCGGCTTCTGGACGCCCCGCGCCCACGCCACGCTCTTCCAGAAGGCGCTCCAACAGCTCGGCGTCACGCAGGCCGTCGTCCTCGGGCATTCCTGGGGCACGTTGGTCGCGGTCGCTCTCGCGCTTCAGGCACCGCGGCTCGTGCGCAGCCTCGTGCTGGCCTCGGGCTACTACTATCCGACGCTGCGCGCCGACGTGATCCTGGCGTCGCCGGTGGCGATCCCCGGCATCGGCGACCTGCTGCGCCACACGGTCTCGCCGCTCGCAGGACGCCTCATGATGCCGGCCATGATCAAGGGGCTGTTCGCCCCGGCCGCCATCCCCGAGCGCTTCGCGCGCAGCTTTCCGACGGCCATGATGCTGCGCCCGCTGCAATTGCGCGCCTCGGCGGAAGATGCCGCGATGATGACGCCCGTCACGGTCGAGCTGCAGGCGCATTACCGGGATCTGGACCTGCCCGTCGTGATCATCACCGGTGGGGACGACCAGATCGCCGATGTCGGCCGCCAGTCGCGGCGGCTCCACCACGACGTGCCCGGCAGCGAGCTCGTGATCGTGCCCGGCATGGGCCACATGATCCATCATCTCGCACCCGAGCGTGTCGTCGCGGCCGTAGAGCGCGCGTCGGAGCGGATCCGTCCGGCGGCCTGAAGGAGCACGCAGCCATGCGGATCGAAACCTGCTTCCTGTTCGACCTCGACGGCACGCTCGTCGACAGCGTCTACCAGCACGTCCTCGCCTGGAATCAGGCGCTCGACGCGGAGGGGATCTCCCTCTCGGTCTGGCGCATCCACCGGAAGATCGGCATGAGCGGCGGCCTGTTCACGAACCAGCTCCTGCGGGAGACGGGGCGGGAGATCAGCGACGCACATGTCGCCAAGCTGGGCCGGCTGCATGCAGAAGCCTACGGACGGCTCTCGGGGCAGATCCGGCCGCTACCCGGGGCGAAGGCACTGCTCGACACCCTGACGGCGGCCGGGATCCCCTGGGCGATCGCCACGAGCGGCCGGATGGAGACGGCCCGGGTCAATCTCGATGCGCTGGGCGTCGATCCGGATCGGGTCCCGGTCGTGACGCGCGACATGGTCAAATACGCCAAGCCCGACCCGGACTTGTTCCTGGCGGCCGCCGACCGCCTGGGCAAGCCGATCGAGACGGCGGTGATCGTCGGCGATTCGATCTGGGACATGCTGGCCGCACGCCGCTGCCGGGGTCTCGGCGTCGGCCTCCTCTCGGGCGGCTACGGCACCGAGGAGCTGGAGCGGTCCGGGGCCGTACGCGTCTACGAGGATCCGGCGGATCTGCTGGACCATCTGGACGAGGTCGGCGGACGTCGCTGATCCGGGGCGGACATCTGGGTCGCAACCGGATCCGGCGCCCCGGCGCAGGGGAGTCAGGGGACGCGTTTTTGCGCCGTCCTCGCGTTGCGGACGAGACCGAGCACCCCCAGGACGCCGGCGCCCAGGCAGGCCGCCAGGATCAGCGAGGGCCGGATGCCGCTGCGGACGGAGGCGCGCTCCAGAGCGACTTCGAGGCTGCCGGCGAGATTGGCCGCCAGCGGCACCGCCCTGGTGTCAAAGAACAGCTTCGCTTCCGAAGGCCCCTCGGACTTCTTGAGCATGTAATCTCTCGTGACGGTCAAACGAACCTCCGTTAAAGAACACTATTTTCGCGAACAATTTAATACGTCGGCGTGTTGAAATGTAAACGCGTCCCGAGCGCCGGTGTTTCCCAAAGTTTTTCAGGCCAGGAGTTCTACCCTTGGACAAGCCCGTATTCAGGCCCTACCGCCTTCCCTCCGGCGGATGGGGCTCGGCGCGCTCGGTCGGCAACATCCTCCGGCAGGAAGGCGTGCTGGCGAGCGGGCCGATCGCGCTGACCCGCCACAACAAGGTCGACGGCTACCAGTGCAACAGCTGCGCCTGGGTGAAGCCCGCGAACCCGCTGCCGTTCGAGTTCTGCGAGAACGGCGTGAAAGCCATGGCCTGGGAACTCACCGCCCACCGCTGCACGCCGGACTTCTTCGCCAAGCACACGGTCACCGAGCTGCTGGACTGGGACGAGTACGAGCTCGAGCAGACCGGCCGCCTCACCCATCCGCTGCGCTACGATGCGGCGACCGACAGGTACGTGCCGGTCGCCTGGGGCCACGCCATCGAGGAGATCGCCCGCGAACTCCTGGCCGTGGAGGACCGGAAGACCGGCACCGTCTTCTACAGCTCGGGCCGCCTATCGAACGAGGGCAGTTACCTCTACCAGCTCTTCGCCCGGCTCTACGGCAACAACAACCTGCCGGACTCGTCCAACATGTGCCACGAGACGACCTCGGTGGCGCTGCCGGTCAGCATCGGCCAGGGCATCGGCACCGTCTCGCTGGACGACTTCGCAAAGTCCGACTGCATCCTGTTCTTCGGCCAGAACCCGGGGAGCAACTCGCCCCGCATGCTCCACCCGCTGCAGGAGGCCAGCCAGCGCGGCGTACCGATCATCACCTACAACCCGCTGCGCGAGCGCGGGCTGGAGCGGTTCCTGAACCCGCAATCGCCCGCCGAGATGCTGAGCCGCACGGAGACCCGGATCAGCTCGCAGTACCATCAGGTCAAGGCGGGTGGCGACCTCGCGGCTTTGGCGGGAATCTGCAAATCCGTGCTGGACGCGCACGACGCTTCGCTGGCGGCCGGCTGCCCGGCGATACTCGACGAGGCCTTCATCCGGGAGCACACCCACGGCTTCGAGACCTTCGCCGACTGGTTGCGCGGCCAGGACTGGGACGCGCTGGAGCGCCGCTCCGGACTGCACCGGGCCGACATGGAGGCGACCGCGAAGGTTTACGGCGCGGCGAAGGCGACCGTCGCGGTCTACGGGATGGGCCTGACCCAGCACCAGGCCGGGGTCGAGACCGTGCAGATGCTGGTCAACCTGCTGCTGATGCGCGGCAATATCGGCCGCAGCGGCTCCGGCATCTGCCCGGTGCGCGGCCATTCCAACGTGCAGGGCCAGCGCACGGTGGGAATCACCGAGAAGCCCGAGCTGTTCCCCCTGGACCGGCTCGGCGCGCAGTTCGGCTTCGAGCCGCCGCGGGAGGCCGGCTACAACACCGTGGAGGCCTGCGAGGCGATCCTCAGGGACGAGGTTCGGGCCTTCGTCATGCTGGGCGGCAATTTCGTCCGCGCCATTCCCGATCACGGCCAGATGGAGCCGGCCTGGCGGCGGCTGCGGCTGACCGTGAACGTGATCACCAAGCTCAACCGCAGCGCGTTGCTGCCGGGCGCGGTCAGCTACATCCTGCCGGTGATCGGCCGCCTGGAGATCGACGAGACCACGAAGGGCCAGCAGGTCCTGTCCATGGAGGACACCTCGGCCTGCGTGCACGGCAACCGCGGCCTGCGGCGCCCGGCCTCGCCGCACCTGATCAGCGAGATCCGGCTGATCTGCGAACTGGCGCAGCGGGTGCTCGAGCCCAACCCGCGGGTCCGCTGGGAGGATTACAGGACCGACTACGCGGAGATCCGGAAGGAGATCGGCGAGACGCTGCCGGAGTCCTTCTGGGACTACGAGCGGCGCATGTGGGAGCCGGGCGGCTTCCAGCGCGACCTGCCGGCCAAGCGCCGGGACTGGCACACGGAGACGGGCCGGGCCAATTTCGTCACGCCGACCGGCCTCGACGAGGATGCCGACATGCCCGAGGTCGGGCACGATTCCCTGCGTCTGATGACCTTGCGCAGCAACGACCAGTTCAACACCACGGTCTACGGCTACGACGACCGCTTCCGGGGCATCAAGAACACCCGGAAAGTGGTGCTGATGAACCGCTCGGATATCGACCGCCTGGGCCTGAAGGTCGGCCAGGCGGTGACGCTGCGGACGGTGGCGAACGACGGCGTCGACCGGGCGCTCTCAGGCCTGCTGGTGGTGGCCTACGACATCCCGATCGGCTGCATCGGCGGCTACTACCCGGAATGCAACGTGCTGATGCCGATCTGGCACTATGCCATCGGCAGCAAGACGCCGGCCGCCAAGGGCATCCCCGTCACGATCCGGTCCGACGGCGACCGGGTGATCGCCCCCCTGCTGGAATACGCCGAAGGCTGAACGGACGCCGGGCCGGGTCTGAGCCCCGCTCCGGCGCAAGCCTCGAGGCCGGCGGCTCCGGTCATGACCGCGCCTCCGGTCCGATCTCCTCGGTCAGCCGGTCAGAGACCAGCCGTGCGGGTCGTCGCAGAGCGTCAGCCGCGTCGGAGGCGCCCCTCTTGGATGTCATGCGCAGCGGGCCGGCTGAAACTGCGCGGTACCGATGATCAATCAACTCGCGAATCTGTCTTATGACAGAACACGAGACTGACATTGGTTTAGTCTCGCGATTATCATCAGCCGATTTGGTACAGGCTCTGGTGACTGGGAGAGCCGCGCGCTTCCGCCTGCAATGCCATGGTGGAACGATATGAGATCAGCGCCCGACCAGCATGCCCTGGGCATGCTCATCCGCAAGCTGGAGAGCATCGCCACCCTTTCCGACACCGAACGTCAGGCCATCCAGGGCCTGCCGGTGCGGATTCACCATCTCAACGCCCGGCAAGACATCGTACGCGATGGCGACCAGCCCACGCATTGCTGCCTCGTCCTCGAAGGATGGGCCTGCCGGTACAAGCTCCTCCGTCAGGGCAAGCGGCAGATCATGTCGTTCCACATTCCGGGCGACATCCCGGATCTGCAGAGCCTGCACGTCCGCACGATGGATCACAGCCTCGCCACTCTGACCAAGGCCATCGTTGCCTTCATCCCCCACGAGAGCCTGCGGGAACTGACGGCGCGCCACCCCGGACTCGCGGCGGTCTTCTGGCGCGACACGCTGATCGATTCGGGCATCTTCCGCGAATGGCTCGTCAGCATGGGCCGCCGCTCGGCCTTCGAGCACGTCGCGCACCTGTTCTGCGAGCTTTACCTGAAGCTGCAGGCGGTGGGCCTGGCAGGCAATTTCCGCTGCCCGCTCCCGATGACCCAGACCGATCTCGCCGACGCACTCGGACTGACACCCGTGCACATCAACCGTGTGTTGAAGGAGATGCGCGGTCAGACCCTGATCACGCTCCGCAGCAACGCACTGGTGATCGAGGCATGGGACGAGCTTCTGCGGGTCTCCGAGTTCGACTCTACATACCTGCAGCTTGAGAATCGGGCGGTCGGATGAGGCCCCGTCCGCGCCGGTGCGGGCCGCCGCGAGGAGCCACGATCTTGAGGCCGGCACCCCGTCGCTGACGGTCTACGCTTGCATGGTCCCGCACGCAGTTCAGGAGACCGCGCGGACCGCGCGGGAACTTCGGACGGTAACCCCGGGACCGGTGGATAGGTCCGCCCGGCCTGAATTCGCCGACCGTGGTGGCACCGCATCTCGGATCGCGCAGCCGTTGGTGCGCGTGGCCGGTCGCGACCAAGCCCGGATCCTTCAGGGAAGCCATTCCGCACCGCTGGCGCAACCTCCTCGCTCCCGCCCCCCGCCGTCCGGCTCAATCCGGCGGCGGACCCCATCATCCATCGTTCGGAGAGCCGATGCTGAGAGACGCTAAGGGGAGATCCTTGCCGGAGCCGCGAAGAGCTTTACAGCCACAGCATCGAGACCGCCAGGAACGCGATCTGAAAGGTGAGCATCACGGTAATGAGGGTTTTGGCGTCGCGGTCGTGGAGCGTCTGATTCTCCTGCTCTTTCCCACTCATCCGAGAGCCCCGGCAAGGCGGCCGGAATAGATGAACATGATCTGGCCGGAGCCGTCGGTGGCGGTGGCAACACGGGGACGGTCAGGCTTGCTCCCATCGACCTCGTAAGTCGCGATCGTGACGGCATCCGCCACGTTACTCGCATTGTAGATCCGCGGGGCGCTCCGCGGCACGCCGGTCTTCCCGATGCGATCGATCCTGACGCAGTATGCCATGTGGGACGCCTCCACCTAAAGGCCTGCGCGGCCCGATCGGAAGACCCTATGCCGGCGCAGTCCGTGCCAAAGCCTTCGGCCCCCGGCATTGACGCATCAACATTGCACGAGCCGAGGCTCGTAAAATTAAAATTTGACGCCTTCCTGACTATTTATCTTGCACAGATCAGAGACGATTTTCTTTCCAGCTTCCTAGCGGAAGCGATGCATGAACTCGCAACAAGCTCGGCCCGTGAACATCGCTTCGGGCTGCAGATCGCGATCCATTCTCATGAATGGATAGGCAGACTCTGCTTGTCGCCGCGTGACCGCCAATCCCGTTGCCGATCGCAGCGTTGTGGGGTTCGACCTCATGACGTTCGTCACAGAGCGGATCAGGTCAGTCTGTGAGCACGGTCCGGGAGCGGCCGGCGTCCCGAGACGGAGGGCGCCCGGAAAGCGGCGTCACCGGAATGAAATGGCTATCCAAGGTGGAACGAAGAATATGAAGGCCGTCTGAGCCATGAGAGATCCCGCGGACGATGTCGATCGGTATCGACGTTCGATGCCGTTCCAGCTCGTCGGGCGCCGTCGACGCCCAATGACCCACATTGATTCACCGGGGAGCGAAGCGATCGACCGCGCCTGCTTGGGCACTCATCCGACATCGGATGTCTTCCCCGCGTCCGAACGCGCGGCTTCGGCGTTCGTCAGACCGAATCCTCGTTGAGGCGCTTCCGATAAACCAAAATCATCCAGCCCGCGCAGCCGGGAAGCCGGATAGCCGTCCCGGCCCGTGATCCTCTGCCGAGGCACCTCCAGCGCTTCGAACTGGGCTTCAGGCCCCGCAGTGCCGAGAGACACGCCCAGACTGCCCGATCGGCATCACCGACTGCCGCGGGCCGCTCCACTCCGTGAAGCTAACGCAAGACATACAAGGTCTGGTTCAGGATGGTCGTGCCGCGTTGGTCCGATGGATCGCGCCCGCGGACTCAGTGTCCCAGCCAGATGGCGGCACTCAGCACGATCCCGATCGCACCGATGAACCCGCTGAACCCCAGCACGATCCAGGCGTCCAGGCTGGGCGACCGTGCGGCGCGCCTGACCTTCGCGGACGCCGCCTCGGTCTCCCGCGCCAGCGCGATACGCTGATGCGACGGTGCGGAGCCGGCCGCCTCGTCATCGGTCCCGAGCGACGACAGGCCCGGGTCGTAGACGGCGATCTTGTCCCCCGTGGCGCCGCTGTCGATATCGGCTTTCAGCATCGCCGTGGTCGGCCGGTCGGAGGCGCCCGGCTCCGACACGCGCAGGTTGCCGGGCGGCGGCGGGGTCTCGGATCGAAACAGCATGACACTCGCCTCTCGGACAACGGCTCTGTTTGCTTCATGGGCCACGCCCAAGCATGAGTTCCGATGACTTCACCGAATGTTGGTGCACGGAACTGAGGCTTTGACCGCGGCAGGCCAGGGCTGCTCCTAGTCGCGTTGCTTGCAGGAACAGCCCCAGATCTTGATCTGACGTGCTCACTGGCGCTGGATCAGCGGCCCTCTTCGGCAGCGAACCGTCTAGCCGCCGCTGCCGCTGGAGCCGCCGCTGCTGTTGGGCGCACCAACCTCGGGTCGGCTGGCGTTGCCGCCCGCGGCCGAACTGCTGCTGAACGCGTCTACGCCGGTCCCACCTGGAGATTCCGTGAAATCGTCCGCGCCACCCGTGTTGTTGGGCTGATTTGAGATGATGGATCCCGTCGCCGCAGGCTCGCGATAAAACGATCCTTGCGCCAGAGCCGGTCCTGCCGCGGTCAAGGCCGCGATCGCGAGGAGCAGTCGCTTCATGGGAGATCCTATCGATTCAGGAAGCACCGGCAGCGGCCGCCCCATCCGAACGGCGGGCGGACAGATCCGGTAGAGGCGGTAGGGTTGACGAGTCCGCGGACTCTTTTGCCGGAGACTGCAGCGGGCCGACCGTGCGAATTCCCGCCCTTGATGAAGCTCTCCCATGCCGCAAGGTTCCGCGCCGCGGAGGCTTTCGATGCAGATTGCTTTCGTTTTTCGCTAAATCCCGCCTCTGTATTGCTAGTTTCTATCAAAAGACAGATCAAAAAGACGATCCAATCCAATTTATGTTGAAGCATCGACCTGTGGCCGTGAGCCATGTTGCATCGCCGAACCCCAAGGAGGCGCGACGTGACAACCATTCCTCAGCTTGATCAGAACGAATTGAGCATCCTACAGCGCCTGGTGACAGACTTGGTGACAAAACAACTCGGTCACGCGACCGCAGGCCATGTGGATATGATTGCTCGGTTACAGCACCTGGAACAGGCCGCGTGGACAACGGGCGCCGATCGCCAGACCCTCCAGGTGATCACCTCCGGCCGACGACTGCTCGGAGACGCGAGCGACCTCACGCCGGATGCGCTGAAGCGTCGACCGGTGCGGAAGCGCCCAGGAGATCGTTCGTACGCTCTCCGGCACGCCTGAACCGCCTGGGATACCGCGACGGGTGAGCAGCCGCCCTGATGGCGGCGGGGACACGGATGGCTTCCGCGGACGGCCCTGGCCAGCGGTCGGAAGCCCGCAGTATTGAGCATTGCCTGTCCGCGCTTCGCCATACGACCGGCGCCGCCCGAAGGCGGGAGCTCGGGCGGGGGCGTTCAGACGCCGCAACGGGAGATCGGCAGCGGACTGCGACAGTGAGCGTGAACGCTGCCCGTTCCTCGCAGAAGCAGACTCGGGCGACACGTCCGGCTGGTCGGCAAGACCTTCGTCACGAAGGGCGCATGCCCCGCTCTCTCACCTGACCGCAGCGGGAACCCGGTGGGGCAGATGGCCCCGCAGCCGTGCGGCTGGGGGCCTGTCGTGCCGCGGTCCCGTCAGAGGCCGCGCAGATCGTTACGGGCAGGAATGGCGCTGACCATCGTTGCCCAGATACGTGCCGCTCCGACGGTCGTACGACCGGAAACGCTGAACGCAGTAGCTGACCGAGTCGCCGGCAGGTGCCACCTCCGTCTCGACGGCACCGTAACCCTGCCCGTATCCGGCTGGGGCATAGCCACCCCCGTAACCGCCGTAACCGGCAGGCGCGTAGTCCCCGCCATAATATCCGTCGTCGAATCCGCCGTAACCATAGCCCAATCCAGCTCCAGCTAGGCCGAGACCGACGCCCAGCCCCAGGCCGCCATAGCCATAGCCATAGCCGCGTCGGCCGTAGCCTCGTCCGCCGAACCCTCGGTTGCCAGCGAAGCCTGTTCCGCGGATCCCACCGCCTCCGAGGCCCCCGCGTCCACCGAAGCCGCCACCCGCGAGAGCACCGCCGCCGAAGCGATTGCCGCCGAGCCCGCCGCCGAAGCCGCGACCTGCTACGCCACCCCGGAAGCCGCCACCGCCGAACCCGCCCCCGTGGAACCCACCGCCTCCGAAGCCGCCGCCGTGGAACCCGCCCCCACCGAAGCCGCCGCGCGCATCGGCGCTCGCCGGAAGTATCACCAGCGTCCCGAGGACGACGGCGGCCGTCAGGATTGTCTGTTTCATCGTGCCCTGCCAATCGAAGATAAATATTTCTTCCGATCCGACAACGCGCCGTCGGGCAAATAGGTCATGCTACATTATGTCCATATTCAGATGAGCAATATTAATACGGCAAGCCGAAACCATCTTTCGGCACGGCGCCGGGCTCTCGCCGCACGGCGGATTCGTCTGCATGGAATGTCCTGTGACGGGCGCCTCGCCCGAATGCCTCAGGTCGGCCGCCCTGTCTCCGCGACCTCGTCCAACGCGCGCACCAGAGGACGTTCCATGTGTCGAGGCTTGCGAGCCGAGGCCGGGACGCGGGTGATGGCTATGCCCCCGGGGCGAAGCCGACCCTGAACCGGCGGATCGCAGAAGCAATCGAATAATTACGATGCTGCTATCGACAAGCGCACCATCAAATGATGGAACGACGATAGATTAAATCCGTCACACCGCGCAAAAAACAAGCTCATCGAACTCGCACTCGACCATGATTTGGACAATCTTCGATCTGTTCCTCAGATCTGCCGATAATAACGTGGTCCGAAGGCTAAATTTTTGGCTGCTTACACCCTCAGACGCAGGCCTGTCCCGCGTTTCATGCCGCAAGGCAACAAGACGACGAGGCGAGGATTGTCTCGATGCTACCCTCGCTTCGACCGGTGAGGGATGGCATCGGATTATGCGCTCGCCGAGCGGATCCCGGATGCTGCCGACCCTTGGAAAGTCCGTTCGCCGATGCGCCTCGTCCTGGCCACCCTCACCATCCTGACCGCCGCCTTCGCGCCTTTGCCGGCGCTGGCATCGTCCGGCGCCGAGCGGATCGGTACCATCGAACAGCGTCTCGATCGCGCCGGTGCCGTCCAAGTGTTCGGCCTGCAAGCAGGACTCACCCTTCGGACCGGATCAGCCGGGGGCATGCGGGCTACCCGCCACGATGCCCCGAACGATCCCGCCCGGGTCTCGACGGCCGAGGGCGTCGGGCACGCCGACACCCTCATCGTCCGTGCCGCCGACGCGGATCGGCTCGGTGACAGGCGGTCCTGCGAGAACACCAGGCGCGCCGTGAAGGGCATGATCGGTACGCTGTCGTAGCCCGACCCGATTGCCGCAGGTTCAGTCACCCACGAGAGCACCCCAATGAATCAGTCCCTTGGGACAGCCCTGACACGCCCGTCGGGGCTGGCCATCGACCGGCCGCGCGCGCTGGCGCGCCGGTTCGGAAACGCCGCCGGAAGCCGGGCCTACGACCTGTTCGTTCCGTCCGGATATGCAGGGACACCGCTTCCGCTGGTGGTGATGCTGCACGGTTGTTCGCAGACGTCGCGCGACTTCGCCATCGGTACGGGAATGGACGCTTTGGCGGAGGCGCAGGGCTTCCTCGTCGCCTATCCCGACCAGCCACGGTCGGCCAACTTCGCCAAGAGCTGGAACTGGTTCCGGGATGAGGACCAGAGACGTGGCCGGGGCGAGCCGTCGATCATCGCCGGTCTGACATGCGCAATCATGGCCGAGTTCTCCGTCGATCCGTCGCGGGTCTATGTCGCCGGCCTGTCCTCGGGCGGTGCGGCCGCCGCGGTGATGGCGATGATGTACCCGGACCTCTACGCGGCGGTCGGCATCCATTCTGGATTGGCGTGCGGTTCGGCCGGCTCGATGTCGGCCGCCATCGCCACGATGCGGCGGGGTGCCTTGCTCCGGCCGGTACAGGCCGCGCATCCCGTGCCGACCATCGTTTTCCACGGAGACAGGGACACGACCGTCTCGCCGGTCAACGGTGATCAGGCGCTCGCCCAGGCGCAGCCCGAGGGACGACTGACCGTTACCACCGTCGCGGGACGCTCGAAGGGCGGGATGGCATATACGCGGAGGGTCCTGACCGAACCGGACAGCCAGTGGTCTTCGGAGCACTGGGTCCTGCACGGCGCTGGCCACGCCTGGGCCGGCGGCCACCCGGCCGGCTCGCACACCGATCCGACCGGTCCGGATGCCAGTGGCGAGATGCTGCGCTTCTTCCTGTCGCACGCGAAGCACCGTCAAGCGCACCGCCACTGACGCTCTTCAAGGATGCGCCAGACTGGGCGGATTCTTGAGGATCGCGCCTGAGCCGACCTTTCTGTCCAGGTTTTAGACCGATGGGCCGGCTCGGGCCGGAGGCGAGGGCGGGCAAGGGGCGGCTTCGGGCGGGCTGACACAAACTGTCGCTTCGCGCGGGGGACCCGGCGGACCGACCGTTGCAGACGGTGCGGGATGAGGAACGAGCCGGGCCCCAATGCGGTTCATCGTTGAATGGAAACCTATGTCCTCGTCGTCGCCGGGTTCGGTGTCCTGGTGCTTCTGACGGCATGGCTGCCGATGGTGCTCCGGGCCCTTCCTCTGTCCCTGCCCATCTGCTGCGTCGGGATCGGGGCCGCACTGTCCGCCATCCCGGCTGTAGCCGACATCACACCCCATCCGAGCCTGCATCTGAAGCTCATCGAGCATGCGACCGAGGCCGTCGTCGTCATCTCGTTGATGGGCGCGGGCCTCAAGATCGACCGGCTCATCGGCTGGCGGCGCTGGGCTGTGACGTGGCGCCTGCTCGGCATCGCCATGCCGCTGACCATCCTCGCCCTGACGGCTTTGGCATCGACCCTGCTGGGACTCGGGCTTGCCGCCGCGCTTCTGCTGGGTTCATCCCTGGCACCCACCGACCCGGTCCTCGCGTCCGACGTTCAGGTCGGTCACCCGGCCGAGGATCACGAGGACGAGCCGCGCTTCGCCCTGACTTCCGAGGCCGGGCTCAACGACGGCCTCGCCTTTCCCTTCGTGAACCTCGCCATCGCGCTCGCCGCAGGCGGCGGATTGGCCGGCCTGTCCTGGTCGCACTGGTTCGCGGTGGATGTCCTCTGGAAGATCGCCGTGGGTGCCGTGCTGGGCGCGATCATCGGCCGTGCCCTCGGCTGGCTGACCTTTCACCTCCCGAACCTGTCGAAGCTCTCCCGAACCGGTGACGGCTTCGTGGCCCTGGGAGTGACCTGCCTCGCCTACGGCATCGTCGAAGCCGCAGACGGCTACGGCTTCATCGGCGTGTTCGCCGCGGCCCTAGCCCTTCGCTCATCGAGCCGGGGCCATGGATATCATCGCAAGATGCACGACTACGCCGAGGAACTCGAACGCCTCCTGATGATGGTGCTCCTCGTCGGCTTCGGCGCCGTGCTCGTCGGCGGCGGCTTACTCGAGGCTCTCACCTGGCAAGCCGCTCTGTTTGCCCTGATCGCCCTGCTGGTCGTCCGTCCTCTTAGCGGATGGATCGGCATGCTGGGCAGCGACCGAGCCCTTGAGGAGCGCGCAGTCGTGAGCTTTTTCGGCATCCGGGGGCTCGGGACCGTCTACTATCTCGCCTATGCGTGCGGACAGGCCACGTTCGAGCGCGCGGACCTTCTCTGGGCCACAGCCGGCCTGACGGTTCTGATCTCGATCCTGATGCATGGCGTCACCGTCACGCCGACGCTGCGTTTGGTGGACCGAAGGATGGGACGGGGGACGGAGAGCTCACAGCTCGGCTTGGTGTTCACGGCACCCCCACCCTGAAGCGGCCTCGGAACCAAACCGTTTCCCGAGCCCTCCAGTCATGAACCGCGCCGGGTTTTCCGGAGGCTCCAACGCCCGGGAGATTGGAGCCAGGACGCCGAATATTACGCCCGTTCGCCGAGGTTCGCGAGCGGGCGGTCCGGCCGGTCCGGGAGCATGAGGGCGAGCACGGCTCGCAATGGGCTGCATCCGGTCGATCGACCCATCGATGGCCCACGCCCATGCAGCGCGGCCGGCCGATCCGAAGCGGCTGCCGGCCCGAGCCGAAGGAGACGCGCGGTGGCGCGCGGCACGATGGCCCGGCCGATGCGGGGGAGGGGCCTGACCGGCGTCGTCCGACGGCGCAGGATCCGCACCACCGGTCCCGATCCGGCGGGGCCTCGTCTGCTTCTCCGCCCGCGGGTCGCAGCGATCCTTGGACGCTATCAGTTTCGCCACTCTCGAACGGGTCGATCGGTTCTACCACCGGCGGCGGCTCGAACTGGTCGACCTCCGGGAAACACGGCGTGGCTCAGAAGGAACGGAGCTTTGAGCGTTTGGCCCGTCGGCTAAAGCGCCGAGGGGCCGCGAATCCAACGCGGCAGCTCTTCGCCCACACCCGGCATTCGATCAGGGCACGCAGACGCGCCGACGCGGTTCCGGACCGGCAACAGCAGGCGAGCTCCTTGCATCCTGTGATCCGAGGCTTGCTGTTGCACGGCCGGAGCACCGGGCCGTGTCGGTCACCGGATCGGCACGATCATGCGGAAATGGAGACCGGCATCGTCGATGGTCCGCTGGAACTGACCGGCCAAGCTGCGTTCAATGGTCTGCGTGAGGAGCCGCGATCCAAAGCCGGTGCCGTCGGCCTTGGCGGTTCCTGACGGAGCCGCGCCTTCGGTCCAGTCGAGGGTCAGGGCGTGATCGACGACACGTCCGACCAGGTTCAGGGTGCCTCCAATGGCGAGCGCGCCATACTTGGCCGAATTGGTGGCGAGTTCGTGGAAGATCATCGCGTAGTCGTCGACCCTGTCGGGGGCCGCCACGGCGGCGTCCTCGATATCGACCGCGATGTTGGCGCCCTGCAGGTACGGCGACAGGATACGCGCGGCGAGGTCACGCAGCCGCACGTCGCCCTGCTCGAGCCCGTGCGACCGCGTCGCCAGGGTGGTCGCCTCGTGTAGGACGTGGAACCGCCGCGACAAATCCTCGGCGAAGCTGGCGGTGGACTCGGCCTCCCGAGCGACGATGTTGGTCAGCGCGCGGGCGACGGTGAACATGTTCGATACCCGGTGCGCCAGTTCCAGGGTCATCAGCCGCTCGGCCTCCTCGGCACGCTTGCGGTCGGTGATGTCGAGGAAAATGGCCTGGATCCACGCGCCGACCCGGCCCTCGTCCCCGCCGATGCCGCGGGCAGAGATCCAGCGGACGTCCGGGTCTTCCCCGATGCGGAAGTCGAAGCTGTAGGCCTTCGGGCTGGTCGCGCTCGCGAACCAGTCGAGCATCATCTTGGGTCTGTCCTCGGCATTCACCTTGGCGAACAACGCGTCGATGCTCACCACCGGCTCCGTTGTGCCCCAGAAGGCCATGCAGAGGCCGTCGAGCCGGGCGAGGCGCGCCTCCGGGGCCCAAGCCCACATCCCGACGCCCCCCCGGTGGATGGCCGCGGTGAAGCTGGCGAGCGTCCATTCGTCGCCAGTCAGATCCGTGCCCTCGACCATGCTGCTTCCCAAACCGCACCTGAAGTTCTTGGCAGGCGCATCGCTACCGTGACGGTACGAAACGCTGCCCCGCGGCCTTTGCTCCGGACCCGATCACGCCCGTCGAACCGGAGTCACAGGTCGCCCTTCCTGGGATCCACCAGCCGTCCGTCCGCGACACGCGTCGTGAAACCACGGGCGTCGAAATAAGCCAGCACTGGCATGGTCATGTTCCGACTGATCCCCGTCGCCTCGCGGAAGCGGCCGACCGTCAGGAGTGCCTGCGGATGGTCCGCCGCCACCGCGCATGCTCGCGCCGCCAACTCGGCCAGGACGCCCGGCAGCACGTAGTAATGCCCGGATATGCGCCGCAGCCATCCGAGCCGGCCGAACCTGTCGAGATGCGGCCGCAGGGTTTCCGGCTCCCGACCCACCTGTTCCGCGAGGTCCGCGAGGCGCGGTTGATCGAGGCCAGCCGCCTCCAGGCGGATCCTGACCGCCTCGTAGAGAGCGGCCTCCGGCGGAGCAAGGCGGACTTCGTGGCCGGGCAGGTGGTAGAGATGCTCCCGCCGAAGAATACGGGCGTCCATGAGCAGCCGATCGAGGGCAACCCGCAGAGCGGGACGCTCCGGCAGCGCCACAGGCGCGCCGATCTCCTCGGCCGACAGGCCGGGATTGTCCGGCTCCGACCGGTGTGCGGCGTCAAGACGTGCGACCACGGTTTCGCCGAGTGCTGCGATCCGCGCGCCGGCGTATCCCCGCAATCCGGCCGGCCCCGCTATGGCGACGACGCCGTGCGCGCACGTCAAGGCTTCCAGGGCGGGCCTCGGGATATTCCGCACGCGGGCGAAATGGTCGAGGTCGACTCCTGCCTCGCTCACGTCGAGGAGGCTGGTGAGCGCCGCCGCATGATCCGGCGTGTCCAGCGCCGCGACCACCGCGCGTCGCCCCGGCGCCCAGGCTCCCCGGCGGGGTCCCTCGATGTCGATGACCCGGCCGCCGCCGAGCGTGCGGGCGGCGGACGCGTCGCGTAGCACAAAGCGGTCCCCGTGCAGCGCGCCGAGGCTGCCGTCGAGGGCGATCCGTGCGTGCGCCGCCGCGCCGGGCTCGACCGCGATTCCGGGTGACAGGAGCACCCGTCCGGTCACGGACGCCGCCCCGAGATGGATGTGGACGGGCGTGCGGTGACGCAGCGGACGCGCCTCGCCCGGCAGGACGCGCAGCGCCACGTCGAGATGGCTGGCGGGGCCGTGGAGTTGCGGCGCCAGGATCCAGTCACCCCGGTGGATACCCGCGCGGGACAGGCGGGGACCGGACAGGTTGATGGCGCAGCGCTGACCGGCCTCCGCGACATCACACGGTTCGTTGCCGGCGCGCAGGCCCCGCACCCGCGCCTCGAACCCGCTGGGGGATACGACGAGATGATCGCCGACCCGGACGGCGCCGGCATGGATCGCCCCCGTGACGACGAGGCCGGCGCCGACGACGGTGAAACAGCGGTCGACCGCGAGCCGGAACTCTGCCCCGGCGGCCCCAGGGGACGGGCTGGCTGCAGCCTCTTCCAGGTACCGGGCAAGGTCGGCGATGCCGGTCCCGCGCAGCGCCGAGCAGGCGATCATGGGCGCTTGGAGCGGCGCGTTGCCGGGTGCGTGCGCGAGGCCGGTGCCGGAGAGCGCGACGCGGACCTGCGCCTCGACTTCGGACAGGCGACGGTCGTCGACCCGATCGCTCTTGGTGATGGCGACGACCGCCCGGCGCAGGCCGAGCAAGTCGAGGATCGCGATGTGCTCGCGGGTCTGGGGCATCACGCCGTCGTCGGCTGCGACGACAATCAGCGCCAAGTCGACGCCCGTGGCGCCGGCCACCATCGTACGCACCAGCCGCTCGTGACCAGGCACGTCCACGAAGCCGACGGTTCGGGTCCCAAGACGCGTGTAGGCGAAGCCCAGATCGACGGTTATGCCGCGGGCCTTCTCCTCCGGCAGACGGTCGGCGTCGATCCCGGTGAGCGCCTTCACCAGAGCCGTCTTGCCGTGGTCGATATGGCCGGCGGTGACGACGATCACGCTGTGCTCGCTCCGGATCAGAAACACTTTCCTGGGGTGGCGGCGCAGGAAGCCCCGCGCCGCCTGCCGCTTCAACCCTTAATCCGGGTCTCGGCAAGCTCCGACATGCAGGTGTCGTAGGGCGTAAACGCCACGCGGTCCGACACGGCGAACAGCGTGTAGGGCGCGTACAGGAACAGGGCCTTGGCCTTGTCCTGCAGGTAGCGCTCGACCGCCCGCACCACCTCCTCCTGCTGCGGCTCGTGCGGCGTGTGCAGGAGCTTGTCGTAGAGGGCGTCGAAGTCCGGATCCTCCGGACCCTGGCGCAGGGTTGCGTCCTTCCCGAAGAACTCGCGGTGGACGCAGGCCACCGGATATTGCGGCGTCCAGTCGAAGTACCATTCGAGCTTGACGTCGAACTCCTCCGGCGGCTCCTCCTTGGCACTGACGAACCGGCAGCCGAGCCCGATCTTCGCGAGGCACTGCCCGATCGCCGCGACCACGCCCTCCCAGGCCGGCGAGGCGACGAACACGAGCTCCCGCCCCCCGATCCCGGCAGCCTCGAGGGCGCTCTTGGCGGCCTCGGGATCGTGCGGGAACGGCTTCATCTCCGGATCCGCCCCGTAACGGCCGGGCTGGATGAATGCCGGGATGACCGTGCCGTAGCCGTGCGCGCCCTGGTGGAGCACGAACTCGCGGTCGATGGCGAGGTTCAAGGCCCGGCGGGCCTCCGGGTTGCGCCAGGGTGAGTCCGGACGATTCTCGTTGAAAACGCCCGTCAGGATCGTCTTCGCCTTCTTCGTCTGGATCTTTCCATGCTCGCTCGCCGGGAAGGCGTGCGCCTCGTCCGGTGTCAGATCGAAGACCACGTCGACCCGGCCGTCACCGGCCGCTACCGACTTGATGCCCTCCGTCTTGCCGATCACGTTGTCGTAGATGATCCGGGCCGTCGGCTTGCGGTCGGGATTCCAGTAGGTCTTGTTGGGCTCCATGACCACGCGGTCGGAGCGCGAGTCGATCAGCGAGACGCCTTCGGTGAGCACGAACGGGCCAGTCCCCCACGGACCAGGCGCGTCGATCACTCACCAATGGCCTTCGGCCGATCCCGTCTTCGGGTCGACGAAACCCCATTCGTCCCAGAATCGTATCGAGGGCAGATGCATGCCCCGCAGCTTCATCAGCGCTGCGGAGTCGCCGCCGGGGAAGCGCATCCGCACGGTCCGGTCGTCCACAACCTCGCAGGTGACGTCCCGGGCGAAATTCAGGAAGGCGCCCGGCGGGTGCGGGTTGGTCCATTCCTGGACCTTGTCGAAGCCGAGTTTGAACATGCCGGCGTTGAAGGGCTCGCCATCCTGATAGACGGCCTGCCGCATGGTGAGTTCGAGCGTCTCGCTGTCGAGCCAGCGCCAGGACTCCGCGAGGCTCGGCTGGCCGATGCCGTCGTGGTCGACGCGGTTGGCCTCCTCCATGGTGTTCCACGTGATGGAGAGCCAGTTGACCGGCGACGGATCGACCACCGTCACCGTGTTGTGGGGTCCAAAGGGCTGTCCGCCGACCGGATCCCCCGTCGCATGTGCGTCCATGTCTCCTCCTTGTTTCCATGCTCCGCATCACGTGCGGGCACCGTCCGGGACGGTTCGAGCCGGATCAGGAGAAAGATAGCGCGCTACCGCATTGCCCTCAATCGATCCGCTTATACCAGATGGCTGGATCGCCGCTCTGTAGAGGAGGGCAGGGGTCTTACGCCGGTTTCCGGCTTCGCGCGCTTGGCCGATTCTGGCGGCCGCGATGTGACCGGGCTGAGAAGACGGCGACGGCTGTCCGCAGGGCCGACATGCGTCGGTAGGGGCGCGCACATGTTTCCGGCGACTCTTCTCCGGGACAGACCAACGGTTCTGGGCGAGCTTCCACCCCGACACAGAACGCGGGAAAGTGTCTCCGTCGGCTAGAGCGGCGTGGATCCGCTTTGGAGAAACCGATCGAAGCGACCACCATGAACAAATTTCGGTTCTCTCCACGATAACCGTACCCCGCGGGGCTGAACTCGATCCCAGCGTCGAATATTATATTTTGGCGCGCAACTCTGACTCTGATGCACTTCCGCTTCTCATCCAGGCCTTGGGCCAGCGATCGTGGCCGCACCACCTCAGCATAGCTGCCGCGGTCGCAGGGACTGATCTGGATCGAGGCGGTCTCCTTCAGCCAAGTCTGCCCGGCGGCCGGCCGCGGCCCGGAAGAGGTCCATGACCACGATGTCGATGGGCTCCCCGGTGGCCGACGGGCCTTGGACCTCGCCGGTTTGTCTGCCCTGGAAACGCGGCCGCCCTCGACGACAGGCCACCACGCAGGTCTGCGGCAAGCGTGCGGATACCCGCGGGGCCGCGCACCTCGAAGTCGAGGCTCGGGTCGGGTCAACGAGATCAGGTGCGATGTTGCCATCCCACCGAATCTCGTTGCGGTCGCGGACGCTTCAAAAAAGGCGCGGACGAGCCGCGCCCTGTCATCCATCATCAGCGCAGCGCGCCGGGCTCGTGGATCGGGCAGCGGTTGAAGCGCTCGCGGAACTCGGCCGAATGCCGGTAGGGGGCGTTGCGGGCGCGGTTGACGTTGCCGAGCGGCCGATGCGCGGCGAGCCCGGTCCAGACGCTGAAGCGCATCTCCTCATCGACCGCCTGGACCCTGCCCGGGTGCCAGCTGTCCTGCGGCTGGACACGGACGACGCCGACCCGCTGGAACGGTGCCTCGTCCTCCTTCCACTCCACCGTCGGATCTTCGACCGGCTGGCGTTCGAGGTCGCGGCAGAGTTGCACGCGGAACTCCCATTCCCCGGCGATGCCGGCCATCTCGGACTGGACCGTCTCGCGGATGGCGTTCGGGCGGCCGGAAGCGTCGATCTCGGTGCCGGTGAGGGCGGTCAGCGCCGGGGCGACGGGGACCAGCGAGAACTTCGCGATATAGTCGCCGTACCGGAACGGGGTCAGGCTGTTATAGGTCTCGCCAAGTGGGTCGACGTTGGGGGCTCCGCCGAGGGAGCCGATGGTGGGGCTGTCGATACCGACCGCGTGGAGGGCCTTGTTGACCCCGCGCAGCACGGTGGAGGCGGCGACCTTCAGCCCCTCCACCCGGTCGGTCGTGCCGGCGAGAAGCTTCAGGCTGCCGAGGAATTTCTCGGCGTTCGGCGCCTGGAACACCGTGCCGTTGACCATGATGAAGTTCTGCGTTGTCCCCTCCGCATCCGGGAGACGCTCGCCTTCGACGTCGAAGACCTTCAAGGCAATGCCCCTGGGTAGGGAGACGGCGTCAGGCAGGATGTCACCGGCGTTGGTCGACATCCGCATGTAGACCTTGTGCTCGCCCGCTCGAGCGAACAGGCCCTGGGCCAATTCGGGGGGCAAGTCCGCATCGATCGTCAGCGTACCTTCGAGGATGCCGTGCGATTTGGCGTGGACCGAGCGCACCGCGTGCCCGGAATCCTCCGCGACCCTGGTCAGGATCTTGTCGAAGGCTGCGTTCAGCTGTTCGATGATCTGCCCTTCGTCTGGCCTCACCGCCTCGACATCGGGACTGTATCGCACGGGTGGTTGCACGGTCTGTCTCCTGCTGTCTCCTGGCGACGGCCGAGAGAGAACAGCCACGGGTAGCTGACGTTCCGGATTGCGCGATATTCAATCGCCCATGAACGAACTATGGAACGTCCGCCGGGCGGATGGCTTATCGGCGGCGCGGCTTGCCAATTCGCGCCGGAGCTATCGCCTTGCGCCTGCCTCCCATTCCTCTCGCCCGACGAAGCGGCCGTTTACGACGCGGCCACCGCGCTCAACGCCGGCGGCGTGTTGCCGGGGCCTTTCTACGCCCGTGTCCAGGCGGCCTTCGGACCCCGGGGCATCGCCGAGTTGATCCACCTCGTCGGCCTCTACGCGATGGTGTGCACGACGCTCAACGGCTTCAACGTCCCCATCCCGGACCAGCAGGTCGATCCCGCGCCCTGACCGCGGCCTTCGTCAAACACTCCCAGAGGCGAGCCACACGCCGAGGAGACGCTCATGACCTACCTTCGCTATGCCCTCGACATCGAGACGCCGGCGCCGGACGAGCAGACGTCCATCGACGGCATCATCCAGGGGATGACCCAGCAATCGCAAGTCGTGGAGAAGCGCCAGCATCACGCGGTGCGCGCGAGCCACGCCAAGAGCTCGGCCTGCGTCGTCGGCGAGTTGGACATCCCGGAGGGCCTGCCGCCCGAACTCGCGCAGGGTCTGTTCGCCAGGCCGGGGACACACAAGGTAGCCGTGCGCTTCGCCCAGGGGCCGGGCGAGACTCTGGGCGACCGGGTGTCCACCCATCGCGGCATGTCGATCAAGGTGTTCGGAGTCCCGGGCGAGAAGCTGCCCGGCCACGACGTCGACACCCAGGACTTCGTGCTCGTGACCGGCACGACCTTTCCGTCCGGGACGGCAGCGGGTTTCCTGCGTGACGGCACGGTGATCGGCAAGGCGACCGGACTGCCCGAGGGTGTGAAGAGTGCGGTCGCCGCCACCGCACGCAACCTCAACCGGATGTTGCATGCCTTCGGCACGGAGAGCGCCATGGCCGACTTTCTCGGCCATCCCTACAGCCATCCGCTCGCCGACAGCTACTTCAGCCAAGCCCCGATGCGGTTTGGCGACTACGTCGCCAAGCTCGGCGCGGTCCCGGCTTCGCAGGCGCAGTGGGACTTGGCCGAATGGCGGCTCGACCCGCACGGTGACGAGGACGGTTTCCGCCATGCAGCCGCGGCGTTCTTCCGCAACCACGAAGTGGTCTTCGAACTGAAGGCGCAGCTTTGGGCCGATGCCGAACGCCAGCCCATCGAGGATGCCTCGGTGGACTGGCCGGTCGCGATCAGCCCGTACCGCACGGTGGCGACGCTCCGGCTGCCGCGCCAGGATGCCTATTCCCCCGAGCGGGTGCGCTACTTCGATGAGGTGATGACCTTTCGGCCCGCGCACAGCCTCTCGGAACACCGTCCGCTCGGTTCGGTGATGCGGGCACGGCTCCAGGTCTATCGGGCCCTCAGCGATTTCCGACATCGCGCGAACGGTGTCACCGGCGAGAACACGGCCACGCCGGACAGCATCCCGGCTTGAGCATTTGCCACTACGCCGGAACGCGGGGTCGCGCCAGCAGTCAGTCTGCATTGAGAAGCATGGGTGCCTGAGTTGCCCATCCGCAAATCAGCGACCATTCGGTGGAGCTGGGTTCACCGAATACCTGCTTTCAGGATGCTTGCTTCTTCAACGGAATGACTGGGTTGCGTCGGGAGAGATCGTCCGCCTTTATGGCGAGCCTTTTCCGAACCAGGCATAACGCTCACAAACTGACTACGTCACGCCGGTAGGCCGGCGCGCGCAGGACTGTATGGTCCCGGAATGTGGTGTGACGGATCGAGCTTGAAGCGTTTGGGCTGTTTGGTCCAGACCTGAAGGACATGCTCGTAGGGCGTGAGGCCACAAAGGGTCTTCAGCCGACGGGCATGGTTGTAGGCGTCGACGAAGAGCTGCAGGTGCGCCTGGAGCTGTTCGTGCGTGTCGTAGTGGTAGCGCTTGACCGCAGCGTCCTTGATGGTGCGGTTCATCCGCTCGACTTGACCATTGGTCCAGGGATGGTTGGGTTTGGTCAGGCAATGCGCGATGCCGTGCTCATGGCAGACGCGGTCGAACATGTGCCGGCTGTAGAGGGCAGTCGGGCCTGAGCGGTTGCGCGGGGCATGGCAGAATTGCACCCCGTTGTCGGTCAGCGCCGTGTGGATCTTGTACGGCACGAACGCGACCAGCGCGCGGAGGAAGTCTGAAGCGGTGTCGCGGTTGGCCTCCGTCTCCAGCTTGGCGAAAGCCAACTTCGAGGTTCGGTCGATAGCCACAAACAGGTAGAGCTTGGCTTCCTCCGTCCTGACCTCGGCGATGTCGATGTGGACGTAGCCGATGGGGTAATCGGCAAAGCGCTTCCTCTTGGGCTTGTCGCCCTCCATCTCGGGCAGGCGGCTGATGCCGTGCCCCTCAAGGCAACGGTGCAGCGACGAGCGGGTCAGTTGCGGAATCGTGGGCTGCAGGCCGTAGAGGCAGTCGTCCAGCGGCAACAGGGTATGCCGGCGGAAGGCGACGATGGTCGCCTCGTCCTCCAGTGTCAGGACCGTCGACCGAGCTTCTTTCGGCCCCATGGCGGCATCGGCCGTCGACTGCCGTCCGCGCCATTTCTGGATCGTCGTCGGGCTGACGCCGTGGCGCTTGGCCGCCGCTCTCACACTCTCTTGACGTAGCTGTATTGCGCGACGGATCGCCTCCGTCGTGCGGGCGCTGCCGTGGAGAATTTGGCCCATAGCCCATCCCTCACCGCATGGTGGTCAACCGTACCACCACATCGCGGGATCAAACACCTAGCGGGAACACCTCCGCCTCGTAGAGCATCACCCCGTCTCGGGGCGACATCGGCGAAGAACGGCTGTCTTCGAGCCAGACGGTCGTTCACGTCCTGGTCGCTTGCGCACGATGACGTTGCGCGGCATCGCCAGCCCCTTCGTCACCGTCAGCACGCTGCTGCCATGTAAGCCCCAGCGCTCCGTAAACCGACCTTATGCGACGCTCGATTCGAGTTGGGAGCGTCCGTTTAGAGGGTGCCGTCACAGCCCGTTGAATGGCCGGGATAGGCGCAAGGGCGAACGACCGGTTTCGCGCGCGATGGCGGTCAAGTACGACGGAGACTGGCCGCAAGTGGAAGGTGTGCTTTGAGATAGATCTGCTGTAAAGGCAGACGGGCCCGTCACCAACCGACTGGCGCGCTGAGCGGCACATTAATTTCATTCAATGCAGTAAATCTGCAGATGTAATCCAATCATATTTCAAAGTTATCTAAGAATGTAAATTCTGAAAATATTCATAAGCCGATCTATTAAATTTTTCCATCTTGACCGAAATCGAAGATAGATCAAAACTCGACAAGAAAAAATAATGACTTGATTGGAAGCTCGATCGAGTCGTCGTTGCCTTGAATCCGACAAAAATCTCGCCAGACAAAATATTATATTTGGATTTACCAAAACTCAATATGCAGAGTTGTTTTATAGCATCAAGGTCGCTCAGATTCGGGGCAATTTTGAAATATACAAAGGTTGACAGCCTGTGGAATATCCCTCCCGGTTGCTCGCCCCGTCTACGTAACTTTCCGTTGCCCTTTTTCAGGGCCAGGCAACCTAAAATATGCAAAATGCGATCGATCCCCCTTCACAGCGCCCTGAATATGGCTAAGCTTAGATCAGGACGCGGCCACTTCTGAGCCTGGTCTGTAGAGGGTGAGTTGATGCGAGGGCGTTTCTTGTTGTCGGCCGGCGCGGCTGGTGCGATCATCGCACTGGGTCTGGCTCCAGCGCCCTCCCACGCGCAAAGCGCGGGCGCCGTATTCGGCGGCTTGGCTGGAGGCGTCCTCGGCGGCGTCATCGCCGGCTCGATTGCCGCGCAGGCGGCGCGTGAGCGACCCGTCGTCGTTTATGCCCCGCCGCGCCGTACCGTCCGTGTCATCCATGAAGTGCGGCGCGTGCCAGCTCCCCGGCGGAAAGTAGTCCGTGCGAACCGTCAGCCCATGCAGCCCGCCGCCGGCCCGACGGGGGCGCAGGTCGTGAACGCGTCCGCAGATCCCTTCGCCTCGCCGCGGGGCAATGCCACGACCTCGATCAACCAGACGCGCTGAGAGCCACTTCCAAGACGCACGCCGGATCGACGCGCATGTCTCGCATGAAGGTTGCCTTCGCTGTTCTGGCGGTCGTCGGCGGCGTGGCTCACCCCGCCGCGGCCTCGCCCGCACCACCGAAGCTGACGGTCGACAAGAGCTTCGGGAAAGTCGCGGGCTGGTCCATCGGCTACAGCGAGAGCCTCGGCGGCTGCCTGGCGGCGGCGAGCTACGGCGACGGGACCACGCTGTGGTTCGGCTTCAACGGCGCCCGTGGCGCGTCGTACTTGGCCCTCACCAACGCCAAGTGGCGCTCGCTGGAGGTCGGCGGGCAGTACGAGCTCCGGATGATAGCGGGCCGCCAGAAGTGGCAGGGGACATTCACAGGGTTCGAGCGCGGGGACGCGCACGGGCTGTACCAGTCGGGGCTGAAGGAACGCTTCGTGGCCGACCTGTCCGCGTCCGGCAGCATCAACGTGATCTTCCAGGGACGTCAGATCGCCGTCCTGTCCCTCGTCGGATCCACGGAGGCCTTCGACGCCGTCATCGGCTGTCAGAAGGACGTGACGACGGCGGCCGCAAAGGCGGAGCCCGCGCCCGATAGCCCGCGCAAGCGCGAAGCCGGCATGACCAGCACCGGAACCGGCTTCTACGTGTCGGAACGCGGGCATCTGCTGACCAACAACCATGTGGTCGAGGCGTGCTCGGATATCTCTGTGCAGCAGCCCGGCCATACCGCCCTGCGGGCCCGTCTCGTGGCCCGGGACGCCGCCAATGACCTCGCGGTGCTGACCACCGATTTCCCGCAGAAAGCGGTGCCGCCGCTCTCGATTCGCGCGCGGCTCGGCGAGAACGTCTATGTTTACGGCTATCCCCAGAGCAATGTCTTGGCTTCGACCGGCAATTTTACCATCGGCAGCGTGACGGCGACGGCGGGTTCAGGCGACGACACCCGCAAGATTCAGATCTCGGCGCCGGTCCAGCAGGGCAATAGCGGCGGCCCCGCCCTCGATCAGTTCGGCAACGTGATCGGGGTGGTGCAATCGAAGCAGGTCGCGTTCGCCTCAGGCGATGTGCCGCAGAACGTCAACTTCGCAATCAAGTCGACGATCGCCCTCAACTTCCTCGAGGCGAACGGCGTCGAGGCGCCGATAAACGTGCGCATGACGGACCCAATGGACGGAGCCGCGATCGCCGAGAAGGCTCGCGATTTCACGGTCCAGATCACCTGTCATTGAGGCCGGCACGGCCGCAGCCGCATCCACTTGCGGCCGCTGCAGGTTTCGGCGGCGTCGTACCACGATGGGAAGCCCCGGGACGTGTGTGGCTTCCTCGCCATGGCGTGCGGCAAACACTCTGAGTCGCCGTGTACAGGCAGCTGCGCGACCGCTTTAACCACTTGAGATTGTATATGCGTTAACCCGCAAGCGCTTAGGTAGAAGCAGCAATCGTGTTCGAGAGACACTCTAGTGCTAGCCTTGAGCAGATCTAGCAGAAGCAAGCTAGTATTCACGATAAACCTTGTGTCCTCCGTGCTAAGCGCTGCGATGTCCTGCGGCGCGTCATCTGCACGCGACGGCGATATGGGTGTGGGGGTTATCCAGTCCTGCGACCATCTGGCGAGCGCTCCGTGGGATCCGGACGCCCCCGACGCACAGCGGACCGTCAAGTTCCGGGATCTGCGCGCCAGCGCGGCCGTCGCGGCGTGCCGGGCAGCAATCGCCGAGGCCCCGCGCCTGCGTCGCCTCCACTTCCAGCTCGGACGCGCCTACGACCGGCAGGGCGCAAACCACGATGCCTTCGAGGCCTATCGGCGCGCGGCCGAACTGGGCAGCGGTGCAGCCAAGGTCAATATCGGCATCCTCTATCAACAGGGGCGCCGATTCGAGAAAAGTGATGCCAAGGCGCGCGCTTGGTTCCGCGATGCGGCCGAGACAGGCATTCCGGAAGGGATGTACTGCTACGCGGTCGCCCTCGACAACGGGATCGGTGGCTCTCCGGACGCGGCGGCGGCCAGAGCCTGGTACGTGAAGGCCGCCGAGCGCGGCACCACGAAGGCGCGGGACGCGCTCGTGCGCCTTGAACTCGACGGCTCCGGCACGGGCGTGCGCTGTGATTAGCCGGCGGCCGCAGGCAGCGTGGGCGGTGCGGTCATGACCGGCGCCACGCGCTTCGTCGCCAGCCGGACGCTGACCGGACTCGATGCGGTGCGCCTCGATGACCGGCCGGTCATCGAGGCGTATGACCGGCTGCGGCGGCTCCTGCGCCAGCACGGCGGCGACGCCGCTGCCGAACTCTTCGCCGAACCGGTCATCTCGCGCAGCAACGGGGCGGCCGCGGCACGCGTTGACTGGTACACGAATCTCGAGGGCGCGATCCGGCCGCTCGCCGACCTCGATCCAGACAGTGCAGCCCGCCTCAGGCACCGCCTCGGGGCCGCGCTGGCGGCGCTGGAGCCGGTGCTGCGGGACCGCGAGGCGGGGGCGTTCACGGCGGCGTGCCTCAACCTCGCGGGACCTTCCGCCGTGCTGACGGTCGGGGACGTCCCGCTCCTCGTCGACTGGGGATTGCTTCCTCAGGGATTGGCCGCGGACGAGCGCGGACGCGTGCGCCATCACGCATCAACGCTCGGCGCGGTCGCACCCGAACAACTGCCCTATCCGCCGATCAGCCGTGAGGACTGGGCCGCACGCTTCAAGCCGACGGCTTCAACCAGCCAGGATCTGTCGCCCGGACCACGGCACGGGATCGCTGCGCGGCCGGCCTGGCGCGGCAGCATCGCGCCGGTCGTCGCCGCCGGGACGGCGGCGGCCCTGGTCGCGCTCTCCTACGTGCCGGGCGTGCTGGTCTTCCCACCGCTGCCCCGGGTGGTCTCGGCCGAGTCCAGGGCCTTCCAGACGGCCTGGCTCGACGGCCTTCGCCGCCGGCGCGATGCCCTCGCCGCGGCGGAAGGCTTCGCCTGCCCCCGTCTCCGGACGGAACTTCCGGGCCTGGTTCCGCAGAGCCCTGCGAATGTGCGCCTGCCCGCGGATCCGGCCGCCCCGCCCGCGGCCCGCGCCGCCGTCGAGCCGTCAACGTCGCCGGCAGAATCCGTTCGACCCGGCACGCCGGCTACCGACGGGCTCATCGACCGGCTGGAGCGCAGCACGGTCCTGGTCCTGGCCGGCGACGCGACCGGCTCGGGGTTTTTCATCGCGGACGATCTCGTCGTCACCAATCGCCACGTCGTCGAGGGCGCCGCAACGTTGATGATCGCCGGGCGGCACGCCGGCGTCGTCCCGGCGACCCTGGTGCAGGTCGGCGCTCCGGGTACCCTGACCGACTTCGCCCTGCTGCGGGTCCCGCCGCGCTCCGGGGGGCGGCCCCTCGCCCTCGCGAAGCCGGGCCGGCCGCTGACGCCGGTGGTCGCGGCCGGGTTCCCGGGCCTCTATCTCGGCACCGACCCGACCTTCGCGCGGCTCCGGGACGGAGACGCTGCCGCGAGCCGCGACTTGGTCCCGGTGGTTCAGACCGGCGTGGTCAATCATCTGCAGCGCTACGACGAGGCCGCAGTGACACTCGTGCTGCACGGTGCTGAGATCGCACCGGGCAATAGCGGCGGCCCGCTCGTCGACTATTGCGGCCGCGTCGTCGGCGTGAACGCCTTCGGCCGCACCGATGACCGTATGCCGGTCACCGCGCGCTACGCCCTTGGCGCCGACGGTCTCGCGGCGTTTCTGGCAGGCGCCGGCGTGACCTCGGCTCTCGACGACCGTCCCTGCGATCTCCAGGCGACACCCCGCCCGGCGGCGGACGCCGCGGTCGAGCCGGCCGAGGCTGCCGCGACGCCGCCCGCCCCGGCACCGGCCGCGCCCGCCGGCCAGACGGCCCCGCGGCCGGACGCGCGGACTGCCGCCCCACGGTCGGGGCGCGACGCCCGGCCGCCGGCACGCTGAGGGGCCGTCATCATGTCCGCGACCACGAAGCTCACCGAGACGCCCCGCCTCGGCCTCGACCCGGTCAATTCGAAGCTCGCGCAGCAATACGAGCAACTCGTCGACCTGCTGGCGCGCCGTCTGAGCCCGGCGCACGCGCACCTGTTCGCCGAACCCGCCCCCGTCGCGGTCGCCGGCACCGGACGTCCCGGCTTCGCGTGGTTCGCCGCATTCGACGGCGACGCGCGGCCCGTGACCGCGCTCGATCCCGCCGCCGCCACGACCCTGCGCGAGACCGCGGCCCGTCTGGTCGCCGAGATCACCACCTTCGCGGATGGCCTGGAGCGCGAAGGCGAAGCTTCGCGCGACCTCGCCCGTCTGCTGCGGGACGCGCTTGTTGTCCCGGACGCCGACCACCTGTGGTCGGTCGACGGCCAGCCGGTTCTGGTGGCCTGGGCTACCGGCGCGCCGGCTCGGACGGGCCGGCCGTCGCGCGGGGCGCCGCGATCACGGCGAGCGCCGCGGCGGTGGAAGCGCCGGCCAGTCCCTGGGGGCACCACCGGCGCCGCCTGCCGACACGGCCGGAGCGCCGCCGCCGCGGCCCGGCGTCCGGCTCGCGCCCACGCGGCGGCCATGGCTCGCGCCGATCCTCTGGCTCGTCTTCGTGCTGCTCTGCGGCGTCTTGGCGGATCGGCTCCTCCGCGCCTGCGCCGTCGGCAGCGGCGACTGGCCCGCCTGGATGCGCGCGGCGCTGCCCGATCACTGCCCAGCACCGTCGGTGGCCCTCGATCCCGACGGCAGCGCGATCCTCGCGGCGATCCGGACCACGGATGGCGCCGTGCGGGCCGCCGAACTCGCCCTCACGCGCCGGGCGCTCACCTGCGATGCGAGCTGCCCGGTGCCGCCGCGGCGGGCCGCACTCGAGGCCCCGCAGGTGATCCCGCCCGACCTCGCGCGGCGTCTCACCGGCATCGAGCGCGGGCAGGGTCTCGAACTGACGCTCGCGTGGGAGGGCGCGTCCGATCTCGACCTCCAGGTCGTCTGTCCGGACCGCACGCGCATCAGCTTCGACCACCGGGCCTCCTGCGGCGCCCGCCTCGTGGCCGACCAGAACGAGAAGGGCGGGAGCAGCGCCAGCCGGCCGGTGGAGCACGTGATCTGGGACGATGCCCCCGCCCCAGAGGGCCGCTACGGCGTCGAGGTCGGGCTTTTTGCCCGTCACGGTGAGGCGAGGCCGGAGATCCCGTTCCAGATCATCCTGTCGCGTCACGGCGAGGTCGTCGAGCAGCGCACCGGCCGGATCTCGGCGGAGAGGGTCGCGCAGGCCGTGCTGTCCTTCGACCTGCCGATTCCGGCAACGCCGCAGAGCGGGCCCCAGGCCCCGACCGGGAACGCTGCTGTGCCCTGACCGACCCGACGCCCAAAGTTGCTCCCTGACCCGCCGTCCCGCGTCACACGAGACCCGCCACCCGCGATGTTCGTCGACCCCGTCCCCTTCGGCCCCACATTCCGGCTGGTCCCGCACAGCGGCGTCCAGTTCGTGGAATACGCCTTCCACATCGACACGGTCGGCCGCCTGTCCCGCCGCTTCGTCGAGCGCGCTGTCTCAGGCTCGCCCGGAGCCGACGGACGCCGGACCTACCGCCTGCTCCCGACCTGGAACGAGGACGACCCGGGCGCCGACGCGGTCGAGACCGCGCAAGGCGACGACCGGGAATACGCGGTCGGCGAGCGCGGCGCCCTCGAGGTCTTCCTGGAGAAATGGACCCCGGTGCCGATGCTGCGGGTCAAGGCCGGAGTCGAGGGCGGCGAGGAACTCGACCTCGGACCGACCAACTGGGCGCGCGTGCGGATCGTCGAGGTCGCCGACCGGGCGCCGGACAGCCCGATCAGCCACCGGGTGATCTTCGCCTTCGACACCGAGCTGCTCGAGCGGCGCCCGAACCGGCCCTACACGGCGCCTTGCCTGGAGGATGCCGCCAACGAGCACGAGTTCCGCTTCGCCCACCGCTTTCGCGACATCGGCTGGTTCCTGGGCGCGGCCGGGGAGGACGAGGAGACTCGCCGGCTGGCGGGCTTCCAGGAATGGGTCCCTGCGTGGCTGATGGAGCAGTTCCGCGAGTTCAAGGCGGCGCAGCGGCCCGATCGCCCCCTGCGCGATACCGACTTCCCGAATGCGCTGGAGCATTATGCCCGGTATCTCGTCTTCCTCGAATACCTGCAGATGGCGGTCCGGCCCCGGACCCTGCGGCTGACCGATACGGTGACGGCGCAGCCGGCGATCCGGCCGGTCACGGTCGACCTGATCCTCGATATCGGCAACAGCCGCACCTGCGGAATCCTGATCGAGTCCCACCCCAACGAGGACCGGGTCGATCTCAACAACTCGTTCGTGCTGCAGCTGCGCGACCTTTCCGAGCCCGAGCAGGTCTACACCGAGCCGTTCGAAAGCCATGTCGAGCTGTCGCACGCCCGGTTCGGCCGCGATCACCTCTCGCGCCTGTCGGCGCGCCCGCGGGCGTTCTTCTGGCCAAGCCCCGTCCGGGTCGGGCCCGAGGCCGGCCGGTTCCGCGAGCTTGCCCAGGGCACCGAGGCGGTGGGCGGCCTGTCGAGCCCGAAGCGCTATCTGTGCGACGTCCGCCCGGTGAACCAGGAATGGCGCTTCCCCGACCGCGACTACGGCGCCGACGGGACGAGCCCGCTGATCGACCGCACGATCCGGCAATTCGTCAACAGCCGCGGCGACGTCATCGCGCAGCTCGACGCCGACAGGAAGCGCTACGGAATCCGGGTCCTGCCGGACGACCGCGTCGGTGCCTCGCGCCTGACCTTCTCGCGCTCGTCCTTCTTCACCTTCATGGTCGCCGAGGTGATCTGCCACGCCCTTTCCACCATCAACAACGCCGGTGTGCGGGAGCGGCGGCGCACGAAGGACGCTCCACGCAAGCTGCGCCGGATCATCCTCACCCTGCCGCCCGCCATGCCGGTCCAGGAGCAGCGCCTGCTCCGGTCCCGCGCCGAGGGAGCAGTCAAGCTCATCTGGCAGCTCATGGGCTGGGCCGACAATCCGCCCCCCGGCCTGACCCAGCCCGAGGTCCACGTCGCCTGGGACGAGGCAAGCTGCGTCCAGTTCGTCTACCTGTACGGAGAGATCACGCAGAAGCTCGGCGGCGCGGTCGACGGCTTCCTGCGCCTCGTCGGCCGCCCCCGGCCCTTCGCCGAGCCCAACACCACGCCCGGCCCCGAGATACCCCCGGAACCATCGGTGCGGATCGCCAGCATCGATGTCGGCGGCGGCACCACCGACCTGATGATCACCACCTACTACGCGGAGGGTAACCGGGCGATCAAACCGGTGCAGAACTTCCGCGAGGGCTTCCGGATCGCCGGCGACGACATCCTCAAGCGGGTGATCGAGCGCCTCGTCCTGCCCACGATCGAGGCGGCCCTGCGGTCGGCCGGGCATCCCGACCCGCACGCCCTGCTGCTGGAGCGCTTCGGCGGCGACCGCGCCAACATGGCCGAGCAGGAAAAGCATCTGCGGCGGCAATTCGTGTCGCGGGTGCTGGAGCCGATCGGCCTGCGGATCCTCGGCGACGTCGAGGCGGGCGCGGAGATCACCGCCCGCCCGTTCGCCGAGTTCTTCCCCGAACGCGGCGGCCGGATCCTGCGCCGCGCCCTGCCGCAGCAGCGCCTGCTCGACTTCCTCGAGATCCCAGCCCGCGCGGGCGGCGCGGCGGATTTCGCCCTGACCGACTGCGTCTTCGAGAGCCGGACCGACGTGGTCGGCGCCTGCGTGGTCGCGACGCTCGACCTCGTCCTCGACAACCTGTGCGAGGCCGTGCACGCCCTCGACGTCGACGTGGTCCTGCTCTCGGGCCGCCCCTCCCGGCTCCAAGCCTTCGTCGACTGCCTCGTCGACAAGCTGGCGGTCTCGCCGGACCGAATCGTGCCGCTCCACCAGTATCAGGCTGGCACGTGGTACCCGTTCCGAGAGCGGGACAACCGCCGCATCGGCGATCCCAAGACCACCACGGCGGTGGGCGGCATGCTCTGCGCGCTCGCGGAGGGCCAGCTCACCAACTTCACCCTGTTCACCCGCCGCCTCGCGCTGCGCTCCACGGCCCGCTACATCGGCGAGCTGGAGCTGAGCGGCCAGCTCCGCGACGCCGGCCTGGTCTTCCGCGAGGTCGATCTCGACGCCCCGGCCTCGGCCCGGCGCCAGGGCCCGGCGATGAGCGCGAAGCTCCGGTACTACGCGCCGATGCGCTTGGGGTACCGGCAATTGCCGGTGGAGCGCTGGATCGCGACGCCGCTCTACCGATTGCGGATGCGGGCCGGCCAGGAGGCGACGCAGCTGCAGCTGCCCCTCGAGATCACCCTGGAGCGCAGCGGCGACGGCCGGCCCGACGACGAGGGGCCGGATGCCCTGCTGCGCTCGGAATCGATGAAGGAAGAGTTCGAGATCACCGACGCCTACGACGCGGACGGTCTCGACGTCCGACGCAAGATCGAGCTCGTGCTCGATACCCTGGCCTCGGAGCAGGGATACTGGCTCGATACCGGCATCCTCGCCCTCGATTGAGATCACGCATGTCGACCGAACATCTGGCCCAGGATTGCAGGAATACGGGTCGTCTTGCCGAGGACGCCGAGCAGTGGCTCGGCGACGAGGCCAATGCCGGCACGGTCGGACGCGAGCGTGCGGATCTCATCCGCTATGTCCGGAAGGCGGCCAACCGGGCCGAGCGGCTAGCCCGCGCAGCGGCACGGCCGATGTGCGCGGGCGTGTTCGGGCCGAGCCAAGCGGGCAAATCCTACTTGGTCGAGGTTCTGGCGCGTCCGGAGGACGGCGCCCTGCGGGCCCGCTTCGACGGGCATGAGCCGGTGGACTTCCTGGCCGAGATCAACCCGATCGGCGAGAAGGAGGCGACGGGGCTGGTCTCCCGCTTCACGGCCGGTGCGGGTACCACGGCCGGGCGGACGCCGCTCGGTGCGCCGGTCCGCCTGCGGGTCCTCAGCGAGGCCGATCTCGTCAAAGTCCTGTCCAACACCTTCCTGCACGACGGCGACGCCATCAAGGAGACGCCGCCCAGCCCGGAGGCCATTGCCGCGCTGCTGGCGAGCCTGAAGGCGCAGGGCCGCCCTGGCACGTCGCGCTTCAACGACGTCGCGATCGACGATCTGCAGGACTACGTGCGCGACCAGGCCCGCGGCACACGGCCTCTCGATGATCTCGCCGGCTACTGGGATGAGGCCCGCAGCTTGGCCGGGGGCCTCGATCTAGACGGGCGCGCCCGTCTGTTCGCGCCGCTCTGGGGCGGGCACGCGGCCTTCACGGGCCTCTACCGCCAACTCGCGGAGGCGCTGGAACGCCTCGATCATCCGGAGGAGATCTACGCGCCGCTCGCCGCGCTGGTGCCCCGCGAGGGCAGCATCCTCGATGTGGCGACCCTGGCGGGTCTCGGGGCGACGAACTCGGACGACACCCTGACCGTGCACGGGGCCGGCGGCAGGGTCGTCACGCTCGCCCGTGCCACGGTGGCGGCGATCACCGCGGAACTGCGCATCGAGATCGCCGACACGCCCCGGGCTTTCCTCCAGGAGGCCGACCTGCTCGACTTTCCCGGCGCCCGCAGCCGGCAGAAGGTCGATCTGACCCACTTCCTGACCGCGCACCCGGACGCGCTGAAGGAGACCTTCCTGCGCGGCAAGGTCGCCTACCTGTTCGACCGCTACGTCGCCGAGCAGGAGCTGACAGCGATGATGCTGTGCGTCCGCCCCTCAAACCAGGAGGTCGTGACGCTGCCCGACCTCGTGGAGCGCTGGATCACGCTTACGCACGGATCGAGCCCGGAGGCGCGGGCGCAGCTGCCGAACCTGCTGTTCCTCGTGCTCACGTGGTTCGACAGCCATTTCGTCGACAAGGCCGGCGACGTCGGCCAGGATGCGGGCCTGCGCTTCCGCAACCGGATCGAGGCCTCGCTGCTCGGATTCTTCGGGAAGGCGCACACGTGGCCGCGGCAATGGATTCCGGGCGCGCCGTTCCGCAACACCTACTGGTTCCGGAACCCGAACTACCCGGCGGAATCGGTCATCCGCTACGACGGGCGGCGCGAGGTGGCGTTCCTGCCCGAAAAGCAGGAGCGGATCGCCGAGCTGCGCGCCGGCTTCGCCGCCCTGCCGGAGGCAACCGCGCATTTCGCGGATCCGGGCCGCGCCTTCGATGAGGCCCTCCGCCTCAACGACGGCGGCGTGAGCTACCTCGTCGAGAACCTGTCGCGGGTCTGCCGACCGGCCCTCAAGGCGCAGCAGATCGCCTCCCGGCTGGAGGCCCTGCGCGCCGAGATGCGGGAGCGGCTCGCCCGCTTCCACGTCGCCCTCGACATCGAGACGCGGTTGGCCGAGCGGCGCGAGGCGGCCGGCCAGGTCTTCGACGCGCTCGATGGGGTCGTGGCGGCCGGCCAGTTCGGCTCGCTCCTGCGGGCGCTCATGGTGGACCCCGCGGCACTCGCGCACGCTCTGCACGGGGCCGAGGGCGCGACCACCGAGGCCGCGCTCCCCGTCGCGGCGCCGCGCATCGCTCGCCCCGGGGCGATCCCGCGGCCGGGCGCGGCGCCGGCGCTCCGGGCCGAGCCGTCGAGCCCGGGCAACGACCGGGAGCGCGCGATGGCGCGGGCCGTGGTCGCCGCCTGGATCGGGGCCTTGCGCCGCACGATCGAGGCCGAGGACTTCGCGCGCCGCTTCGCCGTCCCGCTGACCGCCCTGGAGATCGTGGTCAGCGAGCTGATCGTCCTAGCCCGCCGGGCCGACATCGAGGGTGGCATCGCGTCCGACCTGCGGGATTTGGCGACCGTCGAGCGCTCCGAGCAGTCGACGGTCAAGCTCGCGCTGATCGCCGCGACCCGCCTCAACCGGCTGACCGGCAGCCTCGGGTTCACCCTCGTCCCGCCGGCCTGCGAGCGCCCCGCGATCCAGGACGAGGCGGGGGATCGGGTCGCCTTCGCCCACCGGCCGGTCAGCTACGATGCCCGCAGCATCGGGCAGGCCCCCGCGACCTTCGCCCATACCTACGCCACCGACTGGTTTCACGGCTTCTACCGGGTCGTTGAGGACAACGCGAAGAGCGCGTCCGGCGTCACGATCGACCTCGCGCAGAACGCCCGGATCGGCGCGATCCTCGCCGGTCTCCAGGCGCGCGCCGCCTGACCGCCTCGCCCGCTCCACCCGCTTTGACCAAGAAGCCTTCGCCATGACGATCCGCATCACCGAGGACGAGGACGAGTCCGGCGGCTACGCCTTCATCGATCTCGGTCGCCCGCTGGCGTCGCCGCTGCTCTCGTTCCGCCGCCAGGATACCGAGCCGCGGCATCTCGGGGCGGAGGGCTGGCAGCCGGAGGTCGCGTGGCTCGCGCCGCTCGCGGTGACCGAGCGGGACGGGCGGGCCGTCGCGCGCTTCGGCCCCAACGTCGTCGACCGCATCGAGGAGCTGGTCCCGATCGAGATCGTCGCGCAGGACGGCACCTCTTTCGGCGTAATCGCGTGGCCGTTCATACCGCCCGCGCCGTCCGGAGGGGGCATCCTCGCCGGCCTTCCAGCACCGGCTCCGACGCTGACCCGGGCCGGGACCGGCAGTCCGGCCGTCCCGGTCGCCGAGGCCGTGCCTTTCCCGGAGCCGGAGCCGGCCCCGCCGCAGGACGCCGCGCCCGCGGTTCCGCCGGTGCCCGAGCCGCCCGCGCGCAAGAGCCGGCTGCTCTGGCCGCTGGTCGCGCTGATGCTCCTCGCGCTGGCCGCGGGCGGCGCCTACCTGTACCGCGACCGGCTGCCCGAGATCATGGCCCGCCGTGAGTTACCCTCCCAGGAGCCGGGCCCGCCGCCCGCGCCTCCCGAGCCGGAGTCCCGCCTGACGGCCGCCGAGCTGCGGCAGCGCTACGCCCGCCTCGTCGACGAGCGCGCGCCGGCCGGCGCTTTCCTGGCGCTCGGCGAGACGGCGCTCGCCTCCCGGCAGGGGAGCGCGGCCTTCCGCGCCTTCGAGGAGGCCGATCCGGTCACGAGCGCGGACGCGGCCTGGCAGCTCGCGCGCTTCTACGACCCCGGCAACGCCGACGCGGCGTACCGCGAGGCGGCGCGGCCCGACATCGTGCGGGCCGCCTACTACTACGCCCTGTGGCGCAACCGCTCCCCCCGCCACACCGAGGCGCTCCGGGCGCTGTGCGAGGGCAACGCCGCCAGCGACCGCCTCCGGGCTATCTGTCGTCCCTGATGGCCCCAACGCACCCCACGATGTTCGTCCGTCCGCGCGTTTCACCCCGTCCGATGCCGAGGATCCCCGACATGGCTCCGCCCGCCCGAACCGGCCGTCGCTGGAGGCGCCTGGCCGCCGCGACCGCGCTCGGTCTCGCCGCCGCCACCGGCGGGCACGCGGCCTCGCCCGGCCTGACGGTCCAGGCCGCCGCCGCGCGCAGCAGCGCCGTCACCGGGCAGCGGATCGCGCTGCTGATCGTGCCGCAAGCCGCGGCCTCCGGCGGCCGGGCGGCGACGGCCAACGCCGACGAGGAAGCCTATCGCAAGCGCCTGCGCGACATCGGCTTCGAGGTGTGGACGCTCGGGCCGGCCGACCGCCCGCAGCTGGATCGCGGATTGCGCGAGGCCGTCGGCCGCCTGCCGGAGGATGCCCAGGTGGCGGTCTTCGCCCTCGGGCCGACCATCGGCGGCGCCGACGACATCTATCTAATGCCGCAGGACACCCCGGCCGATGCCGGACAGCGCCCGGGCCTGCTCGACAGCGAGGGCGTGCGGCTGAGCGACGTGCTGCGCCGCATCGCCCGACGCCGGACCCGCGAACTCGTCGTTGTGATCGACGAGTGTCAATCCTCGGCGGGCGGGAGTTGCGACTTCGATGCCGCGGCGGGGAGTTCCGGGGCGAGTGTCATCGGCGGCGAACGCGCGGGCCGCCGCAATGCCTCGGGGGCACCGATCGCGGGCCGCGCCTCGCTGCGCGATCCCATGCTCGCCGCGATGGCGCAGGAGGGCGAGACCTTTCTGCAATCACACGAGACCCTAAAGCGGGGCCTCGCCGGCAGCGATCTGGAGCCCCGGGCCAGCGGCGCGCTCACCACGGCGTTCGCCTTCATCCCACAGGGGTTCTTCGCGGGCCTGCGGACCGAGTGCAACAAGATCGACCCGAATGCCGAGCCGGCCGCGCTGCGCGGGGTGAACCTCGATCCCGCGATCCGCGCCTGCGAGACGATGACGGGGACCTATCCCTATGCCCGTCCCTTCGAAGACCGGCTGCAGGCGGGGCGGGAGCAGCGGGCCTATCAGCGGGCGGTCGCCTCCTGCGACGACGCCACAGCCACCGCGAGCTACAGCGCGTCCTATCCGGCGGGACGCTTCCGCGCCCTGGTCGACACCTTCGCGGTCGAATGCGCCCGCACGCGGGATCGCCAGGACGAGGCCCGGCGCCAGCAGGCGGACGAGGCCCGACGCCAGGAGGAGGACAGGCGCAGACGGCAAGACGAGAGGGATCGGCAGTGGGAGGAGGAACGGCGCCAGCGGGAGCAGGATGCCCAGCGCCGTGCGGATGAGGAGCGCCGCCAGCGTGAGCTGCAGCAGCGCACCACGGTCGGAAGCGCCTCCGGCTGGACGTTGAACTACTCGACCAACCTGCTCGAGATCTCGCCGCTCGCCAACGACCAGTTCGATCCGCAGAAGCAGACCTACACGACGATCTGGCACTCGCGACAGCACGGCGAGCAGGTGGTGATGTACGTGCAGGTCAGCCCGAACGAGCGTTGCGGGAGCGCGCAACAGTTCATCACGGAGCAGATCCGGCCGCGACGGAGCCAGATCAGCCGCGCGCAGGAGGTCAATACATCGCCGGTTCGCGCCGGGTTCGTGCTCGAAGGCCGCGGCACGACGGTCGCTCAAGGCAGTTTCGACGACAGAAGCTTCTACGATTTTGCGACGATCCGGCGCGACGACCGCAGCACGATCACGAATATCGGGGGGCGTTTCCCGGCCGAGTTCAGCGATCTGTACCGTGCCGAACTGCTCCGCATGATGAACTCGATGCAGCTGCCCAGCCGGGATGTCTTCAACAATCGCTGCGGCTGAGAACGATGAGCTGCCCGAGACACCGGGAGCAGGACGGGTCGATCATGCGCGCACCACTACTCGCCCTCACCACTTGTGTGCACGCCGGCCTGATGGCCGCCATGGTGCTCGCACCTCCCTCCGCTCTGGCCGATGCCGCCCAGGATTGTCGGTCTGGGAGCCCGGAGATGCGCGTCGGCGGATGCAGCCGCCTCCTGGCCGAGGCCCGGACACCACGGCAGCGCGCGATCGCACTCGATGGGCGTTGCTGGGCGAACATCGACCGGGGTGCGTTTGCGGATGCTCTCGCGGATTGCAACAGCGCTATCCGGGCGGACGATCAGTACCCCTACGCCTTCCACAATCGCGGGGTCGCCTATGCCGGCCTGCAGAACCCGACTGCCGCGATCGCGGACTTCAACCGTGCGCTGGCGATGCGGCCGACCTTTTCCAATACGCTCATCAACAGGGCGAAAGCTAACATCACCCTCGGAAACACGCAGGCGGCTGTTCGAGATTACGAAGAGGTCCTTCGTCTAAAGCCTGATAATGAAGAAGCCAAAAGTGCCCTTAACATACTGCGCGGATCTGCGAGCACATCCTCGTCGATCAATCCAACTAATTCGCTCTGCGGTAGCGTTGAATGTAATTGATTCTTGTCCCCGGCACATCGATCGATTTTGATCATTCTCCCCAGAGACTTGTATTTTTCACGCACAAATTTCTTGGAGGACAATCCAACCAGACGCCAACGAATGTTTGTCTCGAGATGCCGCAACATTCAATTGAAGGTCGCCAACTGTGGCCGGCCCATTCACAGCATATGCCGATGGCGCGGTGCATGCCAGCCTTCTTGTGTTTCTGCAATCGAATGCACGGTTGATGTCCGCTTCGCGGCCAGTGCTGAACGCGCATAAACGGCCGGATTGGGCGCAAGGCCGAATGGCCGTTTTTGCGCGCGAGGGCGATCAAGTGTGACGAAGTCGGGCCGTCAGCGGCTGGTCTGCTTCGGTGCGGGACTTGCCGCAAAAGCGGACAGCCTTCTACCAACACATCTCAGCCGTTCAGCTCGTCGGCGCAATCGTCCAGAGGCGGACGCCTGCGCCCTGCTCACACGACCATCGACTGGCTGGCGGCAGAGACGCGCCGAGCGGCTGACCGAACCCAGATGTGTCCGGTCCTCCGCGCCCGGCGATCCTGCGTCACGTCCCGGTCGGCAGGATGGACACGTGGGCGGACACCACCTTCCATCCGAGACCGGGCAGGCGCATCCAGGTCTGGCTCTGACGCCCGATGCCGGCCTTACCGCGCGGCTTGAACTCCAGATTGACGGTGGCGAAGTCGCTCCCAAGCGTCAGGATCTCCAGCCGGATCCGTGCCTCCTTGGTGCCGCCCGGCGGCGGATCGGCCGCATCGCGGGCAGCGTGGATTTCGGCGAATCCGTAGCAGTTCTCGGCCAGCGCGTAGCGGATCGTGTGCGGACTGTCCCAGAAGGTCGCGTCGAGGACGGCGACATCCTTCTCGATGAGCGCCTGCTCGTAGCGCTCGAACAAAGCCGCGATCTCGGCCACGATCTCCGGGCGGTTCACCGTCACGTCCATTCAACCCTCCAGGGCGACCGCCAGGCGGATCAGATCGAGGTCGGTCCCGCGCGCCCCGAGGATCGACAGGCCGACCGGCGCGCCATCGACGTGGGCGCCCGGCAGATTGACCTGCGGGACGCCGGTGAGGCCGCCGTGGCTCGTCAGGCAGGCGATCCGCTCGCGCAGCGGATGCAGCGCGCCGAGCGGCAGCCCGCGCAGCGGCGCCGGGAACGGTGTGGTCGGGAGGCACAGGATCGTGCCGGGGGGCAGGAGCCGCGCGAGGCGGGCCCTTGCCTCGATCCGCATCAAACTCGCGGCGCTGCGCTCGGCATCGGTCATCATCGAGCCCTGGATCAGCGAGCGGGCCACCGAGAAGGCCATGCGGGGGTTGCAGGCATCGAGCCAGGGCTCGAAGGTCTGCCACGCCTCGCTGCTCTGCAGGACGCGCTGCGCCCGCTGCCACACGGACAGGCCCTGCGGCGCGAGCGTCACGTCGCGGCGATTGCCGATGAGGGCGGCCAGACGCTCGATCTGCGGGGCCAGCGCCTCCTGCACGGCGGCGTCCGCGAAGCCGAGCGCGTCGGCGGCCACGAGCAGCGTGTGGGGCAGACGGTCCGGCATGCCTTGGCCGAACAGGACCTCGCCGACCCGCGCGAAGGTCGCCGCGTCCCGGGCGAACCAGCCGCAGGTGTCCGAACTCGGCGCCTGGACGCAGATCCCGGAAAAGTCGATGCGGCCGTGCGTCGGCCGGATGCCGTAGAGCCCGCAGAAGCTCGCCGGCACGCGCACGGAGCCGCCGGTATCGGTGCCCAGGGCGAAGTCGCAGGCGCCCGCAGCCACCGCGGAGGCCGAGCCGCTGGACGAGCCGCCGGGCACCCGGTCCGGCGCCGCCGGATTGAGCGGCGTGCCGTCGTGGGCGTTCTCGCCGAGGATTCCCAGCGAGACTTCGTCGGTCACCGTCTTGCCGACGGCCGAGGCGCCCGCATCGAGCAGCGTCTGCACCACGCCGGCATGGCGGGTCGGCGTCGGGTAGGCCCGCGGCCAGTCCGGGTTGCCCCCCGCCGTGGGGCTGTCCGCGACGTCGATCAGATCTTTGACGGCGAAGGTGAGGCCGGCGAGCGGCCCCGTCGCGGATCCGGCGACGCGGACGCGCGGCCCGGGCAGGAACGGGTCCGTCGAGAGGGGCTGCGCGGTCGTCATGCGGGGATCGGGTCCTGCCATTGGGCGCCGGGCACCGCGGCGAACAGCGCCTTCGTGTAGGGGTGCTTCGGCGCGAAGAAGATCTCGGACGTCGGCGCGACCTCAACCACCTGACCGGACCGCATCACGGCGATCCGGTCGCAGACCTGCAGCGCGACCCGGAGGTCGTGGGTCACGAACAGCATGCTGAGATGGAGCCGCGCCTTGATGTCGGCGAGCAGCGCCAGGACCTGCGCCTGGACGGAGACGTCCAGGGCCGAGACCGGCTCGTCGGCCACCAGGATCTCGGGCTTCATGGCGAGCGCCCGGGCGATGCCGATTCGCTGGCGCTGGCCGCCGCTGAACTCGTGCGGGTAGCGCTGCGCCGCCGCGGGGTCGAGGCCGACCAGCGCCAGCATCTCGCATGCCTGGACCCGCGCGATTCCCGGCTCGGTGCCGTGGATGATCGGCCCCTCGGCGACGATGTCGACCACGCGCTGGCGCGGATCGAGGGAGCCGTAGGGATCCTGGAACACCATCTGCACGCGCTGACGGTGCGGACGCATCTGGCGGCGGCTCAGTTCGGCGACGCTGTGCCCGGCAAGCAGGATCTCCCCGCCATCGACGGGCATCAGGCGGGTGAGTGCCCGCGCCAGCGTACTCTTGCCGGAGCCGCTCTCGCCGACGAGGCCCAGGGTCTCGCCCCGCCGCAGCAGGACGTCCACGCCGTCGAGGGCCCGGGTGACGCGGCCCCCGAACAGGCCGCGGGCGCCGTAGGTCTTCTCGACCCCCCTGGCCTCCACCACCAGAGGGGCGGTGCTGGCGGCGCGCCGCGGCGGCGGCACGAGCTTCGGCACGGCGGCGATGAGGGCGCGCGTGTAGGGATGCTTCGGGGCGCCGAGGACCGAGGCCGCGGGCCCCTGCTCGACCAGAACGCCCTTCTGCAGCACCGCGACCGTGTCGGCGATGTCGGCCACGACGCCGAAATCGTGCGTGATGAACAGGACGCTCGTGCCGTGCTCGCGCTGCAGGTCGCGGATCAGGGAGAGGATTTGCGCCTGCGTGGTGACGTCGAGCGCCGTGGTCGGCTCGTCGGCGATGAGCAGCCGCGGGTTCAACGCCAGCGCCATGGCGATCATCGCCCGTTGCCGCTGGCCGCCCGAGAGCTGGTGCGGGTAGGAGCGCAGCAGCCGGGCCGGGTCCGGGAGGTGGACGCTTTCGAGCAGCGCGAGGATGCGCGCCCGGCGGTCCGCGCGCCCGAGCGGCGTGTGGATGCGCAGGACCTCGTCGATCTGCCGCCCGATCGTGTGGAGCGGGTTCAGGGCCGTCATGGGCTCCTGGAAGATCATCGCGATGCGCGCGCCGCGGACTTTGCGCATCTGACGCGGGGTGATCGCGGCGAGATCCGCGCCCTCGAACAGGATGCGGCCACCCCTGACGCGCACGCGCGGTCCCGGGAGCAGCCCGAGGATCGCGCGGGCCACCATCGACTTGCCCGATCCGCTCTCGCCGATCAGGCAGGTGACCGCACCGGGCCGCAGGACGAGATCCAGATCGGTGACAGCATTGGGCCGGTCCGCGCCGGGCGGCAGCGTGATCGTCAGCGTCTCGATCTCGAGGACGGCGTCGCTCATCGCTCTCGGAGCCTCGGGTTCAGGACCTCGTTCAGGCCATCCCCGACGAGGTTGATGGCGAGAACGGTCAGCAGGATCGCCAGCCCGGGGAAGGTACAGATCCACCACGCCGACCGGAGGACCGCGCGGCCCGAGCTGATGATCAGGCCCCAGCTCATCACGTTCGGATCGCCGAGGCCCAGGAAGGCGAGCCCCGCCTCGATCAGGATCGCCGTGCCGATCAGGAGCGTGCCGACCGCGATGATCGCCGCGGTGCAGTTCGGCAGCATGTGGCGGAAGACGATGCGGGCGTCGCCCGCGCCCAGGCCGTCGCAGGCCAGCACGAACTCCCGGCCGCCAAGCGCCACGAACTCGCCCCGGACCAGGCGGGCGATGCCGGGCCAGGAGACGGCCACGATGGCCACGACCTCGCTGAAGAGCGACGGCGACAGGATCGCCACGATCAGGATCGCCAGCACGAAGGCGGGGATCGTCTGGAAGAACTCCGTAAGCCGCATCAGCGCGACCTCGACGCCGCCCCGGTAATAGCCGGCGAGCCCGCCGATCAGGGTCCCGAGCAGGATCGCCGCCCCGGTCGCGCTGAGGCCGATGATCAGGGAGGTGCGGGCGCCGTACGCGATCTCGGCGGCCACGTCCCGGCCCAGCGTGTCGGTCCCGAGCAGAAACCGGCCGCCCGGCGGCTGGAGGGCGGGGCCGACGAGCCCGAACGGATCGCCCGGATAGAGGAGCGGCGTGAGCGCCACGAGGACGACCAGCCCGAGGAGCACCGCCGCGCCCGCGAGCGCGAGGCGGTTCCGGGCGAACCGCGCCAGAGCCGTACGCATCGCTAGAGCTCCAGCCGCGGATCGAGGCAGACGTAGACGAGGTCCACGGCGAGGTTGATCACCACCACGAGGCAGGCCGAGACGAAGAAGATGCCGAGGAGCAGGTTGAGGTCGCGCGACTGGAGCGCGTTGAAGGCCAGCGTGCCGACCCCCGGCCAGCCGAACACCGTCTCGACCACGATCGAGCCGCCGATCAGGTTGCCGGCCTGCACGCCCGCCATGGTGACCACCGGCAGCAGCGCGTTGCGCAGGACGTGCCCGGTCATCACCCGCGCCTCGGTCTGCCCCTTGGCGCGGGCGGTGGTGACGTAGTCCATGCCGACCTGTTCCAGCACGGAGGCGCGCATCACCCGGGCGTAGACCGCGAGGTAGAACAGCGCGAGCGCCACCGCCGGCATGACGAGGTGGCGGCCGACGTCCCAGACCTCGTCCCAGCCCTCGTTGTCGGCGCCGACCGTGTCGTAACCGCTGGTGGGCAGCCAGCCGAGACGGATCGCGAAGACCACGATCATCATCAGTCCGAGCCAGAACCCCGGCGTCGCGTAGGCCACGAGGCTGACCAGGGAGATGACCGCGTCGCGCCAGCTGTTGCGCCCGGTCGCGGCCACGAGGCCGAGGAGCGTGCCGATCAGTAACGCGGCCGCGAAGGCGGTGAGCATCAGGAGCCCGGTGGGCCAGAGCCGGTCGACGATCAGGCTTCCCACCGGGCTGTCGTTGCGGAACGAGTAGCCGAGATCGAGGTGGAGCATGTTGAGCAGATAGACGCCGAACTGCGTGGCAAGCGGCTGGTCGAGCCCGAACTTGTGGCGCAGCTGCTCCATGTATTCGGGGCTCGCCGCGCCGCTCTCGCCCGCCAGCACGGAGGCCGCGTCGCCGGGCGCGAGGTGGATCAGGAAGAAGTTGAGCACGACGATGCCGAGCACCACCGGGATCGCCAGCAGCAGCCGGTAACCGAGGAACCGCGCGAGCCGCACGGGACTACGTGTCCATCCAGGCCCGTTCGAAGGCTTGCTGGGTTCCGAGGGGGCCGGTCGTGTGGTCCTTGAGGCGCCGATTGAAGACGCTGACGTACTGCACGTCGATGAGCCAGATCATCGGGCTGTCCTCCGCCAGGATCTGCTGGACCTTCTTGTAGAGCGCGGCGCGCTTCTCGGCATCCGGCTCGCGCGCGCCCTCGCCGAGCATGCGATCGACTTCGGGATTGCTGTAGAAGGTGTCGTTGACGAAGGTCACGCCCTTGCGGATCTGGCTGGTGAGGAACTGCTTGTTCAGCCCGTAGACCGGGTCGACGCCCTGGCTGAGGAACGGCTCGTTCAGGTCGTAATCGTAGTTGGTGTAGACGCGCCGCAGCCAGGTCGCGGTGTCCTCGGAGCGCAGCGTCACGGCGATGCCCACGACGGCCAGCGCCTGCTTCAAATATTCGGCCTGCCGCAGCCACTGCTCGCCGAAGGAGTTCACCTCCAGGTGCAGGGCGAAGCGGGTCCCGTCCGCGCCGCGCGGGGCGCCGGCCTGGTCGAGCAGCTTATTGGCGATGTCCAGCCGGTCCGGCACGTCGTACTGACGCACGTCGTCGGTGTAGAGGCCGGCGGTCTTGAACTTGCGGCTGAGCGGGCCGGTGGCGGGCAGGCCGTAGCCGAACATCACGTCCTTGAGGATGACCTTGCGGTCGATGGCGTAGGCGATCGCCTGGCGCACGTCCTTCTTCTGGAGATGCGGGTGACGGCCGTTCAGCTCCAGGACGCTCTGGGCCGGCGTCATCTCGTAGCCCTTGGTCGTGAGATCGAGGATCGGGTTGGTCTTCATCCGCGCGAGGTCGGCGTAGTTCACCGCGCTGTACCCGGCGAAATGCGCCTCCCCCGCCTCCATAGCGGCCGAGCGCGTGGCCGCATCCGGGATGAACCGGGCAACGATCCGGTTGAGATACGGCAGGCCGGGCTTCCAGTACTGCTCGTTGCGGTCCAGGCGCACGAATTGGCCGCGTTCCCAGCTCGTGAACTTGAACGGACCGGTGCCGATCGGCTTGTTGGCGCTGGGGTTCTGCAGGACATCCGTGCCCTCGAACACCGAGCGGCACAGGATCGGCAGGTCCCGCCCGGACAGCGCCTTCATGATGTAGGGCGCCGGATTGGCGAGCCGCAGGATCGCGGTCATCGGGTCCGGCGTGTCGACGGCCACCAGCTCCGCGAGCATGACCGGCGCGATCGGATTGTACTTCTTCAGGATCTCCATAAAGGAGTACTGCACGTCGGCGCTGGTGAACGGCTTGCCGTTGTGGAAGGTCACGCCGTCCTGGAGCTTGAACGTGATGGTCTTGCCGTCGGGCGCGACCTCCCACGACTTCGCGAGGTTCGGCTGCGGGTTCTGGTCCCAGTCGTAGGTGCAGAGCCCCTCGTAGACCTGCGTGGCGATCGGCGGGATATTGCCCGCCGACACCGCGTAATGGGCCAGGGTCGAGGGCTCGGGATGGACGATCATCACCATCGTGCCCCCGCGTCTCGGCTCGGCGGCGCGCGCGCCGCTCGCGGCCGCTGCGAGGCCGAGGGGAAGCGCCAGAACGGTGCGGCGGGAGAGATCGGTCACGTCGGACGTGCGGGACAAGCCAGAGGACTCCTGAAGCGTCCAGCCCGTTCGCAACACGCGTGCCAAGCAGGTTTCGGACCGACCGATCCATTACATCGCCGGGATGGGGAAATATTTTTCCGACACAAATTATTACACCGAAGTACGCAGTAGATCTTCCGTGTATCTCAGTCCGACACCGGGCGCGCCGAAGGCCGGCCCGACCTGGAGCGGGCGGCCGGCACGATGGATGACAACGGCCCGACCCACACCCGCACGACCTTGACCAACGGCCTCATGCGGCGCCTCATGTAGGCCATGCCCGTCCACACCGAGCACCACCTCTATCCGTCGATCCCGTTCCACAGCCTGCCGGACGCCCATACCGCGATGCGCGCGCGGCCCGGCGTGCCGCAGCGGGGCGACAACCGCTGGCAGGTCGGCTTCGTGCGGACGCTGCGCCCGTGAGCGGTTGGGCGACGGCCACCGGAACCTTCGAACTCGGTGACCTGACGCTTCAGTCGGGGGCGGTGCTGCCGGGCGCGCAGCTGCGCTGGAAGACGCACGGCACCCTGTCGCCCGGGCGCGACAATGTCGTGCTCTACCCGACGAGCTACGGAGCCCAGCATCCGGACCTCGAATGGCTGATCGGCCCCGACGGGGTGCTGGATCCCAACCGCTGGTTCATCGTCATCCCCGACATGTTCGGCAACGGGCTGTCGTCGAGCCCGTCGAACACCCCGGACTGGCCCGCCCTCGTCACCGCCTGGGACAACGTCCACGCGCAGCGCCGCCTGCTCGCCGAGATGTGGGGGATCGAGCGCCTTCACGCCGTCTACGGCTGGTCCATGGGGGCCCAGCAGGCCTATCACTGGGCCGCCCTGTTCCCCGACCGCGTGGCCCGCGCGGTGATCAATTGCGGCAGCGCCCGCACCGCCACCCACAACCGCGTGTTCCTGAAGGGCCTCATGGCGGTGCTGGAGGCGGCGGCGGAGCATGGCGGCGGGGGCCGCTTCTCGGCCGAGCCGGCCGCCGCCCTCCGGGCCTTCGGACGCATCTATGCGGGCTGGGCGCTCAGCCAGGACTTCTACCGGGCGGACCTCCACCGCACCGCGCTCGGCGCCCCGGACCTCGACAGCTTCCTGCGCACCGACTGGGAGGAACGCTTCGCCCGCCGCCCTGCGGCCGATCTCTACGCGCAGCTCTGCACCTGGGAGGCGGGCGACATCAGCCGCGACCCGCGCTACGGCGGCGATCTCACCCGGGCGCTCAACGCGATCACCGCCCGGCTGCTGCTGATGCCGGGCGAGACGGATCTCTACTTCCGCGTCGCCGACAACGCCGCCGAGCTGCCGCATCTGCGCGACGCCGTCCTGCAGCCGATCCCGAGCATCTGGGGCCACCGCGCCGGCAACCCGTCGATCAACCCGGCCGATGCCGCCTTTCTCCGCGACACCGTGCGGGCCTTCCTCGCCACGGCCGAAGCGGGCGCGCCCTGATCGGGCGCGGAGAGCGGTGACGCGCCGGCCTCAGGGCGTGCGCCGCATCAGACCGCTTCCCGGTTGAGCCGAACCACAAGCTGATCGGCGAACTTCGCCGCCGCGACGGAGAGCGATCGCCCGCGCAACTGCGCGAGGACCAGCGTCATCGGCGTCAGGTCGCGGAGATCGATCGGGCGGCTGTGCAGGCGCGGGTCCTGGGGGATGCCGCTCGGGATCTGCAGGCTGATGAGATCCTCCCGCAGGACGAGGTTGCGGAGGAATTCGAGCGAGCCCGACTCGACGACCGGCCGGAGCTCGACCCCGCGCCGGGCCAGGGCGTGCTCGATGTGATGGCGGATGGCGAGCGAGTGGTCGGGCAGGGCCAGGGCATGGCCAAGGCAGTCGCGCAGCCGGATCGGCCCGGTCTCCGACGCCAGCGGATGCCCCGTGCGCATCAGCGCGCAGAGGGTCTGATGTCCGGAGAAGAGCGGATGCAGCTCCGCCGAAGGCGGCGGTTGCAGGATCAGGGCGAGATCGGCCTCGAACGCCGCCAGGGCCGTCACGGCCTGCGCGTGATCGCGGACCTGGACCATGAAGCCGACCTGGGGGAACCGGGCCCGGTAGGCCTCGACCTCCTCGGGCACCACCTGCGTGACGAAGGCTTGGCTGCAGGCGAGCGACACGTGACCGCGGCGCACCCCCGACAGATCGGCGATCTGCGACCTCACCCGGTCGAGATCCGCCACCTGGTCGCGGATGTGCCGCGCGAAGAGCTCGCCGGCCGCGTTGAGCCGCATCCCCTGCGGCAGGCGCTCGAAGATCGGCGTGCCGAGCTCGTATTCGAGTTCCTGGATCTGCCGCGTCAGGGCCGAGGGCGTCAGGTTCAGCCGCTCCGCGGCGCGCCGGATCGAGCCGGCACGTGCGACCTCGGCGACGTAGGTGACGGTGCGCAGGTGCTTCACGCCGGCATCGTGCGTCCCCGTTGCCGAAGATGCAACGACACGCTCAGAAAATAGCACTTCCTTGCAACAGGGAGCGCACCTAGCGTCACGGCGATAGCGACCCTGCAGGAGCCGTTCGATGATCCGCCGCCGCACCCTCCTGGCCGGTCTCGGGGCCGGCCTCGCCCTCGGTCCCCTGGCGCGGGCGCGCGCCGCGGGCGCGCCCGTCACGATCCGGATGGGCTCGCTCAAGCTGATCCACTCGATCGCGCCGAGCTTCTACGAGCGCTTCACCCCCGCGGGCGTGACCGTGGAGGTGGTGCCCTTCGAGAGCCCCACCGAGTGCAAGAACGCCGTGGTCACCAAGTCGGTGGATTTCGGCACCTTCGGCATCGCCGCCGCGACGCTGGGCGCCGCCGCCGGCGAGCCACTCGTGGTGATCGCCTCCACCTGCAACCGCGGGATGGCGGTGATCGCCAAGAAGGGCTCCGAGATCCACGCCATCAAGGACCTGCGCGGCAAGCGTGTCGCGATCTGGCCCGGCAGCACCCAGGAGGTCTTCGTCCTGGAGCGGATGCGCATGGAGGGGCTCTCGGTGAAGGACATCACCCCCGTGCGGGTCTCCTTCTCGGAGATGCATATCGCGCTCGCCCGCGGCGACGTCGACGCCTATGTCGGCGCCGAGCCGGGGCCCGGCGTCAGCCTCGCCTCGGGCGTCGGCCAGCTCGTCGAGTACCCCTACGGCACCGAGATGGGCGCGCTGAACATGGTGTTCGGCGCCCACCGCGACACGCTGGCGGAGCGGCCCGACCTCGTCCGGACCATGCTGGAGATCCACCGCAAGGCGACGGATTTCGCGGCCGGCGACCGCGACGCGATGATCGCCATGGCGGTGGCCAAGCTCGGGCAGAAGCGCGAGGCGCTGGAACTCTCGGCCCCGAACGTCGAGCTGACCTGGCGCCTCGGGCCGAACGAGGTCCGGCAGGCCGACGCCTACGCGCAGCACATGCTGGCGCTCAAGCAGATCAAGCGGCTGCCGGAGCCCGGCTTCATCGACACCCGCTTCGTCGATGCGATGGGGCGGGCGTGAGCACCGGCATCGAGGCCGGCCCTTTGCCGGTGGCGGCGCCGGTGACGCCGGCCCCGGCCCGCGGGGCCGGCCGGGCCGGGGCCGGGCTCGCCCACCTGCGCCGGCTGGCGCTCGCCTGCGTGGTGCCGGCCGTGCTCGTCGCGGTCTGGCAGGTCAGCACCGCGGGCCGGCCCTACAGCCTGATCCCGCCGCCCGCGGAGGTCTGGGCCGAGATGCGGGACCTCGCCGTCGGGGGCGTCAACGACGACGCGTTCAGCGGCACGCTCTGGACCCATCTCGCGGCGTCGCTGAGCCGGGTCTATGGCGGCTTCGCGCTGGCCGCCGCCGCCGCCCTGCCGCTCGGCCTGCTGATCGGCCGCGTGCCCCTGATCCGGGCGCTGCTCGACCCCGTCCTGCAGGTGCTGCGCCCCGTCCCGGTCACCGCGTGGCTGCCGCTGGCGATGATCCTGTTCGGCCTGGGACCCCGCTCGGCCTTCTTCCTCGTGTTCCTCGGGGCGTTCTACCCGATCCTGGTCAACACCGTGTTCGGGGTCCGCTCGGTGGAGCCGCGCCTGTTCGAGGCGGCCGCGATGCTGGGCTGCACCGGCCCGGCGCAGTTCGTCCGGGTGGTGCTGCCGGCGGCGCTGCCGTCGATCTTCACCGGCCTGCGGCTCGGCCTCGGCTTCGCCTGGGTGGTGATCGTGGTCGGCGAGATGACCGGGGTCCAGACCGGCCTCGGCGCGATCATCATGGAAGCGCGCCAGCTCTCGCGCACCGAGATCGTGATCTGCGGCATGGCGGTGATCGGGGTCGCGGGGTTCGTGTCCGACTGGCTGGTCATGCAGCTCGGCCGCCGGCTGCTCGCCTGGAGCCCCAATCATGGCTGATCCGACGATCCCGATCCTCGACATGCGGGCGGTCTCCAAGACCTACGCGGCCGGCGGGCGCCGCACGGAGGCCCTGCGCGAGGCGAACCTCACCGTGGGACGCGGCGAGTTCGTATGCCTGCTCGGCGCCTCGGGCTGCGGGAAGTCGACGCTGCTGCGGGTCGCCGCCGGCTTCGAGGCCCCGACCGCCGGGGAGGCCCTGATGTGGGGCAAGCCGATCGCCGGGCCGGGGCCGAGCCGCGGCATGGTCTTCCAGGATTACGGCCTGTTCCCGTGGCTCACCGTGCGCGACAATATCGGCTTCGGCCCGAAGGCCCGCGGGCGGCCCGCCGCCGAGGTGCGCGACACCGCCGAGCGCTACATCGCCCTGGTCGGCCTCCAGGCCTTCGCCGACGCCTACCCGCACCAGCTCTCGGGGGGGATGAAGCAGCGGGTCGCCATCGCGCGGGTGCTCGCCAACGAGGCCGAGGTCGTGCTGATGGACGAGCCCTTCGGGGCGCTCGACGCCATGACCCGCGAGCGGCTGCAGGACGAGCTGCTCGACCTCTGGTCGCGGACGGGGCTGACGATCCTGTTCGTCACGCACGCCATCGAGGAGGCGATTTTTCTCGCCGACCGCATCGTGATGATGTCGCCCGGCCCCGGCCGGATCGAGGCGATCCATCCGGTCGAGCTGCCGCGGCGGCGCGACGTGTCGAGCCCGGCCTTCAACGACCTGCGCCGGATGCTCGCGGCCCAGCTCCACAGCCACCACGCGCCGCGGGCCGCCGCCTGATGGACACCGCCCCCGACGATCCCCGCCGCCCCGAGAACCGGCTCGCCTACCGCGCCGCCGTGGACCGGCCGCGCCTGACCCTGCCCGGGGGCAAGCACGTCGCCGTCTGGCCGGTGGTCAATGTCGAGCACTGGCTCATCGACCATCCGATGCCGCGCCAGATCCTGGTGCCGCCGACCGCCGCGAGCCTGCTCCCGGATATCCCGAACTGGGCGTGGCACGAGTACGGGATGCGGGTCGGCTTCTGGCGCTTCCTCGAGGCTTTTTCCAGCCGCGGCATCCGCCCGACCCTGTCGATCAACGGCTCGGTCTGCACGGCCTATCCCCGCATCGCCGAGGCCGCCCACGCGGCCGGCTGGGAGTTCATGGCCCACGGCTTCCATCAGGTTCCGACCCACCGGGTCGAGGACCAGCCGGAGATGATTTCTCGCACCATCGCGGCGATCACCGCGACCACGGGGCGTCCGCCGCGCGGCTGGCTGGGGCCGGGCCTCACCGAAACCCTCGACACGCCCGACCACCTGCACGCGGCCGGCGTCGACTATGTCGGCGACTTCGTGGTCGACGATCGGCCCTGTCGGGTGGCGACGCGCACGGGGGCCCTCGTGGCGCTGCCCTACTCGGTGGAGCTGAACGACATCCCGCTGCTCGCCATCCAACACCACCGGGCCGACGAGTTCGTGGAGCGGGCGCTCGCCAACCTCGACCGCCTCGCCGCCGAGGCGGCGGGTCCCGGTCCCCTCGGCGGCGCCAAGGTGATGGGCTTCGCGATCCACCCCTACATCACCGGCGTCCCGCACCGGATCGGCCTGCTGGAGCGGCTGCTCGACGCGATCCTGGCGCGCAGCGACGCGGTGTTCATGCAGGGGCGCGAGATCCTCGACTGGTACCGCGCCACCGGCGACGAATCCTGAGCAGCGACCCGAGGAACCGCCGTGCCGCCCTTCCCGACGATCCCGCTCCTGCACGCGGCCTACGCCGACGGCCGCGACCCGCGCACCGTCGTGGCCGAGGCCTACCGCCGGCTCGCCGCGGTTGACGACCCCGGCATCTTCCTGGCCCTGGTGCCGGAGGCCGAGGCGCTGGCGCAGGCCGCCGCGCTCCCGCCCTTCGACCCTGTGTCGAGGCCGCTCTGGGGCGTGCCCTTCGCCGTCAAGGACAACATCGACGTGGCTGGCCTGCCGACCACCGCGGCCTGCCCGGACTTCGCCTACACCCCGACCGAGACGGCGCCCGCGGTGGCCCGATTACAGGCGGCCGGGGCGATCCTGATCGGCAAGACCAACCTCGACCAGTTCGCCACCGGCCTCGTCGGCCTGCGCACGCCCGACCCGGTCCCGCGCAACGCCATCGATCCGGCCTACGTGCCGGGGGGCTCCAGCAGCGGCTCGGCCGTCGCGGTCGCCCACGGAATCGTCGCCTTCGCCCTCGGGACCGACACGGCAGGCTCGGGGCGGGTGCCGGCGGCGCTCAACAACGTCGTCGGTCTGAAACCCTCCCTGGGGTCGATCTCCAGCCGCGGCATGCTGCCGGCCTGCCGGACCCTCGATACGCTCTCCGTGTTCGCCGGCACCGTCGCCGACGCCGACGCCGCCTTCCGGGTCATGCTGGGCTTCGACAGCGCCGATCCCTGGTCGCGGGCCTTGCCGGTGCCGCCCGCACCGGCCGGCCTTCCACCGGGCCGGCGGCTGGGCCTTCCCGATGCGGCGAGCCTCCGTTTCGGCGGCGACGGCCACTCGGAGGCGGCCTTCGCGGCGACGATTGCCGATCTGGAGACCCTCGCCGGGGCGGCGCTGCCGGTCGATTTCGCGCCGATGTTCGCCGTAGCGGCCCTGCTCTACGACGGGCCCTGGGTCGCCGAGCGCTACGCGGCGATCCGGCCGATCATGGAGACGCGCCCCGAGATCCTGCACCCGACGACGCGGGCGGTGATCGCCGCCGCCGGGCGCTACAACGCCGCCGACGCCTTCGCGGGTCTCTACAGCTTGGCGGAACTGCGACGGCACGCGGACGCGGTCTGGGACCGGGTCGACGTGCTCGCCGTGCCGACCTATCCGCGTCCCCAGACCTGCGCGGCGGTGGCCGCCGACCCGATCGGCCCGAACAGCGAGCTCGGCACCTACACCAACTTCGTCAACCTGCTCGACTGGTGCGCCCTCGCGGTCCCGGGGCGGCCCCGCGCCGACGGCTTTCCTTCAGGGATCACCCTGCTCGCGCCGCGTGGCTCCGATGGGCTCCTCGCCGCCCTGGGCGCCCGCCTGCACGCGGCCGCGGCCGGCCGGATCGGCGCGGGGGAGACGCCCGTGCCGGCCGTGGCGCCGGGTCCGGCCCGCGGATGGCCCGGCGAGATCGAACTGGCGGTCGTCGGGGCGCATCTGTCGGGCCTGCCGCTGAACCGCGAACTCGCCGCGCACGGCGCCCGGTATCTGCGGACGGTGGCGACCCGACCGGAGTACCGCCTCTACGCCCTGCCCGGCGGACCGCCGCATCGTCCCGGATTGCTCCGGGTGGCCGAGGGCGACGGCGGCGCGATCGAGACGGAGGTCTGGGCCCTGCCGCCCGCCGCCTTCGGGGCCTTCGTGGCGGCCATCCCGGAACCGCTCGGGATCGGCACCCTGCGGCTCGCCGACGGGACCGCGCCGAAGGGCTTCCTGGTGGAGACGGCGGGCGTCGCGGGGGCCGCCGACATCACGCAGTTCGGCGGCTGGCGCCGCTACCTGGCCAGCCGCGCCGCGGCATAGCTGATTGGGCGATGCCAAAATCCACTCCGATGCGGTCGCAGCGCCGATCCACGCGCGCCTGACAAGCGCCCGCAAACCCAAGCGTACGGAGACCGCAGAACCGAGCGCCGGTTACGTGAATCGGCGGCCGCCGGCCCGGATCGCGGGCTTCGCGGCACGAAAGCGCCGCAGTCGGCCCGTCGCGGCCGGTCCGCTTCTTGCTGTTCCTCCGCCCGAAGAGTGCCCCGAGACTGCCGAACCGGGAGACCCTGCATGCGTCGATCCCTGCACACGGACGAGGAGATCGCCTTCCTGCTGGACGAGGCCGCGCGGGGCATACCGATCGCCGCGATCTGCGCCAGCGCCCATGTCTCGCTCGGCACCTTCTACCGCTGGCGAAGACGCCTCGGCGGCCTGAAGCCCGCCGGTGTGGCCCGGCTCGATCAGGTCGAGCGGGAGAATGCCGGCCTCCGGGCCGAGGTGCTGCGGCTTCGGGCAGCCCTGCTCGTCCAGCCGGGGCGCGGGGCACCGGCCACGACGGAGCGCGCGAGCCTGAGCCAGCCGCCGCACCATCGCGGCGCCCAAGCCTGTGTCGGCCGGTTCGCCTTCGGACGCAGTGCGAACTGAGGCGGTCTCCATCTGCAGGAATCGGGTGAGGCGTTCCTCCCCGTCATCGCGAGCGCAGCGAAGCGACCCAGGGCAGCGGGACCGTTGAACGGAGCGCTGCTGGATTGCTTCGCTGCGCTCGCAAAGACGGAGGAGGCAGCATCAGCCGAGAATGCGCTCAGGCGGCCCCGGACGTCGACGCGAGGGCAGTCTTGGGCATCAGCATGTGCACGCCCTTGTTGCCGTCGACCGTCTGGGTGATCCGCAGGTTCCCGGCGAGCGAGCACAGCATGTAGGCCTGGTTGCGGGTGAGGCTGGTGCGTGCGCAGACGAGGCGCACCATCTCGCGCACGGCCTGGCGCATCGCCTCGTCGAGGCTCTCGTGCAGGCCGATCGACATCAGGTCGGTGGGCGTCTCGGCGAAGGGCCACGCGCCCGGGAGATCCTTGCGCACGGTGAGGCGGAACGTGCCGGTCAGCCCGGTCTCCAGGGCAGTGATGCAGACCTCGCCGTCGCCCTGCACGCCGTGGCCGTCGCCCGCGTAGAATCCGCCGCCGGGGTTGAACACCGGCAGGTAGAGGGTCGTGCCGACCTTCAGTTCCTTGTTGTCCATGTTGCCGCCGAAGGCACGGGGCACCGGGCTGCCGACCCGGCCCCAGGCGGGGGGCGGGGCGGTGCCCATGATGCCGAAGAACGGGTCGAGGGGCAGCTCCGTGCCCCAGGGCAGGCGGCAGAGGCCGCGGGCGGTGTCGATGTCGGCGTGGACGGTCTCGTACTCGGTGAACTCGTCCGGCAGGGTGCCGAGGAGCGGCAGGATCGCCACGAAGCCCCAGTCGAGGCGGAACTTCAGGTCGAGGATGTCGACCTGCAACATGTCGCCTGGCTCGGCGCCCTCCACGTGGACGGGGCCGGTGACGAAGTGCGGGCCGGGGCCGCGCTCCAGGGTGTCGAGGGCGTGGAGCAGGTCGGCCGGCACCCGGGCGGGGTCGGGGTGGAGCGACTCGCGCCCGCCCGCCGGATGCGAGTGCAGGGTGACGGTGTCGCCCGATCTCACGGTCAGCACGGGCGGCAGCGCGGCGTCGAAATAGCCGAGCGCCATGGTCTCGGGCGTCGCGGGGATCTCGTGATGGGTCGACACGGCGGCTCCTTCTACGGATGTCAGACGGCGATGTGACGGGTGAGGGCTTCGGGGTTCAGCACCTTCGGATCGCCGCGCTCGACGACGCTGCCGCGGGACAAGACCACCACGGAATCGGCGACCCGGAGGGCGAAATCGAGATACTGCTCCACGAGCAGCACGGTGATCCGGCCCTTGAGCCCGGCAATCACCGCCTCGATCGCGGCGACGATCGAGGGCTGGATGCCCTCGGTCGGCTCGTCGAGGAGGAGCGCGCGAGGCCGGGTGGCGAGCGCCCGGGCGATGGCGAGCTGCTGCTGCTGGCCGCCCGAGAGGTTGCCGCCCGGACGGTGCCAGAGGCCGCGCAGCGCCGGGAACAGGGCGACCGCCTCGTCAATTGCGTCGGTCCGCTCCAGCCCGTGGGCCCGGGCCGCCACCCGCAGATTCTCGGCGACGGTCAGGTCGGGAAAGATCTCGCGCCCCTGCGGCACGTAGGCGAGGCCCGAGCGGGCGCGCCGGTCGGGCGACAGGCGCGTCAGCTCGGTCCCGTCGAGGGCGATCCGGCCGCGGCTTTCCGGGATCAGGCCGGTGAGGCAGCGCAGCAGCGTGGTCTTGCCGGCGCCGTTGCGTCCGAGCACGGCGAGGCAGGCGCCCGGCTCGACGTCGAGGCCGATCCCGCGCAGCACCTGCGCGCTGCCGTAATGCTGGTCGAGCCCCTCGACGGCGAGGCGTGCGGGCGGAGATGCATACGCTTGCGTCATCGGCCGAGGAACACCTCGATCACCCGGGCATCGTGGCGGGCGCCTGCCATGCTGCCCTCGTAGAGGGTCCGGCCCTCGTGCAGCACCGTCACCTGGTCGGCGATGGCCTCGACGAAGCCCATGTCGTGCTCGATCACCAGGATCGCCCGGTCCGGCCTGCGCAGGCTCCGGATCAGCGCGGCGGTCTGGGCGGTCTCGGCGTCGGAGAGCCCGGCCACGGGCTCGTCGAGCAGGAGCAGCGCCGGCTCGGCGGCGAGCACCATGCCGATCTCCAGCCACTGCTTCTCGCCGTGGGCGAGGCGGCCGGCCGGCACCGCGGCGCGGGGTCCGAGGCCGATCTCGCCGAGGACGGAGGCGATGCGAGCGGGCCGCTCGCGGGCGGGGAGCGCGGGCCCGCAGCCGATCTCCAGGTTCTCGCGCACGGTGAGCGCGGGGAAGACGCTGGGCTTCTGGAATTTGCGCCGCACGCCGGCCTTCGCGATCTCGGCCTCGGAGCGCTTGGTCAGGTCGATCCGGTCGCCGAGCATCACGCGGCCGGAGACCGGCTTGGTGATCCCTGAGATCACGTCGAGCAGGGTGGTCTTGCCGGCGCCGTTCGGGCCGATCACGGCCCGCACCTCGCCGGGATCGACCGCGAGCGAGACGGCATCGAGGGCCGTGAAGCGGCCGAAGGCGACCGTCAGGGCGTCGATGGTGAGGGCGGTCATCGGGCGCCCCGCAGCCAGGTCGGGCGCGGGCGCCAGCCCACGAGGTCGAGGAGGCCGTTCGGCAGGACCAGCACCACGACGAGCACCAGCCCCGACAGGATGAACGGCCACGCTTCCGGCATCGCGGCGCTGAGCCAGAACTTCAGGCCGTTGACTAGGATCGCGCCGATCACCGCCCCGCCGAGCCGGCCCAGCCCGCCGATCGCCACCCAGACGGCGATCTCGATGGACAGGTCCGGCGCCAGCACCCGCGGGTTGATGATGCCGACCTGCGGCACGTACAGGATGCCGGCGAGCGCCGCGATCATGGCCGAGAGGCACCAGATCCCGAACTTGAGCCGGGTGGTGCTGTAGCCCAGCGTGCGCAGGCGGGTCTCGTCGTCGCGGCAGGCGAGCATCCGCCGCCCGATCGCGCTGCCGACCAGGAGCCGCGCGCCGGCCAGTACCGCCGCCAGCGTCAGGAGGGCGGCGACAGCGAGCCCCGTGACGACGCCGGGGGAGCCCATCGGCCAGCCGTACAGCAGCGGGAAGCCGGTCATGCCGTTGTTGCCGCCGAGCCCGGTATCGTTGCGGTACATCAGCAGCATCGCGACGTAGACGAGCGCCTGGCTGATGATCGAGAAGGAGACGCCGTTGACCCGCGAGCGGAACGAGGCCAGCCCGAACACGAAGGCGACGAGGCCGGCGAGCGCCAGGGCGAGGACGAAGGCGTAGGCCGCGTGGTCGAGGCCCGTCCAGTAGGCCGGCAGGCTCTTCCAGCCCATGAACTGCACGAAATCCGGCAGCACGCCGGTCACGGCCACGCCGTGGGCCAGCAGGTGCATGGCGCAGACATAGCCGCCGATGGCGAAGAACAGCCCGTGCCCGAGGCTGAGGATCCCGAGATAGCCCCAGACCAGATCCAGCGACACGGCGAGGATCGCGAAGGCGGCGAGCTGACCCACCGCGTTGACGAGATACGGGGCGGGCGGTGCCACGAGGAGCCCGACCGCGGCCGCGAGGCAGAGCCCGACGAGGCCGGCGACCAGGGGATCGCGCACGGCGCGGCGTCCCGGTCCGGCGGGGGCGGCGAGGGCGGTCTGCACGGCGCCGCTCATCGCCGCCGCCGCACGGCGAACAGCCCCTCGGGCCGGCGCTGCAGGAACAGGATGATGCCGACGAGCACGATTACCTTGGCGGCGACCGCGCCGGAGATCGGCTCGATCAGCACGTTGGCGCCGCCGACGCCGACGGCCGCCACCAGGGTCCCGAGGAGGCTGCCGACGCCGCCCAGCACCACGACCATGAAACTGTCGACGATGAAGCCCGAGCCCATGCCGGGGTTGACGCTGTAGATCGGGCAGAGCGCCACCCCGGCGAGGCCCGCGAGCCCCGAGCCCAACCCGAAGGCGAGGCGGTCGACCCGGCGGGTCGGCAGGCCGAGGCAGGCGGCCATGTCGCGGTTCTGGGTCACGGCGCGGATGTCGAGGCCGAGCGGGGTGCGGCGCAGGATCACGAGCGTCAGGACGAGGGTCGCCGCCGCGAAGGCGATGGCGAACAGCCGGTTCCAGGTCATGACGAAGTCGGCGTAGAGGGGCACGCCGCCGCTGACATAGGCCGGCATGACGAATTGCAGGTTCTGGGTGCCGACCGTCACGCGGACGAGGTTCACCAGGAACAGGCTCACCGCCCAGGTGGCGAGCAGGCTCATCAGCGGCCGCCGGTAGAGGTGGCGCAGGATCAGCGCCTCGACGACGATGCCCACCAGGGCGACCGCCCCGAACGCCACCGGGATGGCGGCGAGCAGGTAGAGGTCGAGCAGGCCGGGGGCGAGGCGGCGGAAGGCCTCCTGCACGCCGTAGGTGGCGTAGGCGCCGAGCATGATGAACTCGCCCTGGGATAGGTTGATCACGCCCATCAGCCCGAAGATGATCGCGAGCCCGGCCGCCGCCATGAACAGGATGCTGGCGAAGCTCAGGCCGTTGTAGACGACCGCGAGCCCGTCGCCGATCGCCACCGCGCGGGAGACCTTGGCGAGCCCCGCATCCAGCGCCGCCCGGAAGGCCGGGTCGGAGGCGTAGGCCGGATCGCTCTTGAGCGCCGCGAGGCGCGCCTCAGCAGCCCCGGACGGACTCGCGGCCACGGCGGCGATCGCCGCCCGGCGCCGGGCCGGATCGGGCGACGACAGGGCGGCCGCCTGGGCGAGGCCGGCGATGGTCGCCTTCAGCGTGGCATCGGTCTCCGCGTCCCGCGCCCGGTCGAGCACGGAAGCCGGAACGGTGGCGATGCGCCGCTCGAGCACCGCCAGCCCGGCGCTGCGGGCGGCCGGATCCGGGCCGGTCAACAGAGTGACGGTGCCGCGCGCGGTCTCGACGGCGGCCCGCTGGCGTAGGCCGAGGACCGGCGCGCGCGCCTCGGCGGCCGGACGCGGCGCGCCGCTGACCGCATCGCGCCCTCGGATGCGCCCGGGCGGTCGAGCAGGAGTGCGCCCTCCGCCGGGCAGGCGAGACGGCGCTCGGCCAGCGCGCCGAGGAGCCCGCCGGCATAGGCGAGGTCGTCGGCCGCCAGATCGCCGCCGGCTTGCACGAGACCCTCGGCCGCGCGGACCTGCGCGGCGCCGTCCCCGCACAGACCCGCCGCGAAGGCCGCCCGGTCGATTGGCGCGGCGGAGGCCGGAAACGTCAGCAGCGCCAGACAGCAGAGGGCCAGGAGCGCGCGGAGCCGATCAGCCATAGGGGCTGAACGGGACCGGCTTGGGGGCGTCCGGGGATTGCCAGAGGACGTCGAAGCCGCGCTTCTCGTTGACCGAGCCGATGAACACGCCGCGGGAGACGTAGTTGTTCTCCCCCGTCATGGTCAGCGTGTAGCCCGACGGGTCGTCGAAGCTGAGCCCCGCGAAGGCCTTGCGCACCTCCGGCACCGCGAAGGAGCCGGCCTTGGCGGCGGCGAGCGCCCAGAGGTTGACGCTGTCATAGGCCGAGACCATCGGGTCGATCACCGTGTCGGCGCTGAACGGGACGTTCTTGGCCTTCACGTAGGCGGCCCAGTCGGCGAGGAACTTCTGATTCCGCTCGCCCTTGGCGGCCTGGAGATAGGCCCAGCAGTTCAGGTGGCCGACGAGCTTCCCGGTATCGAGCCCCTCGAGGTCCGCCTCCACCATGTCGAGGCCGAGGATCGGCACGTCGGTGGCGCTGATGCCCTGGTTGGCGAATTCGCGCAGGAAGTCGGGGATCGAGGAGCCCACGACGGTGAGCACCACGATCGCCTGGCCGCCCGGCTGGCTGGCGAAGCTGCGGACCTGATTCACCAGCGTCTGGAAGTTCGAGAATCCGAACGGCACGTATTCCTCGCGCCACGCGCTCTCGGGGATGCCCTTGCCCTTCCAGTAGCCCTTGAGCTGCTTGTTGATCGTGCGCGGCCAGACGTAGTCCGAGCCGATCATGAAGAACCGCTTCGCCCCGACCCCGTCCGGGCCCATCAGGTAATCGACCGCCGGCAGCACCGAGCTCGCGGGCGGCGAGTTCACGTAGACGACGTTCTTGGAGTTCTCGTCGCCCTCGAAATGGAGCGGGTAGAACAGCAGCCCGTCATTCTGCTCGACCACCGGCAGCACCGACTTGCGCGACACGGAGGTCCAGCAGCCGAACAGGGCCGCGACCTTCTCCTGCTGGAGCATCTGGCGGCCGACCTGGGCGTAGAGCGGCCAGTCGGAGGCGGGATCGGAGGTCACGACCTCGATCTGGCGGCCGTTGACGCCGCCGCGCCCGTTGATCGCGTCGGCGGCCATGCGAACCACGTGGTTCAGCCGGCCCTCGAGATTGGCCATCGTGCCCGAGGACGAGAACAGGCAGCCGAGCTTGACTGTTTCGGCGGCGAAGGCCGGCCGGATGAGGGCCGGGGCCGCGAGCAGCGCCGCCGTGCCCGAGATGCCTGTGCCCAAGACGCCGCGTCGCGTGAGATGCGTCATCGACCCCGAAGCTCCCTGGATGGACCGCCCGATTGTCGGCCGGGGGCCGGGAGACGGGAAGGTCAAAGAGGCTGCAGGTCGGCATGGGCCTTGCGCATATTGGCAGCATTTGTGCGCCCTGCGGGCGGTCCTGTGCCGAGAACGTCAAAATTCTCGTATCGGGTGCCGAACTGGTGTCGCCCGTAACGCGTCGACGGGATGCCTGCATCCAGCGACGGCATCAGTCGGAAGCCGTGTCCGACCGGGCGCGGACGGCCGCGCCGGTCGGGGCGCCCTCGCCGGACGCGGCGCGGACCGGCGGGCGTGCCGGCGAAGCCGTGGGCTGCCGGGTGGCCGGATCTCCGCGACGCCGGCACGAAAGTGGCAGGATGGCGCCATCGCGGTCCGCCCCGGGCCCGCGCACCGGGAGCGGCGGGATGGACACGGTATCGGCGATCGGCACGGCGGTCCGCGCGCAGCGCGGCGGGGTGGCGGCTTTGTTCGACGACCTCGCCCGGTGCGGCCGGACCGATCCCGGGTTCACGCGGGCCTCCTACAGTCCGGAGGAGAGTGCGGCGCACGCGGTGGTGATGCGCTGCGCCGCCGCTCTCGGCCTCGCGATCGGGCGGGATGCGGCCGCCAACACCACCCTGACGCTGCCGGGGCGGGACCGGAGCCTGCCGCCGATCCTGATCGGCTCCCACCTCGACACCGTGGCCCACGGCGGCAATTTCGACGGCGCCGCCGGGGTGGTGGCCGGCCTCGCCGCCGTCGCGGCGCTCCGCGAGCTGGGGCTGACCCCGGCGCGCGACATCACCGTCATGGGCATCCGCGCCGAGGAGAGCGTCTGGTTCCAGGTCTCCTATATCGGTAGCCGGGCGGCCCTCGGAACCCTGCCGGACGGGGCGCTCGACGCCGCCCGGATCGACAGCGGCCTCAGCCTCGCCGCGCACATCGCCCGGGAGGGCGGCGACCCGGAGGTGCTGCGCAGCGGCCCGCCCGCCCTCGACGCCGCCGCGATCCACGCCTTCCTGGAGGTGCATATCGAGCAGGCGCCGAGCCTGGAGGAGGCCGGGATCCCGGTGGGCCTCTGCACCGGGATTCCCGGCAACGTCCGCTACCCCGACGTCCGGATCCTTGGGCGCTACGACCATGTCGGCACACCCCGCCGCTTCCGCCGCGACGCCGCGCTGGCCGGTGCGGAGATCGCCCTGGCCCTCGACCGGGTCTGGGCGGAGCGCGAGGCGGCCGGCTGCCCGATGGCCGTCACCTTGGGCCGGTTTCACACCGATGCCGCGGCCCACGGCCTGACCACCGTCCCCGGCGAGTTCCGGTTCAGCCTCGACATGCGGGCCTACGCGGCCGAGGTGCTGGCGGCCTTGGAGGCCGCATTCCTGGCCGCCGTAACGGACGTGTCGGAGCGCCGCGGTGTCACGGTGGCCCTCGGGCCCCGCGCCGAGGCGGGCGTCGGCGCGGTTTCGCCCCGGATCCGCGACGGGCTCGCGGCGGCCGCGGACGCGCTCGGCATCGCCACCCGGCCCCTCGGCAGCCCGGCCTCGCACGACGCCGCCGCCTTCGCCAAGGCCGGCGTGCCGATGGCCATGCTGTTCGTGCGCAACGCCAACGGCAGCCACAACCCCGACGAGGCCATGGCGATCGACGACCTTCTCGACGCCGTCGCGATCCTCACCACCTGGCTGGCGGCGGAAACCTGCGACGGCTGAGGGCGGGCCTCATCATGCGGCGAAGCTCGCGAGGCCGCCGACGGGCGTGCCGAGCACCGCGTCGTCGCGCATCACGAGGTGGCCGCGCACGAGCGTGGCGACGGGCCAGCCGGTGACCTCGGTGCCGGCGAAGGGCGTCCAGCCGCAGGGCGAGACGATCCAGGATTCCTCGATCCTGCGGCGCGCCTTCAGGTCCACGAGGGTGAAGTCGGCGTCGTAGCCGGCGGCGATCCGGCCCTTGCCGCGGAGCCCGTAGACGCGGGCCGGGCCGGCCGCCATCAGGTCGACCAAGCGCGCCAGCGACAGGCGCCCGGCCGCGACGTGGTCGAGCATGATCGGCACCAGGGTCTGGACCCCGGTGAGGCCGGCCGGGCAGTCCGGCCAGGGCCGCTCCTTGGCGGCCCGCGCATGGGGCGCGTGATCGCTGCCGATCGTGTCGACGGTCCCGTCGCGCACGGCCGCCCAGGCGGCTGCCCGGTGGCGTTCGTCGCGGATCGGCGGGTTCATGACGCCGAAGCCACCGAGGGTGTCGTAGCAGTCCGGGGCCACCTGCGTGAGGTGATTGACCAGCACCTCCACGGTGGCAACGTCGCGGAAATCGCGCAGGTAGGCGAGTTCCTCGGCGGTGGAGACGTGCAGGATATGGGTCGCCCGGCCGGTCTTCCGCGCCAGCGCCATGAGGCGGCGCGTGCCCAGGAAGGCGCATTCCGGGTCGCGCCATTCCATGTGGGTCCGGTACGGCTGGCCCCGGCTGAACAGCGGCTTGCGGGCCTGGAGCCGGTCCTCGTCCTCGCTGTGGAAGGCCATGCGCCGGTGGCCGGCGCGCATGGCGCGTTCGAGATGCGCGTCGTCCTCGATCATCAGCGCCGCCGTGGAGCTGCCGGCGAAGACCTTGACGGCGCAGACGCCCGGCGCGCGCTCCAGCGCGGCGAGCGCGTCGATATTGGCCTTCGTGCCGGCCACGTAGAGGCCGATGTCGCACCAGCTCCGGCCCGCAACGTAGTCGCGCTTCCACGCGAGGCGCTCGGTATCGGCGATCGGCGGGACGGTGTTGGGCATGTCGAACAGGGTGGCGATCCCGCCCAGCACCGCGGCCCGCGTGCCGGTCTCGATCGTCTCCACCGCCGGGTCGCCGGGGTCGCGCAGGTGGACGTGGCTGTCGATCAGGCCGGGCAGGACGTGCAGGCCCGCCGCGTCGATCACCGCCTCCGCGGTCGCGCCGGCCGGGGTCGCGAGGGCCGCGATGCGCCCGTCGCGGATGCCGAGATCGATCGCCTCGGTGCCCCAGGGCGTCACGCAGGTGCCGCCGCGGATCAGCAGGTCGTAGTGCATCGCCGGTGTCTCCCTACAGGTCCGCCCGGAGCAGGACCGCCCCGAGGGCCGCCGCCACCGCCTGCTGGCAGGGCTCGACGACCGGACACCCGACCGCCCGCTCGACGGCGGCCCGGTGCGGGGCCATGCCGGCGCAGCCGAGCACGATGACGTCGGCTCCGTCGCGCGCGACCAGGGTCCGGGCCGCCGCGATCAGGCGGTCGCGGATCGCCGCCCCCGCCGTCTCGTCGGCCCGGGCCTCCACCGGCCGGCTGCCGGCATAGCGTTCGCCGAGGCCCATCTGGCGGACCATCCGGCGCTGGCGCCGCACGCTGCCCTCCGAGAGAGCGACGATGCCGAAGCGCTCGCCGAGGGTGAGCGACCGGAGGAGGCCCCACTCGGCGATCCCCATCACGGGCCTGCCGCGGGCGACCTCGCGGGCCGTATGCAGGCCGGGGTCGCTGAAGCAGGCGATGACGAAGGCGTCCGCCGGATCCTCCGCGATGCGCCGGGCCAGCGGCATCACCACGGAATCCGCATCCTGCTGGGTCGCGATGCCCGCCGGCCCCTCGGGCAGATCCGTCACCGCGATGACGGGGCCGCCGGCCAGGCGCAGCGGCGTCAGCGCCGCGTCGATGGCGGCCGTCACCGCCCGGGAGGCGTTCGGGTTGATGACCAGGATGCGCGCGGGTCCGGTGGTGCCGCGATGATGCATGCCGCCTCCTGCGGAACCGACGCGCGGGCCTGCCGCTGACGACAGTGGCCCGCGCGATGCGAAACTCGGGCCGCGCTGCGCCGCGATGCCGGCCCGATCGGGCACCGATCTTGCCCGCCTCGTCGGCGCCAGAGAGAGGGTATCGATGTACGACGATGCTGCGGACAAGAGCGCCGGCGCCACCCTGGTGACGGGGGCACGGTGGGTCGTCGCCTGGGATCCCGACAGCGGCGGCCACGTCTACCGCACCGGCGCGGACGTGGTGTTCGAGGACGGCGTCCTGATCCATGTCGGTCCGGATTACGCAGGCCCCCCGCCGGCCCGGACCATCGACGCCTCCGGCTGCCTGGTCATGCCCGGCCTCGTGGACATCCACACCCACCTGTTCTCGGAGCCGATGAACAAGGGCATGTGGGACGAGGTCGGCAGCCAGCGGCTCTACAACACCTCGCTCTACGAGTACCTGCCGATCCTGCGGCCCGACGCGGAGGGCACCAGCGCCGCCTACGGGGTGGCGCTCGCCGAGTTGGCGCTCTCGGGCGTCACCACCGTTTGCAACCTCGCTTTGCCGAGCGACGGCTGGCTCGATCGCCTCGGCGCGTCGGGCCTGCGGGTCTGCATCGCCCCGATGTTCCGGTCGGGGCGATGGCTCACCCGGAACGGCCACAGCGTCGAGTACGAATGGGACGCGGCGGCGGGCCAGCGCGGCCTGGAGCATGCGCTCGCCGAGATCGAGGCGGCGCAGCGCCACCCGAGCGGACGCCTCTCCGGCATGCTCTGCCCGGCCCAGGTCGACACCTGTACGGCGGAGCTGATGCGCGACGCCCATGCCGAGGCGGTCCGGCGCGACCTGCGGTTCCACACCCATGCGGCGCAGTCCCTGTCGGAATTCCACGAGATCACCCGCCGCACCGGGATGACGCCGATCGAGTGGCTCGACGATCTCGGCGTGCTCACCGAGCGCACGATCGTGGGCCACGGGATCTTCCTCGACGACCATCCCTGGACCCACTGGCACAGCCCGGGCTCGGACATGCGCCGCCTGGCCGAGCGCGGCGCCACGGTCGCCCATTGCCCGACGGTCTTCGCCCGCCGCGGCATCGCGCTCCACCATTTCGGCCGCTACCGCCAGGCCGGGGTGAACATGGGCATCGGCACCGATGTCTACCCGCACAACATGCTCGACGAGATGCGCCTCGTCGCGTACCTCGCCCGGGTCGTCGCCGAGAATCCCCGCGACACCCGTGCGGCGGACGTGTTCCACGCCGCCACTGTGGGCGGCGCCAGGGCGCTCGGGCGCGACGACATCGGCCGGCTCGCGCCGGGCTGCAAGGCCGACTTCGTCCTCGTCGACTGCACGCATCCGGCCATGCGGCCGTGCCGCGATCCCGTGCAGTCGCTGATCTACTCGGCCGGCGACCGCGCGGTCCGGCAAGTCTTCGTCGGCGGCCGCGAGATCGTGCGCGACGGCCGCGCCCTGACGGTCGACTACGCGGCGGCCGCGGCGGCGCTGGAGGAGGCGCAGGGCCGCGCGCTGGCGCAGATCCGGCAGCTCGACTGGGCCGGGCGCGGCCCCGACGCCATCGCGCCGCCGACCTTCCCGGGGCTGTGAGGCCCCGGCGCCGTGATCTTCAGGCGGGCCGGACGTTCCAGAAGGTCGGAAACCCGTCGAGGATCCCGGTGAGGCGGGAGCGGTATGCGGTCGGCTGCAGGTACTGCCCGAGGGGGTAGTAGGGCACGTCCTCCATCGCCTGGAGCTGGATGTCCCGGCACAGGGCGGCGCGGGCCGCCTCGTCCGGAGCCGTGAACCACGCGTCCCGCAGGGTCTCGATCCGCGGAGTCGTGGCCCAGCCGGCATAGCCGGTCTCGCCAGTGCCGCGCAGGGCGATGTAGCCGGCGGGGTTGAGCCAATCCATGCCGGACCAGTTGGTGACGAAGGCGCTCCAGCCGCCCTCGGAGACCGGCCCCTTGCGGTTGCGCCGCTGCAGCATCGCGTTGAACTCGACCGCGTAGACCTCGACATTCATGCCGACGCGCTGGAGCAGGTCGGCCGCGACCTGGCCGAGCGCCAGAAGCGGGGCCGAGTTCGACGGCACCATCAGCAGCACGGTCTCGCCGGCGTAGCCGGCCGCTTTCAGGTCGGCCCGCACCTTGGCCGGATCCCGCGGTGTGGTGAGCGGCCCGAGCCCGTCCGTCGAGGCCATCGGCGTGTCCGGGCAGAAGAAGCCGAGGGGCACGTGGAACAGGCTAGGATCGTCGGCGCCCACCACGCCCTGCATGCAGGACGTCTGGTCGATCGCCCCCCAGAGCGCCCGCCGGATCGCCGGGTTGTTGAAGGGTGGCTGCAGGTGATTGACCCGCAGCATCGTCACGAAGCCGGTCGAGTCGAGGACGCGGGTGGTCACGCCCTTGGCGGCCTTCAGCAGACCGAGCTGGTCGTGCGAGGCGTATTCCTGCCAATCCGCCTCGCCGGCGACCAGCGCCGAGGTGGCCGTGGATGTGTCGCCGATGACGCGCCACTCGACCCGGTCGTAGTGGACGATTTTCGGACCGGAGGTCCAGGTGGGTGTGCCGTCCGTGCGGGGCACGTAGCCCTCGAAGCGGGTGTAAACCGTGCGGTCGCCGGGCACGCGCTCGTCCGCCTTGAAGCGGAACGGCCCCGAGCCGATGAGTTCCGGCACCTGCTGGAACGGGTCGGTGACGGCGAGGCGCTCCGGCATCATCGCGCAGACCGGCACCGAGGCCTTGCCCAGCGCGATCGGCAGGAGCGGGAAGGGGCGCTTGAGGCGGAACCGGATCGTCCGGTCGTCGGGCGCCGACAGCTCGTCGGTCGCCTCCATCAGGGAGCCGCCGAACGGGTCGCGCTTGGCCCAGCGCCGCAGGGAGGCGACGCAGTCGCGGGCCAGCACGGGGGTCCCGTCGTGGAAGCGCAGGCCCTCGCGCAAGGTCAGGTCCCAGCGGCGCCCGTCCTCCTCGATCCGGTGGCCCTCGACCATCTGCGGCGTGGCGCGGAAGGCGCCGTCCATGCCGTAGAGCGTGTCGAAGACCATGTAGCCGTGGTTGCGGGTGATGTACGCGAAGGTCGTCACCGGATCGAGCGTGACGAGATCCTGCTGCGGGATGAAGCGCAGGGTTGTTGTGGCCTCCGCGCGGACCCGGGATGGTGCCGCGACTGCGCTCGCCACGACGGCTCCGGCTCCCTGCAACAGCGTACGCCGCTTCATCGGACAAGTCCCACTCTGCGCGGGCGGTGATTGGACGACCGCTCGCGGTGGTTCGGTACGATCACCGAACCTGGCAACCCGCAGGCTTGCAGGAACGAGGCCGCGGTCCGTCGGGTTCGGACCCGTCGCGGGGGCCACTCTGCCGGCAGGCTGGCACTGTGGAGGAGTGCGGCCTCCCGCCTTTCGGCTGCTCAAGCTCGGATGGCAGAAGCGGCTCGACCACCGCCCAGAGGTCGTCGGATACGAGCGCGTCCGTACCTGCATAACCTGCTCAGTGCGGATTTGTCCGGCGTTCTCAGGCCTCCGCGCCTGTCCGATCGCGCCCGCTCATGAGGCATTGTCGAGGCTAGCTCGATAACCGAGTTGCGCGCGAAGCAGTCAATCGAGGGTCAAGCTCGGGCGGCTGCTTGGCGCCCATCCCGGTCATTCAGACGGCTTTGACAACGCCCCGTAAGCGGACGCTACCGGCTGCGATCGGCCATTCGCATAAGGGTTGGTTACGGAACATGATCCGGTGAGGCCGCGAGCGGCTGCTGGTGGCACAGAGCGGATGCTCGGCTGGGTAAAATCATCACGTCCGTAAAACGACCGTTGCCGCGTAGGAGAGGGGACCCTGCGGCCCCCTCTCCTTCTTTCATGATCGCCCGGTCATTTCCGGGAGGGTCAGGATACGTGCCGTTCTGCCTGATGCAGCGGGGTGCGGCTCGGGTCGACAGTCAGGGTCGTGCGCGTCTCTGTCTGGCCGGCTGACTGACCAGTGTCACCGCCCGGGGCCGGGCTGAAGCTGGCGATTGCGGAGGTGAGCTGGATCGCCTGCAGCGTAGTGCCGTGATGAGACGGATCCGCCACCGGCGAAGCGACCGTGCTCGATCCGTGTTCGGGTGAGGCCAGCTTCCGATCCGCAGCCTGATCGTGCTGCAGACTGGTCGTGGCGTATTTCTCGACCGACTCTTCGCCACCTCCGCCTACATCTCCGCCACCCGGATCTCCGCCCTCACCGGGGTCGCCTTCACCCGGGGCAATTGGGTCCGGCGCAGGCTGGGTCGGCGTCGGGTCCGGCGCAGGCTGGGTCGGCGTCGGGTCCGGTGCGGGTTGGGTTGGCGTCGGGTCCGGCGCAGGCTGGGTGGGGGCCGGCTCAGGTTGCGGTTCCGTAGGCGGTGCCCAGGGGGTTTCAGGTGGATTTGGCGCAGGCGCCGGGTTCGGCTGCGGATCGGGCGCAGGCGCCGGGTTCGGCTGCGGATCGGGTGCAGGCGCCGGGTTCGGCTGCGGATCGGGTGCAGGCGCCGGGTTCGGCTGCGGATCGGGCGCAGGCGCCGGGTTCGGCTGCGGATCGGGTGCAGGCGCCGGGTTCGGCTGCGGATCGGGTGCAGGCGCCGGGTTCGGCTGCGGATCGGGCGCAGGCGCCGGGCTCGGCTGCGGACTGGGACTACTGTCTAAAGCTTGGTTGATGGTATTTCCCTCACCATCAACTGTACCCTGCCAACTGGAGGGTAGATTTATAGTCGAATTCTTGGCATGGATTATGCCAGTTTTTACGCCCGATGAAACCGTTATGTTGAACTTTTCGTTCTCGTTAGCTGTAACTGCTGCATTGTCGCCATTCAGAACTATATTTCCTCCGCCAGATACAGTTGCTGATGTGTTGGCATCTAGACTGACCACGTCGCTGCCGCTATCACCGGTCACAACATGGTTTTTTCCCGAGAGATTTAAGCTCGTTCCGGAATCTCCTTGAAGCGTGATTTGATCTTCATCTCCTGTAATTGAAGCGCTGGTTCCGCTGCCAATGATAATATCATGACCACTTGCGGAAGTATTCTGAGTATACCCGCTCGATCCCGCAACAAAGTCGTGAATTTTTCCATTACTGTCGGTCCATTCAATTTGAGGGGCCTTGCCATCTTCCGGATAGGTCCCAGAAACCGACACAATGCCAGCGCTATTTGCGACGACTGTAAAATTTTGATCAGCAGATTGTGAGAGATTATTTAAAGCATCGACGGTAATTTTGGTCGCATCTGCTGTCGGACCGGCCGCGTTGTTAAATATGTCTTTAGCAGAACTGAGAACTTTCCCCAGCGCGTCGAGGGTTGATGAACCTGCCGCGGAAATAGCGCTAATAGTTTTATCGACAGTATCAACCACTTGTTCTGGATGATTCAGGGCAATACCCGCAACATCTGTCGTTGCCCCTAACGCCCCAAATGCCGCACCCACGGCAGGTGCGCCGACAAAGGTGCTTACACCACCTCCTATGACTGCAATGTCGCCTATAAACCCAACGATATCGGCCGCATAAGTAGTAATTCCGGCGCTGGATTTGACGTCATTGTAAAATTTAGCGAGCTGAACATCAGCTGCGAACAATCCTGCCGAGATAGCTGCGCCTGGATTGACGCTTGATAGCAGGCCCGCCCCGGCAGATGCGAGTTGCGCGCTGGTGTTCAATTTTTCTAGGCTATCGCCACCAAAACCTGCAATTGAGTCGACACTAGCAGAAATAGATGTACCTCTGCCAAGAATTTCAATCACATCTCCTACTGCAACCATATCTTTCTCCGTCGATATTTAACTGGTTTCTGTCGTAAATATGGTCAATTTTTCGCTAGGTTTGTCCTCCATCAATATTTTCTAATGTATACTACAAGGTATGATATTGCGATGAGCAATGTAGTTAAAAACAAAATGAAAACAGTCTTTCTTTTAATTATCCAATTGCCAAATTTAGAAACAAAATTCGGCTTTCTGATAGATAGTACTACTAAGCACGCAATAAATGGTATCGAGCTCACCATAGCAATTGATGCGAATAGCTTAACAAGATAATCTGTATCTCCAGAAGCTCCAGAAAATAGGAACATCCCGGCGAGCGCCAGTGGCAAAGCCGATAGAGATGCAATCACCAACGCATTTTTCATCTAGATAAGCTTCTGTGTATTGTGATATTTATACATGGTGCTCCGTGAAAGATAATGGTCCGTCTCTAGCGAATGGACTTGAATTCTGTTCTATGACGTATGGATCAACGTTCATGTCCTGCCTCCAACCCAAGCTTCATGATCGGATCGAGCAGGAAGGCGATCACCCGGCGCTTGCCGGTCACGACGTCGGCCTGCGCCGCCATGCCCGGCCGAAGCGCCACGCCGCGCCACTCCGCGGCCATCCTCGCCCGATCCAAGCCCACCGTGATCCGGTAGCCGCCCTCCTCAGCCGGTCCCCGCGCCTCGGCCGCGGCACGGGGCGGCGCCGACGGTCCAGTTCCGCCGACCGCGTGCCGGCTCACCAAGCGCACCGTGCCCGGAACCGTACCGAACCGCGTGAACGGGAATGCCTCCAGCTTCACCTCCGCCGCCTGACCCTCTCGCACAAACCCCGCCTCCCGGTGCGGCAGCACCGCCACCAGCTCCAGCGCAGCGTCATCCGGCACCACCGTCAGCAGGGGCTCGGCCGCGCTCACCACACCGCCCAGCGTGTGCACGCCGAGATCCTGCACCGTCCCGGAGACCGGTGCCCTCAGGTGCCGCAAGCCCTCCCGCTCGCGCTCCTTGCGCAGCACCTGATCGGCCTGCGCCAGTCGCTGCAGCGCCTTTACCCGCCGCTCGGCCGCATCCTTCAGGAACTGCGCCCGCGTCTGCTCCAGTCGCTGCTCCAGGCCGGCGATCTCCGCCCGCAGCTGCCGGTCCTGCTCGGGCAGGCTGCGCGCCTCCGCGCGCTTGTCGATCAACTCGTACTGCGCCTGCAGCAGGTTCAGCTTCGACGTGTTGCCCCGCTCGAACAGCCCGCGTTGCGTCTCGTACCGGTCCGTGGCCAGCGGCATCAGCTCTGTGTTGCGGCTCGCCTCCACCGCCTTGGCGGCCAGGGCCGCACGCTTCTCGGCGATCTCGCTGCGCAGGCCCGCCAGGGCCGCCCGGTGCTCGGCGAGCTGCAGCCGCACCTGTACCTGGGTGGCCGCCAGCAGCCCGGCCTCGACCTCCGGCAGGGCGGCGATCTCCGGATCGGCCGCCTCACTCAGGAGCAGGCGCGCGGCCTCGGCGTCGAGGAGCGCCTGCATCCGCTCGGTGCGCGTCGCCTCCAGGTCGGCCGAGGCCTCGGTCGGGTCGAGGTCGATCAGCACCTGGCCGGCCGTGACGTGGTCGCCCTCGACCGCGTAGATGCCCCGCACCACGCTGGTCTCCAGCGGCTGTACCCGCTTGACCTCGCCCACCGGCGCCAGCCGGCCCGGCGCGGTCGCGACGATCTCAATCTCGCTCAACGACGCCCAGGTCACCGCGCCTGCCACCAGCGCCATCGCGGTCCAGGCCGTGGCGCGTAGCGTCGGCGAGGGCGGCGTCTCCAGAAGCTCCACGTGCGCCGGCAGGAACGCCCGCGCCAGGGCGCCGCTCGGCCGCCGGTCAGGCTTGAGCGCGATGACCCGGCCCATGGTCAGCCCCCCGCCACCGCCACCAGCCCGGCGTAGAGCCCGCCGGGACGGCGCGCGAGTTCCTCGTGCCGGCCCTCCTCGGCCAGAAGCCCACGGTCCATCACCAGGATCCGGTCGGCGCCGCGCACGGTCGAGAGCCGGTGGGCGACGATCAGCACCGTACGTCCCTGGCAGATCGCCCGCATGTTGGCCTGGATCGCCCGCTCGGACTCGTAGTCCAGCGCGCTCGTCGCCTCGTCGAGGATCAGGATGCGCGGGTCGGTGGCCAGCGCCCGGGCGATGGCGATGCGCTGGCGCTGCCCGCCCGACAGGTTGGCACCGCGCTCCTCCAGCACCGTGTCGTAGCCCTGTGGCAGCTCCAGGATGAAGTCGTGCGCGCCGGCGAGCCGCGCCACCGCGATCACCCGCTCCATCGGCAGCGACGGGTCGGCCAGCGCGATGTTCTCGCGCACCGTGCGGGCGAACAGCACGTTCTCCTGCAGCACCACCCCGACCTGCCGGCGCAGCCAGGCCGGGTCCATCAGCGCGAGGTCGGTGCCGTCAACCAGGACCTTGCCGCGCTCGGGCACGTGCAGGCGCTGGATCAGGCGGGTCAGGGTCGACTTGCCCGAGCCGGAGCGCCCGACCACGCCGACCACCTCGCCGGGCCGGATCGCGATGTCGACGCCGCGCAGGATCTCCGGGCCGTCCGGGCGGTAGCGGAAGTGGACGCCCTCAAAGCGGATCGCGCCCTGCAGCGGCGGCAGGTCGAGCCGGGTGCTGGCCTGGGCCAGCTCGGTCGGCGTGTCGAGGATGTCGCCGAGCCGCGCCACCGAGAGGCGGAACTGCTGGAAGTCCTGCCAGAGCTGGGCGAGGCGCAGCACCGGCTGGTTGACCTGCGAGGCGAGCATGTTGAACGCCACCAGCGCGCCGATGGTGAGTTCGCCCTGCATCACGGCGCGCGCGCCGAACCACAGCACGACCGCGGTGGTGAGCTTGGCCACGAGTTGGATCGCCTGGCTGCCGGCGGCCGCCAGCGAAACGACCCGGAACGAGGCGGCGATATAGGCGGCCAAGCCCTCGTCGAAGCGGCGGCGGGCCTGCGGCTCGATCGCGAGCGCCTTCAGGGTCTCGATCCCGGCGAGGCTCTCGACCAGGAACGATTGCTGGGCGGCGCCGCAGCGGAACTTCTCATCGACGCGGGCGCGGATGAGCGGGGAGAGGGTGAGGCTCAGGGCGACGTAGACCGGCAGACCCAGCGCGACGATCAGGGTGAGCAGGGGGCTGTAGGCCAGCATCACCGACAGGAACACGACCGAGAACACGAGGTCGACGGTTAGCGTCATGGCCGAGCTGGTGAGGAACTGGCGGATGTTCTCCAACTCGCGCATCCGGGCGACCGTCTGGCCTGTGGGGCGGGCGCCGAAATAGCCGATCGGCAGGGCGAGCAGGTGGCGGAACACGCGCGCGCCGAGCACGGCGTCGAGGCGGCTGGTCGTGTGGACGAACAGGTAGGTGCGCAGGTAGCCGAGCAGCGCCTCGAACACAGTGACACTGATCAGGCCGAGCACGAGCACGTCGAGGGTGGTCAGGCCCTTGTGGACCAGGACCTTGTCGACGACGACCTGGAAGAACAGGGGGGCGACGAGGCCGAGGATCTGGAGGACGAAGGAGGCGGCGAGCACCTCGCCGAACAGCGCCTTGAAGCGGGCGGCGGCCGGCAGGAACCAGGCGAGGCCGAAGCGGCGGCCCTCGCCGGCCGGTCCGGCCTCGCGCGGTGAGAGCAGGATGAGCTGGCCGGTCCATTCCCGGGCGAGGGCGTTCGCATCCCAGACAGTGGGCGGCTCGCCGGGGCGCTGGATCAGGGTGCGTCCGGGCTCGTGGCGGGCGATGATGAAGAACAGCCCGGTGCGGTCGAGCCCGATCGCTGGCAGGGGCAGGCGTGCGAGCCCTCCGGCGCCGGAACGCACGAGCTTGGCGCGGAAGTGGTTGCGGTGGGCGGCGAGGACGAGTTCGTCGGGGCCGAGCGGCTGGCCGGGGCGTCCGTTGTCGTGGACGATGCGGGCGACGTCGACGGCGCGCTGATGCAGGGCCGCAAGGATCGCCAGGGCGGCGGCGCCCGTATCAGTGTAACTCGGAGATTGTCTCTTCGAGATTGGAGATAAGTCGGCCAATTGACGCACTTCGCCAGTCATCGGCATGAGGGTTTCGCCTCATCCAAGCAAGTAGCGCTCGTATTGCTTGCGAATAGCTAGGGCGTGCCTCACAAGGCGTCAAGCATCTTTTCTTATGTTTGCAATTTAATCACGTATTTTGGATGATTTACATTCACGATGCGCCATAGTTTCAACATTTCTGAATTGGGTGATTGTTTAAAGATTAGCGGCGCACACGCTTGCTAAAGACAGTGGGAGAAGTCTGAAATTCAGGCTCACAAACGCGTCGTATTTGTGAGATGGGAAACACCAGCTGAGTGGCCTTGCTAAGCGGCGCGCTACCATTCGCATAACGTCGGCTTACGGAACATGACACGGAAGTTGCCGGGCGCTTGCGAGCGATGCCAGATCCCCTGGAGCTGCATATGACCTCCTGACAGCAGGTACCAGATTGCTAAATCGAGTTCAGGCCGGGGCAGAAACTACATCATTATTATATTCCTAGTCAGAAGAAAATTGCTCAACCGGTGATGAAAATCAGTATTAGAATTCCGGTTAGTTGTTCCTCACTGCTGATCAGTGTGCCTGATCCATGATGACCAAATCTCATCGACAGCAGTAAAGCTGACACGCGTCGGGCGAAGCTGAGATTGTTCGTCGCTTGCCGGTCTGTAGATATGATTAACAAGCGGAGTAATTACTACTGGCGGGTGCTGGAACTGATCAGCAGTGATGTCGATCACAAAGCCATCGGCCTCGACCCACGCATGGCTGACCCAGCCTTTACCAGTGAGTAGGCCGAAGTGTCGGTTATTATGAGGTTGACCGCTTCGTAGCGCCGCCTGAATGCCCCGCTGTTCTAGCGCCCTCGTGAGGAGCAAGCTGGATCGCACGCAGGTCCACTGTGCTAACGTACGTGGAGCAGGCGGCCCCCATGTCTCGTGCCAGCGTGGCCAGTGGGATAGCAAGAACGTTCTTGCAGAGGTCGCGATAGTGAGCAACATCTTTGCCTTCTTAGCCACGCTCCAGTATCTGGAAGGATAAATCGTGAGTTACAAGAAATTCATAAGAATTATTGCCTCAATGTGCTTTGCTGTTCTCAGCAGCCTTGCAGTCTTTGGGCCAGGAACCGCATGGTCGCGTGATTATCACCCCACCACATGGCATTTCGATCTCAAGCACCTCGGCGAGACGCTGTCCCTCAACTGGTCGCCTCCCGCCGGCCTAACCGTCCTCCAGCCCTTCGCCATGCCGACATCGAAGGTGACGGCGCGCGTGGCCTTCGAGGTCCCCGATGAAGCCGACTGCCCCGAACGCCTCTTCGGATTTCATGCAGGCCGCGTCGGCGTGGATCTTTCTACCCCTCATGTCGGGTTCACGAGCTATTTCAGTCAGGCCCGCGCTCCGAACAACGTCCACCTCCTGACTCTCCAGGCCCCGCGCTGCCGCCTCGCGTTGCGCGTCAGCAAGGCCATACGAGATGGTGATGGCGCTTGGCATCGGGTGGCGGTCTGGTCTCATGCCGATGTCTGGTCTCAGAACGGAGGGCCCGGACCGTTCCCCTCACAGCCTGAGATCGATGTCGTTGACCCAAAAGCGCGAGAGGCTGCACACCAGCGCTTCACGGTCGAGCGCCATGCTTGGGAGAAGCGCTTTAACGAGTGGAGCGAACTGCGCCTGAAAGCTGTAATGGACAAGATGCGCCAGCGCGATCCGGCTCGCGCAACCGCGGTTGACGAGAGGCGGTGGCCCCACGAGTTCTTGGACGCCGGCTACGTGGACGAGTTCTGGTTCGCCGACACGGTCGAGCCTTGCTTTGAGGCGAGCGGCTACATGGAAGTCGGGCCGTCTGGCCTGCAATTGACCTACCGTCCTCCGTTCCAGCGGGTGGACCCTTTAGCATCCGCCCCCAACTCCGAGCCTCTCGTGCCGTACGGTGCATCCATCACCTACAACGACACGGACACCGCGGCCACGCTCACTCTCTACAGCCCAACCTGTCGTCTTGAGATAAGTATCACTGAAGAGCTTCGAACTACGAGTGGATGGGTATCGGCGCCTGTGAAGCACCCCTCCTGACGGTGATTTTCTGACCGCTGCAGGCGTCACAGCAGCCGACTGTTTGTGTCGGTAAAACGATCGATTTCCCGACGAGTCGTCCCAACTTTCAGAAGCCATACCAAACCGGCTCATTTTTTGTCGGGAAAATATGTCGGACTTTCAAACGCCGGTAAAACGCTCGGTCAGACGGGCATGTCTGCTTCGAGCCACGGTCTGCCAGAAACCGGACAGGCAGCTTTCGGCCATTTCCAGGCCGCTGGAATGTGCCTCTGGATGACCGGGGTGGGTGGATTTTTGCCGTTCCGCTTACGAGTGGCCCAGGCATCGAAGGAGACATTGCCGTTCGGCCCACGCATACCCCATTGTAAACCCCTCTTGCCGTCCTCCAATTCCGGACGTAACCTGGCTTTGGCCTCAGGATAGGCCAACGGTCCGCGTGAAGGGCTTAGCCCATTCGGCATCCTTGATCATGACCTGACTTCCTGCCCAGCAACGCGGACGATGGGCGCTGAGGAAGGAAGGATTTCATGGCCGAAACCGCCTTATCGCGTGCCCTTCAAGGCAAGGCCCTCCCAGAGCGTCCGAACCTTGAGTACCTTCGCAACGAAGCGAAGGCGCGGCTCAAGACGCTGCGTGTGTCAGATCCAACTGCGCAGTTGTCGGAAGCCCAAAAGGAGGTTGCCCGCAAATACGGGTTTTCTAGCTGGCGTCGGCTGCGGGCAGAGGTTCAGAAGCTGACGGGTCGAACGAACGCAGAAAGCGCCGCCGATAAGGTTGTGCGCCTAGCGGCGGAACAGGCGCTCCCACGTAAAGCGATCTCGATAGATTCCAAAACGCTGGATCAGTTTGTCGGATTTTATGAATTAGCTCCCAAGAGTATTTTCTCTATTGAGCGTGACGAAGATGGTCTTATGGCGAGGCTGACAGGTCAAACTTTCTATTCGTTGCTCGCGGAAAGTTCGACAAAGTTCTTTTATAGGAACTCGCTCATCAAGGCGCAGCTTAGCTTTGAACGAGACGATAGTGGCGCGGCGACCTTGTTAGTGCTTCACCAAAACGGCATTGAACAATCTGCGCCGCGCATCAGCAGGGAAAAGGCAGCATCTGTCGAGCGGTCCATCGAAGCACGGAAGGCCACGAACGAGCCGAGATCCGGTAGTGAACAGGCGCTTCGTCGTATCATCAAAGCAACCCAACTGGGCATCCCGGAGCCTAATCTTATGTCTTCCGGCTTAGCACGAGCTTTTGAAGAGCAAATTCCGGATAATAAGCGGACTCTCCAAAGGTGGGGCGAGTTATTATCAATTCAATTCAGAGGTATTTCGATGGCCGATGGCTGCGATGTATACGAAGTTAAATTCGATAAAGCTGAGACAGAATGGCGTCTTAGCTTAAATGATGCATCGAAAATCGAAATGGCTAGCTTTCGCTTAGTGCCCTGACGATCCACGTCCGGATGGCCGCTTTGTAGATCTACTAGTGGCCATCCGGACGGCTGGGTTGGGTCGGCAGCGGGCCGTCCGCTTTTCCGGCGGACCTCCTTCGAAGCGGACTGGCGGCTTTCGGCCAGACTGCGTCACGCCGGATCGTCAGCGCACGCAGGACCAGACATTCGGCATTGCGCCCAAACCGGTCATCTGGGTCGAAACGCGGACATCTCGAAAGCTGACCTGCGGCTTGAGCGGACATGCGGCTTGACGACCGCGCTGGGGGCCGCCGCGGAGGGCTTCGGAGGCATCCCTTCGGTCTCGACGCGCGTCGGCATTCAGGGGGTCGATGCCGCGCTCGCAGATCCCGGCAGACATCTCGGCGAGCGTCGGATATCGCTTATGCGTTCCGCAGGAGGCGGAGCCGCATCCGGGCGCACCTCACTGCACCTGCTCCGCGAGCCTGAGCAGCTCGGCGCACGAGGCGTTCTTGCCGGCGAAATCCTTCCAGGCCGTGTCGCGGGCCGCCTCACGCCATGTCTGAATGTGATCGGCCGTGAGTTCGTGGATCTTGGCACCGCGGGCGGCGTAGATCTTGGTGATCTCCTCGTCATCGGCCTTGGCGGCCGCGAAGGAGAAGGCCTCCAGCTCCTGGCCGATCTCCTGAACAGCCCTCTGCTGCTCCGGCGTCAGCGCCTCGAACGTTGCCTTGGAGATGATCAGCGGCTCCAGAATGAACCAGAAGGAGCGCCCCCGGCCGGCGGTGAGGTTCTTGGTCAGCTCGTCGAGACGGAACGAGATCAGGCTCGTGGAGGCGCTCACCGCCGCCTCCAGCGCACCGGTCTGCATGCCGATATACATCTCGCTCGACGGCATGGTGGAGACGATGGCGCCGGAGGCCTGGAACACGAGGTCCATCTCGCGGCCGCCGCCGCGGATCTTTACGCCCTTCACGTCGGAGGGCACGAGGATCGGGTGGACGCGCGAGGCGACCGCTCCCGATTGCCAGACCCAGGTCACGATCATCACGCCCTTGTCGTTGAGCGTTTTGGCGAGCCGCTCTCCGACCGGGGCGGTGCGCCACCGGGCGGCCTGATCGTAGTTCGTCACCAGGGCCGGCATCAGGGCGATGTTGGCCTCCGGCAGCTCGCCGCCCGCGTAGGAGAGCGGCACGAGGCTCAGGTCGACGGCCCCTTTGCGCACCGCGCTGAACTGCGCGAGCGTCTTCACCAGCGAGGAACCCGGATAGACCTGTACCGTCAGGCTGCCGCCGGTGCGCTTCTCGAGCTCAAGGCCGAAGCGGCGGCAGATGCGGTCGCGGGCGTCACCGGACTCCAGAGTGCCGCCCGGAAACTGGTGCGAGATGCGCAGCACCTTCGGCGCCTGTGCCCGCAGCACGGCCGGGCTGGTGATCAGGCCGGCGCCGATCGCCGCCGATCCGAGCAGGTTGCGGCGTGTGACGATCATGCTGAGTCCTCCATCTTTTCGTGACGGTGAAGCCTGTCACCGATAGACGTGTTCGATCTCGGGTTCTGGGGCGACCGGCCGGCGGCACCCGACCCGGGCCGGGAGCCAACGTGTGCGGCGCGCGCCTCACAGGTGCCGCTCGCCGGCCTGGTCAACAGTTCTCAGGCGACGGTGCGGGCGGGTTCGGGCTGGATGCGCCCGCGCAGCCAGTTGATCACGCCGCCCGCGAGCAGGATCTCGATCTGGCGCGGCGACAGGTCGTGCCGCAGCCGGATCGTCGCCTTGCCGCCCCGGACGGTCGCGGTGATCTCCCGGCCCGCCGCCAGCGCGTCGACGACGCCGGTGATCTCCACCGTGTCGCCCATCTCCAGCCGGTCGTAGTCGGCCAAGTCCTGGAAGGTCAGCGGCAGGACGCCGAAATTCACGAGGTTCTGCCAGTGGATCCGGGCGAAGCTCTTGGCCAGCACGACCTCCAGCCCGAGATAGCGCGGGGCGAGTGCGGCGTTCTCGCGGCTCGAGCCCTGGCCGTAATTCAGGCCGCCGACGATGGCGTGGCCGGTGCGCTCCTTGCCGCCTTGCTTCGCCCGCTTCGGATAGGTGTCGTCGATCGGCTCGAAGGTGAACTCGCTCGTCTTCGGAATGTTCGACCAGTAGGGCATCACCCGGGCGCCCGCCGGCATGATGTCGTCGGTGGAGATGTCGTCGCCGGTCTTCAGCATCACCGGCACGCGGATGTCGGGCCCGAGCTTGCCGAGGTCGGGCAGCGTCGTGATGTTTTCGGATTTCTCCAGCCGCACCGCCCGGGCCTCCGCCTCGGCCAAGGGCGCCACCAGCATCGTGGTGTTGGCCGGCACCATCGCGGGCGGCACGATCCGCGGGTAGGGCATGTCGAGGGTGCGCGGATCGGTGATGATGCCGGTGAGCGCCGAGGCCGCGGCCGTCTCCGGGGAGCACAGGAACACGCTGTCCTCCCGGGTGCCGGAGCGGCCGGGAAAGTTGCGCGGCACCGTCCGCAGGGAGTTGCGGCCCGAGGCGGGGGCCTGGCCCATGCCGATGCAGCCGTTGCAGCCGGCCTGATGGACCCGAGCGCCAGCGTGGATAAGGTCGGAGAGCTGGCCGTCCCGGATCAGGGTCTCCAGCACGACCCGGGTCGAGGGGTTGATGTCGAAGGACACCCGATCGTGGGCGGTGCGGCCCTTCACGATGGCGGCCGCCACGGCGAAGTCGCGGAAGCCCGGATTGGCCGAGGAGCCGATGTAAGCCTGGTAGATCTCGGTGCCGGCGACCTCCGAGACGGGCACGACGTTGCCGGGGCTCGACGGCTTGGCGATCATCGGTACGAGGGTGGAGAGATCGACCTCCTCGTGGTCGTCGTAAGCGCAGCCCGCGTCGGCCGCGAGCGGCGTCCAGTCGCCGCCGCGCCCGACACCGTCGAGGAAGGCCTTCGTCGACGCATCGGAGGGGAACACGCTCGTGGTGGCGCCCATCTCGGCGCCCATGTTGGCGATGACGTGCCGGTCCATGGCGGTCAGGCCCTCCAGGCCCGGCCCGTAATACTCGATGATCCGGCCGAACCCGCCCTCGACCCCGTGGCGGCCGAGCAGCGTCAGGATCACGTCCTTGGCGCTCACCCAGTCGGGCAGCGACCCGGTCAGCTTCACGCCCCAGACCCGGGGCATGCGCAGCTGCAGCGGCTCCCCCGCCATGGCGAGCGCGACCTCGACGCCGCCCGCCCCGAAAGCCAGCATGCCGAGCGATCCGGCCGCGGGGCTATGGCTGTCGGAACCGACCAGCGTCTGCCCGGGCTTGCCGAAGCTCTGCATGTGGACCGGATGGCTGATGCCGTTGCCCGGCCGCGAGTACCAGACCCCGAATCGGCGGCAGGCCGAGCGCAGGAACATGTGCTCATCCGCGTTGAGCTGGTCGTTCTGGACAAGGTTGTGGTCGATGTATTGCGCCGCGAGACCGACCTTGACGCGCTCGACGCCCATCGCCTCCAGCTCAAGCATGACGAGGCCGCCGAGCACGTCCTGCAGGAGGGTCTGGTCGATCCTGAGAGCGATCTCGCCGCCCGGGGTGAGGTCGCCCTCGGCGAGGTGGGACTGGACGAGCTTCTGCGTCAGGTTCAACGCCATCGGGGGCCTCCCTCGTGATCCGTGTCGCGGGCTGCCGGGCGCTGGCCCGGGCTCCCGTCTTGTCGTCGCGTCCAGGCGCCAGGTCTTGCAGTATTGTCCAGCTTGGACCGGCGCGCCGTACCTCTAGTTATCTTATTGCAGAGTGAACGGGTTCGTGATGGACGATTTTGGATTGATAAAGACGCTCTTTGTCTCAAGGTACTCGTGGATCGCCGCGAGCCCGTTTTCCCGACCGATGCCGGAGTTCTTGAACCCGCCGAAGGGCGCGAGGTAGCTGACCACACGGTAAGCGTTCACCCAGACGGTGCCCGCACGCAGGCGCCTGGGCAGGTTCAGGGCCCGTCCGAGATCCGTCGTCCAGAACCCGGCGGCGAGGCCGTAGGGCGTGTCGTTGGCGATCGCCACGGCTTCATCGTCGGTCTCGAACGTCATGATCGATAGCAACGGGCCGAACACCTCCTCGCGGGCGATCCGCATCTGGTTGGTCACGCCCGTGAAGATCGTCGGCTCGACGAACCAGCCCTCGCCGAGCCGGGGATCGCTCGCCCGCTTGCCGCCGAGCACGCAGCGGGCGCCCTCGGCCTTGGCGATCTCGATGTAGTCCAGGACCTTCGCGAGCTGCGGCTCGGTGGCGATCGGGCCGACATCGGTATCGGCCGCGCGGGGATCGCCGAGCCGGGCCTCCCGCATGCGCGCCACGAGCTTCTCGACGAAGGCGTCGTGGATCGAGGCGTGCAGCAGCAGCCGCGAACCCGCCATGCAGGTCTGGCCGGCGGCGGCGAAGATGCCGGAGATGACGCCCTTGACCGCCGCGTCGATGTCGGCGTCCGCGAATACGATGTGCGGGGACTTGCCCCCGAGTTCCAGCGACACGCGCTTGAACTGGCGGCCCGCGGCCTCCGAGATCTTGGCACCGCCGAGGTCGGAGCCCGTGAAGGCGATGCGCTCCACGAGCGGGTGCTCGACCAGCGCGCGGCCGGCCTCGGCCCCGTAGCCGGTCACCACGTTGACGACACCCTTCGGGAAGCCCGCTTCCGCGAACAGCCGCGCCAGCCCGAGCATGGAGGCCGAGGCGAACTCGGAGGGCTTGACCACCACGGTGTTGCCCGCCGCGAGCGCGGGTGCGAGCTTCCACACCGTCAGCAGGAGTGGCGAGTTCCACGGCGTGATCGCTCCGACCACGCCGATCGGCTCGTGTACGACGTAGTTGAACATGCCGACCTTATCGGTCGGCGGCACCGAGCCCTCAATCTTGTCGGCGAGACCGCCGTAGTATTGGAACCAGCGCGGCAGGTACTTCATCTGGCCGAGCATCTCGACCATGAGCTTGCCGTTGTCGCGGACCTCCAGATCGGCCAGCTCCTGCGCGTTCGCGGCGATCACGTCGCCGAGACGGTGGAGCAGCAGCCCGCGGTCGCTGGCGGTCATGCGCGCCCACGGACCGTCGGAGAACGCGGCGTGCGCCGCGCGGACGGCCGCGTCGACATCCGCGGCGCCGGCCTCGGGGATCCGCGCCCAGACCCGGTTGGTGTAGGGATCCTTGGTCTCAATCCATCGCCCGGTGGCCGAGGCACGCCAGTCGCCGTCGATATACATGTCCAGGTCGCGCACGCCGGCCTCCGGCCCGCGCTCCGACGCGGCGCTTGAACCCGGCTGGCCGGGGGTCGAGGACTCGTCCATCCCTGATCTCCTGATCTGTGTCTGGTTCCCGCGCGTCCCCTGGGCCTCAGCGGCCGAGGCAGCGCTCGTAGATCCGCGTCGCCTGCGCGACGGTCATCGGCCGGGCCGCCTGCGCGACGATGTGGGTATCCTCGTCGATGTGCGGCGGCGTCTGCGGCGCGTAGAGGCCCGGAACCGCGAGGCGGGCCATCTCGGCGCAGCGCTCCGGCGGCAGGTGATCCGGCGACAGATGGCGGGCGAAGCCGATGTCGTCGTAGAGGCGAAACAGGGCTGCGACGCCGGCCTCGACGGCCTGCGCGTCGGTGAGGCCGGCGACGTCGGCTCCGAGGGCCTCGGCAAGCCGTCGGCCCTTGGCGGGCACCGCCGCTGCGTTGTGGGCCATGGTCCAGGGCACGAGCGTCCCGACGCCGAGCGGGTGCGCGAGGTCGAGATGGCCTTCGAGGGGCAGCGACAGGGCGTGCGCGTGGCTGAGCCGGGCGTTGCCGCAGGCGATGTTGGACATGGCCGAGGCGAGCAGGTTGTCGGCCCGCGCGGTCTCGTCGCCGTCGAGGATCGAGGCGCGCATCGAGGCGGCCTGCAACCGGGCCGATTCCAGCGCCAGCGCGTCGGTGAGCGGCGAGGCGAGATCCGACAGGTAGGCCTCGATCGCGTGCGTCAGCGCGTCGACCGCGGGCAGGACCGCCGCGCTCCGCGGCAGCGTCGCCAGCACCGCGGGATCGAGGACGGCGACCGCCGGGAAGCTCAGCGGCCCGCCGGCGAGGAGCTTCAGGTGCCGTTCCTCGTCCTTGACGATGGTGAACTGCGAAACCTCCGACCCCGACCCCGCCGTGGTCGGCACCATGACCATCGGCAGCGCCGGCCGGTCGAAATTCCCGGCGCCCAGGTGATCGCGCAGGGTGGTGCCGTTGGCCGCGACGATCCCCACGCCCTTGCCGGTGCACATCACCGAGCCGCCGCCGACGCAGACGATGCCGTCGATCCGCTCCGCGCGGCAGCGGGCCGCCTGTTCGTCGATGTGCGCGAGCCGCGCGTCGATCCCGCAGGCGTCGAACAGCGCGGTCTCGAGCCCCGCCGCTCTCAGGCTGTCTAAAACGCGGGCGAAGAAGGCTTGCTTGCCGATCACCGGATCGGTGACGACCAGAACGTTGCGACATCCCAGGCCGTGGGTCGCCGGCCCGACGCCGTCGAGGGAACCGGGACCCCAGACGACCCGGGTCGGCATGAAGTAGGTCAGGCTCATGGCACGCTCCGCTGTGGCATCCGGCGTCAGGGCGCGGATTGGGTCAGGCCCGGGAGATGTCCGTCCCGCGCGTCTCGCGCGCGAACAGGAGGCTGAGGATTGCCGCGGCGACGGCGACGCCGATCGGGTAGAAGAGGCCGGAATAGACGTTGCCGGTGGCCGCCACGATCGAGAAGGCGGTGGCCGGCAGGAACCCCCCGAACCACGCCGAGCTGAGATTGTAGGGGAACGACATCGCCGTGTAGCGGATGCGCGAGGGGAACATCTCCAGCAACGCGGTGGTGGAGGCCGAGAAGGTCATGGTGCCGAAGCTCAGGAGGACGAACAGCAGCAGCACGATCATCGGCTTGTTGATGGCGTTCGGGTCCGCGTCGCCGAGCGGGTAGCCGGCGGCGGCCAGCGCGGCCTTCAGCTCGCGCTCGAACCGCGCCTTCTGGGTAGCCGCATCGGGCGTGTCGCCCGCGTAGCCGGCCACGCGCGCGGAGCCGACCTGCACCGTCGCCGGACCCGTGCCGCTGCGCCGGTCGTAGCTGAGGCCGAGCTTGGCGACCGCGTCCGTCACCACGTCGCAGGACGACGTGAACGTGGCGGTCCCGACCGGGTTGAACTGCACCGCGCACTCGGCGGGATCGGCCACCACGGTGATCGGCGCATTCTCCTGCGCCCGCGCCAGCGCCGGGTTCGCGTAGGTGGTGAGGGCGTGGAAGATCGGCAGGGTCAGCACCGCCGCCAGGACGAAACCCATCAGGAACACCGGCTTGCGGCCGATGCGGTCGGCCAGGGCGCCGAACACCACGTAGAGCGGCGCCGAGAGCGCGGTGGCGATGATCAGGAGCAGGTTGGCGGTCAGCCCCTCGACCTTGAGGACCTTGGTCAGAAAGAAGAACGAGTAGAACTGGCCCGTGTACCAGACCACCGCTTGGCCGGGGACGATGCACAGGGCCGCGATGAGGATCAGGCGCAGGTTGCGCCACTGGCCGAAGGCCTCGGCCACGGGGGCCTTCGAGCCCTTGCCCTCCGCCTTCATGCGCCGAAACTCCGGGCTCTCGTCGAGCATCAGCCGGATCCAGACCGAGATGGCCAGCAGGATCACCGAGACCAGGAATGGGATGCGCCAGCCCCAATCCGTGAACGGACCTGCCCCGAGGCTGAGGCGGAGCGGGATGATCACCCCGACGGCCAGCAGGAAGCCGAGCGCCGCGGTCAGGACCACGTAGCCGTTCCAGGCCGCACGACGGTCGGCCGGGGCGTGCTCGGCCACGTAGATGATGGCGCCGCCGAACTCGCCGCCGAGGGCCAGCCCCTGGATCATGCGCAGGGTGATGAAGGCGATCGGCGCCGTGATGCCGATGGTCGCGTAGGTCGGCACGAGGCCGACCACGAAGGTCGAGAGGCCCATCAGCAGGATGGTGACGAGGAAGGTGTATTTCCGGCCGACGAGGTCGCCGAGGCGGCCGAACACGACGGCGCCGAACGGGCGCAGCAGGAAGCCCGCGGCGAATCCCAGAAGTGTGAAGATGAAGCCCGCCGTCGGGTTCACCCCGGAAAAGAAGGCTTTGGCGATCTCAGAGGCCAGCAACCCGATCAGGAAGAAATCGTAGAACTCGAACACCGTGCCGAGTGATGCGGCCACGATGACGCGCTTCTCCTTGGCCGTCATGCTCGCGGCACGACCCAACACAGCGGCTGTCGCCATCTCACATCCCCCCGGACGCTGAGGACAGCACGGTGAGGCCGCCCGTCCTGTTCTGAAGTTCGACATCCGAACAAGGAGGTTCGGCCGTCGAGTGCTCAAACTCCGGGGCGGAGTCGGTCTGGGTGAGGCCAGGCTTCGGACGACGTTCGGGCGAAGAGTCTCGCGCCAGCACCGCACGGCCCCGGATCTACGGATCCAGGGGGCATTCTAGGCGCTTCCTTCCCGATCGGCCGTCTCGGCCTTGTTCACCCCGCCCGCGCATTCATGGCCGGAATTGATGATTCGCGATCACATTTTTCTTCTATAGAAGAATTCACTGGATTGATAGGGGATCATGGAACGGCCCGCGGGCTCATCTTTTCGACGACGCTTGGATCGCCGGTGTAGAGCCCTGTATGGCGGCCCGTGCTGCCGGGATCCTGGGATGTGGCTCGCCTCCGATGAAGACCTCGTCGAATCCTGATCGTGCTTTGACGGCAGACATCGGTCCATCACCGCTCGGCGACGAGAGCAGCGAGCACGACAGGGACGCTGAGTCGCAGGGGCGACTGGGCGAAACGGTCTCGAAAAATCTCGGCGGGCGCGTCCGTGACCTGCGCAAGAAGCGAGGCTTGACGCTCAACGAGTTGTCCGGGCGCTCTCAGGTGAGCCGGGCCTTCCTCTCCGCGATCGAGCGGAGCGAAAAGTCGCCAACCCTGCCGATCATCGTGCGCATCGCGCGAGGGTTGAACGTTTCGATGTCGTCCCTGCTCGGCGTCGAGCCGGCGGCGACCGGGGTCGCGTCGAACCGGAGCGCGGACCAAGTCACGTTCCGCGATCCGCAGAGCGGCTTCGAGCGGACGGTGCTGTCGCCCCTGCGCGAGGGCGGGGGCGCCGAGATCGTCAAGCACTGCATTCCGCCCGGCCAATCATCCGGGCTTCTGCCCGTCTATCCGACCGCGGTCGAAAAACATATCCTGATGCAGGAAGGCGAATTGACTGCCCTGATAGATGACCGAGAGTACAAAATCTCGTCCGGGGACACCCTCTCCTTCATGATCGAGTCGTCTTACCGTCTGTGTAACGAGGGGTCTGTCCCCTGCGTGTACATCGTCGTCATGGTGGAGAGGGGCTAGCGCGGGCAGCTGGGCGGGTCCGGCGGCCTGCGAGTCGTAGCGGCCTATGCGCGGCGGCCCATGCTTCACTTGCGCCGGGCCCGGGGCGAACCCGGCCCCGTGAACCGGCCAGCCACGACGGGGGCGGCGTTCGGGATCCGGCTTACGGCCGGATAGATCGGGTCTGCTTTCGCGGCGTGTCTCCTGCAGAGCGTACCAGCCGCTATCGGCCAAGTCCAGCCCCGCTGGCGTGTGGCTCCGAATGACCGGATTGGGTCGATTTTGTTGAAAAACTCGGGTGTTGCGGCGGTAGTCGTGAGGTGATTCACTCGTGTCGATAGACGGAGACCGAAGCAGATGATGGGACCTCGGCAAGTCGAGCAGGGTGCCCTGTTCTACGAGTTCTCGCTCGATACCCACGTCCCCGTCGACCATCTGCTGCGCGCCATTGATCGCTTCGTTGACCTGTCGGATCTGCGTGCGCACCTGCGGCCCTTCTACAGCACGACGGGCCGGCCCTCGGTCGACCCCGAGCTGATGATCCGCATGCTGCTCATCGGCTACTGCTTCGGCATCCGCTCCGAGCGCCGCCTGTGCGACGAGGTCCACCTCAACCTCGCCTATCGCTGGTTCTGCCGGCTCGGGTTGGAGGGCGCCGTGCCCGACCACTCGACCTTCTCCAAGAACCGTCATGGCCGCTTCCGCGACAGCGACCTGCTGCGCCGCTTGTTCGAGACCGTGCTCACCCGCTGCATCGCCGAGGGGCTCGTGGGCGGCGAGGGCTTCGCGGTCGACGCCAGCCTGATCAAGGCCGATGCCAACCGGCAGAAGGGCGTCGAGGGTACGAACGGCCTGCCACCCGAGACCGTCAGCCGCGCCGCCCGGGAGTACCTGGCCGTGCTTGACGACGCCGCGTTCGGCGCTGCGACGCCGGTCCTGCCCAAGCTCGTCTCCCCCGCCGACCCGTCCGCGCGCTGGACGGGCGCGGACGGTGGGCTGGCCTACTTCGCCTACGCGGCCAACTACCTGATTGACCTCGACCACGCGGTCATTGTGGACGTCGAGCCGACCACCGCGATCCGGCAGGCCGAGGTCACGGCCGCCAAGCGCATGATCGTGCGCTCGCGCGAGCGCTTCGACCTCTACCCGGCACGGCTCGCCGGCGACAGCGGTTACGGATCGGCCGCGATGCTGGGCTGGCTCGTCCACGAGCAGGGCATCGAGCCGCACATCCCCGTCTTCGACAAGTCTGAGCGCCGCGACGGCACCTTCAGCCGATCAGCCTTCACCTACGACCCTAGCGCTGACGCCTACACCTGCCCGGCCGGCAAGCACCTGCGGCAACGTCAGAAGGTCTACAGGTCACCGCCCCCGCTCGTCGACGCAGACGGGATGCTGCGCTACCGCGCGAGCAAGCACGACTGCGATGCCTGCGCGCTGAAGCCACGATGCTGCCCCAACGCATCCGCTCGCAAGATCCCACGCTCGATCCACGAGGGCGCCCGGCAGATGGCGCGCGACATCTGCGCCTCGGAGGCGGGCCGTACCTCGCGGCGGGAGCGCAAGAAGGTCGAGATGCTGTTTGCCCACCTCAAGCGGATCCTGAAGCTGGATCGGCTTCGGTTGCGGGGGCCGGATGGAGCCCGGGACGAATTCCACCTCGCGGCCGCCGCCCAGAACCTACGGACGCTGGCCAAGCTGATCCCGCTGGGGCAGCCGAGCCTAGCCTGATCGGCTGGGGGAGGCCCTCAGCCAAGCCCCGATCAAACCTCGATCCAGGCCGACCGCGAGTTTTTCAACGAAATCGGTGGTTTCCCGCCGGTCTGCTTTCAAGCAAATGACCAAGGTTAAAGGACGTTCGAGTTCTGGTTGCCGATAGACAAGGATCGTGCGCCCGACTCGGGGTCAAAACCAACTGGCGTGTGCAGGGCCGTTAAGCCGCTGTCTGTGGCCTCAGCCGGATCATCGAACTGACTGTTGCGCCGCTCGTCGATGCTCACCGGGCGAGCAGCCGTACCTGTGCTTGAAGCGCCGAGAGAAGTGCGCCTGGCTGGTGAACCCGCACTCATAAGCCAGCGTGCCAATCGGTAGGTGCAACGAGGCTGGGTCGGCCAAGCGCTTCGCAGCCACCGCCAGCCGGCGCTCCCAGATCCAGTCGGAGATGTGCTGACCGCGCTCGTGGAACAGCTCCTGCAGCCGCCGCAGCGAGACACCCATGGCGGCTGCAAGTCGAGGCGGATCGAGCGTCTGGTCGTGCAGATTGGCTTCGACGTAAGCCTTGGCACGCTGGACCACGACGCTACCGTGCAGCGGCCGGGGCACTTCCTTGGCCAAGCGCTCAGCGATGCTGGCCATGATCAGGTCCAGCCCGATCGACGACATGCGCTCCGCCGTGTCGGCGCCAAGCTGTCCCTCGACCCGGATCAGCTCCCGGAAGTAAGTCAGGGCCAGCGTCGTGGAGGCCAACTCCGCCCCGATGGTCAAGGACGTGTAGAGGTTGGACGGACCAAACAGGCCCTCCAGGCGCGCGCGCGGCAGTTCGATCACCAGTGACTGACCATCGTCAGCTGTTCCCAGCACGGAGGGCCGACGATTGAGCAAGACCAGATCGCCGGGGCGTTGAACGGCCGCTCGGTCTTCCTGCATGGTTCCCGACGTCGTTCCGGCCAGCTTGAAGAGTGCCAGCACCGAGTCAGGGGCGTGGCTCGACGGGCGCCTTCGGCTTGTCTGCTCTGCTGCACTTTGCGTGAAACGCGCGATCGGCAAGGACCCGATCTTCGTCGCCTCGACCTTGCTCGTGAACGGCCGGTCACCAAGGCGGGTAAACTCGAACTCTCCGTATCGGTTTGCCAGCAGATCGCGCCAGACCTTGAACCTATTCGCAGGCGGCAGCGTAGCTGTAGAATGAAGAAGATGCATCGACAGGTCTTGTGCTCACCGCCCGCTGAGGCGTGTGCCATCACCGACGTTGAATGGTCGTCGTCACCTGGACACAACACCTCAGCTGATATCTATGAGGATCGTATACAATCTTCAGAAGTGGTGTCCATAGCGCCGCCATTCTGTGAACGGGAAGTCGCACCCAGCTGCGTCCGCGTATGGGAATTTATCTCGGCCGGTTGAGTGACCGGGTTGGGTCGCTACCGGAACGGCGGCAGGGAGTGGTCTGGAGACGGTCTGCTTCTACCGCAGATTGGGCCAATGTGCTGGTTCGGAGTCGGGAGCCGATCGACGACTTGCTCCGCCCGGGCGGTAGAATGCTCAGGGATTCTCCGAAGATGGTCCGGTCTGTGCTTGCCCCTGCTGGCCACCCGATCGTGCCGGTTCCTGTCGTCGCTGGGCGCGCGGACGGACGATGGGTTTGCCCCGATGAAAGGGCGGCGCCCCTTTTTTCCACCCTGGTTCCCCCATGCCCGAATGCCTCGTCTTCCGCGTGCCCGCGCAGCATCCCGCCGACGTCTCCGAGGTGATGGGCCTCGTCGCTTCCGGGGCGGTGGACGTGACCGAGATCGTCGCGATCTTCGGCAAGACCGAGGGCAATGGCTGCGTGAATGACTTCACCCGGCAGCTTGCGGTGATGGCCCTGGAGACGGCGCTCGCCACCGCCCTCGGCTGCACGGCGGCGGAGGTCGGCGCGCGGATCGCCCTCGTCATGTCCGGCGGCACCGAAGGCGGGCTGTCGCCGCACTTCCTCGTCCTCGCCCGGCGTGACGGCCCTGCGGTGCCGGAGGGCAAGGCGCTCGCCATCGGCACGGCCTTCACGCAGGAGTTCCGGGCGGAGGAGATCGGCCGGTTGGCGCAGGTCGAGGCGACTGCGGCGGCGGTCGGCCGGGCCATGGCAGAGGCGGGGCTCACCGATCCCGCCGACGTGCATTTGGTGCAGGTGAAGTGCCCGCTCCTGACGAGCGCTCGGATCGCCGAGGCGGCCGCCCGGGGCCACGGCGTTGCCACACACGACACCTACGCCTCGATGGGCTTATCCCGCGGCGCCTCGGCGCTCGGCATCGCCCTCGCCCTCGGGGAGGTCGACCGCGAACATCTCACGGATTCCGCCATCGGCACCCGACGCGATCTTTTCTCCGGCCGCGCCAGCTGCTCGGCGGGGATCGAGCTGATGCGCAACGAGATCATCGTGCTCGGCAACTCCCAGGGCTGGACAGGCCCGCTCGCCATCGCCCACCGGGTCATGGACGACGGCATCGACCTGCCCGCGATTCGGGGGGTGCTCACCGACCTCGGCTTCCTGGAAGCGGGGCAGTTGCCGCCTCATGAGTCGGAGCGCGTGATCGCCCTGCTCGCCAAGGCCGAGCCCTCCCACGACGGCCTGATCCGGGGACGGCGCCACATCATGAACGACGACAGCGATATCAACGCCACCCGGCACGCCCGCGCCTTGGTCGGCGGCGTGGCCGCCGCGGCGATCGGCCGGACGGACCTGTTCGTCTCCGGCGGCGCTGAGCATCAGGGGCCGGATGGCGGCGGGCCGGTAGCGGTCATCGCCCGCGTGAGGGACTGAAACCGTACGCGGGGCCGCAGAAGTGCGTCCGCTCTGCCGAGGGCCGTTCGCCAAAGCAAGCTGGTAGCCCTCGGCCAGCTCCCGCGGCGCCAACGCGCCTCCGAGTGCCTTCGATCGGTGGACGGCAGTCCTTCGGCTTCAGGGCAAGGACGCATCGAAAGCTGACGTTGATGGGCGATGTTGCCGTCCCGAAAACATTGAGAATCGGAAGGCAACACATTCACTCAATCCAACTGTGACGATGCCGTGAGACGCGCAATGACTGGATCGGCGATCAGCCGGGAGGGTGCCCGGGAAGACGGCGAACCCTGTGCCGGATTGCAGCTTCGACTTAGCGCTAACGCTGCAATCCATCGAAGCTGGCAACCAGCGCGTCGATGAAGACTCGCACCTTGGCCGACAAGCTGTGGTGGCTCGGGTAGATCGCGTGAATCACGGTCTCGATGCCCTCGGCGGTGGGCCATAGCCGAACCAGCCGGCCGTCCGCGACGTACGGCCTCGCAAGGAAATCGGGCAGGTACGCGATGCCGGCGCCGCCCAGTACCACTGGCAGCAGAGCCGCGGAGTCGGAGATGGCGACGGCCGGCGGCAGCTCGATGCGTCTGGCGTCGCCGGTCGCATCGTCCTGGTAGGCCATGGCCCGATCGCCGTAGCCGATCAGCGTGTGGTCGGTGAGGTCCGCGGCGTGAGCGGGCGTCCCGCGCGCCGCGAGATAGCCGGGGCTGGCGCAGAGCCATGCCTCCGAGACCAGCAGCCGGCGGGCGATCAGGTCGCTGTCTACGAGCGGTCCCACCCGGATCAGCAGGTCGGCCATCTCGGCCGGCATGTCGACGAAGCGGTTCTCGACCGCCAGCATCACGCGGACCTGGGGATAGGCGGCCATGAACCCCGGCAGCATGGGAGCGACCAGTGCGGTCGCGACCGTGAAAGGCAGGCTGACCCGCAGCGTACCGGCCGGAACGCCTCCCAACCCTTCGAGTGCCGTGCCTGCCTCGTCCACGTCGGCCAGGATGCGGAGCGCGTGCGGCCGAAACAGCGTGCCGGCGTCGGTCAGCCGCAAATGCCGCGTCGAGCGGTCCATCAGCACCACGCCGAGATCGCGCTCCAGCCGTGCGAGCGCGCGGCTGACCCCCGACTTCGGCAGGCCGAGCGCGCGCGCCGCGGCCGACACGCTCATCAGGTCGGTGATGCGCACGAACGCGCGCAGGTCGGAGAGCTGCATTGTCGTTCCACCTTTTGCAACACCCTGTCCCATCTCGCCCAGCTAATCGCAGGAGAGCGCAACGCCTATTCACCTGATCGGCGAGCGGATGGAGGAATGAGTGGTGGATGGCGCGCAGACCCAGCACTTGGTGGTCGTGGCAGGAGCCACCGGCGATCTCGGCACCCGGATCGTCAAGGCACTGACGGCCAAGGGTAGGCCGGTACGGGCGCTGGTGCGCCGGCCGGCCGATGAGCTGGCCCGCGGCAACGTCGAGCAAGTCTCCGTGGATTTCGGAAACGGTGTTGCGCTGACTCACGCCGTCTCCGGCGCCGCGTGCGTCGTGTCTGCGCTGAACGGTACCGCGCCGGTGATCCTCGACACGCAAGGGCAACTGCTCGACGCGGCGGTGGCAGCCGGCGTGCCGCGCTTCATCCCGTCCGACTTCTGCCTGGACTATCTGACAACCCGGCCGGGCGACAATCGCAACATGGACCTGCGACGCCAATTCGCGGCCCGCCTCGATGCGGCACGGATCCGTGCGACCTCGATACTCAACGGGCCGTTCGCCGACCTCCTTGAGGGTCAGGCTCCTATCGTGCTGCACCGCTTTCGCCGCGTCCTCTTCTGGGGCGATGCCGACCAGGTGTTCGACTTCACCGCCAAGGACGACGTCGCCGCCTACACCGCGGACGCGGCGCTCGACCCTGCCGCGCCCCGCCATCTGCGCATCTCGGGCGATCAGATCAGCCCGCGCGGGCTGGCCGAGCTGCTGACCAGCCTGGAAGGCCGGCGCTGGCGGCTGCTGCGCGCCGGCGGCATCGGTCGCCTGAGCGCGATCATAGCTGTCGCGCGCGCGCTGACCCCGGAGACCGACGCGCCGTTCCCGGCGTGGCAGGGGATGCAATACCTGCGCGACATGTCGACCGGGCGCGGCAAGCTGCACGGCTTCGACAACACCCGCTACGGCAAGACCGATTGGACCAGCGCCGCAGCCGTCCTCGCCCCCACGATCCGCTGAGCATCGACCCGCCAAGGGAAAGCCATGCCATGACCGACGCTATCACTCCCTTCCCGATCCGGGTCGCCGACGCCGACCTGACCGACCTGTCCGACCGCCTCGCCCGCACCCGCTGGCCCGATGCCGGCACCGTCACCGACGGGAGCCAAGGTCCGACCGTGCACGCCATCCGCCGTCTGGTCGGCCGCTGGCACGATGGCTACGATTGGCGGGTGGCAGAAGCCCTCATCAACGGGTGGGGCAGCAGCCGCACCGTTATCGACGGCCTCGGCATCCACTTCCTGCATGTCCGCTCGCCCGAGCCCGATGCCCAACCGCTCTTGCTGGCGCATGGCTGGCCAGGCTCGATCCTGGAGTTCCGCGACGTGATCGGGCCGCTGACCGACCCTGCGGCGCATGGCGGAAATCCGCGGTGTGCGTTCCACCTCGTGATCCCGTCGATGCCGGGGTTCGGATTCTCCGACAAGCCGACCGGGCCAGGTTGGAACGTCGGCCGCGTCGCTGGCGCCTATGTCGAGCTGATGCAGAGGCTGGGCTATGGCGACCGGTGGTTCGCCCAGGGCGGCGATTGGGGTGCGGCCGTGGTGACGGTGCTGGCGCACATGCGCGCGCCCGGCCTCACCGGCATCCACCTGAATATGGTCATGTTCCAGCCGACCGAGGACGAGATCGCGGACGCGACGCCGGAGGAGCAGGCGATGCTGTCCGGCATGGCGCGATACGACCGGGTGCAGTCGGGTTACATGAAGCTGCAGAACACGCGTCCGCAGTCGGTCGGATTTGCGCTGGCGGACTCGCCGGTGGGGCTGGCGGCCTGGATCTACGCGCTGTTTCAGGACGTGACCGACAGCGGCGGCGAGCCCGAGCGCGTGATCCCGCTGGACCACATGCTCGACGACATCATGCTCTACTGGCTGCCGAACGCCGGAGCCAGCTCGGCGCGGTTCTATTGGGACAACGCGCAAGGCCAAGCGGGTATGCCGAGCGAACCCATGCCGCTGCCAGCCGGCGTCAGTGTGTTCCCCGGTGAGGTGATGCGGCTGTCACGGCGCTGGGCGGAAAAGCGTTTCGTGGACCTGCGTCATTACAACCGGCCCCCAAGGGGCGGACATTTCGCGGCGATGGAGAACCCTTCGGCCTTGGTCGCAGATGTGCGCGCGACGTTCGCGAAGGTCGGATAGTTCCAGGTGGATCTGCCTCCACGCGAGGTCATCATCGTGGTCCAGTGCGCGTCCGCATCCCCGTCTGATGCGTCCGATCGCTGTCCGCTCCCAATTTGCGTCGCCCAGCACCGAGAAGGACCGCTTTCGGGACGTAGCAACGGCTGTCGGGACGGTCGATATGGGTCGTTTGGAGACGGTCCGCTTTTGGACGAAAGTGTCGAAAGTAGATGCCCCACGGCATTCAATCGACCGCGATGGGTTTTGGTGAGGTCGGCAGCAGCCTTTCTCAGAAGCGCAGCTGCATCCGAGCAGTCCCCGCATGCGAGAGGAAGTGGTCTCCGACTTGACCTTGATACTCGCCGGTCACCTCGATGCCGCCACCGAGGCTGACCTGAAAACCCAGCCCCACTTCGCCGAGGCGATCGGGGATCGATGATTCCGTAGCGAACAGGCCCAGCGCGCCGGTCCCGTTAAAGCTCGCCTTGCCGGTGAAATGGTCGTCCGACAGGAGTGTCACGCCAAGGGTGCCGTAGGGGCGGACCCAGCGCCCCCCGTCGAGGTCGATCCGGCCGCCGATCTCCATCATCGGGCTGAATGCCACCAGCGTCTTGGCCACCGGCCGCATATCGAGGTTGAAGCCCGGCGCCCCGGTCTCGGAATAGGCAGGGCTGTAGCTGTAGAGCAGGTCCAGATCCGCGTAGGGCTTGAGATACCAGTCGCCGAACAAGACTTGGTAGCTCGCCCGCAGCCGACCGCCCGCGGTGAGGATCCCGGACTTGCTGCGCGCCGTGGCGGTAGCGCCACCAAAATCGATCAGACGTTTGTTGTCGGCCCAGGAATAACCAAGGTTGGCCGAAGCCGCGAGCAGCCAGGGGCCAATCTGGTGCTTGAGCGCCGCAGAGACATCGGCGGCATCGCTCGTTGTCCCGGTGATCCGGTCGGGGTCGCTCTGGATCGCCCGTGTGTAGGCGCCAGTGAGGCCGAAGAACCAGTCCGGGGCGAACTCGGTCTGAAGTCCGCTTTGGTAGCTGAGGGCGGTCTGACGGTAGCCAACGTCGTCCGCGGTGGCGGATTGGGTCGTGTGAGCGCTGGTGATGCGCCCCCAGACGCATTCACCCTCACGCAGAAGCGTACCGGTTCCCGTGAACGCCGGGCAACTCATGGCGCGCTGGAGACCCTTGCGGGTATCGAGCGTCCGGTCGGTCAGGTTGTCCTGGTTGGATTCTGGCTTCAACTCGTCCAGGGCGGCGGCATAGGCCTTCGAGCTGTCGACGGAGAGAAAGCGTCCGTAGAGCGTGCCCAGCTTCGTCGTGTTTCCATCCCAGGCATCCTGCAGGCCTTGCGCCACGCTGCGCTGGTCCTCGGTCAGGGTCACGCCGACCGGCGCCGTGAAATGAGCCTGCGGCACCAGCGCGATGCTGTTCCCCGTCGAGACGATCGTCCAGGAGATTGGGATGGCCCCCGAGCTGATGCTGCTTCCGGTGGCGCTGGCGCCGACGTTCTCCACTTGGCCGGCCCTGAGGAAAGTGTAGCGGCCGGGCGAGAGACCATCGATCACGTGCGGCTCGACCACGCCCCTCAGGGAGGCGGTGCCGGTGACGGTCAGAAGATCGTTCCGCAAGGCGGGATCTGTCGCCAGCGGTGCGATATCGACCAACAGGCGCCCGGACTCGGTCTGCTCGAAATTGCCGGTTATCGTCGCCCGGGCGACTTTGCCGACCCCGCCGATGTCGAGGATGGCGCCGTTGCGCAGGCGGCCGCCATCTCCCAGGGCGATGACACCGTCGGGACCGGTGCGCAGGATCGCCGAAGCTGCGCCGTCGAATCCGTTGTCGAACACGACGCGACCCGTCTGCCCTCCGCCTGTGAGGTCGACGTCACCGATCAGCGTACCGCGATTGGTGATCGTGCCGGTGGTGAACGCGCCGACGATCGCCCGGCCCGAGGCGGCGCTGACCACGGCGCCCTCCTCGATGGCGATCCTATTGTCGTGCCCACCCTCGACGCGCATCGCCGCGCCCGCGCCGCTGCCGCCAGTGACGAGGCCGCTGACCCGGATGACGATCTTGCCGCTGCGGCTCAGATCGGGCTCGAGGCTACCATCGGTCCGCTGGACGCCGGATTGCGCCAGAATCGCGTGGGCGTCCAGGCCGGACGCGATGATCGACCCGGCCGACTCGATGGAGATATCGCCGCCGCTCCCGGTTACGGCGCGGCTTCGCACGGGCTGCATCGCCGTCTCGCCGGACAGGCCGACGAGGAGCCCGCCACCTCCGCCGAGGCTCTGAGCGACGATGCCGTGGGATTGCGTGCCCGCGGTGTGGATGACGGAGCCCTGCTCCAGGTTGACCCTGACCGCACCGCCGGAGCCGCTACTGCCGTCCGCCAGTCCGTAGGGGATCGCGTAGCCCATGGCCTGATGGGCGCCGCCGTAGCCGCCGCCACCGCCGATCGACTGCAAGAGCAGAGCCGGTGCCGCGTCGCCGGTGGTCAGGATCTGCGCGCTCGCCCCCATCCTGACCTGGATCGAACCGCCATCGCCAGCGGCACCGCCCGTGCCGCCCAGCCCGAACGTATATTTATGGCCGCCCGGTCCCGCCGCCACGGAGGCGAGCCCGCCGCCGCCGCCGATGCTCTGGGCCAGGATGCCGACCGCGCCGAAGCCGCTCGTGGCGACTGTGCCGTCCTGAACGATCCGCACGGTGCCGCCATTGCCCGCCATGGCTCCGGAACCGCCGAGCGTCAGGCTGCCGGACTTGGCCGAGACGGAGGCAGGATCCTCCGGCGGTGCGATCTGTACGATGTCGAGCGCTGCGAGCAGCGCATCCGTCAGCGCCTTGGCATCGCTCTTCGTGTCATCCTTGGCGCCACTCTTGGCGTCGCTCCCGGAGCCGTCCTTGGTCGTGCCATCGTCAGCCGCGTCGTCGCCAGCCGGTGCGGCGAAGCTGCCGCCGCCGCCGCCGATGCTCTGAGCGACAACGGCATGCGCCTCGATCCCGGCCGTCGCGACGGTGCCGCGGTTTTCGATCGTGACGTCGCCGCCATGCGCGCCGACACCGCCGCGGCCGCCGACGTTCAGATTGAGTGTCAAACCCTTGTTGACTTGGCTGTCGACGCTGGCGCCGACACCGGTCCCGCCGCCGCCGCCGATGCTCTGCGCGTAGAGGCCGTAGGCTGCATTGCCCTCTGTAGCGACCGTACCGAGGTTGAGGATCCCGACGGGACCGCCAGTATTGCCCGTGCCGCCCGAGCCGCCGACGGTCGCCGCGATGTTGGTCGCATTGGTGGCCTGTGCGAACGAAACGCCGCCCTGGCCGCCGCCGCCGCCGATGCTCTGCGCCATGATCCCGTGAGCGGAGGCTCCAAGGGTCGTGATCGTCCCCTCGTTCTTGACGTTGACCTCGCCACCGGAGCCTCCGCTTGCCCCGTCGCCGCCGAGAGCCAAAGTTGCCGAGATATTGGGCAGCTTGGTCCCGGTCTTCTTCTGTGTGTCCAGGTAGTTTGAGATGCCGGTCGAGTAGGATTTCAGCGCCTTGCCGAAATCCGATTTCTTCAGCTTGTCAGCGAGCCCCTTGTAGGTGTCGCTGGCCTTGATGTCCTTGAGGAACTGTTCAAGCGATTTCTTGTCGTCCTTGTTATTTTTGTCGGCGGCCCACTGCTGATACGCTTCGACGCCGATCGCCTGCTTGATCTGTTGCCAGATCTCCCCGACGGCGTCGGGCGCGACATCCGTTCCGGCCGCGAGGCTGCCCCCCGTACCGCCGCCGCCGCCGATGCTCTGGGCAAGGATCCCGTGTGCGCCGTCACCCGAGGTCGCGACCGTGCCGGTCGCGGCGTTGACGACAGCCACTGGGCCGCCCGTGCTACCAGTCCCGCCGGATCCGCCAAGCTGTCGGGTGATTTTGAACGTACCCGTGGCGGCACCCGACACCTCGCCGCCGTTGCCGCCGCCGCCGCCGATGCTCTGCGCCTGGATGCCGGTCGCGTTCGAACCGCCGGTCAAGACCGTGCCTTCGTTCGTGACCTGGACGGTACCGCCGCGGTTGCCGACGCCGCCTGAGCCGCCAACGGTATCGCTCACCGACAGGGTGTCGGCGATCGGGAGCTTGCCGAGAACTTCGTTGAGGGTCTTGTCGAAGGAGACTCCGGACGTCGCGACTGCCGAGGCCGGCCCGGCATTACCACCGCCGCCGCCGACGCTCAGCGCGAGGACGCCGATCGCGGCGTCACCTCCGGTCATGACGCGACCCGTCTGAGTGACGGTCACGTCGCCGCCGGTACCACCGCCTCCACCCTCCCCACCGCTCCGATCGCGGTTCTTCCCGCCGATGCCCCGGGTGATGGCGATGTTCTGGCGCAGGCTCAAGGTGTTGCTCGTCGCGGTCGCGCCACCGCCGGTTCCGCCGCCGCCACCGATGCTCAGGGCCTCGATGCCGGACGCGCCGTCGCCGGAGGTCCGCACGGTCCCGCGATTGGTGATGGTAGCGCTGCCGCCGTTGCCGCCGCCGCCGCCCATGCCGCCGAGGATCGTGGTGGCAGCCACAGCCATCTGCTGCGGCGGTGCGACGGCCAGCGCGTAGGCCGTCGCGTTGCCGCCGATTCCGCCGCCGCCGCCAACGCTGAGGGCGAGGAGGCCGGTCGCCCCATCGCCGTAAGTGGTGACGAGGCCGGTGTTGGCGACACGCGCTGCGCCGCCCGCGCCACCATCCCCTCCCGAACCGCCGATCGCGGTGGAGAACGCGAAGCTCGGCAGCGTCTTGCCGGTCGGGGTCACGAGGGGTGCCGTGATCGCCTGCGCGTTGGCCAGGCCGCCCACGCCGCCGCCGCCGCCGATGCTGAGCGCCGCGAGGCCGTCCGCGCCGAGGCCGACGGTCGTGACCGTGCTGCCGCTCTCGATGACGGCGGAGCCGCCCTGTCCGCCTCGGCCTCCGCTCCCGCCGATCGCCCACGACGCCGAAAGCCCTACACCCACCGCCTTGGTCCTGGCCTCGCCGCCGGCACCGCCGCCGCCGCCGATGCTCTGAACCAGCACGGCCGTCGCGCCGTCACCGCCGGTCTCGACCGTCCCGCCGACGCCCGTGAAGCGGGCGAGGCCGCCATCGCCGCCGCCGCCGCCGCTGCCGCCCAGGCCGACAGAGAAGAAGGCATTCGCCGTGAACGCGTCGCCGCCGATGCCGCCGCTGCCGCCGATGCTCTGGACGAGGGCGCCGTATGCGGCGTCACCCGCGGTCACGATCCTGCCGCCGGCATCGACGATCTCGGCGGTGGCGCCTCTCCCCCCGGTGCCGCCGGTACCGCCGGTGGAGAACCACAGCGTCCTGCCCCCGGCACCGCCGCCATTTGCCTCGGACCTCACGGCCAGGGGCGAGAGGGGCAGGGCCGTGTCGGCGCTGCCGCCACCGATGCTCTGCGCGACCAGACCGATCGCCCCGGTACCGCCAGTCGTCACGGTGCCGCTGTTGGTCAATGTCACCGATCCGCCCGTGGCGGCATCCCCACCCTTGCCGCCGCCGAAGATGCCGTCGCCGCCCCTGCCGCCGGGGCCGCCGACCGACTGCGCAACGATGCCCAGGGCATAATCGCCCTGCGTGACCACGGTGCCGCGCTGGATCACCGTGACGGTGCCGCCGTCGCCGCCTCGGGCTCCATCCCGTCCCCCTGCATCGCCCTGGCTTCCGCCTCGACCGCCGATGCTCTGGACGAGGGCGCCGAAGGCATAGTCGCCAGCCGTCCTGATCGTGCCGGCCATGTCGAGGCGCGCAGGGCCACCGATGCCGCCCTGCGTCACCTCGGGCTTGCTGTAGGCGGTTCCTGTTCCGCGGTTGCCGCCCGCGCCGCCGATGGACTCGACGATCGCCGCAGTAGCACCGGCACCGTCGGTGCTCACCTGCCCGGACGGCGTCACGACGAGCGAGGCCGACCCGCCGGTCCCGCCCTTCCGGAACGCAGTCTGGTCGGCGGCAACCCCGCCTGAGCCGGCATTTCCCCCGGTGGCGCTCACTCGCACGCCAAGGAAGGCTTGCCCCACGGTCGAGACCATGGACGAAACGGTGAGCGCAACTGGGCCGGCATCTCCGCCGCCGCCGAAGTTCGTGAGGGCGAATCCGCCATCCCCGCCCCGGGAAAAAACGAGGAACCGGGGAATGGGCTTGAACTCCGGCCGAGCGCCGCTGCTGACTTGGTCGCCCAGTCCGGCGACGTCCTCCAACAACGTTACCGAGACGGCACCGCCGGCGCCTCCGTTGGCGCCGAAAACCGAACCGAGGCCAAAATCGTCGCCTCGTCCACCGCGTCCGCCCTTCGAGCCAATTTGGAGCGTCACGGCGGGATCAAGCCCGGCGGCTGCGGTATCGACATCGATCAAGGTCAGATCGCCGCCAGCCTGGCCGGGCGTGGCAGAAGTGTTCCGGCCAATGATGACGACTTTGCCATCCCGGCCATCTGCGCCGATGACCACTTGGGGTTGGGATTGCTCGGCGGCGTGCGCAGAGAAGCTGACGATCAATGCCAGGGTGGCGGTGGCCGTAACCAGAAATCGTTCGCGGCTACGGACCGTCCCGTGGCAAATCACAACAGATGGCTGACCTGACAGAGACGGCATCGAGAAAAGGCTCTTTGCTCGCACGGATCCGCACATCTGCGCAGCCCTCAGCGAGAGGGTTGGGGTCATCGGTGCACGGATTGCCCGTCATCGAGGCCGCCCAATTCGACGAATGTTTTCCTCAAAGATGGTTAACAAAATCTTTACGACAGACCCATTCCCGTAAGACTGGCAGAACATCTTCAGGGCGGCCATCGATTAAAGGCTGTACAATTCGACATCGACGCAATGATGGAGAACAATTCCGAATATCAATTGCTGACCGGGCAGGGACAAGGCGCGGTCTGACATCAACGGGGAGGCTGGGTCGATAGTGGCCATTTGCTACCGCGTTGAGCTTCATCTCATACGCGCGCGTTATTCGAACGGTTGGCTGGGATCGCGATCGGAACTGGATTCTCCATCCGGAAGCGGACCTTCCGCATGCGACCCGACCCTGCCGCCTGAACTCCGTTCGGCTGTTCCCGGAAGCGGACGCTGTTCACCCATCTGACGACAGTGGATTGGGGTGGTTGAGCGACGTTCGCTGGGCTACCTTCGAAGCCCTGAGAAGGTCTCTCACGCATGAACGACGCCTCGTGGATTGACGCAACAGGCGCAGCAATGTGGGCGCTCGTTGAGCGGTACACCGGACAGGTGGGCTATAAGCGAGGGACCAAGGCGAGTGGGCTGAACGATCATCCTCCCGTCATCGACTGCTCGGGCTGGACCGCTCTACTTCTGTCCGCAGGTATGGCTGCTGCGAACCGTGAGGCCGGACGCCTGCTCTTCAGCGATGCGGACATGGCGGCGGTCCACACTTGGTCGGACCGCTTGATCGAAAACTTGGAACGGCGCTGCGGCGTCATAGTGACAGGCGACCATATAACCGTCGCGGAACTGCCGCCCTTCGCGACGATCGGCTTGCAGCAGGGCGGCGGTGCATGGGCGAGTAATCACCCTCGCCCTCGTGGCATCACACACGTTGTCCAAGTCGTCCATCGCCCTGGCGATCATGCACCGTATGTTTCGGAGGCGCAGGGTATGGCCGAGCCCTACGGCCTTCGGCTGTTGCCATTAGCTAAATGGATCGCAGGAACGCGGGACGATTTGAAGTCCGGCATGGCGTGGGCAGTAGCCCCGTTCGCAGTATGAGACCTCAGCGGATGGCAGAGGACCTTAGCGAGCGAGGTGCGGTGTCCGCCTCAACATCTTTCTGCTCGGATGCAGACCGTTGCGAAGCCACCCCGAGCTACTGTTCGGCTCCCGACCCAACCCCGTCGCCCCGATCGCCATCGGCACTTCCCGGAAGCAGTCCCCTGCTGGCAGGCCGCCAACTCTGGCTGGACAAGGAAGCCTTGGTTCTCTTGATAACGATGGATGCCTCGGAGGAGCCAGCGATGGGGACCACGCTCTATGTAACGCACGAGCCAAACGAAGAGGACCGGCTCGCGATCTACAAAAACCTTATTGCCTTCAATGACGCTACTGCTGGACCATCTAGTTTTGAGCGGCTCGCGGTACTGCTCAAAGACGATATCGGAATTTCTATTGGAGGACTTTGGGGTAAATTCTCTTACGGTTGGCTGACCATCGAACTCCTTGTTGTGCCAGACAGTTTAAGAGGCCAAGGCTTTGGACGCCGTTTAGTCCGTACGGCGGAGGAGGCCGCTATTAAGCGCGACTGTGTAGGCGTTTGGCTAGATACGCACGGTTTCCAAGCGCCCGAATTCTACAAAGCCATTGGCTACGAGATCTTTGGAAACTTGCCGAACTACCCCCAGGGCGTGAGCCGCTACTTTCTGAAAAAGTTATTGAATTAAGATTTTTCTGTGTGCGTCCGCTTTTATGCGTTTGCCGCTGAGAAGCGGACCGGCAGAAATCCACCCAAAGCACTCGGCCGCGTGCTCAAGGAGCGGTTCAGACGTAGGCGACCGGCAACTCGCCGACCTGCGTCGTGTAGCGCGGCGTGCGCATCTCGAACTTCGTGTTCCAGTCGCGCCGGCTCACCAGCCCCGCGCGCGCCGGCACCACGGCGCCGCGGCCCCAGCGCGCGTTGCACGCGTCCATCGCCGCCATGAGCGGGCCCGACCGCTCCCGGTCCAGCCCGCCGATCAGCGCCCGCGGGCTGTGGGACAGCGGCACGAGGTCGTTCGTCACGAGCCCGGCCTTGCTGTACCGCCACGGCCGTTCGCCCGGCTCGCGCCAGGTCTTCGCCACCCCGTGCCGCGCGGCCTTGATCAGCGCCAGCGTGTCCGAGCTGTGCTCCGGCAAGCGCATTGTGGTCGAGACCGAGCGCATCGGCTCGTCGCGGTCGTGCTCGCTCGTGTGGTAGAAGATCGTCACATGGTTGGTGCCGAGACCCTCGCGCCGCAGCTTCTCGCCGAGCCGCGTCGCGTGCGCCGCCACCGCCTCCTCCAGCACCGCCCGCTCGGTGATTCGGCTGGAGAACGAGCGCGTCACCGCGCAGCCCTTCCGCCGCGCCGGCACCATCTCCAGTGGCAGGCAGGCCGCACCACGCAATTCGTAGATGATCCGCTCGCCCACCACGGTCAGGCCCTTGCGCACCGGCCGCGGGTCGAGGTCGCGCAGGTCCGCGACGCTCTCGACGCCCATCGCCTGGAGCTTGGCGAGCGAGGCCCGGCCGATGCCCCAGACCTCGCCGACGTCGATCCGGCACAGCCAATGCGCGTAGGCCGTCGGGTCGGTCAGGTCGCAGACGCCGCCGAGATCCGGCACGGTCTTGGCGATGTGGTTGGCGAGCTTGGCCAGCGTCTTGGTCGGGCCGATGCCGACGCAGGTCGGGATCCCGGTCCAGGCCCGCACCGTGGTGCGCAGGTCCCGCGCCAGCTCGACCCGCAGGCCCGGCGCCACGTCGGTGAGGTTCAGGAAGCTCTCGTCGATGGAGTAGATCTCCACCTGCGGGCTGAACTGCCGGTAGACCGCGTTGGTCCGGCCCGACATGTCGCCGTAGAGCGTGTAGTTCGACGAGAACACCCGTACGCCCTGGGCGCGGCACAGGTCGCGGATCTTGAAGAACGGATCGCCCATCTTGATGCCGAGCGCCTTGGCCTCGCTGGTCCGGGCGATGGCGCAGCCGTCGTTGTTCGAGAGCACGATCACCGGCACGGCGGCGAGCTTCGGGTCGAACACCCGCTCGCACGAGCAGTAGAAGCTGTTGCCGTCGATCAGCGCCACGGCGCGGCCGCCGCCGATCCGGTCGCGCCGGCGCGCCTCCGGCGTGCTCACGAGACCTGCCCGCGGGCGACGTGCCAGCGGATCGAGAAGCGCACCACGCCCCAGATCACGCCCTCGCCGAGTTCCTCGACCGCGAAGGCCGGCAGGTCCGGGTTGCAGAAGGCGAGCCGGGCGGTGTTGCCGTCGATCACGAGGCGCTTGCAGCTCATCTGGCCGTCGACCGCCGCCACGACGATGCTGCCATGGCCGGCCGTGAGGCTGCGGTCGACGCAGGCGAGGTCGCGGTCATAGATGCCGGCGCCCTCCATGGACGAGCCACTGATCCGCCACAGGAAGGTGGCGGGCGGGTTCGGCACGAGCCAGCGCGGCAGCTCCAGCGCGCCCTCCAGGAAATCGTCGGCGGGCGACGGGAAGCCGGCGCACAGCGCCTGCCCGATCAGGGGCACGCGGACGGCGTCGGGACTCCCGAGCAGCAACGCGTCGATCGGGTGGATCGGCACGGGGCTCAGGCCGTCCCGGCGCGGCATCGCGCGTATCCGCGGGAGATCAGCCGGCCCTGTGCGAGCACGCGCGCTTCGGCGTCTTGCAGGTCGGTGAGCGCATCCTCCACCGCCCGAACGAGGGCGGCCCAGGCATCGCCGGAGGCGGCCCGGTGATAGGCCAGGGCGATCACCTCGGCCTCGGACAGACGGATCTCCACAGACGGTTCGTGCCGTTGGGCATGCATCCGGATCACAACCTCGACTAGAACACATCGGGAACAAAGCCCGATGGTGGGGCGTGGTTCAATGGCCGTGTCGGATCCCGCGGAGATCGCAGTGGGCCCGTGTGGAGAGGTCGGGAAAACGCCAATGCCGCGGAGGCTTTATCGCTTCCACTGCCTGGGAGGCGGTGATGCCGTGTTCGACCTGCAGGGGCGGTGGCTGTCGAGCATCCGCGAGATCCGGCAGCACGCGGACCGGGTGGCGCTGGGCCTGATGGAGGGGGTCGGCTGTCAGGACTGGACCGTGTGGTCGGTGGACGTGCGCGATGCCGCAGGCCGGCCCGTGCTGTTCCGCGCGTTCACTGCGGTACGGGTCGGCAGCAAGTCGGCGTAAGGACGGGAGCCGCACCATGGCGATGACGACCAGCTTCGTGGTGCAGCCGTTCGAGATCCACCGCAAGCGCCTGCGCCCGGCCCGCCAGGAGCCGGCGCAGACGGAGAGCGGCGCGCTGAAGAAGGCCGAGACCCTGGCCAAGCGGATGCCTGGCGCGGCGGCGCTGAAGGTGGTGGCCGACGACGAGACCGGCGAGCTGGAGGGCGTCACGATCCTCGGCCAGTGGGGCGAGGTGCCGGACGACTTCGCCGAGAGCCTGCAGGGCTGAGCGTCAGCCGCGCCGCTTGGCGGCGAACTCCCGGACCGGCGGGCCCCAGGTCTGACCCGGCTTGGTCCGGTAGCCGGAGAACCGGTCGAACACGATCCGGTTGGGCTCGACGCCGACGGTCCGGCTAGCGTTGACCATCAGGGCGCCGGCCTACGTCACGCGCAGGAAGCCGTGCTCCGGATGGACGCCGAAGAGCTGCGGCGCGGCCCAGCCGAGCCGATACGCAACGCGGCTCGTGATGCTGGATGCCCGGCGGCGGTTACCGAGCCGTTCGGTGTCGGCCGGAGGATGGTCCCGCGCAGGGATTCCGAGCACGAAAGAGCCCGCGCCGGCGAACCCGGCGGGCAGATGTCCGAAGGGACAGGGCGACACCCTATTGCGGGCGGAACAGGTCCGGGTGATCCTGCCTTTGCCAGTCGACGCACGATCGACGGCACGGGAGGTAAGCATGACGATCTTCCAGGTGAGGCAGAACAGCACGCGCGCGGTCCTCTGGACGGGACAGGCCGACACAGCGGATCGGGCATTGGAAGTCGCCGCCCAGGCCGCCGGTTATCACGGCTTCGAGGAGCTGCCCGAGACGGCGCGCGCCGATATGACGGCTGAGGCCGTGATCGTCTGAGCACGAGAAAAAGCCCCGTGCGGCGGGCCGGCGGGGTCGGCGCATTCGAGGGATATGGCCGGCTGGCAGACGCCGGACACGAAAAAACCGCCGCGGCCGGAGCCGGGCGGTTCGAGAGAGTCTACGCTTGGGGATTGGTCTACGCGCACGCGGCGGCACGGTTCCCGCGCCCAAATCGGCGAGCGGCGCCCCGGCCGAAACCAGGGTGCCCGGGGCAACGTGAACGTCTGCGTTTGCGGGTGCGAGACCCGCTCGGCCCCGCCCCGATCTGCTCACGGGGCGGGGGAGCGTCCGATCTCACCAGCGTGTGAGCCGAGCCGATACGCAACGCGGCTCGGCGGTAAGATGGCGAGTACCGGTTACCGAGCCGTGCTCGTGCCGGCTGCCGGCCAATCCCGCGCCGGGATTCCGCGCACGAAAAAGCCCGCGCCGGCGCGCCGGGCGGGCTTCTCAGGTCGGGCACCGAAAGGGGGGAAGTTCAGTCAAACCTCGCACCGAGGCCAGGCCGGACGCAGGGAAAGGAAAGCCCCGCTGACGGCAGTGAGTCGGAGAGCGAGGGAGCGGCATCCGCTCAGGCAAATCGAACCACCCACCGTTGAAAGCGTTCACGCCCCGCAACAACGGAGAGCACGACATGAAGGCGATCTCAGCGACCGTCCTTGGCCTGGCGCTACTCAGCGGAGCCGCTCCGGCCCTCGCGCAGCCATACGGCGGACGCGATTACGGCTACGATCGCGGCGACTACGGGCCCCGTGACCGAGGCTACGGAGATCGCGGCTACGGAGATCGCGGCTACGGCGACCGTGACCGCCGCGATTACGATCGGGATTACGACCGAGGCTCCCGGGGCGGGCGTGGCGACTACGCGTTCAACGAGGAAGAGTATCTGCGCTGCAATCCGGACGTGCGCCGAGCGGTCATTGGCCGAGCGATCAAGTCGGGTCTGGAACACTACCGCAAGGTCGGGATGGCCGAGGGCCGGAAGTTGACCTGCAATTAGGGCGCATTCGAAGAGCAGAGCAGACTGTGAGAACGCCCCGCGCGGCAATGCCGGCGGGGCTGAAGAAAACGCACGCAGATGATGGCGATGAGCGGCTACCTGCTGCTGCCGCCACCGCCGCCGCCCTGAGGAACGGCGCGCTCTGGCTGATTGGCATTCCCGGCGGAGGACGAGCTGTTCGACATCGTGTCGGCCGGCTGCCCGGTCGGCGAAGTCGTCACGGCGCCCGTGCTACCGGTCGTGCTGTTCTGCGGCGCAACCACGCCTGAAGTGCCAGGAGCGGAGGGCGCCACGGGAGTCGCCGCGGGAGCCTGCGCAGAGGCCCCGCCTGCGAGGAGGCTGAAAGCAGCGGCGGCTGCGAGAACGCGATGGCGCATGAGAACCTTCCTTTGCACTGAAGGCTGAGAAACGCGCTCGCTCGAGAGATAGTTCGATACTGACGAAGCCAGGGGGGCTCGAAAAAGCCCCGCGCGGCGGTGCCGGCGGGGCTGAGTGGATCCTGGGAGGAAGCTGAGCTCAGGCAAGCGGCGGGCCACCAGTACGAGAAAACCGCCGCGATCGGAGCCGAGCGGTTTGAGAGGGTCTACGCTTGGCGAATGTGGAGGCCGGCTCGACGCGGTGATGGCGGCGCGGTTCCGGTCACCGATCCGGCTCACCGCCCCGCCAGCCCGATCTTCGCCAGCACGATCCCCCCGAAGGCCAGCAGCGCCGCCGAGGCCAGCCCCCAGCCGATCTTGCGCAGATCCCGCACTTGCCCGGCGACCTCGGCCAGCCCCTTGGCGGCCTCCGCCTTTGCGCCGTCCACCGCCTTGTCGATCCGCCGCTCGATCTCGTCGCGCGCCACGAAGTGCTCGATGTCGCGCCGGTAGGCCACGCCCTCCAGCTTCTCGTCCATGCGGTCGAGCTTGCCCCCGAGCGCATCCATCTGGCGGCCGGTGGCCTCGACGCGCTCGATCAGGCGCCCGATCCATTCGGGCAGATGGTCGGCCATGGGTCCGGTCCTTCGCTCGCCGCGGCCCGGTCGCGCCGTCCGGGCCCGGGGCGGTGTCTCGTCCGTCATCGGGGTGCGCCCGCGGCCGCGAGGCTCAGCCCTTCGGCCCGAGCACCTGCGGCACGATCTTGTCCACCGAGCGGGCCAGCATGTAGGCGCCGATCCCGACGGTGAGCAGAGACCACAGCTCCGCCGGCACGCCCTTGAGCGCCGCCACCACCTCGACCTGCAGGCCGAGCATCGGCGCCACCACGCCCACCCAGGTGATCATCGCCAGCGCCCACAGCACGGTGATCGGCCGGGCGTTGCGGGCGAGCGGGCTCTCGGATCCCGCATCGGCCTTCATCACCTCGGCCATGGCCCGGCCGAGATCGTCCTGCTGCTCGATCAGGGCCTTCTGCAACTCCAGCTGGACCTGGAGCCGCTGGCCTTCGTCGGGCAGCACCTTCTGGAGGATCGGACCGAGCGCGCCGAGCAGCGCCGGCAGGAGGGCGAGGAACCCCATGGTCAGGCCCCCTTCTGCATGTTGCGGCGGACGGCTTCGCGCAGGCGCGGCCACCAGGCGGTCGATGGCGGCGGCGGGGCGGCCGGCGGCGGCGCGGCGGCGCACGCCGCCCGGAGGCAGGCGAGGAAGACGGCGTGATGGCCCGCGATCCGCGCGCCGTTCCGCGCGCCGTCGCCGTTGACGATGGCCCGCGCACCCTCCGGATCGTCGGTGCCGCCGTCGAAGTAGCGCGCGAGGGCATGGCCGGGGCGGAACAGGCCGTCGCGCGCGCCGACGATCAGGATCGCCGCGCTCGTCTCCGGCACGAGCGCCAGGTCCGGATCGCCGACGAGGTCGAGGCCGAGCCGCCGGCCGAACCGCCGGTAATTGTCGAGCCAGGTGAGCTGGCTGGCGCCGCGGCCGTAATAGACCCGGCCGTCCACCGGCACACCGTAGGGATGCCCGCGCCCGAGACCGTCCTCGCGGATCGACAGGTTCAGCCGGCATTCGTGCCAGGCGGTGGCCAGGGTGTAGGCGACGTGGCGGAGATCGCCGGGCCAGCCCTGCCGCTCCCAGACGTCGAGGAGGCCGGTCAGCCCGTCGACCTCGGTCTGCGCGAGGGTGGCGCCGAGCAACCCCGACGCGCGCAGCCGCGCGAAGAAGGTCGCCCGCACGAGGGGAGCGGTCATGTCGGCCTCACGAGGGTTCGGGTTGAGGGGGCGCGGCGCCGAATCGGCACCGCGGCTACGTCAGGGCGAGGCTGACGCCCGCCTTGTTCGCGGCCTTGAGGGCGGTGGCGTCGGTGCGGCCCTGCGCCCCGGAGAAGCCGACCGCGATGCCGGCGCCGAAGGACAGGCCGAGACCCTTGAGGATCTGCTGGTAGGCCTCGGGCCAGACGGTCTCGCCGCCCTGCACCCAGGGCATCGGCAGGCGGCCGTCCTCGCCGAGGATCGGCTTGATGGGGGCGCCGTCGATCGGCTTCAGGGCCAGGAGGTCGCCCGCGCGGGAGCGCTGCTTGAAGGTGGTCCAGGCGTCGAGGACGAGCACGTCCTCCAGGCCTATGCGCAGCCAGTCGGTCCAGGGGGGACGCCGTCCGGTTTGGCGAAGAAGGCGGTGATGGCCCACTTCATCCGCGCGGCTTGATCCTTCCGCGTCTCGATCATGAGCCGCAGCAGGTCGTCGCCGTCGGCGATCCGGCGTAGCTGGGCGAACGAGACCGGCTCTTAGAGCGCGGGACAAAACCGCAGCGAGCGGGTTTGGCGTGCATGGACGCTCTCGTAGCCGGAGCGCCCGTACCGGCGCGCCAGCTCCACGAGATCGGCGGTCAGCGCCGCCTCATCGTCTCTGCCCCGCGGCACCTTGCGCTGCGTCGAACAATGCTGACCGAGCGCACGGCACGCGCGGGGCTCAGAGACGTCCAGGACGTCCATCACAAGCTCAATGCAGGCACGTCGGCGCGCGGGGCTAGATGGGGTATTCGGGGTGCCTCGCGCGGCGGAAGCGGCGGCATGATGGCGCTTCGATCCAATCCCGGAGCCCCACCATGAGCGAGCAGCACCACGTCGGCCTCGATGTCTCCGTGAAGGAGACCGCAATCTGCATCGTCGATCCCCATGGTAAGGTCGTGCACCGGGCCACCGTCGAGAGCCATCCCGAGGTGATCGGCCGGCACCTGATCGACCTCGGCCACAGCTACGCGCGTGTCGGCCTGGAGGCGGGACCGCTCTCACCGTGGCTCTACGCCGGCCTGGTCGAAGCCGGACTGCCGGCGATCTGCGTCGAGACCCGCCACATGCATGCGGCCCTCTCGGCCCGCATCAACAAGACCGACCGCAACGACGCGATGGGCATAGCCCAGATGATGCGGGTCGGCCTGTTCAAGCCGGTCCACGTCAAAACGCCGGCCAGCCAGCAACGCCGCCTGCTCCTGACCTCGCGCAAGCTGCTTCAGCGCAAGGCTTACGACATCGAGAGCGACCTGCGCGGCCAACTGCGCAACTTCGGCCTCAAAGTCGGTGTCGTGGGGGCTGCCGGTTTCGAGCAGCGCGTACGCGACCTCGTGCTCGATCTGCCCTTCGTCGCGGCCGTGGTCCTGCCGCTGCTGGAGGCGCGCTCGGCGCTGCGGACCCAACTGGCCAAGCTGCACAAAATGCTGCTGGACCAGGTCCGCACCGACCCGGTCTGCCGGCGCTTGATGACCGCGCCCGGCGTCGGGCCGGTCGTGGCGTTGACCTACCGTACCTGCGTCGACAACCCAGCCCGCTTCGGACGATCGCAATGCGTCGGGGCGCATTATGGTCTGACGCCGCGGCTCTACCAGTCCGGCGAGACGAAGCGGGTCGGCCGAGTCTCGAAGTGCGGCGACACGATGATGCGCGCCGCACTGTATGAGGCCGCGCTCGTGCTGCTGACTGGCCCTCGGGTTCGATGGTCCTCGCTGAAGGTCTGGGGCTGGCTGTGGCCAAGCGCAGAGGCATGCAGAAGGCCCTCGTGGCCGTCGCCCGCAAGCTGGCGATCGTGCTGCATCGGATGTGGCGCGACGAGAAGGATTTCCGCTGGTCGACCGAAGCCGCGACGGCGGCCTGAAGCTTACGGATCAGCATCACGTAACACCGAGCTCCTCCGGCGTGGAGGAGGTCCCTGTGGGGACGATGGGAGCGGGTGAGACCGAGGAAACTCGAGCGTCGGTTCTGCCGGGCGCGCGGCTTAGATGGATCCGCCCACTCCCTCTAACCCCATCATGAGGCGGCGCTCGCCGACCTCGGAGAGAAGCAAGAGCTCCACAGGGCCGATCACGCGTCGAACCAGGATGCGCACGAAAGGGCGTTGACCGATGAACCCCGAATAGAGAAGTCAGTTTCCCCGGACAGCCTCCTGCAGGATCAGCGTGTCGAGCGTGAGATCCACGATCACTTTCCGGAGCCCCTGGTTCTCGGTCTCCAAGTCCTTCATGCGCCGGACCTAGTCGCTCTTCAGGCCGCCGTACTCCTTGCGCCAGCGATAGTACGTCACCTCCGTCACGCCGGTCGTGCGGATCGCGTCCCCGACGCTCTGGCCCTGCGAGACCAGCACATCCATCTGCCGCAGCTCGGCGACAACGTCCTCCGGCTTGTGCCGCTTCGTTCCGATCTGTCCGTCCTCGCACTGGCCCGAAAGCCATACCTCAGGGCGGACCACTTCATTGGGGGCGGATCATCCCCTGCAAGCTTCTCCACAGTGGACCAGCCGCTTACGGCCAGACTACGCCACGCCGGATCGCCAGCGCGCACAGAACCGGACGTTCGGCTTGGCACCCACACCGGACATTCCCCGGCCATCGGACGTCGCTTGAAAGCGGAAGTCTCTCATGGCTTCCTGCTGCATCAAGCAGGTTTTGAAAGAGCGGCCGCCCCGTCAGGGTCGGCCGGCCCTTCTGTACCTTCCGTCATTCAGGCTGTCGCGGGCCCTTAGCAATCTCCGCTTCAGGCTTTGAGGAATTCCGTGACGGCCTCGGCGATTTCGTTGGTATGCGTTTCCAGGGCGAAATGCCCCGTATCGAGGAACCGGATCTGGGCATCCGGGATATCGCGCCGGTACGCCTCCGCACCGGCTGGCAGGAAGAACGGGTCGTTCCGCCCCCAGATCGCCAGAAGCCGCGGGCGGTGCGTGCGGAAATAGGCTTGGAAATCGGGGTAAAGCGCCACGTTGCTGGCATAGTTGCCGAACAGGTCGAGCTGGATCTCGTCGACCTCCGGCCGCTGGATGTACCACGCGTCGAGGGCGCTCCCGTCGGGCGAGACCAGCGAGGTGTCCGGAACGCCGTGCTCGTATTGCCAGCGGATCGAGGCCGGGGTCAGCAATTCGCGCAGCGCCTGCCGGTTGGCGTCGCTTTGATCCCGCCAGTAACGCTGAATCGGGTTCCAGCCCTCGCTCAGTCCTTCCTCATAGGCGTTGCCGTTCTGCGAGACGATGGCGGTCACTCGCTCGGGATGCGCCATTGCGACCCGGAAGCCGGTGGGCGCGCCGTAGTCGAAGACGTAGAGCGCGTAGGTCTTCAATCCGATGACCTCCGTGAAGCGGCCGATGACCTTCGCCAGCGCGTCGAAGGTGTAGGTGAAGGCGGCGCGCGGCTTGATCTCGGACAGGCCGAATCCCGGCAGGTCGGGGGCGACGAGGTGGAAGCGGTCCGCGAGCAGCGGGATCAGGTTGCGGAACATGTGGCCGGACGAGGGGAAGCCGTGCAGCAGCAGGAGCGTCGGCTTCGCAGAGTCGCCGGCCTCCCGGTAGAAGACCTTGAGGCCGTCGACGTCGACGGTGCGGTAGGTGGTCTGAGTCATCGTTCGCCCTCCGGTGCCGGCGATGCAGCCCGTGCTGCACGCCGTCGGTGAGGCATGGGTACCGACTTGCACTCTGCGGGATAATCTGACCACTCCGAGAGTGACCGTTACCGAAAACGAGAGGGTGCGATGGACCGGTTGGAGGCCATGAGCCTGCTGGTCGCTGCCGTGGAGGCCGGGAGCCTGTCGGCCGCCGGACGCCGGCTCGGCATCCCCCTGCCGAGCGTCAGCCGCAAGATCGCGGACCTGGAAGCCCATCTCGGCGCGAGGCTCCTGGTCCGCACGACGCGCAAGCTCACCCCGACCGACGCGGGAGCCGCCTACATCGAGGCGTGCCGACGCTTGCTCGGCGAGGTCGAGGAGACCGAGCGGGCGGTCAGGGGCGAGTACACCGAGCCCCGCGGCGCGTTGACGATGACGGCCCCGCTGGTTTTCGGGCGGCTGCACGTCCTGCCGGTGGTCTCGGCGTTCCTGTCCCGGTTCCCGGACATCACCGTGCGCCTGATCCTCACCGACCGGGCCCTGGACCTCGTGGAGGATCACGTGGACCTGGCGGTCCGCATCTCGCACCTGCCGGACAGCGACTTGGTAACGGCGCGGCTGGGCACGGTCACACGCGTGGTCTGCGGCAGTCCGGACTTCCTCGCCGCCCACGGGACGCCCCACACGCTATCCGACCTCGCCGAGATCCCGTGCGTGACCTTCAGCGACCTGGCCGCCGGCCCGGCCTGGCACTTCGCCACGTCCGACCGGAAGGCCGTCCAAGTGGTCCGGGTGCGGTCGCGTCTGCAGGTCAACACGGCCGAGGCCGCTCTCGACGCCGCGGCGGCCGGCGTCGGCCTCACGCAGGTGCTGTCGTACCAGGCCGCCCCTCTGGTCGCCGCCGGGAGCCAAGTTCTCGTCCTGCGGTCGTTCGAGCTTGATCCGGTCCCGGTCAGCGTCGTCCATGTCGGCCACGGACGCCTCCCGCTCAAGCTGCGGTCATTCCTCGACTTCGCGACGCCGCGCATTCGCGCGTCCCTGGGTGCCGTTATCCCACCCCCATGAAGGCCGATGCGCCCGCCGGCTTGGGACGAGCGTCCGCCGGGTAAGAAAAGGCCGGGCCATCTCCCTCTCGAAATCCGTAAGGCTGAGTTTCGCAAACTCTGTGTTCTAGTGAGTGCCGAGAGAGTTCATCGTGATCACACTGTCCGGTCCCGAGCCTGAACGCCGCGGCACGGTCGGAGGGCTCGCGGCGAAGGCCGGTGCATCCGCCTCGACGTGCGCGACATTCGCGGTCGCGAGGCGCGCAATCCGGACGTTCCCCGGCCCGCACATATGCGAGTGGAGCGATGAGACAGGACACGGCATTCCAAGACGGGCCTGCCAGGACGACGCGGCGGTGTCTTCTCGCCGGCAGCGTCATGGCGGCAGGCTTAGGCCCGGTCGGCGCCGTCGCGGCGGAAACGCGGCCCGCCGAGGTCGCAGAGGTCCGCCACGGCACGGTTCGGGCCGACGGCGTGGACGTCTTCTATCGCGAGGCCGGCCGGCCCGACGCCCCGGTGTTCCTGCTGCTGCACGGCTTCGCGAATTCGTCTTTCTACTTCCGCCATCTCATGCCGAGGCTCGCGGACCGGTTTCGCCTGATCGCGCCGGATCTCCCATCCTTCGGTTTCACGGTGGTCCCGGACGACCGCGGCTACGTCTACGACTTCGCGTCGCTGTCGCGAACGATCAAGGCCTTCGTCGACGTCCTCGGCCTCCGGCGCTACCGCCTCTACACGTTCGACTACGGGGCTCCGGTGGGTTGGGACCTGGCGCTCGCGCATCCCGACCGCATCGCCGGCATCGTGTCCCAGAACGGCAACGCCTATCTGGAGGGGCTCGGCGAGGCGGCCTGGGCGCCTCTCAGGACCTATTGGGAAAAGCCGAACGAGGCCGCCGTGGAGGCCATCCGAGCCCGCATGACCCTCGACGGCGTCAAGGCACCCTACTTCCACGGGGTGCCCGACCCGTCGGTCATTGAGCCCGAGTCGTACACGCTCGACGCCGCCATTCTGGCGCGACCGGGCAATGCGGACCGCCAAGTCAAGCTCAAGCTCGACTACAAGCGCAACCTGGAACGCTACCCGCTGATCCAGGCCTTCTTCCGAGAGCGCCGCCCGAGGCTCCTCGCTGTCTGGGGACGCAACGACCCCTTCTTCATCCCGCCCGGAGCCGAGGCGTTCAAGCGCGATATCCCGGACGCACGGGTCCGCTTCCTCGACACCGGCCACTTCGCCCTCGAAACGAACGGGGACGACATCGCCCGAGAGATCCGGGCCTACTTCTGAGCCTCCGGCGTGCCGGGCCATCCTCGCGGGCCCGACACGCCGTGCGATGGTTCGGATCGGGCGCTCACTCAGTTCTGGGCGGCCATGGTCCGGGCCACGTCGGCGGCGCTGATGCCCTCCAGGGCGAGGCCGTAGCCGGTGCCCTCCTCGACGAGCCGGCGCAGGCGCTGCGTGAGCGCGATCCGCGTGTACCGGCCGGTGAGCGGCGGCAGAGCTGCGATCCCGTCCGCGATCTCGTGCGCCCTGGCCAGCAGCCGGTCTTGCGGCACGATCTCGTTGATGACGCCCCAATCCTTGGCCGTCTGGGCATCCAGCACCTGCCGCGTCAGCAGGAAGTATCGCCCGCGGATCGAACCGATCACCTCAGGCCACAGGATGTGCATGCCGTCGCCCGGCACGATCCCGAACTCGAAATGCGGCTTGTCCTGGAACACCGTCTCGGGCGTGGCCAGCACGATGTCGGTGAGCAGCGCGTATTCGCTGTGAAGCAGGACCGGGCCGTTGAGCGCGGTGATCATCGGCACCTCGACGTCGAGGATGTTGCTGAGCACCTTGCGGCCCTCGCGCAGGATCTTGTCGTAGCCCTGCGGCGTGAAGAAATCGAAGCCCTCGGGGCTGATCGCGTCCATGAAGGCGTCCCCCGCACCGGTCAGGATCACCGCCCGGTTGTCGCGGTCCTCGCCGATCGCGTGGAACAGGTCGACGAACTGCTCGTGGGTGTGACCGTTGAAGACGAGCTTGCCGCCCTCGGTGTGGAGCATGACCTCCAGCACGCCGTTCGGCTTCCGGGTCAGGCGGGCGTTGGGGAACGCGTCGCGGTAGGTCTTGAAACGGGCCATCGGTGCTGTCCTCGTGGTGGCCGGCCCCGTTGGTCGGCGTGAGGACGAGGTAGACGGCACCGCCCGGCGACGGATGACGGCGCGCAGCGATAAGACTTATGCCGTCGCGGAATGGGGCTCCCGCATCTCGGCCATCACCGCCTCGACGAAGCCGGCGAAGAGCCGCGCCTTGGCGCTGGCCATGCGGCCGGTGGGGAAGACCGCCCAGAGATCGATCATAGGCAACGCCCAGGGCTGCAGCAGCCGCCGGACCGCGCCGCTCGCCAGTTCGGGGACGAACATCCAGTCCGACGCGATGGTGAGCCCGATATCGGCCAGCACGGCCGCACGCAGGCCTTCGGCCGCGCTGACCCGGACGCGGCCATGCACCGCAACCGAGATCTCGGCGCCGTCCCGGGTGAAGGACCAGGCATCGGGCTGCCGGCTGTAGACCACCGCCTCGTGCCCGGCGAGGTCCGCGGGACTGCGCGGTTCGCCCGCGCGGGCAAGATAGGCGGGCGTGGCGAGCACCGAACGGCCCCCGGTGGCGAGCTTGCGTGCGACGGCGGCCGAGTCCGGCAAAGTCCCCATGCGCAGGGACAGGTCGATCCCCTCGCCGACGAGGTCGATTACCCGGTCGTCGAGGACGATCTCGATGTCGAGGTCCGGGTGCTCGGCGAGGAAGCGCGGCAGCATCGGCACCACGTGGAGCCGGGCGAAGGTGGTCGCCGCCGAGACGCGCAGCCGTCCCGAGAGACCGGCCCCCGCGCCTCGGGCGGCGCGCTCGGCCTCGTCCGCCTCCGCGATGGCCGCCCGCGCCCGCTCGTAGAAGCGCAGGCCCGCCTCCGTGGGGCTCAGGCCGTGCGTCGAGCGGACGAGCAGGCTGACCTGCAGCCGGTTCTCCAACTGCGCGATCGTCTTGGAGACGGCGGGCTGGCCGACATTCAGGAGTCGGGCGGCCCCCGAGAAGGAGCCCGATTCCACGACCTGCACGAAGGTGGCCATCGCCTGATACCGGTCCACGCCATGCCTCCCTGGAATGAGCGTTATCGCCTCGGGCCTTCTGCCCTGTCCATCGGGGGAGGGGCATCAATCCGGCCGTCACCACCGCATCGGCGCAGTGGTCCCGCCGGAGCCAAGTGAACATGTTCGAGGTCTACGCTTTCGCCACGCCCAACAGCATCAAGGTCCTCATCGCGCTGGAGGAACTCGGCCTCCCGTACCGCCTCCACGGCGTGAACGTGCGTCAGGGCGAGCAGAAGGCGCCCGAATTCCTGGCGCTGAACGCGAACGCGAAGGTGCCGGTACTGATCGATCCGGCGGCGGCCGATGGCCGGCTGGTCCTGACCGAGTCCGCTGCGATCCTGGTCTACCTCGCCGAGACGAGCGGCCGCCTGATGCCGCCGCACGGCGAAGGCCGGGCGCGCGTGTTCGAGCAGCTGTTCTTCCACGCCTCCGGGCTCGGCCCGGCCTTCGGGCAGGCGGGCTTCTTCCAACGCCAAGCCGCCGAGCCGCAGCCGCTCGCCATCGCCCGCTTCTCGGCGGAGGCGAACCGGACGCTCGGTGTACTCGACGGGGTCCTGGCCGAACGCCGCTACGTCGCCGGCGACGCCTTCACGGTGGCCGACATCACCCATTTCGGCTGGCTCTGGCGACGCGAGTTCGCGGGCGTGAGCTTCGAGAACACGCCGCATGTCGCCCGCTGGTACGACGCGATGGCCGCGCGTCCAGCTGTCCAACGCGCGATCGAGCGGGTGAACGCGCTCGTGCCGCAGGCCTGACCGGTCGCACGCCACCGGACTCGCCCCGGGCCGGTCCATTCCCGCAAGCCAGCAGCGCAAGCCAGCTCGCCAGCCTGTCGCACGAGGCACAAATCCATGACCCTGCAATCCAAGCTCGACGCGTTCAAAGCCGATTTCGAGGCCGGCAAGCCCCCCTACACCGTCCCGCCCTCGGTGATCCGGACGATGCACCGGGCCACCGCGGAGCTGATCGCCACCGGCGCCGCGACCCGTGCCCTCAGGGCCGGCGACCGTGCGCCGGCGTTCACGCTCAACGACCCGGAGGGGCAGCCCGTCTCCTCCGACGCCCTGCAGGCGCGCGGGCCGCTCGTGATCAGCTTCTACCGCGGCGTGTGGTGCCCCTACTGCAACATGGAGCTCCGGGCGCTTCAGGAGGCGCTGCCACAATTCGAGAAGCTCGGGGCGAGCCTCGTTGCCCTCTCGCCGCAGACGGCGGCCAACAGCCGGAAGTCGGTCCGCCAGAATGCCCTTGAATTCCCGATCCTGTCGGACCCGCACAACGCCGTCGCGGCCGCGTTCGGCCTGCGCTTCGCGCTGCCCGATTACCTGGTCGATCTCTACACGAGCCTGAAGAACGACCTGCCGGCGTTCAACGGCGACGCGAGCTGGACCCTGCCGATGCCCGGACGCTTCGTCGTCGGGCAGGACGGCGTGATCCTCTACGCGGAGGTAAACCCCGACTACACCCGCCGCCCCGAGCCCGAGGACATGCTGCCGGCGCTCCGCCGCGCCGCCTCCATTCCCGCCTGACAAGACACGGCCGCAAGGAGATCCAGGATGTCCCGAACCTTTCTCGTGACCGGTGCCAGCAAGGGCATCGGGCTGGCGCTGGCCCATCGTCTCGCCGGCGACGGCCACCACGTCGTCGGCCTTGCACGCGGAGGCCTCGACGATTTCCCCGGCACGCTCGTGCCGGTGGACCTCGCTGACGGTCCGGCGACCGACGCGGTTCTTGCAGACCTGACCGGACGCTTCGCCTTCGATGGCGTGGTCAACAATGTGGGCTTGGTGCGGCCACAGCGACTTGAGGCCGTTGAGATGTCCGCGCTGGACGAGGTCCTGCGCGTCAACCTCCATCCGGCGCTTCAGGCCGTGCAGGCGACCCTGCCCGGCATGCGCCGGCGCGGCTGGGGCCGGGTCGTCAACGTCGCCAGCCTGACCGTCCTCGGCAGCGTCGAGCGCACGGCCTACGCGGCCGCGAAGGCGGCGCTCGTCAGCTTCACACGCTCCTGGGCGCTCGAGCTCGCCACGACCGGGATCACCGTCAACGCGGTGGCGCCCGGACCGACGGAGACCGAGCTGTTCCGGGCCAACAACCCGCCGGGCAGCCCGGGCGAGACGCGCTACCTCGCCGGGGTGCCGATGGGCCGCTTCGGACGGCCTGAGGAGATTGCGGCAGCCATCGCGTTCTTGATGTCGGACGGGGCGGCGTTCATGACGGGGCAGACACTCTACGTCGACGGCGGTGCCTCGATCGGTCGGGCGGCGCTGTAGCCCCGGACGCGGCTCACCGTGTCGCGGCGGCATCGAGCTCGTTGTCGCCGCCGACCAGCTGCAGGCACCATTCGGTGAAGGCGCGGACCTTCGCGGCGCGATGCTGGCGCGACGGGTAGATCGCGTACAGGGGGAAGGTCTCGTCGGGCCAATCCGGGAAGATCTCGACGAGCCTGCCGCTCGCGACGAAGTTCCGGCTGCCGAGCTGCATGACCTGCGCGATCCCCGCGCCTTCGCAACAGGCGCCGATCATCGTCTCGACGTCCGACACCATCAGGCGCGCCGGCTGCCGCACCGGAACGACCTCGTCGCCGCGGCGGAACTCCCACGCGAAGGGGCGGCCCGTCAGCGGATCCTGAAAGTCGATGCAGGCGTGGTCGCGAAGGTCGCGCGGGTGCGCGGGGCGGCCGTGCGCAGCCAGGTACGCCGGCGCCGCGACTGTCAGGATCCGCGTTTCCAGGAGCTTGCGCGCGGTGAAGCCCGCCATCGGCGGATCCCCGAACCGCAGTGCCATATCGAACCCGTCGGCAACGAGGTCGCCGATCTGATCGCGCATGATCAGTTCGAGCCGCAACTCGCGATGGAGCGCGAGGAAGCGCGTCAGCTCACGCGACAGGACGAGGCGCGAGAAAAACGGATCGACATTCACCCGCAGGCGCCCGCGCACCGTCGACGCGCTGCCCGCCGCCTCCAGGGCGGCTTCCTCGATCCCGTCGAGATGCGGGCCGACCCGCTCCCAGAAGCGACGTCCCTCGTCGGTGAGCCGCAAGGTCCGGGTCGTGCGATCGAGCAACCGCACACCGACGCGGGTCTCCAGACGCTGGATGGCGCGTCCCACACCCGACTGGGTGAGCCCGAGGGCCTCGGCCGCTCGGGTCATGGTTCCGGCCTCGACCACAGCCATCAGAACCGTCACGCCGGCGAGCAGTCGGCCATCGTAAGGCATCGTTCCATGACTCCGAGTCCGGAATGATCTGACAGAACGACGCTAATTCCTGTCCCGACTCTACGCCACATAGAGCCGTGGCAATTCAGAGGAGGCTCTCATGACAGGGCAGTCCACGGCGCTCGTCGTCGGCGCTTCGCGCGGACTGGGCTTCGCCCTCGCGGAGGAGTGGCTCGGGCGCGGGTGGCGCGTGATCGCAACGGCACGCGGCCGCTCCGACCAACTTGAGACGCTCGCGAACCGCTTTCCCGACAGCCTTGAGATCCAGCCGGTCGACATCAACGATGGAAGCTCGGTCCGCGCGCTGCGCGAGCGCTTGAGCGGTCGACGCGTCGACGTCCTGTTCATCAATGCCGGCATCGCCCGCGAAATCGAGGCGAGCCCGATCAGCGCGCATGAGACGGACTTTCTCGACATGATGCTGACTAACGCCTTCTCGCCCGTGCGCGCGGTCGAGCTCCTGCGGGATCTGGTGCCGGCCGGCGGCACCATCGGGATCATGAGTTCCGAGCTCGGCAGCATCGCGCACGCGACCGGCGGCTGGCAGCTCTACGCGTCCAGCAAAGCCGCGCTCAACATGCTCATGAAGGGCTATGCGGCGAAGCACTTCGATGACGGGCACGCCCTGCTCCTCGTCGCTCCCGGCTGGGTGCGGACCGAGATGGGCGGCGGCGATGCGGCTCTGTCCGTCGCGGAGAGCATCCCGCGCGTGGTCGACATGATCGAGGCGAACCGCGGCTTGGCCGGTCTGCGCTACGTCGACCGGTTCAACAATCCGCTTCCCTGGTGACCGACTGACTGCCAGGCGAACCGGACATGCGCCACCCACGTACCACGGCAGGCAGCGTCCACCCGAGGAGATCGGCGACAGTGACCGGAACGACTCCGGTTGCCGCGCAGAGCCGCCCGTCATCGCCTGGAGCGGTGCTACCCGAGCAGGGATTCGCGACGTACGATCTACGGGCGGCCGCGTCGTTGCAGCGCTCTCAAACGCCGATCGCAACCGAAGCATTGCTGAAAGACTGGCGATGGCCCGTATCTTCATCACCGGATCGTCGGATGGCCTCGGGCTCATGGCGGGCCAGCGCCTGGCTCGCGAGGGCCATGAAGTCGTGCTGCATGCGCGGAACACCGATCGTGGCGAGGTCGCGCGACGGGCGCTTCCGAACGCGGCCCAGATCGTCATCGGCGATGTCGTCACGATCGCCGGCATGCGATCCGTGGCCGAGCAGGCCAACGCGATCGGGCGCTTCGACGCCGTCATCCATAATGTCGGCATCGGCTATCGCGAAGCGCGCCGGCTGGAGACCCGGGATGGTCTGAGCCATCTCTTCGCGATCAACGTCTTGGCGCCTTACTTGCTCACCGCTTTGATGGAGAGGCCAGACCGCCTCGTTTACCTGAGCTCGGGCATGCACCCAGGCGGTATTCCGGACATGGACGATCTGCAATGGACCAGACGGCGCTGGAGCGGATCGCAGGCTTACGCGGAAACGAAGTTCCTGAATGTCCTGCTGGCTTTCGGCGTGGCACGACACTGGCCCGCGGTGCGATCGAACGCCCTCGAACCGGGCTGGGTACCCACCCGTATGGGCGGCCCCGGTGCGCCGGATGATATGGCCGCCGCGCCCGTGACCCAGGCATGGCTGGCGGTCGGGGACGACCCAGCGACCCGTGTCACGGGCCGGTACTTCTATCACCAGCGCGAAAAATCGCCGGAGCCCAGCACCCGTCGCGTCGGGCTGCAGGAGGCTCTGCTGGACCGGTGCGCGACGCTGTCCGGTGTGCCGCTGCCCTAGACAGCCACGCAGCCCCTCGGTGGAGCGCCTGAGGTCGGGGATCTTAGGCGCGCACGGCCGTCATATACCGGACAACGCTCGGCCCGGACGTCCCGTGAAGCGAAGGACGGCCTCCGCGAAGGCGCAGGCCTCCTCGATATGGGCGAAGTGGCCGCTCTGCTCGAAGATTCTCATTTGCGCCTGTGGTAGCAGATCGGCCAGCAACGCCGCGTGGCGCGGGCCGAGAATGAAGTCGTCGGTTCCGGTGACGACGAGCGCCGGAACCTGCACGGTGGCGAGACGGTCGCGAACGTCGAAGACTTGGCCATCGCCGACCAACAGGGTCGCCTGGAGCCGCCGTTGCAGGGTCGCGAGCATGTCTGGCCAGCGCCGGAAGTCCGACATATAGGCCGGAAGGAGGTCGCGCAGCGCCGCGGTATAGGCCGCGTCTGTGCGGATGGTGGGGATCGAGGCCCAGGCCCTCTCGACCGCTTTGGCTTCCGCCGTCCCCGCGTGGCGTGCCACGAAGGCGGCGATCTCAGCGCTCGCATCGGCCATGAAGGCGCCGCCTGTGTAGGCAGCGCCCGCATACACGATCAGGCCTTTGAGTCCTCCTGGCCGCTTGAGCGCTGCCTCCAGCACCACAAAGGCACCGTGCGAATGGCCGAGGAGGTAAGGTTCGGGGATACCGGCCGCGTCGATGAACGCGAGCAGCTGTTCGGAGAAGCGGTCTACGCTGTACCCCTGGGGATGGGTCGCGAGGCGTCCGGACGATCCTGTGCCGATCGGGTCCAGATACACCATGGTCAGGCTCTCTTCGAGCAGAGGCAATCGCAAGTAGCTGGCGTCTATGCCGGGGCCACCGGCATGCGCGATGCAATAGGGTCCCATGCCGGAGACGTGATAATGTTGAGCTACGCCGTTCACGGCGATGCTGTGCGTGCCAGGCGCTAGGACCGACGGCATGAACATCCTTTCGCATCTTAAATGGCGGGACATGGCACCCGCAGATCCACGTCTCTGATGTTCCGATGGTGCCAGGAGTGACTGCGTGACTCCGTTCTCGACTCGGCAGCAGGCCTCGAGCCGTACGCGGACGCGCTCTTTGCTGGTCTTCGCCGAGCAGACCATTCTTTCATCGGGGCTGGTCATCGACCCAACCAGGCCAAGCGTCTGTGCCACGTTGACGAAGAGCAGCATCGATCGGCGTGGCAGATCCTGATTTCAAGATTTCTCAGCCTTGATGGGCGCCGCTTCTCGGGTCGCGCCGTGCATACTGAAGAGCAGGATTTTTAAGAGTCCTCATCCCCGAAAGGCCGTCCTTCGTTTTCCGAATGAGCCCCCCTGAGGAAATCCAGGCCGTCTTTTCGACGCGCCGATTATATGCGGGTTTAATTTCAGAAACCACCAAGTTCGAGCCACAGCACCTGTTTTGAACGATAACGCACGCCGCGCGGGTTCCACCATCGCAAGTTTTTGGCGAGACTATCCGGCGTTGATGATGGCAATACCCTCGGTGCTCGTGTCCAACGCGGAAGACATCCACCCGCATGCACGCTCAAGGCTTTTCGGATTTCCGACGTGAACCGTCGATCCCGAGGTCGGATTGTGGCGCCAGGGATCTGACCAGGCTCGTGGCTTGAGCGCGGTAGGCGCTCGGATCGCACCCGTAAGCGGTCTTGAAGGCGTGCGAGAAGTAACTGCGGCTGGCGTAACCGACGCTCTCGGAGATGACCTTCACGGGCATGGGCGAGGACGTCAGCAGCTTGGCTGCCAGTTGCAGTCGCGCCCGCTGCAGATACTCGATCGGACCCTCGCCGAATGTGGCGGAGAAGCGCTCGGCGAAACCGGAGCGGCTCATCCCACAGAGCGCAGCCAAGCTATCGACCGTATGCTGCGCCCCAGGCGCGTCGAGGACAGCCGCGATCGCCGGGACCAGTCTCGGATCGCGCAGCGCTTCGAAGATCGGCGATTCAGCGCCTTTCTCCTTCAGATGGATCCGAAGCAGGATTGTCAGGCACTGCTTCATCAGCGCACTCGTCACTTCCTGCGTACCGAGACTTGGATTGACCAGTTCCTCGATCATGAAAGCGAAGGCGTGGCGCATCCTGTCGCTGCCGGATAAATCTTCAATCAAGGCGTTGTGCAGACAGTCGAAAAGACCGAGCGCGCCGGCATATCGCGCCGCGATAGAGCCGCAGGCCAGTAAAATGTCCCGTCTTCCATCACCCGCCGTCAACGCAATAAGGCCATCCGGAAGAACTCTGCGTGCGTCTTCGGCCGTAACCGTTCGGGTAGCTCCCACGAAACCAATTGAGTGCCGCATGCCGCGCGGTGGGATCACCATGCAATTCGGCCCAAAACGTAGAGGTTCTTGACCTTCGACCACGATCGTTCCTGAGCCCGCAAGGACGTAATGGACCAGAATCGCGTCGGCCATGCCGTTCTTCGCCAGCTGCCACCCGGTCTGGATCTCACAGAACGCGAACGCATGGACCTGCACAGACAAAGTCGAGAACAGACGCGGAAGGATATCGCAGGACATGGGCACTCCGTGCGCTCTTACTGGTGAACTAATCTCAGCGTCTTTTGTGGAAGGTCCAGGTCATCACGACAGGCAACTTGGCGGTTGGCTTTTCCCATATGACTTGTCGATCCCATAATTCATCAATTTACGACCACGTATTGGATCAAAAAACACGAAGGGCGCCCGCTATCATGAAGATGAACGCGATCAGATCCAGGCGTCGCTTGCACCCATAGCCGGTGCGGATCATGCACTGGACGAACGCCGTGGCGATGGTAGTGCTGATCGGCTCCGGCTGGGGCATCTACGACGATTCCGTCATTATTCACGGCGTGTACTTTCCCAAGGCGATCCGCCTTGGGTCCTGGGCCGCCGAGAGCCTGCTCTGGCACTTCGCCGCGATGTGGCTGCTGGTTGCCAATGGCGGCGCTTATCTCGTCTACGGCGTCGCGACCGGGCGCCTGCGCGAGCGCCTCCTGCCGATCCGCCCGAGCGACATCGTGCAGACGGTCCGCGACACGCTGCGGCTCAAGCTCGCGCACGAGGACCTGACGACCTACAACGCCGTCCAGGAGATCCTCTACATCGTCGCCATCCTGGCCGGCATCAGCCAGGTCGTCAGCGGGCTGGCCATCTGGAAGCCGGTCCAATTCTCCGGCCTCGTCGCACTGCTCGGCGGCTTCCAGGGCGCGCGCCTCGTCCACTTCGCCGGCATGGCGGTGCTGGCGGGCTTCCTTGCCATCCACGTCGTGCTCGCCCTGCTCGTGCCGCGCACGCTGAGGGCGATGCTGACTGGCGGCCCGGTCCGCCAGCCGGCCCTCCCGGCCGTGGCCCGGGAGGCGGCGCGATGAGGTCGCCCTTCCGCCCCCGCACGGTGCCGGATCCCGGCATCCTCGACGACCACCGCCCCCTGGTCCGCCAGATCGAGCGGCGCGGTCTCCTGCGCGGCGGCCTGACGCTGGGCGCGCTCACCATGCTCACCGGCTGCGACGTGACCGACACGACCGCGGTCGGCCGGGCGCTGCGCGCGGTCTCCGACTTCAACGACGGCGTCCAGGCCGCCCTGTTCGATCCCCGCAAGCTCGCGCCGGAATATCCCGCCTCCCAGGTCCTGAAGCCGCCGCGCTTCAACGCCTACTACGACGTCGAGGACGTGAAGCCGATCGACGGCACGGCGTGGCGGCTCGAACTCGCCGGGCTGATCTCCGACAAGCGGCCCTGGACGCGTCGGCAGATCGCGGAATTGCCCGAGCGCGAGATCATCATCCGCCACGTCTGCGTGGAGGGCTGGGACTATATCGGGCAGTGGTCGGGCGTGCCGCTCCGCGCCTTCTTGGAGCGCGTCGGCGCCGACCTCACCGCCAAGTACGTCGCCTTCAAGACGGCCGACAACTATCCGAGCAGCATCGACATGGCCAGCGCACTGCACCCGCAGACGCTGCTCGCCACCCGCTATGCCGGCGCGGAGCTGCCGGACCCCTACGGGTACCCGCTGCGCCTGCGCACCGCGGTCAAGCTCGGCTTCAAGAATCCCAAATGGATCACGGCCATCGAGGTGACCAACACCTATCCCGGCGGCTACTGGGAGAATCGCGGCTTCAACTGGTTCGCGGGCCTATGAGTGCCCGCGCGATCCGGTGCGCCCGGGGCGTCGTCCTGCTGACGCTGGCCCTCGCCGGGCCGGCGCAGGCGCAGACCGCCGGTCCCTCGCCGGCCCCCGACCACATGCCGAAGCCCGGCATGACCGCCCCCGAGATGGCGGGTCGCGCGGCCGGCCGGTTTCCCCAGCCTGTGCGCGTCGGCGATCTCCCCGGCCGCCTCCTGCTTCAGCCGGAGGAATCACAGCCCGTGCTCGGCCGCGTGACGGGGCTCGTCCGCCGCGACGATGGCGGCGCCGATGTGATCGTGCGCCTCGACGGCGTCCTCGGGCTGACCTGGCTCGGACTCCAGCCGGTCGCCTGAAGCGGGGTCGGATCCCGGCTCGTGGCCGTGCCGGTCGAAGCGGTGGCGCTGCTCGGCGAGCACGTCGCCCTCATGGGCCTGACGCCGGAACGCCTGCGCGCGCTGCCAGCCTTCGCGCCGGGCTCGGCCACCGCGGTTCAATTGGACGAGACGCTCCGCCTCGGGATCGTCCGGCCCTTCCATTGATCACGGAGGAATCTTGGAGATGGCACCAGGACCGACGTCCGGATCGTCCGCCACCTGCGCGATCGGCGTGATGGCCAAGGCGCCGCGCAGCGGCCGCTCCAAGACGCGGCTGTGCCCGCCGCTGACGCCCGACCAGGCCGCACTCCTGAGCGGTGCCTTCCTGCGCGACACGACCGCTAACATCCTAGAGGCGGCCCGCTCCGCGCCGATCGCCGCCTACGCGGCCTACGCGCCGCGCGGCGCCGAGGCGCTGGTCAGCCCCCATCTGGTCATCGGAACACAGCTCGTCCCGGCGGACGGCGACATCCCGGCCCCGGCGGCAGTCGAGGGTTTCGGCCGCTGTTTGCTGCAGGCCGTCGGAGGCATGCTCGCGGAGGGCCATGCAGCGGCTTGCGTGCTCAGCGCCGACATCCCGACGCTGCCGACGCGCCTCCTCGTCCAGGCCGCCCGGATCCTGCTGGCGCCGGGGGACAGGGCCGTGCTCGGCGCCTGCAGAGACGGCGGCTACTACATCTTAGGCCTCAAGCAGGCCCATGCCCGCCTCTTCGCCGACATCGCCTGGAGCACCGACACCGTCGCGGCCGCCACCCGCGCCCGGGCGCACGAGATCGGCCTCGCTCTCGTCGAGCTGGACCCCTGGTACGACGTCGACGACGCGGCCTCGCTGGCGCAGCTCTCCGCCGATACGTCCGGCTACGCGGCCCCGGCGACGCGCGCGGTCCTGGCGGGGCTCACGGAGACCTCGGAAGCCGTCCCGGCATGACCCGGCTTCTCGCCAGCCCCGCGCACCGGCTCGCGGCCCTCGGTCTCGGGCTGCTCGTCGTGAATGTCGGCGCGCTCGCGATCCACGTGCCGGGCGCCGACACGGTCGGCTCCGTGGCCCGCGCCAACGTCTTCGTCGGCGTGGTCGCGGTTGGTCTCGGAATCTGCCTTCTCGCCGTGCGCTTGGTGCTGCGGGAGCGGCTGCCGCCCGCGGCCCTGTGGACGATCCCCGGCTTCGCCGTGGCGATGCGGGCCGCGCTGCTGCCGGCGCCGCCGTTCCTGTCGAGCGACATCTACCGCTACGTCTGGGACGGGCAGGTCCAGGCTGCCGGGATCAACCCCTACCGCTACATCCCGGCCGGTCCGGCTCTCGAACGGCTGCGCGATGCGGCGGTCTACCCGCTGATCAACCGCAAGGACTACGCGCCCACGATCTACCCGCCCGCGGCGCAGATGGTCTTCGCCGCCGTGGGCCAAGTCTCGCACGGCGTCACCGGCATGAAGCTCGCGATGCTGGGCTTCGAGGCCCTGGGCGTGCTCGCCATGCTCGCGATCCTGCGCGGCGCCGGCCGGTCATCCGCACAGTTTTTTGGAGGCCCTGAATGCGTGTCGTCGTCGATCCCAATCGCTGCCAGGGCTACGCCCAGTGCTGCTACGCCGCCCCTGAGCATTTCGAGCTGCGCGGTTACGAGATCCTGTTCTACGATTCCGCGCCACCGGACGCGAAGCGGTCGCAGATCGAGCGGGCGCAGCAGGCCTGCCCCGTCCGAGCCATTGAGAGCGAGCGCGCCGGCCTCTCCGAGGAGGGCGAACCGTGATCGGCGCACAGCGACCGGGCATCGTCGTCGTGGGCGCCTCCCTCGCCGGGTGGCGGAGGCGTTGCGGGACGGCGGCTATGATGGGCCCCTGATCCTGGTCGGGGCCGAGCCGCATCGGCCCTACGACAGGCCGCCCCTGTCCAAGCACGTCCTTGCGGGCGAGCTTCCCGCCACGCGACCGCGCTGCCACAGCTCACCCGGTTGCAGGCGCAGTGGCGGCTCGGCCGGGCCGCCGTCGCGCTGGACCGGGAGCGCCGGGTGCTGCACCTCGCCGACGGCGCGACGCTTCCCTAGGAGAAGCTTCTCATCACCACCGGGGTGAGGGCGAGGACATGGCCCGGAGACGGTGCCGACCTCGGCCTGGCGGTGACTTTGGTCGATCCCAACCCGACGCCGCTTGCCCGCCTGCTCGGAACCACGATCGGTGCCACCCTCGCCGAACGGATGCGCGGCGCCGGGGTCGATTTCCGCCCGAAGACGATGGTCCGCGCGCTCTCGGGCGAGGCCGGGCAGGTCCGCCGCGCGCACCTCGCCGGGGGAGAGGTTCTCGAGACGGATCTCGTCATCGTCGCCCTCGGCGCCACACGCGACACCGGCTGGCTCGCTGCGGCGGGCCTCGCCGCCGATGCGGGCGGCCTGACCTGCGACGGAGCCTGCCGCGCGATCTCTATCGCGGGAGAGCCCGACCCCAACATCTACGCGGCCGGCGAAGTCGCGCGCTGGCCGAACCCGCTCTACAATGATCGTCCGATGACGGTGGAGCATTGGGGCAACGCTGTCGACCAGGCCCGGCACGCGGCAGCCAACATGATGGCCGCCCCCTCCGCCCAGCAGCCCTACCGGCATCTGCCGGCTTTCTGGTCGAGACAGTTCGGCCTGAACATCAAGCTCGCAGGCCACACCGCGGGGGCGGATGCACTCGCGCTCGTCCAGGGATCGCGGGCCTCGCACCGGTTCCTGGCCGTGGATGGCAGGGCCGGTCGCAGCATCGCCGCCGTCTCCTTCGACGAGGCGCGCTGGCTGCCCGCCCATGCCGAGGCCGTCGCCGCCGGGGCGCGCTTTCCTCCGTTTCCCGATGCCATCGACCAGCCACGAATCGAGCGGCTGAAGCCGGGCTTCCCCGCGGCGCGGCCCCCTGCCCATCCCGCCGCGCCGGCGCCGGAGGCTAGCCATGTCTGACGAGACGCTCTTCGCGCAGGTGCTGGCCCCGAAGAACCGGGCGGATCCCTATCCCCTCTACGCCAGGATGCGCGAGACACCTGTGTCCCGGCAGGCGGATGGCAGCTACCTCGTCAGCACCCAGGCGGCGTTGCGGAGCCTGATCTTCGATCCGCGCCTCAGCTCCGAGGATCTGCCTCCGTCGCGCCGGCCCGCCACGGGCAACCCCCAAAGGACTGGATCCTCAACCCGATCCGGAACCGCGTGGTCAATGCCCACCGCCCGCTGATCTTCCGCGATCCGCCCGACCACGACACCCTGCGCGGCTTCGTGATGAAGGAGTTCACGATCGCCCGGGTGCGCGACTCCCACGCCAAGGTCGCGACGCTTGTGGATGCCTTGATCGACAAGTGCCGGGGCCGCGACACGGTCTGCCTCGTGGACGACCTGTCCTGTCCGCTGCCCGTCGCCGTCATCTGCGAGCTCCTCGGCGTGCCCGAGGCCGACGAGCGGCAATTCCATGCCTGGGCGACACGCATCGCGACGGCCCTGGAGCCCGACGCGCGCCACGACGAGGCGGGACGGCGCGAGATCGCCGCCACCTTCGACGCGATCTCGGACTACATGCGCCGGCTGATCCGCGAGAAGCGCCGCCATCCGGCCGACGACATGCTCAGCGGCCTCGCCGCCCGCGGCGGCCGGGGCAGACTAGCCATGGGCGACATCGACCTGATCTCCACGGCGATCCTGCTCCTCGTCGCGGGCCATGAGACGACCGTGAACCTCATCACCAACGGGATGCTCACCCTGCTCCGACATCCGGACGAACTCGAGAAGCTGAAGGCCGACCCCGAGCGGGCGCTCCGCGTGATCGAGGAGATCCTGCGTCACGAGCCCCCCGTCCATTTCCGCACCCGCAAGGCGCTCGGCGCCATCGAGGTGGCGGGCGCGACGATCCCGGCCGGATCCTCGGTGGTCCTGATGCTCGCGGCCGGAAACCGCGATCCGGCGCGGTTCACGCAGCCGGACCGGTTCGATCCCGACCGGAACGACAACCAGCATTTCGGGTTCGGCGGCGGCCTCCATTACTGCGTAGGCGCGCCGCTGGCGCGCGTCGAAGCCGAGATCGCCCTGGTCACCCTGTGCCGGCGCCTCGTCGCGCCGCGGCTCCTCAACGATCCACCGCCCTACCGGGCCGGCGCTTCCCTGCGCGGTCCGAAGAACTTCGGCATCGCCATCGCGGGGATCGCCTGATCCTCCGGGCCCGAAAGGGGTCTGGGAAGCTGCTAGGCGCCACGCGCTATTGTCTGTCGAAGGCGCGCGTCAACTCACCCTGTTGTACAAGCTTGTCCAGTCATGCGCATCGCACCAGGGACTGAAATCTCTCATTGTGCGACTGACCTTCAGAACGGTGACTCATCGGGATATTTGACCGGGTTCGCATGATCTCGTCCGCTTCTGTGGCAAGCCTTTTCAGGAGCGGTCGTTCTGCTATCGGCCAGGTCCCGAGTCGCTGGCATGGTCTTCTGAATGACCGGGGTGGGTGGATCTCGGCTCGTCCGCTTCCCCTCGAACATGGGGCGGAAGCAGACGTTCGAGGGGTCGGTTCAGGCCGCCGACCAGGCGACCGCGTCAGCGCCCGCCGGCAGGCGCATCGGGCAGGCCGGGTCGGTCGCCGCGCGCCAGACCGCCTCGGCCACGTCCGAGGCCCGGGTCAGCTCTTCCGTCGCCTGCTGGAAGTTCGCGAAGACCTGACCCGCCAGTTCGCCATAGGCCTCGGGCACATCCATCCCCATTCGGGTGCGGGCGTTGGTCCCGAACGCGGTCTCCGGCGATCGGCCGGGAATGACGAGATGGGCGCGCACCCCGAATGGCACGAGTTCGTGGGCGAGGGACTCGGTGAAGGCATTCACCGCCGCCTTGCTCGCGGTATAGACCGCCAGCAGCGGCAGCGGCCGCAGGGTCACGCTCGACGTCACGTTGACGATCACCCCCGCGCCCCGTTCCCGGAACTGCGGCAGCACGGCCTGGGTCATGGCGATGGTGCCGAGGGTGTTCGTCTCGAACACCTCCCGGGCGGACTCTATCGACAGGCCTTCCAGGGCGTTCAGCAGCCCGACGCCCGCGTTGTTCACCAGGACATCAAGCGGCCCGGCCTCCGCGCCCGTCCGGGCGATGCTGCCGGCGTCGGTCACGTCGAGCGGCAGGACGGTGAGGTGGTCGGACTCCGGGAGCAGGGCGGCCTGAGGCGTCCGCATCGTGGCGATGACCCGCCAGCCACGGTCGAGGAACAGGCGCGCCGTCTCCAGGCCGAAGCCGGATGAGCAGCCGGTGATAAGGATCGTGTTCATGGTGACCTCCCGTGTGACGCACCACGGGGTGATAGGAGCGCTTCGCCGGACGTGATACGGGCGCAAGTCCATATTTCAATGGCGAGCGTCCGAAATGGTCGATCCGCTCACCCAGGTGGTCGGGCTGCTTCAGCCCAGCGCCTCGTTCTCCAAGTTGGTCCTGGCCGGCGGCGCCTGGATCGTGCGCCGCGACGACCACGGCCAGCCGTTCTACGCCGCTGTGCTGGAGGGGGCGTGCCGCCTTGCGATCGACGGCGAGGCGGAGATCGTCCTCGCGGCCGGCGACTTCGTACTGATCCCCGCCGCCAGCGCCTTCGCCGCCTCCAGCCTCGTCGCGCCTTCGGCGGGGCGGGCGCCACCGCCCGTCGATATTGGCCCCGGCGTGTTCCGGCTCGGTCCTGCCGAGGTGCCGCCCGACCTGCGCATGCTGGTGGGGCACTGCACCTTCGCCTCCGACGATACGGAACTGCTGCTGTCGCTCCTGCCACGGTTCGTCCATGTGCGCGGCGTCGGACGACTGGCGATGCTGCTCGGCTTGGTGAACGAAGAGACGCGGGGCGACAGGCCCGGTCGCGAGGTGGTCCTGGCGCGGCTTCTGGAGGTGCTTCTGATCGAGGCGCTTCGGTCCACCACGGGTCCGACGGCACCCTCAGGCCTCCTGCGCGGGCTTGCCGACGAGCGCGTGGCCACCGCGTTGCGCCGGATGCACGAGCGACCGACCGTTCCCTGGACGGTCGCGGCCCTGGCCCGAGAGGCGGGACTGTCGCGCTCGACATTCTTCGAACGGTTTCGGCGCGAGGTCGGCGTCGCGCCGATGGCGTATCTGCTGGCGTGGTGCATCGCGCTGGCGAAGGATCTGCTCGGTCGCGAGGGAGCCGGCGTGGCGGAGGTGGCCGAGCGCGTGGGCTACGGGTCTGCCAGCACCTTCAGCACCGCCTTCGCCCGTCATGTCGGCAGACCGCCAATTCACTACGCCCGCGAGCAGCGCGCCCAACAACGTAGCCCTGCGCCTCAGCCCGTCTGAGACGGGTGGTCTCCTGCCCGTCCGCTTCTGGACGACAGTTGCATCAAGCGGACATAGCCATGGGGACCCCTCACGACCCTTCTCAGACCCTTGGAGGGTCCGCTTCTCGGCAGCTAAGTCGAGGATGACCCACGTCCAGAGTGGTGGATTTCCGATGCTCCGCTTCGGGAAGTGAGGGCTGAGAAAGTGGCCCTCACTCGATCGAGCAACCGCAGTGATCAGCCTTCATCCGCGTTCTCGAAGAGCGGTGTTCTGATCCGGGCCCATGAGGCGTCAGGCGATGCAAATGCCGGGAACCTCGACCTTACGGAACAGATGGGGGCTCGCCCTCGCGCTCTCCGGATACTCCGAGAGTTTCGCCCGAAACTCGGGGTTGGCGAAGGCGGCCCGGAAATGGGCGACGGACTGCCAAACCGCATAGTTCAGAAAGACACCGCTTCCCGCGATGCCGCGATGGAGCTGTGTCGAGATGAAGCCCGGCTGCCGTTTCATGATCGTCGCATCGCGGCTCCAGACCTCCAGAAGCGCGTCCGCGTCCTCTGGCGGGACGACGAAGGTGTTGATCAAGACGACCGGACCGGCCTCCTCGTCGGCCAGCTGGTCGGCGAGCGTCACGGTGTTATCCATTTCGATGAAGGTCGACATCGGGTGCTCCTTGGGCAGGCAGGCCAATGAGTTGCCCGCGTGATGCCCAAATGGCATCATGGTGTCATAATCAACGAAATGGCATCATGATGTCAATAGGGCGGTGATCTCTGCGATGTCCGAAGTTTCTCCCTCTGCTGAAGCGCTGACCGATCTCGTTCTCACGCTCTTCCGGGTCAACAACGCGACGCTGATCTGGGGCGACCGCCTGGTCGAGCCCTTCGGGCTCACCAGCGCGCGCTGGCAGATCATGGGGGCCATCGCCTATGCAGATCGGCCGCAGCCAGTGGCTTGGCTAGCCCGGGACCTCGGCGCGAACCGGCAGAACGTGCAGCGCATCGTCAACGAACTCGCCAAGGACGGCTTGGTGGCCTTCGAGACCAACCCGCACCACAAGCGCGCACAACTCGTAGTTTTGACGACGGCAGGTCGGCAGGCCTACGAAGCCGCCGTTCGGGCTTGGTTTCCGGCGGCCGGCGACTTGGCCAAAGACATCCCTTCCGACGATCTCGCCACGGCGCTGCGTGTTCTCGGAACACTGCGTAACAGGCTCGCGGAGGGCGGCGCCGATGCCGAGGACCGGAGCGCGTAGCTCACGGTCGGCTGACGCCCCCGACGCCTGGGGTATCGTCCACAAGGACGGCTGCTTTCGGGGATCGCTGGCGGAACGTCCGCTTAAGGGCGAAGGGTCAGGGTCTGCTCCCCACCCCCAGCCGAGCTTGCGGGGTGGCCAACGAGCGACCGCTTTGGAGAACCGTAAATGGCGTTCCCGGCGGCTGGGTTGGGTCGCTATCGAACCGTCCGCTCGGGGTGGTGTCCGGCCCGTCCGCTTCTGGACGGCGAATACTTCAAAGCAGACAGCGCCGCCGGGTCCGTTTGGGGTGCCGACAGTCATTTCGCGTGCATGCTTGCGTAGCTGCGAGTGCTGACGGAAGATATGATCGCGCCTCTCAGGCGCGGTTCTTGTCGCGCAGCGGCTCGGGCTTCTGCTCGTCCGGCAGAACCTCGCGCAGGTGGTGATTCACGATGTCCACGCTGAACGGCTTTCCGATGAAGCGCGCTCCGTCCGGCAGATCGTTCGGTCCGGGCTTGGCCTGCCCCGACGCAACGACGATCGAGACGTGAGGATAGGCGCTCGCAACCTTGCGAGCGAGGGCGAAGCCATCGTGTACGCCCGGCATCTGCACGTCGGTGAACAGCAGCACGATGCACGCGTGGTGTTCTTCGAGCACGAGCAACGCCGTATCACCGGATGCGGCCGCAAAGGTCGCAAACCCCGCGTCCTCCAGGATGTCGATTGCAGCCATGCGGACCATGCCGTCGTCGTCGACGACGAGAGCACAGGGCGCAGCGTTCGAGGAGGCATGGGTCATCTCCCCTCAATGCCGCGTTTCATGGAAAGGTCCGGGTGGAAAGACGCCAAGTTCAGCCGCCTGCCATGAGATGGACGCCCGAGGTCGTCAGCGTGCCGACCAGATCCTCATCGCCGGCGCACAGGCGAAGCACTTGATCAGCCCTCATTCGGCTTGGTGAACTTGCACTTGCCCTGCAGCGACCACGGCCCCCGCGCCCCGACCTCGGCGCAGAACGCATCGACCGCCCGGGTCACACCCGGGAAGCGGCCGCCCAAGCGGTCGTAATCGTCGGCGATCAGGAGGCCTCCAGGCCGCAGGACCGGCCACCAGGCGCGCAGGTCCGCCGCGACAGACGTCTCCTCGTGCCCGGCATCGAGATGTATGACGTCGGCGGTCACACCGCGCAGACGCAAGAGTTCCGCGGCATTCACCGAGTCGAGCGGCAACGGCACGATGTGGTCCGTCATGCCTTCGCGCACCACATTGGCCAGGAAGGTCCGGTAGAGGCTCGGATAGCCATGCTCGGTGGCGAGTTCCGCGAACAGCGCCTCGTCCGCCCAGTGATCGACGGCTCCGAGCCACGTATCGACCGCGATCACGGTGCCGGCGACCTCGTTCTCGGCCATGGTTCGCGCGAGGAAGAGGGCGCTGGCTCCCTTCCATGTCCCGATTTCGACGGTGACGCGGGGTCGGAATTCGATCACCGCCTCTTCGAGATAGGGGTGGATGCTGCGCCAGCCTTGAAGGTCGCCGGCGCGTAGGTCCGCCGGGGGATCCGCGAAGGGGTCGCGGCCGTGCCACAGGGCGGCGATCAGGTCCTGACGGGTCATGGAACTCTGATTTGAGGGTGTTGGAAGGCCCAGGAGGGGCAGACATCCAGGAAGAGCAGTGGGGTCATCGAACGGCGCGGGCCTGCGCGTAGAGTGCCTCGCATCGGTCGAGCCAGCATGCGCGGGTGAACAGGCGCAGGACACGCGCGCGCGGGATCGGCCGCGGGATCACGAGCGCCGCGCCGATGGCACGGGCAAGACCCGCCTGGTCCCCTGGTGCCGCGAGGGACCCGGCTTCGCCGACGACCTCCGAAACGGCGCCCCGGGCGAAGCCGGCGACCGGCAGGCCGCAGGCCATCGCCTCGATCGCCGCCAACCCGAACGGCTCGTCCCAGCACGGTGTGGCCAGGAACACGGAGGCGCGGCCGATCTCCGCGGCCAAGGCCGTCCCGCTGAGCTGGCCGCCGTAGCGGATCGAGCCGCCGAGCAACGGCGCGACCTGGGCCGCCCAGTAATCCGGCTCCTCGACCGGGCCGAACAGGGTCAGGGGCAGGCCGGCTTGGCGCGCCGCGCCGATCGCGTGCTGCGCGCCCTTGTCGGGCGTGATCCGCGCGCACCAGACGGCGCTGCCGTCGCCGTCCGGACGATACGGCCAGGCGGCGGGATCGATGCCGTTGTGAAGCACCGAGGCCTCCGGGGGCGCCCCGTCCGGCCACCACGCGTCGAGATGCGCCCGGGAGGGCGCGGTGATCCGGTGTCCCGGGGCGGGGCTCGCCTGCACGAACCAGCGCAGGGCGTCGTAGGGCGGTACGTGCAGCGACGTGACGGTGGGCGTCGCGGCGGTGCGCCGTTTCTCCAGGGGCAGACGGCTCAGGCTGTTGTTGTGCAGCACATCGAAGCCCCCGGCAGCGATCCGGTCGCAGGCGGAAGCGTAGCCGTCGTCGAGATGAGCCTTCAGGCCCGCATCGCCCCGGTGCTCCAGGCCGGCATGGCTCCGCTCGTGATGGACCGGGATCACAGGATCCAGGGCGAAGCGCGCGTCGCTGTCGCCGGAGGCGAACAGGGCGACACTGTGGCCCCGGGCGGCGAGACCGTCCGCGAGGCTCCACGTATAGGCTTCGAGGCCCCCCGCGAAGGGCGGGGCGATCGGATGGCGGAGATGGGCAAGGAGCGCGATCCTCACGCCGTCACCGGCGCCGGCGATTTCGCGGCGGCCCCGGCATCCGTCCGGGCCTCGATGGCGCGGATCACCGACGCCGAGTTGGTGTAGGGCTGGTGGCCCAGCTGACCAGTCAGCGCGAGGTCGGCGGCGTCGGGCCGGCGCAGGATGCGGATCGGCCGGTCGGGCGTGTCGTCGATCAGGCCCATCACTTTGAAGGCGTAGAGCCAGTGGCCCATGGTGCGGTAGCCCCACTTGGCCTCGAACAATTCGGCGTTGCGCACCACACTCTCGAGGTGATAGACCGGCGGCATGTGGTGCGGGTGGTACTGGTGATAGGCGCGCGCGCCCTTGATCCAGGCGATCGGGATGCCGCTTCGGTCGAGGAGCTTGCCGAAGTCGGTGTCCTCGCCGCCGTAGCCGGTGTAGCGCTCGTCGAAGCCGCCGGTCGCCAGGAAGGTGGCCCGCCGGATCGCGAAGTTGAGCGACCAGAAGCAGCGGTAATCGTTGCAGATCTCGATGCCGGAGGCCGGGGGCCCGCGGCGGTCGGAATGCCGCTCCGCCACGGCATCGAGGCCGGCATAGTCCCAGGTCCCCTGCGTGGCGCGCTCGGGCAGATGCAGCACCTCGCCCATCAGCAGCCCGTCGAGTTCGGAGAGCCCCCGCGCGTAGTCGGCGACGAGGTCGGGCGCCGGGATGCAATCGACGTCGAGGAAGACCACGGCGTCGCTGTCGACCGCCGCCACGCCGCGGTTGCGCGCCGCCGCCAGCGGCAACTCGCGGCCCCGCACCGGAATCTGATGCACCGGGAAGCCGACCTCGGGCAGGTCGTAGGGCGTCTCCTGCATCACCGCGACGATGAAGGCGGCGGGGGGCTGCGTCTGGCGCTCCAGGCCGCGGAGCACGTTGCGCAGATGCGCCGGCCGGCCCTTCGCGAGGGTCACCACGGAGACGGTGGACATAAGGCGATCGGGCTCCGGTTGGGTTGGGGAGACGGCGGCGGTCACTCGGCGGCGATGCCTGGAAGCGGGACGGTTTCGGCGCCGGCCGGTCCGCAATCCCAGAGCGCGTCGGTCAGCCCTTCGAGCCAGCCGGCGGCGCGGGCAGCGGCGTCGGGGGCGTAGAGGCTCCGCAGGGCAGCCCCATCGAGGGCGCGGGCGCGGGCGAGGAGGTCCCGCCAGCCCTGGAGATCACCCGGCCAGGCGGGCGCCTGCACGGCGGCGCCAAGACGGACCAGGGCCTCGGCCTTGCGGGTCTGCTCGGCGAAGTAGCGCCATTCTGGCATCACGATCAGGCGACCGCCGACCCGGGCGACCTCGTGGACCGTGTTGTCGCCCGCCGAGGCGATCACGATGTCGGCGGCGGCGAGGTAGTCGGTGACCGAGGACACCCAGCCGAGTTCGCGCAGATTCGAAAAGTCGGTCTCGTGGCCCTCGCGGTGGGTCGGCCCGAGGGTGAGCCACAGGGCGTCGGGTTCGGCGCGGGCCGCGACCGTGAGAGGCGCGAAGGGCGTGCCGCTGCCGCCGCCGCCGGTCACCGCCACCACGATCTCCCGTGCAGGATCGAGGCCGAGCTTGGCGCGGGCCTCCGCGCGCTCCGGCACCCGGTCGACGCTGGTGCACAGGCCGCCGCTGTAGAAGGTCTTGGCGCGCAGGTGTGCCGGGTAATCGTCTTGCTCCAAGCGCTCGTCGAAGGGGGCGAGCATTCCGACGCAGGCCTCGTAGGCGCCGACATGGCCGATATCGGACCGGTCGCCGTGCATGCGGATCTGCACCGCCGGCACGCTGGCGATACGCGCGAGCAGCGCGATCTCCGCCGAGACATCGACCACGAACAGGCCGATTCCACGCTCGTCGAGATGGTCGAGGATCGACCGCATGGTCCGGCGCATCGCGTCGAGACCCAGGGGAACGCAGTGCATCACCTGGGGCGTCGGCTCGGCGTAGAGGCGCGCCGTCGGCACGGCGGCGCCGATCATGTTGGGCAGCGCCACGATCTCGATGTCGCGGCCGAAGCCGTCGAACAGGCGTGGATCGGCGGTCAGCACCGAGACGGCCCGGTCACGAGCAAACTCGGCGGCCACCGCCATCGTGCGGTTGGCGTGGCCGCGGCCCTGATGATGAACGAAGAACGCGATCGGCTTCTTCATAACGGTGGGTTCGGGCTCGCTCTCAAGAGAACAGGGCGTCGGGCCGCAGGGCCGCGGCGATCTCGGGTTCGGTCGGCGGGCGGATCAGGCGGATCGCGGGGGCGGCGACGTCCCAGTCGATCAGCCCGGCCGCGCGGAACTGGTCGAGCCAGTAGGTCATGCACCAGCGCCCGTGCCGCGCCCGGAAACGCGCCGCGTTGGCGAGGATCGACGCGAAATGCTGCAGCGGCGGCACGTGGACCGGATGGTGCTGGTGATAGGCGCGAGCCCCCGCGACCCAGAAGACCGGCAGCCCGGCGGCGGCGAGCCGGGCGGCGAGGTCCGTCTCCTCACCGCCGTAGCCGACGAAAGCCTCGTCCATGCCGCCGGCCGTGCGCCAAACCGCGGCCGGTAAGGCGAAGGACAGGCCCCAGAGCTGGCCTGCATCGGGTTCCGGCCGCAGGCCGTTTTCGGGCAGGGCGGGCCGGGCCGGATGGGCTCGGCCGAGGCGGTCGAGTACCGCCGGCGTGCAATCGCCGGTGCCCGCCCCCGGCGGAAGGTAGAGGACCTCGCCGAGCAACAGCCCCTGCGCCGTAGCGCCGGCCCGCGCATAGGCGTCCGTCAAAGTCGGCGACGGGATGCAATCCACGTCGAGGAAGACGAGGAGTTCAGCGCACGCTGCCTCGGCGGCCCGGTTGCGCGCGGCGGCCAGCGGCATCGGCTCGCCCGGCACGTGGAGGTGCCGGATCGGGCAGCCGGGATCGGGCAGGTCCGGCGCACGCTCCGACTGCATCCAGGCGATCACCAGCTCTCGCGGGGGCAGCGTCTGGCGGGCGAGACCCTGCATCAGGTTATGGAGGCGGTCGGCCCGGCCGCGGACTAGGGTCAGGACGCTGGGAGCCGGCCCCCCCCCGTGCTCAGCCGGCATCGGCGAGCATCCGGCGGAAGTGCGAGACCCCTTCAATAATGCCCCGGGCGTGGGTCCGGCGGGACACGTAGGAGTGCTTCAGGGCGGCATGGCTTGCGAGGTCGTCGGAATAGTTCGCCACGATGATCGCCTGCACGCGGGCGCCGAGCATCTCGATGTCGTTGCCGGAATCGCCGGCCACGAACACGGCGTGCTCCGGCAGGTCGTACAGGGCCCGGACGTGGTCCACGGCAGTGCCCTTCGAGGCGGCCTCGGGCAGGACGTCGAGATACCGTCCATGACTGTGAATCACACGCGCGGCGATGCCGGCCTCTGCTAGACGCGCGCGGACGCGCCGTTCGGTCTCGGTGTCACCGAAATAGCTCAGCTTCAGGGCCCGCTGCTCCAGAGGACCCTGGGGGCTCAGCCCATCAAGCCTGTCGAGCGCTGCCTGCACGGCGGGCCGATCCCAGCCGGGCTCTATGATCCGGCGCCACGCGGCGTCTGCCGTGTATGTCACGCCGTTGGCGTCTAGGTGGTAAATTTCGGATCCCACCGAGGTGATCATTACCTGGGGCCGGGGGCTGTCCTGTTGCTCCAGCACGGCCATCGCGCTGTGGAAGGACCGGCCGGTTGCGACGCCGAAGGCGAGCCCCGCCTGCCGGCTGCGCCACCGGCGGAAGATTCCCATCGCCGCATCGCAGCCGACCAGCGTGTTATCGATGTCGCAGACGAGCAGCTGCCGGGGTGTCTGGGTGGGCGGCTCCGGGGACAGCAGCGCGCGCAGCAGGACGTGATAGCGGGCGGCGTGCCGGTCCCAGTCGTAGGCTGCAGCCGCCCGGGCGCCGCCAGCCACGCAGCGTGCGTAGAGGACCGGATCGCCCAGGATCCGCAGGCACGCTTCCGCGATCGCCCCGTGGGTGCGTGGATCGACCAAGAGCCCGTTGCCGCAGGTCTCGACGATGTCGTTGGGGCCGCCGCTGTCGGTGGCGACCAGCGGCAGGCCGGCGGCAGAGGCCTCGAGTAGCGTCAGGCCGAAGGGCTCGTTGAGGGCCGGGTTGACGAACAGGCCGCCGCGCGTCCGGGCATGGGCGTAGATCGCCGGAACGTCCTCCGGACGGTGCGTCTTCGGGTAGGCGACGCGCCCGTAGAGATCGTAGCGATCGATCAGGACGAGGAGGTCGCGCATGGTCGCGGCCATGTCGCCGTCGAGGGTATCGATGTCGTCACGGGTCCCGGCGATGATCACGAGGTTGGCGTGGGCCTGGAGCGCACGACTCTCGCCGTAGGCACGCACCAGCGCAGCGAGATTCTTGCGCGCCACCGGCCGGGCGAGCGCCAGGATTGCCGGCCTGTCCGGATCGTCGAGGAAGCGGTCGATCGCCGCGTCGACCCGGGGATGGGTCTGGGCCGCGGCGAAGCGGGCGAGGTCGCTGCCCGGAGGCAGGACGCGGACGCGTCCGGGATCGTAGGCCGCATAGCCGGCGTACTGCACCTCCGCCTCGTCCCGCGAGGAGGCGATCACGAGCTGGGCTCGCGCCACAGCCTCCTCCTCGGCGGCGATCCGGCGGGCGAGATCAGGCCGGACGGGGGCCGTGCCCAGCATCGTTGCCTTCACGCGTCCGAGGGAATGGGCCGTGAAGACGAAGGGGATGCCCAGGCGATCTTCCACCAGGGCCGCCACCGTCGCCGCGTCCGCGTAATGCGCGTGAATGAGATCCGGCGCCCGGGCCTGGGCGGCGATCCAGGTGATGAGGTTTTCGGCGAAGGACGCGACCTCGGCGTGCATCGCCTCCTTGGCGCGGTAGTCCGGGGACGCGCTCGCGAGCCGCACGAGCGTGACCTTGTCGGCGATCGGCTCTTCGGGCACGGCGTAGGCGGCCCCGAGGGAGCCGCGAAACAGACGGGTCGCCACCACGATCCGCGTGAGATCGCGGTCCTGCACCGAGGCCGAGACCAGATCGAGCAGGTAGCGGATATGGCCGCCCGTGTCGGCGGTGAGCCCGTAGACGACGCCGTCGCCGCGCAGGCAGCCCTGCAGGGCGATATGCAGGACAAACATCAGGCGTGCGCTGCGGCTCTCGCGCGCCGCAGAACGCTTAACTTATGTAAAGCGAACGCCGCGCCCCGGCTTAACATATGTAAAGAGGTTGCCGTGCTTCGCGTCGCGCAGGTCGCTCCGAACATTTTTCCCGTTCCCCCAGACCATCACGGCGGCACCGAGCGGGTTGTGCACGATCTCAGCACGGCGCTACGAAGCTTGGGTGTGGAACTAACATTATTCGCCCCATCGGACAGTGCGACAGACTTACCGCGCGTCGGCAATTACCCGAGTCTCGCGGCGCTGGAACGGCAACACGGGCGCGTCGCACCCGGGGTGCCCGCCGCCATGGAGGCTCTGCAGCTGGAGGACCTGCGGCAGCGGCTCGACGATTTCGACATCGTCCATTGCCACGGCGAATTCGCCCACGCGGCGCTGCTGGGCGCGCGGCGCCGACGCAGCCTGACCACCATCCACTGGCGGGTCGACGAGCTCGACCGGGCCTTGTTCTTCCAGGGCTTCCCCGACCTGCCCGTCGCGGCGATCTCGGCCGCGCAGGCGACCGGCATCCCGGCCGTGAACCTGGCCGGCATCGTCCATCACGGCATTGACCGGGCGCGCTACGCCTTCCGCGCCGCGCCGGACGACCATGTCGCCTTCGTGGGTCGCATGACCGACCAGAAGCGGCCCGACGTGGCGATCCGGGTCGCTCGCGCCGCCGGTCTGCCGATTTGGCTCGGCGGCACGATCGATGTCGGCAACCCGGACTATTTCGACCGCTGCGTGCGTCCCCTGCTGAGCGTCGACGCGACCTATCTCGGGCCCGTCGACGATACCCGGAAGGGCGAGCTCCTGGGCGGCGCCCGGGCGCTCCTGTTCCCGATCGACTGGCCCGAGCCCTTCGGCCTCGTGATGATCGAGGCGATGGCCTGCGGCACTCCGGTGGTCGCCTGGAACCGCGGCTCGGTTCCCGAGATCGTCGAGGACGGGGTGACGGGCTTCATCGTCTCCAGCGAAGCCGAGGCGGTCGCGGCCCTCGCCCGGATCGGGCAGCTCGACCGCGCCGCGATCCGCCGCCGGTTCGAGGAGCGCTTCACCGCCGAACGCATGGCCCGGGATTACCTCGCCCTCTACCACCGCCTGCACGCCGCCTGATGCGCACCGCCTTCCTGGCCTGGGACTACCCGCCATCGCCGAGCGGGCTCTCCACCGCGGCCCGAGAGATCGCCGAGAGCCTTGCGCAGGCGGGCGCGGAGGTGACGGTGTTCACCCTCGACCGGACCGGACACGAACGGATCGGCGGCGTCACCGTGTCGGGGCTCGCCCTGGCGCCTGGCAGCTCCCTCGCGCGCCTGCGCCTCTGGGGCTCCGCCGGCCATCTCGCCGCCCCGCTCGCCTTCCGGCGTGCCGTGCTGGAGGCGCATCGCCAAGGGCCCTTCGCCGTGATCGAGGCGACCAATTGGTATGCGCCGGCTGCCCTGCTCGCCGGCCGGCGGGATCTGCCGCTGGTGACCCGCAGCTCCACGCCGGCCGCCTTCACCCGCGAGCCGGCCGGCAGCCTGCGGAACCGCCTCGACGGCTGGACGGCTGACCGCCTGGAGCGTCGGCAGGCTCAGGCGAGCGCTGGGCTCATCGCAAACACCGCGACGCACGCGGGGGTGATCGCCCGTTGCTACGGGCTGACCGGGCGGCAGCCCGAGGCGGTGATCGGTCTCAGCCTGCCCCCCGAGGTCGCCGAGGCCGCGAGTGGCGCCCCCTATCCGGAGGCGGCGGAACCGATCCGCCTGCTCTTCGTCGGGCGGGCGGAGGCGCGGAAGGGGTTCGATGCCCTTCTCGGCGCGGTCGCGATCCTCGGCGCCGAGTGGGCGAGGGGCGCGCTGCCCGCCTTCCGGCTCGACCTCGTCGGGGTGCCGCCGGACGATCTCCCGGCCGATCTGCCCAATGTGGCGCGGCCGCACATCCAGGCCCGGGGCCGGATCGACGGCCGGGCGCTGTCGGCGGCCTACGCCGAGTCTCACGCGGTGCTGGCGCCCTCGCGCTACGAGAGTTTCGGCCTCGTCTACCAGGAAGCGCTCGCCTACGGCCGGCCGGTCGTGGCCTGCGCCGAGGATGCGAGCGCCCGCGCCTTCGTCGGCGTGCCCGGCGCCGGCCCCCTGGCCGCGGCCGCGACCGGGCCGGCCCTCGCCGACGCCCTGCGTCCGCTCCTCACCGATCCGGACCTGCGCCGCGCCTATCGCGCCCGCGCCCTGGCGGCGGCCGGGCGCTTCAGCCGGGCGAGCCTCGGGCGCGAGACCCTGGCGCTCTACGAACGGGCGATCACGGCGGCGCGGGGCGGCTGATCGTGCAGCCGCGGCAGATCCGGTCCGCTCCGACCCGTCAGTCTGCGTAGGGGCGCAGCAACGCGGCCTCTTCCTCCGGACGTCCGCGCCCGGGATCGAGCGCCTCGTAGCGCCGCGACCGTGCCCGGACATGGGCCGCGCTCAGGCGATGCTCGATGCCGCCGTGCAGGGCGATGAGGCTCCCGGGCCAGCCACGGTCGAGAACCGGGCGCTCATGGACGCGGCCGGCGTAGACCAGATGGGTGCGGTTCAACCGATACTGGACATCCGGGAACACGTCCGAGAGGACGCCGTCGACCCGGTTCGCCCGGGCGAGGCCGATCGAGACGACAGCCTCCGCCTCGGCCAGGGCCGCCAGGGCGGGCAGCAAGCGGCCGGTCGCCGGGCCGAGCGCCTCGTCGGCGTCGAGCTGCAGCATCCAGCCGTGGCGGGCGAGGCCCTGGAGAGCATTGCGCTGCGCGGCGAAATCCCCGTCCAGGGGGCGGGCGGCCACGCGCACCGCCCCCGCGGCGAAGCCCGCGACCGGGACCGGCACCGCCGCCCGCGCCGGCCCGTCGATCAAGATCGCGACGTCGTCCGTCCAGCCAGCCTGCGCCGGCAGCGAGGCCAGGACGGCGTCCCGGTCCGCCGGACGGCAGAGGAGACCGAGGGACACCGGGCGCCGGTCGGCGGCTTCGAGGGCGAACAGCTCAGCGTCGGCCGCCCGGGTACCGTGGGGGTGTCGGAGTTCCGCGCGGCCGGCCGCGTCGCGGGGACGGACGCCGAGCCGCCAACGGGTCGCGGCGCTACGCAGGGTATAGAGGTCGAGGCCGTAGGGCGCCTCCAGGTCGGGCGCGAAGACGGGACCGGCGAGGCTTCGGGCCAGATGCGCGCGGCAGGCCTCCGGGGCCGCGCCGTGCGCGAGCAGGACCCCGCAGGCGTTGCAGGCCAGCGGGAAGGCGCGGCGCGCGCCGCCCGGATAGGACAGGGTCCGGTCGCTCGGCCCGATCATGGCGGCGGCACAGACGAAACACCGGCGCATGATCCCATCTCCGACGCCCGCGATCCAGCAGAGGGGCCTGGATGCGTCGGGCCCGCGCCTTACCTCCGCGGTTCCCATAACCCCTGCCGCACGTGATCCCGGACGTCGACTCCCTCCCTGCCGGACGCGCCGGCCTACCAGCCGACGGGTCCCTCGCCATCGTGGGCAACGCGCCCGGAGCGGGTGCGTGCGCAGCCGCGATCGATGCGGCGGACAGCGTGGTCCGCTTCAACAACGCGCTCGGCTTCGGCGGCGGCACCGGCCACCGCGTCACGCATCTCGCCCTGGTCAACCGCGGCGGCCAGCCGCGGGAATGGCTGGCGGACCGGCGCTTCCTCGAGCGCCCGGTGGTCCGCGCCGCGCAGGCCTTCATCCTGCCCTTCCCGATGCTGCCGGCGGAGCACAACGTCCCCGAGCCGATCTGCTGGACCCGCGAGCTTCTGGCGCGGCTGCGTCCGCTGGGCCGCCCGGTCCTCCTCCTGCCCGAGACGCTGCACCAGCAGGCTCACGCCCTGCTCGGCCCGCGCACGGCGGGACACCCGAACCCGAGCACCGGCTTCCTCGTGACGCTCGCGCTACTGCTCGGCCGCCCGGCGGGTGCAGGACCGGCGCAGGTCTTCGGCTTTGGTTTCGACGGCTGGCCCGGTCATCCCTGGGCGGCCGAGCGCGCATGGTTCGCCGAGGCTGAGGCGGCCGGACGCATCCGAGTGCATCCACCATCTCTGACCGAGCAATAACGTCATGACCACGCTGATCACCGTCCTGAAGGGCGGCGGGCGCTACGACGCCACCTGGGTCGCCCGCCTCGCAGGCGGCATCCGCCGTCATGCCCCGGCTTTCGAACGGATCGTCTGTCTTACGGACCTGCCAGTGGCCGTCGCGGGCGTGGAGACGATCCCGCTCCGGCACGCTTGGTCGGCCTGGTGGGCGAAGATGGAGGCGTTCCGGCCCGGTCTCAGCACGGGTCCGACCCTCCTGTGCGACCTTGATACGGTGCTGACCGGCCCAGCCGATGCCCTCGCCGAGCCCGGCCTCGCCGCGATGGAGGACTTTTTCCACGCGGGGCGCCTCTCCAGTGCGCTGCTGCGCTGGTCCGGGGACGAGCTCGCATCGCTTTACACGACCTTCGCGGCCGACCCCGACCGCTGGATGAGCCCAGGATCCTGCGGCCCCGTGCCGAACGCGGTGCATGGCGATCAGGTCGTCATCGACCACCTGCTGCGTCGGAGCGGGCGGCAACCGGATTTCATCCAGCGCCTCCATCCCGGCCTGCTCGATTTCTATGACCCCCGGCGCGATTCCCATGGCCCGGTCGTGATCTTCATAGGAGCGGCGAAACCGGATACGGCGACTGGAGCCGTGCATGCTGCGTGGACGCGTAGCTGATGGAGGAATCCCGACGTCGTCTCGGCTACAACTTCTGAAGCGTTATCGTGATCAGGTCGGCCGCAGGAAAGACGACCTATCTGAACAGAAGCTCCGAAGCTGCCCTTTGCCTACGGGCTACGTTCTCGCATGATCCTACGCGTGCCAGTGGCTCGCAGTCGGACAGAGAGAATGTCCGCATTTCGGGCGGCGGCATTCCGAAGCGGAATGGCAGGTTTCGGCCAGACCACGTCACGCCGACCCACAAACGCGCAGGAGCAATCGTTCCGCTTGGCGCCCATCCCGGTCATTCAGCGTGTTTCGAGAACGCTCCGAAGCGGACATCTCTTCCGCAAAGATCCCAGGCCGGAGAAGAACCGACACGGTGAAGATTTTCGCGCCTTCCACCGGTCGCCGCTCGCAGGCAGCGGCACCGATCAGGCTGGCGCAGACCGCGAAGGTCCCGTCATCGACCAAACGCTCGCCGGTGCGGTGCTGCACAGTGATCCTGAACGCCGCTCAAGGTAGGTCGTCCCGAGCGCCCGCGCTTCATCCGGCAGCAGCCACGCTTCACAGCTCCCTCACGGGCTGGTCGGCACCACGGCCCCGACGCTTGCCGCCCGAGCCTTCAGCCTTGCGGCGGCCGCGGCGTAGCCTCCGCCAGCGCCATCGATGAAGTGCATGTGCCCGCGGCCGGGCACCGGAGGGCTGATGCAGGTCAACTGCGCAGCCAATTGCCGTTCTAGCCCGAAATGGCAGATCCCCCGCGCCTCCGCACCGGCGAGCTGCGCCTCCAGCTGATCCGCGAAGGCCTCTGTGCAGTCCAGCGTCATCCGCAGCGCATCGTCGTATTTGCGGAAGTCCGTATTCCCGACGATCTCGTGCCGAAGCGCGGCCGGATCGAACCCTCCCACCCGCAAGCCGATGCGGTAGATCAGGTATTCGGGGATCGATCGTGCCACGAGGCGAAGCTTGCGCCAGAGGCGGCTCAGACGGGAGCCCGGCATGGCGCGCAGCTCAAGATCCAGGCCCGCCCACGGTCCGTGCATCTGCGGTCCCTCATCCTGCATCGGATGTGCGACCTCGGCACTGATCTCCACACTGTGCAGGATTTCTTGCACGAGTTGCCGGAAGGCCGGCGCGTCGCCGCTGTGCTGCGGCACGAGCATGAGCGAGAGCATCAACGCGTGGCGGGGACGGATTGCCTGCCAGCGGCAGGAGAGGCCGGTCAGGTCGGGCTGGCTACCGGGCTCAGCCGGTAGGACGGCATAGTCGCCGGCCTTCATGGCGGTCTCTGCCCAGGGCAGGCCGCCTCCGCTGAACATGGCATAGGACACGTGAGCACTGGGCGCGTAGCGCGCGACGCGCACGTTGAGCCCGCGATCGCGCACGGCGGAGACCGGTACCAGAGCGGTGCGCAACTCGAGCTGCAGCGCCTCGCGGACCCAGACGGCCGTTGCGGCCAGCGCTTCTCTGGCGGCGTCTACGTCTTCCGGGGCAATCGCGAAGCTTGCCCCGTCGCCGGCGAAGACGAACGGGAACGCGCGCCGGCCGAGGGCATTCGAAACGGCCGCAATGATGGCTGCGCCGGCCGCATTGACCGCCTTGTAGCGGCCGAGCCCGATCTGCTGCTGAGAGCCGACGACATCGGTCACACCCAGCCACCAGGTCGTGGGAAGCGGCCGATAGAGGCCTGGATCCATGAGGCTGGAGAAGGCGGTAAACCGGGGCAGGCTCGCGTAGAAATCAGGGGTCGTGCGGCCCATTGCGGGTTCGATTGGCTCCTCTGCACGTCCCGATGTCTTCGTCGCCGTCATCGCCCTGCTCCCCGGCACAGCCTCGGACGCGCGGCGCGCCCGGAACGCGGCACCGACATCTTCCTTGGTGGGACCACCATCACCACGGTCGCGTGCACGCCTTCAAGCGAACGCGCTACGGCGGCGACAAACTCACGACCGCTCCGCGCTGCCGCTCGGCTCATGTCTAATGCGGTTGCGGTTTGACTTTCGATATTCGAGCGGCGTCTTCGAGACGAATGGGTCCGGGGTGCCGGCTCCCATCCCGTCGTCACGGCAAGCTTTGGTGTGACGACGTCGGCCAACCGGCCGCCGCTGCGGGTGCAGCGGCGGCCGATCGCGCACCGGGGCCTCAATCAGCCGAAGACAAATGCTCCGTCAGCTGCAGACGCGCTCGTGTCCGAAGAACAAGGGGTTGTAGACGACGCGGCAATCCCTGAAATCCGAGCTCAGGAAGTAGCCACCCGTGGGATAATTCCAGTCGAACCCGCCGAAGTGCCGACGGTAGCCACGGTGGTGGAAGTATCGATGGTGGCCGAACCCGCCGTTTCCGAAGCGACCGTACCCGAATCCGCGATGGCCGAAGCCGCCGTGATGGCCGAAGCCGCCGTGACCGAAGCCGCCGTGACCGAAGCCGCCGTGACCGAAGCCGCCGTGACCGAACCCGCGGGCATCGGCGCTGGCGGCACCGCCGGCCAGTGTCGCGAGCGCGAGACCTGCGACCATCATCGTCTTCGTCGAAGTCGTCTTCATCGTGCTTCTCCCTGTTGGGGTGACAGCACTCTGCGCCCGACGATGGCCGGCCGCTGTGACCGCGGTCACAGAGGCCCGGAAACGCGGCGTGGCGCGGGATCTATGGCAGCCGCGCAGGTTCGCGCGTCAACCAAACCGCGATGGGTTGGGACCGTCCGCGGATGGAAGCCGTCCGCCGCTCGTCGAAGAGGCCGGCCGGCTCAACGATGCCGGCAGCCGTCAGGAGATCGGCGCTGACGGCGAGGCGGGCCTTGGCCTCCGACGCCACGGCCAGCAGGCGGCTCGCGACGTTGACGGTATCGCCCGTCGCCGTGACCTGCTGATTGGTGTCGCTGCCGAGGCGCGAGAGGATCGCCGGTCCGGAATGCGCGCCGATCCGCACGTCGAGCGCCCGTCCGGCGCCTGCCAGTTCGGGATCGCGCGCGATCCAGTCGCGGGTCCGGACGATGAGATCGCTGGCCGCCCGCACGGCGTTTTCCGCCTTCGCGGGATCGGGGTCCAGGGCGCCGAACACGACCATCGCGCCGTCGCCCATGAAGTTGACGACGAGGCCTTTGTGCGACGAGGCGGTCTCGTCCACGAGATCGTGGAACGTCTTGAGGAGGGCGCGGGTGCGGACCGGGCCCAGGCGCTCGCTCTGGCCGGTGAAGCCGGTCAGATCGATGAAGAGCACCGGGATCTCGCGCGTGAGGGGTGCAGCCAGATAGGTCGGGTCCCAGGAGAGCCGTTCCGCGAGCGCGGCGGGTTGAAGTCGGCGCAGGGCCTGCTCCGATCGCGCGAGCCTCAGGCCCTGGCGGCGATCCAGCGTCTGGCGGGCCACCGCGCACAGGAGCGTCGGCAGGCCAGCGGCTGCGAGCGGCAGGGCGGCGCTCATCCAGATGCCCTGGCTGAAGGCGACGGTGCCCAGAGCGAACCAGGCGGCCAGGAGGAGGAGTACGAGGATGGCTGCTGGGAGCGGTGGGGCCAGCGCGATGAGGAGCACGGCGGCGCCCGCGAGAATCACGGCCGCCACCCCGTCGAGCCGCCGAACGCGCGCATCGCGCACGAGTCCGTCGCCCGCGGTCAGATGGGCGATGCCGGTCGCCAGCAGTTCGACGCCGGGCATCACGGGATCGAACGCCGTCGCAAAGGTGTCGCTGCCCCCGAGTGCCGTCGCGCCGATCACCACGACACGGCCCGCCAGAGCGGCGACGGGTGCCGTTCCATCGAGAAGTGCGGCGGCGCTCAAGGTCTGGATCGTGCGCCGCGGCCCGTAGGGACGGAGCGGAAGATGATAGCCGAGGTCGAGCCGGATGACGGCAGGCCCGATCCGGACCTGTCCCTCGGTCAGGACCGGATCGCTCCGGGCCGCCAGGGCCGCTGTGCGCAGGACGAAATGGGCCGCAACGCCGTTGTCCGTCCTGGCAACGAGAGGAAGGTGCCGCGGAACGCCGGCGGCGTCCTCGGACAGGTTGACGAGTCCCGTCAGCGTGGCCGCGCCGATCACCGGGATCGGGCGATGCACGGCGGTGGCGACCGGGATGCCCCCTTCGTTCGTGGCCTCGTCGAAGACGGCTGCCGCCGCCAGGACGGCGGGCACCTTGCGGAGGGCGGCGGCGAGGGCATGATCCGCCTCGGGCTGGCGCCCGTCTTCGAGGAACAGGACATCGACGGCGAGCGCACGGGGGTGGGCCGCGGCGATCGTTTCGATCAGCCGCGCCATCGTCGTGCGCGAGATGGGAAAGCCTCCTTCCCGGCGGACGATTTCGTCGTCGATGGCGACGATCGCGACATCTTTGGGCGGCGTGCGTGGACCGGCCACGCGCATGCGCAGGTCCGTCGCCGCCGCCTCCAGGTAATCGAGGGGCGTTGCCCGTCCGGCGATGTGCAGGTGCGCGAGCCAACCGCTCCAACCCAGCGCGGCCACGAACATGAGGAGGGCGAAGCGTCGCTTCGTCCGCCCGGGGCGCGAGATCGACTCAAGCCGCGGCACCGGACCCGCGGCTCTCACCGCCCGAAGCGCTCGAGCAGGCTTCTGACGCGCTCCTGCGGCCACCGTCGCACGTCCAGGGGGGCCTGATCCTCACCGACATCGACGCCCTCACCCGGGCCGAGCGTGACGGACACGGCCGGGGTGTTCCGGCGCGCGACGGCGACGCGGCCGCGAGCCACGAAAACCGCCGTCTTGGCGGTGGTCACATCGACGGCGTAGATCGTGCCGCGCACGGAGGCAATCGCGTGGGGGGTGAGGATCTGGAAGCCGCCCCGGCGCGTCTTCGAGCGCGGCGGCAGGGTCACGAGTACGGCGCTGCCGCCGATCTCCGCTCCCTCGAGCTGCCCGTCGCCGTCCCGATCCACCGGCCGTAACTTGGCCGCTCGCTCGGCTTCGAGCGTGAGCCCGTCGGTGCATCGCAGGATCCGCAGAGGTGGGTCGAAGCGGGTCGTTTCCGTGCAGCGCGTCTGGGCATGGACGGTGACCGGGACGACGACGGCCGCGAATGCGGTCACGACGCGCGCGAGATTCCTCATGGGGTGGATCCCTTCTGCCGCCTCAGAGCCGTGAGGGCGCGCCGAGGGCCGCCAGACGCGGCGCGACCTTCACACGCACGCGTGAGCGCCCAAGATCGATGATGCCGGATCGACGCCAATCCTGAAGGACGCGATTGACGCTTTCCCGCGCCGCGCCAACGTAAGCGGCGAGTTCTTGCTGTGTCACCTGGATTTCTGCGCCGTAATCCTCGGACAGCATAACCAGACGCCGCGCCAGCCGGGCATCCAGGGGAAGGAGCGTAGCCTCCTCCATGCGCTCGCTCATCCAGCGCAACCGTCGGCACAGGAAGCCGATGATCCGCGCCGCCAGGGCCGCGTCGTGCGCCAGGAGTTCGAGGAAGTCCCGCCGGTCGATGACGAAGAGATCCGTCGTCTCGAGCGCGATGGCCTCTGCGGTGCGGGCATGGCCATCGAGCAGGGCGATCTCGCCGAAGACATCGCCGGGGCCGAGGAGGTTGAGCGTCACGGACCGGCCGTCCTCGGTGCCGGTGGCGATGCGGATCTGCCCGCGACGGATCGCGTAGAGGGCATCGCCTGGGTCCCCCTTCTGGAAGAGGATCTCGTGACGCGCAACGCTGCGCATCCGGCAAAGGCCGGCGATGGCTTGTAGAGCGTCTTGGCCCAGCTCGGCGAAGAACGCGTTGGCGGCCAAGAGCCCGACAAGCCTGTTCGGCGCGCTCACGACATCCTCTCTCGACTGTGCCGACCCAGGCTCGTGTGCGCTCCGCAAAGTTCTCCGCGGCGCAGCCTGGTGTCAGCATGATGCCGCACCGTGTCGCCTCTGACCGGCGGGCGGGTCCGTGACAAAACTCACAGCCCGGCTGGCCACGCCGTTCCACGAGGACCGGCTATCGGCCAGCGATCGCGTATGGCCGCCACCGCATCTCGGGGAGACGCGATCCGGGCTGCCCGCCGAACCTTCGGACGGCGCTGCTATGTCGGAGGTTCCCGCAGCCGGGATGCGGCTGTGACCGAAGGATCGGTTCGCCCCGAGGCTTTTCAGAAGGCCGGACCAAAACGCATCTCCGTCGGCAAGATCGACGACAATGGCGTGAGGGCGAACCGAGCCTATCACGCGAAGCGCGACATGCAGATCTGCGAAGATCTCTGTAACGCATTCGGGAGTCGAAGCGAACAGGCCCTCGTGAACTTCATCCCGCGCTTCCAGTGTGACGTCGATCACAGTCGCGGGGGTCGAAGGCATGGAACATCGACCCGAATTCCTGCGGCTCAGGATCATTTTCGCGGGACCCGCCGTGTTGGCGGGACAAAACGCTCCGTTCATCAGCAACGGCAGCGCAGCATTAGAAGGATGTTACATATCATGAGCCAGTCTCGTCGCGAGGACCGCGATTCATCCCGGCGCGCGCAGGAGAACCAGCAGCGCCTGGTCGCCGACCTGCGCTCGCAATACGATGTCATCATTTGCGGCGCCGGATCCTCGGGCTCGGTCGTGGCGCGGCGCCTCGCGGAAAATCCCGACCTGCGCGTGCTGCTGATCGAAGCCGGAGGCAGCGACGATGCCGAGACGGTGCTCGACCCTGCACAATGGCCGGCCAACTTGGGCAGCGAGCGGGATTGGGGATTTGAGGCGCAGCCGAACCCGCACCTGAACGGTCGTGCCCTGTCGATGTCGATGGGCAAAGGTCTCGGGGGCGGCTCCAGCATCAACGTGATGGTCTGGGCGCGCGGGCATCGCAGCGACTGGGATTACTTCGCTGCGGAGGCGGGCGATGCCGAGTGGAGTTACGACAACGTCCTCCAGATCTATCGTCGAATCGAGAACTGGCAGGGTTCACCGGATCCGCGGTATCGCGGCGAGTCCGGGCCGGTCTGGGTCCAGCCCGCCTCGGATCCCAGCCCCATCGCACACGCGATGCTCGATGCGGCCCGCGAGGTCGGCATCCCGACCTTCGCGCATCCGAATGGCCAGATGATGGAGGGGCCGGGCGGCGCCTCGATTTCGGACATGCTGGTTCGCGACGGCCGGCGCCAATCGCTTTACCGGGCCTATGTCCATCCTTGGCTCGACCGCCCCAACCTGACGGTCCTCACCGACACGACCGTGCGGCGCGTCCTGATCGAGCAGCGGCGCGCGGTCGGCGTCGAAGTGGTCCGCGCCGGGCAGGTCCTGGAGATCAGAGCCCGGGCCGAGGTGGTGCTGTCCCTGGGCGCCATCCAGACGCCCAAGGTTCTGATGCATTCCGGCATCGGGGACCATGCGGAGCTGACGCGCTTCGGCATCCCGGTGGTGCAGCACCTGCCGGGCGTCGGCCAGAACTTTCAGGACCATGTCTCGTTCGGATGCATCTGGGAGTATGCCGAACCCATCGCCCCCCGTAACAGCGGCAGCGAGGCGACCCTGTATTGGACGAGCCGCCCCGGGCTCGATGCGCCGGACGTGCTCTTCTGCCAGGTCGAATTTCCCGTGCCGAGCGATCGGACCGCGGCGCGCGGTGTGCCGGCGCAGGGCTGGACGATGTTCGCCGGTCTGGCGCGCCCGGCGAGCCGCGGCCGGCTTCGGCTGACGAGTGCCGATCCCGGAGTGCCGTTGGCGATCGAGGCCAACATGATGTCCGATCCCGCTGATCTGACGACGGCCGTCGCCTGCGTGGATCTGTGCCGCGCGCTGGGCAACGCCCAGGCGTTTCGTCCGCATGTCCGCGGAGAGGCCATGCCGGGCGACATCCGGGGAGACGCACTCGAAGACTTCATCCGTGATGCCGCCGTGACCTACTGGCACCAGAGCTGCACGGCCAAGATGGGCCGCGATGCCATGTCGGTGGTCGATGCATCGCTGAACGTCTACGGGATCGACGCTCTGCGCATCGCGGATGCTTCGATCATGCCGCGTGTGACGGCGGGAAACACGCAGGCCCCCTGCGCCATCATCGGCGAGCGGGCGGCACAGATGATCGCTCAGGCGCACGGCCTGTGATCACCCTGCGGGTCGCGGCCCGGCCGGGTTCTGCGGCTGACGGGTCCGGCTCTTCTGCTTCGGGCGCCATGCCGCGTCGTGGTGAACTTCATTCTGGCGGTCGCCGATGACTTTCCAAGACCTTCAACACACGCTGCGGCAGATGGGCGATGCGGCAAGAGGCCTTGCCGCGATCGGTGCAGCCCTACGCCTGCGGCAGGAGGCGCCGGATATTCATCCCGAGGTCGCGCGCCGGTTGCACGACGTGGTCGCCGCCGTGGTGCCGGGCGGCCTCGGTGACCTTGATCAGGCGCAGGTCTCCGCGTCCCTGGCCTCCGTCACGCACGCCCTGCAGGAGGCGCGGGATCTGTTGGAGTGTCCCGAGCGACCGCCCGTCTGGCAGGTCCGCGATCCTGCGATGTTGCAGGCTCAGGGCCAAGCCTCGCGGGTCGTCGTACGGCGCTTGGCGGCCCTGGCGGCCGACCGCCCGGCGCTCGCGGCCGCCCTTACCGGGCGCTTCCTGGATGTCGGCACGGGTGTGGGCGGCATTGCTCTCGAAGCCGCAGCGCAGTGGCCCTCGCTGCGTGTCGTGGGCCTGGACATCTGGGAGCCGGCCCTCGAACTGGCCCGTGCGAACGTGGCGGCAAGCCCATTCCGCAGCCGTATCGATCTCCGCCTGCAGGATGTGACCCAGTTCGATGATCCAGCCAGCTACGCGCTGACGTGGCTTCCGGCACCCTTCCTTTCCCAGGACGCGGCTCGGACAGCGCTCGACCGGCTAACGGTTGCCCTCCAGCCGAAGGGATACCTTGTTGTCGGTCTCTACGCTCCGCCTCCGGATCCGGTCGGCGCCGCGCTTGCAGCCCTGCGGCTGGCCCGAAGCGGCGGCCACCTATGGTCGTGTGCTGCGATGGAGGCTGAACTTCGCTCCCGTAAATTCACCGCCATCGAGACTTCTGCGGGACAGCCGGTCACGCTCATGATGGGACGACGCGCGTAGAACGCTTTCCGTCGAGGCGGTGGCCTGCCGCGACGGGGCGCATCAAGCCGGCCAGTACCGACCGGGTCCAAGGCAGCGCGATCAGGACCGACGATCGGGCGGCTCGAGAGCCGCTGCCGCGTCGCGCCTGCGAATGACTTTCGAAGCCGCGATCCAGTTGATGGGGCGCACCCCGAGGCCTCTGCCTGAACCGCTTCGAGTGTCCGCTCCGGTGCAGTTGGCCCCCCAGAGCGGACCGGCGGGTCTCGGCCAAATCCCGTCGTGGTGGCGGGCGCCCCTGAATGACTGGGTTGGGTGGTTTCCGGTCCTTCTGCTTTCCGGTGCTCAGTACAAAAAGCGGATGTCCGGGGCTCGGCAGTAGTTGGCCCGAAGTCGAACGACTGCTCGTTGCACGCAGCTGAAGAAAACGGACCGTCCGACAAAAGCGAGAGCCTCAAGCTGCCCTCGCGGGCATGGTGTTAAGATCATGCAGCAGGAGCCGCCACCACGAGACAAGCAGCCATTGACGCCGGACCAACGCCATAATAAATTATGACAATAATTTTTAGGACCGGTGACGCTGCTTGGGAGGCGATGATGGTCAGGTGGATGATCGGGATCGGCGGTCTGGCTCTGTCAGCCTGTTCGCCTGCCGAGACCGCCGTGGTGCCGGACCCGCCCCTGGTCCAGGTCATAGAAGCCGCGCCCGGGGCTGCTGCGGTCGCCCGCTTCACGGGTGTCGTCCGCGCCCGGACGGAGAGCAACCTCGGCTTCCGCGTCGGCGGCAAGATCTTCGAGCGCCTCGTCGATCCCGGCGACCACGTGGGCTTCGGCCAGCCCCTCATGCGCCTCGACCGGACCGACTTCACCCTGGCGCTCAACGCCGCTCGCGCGTCCGTCGAGGCGGCACGCGCCCAGATGATCAAGGCCAAGGCCGACGAGGAGCGCAGCCGCAAGCTCGTCGGCGACGGCTGGACCTCGAAGCAGACCTACGACCAGAATAAGGCGGCCGCCGATGCGGCCATCGCCCAGTTCGCCAACGCCGAGGCGCAGGCGAGCCAGATCGCCAACCAGGCCGGCTACTCCGAACTCCTGGCCGATGCCGACGGCGTCGTCATGGAGGTCCCGAGCGAGCCGGGCCAGGTCGTCGCAGCCGGGCAGACGGTGGTGAAGCTCGCCCGCGACGGCTCGCGGGAGGCGGAGGTGTTCCTGCCGGAAGGCAGTCGCCACCTCGCGTCGGGCACGGCGTCCGCGACGCTCTACTCCGAGGGTGAGAAGACCTATCCGGCCCGGCTCCGGGAGCTGTCGGCCACGGCAGACCCGGCGACGCGCACCTACCGCGCCCGCTATATCCTCTCGGGTGGCGGGGAGACGGCCCCGCTCGGCGCGACGGTCACGCTCAGGTTGAAGCCCGCCCAGCCGCAGGCGACCGCGTCTGTTTCCGTGCCGCTCGGGGCGCTGTTCGACCAAGGCGGCGGCCCGGCCGTCTGGAGCTACGACGCCGACACGCAGACCGTGAATGCGCAGCCCGTCGCCGTCGCGCGGATGTCCGAGGAGCGCGCTGAACTCGCCTCAGGCTTGAAGCCGGGCGACCGGATCGTCGCCCTGGGGGCGCACCTTCTCAAGGCCGGTCAGAAGGTCCGCGAAGCATCGGCGGGCACGACGGGGATCGCGCGATGAACGCCTCATCCTTCAATCTCTCGGCGCTGGCGGTCCGCGAACGCGCCGTCACGCTGTTCCTCCTGATCGCCCTCGTGGGGGCCGGCTTCTTCGCCTTCGAGAAGCTCGGGCGTGCCGAGGATCCGACCTTCGCGGTGAAGACGATGGTCGTCTCGGCCGCATGGCCCGGCGCGACCACCGACGAGATCCAGCGGCAGGTCGCCGACCCGCTGGAGAAGCGCCTCCAGGAACTCGTCTATTACGACCGGGTCGAGACGACCGTCCGCCCCGGCGTGATGCTGATGAAGGTGTTCTTCAAGGACAACATGCCGCCGGCCAAGCTGCCGTCGGAGTTCTACCAGACCCGGAAGAAGCTCTCCGACCAAGCCTCCAGCCTGCCCCGCGGCGTGCTCGGTCCCCTGTTCAATGACGAGTTCTCGGACGTCTACTTCTCTCTCTATGCGCTCCAGGCGCAGGGCCTGCCGCACCGGGCCTTGGTGCTGCGCGCAGAGGACCTGCGCCAGCGGCTGTTGCGCGTGCCCGGCGTCGAGAAGATCAACATCCTCGGCGAGCAGGCGCAGAAAATCTTCGTCGAGATCTCCTATCAGCGCCTTGCGACGCTCGGCATCACCGGCCAGCAGCTCATGGCGGCGCTCGCCAACCAGAACGACGTGACGCCGGCCGGCTTCGTCGAGGCCGACGGCCCGCGGGTGTACCTGCGCCTCGACGGCGCCATCGACGGCCTCGACGCGATCCGCAACCTGCCGGTGGCGGCGGGAGACCGCAGCCTCAAGCTCGGCGACATCGCCGAAGTGAAGCGCGGCTACGAGGACCCGAAGACCTTCGCGATCCGCAACGACGGCGAGCCGGCCCTGATCCTCGGCCTCGTGATGAAGCCGGGTTACAACGGTCTCAGCCTGGGCGAGGCGCTGAACGCCGAGGAAGTGGCGATCCATCACGAGACACCGACCGGGATCACGTTCAGCAAGATCACCGACCAGGCGAAGGTCATCGACGACGCCATCCACGAGTTCATGCTGAAGTTCTTCACCGCCCTCGGCGTGGTGATCTTCGTCAGCCTCGTCGCGCTGGGCTTCCGGGTCGGCATCGTCGTGGCATTGGCGGTTCCGTTGACCCTCTCGGCCGTTTTCGTGGTGATGATGGTCACCGGCCGCGACTTCGACCGCATCACGCTGGGCGCCCTGATCATCTCGCTCGGTCTCCTCGTCGATGACGCCATCATCGCCATCGAGATGATGGTGGTGCGTATGGAGGAGGGCTACGACCGCATCGAGGCGGCGACCTATGCGTGGAGCTCGACCGCCGCGCCGATGCTGACCGGCACCATCGTCACCATCGCGGGATTCCTGCCGGTCGGGTTCGCCGCCTCCACGGCGGGCGAGTACGCCGGAAACATCTTCTGGGTGGTGGCCTTCTCCCTGATCATCTCGTGGATCGTGGCGGTGACCTTCACGCCGTACCTCGGCGTCAAGCTCCTTCCGAACATCAAAAAGGTCGAGGGCGGCCACGCGGCGATCTACGCCACCAAGAACTACGAGCGCCTGCGCCGGGTCGTGCGTCTGTCCGTCGACCACAAGTGGATGGCGGCCGGCATCACGGTGGCGCTGTTCGCAGCGGCCGTCGTCGGCATGGGCAAGGTCGAGAAGCAGTTCTTCCCGAACTCGGAGCGACCCGAACTCATCGTCGAGGTGACCCTGCCCACCGGTTCTGCCTTCGCCACCACCGAGGCCAGCGTGAAGAAGATCGAGGCGGCCGTGCGTAAGTTGCCCGAGGCACGCGAGATCACGAGCTACATCGGCCAGGGCATGCCGCGCTTCGTGCTGTCCTTCGACCCGGAACTGCCCGATCCCGCCTTCGCGCAGATCGTGGTGCAGACCCCCGACGCCCACGCCCGCGACGCGCTCCGGATCAAGGTCCGCCAGCTCGTCGACGAAGGGCGCTTCCCCGAGGCGCGGGTGCGGGTGCTTCAGATCGTGTTCGGGCCGCCCGTGCGCTTCCCCGTCGCCTTCCGCGTCGTCGGACCCGACCTCGACGTCATCCGCGGCATCGCTGCCGAGGTGCGCGACGTCATGATGGCAAACCCCAACATGCGCCTCGTCCACCTCGACTGGAGCAACAAGACGCCGACCCTGCGCCTCGCCCTCGACCAAGAGCGCCTGCGCCTGATCGGCCTGACGCCGAAGGAGGCCGGGCAGCAGTTGCAGAGCTACCTCAACGGGACGCCGGCGACCCAGGTCCGCGAGAACCTGCGTTCCGTCGACGTCGTCCTCCGCAGCCCCGGCCCGGAGCGCCGCTCCCTGGGCGACATCGGCGACCTGACCCTGACCACCCATGACGGGCGCCAAATTCCTCTCTCGCAGGTCGCCCACCTTGAGAGCCGGAGTGAGGACGCGGTGCACAAGCGCTACAACCGGGAAACCTACATCCGGGTGCAGGGAGACGTGCTCGACGGCCTCCAGCCGCCGGACATCCACGCCCAGGTCTTTCCCCTGCTGGAGCCGATCAAGGCGAAGCTTCCGCCAGGCTACCGGATCGACACAGCTGGCTCGGTGGAGGAGAGCGCGAAGGCGATGACGGCCCTTGTCAAGGTGTTCCCGATCATGCTGATCGTGACGCTGACGGTCATCATGCTGCAGGTCCGCTCGTTCTCGACCATGTTCATGGTGTTCGCGACCGCGCCGTTGGGTCTCGTTGGCGCCGCGCCCACCCTGCTGGTCTTCCACCAGCCCTTCGGCTTCAATGCGATCCTGGGCCTGATCGCGCTGTCGGGCATCTTGATGCGCAACACCTTGATCTTGGTTGACGAGATCCATCATGATCAGGCGGCAGGCTTGAAGGATTACGACGCCATCGTCGAGTCGACGGTGCGCCGGGCCCGGCCGGTGATCCTGACGGCGGCCGCCGCGATGCTGGCCTTCATCCCGCTGACCCACTCTGTGTTCTGGGGGGCCCTGGCCTACGTGCTCATCGGCGGCGTCGGGGTCGGGACCCTGCTGACGCTGCTGTTCTTGCCCGCGCTTTACGCCCTCTGGTTCAGGGTCCGTCGGCCGTCGGAAACCGAGGCCGCCGGCCACCGCAGCGCGGTCGGGAACGTGGGCGGGATGCCGGCATCCAGATGAGGCCCTGGCTCCATCACGGAGCCGGCCGATAAGATCGCACGCGCTCCCAAGGTCGCGTGCGATGATCCGGCGGGCTCGCAACCGCCCCCCCGCGGGCCCGCCGGAACCTCTTGCAGATCGCATCGCCTTCGATGCGCACCACAGGTGTCTCGTCGAAGCGGCATCATGGTACGACGTGGTCCGCCTGCCACTTCATAAATTACGAAAAACATCTATATTGACGGATGGGGCGTAGCCGGAGGGTCAGCACATGCCGAGGGTTTCGCAGGAGCAGGCCAAGCTCAACCGCCAGCGTGTGGTCGAGGTGGCGGCGACCCTGTTCCGAGAGCGCGGCCTCCATGGGGTCGGCGTCGCCGACATCATGGGCGCTGCAGGTCTCACGCATGGTGGCTTCTACGGGCAGTTCGCGAACAAGGACGCTCTCGTCGCGGAAGCGTTCGACACCGCGCTCGTCAACAATCGACGGGGTTCCGCCGAGACCCTCGTAACCAAGTACCTGTCGCTCGCCCACGTCCGCGCTCCCGGTATCGGTTGCCCCATCGCCGCCCTCGCGAACGACGTCGCGCGGGAAGCCCCGGACAGTCCGATCAGGTCACGCTTCACGCACGGGGTTCGCGGATTGGCGGCTTTGGTCGCGGACGCCGTGTCGAAAAGGGCGAAGCGGAAGCAGGAGCGGGTTCTGTCCTCTCTCTCGACACTCGTCGGCGCAGTCGTCCTGGCCCGCGCGGTCGATGACGAAGATTTGGCCGAGCAGATCCTCGCGGCAGCACGTGCTTCGATCGGTGGCGGGACGCCCGAAGCTGAAAGCTTGGCGTATACTGCCACGGTTGGATAGCCGCGGCGGAGTGCGTTTCCGGCCCAATCCGGGGCATTTTCTTGTTGCCATTTTATATTATGACCATAATCTATATGGCTAACGGTCCCGAGATGGCCGTCTTTGGTGGAGGGCATCGTGGCGCAAACCGAAAGCAAGGTCGCAATCGTGACGGGGGCCGGCTCGGGCATCGGCCTGGAAACCGCTAATTTGTTGGTAGCCGCTGGTTACCGCGTGTTCGGCACGAGCCGGAAGCCCGACCAGAACGTGGGCGGCATCACGATGCTGCCTTGCGACCTGACCTCGGATGCCTCGGTCGCCAGCGTCGTCGAGGCTGTCATATCGCAGCTCGGACGGGTCGACCTTCTGGTCAACAACGCCGGCTTCGGCATCAGCGGCGGCGCCGAGGAATCCTCCGTGAAGCAGGCCCATGCGCTGTTCGACGTCAACCTGTTCGGCGTCATCCGCATGACCCGCGCCGTCCTGCCCTCGATGCGGGCCGGCGGCGGAGGCCGCATCGTGAACATCAGTTCGGCCTACGGCCTCGTCCCGGCCCCGTTCATGGCTCTCTACGCCGCGAGCAAGCACGCGCTCGAAGGATACTCGGAGAGCCTGGACCATGAGGTGAGGACGCAAGGCATCCGCGTGGTCCTCGTCGAGCCGGCCTATACGCGCACCGCCTTCGACCGGAACATGGTCACTCCGGATGCGCCGTTGGCCGTCTACGACGCGGCACGCTCCGGGCACGAGCGCTTCCTACGCGATGTCATGGCGGTCGCCGACGATCCGGCAACCGTAGCCCGGACCGTGATGACGGCGGCGACCGCGGCGGCGCCCAAGACCCGCTACACCGCAGGCAAGACGGCCCGACGGGTCAGCCTGTTGCGTCGCTTCGTGCCGGCGCGCGCCTTCGACAAGAGCTTCCGCAAGCAGATGAGGCTCCCGTCGTGACCGGGGGCGAGCGGCCGGTCGGAGTGTCCCGGGACCAAACCACGACCCATGCGCCTGCGGGCCGACACATCGACATCCGAACCCGGCGGCTGCTCGAAGCGCCGCTGATGCCGACGCTGGCCAGGCTCGCCCTTCCCAACGTGCTCGTCATGCTGGTCCAGTCCTCCATCGGGCTGATCGAGACCTATTTCGTGGCCGGGCTCGGTACCGACGCCTTAGCCGGCATGGCGCTGGTCTTCCCGTTGCTGATGCTCGTCCAGATGGTCTCGGCCGGCGGCATGGGAGGCGGTATCCTTTCGGCCGTCTCCCGCAGCCTCGGAGCCGGGCGGCAGGCCGAGGCCGGGCTTCTCGCCTGGCACGCGGTCGCCCTGGCGGTCGGGCTCGGGCTCGCGACGAGCGTCCTCGCCCTCGGGCTCGGACCTTTCCTCTATGGCCTGATGGGCGGGACGGGCGCCTCGCTCGCCGCGGCGAGCGCCTACTCGGGCGTCGTGTTCTCGGGGGCGGTTCTCCTCTGGCTGTTCAACGCCCTGTCGGCCGTGATCCGAGGCACCGGCAACATGGTGCTTCCGGCCCTCGTGATGTGCGTCGGCGCGGTGGTGCTGATCCCCCTGTCGCCGGCCCTCATCTTCGGTTGGGGGCCGTTCCCGCGCCTTGGGATCGCGGGAGGCGGGTACGCGGTCGTGGCGTATTACGCCGCCGGAAGCGCCGTGTTCGCCGCCTACCTCTGGTCCGGCCGGGGCGTCCTGCGACCCCAACCCTCCATCCCGAGGCTGACCTGGGCTCCCTCGCGGGAGATCCTGCGGATCGGTGCGCTGTCCGCGCTCTCCGCCGCGACGACGAACGTCACGATCATCGCCGTGACGGGTTTCGTGGGAGCCGCCGGTCCGGGGGCGGTCGCCGGATACGGTACCGGTGCCCGGTTGGAATACCTCTTGGTGCCGCTCGTCTTCGGCCTCGGCTCGCCCGTCGCCGCCATCGTCGGCACCGCGTTGGGAGCGGGGGCGGTGGGTCGCGCTCGACAGGCGGCCTGGACGGGTGCGCTGGTCGCCGGTCTGCTGACGGAAGTCATCGGGCTTGCCGCGGCGTGGCATCCCACGGCGTGGCTGGGCCTGTTCGGCCAGGATCCTCAGTTCCTGACCACCGGCTCGCTGTACCTGCGGATCGTCGGCCCCTTCTACGGATTGTTCGGCTTCGGCCTCGCTCTCTACTTCGCGGGGCAGGGTGCCGGCCGGGTGGGCTGGCCCCTGGTCGCGAGCATCCTCCGCATGGCGGTCTCGCTCGGCGGTGCGTGGCTCGCCCTCGCGTTCGGGTTCGGGCTCCCAGGCATCTTCGCCGCCCTGGCATCCGGGCTCGTCGCGATGGGCGTCGTCAACGCCGCGGCCTACGCCAGAGGCTCCACGATTCCCCTCCCGAGCCCGACAGAACAGCCAGGGCTCGGGGCGCCCATCGGCTCCGGTTCCGGGGAGGCGCCCGGACGTGACCACCTTCATTCCGTGCAGACAGGAACAGTACGATGATCGTGCCTCGCACCGACCGGCCGCAGCTCGCGGGAAAGCTCGCGGAGGCGACGCCTCGAACCAAAACCTTCTCCTGGGCCGACCCGCGCGCCATCGCCAGGGCCGGCCATGGTCTCGCCGGCCTCGACTTCCTCCACGCGCTGATGGCGGGCGAGATCCCGCCACCGCCCGCGGTCGCGTTGCTCGACATCGACCTCGTGGCGGCCGAGGCCGGCCGGGTGACGATGTCCATGCGAGCGCAGGAGTACCTCTACAACCCGCTCGGATCCGTCCACGGAGGGCTCATCGCGACGTTGATGGATAGCGTCATGGGCTGTGCAGTGCATTCCACCCTGCCGTTGGGCCGCGGCTTCACCACGCTCGAAATCAAGGTGAACTACCTTCGCGCCGTCACAGAGGCATCGGGACTGGTGACCGCGGTCGGGCGCGTGGTCCACTCCGGTCGCCAGCAGGCCGTCGCAGAGGCGAGCCTGACCGACGAGGCGTCGCGCCTCTGCGCGACCGCCACCACCACCTGCCTCCTTTTCGATCTCCCCGACCAAGATCGTGCGAGGCCTTCGGTCGGCTCGCAAAGGACAATGGAGCGAGAGCCGAAGCCTCAAGACGACCGGCGATGGGATGCTTCCGATTGGATGAAGCCTTGCTGAAGCAGACCGTTTCAAGCTGATGATAGGAGTGAGCAGGCCATGCGTGACATCGTTCTCTGTAGTCCGGTCCGAACGGCAATCGGCGCCTATTCGGGTAGCCTCAAGGGCGTCGCGGCAACGGAGCTTGGGGCGGCCGCGATCCGCGAAACGCTGCGGAGGTCGGGTCTCGACGCCGCCAAGCTGGGAAGCGTGACGATGGGCAACGTCGTCCAGGCCGGCAACCGCATGAACCCGGCCCGTCAGGCGTCGGTGAACGGCGGCGTCCCCGTCGCGGTGCCGGCGATGACGGTGAACCGCGTCTGTGGCTCCGGCGCCCAAGCCATCGCGACGGCGGCCGACGAGATCCGTCTCGGCCATCACGACGTCGCCGTCGCGGGCGGCATGGAGAACATGGACCGGGCCCCGTACCTGATGGAGAGCGGACGCTGGGGCCATCGCATGGGCCATGCGGAGATCCTCGACAGCATGCTGCACGACGGGCTCAACGACGCCTTCTCCGGCAAGCATTCCGGTTGGCACACCGAGGACCTCGCGAAGGAATCGCAGATCAGCCGCGAGGCCCAGGATGCCTGGGCCGCCCGCTCCCAGGCGCGGTTCGCCAAGGTTCAGGCCATGGGCGTTTTCGACGCCGAGATCGCTCCGGTCGAGATCAAGTGGCGAAAGGGCACCGAGACCTTCGCGAAGGACGAGGCGCCGCGTCCGGACACGACGGTCGAGACGCTGGCGAAGCTGAAGCCGGCCTTCCGCAGCGACGGGACGATCACCGCCGGCAACGCCCCCGGCCTCAACTCAGGCGCGGCGGCCATGATCGTCGCGGAACGGCGTTTCGCCGAGGCCGAGGGGTTGCTCGCCTTCGGGCGCCTCGTCGCCCACGGGGTCGGGGCCTGCGAACCAGGGATGTTCGGGCTCGGTCCGGTTCCCGCCTTCCGCCAAGCGCTGGAACGGGCGGGCTGGTCGCTCGGCGACGTCGAGCGGGTCGAGATCAACGAAGCCTTCGCGGTCGTCCCGCTGGCCGTGGCGCAGGCCCTGGGCCTGCCCGAGGACATCGTGAACGTCGAGGGTGGCGCGATTGCCCATGGCCACCCCATCGGCGCCACCGGCGCGGTGCTCACGACCCGCCTTCTTCATTCCATGAAGCGGGACGGCATCCGGCGAGGGCTGGTCACCCTCTGCATCGGCGGTGGCCAAAGCATCGCCCTGGCCGTGGAAGCGTTGTGAGGAACTTCGCGGACCGACACACGGCTCGGTGCACTTTTTGAGCCGGACGCGTTCGCAGGATCGCCCGCGAATGCGCGATGGGGAAACTCGATCCTCGTCTCTGCCGTCTTCGTGATCCTTCCGCCGCGGGCACTGCCGCGGCGGTCCTTTGTTGACCCTGGAGCGGTCGGGCGCTGTCAGGCTCGGATCGGGTCGGCGGACAGCATGTCGTTCAGGCCCTTGAAGAAGGCGTGCTCCCGTCGGTCGCGATGCTGTGGCGGGCTTGGCGGACGAAGTCGACGACAACCTCCTCGTCGTCCAGCGCCAGCTTTTCCATGGTCTGCTCTACGAACGCGGCCAGCGGCATCGCGCGCGCATCGCCCTTGGCTGGGACGAGATCAGTGTCGACCCACGGCGGCGCGATTTCCTGCACCCGCACGGACGTATCGCGGAGCATGTAGCGTTGGGACATCGAGTAGCTGTGCAGCGCCGCCTTGCTCGCCGAGTAGACGGCGGCGGACGCGAGCGGCGCGAAGGCCAGCAGGGACGTCGTATTGAGGATCACGGCGCGCGGCTGTGCCTTCAGGTGTCCGATCAGGGCCGACGTCATGCGGATCGGCCCGAGGAGGTTGGTCGTGAGCACGTCGTGCGCGACCGTATCGTCGACCGGAGCGCCGGCGTCGTCGAACGGCATAAAGCCGGCGTTGTTGAACAGGACGTTGAGGTTGGGAAACCGCTCGGTCGCTTCCCGCGCCGTCGCGGCGATGCTGCCGGGGTCGGCGATGTCGAGGACGATGCCGGCCATGCCGGGATTGGCTGCGGTGATCTCGTCGAGGAGGCCCTTTCGGCGACCTGCGACGATCACTTGGTTACCGCGCGCGTGGGACGCCTCGGCCATGGCGCGGCCGATCCCGGACGTCCCGCCGGTGACCAGGATGGTGTTGCCGGTGAGTTGCATGATGGTTCTCCGCACGCTGTCCGCGGCGGGCGCGGACGGCTCGTTCGACGGTTTCGGCGAGCGCGAACGGCGGCACGGATGAGGCCTTGGGCCACTTCCGAGCGGTCGTTCCGGCCCGGAGACCGGTGCGTCGTTCGCCGGCCACCCGAGGCTTATGAAGCCCCTGGCCGATGGCCGAAATGACGGATAGACTACGTTTTTAGGACGCGCTGGATTTCGGAGGTCACCGCCGATGCCTGAGGTCGGAATGCTCGTCCTTCCGGGCTTTCAGTTCATCTCGCTTGCGGCTCAGACCGTGTTCGAGATCGCGAACAACGTCGCCGGCGAACGCTACTACTCGCTGCGGCTCCTCTCCCTGGACGGCGGCCTCGTGGCGTCGTCGACGGGGTTCCGGATGGAGACGGAGTCCCTTGCCTCGGTGGATGAGGTCGACACGCTGCTGCTGATGGCCGGCACCGGATTGCCGGGCGCCCTCGGACGGGACCATCTCGCCCATCTGAACGACCATATCCGTCGCGCGCGGCGCACCGCGGGGATCTGTACGGGAGCGTTCCTGCTGGCGCAGGCAGGCGTTCTCGACGGCCGCCGGGCGACGACGCATTGGTATTACGCGCGGCGGATGCGCGAGGACTTCCCCGCCATCCTGGTGGAAGAGGACCGGATCTTCATCAACCAGGGCAACATCTGGACGTCGGCTGGCCTTACGGCCGGCCTCGATCTCGCAGTGGCGCTCGTCGAGCAGGATCTCGGTTTCGAGGTCGCGCGATCCGTCTCGCGCAAGCTGGTCATGCATCACCGCCGCGCCGGCGGACAATCCCAGCACTCGGAATTGCTCGACTTGGCGCCCCGTACCGACCGTATCCAGACCGTCCTGAACTACGCGAAAAAGAACCTGAGCAATCCGCTGACCGTCGAGGAACTGGCAGGAGCGGCGGCGCTCAGCCCCAGGCAGTTCAGCCGGGCTTTCCGCGCTGCCACGGGACGGTCACCGGGGAAAGTCGTCGAGCAACTCCGCTTGGAGGCCGCGCGGATCATGCTGGAAGAGAGCCGGCATCCGATGGAGGCCGTCGCGCAGGAGACCGGTTTCGGAGATCCTCGAAGGATGCGGGAGGCTTTCGTGCGGCATTACGGGCAACCCCCTCAGGTGCTGAGGCAGCAGTCGCGCAGGGAGGCCGACCCAGCCGGGCGGCCACGCGAGAACGCGCTCCGGCAATGAGCACGCCAGCCGGTCGAGAGGACCCGGCATCGTTCGCTTCTCCACCGCTGCGGCCGTCGCGGCATCGCTCCTGCCCGATTGTCGGTCTCCGCCTAGCGGTTCGGAGCCGCCGTGCGGTTGACGGCAAGAGCGCACGAGGCGCTGCCGATGCCGGCGAGCGCGATGACCAAGCCCATCGGCCACGGCGTTCCATCCGCGAAGGCACCGACGAGGCCGGCGCCGAGAATCCCGCTGCCATAGTGAAGCGATCCAACCAGCGCCGAGACGGCGCCCGCCCGCTCGGGAAAGGTGTCGAGCGCCGCGGCGATGGAGTTGGCGACGATGAACCCGGTCGCCGTGATGAACAAGAAGAGCGACGTCACCAGCCCGACGAGGCCTCCCCAACCCGTCCACGCAGCAAGCGCGACGGCGAGGCCGGCCAAGGCCGCCCCGAGCGTGCCCAGCGTGAGCAGGCGCTCGCCCCCCGTCCGCCGGACGAGCCGCGCGTTCAGCAGATTCGCCGCCATGATGCCGAGGATGCCCATGCCGAACAGCAGGCCGTAGACCTGCGGGCTCACGTGGTGGACGGTGATGTAGGCGCCGGGCGAGCCGGCGATGTAGGCGAACATACCGCCGTAGAAGAAGCCGCCGGCGCCGGCATAGGCCAGCAGCCGCGGCTCGCGCAGCAGGAGGCCGTACCGGGCGAAGGCGCGGGCCAGCGGTTCGCGGTTGCGCCGCTCGTCCGGCAGGGTCTCCGGCAGCGTCGCGAGCGCCGCGAGGGTTAGCAGGCCGACGCCCACCAGCAGCCAGAAGATCGCCCGCCAGCCGGCGAGCGCGAGAACCTGGCCGCCGAGGAGGGGCCCGAGCAGCGGCGCTACGGCCATGACGGTCATCAGCGTGGAGAGCATCGAGGCGGCGCGATGCCCGGCGTAGAGGTCGCGGACCATCGCCCGGGACAGCACCACGCCGGCGCAGGCGCCGACCGCCTGGACGATGCGCCAGGCGACGAGGTGTCCGGCGGTCCCCGACATGGCGCAGCCGGCCGAGCCGAGCACGAACAACGTCAAGCCGAACGCCACCGGGCCACGCCGCCCGTGCCGGTCGCCTAGCGGCCCCCAGACCAGCTGCCCCAGGCTGAAGCCGATCAGGTAGCCCGCGACGGTGAGTTCCATGGTGCCGGCGTCGGAGCCGAGCCCGGTCGCCATGGCCGGGAGCGCCGGGAGATACAGGTCGGTCGAGATCGAGGCGAAGCCCATCAGGGCGCTGAGCACGCCGAGCACCCGCCAGCCGTGCGTCGTCGGGGGAGCAGCCCCGGGCTTTGCCTCGGCGACGGATGCGGCGTCAATCATGGTGGGCTGACCCTGGGCTGTCTCGAACCGGGAGGACGTCAGCGCCCGACGCGCTGCTGCAACTGCGCCGGGTATCGTTCACCCACGACCTCGACCCCGGCGAGCGCGTCCTCGATGGCGGCGAGGTCGTCGGCGGTCAGTGTGACGTCGGCTGCGGCGACGTTCTCCTCCAGGCGATGGAGCTTGGTCGTACCCGGAATCGGGACGATCCAGGGCTTCCGGGCGAGCAACCACGCCAGCGCGATCTGCGCGTTGGTCGCCCCGTGCCCGGCGGCGATCTCGCCGAGCCGCGTGACCAGCGCTTGGTTGGCCTTGCGGTTCTCCTCCGAGAAGCGGGGCACGATGTTGCGGAAGTCGGTCTTGTCGAAGGTCGTGCCCTCGTTGATGGCGCCGGTCAGGAACCCCTTGCCGAGGGGGCTGAACGGCACGAACCCGATGCCGAGCTCCTCGCAGACCGGCAGGACCGTGGTCTCCGGCTCGCGCCACCACAGGGAATACTCGCTCTGAAGGGCCGCCACCGGCTGCACTGCGTGAGCCTTGCGGATGCTTTCGACGCCGGCCTCCGACATGCCGAAGTGCCTGACCTTGCCCTCTCGGATCAGGTCGCGGACGGTGCCGGCCACGTCTTCCATCGGCACCGCCGGATCGACGCGGTGCTGGTAGAGCAGGTCGATGTGGTCGGTGCCCAGGTTCAGGAGGGAGGCTTCCGTGACCGCGCGGATGTTGTCCGGCCGGCTGTTCACGCCCTTCATGGCGTCGCCGTCCAGGAAGCCGAACTTGGTCGCGATCACCACCTTGTCGCGGAACGGTGCCAGGGCCTCGCCGACCACCTCCTCGTTGGCGCCCTGGGAGTAGGCCTCGGCGGTGTCGAAGAAGGTGACGCCACGCTCGTAGGCGGCGCGGATCAGCGCGATGGCGGCCGATTTCTCGGTCGCGGGGCCGTAGCCGAAGCTCAAGCCCATGCAGCCGAGGCCGAGGGCGGATACTTCGAGGCCGCATTTACCAAGGGTACGTGTCTTCATTTGATTGCTCCGGATCGGGGGTCGGGACGTCCGGGCGCTCACGCCCGGTATTGCTCGTCGGTGACGTGTTCCAGCCAGTCGACGGACTTGCCTTCGAGCTTCTCCGCGATGGCGACGTGGCTCATGGCGGTGTCGGCCGTCGCGCCGTGCCAATGCCTCTCGCCGGGTGCGAACCAGACGATGTCGCCGGGCCGGATCTCCTCGACCGGTCCATCCTCGCGCTGGACCCAGCCCAGGCCGGACACGACCAAAAGGGTCTGGCCGAGCGGGTGGGTGTGCCAGGCCGTGCGGGCGCCCGGCTCGAAGGTCACGGTCGCGCCCGCGACCCGGGCCGGCTCGCTGCCCTGGAAGGGGGCGTCAATGCGGACGGAACCCGTGAACCACTCGGCCGGCCCTTTGGCCGACGCCTGCGAGCCGCTGCGCTTGATGTCCATGGGCATCACCTTCGTTTCGTGGCCCGCCGACGGTGCGGCGGGAACGAGTTGAAGTTAGGCCTCCGTCGAACTTGGCATTAGCCCATCAAAACCGCATGTGGTTATGAGCGATGCTCATCAGTGCGGCGGAACATTCGTGCATCAGGCCGTCGCGTGGACACCGAGGCTCTCGCACGAATTCAGGCCGGGGGTGGTGGCGGTCCTGATCACGAGGTCGGCGACGCTCCTGCGCGAGACGGTGGCGTTCGCGTTGACGAAGGCCTCGCCTTTACGGGTCGTGCCATAGGCGATGGAGTTTCGGTCGTTGAGCCAGGCGGGCCTGAGAAGGGTGTAGTCGAGCTCGGACGCCTCGATGATCGCGGCCGCCTTGCGGTACGGGTCGAGCACGCTTCCGTACCGCTCGCCCGGGACCTCGTCGTAGATGCCCATCGAGCTGACGAAGATCAGCCTCCGGACACCGGCTGCCTTCATGGCCCGGACGATGGTCTGCGCCTGCCGTTCCATCGGACCGGACAGGTTGGCGTAGACGACCTGCTGTCCCGCCATGGCGCCCGTCACCCTCGCCTCGTCGAGGACGTCGCCCTCCACCAGGCGGACCCGAGCATTGCCGTCGAGGCCCCGCAGACGGCGGGCCTTGCGGAGGTACAGCGTCAACTCGGCATCCGTGTCCTTCAAGAACAGGTCGGTCGCCACGCGGGCGATCTGCCCGTTGGCGCCGAGGATCACGACCTTGGTCATGCTTACATCCTCCCTTCGCGGGCGGCCGGGTTCAGCGGTACGAGAACTGGAGGACGGCCTGGGGTAAGCGGGCGCCTGCCACGGTGATCTTCGAGGCGGCGGCCTCGATCTCGTCCATGTCCCCGGCGGTGAGCGTCACCGACGCTGCACCGAGGTTCTCCTCGACCCGGTCGAGCCTGCGCGTCCCGGGGATGGGCACGATGAAGGGCGCGCGCGCCAGCAACCATGCCAGGGCGACCTGGGCCGGGGTCGCACCCTTGGCCTCGGCGAAGCGGCGCAGGAGATCCACCAGATCCTGGTTGGCCGCCTTCGCCTCCGGGGTGAATCGGGGGGAATTCGCGCGGAAGTCGCCGGCCCCGTGGCTCGTGCCAGGGTCGACCGTGCCGGTCAGGAAGCCCGCGCCGAGCGGGCTCCACGGCACGAAGCCGATGCCGAGTTCCCTGCATAGGGGTAGGATCTCCGGCTCGGGATCGCGGGTCCAAAGCGAATACTCGCTCTGGATGGCGGCCACGGGCAGCACGGCGTGGGCCCGGCGGATGGTCGCTGCGGCGGCCTCGGACAACCCGAAATGCCTGACCTTACCTTCGGCGACCAAGTCCTTCACCGCGCCGGCGACGTCCTCGATGGGGACCTCCGGGTCGACGCGGTGTTGGTAGAGCAGGTCGATGGTCTCGACCCTCAGGCGCCGCAGCATGCCTTCGACCGCCCGCTTCACGTGGGCCGGCTTGCTGTTCAGGCCGGGACGCCGCTCGCCGGTCTCAAGGTCGATGTTCCAGCCGAACTTGGTGGCGATGACGACCTCGTCGCGAATTGGGGCCAGCGCCTCCCCGACGAGGTCCTCGTTGGTGAACGGACCATAGGACTCGGCGGTATCGAACAGCGTCACGCCGCGCTCGTGCGCGCTGCGGATGACGCGGATGGCCTCGGAACGTTCGGGCGAGGCTCCGTAATAGTTCGCGAAGCTCATCGTGCCGTAGCCGAGCTCGGAGACGGCCAGGGGGCCGAGGTTTCGGATCTTCATGGTCGGGTTCCTGTTTGTCGGGACGCGGCCGGGGCAGTTCGGCTCCGGCCGCGGGCGCCCTCGTCCGCAGCAAAGCAGCGAAGGAAGGCGCGTTGGGTTCAGCGGTCGATGGCGGCGTCGAGTGCCTCGGACAGGGGCGCGCCCTTGATGTCGATGGCGGCGAAGGCCGCGTCGATCTCGGCGAGGTCGCCCGGCGTCAGGTCGAGGTCGGCGGCCGCGAGGTTGTCGTCGAGGTGGGTGACCTTGGTGCCGCCGGGGATGGGCACGATCCACGGCTTCTGGGCTATCAGCCAGGCCAGCGCGATCCGCGCGGGGCTGCTGCCCTTCCGGGCGGCGAGGTCCTTCAGGAAGTCGACGACCTTGAAGTTCGCCTCCAGCGCCTCGGGGGTGAACCGGGGGAAATCCTTGCGCAGGTCGTTCGGGTCGTCGAAGCGCATGCCGCGGGTGATGGCGCCGGTCAGGAAGCCCTGGCCGAGCGGGCCCCAGGCGACGAGGCCGATCCCGAGTTCCTCGCAGAGCGCGAACTTGGTCCGCTCGGGCTCGCGCATCCATAGCGAGTAGTGGTCTTGGATGGCGGCCACCGGCTGGACGGCATGCGCCTTCCGGATGTTCTCGGCGCTCGCCTCGGACAGGCCGAGGTGGCCGACCTTACCCTCGCCGATCAGGTCCTTCACGGCGCCCGCGACGTCCTCCATCGGCACGACCGGATCGACGCGGTGCTGGTACAGCAGGTCGATCCGGTCCGTGCGAAGGCGCTTCAGGGAGGCCTCGACGACCGCGCGGACGCGCTCCGGCCGGCTGTTCAGGCCGACCATCTCGCCGGCGTCGTTGATGTCGAAACCGAACTTCGTGCAGACCAGAACCCGGTCGCGTACCGGTTGCAGGGCCTCGCCGACGAGGTCCTCGTTGGCAAAAGGCCCGTAGGCCTCCGCGGTATCGAACAGGGTGACGCCGCGGTCGGCGGCCGTGCGGATGACCCGTATGGCCTCGGCGCGGTCGGTGGCCGGCCCGAGGCCGAAGCTCAGGCCCATGCAGCCAAGGCCGATGGCCGAGACATCCAGGCCGCTGCGTCCGAGTTGGCGCGTCTTCATCGTTCCATCCTCGACAATGCCTCGAAGGCCCGTCCCTGCCGGTTTTCTGGGGATCCGGTCGGCGTCGCCCGCCGGGGATGGCGAGGAACCTATCCGGGATGGAGCAATCGGATTAGACGCGCAAAGTCGAATGGGGCTATGAGTGAGGCTCATCAGTGGCGCGCGAGAACCTGAACGACCTTGCGGCTTTCCTGGCGGTCGCGCGCGAGGGCAGCTTCACCCGCGCGGCGGCCAAGCTCGGCGTGTCCCAATCGGCGCTGAGCCACTCGCTCAAGGGGCTGGAGGCGCGCCTCGGCGTCAGGCTCCTGACCCGGACGACCCGAAGCGTCTCGCCGACGGAGGCTGGTGAGCGTCTGGTGCGGACCCTCGCGCCGCGCTTCGACGAGATCGACGCCGAACTCGCCGCGCTGACCGAGTACCGCGAGAAGCCGGCCGGAAACGTCCGGATCTCGGCGGGCGAACACGCGGCCGAGACCATCGTCTGGCCGGCCCTGGAGCGGCTGCTGCCTGAGTACCCCGACGTGACCGCGGAGGTCGTCGTCGACAACGGCCTGACCAACATCGTTGCCGAGCGCCTGGATGCGGGCGTCCGGCTCGGGGAGCAGGTCGAGAAGGACATGATCGCGGTCCCCATCGGGCCGGACCTGCGCATGGCCGCGGTCGCGGCGCCTGGGTACTTCGAGAAGCGCCCCCAGCCGCGCGCGCCCGACGACCTGACCGGGCACGCGTGCATCAACCTGCGCTTGCCGACGCGTGGCGGGCTCTACGCCTGGGAGTTCGAGAAGGGCTCGCGCGTGTTGAACGTGCGGGTCGAGGGACCGCTGGTGGTCAACACCGGCTCGATGGCGTTGAAGGCGGCCCTTGGCGGGTTGGGTATAGCCTATCTCCCCGAGGATCGGGTCCGAGTCGATCTCGATGGTGGCCGACTTTTGCGGGTGCTCTCCGACTGGTGCCCGTCTTTCCCGGGTTATTACCTGTATTACCCAAGCCGGCGTCAGCCCACGCCCGCCTTCGCGATGCTGGTCGACGCGCTCCGATATAGGGCCTGATCACGTATCGAATGACTCGCGCAATCATGGCTTCGGCCGTGATCAGCCACCCATGCCGGCAGCTGATACTGGTGGCGTCCAGGGTGGTTTATGTTTGCTAATTCAACCAATGCCCGCTTAGCGAAAGCCCTGGTAGATTTCGTTTGATTTAATTAGACGCGAGGTTCCCAGAGAACCGATCTGGCACACGTCCGCTCTTAGGATCCGCATGGCCGCGCAAGAGCGACCGCGTTTGGTCGGTAGGAGGCCGTCCGCTTTTGCGGCTGGGCTGCTCCGAAGCAGCCATTCCGCTTACGGCCACTTCCGGCCTTGCTGGCTGGCGCGACTGAACGGCTAGGTTGGGTGGTTTTCTGCCGGTCTGCCTTCGGGCAGTGATCGATGGAAGCGGACATCGTCTCCGTGCCCGCCCACAACCCTCCGCCGAAGCCAAAACGTCCGCTTGTAGGCGGCACAATGAGACAGAAACTTACCGCTGGGACGAGTGGAAAGCGGGCGTGGAGTAAGGCACCATCTAAACGGGCGCGATGATAGGTCACCCTGATGACAGCTACGTTTGTGCGTGTGTCTCTCGCTGCGACAGCTGTTGCTTTCGCGGTAAGTTGCCTCCCCGTCCATGCGCAGGCTCCGCAAGCCCAAGCTAACCTGTCGAGCCGCGACCGAGAGGCTCGGGAGGTTTTTAGGGCAGTGATCGCCAAGGAGGCAGCGCCTGGACGTTGTCGATATGGCACCGATTGGGATCGAACCATGCTCGACGCTGACAGCATGCGCGTCGTCCGTGCCGAGGTAGGGAGTACCGTGCGGCCCACGACGGGAGACTTCCGCGCAATCGTCGATCCCGACCAACGTGCCGATGCAACCGCCTTCTGCACGGACGCGGAGTTGGGGAGCTACACGGCCGAGCGCATTGCGGAATTCGAGGCTAGCTCGGAGCCGAATATGCAGATTGATCGTAGGCTCTTCCACTACCCGATCTTCGATCAATCCCGGACCAAAGCTGTCGTGGTGGTGACCCATCTTGTTCTCGATGGCCGATTTCACTCGTCCGGCAAAATCGGCCGTCATCCCGCCGGGCTGGGTGTGGCGGCCCAGGTTTACAGGAAGGTCGGCGGTAGCTGGCGTTTCCTGCGATCTCACCTCCTCGGAATTTCCTGAGCCAAAAACAGGCGGAAGATCCGCGAAGGGTGGTTTTCCGCCGGTCGGCGTCCAGGCGAATGATTCATCGAAGCGAACATCATGGAACGCCAGTTCGCGACCCGCGGCAAGTTCGTTAAACCTAAGATAGGGAGAGATGCACGTACTTTTTGCTTACGTTTTGCCACTAAGATTTTCGGACTGCGACTATAATAAAACTGAGCGAGCATCGGAATGATTTTATTTACCGCTCCAATTTTCTCTCTGATCGGCGGTTTCGTCCTGGGCTACCTGCGAGGTTTTCAGCGTTCGCGATTTGGATGGCGTGCCAACAGGTTTGCACCGCTCATATTCATAGTGACGGCAGCGATGGCGTACGCCCAAGATCGGATAGACGTGCTGATCATCCTCGTGGCGGGAATTGCAACAAGCTATATCTTTCTGATGCTCGGCATAATTCTTGGCGGCTTATTCGGCCAGCGCACCGGTCGTCTCAGAAGTTAGAAGACCTAAGCTGTATTTACATTTATGCATGATTTCTTACAGGGACATCATATATTGAAACAACTCATCATCACATTGACAATCTCTATTTTGTGTGGCGTATTTGGCATGGCTGCTGTGCTCGCATTTTTCATACACCGGTTTCCTAGACATGATTGGTCGGGGAAACCCATCCCGGAATGCAGTCCTGGTTTATTTAAAAATCAACCCTGCGGACCGGATAATTAGATATAATTGCTTTTAGAATGAAGTCAGTTTTTATATGTCAAGCATCTCCACCTAAAACTGGGTGTCGGCTGACATGTGTCCGCTATCAGGAAGCGGCGACCGCGACCCGCACGCCTGGTATGGGTCGGTAGCAGCCTCTCACGGCAAATGCCAAGCAGTAGCTTCGGCCGCAAGAGCGGCGGCAGGAAACGGTGGATGGTGACGAAATTCTCGTCAGGATGGACGTTGCCGTCGACGACAGGTCGGTGACGTCGACGAACGAGGGACACCGGCGAGATGGCTGCCGCCATTGCGGCGATGGCCGAGTTCATAGTTTGCCGCGGGACAGGCTGACCGCTTTCGGGAGGCCCAAAGAAGGGAAGCCCGAAGAATCGGCAGCACGCCCAACTTGGTTCGGAATCAGACAAGGTGTCTGGACGAGAAGCTACCTGTCGCTCAGGCTTCCGGTAGCGCTGACGCTGACCAGCCGATCGACTGTCTCAGGAAGCTCAGCCCCAGCGCCATGAAAGCGGCGGTCTCGGCGTTGTCCTTGCCGTAGCCGTGCCCTCCAGCCGCAGGCTCGTAGAACGCTGCCGCGTACCCCAGGGCCCGCAGCTTCGCAGCCATCTTGCGCGCGTGGCCGGGATGTACCCGGTCATCCCCGCGGCTCGTCGCCAGCAGGATCGGCGGGTAGGGACGGCCCGCTTCGGCGACGTGGTAGGCCGAGATGCCGCCCAGATACGCCCAGTCGGCCGCGTCGTCCGGATCTCCGTACTCCGCGATCCAGCTCGCGCCAGCCAGGAGCTTGGCGTACCGGCGCATGTCGATCAGTGGGATCGTGCAGAACAGCGCCCCGAACCGTTCGGGAAAGCGCGTCAGCATGTTGGCGATCAGCAGTCCGCCGTTCGATCCGCCCTCCGCCGCGATCCGACCCGGCCGGGTCACGCCGCGTGATACGAGATCCGCCGCCACCGCGGCGAAGTCTTCATGGGCGCGCGCCTTACCCTCCCGGCGACCCACCTCATGCCAGCCGGTGCCGAACTCGCCGCCGCCGCGGATGTTGGCGGTCACGGCGGTCCCACCCCGCTCAAGCCACAGCTTGCCCAGCACGCCCCGATAGACCGGCAACGTCGAAGCCCGAAAGCCACCGTAGGCGGTGAGGTGAACCGGCGCGTCGCCGTCCGTCCCGTCTGGTCCGGTCTGGACATAGGGCACGCGCGTCCCGTCCGATGAGACCGCCTCGTGGCGCGTCACGCGCTGGCCACGCGCGTCGAAGGCCGGGGGCGTCCGACGCAGCACGGTGGGGGCGTCGAGACTGGGCGGAAAGGCCAGCAGCGTCGTGGGTGTGACGGGGTCCTGCACGGTGGCGAGCAGGCTGCCGTCGGCGGTCTCGGCGTGATCATCAAGGGGCCAGACGCCGACGGTGCCGAGCCCGGGCAGCCCAGGCAATGGCCGCCGCGTCCAGCCCTCCGGTCCCCGTTCGCAGACCGTGTAGATCGGCCGCAGGTCGTCGAGGGCGTCCACGATCAGTCGCCCAGCGGACCAGAACACCCCTTGGAGCGCCAACCTATCTCCCGGCCGCCACAGGACCTCGAACGTGCGCTCCCCCGCGAGGAAATCGGGCAGCCCGATCGTCAGGACGGTGTCGGCCGCGTGCTCCACGCCGTCCACGATCCACGGTCGTCGCAGACGCACGGAGAGGCGGTCACGATGCAATTGCACACCCGCGTGCGTGGGCAGGTCGAGGCGCAGGCGCGGGCCTTCGCGGTCGCCGATGTGCAGGGCTGTGTCGAAGAATCCGATCTGCTCGGCGAACGTCAGCCTTTCGACTCCAGTCTGATGGTCCACACCTCCCCAGACGCCCATGCTGCGCGCGGCGGTCTCGAACACGACCGGGGCGTCGAGAGGGTCCGCGCCGCGCCGCCAGAGGCGCACGGTGCGCGCGTAGCCGGACTGCGTGGCCATGCCGGGTCCAAACGCGCTGGATAGAAGCAGCGTGTCGCGGTCGAGCCAGACCGCGCCGCCCTTGGCCTCGGGTAGGATGAAACCGTCCGCGACGAAAGCGCGGGTCGGCAGGTCGAACTCGCGCAGGACGACGGCGTCGCCACCGCCTCGGCTGAGGCGCAGCATCGCGCGGTCGTAGCCATCGCGGAAGGGCACCGACCCTGACCACACCCAGTCCTCGTTCTCGCGCGCGGCGAGCGCGTCGAGGTCGAGCAGGATCTCCCAGACCGGATCGCCTGCGCGGTAGGTCGCCTCGTCGGTCCGCCTCCACAGGCCGCGGGGATGCGCGTCGTCCCGCCAGAAATTGTACAGCAACCCTTCGCGACGGCTGACGAAGGGAATGCGGTCGGGCCGGTCGAGCAGGTCGCGGGCGAGGTCGCGGTCACGGACGAAGGCGGCGTCGCCGTAGCAGGCGAGCGTCTCAGCGGTTCGGGCATCGACCCAGGCGAGGGCATCAACGCCGTCGATCTGCTCCAGCCAGAGGTACGGGTCGTCGTCGGGCCGTGCGCGGGTGGGCCTTGGGTCGAACGGCGTCACGGTCGATGGGCTCATGCTCGTCACAATAGTTCGAGCGCTCGTCGATCACGAGCGGGGGACGATGCGAGCGTTAAGGTGACGCAGTGGGCGGGTGACGAAAATTTCGTCGCGGCTCAACATCACTGCCGACCGCTGGCGACGTCGGCGGCGGCGGCGGACGTCCAGCATCGGAAATACTGGCGACAGCCCCGTCGCCTGATATCGCGGGTGCCCGCCGCGTCGCGTGAAGCCCGTTGGGGCATAGCGTTTGACCCAGCGGGCGCATGGATCAGGCTGCCAGCCGAGCCTTCGCCCCATGAATCAGGTAGCTGTCAGGATCGTTGATGTCGCGGACGAACGGACACGTCCTGCAAGACGGAGGCGGATTCGGTGAGTTCACCGACCAGCGCAGCTCTTGGTAGCGCGGGCCGTTCCAGATTTCCTCCATCGTGTTCTCGTGCAGGTTGCCCATCTTCAAGCCCGGGACACAACAGGCGAGCACGTCGCCGTTGCCCAGCACACCGGCGCCGCGCCAAGGTATGGAACAATGGCGTCGTTCACCGACCTCCTCCGTCCCGAACGGCTCCGGCAGGAAGAAATGGTTGATCCCGAGGTCCTTCGCGAGCGCAATCCAGTCCGAACGTACCGCGTTGAAGCGCTCGCGTTCGTGCCAAAGTGACTCCGTCTCCATTTCCGGCGTGAACGCCATCAGGTGCCGGACGTAGACGATCTCCACACCCACTGATTGGGCGAGTCGGAGGAAGCCGGGGAACTCATCGATGTTGCTGCGCATCAACACGTAGCTGATGGCGATGCGGTGTGTGCCGCCGACCCGCCCCCGCGCTTCGACCGTGGAACGGACGTTCTCAATCACATCAGCCAACGGTGGGGCGCCCTTGCGCACGCGTCGGAACGTCTCGTCGGTCGCGGCATCCAGGGAGATGCTCAGGTGGTCGAGCTTCGAACGCGACAGACGCTCGCTGGCCTCCGGAGTGAGATGGGTGCCGTTGGTGTCGATGACGAACGGCACATCGAGGCCGATCAGAAAATCGAGTTCGCCGCCGTGGCGCGCGTCCGCCCAGAGGATGTCGCCGCTGTAGTCGCACGCGAGTTCCTTGAGGTGCCCGGCAGTGGCCCAGGACCGGATCTGGTCCCGGATCGTCTCTGGCAAGCGCTGGACCGTCTTGCGCGTATCGCGCGAGATGCAGTGGACGCAGTTGAGATTGCACTGCGTGACCGGGCTCCACATCAGGTGCGTCGGGACCGGTGTGTCGGCCATCAGCGGTATGTAGGTGGCGCTGGCGCGCAGGCCGTACTCAAGCTGATCGAATTGTCTACAATACAGCGCGACATGGCCACCAATGCGCTCAGCCCCACTCGACAACCATGCCGTGGTGGCTGCACCGGGCCGAGAACCAACAGCCTCAATGGTCAAGTTGAGCAGATCGCCAGAGCGGACGACTGGCTTGGGAAGGTGGAGCGTGACCGACATGTTGTCGGCGATCTCGTCTGCTGCGAGCGTCAGATCGACAAGGGGTTCCCTGTGTTGGTTTTTTAAGGCGTGATAGTAGCTGCGTTGGCGTGATCCGAAAACGCTCGTCCACGAGCGCAGGCGGGGCTTGAGATCGTGTGGCTCGCGAGAGAGGCGCAGCCTCACTTCTCCCTCGGGCCTGCGTCCCCAGGTAGCCAGCGTCACCGTCACGGCAGACAGGAAGTCGGCCTCGGCGCGGAAAAGTTGAGTCAGGATGAGGCCCGGCACCAATTCGTCGGCGGGTCGCTCAGTGCTCGTCATCTCTGCGCGCCTCGCTGAAGTAATTGCCTGCTGCGTGATCGGCATGTGGTCTTCACACACGCAGGCTGAGGGCTGCTCCCCTGCCGCGCGAAGCTTCCGCCTATCATAGGCAGGAATATGGCTTACAAGTTGTAAAAACGGATCACAGGTTTCGGGGACGCTTTTTCGTCTGCATCCCTGCGTTGATCACGGGCTGACGAGTTCCGTGCCGTCCCTCATAGGCGGTACGCGGCGCGACCGGAGCTTCAAGATGCGCATTGTCCCAGCCGGAGTTGCCTGACTGACGAGGAATGGTCGCTTCGGGGAAGAGGCGACCAAGGTCATAGTGCCTGCCACGGGTTGGAAGCGGGATGGATGCTCTGGGTGGATTTCCGCCGGTCCGCTTTCGGGCAGAAAGACACCGAGGCGGACGCAGCCTTCCCGGAGGCGGTAGGGCGAGAGTGTGCGTTTTGAGCTCAGGTCTCGATGAGGCATCCCCGCCGGTCGGTAGCCCTTGCATGTTCGTGCAACTAGGGCACAGCCGAGCGTAAGCCGTACGAGGAAGCCAACGTGGCCGATGAACTTGACAGGTCGCGCGACGCGCCACTGGATCGGGCCCTGGCCATCCTGACCTTCGTGGCCGAGCAACGGAAGGCACTGTCGGCGGCCGAGATCGCCTCGGCCCTCGCCCTGCCGCTTCCCACCGCGCATCGACTTATCGGCAACCTTGAGGACCGCGGTCTAATCCAGAAGGCCCTCGGCACGAAGCGCTATGTCGTCGGGAGCACGCTGGTCACCCTCTCGGCCAAGACCATCGGGGCAGCCTTCCGCACGGTGCGGCGGCACGCGGTCCTGAGCGCGGTGGCCGACCGGATCGGTGAGCAGTGCGAGATCGGCATCGTCCGCGACAACGCGGTGGCATACGTCGACAGTGTGCAGACGAAGCAACAGCAGTGCCTGCAGTTCAATCCCGGATCAGCCGCACCGCTCCACTGCACCTCGACGGGCAAAATCTACATGAGCCGGCTGCCCACCAAGGTCCGGCAACGACTCGCCCACTCCCTTCCGCTCGCGCAGTACACTCCGACGACCATCGCGGACCCGAAGACGCTTCTCGCCCAGCTCGACGTGATCCGGCGCAGGGGCTGGGCAAAGACCAACGAGGAATACGTCCTCGGCGTCGTCGGCTGCGCCGTGCCTATCGTCTCGCCGAAGGGCGACCTGATCGCTTGCCTGGGCGTGTCGGTGCCCTCCGCCCGCGTCGGCTTCGAGGACCTCGACGCGTTCATCGAGCCCCTGCAGGAAGCGGCCGCCCTCCTGTCCAGCACCATCCTGCAAGACAACGAAGATTTCGATAATTCTCAATTTTCGGAATGAAAAATACCGCTGGATGATGATCCGTCTCGACGCGTAGCGGATGTAGTGTATTTTCCTGTCATGCCGCTGACATGCCCGGCTTTTGGGCACGGATTGGCAGATAAAGTAGCACTGCCGCCATTCAAAGCTTGAGATGGGTCGAAGGCTCGCCGGGACTTCCGGCGCAACGCCTCGTCGCGTCTGCGCTACCGGAGGGGTATCATGACCCAGCACTACGACGTCGCCGCCGTTCGTCAGGCGTTTCCGGCCGCCGAGCACGTGGTCTATCTCGACAGCGGCTTCCAGACCCCGCTCTCCCGCCCCGTGAAGGAGGCGTACGAGCGCTTCCTGCACGAAGGGTTCGAGACCGCCGGCCCCAAGCAGGTCTGGCTCAGCCGCCTCGAAGAGACCCGCGCCAAAGCTGCGACGCTGCTCGGCGCGCAGCCCCACGAGATCGCGTTCACCAAGAACACCTCGGAGAGCATGAACATCGCCGCCAACGCGCTGCCGCTGAAGGCCGGCGACAAGGTGCTGATGATTCACGGCGACCATCCGAACAACGCCTACGCCTTCCTCAACCTGAAGAAGAAGGGCGTCGAGGTCGTGTTCATCCCGATGACCGAGGTGGTGAATGCCGACAGCTTCCGCTCGCACATCGACGACAGGACGCGGGCGATCTCCATGTCGCACGTGACCTTCCACGCCGGCCATCGGTTCGATGTCGAGAGCGTCGGCGAGCTCTGCGAGCGGCACGGCCTCTACTTCATCGTCGATGTGATGCAGGGCATCGGCGTGACGCCCATCAACGCCAAGACGATGAAGGCGACCTTCATCGGCTCGGGCACCCACAAGGGCCTGCTGGTGCCCCAGGGGTTGGGCCTGCTCTACTGGGACTCCTCCAAGATCGAGATGGAGCCGGCCTACCTCGCCGCGGCCAGCCTCGCCGAGCCGCCGACCGACTTCATCGCCCGGGAGGACAACATGGCCCTGCCGGCGACGGCGGGCCGGTTCGAGCTCGGCAACTACAACCTCCCGGCCATCCAGGGGCTGGGTGCCGCCATCGACCTCATCAACATGGTCGGCATCGAGAACATTGAGGGCCACTGCTTCGACCTCGGCGACTACCTCATCGAGCGCCTCGACGAACTCGATGTCGGCCTGGTCGGCCCGCGCGACCGTCAGCACCGCGCGCCGCATATCTACGTCATCGCCCTGCCGGCGGCCGAGTGGCTCGACTACTTCACGCAGAACGGCATCCGTGTCTCGCCCGAGCGCGACGGCATCCGGGTGTCCCTCGGGATGTTCAACACCACGGCGGATATCGACCGGCTGATCGAGGCGGTCCGCGCCCGCAACGTGCCCTCGACGCAGGCCCGCACAGCCGTGCTGTCGAAGCTGGGATAGGCCGACGAGCCTCTCCAATCCTGATCGTTGCCGGCAGCCGAGACGCAAAAACAACAAGCGCCACGCTCGGTTGCCGCTCCACTCGGTGGCGCGGAGGACGACGTCATGCAGGTGAGCAGCAAACCTCACGCCTCGAACAGTCTGACTACCTACATCATGGTCAGCCTGTTCCTCGGGATAGCGACCGGTTACCTGTGCAACACTTTCGCGACGCCGGCCGAGGCCAAGGCGATTGCTGGGTACTTTTCCATCGTGTCGGACGTCTTTCTGCGCATGATCAAGATGATCATCGCACCGCTGGTGTTCGCCACCATCGTCTCCGGCATCTCCAGCCTCGGCGCGAGCGGCGGCGCCGTCGGCCGGGTCGCGTTCAAGGCGCTGGGCTGGTTTATCACCGCCTCCGTGGTGTCCCTGTCCATCGGCCTCCTGCTCGCCAACCTCCTGCATCCCGGTCACGGCCTGAACCTGCCGCTCCCCGAGGCCGGCGCCACCACGAACCTGCAGACCGGTGCCCTGAACCTGAAGGATTTCGTGGCGCACGTCGTTCCCGTCAGCATCGTCCAGGCGATGGCGACCAACGAGGTGCTTCAGATCCTCGTCTTCTCCGTCTTCTTCGGCTTCGCCCTGAGTTCCGTGAAGATTTCGCTCGCCCCGACCGTCGCCAAGTCGATCGACGAGATCGTGCCGATCATGCTCAAGTTCACCGACTACGTGATGCGCTTCGCGCCGGTCGGCGTGTTCGCCGCGATGGCGGCCGTCATCACCACGCAGGGCGTTGGCGTGCTGGTGACCTACGGGAAGTTCGTCAGCGCCTTCTACTTCGGCCTGGCGGTTCTCTGGGTTGTCATCATCGCGGCCGGGACCGTGGTGCTCGGCGGGGCGATCAAGACCCTGCTGCGCCTGCTGCGGCAACCGATGATGATCGCCTTCTCCACGTCGAGCAGCGAGGCCGCCTTCCCTAAGATGGTCGAGCAGTTGATGAAGTTCGGCGTCTCGGAGCGCATCACCGGCTTCGTGCTGCCGCTGGGCTACTCGTTCAACCTCGACGGCTCGATGATGTACCAGACCTTCGCGGCCCTATTTGTCGCGCAGGCCTTCGGCATCGAGATGGACCTCTCGACGCAGATCACCATGCTGCTGGTCCTGCTGGTGACCAGCAAGGGCATCGCCGGTGTGCCCCGGGCCTCCCTGGTCGTGGTGGCGGCGACGATCCCCTCGTTCAATCTCCCCACCGCCGGTCTCGTCTTGCTGGTCGGCATTGACGCCTTCCTCGACATGGGGCGCACCATGACGAACGTCATCGGCAACGGTGTCGCGACCGCCGTCGTCGCCAAGTGGGAGAACGAGCTCGGCGCCCCGGTCGAGAACGATGCCACGTTCATGCCGCCGATCGGCGGCGTGGCGCCGTCAGGCCCGTCCGTCGCTGCGCAGGGCGCCTCAGCCTAGCCAGTCATACCAGGCACGCGCCCCGCGCCGCGTGCCCGGGCTCCGCGAGACCCGAACGAGGTCCGCATCCATGCAGAGGAGAAGATCGATGGTCCAGGGAAAGAACTTCGTACGACTGTCCTGCGCGCTCGCATTCGGCCTCGCCGCCACCGGTGCATCGGCCGAGAGCCCGACGCTGGCCAAGATCAAGCGAACCGGCAGCGTCACGCTCGGCTACCGGGAGTCCTCGATCCCATTCTCCTATCTCGACAACGGCCAGAAGCCCGTAGGCTTCTCCCTCGACCTGTGCGCGCAGGTCGTCGACAGGATCAAGACCGACCTCAAGCTCGACAAGCTCGTGGTCAAGCTTCAGCCGGTCGATTCGGGGAACCGCATCCCGCTCATCCAGAACGGGACCATCGACATGGAATGCGGGGCGACGTCGAGCAGCCCCGCCCGGCTCAAGCAGGTCTCCTTCACGGTCGCGATCTTCGTCTCGTCGGCGCGGTGGCTGACCAAGGTCTCCTCGGGCATCCACGACGTGAAGGGGCTCGACGGCAAGACCGTGGTCGTCACGCAGGGCTCGAACGCCACCGGCTTCGCGTTCGGCATCAAGGCCAAGGGCGGCACGTTCAACATCATCCAGGGCAAGGACCACGCCGAGTCCATGCTGACGCTCCAGAGCGGGCGTGCCGCCGCCTTCATGGAGGACGACATCCTGCTCGCGAGCATGAAGGCCCGCACGCCCGATCCGGCCGCGTACGCCTTCCTGCCCGAGACCTACGCGCTGGTGCCCTACGGGCTGATGCTGCCGAAGGACGACCCCGAGTTCAAAGCGCTCGCCGACGACGTCCTCAAGGGCATGATGGCCTCCGGTGCCTTCACCAAGCTCTACTCCAAGTGGTTCGAGAGCCCGATCCCGCCGCACAATGAGAACCTGAGCTTCCCGATGTCTGACGCCCTGAAGGAGCGCGTCGCGCACCCGAGCGACTCGGTCGATTTTTGACCGGCCGCCCGGGACTATGATGTCATCCCGACGAATGCGGGCCGAGCGTTTCCTGGAGGGGGCCACTCACATGTCCAAGAGGCAGCCTGACGTGATCAAGGAAGACGGAGAGCCGGCGGCGGAGGCATCGGTTCAGCGGGATGCACCCACCGAGTTGGCGGTCGCCACGGTCCGCACCGTGGACCTGCAGACCGCCAAGACCCGCTCCGAGCACGACCTGCTCGGCGACGGTGATGTCCCGGCTGACGCGCTCTGGGGCATCCACACCAAGCGCGCGGTGACCAACTTCCCGATCACGGGCGTGCCGGTCGGCCACTTTCCGGAATTCGTCCGGGCGCTCGCCCTGGTGAAGCAGGCCGCCGCCCGCGCGAACCGGCGCCTGGGCTACCTGGAGACCGGCAAGGCCGACGTGATCGAGCGGGCCTGCACCCTGGTCGCCGAGGATCGGGGCTACGACGCCGCCTTCGTGGTCGATGCCATCCAGGGCGGGGCCGGCACCTCGACCAACATGAACACCAACGAGGTGATCGCCAACGTCGCCCTCGGGCTGATGGGACGGAAGCCAGGCGACTACGCCGCGCTCCACCCCAACGACGACGTGAACATGGCGCAGAGCACCAACGACGCCTACCCGACGGCCCTGCGGCTGGCGGTGATCTTCGGGACGCAGCCGCTGGTGAAGGCGCTCGACGACCTCGCCTACGCGTTCAAGGGCAAGGCGGTGGAGTTCGCCGATGTGCTCAAGATGGGCCGGACTCAGCTCCAGGACGCCGTGCCGATGACCCTTGGGCAGGAGTTCGACGGCTTCCACGCCACCATCAAGGAGGACGTGGCGCGCCTCGGCGAGATCGTCGCCCTGTTCCGCGAGGTGAACCTCGGCGCGACCGCCATCGGGACCGGCATCAACGCCGATCCGCGCTACGCCGCCCTGGCCGTGGAGGAACTGTCACGGGTCTCCGGCCAGCCGATGGTGCTGGCCTCGAACCTTATCGAGGCGACCTCCGACCTCGGCGCGTTCGTGCTGTTCTCCGGCACCTTGAAGCGCGTGGCGGTCAAGCTCTCGAAGATCTGCAACGACCTGCGCCTGCTGTCCTCGGGCCCGCGCACGGGCTTCGGGGAGATCCGGCTTCCGGCCGTGCAGGCCGGCTCCTCGATCATGCCGGGCAAAGTCAACCCGGTGATCCCGGAGGTGGTGAACCAGGTCGCCTACATGGTGATCGGCCAGGACCTCACCGTGACGCTTTGCGCCGAGGGCGGGCAACTGCAGCTCAACGCCTTCGAGCCGACGATCGGCTACTGCGTGCTGTCGTCCCTTCGGATGCTGACGGCGGCGGTGGACACGCTGACCAAGCGTTGCGTCGAGGGCATAGAGGCTGACCGGGAGCGCTGCCGGGCTCTGGTGCAAGGCTCGATTGGGTTGGTGACGGCACTCGCCCCGACGCTGGGCTACGAAGCTAGCTCTCGGGTCGCGCAACGCGCGCTAAAGGAGAACCGACCGGTGGCCGAGCTCGTCTTGGAGGAAGGGCTGCTCACCGAGACGGAACTCAACAAGCTGCTCGAACTGGAGGCGATGATCCAGCCGACACGGCGACAGAAAGCGGCCACCGCGCCATAGGTCATTACATTGCGTTCGCAGTGCATTGGGTGCGTCGCTGGCGGCGTTGGATGCTGCTCATTAACGCAGGGGGAAGTGTCTGCTTTCAGGGAGCGCCAGCGGTTGTGCGCACGGCTGCTATGGGTCGCAAGCCGAATGGCTGCTTGGGGTGGAATTCAGCCGCCTGCTTCCGGGCCTGAACCTTCCGAAGTAGACACGGCCATCTCGCTCACCCCGAGCCATCGCAGGCTCATACGACGTCGCTCCCATCCTCCGACGCCTCACGAGCAGGCGTTTACCGACCGTAGTCCGCCGCGTTCAACGCGATGGCGATCCCAGGCGACCCCACGCCAAGCGCTGCCCCGCGACGGTTAGCATGGGCCACCTCACCGTAGAGCCGCATTGCGGCGCAATCATCTAGGGCGGACGTGTCCTGCCCTAGATGCTCCGCGAGCAGCTCGCAGCGCAGCGCTCGCACCACCGTCCCGTCCCATATGGAGGCGTTCAGTTCCACGTGCCCCCCAAGTGAGTTTGCGTGCAGGTTGCACGAGCCGATCGTTGCCCAGGCATCGTCAACCAGCATGATCTTGGCGTGGACGTAGACGGCGTGTGATCCCTTGCCATCTGCTACTCGGAGGCCCGCGAGCACGAAGTTCTCATGCTGATCGAGCGACTCAATGGCCTCAAACAGTCCCGCGCGAGTAGGGTCGCGACGAGCCGCACGGACCCACCCCTCCGGTTCCGAGGGAACGAGCAACACGACTTGCACCCCACGCTGTAGCGCCGCCCCCAACCTCCAAGCGAGCGCGGGCACCGGCAGCGCTTGGTTCTCGATGTAGATGGTCGATCGCGCGGCATCGATCGCCCGCTCGTATTGCTCCAGGATCGATCGTTCCCCCGCTTGGATCGCGTAGGGCTGCCCGCCCGGCGTGGCGGTACCGTCACCATAGCGGCCCGGTGGCACCATGCGCTGTATCTGCACGACGCTCATGCCTCTAGGCACTGAGAAGCGGACCGGGAAGGGGAGCGACAAGACGCCGGCCGCCCCCCAAGTGCCGTCTGAGCAGTTTCTCTCGCTTGCCTCATTCCAGCGCTGGACGAAGTTGTGGTGCACGTCTGTCGCGGAGGGGCCGGTGACCTCGACATAAATGTCGTGCTGTCCGCCGTCCCGATGGCCGGGTGAGCCAAGCGCTTTTGCGGTCAGGTTCACACCGCCGACGAACACGGTCTCGGTAGGATGACCGGCATCGAGCAGCCAAGACTTTTGGTGCTGGCAGTACGCTGTCCCCGCTCGATCCCAACGAATGGCGAATCGAGCCCCCCGGGCACGGAGCAGTTCGCGGTCGTCATCTGTACCTGGGAAGGCGCGTCCGTAACGGCTGCTCTCTGGATTCGGCCGCCAAAAAAGCACGCGCACGTCGAGCCCACGCGCCACGGCGTCATCCAGCATGTCGAAGAGGCTGCGTCCATCCGCGAATTGGAAGTCGTGCGCGTAGAACGTGACCGTCAGCCAAATACTGTGCCTTGCCGCCTCGATAGCCTCTGCGATGCGCCGAAAGGCCGGCTCACCATCCACGAGGGGTCGCACCAAGTTGCCTGCGCGCACCGGGTAAGCGCCGGCGACGGCGGGGATGTAGCCTCGACGTTCCTCGTCAGGAGACGATGGGTCGAGATCAGGTCCGATGTGGGGTGTCTGGCTCATGCGGAAACTATGCGCGCTAGGCACCGCACGTCGAGGATAATGGCGCTAACTGGTCCAATCCGGATTTACTGGCCGGCCGACGAATGACCGCTTCTGGTGAGCGCTGATGTTCGCCCGCATGGCCGAGTTGGGTCGCCACCAGAAGGGCCGTTTGGGGTGGATTTCCGCCGGTCCGCTTCTGGTCGAAAGGTCGTCAAAGCAGACGAAGTGCTAGGGCTCCTTCAGCGCCAGTTCCTCCGAGGGCGATACAAGCCCAGCTCCGATCGCGATCCAAACGAGATGCGCATCGGTGCGCGCCCCGAGCGTGGCGCGGATTACCGAAAGGTTGTTGTGCACCGTCTTGAGGCTCAGGCACAGCGCCTCGGCGACGGCCTGCGCGGTCATCCCGCCGGCGGTCAGACCTAGGATTTCAAGCTCCCGCGGGCTGAGGTCGTCTAGCGCCGTGCGCCCCCCAGCCACCTCATCCTGAGCGATAGCGCGCGCGATGTCGGCGCTCATCGCCCGCTCACCGCGGAGCACGGTCGCTACCGCCGACAGCAGCTCACGGGGTGGGCTCGCCTTGCTGATATACCCGCTCGCCCCGGCGGCGAAGGCTTGGCGCGCGATCATCGCCCCGGTGCGCATGCTGAACACGACGATGCGAGCTGACCCATCCCATTGGCGGATATGACGGATAGCCTCGATACCGCTTGGGCCCGGCAGCGACAGGTCGAGGATCACGAGATCGGGCGCGTGAGCCTTGTAGTGGGAATAGGCCATTGCCGCGTTCTCGGCTTCAGCGACCACGACCAAGCCCGGCTGTCGCTCGATCAGGCGGCGATAGCCCTCGCGCACGACTGGATGGTCATCGACGAGCAGGATGGTTGTGGCCATGAGGCGATCTCAGCCGGCCGTCGGCACGGATGCACAGGCATGGATGCCTGAACCGGTGCCGGTGAGCGAAAAGCTTCCGCCCATGGCGGCGAGCCGCGCTCGGATGCCGACGAGCCCACGGCCCGTGTGAGAAGCTGTTCGGGACACATCGCCCCCACCGTCATCGTCGAGCGTCAGCGTCACCGTTCGTGGTCCGGCCTCCGACCGGCCGAGCCGCAGGAAGATCCGGCTCGGTTGGCCATGTCGCAAGGCGTTCGTCAGCAGTTCCTGCGCGATCCGATAGAGGCTCGCCGCCACGTTCTCGGATATGTCGGAGAGATCACCCCTGACATCGAGATGCAGGGCCGGCCCGGACCTGAGTTGTCCTCGCCAATCTGCCACGAGGCCACGCAGAGCCTCCTCCAATCCGGCTTCGGCGAGATCGGGCAGTTCGAGGCGGGCCAGGGCTCCACGCAGGCTCTCCCGCATGGTGGCGATGATGGCTTCGATACCCTGGGCGTCCTCGCGAAGATCGTCGCGCTCCGGGGGCGCAGCCAGTTCGATCGCTGCGGCACGTGCCCCCGCAGCGGCCAGGCACTGGCCGAAGGCATCGTGTAGGTCGCGCGCGAGGGCCTGCCGCTCTTCTTCTTGAACCGTGACGAGCCGCTGCATCAGGCCCGCGCGCTCGGCCTCAATGTGGGCAAGCCGGTCGGCGAGGGCGTTGCAGGCCCGGGCAATCCGGTCGAACTCGGTGGCGGCAAAGCTTGGCATCGGCGGGCGGATGCCGGCCATATCGAGGTTTTCCAGCCCGTGCACGATCCGCCTAACCGGTGCGACGAGGCGCGTCACGGTGAGCCAGTTTAGAAGGAGCGTCGCCGCCGCCAAACCAAGGGCTAGTCCGCCTGCGAGGCGCGTGCGCCGCCAGAGACGAGCCGCCGATGCCATCGGATCGGGCCATGCCGTGACACTGCCGATGGTGCGTTCACGATACACGATCGCCCGGATCGTCGGCGCGGCAGCGGCCTCCCGGACGAGGGCTTCGCGGAACCACGCAGGGGCGGCATCGAGGCCGTCCCAGTCACCGCAAAAGCGGCGGGGCAATTCCACGCCGAGATGAATGTCGGCGCAGATGCCCGGCAGGAGCGTGACGATGGCCGGCGCGGCCTGCGGTGCGCTGGCGGGCATTGCAGCTGGTCCGGCGCTTCCGAGCCCCGGCTGACGCGCGAGCTGCGCGGCGATCCGATTTGCCGACATTGCAGCCTCCCAGCGGAGGCTCGCGTGAGCGTCCCAGGCGGCCCATGCGATCGCCCCCACTAGGCAGAGCGCGGCCACAACAAGAAGGCGCAGACCGAGATGTGTGGGCAGGCTCATGGATCAAGCAGCCGGGCTCTAAGCGAGGCTCTGATTTGGCACCGGGACCGTGAGGGTGCGCAAGCCATGGCTCACTCGGACGGGAAGAATGCCCGGGCTTCAGCGGGAGGACTTCCCTGGTCTGATCCCGCCACGATCCGGAGGATGGTGCTGTCCCCTCTCCACGGAGCCGACCATGTCGCTTCACCTGTCTCGCCGTAACCTCCTGGCTGCGTCCGCCCTGCTCCCGCTCGGATTTCACCTCCCTGCAATGGCCGCGCCCGTGAATGGCCCGTACCGGGTCGGCGCGTTCACGGTGACGCCGTTGCGCGACGGCCTCTTTCCGCTGGAGCCGAGCATGATCCCGGCCGCCGAAAGCCAGGCCGGACAAGCCTTGCTGGAGGGGGCCGGTCTTCCTGCAAAGGGCCCGTCGCCGGAGCCGGTCAACGCGTTCCTGATCCGACGCGGGGAACGGCACTGGCTGCTCGATGCGGGCTGCGGCACCGTCCTCGGGTCGGGCTTCGACAGGGTAACCGCGGCACTGGCGGCGGAGGGCGTGCGGCCGGAGCAGATCGAGACCATCTGGCTCAGCCATCTGCACGCCGACCATGCCGGTGGTCTCTTGACGCCGGACCGCCTCGCGCGGTTCGCAAACGCGGAACTCGTGCTGCAGGAGCGTGAGGTGGCCTACTGGTCGGATGCGGCTGCCAGAGCCTCCGCTCCGGCTCCATTAAGCCCGATGTTCGAGACCGCACAGGCGGTGCTGGCGGCCTATCCTGACAGGATCCGGCGTGTCTCCGGCGAGGCGGAGCTAGCACCGGGTATCCATGCGCTGCCGCTGCCCGGCCATACACCGGGACATATGGGCGTCTTGATCGCGGACAGCTCCGACGGCCTGCTGATCTGGGGCGACATCGTCCACTCGCGGATCCTACAGATGCCGCATCCGGATTGGACGGTGATCTGGGACACCGATCCAGCGGAAGCGATCACGACGCGACGGCGCATCCTCGACCGTGCGGCAGTCGACGGCTTGAGGGTGACCGGGATGCACCTCGCCACAAGTGGAAGGATCGAGCGTGCGGATACGGGTTATGCACTGGTCTAGCTGCGCCGCAACTAGGGGACCGCGGATGTCCGCTTCCGAGGTCTCTTCAATGGACAATTGGCGACCGCATTGGGTGGGTTTCTGCCGGTCTGCTTTCTGACGGCGATGCATATAAGCGGACGGGCTCGCTACGGCCTACTTTTCGCTGATCATGGCCTCGATCATGCCGTGTGGATCATCCACGAATTGACGCATGATCCGAAAATGCTCGGTGTCCTGCAGTGCCACCGGCTCCAATCCGTATCGGTTCATCCGCAGCAATCGTGCCCCTGGATGCGCCATGATGATCGGCGAGTGCGTGACAATAATCACTTGGCTTTGATTGCCTGCCTCCATCTGGTTGAGGAGCTTGAGAAAATCAAACTGACGCTTTGGCGATAAGGCAGACTCGGGCTCATCGAATATGAAGATACCGGGCTTCGTGCAGCGCTCCTCGAAAAATCGGAGGAAGCCTTCTCCATGCGAATGAGATAGGAAGTCGGCTGACGGACTGCCTGCCTCGTCGAGATAACGAGCTACGGAGAAGAAACTTTCCGCTCGAAAGAACCAGCCGCGCCCGATCTTCGGCAGCCAACTGGCCTTGAGTGATCGCGCGAGTCCTCCGCCGTCGGTCTCGATCGCGTGGGAATTGTCTACGGCCTGATATCCCGGACCGCCACCGCTCTCATCGAACCCCGCGAGTACCGCAATACCTTCCAAGAGCGTTGATTTGCCAACGCCGTTCTCCCCAGCAATGATGGTGACGGGGCGATCAAATGCGATTTCGAATGCACCATTCTTGAACAACGGAAGAGAGTAAGGATAAGCGCCTCTGTCAAAGATCGCATTTTCGTCAAGCCAAACCCTCTTCAGGTATGGCGGCGGCAAATTTCTGTGGCCGTGTCTGCCCATAGATCATTCTCCGCTGCTTAGCGTTGAAGTCCCTCACCAAGAAGCGGAGGCTACCGACCCAAAGCAGTTTCACGGAAGGTCTGCTTCAGGAATGTTCAGCGAGGCGTTTTTTGCCCGGAAATGAAAGATTGGGCGGCCGATCGCGCGGGTCAGAACCTAGCCCGGTAGCTTCCGGACGATCTCGTCGAACACGTCGGCGGGCAGCGCACCGACGTAGCGGTCGCCGTTCAGGAACAGAGTCGGCGTTGTACGGACATTCAGAACTTTCATCGCCCCGGCCTGCACGCGGTTGACCTCGTCGTAGAGGGCTTGGTCCGCCAGCACGGCATCGAACTTGGCTCGGTCGAAGCCCGCTTGCCGGAGGAGGTCGCGCATCGCGTCGAGCGGCTTATCGACGAAGGCCCAGGATCTCTGCCTCTCGAACAGCAGATCCGTGATCGGGTAGTAGTTCCTGCCGCCGTCGGCACGGGCCAGCATGAATGCGGCGGTATCGAGCGGGTTCAGCGGGTATCCGCGTAGGGCGCAGCGCATCCGCCCGGTATCGATCCAGCGGGCCTTGATGCCGGGCCAGACCTCTTTGTGGAAGGCCGCGCAATGGGTACAGGTCACGGCGGCGTACTCGATGAACGTCACCTTAGCCTCGGGCGAGCCGATCCAGATGTCGCCCAGCGGCCCCGCCAACGCCGGATCATCGACGGGGGCCGCCTGCGCAAGGGCGGGGGCGAAAGCCGGGCTCAGCATCGCGCCGACGAGCAGGCTGCGACGGGTGACCAAAGGGCCTAAAGGACACATCCCGGTCATCCTCAGGCTGGCAAACGGGTGGTGGGCGTCCTGACCTCGTAATCGCGCATACCCGGTCCCGGTCCCCTGATCTCAAGACCTCCTGCATCTCCAAGAGCCTGGAGACGACCGAACAGAATGATGTCGCTGACCACCTGACCGGGTGGGTCAACCTCGTCGGTCAGGTGCTGCATGGTGCGCCCGATCACTTTCGCGGCTACCTCCCAGTCCGGGGTGGCTTTGGTGATAAGCACGGCGTCGAAGTGCGTCAGTGGAGCCGACACCAAGCGAGCGTCGCGCACGATGCGCAATGGGGCATCCTCGCTCCTCAATGACGTCCACGCAGCAGCGGCTGCGTCGCACTCCGCCCGAGTGAAGACGCGTCGCTTGTCCCTCAGACCAGACGCGACGATGTCCTCGCAGCGCATGATCCCGAGCGACCAGGGCTTTCGGATGCCGTCGCGCGTGACGAAATCGAGTGCCGTGGCGTCGACGATGTCGAACGAGCGGCCGTTCATGCGGAACGCGAATTCGAGAAAACTGGCGTGCTCGGCTGCGTCGCTCATGCAGACCCAGTAGACCGGATGCACGCGGGCCGACGTGGCTTCCATCCACGGCTCCTCTGGCTCGCGCTGGTCGGCGTAGGGATCGGGTCGCAGGACGGCTTTGAGCCACGCGTGTCGAACATCTGGGTCCAGCGGATTGATGGGACCGAAATGCAGGGATCCCGAGAGCGCGATGACCCGCGCTTCGTCGCCCTGTAACCGGAGGGCTTCTCGGACGGTGTCCGCCCTGCTCGCACCCCACACCACATGGATGACTTCGGCCTCACCGGGCATCTGTGATCCTCCATCGCCGCATGGTGGTCAGGGCGGCTGGAAGCTTGCCACCGTCGATGTAGCGGTGATGTGACCCTGCTGGGCTGCCGTGTAACGTTTGGTGACAGCACCCCGTGGGTGGCGTCATCCGTCTCAGCCAAGCGTCGGTCCTGCGTCCGGTTTCGGGCGAAGCAGTGACGAGCGTGTACGACCATGTTGGGTCGATAGGAGGCCGTCCGCTTTTCCGGCGAGGCTTGTCCGAAGCGGCCATTCCGTTAACGGCCAAGTTCGGTCGCATCCGCCGGTACCCGTGAACGTCGAGGTTGGGTGGTTTTACGACAGTCTGCATTTGAGCAAAAGACCGTCAAAGCGGATGCTTCAGCTCTCATGGATGGCATTGGCTTACCATGCGCAGCTGCGCTGACTGATCAACCTAGACGCCCGCCCTGAAAAATCGCAAGCATTCAGAGCGGGCAAATCGTATAATCTCCATCACTCAGAAGGGGCTTAATTCTACACGGAACGTCTATGGCATTGTGAAGGTCAAGGTGCCGTAACCGAGCTGGTCGAACCCGCCGCTATTAGGGCCATAGTCGCCACCTCCCCCATCCGGGCCGGCCTGAGCGGCAGCTTGAACAAGCTCTGGTGCAGCGAGATGCTTGAGTTGCACATAGTGTGCGACGAGCAGTGACCAGATTGGGCGAACCTCACCTCTGCCATTGTTCGAGATGACCGGCTGCGCAACATCGCTGTTCGTGTAGGGCGTGTAGGGGACATCGCCGCCCAGGTTGTATCGAGCCACATATCGGGCGGCTGCGAGCAACCTGTTGTCGTAGGCCCCGAACAAATCGTCGCCTTGCTGCCACGCAATCTCGCAGATGGTACCCGCCAAGCCAATGCCGAGAAGCGAGTGACCCTGATCACGCCCGCTCTCTTGCCACTGCGCAAGGCCACCGGGATAGGTCTTCCATGCCGCGTGCTGGATCGCGCCATTGCCTGGACCATGCAGGTAGTAGTCGCGTCCATGCTCGTAGAGATCACGGCGGTTCGTGAAGACGCCGATCGCCATCAAGGAAGCGACGTTTGCCAGATCCCAGTTGGCCCAGTAGTGATCGATCGCCGCGCCATTATGGTGTGCGAGAAAATCGTCGTTCATTGGGGCGAAGACCGTGAGCAGCATGCGCGCAAATTCTTCACGGTCGCGGGGCTGCCAGCCAGGAAAGTCGCGCAGTGTCTCAGCTGCGACGGCGAGTTGGTAACCGTAGATACCAGAGGCGAGATATTTATCCGATGTCCCGGTGACGACCTTCAGTGTGCCGGCCCAAGCGTTGAGGATTGCAGCCGCCCTTGCTGCACGCTGTGTGTCGCCGGTTATTCTCCAGTCCAGCGCGAGTGCATAGGCGGCGGCGGCGTCGTTGAATAGGGTAGCGTAGTTCTCGGCGGGATGATTGGGGGCGGTCCCGCGCACCAGTACCTCTACAGGACGCGGCTGATAACCGGGACTGTCGTGAGAGTTTGTCCGCAGACGCGCGAACGAGGCCGCCCATGGCTGCCGGTTCTGTCGAACGGCTTGAGCGATACCGGCAAACTGTGAGGCTGAGTCGAATGCGCCGGGGTGGCGCATCGCCTGCGCATGCGCAGTCACTGAGCTCGATAGCGCAATTGCACCGAGCAGCGCGACAGATGAAAACCACCCGGTAGGAGGCCGAATAGATATTTTTATAAGCATCACCTTGGTTCCTCGAGCATCTTAGATCGCAGCGTCGTGCGGCACGTCTGGCATAAGTCAATTTTTCTCTGAATTGCCCATCGGATGGCTTCATACGTTTTGACGCTTTCGCCGACAATTCGTCCGCTACAATTCTTCGATCTTTCAGTAGAGAGGTAGGGTGTATTGCGTACTGTCCGACGATGGCCGTATCATTGACGGTTGATCCAACGCAATCGGTGATGGGCCGTGAAAAGACCTATCATGGGACCAAGCAGGTCTTCGTCGTCACGATTTTATGCCAGCCCCAGGGAGTGATGCCTACGCTTCGAGAGATGCGGCAGCCCGGGCCATAACTTGCTGGCACGGCCGCGCGGTAGATCGGATACTGGTGGCCGTAGACCGGGTAGGGGCGATCGACCACCACGGTGCGGGATCCACCCCACAAGGGATAGGGCCGGTTGATTACGACCGTTCGGCCGCGCCATCCCCCGTGCCCATGCGAGCTGCCCCCGGCGTGATGGGGATGTCCACCATGCGGGTGCCATCCACCGTGATGTCCGCCGCCATGTTGACCGCCGCGGTGATGAGCGCCGCCGTGATGTCCGCCATGGCTATGGCCATGCGCGAAGGCGGGCGAACCCGCCGTGAAAGTGAGGGCAAAGCCTGCGGTGGCGGCCGCGGTGAGTATGCGAAACGCCATGTTCTCTCTCCTATCCGGCCGGCCAAGGCGGCAGGACGTCAGGGGACGGTGCGCGGCAAACGGGGCATACCTTGTGAACAGGGCGGTCAGTAACTGTTCAGTTTTGCCACCCTGAACAGCCCATCGCGAAGTGCGGGAGGCCGAAAATCAGCCTTACTCAGCTTCATCACATCTCTGACATGAACAAAAACGTGATGAAGGTCGATGGGCATGCCACATGCTGAGCCAATCACATGCGGCACTCAGCGAATGACTGCTTCTGGAACGCGCCCAGGGTGCTCCAAACGACTGAGTTGGGTCGGTATGAGCCTGACCGCTTTTACGGCGGCCCTTCTCGGAAGGGGACGATCCGCTTACGGCCAGACTACGTCATGCCAAATCGCCATCGCGCGCAGAACCGGACGTTCGGCTTCACGCTCATCTCGGTCACCGGCCTCAGTAAGGCGCTTAGTGTAGCGGATGCTGACGTAGTGCGAGCTGCGGTCGGAGTGGCAGACGAGGCCACTACCAGCGGAGGGGCGGCGCTCGTGCCTGGCCTGCTCCAGGACATAGAGGAGGCCTTGCTCCGCCCACATCGTCTTGTCCGCCGACGTTCGCAGGTAGTCGCTCACCGCGCAGGACGTTTCGTCCAGCCCCGCCTCGATGATCTCGAGCTGGCGGACGAACGTAGGCCGGACGGCCAACAGGGCTTCGATGTCGCCGGGCACGGGCTTGGGAGCCAGGGAGACCAGAAGGTCCGGCAGGTTGTGCTTTCGGATGAAGGAACGGAACTGCCGCTTGTAGGCATCTCCTTCGATCATCGCCGGCCTGCCTTCGCGGATCAATTCGTCGGCCCATTCCTTCGCGATGCCGATGGCGCTTCTGGCTATGGCCAACGCGAGTTCCGGCGGAACCGTCACCTCGATGAGTTTCAGCAAAGGCGAAACGGGAGAGTGGTCGCCGTTCTCCAGACGGAACCGAGCAATCACGCATGCTCGAAGGTCCTTGTCCGCGGCTAGATATCTTTTCAGATGCGATGGGCACGCGGCGGATATCGCGGTATTCTAGGCCAGTCTTCCGACCTTCGCGTCGACCGAAGCCACCTCGTCTTCGCTGCGGGCTTCGTCAAGCGCCTGGACCAACTTTCCTGTCCGCGTCGGCACCACGTAGAGGCTGAACCGCGCCATCGAGACGTCGATGCTGCCGCGCCGGCACCCTTCAAGCCAATGCGAAGGTCTTCCAGAGATCGGCCGTCCTCTCGGGCACCGGATTCTGCCTGGGCGCGCTCTTGCATTACTCAAGCAGGACGGAGCCGTCCGGGTAGTGAACGGCGACATCGTCCCGGTGCTCGAGCGGGACGAGCGCTCCCGGCGGAGCCGTCAGAAGGTGATGGCAGAAGCGCACCGGCTGAAGCGCGGAGCCATTATACTGGCCAGGCGCCGCATGCGCGGCTTGCTTCGAGGCGATGTCCATTTCGTAACTTAAGGAACAGTTCCGCAAGAGAGAGGGAAGGTCATCTCCCTCGAGGTGCCCGTCACCCGATTTCCGTCGTCCTCCGCAGGTGCCGATCATGAGCCGCTGCCACCGCCTCGGCGAGCTCTGATGCAAGCCACGCGGGAGCACGCTTCCGGAGAGGCGGTGGGAGGCGACGATAGGACGTCCGCCGACTTGCGATCGAACGCCTCTCCCCTCCGACCTTTGGATGAGAGGAGGATGCCGCCTACAGGACCCGTCGTCGATGGCGACACCTTCCACGGTGCGACGGCCCAGATCGTCGCCGTTGCCGGTCACGCCGCACGGTTCCTTCCGGCCGCTTGGCTCAGACCGGGTTGAAGGAACCACTGTTCCTTCATTTCGAGCCTATCGGCTGTGTCGCGGCGCTTGGCGGCGCGAGACCGGTGTACCTTCAGAAGCTGGAGCCGGTGCCGCCGTGGGGGGACAAATCGGGGTCAAACCGCGAATCTAACTTTCGCAAAATCCAGCAACCGCAGCGACTTAGATGATGTCGAGTCATGCTGGCGGAGACGGAGGAAGTCGAACCCTCGTTCCAGCTTGGAAGATGCAACTACAAAAAGATGCCGATGCGACTCCCTTGCTGGCGCAGGACCGGTGGCCGACGTGCCACCACCATCGGCGCGGTTGCCGGTCGTTGATCGCTTGAGCTGAAAGAACCAAAGCGCCATTTTAGAGCAATGGACGTGAAGCGGTCCATGCACACAGGCGACATCGATACCAATCCGGTACGAGTTTACCGGTCAGATCGTCCGTGGCGCCGAAAAGCTCAATAAAATCAATGGTAGCGAGGGAGGGATTTGAACCCCCGACACAAGGATTATGATTCCTCTGCTCTAACCAGCTGAGCTACCCCGCCACGCGGCACGACCGTCCGCGAGGACGATGCGTGCAGTGGCCGCGGTATAGGAAGAGCGGGCGCTCGCTGTCAACGGTTTTGGGTGCGCAAAGCGCGCGTCCGGATCGGGCTCGATCCATGTCTCGCCGATCGCGGACGGGACAGCCCGGCTGTCTCCGGAAGTCGACCGTCGCCGATGCGGCGGCCATGTGCGGTCCGTCGAAGCCCGCTAGGTTGACACACGGGCCGCCTGAAGGCCCGTCACATCGCGGAGCGTTCGATGACAGCGCGCACGAACCATCGTCGGAGCACCAGCCTCGCCGCCCTTCTCGTGCTGGGCGTGCCGCTCCTCGCCGGCCCGGCCATCGCGGCGGGCAACGACGCCACCTATCGCGCGGCCCTCACCGGTAGCAGCGAGGTCCCGGCGACCACAGGCGCCGGCACGGGCGAGATCACCGCGACCTTCGATCCTGCCGCCAAGCGCCTCAGCTGGTCGGGACGATACAGCGGTCTGACCGGCCCGGTCACGGCCGCCCATTTCCATGGTCCGGCCAAGGCCGGTGAGAATGCCGGCGTGCTGGTTCCGGTGACGGCAGCGAGCAGTCCCTTCTCCGGCGAGGCGATCCTCGACGACGCGAAGGCCGCCGATCTCGCTGCGGGCCGCATCTACTTCAACCTTCACACCGCCGCGAACCCGAAGGGTGAGATCCGCGGCCAGCTGGAGCGCGCGCCCTGATCCGGAACGGCGAGAGCCTCGACGTTCCCGATCGCGCCCGGTAGGCGGATCCCATCCTCCTGCCGGAGCTTTCGATGAAGCAGATCGACGCCATCATCGCCTGGACGCCCCTGCGTTGGGCAGAGCTGAAGCCGGAAACCGCCGGGCAGGTCGTCGTCCTGCCCGCACCCGACACGGCGGGCGAGGCGAAGCGCTACATGATGCGCGCCGGCGCCAGCTCGTCCGCCCTGGCCGCCCTGTCGGAAGAGGCGCGCATCGCCCGCCTCTTCATCGACTTCCAGACCCTCGTGGTCCGCGACGGGATCGACCCGCAGGCGGCCCACCGGGCGTTTCTGACGATCGACGAATATCGGTTCCGCATAGCCCCCGACACCGAGGGTGCGGAATTCGAGGATCCGCCCGAGGAGGATTAGCCTTCTGCCCGCGGCCGGCCGTTGCGTCGTGCTCACGCAAGCGTGAGAATTATGAATGCACACAGGCCGAAGCCGCCCTATCTTCCGATGGGTCGTGATTTCGTCCGAGGCCGGCCATGCCCGTATCCCGTCGCGCCGTCATCGCCGCAGCGGCCCTCGCCCCGCTCGCAGGGCGATTCGCCACCGCGGCGGAGCCGCTGATCCGCCGCCCGATCCCCTCCACCGGCGAGATGCTTCCGGCCATCGGGATCGGCACGTCCCGACGCTACGAGGTCGAGCCGACGCCCGACGCGGTGGCGCCGCTGAAGGAGGCGGTGAAGACCTTCGTCGCCCTCGGCGGCTCGGTGATCGACACGGCCCCGAGCTACGGGACCGCCGAGGACGTCCTCGGATTGATCCTGGCGGAGCCCGGCCTGCGCCAGAAAATCTTCCTCGCCAGCAAGGTCGACACGACCGGCCGCGATGCGACGCTGGCGGAGTTCGAGCGGTCGCTCAAGCGGATGAAGGTCGATACACTCGATCTCGTGGCGGTCCACAATCTGATCGACGTGACCGAGAATCTGGCGATTCTGCGGGATCTGAAGGATCGCAAACGCATCCGCTATGTCGGCGTCACGGTCTGGCGCGACAACCAGCTCGACGCGCTCGAAGCCGTCATGAAGCGCGAGACGCTCGACTTCATCCAGGTGAACTACGCCATTGACAACCGTGCCGCCGCCGAGCGTGTGATTCCGCTCGCCGCGGACCGCGGTGTGGCGGTGATGACCAACGTGCCGTTCGGCCGCGACCGCCTGTTCAAGGCGGTCCAGGGCAAGGAACTGCCGGCTTTCGCCAGGGACCTCGGCTGCGCGAGCTGGCCGCAGGTCTTCCTGAAATACGTGCTCGGCAATCCGGCCGTGACCTGCCCGATCCCCGGCATGGCGAAGGCCGCCTATGTCGAGGACAACCTCGGCGCCGCGCGGGGCAAGCTCCCGGATGCGGCACAGCGCAAGCAGATGGAGATGTTCATCGATGCGGTCTGATCTCACCTCGCGCCGCGCGGCGCTCGCCCTCGCGGCCGGACTCGCCGTCGCCGCGGCCATGCCCGCGCTGGCCCAGGACGGCCCGAAAAAGATCCGGATCGGCGTCATCGGGGCCGGAAATATCGGCGGTACGATCGGGACGCTCTGGGTCAAGGACGGCCACGAGGTGATGTTCGCCTCCCGCCACCCGGAGCAGTTGGCGGCGATGGTCTCGGAGCTGGGACCGAAGGCCAAGGCCGGCACGCCCGAGGAGGCGATCAAGTTCGGCGATGCCGTGTTCATCGCCGTCCCCTACAAGGCCTATCCGGAGCTCGCGAAGGAGATCGGCCCGGCTCTCAACGGCAAGGTCGTCCTCGATGCCGGCAACGCCACGCAGAAGCGCGACGGCGCGCTCTACGACGAGGTCCAGGCCAGCGGGATCGGCGCCACCTCGGCCAAGTACTTTCCCGGCGCCAAACTCGTGCGCGCCTTCAATGCGGCCAACTACAAGGTCTTCGCCAAGGAAGGCGCCGATGGCGGCAAGGGTCGCGCGGGCGGACGGATGGCGATCCCGATCGCCGGGGATGACCCGGAGGCTCTGAAGGTCGCCGAGGGCCTCGTCCGCGACGCCGGCTTCGATCCGGTGGTGGTCGGTCCGCTCAAGGAGGCCGACAAGTTCGCCATGGGCTCCCAGGGCTTCGGTCACGACGTGACCGCGTCGGAGATGCGCCAGAAACTCGGACTGGCGCAGTAGGGGCGTCATCCGATCCGTCGCCACGCCGTGCGGAGGCGACGGGTCGGACCGAGTCTCCGTGAGGGAGGCTTGCCCGAGGGAAAGCCCATTCCGGTGAGATCGGCCCATGTCTGAACCCGCACCCGCCCGCGGCACGCTCGCGCGCCTGATCGACGTTCAGCCCGGCGAGGGTCGGGCGCTGGCGTGGTCCTGGGCCTACATCTTCTCGATCCTGGCCGCCTACTACGTGCTGCGCCCGATCCGGGATCAGATGGGCGTCGCCGGCGGCATCGAAAACCTGCCCTGGCTGTTCACCGCCACCCTGGTGGGCATGCTCGCCCTCAACCTGCCCTTCGCCTACTTGGTGAAGCGGATGCCGCGGGCGCGGTTCGTGCCGATCACCTACCGGTTCTTCGCGGCCAACATCCTGGCCTTCGCGCTCACACTCTATCTCGCCCCCGCCGAGTGGGGCGTGTGGATCGGCCGGGTGTTCTTCGTCTGGCTGTCGATCTTCAACCTGTTCGTGGTCTCGATCTTCTGGGCGACGATCGTCGACGTGTTCTCGAACGCCCAGGGCAAGCGCCTGTTCGGCTTCATCGCAGCCGGCGCGACGCTCGGCGCCATCGCGGGTTCGGCGACCACCGCGATCCTCGCCAAGAACGTCCCGACCTGGGGCCTGATGCTCTGCGCGGTGGTGCTCCTCGAGATCGCCGTGTTCTGCATGCGCGGTCTCGCGGCCCTGTCGACGCAGCTGCACGAGGTGCCGGGCCACGACCGCAGCGCCGATGACGGGCAGGATCGGACGATCGGCGGCAGCGTGCTCGCCGGCGTCACGCGGACCTTCGCGTCCCCCTACCTGCTCAACATCTCGCTGTTCCTGCTCCTGTTCTCGGTGACCTCGACCTTCCTGTATTTCGAGCAGGCGGGCATCGCCAAGCGGAGCTTCTCGGACCGGGGTGCGCAGACCGCCTTCTTCGCCAGCGTCGACCTCGCGGTGAACGTCCTGACGCTGGGAATCCAGCTGTTCCTCACCGGCCGGATCGTGAATCGCATCGGCGTCGCCCTGACGCTGGCGATCCTGCCGGCCTTCAGCATCCTCGGCTTCGCGGCGCTCGCCGTCTGGCCCACGATCGGCGTGATCGTCGCGTTCCAAGTCCTGCGCCGGGCCGGCAACTTCGCCATCGCGCGACCGGTGCGCGAGGTGCTGTTCACCGTCGTCCCGCGGGAGGATCGCTACAAGGCCAAGAGCTTCATCGACACGGTGGTCTACCGCCTGGGCGACCAAGTCGGCGCATGGTCGTTCACGGGCATCCAGGGCGTCGGATTCGGCAGCGCCGGCGTGGCAAGCGCCGCGATCCCGCTCTCGGTGGCGTGGCTCGTGAACAGCCTCTGGCTCGGGCGCGCACAGGACCGGCGCCGGGACGAGCAGGCGGCGGAGCCGGTCGGTGAGTCTGCGCGGCCCATGCCGTTCGGTCGCGGGGCGGCCTCGCCCGGTCGGTGAGCGACGCGGGCCGGCCTACCGGTGCCGCATGAAGTCCCAGATCAGGTAGGCCGGGAACGGCAGCATGATCGCGAAGAAGATCCAGTCGAACATCTGAGGCATCAAGCCATCTCCCGCTCGGCCCCCTCTGGTTCTACCGGCATGGCCGTGTGAAGTTCCGCGCGGCGGTGGCGGTCCGTTAAGAGGCGGTTTACCCTGACGGGCGACGTATCGCGCTCGGTCCGGGCGGGAGAGAGACATGGCGGGACCCGCATGGTCGGCGCCGCGGCGCTGGTGGCGCTCCGCCGAGCCCGCGATGGCCGTGCTCGGGCTCCTCGCCGTGACGCCGGCTCCAGTCGCCGCGCAGGAGCCGCTCTACATCCGCATCCGCCCCCTACCGGACGCCGAGGCCGCGCGCGTGGCCCGGGAGATGCTCTGGGCGCGCCGGCAGGCCCATGCCCGTGCGGTGATCGAATCCGTCTGCACCGGCTGCCTCGGTGCCTGGAAACCCGAGACCGTCCCGGCCCCGAGCCCGGCTCCGGCGCCGACGGAGGACCGGATTGCGAACCTCACAGTTCCGATAGGGGTTGAACTCGACCCCGGCTCCGGGGCATCCGACCCGCATCCCGATCCATCGACCTCCGAGAGGCATCCATGACGCAAGCGCATCCGACCAGCGGCGCCGAGCCCGAAGTCGATTGCCCGGTAACCCTCGAGGTCCTGGGCTCCGTCTACCGGGCCGACGATTTCGACCTGCCGCTGATCCTGGAGCAGATCCCGCCGCTGAAGCGCGCGCAGCTGGCCACCTACCTCTATGGCAAGAGCCACATGCACAAGCTCGGGCTGAAGGTCGCCCGCTCCTGCGAGCGCGACGACCTCATCCGCGTGGCGGGCGAGATCGGCTCGGTGATCCACGGACAGGCGCACCTGAAGCCGTCGCGGCCGGCGCCCGAGCCGGCTCCCCAGCTGCGTGCCAAGACTCCGCCCGGCCAGAAGAAGGTGAGCCTCGCCGGCGCCGCCGCAAAGCCCGCGATCAGCCTCGGCGGATCGGCCAAGGTCCGCAACTTCGACTGAGAGCCGACGCGTCGGGTGAGCCGAGACCACGTCGCGCGCCTGACCGGATCGGCCGATTCGGGTCCCGGGTCGCGCCGCGTGGCCCCGGGACGACGCAAGGGCGTATGACCGACGGGCGGAATCCGGCATTCCGTCGGCGTCAGCGCGTCGGAAGACCGGACAACCCGGACTTGTGCGTTGCACCCGCCCCGGCCTTCGGATAATCGCCCGCGATGAACACCGACCACGACAAGATCCTGATCGTCGATTTCGGCTCTCAGGTGACCCAGCTCATCGCCCGCCGGGTGCGGGAGGAGGGCGTCTATTGCGAGATCGTGCCCTTCACGAAGGCCGAGGCCGCGTTTCGCGAGCAGAAGCCCAAGGGCGTGATCCTCTCCGGCGGCCCCGAATCGGTAACCGTCGAGGCCTCGCCCCGCGCGCCCCAGCTCGTGTTCGATTCGGGCGTCCCGGTCTTCGGCATCTGCTACGGACAGCAGACCATGGCGGCCCAGCTCGGCGGCGCCGTCGAGGGCGGACACCACGCGGAGTTCGGCCGGGCCGAGGTTGAGATCCTGGCCGACTGCCCCCTGTTCCAGGGCGTCTGGCACAAGGGCGAGAAGTACCCGGTCTGGATGAGCCACGGTGACCGCGTCACCAAGCTGCCGGACGGCTTCACCACCGTGGCGATCTCCAAGAACGCGCCCTTCGCGGCGGTGGCCGACGAGGCCCGCAACTACTACGCGGTGCAATTTCACCCGGAAGTGGCACACACCCCCCACGGCGCCCTGCTGATCCGCAACTTCGTGCGCGACGTGGCCGGCTGCTCGGGCGACTGGACCATGGGCGCCTATCGCGAGGAGGCCATCGCCAAGATCCGCGAGCAGGTCGGCTCCGAGAAGGTGATCTGCGGCCTGTCGGGCGGCGTCGATTCCGCCGTGGCGGCCGTGCTGATCCACGAAGCGATCGGCGACCAGCTGACCTGCGTGTTCGTCGATCACGGCCTCCTGCGCCTGGGCGAGGCCGAACAGGTCGTGGCCCTGTTCCGCGACCACTATAACATCCCGCTGGTTCACGTTGAGGCGTCGGGGATGTTCCTCGCGGCCCTCGAGGGCGTCTCGGATCCCGAGGTCAAGCGCAAGACCATCGGTCGCCTGTTCATCGACGTGTTCGAGGCCGAATCGAAGAAGATCGGCGGGGCGAAGTTCCTGGCGCAGGGCACGCTGTATCCGGACGTGATCGAGAGCGTGTCGTTCACGGGCGGCCCGTCCGTGACCATCAAGAGCCACCACAATGTCGGCGGCCTGCCCGAGCGCATGGACATGAAGCTCGTGGAGCCGCTCCGCGAGCTGTTCAAGGACGAGGTCCGGGTCCTCGGCAAGGAACTCGGCCTGCCCGAGGCCTTCGTCGGCCGTCACCCGTTCCCTGGCCCGGGCCTGGCGATCCGCTGCCCCGGCACGATCACCGCCGAGAAGCTGGAGGCCCTGCGCAAGGCCGACGCGATCTACCTCGACGAGATCCGGCAGGCCGGCCTCTACGACACGATCTGGCAGGCCTTCGCGGTGATCCTGCCGGTGAAGACCGTCGGCGTGATGGGCGACGGCCGCACCTACGATCATGTCTGCGCGCTGCGCGCCGTCACGTCGGTGGACGGCATGACCGCCGATTTCTACCCGTTCGACATGGCCTTCCTGGGCCGGGTCGCGACCCGGATCATCAACGAGGTGAAGGGCATCAACCGGGTCACCTACGACATCACCTCGAAGCCCCCGGGCACCATCGAGTGGGAATAAGCAGGCCCGCAGCCGTCATCGCGAAAGCCGCGAGCCGATTCTGGGGAGCGTGACGGCAGGATTCCGGGCGCTCCCGGATCGCGCCGCGTCGCGCGCCGGGACGATGCGGACGCCGTGCCGCAGACCGCGCCCCGTCACGGCCCGCAGAGCGCCGGCTCGACCGCCTTCAGCGCCGGCCGGAACGCCGCGAGATGCAGCCCGTCCCGCAGGGCACCGGGCTTGGCGTAGCCGGTGTCGCCGTCGCGCAAGGCCGCGAACGGGTCCGTGAACACGCAGCCGAGCCGGCCGCACAGGTTGCGCAGGCGCTGCGAGTAAACTGCCACCGCGCCGGCATCGACGAGCTTGCCGAGCTCACGCCCGACCGGGGGGAGGGCCGTCACCACGACGCGCGGGGTCAAGGTCTGGAGCCGCTTGACGATCGCCTCTGCGGCGGCTTCGAACTGCGCCGTCGGCTTGTCCAGCTGCGGGTTGTTCTTCACGAGGATGTCGTTGGTCCCGATCGTCAGGGCGGCGAGCCGGGGAGGGACCTTGAAGGTCAAGCGCGCGAGGTGGTCCGCATAGCTGGCCGCGGTCGAGCCGCTGATCCCGCCGTTGAGGAAGTCGAGGCCGCAGGGCCGCTGGCTGCCGGGCTGCAGCTCCACCTGGGAATCGCCGGCCCAGAACACGTAATTTGGCGGCGCCTCGTCGAGGCTGACCTGCACGGCGATCAGGCGCATCTCCGCGTAGGCCCGCGCATCCGCGGCCGGCCTATGCAGGCGCCACCCGGCGAAACCGCCGATTGCCAGCAGGGCGAGCCCACCGAGAATGAGAAGGGCAACGCGCCTCACGGCTCGGCCCCGGCCCGGTCGACCTGCGCGTCCGGCCGCGCATCCGTGGAGGCGTAGTAGGGTTTGATGTCGAGGAGCGGCGTGCCGTCGAGGCAGTCGAGCCCGCGCACGCGGAGCGTGTCGCCGTCGCGGCCGAGCAGTTCCACCACCGACAGGGCGATCGGGTTGGGACGGGCGGGCGAGCGCAGGGAGAAGGTGCCGCGGGGACCGTCGGCGTGGCGCGGGCGCTGGATCACGAGGCCGCGGGTCGCCCGGTCCATCCAGTAGAGCAGGATCAGGTGCGTGCAGCCCGTGACGTTGCGCAGGCCGGGGACGTAGGCCGGATCGACCTCCACGGTGCAGACCGCATCGGTCTGCAGGCCGTTCTTCGGACAGTCGGATCGCGCCTGCCAGGGCGTGCGCAGCCGGCCGATGAAGTGGAGGCCCGCATCGAAGGTCGTGGGCAATTCTGCCCTCACTTCGCCGGGACGGGTTCCGAACTCATCCGCGTCCATGCCGCCTCGCTCCGCGCCGGCGGGCTTGTCGGCCATGTGCCCGCGGCCCGCAACCCCGCATCTCGCCCCCGGATGGTGCGGGGTGTAGATCCGGCAGCAGGAACGGAGGCGACATGATCGAGCGGGAATTGCGGCCGATGCAGGCGGTGGCCGATGCCGGGACCGCCGTCGACCGGCTGGTCGAGCTCTACGACGACGCGGCCGGCGCCCTGCGAAATGCCCTGGAGCGCTACCTCGCCGGGGGGCCGCCGCCGGACGCCACCGAGCGGCTCGCCTTTCGCTACCCGGAGCTGCGGATCAGCTATCGCCCGGACGGGCCGCTGCCGCGCGTCCGGCGCGCCACCGCCAAGCTCCAGGCGGCCGGGACCTACGCCACGACGGTGACGCATCCGGCGTTCTTCCGGACCTACCTGACCCGTCAGCTGGAGCCGCTGATCGCGGATTACGGCATCGCCATCGAAGTCGGGCTGAGCGCGCAGGAGATCCCCTATCCCTACGTGCTGGAAGCCGGGCTCGACGCGGGCGGCCGGGCGGTCGACGGCGCGGATCTCGCCACCTACTTCCCGGTCCCGCTCCTGTCGCTCGTCGGCGACGAGATCGCCGACGGGACCTTCGACCAGGTGGCGGGCGAGCCGCTGCCCCTGGCGCTGTTCGACGGCGTGCGGGTCGATTACTCCCTCCGGCGGCTGGTCCATTACACCGGCTGCGACTGGCGCGACGTCCAGCCCTGGATCCTGCTCACCAACTACCACCGCTACGTCGACCAGTTCGTCCGCCACGGCCTGGAGCGGCTGGCCTCGGGCGCGGAGGGGTTCGAGCGGCTGGTCCTGCCGGGCGGAGTCTCCGTGAGCCGCGCCGAGGCCGCCGAGGCCGACCCCGCCGCGGTGATCGCCGCCTCGCCCTGGCACCGGCACCAGATGCCGGCCTACCATTTGGTGGCGCGCGACGCCGACGGGACCCAGCAGGGCACGACGCTGGTCAATATCGGCGTCGGCCCCTCGAACGCGAAGACGATCACCGACCATCTCGCCGTGCTGCGCCCGGATTGCTGGCTGATGGTCGGCCATTGCGGCGGCCTGCGGCAGTCGCAGACGATCGGCGACTACGTGCTGGCGCACGCCTATCTCCGCCGCGACCGGATCCTCGACGAGCTCGTGCCGCCGGACGTCCCGGTCCCGGCGCTGGCCGAGGTGCAGGTCGCGCTCCAGAGCGCCGCCGCCTCTGTGACGGGCGAGCAGGCCGATGCCCTGAAGCGGCGCCTGCGCACCGGCACGGTGGTGACCTATGACGACCGCAACTGGGAGCTGCGCTTCAGCCAGGAGCGGCGGCGGATCAACCAGTCCCGCGCGATCGCGGTCGACATGGAGAGCGGCACCGTCGCCGCGCAGGGCTTCCGCCTCCGCGTACCCTACGGCGCGCTGCTCTGCGTCTCCGACAAGCCGCTCCACGGCGAGATCAAGCTGCCGGGCGCCGCCAATGCGTTCTATGACCGGGCCGTCTCGGAGCATCTCCAGGTGGGATTGGCGGCACTCGACGTGCTGCGCGCCGACCGGCACGGTCTCCACTCGCGCAAGCTGCGCAGCTTCGATGAGCCTCCGTTCCGGTGAGGGGCGTCCGGCGCGGTCCTCATCCGGTCCGCGCCCGAGGACGGCTCTCGCGACGGACTGCCACGTCGCCCCAAATACTCAAGCTTGGATATCGCGGCGTTTTGAAGTGTTGGGGGATTAATACACCTCGCTTCAAGCTGAGATTTCCCATGACTCGTATCGCACTTGTTTCGACCGCTCTTCTGGCAGCGGTCGCTTTCGCTCCGACCGGTGCGGATGCGCGCGGCTTCGGCGGGGGTGGCTTCCACGGCGGAGGCTTCGGCGGTGGCGGATTTCACGGCGGCGGGTTCGGCGGCGGCTTCCGCGGTGGCAGCGTGGGCGGCGGGTCGTTCCGGAACGGCGGCTTCGGCGGCGGGGCCTTTCAGAACGGCGGAGTCGGTGGGACGCGGGTCGGCGGCCTGGGTGGTGGCTTCCGGGGCGCGGGGCTCGGCGCGGCCGGCGTGGCCGGAGCCGGCGGGCTTCGGGGCGGCGGCCTCCGGACCGGCGGATTCCACGATGCCGGCCGGTATGGCGGGATCGGGAACCGCGGGATTGTCGGGCGTGGCTACGCCAACCGCGGCTATTACGGCCAGCGCTATGGCCGCGGCGTCGGCTACGGCCTTGCGGGGGTCGGGCTCGGCCTCGGGGTCGGCTACGGCCTGAGCGGCCTCGACTACGGGTACGACAATTGTGCCGACACGTACGGCTACGGGGCCTACGACCCGGCCGCCTGCAACGGCTACTACGGCTACGGCTACTGAGCCACGCGAAGCGGGTCCTCAGACGCCCTTTGAGACAGCACCGCGCCCGGCCGGCTCTCGGCCGGGCGTCCGCGTTCGTAAGCAGGCCGACGCGGCCCATCGCGCCTAGAGCCTTCGCGGTTGACGAAGGCTCGCTCAACAACTCCCGAATTGCGAACCGTTCCAATCCGACGAGGATGCCGCCTCCGGCGTAGCGTGGTGCGGGGACGATCGCGGTGAGCGGGGAGGGGTCGATTGCGGCGACGGCGGCACTGCTCGTGGCGTGCATGAGCCTCTGGGCGACCGCCCTGCTGCCCGAGATCGTTACGGCGCTGGCCTTCTTCGGACTGGCGATGCTGCTGCGGCTCGGCTCCGCCGCGACGGTGTTCTCCGGCCTCTCGTCCTCCGCCTTCTGGCTGGTCCTGTCCGGCCTGGTCGTGGGGCAGGGCATGACCCGGACGGGCCTCGACGCCCGCATGGCGCGGAGCCTCGCCCTGCGCCTCTCGGGCTCCTACGGCCACTTCATCACCGGGCTGGTGGCGCTGAGCTTCCTCATCGCCTTCGTCATGCCGTCGAATCTGGGCCGCATCGCCCTGATGATCCCCGTGACCCTGGCGCTCTGCGACGCCTTCGGCCTCGCGGTCGGCCGCCCGGGACGGACGGGCGCCGTGCTGGCGGTCGGCATCGCCACGCCGATCCTGTCGGCAGCGATCCTGCCCGCCAACGTGCCGAACCTCGTCATGGCCGGCTCGGCGGAACACCTGCTCGGGCTGCAGCTCTCGTACCTGTCCTACTTCGTCCTGCACGCCCCGGTCCTGGCCGCGGTCAAGGGCGTCCTGCTGGTGGCTCTCATCGTCCGGCTGTTTCCGGACGACCTCGGCCCGACCGCGCCGACCCTGCCGGTGCTGCCGCCGCTCTCCGCACCTGAGCGGCGCCTCGCGGTGATCCTCGCCTGCACGCTGGTCCTCTGGATGACCGACGCCCTGCATGGGCTCGCCCCCGCCTGGGTCGGCCTCGCCGCCGCGGTGGTCTGCCTGCTGCCGCGGATCGGGGTGCTGCCGCCCGAAGCGTTCCAGCAGGTCAACCTGCGGACCTGCTTCTACATCGCGGCGCTGCTCGGTCTGGTCGCCCTGGTCAACGAGACCGGTCTGGGCGGGCGTCTCGGCCATCTGCTCCTGGCGGTCGCGCCCCTGGCGCACGACGCGCCGACACAGAACTTCGCGGTGCTCACCGGCATGGCGACGGTGCTGACCCTGCTCGTCACCGCCAACGGCGCGCCGGCCCTCTACACGGCCCTGGCGGGCGAGATGACGGAGGCGAGCGGCCTGTCATCCCTCGCGGTCGTCTCCCTGCAGGTGATCGGCTACTCGACCATCTTCTTCCCTTACCAGGCGCCCCCGATCGTGTTCGCCAGCGAGCTCGGGGGCGTCCGCCTCGGGGACGCGACGCGCCTCACCGTGAGCTTCGGCCTCCTGTCGTTGCTGGTGGCCGCGCCGCTCGACTACGCGTGGTGGCGACTGCTGGGGCAGCTGAGGTGACAGAATCGGCAAAGTGTCGCCCCAGACGGCACATTGCGCCGCACCATGGCGGATTGCGGGTTGCCCGCTCAGCCACTAGCGCTACCAGATTAGAGACGGTCCAGTTCGCAGCTGCGAGGCTTCAACCCGATGGCACCCACCGCCCGCCCGACAGTGGCACAGCCGCTATCGCCCCATCTCCAGATCTATCGCTGGACCTGGACGATGGCGATGTCGGTGTTTCACCGTATCACCGGCACCGCGCTCTATGGCGGGACTGCACTGGTCGCCCTCTGGCTCGTGGCTCTGGCTTCCGGACCGGTCGGCTACTCTTACGTGGCCGGGTTCTTCGGCTCGCTGTTCGGGCGCCTGATCCTGTTCGTCTATACGTGGGTGCTGATGCACCACATGCTGGGCGGCATCCGGCACCTGATCTGGGACACGGGCGTGGGCTTCGATCGGGAGAAGCGCCTGTCGATGGCCCGGCTGACCCTGATCGGCTCGGTCGCGCTCACCCTCGTCATCTGGGCGGTCGCCCTTCTGGTCCGCTGAGGAGGCCCACATGGCTCAGAAAGAGGTCCGGCAGGACACGCGCGTCTCGATCCGCACCCCCCGCGCCCGGGTCCGCGGGCTCGGCGTCGCGCACCACGGGGCCGGCCACTGGTGGCTGCAGCGGCTGACCGCCATCGCCAACGTCGTGCTGATGCTGAGCTTCGTGGTGATCGTCGCCAAGATGTCGGGCCGCGGCTTTGCGGAGGCGCGGCTCCTCGTCGCGACCCCCCTGGTGTCAATTCTCCTGATCCTGGCACTGCTGTCGGTTACGATCCACATGCGTCTCGGCATGCAGGTGATCATCGAGGACTATGTGCACGCCCCGGCCATGAAGATTGCGGCGGTTCTCGCCAACAACGCCTACGCGGTCGTCGTGGCCGTGGCCTGCCTCTACGCGGTGCTGCGCATCGGCTTCGGACAGCCGGCCTGAACCCCGCCAACCCCTATTTCGAGGAGCCGAACATGGCCGCCAACGGCACAAACGGCAGCGGGCCTGCCTACACCATTCACGATCACGCCTTCGACGTGGTGATTGTCGGCGCGGGCGGCGCCGGCCTGCGTGCCACGGTCGGCTGCTCGGAAGCCGGCCTGCGCACCGCCTGCATCACCAAGGTGTTCCCGACCCGCTCGCACACCGTGGCGGCGCAGGGCGGCATCTCGGCGTCCCTCGGCAACATGGGCCCGGACGACTGGCGCTGGCACATGTACGACACCGTGAAGGGGTCGGACTGGCTCGGCGACCAGGACGCCATCGAGTACCTCGTGCGCAACGCGCCCGCCGCCGTCTACGAGCTGGAGCACTGGGGCGTGCCGTTCTCCCGCACGGAGGAAGGCAAGATCTACCAGCGCCCGTTCGGCGGCATGACCACCGATTACGGCAAGGGCACCGCCCAGCGCACCTGCGCGGCGGCCGACCGCACCGGCCACGCCATGCTGCACACCCTCTACGGGCAGGCGGTAAAGAACCAGACCGACTTCTTCATCGAGTATTTCGCCCTCGACCTGATCATGGACGAGGAGGGCCGCTGCCGCGGCGTCATCGCCCTCGACCAGGCCACCGGCGAGATCCACCGGTTCCGCGCCCAGATGACTATCCTGGCGACCGGCGGCTACGGACGCGCCTATTTCTCGGCGACCTCCGCGCATACCTGCACGGGCGACGGCAACGCCATGGTGCTGCGCGCCGGCCTGCCGCTGCAGGACATGGAGTTCGTGCAGTTCCACCCGACCGGCATCTACGGCGCGGGCTGCCTGATCACGGAAGGCTCCCGGGGTGAGGGCGGCTATCTGACGAATTCCGAGGGCGAGCGCTTCATGGAGCGCTACGCACCGTCGGCCAAGGACCTCGCCTCGCGCGACGTGGTCTCGCGCTCCATGACCATGGAGATCCGGGACGGCCGCGGCGTCGGCAAGAACAAGGACCACATCTACCTGCACCTCGACCACCTGGATCCGAAGATCCTGCACGAGCGCCTGCCGGGCATCTCGGAATCCGCGCGGATCTTCGCGGGTGTCGACGTGACCAAGGAGCCGATCCCGGTCATCCCGACCGTCCATTACAACATGGGCGGCATCCCCACGAACTATCACGGCGAGGTTCTGACGCTGCGCGACGGCAACCCCGACACCGTGGTTCCGGGTCTCATGGCCATCGGCGAAGCAGCCTGCGTCTCCGTGCACGGCGCCAACCGCCTGGGTTCGAACTCGCTGATTGATCTCGTGGTGTTCGGCCGCGCCGCCGGCAAGCGCTGCGCCGAGATCGTCGAGCCGAACGGCCGCGCCATGGAACTGCCGAAGGGGGCCACCGACAAGGCCCTCGAGCGCCTCGACCGGTTCCGCTACGCCAACGGCGCGACGCCGACCGCGGAACTCCGCGCCGAGATGCAGAAGACGATGCAGAACAATTGCGCCGTGTTCCGCACCGGCGAGGTTCTGGAGGAGGGCAAGGGCCTGATCCACAAGGTCTGGAACGCCGCCGCCGACGTGAAGGTCACCGACCGGTCGCTGGTCTGGAACACCGACCTCCTGGAGACCCTGGAGTTCGACAACCTGATCGGCCAGGCGGTGGTCACGATGGAATCGGCCGCCAACCGCACGGAATCCCGCGGCGCCCATGCCCGCGAGGACTTCCCGGACCGCGACGACAAGGACTGGATGAAGCACACCCTGTCCTGGCTCGACGAGAGCCGGCATCAGGTGAACATCGATTACCGTCCGGTGCACACCTACACGATGTCCAATGAGATCCAGTACATCGAGCCGAAGGCCCGCGTGTACTGATACGAACCTCTGCTCAACGACTGCGGCGGCGGGGCTTCTGCCCCGGCCGCCACGTCCTGCTCTAGCGGAAGCCGTCGAGAACCATGGCCCAGTTCAACCTTCCGAAAAATTCCCAGATCACGCAGGGCAAGTCCTGGCCGGCGCCTCCCGGCGCCAGGAACCTGCAGACCTTCAAGATCTACCGCTGGAACCCGGATGACGGGGCCAACCCGCGGATCGACACCTATCAGGTCGATCGCGAGGATTGCGGGCCGATGGTCCTCGACGCGCTCCTGTGGATCAAGAACAAGGTCGACTCGACGCTGGTCTTCCGCCGCTCCTGCCGCGAGGGCATCTGCGGCTCCTGCGCGATGAACATCGAGGGCCAGAACGCGCTCGCCTGCACGATGGGCATCGACGAGTGCAAGAGCCCCGACAACGCCCTGCCGGTCATGACCCGCAAGGACAAGGACGGGGCGATCCGGATCTATCCGCTGCCGCACATGCCGGTCCTGAAGGACCTCGTGCCGGACCTCACGAATTTCTACGCCCAGCACGCCGCCATCGAGCCCTGGCTGCAGACCGAGACGCCGGCCCCGGAGAAGGAGTGGCGCCAGACTCCGGAGGACCGCTCCCGCCTCGACGGTCTGTACGAGTGCATCCTCTGCGCGTGCTGCACCACGTCGTGCCCGAGCTACTGGTGGAACGGCGACAAGTTCCTCGGCCCGGCAGCCCTGCTGCAGGCCTATCGCTGGCTGATCGACTCGCGCGACGAGAACACGGGCCACCGCCTCGACGGGCTGCACGACCCGTTCCGGCTGTACCGCTGCCACACGATCATGAACTGCGCCAACACCTGCCCGAAGAGCCTGAACCCGGCCAAGGCCATTGCCGAAATCAAGAAGATGATGGTGGAGCGCACGCTCTGATTGCAGAGCCGGGCCACGTATTGAGGCCTGAAGGCCACACTGGGCCGAAAAGCCCGGCTCTCCGCAGCGGAGTCGTCTGCGCTTGAGAGGGCCGCCTTGCGGTCAGCGCAATTGGCACGGAGTCAGGGGCAAGCGCGTACGCGCCTCCAAGCCTGACCCAAAGTGGACCGATGCTGCGCCCGAGCCTGTCGACGTTCGCCGTTCTCTGCCTGGGCGCCAGCCTCGGCGCCTGTGCCTCGAGCCGCCTGGATGGGCCGAGGACGCGGGCGCCGTCGCCGCAGGCCTCCCTGGACACGGTGCCGGCCATGCCGTCGGGCACCGTGACCGCAGCCCCCCTGGCGCCTCCGCCCGGCGTGGCCGCGAGCCCCGACGCGCCGCCCCCGCCCGGTGCCCAGGCGGCCGCGCCACCCGCCGGTCCGACGGTGATCGCCGAGCCGGTCGCCCCGCCGGCGCCGCCGCCGCCGGTCGCCACCGGCGGTCGCTCCTCCGTGGTCGGAAGCTGGGATGCCCGCGATGCCACCGGAGCGAATTGCAAGGTGACGCTCTCGAGCACGCCGGCCCTCGACCTCTACAGGGCGACGGCGACGGGCTGCCCCAACAAGGATCTGGCCCGGGTCTCGGCCTGGGACTTCCGCGACGGGGAAGTCTACCTCTACCAGCCGGGCGGCTCCGTGGCGGCGCGGCTGCGCCAGGGCGGCGGCGGCCTGGAAGGCGCCCTGACCAAGTCGGGCGCCGCGCTGGCCCTGAACCGCTGAGACACCGCGGCGGCGCGACCACTCCGCACGGTTGGCGCGGGGCCGGTCGCGCTTACATGAGGGGCTCCCGCCGCGTCACGCCCCCGTAGACATGTTCCTCGATTGGCTTGAACGCCGCGTCGACCCCTTCGCGCCCTTCGACGAGGCGCGGATGCCGCCGCGGTCGATCCTCGGCTTTGCCTGGTTCTACCTGCGCCCGATCCGCGCCGCCCTGGCGGCCCTGTTCGTCATCGCGGTGATCGCCGGCACGGTCGAGGCGTCCCTCTACCTCGTGATGCGCTGGTTCATCGACCTGCTCGGCTCGGCCGATCGGGCGACGGTGCTGTCGGACCACGCGGTCGAACTCGGCCTCGTGGTCGTTCTCATCGCGGTGGTGCGTCCGCTGTCGATCTGGGCGCACGAGGTGCTGTCCAACCAGCTCATCGTGCCGCAATCGACCAGCCAGATCCGCTGGCGGGCGCATCTCTACACCCTCGGGCACGCGCTTTCGTATTTCCAGGGCGACTTCTCCGGCCGTCTGGCCAACCGCGTCGTCCAGGTGGGCCCGGCGGTGCGGGAACTCGCGGTCGTCTTCATCGACACGCTCCTCTACGTGGCGATCTACGCGATCACGGCGGTCGGGCTGTTCAGCGCGATCTCGCCGTGGCTCGCCGTCCCGGTGCTGCTCTGGATCGCCGCCTACGCGGCCCTGACCGCGTGGTTCGTGCCCCGGGCCCGGGCGCGCTCGCACAAGACCGCCGACACCCGCTCGACGCTCATCGGCCGGATCGTCGACAGCTACACCAACATCCTGACGGTCAAGCTCTTCGCCCGCGACCGCGAGGAGCGGGCCGCGGTGCAGGACGCGGTGGACGTCCACACGGCCGCCTATCTTCACCAGTTCCGGCTGGTGACCCTGACCACCAGCCTGCTCGGACTCCTCAACAGCACGCTCCTGATCGCCACCGGTGCCGCGTGCCTCATACTGTGGCGCGACGGCGGCATGACCACCGGCGAGGCGTCGGCGGGTCTCGCCCTCGTGCTGCGTCTGATCGCCATGTCGGGCTGGGTCATGCAGACCGTGCGCGGTGTCTTCGAGAATGTCGGCGTGGTCCAGGAGAGCATGCAGACGATGGCCCGGCCGCACGCCCTGGTCGACGCGCCGGACGCGCAGTCCCTCGTCGTCACCGGCGGCGAGATCCGATTCGAGGAGATCGGCTTCCATTACGGACGCGGCGACGCCACGGTCATCGAGGATTTCTCCCTGACGATCCGCCCCGGCGAGAAGGTCGGGCTTGTCGGCGTCAGCGGCGCGGGCAAGTCGACCTTGGCGGGTCTGCTCCTGCGCCTCTACGACGTGGAGAGCGGGCGCATCCTGGTGGACGGCCAGGACATCGCCGCGGTGACTCAGCAATCGCTGCGCGAAGCCATCGCGATGGTCAGCCAGGACACGTCGCTCTTGCACCGCTCCATCCGCGACAACATCGCCTATGGCCGCCCTGGCGCCAGCCAGGCGGAGATCGAGCGGGCGGCCCGGCTGGCGCATGCGGACGCGTTCATCGCCGATCTCGTGGATCACAAGGGGCGGCGGGGCTACGACGCCCAGGTCGGCGAGCGCGGCGTCAAACTGTCCGGCGGGCAGCGGCAGCGGATCGCCATCGCCCGCGTCATGCTGAAGGACGCCCCGATCCTGATTCTCGACGAGGCGACCTCGGCCCTCGACAGCCAGGTCGAGGCGGCGATCCAGGACTCCCTCGACACCCTGATGGCCGGCAAGACCGTGCTGGCCATCGCGCATCGCCTGTCGACTATCGCGGCCCTCGACCGGCTCGTCGTCATCGACCGCGGCCGGATCATCGAGGAGGGGACCCACGCCGAGCTGGTTGCCCGCGGTGGCGTCTATGCCGGATTGTGGTCGCGCCAATCCGGCGGCTTCCTGGATGACGGGACGGCCCGATACGACAGCGTCGTCGCGTGAGCGCCGCACCGGCAGCGTTACCGGCAACATACCGCGACGATCGCGGGTCGACCTTATCGCCGCGCCGCACACAGCGGCTTGACTCGGGGGCGTCAGACAGTCTCATTGCTCAGATTAGAACCATAATGCTTTGTTCCTGGATCGAGCCGGGACGAGGGCACCTGCGGCCCTGACGCCGACGCATGGAGTTCCGAACCTTGGCGAACACATCAGCCGCCGCTCCCGCGGCCTCTGGTCATGAGGGCAGCCGCCGTGACTTTCTCTTCCTGGCGACCGGCGCCGGGCTGGCGGTCGGAGCCGCGGCCGCGGCCTGGCCGCTGATCTCCTCCATGGCGCCCGATGCGGACACGATCGCCGCCGGGGCGCCGATCGAAGTCGATCTGACGCCGATCCAGGACGGCCAGATCGTCAACGTCTTCTGGCGCGGCAAACTGATCTTCGTGCGCAAGCTCACCGCCAAGGAGGTGGGCGACATGAAGGCGGTCCCGCTCTCGGCGATGATCGACCCGGCCGCCTTCCCGACGCGGGTCAAGAACGGCCACGACCAGTGGCTGGTGGTCTACGGCAACTGCACGCATCTCGGCTGCGTGCCGATCGGCCACCAGGGCAATTTCGAGGGCTGGGCCTGCCCGTGCCACGGCTCGCAATTCGACGCGGTGGGCCGCGTGCGCCATGGACCCGCGCCCATCAACCTGCCGATCCCGCCCTACGCCTTCGAGACGGACACCAAGATCCGGATCGGCGAAGGCGGCAAGGAAGCGGCCTGAGGAGGACGGAAGCATGAGCGGAACGGCCAGCACCTACGTCCCCAAGAGCCGCGTAGCCAAATGGTTCGAAGCGCGCCTGCCCATCGCCGGGCTGGTGCACTCGTCCTTCATTGCCTACCCGGTTCCGCGGAACCTCAACTACTTCTGGACCTTCGGGGCGATCCTCGCCGCCTTCCTGGGCATCCAGATCGTCACCGGCGTCTGGCTGGCGATGCACTATGAGCCTTCGGCGACGGGTGCCTTCACCTCCGTCGAGAAGATCATGCGCGATGTGAACTATGGATGGCTGCTGCGCTACGCGCATGCCAACGGCGCCTCGATGTTCTTCGTGGCCGTCTACGTCCACATGTTCCGCGCGCTCTACTACGGGTCGTACAAGGCCCCGCGCGAGGTGCTCTACATCCTCGGCGTCGTCATCTACCTGCTGATGATGGCCACGGCCTTCCTGGGCTACACGCTGCCCTGGGGCCAGATGAGCTTCTGGGGCGCCACCGTCATCACCAACATCCTGGCGGCGATCCCGGTGGTCGGCGACACGATCCAGACCCTGCTCTGGGGCGGCTACTCGGTGGGCAACCCGACCGTGAACCGCTTCTTCTCGCTGCACTACCTGCTGCCGTGGATGATCGCCGGCGTGGTCGTGCTGCACGTGTGGGCGCTGCACGTCACCGGCCAGAACAACCCGGCCGGCATCCCGATCAAGTCGGGCAAGGACGCGGTGCCGTTCACGCCCTACGCGACGATCAAGGACGTCTTCGCCACCTGCGTGTTCATGATCCTGTTTGCCTGGTTCCTGTTCTACCAGCCGAACTTCCTCGGCCACGCCGACAACTACATCCAGGCGAACCCGGCCGTGACGCCGGCGCACATCGTGCCCGAATGGTACTTCCTGCCGTTCTACGCGATCCTGCGTGCGGTCCCGAGCAAGCTCGGGGGCGTTATCCTGATGTTCTCGGCGGTGATCATCCTGGCCTTCGCGCCGTGGCTCGACACGTCGCGGATCCGCTCGTGCAACTACCGGCCGCTCTACCGCCAGTTCTTCTGGGTGTTCATCGGCGCGACCCTGTTGCTCGGCTGGCTCGGCTCGCAGCCGCCGGAGGGGGGCTACGTGCTGGCCGCTCAGGTCTGCACCATCTACTACTTCGCGCACTTCCTGATCGTCATGCCGCTCTGCGGCCTGTTCGAGACGCCGAAGAAGCTGCCGGGCTCGATCCTCGAGAGCGTGACCGGGCCGGGCAAGCAGGTGAGCGGATCCGGCATGCCGGCGGGCGCTGCCGCCGCACCGACCACCAAAGGTTGACGGGCTGACGACAGGACCATGATGATGACCCGCGTCCTCTCGACGACCGCCGCGGCCGCCCTGGCGGTTCTGCTGATCGGCGCCGTGCCGGTCTCCGCCCAGGAAGGGCATGGCGGGCCGATCCCGGCCCGCGTGAACTGGAGCTTCGCCGGCGTGTTCGGCCGCTTCGACACCGCGCAGCTGCAGCGCGGCTTCCAGGTCTACAAGGAGGTCTGCTCCGCCTGCCACTCGATGAAGCTGGTCTCCTTCCGCAACCTCGCCCAGGAGGGCGGACCGGACTTCACCGCCGGGCAGGTGAAGGCCCTCGCGGCGACCTATCAGGTGAAGGACGGCCCGAACGATGCCGGCGAGATGTTCGAGCGGCCCGGCCGGCCCGCCGACACCTTCCCGCCGCCCTTCCCGAACGATCAGGCCGCAGCGGCGGCCAACGGCGGCAAGGCCCCGCCGGACTTCTCGGTCATCGCCAAGGCGCGGACCTTCTCCCGGGGCTCGCTCTACTTCCTGACCGACTGGCTGCCCTTCGTCGGCTACTCGGAGCAGGGCCCCGACTACATCCACGCCCTGCTCAACGGCTACGAGGAGCCCCCGAAGGACTTCGCCCTGCCGGAGGGTGGTCACTACAACAAGTACTATCCCGGCCACATCATCGCGATGCCGCCGCCGATCACCGACGGGCAGGTCTCCTACCCGAAGAACGATCAGGGCCAGCCGGTCGTGCCCGAGACGGTCGATCAATACGGCAAGGACGTCTCGGCCTTCCTGATGTGGGCGGCCGAGCCGCACATGATGGACCGCAAGGCCCTGGGCTTCCGGGTGATCCTGTTCCTCATCATCCTGTCGGCACTGCTCTACTACGTGAAGAAGAAGATCTGGGCCGATGTCGGCGGCGAGGTGCACGGCCTCCAGCCGGAGCTGCACAAGACCTACTGAGGCGCGCTGCCGCGATCGACGAGATGGATGGGCTCCCGAAAGGGGGCCCATCTTTTTTGGGCTGGATCGCCATGTTAACCCGTGGCCACCGCGACGATCGGCTGGACGGAAGCGGGTTGAACCATCCCTCAACCTCATCCTGAGGTGCTGCGCAGCAGCCTCGAAGGACGGCTCCAGAGATCGCTGCGAATTCTGGAGCCCTCCTTCGAGGCCTCCGCTTCGCTCCGACACCTCAGGATGAGGTGGCGGATGGATCAGGCGGCCGTTATGCGCTGCGCGACCAGGGGAATACCTTCATGACGGCAGCGGTCCTCGGAGTGATGGGCGGGTCCGGCGTCTACGACCTGCCGGGTCTCGAGGACGTGCGCGAGGAGCGCGTGACGTCGCCCTGGGGCGAGCCCTCGGACGCCCTGCGCATCGGGCGGATCGGCGAGACCAAGGTCGTGTTCCTGGCCCGGCACGGGCGGGGACACCGGCTCTCGCCGTCGGGCATCAACTACCGCGCCAATATCGACGTCCTGAAGCGGGCCGGGGTCACCGACCTCGTCGCCCTCTCGGCCTGCGGCTCGTTCCGCGAGGAGCTGCCGCCGGGCCTCTTCGTGCTCGTCGACCAGTTCGTCGACCGCACCCACGGGCGCGCCACCTCGTTCTTCGGCGACGGCTGCGTCGCCCACGTGTCCCTCGCCCATCCGATCGGTCCGGGGCTGCAGGCGCGGATCGCCGTCGCCGCGAAGGCCGAGGACATCGCGGTGCATCGCGGCGGCACCTATGTCTGCATGGAGGGGCCGCAATTCTCGTCGCTCGCCGAATCCCGGGCCTACAAGGCTCAGGGCTTCGACGTGATCGGCATGACCAACATGCCCGAGGCCAAGCTCGCCCGCGAAGCGGAGATCACCTACGCCACCATCGCGATGGTCACCGACTTCGATTGCTGGCACCCGGGCCACGACGCGGTGGACGTCGCCTCGGTGATCGCGGTCGCCCGGGCCAACGCCGACAAGGCGGCGCGGCTCGTCGCCCGTCTCGCCCGCGATTTCCCGGCCGAGCGCGAGCCGTGCCCGGCGGGCGCGCACCGGGCGCTCGACGGCGCGATCATGACGGCGCCCGCAGTCCGGGATCCGGCATTGCTCGCCAAGCTCGACGCCGTGGCGGGACGGGTCCTCAACGGGTAGCCGGCCGCCCTTTCCATTCGGCGGCGAGTCCCTCTAGAAGGCGCGGGCGGCCGCGGCCGCCCCAGACGCGAAGTCCAGACCGAAATGCGCAGCGCCTCCATCAGCCGGAAGACCGCGGAAACCGATATCGCGGTCACCGTCCATCTCGACGGGACCGGGCGATCCAACATCGCCACCGGGATCGGCTTCCTCGACCACATGCTGGATCTGCTGGCGCGGCACGCCCTGTTCGACCTGGACGTGAAGGTCGTGGGCGACCTGCATATCGACCAGCACCATTCGGCCGAGGATTGCGGCATCGCCCTGGGCCAGGCCTTCGCCAAGGCGCTCGGCGACAAGCGCGGCGTCACGCGCTACGCCGACATCCACCTGCCGATGGACGAGGCGCTGACCCGGGTCTGCGTCGACATCTCGGGTCGCCCCTTCCTGGTGTTCCGCACCGCCTTCCGCGTGGAGAAGATCGGGAGCTTCGACACCGAGCTGGTGCGCGAGTGGTTCCAGGCCTTCGCGATGAATGCCGGCCTGACCCTCCACGTGGAGACTCTCTACGGCGACAACGCCCACCACATCGCGGAGAGCTGCTACAAGGGGCTGGCCCGGGCCTTGCGGAAGGCCGTGGCGATCGATCCGCGGGAGGAGGGGCGCGTTCCCTCCACCAAGGGCTCCCTGTAGACCTGTTGTCGCCGGGCGCCCGGATCGGCCACGCGGCCGTCGCGGCGCACGCTGTCGGAGTTTCGCGATGCGGATGCGCAGCTACACGCTCCACCTGCCGGCCGATGCGCGGCCGGGCGAGTCGGTCGAACTCGACCGGGCCGTGCTGGTGCGGGACGGCTTTTCCTGGCCGGCCTTCGCCTTCACGGTGCTGTGGTTCCTGTTCCACCGCCTCTGGATCGCCGCCCTGGTCGTCCTCGTCGGCCTCGTGGCATTGGCCGCGGCCGGCTTCGTGCTCGGGTTGCCGACCGGTGCCGGCCTGATCGTCTCCCTGCTGGCCGCTTGGCTGATCGGCCTCGAAGCGTCGAGCCTACGCCGCTGGACCCTGGCCCGGCGCGGCTGGCCGGCGCGTGACGCGGTCATCGCCGCGACGCCCGAGGAGGCCGAGGCCCGGGCCCTGAACCGCTGGCTCGAAGCCAGCCCGACAACGCCGCGGGCCCCGTTCCCGAGCGGTCCCAGCCGGCGGTCCGAGCCGGTGATCGGGCTGTTCCCCGCCCAGGAAGGCGCCCGGTGAGAGTCCGGGCGAGACGCGCATGAGCACCGAGACCGTCGCGATCATCGATTACGGGTCGGGCAACCTCCATTCCGCCGCCAAGGCCTTCGAGCGCGCCGCCCGCGAGAGCGGGCGCGATGCGCGTATCTGCCTGACCTCGGATCCGGAGGTGGTGGCCGCGGCCGACCGCGTCGTGCTGCCCGGTGTCGGCGCCTTCGCGGATTGCCGCCGCGGGCTCGATGCCGTTCCCGGCATGGTCGAGGCGATGACCCAGGTCGCGCACGAGGCGGGGCGCCCGTTCCTCGGGATCTGCGTGGGGATGCAGCTCCTGGCAACCCGCGGGTTGGAATATACCACGACGCCGGGCCTCGGCTGGATTCCCGGCGATGTCGGTCCGATCCGGCCGTCGGATCCGACCCTGAAGGTCCCCCATATGGGCTGGAACACCCTGCGGACCGAGCGCGACCATCCCCTGCTCGCCGGCATTCCCACCGGCGATGACGGGCTGCACGCCTATTTCGTGCACAGCTACGCGCTCAATGCGGAACGCCCGGACGACGTGGTGGCGCGCGCCGAGTACGGTGGCCCGGTCACCGCCCTCGTCGCCCGCGACAATGTCGCCGGCACGCAGTTCCACCCCGAGAAGAGCCAGCGGCTGGGCCTCGCGCTCATCGCCAACTTCCTGAACTGGCGCCCGTGAGCGCCGTTCGGCCCAGGCAAGAAGGACAGAAGCGCCCGTGATCCTGTACCCGGCGATCGACCTGAAAGAGGGGCGTTGCGTCCGCCTCATCCAGGGGGACATGGCGCAGGCCAAGGTCTTCGGCGACGATCCGGCCGCGCAGGCCGCGATCTTCGAGTCGCAGGGCTTCTCCTGGCTCCACGTGGTCGATCTCGACGGCGCCTTCGCGGGCGCGCCGCGGAACGCGGAGGCCGTCGACGGCATCCTGGCGCGGGTGAAGATCCCGGTCCAGCTCGGCGGCGGCATCCGCGAGATGAAGACTCTGGAGGGCTGGCTGAGCAAGGGCGTCGCCCGGGCGATCATCGGCACCGCGGCGGTGCGCGATCCCGGCTTCGTCCGGGAGGCCGCCCGCAAGTATCCGGGCAAGATCGCGGTCGGGATCGACGCCAAGGACGGCCGCGTCGCGGTCGAGGGCTGGGCCCAGACCTCCAGCATGACTGCGGAGGAGCTGGGGCGCCGGTTCGAGGACGCGGGCGTCGCGGCGATCATCTACACCGACATCGCCCGCGATGGCATCCTGAAGGGCCTCAACGTCGAGATGACCCTGGCACTCGCAGAGGCCGTGCGCATCCCGGTGATCGCCTCGGGCGGCCTCGCGTCGATCGACGACGTGCACCGGCTGCTGCAGCCGGATTGCGCGCTGATCGCCGGCGCGATCACGGGCCGGGCACTCTACGACGGCCGCATCGATCCGGAGGCGGCCCTGGCGGCGATCGCTGCGGCGCGCGGCCCGGCCGCGTGATAGTCTGAGGCCTGCGATATGAGACGGCGCCCGTGCTGAAGACCCGCATCATCCCCTGCCTCGACGTGAAGGAGGGGCGCGTCGTGAAGGGCGTGCGCTTCGAGGGCCTGCGCGACGCCGGCGATCCCGTCGAGGCCGCCAAAGTCTACGACGCGGCCGGCGCCGACGAGCTGTGCTTCCTCGACATCACGGCGAGCCGCGAGGCCCGCGGCACGCTGCTCGACATCGTCAGCCGCACCGCCGAGGCCTGCTTCATGCCGCTCACCGTGGGCGGCGGCGTGCGCACCGTCGAGGACGTCCGCGCCCTGCTGCTGGCCGGCGCCGACAAGGTCGCGATCAACACCGCGGCCGTGAAGGATCCCGACCTCGTGGCCCGGGCCGCCGAGAAGTTCGGCGCGCAGTGCATCGTCGTCGCGATCGACGCCAAGCGCGTCTCGCCGCCCGGCGCGCCGGCCGCCTGGGAGATCTTCACCCATGGCGGCCGCGACCCGACGGGGATCGACGCCGTGGCCTTCGCGCGGCTGGTGGCCGAGAAGGGCGCCGGCGAGCTGCTCGTGACCTCCATGGACAAGGACGGCACCCGCTCCGGCTACGACCTCGCGCTGACGCGGGCGATCAGCGACGCCGTCACCGTGCCGGTGATCGCCTCGGGCGGCGTCGGCGGCCTCGACGACCTCGTGGCCGGCGTGGCCGAGGGCGGCGCCAGCGCCGTGCTGGCGGCCTCCATCTTCCATTTCGGGCAGGCGAGCGTCGCCGAGGCGAAGGCGCACATGGCGGCAGCCGGCCTCGCCATGCGCCTCGACGGCCCGGCCTCTTCCGCGAGGGCGCCCCTGTGAGCAGCTATCTTCTGGCGAACGCCAACCTCCTCGATCCCGAAACCGGCCACGAGACCGCCGGCGCGGTGCTGGTACGGGACGGCCGCATCGCCGACATCGCCGCCGGCGCGGCGCCGGGTGCCCCGGCCGACGCGAAGCGCGTCGATTGCGCGGGCCGCGTGCTGACCCCCGGGCTGATCGACATGCGCGCCTTCGTGGGCGAGCCGGGGGCCGAGCACCGCGAGACCCTGGCCTCGGCGAGCGCCGCGGCGGCCGCGGGCGGCGTCACGACGCTCGTCTGCATGCCCGACACCAACCCGGTGATCGACGAGCCGGCCATCGTCGATTTCGTGCTCCGCCGCGCCCGCGACACGGCGAGCGTCAACGTCCTGCCGGCGGCCGCCATCACCAAGGGGCTTGCCGGCCGGGAAATGACCGAGTTCGGCCTGCTCAAGGAGGCCGGCGCGGTCGCCTTCACGGACGGGCTGCGGGCCGTGGCGAACGCCCAGGTGCTGCGTCGCGCCCTGACCTATGCCCGGGATTTCGACGCCCTGATCGTGCAGCACGTGGAGGAAGCGTCTCTCGTCGCCGAGGGCGTGATGAACGAGGGCGAGCTCGCCTCGCGCCTCGGGCTGATGGGGATCCCCCGCGAGGCGGAGACCGTGATGCTGGAGCGGGACATCCGCCTCGTACGGCTCACCGGCGCCCGCTACCACGCGGCGATGATCTCCTGCGCCGATTCGGTCGAGATCGTCCGGCGGGCGAAGCAGGACGGCCTGCCGGTGACCTGCGGCGTCTCGGTGAACAACCTCGTCCTCAACGAGAACGACATCGGCCATTACCGCACCTTCTGCCGGCTCTCGCCGCCCCTGCGCCACGAGACCGACCGGCAGGCGGTGGTGCGCGCCCTGGACGAGGGTGTGATCGACGTCGTCGTGTCGGATCACAACCCGCAGGACGTCGAGACCAAGCGCCTGCCCTTCGCCGAGGCGGCGGATGGGGCACTGGGCATCGAGACCCTGCTCGGCGCCGCGATGCGCCTCGTCCATACCGGCGACCTGGCGCTGCCCAAGCTTATCGCCGCGCTCACCGTGAACCCGGCGCGGGTCCTCGGCCGCGAGGCTGGCCGGCTGGCGGTCGGTGCCCCCGCCGACCTGGTCCTGATCGATCCCGATCTGCCCTACGTCCTCGACAAGCGCCGGCTGAAGTCGCGCTCCAAGAATTCCCCGTTCGACGAGGCGCGCCTCCAGGGCGCGGCGGTGCTGACGCTGGTCGGTGGTCGGATCGTCCACGCGATCGACGATCTCGCGGCCGCCGCATGATGCTTCCCGATCTCGCGACCCCGGCCGCCCTCGGCGGCCTCGCCCTCGGCTACGCCCTGGGCTCGATTCCGTTCGGGCTGATCCTGACCAAATTCGCCGGCCTCGGCGACGTGCGGGCCATCGGCTCGGGCAATATCGGCGCCACCAACGTGCTGCGGACCGGCCGCAAGGGCCTTGCCGCGGCGACCCTGCTGGGTGACGCCCTCAAGGGAACTGTCGCCGTCCTGCTCGCCAAAAACCTGGGCGAGGGTGCGGCGCTCGCCGCGGGGCTCGGTGCGTTCCTGGGGCACCTGTTCCCCATCTGGCTCGGATTCAAAGGCGGCAAGGGTGTCGCGACCTTCATCGGCGTGCTCCTGGCCTTCAATGCCGCGGCGCTCGGTCTCTTTGCAGCGATCTGGCTCGGGCTCGCTTTCGCGCTCAAGTATTCGTCGCTGGCGGCACTTGCGGCATCCGCGGCGACACCCTTGGCCCTGTGGGCTCTCGGTGCGCCGGCCCAAGCTTTGCTGTTCCTCATCTTGGCCGTGCTGCTATGGTGGAAGCACGCGCCCAACATCCGCCGGCTCGCAAACGGCACCGAGGGGCGCATCGGCCAGAAAGGCTGAGCGCACGCGCGCCACGCGCGGACCTTGGGGAAGTGCATGCAGCTCACCGACGCGCAGCGGCTCGACTGGCTGCGGCTGATCCGGACCGAGGGCGTCGGGCCGCGCACCTTCCGGAGGCTGGTGAACCGGTTCGGCGGCGCGGCGGCCGCCCTGGACGCCCTTCCGGATCTCGCAGGCCGCCAGGGTCGGCGGATCACGCCTCCGACGCGCAGCGAAGCCGAGGCCGAGATCGCGGCGCTCGCCCGCCTCGACGGCCGCCTGATCGCCACGGGCGAGGCGGACTATCCCCGGCTCCTCGCGCAGGTCGACGCGGCGCCGCCGCTCCTGGCCCTGCGCGGCGCCGGCATCCTGAACCGCCCGGCCGTTGCGCTCGTCGGTTCGCGCAACGCCTCGACGGCAGGGCTCGCCTTCACGGAGCGGCTGGCCCGCGGCCTCGGGGAGGCCGGCCTCACGGTGGTCTCGGGCCTCGCCCGCGGGATCGACGCCCGGGCGCACAGGGCCAGCCTTCCGACAGGAACCATCGCCGTAATGGCGGGCGGCCAGGATCGGATCTACCCGGCGAGCCACGCGGCCCTGGTCGAGGCCATCCTGGGGGAGGGCGGCGCCGTCCTGGCCGAGATGCCCATGGGCTGGGAGCCCCGCGGACGCGACTTCCCGCGGCGCAACCGGATCATCTCCGGCCTGTCCTACGGGACCGTCGTGGTCGAGGCCGCCCGCCGCTCCGGCTCGCTGATCACGGCGCGCTACGCCCTGGAGCAGAACCGGGAGGTCTTCGCGGTCCCGGGCTCGCCGCTGGACCCGCGCGCCGAGGGCACCAACGACCTGATCCGCCAGGGCGCCACCCTCGTCTCCGAGGTCGCCCACGTCGTCGAGGTGCTGGGCCCGATCATCGAGCGCGGCCCGGACGCGGAGGCGGCGCCGGCGCGCGGTCGGCCGGACCTCGCCGAGCAGCCGGATTTCTGGGACGAGATCGAGTTCGACGCGACCGGCGCGGATTGCGATCCGATCCCGCTGTGGCCCGACCGCGAGGCTGCCGGCCGCCCCGTCTGCGAAGACGAGCCGCCCCAGCCCGCGGATGACCGGGCGCGGATCGTCGCCCTGCTCGGCCCGAGCCCGGTGGGCACCGACGAGCTGGCCCGGAGCGCCGGGGTCGGCGCTCGGACCGTGCAGAGCGTGCTTCTGGAACTGGAGCTCGACGGACGGATCGAGCGCCACGGCAGCGGCACGGTCTCCCTGGTCAGTCGCTGAGGAAATCGTCCTCGGTGTCGGCATCGGCGTCGGCGAGATTGCGCATGACGTCGAGGCAGCCCTGCAGGATGTAGGCGGCGGCGAGCTTGTCCACGAGTTCGCCGCGCCGCGCCCGGGAGGCGTCGGCCTCGATCAGCGCGCGGGTGACCACAGCGGTCGAGAGACGCTCGTCGAAGAAGACGTGGGGCAGGGGGAGGATCGGCGCGAGGTTGCGCATGAAGGCGCGGGTCGACTGCACCCGCGGCCCCTCGCTGCCATCCATGTTGAGCGGCAGCCCGACCACCAGGCCGCCGACCGCGTGCTGCCGGCAGAGGGTCGCGAGCCGCTGCGCGTCGGGGGTGAACTTCACCCGGCGGATCGTCTCCAGGGGTGTCGCGATCTGGCGGCCGAGATCCGACAGGGCGAGCCCGATCGTCTTGGTGCCGAGATCGATGCCGATCAACCGGGCGCCGCCGCGGGACTCGGCCGCGAAGGCGCGGATCGCGTCGAAGTTCATGACTCCGCCTGTTCGGTGCGCGCCAGGGTGGCCTCGGCAATACCCTCGAACCGGGCGGGGAGGGGCTCCGCGCCCGGCCCCAGAACCAGCGCCGCGGACGGCGCGGCGACCCGGGTGAAGAAATCGTCGAGGCTCTCGCCGCCGAACCGCACCGTCTCCAGATCGGGCGCGAGCAGCCAGACGTCGTACTCGCCGTCCGTCCCGGAGACGTCCCAGAACAGGAAGCTGCCATCCTCGCCCGCGCCGAAGAAGCAGGCGCGCTCGACGACGCTCGCTTCGCCGCCCTCGACATCGAAGCGGTGCGGCTCCGCGCCCTCTTCCAACATGGCGACGGCGGCACCGACGCTGTGGGCGATGAGCCCCGCCTGGGTCACCAGATCGCAGGCCGCGAACGGCGCCGGCACGGCGATGCGGAACTGCCCCCCCGCGAGGCCGACGCCGCAGGTTCGGCAGAAGGCGCGATAGGAGGCCGGCAGCGGAAAGCCGAGATCCGCCGCCGCACGGTCGAGAGCCCCTTCGTCCGGCACGAAGCCCGGCGCGAGATCCGCGAAAACCTGCTCCCACATCGATCCCGCTCCACCGTCCACAGGCTTCAGCTCCTGCGCAGATCGCCCCCGGTGCGCGCGGAGCCGTTCGCGTCTAGGTAGGTTAATGTTCCGTTAAACCACACTGTAGGGGCCCGCCTTGTCGACGAACGGCCAGCTCTCCTGTTCCGCACCGTCCGGATATCGGCGGGCGATGCCGCGCAAGCACCGCTGGATGCTGCTCCTCGCCTTCGAGATCCTGGTCGCGGGCTTCACCCAAGCCATGATCCAGCCGGTCCGGCAACCGGGAATCACCATCGAGATGTCGGTGACGCCCCACCACGTCGTGACCTGATCGGCCCCACACGAGTGTCGGCCTGCGGGTTCGGTCCCGGTGGCGTCGCCCGGGCCGGCCTTCGTCTGCTCCGGCACGCCGGCCTCCCGTCCGCTTCGACCCGCGTTGCAGCGCGTCGAGCGCCGATGCTATAGCCCGACCGACTTCGGGAGAGTGCTCCCGGGCAGGGACGAACGGGACGGCATGTCGGTCGACGAGAAGACGGTTCGGCGCATCGCGCATCTGGCGCGGATCGCGGTCACCGACGACGAAGTCGGGCCGCTGCAGGGCGAGCTGAACGCCATCCTTGCCTTTGTCGAGCAACTCGGCACGGTCGACGTCACGGGCGTCGAGCCGATGACCTCGGTGACGCCGATGGCGATGAAGAAGCGCGAGGACGTCGTCACCGAGGGCGGCCGCGCCGCCGACGTCGTCGCCAACGCGCCCGAGACCGAGGACAATTACTTCCTGGTCCCGAAGGTGGTCGAGTAGGCCGAGGACGGCCCGGACCTTGCGGACCGGATTTCTGGCGGGCAGGCGCGCGACAGCGCGCGCGGGGACGTGAACAGCGTGGATCCGAACGAACTCACCCTGGCCGAAGCGCGCGATGCCCTGAAGGCAAAGCGGATCTCGGCCCGCGAGCTGACCCAGGCGCATCTCGACGCCATGGCCAAGGCCCGCGTCCTGAACGCGTATATCCGGGAGACCCCGGACCGCGCCCTGGCGATGGCCGAGGCTTCCGACCGGAAGATCGCATCGGGCGAGGGCCGCCCCCTCGAGGGTATCCCCCTCGGCATCAAGGACCTGTTCTGCACGCACGGCGTGACGACCACGGCGGGCTCCAAGATCCTCGAAACCTTCGAGCCGCATTACGAATCGGCCGTGTCGGCCAATCTGTGGCGCGACGGCGCCGTGATGCTCGGGAAGCTCAATCTCGACGAATTCGCCATGGGCTCGTCCAACGAGACCAGTGCCTACGGCAACGTGGTCTCGCCCTGGCGGCGCAAGGGATCGGACACGCAGATCGTGCCCGGCGGCTCCTCGGGCGGCTCCGCCGCGGCGGTCGCCGCGCGGCTCTGCCTCGGCGCCACCGCGACCGATACCGGCGGCTCCATCCGGCAGCCCGCCGCCTTCACCGGCACGGTGGGGATCAAGCCGACCTACGGGCGGTGCTCGCGCTGGGGTACTGTGGCCTTCGCCTCCTCCCTCGACCAGGCGGGCCCGATCGCCCGGACGGTGCGCGACTGCGCCATCCTCCTCGGCTCCATGGCGGGCCCCGATCCCAGGGATACGACCTGTACCGACCTGGCGGTGCCCGATTTCGAAGCGGCCGTGTCGCGCGGCGTGAAGGGCCTCACCATCGGCATCCCGAAGGAGTACCGGGTCGACGGCATGCCCGCCGAGATCCACAAGCTCTGGGACGAGGGCGCCGCGTGGCTCAAGGCTGCCGGTGCGACGATCCGGGAGATCTCGCTGCCGCACACCGCCTACGCGCTGCCGGCCTACTACATCGTGGCCCCGGCGGAAGCCTCCTCGAATCTGGCGCGCTACGACGGCGTCCGCTACGGCCTGCGCGTGCCCGGCAAGGACATCGCCGGGATGTACGAGAACACCCGGGCCGCCGGCTTCGGCCGCGAGGTAAAGCGCCGGATCATGATCGGCACCTACGTGCTCTCGGCCGGCTACTACGACGCCTATTACGTCCGCGCGCAGAAGATCCGCACGCTGATCAAGCGTGACTTCGAGGCGGCCTACGCCGCCGGAGTCGACGCGATCCTCACGCCGGCGACGCCGTCGGCCGCCTTCGGCATCGGCGAGAAGGCCTCGGCCGACCCGGTGGAGATGTACCTCAACGACGTGTTCACCGTGACGGTGAACATGGCGGGCCTCCCGGGCATCGCCGTGCCGGCGGGGCTCGATGGCCAGGGCCTGCCCCTCGGGCTCCAGCTCATCGGCCGGCCCTTCGACGAGGAGACGCTGTTCGCGGTCGCGCAGGTGATCGAGGAAGCGGCGGGCCGCACCGTCCTGCCCGAGCCGTGGTGGTCATGACCGTCCCCTATTACCCCTGGACGATCTGGATCTGGGCCGGGTTCGACCCCGCGCTGATCGTGGTGGCGGTCTATCTCGGCTGGACCGCCAGCCAGTTCGGCAAGGTCTTCATCGCGGCGATCGCGGCGCTCGGATTCTCGGTGCTGTTCTCCTACGCGGTCAGCGCCGCCGGCATCCCCTGGCCGGCGCCGATCACCCGCGACGGCCCGACCTTTTTCCCGGTGCGCGCCGTCGCGGCTCTCCTCTGGGCCATCCTCGGCTACGGCGCCCGGCAGGCGGTCAGACGCCGCGCTTGATCTTTTCGCGACGCCGCCCGTAAGTGACCGGACGACATCCACGCCCACCCGCGCCCTCGTCCCGAGGTGCCCGCGTGAGCGGGCCTCGATGGAGGCCTCCAGCCGGCCGCGCGATCCCTGGAGCCCTCCTTCGCGGCTGCTGCGCAGCACCTCAGGATGAGGGCGTGGGTGGGGGGATCACGCCAAGCTCCTTTTCTCGGCCCGGACGACCATGAACGCACCCGTCGACCCCAAGAAGCTGATCAAGGGCGGCCTCCACGATTGGGAGGTGATCGTCGGCATGGAGATCCACGCCCAGGTGTCCAGCCGGGCGAAGCTGTTCTCCGGCGCCTCGACGGAATTCGGCGGGGAACCCAACGACCACGTCTCCCTGGTCGATGCCGCGATGCCCGGGATGCTGCCGGTGATCAATGCGGAATGCGTGGCCCAGGCGGTGCGCACCGGCCTCGGCCTGAAGGCCAAGATCAACCTGCGGTCGGTGTTCGACAGGAAGAACTACTTCTACCCGGATCTGCCCCAGGGCTATCAGATCTCGCAGTACAAGGATCCGATCGTCGGCGAGGGCGAAGTTCTCGTGGATCTGCCCGACGGTGCGTCGATCACCGTGGGCATCGAGCGCCTGCACCTCGAGCAGGATGCCGGCAAGTCGCTGCACGATCAGGACCCGACCCGGAGCTTCGTGGACCTCAACCGCTCGGGCGTGGCGCTGATGGAGATCGTCTCCCGGCCCGACCTGCGCTCCTCCGAGGAGGCGAAGGCCTACGTGACCAAGCTGCGCACGATCCTGCGCTACCTCGGCACCTGCGACGGCGACATGGAGAAGGGATCGCTCCGCGCCGACGTGAACGTCTCGGTGCGCCGCCCCGGCGAGCCGCTGGGCACCCGCTGCGAGATCAAGAACGTCAACTCGATCCGCTTCATCGGGCAGGCGATCGAGACCGAGGCGCGGCGCCAGATCGCCATCCTCGAGGACGGTGGAAAGATCGACCAGGAGACGCGCCTTTTCGACCCGACCAAGGGCGAGACGCGCTCGATGCGCTCCAAGGAAGAGGCGCACGATTATCGCTACTTCCCCGATCCGGACCTGCTGCCGCTCGAATTCGACCAGGCCTATGTCGACGCCCTGGCCGAGGGGCTGCCCGAGCTGCCGGATGCCAAGAAGGCGCGGTTCGTCTCCGCATTCGGCCTCTCGCCCTACGACGCCGGCGTGCTGGTCGCCGAGCGTGCCTCCGCCGACTACTACGAGGCGGTGGCCAAGGGCCGGGACGGCAAGGCCGCGGCCAACTGGGTGATCAACGAGCTGTTCGGGCGCCTCAACAAGGAGGGCCTGTCCATCGAATCGACGCCGGTCTCGGCGGACCAGCTCGGCGCGATCATCGACCTGATCGGCGAGGGCGTGATCTCCGGCAAGATCGCCAAGGACCTGTTCGAGATCGTCTGGACCGAGGGCGGCAACCCGCGCGCCATCGTCGAGAGCCGCGGCATGAAGCAGGTGACCGACACGGGCGCCATCGAGGCGGCGGTGGATCAGATCATCGCGGCCAATCCCGACAAGGTCGCCCAGGCCAAGGAGAAGCCGACTCTGCTGGGCTGGTTCGTCGGCCAGACCATGAAGGCCACGGGCGGCAAGGCAAATCCCGCGGCGGTGAACGCGCTGCTCAAGGCTAAGCTCGGGATCGATTGACACCCGATGGCCCGAGCGGCGCGAAGCGGGCCAGCTCTGGGATATCGCGTGTGGGCCGAGCCATCGGCGCGGCGACATCGCAGGCCGATTGACCCGGAGCGCGGACGGCGCGCCCGGGCGCTCGAACCACCGTCGGTGCAAGATCGCGTCGTGACGGCAGGCCTGCCTTCCGGGCTCAGCTCCGCGCAGACAGGCGGTGAGCCGGCCGCCCTCGGGGCCACGACGAAATCCCGCCACGGCGAGGCCGGGCAGGCAATGGACCAGCAGCTTCTGTCTTAGGGAAACCGCGGCGGAACGGCTCAAAGTGGGGCATTTTGCGTGTTCGAAGGCGCGCCATAATTGGCCGCTTCTGCGCCCCTGGAGCCGCGTCCGTCCGGCTGTCCGTGTGCTGCCGCTAAGTTCCGGGCCGAACCTGTCCCTGAACCGTCTAGGCGGCTTTCCGCTGCGGTGGAGTCATCCCTGTCTCCTCCAGCTTCCGGCAACCGGACGTCTTACGAAACCTGACACCGTCAAGGTTTCCGTCCGGTCGGTGCCGGCTTTCGCCAAGCACAGGTGGAGACTGCGCCCGTCTTGCCGAGCCGTCAATAGCCATTTTGCCGGCACAGCGGCACCTCGCACGACATCGCCGGGGGATCGCAGTGCAGCGCCAAGCCCGTCAATCACTTGGATCGATCCTTCGGCGCTGCGAAATATCGGCTGGGGGGCGCGTTACTTGCCGGCACCCATAGTGTTCTCGACGAGAAAGCGAATACCGCGGTCGAAGGACTCGTCCGTGTTACCGCGCAGGTCGACGCTGTAGGCCCGCTCGGGCGCGTCGCCGGTGAGGGGCTTCACGTAGACGTTCAGGTTGAGGATCAGGTTCGAGACCTTCTGCACCTCGCCGGTGATGGCGACGTCGGCGCCGAGTTCGCGGGCGAAGTCATCCGCACAGCCGTTGCAGCGCCGCAGGTCCGCACTCTTGGCGACCGCCGCCCGGACCGGATCGGTCGAGATCACGATGTACAGGCCCTTTCTCTCCAGCAGAGCGCGCAGTTCGGCGCTCACCCGCTCGAGGCGCGCGGCGTCCGCTGCATCGCTCGGAACCGGGGACAGGTTCGAGAACTGGAAGTCGAACACCGCCGCCTTCAGCGGCGCGGCCGCGGCGGGCCCTGCGGTCAGCAGGAGGCAGGCGAGTCCAAGCCATCGGTTCATCGGAGTCTCCCACGCGGTGGTGTCTCCGGGAAACCGCATCACCGGCCATCGGGATCGCAGCGGCGCGGCGATTCACCTTTGATCGGCCGCCGCGGTGGGTCCGGCTGCCGGCGTCGTCAGGGCGGAGACCCGGTCGCGCAGGTCCATGAACCAGTTGGGCGCCGGGCCGCGGCCGCCGTTGACGAACACGGTCGCGGTCATGCCGGCGATGAGCGGGACGCCCGGCGGAACATGGTCGATGCGGATGCGGACCGGGACCCGCTGGGCGAGGCGCACCCAGGTATAGACCGGGTTGACGTCCGGCAGCCCCTGCGTGCTCGCCGCGGCATTGGCCGTGGAGATGCCCAGCGTGATGCTGTGAACCGTCCCGGTGAGATGCGGATCGAAGCCCATCAGCTTCACGTCGGCGGTGTCACCGACCCGGATGTTGGACATCTTGGTCTCTTCGAAATAGCCGTCGATCCAGAAGGAATCGGTGTCGACCACGTTGATGTTCGCGGTGCCGGTCCGGGCATAGTCGCCGACGCGCATCAGCAGGTTCGTCACCCGCCCGTTGACGGTGGATGTCACCCGGGTGCGCTGCAGGTTGACCTTGGCCTGCCGCAATTGCGCCTGGGCGCTCTCCAGCGCCGCCTCGGCGATCTTGGCCGCGCCGGCAAATTGCTGCTTCTCTTCGACGGAGGTCGACACCGTCGAGAGCGCCTGCCGCCGGGCCGACTGGGCGTTCTTCACCTGCAGGTCGGCCTCGCGGTTCTTGACCTCGGCATCCGCCGACGCGACCGCGACCTCGAAGTCGATCGGGTCGATGACGTAGAGAACGTCGCCCTTGCGCACGGTATGGTTGTCCTGGACGCGGACCTCGACGATCTGCCCGGCGACCTGCGGCGCGATGTTGGCGACCTGCACCCGGACCGTGCCGTCGCGCGTCCAGGGCGCCGCCACATAGAATTCCCAGACGAAGGCCGCCGCCAGGATCGCGGCGAGCAGGATCACGCCGGTGGCCGCCAGCCGGAAGATCTTGGCGGCTCGGCCCCGGCGCGGGATCGCGGGCAACGGATCGCGCCGCCCCGGCGCATCGTCGCGGGCGGCGGGCTTCGGATCGTCCTCGTCGGCGGTCGTGTCGGGCATCAGATGAACGCTATCAGGAGGGCGAGAACACAGACGTAGAGGCCGGCCTCGGCGAGCGGGGCGTTGGCGACGTAGCGGCTGAAGCGGAGGCGCGCGAAGGCGAAGCGCAGGATGATCAGGATCACGAACGCCGCCAGGGCATAGGCGACGAAGGCCGTGACCAGCACCCCGCCGACATGGATGTCCTCGTGCATGGTAACCCCGGAAGAAGTCGCCCGTCAGAAGAGCGCGATGTCGAGGCGATGGAGGAATCGCCGGTGGCGGGTGATGGTCCGTGATGCGGTGACGAGATCGCTGGCCGCGCGGGCGGTGGTGAGCCGCACGGCCCGGCCCTGGCCGGCGGCGGCCCGGATCAGGTCACGCGCCGCGGTCTCGAGCCCGCGATCGTCGCCCGAAGCCAACGCGTCCCGTGCCCGCGGGATCGCGCCACGCAGGGCCTCGATGGACCAGAGGCGGCGCAGCTCCGCGTGGGCCCGGGCGGCGGCGGCCTCCAGACGGGCGAGGGCGAAGGCGTGATGCAGGTTCGCCCGCCGCACGGCGCCGCTCCCCGAGCTGTAGCCGGCGAACTGAAACAGCCGGTCGGCATTCAGGCTGGTGCGGGTGGTGGCGTCGCCTCCCTGGCCGATTAGCGCGTCGGCGAGCGCCCGCCGGGCCGAATCGAGGGCGAAGCCCCGCTGCTGCGCGGGCGTGACCGGCAGGACCAAGCGGACGACGATCGACAGGATCACGGCCGCCGCGACCACGAGGAACGCGTTCAGCAAGAAGGTCAGGGCGTCGTAGGTCTGCGGATTCGAGGGGCCGAGCAGGACTGGAAAGAACACGATCAGGATGAAGCCGATGCCGAAGGTCTTCGGGTTCAGCGACAGGAAGCAGCCGAGGAAGATCACCGGCGCCATGACGATCGCCAGCATCGGGAACCCCTGGACACCGTTCAGGAGCGCGAAGCGGGCGATGCCCGCAAGGGTCGCCGCGAGCGTCATCCCGATGACGACCCCGTTGGCGAATTTCTTCGGATCCGGCGTCACGGAGGACAGGGCCGCGGTGGCGGCCACCTGGACCAGCGCGAAGGAGGCCTGCGGCAGGCCGAGCGCCACGAAGGCGGCGGCCGTCACGGCGAAGCTCAGGGCGACCCGCAGGGCGCCGCGGAGGGCGACCGGGAAGTCGCGATGGGTCGGCAGCCGGGCGTCGCGCAGGGGCTCGTGGCCGTCCGCCACCGCGCGGATGCCGTCCTGCGCGAAGGTCGCCGCACAGACGAAGTCCAGGGCGCGCTGGAGAACCACCACCTCGTCGAGGGGCCGGTGCCCGTCCCGGATCGCGGAATCGACCAGGTCGCGCAGGCGCTCGTCGTCGCGATCGAGGGCATCGGGATCGGGCGCGTCGGCCACCCTTCGGCAGATCGCCATCGCCTCCGCGACCGCCGGGCTCGGATGGCGCAGGCACGCGGCCGCAGCCGCCACGCTGCGGATCGCGGCCGCCATCGCGTACAAGGCGGCGATGCAGCTGCGCGCGCCGGCCGCACGGAACCGGCCGTCGTCGAGTTCGCCCGCGATGGCGCTGGCATCGGCCCGCATCGGCGCGATGGTGCGGATCAGCGCGGCGGTCCGCGTCGCGCCGAGATCGCCGGATTCCAGCGTCTCCCGGGCATAGCTCCGCGTGTCGTCCCAGCCCTTGCGGAGTTGGGGCAGCAGCGCCCGCCACGTGCTCGGGGAGGCGAGGGCGTCGTTGATGAAGGTGATCACGACGATGCCGAGAACGATCACGGCGACGCGGGACACGGCGGCGTCGAATGTGCCCTGCGGGTCGTCGATCTGGCCCAGGGCGACGATCGCCACGGTGTAGCCGGACAGCATGGCGCCGTAGGCCCGTGTGTCCTGCAGGTACTGGGCGACGAAGACGCAGAGGCCGAGCCAGACGGTGAAGCCGAGGAGCAGCAGCACCCGGTCCTGCCCGAACAGGGCCATGAAGACGATCGACACCGCGGCCCCGATGAGCGTGCCGAGAAGGCGGTAGACCGCCTTGGAAATGGCCTGCCCGCGCTTGGGCTGGGCGAGAATCGCCACGCAGGTGGCGGCAGACGAGGCGCTGTCGAGCTGGAGCCAGAAGGCCATCGCCAGCGCCAGCATCATGGCGATCCAGATGCGCAGGGCAAAGGCCCAGGCCGCCGGCTTGGGCACCCAGGCATCGAGGAACGCCACCGCGCGGTCGAGAAGCGACCCGGCCGACGGATCCGCGGCGGGCGCGACCGGGGCTTCAGCCATGCCGGACCCGGCGCGATGCGCCGTCCGCCGCCCGTGGGGACGGATGAAGGTCCATCATGTCCTCGCCTTTCCCGCCGCCCCGCCGCGGATGTCTGAACAATCGAGAAGCGCTGCGGTTCGCGACCGGCTCAAGCTTTATCGCCGCCCTTCAGCCGCTTGTTGCACTTGCTCCAGTACTGCGGCCATTTCGGCCCCTGCGCGGCCTTCTGAGCGTCGGTCAGAGCGCGCCACTCGGCGCCGCAGGTCTTCTGCCGGTCGCGGGCGGCGGACTGGCCGGGGCTCGGCTGCTTCGCTGCGGGCGAGGCCGGCGCCGCCGAGGGCGCCTCGGAGGCCGGCGGCGCCTTGGCTGTCGACTCCTTGGCGGCCGGCTCCTTGGCGAGGACAGGCTGGGCGGCGAGCAGCGGCACGGACAGGATCGCGATCCTGACGAGACGATCGATCATCGGATATTCCCCCTCGGGCGTCGTTGCGACGCCCGAGACGCAGTCTCGCCGCTCGCCCCGGGAGACGGCAAGCCCGGCGCCGCAGCCGCCAACAGCTGCCGCCACGCCGTGTCGAATCCTCAGGCCCGCTCTCGGGATGCCCTTGAGCGTGGCCGGGAAATCGTCTTCACTGTCGGGGTTGTCCGGAAAAGGCGGAGGACCATCGCACCGCCGACGATTGGGTCCAGGAGCAGACAGAGCATGGCAGCGGTGTCCGGGCGGCCGATCGACGTCCATACCTGGAGTACGCCGAACGGCTGGAAGATCCCGATCATGCTGGAGGAGTGCGGGCTCCCCTACCGCATCGTTCCCGTGGATATCGCCAAGAACGAGCAGTTCGCTCCCGATTTCCTGGCGATCTCACCCAACAACAAGATCCCGGCCATCGTCGATCCGGAGGGTCCCGGCGGACAGCCGATCTCGGTCTTCGAATCAGGCGCGATCCTGCAGTATCTCGGCCGGAAAACCGGGCAGTTCTATCCGGCCGACGAGCGCGCCCGCGTCCTCGTCGACGAGTGGCTGTTCTGGCAGGTGGCGGGCTTCGGGCCGATGCTCGGACAGACGCACCACTTCAAGATCTACGCGCCCGAGAAGCTGCCCTACGCGATCGACCGGTTCACCGCAGAGGCGAAGCGTCTGTACGGCGTGCTGGAACGACGCCTCGAGGGCCGCGCTTTCCTGGCCGACGACTATTCCATCGCCGACATCGCGACGTTCACCTGGGCGAAGCTGAACTTCAAGCAGGGCGTCGACATCAACACCCTGCCGAACGTGGCGCGATGGCTCGAGAGCATCCTGGCGAGGCCGGCGGTGCAGCGCGGCCTCGCATCGATCTGACAGGCGCTCAGTTCTTGTTCGCCGCCTGCTGGTTCACGTCCGGCACGCGGGTCCAGGTCTGGGATCCGCACAGGATCTTGAGCATGCAGCCCGAGACGTTGAGTTCGGCCTCGCTCTCGCGCTCCAGGCTGACCGTATAGATCTTGCCTTCTTCGATGTTGTAGAGTTCGCCGGTGTATTTCTCGTCGTCCGGCTTGAGCCCTTCGATGAGCTGCAGGCCGATCACCGGCCGCGCGCGCTTCTTCGGGTCTGGATTCTTGAGATCGGTGCGGGGAGCGCCGTTGTCGAAGGTCGGCGTCTTGAGCCAGACGACCTTGCCGCAGACGAGCTTCTGACCGGGCCCGCAGCGATCGATCCGGATCTTGGCGCGGCCGTCGCCGGTGAGCCAGGTGCCGGACGGATCCTTCGCGGTGTCGGCGGCGGCGGCGGTGAGGCCGGCGAGAAGCAGGCTGGCGCTGAGAGCGAGTCGCATGGTTCGTCTCCGGGATTGGGGCGTCGCGGACGCCCGAGGGGTGGACGAAGTCGGTTGGTGCGCGACTAGGCCGTCGCAATCGGGCGATTTTTCGGCCGTGTTGCGGCAGAGCCACGGCCGCGCTTGGACCGGCCGGTTCCGGGACGCCGCTTGAGACACGGGGGGGCGCCCGCTATAAGCCCGGCGCCGAAGCGAAATTTTCGCTGCCGCGGCGCGTCCGGCCTCCCGGCGTGCCGCAAACCTTTTCCACAGACAGACCGGACGCACCATGGCCACCGAGCGCACCTTCTCGATCCTGAAGCCCGACGCGACGCGGCGGAACCTGACCGGCGCGGTCAACGCCGTGATCGAGGAGGCGGGCCTCCGCATCGTCGGCCAGCGTCGCATCCGCATGACCAAGGAGCAGGCCGAGAAGTTCTACGAGGTGCACAAGGAGCGCCCGTTCTTCGGCGAGCTCGTGACCTTCATGACCTCCGGCCCGGTGGTGGTCCAGGTTCTCGAGGGCGAGAACGCGGTGGCCAAGTACCGTGAGGTGATGGGCGCGACCAATCCGGCCCAGGCCGCCGAGGGCACGATCCGCAAGAAGTTCGCCGAGTCCGTCGGCGAGAACACCGTGCACGGCTCCGACAGCGCCGAGAACGCCAAGATCGAGATCGCGCAGTTCTTCAAGGATTCCGATATCGCCGCTTGAGGCAACGGGCGGTGGCGGGTTGGGCACACCGACCCGCCATCGTCACGCACCGCACCCGGCGGCATCGGGAATGCCGCCGTGTGTGACCGGGCCGTCCTTGACGGGACGGAGCCCGGAAGCGTCCAACAGCCGAGCTTAGCCAACCTCAGCCCTCGGACGACCCCGACCATGACGATGCGCCGCCTGCCCCTGCTGATCGCGACCGGCCTATTCGCCCTCGGCGCGACCGCCGCCCTCGCGGGCGGATCCTCGGCCCCTTTCCAGCAGTACGAGCCGGATCCGGCCCTCAAGACCGCCAGCAAGGCCAATCTCGAAGGCCGCGTGCGCCACGCCTGCACGATCGTCCAGGCCCGCATGACCAGCGCCCCCGAGGCGTCCCTGGAGCGCCCCTGCGGCTGCTACGCCAAGCAGACCCTGCGCAGCCTCGACGCCGCCGAGATCGAGGCCTACCGGACCACGGGCTACTTCAACGACTCCGCCCGCGCGAAGGCCCTCTCGGCGCTGGACAGCTGCAAGCTGCAGCGCCCCGTCTGAGGACGCAGACAGGCTGCTTCGGTAGACGTCGCCTCTGCGAGCGCAGCGAAGCAGCCCAGCGCATCGGAACGTCGGCGAGCGGGCGATGCCGGATCGCCGGGCTCCACTCGCAGGGACGATGGGCCGCCCGCTAAAGGCTGAACAGAACGCCGTCGGGCGCCTCGTCGGCGATCACCACGCGGTCGCCGTCCAGGCGGGCGCGGCCGCCGGCCACCAGGGCGAGCACGGCCGGGTAGAGACGGCGCTCCTGCACGATCACCCGGTCGGCGAGGCTGTCGGGATCGTCGTCCTGGCGGACCGGGATCGCGGCTTGAGCGACGATCGGACCCGCATCCAGTTCCGGCACGACGAAATGCACGGTGCAGCCGTGCAGGCGCACGCCGGCGTCGAGCGCCTGCCGGTGCGTGTGCGTGCCCTTGAACAGGGGCAGGAGCGACGGGTGGATGTTGAGCATCCGGCCAGCCCAGGACGCCACGAAATTCGTCGTCAGGATCCGCATGAAGCCCGCGAGGCACACGAGGTCGACCTCGGCCCCCCGCAGGGCGGCGTCGAGGGCGGCATCGAAGCCGGCGCGGTCGGCGAAGGCCTTGTGGTCGATCGCCTGCGTCGGGATGCCCGCCTCCGCCGCGCGGGCGAGGCCGGCGGCTTCCGGGCGGTTCGACACGACGAGCACGATCTCGGCCGGGAAGGCGGGATCCTGCGCCGCCTCCAGCAGCGCGACCATGTTCGAGCCGCGCCCCGAGATGAGGATGGCGACGCGGGTCTTGCGGGCGGTCGCCATCATAGGGCGAGGTTTCCGCTGAAGGTCACGGGCTCGGAGCCGCGCGCCGTGATCCGGCCGAGGCGCACGGGCGTCTCGCCGGCCCGGGTCAGGGCCTCGTCGACATCGTCCACCGCGTCGGCGGCGGCGATCACCACCATGCCGATTCCGCAATTGAAGGTGCGCAGCATCTCCGCCTCGGCGACGCCGCCCTCGCGGGCGAGCCAGCCGAAGACCGGGGGCGGGGTGACCGCGTCGAGGTCGATGGCGATGCCGACATCGTCCGGCAGGACGCGGGGCAGGTTGTCCGGGAAGCCGCCCCCCGTGATGTGAGCGAGCGCCCGGATCCCGTCCGTGGCGCCGAGCGCCGCCAGCAGGGGCTTCACGTAGATCCGGGTCGGCTCCAGCAGCGCCTCGCCGAGGCTGCGCCCGGGGGCGAACGGGGCCGGCGCGTCCCAGCCGAGGCCGCTTTTCACGACGATCCGGCGGACCAGCGAGAAGCCGTTGGAATGCACCCCGGAGGAGGGCAGGCCGAGCACAACGTCGCCGGGCCGGATCCCCGGACGCGGCAGAAGCGTGCCGCGCTCGGCGGCTCCCACCGAGAAGCCCGCGAGGTCGTAGTCGGATCCGTCGTAGAGGCCCGGCATCTCGGCGGTCTCGCCGCCGATCAGCGCGCAGCCCGCCTGCCGGCAGCCTTCGGCGATGCCGCGCACGATGTCGGCGCCGACGCCCGGGACCAGCTTGCCGGTGGCGTAGTAGTCGAGGAAGAACAGCGGCTCGGCGCCCTGGACGATGATGTCGTTCACGCACATCGCCACGAGATCGATGCCGATCGTGTCGTGGCGCCCGGTCTCGATGGCGATCTTGACCTTGGTGCCGACGCCGTCATTGGCCGCCACCAGGATCGGATCGCGGAAGCCCGCAGCCTTCAGGTCGAACAGGCCGCCGAAGCCCCCGATCTCGGCGTCGGCGCCCGGGCGCCGGGTCGAGCGCACCAGCGGCTTGATCGTCTCGACCATGGCGTTACCGGCATCGATGTCGACGCCCGCCGCCGCGTAGGTGAGCCCCGTCTTCGGCTCGTTGCCGTCCTTGGCCGTCATGCCCGCGCCACCTCGTTCCAATCTGGCCCCGCTCTAGCGGCTTCGCGCGCGCCACGCGAGTCGGCTGCGGCGGCGCCTTGATCGGCACGCGCCGCATACCCACTCTGCCCGCGGGCGTGGTGTCTGGGGGAGCGTCGACGTGCGCGCACGGGCTGTGATCGGGCTGGCCGCCGTGGTCGCTCTGGGATTGATCATCTACCTCCTCCGGGAAGTGATGCTGCCCTTCGTGGCCGGCATCACCCTGGCCTATCTCCTCGATCCCCTGGCCGACCGGCTGGAGCGCCTCGGCCTCGGCCGGCTGGCCGCGAGCCTGCTGATTCTGGCGTTGTTCGTCGTCGTCCTCGTGGTGACGCTGCTGATCCTGATCCCGCTCACGGCCAATCAGGTCGTCGCCCTGGTCAATGCGCTGCCCGGAATGGTGTCGCGGCTCCAGGCCATCATCGCGGAGCGCTCCGGGTCACTGCTGGAACGCGTCGGCGGCGCGAATGTCCTCACGGAGCTGCAATCCTCCGTCGGAACGCTGGCGACCCAAGCGGGGACGTGGCTCCTGGCCTTTCTGAAATCCCTCTGGTCGGGCAGCCAGGCCCTGATTTCGATCGCCTCGCTTCTGGTGGTGACGCCGGTCGTCGCGTTCTACATCCTGGTGGATTGGGACCGGATGGTCGCGGCCATCGACGGCTGGGTGCCGCCCCGGCACCGCGCGACGGTGCGCGACCTCGCGCGCCAGATCGACGGCGCCGTCACCGGCTATGTGCGCGGCCAGACCCTGGTCTGCCTCATCCTGGGCAGCTTCTACGCGATCGGCCTCTGGCTGGTCGGCCTCAACTTCGGCGTGCTGATCGGCCTGATCGCCGGGTTTCTCACCTTCATTCCCTATGTCGGCACGCTCACCGGCTTCCTGCTCTCCGTCGGCGTCGCCCTGGTCCAGTTCTGGCCATCCGGGGACTGGCTGTATCTCGGCCTGACCGTGGGCGTGTTCCTCGTCGGGCAGTTTCTCGAAGGCAACGTCATCTCGCCGAAGCTCGTCGGCGATTCCACCGGGCTTCACCCGGTCTGGCTGATGTTCGCCCTGCTCGCCTTCGGCACGCTGTTCGGCTTCGTCGGGCTGCTGCTCGCTGTCCCGATCGCGGCCTCCATCGGCGTGCTCGTCCGCTTCGCCCTGGCCCGCTATCTGGAGAGCCGCCTCTACCATGCCGGACAGCCGATCTTGATCGAGCACGACGGCAAGGACGCTGCGGCCTTGACCTCCACGGGCGGGGGGTGATCCTGGGCGACACATGCGCGAGAACGCACCACCCCGACAATTGGCCTTCGACCTGCCCCTCGACCCACGCTATGGGCGCGAGGATTTCCTCGTGGGACCGGCCAACGAGGCCGCCTACGCGCTGATCGAGGCTTGGCCGGACTGGCCGGACAGTGTTCTGGTCCTCACCGGTCCCTCGGGCAGCGGCAAGAGCCATCTCGCGGCGATCTGGGCAGAGCGCGCCCATGCCTGGACCCTCCCGGCCGCCGAGCTGGGGGCCGACGCGATCCAGCACCTCATCTCGAACGGCGCTCTGGTCATCGAGGATATCGACCGGACGGAACGGCTCGACGAAGCGGCGCTGTTCCATCTGCTCAACCGGGCGCGGGAGCGCGCCTGCCCGATCCTGCTGACGAGCGGCACCGGGATCGACGCCCTCGGCCTCGCCACGCCGGACCTGCGCTCGCGGCTCCGGCTGGCGCCGCGCATCGCCATCGAGGCGCCGGACGACGCCCTGCTGCGGGCGGTCCTGGTCAAGCTGTTCGTGGACCGTCAGCTGGTGGTCGATCTCGGGGTAATCGATTCGCTGGCCCTGCGCATCGACCGGTCGCTGGGCCGCGCCCGGGACGTCGTCGCCGAGCTCGACCGCGACGCCCTCGGGCGCGGACGCCGGATCAGCCGGCCGCTCGCGCTGGCCGTCCTGCGGCGCATGGGACTGGACGACGAGCCCGATCCGGCCGGCTGAACGCGGAATGCGGCGGCCGTCACGAAACTGTCGTGAAGGCCGCCGGTCTAGGGTGATACACGCTCCGCCGCCGCGAGGAGCGACGCGTAGAGACAGGGATCGGGGATGGAATCGACGCAGAAGCCCGTGGACCGCGACGCCGCCGACGAGGCAGCCGAGCCCCGTCGGCGCGCGGCGGCCAATCCGACGACGCGGCGCGCGCCCGCGACCCGGCGCACGCAGACCGACTCGATCGCCGCCGGGGCCGCTCCGGCAGCCGCCGCCGACGCCAGTGACGAGTGGCCGGCAGCCGCGGCTCCGGCGGAGCCCGTTGCCGGCGCGGCCCGCGAGCCGGTGCTGGAGGCCGGTCGGTCCCTCCGCCACTCGCCGGAGCGCTTCGTGAACCGCGAGCTGTCCTGGCTGCAGTTCAACCGGCGCGTTCTGGAGGAGGCGTCGAACCCGAATCATCCGCTGCTGGAGCGCCTCCGCTTCCTGTCGATCTCGGCCAACAACCTCGACGAGTTCTTCATGGTCCGCGTGGCCGGCCTGATCGATCAGGTGCGGGCCGGGATCACGGTCCCGTCGCAGGACGGCCTGTCGCCGTCCGAGCAGCTGGCCCGGATCGGCGTGGAGGTCTCGCGCCTCGCCGCCGACCAGCAGGCCCGCTGGCGTGAACTGCGCGCGGAGCTGCACGCCGCCGACATCGACATCGTCGAGCCCGCCGCCCTCTCGGCCGATCAGGCGGCGTGGCTGGAGGAGTATTTCCTCAACCACGTCTTCCCGGTCCTGACGCCGCTCGCGATCGATCCGGCCCACCCGTTCCCGTTCATCCCGAATCTCGGCACCACCATCGCGCTGATGCTGGTGCGTCCGAAGGACGGACGGCTGCTGCGCGCCCTCATCCGCCTGCCCGGCGTCATCGACCGCTTCGTCCGCCTGCCGGTGAGCGACAGCGAGACCGCGGCGCGGCTGATCACGATCGAGCAGGTGATCGGGATGTTCACCGGGCGGCTCTTCCCGGGCTACCTCGTCAAGGGCAGCGGCGCATTCCGCGTCGTCCGCGATTCCGATCTGGAGATCGAAGAGGAGGCGGAAGACCTCGTCCTGCATTTCGAGACGGCCCTGAAGCAGCGGCGCCGGGGCGTCGTGATCCGGCTCGAGGTCGAGGCGGGCATGTCGGAGGATCTGCGCAGCTTCGTCGCCGACGAGCTGGAGATCGCCGCGGACGCGATCTTCATCGTGGAGGGCATGCTCGCCCTGAACGAGCTGTCCCAGGTGGTCGGGATCGACCGGCCGGACCTGAAGTTCAAGCCCTACAATCCCCGATTCCCGGAGCGCATCCGCGAGAGCGGCGGCGATGTCTTCGCGGCGATCCGCCAGAAGGATTTCATCGTCCACCACCCCTACGAATCCTTCGATTCGGTGGTGCAGTTCCTCGCGCAGGCCGCCCGTGACCCGAACGTGGTCGCGATCAAGCAGACCCTCTACCGGACCTCGTCCAACTCGCCGATCGTCGCGGCGCTCGCCGAAGCCGCGGAGCTGGGCAAGTCCGTCACCGCGCTGGTGGAACTGAAGGCGCGCTTCGACGAGGAAGCGAATATCCGCTGGGCGCGCAACCTTGAGAAGGCCGGCGCGCAGGTGGTCTTCGGCTTCGTGGAGCTGAAGACCCACGCCAAGCTGTCGCTGGTGGTCCGTCGGGAGGGCGACAAGCTGGTCACCTACTGCCACGTCGGCACCGGCAACTACCACCCGATCACCGCACGGGTCTACACGGACCTGTCCTTCTTCACGGCGGACCCCGCCATCGCGCGGGACGTGTCGCGCATCTTCAACTTCATCACCGGCTACGCCGAGCCCGCGGAGCTGGAGCGGATGGCGGTCTCGCCGCTGACGCTGAAGAATCGCCTCCTCGAGCACATCGACGCGGAGGTCGCCCATGCGAAGGCGGGTCGCCCGGCGGCGATCTGGATCAAGTGCAACTCGCTGGTCGACAGCCAGATCATCGACGCGCTCTACGACGCCTCGGAAGCCGGGGTTCAGATCGACTGCGTGGTCCGCGGCATCTGCTGCCTGCGGCCCGGCATCCCGGGCCTGTCGGAGACGATCCGGGTGAAGTCGATCGTCGGGCGCTTTCTGGAGCACGGGCGCATCTACGCCTTCGGCAACGGCGTCGGGCTGCCGCACCCGAAGGCCACGGTCTACATCTCCTCCGCCGACCTGATGAGCCGGAACCTCGACCGCCGCGTGGAGGCGCTGCTGCCGATCACCAATCCGACGGTGCATCAGCAGGTGCTCGATCAGATCATGCTGGCCAACCTGCTCGACAACCGTCAGAGCTGGCGCCTGCTGGCTTCGGGCGGCTGCGAGCGGATCCAGCCGGCCGATGGCGAGGAGCCGTTCAATGCCCACAAGTACTTCATGACCAACCCCAGCCTCTCGGGACGCGGGAAGGCCTCGAAGAAGTCGAGCCCGCGCGCCCTGAGCCGGCGCGCGCAGCGCAGCTGAGTTTCGCCGCGCAGCGACACTGGGCTAAACCTCCCGCACGGCGCGCCGGCAGGCGCACCGGGCTCATGAAGGACTCGGACGCTTGGGCAGCCCTCGTGCCAACCTCACCCTCGCGCATGATGCGGAGACGATCGGCAGCGCCGCGCATCAGCCGGTGGCAATCATCGATATCGGCTCCAATTCGGTGCGGCTCGTCGCCTATGACGGCCTGACGCGGGCACCGACGCCGCTCTACAACGAGAAAGTGCTGTGCGGTCTGGGCCGCAACGTCCTGACGACCGGTCGGCTGAACGAGGAGGCGGTGACCCGGGCGCTCGCCGCCCTCGCGCGGTTTCGGGTGCTGTGCGAGACGATGCGCGTGGGCCAAGTGTTCGTGCTCGCCACGGCGGCGGCCCGGGACGCCGAGAACGGTCCGGATTTCCTGCGCGCCGCGGAGGCGGCCTGCGGCCAGGAGATCCAGCTGCTCTCCGGACGGCGCGAGGCAGAATTGTCGGCGCTCGGCGTCGTCTCGGGCTTCCACGCGCCGAACGGGGTCGTGGGCGACATGGGCGGCGGCTCCCTCGAACTCGTGGACGTTCGCGGGACCGTGGTCGGTCAAGGGGTGACCATGCCCCTCGGCGGCCTTGCCCTCCAGGATCTGTCCGGCGGCTCGCTCAAGAAAGCATCCAAGATCGTCCGCGAGTATATGCGCAAGGCCGCGCCGCAGCTCGAGACCCTGCGCGGGCGGACCTTCTACGCGGTCGGCGGCACGTGGCGGGCGATCGCGCGGCTTCACCAGGCGGCCCGCGGCTATCCCGTCCACGTGATGCATGGCTACGCGGTAGAGCCGAGCGACGAGCTGAGTTTCCTGCAGGTCGTCGAGCAGACGGATGTGGCGCTGCTGCAGGACGTCGACGCGATCTCGGAAGCACGGCGCCCGCTGCTCGCCTACGGCGCCGTCGTGTTGGAGGAGATCATCCGGGTCGGACGCCCGCGGGAGGTGGCGATCTCGGCATCGGGGGTCCGCGAGGGCCTGCTGTTCGAGCAGCTCGACCGCGACACCCGGCTGCTCGACCCGCTTCTGGCCTCGGCGTCGGAGTTCAATGTTCTCCGGGCGCGCTCGCCCCGCCACGGGGAAGAGTTGATCGCCTGGACGGACCAGTTCGTCGCGACCCTCGACGGTCACGAGACCGCCGACGAGCGCCGTCTGCGCCATGCGGGCTGCCTGCTGTCGGATGTCGGCTGGCGGGCACATCCCGATTATCGCGACGAGCAGAGCATCGCGGTGATCCAGAACGCGGCGTTCGTCGGTGTCGACCATCCGGGGCGGGCCTATCTCGCCCTGGCGGTTTCCCTTCGGCATACCGGGCTCGCCCCGGAAAAGGCGAACCCGATGCTCCGGAGTGTGGCCGGTCCGCGCCTGTTCGAACGGGCCCGTCTGCTGGGCGCGTTGCTCCGCGTCGCCTTCCCGATCTCCGCCGGCATGGACGGTGCCCTCGGGCGGGCACCGCTGGCCGTCGAAGACGGCCGCGTGGTGCTGCGGCTGCCCCATGCCTGGGAGGCCTTGAGCGGCGACCGCCTGTTGAACCGCGTTCGCGGTCTCGGACGCATTATCGGGCTCGACGGGCGCGTCGAGATTACGGGCGGATCCATCTGATCTAATCCGGGCCGAGACCGGACGGAGCGACAGCGCACCTACGAGTCCGCCGCCGCAGGTCGGGTGAGCAACGCGGCGGATTCTTCGCCCTCGGGAATGCGGCGCGTCGCGTTCCTGCGCGCCCTCGTCGCGAACGCGCGATACGCCTCACCGCGACCCAGGCCTCGCAGGCAGCAGTTCCGAAGACAGGCAGACCGGCGCAGGCCGATTCTCGGACACGATGGGCATTCCCCCTGAGAACGAGCACGACACAGCGAAGCATTTCGCTAGATATGGCATCTCTTGAGATTTCATTTTTTCGTTTTCAATTTCGAATAGGCCAGAATTGCTCATAAGGCCGCTCAATAACAGTTGTATTTATCAATACGACCTCGTCAAACCAACAATGATTCATTTATAGCGCGTGCAATCGGCAGAGTTTCCCGCTAAGAGGCTGGAATAAATTTCTCCCAAAACGATCTTGGAATAAATCGGCATGAATTTGCTCGGCAAATTTTCAATCAGAGCAATAATGCTCACAATCATAATTGTAATGGCCGTTATGCTTCTGGGCTATTCGGGAGATAATCTGGTCTCTGCACACCTGACGGCGCAGCAGGCCCGGGAAGCCGTCAGTCTGTCCCGCGCGAGCCGGCACCTGCTCAAGACGATTCTTCCAGTACGGCTCGAACGGGGCTCCTCTCTTACCCTCGGCGGTGAGGACGTCGCCGACAGTGGCAGCCTCGCCGCCATCGCCACGAACCGCGAGGCGATGATCACAAACCTCAAGGTCGTCCTGGACCTGCTGCGGGACCAGAACGTGCCCGCCGTGACTGCAACGCTCAACCGTCTCCATGCGGCTCAGGAGGCCGTGAACGCGCTCCGTCCCCGCGTGGATGCCGCCCTGCGTGTCCCGAAGGCGCAGCGAGACCCCACGCTGCTGCCGATGGTCCTCACCGCCTTTCAGGAACTGCTCGACGCGCTGACGGCGACCACGGACGCCGTGGATGCGGCGATCCCGCGCTCCGACGCGATCCTGCAGCGCTATCTCGTCCTCAAGCGGTCCGCCTGGACGACCCGCGTCGCGATCGGGAACGTCGCCCTGCGGGTCCAGACATCGTTGGCCGCCGGAACCTCTTGGTCGCTTCCCGAGACGGTGGCCGCGGCCGAGGAGCGGGCTCAGGTCCGGACGGCCTGGCTGAACACGAGCGAGGCTGCCGCCGACCTGTCGGAGACCGCGCGCGCGGCGTTCGAGAAGGCCAAGCACAACAATTTCGAGGGTGAGGCCGCCGCCGGGGCCAAAACGATCTTCGATGCCCTGAGCCAGCAGCGGCCCGCGCCCTACACGTTCCAGCAAGTGCGGCGACGGAACACCACCGAGCAGATGACCATCGTCAATCTCGCCGATTCGGCCCTGGACGAGATGGTCGCCCGCGCCGAGACCCTTTCGGACTTGGCGCGCCACGGTGTTCTGCGCAATGCCGCAGCCCTCCTGGCGGCCGCGCTGCTCGTCGTCCTGGGGCTCATTGCCCTGGTCGGCGGCGTGCTGCGGCCACTCCGGATCGTCGCCGGCGCGATGCGATCGCTGACTGCCGGCGAAACGACGGTCGATCTTCCCGTGGCCGCGTATCGGAACGAGTTCGCCCCGATCATGGCAGCCGTGCAAGCGTTCCGGGACAACCTGACCCGCACCCGCGAATTGGAGGTCGAGGCCGAGCGGGCGCGTCTGGATGCCGATGACCAGCGGCGGGAGAGCCTGCGCCAGATGGCCCAGCGCTTCGAGCAGGCGGTCGGCGGCATGATCGGCCAGGTCGGGACGTCAGCCTCCGCACTGCAGGTGACGGCGCAGACGATGACCGCGACCGCCACGCAGACGGCCGGACAATCGGCAACGGTCGCGGCCGCCGCCGAGCGGGCGTCCAAGAACGTCAACACCGTCGCGGTCGCCGCCGAGGAACTGGGTGCATCCGTGCAGGAGATCGGGCGTCAGGCCGATGGTTCGGCGGAGCTCGCGCAGGTGGCTGCGGCCGAGGCCGATCGGACCGCGGCGCGCGTGCGAGAGTTGAGCAGCGCCGTGGACAAAATCGGCGACGTCGTGGGGCTCATCTCATCGATCGCCGAGCAGACCAATCTGCTGGCCCTCAACGCCACGATCGAGGCCGCCCGCGCCGGCGCTGCCGGTCGGGGCTTCGCGGTCGTGGCCTCCGAGGTCAAGGCACTGGCTGAGCAGACGGCCAAGGCCACGGCGGAAATCTCCGGCCAGATCGCGGCGGTCCAGGCGTCCACCGGTCAGGCGGTCGAAGCCATCGGGGCGATTACCGCCCGGATCCAAGAGATCAACGGCGTGGCGACCTCGATCGCGGCGGCCGTGGAGGAGCAGGGCGCGGCGACCCAGGAGATCGTGCGCAACGTCGGGCAAGCCGCCGTCGGAACCGGGGAGGTCACCAGCAATATCACCGGCGTCGCTCAGGCGGCGGAGAGCACCGGACAGGCCGCGAGTCAGGTTCTCGATGCGGCCTCCGTCCTGTCGAATCAGTCCGAGCACCTGACCGCCGAGGTCGGACGATTCCTGGCCAGCGTCCGCGTGTCCTACGCCGTTTCGGCCGCGCAGGTCAGGCTGGTGCAGGACAGCTTCGCGAAGGTGCAATCGCTGGGCGACACCGCCTCGGACTTGTTCTACGGGCGCCTCTTCGAGACCGCCCCCCAGGTCCGCTCGCTCTTCCCGAACGATATGAGCGCGCAGAAGCGGAAGCTGATGGCCATGCTGGCCCTGACGGTGGCGAACCTGGATAAGCCGGAAGCTTTGGTCGCGACGGTGCGCGACCTCGGGGATCGGCACGTCGGCTACGGCGCCCTGCAGGCTCATTACGAGCCCGTCGGCGCCGCGCTGCTGTGGACCCTGGAACAGGGTCTGGGCTCGGACTTCACGCCGGAGATCCGACAGGCATGGTCCGAGACTTATCGGGTCATCACCGGTCTGATGACCATGGCCGGAACCGCGAAGGCCGCATGAGCCGGTTTCCCTGCGCAGGCTCGATCGACATCGGCCTCTCCGCGCGCATGATCGCCCGGAGATGACCTGGAGAAGCGCGACGCCGTCCGTGATCGGGGCGTCGCCGCATCTCAGGCGACCCGATCGGAGAAGATCGCCTTCTTGACCACGGCGTGGACGCCCCAATTGCCGTCCACGACCTGCGTGATCCCGAAATCGACCGCCACCGACATCAGCGAGATGGCCTCGTCCTCGGTGAGCCCCTTCGCGTGCATCAGGAACTGGCGCATCTTCCGGAAGGCGTCGCGCATGGCGAGGTCGATGGAGGATTTCTGAAAGATCGCAGTCTGTGCGTCCGGGCCGAGATCGCGCAGGTAGTTCGGGTAGCTGAAGCCCGACAGCACCCAGTCTTCCCGGGTTTCGATCATCGGGAAATCGAGCGCTTCGAGCGGCGTTCCGGGCAGGTCGGCCTTCTTGTGCAGGATGAACTGAAAGGTGCCGGTGAGCGAGCACTCAATCGCGGTGCCGCACAATTCGGAATCGCCCTGGCTGGCATGGGGGTCCCCCACAGAGAACAGGGCGCCCGGCACCGCCACAGGAAAGTACAGCGTCGCGCCCTTGCCGATCCGCCAATTGTCGATGTTGCCGCCGGTATAGCTCGGCGGGATCGTGTTGACCCGGTCGGCCTCGGCCGGCGCGACGCCCATGGTGCCGAAGTGCGGACGGATCGGTACCCGGATGCCCTTGAGAACCTCGTAGGTCTTCTGCGTCTTGGAATGATCGACCGGCAGGCCGGGATAGTCGATGGTCGGGTGGGAGACGCCGAACGGATCGGTGACCCCGGGCCAGCGGAAGCTGTAGACCGCCCGGGCCCAGTCGCGCTCGCCGGTGGCGTCGACCTCGTAGATCGTGACGACCTCGCGCGGTTTATCGCCGGTGATCAGGTCGTTGTAATGATAGCCCCACCAGGCTGCCGCGTTGCTGCCGAAGGCGAGACCCTTGTATTTGGGATTGGCGCAGGGGCGGGGCGCCACGTCGAGGATCCGCACTTCCAACACGTCGCCGGGCTCGGCGCCGCGCATCGCCACCGGGCCGGTGCAGATATGAACGCCCTGACCGCCGCCGGGGCCGATCTTCGCGTCGAGGGCGCCGGCACCACGGGGCGAGACGCCCATCTTGTCCTTGGTCCAGAGATAGACGCTCTCGGCGCCCGGATCGCCCTGGATCATCCGCTCGGCATCGTCGCTCGCCTGATGGGTGAGCGTCTCGATGGTGACGAAGTCCCCTGAGCCGATCTCGACCTTCGGCTTGAGGCTGCGGCTGAAGAAGCCCCAATGGACGGTCTCGGCATTCGCCGGCAGGTGATAATGCGCGGTGGCGGCGATCTTGGCCCCGCTCGCCTGGGCCAGGGCCGGGCTCACCAGCGAGGGGCCGCCGGCCGCGAAGGCCGCGGCGGCGCCGGTCGCCGCGAAGCTGCTCTTCAGGAACGCGCGCCGTTCCGGTTCCAGATCCCGCCGGAACCGGCGGCGATGCTCCTCGAAGGCGTGGCAGGTTGGATCGTCGCCCGCGCACATAGCGTCTTCTCCCGTTGGTTTCGTAACCGCGGGAGCGGTAAGCAAATCGACGGCCACGCTCGCGGCCGTCGACCGGCGTTCCTCATTCGGAGATCATGCCGACGCCGCTCTCTTCGACCCTGGCCGAAACGGCCTCGTCCGCCTGAGCCTCGACGACGGCCGCAGCCGTGACGTTGACGATGCCGCGCGCGGTCACCGAGGGCGTCAGGATGTGGGCGGGCTTGGCCGGCCCGATCAGCAGGGGGCCGACCGGCAGGGCATCCGCCAGCACCTTGGCGAATTGGAACGCGATGTTGGCCGCGTCGAGATTCGGGAAGATCAGCACATTGGCCGCGCCCTTCAGCCGCGACCCCGGAAGCACGCGCTCCCGGACCATCTCGCTCAGCGCCGAATCCGCCTGCATCTCGCCGTCGACCTGAAGCTCCGGGTCGCGCCGCTGCAGAAGCGCGAGGGCGTCGCGCATCTTCATCGCGGAGGGCGAATCCGACTGGCCGAAATCGGAATGGCTCAGGAGCGCGATCTTCGGGGTCATCCCGAAGCGGCTGACATGGCTGGCGCAGGCCTGCGCCACGTCGGCGATCTCCTCGGCGGTGGGATTCTGGCGGACATGGGTGTCGGCCAGGAAGTAGGCGCCGTTATGGGTCACCACGAGGCTCATCGCCGCGCATTGCTCCACGCCCGGCGCGAGCCCGATCACATCGCGGATGATGCGCAGCCGGGTCTCGAACCGGCCCTCCAGGCCGCAGATCAGCGCGTCGGCCTCGCCCCGGCGCACCGCGATGGCGCCGATCACGGTGTTGTTGGTGCGCACCAGCGTGCGGGCCGCGTCCGGCGTGATGCCGCGCCGGCCCGCGACCTCGAGATAGGTCTGCACGTAGGCGCGGTAGCGGGGATCGTCCTCGGGATCGATCAGCTCGAAGTCGCGGCCGTGCTCGATCGACAGGCCGAAGCGCTTCAGCCGGGTCTCGACCACCCGCGGACGGCCGACCAGGATCGGCCGCGCGACCTTGTCCTCGACGATCGCCTGGACGGCGCGGAGCACCCGCTCGTCCTCGCCCTCGGCGTAGATCACGCGCTTGGGCTCGACCTTCGCCTTCGAGAAGAGCGGCTTCATGATCAGGCCGGACCGGTGCACGAACCGGTCGAGGCTGTCGACATAGGCATCGAAATCCGCGAGCGGCCGGCCGGCCACGCCCGAATCCATCGCCGCCTTGGCGACCGCCGGGGCGATGCGCAGGATCAGCCGCGGGTCGAAGGGGCTCGGGATCAGGGATTTCGGCCCGAACGGCCGGGCCTCGCCGCCATAGGCGCGGGCGACCACATCGGAGGTGGTCTCGTGGGCCAGACCCGCGATCGCCTTCACGGCGGCCTTCTTCATCTCCTCGTTGATCTTGTGGGCGCCGACATCCAGCGCGCCGCGGAAGATGTAGGGGAAGCAGAGGACATTGTTGACCTGGTTCGGGAAATCCGACCGGCCGGTGCAGATCATCGCGTCCGGCCGCTCCTTCTCGGCCAGATCCGGCATGATTTCCGGATAGGGATTGGCGAGCGCCATGATCAGCGGCTTCTCGGCCATCTCCTTCAGGTATTCGGGCTTAAGCACGCCGCCGGCCGAGAGGCCGATGAACACGTCGGCACCCGGGATCACCTCGGCGAGCGTGCGCTTGTCGGTCTCCTGGGCGTAGATGTCCTTCCAGCGGTCCATCAGCTCCGGGCGGCCCTTGTAGACCACGCCCTTGATGTCGGTGACCGTGATGTTCTCGCGGGTCGCGCCGAGCGAGACGAGCAGGTTCAGGCAGGCCAGGGCCGCCGCGCCCGCGCCGGAGGTGACGATCCGGACGTCCGACAGGTTCTTGCCGGCGAGTTCCAGGCCGTTGAGGACGGCGGCCGCCACGATGATCGCGGTGCCGTGCTGGTCGTCGTGGAAGACCGGGATGTTCATCCGGGCCCGGCACTGCTCCTCGACCTCGAAGCACTCGGGAGCCTTGATGTCCTCGAGGTTGATGCCGCCGAAGGTCGGCTCAAGGGCACAGACCACATCGACGAGCTTGGACACGTCCTTCTGGTCGACCTCGATGTCGAAGACATCGATACCGGCGAATTTCTTGAACAGGACGGCCTTGCCCTCCATCACGGGCTTCGAGGCGAGCGGACCGATATCGCCCAGGCCCAGCACGGCCGTGCCGTTGGAGAGCACCGCCACGAGGTTCTGGCGGATCGTCAGGGTCGCGGCCTCCTGGGGATCGTCGTGGATCGCCATGCAGGCGGCGGCGACGCCCGGGGAATAGGCCAGGGCGAGGTCGCGCTGGTTGCCCAGCGGCTTGGTTGCCTGGATCTCCAGCTTCCCGGGCTTGGGCAGGCGGTGGTAGACGAGCGCCCCGGCCTTGAGGTCCTCGGACATGTTATCGGCCATCGCCCACGCTCCCGCTCACCTTTTTCACCGAGGACGACGCGGTCGCGCCTCGCACGGGCTCGCGTCTTGACCGGTCTGTTGCACCGGCTGCGCAGGGGGCGCAACCCGCACAACGAGACGCGGCTCCACCTCGCCAAACTGGCGAGGACCTACGGCTTCTCCATAGGCGCCTATTCGTATGGGCGTCCAAAAGTCCGCTTCCCGGAGAGCGGGCGGCGGCTGACGATCGGCCGGTATTGTTCCATCGCCGACAAGGTCGAGATCCTTCTCGGGGGCGACCATCGGCTCGACTGGGCGTCGACCTACCCGTTCGCAGCTGTGCGCGGGCTGTTCCCGGATGCCCACGCGCCCGAGGATTACCATGCCTCCCGGGGCGACGTGGTGATCGGGCACGATGTCTGGCTCGGGTCCGGCTGCATGATCCTGTCCGGCGTCACGGTCGGGCACGGGGCCGTGGTGGCGGCACGGGCCGTCGTGACGCGCGACGTGCCGCCCTACGCCATCGTGGCGGGCAACCCGGCGCGGGTGGTGCGGCACCGGTTCGACGCGGCCACGGTGGCGGCGCTCGTGGCGGCGGCGTGGTGGGATCGGCCGCACGATACGGTCACCCGGCTGGTGCCGCTGCTGCAGAGCGGCCGGATCGTGGATCTGCTCGCGGCGTTGCGCGTCAGCGCGGATTCCCGTACCGGCGGGGCCCAAATCGACGACGACCCGAGACCTGGACGATGACCGACACGCCTCCCGACCGCCTCGCCGCCAACCCCAACAGCCCGTTCTACGACGAGAAGGCGCTGGAGCGCGGAGTCGGTGTCCGATTCAAAGGGGTCGAGAAGACCAACGTCGAGGAATATTGCGTCAGTGAGGGCTGGGTCCGGCTCTCGGCCGGCAAGACCCTCGACCGGGCCGGCAACCCGATGACCGTGAAGCTGAAGGGTACGGTGGAGCCTTATTTCCGGGACCCGTCCGCGGAGGCCTGATCGCCCTTCCTGGCAAGAGCGCCCTGGAAGTTGCGCACGGCCTCTGCGACGAGAATCCGAAGTCGCTCCGGGGAGCGCGGTCCGTCGATGATGAGGCTTGCGAGAATATCGGTGCGGCGGGACCGTTGCTTGGCGGTGCGCGGGTGGTTCGAGACGCGCAGGTGCCACGGGCCATCGGGCCGCTTCAGATACAGGCTGTCGCCGCGTTCGTTCCGGGCGACGACCGTGAAGCCGTTGGCCTCCAGCATCCGCGCCGCGAGGGCCAGCGCCTTCAGCGGCGAGAGCGGCCCGTCGGCGCTCACGATCCGGCGGGCTCGATCGTGCCGAGGCGACGCCGACCCAGCGCCCGCACCTTGAGCGCCAGGGCCGGCCGCTCGATTCCGTACCAGGACATGGCGGCGACCGGTACGGTCAGGGCGAGGGCGGGGGCCAGCAATGCGGCTCCCGAGACGTCCGGCCACAGGGCATGCAGGCTCTGCTGGATCGGCCAGCCGTAGAGATAGATCCCGTAGGACAGGTCGGCCGGCGGATCGAACGGTCCACGCGCCAACGGGCCGAGGGCGAGCCAGACCACGCCGTAAGCCTCGGCCAGGAACAGCAGGGCCGGATAGGCCGGTGTCCGCGCGAGGACGAACGCGCCGAAGGCCAGGCAGGCGAGGGCGGCGGCCGAGACCCGCAGGCGGGCGCGCCACAGATAGAGCCCGGCCCCGGCCGCGAAGATCATCGGCAGGCGCAGTGCCGTCTCGGTGCCCTTGGGCAGGTCGAGGCCCCGCAGGGCGCCCATGACGACCAGCGCCAGCGCCAGGCCCACGACAATGATCAGGGCCGACCAGCGCCGCCGGAGCAGACCGCACAGGGCGGCGACGAGAACGCCGAGATAGCACAGCACCTCGTATTTCAGCGTCCAGACCGTTCCGAGGGGCGCCCGGTACGGGTTGCTCTCGAAGACGCCGGGGAGGGCGGCGTTGCTCTTGAAGGTCGTCAGCGTCCCACGGATGAACGACCACAGGCCGGGGTCGCCCAGATACGCGGAGACGGGCAGGCGGGTCATGGCCGCGCCGAGCCCCAGCGATACAACCAGCGTCGCCGCCACGAGTCCCGGCAGGATCCGCAGGGTCCGCGCGATGGCGTAGTCGCGGATGCCGCGGCGGTCGCAGCTCATGGTGACGAGGAAACCCGACACGGCGAAGAAGCCGTTCACCGCGTGCTCCCCGAGCGTGTAGCCGGTCAGACGGGCGAGAGGCTCGTCGCCGGCCGCGCCGGTCGCGACGCTGAACGCGTGGGACACGACGACCGCCAGGGCCAGCATCAGCCGCAGGCCGGTGAAGCCGTTGCGCTGGGCTTCGAGTGCGGCCGCGATCGTCGAGGCGCTCATTTGGTCAGGCCCTCTTGGGCCAGGGCTTCGCGGCCGCGCAGGAAGGCGAGGGCGCCCGCGGCCGAGCCGCCGTAGCGCTCCAAGCCCGACCGGCGCAGAACCAGCGCCGACAGCAGCGCCTTCGGGACGTTGGTCATCAGGGTGGCGCGGCTCGGGTCGGGAAGGCCGTACTTGCGGCTGACATAGGCGCGCGACCAAGCCTGATGCCAGCGCGATCGGAACACGCGGCCCGGCTCCGGCGCCGAGGACCGGCCGCGACCGTGCAGCGCTTCGGCACCATGGACGTGGATCAGCGCTCGGCCGCGATCGGCGACGCGCCGGCAGAGATCATCGTCCTCATAGAACAGGAAGATGTTCTCGTCGAAGCCGCCGAGATCCAGGAACAGGGCGCGCGGCATCATCAGGCAGGCGCCGGAGAGGAACGGTGCGCAGGCATCGCCCTGGGGCAGCGCGGGCCGGCCGCCGGGATTGGCGAGATAGGGCGCCAGCAGCGAGCGTGCCTGGAAAAAGAAGCGCCCATCGGATTCGACGAGGCGCGGGGCCAGAAGGCCCGCATCGGGCCACATCCGGGCGGCCTCCAGCAGGGCATCCACCGCCCCCGGACGCAGGACCACGTCCGGGTTGACGATCAGGATGTGCTCCGCCGTCTCGGCGGCCCGGACGCCCCGGTTGTTGGCGCGGCCGTAACCCTCGTTGCGGGCGTTGCGGATCACCTGCGCGCCGGCGGCTTCCGCGACCGCCGCGGAGGCGTCGCGGCTGGCATTGTCGACCACGATCGCCGGGACGTGCTGACCGGCGAGCGCGGCGAGGCAGCCGGGCAGCACCGCGGCGCTGTCGTGGGCGACGACGATCGCGACGAGGCTCGGCACCGCGCGGCCGGTCCGCGGCCGGTCTAAGCGGACCTCAGGCCTTCTTCTCGGGCAGGTTGAGGCGGATGTGCAGCTCGCGCAGCTGCTTCGGGGTCGCCTCGGAGGGCGCACCCATCATCAGGTCCTCGGCGCGCTGGTTCATCGGGAACAGCACCACCTCACGGATGTTCGGCTCGTTGCACAGGAGCATGACGATGCGGTCCACACCCGGCGCGATGCCGCCGTGCGGCGGGGCGCCCATGCGGAGCGCATTCAGCATGCCGCCGAACTTCTGCTCCAGCACCTCGTGGCCGTAGCCGGCGATGGCGAAGGCCTTCTCCATCACGTCCGGACGGTGATTGCGGATCGCGCCCGAGGACAGCTCCACGCCGTTGCAGACGATGTCGTACTGGAAGGCCTTGATCCCGAGGATCCGCTTGGTGTTCGCGCCGTTCTCATCCTCGCTGGCGAGGGCGTCGAGGTCGAGCGCCAGGAACTCCTCGCGGTCGATGTTCGGCATCGAGAACGGGTTGTGGGAGAAGTCGATCCGCTTCTCCTCCTCGCTCCACTCGTACATCGGGAAGTCGGTGATCCAGCAGAACGCGTACTGGTCCTTGTCGCAGAGGCCCAGCTCGTCGCCGATGCGGATGCGCGCCTTGCCGGCAAGGCCGGCAGCCTTGGCCTCGGGACCGGCGGAGAAGAAGACCGCGTCGCCGGCCTTCGCGCCCGCCCGCTCGGCGATCAGCGCCTGAACCTCGGCCGGGATGAACTTGGCGATCGGCCCCTTGCCGGAGAGCTGGCCGTTCTCCTCCTCGAACACGACGTAGCCGAGGCCCGGCGCGCCCTCGGAGCGGGCCCAGTCGTTGAGCCTGTCGAAGAACGAGCGCGACTGCGCCGCCGCGCCAGTCGCCGGAATCGCCCGGACCGCGCCGCCGGAGGCGATCACGCCCTTGAACGCCTTGAACGCCACGTCATCGCGGGCGAACAGGTCGGTGACGTCGGCGATGATCAGCGGGTTGCGCAGGTCCGGCTTGTCGACGCCGTATTTCAGCATCGAATCCGCGTAGGTGATGCGCGGGAATTCCTTCGTGACGCGCTTGCCTTCGGCGAACTCCTCGAACACCCCGCGCAGGACCGGCTCCACCGCCTGGAACACGTCCTCCTGGGTGACGAAGCTCATCTCGATGTCGAGCTGGTAGAACTCGCCCGGCGAGCGGTCGGCGCGGGCGTCCTCGTCGCGGAAGCAGGGCGCGATCTGGAAATAGCGGTCGAAGCCCGCGATCATCGTCAGCTGCTTGAACTGCTGCGGCGCCTGCGGGAGGGCGTAGAACTTGCCGGGATGGACCCGCGACGGCACGAGGTAGTCGCGGGCGCCCTCGGGCGAGGAGGCGGTCAGGATCGGGGTCTGGAACTCGAAGAAGCCGCCGTCGCGCATCCGGCGGCGGAGCGAATCGATGATCGCGCCACGCTTCATGATGTTGGCGTGGAGCTTCTCCCGACGCAGGTCGAGGAAGCGGTACCGCAGCCGCGTCTCCTCGGGGTATTCGAGGTCTCCGAAGACCGGCAGGGGCAGCTCGCCCGCCGGGCCGAGCACCTCGAGGTCGTCGATGTAGACCTCGACCGCGCCGGTCGGCAGCTCGGCATTCTCGGTGCCGGCCGGGCGCGTGCGGACGCGGCCGTCGATCCGCACGACCCATTCCGAGCGCACCGCCTCGGCGGCCTTGAAGGCCGGGGAATCGGAATCGATCACGCACTGCGTCAGGCCGTAATGGTCCCGCAGATCCACGAACAGCACGCCCCCGTGGTCGCGGATGCGGTGGCACCAGCCGGAGAGGCGGACACTCTGCCCGACGTCGGACGGGCGGAGCGCCCCGCAGGTGTGGGAACGGTAACGGTGCATGATGGGCTTCTTCTGAGGGAAGGCCGGCACCATTCACGCAAGGCCCCCCAAGTCAAGCGCGCGGCAAGCAGGACCGCTCCGAAAGCCGCGCCGCAATCGCCGTGCGGCCTACCGGGCGGACCCTCGAATCCCCATATGATGTCCATGAACGACAACGTTTTTTTCGCGCCGGAGCGACCCGCGAGGCCCGCGCCCGGAAGCGCTCCTGCCGGGTGGCGGACCCTGCCCCTCGCAGGCCATTTCGACCTCGTCTACGAGGACGCGGCCGGCGCCTGGAGCAACCGCTCCCTCGACGCGCGCGAGCTCAGGCTCGGCCCGGGCCGGACACTGCTCGGCGGCATCGACGCGCGACGCGGTGGCTATCGCGGGTTCCGGGTCGACCGGATCCGCCGGCTCGTCGATGGGGCGACCGGTGAGCGTATCGAGACCGGGATCCTCGACCGTCTGCTCGGGCGCGCGGAGGCGCAGCGACGGGCCGACGCCCTGCGGATCCGCCGGCAGACGCGGCTGCACCGAAAGGCGGCTGTGGGGTCTCCGGCGTGACGAACGTCGCGCGGCGGTAACGGAACGCGCGCGAAAGATGGGGACCCGAGCGGGTGCGTCTCCCCATGTCGGCTGCGGTTGCGTATAGCCGATGCATGGACCTGATCACCACCACTGACGCGCTGCGCCAGATCTGCACACGTCTCGCCGAGCAACCCTTCGTGACCGTCGACACGGAGTTCATGCGCGAGACGACGTACTATCCGAAACTCTGCCTGATCCAGATGGCGGCCCCGGACGGCACAGGCGTCCTGGTCGATCCGCTGGCGCCGGGAATCGACCTCGAACCCTTCATCGCGCTCATGGCCGACGAGCGTACGGTCAAGGTGTTCCATTCCGCCCGGCAGGATCTGGAGATCATCTGGCTGATCGGCGGGATCCTGCCGCATCCGTTCTTCGATACGCAGGTCGCCGCCATGGTCTGCGGCTACGGCGATTCCGTCTCGTACGAGCAGCTCGTGAACGACGTCGCCAAGGCCAAGATCGACAAGTCTTCGCGGTTCACCGACTGGTCACGGCGACCGCTCTCCGAGGCGCAGTTGAGCTACGCGCTGTCGGACGTCACCCACCTCGTGAGGATCTACGAGGTTCTCGTGGCCGAGCTGCTGCGCACCGACCGGGGCGCGTGGCTCGACGAGGAGATGGCGGTGCTGACCTCGCCCGAGACGTACCGTGCCGATCCCGCCCAGGCGTGGCGGCGGCTCTCCGGGCGGATGCGCAAGCCGCGGGAAATCGCCGTGCTGATGGAAGTGGCCGCGTGGCGCGAGAGCGAGGCGCAGGCGCGCAACGTTCCGCGCGGGCGGATCCTGAAGGACGAAGCGGTCATCGATATCGCATCCGCGGCGCCTCGAAACGCCGAGGCGCTCGGCCGGCTTCGGACGATCCCGGCGGGATTCGAGCGTTCCCGGACCGGGGCCGACATCGTCGCTGCCGTGGAGCGTGGCCTCGCTCGCGACACCAGCGCCGTCCGAATGCCCGAGCGGGTGCGGCGGAGCGGGGGCAACGGGGCCATCGTCGAGTTGCTGAAAGTGCTGCTCAAAGCGGTCTGCGAGACGGAGGGCGTCGCGCCCAAGATCATCGCGACGGTCGACGACCTGGAGGCGATCGCCGATGACGATACCGCCGAGGTTCCGGCCCTCCAGGGCTGGCGGCGGACCCTGTTCGGGGACAAAGCCCTAGCTCTGAAGCAGGGACGTCTGGCGCTCTCCGTCGAGGCCGGCCGCATCGTAGTGCGCCCGCCCCAGGGTGACACCGCGCCGGACGGCGTCGAGCGGGCCGGATGACAGCGACGAGCCGGGAACGGGACAAATGACGCGCTCGGGCGTGACTCGCAGAAGGGCCGGGATTAAATGGCAATCGGATTGCCGCTTAGTCCCGCCCTTGCGCCCCGCGTATGTTCGAATCCAACGAGATCCTGAAGACGCTGACGGGGCGCGGTCTCGTATCGGCGGAGGGCTGTGAACCGGCCCGCGTCCGCTACCGGCTCGTGGTCGAGCGGCGCGAAGGCGGCATCGTCGCGTACGGCAACCTCTACGGCAGTTCAGCAGGCCTCCGGCCGATATGGCTCGAGCCGGATGCCCAGCTCAGGCTCTCCAACGGCCGCCGGCTCAACATCTCCGTGACGGATCTGGTCGGCGACGTCGCCGAGTTCGAGAGTACGGGACCGGTCGGCGCACTCTGACGCCCCGTCCAACACAGCACACCTGACAATCAGGCCCCCGGCGGCATCACCCCGGCCAGAACCCGATCGTTCCGGACCCGGGACGATTCGGCAATTTGTCGCGCCTGACGCCGGCTGCGACGGACCGGATCCGCGAAAAATTCGGATGCGGCGACTGGGCGCAGACGGGCAAACCGGGAAAATTCGGCAATGACCGGGCGTCGGACCGTTCTGCAGTGCAGTTGACTCGCCGACGTCCCGCGCGTTCGCTTCGACCCGCCATGCGGCCAGACCAAGCGGGCGACGCATGCAGACACCCAGCAAAGCTTGTTCGTTTGCAAGATCCGCATGGGAGGCGCCGACGTCTCCGTCAGTTCTGCCTCAAAGAACGGCAAGCTTCTTGTGCATCGCAGCATTTCTTTTCGCAAACGCATGACATCGCCCGTGCCTTTGTCATGCGAAGAGAAGCTTTCACCGTGTGACCACAGCCCTCGAACGGCGAGTTGACGGCGCTCAAAAATCTCTTAAGGTCCGTTCAAGCCTCGGTTTCGAGGGAGCCGCCTCAGGGATGGCGGTTCCTGGCTAGGGGATCAGTAGATCTCCTCGAAGTCCACTATGCCCGCTACCGAGGCGTCCATCCCTGTCGCAAACAGTCAGGTCGGAGTCCGCGTGACGCCGTTATCGCTGCGCGTCGCAAATACTCTCAAGACTTGTCGGAGGAACCCATGAGAGCGGTACATCTCCTTGCGCTCGGCGCAGGTGTCGCGGCCGTCGCCGCGCCGGCGCTGGCCAATGAAAGCGTCATGAAGGGCATCGCCAACCCGGCGGAACAGGTTCTTCAGACGGTTGATTACGCGAATACGCGTTATTCGAAGCTCGACCAGATCAACGCCAAGAACGTCAAGGATCTCCAGGTCGCCTGGACGTTCTCGACCGGCGTTCTGCGCGGCCACGAGGGCTCGCCGCTCGTCGTCGGCAACATCATGTACGTGCACACGCCGTTCCCGAACATCGTGTACGCCCTCGACCTCGACCACGAGGCGAAGATCATCTGGAAGTACGAGCCGAAGCAGGATCCGTCCGTGATCCCGGTCATGTGCTGTGACACGGTCAACCGTGGCCTGGCCTACGCCGACGGCGCCATCCTCCTGCACCAGGCCGACACCACCCTCGTGTCGCTCGACGCCAAGACCGGCAAGGTCAACTGGTCGGTCGTGAACGGCGATCCGAAGAAGGGCGAGACCAACACCGCCACGGTTCTGCCCGTGAAGGACAAGGTCATCGTCGGCATCTCCGGCGGCGAGTTCGGCGTGCAGTGCCACGTCACCGCCTACGACCTGAAGACCGGCAAGAAGGTGTGGCGCGGCTACTCCGAGGGCCCGGACGATCAGATGATCGTGGACCCGGAGAAGACCACGTCGCTCGGCAAGCCGATCGGCAAGGACTCCTCGCTGAAGACCTGGGAAGGCGATCAGTGGAAGACCGGCGGCGGCTGCACCTGGGGCTGGTTCTCGTACGACCCGAAGCTCGACCTGATGTACTACGGCTCGGGCAACCCCTCGACCTGGAACCCCAAGCAGCGTCCGGGCGACAACAAGTGGTCCATGACCATCTGGGCGCGTAACCCGGATACCGGCATGGCCAAGTGGGTCTACCAGATGACCCCGCACGACGAGTGGGACTACGACGGCATCAACGAGATGATCCTCACGGATCAGAAGGTTGACGGCAAGGACCAGCCGCTCCTGACCCACTTCGACCGTAACGGCTTCGGCTACACGCTGAACCGCGAGACCGGCGCCCTGCTCGTCGCCGAGAAGTTCGACCCGGCCGTCAACTGGGCGTCCAAGGTCGACATGGACAAGGGCTCGAAGAACTACGGCCGTCCGCTGGTCGTGTCGAAGTACTCGACCGAGCAGAACGGTGAGGACACCAACTCCAAGGGCATCTGCCCGGCGGCGCTGGGCACCAAGGATCAGCAGCCTGCGGCCTTCTCGCCGAAGACCAACCTGTTCTACGTGCCTACCAACCACGTCTGCATGGACTACGAGCCGTTCCGGGTCACCTACACCCCGGGCCAGCCCTACGTCGGTGCGACCCTCTCGATGTACCCGGCCCCGAACTCGCACGGCGGCATGGGCAACTTCATCGCGTGGGATGGCGTCAACGGCAAGATCAAGTGGTCCAACCCCGAGCAGTTCTCGGTGTGGTCCGGTGCTCTGGCCACCGCTGGCGACGTCGTGTTCTACGGCACGCTTGAGGGCTACCTGAAGGCGGTCGACGACAAGACCGGCAAGGAGCTGTTCAAGTTCAAGACCCCGTCGGGCATCATCGGTAACGTGATGACCTACCAGCACAAGGGCAAGCAGTACGTGGGCGTCCTGTCGGGCGTCGGCGGCTGGGCTGGCATCGGCCTCGCGGCCGGCCTGACCGACCCGAACGCCGGCCTCGGCGCGGTGGGTGGCTACGCGGCTCTGTCGCAGTACACCAACCTCGGCGGCCAGCTGACGGTCTTCGCCCTGCCGAACTAATCGGCCGCAGGGTTAGACGTGAAAAACGATGCCGGCGCGGGTTCCCGCGCCGGCATCCTTGTGATTAGACTTTCTCGCAAGAGGCTGCGGCTCGAGGGAGACGAAGAGCCTCGATCCAGGGAGACACATGCGTTGCTCAACCTCAGCAAGATCGTAACGCGGCCGGTTATCGCCGCCCTCGCCCTAGCGACCGTCTCGACGGTTGCCGTACATGCTGAGGATGCCAAGCCCGCCGACCCCAAGCTCGCCAATTCCTTGAACGCGAACGACAAGACCGCCGAGCAGGATCCCAAGCTGCTGAAGCAGGATGCTGCGACGAAGGTCGAGGACGGCAAGTATTTCGATGCCGACGGCCACCCGACGTTCCACGTGACCCAGGACGGCAAGATGCTCGACTGGTACACCTACTCGGGCTACCGCCGCTATCACGCCGAGTGCCACGTCTGCCACGGTCCGGACGGCATGGGTTCGACCTACGCGCCGGCGCTGAAGGATTCGCTGAAGCACCTCTCCTACGAGGAGTTCATCGGCATCCTGGCGGGCGGCAAGCAGGAGGTGAACTCCGCCGAGCAGAAGGTGATGCCGGCCTTCGGCGACAACAAGAACGTCATGTGCTACTCGGACGACCTGTACGTCTACCTCAAGGCGCGCGCCGCCGGGGCGATCGGGCGTATCCGTCCGTCGGATCATGAGGACAAGCCCGACACGGCCAAGAAGGCCGAGAAGGAATGCATGGGCGGCTGATGTCGTCTCTTGCCCGGATCGCCGTCCTCTGCGCCCTGACATTCACCGGGGCGCAGGGGGCTATCGCCCAGCATCTGCCGGATACGGTGACCACGGACGTGCTGCGCGTCTGCGGGGATCCGGGCAACATGCCGTTCTCCGAACGCAAGGAGGACGGCTTCGAGAACAAGATCGCGGCGATCATCGCCGACGAATTGAAGATCAAGGTCCGCTACTACTGGCTGACCCAGGGTCCCGGCTTCGTGCGCAACACGCTCGGGACCGGCCTCTGCGATCTGATCATGGGTCAGGCCTTCGGCAGCGACCTCGTCCAGACCACCAATCCCTATTATCGGTCTGCCTATACGCTGGTCACGCGCAAGGGTGAGTACGAGGGCGTGACCGCCCTCGACGATCCGCGCCTGAAAGGCAAGAGCATCGGCGTGATCGCCGGGACGCCGCCGGTCAACCGCATGGGAGATCTCGGCCTCGTCTCGACCATGAAGGCCTACGCCCCCTATCAGCTCGACCCGGCCCGCAAGCATCAGACGGTTGCCGCCGAGATCATCGCGGCGCTGGCCGCCAAGGAGATCGACGCGGCCGTGCTGTGGGGGCCTGCGGCGGGCTGGCTCGCCAAGCAATCGGGCGTTGCGATGAATGTCGTGCCCCTGCTCAAGGAGCCGGAGCGGCCGCCGATGGCCTACCGGATCGCCATGGGCGTGCGGATCGGCGAGAACGATTGGAAGCGCTCGCTGAACACCGTCCTGCGCAAGCGTAAGGCCGATATCGACGCGGTCCTGCGCGCCTACGACGTGCCGCTCCTCGAAGAGGATGACAACAAGCTCGCGGAGCCGGCCGAGCGCTGATGCACCGTTGCGGGTCGCCGCTCGACGGCGACCCGGCCGGGTCGGCTCAGACGCGCGCGATGCCGGTCCGGTCGAGCTTCGCCAAGGCATCCACCACGCGCTCGCCGCCGATCACGAGGTCGGGTGCGATCTCGGCCAACGGCACCAGCACGAAGGCCCGTTCACGGACATAGCGGTGCGGCAGAACGAGACGCGCGTCGTCGACGGCGGCGCCCTCGTAGGCCAGGACGTCGATGTCGATCACCCGCGGCCCCCATCGCTCCTCGCGGACCCGGCCGAGATCGTGCTCCACGCGGAGGCAGGCGTCGAGCAGGCCGTGCGGATCGAGATTCGTTTCCACCGCCACGGCCCCGTTGAGGAACCAAGGCTGATCGGTCTTGCCCCAGGGCGGCGTGCGGTAGTCGGAGGACCGCGTGACGAGGGTGATACCCGGATCCGCCGCGAGGCCCGCGACCGCGCGGTCGAGCATCGCGGCCATGTCGCCGACATTGCTGCCGATACCGAGATAGGCCCTCATCGGCCGGCTCCGCGACGACGCATGATCTCGATGCTGACACTGTCCAGAATGGCGGGAACGGGAGCGCTCGGCTTGTCGACGCGGACCGTGACGGCGTCGATCAGCGTGAAACGCGCCAGGATCTCCGCGGCGATGGCTTCGGCCAGGGCTTCGATCAGGTTGAATCGATGCTCGGTGGCGATCGCGACCGCCACCGCGGTGAGATCGGCGTAGCTCACCGTGCCGGCCACATCATCCGAGCGGCCCGCCGCGCCGAGGTCGAGCTGCGCTTCGAGGGAAATGTAGAAGCGCTGGCCCAGCACGGCCTCTTCGGCCAGCACGCCGTGTCGGCCGAACACCGCGATGCGGGTGACGCGGATCAGGTCGCCGGCCATGCTCAGCGCGCCTCCGGCCGCATCACGGCATCGACGACGCGCATCGCATCGACATGCGCCGCAACGTCATGCACGCGCACGATGTCGGCGCCGAGCGTCGCCGCGACGGCGTGGGCCGCGAGGGAGCCGGTTAGACGGTCCGCCGGCCGGGTCTCGCGATCATGCAGGCGTCCGAGAAGCGACTTGCGGGAAACACCGACCAGGACCGGAAACCCGAGGGCGCGGATCTCGGGCAGCCGCCGCAGCGCCTCGAGATGCTGGTTCCAGCTCTTGCCGAAGCCGACACCCGGGTCGAGCACGATCTCGGAATCGGCGAGGCCGGCGCGATGGGCGATGGTGAGGGACCGCTCGAAGAAGGCGAGCATGTCGGCCACGATGTCGAGATCCGGGTCGATCGTCTCCCGGTTGTGCATGATGATCACGGGCGCGCCGTGCGCCGCCGCCACGGAGGCGATGTCGGGCTCACGCTGGAGCCCCCAGACGTCATTCACGATCCGGGCACCGGCCTCCAGCGCGAGGCGGGCCGTGGACGCCTTGTAGGTGTCGATGGAGATCGGCACCGGCAGACGGGGCGCGATTGCCCGGATCACCGGCAGGACGCGCGCCTGCTCCTCCTCGGCCGGGACCGGAACGTGACCGGGCCGGGTGGATTCCCCACCGATGTCGAGTATCGCCGCGCCCTCCGCGACGAGGCGCTCGGCCTGGGCCACGGCTTCGGCCTCCCCGGCGAACAACCCACCGTCCGAGAAGGAATCGGGCGTGACGTTGAGGATGCCCATGACCAGCGTGCGGCCGCCCAGAGCAGGCAGCAGAGCGGACAGGCTGGAGGAGGGTGTCACGGTGCGGGTCCCGTTCACGAGCGCGGTTCGGGAGCCGGTGTGCGCGAATCGCGAGGCCGGCGCAACGCCGGCCTCGCCTCGCAACTCAGCCGTGATAGCAGCGAATCTCGGCTTCGGCCTGGGCGCGGCGCAGGTCCGCCACCTTGTCGTCGAAGATCTTGGTCGACTTGAACTCGTTCGCCCGGTTGCCGATGCCCTGCCGCATCGACAGGATGGTGCTCGCCTGGACGTACTTGTCGTACGGCAGGATCGCGGCGAGCTGGTCGAGCGAGCAGGAGCATTTCTGCAGGCTCTCGCGCGTCTGGCCGTTGGCGGCCATGCAGCCGAACACGTAATCGACCCGCGCGTCGGTCGGGTAATCGTTCTCCTCGGCTGCCCAGCCGGCCAGGCCCGACAGCGTCAGGGCGAGGGCAGCCAGGGCGCCCCGTTCAGCCAGCCTTCTGATCATAGTTCAGCTTCTCCTCAAGCAGCTCACCGCCATCCGCGCTCTTCGACGACGCCTCGATCGAGACGATCTCACCCGGCACGGACGGGGCAGTGACGAAGGTATAGGTCATGTCGTCCAGGCCGCGCATGCGCTGCGCCATGGAGTCGCCCTGAAAGGGCTTCGTTACCACGCGCCAGCCGTCGACTTCGCGACCGCCGATCGTCACCTTCGTCGGCGTCACGGTCGCCTTCTCACGCAGCCCCTTGCGGATGGCGAGCTTGAGGTAGCGCGGATTGGCCTCCAGCACCTTGGCCAAGCCGCGCAGGTGGTTCTCCAGGAACAGGGAGACGATCGGGTTGCCCGCCATGTCCTCGAACGGGCCGGCCGGCACCCGGTTCAGCCCGGAGAACATCACGACGCTGATATCCCGGCCTTCCGCGCTCTTTCCGGGCTCGACCTTCAGCTGGACCGTGTCTTCCAGCGGTGCCCCGAACGGCCCCTTCGCGATGCCCGAACGGCGCAGATAATCATAGGTCAGCGTCGACCCCGGCGCCGCATTCTTCATATGCGGCTGGTCGAACAGCAGATCCGCGGCGGACGGCGCAGCGGCCGCGTTGGCATGGGTCACGATGGCGGGCTTCGACGCATCCTCGGCGAGGGCCGGCAGCACGGCCAGCCCGAGCGCGACGGACGTCGTAGCAAGACCCTTTACGACAAGACCTCTCACGAGTGGACTTCCTCCTTGAGCGGCGACCGAACGTTGCTGCCGATCGTCCGATAAATGTAATCCGGCGGGTTTTCCGCAGCTTCCTCCGCGGCAAGGGCCCGCACCTTGGCGTGGAGCGGGGAGAGCGAGCAGGCAGGATCGGTGGCGGCCGCGTCCCCGGCGAGGGCCAGGGCCTGACAGCGGCAACCGCCCCAGTCCTTCTCGCGCCGGTCGCAGGAGCGACAGGGCTCCTTCATCCAGTCGGTGCCGCGATAGGCGGTGAAGGCGGGCGAGTCGCGCCAGATCTCGCCCAGCGTGTGATCGTTGACGTTCCAGAATTCCAGCCCCGGGATCGTCTCCGCCGCGTGGCAGGGGAGGACCTTGCCCTGGGGCGTCACGTTCATCAGCTTGCGGCCCCAGCCGCCCGCGCAGGCCTTGGGATATTTCGCATAATAGTCCGGCACGACGAGGTCGATGACGAGCTGGCCCTTCAGGCGCTCCCGGGCTGCCTCGACGATCCGGATCGACTCGTCCACCTGCGCCTTGTCGGGCATCAGCGCCGCGCGGTTGACGTAGGCCCAGCCGTAATACTGCGTGTGCGCCACCTCGAGCCGCTTGGCGCCCATCTTCACCGCGAGGTCGATGAAGCCCGCCACCTCGTGGATGTTGCCGCGGTGAATCACCGAATTCAGCGTCAGGGGCAGGCCGAGTTCGACAACCTTGGCGGCGAACTCGAACTTCTGCGGCTGGGCGTTCTTGAGGCCGCCGATCTTCTCGGCATTCTGCGCGTCGACGCCCTGCACCGAGAGCTGCACGTGGTCGAGCCCGACATCGTAGAGCGCCTGGAGCTTCGCGAGCGCCCCGCCGACGCCGGAGGTGATCAGGTTCGAGTAGAGGCCGAGATCGGCGCAGGTCTTGGTGATCTCGACGATGTCGTTGCGTGCCGTCGGCTCGCCGCCGGACAGGTGCACGTGCAGGACGCCGAGGGCCGCGGCCTCCCCGAGCACGCGCTGCCACGTCTGCGTGTCGAGCTCGCCCGACCGGCGGTCGAGTTCCAGCGGATTCGAGCAATAGGGGCAGCGCAGCGGGCAGCGATGGGTCAGCTCAGCGAGCAGACCCACCGGGGCCGGCGCATCGGGCCGGTTCGGCGTCAGCGCATTCATCGCTCAAGAACCCGTTTCTCCGCGAGGCCGTCGAGCATCGCAAGGATGTCGGCCTCAATGGCCCGCGGCTCGGCCGCGTACGTCTTTCCGAGCTCGTCCGCGATGTCGGCGACGCTGCGCGCGCCGTCCACGAGCTTGAGCACCGCGACGGCGTTGTCGTCGAGATCGAAGGTGCGCTCGGGGGCGAGCAGAACCCACTTGCCGCGGGTTTCGTCGTTGCGCAGCCGGACGCCGCGCGGCAGCCGCGGACGGTCGCCGGCCGCCATCTTCCGGTTCCCGCCCACCCGGGCCGGAGACGCCTCGGCCACGAGACCCTCGCCCGGTTGCCACGCGTCCGGGGGGACCATCCCGGGGGAAACATAGGCGAAGTACAGGGCGTCGAGTTGCGTCCAGAGGACGTTGCACTTGAACGTCAGCGCCGCCATGGCCTTCCGCTGCAGCTCCGGCGTGGTCGCGTGCTGCTTGACGTAGTCCAGGGCGAAATCGGCATCCCGCGGCGCCTGGGTGAGACGCTTGTCGAAATACGCCAGCGTCTCCTTGGTGATGAAGTCATAGTTCTTCAGCATCCCGGCGACACGCTCCGAGATGATCGTCGGCGAGAACATCTCGGTCAGCGACGAGGCGATCGCCTCCAGGAGCGTCTTCTCGGTGACGAAGTGCACATAGGCCTCGACCGAGAACTTCGTGGCCGAGAGAATGCCGCGGGTCGACAGGACGTAGTCGCGGTCGAAGCCCACGCCCTCGGCGAGCTTCAGCCACCGCTCGATACCGCCGTCACCCTCGTGGTCGCCGTCATGGTCGACGATGCGCTGGCGCCAGATCCGCCGCAGCGACGCGTCGGTCATGCGCGCCAGAACGGCGGCATCCTTCACCGGAATCATCGCCTGGTAGTAGTAGCGGTTCAAGGCCCAGGCCCGGACCTGATCCTTCGACAGCTTGCCGTCATGGAGCAGGCGGTGGAACGGATGCAGGTTGTGGTAGCGGCGCGCGCCGATATCGCGCAGGGCGGCTTCCAGCTCCGCGGGGCTCAGGAGACGCTGGCTGTCGGCGGTGTCGGGGGTCGGGAAGACTGCGTTCATGGCGTTTCCGGCGTCCGTCCTCGGGTCGCGTTTCCTGTGCGGTCGTTCCGCCCTCGGCAACGGGGCGAATGCCGTGCTTCAACGACAATATAGTGCCGGCGGCTTCCAGGCCCAACCGGATGACCCGGACGCGTGCCCCATTCGCGCGGTCAGCGCCTGCGACACAGGGCGCGTACGAAACCCGTCCGGTCTCTCGGTCGCCGAGGCACCTCACCCGATGCGACGGAGACTCAAGGCCCGACCTCAGCCTGGGGCGCGGCGATGCCGCGACGGAGTCCTCCTCGGACGCCTCAGGATGAGGATGCGGAAGGGGTCGACCGGATTCTACGTGCGCTCCACTGTCGTCACAGCCTCAAAGCGACAGGCTCAGGCCGTCATGGGCTACGGTCCAGCCGGCGGCCTCGACATCCGCCCGTTCCGGAGAGCCTTCGACCAGGACCGGATTGGTGTTGTTGATGTGCACGAAGATGCGGCGCCCGATCTCGACGGAACCCAGGGCGTCGATCGAGCCGTTCTCACCGCGCATCGGCACATGGCCCATGCGCCAACCGGTCTTGGTGCCGACGCCCGCCCGGATCATGTCTTCGTCGTGCAGGACGGTGCCGTCGAACAGCAGCGCGTCCACGCCGGCGATGCGGGCGCGCAGCCCGTCCGTCACCCGGGCACAGCCGGGGATGTAGGCGAGGCGCCGGCCACCAGCCTCGATCAATGCGCCAACCGTGGTCTCGGTCTCGGCGCCGATCTCCAGGGTCTCGTCCTCGAGCCAGAGCGGCACCTTGCCGGGAACGGGGAAGAGGGTTACCGACAGGCCGGGCAGGGGCTCGAAACGCTGATCCATCCCTATCGGCTGGCGGGCGACCACGCCCTCGGCCATCACGTCGAACACGCGGTTGGCATTCACCGATTCGAGGATGCCGCGGGTGCCGTAGAGCGTGTAGGGCTGGCCTTCGCGGAGGGTCAGAAGACCCGCAACGTGGTCGACATCCCCGTTCGTCAGCAGTACCGCCTTGATCGGCGAATGGCGTAGGCCCTCGCGCGGGTGCATCTGCGCATTGTCGAAGAGCTGTTGCCGGATGTCCGGCGAGGCATTGATGAGCAGCCAATCAGACCCGTCGGCGGAGACCGCGATACTCGACTGGGTCCGGGGGCGTACCCGGTCCGGTTCGGACCGTGCCAGCGAACAGATGGGGCAGCGGCAATTCCACTGGGGAAGGCCGCCGCCAGCCGCAGAACCGAGGATCACGACGCGCATGTGCGGCTCCCGAGATCCCCGGTCCGTAAAACTCAGTTGAAGGTGTCGATCTCAGCCGACTCGTAGCTCGTCACTTCCATGCCGACGCAGATCTCGGACACGATCGGGGCAGCCCACTTCATGGTGTTTCTCCTCAGGCGATATCTTCACCGAGCGTCACGCGGATCCTAAGAGGACCCTAAGACACTGATGGCGCTCTCATTTCTGGCGCGGGAGAGGTATCGACGATTCAGGCGCGGGCTTCAAGCACTAAGTTGCCGGATCCTCCCAAATTTTTCGTGAGAGACTTCCTAAACGCCCGGAAACCATCACGAAACGCGCCGCCCTACGACTAAAGTACAGTGGCTCACTGTCGAAAGTCGGGACCGCGCAGTTCGAGCATGAATCCCTTGCCACGCACCGTGACCAGGCCGGGACCGCCGTAGCGGACGAAATCGGCCATCTTCGAGCGCAGATAGCCGATATAGACGTCGACCACGTTGAGCGAGAGGCCACCCTGGCTGGCCCAGAGGCGGTCGAAGATATCGGCTCGGGAGACCGGCTTGCCGATGTTCTCCATCAACATGCCGAGCAGGTCGGCCTCGCGGGGGGTGAGGCGGGCGCTGGCCTCGCCGCAGCTGGCCTGCCGGGTCTCGAGGTCCAGCATCAGCTTGCCGACGGTGATGCGCGACCGCGGTGCCTCCGCCTGCTCGCGCCGCATCAGATGGGTCCGCAGGCGGGCGACCAGCTCGTCGAACTCGAAGGGTTTGATGATGTAGTCGTCGGCGCCGAGCGCCAGCCCTTCGGCCCGGTCACGAATCTCGTCCCGGGCGGAGAGGAACAGGATCGCCCCGGGAAAGCCGCCCTCCCGCAGGGAGCGGCAGACGTCGTGCCCCGACCCGTCCGGGAGGTTGATGTCGAGGAGCACGGCGCCGGGGGCCGGATCGTGGGCGGCCTTGAGCGCCTCGTCCACGCAGGCTGCCGTCCCGACTTCAAATCCCTCGGCTTCCAGGCCCCGAGCCAGAAGGCCGCGGATGTCGATGTCGTCCTCGACGATCAGGATCCGCGTCATGCGGCCGACTCCTTCACCTGCCCGCCGGTCGCGCCGTCGACCGGCCCCGCATCCCATGCCGGATCGAGGGCCGGGATGTCCAGGGTCACGCGGGCGCCGCGCCCGTCGGGCCCGGCACCGAGCCGAATCGTGCCGCCATGCTGCTCGACGATCCAGCGCGCCAGGGCGAGGCCGATGCCGAATCCGGTCTCGTCGGGACCCGCCCCCGATCCACGCCTGAAGCGTTCGAACAGGTCGGCTTCGGATGCATTGAAGCCCGGACCGTCGTCCGTGACGGTGATCCGCCCGATGGGTCCCGGGCCCGCCGCCAGGGCAACCTCGACGCGGGTGAGGCCGGCGGCATGACGCAGGGCGTTGTCCACGAGGCTCTCGACGGTCTGGCGGATCCATTCGCGGTCGGCGAGGCACTCGACGTCCCGGGTGCCGGGATCGAGGCCGAGGCCGACGCGACGGCGGGCCGCTTCGGAGCTCATGTTGTCCACCGCCTCCGCGAGGAGCTGAGCGAGTCCCAGACGGCGCTTGTCGAACTCGATCTCGCCGGATTCCGAGCGCGCAACCCGCAGCAGGTCCTCGACCCTTAGCTTGAGACGCTGCGCCCGCTTCTTGATCGTCGCGAAAACCGGATTCGGGTCGGCGCCCCGGGATGCGCCGCGCAGGGCGAGGTCGCACTCGCCCAGGATGACCGTGAGGGGGGTGCGCAGCTCGTGGCTGACATCGGCGAAGAAGCGGCGCCGGGATTGGTCGACGGCTTCGAGGCGGGCGTTGGCGGCCCGCAGATCGGCCGTGCGTGCCGCCACGGTATCCTCCAGCGCCGCGCGGTCGGCCGCAACCCGCGATTCCCGCCGGGCGAGGCGGGCGGCCATGCGGTTGACGTTGGTCATCAGCAGTCCGAGTTCGTCGCGCGTGGCGACGGAGAGCCGGGTGTCGAGGGCGCCGTGGCCGATGGCGCTCGCGGCCCGGCGGACCTCCTCGATCCGCGCCAGGGTCGGCCGGGTGACGCCGCGGTAGAGGATCGCCAGCAGCACGAGAGCCGCCGCCACCGCGGCGGCGGCGGCCAGACGCAGGCGCTCCGACAGCGCCCGGGCCTGCTCGGAGCCGAGGGCCATGCTGCGCCGTTCGGCCTCGATCAGGAAGGACAGGGGCTGGCCGGTCATGGCCCCGAAGCCGTTGAGCGCCCCCTTGATCGCGTCCTGGCGCCGCTCCGGATCGGTCTGGCGGCTGATCAGCGACACCTGCCGGTCCAGGACGGCGCGGGCCGCGCGCAGCTGGGCCATGGGGCGTGTACGGGCGGCGTACTGCATCCGGTCGGCCGGGTCGTCGCTCGGCGGGAAGCTTTTGGCGAGCGCCTCATCCACGGTGGTCAGGGCGCGGTCGGCATTGTCTCGGGCGATCGCCATCGCCTCAGGCTGGCCGTCGGGATTGCCGACGGTCTCCACGGCCGCCATGCCGAACTGGGTGAGGCGGCCCGACAGCTCGGCCAGAAGTTCCAGGCGACGCTGGGCCTCGAGGGTGCGGTCGACGGTCCGTTCCGCCGCCCCGATCGCCGCCAGCGCGGCCGCGGCCGCCAGCATCACGACGATGGCGGTGCCCCCGAGCAACAGGGCGAAGCGGACCTTCAGCGAGCGCATCGTGGTCGTCGCGCCGTCAATGCGGGACCGAGCATGTCACCGTCCGGCCGCTGAGCCAAGGTGCCGTCACAGCTCCTTCGGCAGGCTGCCCTTGGCGGCGCAGCGCCAGCGTTCCACGTGCCATTCGGGATGCGCGGCCTGCCAGGTCGCCAGCGCACTCTGCGAGTTGCGCAGGCAGACGAACGGGCTCGCTTTCTCGAACGACATCTCGATCCGGTCCTCGCGGCAGGTCGAGGGTTGGGCGACGAGGCAGATCGACAGCAGCAGCAACATGGGCGTGTCCCCGGGTTGCCGGCCTCGATCGGGCCGGCTTGGCGGAGAGCATAGGACGCGTCCACGCCCCTTGCCCAGGCGGCGTCAGGCCGCGACCCAGATCTCGCCCTTGGCGATGGTGGCGAGGTCGCCCGAGTAGCGACGCAGCGGCTTGGCGAGCAGGTCGGCATGCTCGGCGCTGAGGCCGCGCAGCGCCTTCGCCAGGAGCCGGAGGAACACGAGATCGTGCGTCCCCGTCTCCACGAAGGTCGAAGCCATCCGGCCGTGCGCACCCAGGAGAAGCGTTCCGCGGCGCATGCCGAGACCGGGGTGATCGCCCACCGCGAGGGCCGCCAGGGTTCCGGCGATCATGCGCGATCCCGCGAAGGCCCCCGCGCGTCCGGCCACGATCGTCCCGCGCCGCATCCGGTCGCCGAGATGGGCGCCGGCCGTGCCGCGAATGATCAGGGTCGCACCGTCGAGCCCGGCCTTGGCGGCATAGACCGCACCGCCGGCGTAATCTCCGGCATCGCCCTCGATGGTGATCGTGCCGCCGGTGGCGCCGGAGGCCGCATAGGGCCCGGCATGGCCTGTGACGGTGACGCGGCCGCCCGCCATGCCGGCGCCGAGGCGCTGGCCGACATCGCCGGTGACCCGGATCGTGCCCGCCGACAGGGAGGCGCCGACCCGGTCGAGACGCTCGTGGCCGCCCTCGAGGGTCAGGGTGTCGGAGCCGTCCAACGAGACGGCGAAGCAGTCGCCGAGGCGCACGCCGGTCCGGGTGGTCCCGACCTCCAGGCGCTCGGCTTCGCCCTGCGACAGGCGGCTCAGAGCCGCGGGGTTGATGTTGAGGAAGTCCAGGCGCTCCGGCGGAGCCGCACGCAGGGTGAGGGTGCTCACGGCTCAGCCCTCCGTCTTGGCGTCGTCGCGCGCGATCAGGTCGCGCAGATGGTAGTGGTGGCGGCCGAGATTGCCGCCGTAATTTCCGGCCGTGACCGCGATCAGCCCGTGCTTGCCGCCGATCTCGGTGGCCGCGTGCAGGCCGGCGCGCATCGAGTCGGACACGCCCTGCGAGGTCAGGGCGTCGATCACGATCTCCAGCACCACGCCGCATTCGGCCGGGAGCGCCGAGCCGGCGCGCCCCTTGAGGGTCGGGCAGTAAGCGTCGTTGGTCGAGGCCATCATGCCCTTGGTCCGGCCGCCGACCTTGGAGCCGGAACGGACGATGCCGCCGGGGAACGGCAGGATCGCGCCCGGCACCGCCTTGGCGGCCTCCACGGCGATCTCGGCGACCTTCAGCGTCTCGGCGTGGTTGCGGCCGAGGAACAGCAGGTTGCCGCCACCGACCGCGCCGTCTACGGCTCGGACCGTGTCCTCGCAGAGGAACTCGCCGTCCATCACCGGGATGCGCCAGTAGCGCCGGGCCTTGCCGGTGGCGTCGGGCAGGCGCTTGGCCACCGCGAAGCCGTCACCGAAATAGCGGATCGCGCCGCCGAGCTTGATCTTGGTCGGCCCGTCGACGCCGGCGTAGCAGGCGGTGCCCGGGCAGGTGAGGATGCACTGGCCGACCCGCTTGATCAGCTGGTCCTTGAGGCCGTTCGGCTCGAAGCCGAACAGCAGGATGCGCACGCCCGGCCGCCCGTCGGGAGTCTCCTCCGGCGACAGCTCGGCGTCGATGCCCGCCTCAGCGCCGCAGCCGATCACCGAGGTGGCGAAGCCCGTCATCGTGGTGGCGGCGATCATCGCCCACTTGGCGGTGTCGTTCGTGACGATGATGGCGGTGCCGGCCACATCGAACGCCTCCGCGAAGGTGTCGATGACCGGGATGCCGTTGAGGGAGAGATCAGACATCGTTCTTCCCGCGGCTCGCCCCTCTGATCACAACCGGCATGGCACCGCCTCGAAATTGTCCGGACCGTCGCCGAAGGCCGCGTCGGGCACGGCGAAGCTGTCGAGGCCCTCGCCGAACCGCTCCGTCAGGTAGGTGTCGGCGCGCTTCGCCATGGCCTTGTCGGACTCGACCGTCAGCGACAGCGTCCGGCCGGCCCGCCATTCCACCACCTCGCCGTCCTCGACGATCGGCACGCCGTCCTTGAGGACGAGCTTGGCGGCGGTGAACATCGCGGTTCGGTCGGTGTCGTCCCGGTAGACCGCCACGTCCGCCCGGGCACCGGCCCGCAGATGGCCGCGGTCGTCCAGCCCCAGCAGCTTGGCCGGACCCGACCGGGTCAGCTGCGCGATTTCCGAGAGCGTGTACTCGCGCTCCAGGCCAGGAAGGCCGGAGCGCTCGCCCACGATCTTGGGCAGCGTCGCGATCTCGCGGTCACGCTCCGACTTGTCCATCAGCAGGTGGATGATGCGCGGGTACTGGGTGAACGGGCCACCGTTCGGGTGGTCGGTCGTCAGGATCGTCCGCTCCGGATCGGTGGAGAGCAGCATGATCTCCAGGCCGATCGCCCATTGCAGCGAGCTGGTCGGGCCCCGGGGCCGGTACAGGAACGGCACCACGCCGCCGCCTTCGGCGTCGCCCGCGTTCAGCACCCACTTCTTCGGCTTCGCGCCCTTCCGGCCCGCGAACTGACGGAGGATGTCGAGGGACACCGTCACCGTCTGGCCGAACACCACCTGCCCGATGTCGAGGGTGGCGTTCGGATTGTCGGCGATCGCCTGCGCGATGCGCTCGGCGGCCGAGCGGAAACCGCCGGTGCCGGGATTGGCCGGATCGACCGCGCCGTAGGCGTAGAACTGCGCGTGGGCGAAGTGGATGCGCCGGCCCTCCGCTGCATCCAGGGTCGCCATGAAGCTGTCGTCCGCTCCGGGCAGGCCCAGGTTGTTGCAGTGGACGTGCAGCGGGTGCGGGACGCCGATCTCCTCGACCGCGTCGAGGAGCGAGCCCATGATCTGCCGGGTCGAGAGCCCGTAGCAGGGGATCTCGTCGTCCAGCGACAGGCGCAGCGCCCCGTCCTTGAAGGCGGAGGCGCCGCCCGCGTTGATGCACTTCACCCCGAGGCCGCGGGACTGGGCGACCGACAGGGCGACGAGGTCGCGCACGGCGTTGCCGCCCTGGCGCTCGCGCAGCATCTCCAGAAGCTGGTCGTCGTTGCCCATCACCGTGAGGGCGCCGCGGTCGAGCAGCGGGATGTCGGCGAGCTCGAGCTGCGTGCCCAGGGCGTGGGTCGGCGGCATCGCCGGCTCGACGGCCGTGGTGTAGCCCATCCGCGCGTAGGTCGAGCCGATCCAGGCCGCGGCCCCGCCCGCATGGGCGAAGGGATGGCCGTCGGGGGCCGCCTCGCTCACGTAGAGGTCGGGCAGGAGCAGCCGCGAGGTGATCACGTTGCCGCCGGCGATGTGCGAATGCACCTCGACGCCGCCGGCCATCACCACGCAGCCCGCCGCATCGATCACGGCGTCGGGCTCGCGGCCCGGCGGTTCGATGATGCGGCCATCCTCGATCCAGACGTCACCGACAGAATCGCGGGACGCGGTCGGATCGACGACGCGCCCGCCCCGGATCACGCTCAGCATGCGGAATCACTCCTCGACGCGGCCTGCACCGTGGCCAGACGCTCCTTGAGCGCGGCCAGCACCGACGCGGCCGACGGCAGATCCGACGGCGCAGTGGCCGGCCAGAAGGTCAGGGCGGCGCGCTGCTCGTTCCACAGGACGCCGCCGTGGTCGCGGCCAGGCTGGCCGACAGAGATCACCACCTCGGCAGCCTGCGCCTCGCCTTCCGCGACCAGAGCCACGGACGGCACCGCGGACAGCCATTCCGGGCGCGCCACCGGGACGGCACCGAGCCAGAGAACGGCGTCGGCCTCGCCGGCAGCGACCTGCCGGGCGGCGTCGAAGCGCCAGGGATCATGCTCGGGGACGCGGCGCCCGAAGCCGCTGCGGGGCGCCTGACCGGTCGTCCAGGCCGAGACCGGCACGACGGCCCGGTCCTGCCCGGCCGCACCGACCGCCAGGGTGAAGCAGCGTGTGGTTTCGCTTAGCTCCATGGCGAGGCCCTGGAGCATCTCGACACCGAACTCGCCGAGTTCGGCCGGATCGTAGAGCAGCACGCCGTACTGCGCGGCCGCGAGCCGGGACGCGATCTGACCCGGCAAGGCGTCACCGGCGAGATGCCCGCGGGCATAGGCCCGCAGCTCGGCCACGGCCTCCGGCAGCCCGCCATCGGCGGGCCAGGCCAGCGCCGCACCGGCGTTCGCACCCACCGCCAGGAGGGCCCTGTCGGATCCGGCGGCACGCCCACGGGTCGGCTTGGCGTCGATCAGGCGTTTCATGAGCGGCGCCTGCCAGGGGGCGGCACCGACGACGAGAACCGTGTCGGCGCGTCCGACGGCCTCGGCAGGCGTCGTCGTGAGGGCACCGACCCGGCTCAGCGCTCCGAGCTCGGCATAGGTCCCGGCCGCGCCGGCGGTATCGACCGAGGCGCCGATGCGCCCCGCGAGATCATAGGCTGCGCGGATCGCAGCCACGTCGGCGCTGAGGCCGGCGATCACCGGCGCGCGCGCCTTGGCGAGCAGGGATGCGGCCGCCTCGACGGCGGTGCCCGCGTCCGTCGCGCCACCCTTCACCCAGGCTGCCATGCTCCCTCTCGCAACGTTCTTGCTTGGTTTCGGAGCGGGCGACGGCCGTAAGACCGGACGAAGCAGGTGCGCCTCAGCATGAGGGTTCCCCACCGAATCGGAATGGCGCATCCGCCCGGCATGTCCGGGCAGCGGCAAACTCGGCGCGCCGTCGCAACCCCTAGGTTTGCATTCATCCGCGCACCGCGGCAAGGGGGGTCCGGCGGCGATCCGCATCGCAAGGTGGATCGCCAGGGGGTTTGCAAGGTGGTTCGCGAGGTGGATTGCGCGGATGGGCCGGCGCCGCCCCGCGATCCTGCGGACACCTTGTGCGGACAGGCCGAGCGACCGCGCAACCTGAACTGGAACCGAGCGCCGGAATTGCCGTGATGGCGGTGCGATCCAGGCCTGTCCAAGTTGCCTGGCCCCGGGCCACGTGTGAAAAGCGCGCCGCGCATGCGCCGGGCCTGCGGGATTCGAGGGACGTGTGTTGGGCGAGGTCCCTGAAAGGAACGAGGTGGCAGCGGACGGTGCCGTGCGGGTCGAGGCCCCGGCACGGCTGCATTTCGGATTCCTGGACCTGCACGGCGGTCTCGGCCGCCGGTTCGGCAGCATCGGGCTCGCCATCGATGCGCCGTCCCTCGCCCTGAGCGCCCGTCGGGCAGCGCGGCCTTCCGTGGAGGGACCCGAAGCCGACCGCGTGCGCGGCTATGTCCGTGCCGCCGCCGCCCATCTCGGGCACGGCGAAGACGTGGCGGTGACGGTGGAGCGGGTCATCCCGGCCCATGCCGGTTTCGGTTCGGGCACGCAGCTCGCCCTCGCGGTGGCGGCAGCCATGGCACGGCTCAGCGGCGAGCCCTTCGCGCCGGATGCCTTCGCGGCAACCCTGGACCGGGGCAACCGGTCCGGCGTGGGCCTGCGCGCCTTCACGGAGGGCGGCCTGATCGTCGATGGCGGCCGCGGCGCGGACGGGGGCCCGCCTCCGGTCATCGCGCGTCTGCCCTATCCCGAGGCCTGGCGGATCGTCCTGATCCTCGATCCGGGCATGGCGGGCGTGCACGGGACGCGCGAGGTCGAGGCGTTCCGCGATCTGCCGCGCTTTCCCGAGGCCCAGGCGGCGGAGATCTGCCGGATCGCGCTGATGCAGGTCCTGCCCGCGGTCGCCCTGGCCGAGCCCCAGGGCTTCGGTGCCGGGATCACCCGAATCCAGACGCTGATCGGCGACCATTTCGCGCCCCATCAGGGGGGCCGCTACGCCAGCGCCGCGGTGGCGGAGGCGCTGGCGAGCATCGCCGCGCAGGGCGTGCCGGGCTACGGGCAGTCCTCCTGGGGGCCGACCGGCTTCGCCCTGATGGCGTCCGAGGCCGAGGCCCGCGCCCTGGTGGCCGGCCTCGACCGCGGCGGCCCGCTCCGGTTCGTCATCGCCCGGGGCCGCAACAGTGGCGCTTCGGTAACCGGTCCGGCGTGAGCCGCCCACCCCGGGCTTGACCCGGGGCACCGCTCCGGGTTTGGACGGTGGACAGGCGCATCTGTCGCGCGCCGCATGAGGATTTCATGGCCCGCTCGATCCTCCACATGCTGACGCCGCTCCGGCACATGAGCCCGTTCGACGTGAACATGGCCGTGGATGCCGGGTTCGAGACGGTGGTGACCTACACCGAGGTCAGCCTCGCCGACGTTGTCTCGCTGACCCAGGATTCGATCTTCTCGCGGTCGCCGGCCGACGGGACGCGAACGGGCATCTTCATCGGCGGCAAGAACGCCGAGGACGCCCTCGACATGGTCGACCGCGCCAAGAAGGCCTTCGTGCCGCCCTTCGTGAATCACGTCTTCGCAGATCCGGCCGGCTCGTTCACCACCGGCGCGGCCATGGTGGCCCAGGTCTCCCGCGCCCTGCGGCAGAAGTTCAACACCGACCTCACCGGCAAGCGCATCGTGATCTTCGGCGGCGCCGGCGTCGTCGCCTACGTGGCCGCGGTGATCGGCGCCCTGCAGGGCGCCACCACCGTTCTGGTCGGGCACGACGGCGAGGAGCGGGTCTCGAAGATCGCCTTCACGATGAAGTGGCGCTTCGGCATCGAGGTCGGCGCTGTCGACGGCACGACCCCCGAGGATCGCCGCGCCGCCATCCGCGACGCCGACGTCATCCTCTCCGCCGGGCCGGCGGGCATCCCGATCCTCACCGCGGAGGACCTGAAGTCGGCGCCGAAGCTGCTCGTCGCCTCGGACGTCAACGCCGTGCCGCCTGCCGGCATCGCGGGGATCGACGTGAACGCGGTCGACGTCGCCCTGCCCACCGGCAAGGGCGTCGGCATCGGCGCGCTGGCAGTCGGCAACGTGAAGTACCAGACGCAGCGGCGCCTGTTCGACCGGATGCTCGCCTCCGACACGCCGCTCTGCCTCGACTTCCGCGACGCCTACGCGCTCGCAGTGGAGATCGCCGGCTAGTCCGATACGAGCCGGCCCCGGATGGCGGATGCGGTCCTGATCGCCGCCCAGGCCGGGCGCGCCCTGGCCGAGGCGGCGCGGCGTGCCGGGCTTCGTCCTTACGTAGCCGATCTGTTCGGGGACGCGGATACGCTCGCCGCCGCCGAGGCCTACCGGCCGCTGCCCGGCCGCTTCGGAACCGCGCCGGCCGCGGACGCGACGGTGGCCGCGCTCGACCATCTGGCCGTAGCCGCCGGCCGCCCGATCGGGCTCATTCTGGGCAGTGGCTTCGAGGACGCGCCGGACTTGATCGGGCGCCTCGCCGCGCGGCACCGGCTGATCGGCGCGTCGGCCGAGACCGTCTCGACCCTCAAGGCGCCCCTGGCCTTCGCGGCCCTCTGCACACGCCTCGGCGTGCCGCATCCCGCGGTGGCAACCGACCCGCCGCCGGATCCGCGGGCGTGGCTGCTCAAGCGCGCGGGCGGCAGCGGCGGCAACCACATCCGGGCTGCGACCCGGTCGCCGGCACCGCAGGGCCACTACTTCCAGCAACGCGTACCGGGCCGGCCGCACGCCTTGAACTTCCTCGCCGACGGCCGGACGATCCGCATCCTCGCCGTCACCGAGCAATGGTGCGCGCCGTCGCCGATCCGTCCCTTCCGCTATGCCGGGGCCCTGGCCCGCGGTGCCGGGGAAGCCCCGGCGCTCCCCGTTGCGCTCGTGGACGCCATCGCCGCCGGCACCGAGCGGATCGTCGCCGCGACCGGCTTGCGGGGGCTCGCCAGCGCCGACCTGCTGGTCGAGGGTTCGGCGTGGTGGCTCACCGAGATCAATCCCCGGCCCGGCGCGACGCTGGACATCCTCGACCGGCGCGGGATTCCGCTGCTTCCCGCCCATATCGCGGCCAGCCTCGGCACGATGCCGGACCCCGGGCCGCATCCGGCGGATGCGGCGGCCGCGCAGATCTGTTACGCGGACCGGGAGCTTGCGCCTGTTCCGGACCTCGAGTGGCCGGACTGCGTGCGCGACCGTCCGTGCCCCGGCGCGGTGGTCCGCCGCGACGCGCCGCTCTGCACGGTGCTGGCCGAAGGCGCGGACCGGGCGGAGGTGCTCGCCCTGTTGGAAACGCACACGGCGCGCCTGCGGGCCGTCTGCGCGGCGAAGAAAACTCACCCCGAGGAAGCCCTGTCATGAGTGCCAGCCAATCCTATCCCAGCATCAACGCGCTCGCGGCGCCCCTCGTCGAGCGGCTCGTGGCGGATGCCGCGACGCTGCGGCTCTCCGTGACGCAGGCGGCCGGCGGCGCCCGGATGGTCGATGCCGGCGCGCAGGCAAGGGGGTCGATCGAAGCCGGGCGGCGCATCGCCGAGATCTGCCTCGGCGGCCTCGGCACCGTCACGATCGCGCCGACCGGACCGATCGCCTCCTGGCCCTATTCGGTGACGGTCCACGCCGCCGACCCGGTCCTCGCCTGTCTGGGGAGCCAGTATGCGGGCTGGAGCCTCGCGGACGAGACCGGTGATTCCGGCTTCTTCGCCCTCGGCTCGGGGCCCGGCCGGGCGGTGGCGGCCGTCGAGGACCTGTACCAGGAACTCGGCTTTCGCGACTCCGCCACGAAGACTGCCCTCGTGCTGGAAGCGGCGGGCGGGCCGCCGGAGAGCGTCGTCGCCAAGGTCGCCGAGGCCTCCGGCCTGAAGCCCGAGGACCTGACCTTCATCTTCGCGCCGACCCAGAGCCTCGCCGGCTCCACCCAGGTCGTGGCCCGCGTCCTCGAGGTCGCCCTCCACAAGGCCCACACGGTCGGCTTCGACCTGCACGCCATCGTGGACGGGATCGGCTCGGCGCCGCTGTCGCCGCCGCACCCGGACTTCATCAAGGCGATGGGCCGCACCAACGACGCGATCATCTACGGCGGACGCGTGCAGCTCTTCGTGGATGCCGACGATGCCGATGCCAGGCAGCTCGCCGAACAGCTGCCCTCGACGACGTCGAGCGACCATGGCGCGCCTTTCGCCGACATCTTCGGCCGGGTGAACGGCGACTTCTACAAGATCGACGGCGCCCTGTTCTCGCCGGCCGAGGCGATCGTCACGTCGGTGCGCACCGGCGTCACCTACCGCGGCGGCCGTCTGGAGCCGACGCTGGTCGACGCGTCCTTCGCGTGAAGCACGCCGGGCTCCCTCTCCCCTGCGGGAGAGGGAGCCCCAACCGGATCCGGACGGCGACATCTTCCTGGCCCCCCCGCAGGCGGGTGGCAGCGTGACGATCAGGACCCCCATGCGCATCGGGCTCGCGGCCGATAACGGCACCTGGCACAAGAACCGCCTGCTGGCGGCCCTGCGCGCGAGCGGCGTGGAGCCGGTCCTGTTCTCCCTGGCGGACGTCGCCGTGGTCACGGGCGGCAGCGAGCCCCTGCGCGTGCCGGGCTTCCCGGACGCGCTGCCGGACGGCGTGCTGATGCGGACCATTGCGGGCGGCACCTTCGAGGCGACGACGATGCGGCTCGGGGTGCTGCACGCCCTTGTCGCGTCTGGTGTCACCGTCTGGAACGCCCCGACCGCGATCGAGCGCTCGGTGGACAAGGCCGCCACGTCGCTGCTCATCGACCGGGCCGGGCTCCCGACGCCGGAGACCTGGGTCTTCTCGAAGCGCGAGGCGGCGGCGTCCCTGGTCGCCGCCGAGGCACGGCCGGGTGCGCCCCTGGTGCTGAAGCCGCTGTTCGGGTCACAAGGCGAGGGACTTGCCCTCATCGAGCGCCCGGAAGACCTTCCCGACGAGGAGGCGGTGGCGCGGGTCTACTATCTCCAGCGCTACGTTCCCCGCCGGGACGGATTGTGGCGCGATTACCGGGTGTTCGTCTGCGACGGACGGGCCATCGCCGGCATGATCCGCGAGGGCGACGGCTGGATCACCAACGTCCACCGGGGCGGCCGGCCGCTCCCCTGGGCGATGCCGCGCGCCGCCGCCGAGCTGGCCGAGGCGGCCGCCGCCGCGGTCGGCGTCGATTATTCCGGCGTCGACCTCGTCGAGGACGGGGAGGGCGGGTTCTCGGTCCTGGAGGTCAATTCCATGCCGGCCTGGTCGGGCCTGCAGACCGTGTGCGAGACCGATATCGCCGCCGCGGTGGTGCGCGGCTTCCTCGCCGCGGCCCGCGGCGCCAGCCGTCCCCGGCTCGTGGTGGCATGAGCGGACCCGGCACGAGCGGAACCGGGATGAGCGGCCTCGACGCGGCGCTGATCGGCACGCTCTACCGGGCCGCCTGCCTCGCGGAGCTCGACGCCCTCAAGCCCGGCAATGTCCACGCCTACGCGCCCGGCCATCGCATGGTGCTGGCGGATTTCGTCATCAGCGCCGATGTCTCGGCGCCGGCCCTGGCCCGGGCGGGCGCCGGCGTGGGCATGCGGATCCGCGACGGCGTCGCCGCCACGATGGCGGCGGTGGGCCAGAACACCAATCTCGGCATCCTGCTCCTCTGCGCCCCCCTGGCCGTCGCGGCCGAGCGGGGCCTGACCGTCGCGACGGCGCTCAAGACGCTGAACACCACGGATGCGGACGCCGTCTTCGCGGCCATCCGCCTCGCCAATCCGGGCGGCCTCGGCCAAGCCGAGCACCACGACGTCGCCCACGCGGCGCCCGCCGCCCTGCACGATGCAATGGCGGAGGCCGCCAACCGGGACCGGATCGCCCGCGCCTACGTGACGGACTTCGCGGACGTGCCGGCGATCGGGCTCGCGGCCCTGGCCGAGGCCCGCGCTGGGGGGCTCGACCCCACATGGTGTACGACCGCGATTCATCTCGCCTTTCTCCAGGCGGTCCCCGACAGCCATGTCGCCCGCAAGCACGGCGCCGCGGCGGCCGAACGCATCCGCCGGGAGGCCGAGGCCCTTCGCGCCGGGATCGACCTCGCCGCACGGCCGGTCGACGCGCTGCTGGCCTTCGACGCGTCGTTGAAGGCGCGGGCCATCAATCCTGGCACGAGCGCCGATTTTACGGTCGCGACGCTGTTCTGGGACGCCCTTGCGGCTGCCGGCGCACGGCTGGCCTGACCCAGGTGCACGATCCGGGGATCGCGGCACCGGACAGATGGAAATTCCTTCGTGTCAGAGCCTTGCGCGGGTTGTGAGCCGCTGGGCCCCGCTGTAGGGTCCGCCGCGCTGTCCGGCCCAACCGGCTCGGCTCATCCGGCTCGGCCGGCATGGTCGGGCGCCGATAACAAGGATGGCTTCCCGGCCGCGGCACCGCCCGGCGCGCGGCTCTATTTCGGAATCCAGGGAGAGACACCGAATGGCGAAGATCACCAAGGTTCAGGTCGGCGAAGCGCTCGTCGGCGAGGGCAACGAGGTCGCCCACATCGATCTCATCATCGGACCGCGCGGCTCGCCCGCCGAGACGGCTTTCTGCAACGGCCTCGTGAACAACAAGCACGGCTTCACCAGCCTGCTCGCGGTCATCGCGCCGAACCTGCCGTGCAAGCCGAACACCCTGATGTTCAACAAGGTCACCATCAACGACGCCCGTCAGGCCGTCCAGATGTTCGGCCCGGCCCAGCACGGCGTTGCCAAGGCCGTGCAGGACGCGGTGGCCGAGGGCATCATCCCGGCGGACGAGGCCGACGACCTGTACATCCTGGTCGGCGTGTTCATCCACTGGGAGGCGGCCGACGACGCCAAGATCCAGAAGTACAACTACGAGGCGACCAAGCTGTCGATCCAGCGCGCCGTCAACGGTGAGCCGAAGGCTTCGACGGTCACCGAGCAGCGCAACTCGGCGCAGCACCCCTTCGCCGCCAACGCTTAGATCGGGGACGGTCCTGGGCAGAGCGAGCCTCCGCCCGCACCGCGGGGCCTGCTCCAGCGACTGGCTTCGATCTTCCTTGGCCGATAGGTAAGCCTTTGAACGGGACGGCGAAAGCCGTCCCGTTTTTCGTTCGTCGCCTGCCACTCGAACCGCCTTGAGACGGGGCTTCGGGCGCCGGCGCGCTGGACTCGTCACGGTCGGCGCGCGCGACCGCGGACGCGCGGACTGAGCCCGAGACGTCGGCCTCCCCTCGACCGCTGTGCGCCTTCGCGGCAGGGTGAGGCGCGGTCGCACCGGTGACGCGGCGGCGCCGCCGACGTCGAGGCTCCGCCGTTGATGTGGAAGAACTCCATCGCGGCGCGCGGATACTCTGTTGTCGCGGCCGCGCCAATCAGAGTCGCAAGGTCAGGTCATGCCAACAGCCGCCGAAGAATCCGCAGCCCTGCGCGATGATTGGATGCACGGCGGCCATCTGGTCCTCGCCGCGGATCCCGATCCGTCGGATCACGCGGCGATCCATGCCTGGATCCTCGACGTCATCGAGGGCGGCGGCGGAGACCCCGATCACGACGGTATCCGCGACCTGATCTACCACAGCCTGAACTTCGACATCCCTTTCCAGGCGACCGAGCGTGTCCGGCAATCCTTGATTGCCACCGTGCGAGCCCGCCTTCAGGCCCCGGCGTCGCGTCAAGGCCGCTGAGCCCGACCGGACTCCGCCGCGCGCGCCGAGCAGCCACGGCAGCGCCAAAAGAAAAGGGGCCGCCTCTCGGCGACCCCCTTCCTCCGTCATGCGCGGTGGCGTGGACTTAGAAGTCCATGCCGCCCATGCCGCCGCCCGGCATCGCCGGAGCAGGGCTGTCCTTCTTCGGAGCGTCAGCGACCATCGCCTCAGTGGTCACCAGCAGGCCGGCGACCGAGGCCGCGTCCTGCAGGGCGGTACGCACCACCTTGGCCGGGTCGACGATGCCGGCCTGGATCATGTCGACGTACTCTTCGGTCTGGGCGTTGAAGCCGTAGGTCTCGGAGTCCGCCTTGTCGGTGATCTTGCCGACCACGATCGAACCCTCGACGCCCGCGTTCTGGGCGATCTGGCGGATCGGGGCTTCAAGGGCCTTGAGGACGATCTTGATGCCGGCCTGGACGTCCGGAATGTCGGACTTCAGGGCAGCGACCGCCTTCTTGGCGCGCAGGAGCGCGGTGCCGCCGCCGGGGACGATGCCTTCCTCGACCGCCGCGCGGGTGGCGTTGAGGGCGTCGTCGACGCGGTCCTTCTTCTCCTTGACCTCGACCTCGGTCGCGCCGCCGACGCGGATCACCGCGACGCCGCCCGCGAGCTTGGCCAGACGCTCCTGAAGCTTCTCGCGGTCATAGTCCGAGGTGGTCTCCTCGATCTGCGCCTTGATCTGGCTGATCCGGCCCTCGATGTCGGCCTTCTCGCCGACGCCGTCGATGATCGTGGTGTTCTCCTTCTCGATCCGCACGCGCTTGGCGCGGCCGAGCATCGGGAGCGTCACGTTCTCGAGCTTGATGCCGAGGTCCTCGGCGATCATCTGGCCCTTGGTCAGGATCGCGATGTCCTCGAGCATCGCCTTGCGGCGGTCACCGAAGCCCGGCGCCTTCACGGCCGCGACCTTCAGGCCGCCGCGGAGCTTGTTGACGACGAGCGTGGCGAGCGCCTCACCCTCGATGTCCTCGGCGATGATCAGGAGCGGCTTGCCGGTCTGGACCACGGCCTCGAGCACCGGCAGCATC